>NZ_JABKDD010000027.1 GCF_013623905.1 Brevibacterium sediminis
CCGACGAGGACATCGTTCGAGTCAGTAGTTCTGCGGGTCATGATGATCGATGGGACGGTCAGTTCCTACTCTGCCAGCCAGTCCCAGACCAGCCACCATCAATACTCACAGTAGTTCTGGGCGGGAAAGAGTGTCTGCGGACCGACGTTCCCCTCACCTCAGCAGATCGTGAAGGGCACGGGCAGCGGCACCGAGAGCAGCCTCCGCGGCGGGCTGAACCGAAGCGGGATTGCTCGATTCGCTGAGCACGACGATGGCGATCGCCTGACCGTCGGCGTGGTCGACGACACCGATCTCGTGCCTGAGATGGAGCAAGGTGCCCGTCTTCGACGACCACCGAGCCGAATCGGACATCAGGTCGGGCGCAAGTCGGTGGCGAACGACGTTCCCGGACATCAGCTCCCGCAGCCGGGCGGCGACGCCGAGGTCGAGCCTCGCGGGGCGCCAGACCTCGGCGAGAAGGCCCATCAGCCCGCGAGCCGTGGCGGAGTTGGCGCGGGAGACGTCGAGCTGCCATATCCGATGCCCGTCGCCCTGGGACGATCGAATCTGTGCGAGGTCGTAGGCCAGGTGCGCTTCGGCTCTGTCGAGGCTCTCCAACGGTGTCATCGTCAGCGCATCGAGCCGGTGGCGGATATCGATGGTCCGCAGCCCGAGAGCATCGAGATCCCTTTGCACCTCGGCTGCAGGAACAAGGTCAAGCAGTGCATCGGCAGCAGTGTTGTCGCTGAAGCACACGGCCAAGGTGAGCAGATCCTCGACCGCGATCCGCGCCGGGTGCCGAAAGCGTGCAGCACTTGTCGGACTCGCAGATTCGGCAACGGCCGGTTCGACTCGGACCTGCTCGTCGGCGGCAAGGTCCCCCGCCACAATCCGATTGAGCACTGCCACTGCAATCGGCACTTTGACCAGCGACGCCAGCGGCAGCGCTCCGTCGGGTGCGAGCGCAACCTCGGCGTTCGTATCGAGATCACGGGCGATGATTCTGGCGCTCAGACCCGCCTGTTCAAGCTCTGCTCCGGCCGCCCTGATAACTCTCTTCCGTTCGATCATGGCGCTTCACCCCTCGACCGCGTGGTCCGCGGAACGGGCGTCGAGGCGGCACCGCTGGACAGCGATCGTCGCCTTCCCGACCTCGAAGGCCGCCTGTTCGCCTCGGAGGCGACCGATCCGCCGAGGCAATCAGCGACCTCCTCGGTGAAGTCGGCAAGCAGCATTATGTCCTCGTCCGCGGCGGCCGCCAATTCATAGCCCCGAGAAATCGTCGGGTCGATGAGCGGTGCCCAGGGAAGATCCAATTCTGCGGCCTCGGCCTCGCTGCACAGCAGCAGATCACCGTCACTGAGCACCGCCGCGACCGCGTCAGGGTCTGAGGTGTCCACAATGACTTGGTAGGGAAGCAGACCAGCGGTCTCGGCGGACCGTCGGACCCGGTCGCGAATGTGCGGAACGTTGTCCTCGCTCATCACTCGCAGGCGTCGACCTGCAAGTTCGAGATCATCGCCGGGGACCCGCGCCCGAGATCTCCGCAGGTCTGCGATCCGCACCGGAGCCGTCAGCGGAGAGCGATGAGCACACCCCAACGCGACAATCCAAGTGCCTTCGTCTGCGGGAACGGTCTGCACCGAAGCGCGCACTCGTCTCCCGGCGAGATCGTCGGACCGCCTTCCCGGCGGACTCGAGCGGAAGTCGACCCGAAGCCCCCGGTCCTTCATCGATGCCGCCAGCACCGCAAGATTTCGTGTCGAGCAGGAAGTCGGGACTGCCAGAGAGATGGGCCGCAACTTTGCCCGGTCTGCACCGATGAGCAGCTCGTCTGCCAGTTCGACCAGCCGCGTTGCCGGGACCAGCATGTCGCGACCGAACGGTGTGAGACTCACTCCCCGTCCGGTCCGTTCGAGGAGCCGCGCACCGAGCTGCTTCTCAAGCCCTGCGATGCGCCGACTGGCCACCGGCTGCGGGATTCCGTCGGCGGCAGCACCAAGTGTCATACTGCCGAGTTCGCTGACAGCGGTGAATGTCCGACAGGCGTCTACCAGGTCCATGACCTCATGGTATGCGCTATCGATATGAGAACGAGGGTTTCAGTCTTCGACCGCATGGCAGCAGTGGAGAAAGATGTTCAACAGCGAGCATCGCAAGCACATCGAACCCGAGACAGTGCTCGGCCCGCCGATCCACCTGAAGTCGACTCCCGTCGGGGAGAGAACGGAACGAATCGATGAACGCCCGTATCCTGCAGTGCGTCGCTGCGTCGACACTGGCAGCCATGGCATTGGCCGGCTGCACTCCGAGTGAGGCTCAGCCGGACCGGTCCAATACACAGACCGAAACCTCAAACTGCCCGACTGACAACAACGACCACCAGCGACTCGAAGAGCAGCTTACGAACCTCGAAGACCGCTACGACGCGAGAGTCGGAGTCAGCGCGCTCGATACCGAGTCCGGCGAATCAGTTGACCACCGTGCAGACGAGCGCTTCGGCTTCGCTTCCTCGCTCAAGGTCTTCGCCGTCGCCGAACTCCTCGATCTCACGACGCCGAAAGAGCTTGAGAAGAACGTGACCTGGACTCAGGCCGATGTCGATGAGGCCGGATGGACACCGGTGACGGAGAAGCACGTCGACGACGGGCTGCCACTGGAAGATGTGGCCGAGAGCGCGCTGAGGGTCAGCGACAACCTGGCGATGAACATTGTGCTTGATGAGCTCGGCGGTCCCGAGGCTCTCGACGATGCCCTGGAGAAGGCCGGAGACACGACCACCGAGGTCACAGACGAAGAGCCGGAGCTCAACGACGTCGAAGAGGGCAGCACGGACAACACCACCACCCCGGCCGCATTCACCGCCGGTCTGCAGGGACTCCTCGCCCCGGACCGACTCTCGGACGATGATCGCAGGGTGCTTCTCGACTGGATGTCGGCAAATGAGACGGGCGATCCTCTCATCCGCGCCGGCGCTCCCGAAGGCTGGGTGGTCAGAGACAAATCGGGACACTCGGACGCCATTCAGAACGACATCGCAGTGGTGACACCTCCTGATCGCGAACCCATCGTCATCTCCGTGATGACAGAAACCGACGACCCCGAATCTGAGGACGGACCGGCCCTGGTCGCCGCCGTCGCCGAGGCGGTCCTCGCCGAATTCGAGTGACTCCGCCCCGCTCGAATTACTATCCGACGGCGGCGCAGATACCTCGCGCGAGGTATCTGAGCCGCCGTCGGGTTGTTTGGACGCACGGCAGCTCACCTCCCTTTCGAGGTCCCCGCACCCGGACCATTGAGTCAATGACACAATGCGAACAGGGACACGCCACTCAAGGAGGAGCACATGACACGCATCGGATTCATCGGAGTCGGAGAGATCGCCTCGGCGATGGTCGAAGGTCTTGCCGACAGCGAGGCGAAAGCCGACCTCCAGATCTTCCTCTCCCCACGCAATGCCGACCGTGCAGCGAAACTCGCTGAGTCCATCGAGTCTGCTACGGTCTGTCAGAGCAATCAGGACGTCGTCGACCGCAGCGACCTCATCGTGCTCGCGGTCCTGCCGCAGCAGACCGACGCAGTCCTGGACGATCTCGACATCCCGGCAGAGAAGACCCTGGTCAGCGCCGTCGCTGGAGTTTCGACGCCCACGCTCGGGACCCATCTTCCGCATTCCCCGACGATCGTGCGCGTCATCCCCCTGCCGGCTGTCCTCGAGCGCAAGGGAGTGACCGCAGTGTACCCGGCCAATGACGCGGTCGAAGAGCTGCTGAGCCACCTCGGCGGATCGGTGACCGCAGCCGATGAGACGATGTTCTCCACGCTCTCGACCGTGACCGCGACGATGTCGGCGCACTTCGCGTTCTTGCAGACGATCACGGCATGGCTCGTCAACCGCGGCTGGGACCAGGCGGATGCCGATCACTTCATCCGCGGTCAGTTCGTCGGTCTCGGCACCACTCTCGCCCAGACCACCGACCCCATCGACGACCTGGTCGCAGCTCACGAAACCCCGGGCGGCCTCAACGAAATGCTCAACAACGAGTGGATGAACGAGGCCAACCGCCACTCTCTGGCGATGAATCTCGACGCCGTATTCGACCGCGTCACAGGAAACGCCGGAGACTGACCTGACCGTTCAAAGTGCCTGCCCGACCACTGTTTGAGAGATCGCCCGTACGCTTCCGAAGGTCGCTAGGATCACCAGCATGACCGAGTCTCTCACCTTCGCAGATTCCATCCACATCGACGCCGACCCCATGACGGTCTACAGGACTGTTGCGGACGTGACTCGGACTGGAAAGTGGTCGCCGATCTGCCGAGAGTGCTGGTGGGACGAAGGCGATGGTCCACGAGTAGGAGCTTGGTTCACCGGGCGCAACGTCACCCCTGACCGTGAGTGGCAGACTCGCAGTCGTGTAGTCGTCGCCGACGAAGGGCGGGCTTTCGGATGGAACGTGGGACCCGGCCGAGTCAACTGGACCTACAGTATGCAGGATGCGGATGGAGGCACACTGCTCACCGAATCATGGGAGTTCCTGCCGGAGGGGCAGGAGTTCTTCGCAGAGAAGTACGGTGCACGGGCATCCGAGGAGATCGCCGCACGGACGGCGTCTGCGCAGACCGGCATTCCCGAGACTCTCGCAGCGGTCAAGCAGGTCGTCGAAGCACGCTAGGGCAGAGGCAGACGGAGCAACCACAGAACTGGCTGCCCGCCCCGACTGACCCCTATTGCTACCCGGCGGCGGCTGAGCAACCTGGCGCCAGGTTGCTGAGCCGCCGTCGGGTAGTAATTAGCTCTTAGAAGAGGCCGGTGATGTTGCCATCCTCGGTGACGTCGATCTTCAGCGCTGAGGGTTCGCGCGGCAGGCCCGGCATCGTCATGATGTCGCCGGCGATGACGACGATGAACCCGGCTCCGGCCGACAGCCGCACATCCTTGATCTCGATGACGTGGTCGGTCGGCGCCCCACGCAGGCTCGCGTCCGTCGACACCGAGTACTGCGTCTTCGCGATGCACACGGGCGCATCGGCGTAGCCTTCATCGGTGAACTGACGCAGCTTCCGCTTCACCTTGGCCGGCAAGTCGACATCTTTGGCCTGGTAGATCCGCTGCGCGATCGTGCGGATCTTGTCCTCCAGCGGTGCCCCGAGCTCGTACGAATACCTCGCCGAGGCGGCCGGATCCTCCGGCGCCCCGCTCGCAGCCTCGACGACCGCCTCGGCCAATGCAAGAGCACCCTTGCCGCCGTCGGCCCAGTGCGTGGACTCCACGGCCGCAACCCCAAGACCATCCAAATGGCTGATCGCCGCAGCCATCTCCTCGTCGGTGTCCGTGGGGAATCGGTTGAAGCACACGACGGGCGTCAGCCCGTAGATCTCGCGCAGGTTCCGGCAGTGCAGTTCGAGGTTGCTCATGCCCTCCAGCACCGCACCAACATCAGCCGAGTTCACATCGGCAACGTCGACTCCCCCGTGGTACTTCAGGGCCCGCAGAGTCGCGACGACGACCACGGCGGAGGGCCAGATCCCGGCGGTGCGGCACTTGATGTCGAGGAACTTCTCGGCTCCGAGGTCGGCACCGAAACCGGCCTCCGTGACCACCCAGTCCCCCAGCGCCAGCCCGGCCTTGGTAGCCAAGAGACTGTTGCAGCCGTGGGCGATGTTCGCGAACGGTCCGCCGTGGATGAACGCCGGCGAATGTTCCAGGGACTGCACGAGGTTCGGCGCCAGTGCGTTGCGCAGCAGCGCGGTCATCGCGCCCGCCGCCCCGATGTCCGCAACGGTGATCGGCTCCCGCCCCCTACTGTGGGCGAGCACGATCCGTCCCAGCCGTTCCTTGAGATCAGCAAGCGAGGTGGACAGGCAGAACACCGCCATGACCTCGCTGGCGACGACGATGTCGAAGGCATCCTCGCGGGGCACTCCCCCGTTGAGCCCGCCGAGTCCGACGACGACTCCGCGCAGGGCGCGGTCATTGAGGTCGACGACACGGCGGAGGTGGATACGCCGCGGGTCGACGTCGAGCTCGTTTCCGAAATGGATGTGGTTGTCGAGCATCGTCGCGGCAAGGTTGTTCGCCGCAGCGATGGCCGCGAAGTCGCCGGTGAAGTGGAGGTTGATGTCCTCCATCGGCACGACTTGCGCGTATCCGCCTCCGGCCGCCCCGCCCTTCATTCCGAAGACCGGGCCCATGCTCGGCTCCCGCAGCGCCAGCACGGCCTTGCCGACCTCGGGTTTCGACCGCGCGAGTTCGTTGAGTCCGTCGGCCAGGCCGATGCTCGTCGTGGTCTTTCCTTCCCCTGCCGGGGTCGGGCTCATGGCGGTGACGAGGATGAGCCTGCCGTCTGTGGCGTTCTCGGCCGCCCGATCGAGGATGTCGATCGGCACCTTCGCCTTCGTCCATCCGTGAGGAATGATGTCCTTCGCGTCGAGACCCAGCCCAGCGGCGATATCGACGATGGGATCGAGCTCGGCGCTGAGCGCAATATCCATATCTGTGGTCATAAGGCCATCATGCCCGTTCTGCGAGATTTTGTGACCATCACCGACCCGAGAATTCGCGCAATGTGCACTGAGTTCCGCCCACCGCAACATCGAACTCGCCGAGGCGGCCGACCGCCGCGTAACCAACTGAGCACTTCGCGATGTTCCCATTGAGCAAATCGCGGAACTCCCACTGAGCGTTTGGCGAGCCCACACCAAGGCGGCTGACCGCTCACCCCGCATACTCCGAGCACTCCGGGCACCGAGTCATAAGGTCGTGCCGGCAATGGCGAACATGGAGGAGAAACCTCTCAGCTGAGTCCAGCGCGGTCCGCTGCGCCCGAATCGCCGAGAGCCGAGCAGCGATCACCGAGGCGCGGCCGGTCTCCCCACGGTGCAGGATCGCCCGGATCTCGGCAAGGCTCAAGCCCACGCTCTGACACGACAGCACAATCCGACACCGGCTCAGATGCTCATCCGAATACTCACGGTGCCCGGCCGCAGTGCGGTCCGGCACGACGACGCCTTCGTCCTCCCAGTGCCTGAGCACATGCGCGGCCGTTCCCAGCTGCGCTGCCGCATCCCCGATCTTCATGACTCCATGATGACACCTTGACTTCAGGTTGACCTGAAGTTCTACCGTCGATCCATGATGACACCGACCGATCGCAGCCCCGCCCTCCGCATATCCACCGACCGCATCACCTTGAGCGACGGCGCCGAGGTGGCCACCACGACCCTCGAACCGACCTCCCACGACAACGTCCAGGACCGCCTCGGCGAGGTCATCATCTGCCACGGAACCCCGTGGTCAGCACGGATGTGGCTGCCGCTTGCCCGCGAGCTCGCCCAGACGAACCGCGTCCGCCTCTGGGACATGCCCGGCTACGGCGACTCGATTCCCGCCACATCCGGCGATTCCATCCCCGATCCCTCCGAAACGTCGGCACAGCCGACAGACCACTCCCCCGCCGAGGCGGCCCCCGCCGTTGATCTCATCACCCAGCGTCGTCGACTGGCCGAGCTCATCGACTGTTGGAACGTCTCGAATCCCCATGTCATCGCCCATGACATCGGCGGTGCTGTCGCGCTCGGCGCGCACCTGCTCGAGGGCTGCGATTTCGCGTCGCTGTATCTGCTCGACGTCGTCACTCTCGACCCGTGGGGTTCACCGTTCTTCCGCCTCGTCGCGGAGAACGAAAAGGTCTTCGCAGCCCTCCCTCCTCGACTTCATCGTGCACTGGCCCGCGAATACATTTCCGGGGCGGCAGCCCCGACGACCGACGAATCTCCGTCGGGCGACGACCGCTCGAGTCTCAGCGAGGAATGGATCGCCGCACTCAGCGAACCCTGGTGCACCAAAGCCGGTCAAGCTGCCTTCTACCGGCAGATCGCCGCGCTGCGCCCCAAGCACACGGCGCCCATCGTCGACCGCCTCGGCGAGGTGCGCTGCCCGGTTCGCATCGGATGGGGTGAGGACGATCCGTGGATTCCGGCCGACCAAGCCGATCGCCTCGCCGAAGCGCTGCCCGGAAACCCGCACATGACCCGTTTTCCGCGCTCGGGCCACCTTGTGCCGCTCGAGGCACCGCACGATCTGCTCGTCGATGTGACCGCTTGGCTCGACGTGTGAGAGTCGTGTGCGCGAAGATGGCGGTATGCGCGCATTCGACGAGCTCGTCACCGAGGCACAATCCGCCGATGTCATCGGGTGGGGGTTCGGCTGGCTCGATGGGCGCGCCACCGAGGAGCGACCGCCCTGGGGTTACGCAAGTCTTCTTACCAGGAGACTGTCGACGGCAACGGCGGCCCTCGATATCGATACCGGCGGCGGCGAGGTCATCGACGAGGCACCGGTGCTGCCGCCGCGCATGGCGGTGACCGAGTCGTACCGCCCCAATATCGCTGTGGCCCGGCACCGGCTCGGTCCGCGTGGCGTCGATGTCGTCGAAGCCGACCCGCACAGGCTGCCTTTCGCCAACGGCAGCTTCGACCTTGTCACCTCCCGACATCCTGTGAGCCCCGCCTGGTCGGAGATCTCCCGGGTGCTCGTCCCCGGCGGCACCTATCTCGCCCAGCACGTCGGTCCGGCCTCGGCGTTCGAGCTCATCGAGTTCTTCCTCGGACCGTTGCCGGAAAATCGCCGCGCACGGCACCCGCAGACCGAATCCGACGCCGCCGAGGCGGCCGGACTCACGGTCGAAACGCTGCGCACCGCGCGCTGCCGCATGGAGTTCTTCGACGTCGGTGCGATCGTGTGGATCCTGCGCAAATGTCCATGGTGGGTGCCCGACTTCGCAGTCTCCGATTACCTTCCGCAACTGCGTGAACTCGATGCCCGGATGCGTAGGGGTGAACCCTTCGTTGCCCATTCGACGCGGCACCTCATCATCGCGTCAAAGCGTTGAGGCAATTCATCGCGACAGAACGCTGAGACACCACGCCACCCGATCACATCGTCGAAGCGCTACCTACCCGGAACCGATCCGGAACATCGCCGGCACCCGTAGCGAGGTCGGCGGCAAATTCGCCGAGCAGCGGCGCGAATTTCGCCCCGTGCCCCGAACAGGCCGAGACGATGACGAGACCGTCGACCTCGTCGATGACGAAATCCTCGTTCGGAGTGTTAGTGAACAGACACGTCGTCTCCGCATACGGTTCCGGAATAAGTCCCGGCAGGTTCCGCTTCGCATAATCGATCATCCGAGCCCGCATCTCCTCGGTAATCTGTCCGTCCTGGTCAAGGGCCGAACCGATCACCTTCCCACCGTTGAACTGCGCGAACTTCTGTCCCGCGAAACCGGCGTCCCGCCCGCCGGGCAGTCCGTAGGTAAACATCTCCCCGGATTTGTGGATGAACGTCGGCCACAGTGTGCTCGGCCGCCCGTCAGCACCGGCATCGCGGTAGGGCATGTGAAACGCCTGTTCCTGCCGCACTTCGAAAGTCGGCAGCGCCTCAAGGAACGCTGGCGGAAAACCAAGATCGCCGAGGAGGTCGGGCAACCACCCGCCCGCCGCGACGATGACGCGGTCACCTTCGACAACGTCCCCCGTCGCCGAGGTGACACTGAAGCCGCCCTCGTATCGTCGGGCCACCTCGGTGACCGTCCAATCTGTGAGGATCCGGGCACGCCCGGTGTCCACTGCACGGTCGAGCATGGTCGTCACCGTGGTCTCGGCGTCGATGACGCCGGCGTCGGGGTGCCACAGCACGTCGGTGTCGAAGGCGAACTGCGGCCACCGTTCTGCGGCACTCTCAGGGTCGAGGACCTCGTACTCAACGCCGACTTCATCGAAGATTTCGGCGAGCAGATCGGTGTGCCGGGCGTCGCCGAAGTCGAGCGCTCCCGTGCGAGTGATCAGCTCAGTTCCCGATTTCGCTTCGAGGTCGTCCCACAGCTCACGCGCACGCACGACGAGCTCGGTGTAGAGGCGATCCGGATAGGCGTAGCGGAAGATGCGGGCCGAACCATGGGAGCTGCCACGGTCGTTGGCCGGGGTATGCCGTTCGAGCACAGTGACGTCCTCGCCGCGCGCGGTCAGTGAGCATGCGGCCGCGGCACCGGCCAACCCGGCTCCGATGACGATGTGGTGGGTCAAAGCTGTTCTCCTCAAGAGGTGGTTGGGTATTTGGTCTCTCGCGCGGGTGCGTCACACCTGGATCCGGCTGCGTCTGTTGCCTGCGACAACGACGAATGCTGCGGCGACAGCGACGACGGTGATCGCACCCCAGATTCCCACAACTGCCCAGGAGGCGCCGGCGATGACCAGCAATGGAGCGAAGGTCACTGCGGTGACTTCTACCGGGATGACCGGGAGGTATGCCAGAGAGAAGTCCTCAAGGGTGCGAGAGTTGAGTTTCGGATCAACGATGCGCAACAGTGCGATGCCTGTGGCGACCGCCCCTGTCGCCCAGCCCCAGGTGAAGAGCTGCCGTTCGAACCACCCTTCTTCCATCACTCGCGGGGCGACCCACAGGCCCAGGAACAGGCACAGGGCCAGACCGACGACGAAGAGAATGAGAAGTGAGAGCCATTGGTCGACGACGAAGCTCGGCACTACTGAGGCGATACCGCACACCATGAGGACGTCAGTCGCAGATCCGGAGATGGAACTCTGGGTGTCCTTGTCGATGAACTTCGTCGTCGACGTCGCGGACAGCAGCGCCCGGAGCACGAGGCCGACGAGGAACGCGATTGAGAACAGCGGGAATGCCACAGAAGGGATGAGTTCGCCGAGGATGACGTTGATTCCGTAGGCGCCCGCGGACACCCCGGCGACGATTCCGGCTTGGAACGTCAACGATTCGATGGCACTGCCGGAGAATTTGTGCGTACCGATCGCAGGCTGCTCGACGTTGTCGTCGAGGATTCCGGTCCGCAACTCGGCGGGCACCTTGTCAAGGCCGGAGAACTCACGCGCGTATCCCTTCACCGCACCATACTTCGCCTGGATGATACCGCCGACGACTCCGACGAGCAGACCGACTGTGGCTGCGGTGAATGCGAGGGACTGCACGGCAGGGTCGCCGGAATCGGCGAATACCGTACCGATCGCCGCCGCTGAACCGAAGCCACCGGCCCAGCCGGCGAACAGCAGCAGCCCGACATGATCAGGCGCCCCGAACAGTGGACCGAGGACAAGCAGAACCAGCCCCATGCCGATGGCCGTTTGCGCGGCGTAGATGAGGACACCATAGCTCGCGAAACCCGCGACCGATCGCCCGATCTTGAGGATGTTGAAGTCGCTGGTCATGGCCAGGCAGGCGAAGACCAGGACGATGAGCAGGGAGGTGTATTCGCCGAGCTGGTCCGAAAACGGCAGCCAGCCGAGAACATTGGGACCGAGCACCAGACCGAGCACACCGGCAATGACTCCGGCAGGAATCATCATCGTTTGGATCGCCGAAATCTTAGCTCGCAGAATCGTGCCGATGACGAGCAGGCCGCCGATGAGTCCGGCATCGACGAGCAGCGCTGAGGGGCTGAATTCCGTGGGTTCCATGAGAGCAGTCTCCTGTGAAAGCGGTTCGTGGATGAGAGGGCTGATTAAGAAGTCAGGGCGTAAGGTCGTTTTCTGCCGCCCATCTGCCGAGCACTTCGGTCAGCGGGTCCAGCAGTTTCAACGGGTCTCCAGGTGCGGTGCGAATCGTCAGCGGATAGGTGTGCCGTGCCTCGGCGAGGGAGGCGAACGCGACACCGCTCCACGATTGGACGGCAACCGATTCCGGCACGAGGCTGATGCCCGCCCCGGCGGCGACCAGCCCGAGGATAGCCTGCTCGTTCGACACATGTGCGACCGTGCGCATCGTTCGTCCGTGCTCAATGAAGATGCTGGCGACGAGGTCGAATGCGACGGGAGCAGAGGAACGGTGGAACAACACGACCGGCTCTTCGCTGATCTCGCCGACATGGACTTCGCCGCGGTCGGCCAATCGATGGCCATTTGGAAATGCCACGCACAGCTTCTCCCGGAACGCGATCTTCTCATCGGTCCGGTGACTGCTGAACTCCCTCACCAGGCAGGCATCGATGTCCCCGTTGTCGACGGCCAGCGTGAGGTCGGAGCTGCTGCCGTCGGAGACGACGATTGAGTGGTCGGCGAGGGCTGCGAGCACTCCGGCGATGATGGCTGGGAAGGCCGAGCTGACTCCACCGAGGCGGATCCGCTGGGTTTTCGTCCCGTCCCGCATATCTGCTGCAAGCTGTGGAAGCGAATCGGCACGGCGTCGCAGCTCGAGCACTTCGGGATAGAGCCCGCGAGCCGCGGCAGTGGGGATGACTTCACGCGGCCTCCTCTCGAAGAGTTTCTCGCCCAAGTGCCGCTCCAATGAGGCAACAGACTGGCTGACCGGCGACTGTGCCATGTGTAAGGACTTCGCGGCTTTCGTGAAGCTGCCTTCGGAGTACACAGCGAGGAAACAGCGCAACTGCTTGAGGCTGACTTCGCTCATCGCCGTGCTCCCGGACGACGCGTGACACAAGCAACTGTGGTTGTGTTCATGACAGCCGAGTCTATGAATTCGATCCGATCAAAACAAGATGTAAATCAGATCAATTTACGAGATAGCTAGACGACAATCATCTAGCAACTAGGCCCTCTGCGAAGATGAACTACGCCAGTCTCCCCTTCCAGTTCCTACTTCAACTTGAGGTCGGTCACGCAGGTGGGCCCATCGCTTCTCGTGGAGAAATCGGTCGTACCGGTCTTGCCCTCGGCGTTGACCTCGATGGTACCGGTGATGCCGGACGGCACCCAGAAGCCGACGAACCCGTTATCGAAGGTCGTCGTCGACTCATCCACCACTGCTTCGCCCGTCTCTGAGTCTGTGATCACCACATCGACGTCCTTCTCGCTCAACTCGCCCCGACAGGTCGTGAGGCTGTGGTAGAAGCAGTCGTGCGTCTCATCGACGAAAGGAGCGATGGAGACGTAGCTCTTCCCCTCCGGCAGTGCCATCGTCGCCTCTTGCTGTCCATCGGTGAGAACAAGTTCGTCAGGCTGCACCGAGGCCATGAGGTCGGTGGGCCTCTCGTCGACAGGCAGGCGATCGAGTTGATCGATGACTCCTGTGACGTCCTCGTCGGCCAGATCGAGGTCAGCTAGCAGCGTTTCAGCCGAACCCGACTGCACTGTTGCAGACTCTCCTGATTCTGTGGATGCTTCGCTTCCCGTTCCAGAAGCAGAACACCCGGTCAGGGCAAGAACGAAGGCCGCAGCCCCCAACACGAATTGCGTCGTCTTCATATATATCCCCATGTCACTACGGATGCAGAGCACGTATGCCGTCTTGGCAATCATACCCATAAGGGGTATAGGGTGACCGTGGCGGGTCCACGAGATGGGATGCCCTGAAAGGTTCCCATCTGCCGCCGAGCGAATCCGACGCGACCGTCTCACCGAACCAGGAGACCACTGATGAAGAAGCTCAATCCAGCCGCCCGCCTCACTGCGGTCACCGCAGCACTCGGACTGGCTCTGGCAGGCTGCTCAACTGCGAATGACGAGGGCCGCGGATCGGGCAGAGAAGACTCCCACGGCAGCCACGAGTCCGCCTCGAGCGAAACTGGCGGCTCCGAACACGACGACATGGACCACAGCGAATCCGGACACGGATCAGGTGGGCACGAAGGGCACGCCGACGATGGCGGCGACCCGCCGAAGGGAATCACGAAGGCCGCCGACCCGAAGTTCGATGTCGGCGACACAGTTGTCCTCTCCGCCGACCACATGCCGGGAATGAAGGGCGCCGAGGCAACAGTCTCCGGCGCCTTCGACACCACGACCTACTCAATCAGCTACACGCCGACCGACGGCGGCGACCCGGTCAAGGATCACAAATGGGTCGTCCACGAAGAGCTCAAGGACCCGGGCAAGGCACCGCTGAAGAAGGGCGACAAGGCCACCGTCAACGCCGATCATATGCCCGGAATGAAGGGTGCCGAGGCGACGATCGACTCAGCGACGGACGAGACCGTCTACATGGTCGATGTCAAGACCGATGAGATGGAGATGACGAACCACAAATGGGTCGTCGAAAGCGAGATGAAACCCGCGAAGTAACGGAGTGGTTCACCAGGTCCGACCAAATCGTGCGAGGCAGTGCCAAAGCTTCTTGCTCTGCTGCCCGTCGAGGTCCCACACCCGTCTGGCACGTGCGACATGAATGGGGAGCAACTGGGTTGAGTTCGCCAGCCTCTCGACGATCCGCTGCGCGAGCTCGACCACATCCTGGCCCCGATATTCCGGGTGCGCCGCAATTTCGGCAACCTCGGCGACATAGCCGGGGTGAGTCTCGACAACGAGGCCGCAGCGGCCGGCTCTCTCCACGACCGCATGATCGGCGAAGCTTGGATCGACCACCAATGCTTCAACATCATCGGGCATCTTCACCCCTCCGTGGATATGGGCCTCGATGTAGTGATCGAGACGGTCGACGATGCCGCATCCCTGGGCAGCAGCCTGGTCGGCAGCCCGCTCGTCACGACGATAGTCGGCAATGAGCCTCATCCGGTCAGCAACCCCGAAGAGCTCCGGCTCAAAGGTGCTGTCCGGGTAAGCGAACGTCGCTCGCGCAAGGACCTCCGGACGGAGACGCAGGTAGGCCGACCCGAACCGCGGTGCCGGCCCAAAGGGGTCGCCGTCGAGGTCAAGTGCCCCATAGACCGGTCGGTGGTGCACCTCCACATGGTCATAGGCTCCACCGAAGATTCTCTGCTCCCAGAGCCACCGGTCGCCGCCGGGGAAGGCCGTCAGACCGCCATTGCTCGTGCCTGTGGCGAACTGGGAAAGATACTGTCCCAGCTCGAGAATCGACTCGAGCACCCCAGCCTCAGAGGCGTCATCACCGGGATGGAAATGCAGTGCCACCCGCGCCCCGACCGGCAGCTCGTGCCCTGGCGCGGAACGTGCTCGGACCCAGTGAAGTGCTGTTGCGGCTGGGTCCGATTGCGTCATCGTTCTTGGTTCGGCAACATCCCCGCGGCCTCGACAGCGCTGCGGACGATCTCCTCAAGACCGAACTCGGCCTTCCAGCTGAGCATGGCGGAGATCCGGGTGACGTCGGCGACCAGCGCCGGCGGGTCACCGGCGCGACGCTCGCCGATTTCGGGGACGATGTCACGGCCGGTCACCTCGGCGATGGTATCGATGACTTCCTTCACCGAGGCGCCGGTCCCGGTGCCGACGTTGAACACGGTCTCCGTGGTGCCGCCGGCCTTCATGTAGTCGAGGGCGGCGATATGCGCCTCGGCGAGGTCCTTGACGTGAACGTAATCGCGGATGCACGTGCCGTCAGGGGTGTCGTAGTCGTCGCCGAAGATGATCGGCGCCTTACCGTCCTTCAGCCGCTCGAGCACGATCGGGATGAGGTTCATGACGGCGGTGTCGGCGAGTTCGCTCCAGCCGGCACCGGCGACGTTGAAGTAGCGCAGCTTCACGGCGTTGAATGTAGTGCCCCGCATCTGCGAGGCGGTGATCTGGTTGTCGATCATCCACTCGCCGATGAGCTTCGTCTGGCCGTACGGGTTGATGGGGCGGCAGTCGAGATCCTCAGGCACCATGTCGACATCGGGCATGCCGTAGGTCGCGGCCGAGGAGGAGAAGACGAGCGATTCGATGCCGGTCGCCTCGACGGCGGCGAGGATGTTCGTCAGTGCCCCGATGTTCTGCCGGTAGTACATGACCGGCTCCTCGACGGATTCGCCGACCTGCTTCTTCGCCGCGAAGTGGATGATCGAGTCGACGCCGTGTTCCTTGATCGCGGACACCAGGCGCTCCTCGGCATCGGCCGCAGCCAGATCGAGATCGACCACGGGCAGGCCCTCGACGCGAGCGTCGATGCCGGTGGAGAAGTCGTCGACGACGAGCACATCGTCTCCGCGTTCGGTGAGCAGCCGCACCACGTGCGAACCGATGTAACCTGCCCCTCCGGTCACCAGAACTGCCATTGACCGCGTCCTCCTTCGTCTCGTCGACACGTCGGTATCAGAATACGCGTTCAGGGGTCCGAGATCAGATTCGGCCTGAATGCGCGGTGGGGAAAGCGTCGGAATTCGCCGTCGCCCTGGCCATGCGGGAGAAGCCCCTGCCACAGTGAGAAAATGCACGTCCTCCTCATCTCCGATCCCGGCCCCCCGAGCCGCCGTGTGGCCTCGATCCAGGACGAGTTCCTCGACCACCTCCAACAGGACTTCGAGACCGAGGTCACTGTCGATGTGTGCACGAAGACGTTGCGCGTCCATGCCGACCACCAGCTGGAGCTGTCCACCTTGGACGCGATCGTCGCCCAATATCCCGATGCCGATCTCGTCATCATGCTCACCGACATTCCCCGCCACACCCAGGGCAAACCACTGATCGCCGAGGTGCTGCCCGCCCGAAAAGTCGCCGTGATCTCCTGCCCCACCCTCGGTGCGATGACGACCAAGCGCCGTCTGCTCAAGATCTATATGAGCTGTGTCAATCAGCTTCTGCCCGACGGGCATGTGCCGGCGAAGAGGAATCGGCTTCCGCGCTGGGGACAGTGGTCGAATCGAACCGAATCCGGCCGCCGCACCCTCCACGCTCACACCTTCACCGGTGGGACCCGCCTCGTGCTGGGCATGACCATGGCCAATGAGCCGCTGCGGATGGCGCGGAAACTCTCCCGTGCCATGGCTGCGGCCGCCGCGACCGGGGCGTTCGGCGTCTTCTACAGCTCCATCTGGCAGATGTCGCATCACCTCTCGACTCTCCGACTCATCTCGATCGGCATCATCGCCATCGCTGTCATGGTCGGATGGTTGCTGACGATCAATCGCCTGTGGGATCGCCCGGTCAATGAACGCCTGGCTCAGGTCGTCTTCTACTACAACCTGTCCACAGTGCTCACGCTCATCGTCTGCGTGACCGGTCTCTATGCGCTGCTCGTCGTGGGCATCCTCGCCGGCAGTCTCATCGTCATCGATCCGGAGTTCATGGCCCAGACGATCCACCGGCCCGAGGCTCGACTGACGAACTACCTCGACATCGCGTGGTTGAGCGCAGCGATGGGCGTCGTCGCCGGCGCACTCGGCTCAAGCTTCGACAGCGACATCGACCTCAAGAATCTCACGCACGCCCAGCGGCTGCGCTCCCGCGTCTATATCGCTCAGGACGACGAGACCGGCACATCCTGACGGGGGGGGGTTACGTGCCATCTGCGGCAGCGTTATGGTGGCCACAGACTCCGGGTCAACGCGAAACCGGAGAGAATAGGAGCAAGAATCATGACACAGTCAGTGACAGTTCCCGACCCCCATGGCTCAGAGAAGACCACTCGCGAGAACGCCGAACGCGGCTTCATCGCCTCCGACGCCCTGACCAAGAACCTCCAAACGGTTCTGGTCGACTTCATCGCTCTGAGCCTGACTGCCAAGCAGGCGCATTGGAATATCGTGGGCACGAACTTCCGCGACCTCCACCTCAACCTCGACGAAGTCACGGACATCGCCCGTGCAGGCAGCGATGAGATCGCTGAACGCATGCGTGCCCTCCACGCCTCGCCGGACGGTCGCCCCGCGGTGATCGCCGAACAGACAGGGTTGCCGGAGTTCCCGAACGGCGAGATCAGCACCCACGACGCCATCGACCACATGGTCGCATCGATCGAAGCGACCGTGGCCTCGATGCGCGACTGCCACGACGAGGTCGACTCCGCGGACCCGACGACCGCCGACATCTTCCACAGCTACATCGCTCAACTCGAGCAGCAGGCCTGGTTCATCAGCGCAGAGACCCGCACACCCAAGTGAGTCGGTGCGACTGAGCAGCCACCTTGATCTTCGGGCCGCCTCCCGTCCTCACGGTCGGGTAGGCGGCCCTTCGTTGTCGACGCCCGGCACCGGCATCATCGCCCGTCGATGATGCCGACGAGGTGTTCGGCAATGGCCAGCGCCGAGGTGGCTCCCGGGGAGGGCGCGTTCCTGACGAACATCGTGGCTCCCGCCCGATCGATGACGAAGTCATCGACGAGTGTTCCGTCCCGATTCATGGCCTGCGCGCGGATTCCGCGGGTGGCGCGGTGGCCGTCAGCTCCGGTGAGGGAGGGGACGTAGCGGGCCGCCTCGGCGACGAATCTCTCGATCGAGAGCACCCCGGGCAGCTCCCGGGCAGCGGTGGCCATATTGCCTGCGGCGAAGCGCCAGAATCCGGGGTCGGCGGCCACTGCGAGGGAGTCGGGAATGTTGAGGCCGAGCCCTCGGTAGCGTTCGCGGGAGAACGAGAGAAAGGCATTGGGGCCGATCATCAGTCCGCCGTCGATGCGTCGGGTGACGTGGACGCCGAGGAAGGGATACTTCGGGTCCGGGACGGGATAGGTGAGTCCGTTGACCGTATTGCTGTGCGCCTCGTCGAGGATGAAGTACTGCCCGAAGAACGGCACCACGGTGGGAGTGCGCTTCTGTCCGGAGCGGGCGGCGAGGCGGTCGGACTGGAGGCCGGCGCAGACGATGACGTGGTCGAATTCCTGGGCGTCGACCGGGGTACGGACGACGGCGGAGCCGTGGGAGGTGGAGCCACCTCGGTGATCGATGCTTTTGACCGGGGTGGAGAAGCGGACGCGGCCGCCGTGGGCACGGAAGTCTGCAACGAGAGCGTCGGTGAGGCCAGGGTAGTCGATGATCGCGGTGTGGGGTGAGTGGAGGGCGGCAACTCCCTCTGCGTTCGGTTCGATGTCACGTAAGCCGTCGCGGTCGAGCATCGCAATGTCGGGGACGCCGTTAGCCAGGGCACGGTCATGGATGGCTTGAAGACGTTCGACTTCTGTGTCGTCGGTGGCGACGACGACCTTGCCACATTCGTCGAAGGCGACATTGTGTTCGGCAGCGAAGTCGGTCAGGAGGGAGACGCCTCGGCGGCAGAGGGTGGCTTTGAGGCTGCCCGGTTCGTAGTAGAGGCCGGCATGGACGACTCCGGAGTTGTGACCGGTCTGGTGGGCGGCAGGGTGGTCTTCTTTTTCGAAGAGGGTGACATCGGCGGAGTCGTGGCGATTGAGGATTTCGCGTGCCACTGCGGCGCCGATGATTCCTGTTCCGACGACTGCCCATCGTGCCTCCTTCGCCATGCGTCAACTCCTTCGTTGATTGCCGTCTCTGCTGCGGCTGAGTCGACTTTAGGCGACGGCGAGGTGTCTTGCACGTCCCGTCCACACCGCGGGAGTCGTGACCTTGCCGGTCGCCATACGGTCACAGACGGATTTCGCAGTCGCCCGTTCGTGTCCCAATACGTGACATAAAAAGGAGTACGCAGTGACTCAACTATGACTGTGGCAAATTTCAGTTCGTCAGACCGCACTCCTCGTAGCAAGCCTTTCACCTGCAGGTTCATAGAATCGCGCAGAAACGGGGCTTGCCGCCGCAGACATCCGCAGCAGCCATCAGAACCTACCTTGGCGTAACTATAACGACGAGGTAACTTTTCCTGTGATCTGCTGATTACTTTTTGATTACTCCGTAACGTTGTGAGCGTCCTGTCAGGAAACTGCCTGTTTCCGTCCAGGCGGCGCCTGGACCTGATCAGGGTCTGAACGATGTGGAGAACCATGAGAATACTGAGAGGCCGGCCCGGAGCCGGTCGGAAGATCGCGGTGGGGTCTGTCGCCGCGGCGACAGCAGTGGGTCTGACCCTGCTGACGACCTCGCCCGGTGCCGCCGATGAACAGAATCCGAACGAAGACTCAGAAGCCTACGGGCAACTGATCGATGCCGACATTTTGACCGCAGACGCTGTCGACGCTCTCTCGGCGTACAGCAGTTCTCCGTCCAGCACGGACGCGGACAGCACTCCGATCAACGCTGAGGTGCTCCAAGCCATCGGAGTCGAACTCCCCGGAATCGGCATCCCGCTCATCAGCAACGAGGGCGGGGACGGCCTCCTCGAACTCGGCGAAGGCGGAGCACTCAACACCTATGGGCACGCTCCTGCCTACAACGACGCCACGGCCAGTGCCGGCGCCGTCGGGACGGACGGCGGCCTCAATCTCGATGACATCAACAATGGCGAGTACGGCAACGCCAAGGTCGATCTGACTTCAGTGCTCGGCCAGCTCAACCTCGACGGGGTCACCGATCAAATCGTCGATGAGCTCAGTCTCGAACTCGGTGCGATCGCGTCGACGGCCAACAGCAACGGCGAAGCCGACGACTCCGAATACGCCGTCGCCGACGGAATCCTCACAGTCTCTAGCCCCGCGGTCGGCGGCCTGTCCGACGACCTCAACGAAGTCGTCGACGGTGCCGGTGGCACTCTCGAAGAGGTCATCGGCGACGAGGGCCTAGTCAACGAACTGGCCGGTATCGGACTGAATCTGAACGTCGGGATCGCCTCCGTCAATATCGGAGGAGACGACACCCAAGTGTCGGTCCAGGTTCGCGATGCGCTCAACAGCGTTGTCGAGAACGTCGTCAACGAGGCACTCGAAGACGAAGCTGGCATCGTTTCGATCGATCTCGCCAATGGCGACATCCAGATCGACCTCGCGAAGATCGTCAAGGGCGGAGACGCCTCTGACCTCAACGGTCTCGACCCGAACACCCAGGTGCTCACCTCGGACACGATCTCTAAAATCACCGACGCGGTGGCCGACGCTCTCGGCGCGCTCTCCGGCAAGGTCAACGAGACCCTGTCTGATGCGCTCAACGATGTCCACCTCGTCATCGAACTCCCTGCGAACATTTCTGCACTCGGAATTCCCGCCGTCAACGGCAAGGTCACTGTGGACGCCACGCTCGGCCAACTGGCCGGCACGGACGACTCCGACCCGACAGTCACCACCGATCTCTCAATTGCGGGCGTTCCTGTGGGCAGTGTGCTCAATGCCATCACTCAACCGGTGATCAACGCTGTCCTCGGTATCACCGAGCCTCTCATCGGCGGGATCCTTGATTCGACGGCTGATGAAGTCGCCGATGCTGTGACCGGCATCGTCAACCCGCTCCTGACCTCCCTCGACCCAGTCTTCGAGGCACTCAATCAGGTCGTCGACCTCACGATCAACGAGCAGCCGACCGCTAAGGATCCTGCAGAGGAAAGCCAGGTCAAAGGCAACAATGGGCCTGGCTTCACGGTCAGTGCAGTGAGCTTGGAACTGCTCCCAGCCGCGGACGCCATCGACATCAACCTTGCGTCGTCCTCGGTCCGTGCGACCGCGGACGCTCCGGAGGAGCCCGGTGACGATGATGTGAACGCAAATGCAGCGGCTTCGGCTGCCGCATCGGCAACCGCCGATGACGACGGCAACGAAGCTGCCCAGGCAGCTTCGCAGGCCGCGGCCAACGACGACGCCACGTCAACCGCTTCGGCCGCCGCCGACGAGGATGCACAAGCTGCGGCTGAGGCTGCGGCGACGGAAGACGCATCAACCACCGCTTCGACCGACGCGACGACAGACGAGAACGCGTCGTCGACAGCCGCGTCCGAGGCCGCAGCGAACGCCGACAACACCGATAACACGAATGCGGAATCCTCCGCCGCAGCGAACGCCGACCCGGCGGCAGCTGCGTCGGCGGCCTCGACGGCAGATTCGTCAGCCACCGCATCGGAGAACGCAGCGGCAGACGACGACGCCGATCCATCGGCGAATGCCGATCCCAACGCGGATGCAGCTGATGAAGCAGATGCGAACGTGAATGCAGCGGCTTCGGCTTCGGCATCTGCCGACGCTGACGTCGACGGCGATCCCGCCGCTCAGGCTGCAGCTCAGGCTGCAGCCGACAACGATGCGAACAGCGCAGCATCGGCAGCAGCGAACGAGAACGCCGAAGCAGCAGCGGAATCCGCCGCTAACGAAGAAGCTTCCTCGGAGACCTCGGCGGATGCGACATCAGATCCGAACGCATCGGCGCAGCAGGCAGCCAACGCCGCCGCAAACGCCGACAACTCGGATTCGACCAACGCTGATACCTCAGCAGCGGCCGATGCCAACGCGGCGGCAGCAGCCAGCACCGCAGCGACGGCGGACTCTTCTTCAGAAGCTTCGGCCTCGGCTGCAGCAGATGCGGATGATTCCACGGTCGCGGATGCCAGCAATGAGACCACCGCGAACGCGAATGCTTCGGCCTCGGCCGCTGCATCCGCTCAGGCTGACGCCGACACAGACCCTGCTGCTCAGGCAGCAGCCGAAGCCGCGGCCGATGAAGATGCCAACAACACAGCATCTGCAGCGGCGGACGAGAACGCCGAGGCAGCTGCCGAATCGGCCGCCAACGAAGAGGCGACCTCGGAGACCTCAGCCGACGCGACGACCGAGTCCAACGCTGCAGCTCAGGCCGCAGCAACGGCAACGGCCGACAGCAACGATGAGGACTCGGCGAGCGCAGACACCACCGCGGAAGCCGATGCCAATGCAGCGGTAGCCGCTTCGGTGGCAGCGAACGCCGATTCCTCGGCTGCAGCTTCGGCTGAAGCAGCTGCGGATGCCGATGGCGCTGATAACGGAGCCGCGGCCACCGCCTCGGATGATTCCGACGCGAACGCCAATGTGAACGCAGCGGCCTCGGCTTCGGCGTCCGCCACGGCCACCGCTGATGCTGACGCAGATCCGGCGGCGCAGGCAGCCGCTCAGGCAGCAGCTGACAACAATGCCAACAACACGGCATCGGCAGCAGCTGACGAGAACGCCGAAGCAGCCGCAGAGTCCGCCGCCAACGAAGAGGCCTCCTCGGAGACCTCAGCGGATGCGACATCGGATCCGAACGCATCGGCGCAGCAGGCAGCCAACGCCGCCGCAAACGCCGATAACTCGGATGACAGCAATGCGGAGGCTTCGGCTGCGTCCAACGCCAACGCCGGTGCCGCCGCTTCGGCAGCGTCGACGGCGGACTCCTCCTCGGAGGCTTCTGCTTCTGCAGCGGCAGACGGCGCTGAGGCTGACGCAGCCGCTGAAGGCGCAGAGGCGAACGCCTCGGCCGACGGCGACGAGGCCAACGCTTCGTCGGCAGACGATGCAAATGAGGCTTCGGCTGATTCGGACCAGGCCGCATCGGCCAACGCAGGTTCGGCAGCCAACGCCGGATCCGGTTCGAGCACCTCGGCCGGTTCGAGCACGAACGCCTCGGGCAATGCTGGTGGCGACCTGCCGCGGACGGGTGCCGACGGCCTCCCGGCCATGGTCGGATTCGCCGCACTGCTCCTCGCCGGCGGCGCAGCAGCGGTGTGGGCAACCCGCCGTTACCGTGCAGGCAAGCACTGAGGGTGACCCAGCTCAGTCATTGAGCTGAAACCGCCAACGGCGGGGTCGGAGTGAGAACTCCGGCCCCGCCGTTCGCATGCCCGTCGTTTGCATCCCCGTCGCTTCCTGACCGCCGACAACGGGCCACGGCCTCGACCGCAGGTCAGGGATCGCGGGGAGCCCCGACCCCGACGCACGAGACCTACAACCCGCGCCCGGCCTCCCACGGCTCTTCCGAGGCACCGGTGATCAGAGCGTTGACCGACATCGCCTGCGCATCGGTGAACGAGGCGATATAGTCCACGACCGCCCGCGCCCGACCACGCCGCACGATGCCGGCCGCGCCCTCCTCCCCCAACGCAGCAGGGTTGCGCGCGTACAGATCCGAGTACTCCTGCGTGGCCGCCTCGACGGAATCGACCAGACGCCGGGGAATCCGCGTCGCCTCATCCGGATCGAGCAGCCACTCATGGAATCCCTCGACCAGGGACGCGATGATCCGCGTCTGCCCACGCTGATACACTGCGAGGTCAGACCGTTCGAGCACGAAGCGCGAATGCACGAATTTCAGCACCACGACATCGTGCCAAGCCTCCTGGCTCAGCCGCACGTGACCGCTGCGGATATGCGGGTCCGGGTCGACGACGATGGAGGCCTGCAACCGGTCGATCCACCTCCGGGTGAATCCGGTGACCGCCCGATCCGCTTCCAGTCCTCCGTCGTAGGGAACGCCGAGCAGCCCCTCGACAAGGTCCCGGTTGACCCGCTCCACCGACTCTCGGAACGCCTCCTCCGACGCGATCCACGGGTCCTTCTCCCCGATGTGTCGCCGGATCGCCTCGAGGGCATGCCCGGGCCGCCGCCGGTCCAATTCTGCAGAGTCCAAGGCCGCCAACTCGCGATGATCGCGCAGCCACCGCCCGAGCTCAGCGGACACGGCCGTGTACTGCAACACGTTCGACCGGTAGAAATCGTCCAGGTCGTGCACCGCGTACGCAATATCGTCGGCGACGTCCATGACCGCGCATTCGAGCGTCTGCTGATACTTCCCGATCGCCGGGAACGCCGAGAGCACGTCCGCCATCTCCTCGACCTCGGTGGCATAGGCGGAGAACTTCATCGCTCCCTCGCTGACATCGTCACCGACCCCACGTGGCATCCGTGCCGCCGACGACGCCCGATCGCCTGTCCATTCCCCGCGCTCCCACGGATACTTGAGCACCGCAGCCCGAATCGCGCGCGTGAGATTGAGACCGCGCGCCGTGGCCTCGCAGCTGTCGAGGGCGGTGAGAATCCGAAACGTCTGCGCATTCCCCTCGAACCCGTCCTCAAGACGCAGAACCTGCCGCGACACCCGGTCGAGTTCCTTCTCGCCGAGGTGGCCGAACGGCGGGTGCCCCAGATCGTGAGCGGCCGCGGCCGCCTGCACGACAACAGGATCACATCCGCCGAGGCGGCTCACCGCTTCCCGGGTCCCATCGTCGGCGTTGTTCAACGTGATCGCGATCGACCGGGCCACCGCGGAGACCTTGAGCGAATGCGTCAGCCGGTTGTGGATGACCGTGCCGGATCCGGCCTGCGGTATGACCTGGGTGACCGAGGCAAGGCGGGAGAAGAACGGGGAGAACCGGATCCGTTCGATATCGACGCGGAACTCGTCCTCTCCGGGGCGGGCCTCCTCGGCGACATTGCGATCGCGACCTCCGGTGGTGTGATATCTCTGTCGTTCCATGAACTCAGACTACCGATTCCGCACCCTGAAGATCCTCTATTGCTACCTGACGGGGGCTCAGCAACCTGGCGCCAGGTTGCTGGGCCCCCGTCAGGTAGTAAGGGGATCCCTTGAGACTCAGATCACAGCATCGTATGGTGAAGATACCTATAGGAGGTGGTCACGATGACCGGAGTCCCCTCTGTGTCAGGCTGGTTGTGAGCCACTCCGGATAAGAGAGGAACCGGAGCACCATGGCCATCACCCCTGGATACACTGTCGAAGAGATCCGAAACTTCGTCTACCAACACGAGAAGAT
>NZ_JABKDD010000028.1 GCF_013623905.1 Brevibacterium sediminis
CACCAAAGAGGGGTGGGTCACCGCCGGGTTGAGTCACGATCACGGGATGGGTACGGCCAACACCTACTCTGCCAGCCGGTCCCAGACCAGCCACTACCAAGACTCACAGCCGTCGGGTAGTCCTGGGAGGGGAGATGCGCTGTTCCTCATAGTGGGCTGAGACCTTGCGCCAAGGGTGGTGGGATAGGCTGTTGGGGTGAGTTCTGAAATCGAAATCGGCAGAGGCAAGCGCGGCCGTCGCGCCTATTCGCTCGACGACATCGCCATCGTCCCCGCTCGGCGCACCCGTGACCCCGAAGACGTGTCCCTGAACTGGCAGATCGACGCCTACCAGTTCGAGCTGCCCTTCATCGGCGCTCCCATGGACTCGGCCATGTCCCCGGAGACCGTCATCGCGCTCGGCCGATTCGGCGGACTAGGCGTCCTCGACCTCGAAGGTCTGTGGACACGGTACGAGGACCCCACCCCGCAGCTGGCTGAGATCGCCCAGCTGCCGGCCGAGATGGCGACCTCCCGGATGCAGGAGCTCTACTCCGCACCCATCCAAGCCGAACTCATCACCGCTCGCCTCGAGCAGATCCGCGAAGCCGGAGTCACCGTCGCCGGTGCTCTGACCCCGCAGCGGACCCAGGAGTTCTACAAGACGGTCGTCGACGCCGGAGTCGACATCTTCGTCATCCGCGGCACCACGGTCTCGGCCGAGCACGTCTCGACCCACACCGAACCGCTCAACCTCAAGCAGTTCATCTACGAACTCGATGTGCCCGTCATCGTCGGCGGAGCCGCCACCTACACCGCGGCCCTGCACCTCATGCGCACCGGTGCCGCCGGCGTCCTCGTCGGCTTCGGCGGGGGAGCGGCAGCCACGACCCGCAAGACTCTGGGCATCCACGCGCCGATGGCCACGGCCGTCGCCGACGTCCACGCCGCCCGGCGGGACTATATGGACGAATCCGGCGGCCGCTACGTCCATGTCATCGCCGACGGCGGACTCGGCACCAGCGGCGACATCGTCAAGGCCTTCGGGGTCGGCGCCGATGCCGTCATGCTCGGCACCGCCCTGGCCAGGTCGACCGAAGCTCCCGGCCGCGGAATGCACTGGGGCGCCGAAGCCCATCACCCGGATCTGCCACGCGGACACCGTGTGGAACTCGGCACCGTCGGCAGCCTCGAGCAGGTGCTCTTCGGCCCCGGCCGCACCGCGATCGGCGAACTCAACCTCGCCGGCGCCCTGCGTCGGGCACTGGCGACCACGGGTTACCTCGATCTCAAGGAATTCCAGCGCGTCGACGTCACCGTCTCGCCCTACCAGACTGGTTCGGTGGTCTGAACTGTTCCGCCTGGCACTGACTCCCAAATGGCTGGGGTCCCTGCTCCTCGTCCTGGTGCTCGTCACCTGCTTCGTCGGACTCTCCGCGTGGCAGGTCGACCGGGCCCAGCACAAGAACGACGTCGCTGCGTCCTCCGGAGTCGATGAGCTCAAGGACTTCAACGACGTCATGGATGCCCAGGCTCCGATGCCCGGCATCCTCGCCGACCAGCGGGTCAGCCTGTCAGGACACTGGATCCCCGATGCTCAGATCGTCGTTCCCGGACGCGTCCAGGACGGCGATACCGGGTACTGGGTCGTGACGATGTTCGCCCCGGGCGGCGGTCACCTCGGTGAAGGCGTCGAGGCCGCGAACGCCGACGAGAAGACGATTGCGATCCCCGTCGTCCGCGGTTTCACCACCGACGAGGACACGGCGATGACGTCGGAGGCCAGGGACGGTCAGGTCGAGCTGACCGCGCGCATCGGACCGATCGAGGGCCCCGTCGAGGGCAACGATCTGCCCGAGGGGCAGGTGCACACGGTCTCGACCTCGCAGATCGTCAACCTGTTCCCCGACCTGCTCACTTACTCCGGATTCCTCATCCCGGAGAAGGCCACCGGTGCCGCCGCCTCGGTGGGCACCGACGGTCTCGCACAGGTTCCGACTACGACGACACGCGACGAGGGCGGATTCGATCTGCAGTCGGCGGTCTACGCTCTCGAATGGATCATCTTCGCGGCCATGGCCCTCTACATGTGGTTCCAGCTGCTGCGCGATGATTACCTCCGGCGCCGCCTCGGCGAGGATTCCCATGATTCGGAGAAGAGCGTCGAGTATGTTGTCGTCAAACCCGCGGGCGACGCGACCATCGACCCCGAGGTGATGTCCGGACTCACCGGACTGCCGGCCCACCGCCACGGAGGCGCCAAGCCCGGCAGGAAACGAAGCAAGAACGCCGATGCCCGAAACACTGACACCCGCACGACCGGAGGAAACTGAGCGTGAGCGAAGAACACGAGTCCTTGGACTCCCGCCCCGACTTCGACGAGAACAACGTGTGGAGCGTCAAACGCTTCACCTCGGCCCGCAACGCGCTGAAGTTCTACCGCGTGATGGCGCTCATCACCGGTACGATGCTGCTCATCCTCACGGTCGAGATGATCTACAAGTACCTCATCGCCGCGGACGCCGAGACGGCCCTGAACTTCGGCGGCTTCAACCTCGCCGCAGCCATCGCGATCTGCCACGGCTGGTGCTACGTGGTCTACCTCATCGGCTGCTTCTGGCTCAACCAGCAGATGCGCTGGACGCTCGGCCGCTACCTCATCCTCGCCCTGGCCGGAGTCGTGCCCGTGATGTCGTTCATCCTCGAGCGCCGCATCCACCGTCAGGTCGACGCCGAGCTCGAAGCCGCCGTCGTCGTCGCCCCCAAGTCCTAAGAGGGACCCCACCTTCGCCGAGGCGGCCCGCCGACCCGCGGTCATCCGCGGCGGCGAAACCGGCCCGGCCCACCCTCGCCGAGGCGGTCCGCCGACACGTGCGCATCCGCCCTGCGAAGGGAGCACGACCCGAATTCGGGCGTCTGGTCGCCGACGCTTAGAATTGGATCATGACGCAATCTCAGAGCACGCAGGTGCCCCCCGTCCTCGTCGTCGATTTCGGCGCCCAGTACGCCCAGCTCATCGCGCGCCGCATCCGCGAAGCCGGCCTGTACTCGGAGATCATCGCCCACGACGCCCCGGCGTCCGAATTCGCCGCGAAGAACCCCGTGGCCATCGTGCTCTCCGGCGGACCCTCGAGCGTCAACGACGCCGGCGCCCCGAGCTTCGACAC
Organism: Brevibacterium sediminis; assembly: GCF_013623905.1. Classification (GTDB taxonomy): domain Bacteria; phylum Actinomycetota; class Actinomycetes; order Actinomycetales; family Brevibacteriaceae; genus Brevibacterium; species Brevibacterium sediminis. The sequence continues at coordinate 3,147 of NZ_JABKDD010000028.1, forward strand.
GTCCGTGTTCGACCTCGGAGTGCCCACGATGGGCATCTGCTACGGCTTCCAGCTCATGTCGACCGCACTCGGCGGGCGCGTGGCCAAGACCGACAAGCGCGAATACGGATCGACCCCGGTCTCCGTGTCCCAGACCGGCTCGCTGCTCGCCGAGACCCCTGAGAACTACAAGGTCTGGATGTCCCACGGGGACTCCGTCGCCGAGGCGCCCGACGGCTTCGACGTCCTCGCCTCCACCCCGGACACCCCCGTCGCGGCCTTCGAATGCGCGGCGAAGAGGTTCGCCGGCGTGCAGTGGCACCCCGAGGTCCTCCACTCGGAGAACGGGCAGAAGATCCTCGAGAACTTCCTGTTCAACGTCGCCGGCCTCACCGCCGACTGGACGAACGAATCCGTCATCGACGAGCAGGTCGAACTCATCCGCGCCCGCGTCGGCAACAAGAAGGTCATCTGCGGTCTGTCCGGCGGAGTCGACTCCTCCGTGGCCGCAGCTCTCGTCCACAAGGCCATCGGCGACCAGCTCACCTGCGTGTTCGTCGATCATGGGCTGCTGCGTCAGGACGAACGCGTCCAGGTCGAGAAGGACTACGTCGATTCGATCGGCGTCCGCCTGGTCACTGTCGATGCGCGTGAGCAGTTCCTGTCCCAGCTCGCGGGGGTCACCGACCCGGAGGAGAAGCGCAAGATCATCGGCCGCGAGTTCATCCGCACCTTCGAGACTGCTGCCGCCGACCTCGTGCTCGAGGCTCAGGAAGGCGAGGGCGAAGAGATCGCGTTCCTCGTCCAGGGCACCCTCTACCCGGACGTCGTCGAATCCGGCGGTGGATCGGGCACCGCGAACATCAAGAGCCACCACAATGTCGGCGGCCTGCCCGATGACATCCAGTTCCAGCTCATCGAGCCCCTGCGCGCCCTGTTCAAGGACGAGGTCCGCGCCATCGGCCGCGAACTCGGCGTGCCCGAGGTCATCGTCTCCCGCCAGCCGTTCCCCGGCCCCGGACTGGGCATCCGCATCATCGGCGAGGTCACCGAGGAGCGCCTGAACATCCTGCGCAAGGCCGATGCGATCGCCCGCGCAGAGCTGACGAAGGCCGGCCTCGACGGAGAGATCTGGCAGTGCCCGGTCGTGCTCCTGGCCGATGTCCGCTCCGTCGGCGTCCAGGGCGACGGCCGCACCTACGGCCACCCCGTCGTGCTGCGCCCGGTCTCGAGCGAGGACGCGATGACCGCCGACTGGACGCGCATCCCCTACGATGTGCTCTCCGTGATCTCCAACCGCATCACCAACGAGGTCGACGACATCAACCGCGTCGTCCTCGACGTCACCTCGAAGCCTCCGGGCACGATCGAATGGGAGTGATCCTCCGCGACCGTTGAGGGGCACTGCGCGTGTGAACGTGCGGACACCCTCCTCGAGGCGGCCTCGACCGCAACCCCGAATACCGCTCCTGAACACCGTTCAGTTACAGTGGGAGGGTGCTCGAGGCCGCCTCGGGCGTCCCCGATCCCGTCGGGGAGGATCACGACCAATGGAGTACTCATGACACCGACCCACAGCACCACCTCGGCGGGAATCACCCGTCCTCGCTCGGCCGGCAGCGATATCGCCCTCGTCGCGGTCTTCGCGGCGATGATCGCGGCCTTTGCGATGATGCCTCCTGTCCCGGTGGGTCCCCTCGGTGTGCCGATCACTCTGCAGACCTTCGCGATCGCACTGTGCGGGATGGTGCTCGGACCCTGGCGCGGATTCGCAGCCACCCTGCTCTACGTCGTCCTCGGTCTCGTCGGACTCCCGATCTTCTCGGGAATGCGCGGCGGAATCGGCGTCCTCGCAGGCCCGAGCGCCGGCTACATCCTCTCCTTCGCGCTCTACGCTCTCCTCGCCGGACTCATCGCCCGCTGGGCCGTGCGCCGCTTCAGCGGAATGAAGCTCGGCGTGGTGCTGTTCCTCGGCGGCTTCGGCGGCAGCCTCCTGCTCAACCACCCGCTGGGCATTCTCGGCATGTCGATCAACGGCGATCTGCCGCTCGGCGTGGCTGCGGTCGCGGACCTCGCCTACTGGCCCGGTGACATTGTGAAGAACATCCTGGCCGCCTCGGTGGCGGTGCTCATCCACCGTGCATTCCCCGACGTGCTGCGCCGTCGCGGCATCAGCGTCGAATCGGTGTCGGCCGGGCAGGCACAGGGCGCGAAGTGACTCGTGAGATCCGGTTGAGCGACGTCGGCGTCGGAGTCCTCGACGACGGACCCGACGGCGATGTCGTGCGCCCGATCCTCCAAGACGTCAATCTCACCCTCACCGAGGATGTCGTCGCCGTCATCGGTGCCAACGGCTCGGGGAAGTCGACCCTGCTGCAGCTGTTCAACGGGCTGGTCACCGCGAACGCCGGAGAGGTCCTCGTCGACGGTTTCGACCCGCGCCGGCAGGCGGCGAAGGTGCGCTCAATGGTCGGCTTCGTCTTCACCGATCCGGCCGCGCAGCTGGTCATGCCGACCCCGATCGAGGACATCGAACTGTCCCTGCGCAAGTCCGTGCCCAAACGCGAACGGCGGGCAGCGGCACTGGCGGTGCTCGACGAGCTCGGCATCGCCGACCTGGCTGAACGCAGCGTCTACGAACTCTCCGGCGGTCAGCGTCAGCTCGTGACACTGGCCGCGGTGCTTGCGGTGGATCCGCAGATCCTCGTCCTCGACGAGCCGACGACCCTGCTCGACCTGCGCAATAAAGAGCGGCTGCGCGTGCATCTCCAGGAGCTCGTGGACAGGCGCGGGGTGCGCATCATCCTCACCACCCATGACCTCGAGTTCGCGCAGACCGCCCAGCGCGCGATCGTCGTCGACGACGGTCGGATCGTGGCCGATGCCGCCCCCGCCGAGGCGGTCGCCGCCTACCGGAATCTCATCATGAGCGATACGCCATGAGTGGGAAACGTCCTGTCGGGGCCGGTCATACCGGCGTTGGTGCCGGTGACACCGGAACGACGTGGCGGAAGCACGCCGGCATCAAGGCCCGACCGCAGCTCTTCGGGAAGGTGGCGCATCCTCGGGGATGGCTGCATGCAGTGCCGACGGGAGTGAAGCTGGCGGTGATCGCCGTGATCGGCATCGTTGCGCTCATCTTCCGTGATACGGCGATCAACTGGTCGATGTTCGCTGTCCTCGTGGTCCTCGGCTTCACCGCCCGGCTGCGGGTGAAGCACTTCCTGCGCACATGGATCTATGTGGCGGTGCTCGTGGCGATCGTCATGGGGCTGCAGTACTTCTTCGGGTCCATGGAGTCGGGGCTGGCTGTCGGCGGGACCGTGTTCGCCTGTGTGCAGGCGGCCCTGATCCTCACCCTGACGACGTCGGTGGCGCAGCTGCTCGACACGTTCACGGTGCTGGTCGCGCCCTTGCGGTTCTTCGGCGCGAACACCGAGGCGATCGCACTGACAGCGAGCCTCATGGTCAGGGCGATCTCCCATATCTCCGGTCTGCTCGGCGAAGCCGAACGCGCAGCCCGGGCCAGGGGACTGGACTCGAGCATCAGGGCCCGAGTGGTGCCGGCGATCCTGCGGTCGGTGAAATACGCGCAGGACACCGGTCGGGCCCTCGACGCTCGCGGCATCGTCGACTGAACCGCCCCCATCGGTCGTGTCAGGACCGCCCCATAGAGTGTTCGGCACATCATCGGATGAGAGCAATGCTGCTCGAAGAGAGCAGCGTTGCCGGATGAGAGCGGAGATATGTCGAGCCCAAACCTGCGGTCACCTGCACTGGAGAGGTTCTACCTCGCCGCTGCCCCGAACCCGATCGCGTTCATCGACGAGTCGATGAGGCAGCCGACAGGCGCGGCGGAGGGCACCTTCTCTCGAACGCGGTTGGGTCCGGCGGAGGTCTCGTTATATCAGATGGCCGCGGTCATCTTCTCTCATGCGCGCTTGGATTCCATTCGCGAGCGATTGGTGGAAGTGGCCGACGGAACCTACTGGCATACGAACAAGAAGTTCCGCGGAAGCGACTTCGACCGCGGTGACATCGTCGAGATGGTCGAGACGATCACCGAGGAATCGGTGTGGAATGTCATTGCTGTGAAGATGCCGTTGGCGGGCAGTTCTCAGGGCGACATTGCGAGGGCCAGGGCGCTGTGTCTCGGCCGGCTCGTCCGTAACCTCACGAGCGGTACCGGAGAGGGGGCTGTTCGGGGGATCGTCGCTGACAACAATAGGGATCAGAGACTCAACCGTGCAGATGAGCGAGTGGTCGATAGTTTGCGGAGGACGGGCGCGATTCACCCTGGTGTCGCCTTCACTCACGGCGGAATGGCGTTCGAACCGTTGTTGTGGTCAGCAGACGCGATCTCATGGGCGATGCAACGTGACATCGCGCGCGATGATGTCAGATTCATCGAGCCGGTTCTGCAGGAAGGCAAGTTGACGGTCATCAATGCTGTCGACGGAAAGCTCTTGAATATGAAGCACCCCCTGGGTGCTTCCGCATTCGCCAGGGGGCCGTCTTCCCAAAGGCCGGGATTATCCGGTAGCCCGGGGCATGACGTTGCTTCATCATCCATGATACCAGCGCGTTATGCGGTCGACAACGGCGCGTTGTTTGCTCCCGGCCAGTCGGTGGGCCATGATCTTCTGCGCCAGATCCGCGCCTTGGGCGAAGCGGCTCGACGGAAGGCAGGCGGTTGAAACGATAGGTCCGTGAATATGAAGCACCCCCTGGGTGCTTCCGCATTCGCCAGGGGGCCGTCTTCCCAAGGGCCGGGATTATCCGGTAGCCCGGGGCCTGACGTTGCTTCCTCTTCATCATATCGATGCCGCCTTCGGCGGACAACGGCACTCCACTGCTAGCCGTCGCTCCGGTCTCAGTCGGCATTGAGCCTCGACTCAGCGGACCAACTGGAGTCAGGAGTAACCTCGGCGGAAGAGGGAATCAGCCCCGCACGAACCGAAGGAGACATGATGACCGGAACCGACAGCACCGTTCTCTTGGCCATGGATTTTCAGAACGGCATCGCAGGTGACGACGCCTTCGCCTCGACCGGTGTGCTCGAACGCGCACGTGACGCCGTCGCCGCGGCCCGCAGCCACGACATCCCCGTCGTCTGGGTGCGAGTGGCGCTGCGCGAGGGGCATCCGGAACTGTCGGCAACGGCATCGTTCGCGCAGATCGCCGCCCACGGCGACCTTGACGAGACCCATGCCTCGACGAGCATCCACGACACCCTTGACCGGCATCAGGGCGAGCCGATCGTGACCAAGCGTCGCATCAGCGCCTTCACCGGCAGCGATCTCGAGGTGCTGCTGCGCGGCTACGGGGCATCGTCTCTCGTGCTCGCCGGAGTCGCCACGAGCGGTGTCGTGCTCTCGACGGTGCGCCAGGCCGCCGATCTCGACTTCGAGCTCACTGTGCTCTCCGACGCCTGCGCCGACCGCGACCCCGAGGTCCACGCGGTGCTCACCGAGAAGGTGTTCCCCAAGCAGGCGACAGTGGTCACCGTCGCCGACTGGACGGCCGGCCTCGGCTGAGCTCGGCATCTGAAGGCTCGCGCGCGCCGACCGCTCACCTCGGCGCCCAGCGCTCACCGTATAGCTTGATACAGCGGCGGTAACTTGAGCGGTCGGCGAAAGGGCCGGAAGCTGACCTGCGCGGTCACCTCAGTAGGGCAGTGGATTCTCCAGTCCGGAGTTGACCATCGAGCTGAATCCGCGGCCGAGCACCTGCGGGGCTGGATTCTCGATCGCCCGCGAATAGTGGCCGACGAGCTGTGAGCACACGCTCTTCCAACTCCTGGCCTGCACCTGCTCACGACCGGCGACCCCGAAGGCCCGCCGTTTCGCCTCGTCGCCGAGGAGGTCCGCCGCATGCGCTCGCATGGCAGCGAGATCCTTCGGGGTGTAGAGCCACCCGGTGCGCGAGGAGTCGACGAGGTCGAGTGGGCCGCCTCGGGCGGGAGCGATGACCGGCACCTCGGAGGCCATGGCCTCCTGAATCGTCTGGCAGAACGTCTCGAGCTCACCCGGGGCGACCATGAGGTCGAAGCTCGCCACCGCCTGGGCCAGGGCATCCCCGCCGAGGAACCCGGTGAAATGAGCCTCCGGCAGCAGCCGCTGCAGACGCGTCCGCCAGGGACCGTCACCGACGATGACGACCTTCGCCCCGGGCAGATTGGTGAGCGCAGCAAGGTCTTCGACCTGCTTCTCCGCGGCCAACCTGCCGACGAAGCCGATGATCTTCTCACCATTCGGGGCAACGCTTCGACGCCAGGCCTCGGACCGGTGACCCGGGTCGAAACGGGAGGAATCGACCCCACGGGCCCACAGTGCCACCTCGGCGACCCCGAGCCCTTGCAGCTGATCGATCGTGTACGACGATGGGGCCAGCGTCAGAGAGGAATGCTGGTGGATATTGCGGACGTGGTTCCACAGCATGGCCTCGATGCCGTGCATTCCGTACCGTGCGGCATAGGCGGGAACCTCGGTCTGGTAGATCGCCACGGTCGGCAGATTGAGTGCCTGGGCGGCGAGGACCCCGCGCCAACCGAGGACGAACGGGCTGGCCAGATGGACGACGTCCGGGGCGAACCGCTGCAGCAGCCGGCGGATGCGGGTGACGCCGCCGGGAGCGACACGGATGCGCCGATACTTCGGCAAGGCGATCGAGGGAACGCGGACGATGCGGGCACCGGCGACCTCCTTCGGACCGTCCCTGCGTGTGCCCGGAGCGATGACGAGGACTTCGTCGCCGCGGTCGGCCAGATGGTCGAGGACCCGCAGGAGTGAGTGGGTGACCCCATTCATATTGGGGAGGAAGGATTCTGCAATGATCGCTACTCTCACGACTTCCAGCTAAGGCCCGCCGAGTGACGAACGCATGACCCGAAGGCGACAGGTCGGCGACATCTGGCCGAAATCGGTCCGCACTCTCTGCGGTGACTGCAGAATGCCGGGGCCGGTGTCCGGGCGCGGTCCTTCTCTGTGACTCTTCTCAGTAGCCTCGGTGTCCGGATGATGACCTGTTCGCGACGAGTCTGAACCCCGCGTAAACTGAGGTGTCGGAAATACTCGTGCAGCACATGGAACGAGGGGAATGGCCGTGGTCTGGTTCATCGTCGGCGGTTGCGTACTCGCCGCTCTCCTCGTCCTCTTCGTCATCCTCACCGTCCTGCGCTTCAACCAGCTGTCCATGGCCCGGTCGCTGTGCGATGAAGCCAAGCGCCAGCTCATCGGCGAGATCCGCGCCCGCCACGCTCTCGTGCCGGCCTATATCGGCACCCTCCAGCAGATCGCCGGACAGGACCTGTCCCGGCTGGAACTCGCGCTCGCCTCTGCCGAACGCGCCCCCTTCGACCACCGCGGCGCTGCAGCCGAAAACGCCCTGACCGACGCCGTCGATGACGCCGCACTCATCCCCGCGGCGCTGACGGAGAGATCCCTGACCTCGGACTCTGCCCGTCCCCAGCGGGCTGCGGTCAATGAGGAGATCGACACGACGATCCAGCTTCTGCACGGTCAGCTGCAGGTGCTCACCGAACGGATCCTCGCCGGCGCGCGTTTCTACAACACGAACGTCGAGCGCTATCACCGGCAGCGGGCGCGACTGGTCTCCCGCCTCTTCGGAGGGGTCTTCAAGCCCCGCGCCCCATTCACCGAAGCGATCGATGACGATGGCGGACCCGGAACGGCGGGCCCCGCCTCGGCGAGGATGACCCGATGACCCGCTTCCGCCTCGACCTGGGCTATCGAGGCACGGATTTCCATGGCTGGGCCAAGCAGCCGGGGCTGCGCACGGTCCAGGCCGCCATCGAGTCCGGACTGGAGAGGATCACCGGCACCGAGGTGGCCACCGTCGTCGCCGGCCGCACCGACTCCGGCGTCCACGCTCGCCGTCAGGTCGTGCATATCGATCTAGGCGATGAGGCGATCGGCAAGCTCATCGGCCAGTCGAATCGATCCGCCGAGGCGGCCCTCCTGTCACGTCTGCGCGGAGTCCTCATCGCCGGTGAGTTCCACGACATAGTCGTCCACGCGGTGGCCGAGGTGCCAGAGGACTTCGACGCCCGGTTCTCTGCGCTGTGGCGGTCGTATCAGTACCGGTTGGCCGATCATCGGTCATTCATCGACCCGCTGCTGACGCAGGTGACGCCGCGGCACAAGGGCGAACTCGATGCCGAAGCCATGGCCGAGGCCGCGAGCGAGGTCCAAGGGCTACACGACTTCCTGCCGTTCTGCAAACCCCGGGAGGGCGCGACGACGATCCGCACCCTCCACGAACTGCGAGTCTCGCGCGATCAGGATGCTGTGATCACCATTGATCTGCGCGCCGACGCCTTCTGCCATCACATGGTCCGTGCACTCGTCGGCGGATTGATCAAGGTCGGATCCGGCAATTGGGCGGTGACCCGCCCGGCCGAACTCATCGCCGAGGCGGACGCCGGGCTGACTCCGGATGTGCCCATGTTCGTCACGCCTGCCGAAGGACTCGTCCTCACCGAGGTCGGCTATCCGGCACCCGAGGACTACGCGGCTCGCAACGCCCAGACGATGGCCCGCCGCGACCAGGAATAGGCCGACGGTTCGTCGGGTCGTCGGCAGAAGCATCAAGCCGCCTTTTATCCCGCGAGTCGCGATCATGTGAGAATTCCTCTTTCCAGTTGTGAGAATCCTGTGTAGATTCACACTTAAGTAACTTTCAGTTCGCATTGGCACTGCAGGATGGAATCCGTCTTCATCCCCACCAGCACGGTTGATGTGCGCCTCACTGAACGATCGAAGGAACCGAATACATGTCGAAACTTGTGACCAAAGTGCTGGCCACGGGCGCCGCGGTGTCGATGCTGACGCTGCCTGGCCTCGCGCCTGCCATCGGGGCACCCTCTCTGGGCAACGGAAACTCCACCGACGACAGCGCCACGGCACCGAGTGAAGCGGCTCCCGCGGACCCCGACGAGTCGTCGAACGATTCGACCGACGGCAAGTCCGCGCCGTCGGACAACGCCGGCGACGAGCAGGATTCCGGCAGCGATGCGCAGTCGGCGCCCGAGGGCACCAAAGTTCAGCTGCTCAATATCACCGACTTCCACGGACGCATCTCCGAGGCAGGCACTCAGGTCGCCTCGGTCGTCGAGGAGGAACGAGCGAAGTTCGGTACCGGCGGCGACAATATGGGCACTGCTCTGCTCTCGACCGGTGACAACATCGGTGCCTCGACCTACACCTCCTCATCGCAGAACGACACCCCCACGCTCGATGTCCTCAACGCCATGGGCGTCGAGGCCTCTGCTGTCGGCAACCACGAATTCGACAAAGGCATCGATGACCTCACGGGAAGAGTGAGCGACGAAGCCGACTTCCCGTACTCGGCGGCCAACGTCTACGACAAGGGAACTCAGAACGTCGTCGACGGCCTCGACGAGTACTCCATCGTCGACGTGTCGGGAGTCAAGATCGCCGTCATCGGCGTTGTCACCAAGGACACCGCCTCACTCGTCTCACCGGACGGCATCGCCGACCTCGACTTCGGTGACCCCACGGACGCAGTCAACCGCGTCGCCGACGATCTCGAGAACCTGCCCGAGGACGAACGACCGGATATGACGGTCGTCGAGGCCCACCTCGGCGCGTCGTCGACCGAGAGCCTGGAAGACGCGAAGGCGTCGAACGCGGAGTTCAAGAAGCTCGTCACCGAGGCCGACGCCTCGGTCGACGCCATGTTCACCGGCCACACCCATATGCCGTATGCCTTCGAAGCACCGGTGCCCGGAGAACCCGATCGCACCCGTCCCGTCATCGAGGCCGGCAGCTACGGCGAATACGTCGGGCAGGTGACCATGAGAGTCGACGGCAACAGCGACTGGCAGGCCAGCGGCATCGATCTCATCGAGACCGAGGGCAAGAGCTATGACTCCGAGGTCGTCGACAAGGTCGCAGGCATCGTCAGCGATGCAGAGGAGAAGGCCAAGGAGCTCGGCTCGGAGGTCACCGGCACGATCAGCGAGGACATCACCCGAGCGAAGAAGGACGGCGAAGAGGACCGCGGTGCCGAGTCCACGCTCGGCAACCTCGTCGCCGATGCGCTCAAGGAAGGCGTCGAAGAGACCCAGCTGGAAGAAGCCGACTTCGGCATCACGAACCCCGGCGGTCTGCGCACCGATCTGCTCTGCGATGACATCTACAACTCCGAGGAGAAATGCGAAGTCACCGTTGCCGAGCTCAACAGCGTGCTTCCCTTCGCCAACGACCATGGTGTCGTGACGATGAAGGGTTCGGACGTCATCGGCCTCTTCGAAGAGCAGTGGCAGCCCGACGGTGCCTCCCGGTCGTTCCTCCACCTGGGCATCTCCGATGACCTCGACGTCGTCTATGACACTGATGCCGACAAGGGCGAGCACGTGAAGTCGGTCAAGGTCGATGGCAAGGACATCGATCCGAACATGGACTACCGGGTTGCGACGCTGAGCTTCCTCGCCACCGGTGGTGACAACTTCTCCTCCTTCGCCAAGGGTGATTTCGAACAGTCGGGACTCACAGACTTCGAGACCTGGGAGAACTACTTCAACAAGCACCAGGCCGAAGGCAAAGACGTCACCCCGGATAAGAACGAGCGTCAGGCAGACGCAGCCAAGGACGTCATCGACAAGGGTGATCTGAGCGCCGAGCTGACCGGGCCGAAGGCCATCAAGCCCGGTGAGAGCGCTGAGTTCGCGCTCAAGACGAACGCGAAGTCCGAGGTTGCGGGTCCCATCGACGTCACCGTCGACCTGCCGGAGGGCTATACCGCCGAGGCGGCCGCACAGTCCAAGGCCCAGTCGGCTTCCGCCGGAGCCACCAAGGACAAAGCCCCCGAGGTCAGCGCCGAGGCGGCTGCCAAGACGATCACCCTCGACTCGATCCCGGCAGGTGCGTCCGAGACTCCCGTGACCGTGACCGCGCCGAAGGACGCCTCGGGAGAGGTGACCGTCAAGGCCAGCGTGCAGGCGAATGCCGATGGTCCGTGGTGGGATGACAACCCGCTGCCGCTGGCACATGAGTTCGAAGCCACCGCGGCAGTCGGTGACGATGCGAATGCCTCAGCCGGCGATGACGGTTCGGCCGACGGCGGCAATGCCGATGGTGGTTCCGCCGATGGCGGCGCCGCTGACGGAGGAGACAGCGCGGCCGGCGGCAATGCCGATGGCGGAGACAGCGCGGCCGGTGGGTCGGACGGTTCGTCGAACGCCGGCAGTGGGGCTGACGGCGCGAATGCGTCTGCCGACGGTGGTTCGGCCGATGGCTCCGGGGCCGATGCGAACGGTTCGAAGGATGGAGGCGACCTGCCGCGCACCGGCTTCGAGACCGTCAACATCGTCGCCGCGGCACTGGCACTCATCGTTGCCGGCGGTACAGCGGTCACGATCGTCCGCCGCCGCAAGCTCAGCCTCCAGAACTGAGCCAGGCTGTTCAGAAGCACCTGACACTCAGGCGAGATCATCGCCGAGACGGGCGGGGCCGGAGAGTTCTTCTCTCCGGCCCCGCCGTCGTTTCCAGACACTGTCCGTACGAACAACCCCTCACCGCTTGGTCCATATCCACCACGCAGTTGCACAGTGCACCGGTGCACGAGTGCGAATTGCTGCTGCGTGGGTGTTTTGCGAGGAAGCGGCGGGGACGCCACTGACGGTGAGGGATGCCTCGGCGAAGGTCGTTCTCTGCGCGGCACCATGCGCCGTCAGTGCCGTCTCCTACAGGTAGGCGCATTGCGCACCGGTGCAAAGGTGCCTTTTGTCGCCACGGAGGTGTTCTGCGGCGAGCGGTGGATGTTGAGACTACCGGTGCGTGATGCCCGCAGAGTCAGGGGCGTGACGATGAATCGGAGCCGTCGGCGTCGGCGACGTCCTCGGCACCGGAGTCGGCAGGGGCCGCGTCAGCATCGCCGGCACCGTCACCGGAGGGCGTCGCCGCTGGGACCGGCGGGCGACCGGCGCGGAAGGTCTCGAGGTGAGTGAGCACCGGGACGAGGAAGAGGATGCCGACGGCCGGCACGACGATGCCCGAGTCGTTGATGAGAGTGCCGACTCCCAGCAGGATCGCGAGGCTGATCATCGCCGCCCTCAGCAGAGGGATCCGGCGGTAGGTGTCCTGGAGTCCGTGCAGTCGGAAGCGCGCTGGATCGAGCGCCATCCAGAACACGCCGATGATGACCAGCGGCAGCACCAGAGTCATCCACGACTGGGTGAGGATGTCGATGTTCATCCCGATCTTTCGAGCCAGAACGCTGACCGCCTGACCGCTGATGATCGAGTCGAAGAACCGTCCGAAGTGCGTGCGCTGATCGGCCGGGCGCAGCCAGTCGAGGAACAGCACGGTGAGCATGACGAACCCGGCGATGCCCACCGTCAGTCCCAGCCGTTTGAGCGAGAACCGGATGCTCGCCGCGGCCAGAACGAGGTAGGCGACTCCGATGATGAGGGTCGGTACGGACCCGAACTTCGTGCCCAGACCTGGTGCTGCGAGGATGACGCAGGAGGCGAGCACGGGAACGGTGACGATGAGGACCCGATGCAGCGGCTTGGTCACCAGTGACGCGAACCCTGCGACCGCCAGCAGCAGCGCACAGCAGTACAGCGCCAGTGCCGAGTTCCCGATCCCGTAGAACCGGGAGGCGATGAGCAGGGGCTCACCCAAGAGCGTCGACATCTGCAGCTGGGATCCGGTGACGACGTCGTAGGCGAGCACGGCGACGGTCACGGTGGACACGAAGAGCACCGGCCCGAACTTGTGCCGCCGCCAGGGGCCGAGGAGCGCCAGCACCCCGAGCAGCAGCGCCCACCCGGCCAGGGCTCCGAGCATCGCGATGTCCGGATTCGTCGCCCGCTCCCACGGCACGGTATTGACCAGATACGTCGAGATCGGCATCGCCGCGAATACGACACCGAGGCGGTACGCCCCGGAATGGACGAGCTCCCGGTGGTTCTTCCGCATGAACCACGCCAAGGCCAACAGTCCGATCATGAGCACGGCGACCACGGGGAAGAACCACGTCGACAGATCGTTCTGCGTCTTCACCGCCACCTGACGATCGAGGACTGCCTGATAGCGCGAATGCCAATCGGACCCACGCGCCCCCGAGGTCATCGGCGCCCCGGCCGCATTGTCCATCTCCTCGGCACCGGACAGTGCCACGAGCGTCGGTGCCAGGTCGGGCACCTGCACCAGTCCCGGCTGCCGCGTCGACGAGGAGGTGAGCAGTCCCGCCTGCTCGCCCGGGGCGACCATCATCGTCGCCTGCATCGACGAACCTTCATGCGTGCCGTCGGCGATCGATGAGAACACCACGGGAACGCGTCCTTCGCCGAGGCGGTTCGGCTGATCCGCGCTCATCCATCCCGTCGATTCGAGGATGTCCCCGACCTGAGCGTCGAGATTCTTCAGCGAGTAGCCGTCGGCGGCGGTATTGCCGAGATCGACGAGCGTAAGCTCGCCGTCTGCGGTCGATTTCGCGACGTCCGCTCCAAGGTCGGCTCCGACGGGCGACCAGTTCTCGACGCGGCCGGTTGGGGTGGCCGCGGCGATGGCGGCACCGTTGCCGAAGGCGCGGATATCGGGCACTGCCTCGGCCAGGGCACCGAGGGAGGCATCGTAGTTGTCGCCGCGGGCCACCTGCGCGTACACGTCCCAATCGGCGACCCAGCCGTCGAGCGGAGATGCCGGTTCGCGGCACTGATCGCGGGGTTCGTCGGCGGCTCGCCGCCCGGATCCGAGCCCCAGCCAGCCGTCGACCGGGCAGCTCGTCGAGCGCACGCTGCGCGGTGTGATCGTCCCGATCTGCCCGCCCTTCATCATCACCCACAGGTGCGGTGTGGTGCGCGGATCGAGGTCCTCGAAGCTGAACCCGGAGACGTTGATCGACACGACCCCGGGATTCGCCGAGGCGGTCCCGCCGTCGCCGTCTTCCGCGGCCGGAGCCGTGCCCCCGTTCCCGCCCGCCGCCTGGGCGTCGGCTCGAGCCGACGCACCCGCGGCCGCATTCGCGCCCGTGGCAGCATCCGCGTTCGAGCCCGCGCCCGGAACCGCCTGCCCGGCTTGGGGCAGGCCGAGGACGAACAGGGCGATGGCCAGGATCCCGAGCAGAACCCGAGCGGCGGGGGAGGTCACGGGGGCTCTCATCGGTGAGCCTCCTCGGCGTGCTCAGCACTGAGCGCCAGCAGGAAGGGCAGCAGAACCATGGCTCCGGTCGAGGGCACGGCGACCCCGGAATCGGTGAGCACGAGCCCGACGCCGAGCCCGGTGGCGGCGGCCAGGAATCCATAGTGCAGGTCTGAATCGGTGAAGAGCTGGGGGAGCCGTCCGCGCCATTTGTTGACCAGGCGCCCGGTCCGGCTGCCGGCGTGGACGCGGGGGAAGTGGAGGAGGTAGCGGAGGAAGATGAGGATCGCGATGGCCGCAAGCGGGGTGACGATGGCCAGAGCCGGATTGACCTGGATGATGTGGAGGTTCGCGCCGAGCTTGCGGCCGACGACCTGCAGGGCCTCACCGGTGACGATCTGGTCGAAGAACGTGCCGAAATGTGAGCGCGCCCCGGCCGGGCGCAGCCAGTCGAGGAAGGCGATGCCGATGAGCACGGCCAGCGAAGACAGACCGATGAGGGCGAGGCGCAGCAGAGTCAGTCGGATCTTCGACAGCAGTGCCAGCAGGACCATGAGTCCGGCGAGGATGGCGATCGTGCCGCCGAACTTCGCACCCCAGGAGGGGTTGCCGGAGACGAACACGGCGGCCAGTCCGACGACGACCGGCACGATGATCACGGCTTTTCGGTGGCCCCGCGTCCGCAGCCAGGACACCACAAGCCCTAAGAAGATGAAGAGGCTGACGATGAAGATCGCCGCACCCTGATTGCCGAGTCCGTAGTAGCGGCCGCCGACGATCGGGTTGTACCCGAGCAGCGAGTTCGCCTGCAGATGGGACCCGGTGGCCAGGTCGGCGGCGAGGATGAGCAGGTTCGCCCCGGCCAGGGCGCCGACCCGTCCTCGCCAGGTCCGACCCCATGGCGGGATGAGGGCGAGGACGAACAGAACGGCGGCCGTGCCGATGACCGAGAGGAACAGGCCGAGCCCGGGATCGGCCATCCTCGACCAGGGGAGGAGCCCGGCGAGGAACGCTCCCATCGGCACGGAGCCCACGCCCAGGGACACCCAGCCGAGGAAGCGGTGGACGTGGGATGCTCGGGTGGCACCGCCTCGGCGGCCGAGGATGGAGCGGTTGAGCAGGACCGCGCACGCGATGAAGAGGATGTAGAAGATGATGTCGAGGGTGATGGAGAACGTCGAGAGATTCTGATGGATCGTCGTCGACTTCTGCGCCTCGGCGACGAGATCGTCGATGCGCTGCTGCGGATCATCATCGGTCGGGGTGGAGTCGAAGCCGACGGCGCGCGGGGAATCGACTTCGAGGACATCGAGGATGCCCGGCGCCAGATCGGTGATCTGCAGCAGCCCCGGGGTGCGGGTCGTCGCCGAGGACAGGGACCCGGGTTCGAAGCCGGGCCCGGACGCGATGAACGCGCGCAGCTGCGGCAGACCGGAACTGTCACCGAGGCCGGCGACGATGATCGTCGGATCCGCGGCCCCGTCCTTCGCGTTCTCCCGCACTTCCTGCAGGCGCACGCCGAGGCGGCGGTCGGCTTCGGCGACGCGGGTCTCCCGGTCGTAGTTCGGCGGAACGGTATAGGAGTAGTTCGGGATCGGGTCGAACAGCCAGGAGCGGATGCCGATCGCGCCGAGGTCGACGACGCCGAGGCGGCAGTCCGTGGCCAACGCATCGTCCGTGAAGTTCGTCACCACCCCGTCTTCGTCCGCAACCGCATAGGCTGCGCCGGGGCCTTCGGCTGCGACGCAGGGTTCGAGCAGGGAGTCCGCATCGGTTGCGTCGGTGCCGGCGGGCACGGCGCTGCCGGCTTCTGTGACGGCGCGCGCGAGCATGCCGTAGTCGACGGAGTAGCCGGAGCCGATATTGGGTTCCTTGACCGCATCGAAGCCCTCGATCCGAGCCGTCGTCGTTCCGGCCGCGGATTCGTCGCCATGAGCTTCATCACTGTCTGCCGTCTCCTTCGCCGAGGTGGCCCCGTCCTCGGCGTCCACGGAACCGTCCGTGGTGGGGGCGATCATGGTCGGGCAGCGGGCCGAGTCATCGGGGTCGGCATCCTCGGCGATGGGGGAGGGGCCGGCCTGCGCGCGGGCGCCCGCGCCGAAGGACAGCCAGCCGGAGGCGGGGCAGGTGGCCGAGCCGATCGTGCGCACGTTGAGGTTCGCTGCCGCGCCCTCGGAGAGCAGATGAAAGAGGTTCGGAGTGCGCTCGGGGTCGATATCATCGATGGTCAGGCCCGGAATGCCGAAGACGACCGTCTGCCCGGCCGGGGGCCTGCCGGTGTCAGTGTACTGCGCGGAGGACGCATTCGTGTTGGCCGAACCGTCGGTCGGTGCCAGGCTGTCCGTTGATGCCGAGCCGTCGGTTGATGCCGACGCGGAAGCGGGGCCGAGTCCGAGGCCTGCTGTCAGGAGCCCGACCAGGAGACCCAGCATCAGGATTCTCAATGCGGGAAGTCGGAAGGGCAGGCTGGAGTGAGTCGGCACAGATCAATACTATCGGCTCGGGTTTCAGCTGGCCCTGAGACCGCTCTGGGCGTTTGCTCCCCGGGGCTGAGGGCATGTATATTTGATTGTCGTTGTGTGTGCTTGTCGCACTCCCTTACATAGCCTCATGCGTTGCAGGCCCGTAGGTGAGGGGAATGCGTCGATAGGTTCACCCGATTGAAGACAACCAGCGCTTGAGACCCATTGGACTCACGACCCGATGAGGATCCGGCGCTGCACTGAACACAGATACGAAAAGAAGGCTACTTTTGCGTACGTATACAGCTAAGCCCGGTGACGTTGAGCACCAGTGGCACGTCATCGACGCCACTGACCAGGTGCTCGGTCGCCTTGCTTCGCAGGTTGCACGCCTCCTGCGCGGCAAGCACAAGACCACGTTCACTCCGAACACCGACACCGGTGACTTCGTCATCATCATCAACGCCGACAAGGTCGCGCTGACAGGTGCGAAGCTCGAGAAGAAGCGCGCTTACCGCCACTCCGGATACCCCGGCGGCCTCAAGAGCGTGAACTACGCCGAGCTCCTCGCCACCCACCCCGAGCGTGCAGTCGAAAAGGCTGTCGCCGGTATGGTCCCGAAGACTCGTCTCGGACGTGCCCAGATGCAGAAGCTGAAGGTCTATGCAGGTGCCGAGCACCCGCACGCCGCTCAGAATCCGCAGCCGTACGAACTCAGCCAGGTCGCGCAGTAAGCGCCTGAGCTCTAGACATACCGAGGAGAACCGTGGCTGATACCACCAACGCGACAGAAACTGTCGAAGAAGAGATCACCGAATACACTTCCGAGACTCCCGCATCCGCTGGCCTGGGCGAAAGCACCGCCGGTGGACGTGGACAGTCCCTGACCGCCCCCGGCAACGGAGTCGGCCGCCGCAAGCAGGCAATTGCTCGTGTGCGCCTCGTCCCCGGCACCGGTGAGTGGACCATCAACGGACGTACTCTCGAGGAGTACTTCCCGAACAAGCTGCACCAGCAGCTCGTCAACGAGCCCTTCACCCTGCTGGACCTGGGCGGACGTTTCGACGTCATCGTCCGGATCTCCGGTGGTGGACCCTCCGGCCAGGCCGGCGCCGTCCGCCTGGGCGTGGCTCGTTCGCTCAACCAGATCGACGCGGAGTCCAACCGTGCCGAGCTGAAGAAGGCCGGATACCTCAGCCGCGATGCTCGCGTTCCCGAGCGCAAGAAGGCCGGTCTCAAGAAGGCCCGTAAGGCACCTCAGTTCTCGAAGCGCTGATCTCGCTGGCGAACCGACTGCGGCTGGTCTGCCACTGAGTCGCAGTCATCGACAGTTCAGCATCATGAACATGAGAATGCGGTCCCGAACCAGGTTCGGGGCCGCATTTCTCATATCCGGACTCATCTCACACGGTCACTGACTTAGCCGGCGTTGCGCGCGACCGCGGCTGCGGTCGGGTGTGCCGCCTCGGCGCATAGTCCGTCGTTCAAGCCTGAGCGCGAATATCGCATTGTGCACCGCACGATAAGCGCGCTCCGCCTTGAACGAACTGATCACCTTCCGCTCGTTCCCGTCGTTCAAGGCGACGCACATCTTTCGAGCTGTGCACCGCGCGATAAGCGCGCTCCGCCTTGAATGGACACTCGCGACGCCGCGATCACAGGAGCCACGGCTGCGGCCGGCAGCCTCGGCGAGGACGCCGACATCACGAGCGACACACAGCGGATCGACTAAGATCGACTCCGACATTGACGAAAGGATCTCCACTATGTCTCGACTCTTCGGCACCGATGGAGTGCGCGGACTGGCCAATCGCGATATCTCGGCCAAACTCGCGCTCCAGCTCTCGGTCGCAGGTTCACGCGTGCTCAGCAGCGGCTGGACGGGTGAGAAGCGCCCCTTCGCCGTGGTCGGACGTGATACGCGCGTTTCCGGCGAATTCCTCTCCGCCGCACTGAGCGCCGGAATCGCCTCGACGGGAGTCGACGTCCTCGACGCGGGCATGCTGCCGACGCCGGGCATCGCCCAGGTCGTCAAGGACACCGGCGCCGCTTTCGGCGTCGTCATCTCCGCCTCCCACAACCCCATGCCCGACAACGGCATCAAGTTCTTCGCCGCGGGAGGCACGAAGCTCGACGACGCGGTCGAAGACGAGATCCTCGCGATCTTCGATGAGGACTGGGACCGTCCGACCGGCGCGGACGTCGGCCGCATCTCGCGCTACCCGGCCGCTGCAGACGAGTACACCGAACACCTGGTGCGCTGTGTCGACGCCGACAATGTGCGCCCGCTGTCGGGACTCAAAGTCGTCGTCGACTGCGCTCACGGTGCGGCGTCCATCGTCGGACCCGCCGCCCTGCGCCAGGCCGGCGCCGAAGTCATCGTCTCCGCCGCCGAACCCGACGGCTTCAACATCAACGACGGAGTGGGATCGACCCACCTCGGACCGCTGCAGCGCCTCGTCGTCGAGACCCAGTCCGATCTGGGCGTGGCTTTCGACGGTGACGCCGACCGCTGCCTGGCCGTGGACTCCTTGGGGCGGGTCGTCAATGGCGACCAGGTCATGGGCATCCTGGCGATCGGGCTCAAGGAGCTCGGTGAACTGCGCGGCAACACCCTCGTCACGACCGCCATGTCGAACCTGGGTCTGAAGCAGGCGATGGACAAATACGGCATCGATACCGTGCAGACCGCTGTCGGCGACCGGTATGTGCTCGAGCGGATGCTCGCCGACGGGTATGCGCTCGGCGGGGAGCAGTCCGGACACGTGCTCATGCTCGATCACGGCACCACCGGCGACGGAGTGCAGACCGCCCTGCATCTGATGAAGCGGATGGCCGATGCCAAGCGCACCCTGGCCGACCTCGCCGCGGAGATCCCGCAGCTGCCGCAGGCGCTCGTCAACGTCAAGGGCGTGGACAAGAACAACGTCGATCACCCGCAGGTCGCCGCCGAGGTGGCCGCTGTCGAGGCCGAACTCGCCGACACCGGTCGCGTGCTGCTGCGCGCCTCGGGCACGGAGCCGCTCATCCGGGTCATGGTCGAAGCCGCCACCGAGGATGCCGCCTCCGCCCAGGCCGAGCGCCTGGCCGCGTCGGTCAAGGAGCACCTCGCGCTGTAAACGCCGAGTCACCGGCTCCGGCGTGCCTTGCGGGGCGCCCTTCGCTCGATCAAGGGCTCGCTCAGATATGTCGCGGTCTTCCGCAGCATATTCGGACGGGCCCTTGATCGACGTTGAGAGGCGCAGGGTTTGCCGAGTGCGCAGTGCCGCGCCGATCGCCAGTTTCAGAGGGGCCCTGCCGTGGCGACCGCGGGGCGGAACGACCTTCTGCCGCGGCGTTGGCCAGTCAACTGTGCGCAGACCCTCTGTGTCAGGCTGGTTGTGAGCCACTCCGGATAAGAGAGGAACCGGAGCACCATGGCCATCACCCCTGGATACACTGTCGAAGAGATCCGAAACTTCGTCTACCAACACGAGAAGAT
>NZ_JABKDD010000029.1 GCF_013623905.1 Brevibacterium sediminis
TGACGGTGACGTACTTGCTGCCCCGGCGAGTGTGGGACCACACGTACTCGTCCACGCCAATCACGCGGACCCCGTCAAGGCGGGTGGGATCGTTGATCAGCAGGTCCTGGCCGGTGGCCAGAATCGCATCGTTGGCGGTGTTCCAGGCGACTGCGAGCCCGGCGGCGATCCGGGCGACGGACAAGCGATCGATGACCACCCCCTTTAGTGCCCAGAGAGCGGCGTGCCGGGAGAGCACGGCCCGGGGCTCGGCCGCGGCAGTGGTGTCCTGCCGCCACACGCTGCAGCAGTCCGGGCAACGGTAACGACGCACTCTGACCTGCAGCGTCGTGGGACGCCAGCCCAGCGGGACGTGAGCGAGACGCCGGATCACCGTGCCCCGGGAGACGCCCTGCTGGCCGCAACCATGGCACCAGTTGTCCGGTTCGAGCACGCGACACTCCAACACCGATCGATGCGGCTCGATCAGCTGGCCCGTCACGGTTAGGCCCAGCCGGTCAAGCTGGCTGAAGGTATCGAGATCGGGCGCGGTGAAGGTAGCGTTGAGCACGTCGAGGTCTTCCAGATGGCGAGCGTAGGAACTTCCATCATCGGGAGACCTCGACGTCTATCCCGACACCGCCGCGCCGCCAGCTCCTACACCCTCTTCTGTGAAGAGCCGCTTAACTCCCGCTCGACGCGCGCCAGGTTTCTGCGTAGCTCGGCCAGCAGATTCTGCGTAACTTCGTCGTGCGTCTTTTCAAATACCCGCTTTGCAACGAGCGACGAAACCAATGCACGGATCAGGCCGTCCACTTTGCCTTCGTCTGCCTGATCGAACGCATTGGTGATCCGGCGTGCTTTCGAAATCGAAAAGATGCCGCTCCCTGGCGCGGATTGCGGGGAAAGAACCCTCGCACGCCTAAAGGCAACATCCATATCGCTGTGTGTTGGAGGCGATTCCACCGCGAAGATTTCTCCGAACGATGCCGCGACGGCCCATATGTCCTCTGTGCTCATCCAGCAAGTATGCCCTTGTGTCGCGTAAGATCGCGAAAACCACAAGCCGATTACGACCGCAATCGGCCCAGCGCAAGCGCGACAGTTACTGTAAACCTGTTTGTCCGTCGATCATATTCGGCGCGCTGAGTTTACCCTCACCCATTCCTCCCCCTCAGAGCTGGAGATCCACCACCGCTTTAAAGCTCCGTTGAGTTTCTCAAAGCTGCGGTCGCGGATGAAGATGGCGTCAACGGCGATCATCGTCAGCGAGAACCACGGCAGACCCATGAGTTAAGCGATCCCCAAGTGGAACGAGAGGATGCCGAGCAGCCCGATGATGCGGGTATAGCGATTGAACAGCATGAACGGGAATGCGCACCATCGCAGCATTAAGAGTTGTGAGTTCAGGCTTTGGGCACCCGCCGAATGGCAAGCACCTCAACGTGGCACGCCACGCCGAAGAACGCTTCGGACAGGGGCCGTAGTGGCCATAGATTCGACTCGAGGAAGCGGCATCGCATTTGGTCTCTGTTCCGGGAAATTGGCCTTGAGACATGGAGGCACCTCCAGTCGTGTACGCGTCGGCCCTTGCTCCCGACTCAGAGCCTTCACCCTACTCACATGGAAGCATTTGTCCAGGTCAGCCCAATATCAGCACGGGACGCTCAAAATACAAAGCAGCAGAAGAGCTCGCCGCTCATCCAAGAACTTCTGATATCACGCTCTGGGACACGCTTGCCACTTCGGGCACCGGGCACCTGGTCTGTATTCGTGCGCCCTATTAAATTGTGTTGGAGAAGGTCGGGTCAACCTCTCTATCAGCCGTTGTTCCGAATTTTTTGACGTTCACCAAGTATAATTCAGTATCACATAATGAGATCTGGTGCTCTTCCTGTTTAAACGCGCCCAGATGGACGTGCTCATTGGCATCGGGAGGAAGAATGGACGCTTCACAAGACGACTATCTGGATCGACATAGGGGGTATACGAGCGTAGACGCAAGCCCCTCAAAGGCAATCAAGTTCCTTGCCGCCATGGGATTTCATCTCAGGTCCGACCCGTCGACGCTCAACTTCAAGGGCGACACCGTCCTCAATGATGATTTCGTTGTTGCCCGATACAGCCACGACTCAGCAGCTTTCGACTACATCCCGCCTCTCGGCCAATCATTCAACAATCAGCTCCTGCTCCATGTCTGCCTCAGCGGCAGCATAGTGTTGCGCTCAACGACAGGCTCAGCGAATCTCAAACCCCTCGACATCGCGTTGGTCCAGCTCGAAGAGTTCAGGGGAGCCGTGTGCGAATCGTCCACGGCCGGCATGTTCATCATCTACAGATCCACCGAGGCCAGCAAGCACTATGAAATGCTGGCCGGGCCTTCAAATGTGGTCTACCTACGCATACTCAAGGCCGCAGCATTCTCTTTGCTGCAAGACCTCCCGGACCGCCTTCAGCCCGGCTTTACCCAGATTCAGCGGGGTCTGGAAGAGATCGCGAAGGCGACCGCAATCGGAGCGCACCTCTACACCGATGCCGATATCGACTCTTTGCGAAAAGTGTATGTGCGCGGCCTGGCACTGATTAGGTCGATGGCAACAGACGTGAGCACCAGCATCAAATCGATTGCGCAGGACCTCCAGGTCTCGCGCTCATATCTGCTTCGCGCGTTCAAATCCCAAGGAACGACCCCCTCAGTGGAGCTGAGAAAGGCGCGCCTCCATGTCGCAAAGCGCCTCCTCGAGGAGGGCACATCCACTCACGAGGCTGCCGTGACGGCCGGATTCGGCTCACCACGAAACCTCAAGCGAGCCCTCCAGCTCGATAACTGAGCATTCAGCAAAAGAGACCAGCTCGCACCAAAACGTCAGCCCATCGGCGAACCTCGTCAGTATCTACAGCCCCTGAACACTGTCTCTGAGTATTCGCTGGTCACCATCTGGTCACATTTTGGTCATTGTGGTCACGTACCCGAAACGTATATAACTCCACCCTGCCGTATTTTTATACGCGCATCCGCCTAAAGCTAGGGGCTACGAACCCCAGCAGGATAGCAACTATATTCATTCGCAAAAATGTTGCCTCTTCGTAACCAAAATGAGAACTAAATCGGTAGGCTCAGTCTTGGAGTTTCTCGTGAGCCTGCTGTGTGGAACTTTCATGGCAGTTGGTCCTCCAGGTCGATTCAGCAGCAGGCTCACGAGGACTCATTTTCGAAACACCTAAATGTAGAGGTAGAGAAATATGAAGCCAAAGAAGACTAAGGGGTTGCGCCGGGTCCTCGGCGCAGCAGGAGTCGGTGCCCTTGGCATCGCCCTGCTCGGCCCAATTGCACCCGCCAGCGCGGCTGACGTCGAGGACGGTTCGTTCTCCGGTGGGGTGCGCAACTACGGTGCATTCGCCGGTGTCGGCCTCGTCAACAATCTCGCGAACGTTCGCGCCAATATCGCCGAATCAGTCGTCGTCGCGGACTCGAGCGGCCTCGCCGATTACAGCGGGACAGGAACCGGCGAGTACGCGGTCCCTGGCACTATTGCCGGTGACGAGACTGCTCGTGCATACTCCCGCGCTGCCCCCGTAGGTGCCGGTGCCATCGGGCTCAACATCAACCTCGTCAACGCCGAGGCGAGTTCGACCACTGACAGCCCGTCCGATGAAGACACCAACGACTTCGGCAATCTCGACATTCCAATCCTCGGCACGCTCGAAGGTCTGACCGGAGCAGCGACAACTGACTGGTCAGAAGGCACTCTCACCGGCGGCGGAAGTGTCGCAAACGCAGAATCCACCACTGGTGACCTGGACCTCATCACCGGCCTTGGTGATGTCCCACTTCCCGGCATTGATGATCTCTTCCCTGTTGGCGAAGCGAACCTGGGCTTGAGCACCAGCGACGTGAGCCTGACGAGCGAGGGCGCAGCCTGCGATACCGGTCTGGGTGTTGAGAGCACTGCCACCTGGCGGTTTGCTGATGTCAACCTCTTCGGCGGAGAAGTCGGCGTCTCCTGGGGTGGGGAAACAGGAAGCGCACCCCAGGGCGAGATGATCGCCCGCGCAAACGGTGTGACCGACGGCGCAGAGGTCGAAGTCTCGACATTGCCCAGCATGGCGATCAAGGTCGGCGACGCTGACTTCGTGATTGAACCCGGCGGAGCAATCGAGCTCGACCAGATCTTCGAAGACGGCGGCCTCGGCGATCTCGCCAACCTTGTGTCTGGTGAAATCACCTATGGTGGGCCCACCAACATCGAAGAATCCGCCGACGGTACCCACGCCTCGGGCACCATGGGCGGACTGCAGGCCGACCTGGCACTTGCCTCGGTTCCGGTCGTTGCACCTGATGGGCTCGGAAGCATCGAGCTCGGCTTCGAACGCGCCGACGTGTTCGCAGACATTTCCGAGGGTGGAATCAACTGCACCGACGACGGCGGAGACGATTCAGCCTCTGCTGATGCCGACGGAACGGATGCAGCTGAAGCCACGGCTGACGATAACGGCACCGACACTGCCGATGCTTCGACCGACGCTGATGGCGCAGATACCACCGCTTCGGCTGACGCTGATGGAACCGACACGGCATCCGCTGATGACTCGGCTTCGGCTGATGACAACGGAAACGTGAACGCAGCGGCCTCGGCTTCTGCATCTGCAAATGCCGACGACGACGGAAATCCCGCCGCCGAAGCAGCAGCAGAAGCAGCCGCCGACAACGATGCCAACACCACCGCATCGGCCGCAGCTGACAACAATGCTGAAGCAGCAGCTGAATCCGCAGGCGCTGAGGATGCATCCTCGGAGACCTCCGCAGATGCCACCTCGGACCCGAACGCATCGGCCCAGCAGGCAGCCAACGCTGCAGCCAATGGTGACAACTCGGATTCGACCAACGCTGATGCCTCGTCTGCAGCCGATGCAGACCCGACCGCAGCAGCATCGTCTGCGGCAACGGCCGATTCTTCGTCCGAAGCATCAGCTGACGCCAACGGAACCGACACGGCATCCGCTGATGACTCGGCTTCGGCTGATGACAACGGAAACGTGAACGCAGCGGCCTCGGCTTCTGCATCTGCAAATGCCGACGACGACGGAAATCCCGCCGCCGAAGCAGCAGCAGAAGCAGCCGCCGACAACGATGCCAACACCACCGCATCGGCCGCAGCTGACAACAATGCTGAAGCAGCAGCTGAATCCGCAGGCGCTGAGGATGCATCCTCGGAGACCTCCGCAGATGCCACCTCGGACCCGAACGCATCGGCCCAGCAGGCAGCCAACGCTGCAGCCAATGGTGACAACTCGGATTCGACCAACGCTGATGCCTCGTCTGCAGCCGATGCAGACCCGACCGCAGCAGCATCGTCTGCGGCAACGGCCGATTCTTCGTCCGAAGCATCAGCTGACGCCAACGGAACCGACACGGCATCCGCTGCAGGAGCTGGTAGCGCGGCTACCGGTGACAGCGATGGCAGCAACGCGGGCGGAAATCTGCCTCGTACCGGTTCGGATGCAACAGCACCGCTGCTCGGAGCTGCCGCAGTCCTGCTGGCTGCTGGTGCAGCAGCAACCTACTTCACGCGCCGTCGTGCCACGAAGTAAACAAAGGTAATAACTCCTGCTACTCGCGGGCACAACGGCGATTCTCCACACGCCGCAATGCCCGCGTAGTAGCAGGCCCCGTGGTGGGGGCCAAGCTTGGGCAGCTCTGGCTCCCACCACACTACTCTTTGTCTGCTACCTGTCTAAGTTTCCATCGGCAGGTGGGGAGGATCCGCTCAAATGTCATCCACCACTTCAGTCTGTTTCACCGCGCTTGCAATAACGGTGTCTGCCTTCCTCTTAGCTGGCTGCCAGTCAACCGGTCCTCGATCAGACGAAAGGGAGGTTCCGGCTCCCACGGAGGCATCTACTGATACCCCCACTCGAGCAACGGAGCCGTCAGAAGCCCCGACGGCGACAGAAGCTGCACAGTCTTCTTATACCGACCCGTCGAAAGCCGACACGTACTGTACAGCTATCGAAGATCTCGTCACTCTCAACAAAGAGGCCAGCAAAGAAGACGAGAGTACGACAGTCACAGAGTTGGGAACTCGACTGGACCTGCTTGTCTCGGGTACGAAGAACATCAGCGAACTCGCTCCCAACGACGATGCAGAGCATGCTTGGCAAGCGATGAGCGACGATTACCAGAAAGCCGCGGACTTGTATAAGAGCAGCGGCAATCAAGTGTCCAACACAGATTTCCTGCTTCTGCTCTCCGAAGCGACAACGACTGCGAATACAACATATAGGCACCAGTCCGAGCAGGTCGAGCAAAACTGCGGTGTCGATATTACACAGCTCATCGGGGAGGAGAAATGAACAAACTCACCGGCCTCACCGTCGCCGCGGCCACTGCACTAAGTCTGTGTGCATGCTCGAATTCTGATAGTGCAGTAGACGCTCACGTCACCCCAGTTGACTCCGACGCTGAAGCTACAGCAATGGACCGGTTTGAGACGTTCAAAGACGATCTGAGATCGATCGACAGCTATCATGCTCAGGGAACAGTGAAGGCCGACGACGGAACCCAGAGCACAGACTTCGTTTTTGACCGGCAGACTGACGCATTCGAAGGCCAGGCATCTATTAAATCCGGCTCCGTCGACCTCAGTATCGAATTGGTCCGGGCCTCGAGCTTGCTATGGATCAAGGGCCCGAAGGAGTACTGGGAGTCATTCGGCTACGACGCGACACCAGCGATCGGCAAGTACGTAGTGTTCAAAGCAGCTCAAGGCGACAGCATCGCCAAAACGTACGACTACGACCGCCTCGTGTCGACTGTCGAGTCGATCGGAGTGGATGAAGTAACCGTTGAAGGCGAAGTCGAACAAGACGACCTCGAATACATGCGTTACAGGCTCGGAGAAGAGGAAAAGTCGACTCTCCTTGACGTCCCCGCTACCGGTGAGATCGACAGTGCAGTTCTCGTCAGTCGTGCCGAGGGTATCGACGCGACCATCACCATCGACAATTTCGATACCGAAGTAGATATCTCTGCCCCCGATCCAGACGACGTTGCGCAAGCTCAAGGTCAGTGACGCTTAACTGGTTAACCGAGAGCCGAGTTCAGTAAGTAGTGCAATGCGGCAGGCTCGTCGCGCACAGCCTTCTTGCACTTGTACTCGCTTCGCTGCGGAACGAATACTGCTCACTGAGCGCATTTCAACTGCGCAGTCTTGTCTACGTGGTGTTCTCGACGTTCTATTGCGCAATCCTATGGTGAGCAATTTGCTGAATAAGAAGCCCTGGAGAAGGAACCCGTTTTGAAAACCGACCACAACGTATCGACTGATGATGCCAGCACTCAGTTCTGCTTTGAGGAGATCCGAGATGCGATCAATCCCATCATCGATGCCTCCATTGCTCCACTTGGCCCGGTACTAGCGAAAGTCGCTCGCTATCATTTGGGTGGGATCGAGGGGGACCAAGGGAATGCGGAATTCGCTGTTCAGGGGAAGGCGCTCCGCCCAGCACTAGTTACACTCGGACGGCCCCTCAGCTCGCTGCCCACAAAGATTCGCGAAGACGTGAGTATCACCGCAGCGGCAGTTGAGATGATCCATCAGTGGTCACTGATGGTATACGACATCATAGACAATGACGAAGTAAGGCGAGGACGATCGTCCACCTGGGCAGTACACGGAATACCACTGACATTGCTGACAGCAGATGCCATTCAAGCACAAGTGGTGCGAATGCTCATGAGACTCCGCAACACCAACATTCACGTGGAAATTCTCCTCGAGACCATGCTGAAGTTGGTGTCTGGTCAAGCATGCGAACTGGTTCTCGCCCAGGGTGCTGAGGGAGCCGATAGGGACAAATACATTGGCGTGGCCGCGTCCAAAACGGGAGCTCTACTTTCTACCTCTTTAGCGCTCGGTGTGATGTTGCAAGGCGGAGGCGATGCTGATGTCGACGCAGCGACTCGCGTCGGTCACCACCTGGGACTGTCATGGCAGGCAAGTAACGACCTGGAAGGCATCTGGTGCGACTCAACACAAACTGGGAAGTTGAGCTTACGACAGGGCAAATCCACACTTCCCCTGATTTTTGCGGCCGAAGATGTAGAAAGTGTGTCGTCTGCTAACCGTGCTGAGTCGTCTTCCGAGCAGGTCCGGGATCGCAGTCGAAGCATAGAGATTCGCGATAGAACTGTTGAGTTTAGTGATCGTGAGCTCAGTATGGCGCTTGCCGCTTCAGAGGAAATTGACTTCCCCGGCTACCACCAGAAAGATCTGGCCACGTTACTCCGGCTGATCGTGCGGCAAAGCCAGTCCAAATACTTACCAGACTGTCTGCCCAGGTGACCACAACCGAAACGGTCAGTGTTCGTTCCTGCTAAGTTCCCTGTCTGTGCTACCCGAATTAGGTCTCCAAGGATGAGTATCGACAGTCAAATGGCGCGCGTCACCAGTCTTATCTAGTTGTGCGCAAGCACGCTGCGCGGGTGCGTGCCAACGTAGGTTGTTTTCAAATTCACTGGATTCGCTCTTGCGCGGCTGGGGCATTCTGTGATCATATTGGTTCTGACCTGGTCAGATGTCGGCAATCTCAATTGCATGGGTCTGACTTTTAAGGCGAGGACCAACACCACACACGTTTGAGAGTTGGTCTATGCTCAGTGGTCTACTGCCTGAGTGGGAGCCCGAGCCCGGGCACACCACCGTCTGGCGGGCAAGTGATGAATCTCGCACCGCAATCAGTGTTGCACCGGTCCATGACGCGTTTCCCAGTTATATCCAACGCCGACATTTCAACGATGCATTGCAGTCATCCAGCGAAGAGGGTCAGCATCGCTCGAGCTTCGCTGTTCTCAGCTTCGAGATCGATGAAGCATACGATGCGGCACTGCTCGAGGCAGTCTTCAGCGAACATCTTCGCCGACACGGCACTTACCACACCTGGGTATGGGAAACCGAGAACGGCTACCAAGGTCGAACCATTCACCCCCACGACATCAGTTTGACCCGCGTCGTCGACTCAGATGACTCGCTCGATATCCGCGATGTCATCACGGCAGAACTGCCCGACATCACTGACTGGGATATGTTCCTCTTCGCTGCAACTGGGACAGAAAATGCGCGTCAGGACTCGCCCGAACCTCGATTCCGAGTGATTTTTGCAGTCGACCATTTCTACACCGATGGCATGTCGTTGGGAATCATCATGTACGAACTATTGACTTCATATCGGCGCCTACTGCGCGGCGAAGATGTTGACCTGCCCAATGTCGAGTCGTATGCGGACTACTGTGAGGCTGAGGTGCAGCACACCAGCGAACTCCATCTCGGATCCGATGACGTTCGCGGCTGGATATCCTTCATCGAAAACGCGTCGTGGCAACTCCCCTCCTTCCCACTCCCCCTCGGACTGGAACTAGAAACCCGAGCTAAGGGGACATCGACGATTCTTACCGAGTTCGCTACTGCTGACGAGTGTGAGAACTTCAACGCAGTGTGCAAACGGTACGGGGCGAACACTAACTCCGGAATTATGGCCCTCGCCGGGCTCATTCACCACGCTGCGACGAATAATCCCGTCTTCTCAATGCTCACACCAGTCTCAACACGCCTCACCCGGGCACAGATACTTTCAGTCGGCTGGTACACCCGCCTGGTGCCCGTACAGTACAGGCTCGACAGTGGTGTACCAGATTTTCAGTCGGCAGTAACAGCAGCACACGCAGCAGTCCGCGAGTCGAAGAAACTCATCCATACTCCGCTCCACCACGTCGCTAAGCTCCTCGCTCCTCTCGCCCCCGAAGCAGTACCAACCGGATTTGCTGCACCGATGATTTCGTACCTCGATACCCGGAGCATGCCCGGCAACGACCTCGTCTCACGAAACAACATGACCGTTCACGGCAGCGTCGACGACTCCCGCGAAGTCTTCCTCTGGGTCAACCGCACTCGCGAGGGCATGGATCTCAATTTCATCCACCCCGACACCACAACTGCATGTGAGTCCGTCGCAATCTACGCCGAGACATTCTGCAATCTCTTCCACCACATCGCACACGGTGAGGACACCACCACTTCTCTCACCAAACTGCTGGCCGACCTCAGCAGATACTCACCGTACGCAACCAATCAGCCAGAACCGGCTCTAGTCCAACGCCTGTGATGGATACGCGCCAGGAGTCACTCGGTCACACCCTTCCTCGACGTCGTCGCGTTGCGGTCGCCTACCTGGGTGCTTACGGGCTTTCATCATTGGGAAACTCAATCATTACGATTGCCCTTCCCATCCTGGCTCTCCAACGATTGGGATCCCCGACGCTGGCAGGCCTCGTCGCTATCAGCGCCGGAGCAGGTTCCCTCCTGGGCGGAATCTTCATCGGTCCAATTGTTGACCGCATCAACCGACGAACCTGCGCAATAGTTTCCGACAGTATCTCGGCTCTCGCAGTAGTTGCTCTGCCCGTCGTCGATACCGTGTGGGGATTGAACTTCGAATGGCTCCTCATCCTCGCGTCCCTCGGCGCGATCGGCGATATACCTGGACTCACCGCGCGAGAAGCTCTGCTACCAGCAATCATCACCGCAACGAGCACGCCAGCACACACAATGACCGGCGTCAGGGAAGGCGTCTCGGCAACAGCCATGCTCATCGGGCCAGCATCCGCCGGCCTCATGCTCTCCACCTTGAGCTCATCCACACTTCTCTACATCACATCTGCCACCTCTCTAGCAGCCATCATTGTCACCACACTGATCCCACACCAGCTAGGGTCCGTCCAGCTCCCCATCGAATCTGCCAATCGGTCGCAGTGGCGCCACATTCACCTCGGGTGGAAAGCAATAGTTCAGGATCCGTCTTTGCTCACGCTCACGCTGATTACCACGACGATCATGATGGTGATCTCAGCGTTACAAGCCCTTATCCTTCCCGTTCATTTCTCTGCAACAGGACGCGAAGAAGTGACAGGATTCGTCCTTGCCGCTTTCGCCCTTGGCGCACTGGTCGGGGGTACCGCCTACGCCCTGGCCGGACATTTCGGCAGGCGAGAATGGTGGATGCGCACAGGACTTGTCCTATCCGCCATAGCAATCGCTGTGATAGGAATACTGCCACCAACGGTCATGCTCTTCTCAGCGGCTACCGTGCTCGGGATAGCCACAGGTAGCCTCAGTGGGCTCGTCGGGGTACTCATGATCGAACGAGTCCCGGGCCAGATGCGTGGACGAGTATTCGCTGCCCAGAACGCACTCCAAGCAATCGCTCCCCCATTCGGAATTGCTGCCGCGATCCTGCTCATCGCAGTCAACAACATCAACCACGCCGGACTCGCTATCACCGGCATCTGGGTCGTCACCGTCTTCTTCGCGCTCTTCTCCCCTTCCCTGAAGACACTGAAGACAACAGCAACGGAATCGATAATCGACCCGACGAAGCGAGCTGATTCATTATGACCGGAGACCTACGATGACAACCACCCCTGACAAATTACGGCCTCGGCCGGTGATCAAGCGGACGCTCATGGTCATCGCCATGGCGATCACGGCTTTTCACCTCTTCGCGAGCTTTTTGTGGATCGCTCCGTCCTCGGCGCTGCGGGAGGTGATTCCCGGCGACCTGCTCTCGAAGTACATGATTCCGATGTGGGGGCAGTCCTGGAGCGTCTTCGCTCCCGAGCCGATCAACGGTGACTACTACTTCGATGTCCGCGCGGTGATCTCGACCGACAATGGTGAGGAGATCACCGAGTGGGTGCGGGCGACCGATGTCGAGCTCGACCACTCGACCTACAAGCTCTTCCCTCCCCGCTCTGCGGGCCTGGGCGTCGGTGTGGCCTCCGACCTCAAAGGTACGTGGGAGGACTTGCCTGATGATCAGAAGGCGATCGTCAAGCTCGACTACTTCAAGGGCGACGATTCGGTCGACAGACTCAAGACGAAGCTCGCCGAATATGAGGACCCGAAGAACACCGTGAGCTCCTATCTGGCCAGCGAACACATTGCCACGGCCTATGCCACCCAAGTCGCGAAGGCGATCTGGGGCGATGATGTCCAGCGTGTCCAGTACCAGGCGGCCCGGCAGAACGTTGTGCCCTTCTCCGAGCGCAACGACAGATCCGCGCAGCGACCAAAAATCCAACCTGTCCCCGTCGGGTGGAGGGCGCTCGTGACGGAGGAGAATCAGTCGGAAGAGGAGTTCGCGAAGTACTTCTGCGCTTCCGATGAAGTGAGGTGCGTCGGTGAGCAGTAACGAGACCACGCGAACTGAGGTGGACCCCGTGACCACGCCCAACGCCGAAGCGTCACGTGATGCCAAGACCGCGCGAGACACCGAGTCCACGCGCGACTCCGGGACTGCCTCGGCGGAGGAGCGCCTGCCGATCACCACCCAGGTGCGCACCAGCATCTCCCGCGGCTGGAACTGGCTCGAGGAGATGCTCGCCGGCCGCTACCACGCGAGCTACGGGCTTGCGGTGACACGGATTCTCATCGGCATCACCGGACTCGGACTCATCCTCACGAACTTCAACGCCCGCCACTACATCTTCGGGGTGGGCAACGCCTGGAGCGGGGAGCTCGCAGAGCCGCAGAGCGACTTCCCGAACATCTGGCTCTTCTCCCTCTTCCACCGGGTGGTGACGACCCCGCCGATGTTGACCGTGATGATGCTCGCCCTGGCCGCTCTCGCCGTGGTCATCACGCTGGGTTGGTACACCCGGATCATTCTGCCGTTCTATTTGGTTTTGTGGGTCAGCTTCATCGAACTCAATGACGGTGCTGGAGATCAGGGCGACAACGCCTACCGGATGTTCATGATCGCCCTGCTCTTCGCGGATACGACCAGACGCTGGTCGCTGGATGCGCGCCGGCGTCGGCGCAAAGCCGATTTCCCCGAGGCCGACGGTGGTCAGTGGCGGTGGGCGCTGGTCATGGCCAATAACCTCGCGATCGTGGTGCTCGCCTTCCAGGTGTGCGCGATCTACATGTCCGGTGGTCTCTACAAAGCCGGCGGCAGTGCCTGGCAGCACGGCTTCGCCGTCTACAACCCCCTGCAGACACAGCAGTTCGGGACCTGGCCCGTTCTTTCCGACCTCGTCACCGCCTGGGGTCCGGTGGTCGTGGCGATCTCGTGGGCATCGGTGCTCTTCCAGTGTGCGTTCCCGTTCATGCTCTTCAACCGCTATACCCGCATCATCGGTCTGCTCGGCATCCTCGCCTTCCACTTGGGGATCGCTTTGCTCATGGGTCTACCGTGGTTCTCGCTGACGATGATCGCTGTGGACGCGATCTTCATCCGTGACCACAGCTTTGAGAAACTCAGTGCGTTCCTCCGCCGAGGGAATCACGAGTTTCGCGCACAACTGACGTCAACAAGCGATGACCACAATGCGTGAACAGACACCGGAGCGAGTCAACTACGCAAACACCACTAACAGTGAATCGCTTGTTCGCACGCCCCCAGCGACGCGTTTAGAAACACTCCATCAGCAAGCGGGTATCGCAGCGGAAGTCATGTTCTATGAAGTTCTGTTCAAATACCGAGAAGAGGTTTACCCATACGGTACCCATCACCCCGGGACCGAGTGCGGACGACTCATCCGTGAGGCTGCGCAAAGCTACAGTATTGGCGAAGCAACTCTCGTCGCACGTACTTACATGGGGCGCTACAACGAACTGCGTCGACGACAGATCCTGCCCGAGTTGTCAGTAGTCGAGGTTGTCAAAGGACTCGACTGGGTCATGCCCGACGCACCAGCCGAAACGATAAAGCAAATTCAAGAGACCCTTCTGCGATGGAGCGAAAAACACCGGCGGCGTGTGCTCAAAGAGCCCTCCCGATGAACCAACTCGATGAAGAAGAAACTGCAGGGAACAATTCAGATGAGCCTTAGTCATAGCCGCCGGGGACGCTCACCGTCCTCGCCGATACTGGATGAACCTCCAGCGCGAACGTCTCCGCTTTCCTGCCGCGATATACGGTGACCGCCATCTCCGAAATATGAAGCGTCCAGCCACCGACAGACGCACGGGCAGTGCTCGCCCCGGGAAGGCGAGGACCTCAACCTCGAACAACCCGGAGTCGACGCCCACGGACTGTTCGATCTCCGCGCTGTAAAGGAGCGTCAGAAGGGCCAACGACCCGAGCGCAGGTCGAGGCAGATCGACTGTCATCCAGTCATCGCTGCCCACAGCGCAGGTGTGCAGCAAGTCATGACTCGCAAGGCTCTCACCACGGTTGTCGGCACCAGGACCCGCTGCTTCAGGCATCTTGAAACGAGTACGCGAGTGGGCGACACCATCGCGGGGGCTCACATAGACATTCTCAGTTGTTCGGATACCGGCGATGGCGTGGACGAATGACGCCTCCACAGCTTCCGCCGACAAAGTCTCGTTCAGCGCTTCTTCGAGCGTAGGCATGATCTCTCCTCAACCTGATTGCGGCGTGGTTTTATGACTGCGCACGAGCACGGGTGAGGTGTTCCAGCCAAGCGGCGTGCCCTCGATAGGCCGTCCGCCCCTCACTGGTGAGGGCAAGCATTGTGACCGAGTGCGAACGGGCACCCTCTTGGGCAGAGTGCTTCGATTGGTCGGCGTATCCGGCGTCGAGCAGTACCCCCACGTTCTTTGACAGATGCGAGTCGGTGATACCGAGCGCTGTTTGAACCTTTGAAAATCGCACCGGACTTGCAGAGGCCACCAACACAGCGCGCACCTGCAATCGGATGGATGAGTGAATCACCTCGTCGAAGACTCGCCGTTCGTCGCGATCAAGATCTCGTAACCCTAGGGTTACGAGACGTCTCGGCGGCGCAGCTTCGCACGCTCCAGGCTACCGGCCAAGTTCTGCGCAATTTCGGCGTTCTTAGCTGAATGCAATTTCTTTATAACTATGTCTTGTAACCTAGTGCATGAATCGGCGTAAACGCCGTTAGTTACGAGACACATTGGAGCCATCATGGCGAAACTGATCGGATACGCCCGTGTATCGACCCGCGATCAATCTGCCGACCGACAAGAAGCTGACCTCCTCGCTGCCGGTGTGCGTCGCGACGATCTCTACATCGACCATGGAGTCTCGGGCGCACGAGCATCCCGCCCTGCCTTTGATCGAGCACTCAACGCGCTTATCGACGGTGACACTCTTGTCATCACTACTCTCGATCGCCTCGGCCGTTCCACCCAGAATATGCTCGCGTTCGCCCAGGAACTCCGAGACCGAGGCGCGGGTTTGCGACGACGTCGCAAATGAAGCCGGATGTCTCACGATCATCTGCAATGCAGATCGCAATAGTCGGCGCGAGATCGAACACGTCAAGATGCTACGTACCTACAACGCCGCGGGCGTCGTGTTCGCGGGATCCGGAATTCGTCAGAACGAAGAGGAGACGGAGCATCTCATTCGCACCGTGGACACTGTCCGCAGCGAAGGCATGGCGGTGGTTTCACTCGCCACGCGAGACTTCCCAAGTGACGTGGTGAGCTACGACAATGTAGAGGCGCGCGCGCTCACGCAGTACCTGATCCAGCTGGGACATCGCGACATCGCGTTCATCGATGGTACCGCTGACGTCTACTCCGCCGAACAGCGCCGGAAGGGTTACGAGGCTGCGATGCATCAGGCTTCGCTCGAGCACCGCGTCATTCCCGGCAACTTCTCCGCTGACTCGGGAACGAACGCCGTGATCTCGCTACTGTCGCAGGGTCAGCCGCCTGACGCCGTTATCGGCGCGAATGACCAGACGGCAGTGGGTGCGATGACCGCGCTGCGTCACTCCGGCATACAGATCCCCGATGACATCTCGGTCGCCGGAATCGGTGGCACTCGGCTGGCCGCGCTCGTGGATCTCACCACCGCCGCAGCGCCTCTCCACGAACTCGGAGCAACAGCGGCAACCCACGTCATCAACCCGGAGGCTCCTACCCTAGACAAACCCCTCCTCCCCCCACCAAATCGTCGTCCGCCAGACTTCAGCCCGCAAAAGCCCCAGAACAACCAGAGCACTCACATGATCCTTGCCCCAAGATCTCGTATACGAAAACTTCCGCACTGTGGCTCTCCGATACAAGAGTGATCGACGTCGGCTAGGAGCGGAACGCATCACAGTCGCGTCTGCCGTCGGCTCCAGATCCCGCAGTCATCACCGAAGCAGTCTCGTCACAAGATTGGCCCGGGGAAGCAGCGGTCGACGTCGAGATAGTGAACTGGGTAAAGAATCCGGCCAAGCTCCCAGACGTATATGTGCTCGATAAACGAGAGACGCCCGGGATAACTAGTTCACTGCGGCCAAGAACAGCCAGCCACGCCGCATTGCCCCTACAAGCTAACGCTGGCATCTGCTTTCAAGGTTGCGCCCCCGTAGGAAAAGGCCTCCTGCTCCCATACGCTGAGGCGAGGGATCTGCTCCAGCGTCAAGAAGCTCGGTACTCGGATGTCGTGGTTCGACATTTGGGAAGTAATGACATTGCGGATAGACCAGACCTCATGCCCGACGGATGGATCATCGACTTTGCGATGATGGGTTTGGAGGATGCGATGGCGTACCCGGCCGCACTCGACATAGTCCGGGACCGCGTAAAACCTGTGAGAGATTCAAATCGCCGAAAGGCAAGACGGGAGCGGTGGTGGCGCTTCGGGGAGGCGAATCCCGGTATGCGCGCAGCCATCGCCCCCCGTTACCTTTTAAGTAGCCCCTTCATCCGTCAGGATAGAAAGAGGTCGCTGGCCTGAGAACCCCGGCATGATTGATGCCCCCAGTCACCATGATCCGGAGGGTGTAGTCACCGGGGTTCGAAGGCACCAGGGAAATCGCTGATAGGGGCCAGAACCACTGGCAGAACCCATGCCTTGAGCCCGACCGTAACTTGGATGCCGAACCCAGGAGCCACCACTGCAGCACCGGCCAGCCCAACCACAACCAATATCCGGTCACATGAGTCGAAGAAGATGAGTGACATGATCACCAACCACGCTGACATCGACGTATTCATCGGCATCGATGTCGGCAAACACAACCACCACGCCGTCGCACTCGACCGCGACGGCAAACAGGTACTGTCAAAGGCCCTGCCGCAGAAGCGACTGCTGACGGTTTAGTTGACCCCGGGGTTTATGCCGCCAGAGCGACAGCCTTGTGATGAACAAGCTCGTATTCAACCGGAGTCAGTTTACCCAAACGCCGTTGCCGACGCTTCCGGTGA
>NZ_JABKDD010000002.1 GCF_013623905.1 Brevibacterium sediminis
CTGGCCCCGGGGCATCCCCCGGGGCCAGACCATGTTCGGTTGAGATGAGAAACGAGGAGAACATGTTCGTCAGCTTCTTGGAGAAACTGTTGATTGTCTGGCCCTGGCACGCTCGAGCACTCGCTCGCGCACTTATCGGCAAGACTGCCACAGTCCGCCATCGCCCATGACTGAGCGATCATCGCATATGAATGCTTCCCAGCGCTCGTCACGAGTTGTAGTCCTGAAGGTGAGGTCGTGTCGCACGCCAGGGGCAGGCACCATGAGGAACAACAGAATGCTATGACTTACATATCGAAGTCGAATGCGAAGATGCAGCCAGCGACTGGCGACTCGTTTCGCCTCAGTGAAGAGGCGAATCTTCCCGTTCGTCGCTGAGGGGAACGACCTGCCGGCGGCCACCGCGTACAGCGAGGATCTCTGCGAGGATCGACACAGCC
This sequence comes from Brevibacterium sediminis, assembly GCF_013623905.1. Taxonomy (GTDB): domain Bacteria; phylum Actinomycetota; class Actinomycetes; order Actinomycetales; family Brevibacteriaceae; genus Brevibacterium; species Brevibacterium sediminis. The sequence goes on from NZ_JABKDD010000002.1 coordinate 441, forward strand.
ACCTCGGCGGGGGTGAACGTCTCCAGATGGAGACCGATCGGCGAATGCAACCGTGCCAGTGCTGGGCTCGCCACTCCCGCTTCGCGCAGCGCGGCGCGGCGGTCGCGGTCGCTGCGCCGCGAGCCCATCGCCCCGACGTAGGCCACGTCGAGGTCGAGTGCGACGGCCAGGGTGGGGATGTCGACCTTCGGGTCGTGGCTGAGGACGCAGATCATGCTCCGGGTGTCGAACTCACCAGTGGCGGCCGCTTCGGTGAGGAATCGGTGCGGCCAGGCCCGAACCACCTCGGCGCCGGGAAACGATGTCTGGTCGGCGAAGGACGGACGGGGGTCACACACTGTGATGCGCAGTCCCAAGGGTCTGGCCGCTTCGACGAGGGCGAGACTGAAGGCGTTGGCTCCGACGACCAGCAGATGGGCCGGCTCGATGCGGGTCTCGACGAAGAGCTCAATCGGCTCGCTCCCGCCTTCCGGGGGCGCAAGGCGGATGCTGCCGGTGCGGCCGCTGCGGATAAAGGCCCCGACGCGCTGCGCGGCGGTCTCGACCACGTCTTCGGGTACCAGAGGACCGAGTCTGACGGCCAAGGATTCGGTGCTCGGCCCCGTGCTCTCATCCACAGCGCTGGCCGAGACAGCTGCCGCTGGGGCACAGTCGTCATCGGCGGAAGGCAGGCGCATCACCACGGCTGTCGGTCCACTGTCCGCTCGCAGACCGGGACAGCCTGAGCGGAAGGGCTGGATGAGCACGTCGATGCGGCCACCGCACATGAGTCCGACGGAAAAAGCATCCTCGTCGCTGTAGCCGAACTCCTGCACCGAGGCCACACCGGTGGCGAGAGCGCCCTGACACGCCTCGAGTACGGCTCCTTCCACACATCCCCCGGTGAGAGAGCCGACGATTCCGCCGGCGGTATCCACGAGCATCGATGTGCCGGCTGGGCGCGGAACCGATCCTTCGGTCGCGATGATCGTGGCGACGGCGACGTCCTGCGGCTCCTGCGAATCGAAGAGCCGCGTCACGGCGGCGGGAAGGACATCAAGCATGGACCGAGACTATACCGTCGGGAACGTCAGCGACAGAGCCTTGACGCGAACGGACTATTCCGGCAGTTCGTACGTCAGCCAGACACGATGGGTGCCGTCGGCTTCGTTCCTCAGTCCGCCGGTCCCAGTGATCCCGGCCAGGTCTCCGGTGCCGCTCGACGGGATGATGACGAACGATTCATTGTCCCGGTCCTCACCGGTGGTCGTCGCCGAATGGGTGAAGTTGAAGGTGCCCGTGCGTTCGTGCAGCTTCCCTGCGAACGACTCCATGGCGACATAGCCGCCGACGTCGGTCGAATGGTCCACAGCGAAGGTGAACAACGTCGTCGAGTGCCCGCTGACTTCGCCGGTGAAATGCTTCTCCATCCGCGCGAGGCCGACCGGAGTGGCCGTGGTCGGCGTCTCCTCACGCGGAAGATCGACGGGGGTGAACGTTTCGACGGTGAATTCTCCTGATGCGTCCATGCATCGGCCCTCTCTGCTGGCAGGTCCTCTCGTTCACGCTACCCCGAAAATGATCGGGATGGGACCGCGCGCGAGGGCAGGAGGGAAGAGCGCGGAAAGCCCGCGTCACAGCCAGGGGCGCATCGGCACGAGAGCGCGTTCGGCGAGTTTGGTCAGCCGGTGGCGGTTGAGCCACTCCGAACCGAGTTCGACACAGTGCATGGAGTCACAGTCGAAAACCTTCTCCATCTCGGCGGCGAATGCACGGTCGATGACTTCGACATTCGTCTCGTAGTTGAAGGTCAACGACAGCCGGTCGATGTTCGCCGTGCCCACCGTCGACCATTCGCCGTCGACAGTGGCGACCTTCGAATGGATCATGCTCGCGGTGTAGAGCAGAACCGTGACCTTCGAGTTGATCATCTGCTCGAAGAATCCGCGGGAGAGCCAATCGCCGAGGATGTGGTTCGACTCCCGGGGAACCATGACCCGCACGTCCACTCCGCGCTCCGCCGCCTCGACGAGAGAGCGCAGCAGCTGCTGGTCGGGAATGAAATAGGGTGTCGTCAGCCAGATCCGCTTCCGCGCACGGGCGAAGGCGTTGAGATACATGCTGCGAATGGGATAGACGAGGTGGATCGGAAGATTCGCCGAGACCCGCAGCTTCGACTCCCAGGCCGCGGGCGGCACCCAGGCGATCTGTTCACCGGAGTCGTGGAACTCGTTCCACACTTCCGCGATGGTCTGCCGCAGACCCCAGGCTCCGGGGCCGACCGATCGCAGGTGGGTGTCGCGCCAGTGACGGGCGTAGAGAGAGCCGATGTTGAACCCGCCGACGAAGGCTACATCGTCGTCGATGACGAGGATCTTCGAATGGTTGAAACCCGAATGCCGCATCGGCCCCCGCCAAAACCTCCGCGCCACCGTCGGCAGACGCAGCACACGGACCTGCTCGGAGAGCTGATGGTAGAACGAGCTGGGCACCGACAGGTTGGCGAAGCCGTCGTAGATGAGATGGACCTCCACACCGCGGGCCGATGCCGCGTTGAATGCGTCGATGAACCTCTGACCCACCTCGTCGTTCTTCCAGATGAACGTCTCCATGAGGATCGACTCGCGTGCGGAGCCGATCGCATCGAGCATGTCCTCGTAGAGAGTGGCACCATCGGTGTAGATGTCGAGCTCTGACTCTTCGACCGTCGAACTGAAGGTCCCCGGTCGCGGAGCAGCGCGCGTCTTCCGTCCCCGTTTCTGGAGGAGGTCGATGGCCATCGAAGCTGCGACGGTCGCCGGCACCGCACTGACGAGGCCGGCGACCGCCCAGGGCACGATTCGCCGCAGACTGTCGGCTTGGCGGAGGGCAGGATTTCTCAGAGGAGACATCCGCTCACTCTATCTTGTCCGTCCTCTCCGCCTGTCTCAGCCGAAGATGCTCACTCCCCCGGGCCCGACGAGGCAACCGACGACGATGAGTACGACTCCCCAGAGTATCTGCTTCCTGAAGATGGCGAAGATTCCTGAGATGACGAGGATCGCTGCGAGGATCCAGAGAATGACTGCCATGGGTAGTACTCCTTCATTCGGTGATTGCGAAAGCTGCTTACCGGCAACCGGTTCGCCTTCGAATCGCCAATCTAACACCGCTTCGCTGACCTGGCAGGACGGCGACGGTGCCTCACCAGTAGGTCCGGAGGTACCCACTTTGGGCGATGTCGAACGCGAAGCAATGGAGTGTCTCCGGCGGCCGGAAGTGGCCACCGACCCGCTGCAGATCGCCAACGGGTCTAGCCAGTGCTCGAAACCTGCGTTTCAATGGGGTAATGAGAGCTATCTGGACCGGATCCATCGCCTTCGGCCTCGTGAATGTGCCCGTGAAGCTGTACTCGGCCACGGAGAACCACGACGTGAGAATGCACCAGGTCCACGCGAAGGACGGCGGGCGGATCCGCAATCAGCATCGGTGCGAGAAGTGCGGGAAGACCGTCGAGTACGACGACATCGAGAAGGCCTATGACGACGGCGAGCATCGGGTCGTCCTCACCGACGAAGACTTCGAGGCCCTTCCTGCAGAGGACAACGACGACATCGACGTCCTCCAGTTCGTGCCCAGTGACGAAATCGACCCCATCATGCTGGAGAAGTCCTATTTCCTCGAGCCGACGTCGAAGACGCCGAAAGCCTACCTTTTGCTGCGTCAGACTCTTGAGGACACGGAGCGGACCGCGATCGTCAAACTCACCCTGCGCACCAGGACGCGTCTGGCCGTGCTGCGAGTGTGCGGAAAAGTCCTCATGATTCAGACCCTGCGCTGGGCCGATGAGCTCCGTGACGTCGACTTCAAGGGCGTGAACTCGAAGGCGAAGATCTCGGACAAAGAGCTCGAGATGTCAAAGAAGCTCGTGGAATCGTATTCCGAGGACTTCACCCCCGAGGAGTTCAGCGACGACTACCAGGTCGAACTGCGCAAACTCATTGACGCGAAGATCGAATCGGGCGAGAGCTTCGATGTCGAGAAGACCTTCGCCGAGGACGCCGCCGAGGAGGACTCCGGAGGCGATGTCATCGACCTTATGGAGGCCCTGCGGAAGTCCGTGGACAGTTCTCGATCATCGAAGAAGGGGTCATCGGGCAAGAAGTCGAGCGCGAAGGCGAGCACAAAGAAGACCTCGTCGAAGAAATCGGAACCGAAGAAGTCGTCAGCCGCGAAGAAACGCACCGGATGAGGAGACTCGCACGAGGAGCCTGCAGGAGGAGCCCCCGTGCATCCGTCCATAGACCCGCCGACGGAGACACACCACCAGTCTGACCGAAACGACAAACCGATCGCGAAGGAGCTGTTCCACTATGCCGAAGACGACGAAGACAGGAAAGCCGAAGGTGAGCGAGCTGCCCTCGACGCTGGAGAAGTCGAGCAAGAAGGCGCAGCGGACCTTCGCCAAAGCTTACGACTCGGCCATCGACCAATACGGTGACGAGAAGCGCGCTCACCAGGTCGCCTACGACGCGCTCAAGCACAGCTATGAGAAGGTCGGGGACAAATGGGAGGCGAAGGCCTCCTCCGGCCCGTCGGACGCGCAGAGCTCCGGCGGAAAGAACACCGACCGCACTACCGCCGGCGGAGTCGACGCGAACGCCTCGAAGGACCACCTTTACGAACAGGCGAAGAAGCTCGGCATCTCGGGGCGCTCGTCGATGACGAAGAACGAACTCATCGACGCGCTCGAGAAGGAGAGCAAGCGGAAGACGAAGCAGAATTCCTGACACCGCCCCGAAGCGGCGAAACCGAAGCGGCATGAAGAGATTTTCCGGCAGCGGTGCCGATGACTCACCCGCCGGTAAGGAAATTCCCATGTCTGTCTTCGACACCCGTGGAAACGACCGCCAACGATAAAGGAGGAATACGATGAGCGGCCAGCTGACCTTCCAGGACCCCACCACTCGCTTTCCCGACATCTCACCGCCGAAGCAGGATCAACCCGAACCGGGCCTCGACGCGGAACTCATCCCCGGCACGGATCGCGGTGAGGACAGCTACACCGGCACAGGCAGGCTTCGCGGCCGCAGGGCGCTGATCACCGGCTCGGACTCCGGCATCGGATCCGCCGTCGCGATCGCCTTCGCCCGTGAGGGAGCCGAAGTCGCTCTGTCCTATCTGCCCGCCGAGGAGGAGGATGCCCAGCACGTCTGCGAAGTCATCCGCCAGGCCGGTCGCAAGGCCGTGCCTCTCCCGGGAGACCTGTCCGATCCCGAGTACTGCCGCGAAGTGGTCCGCCGGGCGGCAGAAGAACTGGGCGGACTCGATGCGGTGGTCAACAATGCCGGCCGACAGATCGCCGTCGAAGACATCGCCGACCTCACGGACGAGCAGTGGGAGAACACGTTCCGGACGAACATCCACGCGATGTTCCGGGTCTCTCAGGCCGCGCTCGAGCATCTCGAGCCCGGATCGACGATCGTCAACAGCACCTCCGTGCAAGCGTATTCGCCGTCCGCCCACCTCATCGACTATGCGTCGACGAAAGCGGCAATCAACAACTTCACGAAGGGGCTGGCAACCCAGTTAGCCCCGAAGGGGATCCGGGTGAACTCCGTGGCACCGGGACCGATCTGGACCCCGCTGCAGGTCTCCGACGGGCAGCCGAAGGAAGCCCTTCCGCACTTCGGCAAGAACACTCCGCTGGGACGGGCAGGGCAGCCGACCGAGCTCGCACCCGCGTACGTCTTCCTGACCTCATCGGAGTCGAGCTACGTGGTCGGTGAGACCCTCAACGTCAACGGCGGCCAGCCCACCCCGTAGGCAACCGCTCCAGGAATCAGCTGCCTGCCGGCGTTCATGGCCTTCCTCTTCGTCGCCTATATCGTCGGCATCTTCGGCTGATCCGACCGCAGCGAAGACTCACGGACGGTGAGAGGAACGGGAACAGCCCGGTCCTAATCACGGTCCGGCGTCGACCGTCCGCTCCCGTCATCAGCAAGCACGCCCTGCGGGCGGTCGGCTTCGGTCATGGCGGAGAGGAACCGCAGCACGGTCTCGCGTTCTCGGCTGTTCAGGGCTGCGATCACGTCGAAGCGACGGGCATGCTGGCGGCCCACCGACTCGTGCGCTGCCTGCGCGGTCTCCTCTGTCACCTCGATGCTGGTGGTGCGCCTGTCGTGGGGGTGGGGGACCCGGATCAGGTGCCCACCGGCGACGAGGCGATCGACGAGTTTCGTCGTCGAGGCGCTGGAGATCCCGACGGCAGCAGCGATGTCCTTGGGAGTGACGATGAGCCCCTTCCGCTGCGCGCGGATGAGCAGGCGGATGGTGCGCATATCACTGTCGTTGAGCTGCATGTAGCGTCGCGACGCCTCGGCGAGGACGCGTTCGGCCTCATGCCACTGCCGCAGCGCCTCCATGAGTGCGGTGCACTCCACGATCTCGGATTCGGACAGGGCCGAGCGATCGGAGAACTCCGATTCATTCGAGAAGTAGGTCAGCCCAGCTGCCTTCGGGTCTGCGGACGGCACGCTGACAGCATACCGCTGACGTGTTAGATTGAACTCTCGCCTGGCTAAAGAAATTGGAGAGCGTCCTGACCGTCGAATCCCGCCTCGTCGAAGTCCTCGCCGCTGCTCGGCGACGCTCTCGAGTCCGAACTCAGCAGTACGAGCAGCTCTGGGAAGCGCTTTCGAGGATGGCGTTGGGCGGGAAGATGATCAGACCCCGCCTGCTCATTGATGCCCATGAGGGTCTGGGAGGCACGGCAACGCAGGCCGCGATCGACGCCGCCGGCGCGATGCAGCTGCTGCACATCGGCCTGATCATCCACGATGACGTCATCGACAACGACACCGTGCGTCGAGGGGAGATGAACATCACCGGTCAGTTCTCCTCCGAGGCCATGCTCCTCGGAGCCACGAGCGCCGCAGCGCAGACCTGGGGAATCTCCTCGTCCCTGCTCGCCGGTGACCTCATGCTCAACGAGGCCCAGTCCCTCCTCGCGCGTCTCGACCTCGACGCCCCGCGCCGACTCGCCGTGCTCGATATCTACGATGAGACGATCGCCGAGAGCGTCGCCGGAGAACAGTCCGACGTGTGGCTGAGCCTCCACCTCGACGAGGCCGACTCCGAAGACGTGCTCACGATGATCGGACGCAAGACCGCCGCCTACTCGTTCGAAGCCCCGCTGGCCATCGCCGCTGTCCTCGCCGGAAGCGACGCCAACCTGGTCGAGCGGCTGCGCGCCATCGGCCGCCGCATCGGCATCGTCTACCAGCTCAGAGACGATGTCCTCGGAGTCTTCGGCGATGAGCAGGAGACGGGCAAATCCGTACTCGGCGACCTCCGAGAAGGCAAGGAGACCCTGCTCATCAACACGGCGCGAGCCCATTCGGCCTGGTCCCAGGTCGCCCATCTCTTCGGCGACCGGGGCCTCGACGCCGAGCGTGGCCTCCGGCTGCGGCAGGTCATCGAGGAGTCCGGGGCGAGGGCATACGTCGAATCGATGATCGCCGAGCACTGCGAGACCATCGCCGGGCTCATCGCCGAGGCGGAGCTTCCGCAGGCGCTTGCGGGCAGACTCGCGGACCTCACCTCCGCCTGCAGTCTGAGGTGCGCATGAGCGGGGCCGATCGGTGCCGGCCGAGCCGACGGGCGGTGCCCAGCGATGAGCCGGCCGGTCCCCCGGTCGAGCAGGTGCTTCTCGATCACGGTCCCGACCTCTGGCGCATCCGCTCCTTCGACGCCGCCCGCCAGGTGCTGCGGGCCCGACACCTCACGACGCAGGCCGGATTCACCGCAGAGCGGATCCCTCGCGGCGTGTTCCGCCGCCACCCGATCCTCATCTCCGACGGCGAGCCCCATGACTCGCAGCGCCGAGAGCTCGCCCGCTTCTTCGCCCCCGCTGTGATCGCCGACAGGTACGGCGAGCGCATCGATGCTCTCGCGCAGGACACGGTCGACCGGATTGCCGCGGCCGGCCGGTGCCGTCTCGACGAGGTGGCTCTGCACTTCTCCGTGGCCGTGACCTCCGAAGTCGTGGGACTGACCGAATCCTCCATCACGGGCATGTCGCGGCGGCTCGAAGGATTCTTCACCCAGCCGCCGGTCGACCTCGCCGCCCCCGGTTGGGGCCGGACCCGGAAGCAATGGCTGCAGGCCGCGGTCAACGGCCTCGTCCCGATCGTCCGGTTCTACCTCGCCGACGTCCGACCGGCGCTTCGCGCCCGGCGCCGCAGGCAGCGCGATGACGTCCTGTCCCATCTCATCAGGGCCGGACACAGCACGTCGGACATCCTCGTCGAGTGCGTCACCTACGGCACAGCCGGGATGGTCACCACCCGCGAATTCATCACCATGGCGTGCTGGCACCTGCTCTCAGATGACGAACTCGGGGCGGAGTACCTCGCGGCCGACCAGTCGCGGCGGCTGGAGATCCTCGAGGAGATCATCCGCCTCGAGCCGGTCGTCGGCCACCTGTTCCGACGCGCGGAGGCCGACATCGAGGTCACGGCACCGGATCGCACCGTGACGATCCCCGCCGGGGACCTCATCGACGTCTGCGTCCGCGCGACGAACACCGATGAAGAGGCGATGGGACCCGAGCCGCATTCCCTGTGCCCCGTGCGGCACACCGCAGAAGCCGTCCCGGCGGTCGGCATGAGCTTCAGCGACGGTGCGCACAAGTGCCCGGGGCAATCGCTGGCGCTGTTCGAGACCGATGCCCTCGTCCATCGCCTGCTCGACCGCGGCCCGCGACTGGTCGCCGAACCGGAGATCGGCTGGGACAGCGTCATCTCGGGCTACCGGCTGCGCGGATTCCAGCTGGCCTTCGACGAGGGCTCCTGCCCGGAGAGGAGACTGTCGTGAGCGCCTTCGAGTATCTGCTCCTCATGGGTGCCTGCGTCCTCATCACCCTGCCCCTGGAGCTGTTCTTCCGGGCTCGGGTGTACCGCCGGTGGAGGACCGTGCTGTGGGCGCTCGTGCCCGTCATCGTCGTCTTCTGTCTCTGGGACGTCGTGGCCATCGCCCGCGACCATTGGGTGTACAACCCGCGGTTCGTCACCGGCATCCACCTCGGCAATCTGCCGCTCGAGGAGCTCGTGTTCTTCATCGTCATCCCTCTGTGCGCCCTACTCAGCTATGAGGCGGTCGGCACCGTGCTCACAGCTGTACGCAAGCGCGTCAGGCCCGAAAGTCCGCCCCGCCCAGAGAGTTCGCCCCGGCCCGCAATCCGGTCCCGGCCACACGAGCGCACCGACCGGCCGTCCGAATCCGAAGGAGGCGGCGAACGATGAGCGTACCCGAGTACACGATCATGACCGTCATCGGGATGATCCTCATCGTCGGCCTCGAGCTGTTCGTCTTCCGCTCAGGCATCTTCCGCCGGGCGAAGTACTGGGCGGCGCTGAGCATCTGCCTGGTCTTCCAGTGCTTCGTCGACGGCTGGCTGACGAAGCTTTCGGATCCCATCGTCATCTACAATCCGGAGGGGCTGAGCGGCATCCGGTTCCCGTGGGACATCCCGATCGAGGACTTCGGCTTCGGCTTCGCCATGATCACTGCCGTCCTCATGCTCTGGCAGTGGCGCCTCAACCGTCAGACTGTTTCAATGTCGGCCACCGGAGAGGAGAACACATGAGCCGTCCTGCCTCCCAGCCGCGCCCCCGCGACCGGCACGCGATCCTCACCCCCTCCCACCCGGGCCGTCCGCGACTGCTGCGGCCCAAGCGAGTGACCGTCGTCGGCGGAGGCATCGCCGGACTGGCCGCGGCCACGGTCCTCGCCGAGCACGGGGCCACTGTGCACCTGGTCGAAGCCGAGTCCAGCCTCGGCGGACGGGTCCGGGCCTGGAGCCTCGACGGGGGCCGGACTATGAGCCGCGGATTCCATGCCTTCTTCCGCCAGTACTACAACCTCCGCAGCCTGCTCGCACGCACCGACCCCTGCCTCGACCGTCTGGTCCCGGTCACGGACTATCCGCTCGTGGGTCGGGACGGTCTGCGCGACTCCTTCGCCCGGATTCCGCGGACTCCCCCGCTCAGTCTCGCGGGATTCGTGCTCACCAGCCCGTCCTTCCCGCTGCGCGGTCTGGCCGACGTCGACCTGACGACGGCGTTCGAACTCATCGACGTCGACTTCCCGGACTCCTATCGACGCTACGACGGAGAGTCGGCCGAGCAGTTCCTCGACCGGCTGCGGTTCCCGGTCGGGGCGCGGCATCTCGCGCTCGAGGTCTTCGCCCGCTCGTTCTTCGCCCACCCCGCGGACTTCTCCGCCGGGGAGCTCGTGGCGATGTTCCACACATACTTCACTGGCTCCGCCGAAGGGCTGCTCTTCGACGTCCCCGACGACGACTACGACACCGCACTGTGGTCGCCCCTGAGCGAATACCTCGCCGAGGCGGGGGTGCGGATCGAGACCGATACCGCGGTCACAGCGCTCCGCCCTCCGGGCAGAGCGGGCCGCACCGGGTGGCGCGTCGAGACGACGGGCGGGACGCTCGAGAGCGATGCGCTCGTGCTCGCCGCCGATCCGCGGAGCGCTCGGACGCTGCTGGCCGGACTCGAGGACTCGAGCGATGTCGACGCTCTCGGACACGCAGCCGGCTCACCGGCAGCAGGCACGGGAGCTCGCGAGCGGTGGCTGGGCAGCGTCACCTCGCAGCGGAACGCCCCGCCGTTCGCGGTGCTGAGACTGTGGCTGGAAGACGAGGTGGATCCGAGCCGACCGGCTTTCCTCGGCACGACCGGCTATGTGCTGCTTGACAACATCTCGGTCCTCGAACGCTTCGAGGCCGGGGCGGAGAGGTGGCGGCATACGCACAGCGGCTCTGTCGTCGAACTCCACGCCTATGCGCTCGGCACCGCGCATCGGGGCGGCGCGCGAGCGATGTTCGAGTCCGAAGACGTCGACCGGGAAGCCGTGACACGCCAACTGCTGGCCGACCTCCACGCTGTCTACCCGGAGACAGCCGACATCGCCATCACCGCCCAGGAGCTGCTCATTGCCGACGACTGCGCGCTCGCCGACACGCGGGCGTACAACGACCGTCCCGGGGTCACCACTGCGTTTCCGGGGCTGGTGCTCGCCGGCGACGCCGTCGCCTGCGAGGCGCCCGTGGCGCTCATGGAACGCGCGGCGACGACGGGGTTCATGGCCGCGAACGAACTGCTCGCCGGTTGGCGGGTGGAGGGAACCGAGATCTGGTCGCCGCCTCGGCGCGGTCTGCTCCGGCGGGGTCTCCTCGGCGCACTGCGCGGACGCAGGGCAACGAGGCACAGGCGTGGAGCACCGGCCGAGGGCTGACTGCTGGTCTCGAAGCCCCGTCACCGGCTCAGGTCGGCAGCGGTCCCGGGCTGGAGTCTCCGCGGAGGCGTTTGAGGACGAGCTCGGCGCTGATGAGGCACATCGGCACACCGACGCCGGGCGTCGTGGTGGCGCCGGCATAGAACAGCCCGTCGACAGTCTTCGAGGCGTTCTGCCGTCGGAACATCGCGCTCTGTCGCAGTGTGTGCGCAGGTCCGAGCATTCCGCCGAGCCAGGAGTTGAATCCTTCGGCGAAGTCTGTCGGGCCCTGGGTTCTGCGCACTCTGATCCGTCGGCGGAGGTCTGGGATGTCGGCCCACCGGGCGATCTGGTCGATCGCACGGTCGGCGGCCGTCTCGATCCGCGGGTCGCCTCCACCGTCGTCTCCCCCGGCCCCGAGTCCGGCATCGGCGGGGACGGGGATGAGGAGGAAGAGGTTCTCGTGCCCGGGCGGAGCGACAGTGGGATCGGTGGCGCTGGGACGACAGACATAGATCGATGCCGGTGAGGGGATCTTCTGCCTGGACCCGAAGATCGCGTCGAAGTTCGCCGCCCAGTCCTCGGTGAAGAACAGCGAGTGGTGCGGCAGTGCCTCGAGTTCGCCTTCGACGCCGAGGAAGACGAGCACCGCGCCGGGACCGCTCGTCACCGACGTCCAGGAGCGTTCGGGGAAGCTCTGATCCTCGGGAGAGAGCAGTTTCGTCTCCGTGTGGTGGAGGTCAGCGGCGGAGACGACGACATCGGCAGAATGCGTGTGTGCGCGTCCGTCCTTGTCGGTCCAGTTCAGGCCGGTGACTCGAGGTCTGGTTCGGCCGCGCCCTGTTGCCTCGGTGTCGATGTGCGTGACATCGGCTCCCGTGTGCAGGCGCGCCCCGGAGCGTTCGGCCAACCGGACCAGGGCGTCGATGATCGTATGGAACCCGCCCATGGGGTAACTGACACCTTGGGCGAGGTCGAGCGTACTCATGAGGTGGTAGATCGCCGGTGCCTGTCTCGGGTCGGTGCCGAGGAAGATCGCGGGGTACTGGAGGATCTGGCGCAGCACCGGATCGTTGAACGAGGATTCGGCGAAGCCGGCCAGCGACGTCCCCATCTGACGGACCAGTTTCGGGAGGCCGCCGAGGATGTCCCGATGGAGCAGGGACCGCGGCGAGGTGAAGGGGTTGTAGAGGAAGTGGGCGAGCGCGAGCTCCTTCGTGTGCTCGGCCGAGACGAGATAGTCGTCGAGGGCATCTCCCGCGCCTCGCTCGACGCTTTCGAAGGTCGCCCGCACCCGGGACCTGCCCTGTGGGATCGTCAGTTCTCGCGTGCGCCCCGGGGCTCCCGTGCTCTCATCGACCGGCCCCGGTGGGCTGAATACGGTGTAGCTGGGATCGAGCGTGCGGAGGTCGAGTTCGGCCTCAGCGCTGGTGCCGGCGAGAGCGAAGAAGTGTTCGAAGACCTCGGGCATGAGATACCAAGAGGGGCCGGTGTCGAAACGGAAGCCCTCACGCTCGAACACGCCGATGCGCCCGCCGAGTTCGGTGTTCTTCTCGAACAGGTCGACCGAGTGCCCTTCGCGGGCGAGGAGGATCGCTGTGGCCAGTCCGGCGGCTCCCCCGCCGATGATGCCGGTGCGCGGGCTGCTGTGGGCACCGGAGCCGCTCCGCCGGTTCACTTCCGACCTTCGCGGGCTGAAGTCATGACTGCGTGGGCTGTCAGTCGAGCCTTAACGGCGCTCGGGACCCGCACCCGCTGGCGGTAGAGCTCGGCGACGGGGGTCGCGGCGATCCTGTCGGTCAGCGCGGTGAAGAGGGCACAGGCGCAGCGGACCGCGGTGCGCGCGTCCTTCGGCAGTCCGGTGATGGCATCCTGGGCGGCGTCGAGCTGCTGCCGGATCGTGTTCACCCATTCGGCTTTCTCAGCCTCGGTGAGTCGGTGTCCCGAGGTGAGGTAGCTGCGGCCGAGGCGCTGATCATCATCGGCCAGGTCGCGCAGGAAGTTGACATTCTGGAACGCCGCTCCCAGCTGCCGTGCCCCGTACTCGAGCCGGGCGACCTCGGCGGGGGTGCGGTCGTGATCGATGAGGAAGACCTTGAGGCACATGAGTCCGACGACCTCGGCGGATCCGAAGACGTACTCGGCATGTTCCTTCGCGTCGAAGCCGCGGACCGGCGACGCGGTCGCCGCCTCGGTCCTACGACCGGAACCTGCGTCCGCGGATTCCAGGTCTGCCCGCATGGAGGCGAAGAACGGGTCGATGAGCTCGGCGTCGATGCCTGCTGCGCGAGCGGTCCGGGCGAAGGCATGGATGACGAGGTTGTCACTGATGCCGTTGCGCATAGCCGCGTGGGTGGCGGATGCGAATCGGTCCAGCATCTCCCGCTGCTCGGCCTCGTCAAGCCCTGCTTCGAGGGCCAGGCCATCGACAATCTCATCGGCAATGCGGACCAGGGCGTAGATATTGCGGATATGGTGCCGGTTTCTGGCTCCGAGCAGTCTGACCGCAAGACCGAAAGAGGTCGAATAGCTCGCGATCACGGCCCTGGACGCATCCTCGGCGGTGCGCGTGTAGAGCTCATCGATGGTGCTGCTTCGCCGCGTCATGTTCGTTAGCTTAGCTAATGAAATGCCCGAGGGGCGAATCTCCCTTGCGGGCCGAGGCGACGTCACTCGAGGACGAGGCGGAAGGGCCTCGGAGGTCAACGCAATCCAATAGACGAACCCCGCGGATCTGTAAAGACCCTTCCGCACGAACTTTGCCCTCAATAGCGTGATTGCCAACACGGGAACCCCTGCGGCTCCTCGAACCGATTCGGAGGAAGACATCATGACTTCACCCATCCAACTCGCCCGCACCCACGCGCGCTCCTATGAGGCGTCGTCGCGCAAGGGCAAGGGCAGTGACATTCACCGACGTCGAGATCGGGTGGGCCGGGAGGGCCGGGACCGAGACTTGCGGTCGCGGATGTTGAGATCCATCTGTCTCCGTCCGGTATTTCGGACTGCTGTCGGTCTGCTGTGTCAGGGCGTACGGATGAGCTTCTTGTTGACGAACTCGCGAACGCCCTCCGTGCCGAGTTCACGGCCGACGCCGGAGCGCTTGGTCCCGCCGAAGGGCAGGTCGGGTTCGGTCCAGGTGGCCTGGTTGATCCACACCATTCCGGTGTCGATGCGGTCAGCGACGCGTTGGGCCTTCTCGATATCCTCGCTGACGACAGTGCCGCCGAGGCCGAACGACGAGTCATTGGCGAGTGCGACGGCTTCATCCTCGTTCGCGACCGAGTAGACGACCGCGACAGGCCCGAACAGCTCCTCCGAGCAGGCACGCATCTGTTCGGTCACCCCGGTCAGCACCGTGGGTTCGACGAAGGCACCCGGTCGGTCGGCTCGGTGCTCTCCGGTGTGGACCTTCGCGCCGTGGGCGACAGCGTCCTCCACCTGCTCCATGAGGTCACGGGCGGCCTGTTCGGAGGACAGAGGTGCCATCGTGGTGACGGAGTCTACAGGGTCTCCTGCGACGAACTGCGACATCTTCGCCGTCATCAGATCCACGAACTCGTCGTAGAGATCTTCGACCACGATGAGGCGCTTGGAGGCGATGCAGCTCTGGCCGGAGTTCGTCATCCGCCCTTTCACGGCGGCGGTGACGGTCGCGTCCGGATCCGCGGAGTCGAGGACGATGAACGGGTCGCTTCCGCCGAGTTCGAGGACGGACTCCTTCAGACTGTGTCCGGCGGCCACTGCCGCTCCAACGCCTTCGGAACCGGTCAGCGAGGCGCGGCGAACTCTCTCGTCCGCGGTGATCATCTGGATCTGATCATTGTCGGAGAGGACGTTGCGATAGCAGTCGGACGGCAGCAGCGCATCGTTCATGACCTGTCCGACGTGCAGAGCCGTCTTCGGCACGGCGGATGATGTCAGGCCGGAAAGCGACTCAGGCAGGCACGCCGCCCAGCATGGTGGCGACCAGCCCCAGTACCGCCAAGGCCGCGATGACGATCACGATCACACGTTTGCGCATGTTCCGGATTCTACTGCGACCCACCCGCCGGATGTCCAAGGCGCCCGACTGCGGGCCACCGTCATCACAGAGTCGCCCGTCACCACGGGTTGGCCTCCTGCCAGCGGGTGAACCAATAGCGGTCGCCCTGGTAGTGCGACTTCTCCGGCTTGCACCCTTTGAGATCCGAATGCTCGCCCAGCCACGTCCGCACCAGCGGCATGACCTCGTCCAGACGATCGACCCAGTCATCGAGTGGCAGCAGCAGAACCGAACCGTCATCGGAGTCCAGTCGGCATGAATAGTTCGGCAGTCCCTCGGTGATCTGCGAATGCGTATACCTGATCTGATCGCAGCCGGTGGTGAGATAGAAGCGGATGAACTCACCGCAGACGTAGGAGCACAGCGTTTTGAAGTTCCGGTAGCGGATCATCCACGCCGGAGGATCATATTCAGACATGTGTTCTATTGTAGGCACACGTCGCCCCGATCTTCGGTCCCGATCTCATACGGGCCGCCTCGGCGCCGGGAAGGCGCTCGGGACGACACCCCTCGCTCTGGCTGAACGGTGGGTCGACTGTGGTCGACTGCTTCTCAGCTGCGGCGGGAGCTTGAGCGGATGAGGATGAGCGCGAGGATCACACAGAGCAGATAGGTGGCACCGACGGCGCTCCAGCCGAGTTCGAACCCGCCGGGCGAGCCGACGATGACACCCATGAGCAGCGGCCCGAGCGCGAAGCCGAAGAACATTCCGGCCGTCACCACCCCGCTGGCCGAGGCCATCGAAGCAGCGGGAATAGCCCGCATGAGTGCGGCCATGAGCACCACCGAGACGCCGAGAGCCGAGATCCCGTGGAAGGCCACGGCGACCCAGACGAGCAGTCCCCACCCGGCCGTGTCGGCGATGAGGAACAGCACCGCTCCAGCCAGGGCGATGAGGGCGAGGACCAGCAGCAGGTGCGGCCCCGAGGCGCCTTTGGCCATGCGTCTGGCCCAGGTGACGCGGGCGATGACGCCGATGACGCCGGCCAGTGCGGCTGTGGCGCCGCCGAGGACGAGGCTGAAGCTCATCTCGCGCACGGCGAAGAGGGGCATGTACACGTTCGTCGCCTGCACGCCGATGCCGTTGATCAGCCCGAACAGCGCCAGGGCCCACACCATGCCGGGGTGCCTGGCCGGACGGGTGGGTGACGGTCCCGGGTCGGGTCGGGCCGCCTCGGCGGGAGTGTCGGTCTCGGCGATGTCAGGGTTGAGGCCGGCCGCCTCGGCGGGGGTATCGGTTGAGGTTTTCGGAGCGATCAGCAGCGGGGTGGTTCGCAGGGAATACCAGGTCATCGCAAGCAGGATGAGCGGGATGATCGCGACGGTCAGGGCTGCGCCGCGCCAGCCGATGCCGAGCGCGAGGACGGGGAAGGAGAGGCTGGCGACGAGCTGGCTGACCTGGACCCCGGACTGCTTGATGCCGACCCAGCCGATGCGTTTGATGTCGGGGACGCGTTCGAGCAGGATCCGGTTGGTCACCCCGTTGGGGAAGGACTGGGCGATGCCGGACAGGCCGGCGGCGAGCAGCAGCGTCCCGAACCCGTCCGGCACGGCCACCAGAAGCAGTGCGAGCGCGGAGAGAACGAAGATGAACGCCATGAGCGAGAGGTCGGAGTGCCTGTCGGCGAGCCTGCCCAGGGTGGCGCTGCCGACGGCTGCGGCACCGAAGCAGGTGGTGGCCAGCAGTCCGAAGTGGGCTTCGGAGATGCCGAGCTCGGCGATGATCGAATCGCTCGTGGCACTGAGCCCGTAGAGCAGGATGGGCCCGGCGGCGACGGCACCGAGGAGAACGGTGAGCAGACCGATGCCAGGGGGCTTCTGGTCCAGTTTCCGGCCGTGGTCGGCCATCACTCACCTCCTGTCGAGGGCATGCTTCAACTCAGCATGCTAGCCGGAGGCCGACGGCAAGTGTGGAGATGTCTCAGGCGCGGCTGCAGCGTCGAAGTCACGCCACGCGTTCGGGGTACGAGTACGCGTTGAACTTGCCCTTGCGGTTGAAGCCGATGACGCTCACGCCGACGTCTTTGCCGTAGTCGACGGCCATCGCCGAGGGTGCGCTGACGGCGGACATCATCGGGACGCCGGCCATCGCGCATTTCTGGACGAGTTCGAACGATGCCCGCGCGGACACCTGCAGGACGGTCGATCGCAGCGGCAGGCCACGGTTGGCCATGGCCCAGCCGATGACCTTGTCGACGGCATTGTGCCGGCCGACATCTTCACGCCCGACGAGCAGTTCGGGTTCTGCGTTCGGGTCGTCTCCGACGGCGAAGAGCGCAGCGGCATGGACTCCGCCGGTCTTGTCGAAGATCTCCTGCGTCTGCCGCAGCCGATCGGGCAGCTCACCGATCCGGGCGGCGGAGAGCAGCTGTGGGAACTCGTATTCCCCCTGGTCCTCGACATGAAAAGCGGCTGGAATGAGGGGGAATGCGGAGGTCTTCGTCACCGCATCGGCGGCCGCGGTTCCGCAGATCCCGCACGAGGATGAGGTGTAGACGTTGCGGGCCGGAGCCGTCTCTGGATTCCAGATCCCACGAGCCAGACGCACTTGGGCGACATTGTAGTTCCGGCTGCCATCGGTGGCGAGTCCGGCAGAGAAGTTCACCTCTTCGATATCGTCCATCGAGGTCACGACCGCCTCGGAGAGCAGATAACCGGCGATGAGTTCGACGTCGTGTCCGGCGGTGCGCATGGTCACGGTGTACTGCTCACCGTTGAGCTGGATCTCCAGCGGCTCCTCGCCTGCCAGGGAATCCGGACCGGCCGAGATCTCACCGGTGGCGTCGAACCTATAGACCCGGGCTCGCACGGCCTTGCGCATCTGCATTCTCCGTTCCTCTCTCAGACCCGGGGGCCGTGGTCGGTGGTGTCCTCGACGGAGGTCTGAATGTGCTCAAGGAGGTCGTCGATGACGGTGATTCCGTCCTTGACCCCGCCCTTCGAACCGGGGAAGTTGATGACGAAGCTGCGTCCGCGCACTCCCGCGACTCCGCGGCTCATCACCGCCGAGGATGTCGACTCGAGACCCTTGCGCCACATCGCATAGATGAGGCCCGGGGACTGGCGTTCGAGAAGTTCGGCAGTGAATTCAGGAGTGCGATCGTCGGGAGCGAGCCCGGTACCGCCGCTCGTGACGATGACGCGAGGACGGTCGGCTTCCGGAGTGTCGACGAGGAGTTGCTTGAGTGCGTCGCCGACGGGTTCGCCGTCGCGGACGACGATAGCCTCGGGAGTCTCATAACCGCGGCCGCGCAGCCAATCGACGAGGATGGGGCCCGTCGTGTCCGCGGCCTCTCCCCTGGCCGCCGAGGTGGAGGCAATGATGACCGCAGCCTTGCGTCCCGCTCCGAGGAGCTCGCTGTTCTCTTCGCTCACCTATCTGCCCTCTTCCAAATCAGTTTCAATCGCACCCGTAAGCGGCACATCTGGTACGTGCGCCTGCTCGCGATCCCTGCGCTCACCCACGAGGCACGGCTACTGCCACCATTGTCCCACTCCGGTCGGGGATGACCAGAGACGGCACGACCCCGGGTCGCGGGGAAGAGACGGCAGCGCAAGGGACGAATCGTTGAGGGCTGCTCTCGCTGCTTTGCCTCGTTGGCGATAAGGGATTGCCAGCGTATTGCCATGTTCGGCACATACCGTGTGATTGCAATTTCAACCAATCATGGAGATCACCGTGTACGCAACGACCGGACTGCCGACCTTTGCCCGCGACATCATCACTCTCATTGCCCGGATCGGCCTCGGCGCGATCTTCATCGCCCACGGGTGGCAGAAGTTCAACGAGTGGACCATCGCCGGAACGAGCGATTCGTTTGCGCAGATGGGAGTGCCGATGGCCGATATCGCGGCCCCGGTCGCGACCTTCGTCGAACTCATCGGCGGAGCACTGCTCATCCTCGGTGCGCTCACTCCCATCGTCGGATTCCTGCTGGCAGCCAATGTCATCGGCGCCCTGATCATCGTCCACCTCACCCCGACCCCGTTCGTCGATCAGGGAGGCTGGGAGCTCGTCGCCTCACTAGCCGCAGGCGCTCTGCTGATTGCCGCTGCAGGTCCTGGCCGTCTGAGCGTCGACCGCCTTCTCTTCGCCGGCAAGGCAGGCAAGGGACGTAAGCGCTCGAGCGCATCTCGCGCCGTGGCCGCTGACGCCTGAGCCACAGCAAACGCCAGGCACTTGGCTTGCCCAACGCCGTCACCACCCTCGCCGCGGACCATTTCCGACCCCTCGCACGCCGCAGGTAATGTGAGGGCAGGTCGGGATGGCCGCTCGCGGCGATCACGACGTCAGCGGCAGCTACGCGATCAGCAGAAGGAGAAGCGGTGGATGATCTGAGCCTGAGCACGCTGATCTGGCTGCGCATGGCCCGCTTCGTCCAGAACAGCAACCAGCTCTCCAATGAGCACCTGCGGCAGTTCGGGCTCACCGTCGCCCAGTTCGAAGCCCTTGCCCATATCCGCAATTTCGAGCCGATCACACAGTCCGCTCTCGCCGAAGGACTGACCGTCAGCAGCGGCGGGATCTCCCGCATGCTCGCCCGACTCGAGTCCGAGGGCCTGATCTCTCGCGAACAGGACTGGAAGACCAAACACATCTCGCTGACACCCAAGGGCCGCGAACTCCTCGAACGGGCGTTTCCCTCGCAGCAGGAACAGCAGGCGTCTTTGTTCGACGATTCCTTGAGCGAGGACGAGAAGGTGCAGCTGCACGCACTGATGAAGAAGCTCTACGACACCAGCCGGAAGCGCGGCGAGAACCCGCGGGAATAATCCCGCGGCCGTCTCAGTTGACATGGCAAATGACATTTTCGTCACCGTCACGAGGAGACACCTTGAGCGAGTCCGCGCAGCTGCACACCACCCCTCAGCAGCATTCCGAAACGACTGAATCCCTACCGTCACAGCAGCCGAACTATATGCACGAATTCGGTTTCGACCAAGGCCAGGGACTGCAGTTCGGCATCTACAGCCTCGGCGACCATCTGCCTGACCCGCACGACGGGTCACGCGTCGACGCGGGGCAGCGCATCCACGAGTTCATCGGCTACGCCCAAGCCGCCGAAGCAGCCGGACTCGACTTCTTCAGCCTCGGCGAGAGCCATCAGGAGTTCTTCGCCTCGCAGGCCCATGCCGTCATCCTCGGTGCCATCGCCCAAGCCACGGATACGATCCGCATCGGCAGCTCCTCGACGATCCTGTCGACCTCGGACCCGGTCCGGGTATTCGAGAACTTCGCGACGATCGATCTCATCTCCGGCGGTCGTGCCGAGCTCGTCGCCGGTCGCGCCTCGCGGGTCGGTCTGTTCGAGCTCCTCGGCTACGATCTGCGCGACTACGAAGAGCTCTACGAGGAGAAGCTCGATCTGCTGCTCAAGATCAACCGCGAACAGCAGGTGACCTGGTCCGGGCAGTTCCGGGCTCCGCTCAACGACGCCGAGGTCCTCCCCCGCCCCACCGGGCAGGCGCTGCGCATCTGGCGCGCCGTCGGCGGGGCACCGGCGAGCGCGATGAAGGCGGGACTAGCCGGGGTCCCCATGGTCATGGCCCACCTCGGCGGGACCACCTCGGTGTTCAAGGGCACCGTCGATGCCTACCGTCGCGCGGCCGCGCATGCTGGATTCGATCCGGCCATATTGCCGATCGCCACGGCGGGATTCTTCCATGCCGCGGAGACCTCGCAAGAGGCGCTACAGGCGATGTATCCGCACATCAACGAGGGGATGAAGCGCACGAACGGGCAGGGCATGCCCAAGCAGCATTTCGCGCAGAGCGTCCACCCGGCGTCCATCGCGAACATCGGCAGCCCTCAGCAGATCATCGAGAAGATCCTCCACCAGCATGAGGTCTTCGGTCATCAGCGCTATCTCGCACAGGTCGACTTCGGCGGGATGGCCTATGCCGACGTGATGAAGCAGATCGAGATCATCGGCACCGAGATCCTGCCCGCCGTCAAGAAGTACACCGCGACCGCGCCGACCGATAAGCAGACCGGGACCGCCGGCTCTGCGTTCGACTCCGCCGAGGAGGCACTGTCATGAAGCTGGTTCTGCTGTCCGGGTCGAACGTCGGGACGAAGACCCGGACCGTGATCGATCACCTCGCCGAGGCGGTCGCCTCCTACGACCCGACCATCGAGCTGAGCGTCATCGATCTCGCCGAGGCGGACATAGTCTTCGCTGACGGTCGGAACTTCACCGAGTACACCGGTGATACCGGTCGGGTGGCCCGGGAGCTCATGGACGCGGAAGCGATCATCATCGGTACCCCGATCTTCCAGGCCTCAATCCCGGCAGCACTGAAGAACATCTTCGATCTGCTGCCGACGAGTGCTTTCCTCGACAAGGTCGTCGGCGTCATCGCCACGGCGGGGTCGTCGAAGCACTATCTCATTCCGGCCCAGCACTTGCTGCCGATCCTGACGTACATGAAGGCGCAGGTCGTCCAGCCGTATGTGTTCGTCGGCGAGAGCGACCTGCACCGCGGCGAGATCGTCAGCCACGACGTCCTCCAGCGCCTCGACCGTCTCGTCGAGGACACCGTCGTACTCACCCGCACGTTCGCCTCGATCCGAGAGGAGCGGGACGCAGCCTACGGGTTCTGATCGTTCAAGAGCGACGGTCCGCCCACCGTCTGAATATGCGAACTCTGTGTGAAGCGCCCCATGACCAAGGTCAGGCGCGCAGCTTCTCAAGGTGCGCAGCGAGGAGCTCGCGGGCACGCTCAGGAGCAAGAACCTCGGGGTGAAGCGCCGAGCGCAGGGTCAACCCATCGATGAGGGCAGCGAGGGTCTCGGCTTCGGCTTGAGCGTCGAGGCCCGCGTGCAGGACTCCGCGGGCACTCATACTCTCAACGACTCGGGCCATGAGAGCACGGGTGCCGCGCACGGAAGTCTCGAAGACGTCGCCAAGCTCCGGTGTCGTGCGCGCCTCCTCTTCGAAGGCCAGCCACACCACCGACTCCCGCCGCCGGGTCTCGTCGAGCGGCAGCAGTTCGGAGAGGAAGTCGACCGTCAGCTCTTTGGCCTGATCGCGATCGATGCTCCCAGCATCGAGCTTGGGAAGCATGTCGGCCAGTCGCGCCTCCAGCCGATCTCCGACACGTTCGACGAGGGTCTCGAGCGCGAAACGCACGATCCCGTCGGCGCCGGAGAAGTAGTGCCGGATGGAGCCGATGGCCAAGCCGGTTTCATCGGCGATGGTCCGCAGCGAGACCTTGGAGAGCCCCCGCCTGAGGACGATGGCGAAGAGCGCATCGGCGATGACCCCTCGGCGCTGAACCGGGTCGACGAATTTCGGCATAGATCTTTTATAGCACACCTCTGCGACATCATGCTATCGTTTTAGCACGTGCCTGCTAACACATCAAAGGAGATCGCCCATGTCACCCCTCCTCATCGCCCTCGGAGTCATAGCTGTCATCGTCGTCGTCATCGTTCGACGCTTCCGCGGAGAGCCCGTCGACGCCAAAGATCTCGCAATCCCACCGTTGATCCTGCTGGGACTGGCCGTCAAGGAACTGTGGGGATTCAGCCATTGGACACCCGCGAACGTCACCTTCCTGACCTCCTCGGTGGTGGTCGGTGTCAGCTTCGGAATGCTGCGCGGAGCATCCACGGTCCTCTTCGAACGAGACGGGGCTCTCCACCAGAAATACACGGTGAAGACGATGATCATCTGGGCATGCAGCCTGCTCGCAGGGCTGGGCCTGCATTTCGGAGCTCAGCTCATCGGCGCCGAAGAAGCCGTTCGTCCTATGACACTGAGCATCGGATTGAGCCTGTTCGGCGAAGCGATCACCTGCGGCGGGCGGGGTCTGCAGTCGGGTATTCCCTTCAGCAATCGCGACGCGATACGGAACGGCTCCGACACATCAGCACTGAGCAGCCTCGTCGACCGCGCGCGACAGAAGTGATCGGCAACGTGGTGGCTGGCGGCACGGTTGAGGACGAGCAGCACTGTTTCAAACGTGGGCTGCTCAAACTCAATAGTGCCGTAGCGGCTACTCGATCCAGCGAATCGATACACCCTGCTCTGAATTTCACAGCGAGGAAAGTGGCCATTTCAGAGGACCCTATACAGAACCAGAACGTGCGCTCCGACGAAAGGCTCGCGCCCACCAACGCGCACCCCAATTTGGCCGACGGCGCGCTCGAGCCGCACCCGCGCCCCAAGCCATCCGGTGCCCCAGGTCACCGGATTTGCCGGGCCAGGCGGGCCTGGATAACCTGAAAGCGGAAGGAACCAGTCGGGACGACCCGGCTGCGTGAGACT
Source organism: Brevibacterium sediminis (assembly GCF_013623905.1). GTDB lineage: Bacteria > Actinomycetota > Actinomycetes > Actinomycetales > Brevibacteriaceae > Brevibacterium > Brevibacterium sediminis. The sequence continues at coordinate 24,012 of NZ_JABKDD010000002.1, forward strand.
CACGATGAGGACGGCCTCAGAGACAGGAAGACCTTTCATGACCGCCGCCCTCCGCTCCATCATCACGCCGACCGCAATTCTGCGACTCGTCCTCGGCTGGGGCGTGTTCATCGCCCTGCAGTTCATGGGCACTCTGCTTGCCCCGCCGATCCCCCTGCCGCTGCTCGTGACCGCACTCGTGGTCATCATCGCGGTCATCCTCATCTGCGCCTTCGGAGTCGTCACCGAGGCCGAACACTTAGCGAACCGCCTCGGCGACCCCTACGGCTCGCTCGTGCTGACGATCTCGATCTGCCTCATCGAGGTCATCCTCATCGCTGCGGTCCTGCTGGGCCCCGGCGACCACGCGACGATCGCCCGCGATTCGGTGATGGCGGTATCGATGATCATCCTCAACGCCGTAATCGGCCTCTGCCTGCTCGTCGGCGGACTGCGCCACGGCGCACTCACCCACAATCGCACGGGTGTCTCGAATTACCTGGTCATGATCGTCGTCTTCGCCGCCCTCGCCTTCGCCGTGCCCGCCCTCATCGGCACCCCCGATGGCGCATACGAGATCTGGCAGGAGATCCCGATCATCGTGGTCACCGTCGGCTCCTACGCCTTCTTCCTCTACCGCCAGATGGGACCGCAGGCCCAGGAATTCACCGAGGCGGCCCCCGTCGAGGCCGTGCAGGCGATCACCTCATCGACTGCCGGAACGACGCAGTCCTCCCCCACCGAGGCGGCCGGCCGGCCCGAATCCACCCGACCCGAGGCGGCCGACCAGACCGACGACGCGTCTCACGGAATCGTCGAGATCCTCTCAACCCACCGCGTGGAGATCGTCCTCCGGCTGGTCCTCCTCGTCGCCACGGTGCTGCCAATTGTGCTGCTCTCCCACGATATGGCCACGCTGCTAGACGACGGTCTGGGCCGCCTCGGCGCTCCGGTGGCACTGTCCGGGGTGGTCATTGCGATGATCGTGTTCCTACCCGAGACGCTCACCTCTCTGCGAGCGGCGTGGAATGGCGAGATCCAGCGGGTAAGCAACCTGTGCCACGGTGCACAGGTGTCGACGGTGGGGCTGACGATACCGACGGTGTTGGTCATCGGCATGCTCACCGATCAGCAGATCGTACTCGCCGAGTCACCGATCAACCTCGCGCTGCTGGCGATCACGCTCCTGGTCTCCGTCATCGGGTTCGCCGGCAAGAAGGTCACCGCCGTCCAAGGTGCCGCTCATCTCATCATCTTCGTCGTGTTCGGTCTCGCGCTCTTCGCGTGAGTTGCCGGCACGGCGACAAAGCGGGCCGGCACGGCGCCGGAGATATTTGGCGCTGGCGGCGAACTCTCACGGGTAGGCTGAAATCCGAACATTCAATCAGCCTCCGGCTCTGCCTCGTACGAAGGAGAATCCATGAACAACGACGCTTCCTCGCAGCCCACCACGCCACTGCCCGACGTCTCCCCCGAAGGCTCGAGCCGGTTCGTCGCGGCCACCGGACTCGTCGTCGATGAGGTCAGCGCCACCTCGGTGCGGGCGCATGCCGAACTCGACGAGAATCACCACACTCCATGGGGCGTCATCCACGGCGGCGTGTACACGACCATCGTCGAAAGCGCAGGCAGCATCGGCGCTTCATACGCCGTGGCTGAGCGCGGCGAGTTCGCCGTCGGCGTCCACAACGCCACCGACTTCCTGCGCCCGAGCACGGGAGCCCGCGTCAATGTCGAGGGCAACGCTCTTCACCAGGGACGCACTCAGCAGCTCTGGGAGATCATCATCACGGATGCGGCCAGCGGCAAGCAGCTCTCACGCGGCCAGCTGCGCCTCCAGAACGTCCCCATGCCCGAAGGGAGCAACTGAGATGAGCACCGAGGCTGAGCCGAAACTTCGCGAAACGACCGTGACCTGGGGCGATCCGGCCATCGGTCTCAAGCAGCTTCCCCACCTCGACGGATTCGACTTCCTCCAGAAGATCGCCGACGGCGAGATTCCCGGCGCTCCCATCGGAGCACACATCGGAATGGAATTCACCGAGGTGGAGCGGGGCAAGGTCACTTTCACCTGCCATCCCGACGAGTCCCACTACAACCCGATCGGAGTGGTCCACGGCGGTCTGGTCTGCACCCTGCTCGACTCGGTCCTCGGATGTGCCGCGCATTCGCTGCTGCCCGCAGGTATGGGCTACACGTCGATCGACATCAACGTCAGCTACCTGCGGCCCGTGACCGCCGACAGCGGCCCTCTGGTCGCCACCGGCAGAGTCACCAAACCGGGACGCCGGGTCACCTTCGCCGAGGGTGAGGTCGTTGACGCAGCAGGCAAGACCGTCGCGACGGCAACGAGCAGCTTGTTGGTCTTCCCTCTCGAATCGGCCTGAACCTCAGCTCCCAGCCATCTCCCGCAGTGCGTTCTTGCGGATCTTGCCGGTCGACGTCGTCGGCAGCTCGTCGACGAATTCGACTCCGGCCGGAGCCTTATAGGAGGCGATTCGGGTCTTGACGAATGCGATGAGATCGGCTTCGGTCGCCTCGTTGCCGGGCGCAAGGACGACGTAGGCCAACGGTCGCTGTCCCCACTTCTCGTCGGGCATTCCGACCACGGCCGCCTCGGCGACGGATTCGTGGGCGACGAGGGCCTGCTCGACCTCGATCGTGGAGATGTTCTCCCCGCCGGAGATGACGATGTCCTTGGCGCGGTCGAGGATCTGGACATACCCGTCGGGGTGCATCACGGCAAGATCACCCGTGTGGAACCAGCCGCCGCGGAACGCCTCGGCGGTGGCTTCGGGCGCATTGAGGTAGCCCTTCATGACGTTGTTGCCGCGCATGACGATCTCGCCCATCGTCACCCCGTCGCGGGGCACGTCGGTGAGCACATCGTCGTCGCGCAGTTCGACCACGCGCATTCGCTCGGCGCTGATCATGCCGATCCCCTGTCGGGACTTCAGCTTCGCGCGCTCCTCAACGGGCAGGCCGGACCATTCGGGCTGCGGTTCACACGAGGAGTACGGGCCGTAGGATTCGGTAAGTCCGTAGACGTGGATGACCTCGATGCCGAGGCCCTCCAACAGGGCGATCGTCGTCGGCGACGGCGGGGCGCCGGCCGTGGTGATCGACAGCGATCCACCCAGGTCATGGGCCTCCTTGGCCCCGGCGATGGTGTTGAGCACGACGGGAGCACCGGCCATCCGCGTGATCTTCTCCTCGTCGATGAGCCGCCAGGCTTCGGGTCCGCGCACGGCTCGGATGCACACGTGCGTGCCCGACACCGCGGTCAGCGCCCAGGTCGTGCACCAGCCGTTGCAGTGGAACATCGGCAGCGTCCACAGGTACTTGGTCAGAGCCGGGAAGTCCTGCGTGATGACCTCGCCGAGCGAGTTCAGGTACGCCCCGCGGTGAGTGTACATCACGCCCTTCGGCCGGCCCGTCGTGCCCGAGGTGTAGTTGACGGTGATCGTCGCGGTTTCGTCTTCGATCTCGTAGGCTCGCGATGATTCCGGCGCCGAGGCGGTCCAGTCGGCATACGCTTCCACGCTGAGATCCGCGGCGGCCACCTCACCTGGGGTGCCGTCCTCGTCGGGGTGGACGACGATGGTGTCGACGGCGTTCGCAGCTCCGGCATCGATGACCGGCTGGAGGAGTCCGGCATCGCCGAAGAAGAACTTCACTTCGCTGTGGCCGAGGATGTACTCCACCTCGGGCGGCGCCAGTCGGGTGTTGAGCATGACGAGCACGCCGCCGGCCAACGGGACCGCGTAGTGGGCGATGAGCGCCTCGGCACTGTTAGGGGCGAGCACCGCAACCGTATCCCCTGGCTTCAATCCACGGCGGACGAGTCCTTCGGCGAGGTTCTGGACGGTCTCAGCCATCTGCCGGTAGGTGAAGCGGCGGGGCCCGTCGACGATCGCCTCCCGGTCCGGGTGTGCCTCGAGCGAGCGCTCGAGGAAGCGCAGCGGAGTCAGGGCGGTATCGAGTCCGGACATGGGTATCTCCTCATCGTCGATGATCGTGGCGGCCGTCGGCAGGCGCAGCTGCGACGGTATTCGACTTCAGATTACCGAGCGACTGTGACCTCGTGCACACCACCCCTCGCCGAGTCGGACGGCCGGCAGCGCGACCGTTTCCTGTCCGCGCTTCGGTTCCATGCGAATGTGAGCGTGACGCCTCAGCTATTCGCAACCGACTCCGTCGCCGTCGCGGTCGAGGTGGGACCCGTAGCCGGGGTCGCCTCGGTGGACGGGTGCGGCGCCGGCTTCGCGGGCGGCCGTGCAGTTCTCGAAGTAGGATGACGAGCCGGAGCTGCTGGACGATCCACTCGTGGTTCCGCTCGACGACGATCCCGGGCTCGATGAACTCGACGATCCTGAGCTCGAGGATTTCTGCTTCGCCGGGCGGGTCTCTTCCTTCGTGGTGACATTGTCGCCGTCACCGGGGCCGGGCCAGTCGACATCCTCGGCGAAGGCGGGCTGGTCGTCGCACTTCGCAAGCACGCGTTCCATGGCGGCCTTCTCGGCCGGGACCACCCACAACTCGTATTTGTGCTTCACGGCGATCTGTCGGGCGACGTATTCGCAGCGAAAGCTCTTGTTCGGCGGCAGCCAGGTCGCGGCGTCGCCGTCGCCCTTCTGTCGGTTGAGGCTTGAGCTGACGGCGAGCAGGTTGAGCGGGTCGTTGCCGAATTCCTTGAGCGTCTCGTCGTCGAATTTGAAAGCCCCGGTCTGCCAGGCGTTCGATCGGGCGACGACATGGTCGATGTCGACGGCGTTCGCGCTGCGGTCGAAGTCGTAGGTCTCGCCGGCATAGGGGTCGTCTAGCGTTCCGGCCAGCACGATGCATCCGTGGGTTCCGGCCTTGAGGGTGATGGTCGTGAGGTCGCGGCGGAGCACGTCGTTGCGGGTGTCGCAGCCGTTGTGGTCGGTGTCCGCACGCCATTTGAACAGGTCACCGTCGTAGCCGGTCTTCGGCGCCCGGCCCTTGACCGTGAGTTCAGCCAACATCGCCGAGGCGGTCCCCGTCGCCGCGCTGCCCGCGCGGCCTTCGTCTCCTTCGCCGGCTTCGTCGGTGTCATCGGAATCCGACGGCGAGGGGATATCCTCGCTTGCCTCCGAGGCCTCACGTGTGGGTGTGGGGTCGGCGGCGCTGGATGAGGAGGTATCAACGGCCGGTTGGGCATCCTCGGCGCATCCGGCCAGGAGACCGAAGGACAGAACTGCTGCGAGTGCCGCGAGTGTGCGGCGTGAGGAAGAGAGCAAGGGCATGGACTTTCGGGCGTGCAGGCTCGCTGGTGGCGCGAGATGGTTCAGACGTGGTCGTGGACCGAGCCGACATGAATGCCGCTGCTCGATCCACTCCGATCAGTGTAGGTCCGGCGGCGCGCCGATGGTACACGGTCGGCCGGAACGTATCCCATTCGTTAGATACGCGGAAACGTGCCAGCAGACCTCCCGCTGACCATCCCATCTGACTCCACCGGCGGGTGGGTGCATGATGGGAGGGAAGGGTGGGCGGCCTCGGCGAGGAGGATTTTCGATGCGACACGATGAGGAGCGTCCGCGCACCAGCGGGTTCCTTGCCGATGGGACGGTGCCGGGGCACTGGACGCAGGTGCTCGGGTCGATGCGTGCGAATCCGTTCACGCGTCTTTCACTGGATGAGGTGCGCGCCGAGGCGGCATACCTCCTCATCGTCGCGCCCTCCCCCGAAGTGGCCCGTGCGTGCTTCGGGGAAATGCTCGATGAGTTCGGGGACTCGATTGAGATCGCAGTCGTCGACGAGGTCACGCCGGATCACGTCCCCGCTGGGACGTGGGTGTTCCTGCCACATCGGCAGGACGGGTGGACGGATCTTGAGGACGCCTCGGCGACGCTGCGGGCGGCTTTGGTCAAGGAGAACTCGTCTCGGGAGGCTTCCGACAAGCTCGTCCTCATGGAGTACGGGATCAACCTGTGGACGTGGGCCGAGCCGCCGTCAAGCGGAGGCGACCCCGTCTGCCACGCCGGCGAACTCATCAGCTGGGAAAGCGCGTGGGCGCTGGGCACGAGCGGAAGCGATGAGAGTGATTCCGGAAGCGGCACGGAAGGTGCGACTGTCGCGGGAAACGCTTTCACGACAGAACTGTCACCACTGGCTGTTTCTTCGGAAACTGCGCGTCCGGCCTCAGCCCGCCCGCCGATCTACTTCGGCCTGCCACCTATTCTGCGCAGGCGCCGCTGGGACAACTGAGCACATTCTCTGACCCACCCTCGTCGACCGCTCGAGTTAGCCTCTAGCGCACACGCATTGCGGATTGAGGCGAGCGCTCGGCGCTCATGCGAGCGGTCTTTGGCCAGGAACATGGCTGAGGCGAGCGGTCGAACAGCCTCGGTCAACCGGCCCGGTGGATCGTCAGGTCCGTGCGTCCGGGATGGACGCTGTCGACCAGCGCCCGAGTGGACCGGTCATAGTCTCCGCCCAGCATTCGACGGTAGGGACGCGCACGTTCCTCGCGCAGTCCCGCGATCCGAGCGGTCAGTCGCGTGGCCTCCCGTTCTCTGCCGTCGGCACCGAGCCCATCCGCGTCATAGACTACGTGGAGGTCGAGGGTTTCGATCCCGACGTACCACAGTGCACCGTGTGTCAGCGGAAAGAGCAGTGATTCGAGGTCGCCGCTGATTCCGCGTGGGCCCAGTGTTCGACTGTCGTCTCCTGCTGTGACGATGATCAGTGCTTTCCTGCCCATGAGCCGACCGTCGCCGTAGCGTCTCGGCAGCCCGGTGGAGTCATCGACGTCGCCTTGCGCGAAACCGGTCTGCAGCACGCGGTCGATCCATCCTTTGAGCATCGCGGGAGGCCCGTACCACCACAGCGGAAACTGGAGAACCAGGAGTTCGGACGCCGCCAGCCGCTCCTGTTCGCGTCTCACCTCAGGCTCGACCTCACCCCGGGCATAGGCTTCGCCAGTCAGTTCCGCCAGGTTCCCACCGGCGCCGGACAGACTTCCGAGATCATGCTCACCGAGCGTCGGGTTGAAGCGATCGGCGTAGAGATCCGACACTGTGAGCTCGTATTTTTCGGCCAGCGCGGATCGACCGACTTGGAGCAGGTGCCTGTTGAGCGAATCTGCTTGCGGATGTGTGTAGACCCAGTGGGCGTGACCGGAGATCGGTTTATGAAATGAGTTCATGACTCAATTACATACGAGGCGCACGAGACGGAGAATAGGTGGCACGATCAGATAGATGCTCCATCGTCTAAAATGGCGACGTGGATGCTCTGACAAATGTGCTCACACATATCCGGTCGTCCGGCGCGTTGCTGGGTAGGACTTTGGCGAATCCGCCATGGTCTGCAGTGTTCGCGGAGAAGTCCTCTCTTACGCTCGTCGCCATGATCCGGGGTGATGCGTGGATCGTCGATGGTGGACAGTCTCACCGACTCAAGCCCCATGACATCGCCGTTGTCGTCGGACAGGCCCCTTTCGAGGTCACCAGTGACCCCGGAATGTCTCCTGATCCCATGTACGTCCAGACGGAGTCGGGAGTCTGCCTTGCCGCAGACGGAGGTGTGGCCGACAGCATTGCGCTGGGGACCCGGACCTGCGGCACACAGTTGGATGCCGATGACACTATGCTGACCGGATCATTCACTGTGAACGGTCGCGTAGCCGACCGCCTGCTGACGACACTCCCTCGGGTATTCGTCGTGCCGCACGAGTCACAGCGCACGAAGACGCTGGGTCTTCTTGAGACGGAGATCATGCGCGAAGAGCCCGGACAACAGGTCATCCTCGATCGACTGCTCGACGTCGTGCTGGCTGCGGCGCTGCGGGACTGGTTCGCAATGCCCGAAGTTCAGGCCCCAGGCTGGTACCGCGCGAGCTCCGACCCGACCGTGGGCGCCGCGCTCAACGCCATCCATGATTCCCCGCAGCACCCATGGACCATCGCGACTCTGGCCGAACAGTCCAACGTCTCGCGAGCGACGCTGGCGAGACGTTTCACCGAACTGCTGGGAGAGCCCCCTCTGACATACCTGACGAGCTGGCGTCTGTGCTTGGCCGCCGACCTCCTTGAACAGAGCGACTCGACAGTCGAATCCGTGGCGCTCGAAGTCGGCTACTCCAGCGGATACTCACTCAGCACTGCCTTCTATCGCGAGTACGGGATCCGCCCCAGCCGGTATCGCAGGGCGTCAGCAGACGCCTGACTGCACCTGCTTCCTCACGCCGCGGCGACGACTACCCCAGCCGCCACAAGCAACACGAAATACCCCCAGGCGTGGAGGATCTCGGGGATCTTCGGCACCCGACGGCGCAGGAACACGATGATCGGCAGTCCGCCGATGAGCAGCGCCGCGGCCGCCACCAGGTCGAGTGATCCCACGATGCCCGGGGCATCGATCGCCGCCGGGGTCAGGATCGTTACGAACACGGCCGGGCTCATGATCACCAAGGTCAGGGGGTTGGCCAGGGTCGTGGCCACGGTCATCGTCGCCCCGGACCGGCGCATCATCGGCACCGTCATCACCGACCCTCCGACACCGAGGAACGAAGCCAGCCCACCGATCGGCACACCCCAGACAGCGGCGATTCCTCGGCCTCCCTCGCTGACTTCGCCAACGTCATCGACGACCGCGGCCTTGCGTCGGAAGAATCCGGGCCGGGCGAGCAGATCGATGGCAGTGGCCGCGATGTACGCAACGAACCCCCACTGCAGCAGCGCGTCCGGTGCGAATCGTCCTGCGAACGCACCCAATCCCCCGCCCAGCGCGAGCAGCCCGAGCAGCCACCATCGCCCTTTCAGGTGGGCGAGCGTGGATCGCTTCGTCGACACCGTCGCGACGATCGCGTTGACGAGCATCACCAGCGCCGAGGTGGCCGCCGCCACCCGTGCCGTGTCATGTCCGAGATCCGCATCGGCGAGGGTGATGATCGGGACCGTGACGAAGCCGCCGCCGAACCCGAAGAGCACGGTGGTCAGGCCGACGAGGCAGCCGATGAGGACGAGTCCGAGGAATTCCATGACTGGCGGGAAACCTCAGAGCCGGGCGATGAGCAACGGCTGGGTCACCGAACCGACATATCCGTGCTCGTCGGCCAGATCACCGTCCGTGACACCGCGCCCATCAGGGCCGACGTGGGTGCGGGCATTCATGTTCAGCCACTCCGACCGCGGTTCGCGAGCGAAGGTCAGCGACAGTGACGGCGGAATGAACGTCCACTCGCCGAACGGAACCGCCGCCGAGACGCCGTTCGCCGAGTCCGCAGCGATGACGAAGCGTTGGATCGGGCTCGTCTCCTCACCAGCGACGAGCGGGATGCGCGGTCGCACCCAGACGTCGGCCGCCCCGAGTTCCTGGAGACCGCCGGAGACGAAGCGCCACTCGATGGCACGGCCATACCCCCAGTCGGGGCTGATGCCGGGGAAGTACTTCTGTTCCTGCGGGCCCGGCACAGCGGACGTGTCGAAGGTCGAGGCCACCTCGGCGCTGGATTCCGGGGTGGACCGCATCCTCCACGCTGTCGCGGTCACGGCGAGGCGGTCCTCGGCCCAGAGCTTCGCCTCGACGAGTTCGATGCGCTTGCCCGGACGCACGATGGTCGCCTCGGTGCGTATGCGACCCTGCGGGATGGGGCCGAGCATGTCGATCGTCAGCCGGCCGATGCTCATCGCGTCGTCCTCACGGACTCGTTCGACGGCACGGGCGAGCAGCGCGGCGGGCGGGCCGCCGTGCTGCATCGCCTCATCCCACGGGCTCGTCGTCGCACGTGTGGAGTCGAGTTCGTCCTCGCCGCGCGGAAGGTAGAAAGCCTCGGGAAGCGGGCTGACCTCGTTGTCTGTCATGCAATTTCCTCAGTCGTTGAGCGTTTCCACCATTCTGCCCGACCTTAGACTTTGCCCTCGGGGGCTGAGTCGCCCGAGCCGGGGTCGGCAGTCTCATTCTTCGCGGCGAAGGCGAGCGCGAACTCCTTCTTGCTATCGGCAATCGCCTGCGCCTCGAAGGTGTTCTTCCACGTCCGCAGCAGTCGCTTCTGCTGCGCGATGACGGCCCGATCGGCGCGTGTGGTGTCGCGCAGCAGCTCGAGTGCGCGCTCCTCGACCGACCCGTCGACGGAGTCGTTGAGGAAGCCGCAGGCGAGCATGTCAGCGGCGGAGAAACAGTTGCCGGTGAGCACGAACTCTGTCGCCTTCGTCCAGCCCATCAGGCGGTGGAGGTTGACCGATTCGAGCACCGAGGGGATGCCGATGCGCACCTCGGGCATCGAATACCAGGAGTCCTGGCTGCCGATGCGGAAGTCCGCGGCTGCGGCGATCTCGGCGGCCCCGCCGATGCAGTAGCCGTCGATGGCGGCGGCGACAGGAAGGGCGCAGTCCTTGATCGCTTCGCACACCTCGCCGAGGCGGCTGATCGTCGCGTACGCCCGCGACGCACTCGTGTGCGCGAATTGTGCGGTGTCCATTCCGGCTGAGAATCCGCGTCCGCCGGCCGAGGTAAGCAGGACCGCGCGCAGGCTCTCGTGAGCACCCGCCTCGGTGAAGGCGTCGATGAGCTGTCCGAGCATGTCCTCGGTGAGCGCATTCGCCTGCCCCGGATTGTCGATGGTGACGGTAAGAATGTCGTCGGTGCGGTCTTGCCTGATCATGCGGGCTCCTGCCTGTGAGTGTGTCGCTTCCTCAACCTTGTTCCGCCCCAAGGCTCGCCAACGCCGACTCAACAAAGGCCGACGCCGCCGGGCTCGGATTGAATTCGCTCCAGGCGAGGTATTCCGCGCGCTTAGGTCCGTCGGTCACGGGCACAGTGGCCAGCTCTCGCCCGTCCGGCACAACCGCCGGGGCGAGCAGCGCAATACAAAGCCCCTGCCCGACGAGGTCGAGCATCATGTCCACGAGCATCGATTCGAACGCAACCGTTCGGGTCAATCCCGCCTCGGCGAAGGCCCGATCGGACTGTGAACGACCGGGACTGTCGGAGGGGAAGTCGACGAATGCCTCATCGGCGAGATCGGCCAGCCGCAGCCGTCGGCGTTCGGCGAACCGATGGCCCGGGCCGAGCACGGCCACGAGCCTCTCCTGTGCGATGACGGTGCTCGCCACGCCCTTCGGCTCGACGTCCTCCGGCAGTCCGAGGACCGCCGCATCGAGGCTTCCCGTCCGGATCCGTTCGATGAAGTCGAGACTGCCTCCCACGCTCATGCCGATACTCACCTGCGGATACGTGCGATGAAACCGGCCGAGGACCGCAGTGAGGTCGAGTCGGGTCACCGTCGGGATCGCTCCGACGCTCAGACTTCCGCGCATCTGTCCGGTCGCCGCGACCGCCTCAGTGACGGTCCGATCCGCGGCGTCGAGGGTGGCTCGGGCACCGGCGACGAAGGCGTGCCCGGCTGTGGTGAGTTCGACTCTGCGGCTGGTCCGGGCGAAGAGTCGGACGCCGAGCTCGCGTTCGAGGGCCTTGATCTGATGGCTCAACGCCGACTGGACGACATGAGTCTTCGTCGCCGCTCGGGTGAAATTCCGCTCCTCGGCGACGGCGAGGGCATAGCGCAGCTGCTGCAACTCCATTCATACATGATGACAGTTCATGGATTCGATGAAAACTATGTGTTGGACTCATGGCACGATTCAGGCAGACGCTGGAGTCATGACAACGACGACCACACTCACCCCATCCACCCCGACTCCGGCGAGCTCCCGGGTCGGCACCACCGTCCTCACCGCCCTCGCCCCTGCAGTGTGGGGCACGACGTACCTTGTGACTACGGAATTCCTGCCGACGGGCCACCCGCTCTTCGCCGCGCTCATGCGCGCCCTGCCCGCGGGCCTCATCGGTCTCCTCATCGCCCGCCGCCTGCCCACCGGGTCCTGGTGGTGGAAAGCAGTGGTGCTCGGGACCCTCAACATCGGGATCTTCTTTCCGCTTCTGTTCGTCGCAGCCGCTCGCCTGCCCGGCGGGGTCGCTGCGACTCTGGGAGCCGCGCAGCCGATCCTCGTCACCGTCCTCGCGGTCATCGTCCTCGGTGAGCGTCTGTCGGTGTGGCGATTGGGCTGGGGGTTCGTCGGCGTTGCCGGCGTCGGTCTCGTCGTCCTCGGCCCCGGTGCCGGCTTCGATCTGGTCGGCATCGCAGCGGGCATCCTCGGTGCCGCCTCGATGGGAACCGGCGTCATCCTCGCCAAGAAATGGGGACTGCCGCCGGGCATCGGACCGGTCGGGTTCGCGAGCTGGCAGCTGAGTGCCGGCGGACTCGTCCTCCTCCTGCTCACCCTGCTCATCGAAGGCGTCCCCGCACAGGTCGACGCCCCGGGCATCGCCGGCTATCTGTGGCTGGGCGGCGTCGGCGGACTGCTCGCCTACACCCTGTGGTTTCGCGGCCTCGGACGCCTGCCGGTCACCGCGACCGCCCTGCTCGGACTGCTCTCCCCGCTCGTGGCTGCCGGACTCGGCATCGTCTTCGCCGGTGAGAGCCTCAACCTCGCGCAGATCGCCGGATTCGTCCTCGCTCTGGCAGCACTAGCCTGCGGACAGCTCTCCCCGACCGCACTCAACCGTGCACGCACATCAAACCGCACAGAGAAGGAACCCGCAGTATGAAGATCACCGTCATCGGAACCACCGGAATGGTCGGCTCCCGCATCGTCGCCGAGGCGGGCGACCGCGGCCATGGCATCATCGCCGCCTCCCGCCACCCCGAACACACACCTCGCCCCGAGGTGCATCCGCTGGCGATTGACGCCAGTCGTTCGCAGGACCTCGACCGTGCCCTGCGCGGTGCCGACGCAGCCGTTCTCACTGTGCGCGCGACACCCGGTCAGACACAGCAGTTCCTCTCCATCACGGAGGAAGTGCTGCAAGCGACCGCTCACGCAAGGGTGCCGCTGCTCATCGTCGGCGGTGCCGGGCCGCTGCGCTCCCCGAACCGGGCCGACATCCTCGTAGTCGACGATCCGGAGTTCGTCGCCGCCGAGTGGAAGGAGCTCGCTGCCGCCAGCGTCGCCCAGCTCGACGTCTGCCGCAACCAGGGCGGAGACCACTGGACCTACCTCAGCCCGCCGGCGGTGCTCGAACCCGGCAACCGCCTCGGCGAGTACCAGCGCGGAACGACAGCCCTGCTCATCGGGGCGGACGGCCAGGCGCGCATCAGCGCCGAGGACCTCGCCGCTGCCGTCATCGACGAACTCGAATCACCAGAGGGCGACCGGCACTTCACCGTCGCAAGAGTCTGAGGTTCGCGCGGTCAGGCGAAGGGCATCGGCCGGCCACCACCTCGGTCGTCCCTGTCTGTCCCACCTGCGGCCAGACTCACTCTTGTATCCAAGATGGATGCAAGTTAATGTGAGTGAGTCCTGACCACCACGACGACGTGAGACCACCATGACCAGCCACATCCGCGAACAGGCCAAACTCATCACCGCCCAGCTCCTCTCGGGAGCCGGCATCGCCTCCGGGTATGCCGTCGGCGGACTGCTCGCCGAGGAAATCACCGGGCAGACCTCGATGGCCGGTTTCGCGCAGATGAGCGTCATTCTCGGCGCCGGCCTCATCGCCTATCCTCTCGCCGTGCTCGCCGGTCGTTCCGGTCGTCGTAAGGCGCTGACCTTGGGCTTCGGCATCGGCACGCTCGGCGCCGTGGTCGTCCTCATCGGCGTCGCCCTGCAGTTCCTGCCCTTGTTCATGCTCGGGATGATGATGTGCGGATCCTCGACCGCCTCCGGCCTGCAGGCTCGTTACGCCGCCGTCGACCTTGCCGACCCGGCCGCCGCAGGCCGAGCGATGTCCCTGGTGGTGTGGGCGACGACCGTCGGCTCCGTCCTCGGCCCCAGCTTCACCGCTCCCGGAGCCCACCTCGGCGAAACACTGGGCATGAACGGATTGGCCGGGCCCTACCTCATCTCCATGGTGGCGTTCGCCCTGGCGACGCTGTCGGCCTCGACGCTGACGAAGTCGGTGGCCGCCGGAACCGACCACCCCAGCGAACCCAGGGTCGACGATCCCGGCCACGACGGTGAGGGCACGGCCGAGGTCAACGACAGCGCCGCCTCGGCGAAGGAATCCGCCCCGACCGACAAGTCCACCACCACTGAGGCGACCGCCCCTCCCCCGATGAAACTCGGCGAAGCGCTGCGCTTCGCCCTGGCCCGCCCGGTGCCGCTGTTCGCGATGATCACAATCATCGCGGGGCAGATGATGATGACCAACGTCATGGTCATGACCCCGGTGCACATGGATCACCAGGAGTTCAGCCTCGGCGCCATCGGCATCGTCGTGAGCATCCACATCGCCGGCATGTACGCCCTGTCCCCTGTATTCGGCTGGATGGCCGACCGGTGGGGTTCGGGCGGCGTCATCGCAGGTGGGGCCGGTATCTTCGTTCTCACGATCGTCCTCGGCGTCATCGATGCGGTGGCCCCGGAGTCGTCGATGGTGCTGCTGTCGACCGCGTTGTCGCTGCTCGGAATCGGATGGTCCATGTTCCTCATCGGCGGCTCGTCCCTACTCACCGCCTCGGTGCCGGCACATGCGAAGGTGCCGCTGCAGGGCGCCTCGGATTCGGCGATGAACCTCGGCGGGGCGCTCATGGCGGCGATGGCCGGGACTGTACTCGGCGCCGGCGGATTCCTGTGGATTAACCTCATGGCCACGTTCGTCCTGCTCATCGCCGTCGGATTCTCGATCCGCGCGATCCCGCTGATGAGCTGGCCCGGACGCCGCACTGCCGGCCTCGCCGAGGCGGCCGACCCGCCCGCTGCCGCCACGAGACAGGATGGGGCAGGGAAATGAGCACGAATACACGATCCTCGAGAACGGCGACGGAATCGATGAGCGCGGCCGAACGCGCCTATTCGGTCATCCGCGGGCAGATCCTCAACGGCTCTCACGTGCCCGGGACGATGCTCGGCGAGGCGGCACTGGCCACCGAGATCGGCGTCAGCCGCACCCCGGTGCGCGTGGCTCTGGCCCGATTGCAGGACGAGGGGTGGATCCACATCTATCCCAAGCGCGGGGCGATCGTCCAAGGCATCGACGAACGCACGGTCTCCGAGCTCGCCGATGCCCGTTATGTGCTCGAGACGACCGCTGTCGAGCGGGCATCCGAACCCATGCGGAAACGGTTGGCGGAGAAACTCGGCGCTCTCATCACGCAGCATCGAGCCGCTTTCGCAGAGGGGGACGTCGCCCGATTCATCGAGCTCACCCTGGAGTTCCACCGCGGCTTCGTCGAGGCAGGGGACAACCGGGTGATGCTCGAGATGTATTCGCTGCTCTCCGACCGGCACCGATTCACCCTTTTCATGAACAGCCGACACCTGCTCGATCGGTCGGACGAACTCATCGCCGAACACGAGGCCCTTGTCGCACATCTGCGCTCCGGCGATTCCGCGGCATTCGCGGCGACTCTGCAGGGCCACATCGCGGAGAACGCCGGCCCGGCGCACTGACGGACGGATGCACCGGGCCCCTGTGGCGATTCGACTCGACGTCTCCTCGTAACGGCACAGTCTGAGTTGAGCAGCCCATGTTTGAACATGGGCTATCCACCTCGAACTGGGCCGCGACCGCACGGGCCGGCCGCTCGCGCTCGCTGCGCACTCACCGGTGGACTGAGTCCCGCCTCGGCGAGGGGTTCCCCACTCCCGCGCCCAGTCGTAGGCTGAGGTCATGGAGCACAGATATCTGGGAAACAGCGGACTCAAGATCTCCGAGATCACCTACGGCAACTGGCTCACGCACGGCTCGCAGGTGGAGAACGACACCGCCACGAAGTGCGTGCACGCCGCCCTCGACGCGGGCATCTCCACCTTCGACACCGCCGACGTCTATGCGAACACCGTCGCCGAACAGGTCCTCGGCGACGCGCTCAAGGGCCAAAGGCGCGAATCGCTCGAAGTCTTCACTAAGGTCTACTTCCCCACCGGACCCAAGGGACACAACGACACAGGCCTGTCGCGCAAGCACATGATGGAGTCGATCAACGGCTCGCTGCGCCGACTCGGCACCGACTACGTCGACCTCTACCAAGCCCACCGCTACGACTACGAAACCCCACTGGAAGAGACGATGCAGGCCTTCGCCGACATCGTCCGCTCCGGCAAAGCACTCTACATCGGCGTGAGCGAATGGAACGCCGACCAGCTGCGCGCCGCCCACCACCTGGCCAAGGACCTCGGCATCCAGCTCGTGTCGAACCAACCGCAGTACAACATGCTCTGGCGCGTCATCGAGGAACGGGTCGTCCCGACGTCGAGGGAACTCGGCATCTCGCAGATCGTCTGGTCCCCGATCGCGCAGGGCGCGCTGACCGGCAAATACAAGCCCGGCCAGCCGGTCCCCGCCGGATCCCGGGCAACCGATGAGGACGGCGGCGGCGCTGAATCGATCAGGAGCCGCTATCTTCACGACGACAAGCTCACGGCCGTGGCGAAGCTCGAACCGATCGCCGACGAGCTCGGAATCACGATGGCGCAGCTCGCGATCGCCTGGGTGCTCGCCAACGACAATGTCGCCACTGCCCTCGTCGGTGCCTCCCGCCCCGAGCAGATCGCCTCGAACGCCGAGGCCGCCGGGGTCGCCCTCGACGCGGACGTCCTCACTCGCATCGACGACATCCTCGGCGATCTGCCGGAGACCGACCCCAACAAGACCCAGTCGCCGTCCACCCGCCTGACCTGATCCCTCACCGAGGCGGCCGACCGTCTTGATTCCGACCGCGGTCCCTTGGTGGGGCCGCGGTCGGAATCTTCCTCACCGGCGACAAAAGCTCCTCGGTGACGGGTGTCCGTCACCCAACCGGGAGATGAACTCGACGAATCTCACACCGACCCGGGGCCGCCTCGGCGAGGGTGGTGGGTTAAACTGCATGAAGCGGTTATATAACCAAGGAATTTATTTCCGGGCGCAAAGAGGGGCCGATTCAGCACACCGCCGCGGGCGAGCTGACGCTGGAAGACGAAAAGAGACACAGACGACGAACAGGTGAGGGGATGCCATTGGCGAACGGAGACGACATTCAGAAGGAACCGTCAGAAGGCACCCCGGTCAACCGGAACCTCGTGCTTGCGGTTCTCGTCTCCGGAGCATTCGTCATCATCCTCAACCAGACGCTGCTCAACACCGCCCTGCCGGCGTTCATGCACTACTTCGACATCACCTCCGGCGCCGCACAGTGGGTGACGACAAGTTTCATGCTCGTCAACGGCATCATGATTCCGGTAACCGCGTTCCTCATCGAGAAGTTCACGACGAGGGGCTTGTTCTTCACCGCGATGGGCCTGTTCATCATCGGCACCCTCGTCTGCGCGATCGCCCCGGTCTATCCGGTGATGCTCATCGGACGCGTCATCCAAGCCTCAGCCGGCGGCATCATCATGCCGCTCATGCAGACGATTCTCTTCGCGATCTTCCCCGTAGAGAAACGCGGATCGGCTATGGGCACCTTCGGCCTCGTCATCGCCTTCGCCCCGGCCATCGGCCCCAGCCTATCCGGTTGGATCGTCGACCACCTTCCGTGGCAGACGCTGTTCTACATGATGCTGCCGATCGCGATCATCGATCTCACCGTCGCCTGTTTCCTGCTCAAGAACGTCACCGATCGCACCTTCCCCCGACTCGACGTCCTCTCGATCATCCTCTCCACCCTCGGCTTCGGCGGGCTGCTGTTCGGCTTCGGCACCGCCGGTGACGCCGGCTGGCTTAGCGCCGAGGTGCTCATCCCGCTGGTCATCGGCGCGATCACGCTGACGTTCTTCATCACCCGCCAGTTCAAGCTCGAACAGCCGATCCTCGAGTTCCGCATCCTCCGCTACCGCATGTTCACGCTCAACACCCTGCTGGGCATGTGCGTGTTCATCGTCATGGTCGGCGGCATGATGGTCCTGCCGCTGTACATGCAGAACATGAATGACTTCTCGGCCATGGAGTCGGGTCTGGTCCTGCTTCCCGGCGCCGCGGTGATGGGACTGATGTCGCCGGTGACCGGTCGCGTGTTCGACGCCGTGGGCGCCAAATGGCTCGCGATCGCCGGCTTCGTCCTGCTCACCGGAACCACGTTCCTCCTCGCGCGGCTGGAACCGGACACCTCGTTCGTCTACCTCGCCGTCGTCAACACGATCCGCATGTTCGGTGTCGCCATGGTGATGATGCCGGTGACCACGGCCGCGCTCAACCAGCTGCCCTCGCACCTCATCCCCCACGGCACTGCCCTGAACAACACGCTGCGCCAGATCGCGGCGTCGGTCGGCACCGCGGCGCTCGTGACGATCATGGTCTCGGCCGCGCGGAACCCGGAGACCTACGGCATGGCAGGCCTGGTCCACGGCGCGAACGTCGCGTTCTTCGTCGCCGCCTGCGTCGGCATCCTCGGCGTCATCGGCGCGTTCTTCATCAAGAACTCCCACGGACTCGAACCGGGGCAGAAGAAGGTCACCGGCAAGTGATTCCGGGGCACCGCAGGTGCCTCACCGCCATATAAACAGATCCGGCCCAGCCCCTCAGCGGCTCCTGTCGGCGCCCTCGACGAGGTGGCCCGCCACGATGCGCGCCTGTCTGAGTGCGTCTTCGGGCTCCACTGCTCCGCTGAGCACCAGAGTGGCGTATCCGTGGACGAGCGACCATGCCGCCACCCCGAAGTCGGAGTCCGGCCCCGATCTGGTCGTCGCCACTCCGACCGAGAGCGCCGCCCACGCCCGCTGACGGGCCGCAGTCAGTTCGCCGTCGTCATCGTGGAGCAGCCGGGGTTGGAACATCACCGTAAAGTGGGATGGGCAGGCGAGCGCGAATTCGACGTACGCGACTCCGCGGTCGATGAGTCCGCCGCCTTCGTCGACTCCGGACATCGCCTCCGCCAGGCGGTCGTATCCTTCTGTCGCCAGCGCCGTGAGCAGACCGGATTTGTCACCGAAATGATACGTCGGAGCGGCGTTGGAGACGCCGGCCCGCTTCGCCAGCGCACGCATACTCAGTTTGGCCACGCCGTCTTCGGCAATCGCCGAGGCGGTCTCCGCCAACAGGGTTCGACGCAGATCCCCATGATGATAAGTCACAGTCCGATCGTACCGGAGCAAACTTTTCATTGACAAGATGCTTGTCGGCGATCTATCTTTTCACTGTAAAGATTCGTCGCGGCCGCAAGGCCTCGCTCATCGAAGGAGCCTCTCATGGCACCCTTGCTCTTTCTCCTCATCACCACTCTCGCCGTCTACGCCGTCGGACGCTTCAACTCGGCGGCGGCCGAACATGGCCTTGGTACATGGCCGGTGGCAATCCGGTTCGGGCTGGCCGTGATGTTCATCGTCACCGGCATCTCACATTTCGTCGGCATGCGCGAGGCTCTCATCGACATGGTGCCGCCATGGCTTCCAGCACCAGCTGCGCTCGTCACCGTGACCGGGGTGCTCGAACTGCTCGGAGCCTTCGGCCTGCTGCTGCGCCCGACTCGCCCGTGGGCGGCCGGCGGGCTGGGGCTGATGCTCATCCTCATGTTCCCGGCGAATGTGCATCTGGCGCTGACCGGCGAGAATCTGCCGTGGGACGATCAGCTGGTGCCGCGCACAGTAATGCAGGCCGTCTTCCTTGCCGCGGTCCTCGCAGTGCTCATTCCGGAGATCCGGGCACAACGGGGAGCACGAAGGCAGCGCACGTCGGGCACTGTGACGACATCGGACTCTGCGGCGGGACCGTCCGGGCGCTGACGTCCCGGGCTTATTTGTAGTAGCCCTCGCGGAGGTTGATTCCGTGCTCGATCCAAACCTTGAGAGCCGAGAGCATTCCGGTCCAGCCCATGCAGTTGCCGAAGGCGCCCTGAGCTCCGCCCTCGGTGAGCTTCCAGGACTTCTCCGTGATCGTCACGAGCGTCCGCGCACCGTCATCGACGGGAGTGAACTCGAAGGTCGTTGTCGTGTCACTCTCCACGGAATCGTCGGAACCCTCCCAGCGGATGACGATCTTCTCGTCCTGGAAGTTCTCGACGACTTCGACTGGGAATCGACCCGGGAAGTCAGCGAAGTCCCATGTCACGTCGGCCCCGGCCTCCAAACGGCCGCGGGCGCCGCCGGTCGTGAAGTAATGCGAGAGCTGCTCGGGATCAGCGACCGCCTCATAGGTC
This sequence comes from Brevibacterium sediminis, assembly GCF_013623905.1. Classification (GTDB taxonomy): domain Bacteria; phylum Actinomycetota; class Actinomycetes; order Actinomycetales; family Brevibacteriaceae; genus Brevibacterium; species Brevibacterium sediminis. Next base: position 44,074 of record NZ_JABKDD010000002.1, read on the forward strand.
TCATGAGGAGTCTTCGAGATGTAGCCGGTGACCGTGAAGGACAGCTCCTCCAATGGACGGGACTGATCGTTCTGCTCGACGGGTGTGTTCTGGGTGCTCTGCTCATCTGTCATGTGATATTTTTACCACATGTCACGGGAGTTGGGAACAGGCTCGGATGAATCCGACGATGCGGTCTTCAAGGCCCTGGCCAACCCCAACCGCCGACGCGTCCTCGACCTGCTGCGGACTCGACCGCGGACGACCGGTGAGGTCTGCGAGGCGTTTCCCGACCTCGATCGCACGACTGTGCTGCAGCATATTCGAGTGCTCGAGGGCGCTGAGCTGGTCACCGGCCGCAAGGAAGGACGCACCCGACTGCTGGCTCTGGCACCGCTCCCGATCAAACGGATCCATGATCGCTGGATCGGTGAGTACACACGTGCGGCCGTCGGACTGCTCGCGCAGCTCGATGAGGAGTCCCCGCACTGACGATCCAGCCCTGCCCTTCAACCACAGGCTCAGTCGCACCCCGCAGTCTCCGGGTCAGCAGCGCCCGCACTGACAGCTCAGCCGTGCCCGCACTGACAGCTCAGCCGTGCCCGTTGTTCCGCCTCTGCAGAGTCCGCGCGATCCACGACAGGGCACCGGTGAACAGCAGAAGCAGAGCACACACCAAGAAGGTCGACGACGACCCGAGATAGGTGAAACCGAGCCCGCCGACCACACCTGCGACGGCCAGCCCGATGTCGAAGTTCATATTCCATGCGACGCTGGCCCGGCTCGGCGAACTGACCGCGGCGAAGGCCATGACGAGACTTGCCGACTGCATGGCGCCCAATCCCAGTCCGATGACGAGCATCGAGGCGAACAGCGTCCCACCGTAGGAGACGACAGCGCAGACCAGCCCGATCGCCGTCAGGACGAGGCCCAAGATGTTGAGGGCGAACGGCGGGAAGCTGTCCGAAACGGCCCCGACGACGAAGCGTCCGATGACCGCCGAGATCTGCATCCCGGCGATGAACAGTGCCGCTACGGCGACGTCCTCGCCCGGACCGAAGCCGACGATGATCCCGAAGACGATCATGCCGACGAGGAACGGAGAGAGCATGAGGACGAGCCCGAGCGCTTCCCCCGCCCAGCGTCCTGCTTTTCGGAGGCTCCGCTTCTCGTTGCGTCCGGACCGAACCCCGACCGTCTCGTTGCCGCTCGGCGATGCTCCCGAATCGTCATTCCCACGCCGAGGCGGCCGACCGGGTACGTATTTGAGCACAGTGGGAATGGCCAGGAGGAGACAGGCGCAGACGATGATGCGGAAGGTCCAGATCGGGATCGTCTCAACCAACCACAGCCCCAGCGGAGCTCCGACGGCCGCGGCCAGGGAAGTGATCCCACCGAAGAAGCCCAGCGCCTTGCCGGTCCGTCCCGGCGCGGTCGTTCCTGGGACCGCGGCATTGGCGAGGACGACGAAGAGCCCGAACCCGACGCCTCCGCAGAGTCCGGCGAGGACGAGTGCCAACAGGGGCGGGGTGACGAAGAGTCCGAGGAGCTGGCCGAGGAACTGCAGGACTAGAGCCAGCATGAGCGAGGCCTTGAAACCGAAGACGCGACCGGCCCACGGGGCGAAGGGCTGGGCGACGATGACACCGATCATCATCGTCGTCAGCACGGACCCGCCGGTGACGGTCGACAGTCCGTCCGTCGCCGCAATCGTCACCATCGTCGAATAGCTGAAGAAGAAGGCGGAGAACCCGAACATCGCCGTCCACACCAGACCCAACAGAGCCGGGGTGTACGTCGCCTGAGACGGATGTTCGGGGTCCATAGTCCGAGGTTACGACATCGGCACTGCATCTGCCGTGCCCGCACCATCTGCCGTCCATCTGGTGCAGAAGTGTTCACCTCCACGTCAGAATGATCGCCTACCATCGGTCCATGAACTCATCGGAACTCGGCTCGGACCTCAAACGCGACGCTCCCAGTGGCACCATCGACACCGCATTCGTCCTCAAATTCGAACCGCTCTATGCCCTCACGGACCTCGAGTCGGAGATCCTCAGTGATATCGGCCCGAAGACGAAGGTCCGCGAATCGTTCAAACGCAAGCATTTCCTCAAGGTCGCCGAGTGGAAGGCCATCGGAGTTCTGCCGAGCCTCGAGGAGATCTCGTCCGATGACATCGACTTCGTCACCGGCGTCGCGCTCGACGATGACACACCCAACCGCTTCCGTCTGCCTTTGCTGCAGATGCTGCCCGGAGTGGGAATTCCGATGGCCAGCACCCTGCTCACCGTGGTCAATCCCAAGAAGTTCTCCATCATGGATTCCCGGGCGCTGACCGTTCTGCACGATTTCGCTCTCGTGCCCACGGACAATCCGGCGCAGATGGACTATCAGACCTACCGCAAACTCATGAAGTCCCTGGCCAAGGGCGCCAACTGCGCCCCGATCGACCTGTACCGGGCGCTCATCGCCTATTCGCGGCAGGAACGAGACTAAGTCTTCACCCCCACGGGGCGGATCTGCCGACAGCCAGCGGACACGATGCTCTGCCGGCGGCGTGGGAACGGAACTCTCTCAGGCGGCCAGCTCCTGCAGACGCCTCTGCCAGAACACGATCTCCTCGGTCAGTCGGGCCGGGTCGAGACCATCCGCATACTGGGTGAGCTCGTCCTCCTGCGTCGGTGACATGACTCCCGCTGCGCGCAGACGTTCGAACGGTGTGCGCGGTTCGTCGTAGATTCGCCGCTGGTCGCCGTCACCGTCATCGGCCCAGCCAGCCGGTTTGCGCGTGGGAGTGAAGTAGTTGAGCCGGTCATCGACCGCGCGCCAAAGTCCGTTGAGTGCAGACCGGGCCTCTTCGGTGTCATAGCGGCGGATATTGCCGTACTCATGGACGAGATGCTGATGCCGCGAGGCTTCCGGAAGCCGATCGCGGCGGAGATCTTTGAGCACCGGACTGAAATGGATATCCAGTCCCCGCGCCCACCGGTCGGTCGCCTCGTGGACGGTGTCATCGGCATTGCTCAGCTCGATGGCATTGACCCAGAAGGGAATCCCCTGCACCTCATCGAGCGACCACTGCAGCACGTCCACCATGGTGTCCGGAGCGTTGTCGGCGAGGCTGTGGGTGAAGACCCAACCGGTGTGCAGGCAGGAGGCGCTGATCGTGAACACACAGTTCGAGGCTCGGGTCGGTCCTGCGTGGGCGATGGTGTCGACGAGGAAGTATCCGGGTTCGTGCTCGTTCGGCCCCGAAGCGAAGTCGAGGAAGTCTTCGCTGGGACTGGTGAATCGTTTCGTCGACACTCGACGATCTCGGAAGTCCTCGGCTCGCGCGGTGCGCAGATACCGGTCGATCGACGCCGGACTGACGGCGAGCAGCTCGGACCGGACCTTGAGGCTGTAACCGTCGCGGTCGGGCACCAGGGCGCCGTGTCGCTCGGCCGCATCGAGCAGCTGCGGCATCACAGCGGCCAGGTACTTTCCACTCTGGAACCCCGACCACTCCCAGATCCGGACGAGGAGTGCTCGCGATTCGGGTGAGTATTTGCAGCACCTCGACGACGGCTGGTCGGCGGGCGGATCGTCGTAGGCATCATCTTCTCCGATGCGGAAGGCCGCCAGGCGGCGCCGCGCATGGTCACGTGACCAACCGGTGAGGATCATGACCTCGTCGAGGATCCACCCTTTGTCCTTCTTCCGTGCCGACGAATACAACTCGAGATAGTCATCGACGTCGAATTCTGCTTCAGTTGTCTCTGTGGAAGGAATGCTCTGAATATTCTGCTGATCGTGCATCAATTTTGTTAGTTCCTCCGAATTCGGGGAAGCCACTTCTTTGTTTTCGCTCTGCCCCGGAACGATTTGCATAATGCTATTCTGAGTTCAGGCAGGAGGTCTTCCTAAACGACAGAAGACGCAGAGATGTCACAGACTGCAGCACGGCTGCTCGGGTTATTGTCACTGTTGATGGTGCCCCGAACCTGGTCGGGAACCGAATTGGCAGATCGCCTGGGAGTGAGCCCGCGGACCATCCGGAACGATATCGGCACGCTCCGCGATATCGGCTATTCGATCGACGGCACACGCGGAAACGAGGGCGGATATCGTCTCTCCTCCAACGGCGTGGGCATCCCGCCGCTCATGTTCGACGCCGATGAAGCGGTGGCGGTCGCCGTCGGCCTCCACTCGGGGCTGAGCTGCATCATCGGCGGAATGGAAGAGACTTCGGCACTGGCACTGGCGAAGCTCGAGACCATTCTCCCCACCGCAGTCCGGACACGGGTGCAGAGCCTCGCGCACTTCACTGTCCCGGTCGTCGGCAATCAGCCGATGCCGATTGTCGACCCCAACCTCATCGTCACTCTCATCGACCACTGTCGCCGACACGAACGCCTGCGCTTCACGTATCTCGGTGAACCGTCCGACCGCTCACCCGGCGGCACAGGCGACTCATGCGCCACCAGCCCAGTTACAGCCGACCCAGACACCGGCGACTCTCTCCTACCGAACGACCCGAGCAGCACCTCGGCACACGAGGTCCATCTGGAAGTCGAAGCCTACCGACTCGTCAATCGTCAGCACCGCTGGCACCTGCTGGCCTTCGAACCCCAGGCTGAGGACTGGCGAGTCTTCAGCGCAGAACGCATCGTGCCGAAGACCCCGAGCGGCCGCAGCTTCACTCCACGTCCGCTGCCGGCCGACGACATCGGAGAATTCGTCGAACGACACGCCACGGAACCCAGGTGGCGGCATTCGGCCCAAGTCATCGTCGATGCACCGGCGCCCACAGTGATGAAGAAGCTCGCGTCCGCCGAAGGCACTGTCGAAGCACTCGAGGACGACCGCTGTCTCGTCACCGTCGGCGGCCAGAGCCTCACCACGATGGCCCTGGCCCTGGCGCGCTTGGACACCGACTTCACCGTCATCGACAGTCCCGACCTCCGCGAATGCCTCCACCGACTCTCGGTCCAGCTCGGTCGGGCTGCCGAGGGCCATGCGGCACCCGACCTCGCACCTTCCCGAGCGAAGAATGCGGCTCCCCGAGCAGCGAAATAGGGATAAGGTCACAACCCGACATAAAAGCCTTTGTGCGAATATGTGAAATTTCGCGGGCATGACCCGTGAGTCATGTCCATTCCTTGTCGCCCGAGAACACCGAGCGGTAACTTTCCTGGATACGTTTCAGGTATCGGTTCGCTTGATGGCGACTAATCCATTCGGGCCGCCGCCGACCACAATCCCTAATCCTCTGATCGGAGAAATGAGATGCTTCTGCCGTGCTTCGGCACAGCAACGAGTCCTCGTACCGCCATCCTCGATTCCGACGGCGGGCCGCAGTGACAGCAACAGATGACGGACGGTCGATGACGACCGGAAATCTCCGCAGCGCTGACGTCCTCGCCGAGCGCATCCGCCGCACGAACATCACCTATGCCCGCCTCTATGGGCCGCTGGTGGTGCTGGTGATCGCCGCTTCGTTCTTCCCCTACTACTCCCCCGAACCGGACAGTTCGGTCACATACGGGAACCTGTGGCAGGAAGTCCTCAGCATCGGACGGGGAGTCGACGTCTTCGCGCTCTTCGCTCTGCTGTTCACCACCGGGCTGCTGTGCCTGGCAGCGGTGGGTCGCACGACAATCGCCGTTCTGATCGCGATTCTCACCGGCGCGATCGTCATCGGCTGCACCCTTCTGCAGGCACCCGGCTATGTCAGCCCACCGGCGCTGACGATCTTCGGCATCATCGACATCTCGCTGAGCTTCCTCATCGCCGCGATCACCGTGGTGCATTCCCTGCACCTGTTCACCCTCGACCTCGGGTTCCAGCGTCGCACCGCATGAGACCAGCGCTGCCCAGCGTGAAAGCAGCATCGCACCGCGCAAGACGACGGCGCTTCACTCGGTCAACCAACCGATCTCCCCGCGGCCTGCAGCGCCGGGATGACCTCGTTGCGGGTCAGTGGCGCGAATTGGCGGATACCGGTGTCCGCGGGCAGCGGGTCGATGGGAAACCATCCGGCTTCGGCGATCTCGGCCAGATGCGCGATGTTCTCCACATCGAGTGCTGCCGGCAGACCGTCATAGCAGAACACGTCGCCGATGACACGGTGATCGGCTTCGTTAGCCGCCGCGGCAGCAAACGTGCCCAAAGCGTGCAGTCGGTGACGGTCCAGATCGAGTCCAAGCTCCTCGGCGATCTCACGGACGATGGTGTCCTCAGCGGTCTCCCCCTCTTCGGGTTTGCCGCCGGGCAGCATGAAGGAACTGGTCCCGGCCTTGCGCACCATGAGCAGTTCCCGGCGTTGCGGGTGGAGGAGGACGAGTGCGGAGACGCGGATGTCATTCATTCCGACCACACTCCGGACGCTCCTCGGCGGTGGGAATCGAGCAGGTGCGTATCGACCATGCCGATGGCCTCCATCAGCGCATACATCGTCGTCGGTCCCACGAAGCGGAACCCCTTCTTCTTCAGCGCCTTCGACAGCGCCACGGATTCCGGTCCGGTCGTCGGGATCTCGGCATTGGTGCGCGGTCGCGGGGTCTGCGCAGGCTGGAACGACCACAGGAACGCATCGAGTCCGCCGTCTTCACGCAGTTCGATTACGCGAGCGGCATTGTTGATGCAGGCTTCGATCTTGCCGCGGTGGCGGATGATCCCGGGATCGGTCAGCAGCTGCTCGATCTCGCTGTCGCCGAAGCGGGCCACGGCGTCGGGATCGAATCCGGCGAAGACCTCACGGAACCGATCCCGCTTCTTCAGAATCGTCAGCCACGACAGGCCTGCCTGGAATCCCTCGAGGCTCATCCGCTCGAACAGCCCCGCCTCGTCGTGGATGGGCAGACCCCACTCGCTGTCGTAGTAGTCCAGCAGCATCGGGTCACCGTACGCCCACGGGGTGCGGGCAAGTCCGTCGTCGCCGGTGACGGCTCCTACGGATGCGCTCGGCTGTGATTCGTCGTCCATCCTGCAACCGTATCGCGTCGCACTGACATTGCCCGCGCACCCCCACGCTCCGGCCTCCTGCGGCAACGGTCCAGCCCCGTGTCAGATGTCTCCGATAGGGTGCGGCCATGACTTCGGTGCTCCTCCTCGGCTTCGGTGCCATCGGCCGTCACGTCGCCCGGCTGCTCTCTCCCGAGCTCGAGTCCGGGGCGTTCAACCTGACCGCCCTGGTCTCGGATCGAGCCAACCACAGAGGTCGCCCGAATCACGGCGCCGAGGTGGTCGACCTCCCTACGCTCACCACCCCAGTTCACGAACCGGCCCCATCGTTGTCTGCTGCGTCATCGACGCAATCACCGTCGCCGAGGATGTTCGACCGCTTCGATGTCATCGTTGAATGCGCCGGGGTTCCCGCCGCCGCCCGATTCGGCCCCGCCGTCATCGCGGCCGGTCGCCCATTCGTGCTCACCAGTGTCGGAGCCATGGCCGATCCCGACACCCGCGCGGGTCTGCTCGCCGGACCCGGCCGCCTGCATGTGACCAATGGGGCGATCGGCGGACTCGATGTGCTCGAGGCGGCGGCTCAGGCCGATGGCCTCGACAGCGTCGAAATCAGCACCTCGAAGGAGGCGAGCGGACTCATCCGACCGTGGATGTCTGAGCCCGAAGCCGAGCGTCTGCGCGGCCTCCGCCCCGAGGACGGCCCTCTGACGGTGTTCGAGGGCAATCCCGCCGAGGCGATCGAGAAGTTCCCCGCCAATGTCAATATCGCCGTCGCCCTCGCTTGGGCCACCCGCGGACTGAGTCGTGCTGCAGCGGCCTCAGACTCAGGAGCCGGCGCGGCGTCGACCGATTCCGCACCTGAACGCACCGATGCCGACTTGCTCGGTGCCTCGTTGGAGCGGGTGCGGGTCGTGCTCCAGGCGGTCGCCGGTCAGACCCAGTCCGCCCACCGAATCCGGGCGTCCGGGTCCGCAGGGGAATTCGCCTTCGAAATCCGGTCGACACCGAGCCCGGAGAACCCTGCCACCAGCGGGCTGACGGCTCTGTCCGTCGCCCGGACCCTGCGCACCGTGACGGCAGGGTGATCACCTGGCCGCCCCCCCGAGCCCACCACGCAGCGTCCGTCGGCCTCGGCGCTTGAGATCGACGCATTCTCGGTGCGAGAAATGACGGCGCCCGGGATCTCCGACCAACAGGCCAGGGATCCCGGGCGCCGCACTCACCCGCCGGAATCAGTCATCCGGACATCGCGATTCAGTCATCGCGGTGGGTGATGTTCTCCTGGAGTTGGAGGAATTCGACGTGACGTTCGTACTGGTCGAGCACGTCATCGATGATCTGCTCCTTCGAGAAGCCCATGATGTCGTAGCCCTGACCGGTGCCGCCGTCGAGGTAGACCTCCATCCGGTAGTAGTCCTCGCCGGTTCCGCGGGGGACCATTCCGCCGAATGACGGCACACTGACCTTGTGCGGCCACACCTGATAGCGGAACGGGTATTCCCCGTCTCCGTCGACCTCGAACTGGAAGAGTTCGCCGTCGTCGACGAACACGCCTTCGGAGTCGACGCGACCGCAGCGTGACGAGATTCCGCGGCCCTCCATCTCTTCGGCCACCTCGTGGAGGGTGGGGATGAGGACCTTCTGCTCGAACTCCTCGGCACGCGCCTTGTTCGGGAAGGACAGCACCCGCCCGAGCTGACGCTGCCAAGTCTCGTGGCCGGGACCGCGGGAGCGACGGGCCAACGAGCCGGGCAGGGTCGTATCGACGCTGTCGACGCGGTTCGCCTCGACTCGCAGGGCCTTGTACAGGCCGATCATGACGAGGATAACGACGAAGGCGAAGGGCAGGCCCATGATCACCGTCGCGTTCTGCAGCGCGCCGATGCCTCCGACGAGCAGCATCGCCACCGTCAGGGCTCCGGTCGACAGGGCCCAGAAGATGCGCAGTCCGGCGCGTCCGTCTTCGGCGGGATTGCGCAGGTTCGACGACAGGTTCGCCATGACCAGGGCCGCGGAGTCCGCTGTGGTGACGTAGAACAGCAGCGCCGTGATCGTGGCCAGAGCGGCGATGAAGGCGAAGGCCGGGTAGCGTGAGAGCAGGTCGTAGAACCCGCCCTCAGGACTGAGCATGACCGACTCACCGAACTTCTTGTCTCCGCTGCGGATGATGTCCAGGGCCGAGTTTCCGTAGATCGAGATCCACATGAAGATGTAGATGAACGGAATCGTCAGGGTGCCCAGCACGAACTGGCGGATGGTGCGTCCGCGGGAGATGCGGGCGAGGAAGAGTCCGACGAACGACGCGAAGGCGATCCACCAAGCCCAGAAGAACAGGGTCCAGTCGGTCATCCATGTTCCGGTGTCTTCGAAGGCGAAGGTCTGTCCTGCCATGTTCGGAAACAGGCGGACGAAGTCCGTGACATTGAGGACGAAGGCGTTGAGCAGGAACTTCGTGTTTCCGGCCACGAGCACCCAGAGGCTCAAAGCGATCGCGAGGACGACGTTGAGGATGGAGAGGAACTTGATTCCCTTGTCCACACCTGAGACTGCCGAGAGCGTGGCGACACCGACTCCGACGACGACGATGCCGACCTGGGTGCCGACGCCGATGGGTATTCCGAGGACAGTGTTGAGGCCGACGTTGACCATGACGACGCCGATGCCCAACGAGGTGGCCACACCGAAGATCGTGCCCAGCAGGGCGGCGAGGTCGACCGTCTCACCCAGAGCACCATGGACGCGCTTGCCGAAGATCGGGGCCAGCGCCGAGCGGATCGCCAGCGGCATATTCATCCGGTAGGCGAAGTAGGCCAGGGCCATACCCATGAGTGCGTAGAGTCCCCAGCCGCTCAGACCGTAGTGAAAGAGCGCCCACACAGTGGATTCGCGGGCCGCGTCCACAGTTTCGGCTTCGGTGCTCGGCGGGGTGAGGTACATCGTGACCGGTTCGGCCACGGCGAAGAACATGAGGTCGGTGCTGATGCCGGCGGCGAAGAGCATGGACGCCCAGGCGACGAGGCCGAATTCGGGTTTCGAGTGTTCGGGGCCGAGCTTCGTGTTTCCGTAGCGGGAGGCCGCCAAGTAGATGACGAAGACGAGAACAGCGAGGACGAGGAGGACGTAGAACCAGCCGAACCAATCGGAGGTCCAGCCGACGACTGCACCGAGGACCGTCTCGGCGTTGGTCGGTGAGATGAGGGCCCATACGGTGATGGCGAGCGCCACCAGTGCTGCCGCCAGGAACACCTTCTTATTCACTGGAGGCAGCGACGGCTTCACCTTGCCCTTCGCCTCTCCCTTCGGTTCACCCGGCGGGGTGTCGACTGATGCTGACATGGTTGTGCTCCTTATCCGGACGCTGTTGCGTCGTGGCATCGGACCCGGTCGAACAGGGTGCTCAACCGAGCATGATCAACGGCTGTTGCTTCAAGAATTTCCGTCATCGCCGATCCCCCGGATCCCCGGGGACGGCCAACAACGGAGGTTACCACATAGACACTTCCGGTCACTTATCCTGTGATGCCACGCGAATCTGCAGATCAGCGACTCACCCTCGCCGAGGTGGGGCTTCACCGACCGGGTCATCGTCGGTCAAGTCCCAACCGCCTCGGCGGAACGTTCATCGAGTCTCAGAGGGAGACGAGGAGCAGCGCGGCAGCCATCACCACCCCTGAGCCGAGGAATGTGATGACGGTGTAGCCGAGGATGTCGCGCATCTTCAGCCCGGCGATCGCGAGCACCGGCAGCGCCCAGAAGGGCTGGAGCATGTTCGTCCACTGGTCGCCGTAGGACACGGCCATGATCGCGATCGACGGGTCGACGCCGAGTTGGTTGGCCGCGTCGAGCATGATCGGGCCCTGCACGGCGAACTGTCCGCCGCCGGAAGGCACGAAGAAGTTGACGAGTCCGGCCGAGAGCAGCGCAAGGACGCCGAAGGTCGTGGTGTTCGAGATCGAGACGAAGGCATCGGAGAACACGGCGATGAGTCCGGTCGAGGACATGATGCCGAGGATTCCGGCGTAGAGCGGGAACTGCAGGAGGATCTCGCCGACGTTCGACGCCGCCTCCTTCGTCAGGTGGATGAGCTCGAACGGGTTGCGCACGAGCAGGAGGATGAGCGCGAGGAACGACCAATTGACGATGTCGAGCGTCAGTCCCCCGCCTTGGGCGAAGTGGATGATGAGATAGGCGACGAGAGCGAGCCCGACGACCAGAGTAAGGATGCGTGAGGCGTCGATCCGGTCGGCCGGTGTGACGACCTCCTCGTCGACCTCGCTCTGCCCCTCCGAACTCACCGCGGCGGGGAGTTCGTAGACGGTGGCGCCGGCCTTGGGTGCGACGAGTAAGAAGAGGAGCGCGCAGACGATGATGACGCCGGCGATGGCCAGCAGGTTCCAGCCGGCGAAGATCGTCTCCGACACCGGGACCGTCTTCCCGCCGAGGGATTCGGAGAGGAAGGAGTCCGGAGTGGCCGCGGTCAGCGGACCCGATCCCGAATACCCCATGTGCCAGACGACGAATCCGGAGTAGCCGGCGGCGACGAGCAGCGGGAAGTGGACCTTGATTCCGCGTTCGCGTGACTGCACGGCGATCTCACGGGCGAGCAGGGCGCCGACGACGAGACCGAGGCCCCAGGTGATGAGGCTGGCGAGGGCGGCGACGACGAAGACGAAGACATAGGCGAAGGTGGCGTTTCCGGGAACGCGAGCGAGCCAGGCCAGCAGCTTCCGCACGGGTCCGGTGTTGGCGAGGATGTGGCCGAGCAGGAGGATCAGGCACATCTGCGTCATGAACTCGAGCAGACCGGCCAGACCCTCACCCCAGCCGGTGACGACGTCCGTGGGTCCGGCGTCGGTGAAGATGAACGCTAGGACGGCGACGATGAGGGTGAGGACGATGGCGAAGGTCAGGGCCGAGGGAATCCACTGTTCGAGGAATCGGTTGACCGGCCGCATGATCCCTTTTGAGGCTGCGGCGTTGACCTGGGTCGACGGCTTCGGTGCCGACATGGGAAGACCTCCCGCTGAGAATTATGAGAATTGGCTGTGCGTGGTCTCAGCATACAATCAGGGCGCTGTCCCTGTAAGAGACAGCGCCCTGAGCGCGATCACAACCCGGTCACGATCGGAACCCGGATTCTCGGGCTCCGCGCGTACCGATCAGTCCTGTTTGTACACGAGCTGCTTGTTGACGAACTCGTCCATCGCCAGCGGACCGAGTTCCCGGCCGACACCGGAGCGCTTGACTCCGCCGAAGGGCAGGAATTCGCGGCTGCCCTCCGGAGCGTTGAGGAAGACCATGCCGGAGTCGATCTGGTCGCCGACGCGTTCGGCACGGGCGATGTCGGTGGAGAACACGGCGGCGCCCAGGCCGAAGGGGGTGTCGTTGGCGAGCTCGACGGCTTCTTCCTCGCTGCTGACCTTGTAGACGATGACGGCGGGTCCGAAGAGCTCTTCGTAGTATCCGCGCATGCCCTTCTGCACATCGGTGAGGACGACGGGTTCGACGTAGGCTCCGCCGCCGTCGTACTTCTTACCGCCGGCCAGCAGGGTCGCGCCCTCACTGACGGTGTCCTGGACCTGCTCGACGAAGCGGTCGGCGGCGGCGACCGACGACAGCGGGGACAGTCGGGAGCCTTCCTCGCCGGGAACGGCGGGGGTGTTCTTCTTGGCCGCCTCGGTGATGGAGGAGACGAAGTCGTCGTAGATGTCGTCCATGACGATCATCCGCTTGGGCGAGTTGCAGGCCTGGCCGGTGTTGCCCATGCGGGTGTTGAAGAACGTCTTCGCGGACTTCTGGACGTCGTCCGTGTCGAGCAGGATGTACGGGTCGGATCCGCCGAGTTCGAGCACGACCTTCTTGAGGTTCTTTCCGGCCTCGGCAGCGACGGCGGCACCGGCGCGTTCGGATCCGGTCAGGGACACTCCGTGGTTGCGCGGGTCGGGCAGGATGATGTCGGCGACCTGCTCGTTGCTGGCGTAGATGTTGATGTACGCACCTTCGGGCAGGCCTGCCTCGATGAAGATCTCTTCCATGATCTGTGCCGAGCGGGGGCACTGCGGGGCGTGCTTGAGCAGGATCGTGTTGCCCAGGGCCAGGTTCGGGGCGGCGAAGCGGGCGACCTGGTAGTAGGGGAAGTTCCACGGCATGATGCCCAGCAGCGAGCCGACGGGCTTGCGGCGGATCATGGCGGTGGCGTCCTTGGGTCCGCGCAGGGGTTCGTCGGCCATGAAGGCTTCGGCGTTGTCGGCGAAGTACTTGTAGATCATCGAGCTCAGCTGGACCTCGCCCTTGCCCTCGGGCACGGACTTGCCCATTTCGAGCTTGATGACTTCGGCGAGCTCCTCGGCGCGCTCGGCGTAGATCTCGGACACGCGCGTGAGGATGGCGGCGCGCTCGGCGACCGTGGTCCGGCTCCACTCGTCGAATGTCGTCGCCGAACGATCGAGGGCGGCGAGGATCTCGGCATCGGTGGCGGTGGGGAATTCTTCGGCGACTTGGCCGGTCGCCGGGTCGGTGACGCGATACATGGTGGTCATGGCTGTCCTCTTTCACTTCGACGGGGTTGAGGCGATCACCGATGGTGTGATCGCAGGTCCAACCCCCACGCTATGGCCGAACCCCGGCGTCGGCAACGGCGGTCTCACCTCCTGGGCAGATTCCCAGCCACCACCGAGGCGGCCGACCCGACCGGCTGCGTGTCCAGGGACACCGCCGGTCGAGGCCGTTCCGCCGGTCGGGCCTGACCCGCCGGTCGGGCCTGTTCCGCCCGTCGGGCCTGTTCCGCCGGTCGGGTTCGTCCCGATCCCTCAGCCGGTGACGCCGGTGAGTTCGTTCGGTGCGTGCGGCAGCGATTTCTCGGCCATCACCTCACCGGATTCGAGATCGACGATGTGGATCGACTTCTCCGCCGGATCGCTGACGTAGGCGACCTCGCCCTGGACGAAGAGCGTCGGGCGGGCCTTCTGCCACTCGACGGGCTCTTCCCATTCGTCGATGACCGGGTACTCCTCCGTCACCGAGGCGGTCGCGGGGTCGATGATCTTCAGCTTCCCATCCGTGGACAGGACGACGCCCTCCCCTTCTGGTCCGCGGCCCAGTGACCGGAAGCTGTAGGAGGCGCCGAGGTCGACGAGCGAGAGCTTGCCTGTCTTCGTATCCGTGACGCTCACCCGTTCGGGACGTTCGAGCTCGGCATCTTCGTCGACCTTGTAATCGCCGAGGATGTACTGCGATTCGTCGCTTCCGGACTGGTTGCCGATGCGACCGAAGGAGTCGGGAGCGTCGATCTTCTCGAACTTCCCCTCCTTGTACAGCAGGATTCCGTCCTCGCAGCCGAGCGCGATGACCTCGTCCTTCGCAGCGGCTTCGCCGTGGACTCCGGGGCACTCGTCGCTGCTCGCGATCTCTTTGCCGGAGCTGTCGACGACTTTCGCACCCGAGCGTTCGTCCTCGGTTCCGACGGTGTGCAGCATCGACCCGTCAGCAAGTTTCACGGCGACACCGTGGTGGGGTTCGTCGACCTCGGCGACCTGGGGCTTCGGGGCGCCGTCGGAGAAGTCCTCGGTGTCGAAGGTCTGGATCTTGCCGTCGCCGTCACCGAAGAGCACGGTGGCCTCGCCGTGGTTGACGACGTGTCCGGGCAGTTCGGTGTTGAAGACGGTGTCGGTGAGCTGCGGGTCGGCGGCGTAGCTGTGGGTGTGGTCGCCGTGGGGCTGGGTCCAGACTCCGGCGTCGAAGAGGCGGAAGCCTTCGGCGACGGAGACCATGAGGTGGCGGCCGTCACCGACGGGATTGAGGCGGTTGAAGCCTTCGAGCTTCGTATCGTCGATGACGTCGAGAGTCGTCGCATCGAGAGTGAGGATCCCGCCGTCGTAGGTTGTCACGAGCCGCGGCTGGGCGGCGGCGAGCTCCTGGGCGTGCCCTGTGTCCTCCTTGTCGTCTGCGGCGCCTGCGGTCTTCTTGTCCGAACTGCCCGCGTCATAGTCGGTGGCGTCGTCGCCGGCTTGGCAGCCGGTGAGCAGCAGTGCAGAGGCGACCACCGCCGATCCGAGCATCGTGTGGTGTCGTTTCATTATTCGCACTCTCTAGTTAGTGAGACTCGTTATCATTAGCAGGTCGATACTAACCCGATGAGGGACAGATATGCGAAATGAGGTCGCCGTCGGCGACGAAGGGAGACCCGGCGGGCCAGCGAGGACCAAGGGCCGGCCCGACTATGACATGAGTCACTGTTACGGTAGTGCCATGGCCAGTGTGACTGAACTCGTGAAGCGCTACTACACCACCGTCGATGCCGGAGATGCGGACGCCACCTCGGTGCTGTTCGCCGCGGACGCCAGCTATGATCGGCCAGGCTATCCGACGATGGTCGGCCGGCAGATCACCGACTTCTACCATGGCGAACGCGTCATCGAGTCCGGTGCGCATTCGCTGCAGGAGATCCTCGTCGACGGTGATCGCGCTTCCAGTCGCGGTGTCTTCAGCGGTCGTCTCAAGGACGGCTCAGAGGCCTCGGTGGGCTTCGCGGACTTCTTCCTCTTCGACACCGAGGGCCTCATCGCCGAACGCACCACGTACTTCTACCAAGCAGCGGTCTGAGCCGCTGCGGCTGATCACATCGTGTTGACGATCAGTCCGATGTGTGTGTAGAAGTTCATCGCGCCGAAGAGGACGAACACGATTCCGGTGATCGTCCAGACCACGCCGGTCACGGAGATCGCAGCTCCACCGACTTGCGCGTCGACCGGGGTGCTCAGCACCTTGCGCACCGCGAAGGGGAACAGCACCGCTCCGAGACCGACCAGGGCGAAGAGCAGTGACATGAATGTGGCTTCGATGACCGGGTAGTCAGCAAAGGCACCGGAGATCGGCTCCTGCGGCGGAGCGGCGAAGAGCTGGTAGACCGTTCCCGCGAGTGCGATGGCGAAGAGGGCGAGTCCGAGCGCGGCGATGAAGATCGACAGCGGCTTCACCGTGCTTGCCGCCATCCCCAGCGGATCGGCATCGGCCTTGAGGTCGGCCCCGCGCTTCCACAGATACCAGGCAGCAGCGAGCATGAGCACGCCGAAGGCGAGGCTCGTCTCACCGAAGATGACGTTGTCGAAGGCGAATCCGCCCGCTGCCAGCGGCCAGGTCAGCGTCATGTGCAGACCGGTCAGGGTGAGGATGAGTCCCAGCACGCCGAAGATCAGCGCCCATCCGTCGGTGCTGAGCGCGTGTCTGCCTCCACGCCATTTCGATCCTGCGCTGTCACCGACTCCGGCCGTCCCTCCGGCACGGCGCAGTTCCCGGTAGAACAGGACGACGGCGAGCAGTCCGGCGCCGACCGCCACTGACATGATCGTGTTGTAGGTGGGCATCGTGGCCCAATCGATCATTCCCGGCGACTCGACGCCGGTGAAGAATCCGCCCATGGTGATTTCCTCCTGAGGTGATCGCATTGCGGCATCCGGGGCAGGTTGCCCCGAAGCCCCAATGCACTTGCTCTTATGACAACGCTGAGAATCACCTCAAAGATTCCTTATTCGTCCTGGTGAGAGTGTCTGACTCGTCACCAATACGGGCCAACGGTCACCACGTGGGCAGACGTCTCAGTGCCACTGACCGCGGGCCTCGAGCACCGCCTTCTGGATCCGATCGCGGACGGCCGCTGCCTGTGGGGTCGGGGTCTGGCCATAAGCGTCTTCGACCTGTTCGAAGACGTCTTCCATGCCTGCGGGATCGATATCGACCGGCAGGTCCTCGATGGCGGCGAAGGCCGGTCCGATATGGTCCATGAAACCCCGGATCCCGGCCTCTCCCCCGCCGAAGTGCATGCCTTCGAACTGGCCGATGGCCGACCAGCGCAGACCCAGCGAATTCTTCATCACCGTGTCGAGCCCCTCGGCAGTGACGACGCCGTTCTGCACGAGCGAGATCGCCTCTTTCATCAGCGCGTTCTGCAGCCTGTTGCCGACGAATCCGCGGATCTCGCGCCCCAGCACCACCGGTTCGCGCCCGCAGCTGCGGTAGAACTCGACCGCGGCCTCCACGGTCTCCTGGGAGGTCTGCGGCGACGGCACGACCTCGACGAGAGGCATGAGGTGCGGTGGATTGAACGGATGGCCGACGATGACGCGGGAGGCCGCGGACTCGGGCAGTGCGGCCGCGATCGTTGAGGCCGGGATCGTCGACGACGATGTGGCGAACACGGCCCCGGCCGGAGCCGCCTCGGCGATCTGAGCGAACAGCACGGGCTTCGATTCCGGATCCTCGGGACCGGATTCCTGGACGAAGACGACACCTGCCACCGCGGCCTCGACGGATTCGGCGAGTTCCACGGTGCCGACTTCAGAGGCCAACTCATCTTCGGCGGAGGCATCAGCGGTGACGTCGGCCTGTAAGCCGGCGACCACCTCGGCGAGGTCGGGACGCGGGTCGAAGACCCGCACCGTGTACCCGCTGCGGGCGAAGAGGAAGGCGAACGATCGGCCGATGGTTCCGGCGCCGATGACGGCGACTGTTGAGCTCATGCGACCAGGCTATACCCGCCCCACCTGCTCGAGCGGCGGAGTTCACTGGGGCGTGCGAGGGCATTCACCCAAGCGTGCGGCGGCAGACACCGGCCCGTTCGCCGTAGTCGAATCGTTGCCGTGTGCCTCCCGCCGAGGTCGCGTCCTGGTGGCACAATGTCACCATGAGCGCGAACCCAGAACTGAGAACAGTGGACTCGGAGATCATCGCCCTGGCGGAGGACGAATACGCCGCCGCGGCCGAGACCGCACGCATCGAGGTGCGCGAGATCCACACCGCCGACGAGGCGGCCAAGGCCTCACTGCTGCTCGACGAAGTCTGGAACGTTGACGAGACCGGCACGAACGTGTTCGAACCCAGCCTCATCATCGCCTTCGCCCACGCCGGCAACTATGTCTCCGCTGCGTACAGCGTCGACGAACCCGACGAGATGATCGGTGTGACCATCGGCTTCTTCGGCCAGCCTCTGGGTTCGGTCATGCATTCGCATATCGCCGGAGTCCGCCATCAGATCATCGGCCGCGGGGCCGGATCCGCGATGAAGCTGCACCAGCGTCTGTGGTGCCTCAACCTCGGCATCACCGAGATGACCTGGACTTTCGACCCGCTCATCGCCCGCAATGCGTACTTCAACTTCCAGCGTCTGGGCGTCGGCATGGTCGAATACCTCGAGGACTTCTACGGGCAGATGCGCGATGGGGTGAACTCCGGCCAGGCCAGCGACCGGATGATGGTGTCCTGGCCGCTCGACCGTCCGGCACGCGCCTCGGTCGTCGATCCCGGATCGGCGTTCCCCTGCCTGCGCGCCGATGACGACGGGGAGCCGCTGCTGAGCGAGGTTCCGAAGGAGACCGAGTTCGTCTCGCTGGATTTCCCCTCCGACATCGAGGACCTGCGCGGACAGGATGCCGATCTCGCCAGCCGCTGGCGACTGGCGCTGCGCACGGCGCTGACCGGGCTCGTCGGCGACGGCTGGGTCGTCGACACCTGCCTCAAGGGCGGCACCTACCTCCTCCACCACCCCTGAGCGTTCACCTTCGCTGCCCGTTCGCCCGGCGCGGCGAGCCTGCTCGCACTGCCGGCAGCTGTCCCGTTCACCTCGGCGTCACCTGATACGTGTTCACTGAGGTGTTCACCTGAGCGAAGCGGAGGACCGATGAACAGTGATACGGCGGCCACACAGCCGCCTGGTCCGGCACCCCTCGCCGAGGTGGCCGGATCGTTCCTGCGCCTCGGCCTGACGTCGTTCGGCGGTCCCGTCGCCCACCTCGGGTA
Organism: Brevibacterium sediminis; assembly: GCF_013623905.1. GTDB lineage: Bacteria > Actinomycetota > Actinomycetes > Actinomycetales > Brevibacteriaceae > Brevibacterium > Brevibacterium sediminis. The sequence continues at coordinate 62,794 of NZ_JABKDD010000002.1, forward strand.
CTTCCGCGAGACCTTCGTCAGCCGCCGTTCTTGGCTGGACGACCGTGAGTACGCCGACCTCGTGGCCCTGTGCCAGATGCTGCCCGGCCCTGCGTCGAGCCAGGTCGGCATGGGACTCGGGCTGCGCCGTGCGGGCCTGCCCGGGCTCGCGGCCGCGTGGGTGAGCTTCACTCTGCCGTCGGCGATTCTGCTCACCCTCTTCGCGTTGGGGCTCTCGGCCTTCGGTGACCTCGGGGATGCCGGGTGGCTGCTCGGGCTCAAGGCCGCCGCGGTGGCCGTCGTCGCCGGTGCCGTGCAGTCGATGGCGAAAACTCTGACCCCGGATGCTCGTCGTGCGAGCATCGCCGCTGCCGCCCTCACCCTCATGCTCGTCATCCCGGATTCGATGGTGCCGACGGCGCTCATCCAGATCGCCGCGATCGTCCTCGGCGGAGTTCTCGGCCTCGTCTGGCTGAAACGGCCCGACGAAAGTGGGAAAGAGAAATCCTCCCCCGCGGAGGCGGCCTCTCCCGAATCTGCGACCGCTCCCAGTTCCGCCTCCGGATCAGCAGCTGCCGCGGTCGGCTCGCACACTCCCGAGAGCCGCATCGGCTCCCGCGGTGCCAGACGGTTGGGCATCGCCTCCCTCATCGCCTTCGCCGCTCTGCTCCTCGGACTGCCCGCGCTCGCCGCGGCGACCGGGGATACGACCATTCGCCTTATCGACATCTTCTATCGAGCAGGGGCCCTGGTCTTCGGCGGCGGTCATGTCGTCCTGCCCCTGCTCGAGGCCGAACTCGTGCCCACCGGTCTGGTCAGCCACGACACATTCCTCGCCGGCTACGGTGCAGCACAGGCCGTTCCCGGTCCGCTGTTCACCTTCGCGGCGTTCCTCGGAGCGTCGATGACGACGGGACCGAGCGGCATCCTCGGTGCCGGTATCGCCCTGTTGGCGATCTTCCTTCCGGCGGGTCTGCTGGTCGTCGGGATCCTGCCGTTCTGGGAACGGCTGCGTGCCTGGGAACCGGCGACGGCGGCACTGACCGGAGTCAATGCCGCCGTCGTGGGGCTGCTGGGGGCCGCGCTCTACGATCCAGTGTTCGTCGAGGGGATCACCTCGCCTGCGACCCTGGCGCTGGCCGTCGCCGCCTTCGTCGCCGGGACCATGTGGAAGGTCCCGGCGTGGACGACGGTGATCGGCGCCGGGGTGCTCGGCTGGCTGCTGCTGTGATCGGTCAGGCCCGGGGCTCGACCGATCGCTGCCCGGATCAGCCTTGTGATCAGGACTGTTCCCAGTCCTTGCGCAGCAGCTTCTTGTCGAGTTTGCCCACCGAGGTGCGCGGCATCTCCTCGACCACCCTGACCTCGTCGGGCATCTGCCACTTGGCGAAACGAGCACTCAGCGTTTCGACGATCGAGTCCCGGGTCACCTCGGCGCCGGGGTTGGCCACAACGTAGGCGACGGGACGCTCATCCCACTTCTCGTCGGGGACGCCGATGACGGCGGCCTCGCTGACGTCGGGGTTGTCGAGGATCGCGTTCTCCATGTCGATCGACGAGATCCACTCGCCTCCGGACTTGATGACGTCCTTGAGTCGGTCGGTGATCTTCAGGTAGCCGTACTGATCGATGGTGCCGACATCGCCCGAGCGCCACCACCCGTCGAGGAACCGGTCGGCGTTGTCGGGCAGCTGGTAGTAGGACTCGGTGATCCAGGGTCCGCGCATGAGGAGCTCGCCCATGGACTTTCCGTCGCGTGGCAGCTCATTGCCCTCGGGGTCGACGGTCTTCATTTCGACACCGATGATCGGCAGGCCCTGCGAGCGCTTGAGGTCCCACTTCTCTTCCTCGTCGAGGTCGAGACCGGGACGGATCTTCCAGTTCGTCGACGCCAGCGGGGTGGTTTCGGTGGCACCGTAGCCGTGGATGACGTCGGCCCCGGTGACCTCCTTGAACCCGCGCATCATGGACAGCGGCGGCTCGGACGACCCGGAGACGAGACGGACACCGCTGAGGTCCGGGGCCTGCGGCATCTTCTTCATCATCTGCAGCATCGGCCCGAAGATGGCGGGGGCGCCGTTGGCCAGGGTGACCTTCTCCTCGACGAAGGCTTGGGCGATGGCACCGAATTCCTCGGCGGCGAACTTGCCGGGCAGGACGAGCTTGGCGCCGGCGGCCACAGCATTCTGCGGGAAGCCCCACGACAGCACATGGAACATCGGGGTGATGGGCATGACGCAGTCGTCGAAGTTCGCGTGGAGCGCGGCCAGACCGCCCATCGTGTGCAGGTAGATCGACCGGTGCGAGTAGTACACACCCTTGGGGCGGCCGGTTGTGCCGGTGGTGTATCCGGCGTAGGCGGCGGTCTTCTCGTCGACGACGGGCCAGTCGTAGGTCTCGGACTTCTCCGCGATGAGGTCTTCGTAGGAGACGACGTTGGTCAGGCTCGTCTCGATCTCGGCGATCGGCTTGTCGGTCATGACGACCCAGCCCTTGACGTCGAGCTTCGGTGCCAGCGATTCGGCGACGGTCAGCAGCGATTCGTCGACGAAGATCCAGTCCGACTTCGAGTGGCTGACGACGTAGGCGAGGTCCTCGGGAGCCAGGCGCAGGTTGAGCTGGAGCATAGTCGCGGCCACACCGGGCACGGCGAAGTAGAGCTCGAGGTGGCGGCGAGAGTTCCAGTCGAGGACTCCGACCATGGAGCCGGCACCGACGCCGAGGTCGGCGAGGCCGTGCGCGAGCTGCGCCATGCGCTTGAACTCGTCGGCGTAGTTCGACCGGCCCCAGGATCCGTCCGAACGGCGGTAGACGACCTCGGCATCACCGAAGACGGTGGCTGCATGGCGGATGAGGCTGGTGGTGTTGAGCTGGTAGCTGTCGCCCAGGGTGGACGGAATTCCTGTCAGCATGAGACTCCTTCGTTCGTGCTCCGGTCCCTCCTCGTCGCTGTGGCCGCGACGGGAAAAGAATCGTGATCGCCGGTTTCGTGGTGGGCGGTCGTCACCATCACATCAGGTGGGGAGGCGGTGCGGATGCAGATGCCTTGATTCGTGGTCAAACAGTTATCAACCGGTCTGCGGTCCGGCCGCTTTGGACCAGCGTGCGGTCTGGCAGTCATGAACCGTTTCGTCCGCGCCGACCCACAATCATTCCCCGGTGAAGCCGGGTGCCCTCTTGTCGAGGAAGGCAGCGACCCCCTCGGCGAAGTCGTTGCTCGCACGCAGCGCATCCTGTCCTTCGACCTCGCGGGCGAAGGACGCGTCGAGTTCGGCCAGGCTGGCCCGGTTGATCGCTCGCTTCGAAGCTGCCAGGGCACGGGTCGGGCCCTGCGCGAAGACCGCGGCGACTTCTCCGGCACGTTCCAGGTGGCTTCCAGCCGGAACGACCTCGCTGGCCAGTCCCCAGTCGAGGGCGTCGGCGGCCTGCAGCTTCTCTCCGGTCAGCGCCAGGCGCAGGGCCCGGTGGCGTCCGGCCGAGGCGGCGACCAGGGCGGTCGAGCCCCCGTCGGGCATGAGCCCGATCTTCGTGAACGGCAGCATGAGATAGGACTTCTCGCTCATCACCAGATAATCGCAGGCCAGGGCGAGGGAACATCCGATGCCGGCGGCCGGCCCGGACACCGCCGCGATCGTGGGGATGGGCAGGTCGAGGATCGCGGCGATGATCCTATTCGCTCCGGCGAGGTCGATGCCTTCGCGCTTCGCCACTCCACCCTGCAGGTCCGCCCCGGAGCTGAAGGACCGTTCGCTGCCGGTGAGGATGATGGCACGGGATTTCGCGGCCGCCTCGGTGAACGCGGTGCCGATGGCCTGGAATGTCTCCTCGTTGAGCGCGTTGAGGCTCTCCGGACGGTTGATGGTCACGGTCGTGACATCGCCGCTGACTTCGGTGAGAACACTGGTGGACAATGCGACTCCTTCGTACGAATCCGATGATCCGGGTAGCTTTCGGGGCTTCTGCTTCCGTCCGCGCTCAGGCAGGCCGAAGCATCTACCGTCACTTTAACGTACGTTAAGTTGATCTGCGTCACAGACCCGAGCAGCTTCGTTCTTCGCCGAGAAACGGGTCAAGCGTCGAGAAACGCCCGCGCACACCCGTGTCTCGACACGCAGCCCGTTTCTCGGCGGAATGCGTCGTGCTCAAGCCAATGTGGCGTCGAGCTGGGCGGCCGTGAGTTCCCGGTCGGCGAAGACCAGGCGGACGGCGGTCGGGTCGGGATTGCCGGCGTCGGGTGCGCGGTGAACGAGTTCGAGGCCGAGCCTGCGAGCGACCTCCGCCGAGGCGGTATTGACCTCGAGCAGATACGCCACGACCGGCAGCTCCGGGTCGATGTCTGCCGCAGCCTCCATCGCCTCCCGCGAGACCGCTGTCGCCAGGCCACGTCCCTGCGCTTCGGGCCGGAACCGGTATCCGAGGTTCCAGAACGCTCCGGGTGTGCCGCGTGAGGCACCGGGGCCGGAGACTCCGCGCAGCGAACAGCCGCAATGGCCGAGGATGTCCCCGCCTGGAATCTGCCGCACCATCCAGGGTCCGATTCCGTCGAGTTCCCACTGCGAGGCCAGTCGGACGAGGATCGCTTCGGCCTCTTCCTCATCGGTCAGACGGCCACTGGGCAGGTGCGTCCAGACCCGCAGGTCGGAGTCGATGGAGAAGAACTGGTCGAGGTCGTCCACGCTGGGGCGGTCGAGCACATAGTCGGGCGTCTGCCTCATCAGGCAAGGGCCGCCTCGAGGTCGGCCCACAGGTCGTCGAGGTTCTCGATGCCCACGCTCAACCGGATGAGCCCTTCGGGCACAGTTACCGGTTCAGAAGGATGACGGCGGCGCCGTTCGATGAGGGATTCCACCCCGCCCAGGGAGGTCGCCGGCGTCCACAGTCGGACCGCCTCGGCGATGGCGGTGGCCTTGTCCGCGGTCGCGACGGTGAAGGAGATGATCGCGCCGAATCCGTTCATCTGCGCGGACGCGCGGGCGTGGCCGGGGTCGTTCGGCAGGCCCGGGTAGCGGGTTTCGACGACGGCCGGGTGGGCGGCGAGGCGCTCGGCGATGACCTGGGCGTTGGCCTGCGCGCGGTCGAGGCGCACCGCCAGGGTGCGCAGTCCGCGCAGGGCCAGCCAGACCTCGAAGGGACCGGCGATTCCGCCCCGCATGGATCGTTCCGTGTGCAGATCTTCGCGCAGTCCGGTGCTGCTGGTCACGACCGCACCGAGGACGACGTCGGAGTGCCCGGCGAGGTATTTCGTCACCGAGTGCACGACGATATCGGCGCCCAGGTCGAGCGGGGTCTGCAGCAGCGGGGTGGCGAAGGTGTTGTCGACGGAGACGAGGAATCCACGGTCCTTGGCCGCCGCGGTCAGCGCGGGAACGTCGGCGACCTCGAGCATCGGGTTCGTCGGCGATTCGATCCACAGCATCCCCGGGGATGCGGCTTCGCCCGCCGTCGCGTGCCCCGCTTCGTCGAGGGCGGCGATGACCGCCTCGGTGTCGGCGATATCGACGGTGACAAGGTCGAAGTTCTGCCGCCCAGCGATCTGCTCGGCTGAGGCGAGCGCTCCCTGGTAGCTGTGGGTGGGGATGATCAGGGTGCCTCCGGCGGGCACGAGGCTGATCACGGCCGAGATCGCCGCCAGGCCGGAGCCGAAGACCAGTCCGGGCAGGCCTGCATGTTCGAGCTGGCCGAGCGCCTCTTCGAAGGGCGTCCATGCGGGAGTGTCGAAGCGGGCATAGGCATAGGGCGAGTTCGAGATGTCGCCCGCGCTCACGAAGGTCGAGGACAGATCGATCGGCGGGTTCACCGAGGCGCCATCGACGCGCTGAGGTCGTCCGGTCTCGACGACGATGGTGTCCGGAGCGAACTCGGGATGACGGGCGGGAGAGGAGGCTGGCTCGGGCTGTGTCATGTCCCCAATATATGCCTCACCGCATCTCACGGAATCGACAGCGATATTTCGGACACGTTTCCGTAACTCTGAAGTGTTCGCCCGGTGTCCGCTGCTTCGGACGGCGCGGAGACTTCGACCTGCTCGGGCCCCCTTCACTTAGGCGCCTTCACTCGGGTCCCGTCGTTCGGATCCTGTCACTCGAGGCTGTCGACCATGTGCTCGAGCAGCAGACGTGCCCCGGGTGACTGCCGCCGGCTCCCGGCCCATACGGCGTGGAGTTCGCGGGTGAGGTCGACGTCGTCGGCCACCGGCAGCGGCACCAGACGTCCGGCTCGGAAGTCGTCACGCAGAGCGAGTTCGGACAGAACGGCCGGGGCCACGGATGTGGCGGCGGCGATGCGCAGGGCGGAGTTCGATCCGTACTCCCCCGCCACGCGCACTCCCCCAGCTCCGACCAGTGCCGCGTCGATGACTTCCCTGGTGCCCGAACCGATCTCACGTACCAGCAGCGGCACCTGCGCCAGCTCCTCGGCGCTGATCGGCTTCGTCCAGGCGTGAGTGAAGTCCGGGGCACAGGCGATCATGAGTCGGTCACGGCCGACCACCTCGGCGTTGAGGTCCTGCGGCAGGGACACGGATTCGATGAGCCCGAGGTCGCAGGTCTGCCGGCGCACGCGGTCGATGACGGTCGCGGAGTTCTCCACCGACAGACCGATGTCGATCGTCGGGTGCGCGGCGCGGAAGGTCGTGAGGTGGTGGGGCATGAGGTATTCGGCGACCGTCAGCGAAGCGCTGACCTTGACGGTTCCGGCGCGAGCGTCCTGGATCGCGCGGGCGCCGGCGTAGAGCGTGTCGTAGGCTTCGATGACCTTCGACGCCCATTCGGCGACGGCGCGGCCCTCGACGGTGAGTTCGGTACCCCGCGGAGAGCGCCGCAGCAGCGGGACCTTGAGATCGCGTTCGAGGTTGCGCAGGCTGCGGGAGGCATTCGGCTGGGCGAGATCGAGTTTCGCCGCGGCCTGGCCGATCGACCTGGCGTTGCCGCTGAGGGCCACCAGCAGCCCCAGAGCCTGGAGCTCGGGCCAGTTCTTCATATTCCCGAGGTCGTGCATATGCTCATCATGACATATCAGATCCATATGGGTTGCTAAGAAATCACCGTCTACTGCGACCGTGCAGGCGTTGACAGACTGAAGTCATGAACCGCTTCGCCTCCCTCCTGCCCGGACTCGCCGTCGCCGCTGTGGCCACGGCCGTCGCGTGGCCGATCTCCATGCTCGCCCCCGTGCTCTCACCGCTGCTCGTGGCGATCGTGCTCGGAATCCTTCTGGGCAATCTCGTGCCCACCCTGCCCGAGGCGTTCATGCCCGGACTCAACTTCGCCGCGAAGCCGCTGCTGCGCCTGGGCATCGTCGCCCTCGGCGCGCAGGTGGTGCTCGGCGACATCCTCGACCTCGGGTGGCTCGTTCTCGTCCTCGCTGCCGTCATCGTCGCCGCTGGCATCCTCTCGGCCCTGGCCCTGGCCGGACCGCTCAAGGTCGACCGCCCCCTGGCCGTGCTCATCGGCAGCGGATTCGGCATCTGCGGTGCCGCCGCCGTCGCCGGAGTTGAGTCGACTCTGAAGTCGAAGAAGGAGGATGTGGCGGCCGCGATCGGCCTCGTCGTCCTCTTCGGAACCCTGATGATCGCGATCGTGCCCGGACTCTCGACCGCCCTGGGTCTGTCCCCGGAGACCGCCGGAATGTGGGGCGGTGCCGCCACCCATGAGGTCGCCCAGGTCGTGGCGATCGGCGGGATCATCGGCCCCGCGGCCCTCGAGATCGCCGTCCTCGTCAAACTCGCCCGCGTCATCATGCTCGCCCCCACCGTCGCCGTGTTCAGCTACGCAGTGCGCCGCAGCGAGGACAGAGCACTGACGAACACCGACACCGAGGCGGCCGCCGGTTCCGCCGAGACCTCCGCAGGTGCGGGGTCGGGTGGAGAGAGCAACGGGTCTGGCGCATCGGCCGCGGGGTCGGTGTCGACCGGCGGGTCGGTGTCGATCGCGGCGAAGCAGACTCCGGCGCAGGGCAAACGTCCGCCGATCGTTCCGCTCTTCGTCGTCGGCTTCCTCATCATGGCGGCCCTGCGCACCTTCGGCCTGCTGCCCGAGATCGCGGTCACCGGACTCAGCTGGATCCAGACAGTATGCCTGGCTATGGCGATGTTCGCCCTCGGCCGCGGAGTGCAGTGGCGATCACTGAAGAACCTCGGCGCCCGGCCGATCGCCCTGGCCGCACTCGTCACGATCATCGTCGCCCTCATCGCCCTCGGCGGAGCCATCCTCCTCACCTAACCCCTCCCCAATTGCTACCTGACGGCGGCCCAGCAACCTCGCGCGAGGTTGCTGGGCCGCCGTCAGGTAGCAATTGGGGAGGATTTTCCGTCTATCGGGACTTTCCGACGGATCGGACACGCCTCAGCGGTACCCGCCGGTAACACTGGTAGTCTCTCAGCGAATCAGCCAGCGATGCTCAGTGTCGCTTCAGCCTTCGCAAGGACATCATGCTCACTCAGATCATTGCTCTGCTCATATTCGTCGCCCTCTTCGCCATCGGCGCTGTCCGCGGCGTGCAGATCGGCGTGCTCATGCTCGTCGGCGCGGCCGGAACCGGGCTCCTCTTCACCGATATGGCCATCGACGACATCATCGCCGAGTTCCCCTTGGACATCATGATCCTGCTGGCCGGGGTCACCTATTTCTTCGCGATCGCGCAGGAGAACGGGACCGTCGACAAAATCATCGACTGGGCCCTCGAACGCGTCGGATCCTCGGCGGTGCTGCTGCCCGCGGTGTTCTTCGTCATCACGGGCTGCATTGCGGCCATGGGTGCCCCACTGGCCGGCCTCGTCATGATGCCGGTGGGCATGCAGGTCGCCCGCAAGTACGGCGTCGACTACGCGCTCATGGGACTGGCGATCTGCTTCGCCATCGGCGCCGGCGGCTTCGCCCCGACCAGCCTCTACGGAATCGTCACGTACTCGACCGCCCACGATGCCGGCATCGACCTCTCCCCATTCCTGCTCTTCGGAATCGCCGTGGCCGTCTACCTCGTTATGCTCGTCGTCGCCTACTTCATGTACGGTCGGTCGCTGTTCTCGAAGACGACGGTGGCGGCCGCCGAGCATGCTTCGGCCGGGAGCACCCAGTCGAAGATCTCCCGCGGCTCCGCCTCGGCGTCGAGTGTCGCCTTCGGTGAGGATGACGAAGACGAAGCGCTCTTCGACTCCTCCACCACCGACGTGGCGGGAGAATCCAAGCCGTTCACCTTCGTACAGATCCTCACCGTGATCTTCATGGTCGGCCTCATCGGCACCGTGGTCGTGCTCGCGGCCCTCGGTCAGGAACCGGACATCGGCCTGCTCTGCTTCATGTTCGGAGCGATCCTCGCGCTCGTCGACCCGAAGACGGGCAAGGCCGCGATCCCGAAGATCGACTGGCCGACCGCGCTGCTCGTCGGCGGCATCATCACCTTCGTCGGCGTGCTGCAGAACATGGGAGCCGTCGACCTGCTCGGCGAAGGCGCCGAGTCGATCGGTTCGCCGCTCATCGCCGCCTTCGTCCTCTGCATCGTCGGCGGCCTGGTCTCGGCCTTCGCATCGACGACGGGCATCCTCGCCGCGCTCGTGCCGCTGGCTCTGCCGCTCATCGCCGCGGGTGGGGTTCCCGGCTGGGCACTCATCGCCGCTCTGGGCGTGTGCTCGGCGGTCGTCGACGTCTCACCGTTCTCGACGCTGGGTGCCACGGTCGTCGCGACCGCCCCGGTCGAGGACAAGCCGCGCCTGACCCGCATCCTCGTGAAGTTCGGCATGTCGATGGTCGTTATCGGACCGGTCGCGCTCGTCGGCGGCCTCGTCGTGCCCGCCATGATGTTCTGAGGCTGAGCGCCAGGGCCAGGTTCCAGGGCCTCCAAGAATAGGTCAGCATCGGTCACTTTTCTCCAACAGAGAGAAGTGTCCGATGCTGACCTATTTTCCGACTGCAACCCGTTCTTCGGCTGCAACCACGCTTCTGCCGCCCCTCAGCTCAAGGGCTTGGCCAGCAACACGAATTCCAGGTCATCGACCTTCGGCAGCCCGAAACGTTCGTCGCCGTAGGGGAAGGGCTCGATTTCGCCGGTGCGCACGTAGCCGCGGCGCTCGTAGTAGGCGATGAGTTCGTCACGCTTATTGATCACGCTCATCCGCATCGACGTCGCACCCCAATGTTCGGCCACCCACGCCTCGGCGAGGCCGATGAGCAACGACCCCAGCCCTTTGCCCTGTCCCAGCGGAGAGACTGCGAGCACCCCGAGGTAGGAGGCTCCGTCTTCGGGCTCTCGCACATAGACGCTGGCCACGGCACGACCCTGATCATCGCGGGCGAGCAGGATCTGGGAGTCCGCCTCGGCGAGCATGTCCTCAGCCATCGGACCGTCGAGCCGTTGTCCCCCGAGCAGGTCCGCCTCGGTGGTCCACCCCTGTTTCGACCCCTCGCCGCGGTAGGCCGAAGACACGAGCTCGACGTAGTCGGGAATGTCGGCGGACGTCAGTTCGGTGACCTCGAATCCGACTGCGCGCAGCTTCTGGCGGTGCGCGTCGACCAGGGTCGCCGAGGGGTGTGCGGTCATAGGTGGGACTCCTTCAAGATCGTCCGGTCGGCTGCGTCAGACCAGGCTAGTCGCTTCCTCAGAAACAGAACTATAGTGTCAGTTGTCAGGACAGCGGCGATCGCCGATCGAACGCCGACGACCATCGCGCAGTGCCGCCGGCACGGACATTCGGGAGGAATGACCATGGACATCGACATCTCGGGAGAGACCTTCACCATCACCGAGGATGCTGCGGCCAAACGCTTCACCGTTTCCCACTCCGGAAAGGTCATCGGTCTCGTCGATTACATCGACCGTGAGGCGAGTGCCGATGACACCGCCGACGGCCCGGTGCGCATCTTCACCCACACCGAGGTGTCCCCCGAGTGGGGCGGCCGCGGCTTGGCCGCCAAGCTGGTGCGCTATGCACTGGAGACCAGCGCCGAGGAGGGGCTGAAGTTCCGGACGACGTGCTCCTACGTGCAGAATTTCCTGGTCAAGAACGACGAGTTCGACAAGTTCGTCGCCTGAGCGTCACGCTCGGTCTCGTCAGCTCCCTGCCCGGGGACGTCAACTCGCACCCCAGAGTCGTCATTACGCAGTGACCGGGCCTGCTTCGCTTAATTTCGCGGGCGTCAGCGGTTCGCCGCTGGCGCCTTCTTCTGCATTGCCCACGATGTTCGCGCTCTCGACGATCTCCTGTTGACGGTCGTGTCCGGAGACGAAGCGCAGGACGAAGATCGCCCAGGCGGTGACTGCCACGATGACCGCGGCGACGAGTGACCACAGCAGTCCTGGGTCACTGACTGCCAGCTGTGGGATCTCTCGTCCGGGGACTGCAGCGGCAAAGATGCCTGCGATCAGTGCACCCAGATAGGAGCCGACCATCATTCCGATGTGGCGGCGGACATTGCCACGGCGGATCGCGATGACGCCGAGCGTGGTGGAGATGAAGGTCCAGATCGCCAGGGCGTGGAAGAGCGTGAAGGAACCGGTGAGCGAGTAGATGAACATTCCGCTGGTGCACACGAAGTACATGAGAATGACCCAGGACCGTCCGATGAAACGGTGCTTGCGGTCCTTGGTGCGGCGGATGATCTGGATAGGTCCCAGCAGGACGACACCCGTGGCGGCGATGGCATGGATGGCGATGAAGAGTGAGAACATGTCATTAAGATAGTGTCACTAACCAAGTGTGGCAACGTGGATAGTGAACGCCGCTTCCACTATCCATTCACCGTCGTCGAGGACGAAACCTGCAGAAGCAACCCGCAGAAGGAGGGGCACAGTGAAGCTCAGCGCATTGGCAAAGGCCGCCGGCGTCTCGGCTGCGAGTATCAAGTACTACATCCACGAGGGGCTTCTGCCGCCTGGACAGAAGAAGAATGCGACGACGGCCATCTACGACGAGACGCATCTGCACCGGCTGGCGCTCATCCGCTGGCTGCGCGAGGAGCTGGCCACTCCAATCGCCGACACCGCTGAACTCACCCGCGCCATTGACGACGAATCGCTGCCGACGATCGAGCTGATGGGCGTATGCCAGGAGCTCGCCTTGCGCGGGAATTCCGGACTGCCCGCCTCGGCGCAGCGCGCACCGGGTTCCCCGCCGTTCGCCCTGCGGGCCTCCGGAACACATCCGACCGCAGTCTGCCCCACCCCTGACCGCTTCGATGATCTGGTCTCCGAGGTGATCGATCGCCTCGGCTGGCCCGATGAGGAATCGGCAGCGAGGAATGCACTGGCCCGTGTCGTCGCGGTGGTCGATGCGGGGGGATACCCGGTCACCGTCGATTCGATCGTCGCCCAGTGCCGGGCCATTGCCCCTATCGCTCAGTCTCATGTCCGCCCGATCAGCATCGAGCACAGTCGCGACAGGGTCTGCCTGAGCGTGATCCGCGGCATCACGATGTCCAATCGTCAGCTCATCGCCGCGAGTGCGCTGGCTCATGCTTCGCTGTCGATGATGTCGCGCGGCCTCGATGACTGACCGCTATCCAGCGCCCGGGACCGCCTCACCACTTCGCGGTGACCGGGCCACACCCCACACCGCTACGCCCACAACCGCCTCGGCCATACCAATTGCGCTCGGCCTGACGTAACGCACTGGAGCAACAGTGCCGTCAGTCAGCACTGAGGTGATCAGGCACTGGCGGTGCGTCGTCCCTTCTTCGCAAGGTAGGCGGCGACGGAGATCGAGACCAGACAGCCCACAGCGAGATAGGCACCGACGAGGTACCAGCTGCCGTCGCCGACTCCGACGAGGTACGTGGCGATGAACGGAGTGAAGCCGCCGGCCAGCGCGCTGGCCAACTGGTAGCCGACGCCCGCTCCGCTGTATCGGAACTCGGGGCTGAACATTTCGGCGAACAGCGGCTGCTGGACGCTGACGACCGCGTCGTGGGCGATATTGACCAGCAGCACGGCGAAGATCACGATGACAATCGTGCTTCCCGATTCCAGAGCGAAGAAGAACGGGATCGCGCTGAGCAGTCCGACGACCCCGCCGGTGAGATAGACGCGCAGCCGTCCGTACCGATCAGAGAGGTAGGCGAAGGCAGGAATCGTGACGATTCCCAGTCCGCCGACGAGCAGCGTAATGTTGAGCATGAACTGCCGGTCGAGACCGAGTTCGTCCGTCGCATACGACAGCGCGAAGGTGGTGACGATGTACATAGTCAGAAGCTCGATGAACCGCAGGCCGACGATTTGTGCGATCTGTGCGGGGAATCGCTTGAAGGCCTCGAGGATCGGCAGTTTGGGAACTTTGTCCTCGTCCGCGTTCTTCACTCGCTCCACATATTCTTCGGATTCGGCGACACCGGAACGGATCCACAGCCCGACCAGGACGAGGCCGGCGCTGGCGAGGAACGGGATCCGCCATCCCCAAGCCAGGAAGCCTTCGGAGGTCAGTCCGCCGCTGAGGATGGCGACGAGTCCGGTGGCCAGCAGCAAGCCGAACGAATAGCCGACCTGAACCCCGCTGGAGTAGAAGGCGCGCAGCTTCGGCGGTGCGCTTTCAACGGCCATGAGCGCGGCGCCTCCCCATTCTCCGCCGACCGCCACGCCCTGGATGCAGCGCAGCAGGACGAGCAGTGCCGGTGCCAGCCAGCCGATCGCCTGGTAGGTCGGCAGACAACCGATGAGGGCGGTCGCCACGCCCATGATCGTCATCGTCCAGATGAGCATGGACTTGCGCCCGAGGCGGTCGCCGAAGTGGCCGAAGATGATTCCGCCGAGCGGGCGGAAGATGAATCCGACGCCGAAGGTCGCGAACGCCGCGAGCGTGCCCGCCCGGTCACTGTAACCGGGGAAGAAGAGCTCGCCGAAGGCCAGAGCTGCGACGATCCCGTAGAGCAGGAAGTCGTACCATTCGACGACGGCGCCGATGAACGACCCGGCAGCCGCACGGCGTGCACGCCGTCCCACGTCAGGTTCAGCTCTCACCTGGTCTTCGATATCGGCCATCGGATTCTCCCCTGAACTCGTCTTCGGCCTCCTGCTGGCCGCCCTCGCGTGATCGACGCTGAGCAATCTAGCACGGCCGATGACGACTGAGCGGCCCGTGTCCACCAGGGAAAACGCACGTCGCCGGTCAGTCTCCGTCCACGGTTGCCGATGCGCTGGGGTCAGGCACCGACCGGAGGGGCCACTACAATCGGCAACTGTGAACGCCTGCACGCTTCGCCGCTCGCGACCGCTGTCGATTTTCGGCCGGTTCCCGTGATCCTGCCGGAGGTCCGTGATCCCCGGGTGATCACGATTCGCCGAGGCGGCTCCCTCACCGATTCCGACCACCACTTTCTCGCGCTGTGGGCCGCCGACTGCGCCGAACACGTCCTGCCGGTCTTCGAAGCCGTCTGCCCCGAGGATGAACGACCTCGCGAAGCCATTGCCGCCGCCCGGGCGTGGGCAGCCGGTGAAATGCCGATGATGGAGGCTCGCGCCCTCGGCGGTCATGCCATGGGTGCGGCACGACCCCTGCGTGGACCCGCCCGATTCGCCGCTTATGCGGCGGGACAGGCAGCCTGCGTCGGACACGTCGCCGAGCACAACCTCGGTGCAGCGGCCTACGCGATCAAAGCGGCCCGAGGGGCATCGGGGAAGGACCTTGGGGCCGGTCTCGGCGAACGCGACTGGCAGCGCGACCGGCTGCCGAATGAAGTCCGCGAACTCGTGCTGGAAGATCAGGCACGACGCGATGCGATCTGCTGTTCGGTCTTCAGCGCCTGATCGCTGGCGGCACCCTCCATGGCAGACAGCACGCTTTCAAACGGGTGCTATCTGTCGTGAACTGGACTGCCAGCGACAAACCCTCGTGGTCACCGCAGCCCTGGTACGCAGAAGCCCGCCGGAGTGTACGGGCGTCTGCGTCGGCCTCGCGAAATCCTTGCAGACCTCGCTTCAGAGGCTTCGGGGCTTCACGCGCGCCGGCGAGCGAGAACGTCGTTGACTGCGCCGAGGTCGGCGGTCTTCGTCGTCCGGATCGCTTTGCGCCCGTGGCCGAGCGGTCCTTCCTCGCGGGCGGAGTCGCTAAGTTCGGGACGGTAGCCGAGCTCTTCGGCGAACTGAGCCGCGATATCTTCACGGCTGCGGGCCTCGGTTTCGTACGAGCTGGCATCGGCCGCTGATGCCGAGGGCACCGGATGCTCGGCTTCAGGTGCGTCGACGTAGCTGGGCACCGGCAGCGGGGTCGGCGACCAGCCGTCGCGCGATTTCAGGCGCTGCATGAACGGGTCATCGACCGTGCGTGCCGCCGCATCAAGCGCAACGTGCACATCCGCATCGACTTCCTTTCCACCGGACGCATCTGAGACGGTTTCGGTCTCAGTGAGGAGGTCGGCTCCGAGCGAGACCGGAGCCTTGGTGAATTCGGTCCGAGCCTTCTCTGCAGACGTCGCCGAGGCGGGGTCGGCATCGTTCTCGCGGTCGATGTTGGTACCCGTCGCCTTCGACTCTGCCGTCGACGTTGATTCCGCGGTGGCGACAGTGCCCGACGTCGAGGCGGCCTCCGAGCCGGCGGCCACCTCGGCGGAAGTCGCGTCACCGTCTGCGGTGGCGTTCTCCTTCACGACCGGGATCGGTCCGGTGAGGAGGACCTGGCGCGTGGTGTGGCCCTCGGCGGCTTCCTTGCGGATGCGCACGAGCGGGATCTCTCCGGTGTCGGCCTCTTCGCGGGACTTCTTCGCCGCGGCGGAGCGGTTCATCGCAGCGCGAGCCTGCGCGGCCTTCGCCGCCGCGCTCGTGCCCTGGGCGGCCGCGGCGATCCGGGCAGCGGTACCGCTCGAGGTCGATGCCGGGGCCGTGCGAGGCTGCTGCTTGACCGGAACGGTCTGCGACTTCGCGCCCGTACGAGCTGCTGTCTGCGATCCAGTTACAGGCTGTGCGCTTGTCGCCGTCTTGGCCGAGGCAGTCGGTCGTGAGGAGGCAGTCTGTCGTGCCGTGGCAGTCAACGGTTCGGCCGACTTCGGCTCGGCGGCACGCTCGACCTTGGCGGCGTGCTCCGGCTCAGCGGCACGCTTCGGCTGGCCCGCTGACCGTGACCGTGCGGTCTCCTGCAGACGTCGCAGCTTCTTCTTCGTCTCCCGCTTGCGCAGATTGAGCGTGCGCACGAGGAAGAGAGTGACGACCGCGAGCCCGAGGAAGACACCCGCCAAGGCGATGTGCACGACCGAGAAGGCCGCGAGCACACTCGACACAAGGATGCCGAGAACCGAGGCGAGGAAGACCAGGGAGAAGCCCCTGACCATGGTGTTCAGCGACTTCAGTGACTCCCGCAGGGTCGTGGCTTGCTCGGTCATCGCATGTTCCTCATCGGTTCCGATGGTCGGATTGGAAATCTGTCGGTTCTGTCCATCTGTGCCGGCCATCCCCTCGCCGAGGTGGCCGCCGCGTCCCGTCCGGGACCGGCCTTCACGTGGTCCGCCTCCGTGAGGAGCTGGACCGGCGCCGGCCGAAGCCATCCGGCTCGTCGACGCCTTGTGCCCCGCGCCGGTCGAGTGCGGCGGATGGGCCTGTGGCGAACGGCCCTGTCTGTCCGACGGCCCGACGGAGCGGCCGCTGTCGTTGAAGACGGCATGGACCGCGGGGTGGAGCAGTCGCACATTGTCAGTGGCAGCGCCTGCACGAACACCTGTGTCAGTGCCGACGCCTACGCTGGAAACGACAACACCGCGACCGACGGCCGCATGGTCGGCGGACAGGGAGGAGTAAGTTTCACCGACCGCAACGGGAAGGACGTTGAGCTGGGCGTGCTCGGCAGCCTCGGTGATGGTGTGTGCTTCGGCGTGACCGTCGATGACGGCGAGCTCGGGAGTGGAGGCCGAGAGACTCAGCTTCGGGGCCTCGACTTCCTGTGAGACGTCCGGGGTCGGAACCGACGGCACCTTCCGAGGTTTGTCGTGGAAGACCTGGATGCGCTCCGAATGGTCGTGCCCGGGGATGGCTGTCTCGGCGGAGACGACGGCCGCATTGTCCGGAACCGTGTCGATTTCGACGCGCGAGAGATCCGTCGCGGACTTCCGAATCATTGCGGGCACAGCAACGGCGAAGACCACGACGATGGCGATGACGACGATGATGCTGGTGTCCACAATGCCACCCTAAGTTGCAGGCATCAGGGAAGTCGTGAAGACGCGAGGTGTGTCGGTCAAACTGGGGCGAAGTTCACCGAATTCCCAGGCGGCGGCTGGACGTCCCCGGTTCGCGCCTACCACCCGCCGGTGCCGTGCCTGTATGCGGCCAGCAGACCCTGAGGGACCTCCTCGGCGAGGAGGGCGAAAGTGCGGTGGTCGCACCACTGCCCATCGATGTGCATGTACTTCTCGCGCAGCCCCTCATCGCGCAGACCCAGCTTCTCGACCACGCGCAGGCTCGCGGTGTTCTCCGGGCGGATGTTGATTTCGATGCGGTGGAGTCCGAGGGCGAAGAAGCAGTGGTCGGCGGCCATCGCCACGGCGACCGGGGTGATACCGCGCCCGGCCACGCGCGAGTCGATCCAGTAACCGATCTGCCCGGACAGGATCGAACCCCAGCTCAGTCCCGATACGGTGATCTGTCCGCGGAAGTTCCCGTCGACCTCGATGGCGAACGGCACGGTCTGCCCGCGTTTGGCCTGTTTGTCCTGCATCCGCACCATCGTGCGGAACCCCGGCAGCTCCTGGCCCGGCGCAGGCAGGGTCGCATCCCACGGGCGCAGCCAGTCGCGGTTGAATCGGCGGACCTCTCGCCAGGCCTCTTCGTCGCGGCGGCGCAGCGGTCGCAGCACGATATCGGACTGTCGATCAGTCAGGATGACAGGCCACACACGGCTGCCCTCGCTCTCGGGATCAAGGTCGGTCTGCCCGGACGGGCTGAACCAGGACGGTCGGATCGGTCCTGTGTCGGCGCTCAGTCCAGCGTCGGCACGAACTCGCGCAGCCACGCTTTGAGGTCGTCGCCGAGGTCCTCCCGGTCGCACGCGATCTGCACAACGGCCTTGAGGTAGTCGAGCTTGTCTCCCGTGTCGTAGCGGGCGCCCTTGAACACGACTCCGTAGACTCCGTGGCCCTCGTCGTCTCCGGCGAGCTCCTGCAGGGCATCGGTGAGCTGGATCTCGTTGCCGCGTCCCGGCTTCGTCGTCTCGAGGACATCGAAGATCTCCGGCGCCAGCACGTAGCGGCCGATGATGGCGAGATTCGACGGAGCATCCTCGGTGGCGGGCTTCTCGACGAGGTCGGTGACCTTGACGACCTCGTCGTCAGCAGTGGACTCGACGGCGGCACAGCCGTAGAGGTGGATCGCCTCGGGCGGAACCTCCATGAGGGCGACGACACTGCCGCCGGTCTTCTCCGCGACCTCGATCATCTTCGGCAGGATCGGGCTGCGCTCATCGATGAGGTCATCACCGAGGAGGACCGCGAACGGCTCATTGCCCACATGCTGACGCCCCTTGAGCACGGCATGGCCGAGTCCCTTGGGGTCGCCCTGGCGCACATAGTGGATATCAGCGAGTTCCGAGGGATGGCGCACCGCGGCGAGCTTCTTGTCGTCGCCCTTCTGCGCGAGCGCTGCCTCGAGCCCGTCAACCCGGTCGAAATGATCCTCCAGCGGCCGCTTGTTCCGACCGGTGATCATGAGAACGTCCTGCAGACCGGCATCGACGGCTTCCTCGATGACGTACTGGATCGCCGGCTTATCGACGACCGGGAGCATCTCTTTGGGGGTGGCTTTCGTGGCGGGGAGGAACCGAGTTCCGAGACCGGCGACGGGGATCACGGCCTTGCGAACGGTGCGCTGCACTTCATCACTCATGAAGTCATCTTAACGAATCCGCCAACCCCGGTTAGTCTGAAATGCGTGGACTCACAAACTTCGAAGGCGCAGCTGCGGTCCCGCATCCGCGCAGCTCGCGCAGACCGCTCCCTCATCGAGGCGACTCCGGGGACCACGGAGGCTGCGGGGACGGTGGCGGCCGCTGCGTGGGACCTCATCCGAGAAACACCGGTTCGTTCCCTTCTTGCCTATGCGGCGCTGCCCGGAGAGCCGGACCTCGACCCGGCACTCGATCAGTTTCTCGCATCCGGCGGCACCGTCTACCTGCCCGTCGTCACCAAGGTGGGCGAACCTTTGATGTTCGGCCAGGTCACTGGTTCAATGGCCAGCCTGAGACCGCAGGGACGATGGGGAATCCGCGAACCGGCCCGGGATGGTGAGCTGCTCACCGCCGCCCAGCTGCTCTCCCCCACGATCGGCCTCGACCTCGTCTTCGTCCCCGCCCTGGGCTTCGGCACCGATGGTGCTCGGCTGGGAAACGGAGGCGGCTTCTACGACAGGACCTTCGGCCCGCACGGGGCCGAGCCTCTCGGGTCGGGCGTTTTCGGATCGGGACTTCCTGGTTCCGAGCCCCCTGGTTCCGCGCCCCCTGGTTCGGAACGCAATGGTTCGGCAGCTTCTGATTCGGAAGCTCCTGGCTCTGGTCCCCGCGTTGTCGGGGTGTGCTTCGCCGACGAGCTCAACCTCAAGGGTCTCGCCGCAGAAGTCTGGGACCTGCGCATCCCGGAGGCCGTCACCGACGACGGAACTCACATCTTCACGGCCTGATCGTCGGGAATCAGCACCCACTCGCGCGTGTTGATATGTGGATAACCTTGTGCATATCCCGGACCGGTGCTCCGGGGAGGTTCCGACGTGCACTATAATCTTGTCGTCGAAGAAAGGTCTCGAATGCCCGTCTACTCCTACACCTGCAAGAGCTGTGGTCACGCCTTTGATATTCATCAGGACTTCAGCGATGACTCACTCACCGTCTGCCCGGAATGCCAGGGCCGCCTGAAGAAGGTCTTCGGCGCCGTGGGCATCAGCTTCAAGGGATCCGGCTTCTACGCCACTGACTCCCGCTCGAGCAAGTCGAGCACCGTCAGCTCCTCGAGTTCAGACTCCTCCTCGAAGGAGTCCTCGAGCTCGTCGTCGAAGGAATCCTCCAGCACGTCGACTTCGTCATCGAGCAGCTCCTCGGCAGCGAGCACCCCAGCCGCAAGCTGAGCGACGCCGGTCGCCAGCTGACACTTCCCAGCCGCCAGCTGACAGCCGGCACCTACAGGTGATTCACCTCAGCCGCCAGCCGACCGAATGCCGCGACGAACCGGCTCTCGTCACTCAGACACCAATCGCCTGTGGACGACACGAACTGTCCACAGGCAAGTACCGTACCCTTGCCGCGGGCCGCGCACCGCCGCAGACTCGGCGCATGGGCATCTTCCACCGCATCCGGTCCTCGTCTTCTAGCTGGTCACGGCCGTCTCGCATTCGGCCGCAGCGCATCCTCGCCGCCGTCTGCCTCGCGTGCGCCTGCGCTCTTGCCGTCTGGGTGCTCACACCGAGCAGCGCAGGAACGGCGATCGTCGTCGCGAAGTCGGACCTGGCGCCCGGAACCGAGCTCAAGGCCCAGGACCTCACTCTCACTCAGTTCCCTTCCGACCTCGTCCCCGACAAGGCATTCAGGTCCGTTGAAGAGGTGAAGGGACGGGCCACCTCGGCGGGGTTGTCGAAGGGGTCACCTCTGACCTCGTCGATCGTTCTCGATCAGCAGGCGCTGCCCAAAGGCAGTCGCGATCTGCTCATGCCGATCCGTCTGGCCGATGACGCCTCGGCGGCACTGCTCCAACCGGGGCAGAAGATCCGCCTCTTCTCGTCCCTGCCCGATGGCGGGTCGGAAGTCGTCGTCGAGAAAGTGACGATCGCCCGCCTCGTCGACAAACCCGAAGGAATAGCCGCGGAGTCAGGACAACTTGTTTCCGTGATCCTCTCCGCCGATGACGCCGGGCGTGTCGCCGAGTTCGCCGGACTCCCCATCAGCTTTGCAATCCTCCCTCGCTGAACCATGCCATCGCCGGGCCGTTCGCCCTGCTGATCTGCGGTAGTCGGAGACGTCTGCATTCACCTGACCGGCATTCATCACTGCGTTCCGACTACCCGGAGCATCACAACGATTACCCGAAGCGTCAATACGATGATCAGACTCGCAGAACATTTCTGCTGACAATGAGTTACCCATGTGTACTATTGGAACGTAATTGAGCTATTCGATAACAGCATTTCAGTGAACACACACCGAGAGGGTTTCTCTAATGCTTAAGGGATTCAGAGACTTCATTCTCCAGGGGAATGTCGTCGAACTCGCAACAGCGGTCATCATCGGCGGCGCTTTCACCGCCATCGTCACCGCCTTCTCCGACAAGATCATCAACCCGCTCATCGCCGCTGTCGGTGGTGCTGAGGGACCGGCCCTGCAGATCCCGCTCAAGGAAGGCGTGCCCGAGGCCACCCTTGATATCGGTGCGGTCATCACTGCGGCCATCAACTTCCTCATCGTGGCCGCCATCGTCTACTTCATCATCATCGTGCCGATGAACAAGCTCAACGAGCTGCGCAAGCGCGGAGCTCCCGAAGAAGAAGTTCCTCCGACCACCGAGGATCTGCTCGGCGACATCCGAGAGATCCTGCGCAACCAGGTTGCCTCGCCTGCCGGACCCGCCGAAGGTCCCGCCACCGACGGTCCGATCGATCCGAACCAGCCTCCGCGGCACTGATCACCAGCCGATCGCAAAGAAGGCCCGCTCGCATCCGAGAGCGGGCCTTCTTCATGTCTGAAACCTCTCCAGCCCGCTTGAAACCTATCGGCCCGTCTGAAACCTATCGGGCTATCTGAGACCGATCGGGCGCTATTGACCGACCGTAAAGGGCGGGGAGATGCCCGGTCAGATCGAAGCCACCAGACGGATCAGGAGCTATGACCAGTGCGGGGGCTTCTGCGAACGGTAGTAGTCCTCGCTGAAGCCGCCGCCACCGGAGTCGGCTTCATTGCGCAGAGTCGCTCGATATCGACGCTTCGCCGCTTCGACCCGGGCCCTCCGAGACTCAGCAGTTTCGGCATCGCCGTCGCCGTGTGGTGGCTCTGTCGGCTCAGCGCCGGACTCGCCATCGCCGTGCGATGGCCCTTCCAGCTCGGTGCTCGACCCGCTGACGCTGGCATCAACCGATTCTCGGTCGCAATCAGCATCCTCGCTGCCGGCGGGCCGGTCAGGCATCGTCGTTCTTCGACCCCGACTTCGCCGAGGCGGTCCCGTCCGTCCCGGATTCAGCCGACTCCGACTCCCCCGACTCCGCCTCGGCCGAATCCGACCCGCCAAAGTCAGCGGCGGTCGAATCCTCGTCGGCCGAATCCGAGTCTGCGGACTCGGCCCTAGCCGCGCTGGCGGCCCCAGCGTCGTGCGTGGCAGTTGCCTCCGCGGACGAACCTGCACTGTCCTCACCGGCACTGTCAGACTTCGCATCAACCGAATCAGCGTGGGCGAGCTCGTCGGCCGCCTCGGGGACCTGGTCATTGCTTGCGGTCTGCACGAGGCCGGCGGAGCGGAGCTCATCGGCACGGATCTTACCGGTGTCGAAGGTCGGCAGGATGTCGTCTTCGACGGGTCCAGTCGAGTTCGACCGTGGGATGAACACCTCAGCGCCCGTGACTTTCTTCGCCTGCGCATGGCGTTCGCGGTAGCGGTCCACGGCGGCCTGCAGCTGGGAATCGCCGCGGCTCGAGTTGCCCTTCTGCGCCAGCGCGGTGCGCAGCAGGTCCTTGATCTCACCGTCGCCGCGCACGACCGCATCCGACTGGATCCAGTCGATCATCTGATCGAGGCCTTCGGCGGAGTACTTGTGCATCGGCAGACCGGGCACGAGCTTCGGTCGGCTGCCGGTGCGGCCGACGACCACCGAGGCGGCACGCGCCGCATTGAGAACGGCCTGCGGGCTCATCGTCTCCACGGTGGCACGCCAGGTCTCGAAGATCTTCTCGGTCTCGGTCTGCGGGTCGACGAACGCATCGGTCGACCACACGCGCATGAACTTCCAGCCTCGGCGGCTCAGCTGTTCGGGCAGCACCCGGTCCCGCTGGCGCAGGCTGCGCATCGACGCGTATTCGGGTCCGTCACCGGCGACGGCGATGATCATTCCGTGCTCGTCCTCGGTGGAGTTCGCCACGGCCAGGTCGATGCCGTTGTAGTGTTCGTGAGCGACGACGCCGAGCTGCAGCAGCCGGTCGGCGATGTCATTGAACAGCGGATCGTAGATCTCGCCGTGCGGTCCGGGCTGGTGGACGCCGCCGGTCGCGACCTCCTCGAGCAGCTGCGGGAGCATGACCGCTCCCCCGTTGAGTTTGCTGCGGTCGAAGTCCTCGGCCTCGATGCTCGAGACCAGGGTCAGCCGCTTCCTGGCCCGCGTCATCGTGGCCGCGAGGATGCGACGACCGTCCGGCCCGGAGAGCGGACCGAAGTCGTGGATGACGCGACCGTGGACGGTGCGGCCATAGCCGAGGGTGAAGATCACGGCATCGCGCGACATGCCCTGGACGCGTTCGGCGTCGGTGACGACGAATGGTTCCTTCGAAGAATCGTTGAAGAACGCCGCCACATACGGCAGATCCTTCATCGCCCGTGAGATCGCCGTCGCCACTCGCTGAGCGTGATGCGGGGTGAGCGCGACGACGGCCAATGACTCCCGCGACCGATTCCGCGCGTGCTTGAGCACCAGATCGACGACGCGTTTGACCTCGGCATCGGGGCTCTCGACCCGACCGGTCCCGATGTCCGTGGGGCCCCTGCCGTCGGCGACATAGGAGAATTCGAGGCCGCTGCCCTCACCGGTATGCGCGGTCGGCAGCGTCGAAATCGTCGAATCGTAGAAGTGCCGGTTGGCCAGGTCGATGAGCCCGACCGGGGACAAGCGGTAGGAGTTCGACAGTCGCATCCGCGGCAGGAACTCGCCGAGGCGGTCCTGCACCGAGCGGGGATGTTTCCCGTCGTCCATGCCGAAGCGATCGACCGCGATCGAGAACGGGCGCGGTCCGAGCAGGCGGGAGTCTCCGAGGGAGATGACCTGACGGGCTCGGGTGATTCCGGGGACGACATCGGCGACCGACAGCCGTCCGGCATCGGCGATGACGACCGCATCGAAGAGAGGCAGAGCGGAGAAGAGTTCGGGCACCGTGTACGGGCTGCCCATCCACACCGGGGCCAGAGTCGTCAGCAGTTCGGGTGCCTGCGTGGAGATCCGCTTCGTCGAGGTGTGCTTCGACAGCAGCTCCTGTTTGATGACTCCGGCGGCGATCGGATCGGATTCGATTCCGCGCTTCCATGCCTGCGCATGGTTGTAGCGCAGTCGGGAGGCACCGGCGGCGACGAAGGCGCGGTCGTTCTCGCGGAAGCCTTCGGCCACCTGGTGGAGAGCGGCACCGTCGTGGCGACCGATCGCAGGATCTTCACCGGCCATGGTCTGCAGTACGGAGGCCCAATATGCGAGGTCGAACTCGGGGCCGACGAGTGACTCGTCGACCTTGCGCCTGCGCAGATCGGCCATGAGATCGCCGAGGCCCTCGCCGTCGAGTTCACGCTGCAGGCGGGACCGTTCGGGCAGATCGGCGAGGTTCTCCGAATCGCTGCCCATCGCTTCGGCACGTGCCTGAAGTTCCTCGATGAGCATCGATCCGAGGTCCCCGCCGTCCGGCGTCGTCTCGAGGATCGGGGCGAGCTTGGCCATATCGGCTTCCACGCTCTGGAGGATCTCGTCGGCTTCGAGGACGCCGCGCGGGATCTGCGGGCGGCCGTCATGTCCGGCGAGGTCCGAAAGGATGACCCGCTGGGCGCGGACGTCGATGAGTGCCTCGTGGAGGTCAGCCACCTCGGCGCCGGGCCGGAGGAACTCCGCGGCCGACTTCTTCAGTCGACGGCGCTGCATCATGCCCATCTCGACGCCGACATCGGCCCGGTATTCGGGTGTGCCGGTGGCGGCGATGAGGTCATCGAGGCGGTGGTCGTAGATGTCGGGTGCGAAGTTGTCGAGCGTCTTGCGCACGCGCAGGAGCACGCGGACGGCGCGGGACCAGTCGTCGACATTGCGGCGCGGATTGAGTTTCGCCTTCTGCAGCACCGGTTCGGTGGCAGCGACGAGGTCGGGGATCATCCGACCGATGCGTTCGGCCACGGTGCGTGCGGCTTCGGCCTCTTCGACGGATTTGAGATCGGCTCCGAACCAGACGGTGTCTTCGACATCGAGGGTGAAAGCACCCAGTCCGGCGAGTTCACCGAGTTTGCCGCGCAGGATGTTCCGGCGGTCGTCGCTGGCGCCGAGGATATCGTCATCGAAGCGCACCGGTGTCTGCGGGGAGTCATCACCGGAGGTCAGTTCGGCGAGGTGCTGCATGGTTTCGTAGACGGAGACGTCCCACGGCTTGCGCCTGCGGTGCAGGGAGGAGACGTGGTCGGCCAGAATCGCCCGCTGTTCGTTGAGTTCGGTCAGCAGGAAGGACAGGTCCGGGCGTTCGGACTTCTCTGCCGAGGCGATGAGACCGATGAGCTGTTTGCGGATGTCTTCCGAACCAGCGCGGGTGTCGACCGCGAAGTCGGAGAGTCCGACCTCGCCGAGGCGAGCAGAGAAATCGTCGAGCGCATCGGAGGTCTGCGCGAGGAAGAGGACGCTCTTGCCGGTGTGTGCCAGTGTGGTGGCCACGGCGACGGCAACCTGGGTGGCACCGGTTCCGGGCGGGGTGTCGACGACGACGGAGTGACCGGACACGGCAGCGTCGACGACGGCCTGCTGGTCACCGTCGACGTCGATGACGAGGAATTCCTCCTGCGGCTTCCGGTCGGGAAGCGGGGTGATCGGCTCCTGAAGCGCAGCGGGTACGACGTCTTCACCGTCGGCTTCAGCCGCGGGTGCTGTCTTCTCAGACTTGGTCGCCGATACAGCTTCGGCTTCGGTCGACGTCTTCTCGTCGTCGGTGGTCGTGTCGACGGCGGACTCGGCGGCAGTGACCGGCTCTGCGGCATCGAGTGGTTCGTCGGTGATCGGCACGGTCGGCTGACCGTAGTCCTCATCGGCATCCGCTTCATCAGCGGCACCGGCAGCTGCCTCGGACGAAGCATTCTCGGCCGCAGGCTTCTCGGACGCAGCTTTCTCACCGGTCTTCTCGCCGCCGGTTGCCGACTCATCAGCGGACTCAGCAGCATCCTCGGCGAGGTCGCCTTCTGCCGTTTCCGCAGTCTTCGTCCCACCTCCGGACTTCGCAGCGTCCGCGGAGGTCGCTTCCGGCGCTGACTTCTCATCGCCTGCGGGTTCGGTGTCCTTGTCTGCGGACTCGGCGGCAGCGGCGACGCCGGCGACTCTCTTCGCTTCGGCTCGCTTCTGCTCGGCTTCGGCCTTCTCGGCGGCGGCGATCTTCTCGTCCGGGAGCACGCCCGGCTGCGGCACATACGAGGGCCCGCCGAGGGAGGCACGCACGTCCTCGTCACCGGCCAGCGCCCGCAGAACGGGATGCTGGGTAGGCAGGTAGTCGGTAGAGAACGGGTTTGCGATGTTCGCGAACGTCGAGATGATCAGGCGGTGGTTGATCCGCAGACCGGGCACGTTCTGCCCCAGATCGCGCAGGCGGTCGAGAGCCGGGCCCGGGTCGAAGCCGTGCGGTCCGCCGGTCGCGTCGACCCATTCGTCGACGGGCACGTCGAGGTCGTATTCCTCGCGCAGATGCTGGACGAGAGCGGGGTTGATCGTGATCTCGTTGTCGAGCACGATCTCGTAGTCCTCGACTCGGGACCCACGAGGCACCAGCGTGATGTGGCGCATGACGACGGGGGCGTTGAACTTGAACTTCGCGTCCTTTTCCGTCCACGAAGCGAATCCGAGCGCCAGGTGGGCGGTGCGGATGCCGCGTTCGTTGTCGAGCTGTTCTGCCTTCGACCGGATGGATTTCGCACGCCGACGCGCGTCCGTGAGGATGTCGTGGTCGCGGATTAGGCTGGAGAGTCGGGTGGCGCGACCGGCCAGCAACTGTGCCAGGCCGGAGGGGTGGGCGCCGGAGAGGTCGATGCTGCCGTCACGGGAGTCCCGGAAATGAAGCATGGTGTCGCGACCGCCCAGATGGGCAGCCTGCTTCTTCCACTCGGCGAAGACATCTCCGAGTTCTGGGAACTGTTCGTCTCTAACGGAATCCGACACAATTCGACCCTAACGAGAATCTGTCCATAATAGGTGCTGGCACACCGTGGAACAGTGAGGTTTCTTCTACGCTACACTGGGTGATCGTGGTTGAGGACGACCACCTGGCCCCCGTAGCTCAGGGGATAGAGCACCGCTCTCCTAAAGCGGGTGTCGGCAGTTCGAATCTGCCCGGGGGCGCCAGAACCACCTGTCCGAGCAAGATCCACTTGCCGATGTCGCCCAGACCCACCATCGCCGAGGCGGCCGATCGTATCGATCGGCCGCCTCGGTGATTGGCTTCCGGCCTGAAGGATCCGCTCCTCGTGATCGGGATTCACGGACTCAGGCGGGGTCTAGAGGCCAGGCTCTGCCGGGGCCTCGTTGCTCTTGCGGCGACCGTGATCGCGGGCGACGCGGACGACCATCGTCGGGCACTGCGAGTACGGCAGCACCGACTGCGAGGTCGAACCGAGCAGGAGGCCGGCGAATCCGCCGCGGCCACGCGAGCCGATGACGAGCACTTCGGCCGTGTCAGAGGCTCGGACGAGCACCTCGGCGGGCTGGCCGTCGAAGAGCGTCCACGTGACGTCGAGATCAGGGAACTCTTCGGCCAGCCGCTGTTTGGCGACGACGAGCTTGTCCGCGCCCTCGTTGACGAGGCGCTCGAGGTCGGCGGTGCTCGGCAGCCACTCGGGACCGATGACCGTTGTGGTGATCACGGCGACGATGTGCAGCGGTGAGCCACGGCGCACAGCCAATCGGGCCGCCTTCCACAGCGCCGGGGATTCGGCGCCGAGAGAGTCGACGCCGACGACGACCTTCCCGTCGAAGCGCAGACCTTCGATCGACTCGGCATTGGGGTCGTGGGTTTCGACCTCGACGCCGTCCTGTCGGATCGGCCGCGACGAGGTCGGGTGCGCGGGGCGCTCGGCCTGGTTGTCCCAGCAGGAGGGGACGACGACCGTCGGGCACGCGGAGTGCGCCGGCAGAGCGCTCGAGACCGTGCCGAGGAGACGACCGGCGAAGCCGCCGCGCCCGCGGGAGCCGACGACGGTGAGGCAGCCGGTCTTCGATTCGTCGATGAGCACACCAGCGGCGTCTCCGATCTCGATGACCGCCTCGACGGGAACACCGGCGGCCTTCACCTCGGCGGCGGCCTCCTTGAGCGTGTTCGTCACGGCCGCACGGATCGAGCTGTCGTCGATGGGCACATAGGACACATCGATCGCGGCCGCGGCCACGCTCGGGATCGTGTAGGCGCCGACGAGGCGGATCGGACGGTCCAGGGAGCGCGCCTCTTGGATCGCCCAGGCCAGGGCGTTGCGGCTCGGCGGCGAACCGTCGATTCCGACGATGACGGCTTCGGGCTCACCGGCCGGGGCCGGGTCGGGGTTCTGTGGGCGATCCTGCTCACTCATCGCAAGCTCCTTGGGTCGAAGCGAACTTCTGTTTCGTCCACCCTAGAGCACATTGACGGTGAGAACTTCACCTATGTCACATCGTTATCCGAATTGCGCCAACATATGGACAACACGGTCCCCTATCTGGGACGATGCCCCGTTTTCAGGAGGCGCTGGAGTTGTTGTCAGGCAGCGCTGGAGTACTCGAGGAATGGTCGCCACTTCTCGACGGGCTTGTCGATCCCACGCATCCACAGCTGACCCAGGCGGGGCTCCTGCGGCAGGAAGCTGAGCTTCCAGCCGATCTCGCTGAGAGTGCGATTGCCCTTGCGATTGTTGCATTCGCGGCAGCACGCGACGAGATTCTCCCAGGTGTTCGCTCCTCCGCGGGACCGTGGGACGACGTGGTCGACGGTGTACGCCGGTTTCGAGCAATAGGCGCAGCGGTGGCCGTCGCGACGCAGGACTCCGCGACGGGAGAGCGAGACGCGGCGGTTGCTCGGCGGGCGCACATAGCGGGTGAGCAGGATGACGGAGGGCTGATCGAGACTCATGTGCTCGGATCTCACCGGAATGTCCTCTGCGGCCAGAACTGTCGCCTTTCCGGTCAGCACGAGCACCACGGCTCGTGTGAACGGAACGATCGACAGCGGTTCATAACCGGCGTTCAGCACGAGAGTCTTCATATCTCGCC
Source organism: Brevibacterium sediminis (assembly GCF_013623905.1). Taxonomy (GTDB): domain Bacteria; phylum Actinomycetota; class Actinomycetes; order Actinomycetales; family Brevibacteriaceae; genus Brevibacterium; species Brevibacterium sediminis. The sequence goes on from NZ_JABKDD010000002.1 coordinate 91,864, forward strand.
CCTCATCTTCTTCTCTATCGGGCCGAAACCGGCTGCCCCAGCCCAGGGAACACAAAAGGCGCCGTGCTCATGGGCACGACGCCTGGGAAAGAGGGCACGGAGACAGATATGTACTCCGCACCAGAGACTGGAGCGGCTATTCGAATTATTCGACTATGCCCCATCCGCTTTCCTTCGCATCAGCGGTTGACACCACTTGGTGTCCACCATTTATGGAACTCAATCTTCTCCAGAGTAACGCCGCGCGCGCCCGTGACCCAATTCATACGGCTAGCGTCACGGAAACTTCGGTTTCCGTTCACCGAATCTGGTAGGTGCGAGTGTGCGCCCGAAGGTTCCGGGCATACGAAAGCTCCCCGTGCGACTCGAGGACCGTCGAGTCTCACGGGGAGCAATCGGAAAGAAGATCAGAGAACGCGGATGAAGGTGACGTTGCCCATCCAGCTGTAGCTGCGCTTCGAGGTTCCCGAGCTCGGCGAACCGGCATCGTACATCTGTCCGCCACCGGCGTAGATGCCGACGTGGCCGGGGTGCCAGATGAGGTCACCGGGCTTGGCTTCGGACTGCGAGACGATCTGGCCTGCACCCTTCTGTGCACCGGAGGTGCGGGGCAGGTTCACGCCGACGTGGCTGTAGACCCACGAGGTGTAGCCGGAGCAGTCCCAGCCGCTCTGGCTGGTTCCGCCCATGACGTAGGGGGTTCCGACGCCCTTCTGGGCCCAGGCGAGGACCTGCTCGGCCTTGGATCCGTCGATGGATCCCGAGTCCTTGGAGTCGGACTCGCCCGAATCGGACGATCCGCTGTTGGCGGTGTCGTCGGAGGTTCCGGCGGATTCGTCGGAGGAGGGAGTCGAGGTTTCGACCGGCTTGGGCTTCGGCTTGGGCTTGGGAGCAGCTTCAGCGGTGATGGCCTTGCTCTCGACACCGAAGGAATCGGACTTCTTGTCGTCCTTCTTGTCCTTCGAGTCGTCGCCGATGGTGACGGTCTGGTTCTCGAAATCGACCTTCTGGGTGGTCTCGGCTTCTGCGGAGACCTTGCTCTGGTCGTCGGCTCCCTGGCCGGCGGCCGGCATCACTGCGGCTGTCAGCAGACCACCGCTGGCAGCGACAACTGCTGCGCGACGGCCGAAGACGCCTGAGTTGGCGTTCAGAAGTTCAGTGAGTTCGGTCAGTGGAGTCTTGACCTTGGCATCGGCGGCGCGGCGGCCATGCTGCTTAGTTGCCACGTTTTCCCTCTCGCACCTATTGGCTTTCCGGGCCAACCGCCGCTCTTGGTCCTTGGTATCCCACAGCGAGCGCGGCGTTCGGTTCTCGCTGTGCAGTCGTCATTGCGTGAACGACCTCCACAACTGTAACCAATCGGTGACTGATTGTCACGTTTTTGTCACAACCACCGGAGGAAAACCGTGATGTTTTCCATAAAACCGCAGGTCAGAGGCTCTAAATGGCGTAGAATATTCGTAACATTTTCTCGTTATACGACGTGACCCAGGGGTGGAAAATCCACTCCCTGGGTCAGAGATCACAGTCATTTGTAACGAATCGGGGTTCGGGCACCCGCTCTTTCGTTACCGTTGCTCGGTCTCGTCGTTATCGAGACACAGCGCTGCCGTCACCGAAACGCCCTCTCGTCCCGTTACCGAGACTCAGTCTCGCCGCTATCGGCGGAGGCCTCTGGGCGTCTCAGCTTCGGTAGGCGAAGACGTGCGAGGCGGTCTCGACAGGCAGGTCGAGTACGTCCTGCGCGCCGCGCACCTGCACGGTGATGTATTCGCCGTTGCGAGAGATTTCGACGTCGCTGCCCGGCAGGACGCCGGCGACCTGGAACTGCTGAAGCAGATGGATATCGACCTGCAGGGGTTCGGCCAGCCAAGCGATCGTCAGCTTCTTCGCACCGTCCCGGCCGACTGCCGTGGCGAGGTCGATGACGTCGGTGGTCTTCGAGGCCTCGCCGCCGATGACGTCGAGTCCGGGGATCGGGTTGCCGTAGGGCCCGGTGGAGGTCTCCGAGAGCAGCGTCACGAGCTTGCGCTCGACCTGCTCGCTCATCACGTGCTCCCAGCGGCAGGCCTCGTCGTGGACGAGTTCCCATTCGAGTCCGACGACATCGGAGAGGAGACGCTCGGCAAGGCGGTGCTTGCGCATGACGTCGGTGGCGATCCGTCGGCCCTCCGGAGTGAGCTCGAGATGGCGGTCGTTGCCGACGTGGAGCAGTCCGTCGCGCTCCATCCGCGCCACGGTCTGTGACACGGTGGGGCCGGAATGGTCCAGGCGCTCGGCGATGCGGGCACGCAAAGGCACGATCGACTGTTCTTCGAGCTCGATGATCGATTTGAGGTACATCTCGGTTGTATCAATGAGGTCGTTCACTTCTGACCAGCCACTCCACTCTTCGTCTTCAGGTCGTTTCGACCGTTTCAGGCGTTGTCACCATTTCGGGTCGTTCCGACCCTGCCCCGCCCCGCACAGGCGAACCCGTTCGCGGCCGTTGCGATCTGCCCCAATCCTATCGTGCGTTCAGCAATTCCCGTGATTCGAGGATTCGCCCCGTCCCGGATGCGGCTTCGGTCGCCCCCTGACGGCTCGACCGGGGTGTGCATCTGCCCGCTCGGGAGGAATTCGCACCGGCCTGCTCAGCCCGCATTCGTGTAGGTCGTCTTGTGCACTGTGAAGAACTCGCGTGCCGCCCGAGCCTGTTCACGGGGACCATAGCTCGACCCTTTCCGTCCGCCGAAGGACACGTGATAGTCCACTCCTGCCGTCGGGGCATTGACCATGACCATTCCGGCATCGGCGTAACGCTTGAAGTGGGTCGAATATTTCAGTGAGGTCGTGAAGATGCCCGCGGACAGTCCGAACTCGGTGTCGTTGGCCACGGACAGCGCTTCGTCGTAGTCGGCGACCTCGATCACCGAGGCGACCGGACCGAAGACCTCTTCGACGTTGATCGTGTCGCCCGGCTTCGTGCCCGTGACGAGTGCGGGCGCGAGGAAGTACCCCTCCGTGTCCGAATCGATGAGCTCACCGCCGGTGACCTCCCCGCCTTCGGCTCGGGCCTTGGCGATGTAATCGAGGTCCTGGTCGAGTTGGGTCTTGGAGACCACGGGTCCGATGGCGACGCCCTCGGCGCGGGCGTCTCCGACGGTCAGCGCCGCCATCTTCTCCTTGAGCAGCGCGACGAATTCGTCGTGGACACCGGAGGTGACGATGAGGCGGGAGGACGCGGTGCAGCGCTGGCCGGTGGAGAAGAAGGCTCCGTTGATCGCGGCCTCGGCGGCCGCTTCGAGGTCGGCGTCGCCGAGCACGACGAGCGGATTCTTCCCGCCCATTTCGCACTGCACTCTGATCTGGTGGGCCGCAGCCGATGCGATGACGGACCGTCCGACGGCGACGGATCCGGTGAAGGTCACGGCGTCGACCTTCGCCGAGGTGGTCAGTGCGTCCCCAACCACGGAGCCCGGCCCCATGACGAGGTTGAGGACCCCATCGGGCAGTCCCGCCTCGGCGAGGATATCGACCAGTGCGTACGCACTGGCGGGGACGAGCTCGGCAGGTTTGAATGCGATCGTGTTGCCGAAGGCCAGAGCCGGGGCGATCTTCCAGGCCGGGATGGCGATCGGGAAGTTCCACGGGGTGATGATGCCGATGACGCCGATGGGCTCGTGCGTCATCTCGGCAATGAGTCCGGGGCGGACCGAGTCCACGACCTCACCGGTGTTGCGGATGGTCTCGCCGGCGAAGAACTTGAAGATCTGGGAAGCGCGCAGCACCTCGCCCTTGGCTTCGGCGAGCTGTTTGCCCTCTTCCCGGGCGAGCAGATCGCCGAGTTCATCGGCACGTTCGGCGATGAGGCTGCCGGCCTTGTCGAGGATCGCGAATCGCTGCTGTGAGCCGAGGTCCGCCCAGGCGGGGGCGGCAGCGCGGGCGGCAGCGATCGCCGAGGCGACCGTGGCGGCATCCGCGCGGGCGTACCGGCCGATCACATCGGACGGGTCGGACGGGTTCGTATTCGTCGACCGGTCGTCGCTGGGCACCCGTGCTCCGCCGATGAGGTTATCGAAGACGGCGTCGGGCCCGTACTGGGTGCTGAGTGCTGGGGGTGTCATGGGTGCTCCTTTGCATCGTCTGCGCCCGGTTGCGGTGCGCATGTTGTGACCATTGTGCTGGGTGGCCGGCGCCCTGTGCTGATTCGTTCTGCAACACGGCCCCGTGACGTGGACCAATGGCGCGCCGCTGATCCGCACCCCGAAACGGTGCTGTCGACCGCCGCTGCGCTGCGGCACAGCTCGACGGTGCTCAGGGGAGGAACCTCAGGGGTAGAGGCGGACGACCTCCCAGGCCGAGGCGTAATCGAGGTCGGCCGCGTCGTGACTGCCGTCGGCGCGGCGGAAGACCCACCGGTCGTGGAACCGGTTCTGCTGACCCTGCCAGAATTCGATCTCGAAGACGCGCACGCGGAATCCTCCCCAATGATCGGGCCGCGGCACGTCCTGACCCTCGAACTCGGCCGCCGCTGCATCGTATTCGGACTGCATCTGCTCGCGGCTGGTCACCGGCTGGGACTGCTTGGACACGGTCGCCCCGATCTGCGATCCACGGGGGCGCACGGCGAAGTACGCGTCCGAGTCCTCGGGGGCGGCCACCTCGGCGAGGCCGCGGATGCGGACCTGTCGTTCCATGTCCTGCCACGGGAAGTTCACGGCGATGCGGGGGTCGGCCCGCAGTTGCCGGCCCTTCGCGGAGTCGTAGTCGGTGAAGAACAGCAGTCCGCGCTCGTCGAGGCCTTTGAGCAGGACGATGCGCGAGCTCGGGCCCCATTCGTCCAGGGTCGAGACGGTCATCGCATTCGGTTCGCGGACATGGTCGGCCGCCTCGTCGTACCACTGGCGCAGCAGGTCCAGGGGTGCGGTGTCCGGGTGTTCGAAGACGGCTGAGTCATAGGACTTCCGGGTCTGCGGGAGACGATCGACGGGCTCACTCATGTCTTCACTCTACGACGCGGCACGGACACGAGTCAGCCGGGTCCCGCCTCGATGGGGCGGCCGAGGCGGGGAATGTCGAGTCGGCACGTCCGTCACATGACGGACCGGTCCCGGGCGCCGGGCGGGCCCGCCGTAGAATGTCGAGCGTGACTGCGACGAACATTGAGATCCCGAAGAACCTCCTGCCCGCCGACGGACGCTTCGGGTCCGGCCCGGCCCGCATCCGCCCCGCCCAGATCGAGGCGCTGACCTCGGCCGCGACCGAGGTGCTCGGCACCAGCCACCGCCAGGCTCCGGTGAAGAACCTCGTCGGCCGCATCCGCTCCGGACTGGCCGAGCTGTTCAGTCTGCCCGAAGGCTACGAAGTGGTGCTCGGCAACGGCGGATCCACCGTGTTCTGGGACATCGCGGCCTTCGGCCTCGTCCGCGAACGGGCCGCGCACGCGACCTTCGGCGAGTTCGGACAGAAGTTCGCGAAGGCCACCGACACCGCCCCGCACCTGAAGTCGTCCCTCGTCCTGGGCGCCGAACCGGGCACCGCTGCGATCCCGACACCGGAGGCCCTGGCTGCCGCTGGTCTCGTGGACTCCCCCGCCGAGGCGGCCACCGGAGAGTCCGCCGCCGACGTCTTCGCCTGGCCCCACAATGAGACCTCGACCGGTGTGGCCACTCGGATCGCACGTCCGACCGGGATCGCCGAGGATGCCCTCGTCGTCATCGATGCCACCTCAGGTGCCGGCGGACTGGCTGTCGACATCGCCGAGACCGACGTCTACTACTTCGCCCCGCAGAAGAACATGGGCTCCGACGGCGGACTGTGGGTGTCGATCATGTCGCCGCGCGCGATCGCCCGCGCGCAGGAGATCAAGGACTCCGGACGCTGGATCCCGACCTCGCTCGACCTCGTCACCGCGATCGAGAACTCGGCCAAGGACCAGACCTACAACACTCCGGCCGTGGCAACCCTGTTGCTGCTCGCCGAACAGATCGAGTGGATCAACGGCAACGGCGGTCTGTCCTGGGCAGCCGAGCGGACCGCTGAGTCCTCCGGGCTCGTCTACGACTGGGCGGATTCCACCGAGGCGGCCCACCCCTATGTTGCAGACGCTGCGGATCGTTCGTCGGTCGTGGCCACCGTCGATTTCGATGATTCGGTGAATGCTGCTGCTGTGGCCAAGGTGCTGCGGGCCAATGGCGTCGTCGACGTGGAGCCCTACCGCAAGCTCGGCCGCAACCAGCTGCGCATCGCGACCTTCGTCTCCGTCGACCCCGACGATGTGCGGGCACTGCTGGCCTGCATCGACTTCGTCATCGACGCCCTCAAGTAGCGCAGAGCCGCGACAGGCAGCTGCGGACGCAACGCATACGCAAGTTTCCAGTGTCGGCCGCCAGCACCTCGGCCGCGCAACTCCTCCACTCAGTGCCATAACGACCCGTTGCAAAGGGGTGTTATGGCACTCAGTGCGTCGGATGCGTTTGCCGCGGTAGGAGAAGCCACTCCGAGGACGTATTGCCGCAACCGGTGACGGATGCATGCGCCACGGGCGGAACTTGGGGCATCCCTCACCCTTCGCGACAAAACACCCCACTGCAACGAGGCGATTCGGCGCTCAAGGTGACAGATGCCCCAGCAGCCGTGGGAGAAGCCGCTACGGGCGCCAAGCTGACACTAATGGTGGGGGATGCTCACGTACCTGGCGAGGCTTCGAGCAACCCTCACCCTGCGCAGCAAATCACTCCACTGCAACGATGCAGTTAAGCCCTAACGGTGACGGATGCTTGCGAGCCTCAGGCGAAGAAGTGGATGAGCACGCCGATGCCGAAGGTGATGCCGGCGAGCATGGCGAGGATGAACTCGATGCCCGCGCCGAGGCCGATCGCCTTGATCGACTCCCAGCTGGAGTTCCACGCCGTCTTTCCGTCCTTGAGGCGGGAATACTCGGCGAGGTAGAGGCCGGCGACGAAGCCGATCGGCAGGCCCAGCACCGGAATGACGAAGAAGCCGATGACGGCGAGCACCCCGCCCAGCAGCACCGAGGAGTTCGGCACCTGCATGGACTTGAGTTTGCGGCCCGTGAGCACGAGCGAGGCGCTCATCCCGGCCGCGACGAACACGGCGACGATGGCGAAGATGATCCACGCGGTCGGTCCGCCGATGATGATCGCCCAGATGAGAACCGCGATGGCGATGAGGATCGACCCGGGCAGCACCGGCACGATGATGCCCAGGCAGCCGACGAGGATCGCCAGGCCGACGAGCACCGAGGTGATGATGTCAGTTGTCACAGTCCGTCCGTTTCCCTTGCTCGACCCTCGAATCCCTCGCCGAGGCGGTCGATCGAAAGTCTATGACACGAACCTCCGGGCCCGCCGAGTGCCAACCCCCGCAGAATGCCGGCTTCCGCCCGACACCGCCCCAGGGCGAACTCCCACCTGCGGACAGTTGCCCCGCCCGCTCGAACCCGTCAGTGTCCGCTGCCGCCCGGCGGCCTGCCCTGATAGCTCATGTGCAACCGGATCCGCGACTTCGGATCCCGATGGAGGCGCAGGTCCTTGGCCATGATCATCCACAGCAGGCCCACGGCGAAGGCGATGATCCCCGAGGCGGCTCCGACGACGAGCGCCATCCGCGGTCCGAAGGCATCGGCGACCCAGCCGGCCAGGGGTGCCCCGATCGGGGTGCCGCCCATGACGACGGCCGCGTAGATGGCCATGACTCGGCCGCGGTAGTTCGGCGCGGTGGTCGTCTGCACATAGGCGTTCGCCGAAGTCATCATCGTCAGCGATGCGAAGCCGACGAACATGAGCGAGGCGGCGAAGAGGTAGTAGTTGGACATCAGCGATGCCACGCCGACGGCCACACCGAATCCGCCGGCGGCGCCGAAGATGAAGCGCAGTCGGGGCTTCTCCCGCCTGGCCGAGGCGAGCGCCCCGGTCACCGAGCCTATGGCCATGACGGAGTTGAGCAGGCCGAAGCCGCTGGCGTCCTTGCCGAATTCGATCTTCGCCATCGTCGCCGTGTAGATGTTGAAGTTGAATCCGAAGGTCGCGACGATGAACAGCACGACGAGCACGACCGTGATGTCCGGGCGTCTGCGCAGATACTTCAGTCCGCCGAGGACTCCGCCCTTGCCGCGCCGACCGGAAGGGTGCAGCTTCGATTTGTCGAGCCGGAGGAGTACGGTGAGCGTCGCCGCGAAGCCGAGTCCGCTGATGAGGAAGACGGGACCGGGCCCGATGACAGCGGTGAGCACACCGGCCACGGCCGGACCGATCATGCGGGCGCCGTTGAAGGACGCCGAGTTGAGGCTGACGGCATTCGGCAGCAACTTCTCACCGACGAGTTCGGAGACGAAGGCCTGCCTGGCCGGGTTGTCCAGGGTTGTCAGCATCCCGAGCGTGAACGCAAGCACGTAGACGTGCCAGAGGACGATGACGTCGGTGATGGTGAGGACGAAGAGGACGAGTCCGATGAATCCCAGCAGCGCCTGAGTGACCATGAGCAGACGCCGTTTGTCGAACTTGTCGACGAGGTTGCCCGCGAACGGGAACATGATCAGCTGCGGGCCCAGCTGGAGAGCCATGGTGAGGCCGAGCGCCGAAGCGTTGTTGTCCGTGAGCATGGTCAGGACGATCCAGTCCTGCGCCGTGCGCTGCATCCATGTCCCGGTGTTGGAGATCAGGGCACCGGCGAACCAGTGCCGGTAGTTCGGCTCCGACAGTGACCGGAACATCTGGGACATCGAGTGGTTCAGCCCTCCTGGAACTCGAGCACGCCGGAGTAGTCGTCGACGACTGCTTCAGCAGGCTCGTTGTTCGGCCGTCTCACATCGGTCTCCGAATGCGCACCGCACCCGGATTCGAGTCCGACCACGCGACCGTCGAACGGCGACCACGCATTGGCGCAGACCCCGAACTTCTGGCGCAGCGATCCGGCGATCGGCATGAGGTAGCCGCAGCTGCCGCAGTGTCCGGCCGCGCGTGAGGCGAACTCGCTGTCGGGTCCGGCATCGGAATCCGACCACCGGCTCGCGGCCGCGCTCAGCCCGTCGGAGGAGAGCACGCGTTCACGACCGAGACCGAATTCGAAGTTCTGGATCTGGTCGACGTTGTCCGCCGAATTGTCCTCGGTCTGCTGGAAGCCCGGCTGCAGGTTCGGATCCTGGTCGAGCTTCGGCAGGGTGTCGCGCGGACCCATGTCGCCGGGTTCGAGTCGTTCCTCCCACGGCACCCATTCGGGGGCGACGAGGGCATCGGGCCCGGGCAGCAGCGCGGTTTCGCAGACCGTGACCTTCTTCGCACGCGGAGCGCGGGCGAGCACGGCCACCCACCGCCAACCGCGGTAGGTCGGGTCGGTGCACACGAAGTAGTGGGTGACGAGACGGGTCGCCTCGGCCACGGCGCCCAGGTGTTCGCCGACGACGGCGGTGCCGGCCACCTCGGTGATGGCGGTGCGTGCGATGTCGATCGCCGCGGCCAGCTGGGTGTCGAGGACGACCTTCTCCGTGCCCGATCGCGGACGACCGGTCTTCGATGCCTTCGCCGAGGCAGCCGTGCCGGAATCCGCGGCGACCGCACTTCCAGCGGCGGTCGATTCGCCCGCAGCGGTCGGCACATCGCTGCCTGGGGCCGCCTCGGTGGTCTGTTCGGCGTCGTTCTCGGCGGGCGCGGCGGTCTGCCGGGCCAGCCAATCACTGAACAGTGATGACATCAGGACTCCAAATCGTCGGCAATCGCCCGCAGCAGGCTGGCGACCTTGTTCCCATGGGTGGGGTCCGGGTAACGGCCGTGCTGCAGTCCGTTGTTGAGGTCATCCAAAACTTTGATGACATCTTCAACCATAACTGCCATGTCCACGGCCGGACGTCGGCGGGCCTTAGCGACTTTGCCGGGAGTGGTGATCGGGCGGGCCTTGAGCACCTGCGCTCCGCGGCGGGAATCGACGACATCGTATTCGAGCCGGGTGCCCTTGGTGACTTCGACTCCCTCGGGCAGCACGGAGGAATGGAGGAAGGCCTGCGAGCCGTCCTCGGCGATGACGAAGCCGAAGCCCTTGTCGGCATCGAACCATTTCACGCGTCCGGTGGGCATGATGTCCTTTCTGTCTGTTCGTACCCGTTGAAGCGGGCTGATCGTACGGTGCCCGCAGGTGCGGGCTGTGTGTCGGTCAGCTGCGGAGTCGGATTCCGCGGCCGGCAAGCAGGTCGGGTGGTGTGGTCGCTGTGCTCGTGTGCCCTCATCGCCGTCAGCCAGACCATGCCGACTGCGGGACCGAGGGCATCGCATCGGCGCTGTGATCCCTGGCTCTCACCTGTCCGTGGAGGTCACGTGCAGGGTGGCGGTGAGCACCTTGTCCGCGGCGGGAGATCACGGGGGCGTACGCGATTGGGTGGTCGGCCGCCTCGGCGAGGTGGGGATCCGCACCATTCGATCACACTGTGCGGGTGGGGCTCATGCCCGTACCCGAACCTGCGGGGTGAAGCATGAGTGATGGTTTCAGCGGTGGCCCACCCCGGTCTGTCTGCGTCGGATGGCGGCTCGGATCATGGCCACGCAGGCGAGGATGACGGCGATGGGCACGAGGATCATGGGCAGGTAGGTCAGCAGCGGACTGGGCGTCAGTCCCATCCAGGCCTGGCCGAGGACGCCGATGAGGCCGAGCGCCCCGATGGCTGCGGCGGCAACCGCGGCGACGACGATGGTCGTGTCGACTCGAGTGGCTGACAATGCGCGTCCTTCCGTCCGATCTCTGATCCTTCTCTGCGCCTCCATTGTACCCCTCGCGATAGACTGATCTGCGATGTCAATGACCTTCAGCCAGTGGCTGTCCCACAGTGCAGATGCCGACTTCGAGTCCTTCGTCCGGACTCGACGCGACCTCCTCCAACCCGAGTCCCCGACGATGGCGGCCCTGGCCGCGGCCGCGTCCTCGCGCATCGGGGTCTCCCGCGGCATCGAAGCTCTCGATGCGCAGTCGCTCGAGGTCTTCATCGCCTTGGCCAAGGCGGCCCGGACGACGCCGGAGATCAAGATCATGGGCAATCCGCATATCGATCCCGCCCTCGCCGAGGAGGCCCTGCCCCGACTGCGCGACCTCGGCCTGGCATGGCCGGCCGGTAGGGATGGGAACTGGCGGATCCAGTCCGAGGCCATCACCCTGCTGCCCACCTCGGCGGCCGAATCAGCCAGGGCATATCCGTGGCAGTTCAACCCTTCGTCGGTCGATGCGAGCACGGCCACGATCGGCCAGCCGCTCATCCACAACAGCGAACAGGCCGCCGTGGCCGAGGTCATCTCATCTCTGCGCGGCCTCGTCGATGAGCTCGCCGCCTCCCCGATCTCCCGGCTGACCAGCGGCGGCATCTCGAAACGAGACGTCTCCCGACTCGCCCGCACCCTCGAACTGGGTCTCGAGCAGACGATCACCCTGCTGCAGGCGGCGAAATCGCTGCACCTCATCGGGGTCCTCGACGATGCGCTCGATCCGCAGTGGACGGCCGCCGACGATGCCGACTCCGCCCTCGCCGGCGATCGTGCCGAACTGTGGGCGGCGCTGATCGGGGCGTGGCTGCGCGATCTGCTCGACGTCACGCAGCTGGCGGCGGGGGCGAGCGAGAACGAACGCCTCACGGTGCTCGCGGCTCCGAAGAAGTCCCTGTTCAAGGGCTATGGGCTGTCGGTGCCGGCGATGCCGCTGCTGCGCTTCGCCGTGCTCTCCGTCCTCCATGACATCGGTCTGGGCTCGGCACGGTCGGCCGGGTGGATCCATGCCGAGGTGCTGCGTCGGCATCCGCTCCTGCCGGCGCACGAATTCGCAATGACCGAGGCCGTTCTCCACACCTGTGTGAGCTTCGGGTTGGCGACGACTCCGCTGCAGGAGCCGGATCATTTCGGTCCGAGCCGGTTCGGTCTTCGACTGGCCGCCGGGCTGGATCGGGCGATGGCCGAGCATGCCGAGCAGGACCCCTCGATCCTGCCGTTGGGTGTGTCCGTCGAGGCCCTGACAGTGCCCGGCGATGTCATCGCCGCGGTCGCCGAGGGGCTGGGGGCCGAGGTCGACACAGTGCTCATCCAGTCCGATCTCACCGCCGTGGCCACCGGCCCGATCGAACCACGGGTCCACCGTATTCTGCGCAAGTATGCCGTCGTCGAGGCACGCGGCCAGGGCACCGTCTATCGCATCGACGCCGAGACCATCGAAGACACCATGCAGTCCGGGACCACCCCGGAGGAGGCCTTGGCCGAACTTGCAGGCATCAGTGCCGAAGAGCTGCCGTCGACCTTGGAATTCCTCGTGCAGAACACGGCCTCGAAGCTGCGCCGGGTGCGGGTGGCAGGGGCCCGGGCGGTGCTCATCGTCGACGACCCGGTCGACCTCGATGTCATCCTCTCCGATCAGGCGATGATGCCGGCCGGTCTCGAACGGCTGGCTCCGACCGTGGCGATCGCCCAGCTGGGCCCGGAGCGGACGATGCACCTGCTCGAGGCCGGGGATCATCATGCTCTGCTGCATTCGGCAGCCGGACCCGTGCGCAAACGTCGGGTGATCACCGAATCGGAACCCGAGGTCAGCGTGAGGCGACGTCCGCGGGTCAGCGACGGCCACCTCGGCGAATATATTCGGATCCTGCGGTCCGCACCGGCGGCGGCCGCCCAAATGAGCACGGATGAGCCTTTAGGGCATATGGATCGGCTGCGGGAAGCGGCGGAGGAGAAGCGTCGCGTGCTCATCCGGATCGCGGATTCCCACGGCAAGGAACGGACGATCGAGATGCTGCCGACCACCCTCAACGCCGGCCGCGTCCGCGGAGTGGTGACGACCACCGGCGCCGAGGCTTCCCTGTCCGTCGCCCGCATCGTCTCCGTCGACCCCTCCCCTTAATTGCTACCTGACGGGGGCCCAGCAACCTGGCGCGAGGTATCAGGGCCCCCGTCAGGTAGCTCGGAGCGGGAACAATCGAGGTGATGGACGTGTTGTGTCCTCTGGTGTCATCACACTTCGGGAAGGGAAGTATTGAATGAATGGTCCGTTGATCGTGCAGTCCGATCGGACTGTGCTGCTGGAATCGGGACATCCTCTGGCCGTCGAGGCGGCCGTGGCGATCGCCCCGTTTGCGCAGCTGTCGCGGACCCCGGAGTACATCCACACCTATGAGATCACTCCGCTGGGACTGTGGAACGCTCGCGCCAGCGGCCACGATGCCGAATCCGTCGTCGATGTGCTCCTCGAATTCGCGAAGTACCCGGTCCCTCATGAGCTGCTCGTCGACATCGTCGACATCATGGACCGCTTCGGTGTGCTCACCCTCATCGACCATCCGATCCACGGACTGACCCTGACGTCGACGGAGACGGGACTGCTCGATGAGCTCGTCGGTCAGCCCGACCTCGTCGGCAAGTTCGGCAAACGCATCGATGCCGAATCCGTCCTCGTCCACCCCTCCGAGCGCGGGGAGCTCAAACACGCCCTGCTGCAGCTGGGCCACCCGGTCTCCGACCACGCCGGCTACGTCGACGGTGAAGCCCACGAGATCTCCCTGTCCGATGATGCCCACGGCGGTCAATGGCATCTGCGCGACTACCAGAAGCAGGCGATCGACCAGTCGCTGTCCGGTGAGTCCGGGGTCGTCGTTCTGCCGTGCGGTGCGGGGAAGACGGTCGTCGGTGTGGCCACCATGTCTCGGGTGCAGACGACGACGCTCATCCTCGTGACGAACTCGGTCTCGGCCAAGCAGTGGAAGGACGAGATCCTGCGCCGCACCACCCTGACCGAGGACGAGGTCGGCGAATATTCGGGATCGACGAAGGAGATCCGCCCGATCACCATCGCCACCTACCAGGTGCTCACCACCCGCAGGAAGGGTTCGTACCTCCACCTCGAGCTCCTCGATGCCAAGGACTGGGGCCTGGTCATCTATGACGAGGTGCATCTGCTTCCGGCGCCGATCTTCCGACTGACCGCAAGCTTGCAGGCTCGCCGTCGCCTCGGCCTGACCGCGACGCTGGTGCGTGAGGACGGACGCGAGGACGAGGTGTTCTCCCTCATCGGGCCCAAGCAGTACGAGGTGCCATGGAAGGAACTCGAACGACTCGGCTACATCGCTTCGGCCGCCTGCCATGAAGTCCGCGTCCGGCTCGACGGCGGAACCCGAACCGCGTATGCCCGCGCCGACGGGGAGGACCGGTACCGGTTGGCCGCGACATCGGATGCGAAGCTGCCGATCGTCTCCGAGCTCGTCGCCGATCATCCGGATGCCCAAATCCTCGTCATCGGTCAGTACCTCGACCAGCTCGAGGAGATCGGAGCCGAACTCGGTGCGCCCGTGCTCACCGGGCAGACCCCTGAATCGGTGCGCCAGGAGCTCTTCCGCGAGTTCCGGTCCGGGGAGATTCCGGTGCTCGTCGTCTCGAAGGTCGCGAACTTCTCAGTGGATCTGCCGGCCGCCTCGGTGGCGATCCAGGTCTCCGGAGCGTTCGGGTCCCGGCAGGAGGAGGCTCAGCGCCTCGGACGGATCCTGCGTCCGAAGGAAGACAAGGGTTCGGCCACGTTCTACACGGTCGTCGCCGCCGATACCGTCGATGAGCATTTCGCGGCTCAGCGCCGCCGCTTCCTCACCGAACAGGGCTACAGCTACAGCATCGAAGTCCGCTGACTCTCCCCTCAATTACTACCCGACGGCGGCCCAGCAACCTGGCGCCAGGTTGTTGGGCCGCCGTCAGGTAGTTCGGGGAGACTCACCTCCGGTCGCGAACCACGCGACCTTCGTCCCAGACCGGTGTTGTCGACTCATAGACTTCGCCGTCGGCCCCGAAGACGAGGAATCGGTCGAAGTCACGAGCGAACCAGCGGTCGTGAGTGACCGCCAGTACCGTCCCATCAAACGATTGCAGCGCAGTCTGCAATGCCTCAGCGGAGACGAGGTCCAGGTTGTCGGTGGGTTCGTCGAGCAGAAGAAGAGTCGCGCCCGCGAGCTCGAGCAGCAGGATCTGAAAGCGCGCCTGCTGTCCGCCCGAAAGCGAATCGAAGGACTGTTCTGCAGCACCGGCCAGCTCGTAGCGGGCAAGCGCCCGCGAAGCCGGTTCTCGCGGCAGGCCTGCTCGATGTTCGTCCCCGCGGTGGAGGATCTCGAGCAGGGTCCGCCCGCGCAAGTCCGGGCGGCCGTGCGTCTGCGCGAACCAGCCGGGGCGCACGCGGGCTCCGAGCCGCACTGTTCCGTCGTGGGCGACGGGTGCGATGTCGATGTCAGAGGCCGGGCGGTGCTCGGGTTCGGGGTCGCTGCCGCCGGCTGCGAGCAGCCTCAGGAAGTGCGACTTTCCCGACCCGTTCGATCCGAGTACGGCGATCCGATCCCCGTAATGAACTTCGAGGTCGAACGGCAGCATGAGGTCGGTGAGTTCAAGCGCATCGGCGACGATCGCGATCTTGCCCGTGCGTCCGCCGCGCAGACGCATTCCGAGATCCTGTTCACGCGGAATGGCTTCGGGCGGGCCGGCGGTCTCGAAACGCTCGAGACGAGTCTGCGCGGCCCGGTACCGCGAAGTCATGTCCGAGTTGTAAGCGGCCTTCTGCTTGTACATCTGCACCAGCGACCGCAGCTTCGCGTGCTCCTCGTCCCATCGCCTGCGCAGCTCCTCGAGCCGTTCGAACCGGTCCGACCGGGCCGCGTGGTAGGTGCCGAATCCGCCCGGATGCACCCATGCGGTGTTCCCCGCCGCAGAGAGCTCGACGGTGATGATCTGCGTGGCCGCCTGTGCAAGCAGCTCACGATCGTGGGACACGAAGAGGACGCTCTTGTCCGTGTCCTTGAGCTCGGCTTCGAGCCAGCGCTTGCCCGGGACATCGAGGAAGTTGTCGGGCTCGTCGAGGATGAGGATGTCATCGGGGCCGCGCAGGAGCGCTTCGAGCACGAGTTTCTTCTGCTCCCCTCCCGACAGGGTGGAGATCTTACGGTCCCGGCAGCGGTCGTACGACATTCCCAGCGCCGAGGTGGTGCAGGTGTCCCACAGCACCTCGGCGTCGTATCCGCCCACGTCCGACCAATCGTTGATCGCCGTGGCGTAGGCCATCTGCACAGCCGTCGACTCGCTCTCGGGTCCGAGCAGCTTCTCTTCGGCCCGACGCAGATTCGCCGCCGCACGACGGATCGGCTTCGGAGCCAGTTCCTCGAGCGCCTCGGCGACGGTATCGGCGGAGATGAACTGACGCATCAATCCGATGCTGCCGGTATGCGAAACAGCTCCCTCATCAGGGACGAGCTCACCGGTGAGGATCCTCAGGAGGGTGGTTTTGCCGGCACCGTTGGCTCCGATGAGCGCGGATTTGGCCCCGTCCCCGACGCGAAACGACACCGATCCGAGCAGAGGCCTGCCGTCGGCGAGGGTGTAGGAGACATCGTTGATCTCGATATGGCCCATGTGGTCAACCTATCAATATCTCTTGCCATCGCAGATGTCTTCGAACTACCTGAGGGCGGCCCAGCAACCTGGCGCCAGGTTGCTGGGTCCCCGTCAGGTAGTAATTACGTAGTGATGAGGGAAGGTTCGGACTTGGCGACGACCTCGCGGCGGGCGACGCGGCGGGCCAGGCGGGACTCGCCCCACTTGATGAAGCCGACGCCGCCGAGGATGAAGACTCCGCCGAAGAGCTGGATCGGGGCGGGCATCTCGAAGAGGACCAGCCAAGCGACGATGACGGAGAACGGGACCTCGACGAGATTGACGAACGATCCGACCGTCGCCCCGACATAGCGCAGACCGAGGATCCCGGTGATGTAGGCGCCGACCGTGAAGACGACGATCATCGCCATCGGCACGACCCACGACATCGACACCCCGCCGAAGTCGACGTCCGCCGTCACCGCGTTCCACGGCATGACGCCGGCGAGCACGATGGCCGACATCGCCAGCGCCCCGATGCCCATGCCCAGACCTGTCAGCGCGACCGGCGGGATCGTGATCGTGTCCTTCGCAGAGACGAGGAAGTAGCTGGCCAGGCAGACCGCGGCAGCCATCGCCATAACCACGCCGAAGATGCTGATCGACGATCCGCGCAGGTTGAGCACGAGCAGGAGCCCGATCATCGAGACGACGACCCCGATGAATGTCACGGTCGCCGGCCGGGTCCGCGTTCGCGCCCAGATCCAGAAGACGATGAGCATCGGCGCGGTCATCTCCAGCAGCAGCGCCACAGCCACGGTGAGGTGTTCGACGGCGACGAAGTAGAACCCCTGGACGCCGGCCATCGAGACCAGGCCGTAGGTGACGACGGTGCGCCAGTGCGTGAGCACTTCGCCCCAGCGTCCGCGCAGGGCGATGAGGGTGGGGATGAGCAGCAGGACCGCGGAGCCGGCCAAGCGGATGAGCACCACCGCGCCCGGCGTCCACCCGATCGCGTACATCGTTTTCGCGATCGGCCCCGACACGGCGAAGAAGAACGCGGAGGCAAGAGTGAGCAGGAACCCTGCGATGACGGTGCGATTCATTCCTGACCTCCTGATGTGGCGAAACGTTGAGTGGCGTACGAGGACAGACGTCCCCGAGGTGGTGGTGCGGTGTTGAGTTGACAGTGCGACGCTGAGCGGATGGTGCGGTGCCGGATCATCCCCTCGCCGAGGCGGTCCGACGGCTGCCGGTTTCAGTATCGGCCCTGAAATTGAAATGGGTCAAGTGCATTTTGGTCCTTACATCCTGTGGCAGAATGTTATTCACCATGGCTTTCATCTACGACATTCGCGCGAACCTCACGATGCTCGTCGACCTCCTCAACACCTCCGGCGACATCACGGACGGCGGTGACGAACTGACGACAACCGCGAAACTCCGCGAATTCGCGGCCCGGCACGACTTCTCCGGACCTTTGACCGCCACCAGAAGCGACGTCGACGAGACCCTGGAGCTGCGCCGCAGATTCGCCGCAGCACTGGATGCGAGCATCGACGCCGAGACCGACGACGAGGTCGAAGCGGGGACGATCGCGGTCGTCGATGAGATCAATCTCACACTGAGCGACTCGGGGTCAGTGCCGCAATTGGTCAAACACGACCACTGGGACTGGCACCTGCACGCGACCGGCGCTCAAGCCAGCCTGGCCGACCGAGTGGCCGCCGATGTCGCTCTGGTCCTCATCGACCTCATCCGCTCCGGCGATCTCGACCGGCTCGGCCGCTGCGCCGCCGAGGACTGCCGCGCCTACCTCGCCGACTTCAGCCGCAATCGCTCGAAGCGCTTCTGCGATACCGGCAGCTGCGCCACCCGCACACACGTCGCGGCATTCCGCGCCCGCCACTCCGACGCCGACTCCCACGACTAATAAGAGGAGCCGCCCATGTCACTTCAACCCTTGCGCATCACCGCCGGACGCAAGCTCGCCGCCGGCCTTGCAGGCATCACCACCATGTCGGCCACGCTGACGTCGGGCTTCGCCATTGCGGTGCTGTCATTCCTTCCCGCGGATCCCGGAGGGCTGCTGAGCGAAAAAGTCGTCTTCAGCGCCCTCGCCGTCATCGTGGCCCTCGTCTCTGCCGCCATCAGCTTCCTGCTCGTGCTCGCGGCCCTCGGCCGCTTCCGCACCGGCGGCAGCCTGTCCAGATTCTTCCGATACCAGCTGGCGGCACTCGGGGCCGGCGGCGGGCTCGGCCTCGGCTTCGTTCCCGCCATGACAGACGCGGCTCCGATCTGGTGGGTGGTTGCAATCGCCGCCGGCCTCGGACTCATCGCCGTCTGCCTGCTCACATTCCGTAAGGCCCGTTATCCGATTCTCGACCGCCCTCCCTACCCCAATGCAGCATTGGCCGAAGGCAGCGTTATCGACTACTGGTCCGGTTCCTCGGCAAGAGCACCGAGCCTGACCGTGGTTCACTTCGTCGATAACAAGGGCCGGGACCGCTGGGCCCGTCACCTCGTCCAGCAGGGGCCTTCACTACGAGGTACTGTCGGCCAGGTGATCTATGACCGCCACCGACCTGAGCGGACTCGGCGCTTTGCCGTCACCCAGCAGCTCTTCGACCTCCGCCCACCGCATGAGATCCGAGAGAATCCGACGTCCCGGTCGGGCACCATCTTCCCGATGTCTCCCGACCCTCGCCCGCCGCGCCCGCACTGACCCGAACACCCATACTCAGCTGAACCCGCCCTACCCACACCCGCCCCGACGATCGTTTCTGAACCTAATCTGGTCGCGACCACATTTTTCACTGAAATCAGGCCTTCATTCCTGAGAGCGAATACCCGATCCAGGACTCAAAACGACTTTCCTGAGAGTTTTCCAGTGACGCATGTCACATTTGCATTCAGCTGACCTCCAGCCCACTCCCAGAATCGGGTCCCAGACTGGAGCCATGACTACAGCACAAAACGACACCGACATCGAAGCCACCCTGCTCGTTGTCGATGATGAGCCCAATATCCGCGAACTCCTGTCCACCAGTCTCCGCTTCGCCGGCTTCGACGTCGTCTCCGCCGCCAACGGCGCCGAGGCGCTGCGCCTGGCCGAGCAGACCGACGTCGACCTCCTCGTCCTCGACGTCATGCTCCCGGACATGGACGGCTTCACCGTCACCCGCCGACTGCGCCAGATCGGTATGAACGCCCCCGTCGTGTTCCTCACCGCCCGTGATGACACCTCGGACAAGATCACCGGTCTGACCGTCGGCGGTGACGACTATGTGACGAAGCCCTTCAGTCTCGAAGAGGTCGTCGCCCGCATCCGCGCCGTCCTCCGCCGCACCCGCAATCTCGAGGACGAGGAGAACGCCGTCATCGTGGCGGGCGACCTCGAACTCGACGACGATACCCATGAGGTCCGCCGCTCCGGCATCCTCATCGACCTTTCCCCCACCGAGTTCAAGCTGCTGCGCTACCTCATGCTCAACACGAACCGCGTCCTGTCGAAGTCGCAGATCCTCGACCACGTGTGGGAATACGACTTCGGCGGAGACACCGGAATCGTCGAGTCCTATATCTCCTACCTGCGCCGCAAGATCGACGTCACTCCGGAGACGGATGCCGCCGGCCACCCCGTCGAGATGGAGTGGACACCGATGATCCAGACCAAGCGCGGGGTCGGCTACATGCTGCGCACACCGGAATCCAAGTAGTCGTCCATGCAAGGACGATAGATTACATACGTGGCAATAGAATCCCGTCCCTCCCGTCCCGGCTTCTGGGAAGAATGGTCTCTGACCACCAAGCTGCTGGCCATCATGATGCTGCTCATGCTGCTCGTCCTCACGGGGACGAGCGCTTGGGTGTTGGAGAACCTGCGCGACAGCCTCGTCCAGCGCACCGATGAACGACTCATCAGCGCCTCCGAGACCCTGGCGAAGCAGGCCTACCAAGATGTGTTCCAGAAGGCCGAACTCCAGTCCGGGGACGACGACGCCGAGGATGCGCCGTCGTCGACGACGATCGATTCGAATTCCTGGGATCAGCTCAAGAGCCTCCTGCCGGGCGGATTCTATGTGCAGTTCTACAACACGGACGGGGATCCGATCCGCGACCCCGTCGCCCCGGAGCCGCAGAACCATCCGATCCTGCCGAAGATCAACGAGAAGGAAGTCTATTCGCGCGGCGGCGAGCCATTCACCGTCGCCGGAACGAGTTCGCAGTGGCGGGCCCGGGCGATGAAGGTGAAGAACACCGACGTGCTCGTGTCCATCGCGGTGCCTTTCGACCGCGAAGTCGACAACATCAACGAGCGGGCCCGGAACACGATGATCGGCATCGGCCTGTTGGCCCTGGCGATGGTCGCCGGAGTCGGCTATTGGGCGATCAACAACACGTTCCGGCCGCTGCGCGATATCGAGAAGACCGCCTCCCGCATCGCCGCCGGCGACTTGTCCCAACGTGTGCCCAGCTATCCGCGCAACACCGAGCTCGGGCGGCTGTCGGCGGCACTGAATACGATGCTCGGGCGCATCGAGGACTCTTTCGACGGGCAGACCCGCTCGGAGAAGCGCATCCGCCAGTTCGTCTCCGACGCCTCGCACGAGCTGCGCACGCCCCTGGTCACGATCCGCGGTTATGCGGAGCTGTACCGGCAGGGTGCGATCACGAAGTCCGAGGACGTCGCCAATGCAATGGAGCGGATGGAGTCCGAGGCCAAGCGCATGGGCGTCCTCGTCGACGATCTCGTCGTCCTGGCCAGGCTCGACGAGCAGCGTGCCGCCGAGATCGGTCCGGTCGATCTGCACAAGGTCGTCCGCGATGCCGCCGCCGATGCCGCGGCACAGGCCCCGGACCGCGATATCAGCTTCATCGGACTCGACGGTGAGGACGCCCAGCCCGTGCCGATGATCCGCGGCTCCGAATCGAAGATCCGCCAGGTCATCGTCAACCTCGCCGGCAACGCCGTGCGGCACACCCCCGAGCATGCGGCGATCGAGTTCGCCGTCGGCGTCGTCGGTCTCCCCGAGTCCGTCGACCCCGATTCCGCGGACACCGGCGAGATCCGCGAGGGCGGCGCCCGCGGCCAGAACGGTCGCAATGGTGCGAAGAGCGGGGCGAAGGACAAACCCCGTGAACGCGGGTTCGTCACCGGAGGGGTCCGCATCTTCCGCCGAGGCGACTCCGCCGGACACGACCAAACCGACACCCAACCGACCCCCCGGACCGCTGCACAGTCCCCGACCAAGCCCGACCGTCAGGTGGGTCCCGAGAGCCCCGCCGCGAATGCGGAGCGGGGAGAGGGGCAGCACAACGGGCAGCTCAGGACACCGTCCGGATCGCAGTCGGCGCAACCCACCGGTCCTCAGAATTCCGGATCGCAGAGTGGGGCAGCGGCCGATTCCCAGACTGCGGCGCAGTCCGAATCTTCAGCCGGACCCCAGTCGGGACCTCAGTCCAAGGCTCCCGAGCCGGCGAACATCGTCCCCGATGTCACGGCTGCCGGATCGATCACGGTCGATGAGTCACTGCGAGGATTCCCCCACGGCAGGGTCCGCTTCGAGGTCAGGGACCACGGTGACGGTATCGACCCCGAGGTGGTCCCGCGCATCTTCGAGCGCTTCTACCGCCTCGACGTGTCCCGGACCAGGGACACCGGCGGATCCGGACTCGGGCTGTCGATCGTCAAGGCAATCGTGGAGAACCACCATGGTGCGATCTCCGTCCACGAAACTCCGGGCGGCGGTGCGACGTTCCGCATCGACCTGCCCATCTCCGACAACGGCGAAACCACTGCGGACACGCGAAAGGATGAGCGATGAACGAGAACACCGACCCTCAGAATCCGGATGAGGTGTCCCGCAGCTCCCGATCGGATGATCGGACACCGCGTCCGTCGGGGAATCAGGGCAGCGGTTCCGCCGCCGGGGGACGTCGCAGCCCATCGGCCGGTGGCTACCGCGGGTCAGGAGCCGAGGTTCCGCGCACCTTCCCGTCCCAACCCAACGGCCCTGCACGCGTCAGTCCACCGGTCGCACCGCCCGAGAGACGCCCCGACGTTCCGTCGACTCAGGCACAGAACCCTGTGGACGGTTCCCCTCACCGAGGCGGCTCTCCCTCCCAGCAGCCGTCGCCGTATCAGCCGAACGGGCAGCAGCACTCTTCGTACCAGCCAGGCAGCCAACAGCAGGGACACCAGAGCGCCCACGGCAATTACGGCAGCCAATCGCAGCCGGGTCGGCAGAACGTCCAGGCGAATCAGACTCAGAACCAATCTCCATACGGGCAGTCCCAGCAGAACGGTCCGCAGTCGTATCAGGGCCAGAACGCCAACGGACAGAACAGCACCGGCTCGTCTGCCACCGGCACCGGAGCCCCGGCAGGAGCCGGCGCAGCGGCAGGGGCCGGAGCAGCAGCTGCTGGCGCTGGTGCCTATCACGCCGGGGCGAACTCTCAGCAGACAGGTTCCGCCGACTATCCAGCCGCTCCTGGCCACCCGAACGGCCCCCAGAACCCGCACGGTCCCGGGTACCCGAACGCTCCGGGCCAACAGCCTGGTTCCGGTCAGCAGGTCGCATCGAACCAACAGAACGCTCCCGGCCAGCCCACCGCCTCCAACGCCTACTCGGCGGCACCCGGCTCTGTCCCCTATTCCTCGGAATTCTCGGCCGTCGGTTCCCAGCCCGGACCCGGTGGGCCGGTGAATCCCAACGGACCCGGTGGTCCGTACGGACCGGACGGGTTCGGTCCGTACGGCGCTCAGCAGCCGCCTCGGCGAGAGAAGAAAGGACCCGGTTGGGGTGCGACGATCGCGATCGGCCTGGTGGCCGCGCTCCTCGGTGGGGCTCTCGCGTTCGGAGGAAACTATGCGCTCTCGGCGCTGCAGCAGGACGAACCGCGCAAGGTCGCCGAGGAGACGATCGAGACCCCCGATTGGACGCAGGTCGCTGAGAAGACCTCGGACAGTGTGATGTCGATCCAGGTCGGCACTCGAGGCCAGGTCCAGGGACTCGGCTCGGGTGCGCTGTACGACGATCAGGGCCACGTCATCACGAACAACCACGTCGTCGCGCCCGCGGACACCCCCGACGGCGAGATCGCCGTGACCATGAAGAACGGTGAGACGACGGAGGCGAAGATCGTCGGACGCGATCCTTCGACCGATATCGCCGTCATCAAGCTCGAACAGGTGCCCGACGGGGTGAAACCTCTGGTCATCGGCGATTCGAAGAAGCTGACCGTGGGCGATCCAGTGATGGCCCTGGGCAATCCGCTCGGTCTGGCCAACACCGTGACCACCGGCATCGTCTCCGCGCTCGACCGTCCGGTGTCGACGGAGAACATCGGCGAGGATGCCTCCTCGCAGGAGAAGGAGATGACGATCACGAACGCCATCCAGACCGATGCGGCGATCAACCCCGGCAACTCGGGTGGACCGCTGGTCAATGGTGATGGCCAGTTCATCGGCGTGAACTCGGCGGCCGCATCGCTGAGCCAGGGCGAGGGAGGTCAGTCCGGGTCGATCGGCATCGGATTCGCGATCCCCGCGAACCAGGCTGTCATGATCGCCGATCAGCTCATCTCCTCCGGCAAGGCCAAGCATCCGTTCCTCGGCATCACTCTCACCGACGGGCACATCAACAGCGGCGGGATCAGCCGAGGCAGCGCCAAGGTGCAGTCCGTGGCCGGTGGATCCCCCGCGGCCAAGGCCGGAGTCAAAGACGGAGACGACATCGTCGAGGTGGCCGGAACCAAGGTGAACAACGCCATCGCCCTGCGTGCCCTCGTCCGCGCTCAGCCGGTGAACACCCCGGTCGAGATCACCGTGGTCCGCGGCGGGAAGGAACAGAAGCTCGACGTCACGCTCGTGCTGCAGTAGGCACGTCGCCGAGGCGGTCCGCTGGCTCAGCGGTCAGCCGCCCGAACGTTCACCACTCGAGCGTCCGCGCTTGGGGATCCGATCGTGACTCAGCCACCTGGAGGGTGTGGACAGCCGAACGCTGTCCACACCCTCCTTTCGTGCTCTTCCCCTCCTCTGTCGCGTCAGCCGACACTGATGTCGTCTCGCCCGACCGCGGCGGAACGTCTCTGACCAAGAGGAGTGATGATGAGTTTCGAAGTCGACGCCGAACGCGTCCAATCCGCTGCCACAGCCGCCGCGAACACCTCCCGCAATCTCGTGTCCGAATCCGACACGATGATGCGCAATCTGCTCGCCCTCCAGGAATGCTGGCGCGGCAGTGCGGCCCAGAACTTCCAAGCCGTGGTCAACCAGTGGGAGCGTGCGCAGAAGCAGCTCATGGAATCGCTCAACTCCGTCCACGGAGCGCTCCACACTGCGGCCCGGCAGTACTCCGAAGTCGAGGTGGCGAACTCGCGTCTCTTCGCCCCCTGAGCCGATCGGATTCCACCGTCACGATCGAGCTTCCGCTCGTGACGGGCGGTTCCTGTTCCGCCTCGTCGAGTCCCTGCTCGGTCGGGCGTCCCGACCGGATCCGCTCGCGCTGCGCGCCCTGTCGAGTCCCGTTCGCCGCGCGACACAGACCCCGCCGCGGATCCCCGAGTTTCTGCGGCCGGGATCTGTTCGTTCTCGTAGTCGGCGTCTGGCAAACTATCAGCCTTTCTCAGTAGACTTGAGAGCGATAGTTCGCGGCGGTGTTGGCCAAGAATCTCCGGACCGGAGTGGATCGGGTTGGCAGCGTCGGGTCAAACCAATGCAGGAGTCGACTACGGATGAGTATCTTCCAACGGATCGCGACGATCTTCGGTGCCAAGGCCAACAAAGCTCTGGACAAGGCCGAAAACCCCAACGAAACCCTTGACTATTCGTACCAGAAGCAGCTGGAGCTGCTGCAGAAGGTCCGTCGTGGTGTTGCCGATGTCGCCACCAGCCGCAAGCGCCTCGAGCTGCAGATCAACCAGCTCGAACAGCAGCAGAACAAGCTCTCCGGTCAGGCCGAGAAAGCCATGCAGATCGGTCGCGAAGACCTCGCTCGCGAGGCACTGACCCGCAAGTCGGGGCTGACCCAGCAGATCACCGACCTGCAGACCCAGCACGAAGGACTGCAGGGCGAGGAGCAGAAGCTCACTCTCGCCTCGCAGCGTCTCCAGGCCAAGGTCGACGCGTTCCGCACGAAGAAGGAGACGCTGAAGGCCACGTACAACGCTGCCGACGCACAGACCAAGATCGGCGAGGCGTTCTCGGGCATCTCGGAAGAGCTCGGTGACGTCGGACTCGCCGTCCAGCGCGCCGAAGACAAGACCGCGTCGCTGCAGGCGCGGGCCGGTGCCGTCGATGAGCTCCTCGCTTCGGGTGCCCTCGACGACGTCACGGGAACCCAGAAGGACGACATCACCGCCCAGCTCGACTCCCTCTCCAGCGAGAACGACGTCGAGATGGAACTCCAGCGGATGCGTGACTCCCTGCCTGCCGGGTCCGAGAAGCAGGACCAGAAGTCGCTCGAGGGTGAGGATCAGCAATGATCATCCGCATCATGGGCGAAGGACAGTTCGACGTCAAGAACGTCGACCAGGACCTGCTCCAGAAGTACGACAACCAGGTCGAAGATGCCGTCAACGCCGGCAACGAGGAAGCCGCCCGCACCGCGCTGAGCGCCCTCCATGACTACGTCACGGCCAACGGGCAGCCCGTCGCCGATGACTACCTCGGATCCTCCGATGTCGTCATCCCCTTCGTCGACGCCACCTTGGCCGAGATCGCCGAACTGCTCACCGGCGAGGGTTTTATCCCGGACCCGGCCTGAAACCACAGAGCACCGAAATGCACCCGGCCCATTGTCTTCGACAGTGGGCCGGTTCTGCCACTGCCAGAGAGGAACCCCGATGAAGAATCGCTTCGTCAAAGACAACGGACTGACCATGCGGATGGGATGGACGATCTTCCTCAACGGCCTCATCTATGTCGTCCTCATCCTCGCGATCTGGTGGATCTTCGGACAGAACATTCCCGGAGTCATCATCGCCGTCCTCATCAGCGCCGGCGCGTTCTTCTTCCAGTGGTACTTCTCCGACAAGATCGCCATGCGTGCCATGGGCGGACGGGAGGTCTCCCCCGAGGAGGCTCCGGAGCTGCATACGATCGTCGACCGACTCTGCCAGCTGGCCGATTCGACGAAACCCCGCGTGGCCGTCTCGAACTCCCCGATCCCCAATGCCTTCGCCACCGGCCGCTCCCCTGAGCGCTCGGTGGTGTGCGTGACCCGTGGCCTGCTCGAGAAGCTCGACCGTGATGAGGTCGAGGTCGTGCTCGCCCATGAGCTCTCACACGTCGCCCACCGCGATGTCACGGTGATGACAGTTGCCGGCGTCACCGGTGTCGTCGCCGCGCTGATGATGCGCGCCGGTTACTACATGAGCTTCGGACGGTCGAACAACAATAACAACGGCATCCCGATCCAGCTCCTCTTCATCCTCGTCGGAGCCGTCGTCTACGGGCTCTCGTTCGTCCTCATCCGCGCCCTCTCCCGGTATCGCGAGTTGGCCGCCGACCGCGCAGCGGCCATCCTCACCGGTGCACCGTCCACACTGGCGTCGGCACTGACGAAGCTCAGCGGAGATATGGCCAAGATCCCGGAGAAGGATCTGCGGTCGTCTGCCTCGGCGAACCACCTCGCTCTCATCCCCGCCATCAGCGGAAAGGCCGCCTTCGGCCAGCTCTTCTCCACTCACCCCTCACTCGAGAAGCGACTGGAGCAGCTGGCCCAGATCTCCGCCCAGCTCTCCCGCCCCGAGTGAGCACCAACTGCACCTTTTGAACTGCGCACCACCGATATAGGAGTTCCATGGGATTCTTCGACGCACTGCTCGGCCGGTCCAAACCGAAGCGGGCCAACCTCGACGACCTCTTCGCCCTGCCGCCGGCGGCACTGACTCTGCAGGCCGCGACCGGCTTCAGCCCCACCGGTGTCGGGGCCGTCGCCTTCCGTCAGGTCGAGGGAGCCGCGTTCCAATCCGCCGAGTCCGAAAGCGTCGCCCTCATCGGCTCCGACCCGGCCGCCTCGGTGAGGCAGGAGAACGACGGGTTCGGGTTCACGTGGCAGGTCGTGGCCGATGAGAACGCCGAGGTGGTCAACCTCGTCACGAACATCCACGCCGTGAACTCGGCGCTGGTCAATCAGGGCTTCGACACGATGCTGCTGTGCACAACCGTGTACTTCGTCCATCCCGATGGGCGTCGGATGGCGCTGGTCTACCAGTACAAGCGCGGAACTTTCTATCCGTTCGTGCAGTTGGGACCGAAGCAGCGGGACAATCCCCTGGAGATCCAGGTCAAGGGCATCCTCTCGAACGAGCTGCCGTTCGAAGAGGACACTTCGAACTGGTCGGCGCTGTGGGACGCCCCGGGCATGAACGACACCCCGGGGGCTCCTGAACTGCAGTAGGCGGTTCGTCCGAACAGAGAGCAATTCAGCCGGGACAGAAAGCATTTCAGTCCGTACAGACAGATGGAGGGCGTCCCCGCGGGGACACCCTCCACTCATAACTGAAGCTGTCAGCTTTCCTCAGCCTTCCTCAGCTGCCACCTCGATGACTTCGCCGAGAGCTTCGATACGATCGCCGGGACGGATAGTAGCACCGCGGCGGGTCTCGACCTCGCCGTTGACGCTGACCTCACCGTCGGCGATCATGTCCTTGGCCATGGCACCGTGTTCGGCGATTCCGTGGAGTTTGAGCAGCTGACCGAGTCTGATCGACTCGCCGCGGATCTCGATCGTGTCCATCAGAACATGTCTCCGAATCCGTCGAACAGTCCGCCGCCGTCGCCGCCGTCGCCTCCGAAGAAGCCGCCGCCGTCACCGCCGCCCATGTCTCCGCCCATATCGCCACCGGCGTCGCCCATGTCGCCGCCGTAGGCGCCGTCCCAGCCGCCGCCCATTCCGCCGAACATCATGGCACCCATGAGGACGCCGGGCAGCAGGCCGGAGCCGGCGTAGGAGTTGAAGTAGCCGCGATTGTATTCGGCGTAGGCCGGCCCGGCCTCCCAGTAAGCGCGACGGGTGTGTCCGTCACCGGTGACGACCTTGCGCACCAGCGGATCGGCGCCGACGGCGACGCGCTCGGCGTCGGCGGCGCACACGGGCACGGGGCGCAGCTGGCCGCCGGCCGGGGCCCAGTCGATGTCTTCGACCGAGGGACCGTGCTGCGGGTTGAAGAAGCAGGGCGGACGACGCACCGGCAGGGGTTTGCCTTCGACCCGGGCGCGAACGCATTTGGCGGCATAGCGGCCGTCTTCGAGCGCCTCGGTGACGTGGCGGATGTCAGTGGGTTCGGAGACCTTCTCGAGTGTCTCCTTGGCGACGTCGTACGAGTCGAGCGCCTGCTTGTAGTCCTGCGCTCCGCCCGTGTCGAGGTCAACGCCAGCGGTGATGACGTCGAGTTCGGCGACTTCCTCACCGAATGCGGTGACGTCCTCTTCAGCGGTCTTCTTCACCTGCTGAAGTTCAGCGGCGTGCAATTCCTGCTGCCGCTTCTTCTCCTTGCGGTGACCGATGAAGAAAACGGCCCCGAGAACTACGAGCAGCAACAGAAATACTTCAGTCACGATCCATGCCTCCCAGGCTAGCTTTGTCCTCGAACAGTATGCCCGATGAAACTGGAAGACGTCTGAGCCTGTGCCCCACATCTGCTCAGTCCCCGGCCGTCGATGACGGCTCAGACCCAGACGGTCGAAGACCGATGCATGCAGGTCACGCGACGACGTTGCGCGCGGGTCATCGAACACCGTCGCTCGTCCGTGCGCCACCGCCTCAGACTTCCCGTGCGCCACCGCCTCAGACGTCCCGTGCGCCACCGCCTCAGACGAAGGCCAAGAGTCCTTTGGCCAAGGCCGCGATCCCGCCTCCGAAAGCGAGGACGAGCATCCCGATCCGCGCTGCGCCCACGTCGATATGGCGGGAGAGCCAATCGCCTCCGGCGAGGCCCGCCACAAGGACGAGCCCAAGTCCGATCCAGGCTCCGAGCTCCAGGTGAGGCCAGGTCCCTCCGTCGATGATCACCTTCATCACCACCGCTGAGGCGGTCCCGACGACGAGGAAAGGCTGCAGGGTGGCTGCGAACGACCGTTGTTCCCAGTTCGTCAGCACAGCGTAGGCGCTCACCGCCGGTCCCCCGGCTCCTGCCGCGGCAGACATCGCCCCGGAGAAGAGACCGGCCGTCAGGCGTGTGCCGATGTTCGCGGGGATCGTCCGCCCCAGCTTCCCCAAGGTCAGCGAGCTGATGAGGGAGACGATGATGAGCGCGCCGATGAGGATCTGCAGCGGTGGGGTGGGCATCGATGACGACAGGAGTGCGCCGGGGATGGTCCCGATCACCGCGCCCAAGGCAAGATGTCGGAAAGGCGGCCATTCCACCTCGGCGGAGGTGCGGACGAAGACGGAGAATGAGGCGACGATTCCGCAGATGTTGACGAGGATGACGCCGCTGAACGGATCGAGGAGGAGGACGAGGAAGGGACCGCTGACCAGGCCGAATCCCATCCCGGTGACGCGCTGGGACAATGCGCCGAGGAACATGGCGAAGAGGATGAGCACGACGACGGGTTCCACTCGGTCGAGTTTAGTCCAGCCCGATTCCCGGCTGATCCTCAGTCTCACCGCTGATCGCGGGGTTAGAGTATTCACCATGAATGCCAGTCCCCTCTGGTCGCGGTTCAGCGCAGATCCCCGCTCGTATGGGCAGGTCCGGGCCTCTGATGCCGATCGCGCGGTCGTCAGTGATGTCCTCTCGGAGGGTTATGCTCTCGGTCAGCTCGACGTTGAGGAGTTCGATGAACGCACCGAGGCGGCTGCGAAGATCAAGACGCTCGGTGAAGTCCCAGCGCTGATCGAGGACCTCGTCCTCGCCGATCCGGCCGAGGTCGAGCCTGGCAAGCTCGATGATGCGGGCCGTGCGCAGGCACTGGCTCGCCTCGAGGCAGAGCGGGTGCCGATCACGCCGGAGCAGATCGATGCCGCGGCGCATAAGTACTACCGAGATCGGGTGCGTCGTGCACTGCTCGGTGCTGCTGCAGGGCCGGTCGGGATCGTGCTGGCGATCTGGGCGATCTCGTCGATCGCATCTGGAGGGTTCATCTTCTTCTGGCCGATCTTCGTCATCATTCCCACGCTGCTCGGCGGACTGGGACACATCGCGCGCAAGGATGAGATCATCCGCAACCGGAAGAAGGAGCTCACCCGCAGAGCCCGGGCCCAGCTCGGTGATGCTGAGGCCAAACGACAGCTCGAGGAGGGTGAGCCTCCCGAGCGGGATTATGAAGCGGACTTCGGTACGGGCCTGCAGCCGCCGCATCCGTCTCATCCGCCGTACTCTCCCGGACAGATCTCACGACGGGAAGAGCGGGACCGGCGCCAATCGCATCGCCGCCATAACCGCGACAATCCCTGGGACTGAGGTTACGTTCCGGGTCTGGCAGGGTCTGGGCCTCTTCAGGCCCTGAAACTCCGTTTCCTACTCAGACCGGGAACCTCCGGGACCGTCTCAGGCCGGGCACGTCCGGAACCGTTTCAGACTTGGAAGATCCGGATCTGTCCGAACTCCTGTGCTTTGTGCGTGGTGAACCACATCGTGTGCGAGAAGTGCCGCAGGTCGTCGCCGTCGGCCTCGGCCTGCCAGTATCCCCACGCGGCCGCGGCTTTGCCGTGGGTGATCGCTGCTTCGAGGTGGCCGACCTCGTGAGAATGGCCGGACAACTTCAACAGCGCTTCGACGACGGCTTCCCGGCCCGTGTGGGTCTCGACGTCGGAAGGGTGAACGACCTGGAGCACGCAATCGTCGGCGATCACCTCGTTGAGTGCTTCTCTGTCGCCGTTGAAGAGATTCTCCTCGAACGTTGCAACGAAGACGTTCTTCGGACTGTTTCCGCAGGCGTCGGTTCCGGTGAAGGTCATGGACCCAGCCTATGCGGGCCCGAGCGGTGTCACAACGGGTCGGCGGGCCGCCTCGGCGATGATGGTCGCCGACGCACGACGAGCGGACACTTCCGCGTGAACGATCTGACCGTCGGGCCGGGACCCGAGAGTCCGAGCACGAAATCGGCCGTGCCGGCACCTTTGCGGGCACCGGCACGGCCGATCGAACAAGCGGTGGCTATCAGAAGCCCATGCCGCCCATTCCACCCATTCCGTCCATACCGGCAGCTGCGTCTGCACCTGCGGCGGCCTTTTCGGGCTTGTCGGCGACGACCGACTCGGTGGTGAGGAACAGACCGGCGATCGAGGCGGCGTTCTGCAGGGCAGAGCGGGTCACCTTGACCGGGTCGTTGATGCCGGCGGCCAGCAGGTCCTCGTACTCACCGGTGGCGGCGTTGAGACCGAATCCGGCTTCGAGGTTGGCGACCTTGTCGGCAACCACACCGGCTTCGAGGCCGGCGTTCGTGGCGATCTGCTTCAGCGGGGCTTCGATGGCAACCTTGACGATGTTGGCACCGGTGGCCTCGTCTCCCTCGAGTGCGAGGTCGGCGAATGCGGCCTTGCCAGCCTGGATGAGCGAGACGCCGCCACCGGCGACGATTCCCTCTTCCACAGCAGCCTTGGCATTGCGCACGGCATCTTCGATGCGGTGCTTGGTTTCCTTGAGCTCAACCTCGGTGGCGGCTCCGGCCTTGATGACTGCAACACCGCCGGCCAGCTTGGCCAGACGCTCCTGCAGCTTCTCACGGTCGTAGTCGGAGTCCGAGTTCTCGATCTCGGCGCGGATCTGAGCGACCCGTCCGGCGATCTCCTCGGCGTCTCCGGCACCCTCGACGATGGTGGTCTCGTCCTTGGTGATGACGACCTTGCGGGCGGTGCCCAGCAGATCGGTGGTCACGCTGTCGAGCTTGAGCCCGACTTCCTCGGACACGACCTGGCCACCGGTGAGGATGGCGATGTCGGCGAGCTGAGCCTTGCGACGGTCACCGAAGCCCGGAGCCTTGACGGCCACGGACTTGAAGGTGCCCTTGAGCTTGTTCAGCACCAGGACGGCCAGGGCTTCGCCCTCGACGTCTTCGGCGATGATGAACAGCGGCTTGTTGGACTGCTGGACCTTCTCGAGGACTGGCAGCAGGTCCTTCACGTTCGAGATCTTGGAGTTGACGATGAGGATGTAGGGATCCTCAAGGACAGCTTCCTGGCGATCGGTGTCGGTAACGAAGTAACCGGAGATGTAGCCCTTGTCGAAGCGCATACCCTCGGTCAGTTCGAGCTCGAGTCCGAAGGTGTTGGACTCCTCGACGGTGACGACGCCTTCCTTGCCGACCTTGTCGATGGCCTCGGCGATCAGTTCACCGATTGCGGGATCTCCGGCGGAGATGCCAGCGGTAGCGGCGATCTGTTCCTTGGTCTCGATGTCGATGGCGTTGTTCAGCAGGACATTCGTGACGGCCTCAACGGCCTTCTCGATGCCTCGCTTGAGGCTGAGCGGATCAGCACCGGCTGCCACGTTGCGCAGGCCTTCGCGGACGAGGGCCTGTGCGAGCACGGTTGCGGTGGTGGTTCCGTCGCCTGCGACGTCGTCAGTCTTCTTGGCGACTTCCTTGACGAGTTCGGCGCCGATCTTCTCGTAGGGGTCCTCGAGTTCGATCTCCTTGGCAATGGAGACGCCATCGTTGGTGATGGTCGGTGCGCCCCACTGCTTTTCGAGCACGACATTGCGACCGCGGGGTCCAAGGGTCACCTTGACCGCGTCCGCAAGCTGGTTGAGGCCAGCTTCGAGTCCTCGACGAGCTTCTTCGTCGAATGCAATCATCTTTGCCATAGTGGCTTAGATCCTCCCTGATGGAGTGGAGTGGGAATCCAGAGCAGTCATCAACGCCCGCGACGGCAGAGAGTGTGTCCGCATGTTCCATTCCACATATGGACCACGCTCTCGAGACGACTGGTGGGAACCCATCGGTTTTCACCAGTACTAGATTTAGCACTCTCCCCATGCGAGTGCAAATGTTTGTCGCCCGCCAAGATGGGCGAGGGCAGTTCAGATCCGCGAGTTGTCGGCGCGCGATGGAGGCGCAGCGGGCAGTTCGGCCCAGCGCGAAACGCTTGGCGCAGGCCCGATTGCCCACGATTTCGAACAGCCCAGTTTAGGGCGAGTAGCCCTGTTTTCAACATGGGCTGCTCAACTCACACTGGGCTGAATCGAAGTCCATGCGCACGGGTGCACCCGACGCGGCCCCCGGGCCCCGCAGGCACTGAAAAGCGCCGAGCAGTTGCCTGCTCGGCGCTTCCCCCGTGCGATTGGTGCCGGTCGGCCCGAAGGCCGTTCCGACTCCCCGCCGCAGCGGATCAGAAAACTGTGCTGACAGCAGCCAGTCTCAGAGGAGGGTGACGGACTCCGCCTGAGGACCCTTTTGTCCTTCTCCAACTTCGAACTGAACCTGCTGGCCCTCTTCGAGAGAGCGGTAGCCGTCCATCTGGATTGCGCTCCAGTGAACGAACACGTCCTGGTTGTCGCCTTCAAGGGTGATGAATCCATAGCCCTTTTCAGCGTTGAACCACTTGACGGTACCTTGTGCCATTACTTCTCCATACAGTGCAGTGCCATTGAAATCCCGCATCGCAGCCGCGATCAGATGACCCCACCCGAGATACGGAAGCTAGTAAAACTCAACTGACCCCGCGACTTCTCTCATTGACCTCTAGAGAATAATCTCGGTGAAGCACGAATAGAACACAAGGTGCTGTGCTTGCCTAGCTGTTGCAACTCTACCGCAGGCACGCATCCCGCCTAGAGTGGTTCAGCACTGTTATAGATTCGTTATCTAAGGGTTTCCGCCCAGTTCACAGCAGGGATCGCGGCGAATGAAATCAGACCGTTCGGTCAGAAATTCGCCGAGGCGGCCCGCACGGTCACGACCCGACCGCAACCGAGGAGTCCCGCCGACTCATGCCCTTACGACCGAAGCGGCCGAGCCCGAACCGATCCCGCCGACTCAGCTGCGCTGCCGCGCCGCCGAACCGCATAGGATCACTCCGAGTCCCCGCCTTCGCTGGACTCGGGTCCGCGATCGGCGATGTCCGAACAGATGACGACGGTGACGTCGGCTTCGAAGTCGGACGAGGCCTCCGTGGCAGAGACTCCCAGCGACTTGGCGACGAGCTTGGCCTGGGACGCGTTCTCTTCGCCGTTGTAGTACACGGTCGAATCAGTGAGGTTCGTCGAATAGTTGCCGACCTGCCCGAGTTTCCAGCCCTTCTCCTCGACCGCCTCGGAGAACTTCTTCGCAGCACCGGAGACGCCGGAGCCGTTGAGCACGTCGACGGTGATCGAGTCGTCTGCGACGCTGACCTCGCTCTCACTCGGCGAGGGTTCGGCCGACGCCGATTCGGAGGCCGGAGGGTCGGCGATCTTCGACTCGGGATTGCCCATCGAGGAGAAGATGATGTTGATGGCGGCCACGACCAGCAGGACGGCGACCAGGGCGAGGATGATGACCAGCGAGATGGCACCGATGTTCGACGACGCCGCGGACTCCTGTCGATGGGCACCGCTGCGCCGGCCGGGCTCGATCTCGTCGAATTCGTCGGTCATGTCTACCTCGAGACGCGGGCTTGGGCGCGTTCGCTCTGCCGCGTGCTGCGGATTCGGCGAAGGCGCTTGACCAGCATGGGGTCGCTGGCCAGAGCTGCAGGGTGGTCGAGAAGCGAGTTCAGTATCTGGAAGTAGCTGGTGGCTGACATATCGAAGCGCTCACGGATCGCGTGGTCCTTGGCGCCTCCGTATTTCCACCACCGCCGCTCGAACTCCAAAACGGCCACCTCGAGCTCGCTCAGTTCTGAGGTGTCGTCGTTCGGCGGCATAGAGGTTGTGCTCCTTCGAGAGGTGTCTGTGCTTCTATATTATCGCCCGATCGGCGGTACTGAAATTTCCGGCGCGCCGCCGCGGATGTGAGGTCGGTCCCCGAACGGCCCAAGTCAGTCCCCAACTAACCGCACCACCCCGCCGCACGGCACCGGATCGGTGGCCATGACGACGGGGTGAAGAGAACGACCTTCGCCGAGGCGGGGCCGCCTCGGCGAACCGGGTGACCCGATCACGAGGATCGGATCGGCCCCACATTCGACCGCAAGAGCAGGGCCGCCTCGGCGGGGAAAAGGATCAGCGGATGCGGATATTGACCTGCTTGATCTGGGTGAATCCTTCGAGCATGCCTTCCAGCGATGCCTCTCGCCCGAATCCGGAGGTCTTCATGCCGCCGTAAGACTGGCCGGCCAGCTGGCCGCCGCCCTGGTTGACCTGAACCCAGCCGGATTCGATCCGGTTGGCCATGGTCAGGGCCGCGTCGACGTCCTTGGTGAAGACGAAGGCCGCGAGTCCGAAGTCGGAGTCGTTGGCCATGTCGATGACCTCGTCGATGTCCTTCCACGGGATGACCGAGAGGACGGGGCCGAAGATCTCTTCACGGCTGGTCTGCCAGTCGTTCTTCGCCTTCGAGAAGATCACGGGAGCGTGGTAGAAGCCGGGTTCGCCGACTTCCAGCGAATCGGAGCCGTCGTAGGCGATCTCGACGCCGTCCATCGACTTGCCCATCTCGATATAGCTGGCGACCTGGTCGTACTGCTTCTCGTTGATGATGCAGCCGATGTCGGTGGACTCATCGCGGGGGTCGCCGACCTTCATCTTCGACACCGCGTCGACGAGCTTGGACAGGAAATCGTCGTAGATGTCTTCGTGGAGGAACAGACGCGACCCCATGGTGCACGACTGGCCCTGGCGGGCGAAGCGGGTCGACAGCAGCACCTGCTCGAGGGTGTCGTCGTCGTTCGAGTCCGGGAAGATGATGTTCGGGGACTTGCCGCCGAGCTCCATCGACGAATGCGCGAGACGACCGCCGGCCACCTCGGCGACGTGACGGCCGACGCTCGTCGATCCGGTGAACGAGACCTTGTCGACGTCGGGGTGGACGTTGAGGGCCTCACCGATGACCGAGCCCTTGCCGGTGACGACGTTGAGCACACCGGCGGGCAGGATGTCGGCGATGATCTCGGCCATCTTGAGGATGGTCAGCGGTGCATCCTCTGCGCATTTGAGGACGATCGTGTTGCCGGCGGCGATCGCGGCGGGGGTCTTGAAGGCGGCGATCATCAGCGGCGAGTTCCACGGCAGAATGCCGGCGACGACACCCAGCGGCACACGCTTGGTGTACTGGAGCTGCTTGTCTCCGGCGGGCAGGGTGTTGCCCTTGACCTCACCGGCGACGCCGCCCATGTAGCGGAACAGGTCGGCCAGGGTGATCGTCTCCGGGCGAGCCTGGGTGCGGATCGCGTTTCCGGTGTCGAGAGCAGTCAGCTGGGCGAGCTCCTCCGAGGCGGCTTCGAGCGCATCGGCGCAGGCCAGAAGCTTCTTCTGGCGTTCCTTGAACGGCAGGGCCGCCCACTCGGGGAAAGCCTTTCGTGCGGCCTGGACGGCGCGGTCGGCGTCGGCCTCTTTGCCGTTGGGCACCTTGGCGATGACGACGTTGCGGTCGATCGGGGTGATGACATCGGTGGTGTCGCCGTCAGCGGCATCGACCCATTCTCCGCCGATGAGCATCTTCCAGTTCTTGGCCTCTGGGAATTCCGACATTTCGGTCCTTTCGTTCAACGATGAACTCCTTAGGCCGAGCATAACGCGTGGCGCTGAACGGCAATACACCGGTTCGGTAGGCGATCGCGCACACCCGATCTGCGCTCCGTGCACATGCGCGCAGGTCGATTCCCACCCTCGCCGAGGCGGTGTCGACGTCATCGTCCTCCGTCGCCGAGGCGGTGCCGGGGTTCGCAAAGCTCGCCCCTCCCGCGTCTGCGCGGTGAATGGAGGATTGTTGGGTCGATCCACGGTGATATCGGTGAGGAAACCACCGTGGATCGACCCAACAATGACGTCCGTGGCGTCTTCCCGCCCCCGCATCCCCGCCGCCGGCGACAGCACCGCCGTTCCTGCTCCGTCCATTCTTTGGCAGCTGACGTCCATTCCGTGGCAGCTGACACCACTGTCCCAGCGCGACCTCGTCCGCCGAGCATCGCTACACTCGTGCCCATGACGTCGACGCCCCCGCTGACAGAGATCATGTCCCCCGATTGGGCGAACGCCCTGACCGGAGTGGAAGAGCGCATCCACTCGATGGGCGACTTCCTCCGCGACGAGATCGCCGCCGGTCGCGCCTACCTGCCCTCCGGGGACTTCGTCTTCCGCGCCTTCGCCGAACCGCTGTCCGAGGTCAAGGTCCTCATCGTCGGCCAGGACCCTTATCCGACGCCCGGCCACGCCATCGGCCTGTCCTTCGCCGTCGACCCCGATGTCCGTCCCCTGCCCCGGTCGCTGGGCAACATCTATAAGGAGCTCGAGTCCGACCTCGGGATTCCGCCGGCCGCGCACGGGGACCTGCGCGCCTGGTCACGCCAGGGAGTCATGCTGCTCAACCGCGCCCTCACCGTCTCCCCCGGCGAACCCGCATCCCACCGCGGCAAAGGCTGGGAGGAGATCACGGAGCGGGCGATCACCGCGCTGATCGAACGCGATCAGCCGCTTGTTGCGATCCTCTGGGGCCGCGACGCCCGGAACCTCGCTCCCCTGCTGACATCAGGAACCGCCGAGGTGGCCATCATCGAATCCGCGCATCCCTCACCTCTGTCGGCACGGCGGGGATTCTTCGGTTCTCGACCGTTCTCGCGCACGAATGAATTGCTCGCGCAGAAGGGCATCGACCCGATCGACTGGGCCCTGCCGGATCAGGTCTGAGTCCGGGACCCGATCTGAGCCCGGATCAGATCTGAATCGGACCGGTATCGGCCTCGTTCGAGGCGTCCGCTTCTCCGGTCTCGCCCGATTGAGCCTTCTCTACCCCGGCCCCGCTCGACTGAGCCTTCGCTCCTCCGGTCCCACTCGACTGGGTCTTCGCGCCACCGGGCTGCACCGAGTCGATGACAGAGGTCGACGTCTCGCCGCTGCGCACCTCTTCGACCTTCTCCTCAGCCGAGCTCTGACTCTTGAGGTTCTTCAACGGAAGCGCCAGATAGCTGCCGAGCACAGCGCCGACAGCGAGCGCCGCGTTCGCCAGGATCGCGGTGAACAGCGAGGAGAGACCCACAGCGAAGGAGACGTTCTCCGATTCCGACGCGATCTGATAGACAGCGGTGAAGATCGACAGCCCCTGCAGAAGGGTGTAGATGCCGGGAATCATCAGCACGATCGCCGGAGCTCCCAGCCGCAGCGCCAGCGGCCGCGACAGGAAACCGGTGACGGTGGCCGCCAGCAGACTGGCAAGCACGTTGTCGACGTCCAACAGCGTCAGCGACATCATCGTGATGTGCGAAGCAAGGCCGACGAGCGCCGCCGGCAAGATGAACCGGCGCCTGGCCGACATCGCCACGGCACCGGACATAGCCACCACGGCCGCCGCGACCATCGACAGGATCGCCGTGACCACATGCGGGCTCGTCTTCGGCACGAGCACTTCGATATGACTGAGTCCGATGGCCTGACCGCACACGATTCCCAGGGCGATGCCGGAGACGATGCCGGCCAGAGTCATGAACACCCCGACCACCCGCCCGGCGGCGGTCAGCGGGAAGTTCGTCAGCGCATCCTGAACCGCCGAATACAGCGACTGCGTCGGCAGCAGCAGAACGATTCCGGCAGCCACGAGGTACTGCGGTGAGGCGATGATGCCGACGTCGCCGGCGATGGTGGCGATGAGCGTCGCCGAGGCTGCCTGAATCGCCGTGATGAAGAACGACGGCAGGTGGGTGCGGCCGAGCAGCTTGCCGAACTGGAACACGACGATCGCCATCGTGATGCCCAGGGGAATCGCGATCGGGCCGCCTCCGAGCAGCAGGACGAGGGCACCGACCATGAAGCCCCAGGCTCCGGTGGTGAACCATTCGGGGAACGGTCGCCGCTGCGTGCGTATCGCGTCGAGACGACTGCGTGCCTCATGGAATTCGAGACGCCCGTCGACGAGGTCGGTGACGAGCTTGTGCACCGAGGCGAGCTTCGCGAAATGCGTGGACTCACCGCGGTTGACCCGCATCACCGTCAGCAGACGTCCGTCCGAGGTCGAATAGTGCACGACAAGAGTGTTCGAGGTCAGATCGACCTCGACGGTGGCCAGACCGCACGCGGTGCACGCGGCGATGACGGAGACCTCGACATCGCTGGTGCCGGCACCGGCGCGCATCATCATCGCCGCGATATCGGCGGCGAGGTCGAGGATCATCCGGGCTTCGTCTTCGCTCGGTTCGTTCGCTTGGACGGGCGCCTGGTACGGGGTGCCCTTGAGCGCGGTGACGATCGGGACCGGCTGCGTGTTCTCCGTCGTACCGGAGACGAGTTTGCCGACGGTGCGCCGGGCGACCTTCTGGGCGATGCGCTGAGACGCACCGAGGTGGTCGGTGCGGGATTTCGACCGCCCGCCGCCGCGTTCGGCCTTCGCCGCCTTCGCCGCGGCGGCCTTGGCGAGATCTTCGGGCTGAGGTTCCGGTGAGGAGTCCCTCAGTTCGGCAAGTCGCTGCAGGCGGGTGCGTTCGAGCAGTTCGCGCAGAGCCTGGGATCCGGCCTCCGGATTGCCGGAGGCCGGGGCCGGGGACGAACCCCGGACAGGGCCCGGCTCGGTCGGATCCTCGACCCGAACCTCGGTGGTGGTGGCGTCTTCGAGTTCTCTGTCGCTCACGGCTCGCTGATGAGTGTCGGGCCGAGTGGGTCGGCGATGTGCGCGGTTCCTGAGGCGGCGTCGCAGTCGAAGACGCGACGGCCGGAGACGAAGACGGTCTCGGCGCGGGAGTTCAGATCGAGCGGATCGCCGGACCAGATGACGATATCGGCGTCGCGGCCCACCGCCAGGGAACCGAGGCGGTCGTCGAGGCCGAAGATCGCGGCCGGGTTGATCGTCAGCGCTTCGATCGCGACGGTCGGGTCGAGTCCTTCCTTCACGGCCAGGGAGGCTTCGTGGATGAGGAAGTTGATCGGGATGACCGGATGGTCGGTGGTCAGCGCGATGCGCACTCCCGCCTCGGCGAGGGAGGCCGCGGTGGCCAGGGTGCGGTCGCGCAGTTCGACCTTCGACCGGGAGGTCATCAGGGGGCCGAGGATGACGTCGATGCCCTTGGCCGCGATGAAGTCGGCGATCTTGTGGCCTTCGGTCCCGTGGTTGATGACGAGGCGGTAGCCGAATTCCTCGGACAGGCGGATGGCGGTGGCGATATCGTCGGCGCGGTGGCAGTGCTGGTCCCATGCGAGCTTGCCGTCGAGGACGTCGGCCAGAGTCTCCTTGACCAGGTCGCGGTCGAACGGGGTGCCGTCGGCTTCGGCTTGCGCACGTTTGGCCTGGTAGTTCCGCGCTTCGACGAAGGCGTCGCGGATGATCTTGACGGTGCCCATCCTCGTCGATGGGGTGACCTTCTTCTCTCCGTATACGCGTTTCGGGTTCTCGCCGAGTGCGGACTTCACGGACAGATCCTGCGTCACGAGCATCTCGTCGACGATCCGACCCCAGGTCTTGAGGAAAGCGGTGCGACCGCCGATGGGATTGCCGGAACCGGGTTTGATGAGCGCCGAGGTGACACCCCCACGCAGGGCATCCTTGAATCCGAGATCGGTGGGGTCGATGCTGTCGAGCGCGCGCAGGCCCGCCCCGTTGGGATCGGTCATCTCGTTCGTATCGTCTCCGGACCAGCCTTCACCGTCCTCATGGACACCGAGGTGGCCGTGGGCTTCGATGAAACCGGGCAGGACCCAGCGTCCACCGGCATCGATGACCTCGGTGTCCGCTGGGAGGGAGGAGGTGTCGACGGAGCCGGGGGCCACCTCGGTGATGCGGCCGTCCCTGACCGTCAGCGTGCCGGATTCGATCGCCTCGGCGCGGTTCCCGGACGCATCGGCCACGGGCACGATCCGCGCGTTCGTGATGACGAAATCTGTGGCTGCTGGGACCGGGACTGACCGATACATTCTGCTCCTAGCGAGGGGGTCGGCGACGACGTCGGGCTGCGGTGTCGAGTCTACGCCACTCGATGTTTCGGCTGGGTGACCTCGGGGCCGTTCGCCGCGTTTGCGCACGGCCTCCGCCAAGGCGAGTTCCCGCCCCCCTTCCCCTCCCAATTGCTACCTGACGGCGGCACAGCAACCTCGCGCGAGGTTGCTGTGCCGCCGTCAGGTAGTAATGGGGCGGACGGGTCCCCGCGTCGGGTCCGGCGTATAGTCTGGATGAATCGCCCGAAGAGAGAAGGATCCCTGATGCTTGAGCCGATCACCTCATACGTCGCAATCGGAGACTCGTTCAGTGAGGGTCTGATGGATCCCGACCCACGGGTCGAGGATCGGTACCGCGGCTGGACCGACCGGCTCGCGCTCATGCTCACCGAGTCGTCGGTGGGCAGCACGGACTTGTCCTATGCCAATCTGGCCATCCGAGGTCGTCTGCTCGACCGCATCGTCGATGACCAGGTGCCGCAGGTCCTCGAGATGAAGCCGGACCTCGTGAGCCTGTGCGCCGGCGGCAATGACTGCCTGCGCCCGAAGGCCGATATCGATGCCCTGGCCGCGAAGTTCGAACGCGCCGTGATCGCGATGCGTGAGGCCGGCATCGAGGTGCTCATGTGCAATGGCTTCGATACCGAGTTCAGCACCCCGCTCATCCGTGCGGTGCGTCCACGCGTGGGAATCTACAACGCCCACCTGTGGTCGATCGCGCAGCGACACGGCTGCCATATGGTCGACCTGTGGGGGCTGCGTTCGCTCTACGCCGCGGAGATGTGGGCCGACGACCGCATCCACCTGTCGACGAAGGGCCACCATCTCGTCGCCGAGCAGGCTCTGGCGACCCTGGAGAGCGGCCGCTCCCTGCCGGTCAAGGGCTTCGGCGTTCCCGCTCGTCCGACGCGGGCGATCCGCGAGGTGATGAGCGAGGAGTCGCGGTGGGCCCGTGAGTACCTGGCCCCGTGGGTCGGTCGCCGGCTGCGCGGGCAGTCCTCAGGTGACACTCTGGACCCGAAGCTGGCGGAACTCACCCGCGTCCGCGACCTCGTCGAACGCTCTCGCGCGGTCGACCGCGCCCGGGAGAACGGTGAGACACGCGCCGCCGGCGAAGCGGGCACTGCCGACCGGACCGGCTCGGGCGAAACTCACACAGGTGGAACCGGTGAGGTGAACGCACCTCGGGGTACCGAAGGATGAGCGTCGAGTCCGTGCGCATTCCCGAACTCGCCGCCGCCGGGACCGACGTGGCTCCGTCCTTCCGGCACGCCTACGGGGACTCCCCCGAGCAATTCGTCGAGGTCTATGGTGACCCGGCGACCGCCTCAGCGACGGTCATCTTCGTCCACGGAGGCTACTTCCGCCCCCGCACCGATCTGTCCCATGCCCGACCGTTGGCTCGGGCGCTGGCCGAGTCGGGAGTGCTCGTCGCGTCCATCGAGTATCGACGCCTCGGCGGTCAGCCGCTCCTGCTCGACGATGTCACCGCGGCCATCGAATCGGTGTGCGCCGAACTGCCGCGCTGGGGCGTGAGCGAACGAGCACAGGGCAATCTCATCGTCTCGGGCCATTCGGCCGGTGGCTGCCTCGTACTCGCCTGGGCTTCGCACCTGCCCGACGGGGGTCCGCGGATCCGTCTGCGTCCTCTGGCACCGGTGACCGATCTGCTGCGGGAGGTTGAGGGCCACCTCGGCGATGGAGCAGTCCTCGACTATATGGGCGTACGGCCCGAGC
The DNA here is from genome assembly GCF_013623905.1 of Brevibacterium sediminis. GTDB lineage: Bacteria > Actinomycetota > Actinomycetes > Actinomycetales > Brevibacteriaceae > Brevibacterium > Brevibacterium sediminis. Next base: position 134,904 of record NZ_JABKDD010000002.1, read on the forward strand.
ACGATCTGGAAGCCTACCTGCGCCACGATCCGCGCTCACGGGCCGCCCTCATCCCGGCACGCGTCGACGTGCATTCGATCCACGGGGATGCCGATGCCACCGTCAACGTCGAATTCTCCCGTGTCTTCCCCGCCGCCCTGACCGAGCTGCCGGGCGCGAACCATGCCGATGTCATCGACCCCGATTCTCCATACTTCGCACAGATGAGGAACCTGCTGCTCGGCTGAAGGTGCTTCTCAGATCCCTTCGGGGCTGATTCCGGGGCCGTTCTCGATTCCGGTGCGGATGTCGAAGAGCTCGGGGAAGAACGTGAGATCGAGCGCTTTCTGCAGGAATCCGACTCCGCTCGAACCGCCTGTTCCGCGTTTCAGGCCGATGATCCGCAACACGGTGCGCATGTGCCGGTAGCGCCAGATCTGGAAGTTCTCCTCGAGGTCGACGAGCTCTTCGCAGCTCTCGTATTCCTGCCAGTACTTCTGCGGGTTCTCGTAGATGATGCGGAAGACATCGGACAGTTCCTCATCGAAGGTATGGGCGACCGATTTGTCTCGGTCGAGGAGCCGCTGCGGCACCGGAAGACCGCGCCGGGCCAGGCAGGCGAGGAACTCGTCGTAGATGCTCGGTTCCTCGAGGTACTGCTCCAGGGCCGCACGCGCCTCGGGCTCACCGTCGAAGACCGGGAGCATGGCCCGATTCTTGTTGCCGAGCAGGAACTCCACGGCCCGGTACTGCCAGGACTGGAAACCGGAGGCACGGCCGAGCTGGTCGCGGAACCCGACATATTCGCTCGGCGTCAGCGTGGCGAGGACAGACCACTGCTCGGTCAGGGTCTTCTGGATGTGTTTGACGCGGGCGATGCGCTTGAGCGCGGTCTGCAGCTCATCGGCGGCGATGAGGCGCCGGGCGTCGAGGAGTTCGTGGATGACGAGCCGGAACCACAGCTCCGTGGTCTGGTGCTGGATGATGAAGAGCAGCTCATCGTGGTGTTCGGGACTGCTGACTGGATGCTGGGCGCCGAGGAGACGGTCGAGGTCGAGATACGACCCGTATGTCATCGACTCCCTGAGGTCGGTGTGGACCCCGGCTTCGAGGTCGCGTTCGTTCTTCTCGGCCGTCGTCCGAGCGTCGCTGCCCGGGTCATGGTTGGTGTCGGTCATGACCTCCAGCATAAGGGTCAGCCGGGTTGCCGCCTCTGCGGTTCGGCGACTTCCCGGACGTCATCGACCAACTGCTTCCACTCCGGCGGCATCTGAGACTCGCCGAAGCGGACTCGCCCGTACCGGCTCTCGATGAGGTAGGCGAATCGATCAGCACCCGCGGCCCGCGGGGCATCATCACTCTGCGTCACACCATCGCTCTGCCTGCTGTCGGACCAGGGAAGTTCGGCGATGCGCGGGCCCAGGTCATCGCGTCGGGTGCTTGCGTCGATGTCGACCTCCCAGACGAGCAGCATCCCGCCGATACCGCCCGAGCGTTCGACGAGCAGATGCCCGAAACCACCGGCAGGCTTCTCGTTCACCAGCTGCTCCCCTGGTTTCCGCGGGCCGAACCTGCGTGGGAGATGCCCACGGTTTCCCACCCGGACACGATCGCATCGTGAACGTCGGATCCGGCGCCGAACTGGTCGGCCGCCTCGGCGATGGTGAGTTCTGCGAACTCCGCGAAATCGGTGCGCTGCGTGATCTCAGCCCCTGTGAGAACGGAGTACCAGACCTGTCCGACGCTTTCCCAGGCCGGGCCGCCCACGGCGATGGCGGCGAGCGCGAAGGCCCGGTTCGGGATCCCGGAGTTCAGGTGGACCCCGCCGTTGTCGGAATCGGTGGTGACGAAGTCGTCCATATGCGCAGGCTGCGGATCCTTACCGAGGACGTCGTCGTCATAAGCCGTGCCGGGTTCGATCATGGAGCGCAGGGCACGACCGGTCACCTCGGGGGTGAAGATTCCGGCACCGATGAGCCAGTCGGCGTCCTCGGCATTCTGTCCTGCGTCGTGCTGCTGGGTGAGGGCCCCGAAGACATCGGCGCAGTGCTCGTTGAGCGCTCCCGGCTGGCCGAAGTACTCGAGGTCGGCGGTGTGGCTGATGACACCGTGGGAGAGCTCGTGGCCGATGATCGACAGCGAACCGGTGAACCCGGTGAACACTTCGTCGTCGCCGTCGCCGAAGACCATGAGGCGGCCGTCGAAGAAGGCGTTGTCGTAGTCCTTGCCATAGTGGACGCTGGCCATGAGCGGCATTCCCGCACCATCGAGCGAATCGCGCCCGAACACCTCGGAGAACAGCGAATACGAAGCACCGAGCCCGTCATAGGCTTCGTTGACCGGCTCATCGTCGACGGGCTCTTCGCCCTCGGAGCGGACGAGTTCGCCGGGCAGCACCTCGGTGTTGTACGCATCGTGGACGAGGCGCTGCAGGCCCGCCGGAGCGGGTGCGGCGAGCGCGGATTCGTCTCTGCCGAGATCGGCCGGAGGAGTATAGCGCAGTCCGGCCAAGCGCAGGTTCCGACAGCTCTCGTCGGACATCCGGCAGCTTGCCGCGGCGGCCGCGGCCTTCGGGAATCGCTCGGCGCCGCGCTCGGCGATCGCATCGAGAAGGTAGGGCGGAACGACACTGTGAAATGGGACGACGCTCTGAGAGACCATGACTCCAGCGTGCCACTTTCAGAGACGAACCGATAGGGAACCCGGCGCATTAGCGGCGGACTCCGGCACATCTGCGCCGGGCTCCGGCGATCAGCCCGATCGACCTGGCCGCATCGAGACCCCAGTCGAAGACGTGAACACAATCCAAAGAAAGTATTGCAAAGAGTTCTTTGCATGCGTATCTTTGCACTATGAGCGAGGACACCGGACACGACGCCACTCACGAGATCACCCACCCCGACGGCGTCCGCGAGATCAGCACCTCGGCCCTCAAGGGCCTGGCCCACCCCCTGCGGATGGCGATCTACGACGCACTGTCGACGCAGGGCCCGCAGACGGCGACGGGCCTGGCCAAGCGCCTCGGCGAATCTTCCGGTGCGACGAGCTACCACCTGCGTCAGCTCGCTCGGCACCAGCTCATCCGCGAAGTGTCCGGCGAACGGAGCGGGCGCGAGAAGTGGTGGGAGAGGATCCCCGGGGCCATGAAGGTGCCCGGTCCCGAACGCGACCTCGACCCGTCGGCACGGACCGCCTCGTCCTACGTCAACCGAGAATTCGTGCGCAATGCACAGCGCAACTTCGAACACTTCATCGATGCCGCCTATGACGGCCAGCGGATGCCGAAGTCGTGGATCGAAGCCGCGGTCAGCGAGACGAGCAATCTGCGCCTGACCAAGGAACAGCTCGCCGAGATCGCCGCCGAGTACGAGAGAACCACCATGGCCTTCATCAACAAGTACCGCGGCCGCAATGATCCGGGCTCCCGCCCGGTGCAGATCCAGTTCTACGCCTTCCCCCTGACCGATGGAGAGGAAACCCCATCATGAGCACGCTCACCGCACCCATCCGCCCTCCCCTGGACGGCATCGGCCCTGCCGACGGCAGGGCATCTCACCCGCGCCGCATCGTCGAACGCACCATCACCGTGACCAGGGAGTTCGTCGTCGACAGCGGCGAGGACACCCGCGCCAGGGCATCCGGCCTCGAGGGTCTGGTCCTGCGCCTGGCGCTGTGGCTCATCGAGCGTCGCCGCGTCCGGGCCCTGCACGTGCAGGTCGACTCCGCGGAGATGTCGCGTCGGGTCGACCACGCCAAACAGAGGCACATCGACCGCTATCACGGTCTGCCGTTCTGACGAGGGCGCAGATCGGACCGGCACTCCCGTTCTGTTGCACGTGGTCGCGCGAGCTCCTTCCCGGCCCGCGCGAGCTCCTTCCCGGCCCGCGCGAACTCCTCCCCCGGCCCGCGCGCACCCGTCAGCGGAGCACGATCACCGCACGACCGCCTCGGCGCCGGTCCTGCCGTTGTCATCGAGCGGAGGGAACACGACGAGGGTGATGACGATGATGACCATGAAGAATGTGGTGAGGAAAGTCGGGACCGGGATGATCGGGTCGAGGAGGACGAGCAGCGCGCAGGCCGGGACGACGGTGTTGACGACGGCATTGGCGTTGGCGCGGATGGCGACCACCCATACCCCGAGGACGAACACCACGATCGGCACTGAGACCGTGAACGTCGCCAGCACCGGATTCAGAGCGCTGGCACCGAGCTGGGAATCGGCCTCCACGCCGACCCCGGCCGAGAACGCACCGGCGGCGGCGAAGATGAAGTAGTGGCCGTAGCCGTATCTGAGCGATCCGCCGAGGCTGCCGATCGCCCGGTGATGCGGCGGCCAGAAGTAGATCCACCACATCGCCGCAGTGACGATGAGGCAGAGGACGCCCAGTGAGATCAGCGGGACGATGTCCTCGACTTCGCCCAACGCGTCGAAGACGGTGTTCGCCGAGGCCAGGAGGCTCTCGCCGAGGACGATGATCGTGAAGCAGCCATAGCGTTCGGTGATGTGGTGCGGGTGCCACGGAGTCTTGCCGCGGGCTTCGGCGATGACCGGCACAGCCACCTCGGCGAGGATGAGCACGACGAGGCCCACGGACCGGATCATGGAGTCGTCGATGGCCAGCCACATCACCCACAGGATCTGGGCCAGGCCAATACCGGCCGCGTAGATGATCGTCGTCCACCGTGCGACCCTGGCACCGCGAGAGGCCCGCAGCCATTGGGAGATCATGATGATGCGCATGAGCACGTAGCCGCCGATGAGCAGCCGGTAGTCCTCGTTCTCGAAGACGGGGCCGATGCCGGCGGCGAGGATGAGCACCCCGCCCATCTGCACGATCGTGAGCACTCGGTAGAGCCAGTCGTCGGTGTCGAAGGAGGTCGCGAACCACGTGAAGTTCATCCACGCCCACCAGATCCCGAAGAACACGACCAGGTAGTTGACCACCCCATCGCCGAGGCGGCCCTCCGTGACCGTGTCATGCAGGTGTGAGGACGCGATCGAGACGGCGATGACGAAGACGAGGTCGAAGAAGAGTTCGAGCGTGCTGGCTGCCCGCCCCTCTTCACCCGGATCGCGCGGACGCATCGGACTGAGGCGGAACCGTGGTGCGGCTGAGTGCTGTGCGGTCATGGGATCCTCACCGGTCGGATTGAGTGCTCGCACATTCTATGGCCGTCCGGCCGACTCCGGCACCCCGCTGCGCTGGCCCAACACCCGCCGAACCGGCCCGCCCGGTGTTCCGCATACCCGCAGCCGCTCTCACCTCGGACTCCGCGAACGCCTCGGCCCCGCCTCAACTAAACTTGCCACGTGCTCAAACCCATCCTGTGGCCGGTGCTCGTGCCGTTCGCCCTCTTCGCCGTCGGCCTGGGTGCGATCATGCCGATCCTCGTGCTCGGGGCGCTCTCGCTGGGCTCGACGCAGGCGTTCGCCGCAGCCATCGTCGGCATCATGGGGGCCGTGTCGCTCATGGCCACGGTGCCGGCCGGGATCCTCATCGACCGCCTCGGCGATTTCCGGGCCATGTTCGTGGCCACGTGCGCGGCGATCATCGTGCTCGGTTCCATCGTCGCCGCCTTCATCTGGGATTCGCCGTATTCGCTGCTCGTCTACACGGTCGCGCTCATGGTCTTCGGCCCGGTCTCCGATGTGTGGAGCCTGGCCAGACAGGCCGTCGTCGCCGAGGTGATGCCGCCGGCCGACCTCGCGAAGGCGATGACTGCGCTCGGCGGCACGCAGCGGGTCGGCAACCTCGTCGGGCCGATGATCGGCGCCGGCCTCATGCTCGTCTTCCCGATTTGGTCCGTGTTCGTCTTCTCCGGCCTCACCGCCGTCGCCGCGATCGCGATCATGACCCTGCCGATCGCCCAGATCCCCGGCTTCGACGACCATCCCCACCGCCCCGAGGCGGCCCCGACCTCATGTGCGGACGATCCCTCACCCGCCGATGCTCCCAACCCCACCGAGGCGGCCCACCCCACCGAGGCGAACGATCCGGCACACGGTGACGTCGCCCCTCCTCGGCGGAGGAAGAAGGATCGCCGGCCGCCGCTGGACGTGCGGTGGAAATCGGTCATCCTCACCGGCGCCACGATCATCGCACTAGCGGCGGCCCGCGCCGCCCAGCCGGTCGTCGTCCAGCTGTGGGGCGTCGAGATCGGTCTGCACAAGTCCTCGATCTCGCTCATCATCGCCTTCGGCGCCGGGCTCGAACTCATCGTCATGTTCCTCGGCGCGTACATCAAGGATCACCTCGGCCGGGTCGCGACCCTCGTCGCGTGCCTGTCCATCTTCGGCACCGGGTTCGTCATCATGGTCGCGAAACCGGATCTCGCCGGGATGGTCATCGCCGCCGCGGTCATGGCTTTCGGCAACGGCCTCGGCGCGGGCGTGAATATGACGATCGGCGCGGACCTCTCTCCCGCGGTCGGGAGGCCGCGGTTCCTCGGCATCTGGGCGATCTTCAACAACGGCGGCAAGCTCGGCGGGCCGACGCTGCTGTCCATCATCATCACCGTGACCACCCTGCGGTTCGGGGTGCTCTTCCCGGGACTGCTCGCCTTCCTCGGTGCGGTGTGGATCCTCATCTGGGCCCGTCAGGTAGGCCTGCCCGGAAGGCGGAGGCGCCTCGATCCGCCGCGCACGGACTGACTCGACGGACTAGGCTGGAGATGACCGAATCGACGATGTTCGGCTGACAGCCCGAAGCTGAAGGCCCGCAGCGGCCGGCCCACAGCTGAGAGTCCGAACAGGATCAGGAGAGTCATCGATGGAAGCATTGGACGTCGGCGGATATGTGCTGGTGAGCCTCGCCGCACTCGTCTTCCTCTTCCTCCAGTCATGGTTCGCCGCCACCGTGGTCCGTCGCGTCGTCGGCGTCCCCACCGGCTGGCCACGCACTCTGGCCGTCGGTCTCGTCATGAGCGCCGTCGTGGCCGTGACCGTCCAGTACCTCTACCGGGCCGGCACCGGGCAGAACGTCGACGGACTCGACGTCTCCCCCGGAGTGGCGGTGCTGTTCATGGTGCTCGCCTTCGGTTGGATCTTCGCTCTGGGCGTCGGTGCCCTCGTCATGCTCGAAGCGGCCTTCCCGACCGGGTCCCTGCCGAGCCCTCAGTCGCTGTTCTTCGGGTGGAAATCCCGTCGTCGCCGCGGCCGCCGCTACGCCCAGGTCGTGTCCATCGCCGTGCGGCACGGGCTCGGCTCACAGCTGCGCGGCTTCGGAGGGGATTCGCCTGGTCGCGACGTCAAGACCGCGCGAGCGCTCAAGGAATCCCTCGCCGAGGCGGGAGTGACCTTCGTCAAGCTCGGACAGATGCTCTCCACCCGCAGAGACATCCTCCCGCCGGTGTTCGTCCGTGAGCTCGAAACCCTCCAGACCCAGGTCACGCCCGAGCCCTGGTCGGTCATCGAACCGGCCATCGCCGAGCGGCTCGGTCGACCGATCGGAGAGGTTTTCGCACGGATCGGCTCCACGCCGCTGGCGGCCGCCTCGGTGGCACAGGTCCATGAGGCGACCCTGCTCGACGGCACGGAAGTCATCGTCAAGGTGCAGCGACCGAAGGCGCTCAATCAGGTCACTCAGGATCTCGACATCATCCTGCGGTTGGCGGGTTGGCTGAACAAAACCACAACCTGGGGCAGGGATCTGGGTGTGCAGTCACTGGCCGCAGGTTTCGCGAACACGCTCGAGGAGGAACTCGACTATCGGATCGAGCTGGACAATATGGCCAGCATCGAGAACTCTCTCAAACGGTCGGGGAAGTTCGACGTCACAGTTCCACACGGCCACCCGGGCCTCAGCGGCGAACGCCTGCTGGTCATGGATCGGCTGCCCGGACAGCCGGTCTCACGGGCGGGGGCGCTGCTGACCGGGCTCAGTGATGCCGAGCGGTCCCGGTTGGCGACCACACTGTTGGGTGCCACGCTCGAGCAGATCATCGGTGATGGGATCTTCCACGCCGATCTGCATGCCGGCAATATCTTCACCACTCCCGAGGGGAAGCTGGGGCTGCTCGACTTCGGTGCGGTCGGCCGACTCGATCCGGGCACACAGACCTCACTGGGACTCATGCTCTACTCGATCGACCAGAACGACAGCGCCGGGGCCACCGACGCCCTCATCGAACTCCTCGGACGTCCCGACGGGCTCAACGATCGGGAGGTCGAACGAGCCGTCGGCGAACTCCTGCTGCGCTACGGCGGCGGCACCCGTGCGGCGCAGGGTCAGAAGCTCTTCGATGACCTGTTCAATCTGGTGCTCGCCCACCGATTCTCAGCGCCGGCACCGATCAGCGCCGCATTCCGGGCGATGGCCTCCGTGGAGGGTGCGCTGCTGACGATCGATCCGCACTTCGATGTCGTCGCCGTGTCCCGGCAAGAGGGCAACAGGCTCGTGAGGTCGAAGCTCAAGGGCACGAAGATCACCGATGAGCTGCAGCGTCGGGCCCTGCAGCTGATGCCGATGATCGACCGCATGCCCCGCCGAATCAACAAGATCACCGAGGACCTCGAACACGGCCGGTTCTCGATGAACATGCGCGTGCTCGAGAATCCCTCCGACCGCAGCTTCCTCACCAGTCTGTTTCAGCAGCTCATCGTCGCCGTCCTCGCCGGAGCCGCCGTGGTGGGAGCGATCATGCTCATCACCAGCGATGAGGGTCCGCTGCTGACGAAGGACATCCACCTGTACTCGTTCTTCGGCTTCGTGCTGCTCTTCGGCGGCTTCGTGCTGAGCATGCGCTCCCTCATGCTCGTGTTCCGACGCGACGGCCAGACCTAGCCGGTCGCCCGGCGGCTCGCCTCCGCCACTCGACCGCAGCGCTCGGCCACTCGCCTCCGCTGCCTCGTTCAAGGCTGAGCGCACTTTTCGCGCCGTGTACGAATCGATAGCCGCGCTCCGCCTTGAACGAGAGATGTTTGCGCTTGAACGAGAAGCTTGTGCTTGAACGAGCGCGGCCAAGGCCCGTCGCCCGCAGCAGCGCAGATCCCAGCCACGGCACGGCCCGGGTATGAAGAAGCCCCGCGTTCCGCTAGTTCTAGCGGTTCGCGGAGCCTTCCCGAGTGGAGCCCCCTGTCAGACTCGAACTGACGACCTTCGCTTTACAAGAGCGGTGCTCTACCAACTGAGCTAAGGAGGCGCGGTGCGCACCGAGCGTGCGCGCCTACACGATAGTAGTCCATGGCCGGGCCCGGCCACAAAACCGCGGGGGCGACGAAGGCCGGGCCCCACCTCGGCGGGGTCCGGCCTTCATTCGTGCACTGCCGGACCGAGCGCTGCCCCGGACGATGTCCGGCCCAGCCTCGGACAGGAACCGATCAGGTCCTCAGAGACTCAGCCCTTGAACTCTCCGGTGGCCTTGAGGATCTCGGTGGCCAGAGCCTGCGAGTCGCTGGTCTTGTCGGTGCGCTTGCCGTTGATGAGCACCCACGGGGTGGCTTCGACACCGTCGTCCAGAGCGGTCTGGCTCGACTGTTCGACGAACTTGTCGAAGGTGCGGTCCGTGACGCAGGACTTCACGGTCTGCTCGGGATCGGCCTTGAGCTTCTTCGAGGTGTCGACGCCGGCGTCCTCGGCCACCTTGAGCAGCTCCTCATCGGTGCGGCCCTCGCTGCCTTCCTCCGGCTGCTGAGCGTAGAGTGCGTCGAACAGGTCCATGGCGACCTCGGGCTGGCTGTCGACGACACAGGCGGCGAGGTTGGCGGCGCGGGTGGAGTACTCGTTGCCGCTGGACATGCGGTCGAGGAACGACACCGGCTTGTAGTTGACGACGATCGCCCCCTCATTGGCGAGCTTACGCAGCATACTCGCATTGCCTTCCTCGAAGGCCTTGCACCCGGGGCACTGGAAGTCGAGGTAGACGGTGACCGTGGCGGCACCCTTCTTCGCACCCTCCTCGGTCGGAGCCGGCAGATCCGATTCCTCGCCTTCGGGCATCTTCAGCGGCTGCACGAGCGTGTTGTCCTTGCCCACGGTGATTCCGTCGGAGACATAGTTCGAGGGGCTGACAGCGGGTTTGCTCTGCTGGAATACGAGCACACCGACCACGGCGAGCACGGCGACGACGACCACTGCGATCCCTGTGTACAGGATCGTCTTCGCGGTCTTCTCCTTCTTCGCCTGATTCGCCGCGATCTGGCGGGCGTTCTCGCGTGCGCGGTTCCGCTTGTCGTCCGCGGAGTTGTTCTTCGCCATTGTTCCTCACGTTGGATCGTCTGACATCGGTGCGGCCTGAGGCCCGAACGGTGCGGGACGGCTTCCGCGACCCGACGGCACCACTGTACCGAAACAGGTGCTGCGCCGACTCCCAGAAACATTCAAGGTTCAACTACAACGTTCAACTACCTCAGGCTCTTCCGGCTATCAGTACGGATCGAATCGCACGGTCGCACGGTCGCGCAGTTGAACAGGTGCCCATGTGCCCATGTGCCCATGTGCCCATGTGCCCAGGCGCACGATCGCCCAGACGAACTCCCACTTTCCCGCCCACGCCGGACCAACCCGCCCACGACCGGCCAACCGACCCGCACCAGACCGAACAGTCAGTCCGACCTGCTCACACCGGTCCGGGCAGGTAGTCGAAGGGGTTAATCGTCAGCGGCCACCAGGACATGGCCGCCCCCGACTGGATGACCATGACGGCGAGGATGACGAGCAGCGCGATCACCGCCAAGGCGATGAGGCGGCCGAGCTGATTTCGAGTGGCTCCAGAGACGAGCAGACGTGAGCCGAAGCGCAGGCTCGAGGCTCCCGGCCCGACCCACAGCACCAGCGAACCCGCGGCGCCGGCCGCCCACACCGACCATTGTTCGGACGACCCGCTGGGCACGATCCCGGCGATGTCGAGCCGGGTGAGCACGAGCGCGGCGGCGGCCGCGATCGCCGGCAGGATGAGCGAGGCCACCGAGGTCAGGATCGAGGCCAGCATGGCTCCCGGCGCCGAGGCGAGCGCCCGGAAGAATCCGCCCGAATCCGTTCCGCGGTCGAACCGGTACCGCTGGACCTTCCGGTCCAGACGTGTGCCGGTGCGGGCGAGCACCGACCAGATCAGGGCGACGACGCTGATGACCAGCGGGCCGAGCGGCATGACGGCGACGGCCAGGGCGATGAGTCCGAAGACGACCCAGCCGCCCGACTGCACTCGTCGGTACCCCATCGGCGTCCACGGCTGTCCGCCGGGCTGCATCGGCTGGCCCCCGGGACCCATGAGCTGACCGCCCTGCTGCGTCGGCTGGCCGCCGGGACCGGACTGGTCTCCCCACTGTCCCTGGGCAACCTGGCCATGCTGTCCGCCGGGACCGTTCGGTCCGACGAGGTTCTGTCCGTGGCCGGGTTGGACGAAGCCGGAACGGCCGAGGTCGGCACCGGCCATCGGGGAGCCCGGGCCCGCCTGGATGCCGCCGTTGGGGTTGCTGATCGGCGGTGCGGTCGCCTGCTGCGGCGGCTGCCCGTGCATCTGCCCGGGACCGTAGCCCGGTCCCTGGTTGGGCCCGGCACCATGACCGGACCCGGCATGATTGGTCGGTCGGCTGGATCCGGGGTACTGCGGCTGCCCGCTGCCGGAAGGGCCGGCTCCCGGGTACCCCGTGCCCGCGCCCAGAGCCGCACCCCCGAGCGCTGCCCCCGCTGCCCCGGCACCGCCAAGACCTGCACCACCAAGACCGGCACCGCCGTGACCGCTGCCGCCGTCGTCGACGGCAGGCATGACCGCGGTGCCGCTCGACGTCCGCTGCGGTCCACCCGAGCCGGCACCGCCGCTCGGACCGGACCCGAGCTGCGGCATCCGCCCGGACTCGATGTCGACGAGAGCGTCGAGGATCATCTGCCCCGACGGACGACGTTCGGGTTTCGGGTCGAGGCAGGCGGAGATGAGCGGAGCGAAGTTCTTCGGCGCCCCGTCGAGGTCGAATTTGCCCATGGCCACACGACCGAGCACGGCTTCCAAGGGTCCGGAGCCATAGGGGTTGCGGCCGGTGGCGGCGAACGCCATGGTCGCGGCCCATCCCCACCAGTCGGTCTTCTCACTCGACGTCTTGCCGTCGGCGATCTCCGGGGAGAGATAGCCGGGGGTGCCCATGACCAGCCCGGTGGCGGTCACGCGCACTTCGTCGGCGACCTGGGCGATGCCGAAGTCGATGACCATCGGCTCACCGTCCATGATCATCACATTGGCGGGTTTGAGGTCGCGGTGGATGACGCCGGCATCGTGGACGGCGTTGAGAGCGTCGAGGAGGGCGTGGCCGAAGTGGACGAGCTCATCCTCGGCGAAGGGGCCGTTGTCGCGGACATCATCGGACAGGGTCTGCCCGTCGACGAATTCGGTGATGATGAACGGCTGCGCGGAATCGAGTTCGGCGTCGAGCACCTCGGCGATGCGGGGATGGCGGATCCGGCGCAGGGTGCGGGTTTCGCGGGCCAGACGCTTCCTGGCGGTCTCGTCATTGGCGATATGCGGATGGAGGACCTTGACCGCGACCGGGTTGTTTCCGCCGTCGACACCGAGGTAGACGACACCCATGCCGCCCGAGCCGAGCTCCTCGATGAGGCGGTAGCCTCCCAGTTCCTGATCCATCACCTGGCCAAGCCTAGTCGAGCGAGTACAGTTCATTCCAAGGACCGACACAGGAGGAGGCGCAGATGAGCACCGTCGACTCTGCCGAGCCCAGCACCGAGATCCCCTACGGCGACAGCGATTTCGTCGTCGTGGCAAACCGCCTGCCCGTCGACCGCGATCCCGACGACGAGAATCGCGGATGGCGCACCTCACCTGGGGGTTTGGTCACTGCAGTGGCTCCAGTGATGAAGGCCCAGGAGGGTGCCTGGATCGGGTGGACGGGCGTCGCCGACGAGGATTTCGAACCCTTCACCATCGACGGCATGCACCTGACCCCGGTGACTCTGACAAGTGAGGATGTCCTCAGGTACTACGAAGGGTTTTCCAACGCCACACTGTGGCCGCTCTATCACGATGTCATCGTCCCTCCCGAGTACCACCGCACCTGGTGGGACGCGTATGTGCGGGTCAATGAGCGCTTCGCGGCCAAGGTCGCCGAGGTGGCTGCGCAGTCCGCGACCGTGTGGGTTCACGATTATCAGCTCCAGTTGGTTCCGCAGATGGTCCGACGTCTGCGCCCTGACCTCGCGATCGGGTTCTTCAACCACATTCCCTTCCCGCCCTACGAGCTCTTCGCTCAGCTGCCGTGGCGCGACGAGATCCTCCGCGGGCTCCTCGGCGCCGACCTCATCGGGTTCCAACGGCCGGCGGACGCAGCGAACTTCCGCCGTGCCGTCCGCGGGCGTCTGGGATACGCGACGAAGGGGTCGACCGTCTCGGTTCCGCCGGGTGATTTCCTCCCGGCCCACCTCGTCCGCGCCGAGCCGTTCCCGATCTCGATCGACACCCCTTATCTCGAGGAGCTCGCCCGCGATCCGAAGATCGTCGAGAGGGCGAAACAGATCCGCGAGGAGGTCGGCAATCCTCGGGTGGTCATGCTCGGCGTCGATCGGATGGACTATACGAAGGGCATCCGCCACCGGCTCAAGGCGTTCGGGGAGCTGCTCGCCGAGGGCCGACTCGATGTCGAGGATGTCGTGCTCATTCAGATCGCGACACCATCGCGGGAGCGGCTCGAGCAGTACAAGATCATCCGCCACGACGTCGAACTGGCCGTCGGGCGAATCAACGGTGAGCAGGTCGATGTCGGATCGATTCCCGTGCGCTACCTCCACCATTCCTATCCGCGCGATGAGATGACAGCGTTCTTCCTCGCCGCCGATGTCATGCTTGTGACCGCTCTGCGTGATGGGATGAACCTCGTTGCCAAGGAATATGTGGCGTGCCGAAGGCGAGACGACGGAGCCCTCGTGCTCTCCGAATTCACCGGGGCCGCCGAACAGCTCAAGGGCGCGGTGATGGTCAATCCCCACGACATCGCCGACCTCAAGGCGGGCATCCTCGAAGCCGTGCAGATGGACGAGAGGACCCGCACGCGTCGGATGAAGCAGATGCGCAAGCGGGTCGCAACGGACACCGTGAGCCGGTGGTCGAAGAACTTCCTCGCCGAACTCGAGCACATCAAGGACAATCCCGAGGTCATCGTCCCCGAACGGGCCGTGGTGCAGAAGAGCCGGACCGCACCGCCGCCGGATGTGCCGGCGGCCCCATCAGATCGCGCCGACAGACCCGATGATGCCGAGTGGACAGACGATATCTCCACCGCCCGCTAGGAGAAGAACAGTGACATCGAAGCCGACCGTGCTCGGTCCTGCCCCCTCCGCCCCCGCCGAGGTGGCCCTGCGCGATCTCGCCACCGCCGATTCGCTGCTGCTGGCCCTGGATTTCGATGGGGTGCTCGCACCTCTTCAGGACGATCCCTCGACGTCCCGGATGGTCCCCGAATCGGCCTCGGCCATCGCGGCGCTTGCCGGTCTGCCGCGCACTCGGGTGGCGCTGGTGTCCGGACGCGATATCGCCACCCTGCGACGCCTGTCCGAGGCGCCGGACTCGGCGTGGCTGATCGGTTCGCACGGCGCAGAGGCCGAGCTCGGCACCGACGCTGATCGCAATCCCGACACCGCAGTGGGCCGGTCCCCCGAGCTCACTCCGGCCGAGGCGGAGATGCTCGCCGCCATAGACGCTCACCTCGACGCGTTCGAACACACTCTTCCGGGCGCTGATGAACGCCCCGGTTCGGCCGCGGCGACCACAGGTGCGGCCGCGACGACGGGTTCGGCCGCAACGATTGGCGCGAGCGACTCGGGCCATGCCGACGGCCCCTCGGATTTCCTCATCGAGCGCAAACCCTATTCGCGGACGGTCCACACTCGCGGACTCGCCCCCGAGGCCGCCGCGGCCCTCCATGAACACGCCCTCGACGTGGTCGAGGAGTTCCCGGACATCCGTGTCATCGAAGGCCACGACATCACCGAACTCGCCGTCAAAAAGGCGACGAAAGGCGACGGCATCCGGCTGCTCGCCCGTGCCGGCGAACCGGCGGCAATGGGCTACCTCGGCGACGATGTCACCGATGAGGACGCCTTCGCGGCCCTCGACGAACTCACGGACTCCCGCGCTCTGAACGCTGGTCTCACCGTCAAAGTCGGGTCCGCCCCGACTCACGCTTCATGGCGGATCGCCGATCCTGCAGCCGTGGCCGAACTGCTCGGCCGCCTCGTTGCCGAACGCACGGAATTCCTCCGCACCGTCCACGACTGAGGTCGAGCCGCCTCGCCGAGGATGATTCGGTTCGCGACCGGCATCGGACCACCTCGGCGCACTCCGGTCGATCCGACTCACCGTTCGGATCCACATCACGGCAGGACCGCCTCGGCGAGGATGATTGCGATCGAAACCCGAGATCAGCGGCGCTGCGGGGGCACGGCGCTGGCCCGGAGGACGAGATCCGGGTCGACCGTGTAGTCGACATGTACGCGCGCGTCACCGGCGGCGATCATCGCGCGGATCTCGTCGATCGCCGACTGCGCCACGGTCGCCCAGTCGTAGACGACCTGCGACAGGGGCGGTTGGACGACATCGGCGTCGGGGACGTCGCCGACCGTGAGCAGGGAAAGGTCCCTGGGAACGTCGAGTCGCAGCCGTTGGGCGGCCTCGAGCATGCCGAAGGACAGGGACGGGGCGCAGGCGATGACGGCGGTGCAGCGCAGGTCGAGCAGCTCCTCGGCGGCTGCGACTCCGGCCATGGCTCCGCCGGCAGCCTCGACGACGGGGGCCTGATCACGGGTGGCGGGAATGTGGAGGATCCCTGCCATCGATCTGCGGAAGCCGGCGATGCGGGCCGGGGCAGCCGAATCGCGCAGCACGGCGAGCCCGATGCGTTTGTGGCCGAGGTGGACCAGGTGGGCCACGGCGGTCTCGATTCCGCCGGTCGCGTCGAGGTAGATGCGCGAGATCCCGTCGTCGTGGCGGGCATTCGAAATGCGGATGAGCGGCAGCCCGCGTTCGGCGAGCATCCCCGCAAGCACACCGGCGGCACCGCCGCCGACCACGATGGCTCCGGAGATCGTGGGACCGCCGTGTTCGCTGCCGAGGATCGTCTCGAGGAGGGCCTCATTGCGTTCGGCGATGGCCTCGATGTGGACGACGGCGATGCCGAGTCCGAACATCCGGTTCGTCAGGATCTCCGCAAGCCGCGAATACGGATCCACGTTGCCTGCTGACACTGCGGGTTTGATGAGCGCGATGAGCGACGAGCCGGCACCCGATCCGGCCCCAGCACCGGATCCTTCCCCTGTCCCGGATTCGGCGTACGGGGTCTGGCCGGCAGCGCCGAGGATCGCCAACGCCTGCCGCACCTTCGCCGACGAGGCGGCCGACACCGATTCGGGATCGCGCAGAGCTCGTGAGGCGGTGGCTTTCGAGACTCCGGCGGTGCCGGCGATCTCGGCGAGACGGACGTGCCGGTGCTCGGGCAGGTGTTCGCTCATTGGCGGGCCGCCGTCGTCGAGGTTCGGGCGACGAGTCGAGGACGGAACACCGGAGGCACCGAAGGCAGACCCGTCGTCGAGATCCGCAGGGTCTGCAGCGTCGCATCGATGAGGGCATTCGACAGCCCCTCGACGTCGAGGCCGAGCACCGTGGCCGGCGGGCCCGTGAACTTCATCGTCGGGGAATCGCCGAATCCGACGACCGACATGTCCCGCGGCACCTGCAGATGCCGGTTCCGCAGACCGTGGAGGGCTCCGTGCAGCTGCAGCGCGGACTGGACGATCACCGCTGTGCAGGTCGCATCCTTGAGTTCGAGCACCGCACGCGATCCGCCGGAGAACGACTTCGGCACCCGTGAGATCCAGTCCTCGAGGTTGAGCCCGAGATTTCTGGCCGGATGTTCGGCGAGGAAGCGGCGGATGAGCTGGACGGCCAGTTCACCGCTATCGTTGCAGATCAGCCCGATGCGCCGGTGTCCGATCGCCCGCAGATGCTCGAAGGCCGTGGTCATCCCACCGCCGAGGTCGAGGCGCGCGGCGATGACCTCCGTACCGGCTTCGGAGACCTCCTCGGTGGCGGACTGTTCGGCGACGCGGATGCAGGGGATCTCCGTATTCAGACTCGTCATCGTCGTGGTCACCAGGGCCACTGCGCCCGCCTCGATTGCGGTCTGCAGCGGTTCCGGGTCGGTTTCGACGAGCGGGCGGGTGACGAGGAGATCATGATCCTGCAGGGCCTTGGCCACGCGGGTGCAGACCTGGACCTGCCAATGTTCGGGATTGCCGGGAGCGCTGACGGCCACGAGCCGCCTCGGCGCATCATGGAGCAGGGTCGAGCGCGAATAGCCGAGCTCGCTCATCGCCTCCAGCACCTTCGCCCGGGTCGACTCGGCGACTGCACCGCGGCGACCGAGCACCCGGGAGACCGTGGCCAGAGAGACTCCGGCCCTGGCGGCGACCTCGTCCAACGTGACCTTCATACGAGTCAGTCTACTTTCGCGCCGCGGTATGCGTCGGCGCACAGCCATCGTGCTGAGAATCACTCTACGCTTTGTCGAATTCACAGAGCACCCCAATCATCCACCCCTTAGGATGAGAGTGACTGAGCATCCCTGCCGGGTCACCGACGACCAGCTGCTCACGGAGTTATTCAGAAGTTTTAGGAGGACTTATGTCAACGGTGTCGTTGAATGGCCTCAGTCATGTCTACGAGAACACGACGTCCGAATCCGTCCACCCGTTCAATCTCTTCGTCGATGACGGAGAGTTCCTCGTCCTCTACGGACCCAGCGGGTCGGGCAAGTCGACGATCCTGCGAATGCTGCACGGACTTGAGACCCCGAAGTCCGGCACGATCCTCATCGACGGCGCGGATATCACCCACGCGGCCGTCAACGACCGCGATGTCACCCTGGCCCTGGAGAGCTACGCGCTCTACCCGCATATGAGCGTGCGCGACAATCTCGGCTTTGCGCTGCGCGTCGACGGCCTGCCCGCCGACGAGATCACCGAACGCGTCGAATCCGTGATGGACAAGATCGGGCTGAGCGACATCCTCGATTCGGTTCCCGGCGACCTCACCCAGCTGCAGCGCCAGACCGTGGCCCTGGCGCGTGCCGTGGTACGCCGACCCAAGGTGCTCATCATGGACGAGCCCGTGGTCAATCTCGTCCCCGAGCAGCAGGCTGAGACCCTTGCTCTCATCAAGCAGCTGCAGCAGGAGTTCGGGCTGACGACGATCTACGCCACTTCCGATCTCGAGGATGCGAAGGTCCTCGGCGACCGGATCGCCTTCCTCGATCGCGGACGGCTCATCGGCGTGGAGACACCCGACCTCGCCGAGGCGCTCGTGGCCTCGGTCTCCGACACGGACTCCTGAGCCGTGCCGGGAACCCTGCCCCCGCCGGACCCGTCAGAACAGGCTTCGCCGTCGGCGACGACGCCGATCGACGCAGCCGCATCGGTCGGCACCGCCGTTCCCGCACCGGAGATCCACACTGTCCGGAACGCCGATCATGCGGCCCTGGCCGAGCTCCCCTGGCACCTCCCCCTGGCCGAGTGGCCGGAGAAGCTCCTCGGCGGTCTGCCCCGCGGAATCTCCCGCCACATCGTGCGCTATGTCGAGATCGGAGACGAAGTCCTCGCGATCAAGGAGACCGACGATGCGCAGGCCACGCGTGAGTTCGACATCCTCGGCGCGCTCGGCAACCTCGACGTCCCCCTCGTCGAAGCCCGCGCCGTCGTCGGAAAGCGCAGGACCGCATCGGGCCAGGCACTCAAGGGCGCTCTCATCACCGCCTATCTCGAGTTCTCGCTGCCCTACCGCGCGCTGTTCTCCCGGGACCTGGCCGAGGACACCGGCGGCCGCCTCGTCGACGCTCTGGCTGTTCTGCTCGTCCGCCTCCACCTCGTCGGCTTCTACTGGGGAGACGTGTCCCTGTCGAACACGCTCTTCCGCCGCGACGCCGATGCCTATGCCGCCTATGTCGTCGACGCCGAGACCGGCGAGCTGCACGACCAGCTCTCCGACGGACAGCGGAACATGGACCTGCGGATCGCGCGGATGAACATCGCCGGGGACTTCCTCGACCTGCAGGCCGCGGGACTCGTCGCTCCCGAGACCGATCCGCTGGCGGCCGGTGAACGGCTCTGCGAGTCGTACAACGCGCTGTGGGCGGAGCTGACCCGGGTCGAGGAATTCAGCGTCAACGAACGCTGGCGCATCGACGAACGCATCCGCCGCCTCAACGACCTGGGCTTCGACCTCGGGGAACTGACAGTGACGACGGATCTCGACGGCATCAGCCTCCTCGTGTCCCCGAAGGTCGTCGAACCCAACCACCACTCACGGCGTCTGCTGCGCCTGACCGGGATCGGCGCGAACGAGAACCAGGCCCGAGCGATGCTCAACGACCTCGATTCGTTCCGTTCGGCTCCCGAGATCGCCGAATTCGACGAACTCGACGAATCCCAAGCCGCCCGCCGCTGGCTCGACGAGGTGTACAAACCCCTCATCCAGGCGATCCCGGAGAACCTCACCCGCAAGCTCGAGCCCGGGCAGATCTTCTACGAGTTCGCCGAACACCGCCGCACCATGGCGCGCGCCCGCCAGCGCGACATCCCCACGATGGAGGCCATCGCCTACTTCATCGTCGACTACCTGGCGAACCTCCCCGACGAGATCCGCTACGTCGACAGCAAGAAATTCTGACACCCTCCCCGAGGCGGTCCTGACCTCAGCCGATGTTCCACAAGGTGAAACGGGAACGGCGGGACCGCCTCGGCGGGCATACCTTTGAAGTCCACGGAGCGACATCGGTGTCGCTCCGGAACCGAACCCCGCCCGGAAGGATTCCCGATGTCGACGAACGAGCCGATGCCCACGAACGAGAACAACCCGTCGATCCCGTCCCTGTTCGACCTCAGCGGGCGCACGGCCGTCGTCGTCGGGGCCGGCTCCGGACTGGGACAGGCCAGCGCGATCGGGCTCGCCGATGCGGGGGCGCACGTCGTCGTCGCCGACCTCAACCTCGCCGGCGCCGAGGAGACCGCCGCCCTCATCGCCGCTCGCGGCAGCGGGTCAGCCGCCCACTCCACGGCGCAGGGTACGGCATCGGACGGATCGGCTGCGCCGGGAGCGGACGGAACGGCCACGGCTGCAGCCGTCGATATCACGGACACGGCCTCCGTCGATGCCCTCGTGGACGCCTGGGCCGATGCCGAGATCCTCGTCATCACACCGGGGGCGAACGTGCGCAAACGCCTCGTCGACACCACCGATGACGAGTTCGACCGGGTCATCGACATCAACCTCAAGGGCACGTACCGGCTGATGCGCGGATTCGGCCGTGAGATGGGTGAGCGGGGTCGCGGATCGATCGTCACCTACGCCTCATTCCGGGCGCTGGCCATCGAACCCGGCCAGGGAATCTATGCGGCAGCGAAAGCCGGTGTCGTCCAGCTGACGAAGACGATGGCCAGCGAGCTCGGAGGCAAGGGCGTGCGCGTCAATGCGATCCTGCCCGGCCCGTTCGACACGCCCCTGACGCAGCAGATCAAGGCCGACGGGAAATGGTGGGACGCGTATGCGGACAAGACCGCCCTGGGCCGCTGGGGTCGCCTGCACGAGATCGCCGGGCCCGTCCTGTTCCTCGCTTCGGACGCCTCGAGCTATGTCACCGGGCACTCGCAGCTCGTTGACGGCGGCTGGATGGCCCAGGACGGACGGTTCACCCCCGACGTGTGAGTTCCGCGACGTTGCCGGGCAGAGTGACCAGTGACCACGCGGGGGTCCGGCGAGACAATATTCATGATTATGCAAGAATATTCAGATGACCGTTTCGCACACTCCGCCCGCCCCGCCGGCGCACACTCCCACAGGAGTGCTGCGGCAGCTGGGGCGACGTAAGTCGATCAGCGCCATGACCGCCGAGGCCCACACCGATGCGCAGTCCGCGCAGCAGGGTGGACTGCGGCGGACCTTCGGCGTCTTCCAGCTGACGATGATCAGCGTCGGCGCCACCTTGGGCACGGGAATCCTCGTCATCCTCGGCGAGGCCGTGCCTGTGGCCGGACCCGCTGTGTGGCTCGCCTTCGTTCTCGCCGGAATCACCGCGCTGCTGTCGGCGGTCAGCTATGCCGAAATGGCCGGAATGGTGCCGGTGTCCGGGTCGAGCTACTCGTATTCCTACGCCACCCTGGGTGAGGGCGTCGCGTGGGTCTGCGGCTGGTGTCTCGTTCTCGAATACGCGGTCTCGGTCGCGGCGGTCGCCGTCGGCGCCGCCGACTACGTCAACGAGACCCTGCGCGTCTTCGGCCTCGAGCTGCCCGCGTCCCTGACCACAGGGCCGGGCCTGGCGGATAATCCGGACGGAATCATCAATGTCTCGGCCCTCATCGTCGTGGCCCTGGCGACTGTGCTGCTCATGCGCGGCGCCCGCGAATCCGGTGTCGTCAACACGATTCTCGTGTTCGTCAAGATCGGCATCCTCGTCTTCTTCGCCATCGTCGCGTTCACCGCGTTCAAGGCCGGCAACTTCGCGCCGATGCTGCCGATGGGTGCCGCCGGAGTCACTGCGGCCGCATCCAGCGTGTTCTTCTCCTATATCGGCTTCGATGCCGCGTCCACGGCCGGCGAGGAAGCGAAGAATCCGCGCCGGGATCTGCCGCGGGCGATCATCTTCTCGATGCTCATCGTCACCTCGATGTATGTCCTTGTCGCCGTCGCAGCGATCGGTGCACGGCAGTGGCAGTGGTTCGACGGCGCTCACGCCCCGCTGGTCCAGATCGTCGAGGAGATCACCGGGTCGAATATCGCGGTGCTGCTCTTCGCGGTGGCCGCGGTGCTCGCGATCTTCTCCGTCGTCATCACCGTGCTCTACGGTCAGTCGCGGATCCTGCTGACGATGGCCAGGGACGGAATGGTGCCGAAGATCTTCGGCCGCGTCTCCCAGCGCACCGGCACTCCCCTGGTCGGCACTCTCATCGTCGGCGGCCTTGTGGCCATCACGGCGGCGTTCATCCCGCTCGGCGAACTCGCCGACGCCACGAGCATCGGCACCCTGTTCGCATTCTGCCTGGTCAACATCGCCGTCATCTACCTGCGGTTCAAACGCCCCGACCTCGAGCGCTCATTCAAGGTTCCGTTCGGGCCGATCGTGCCCGCGCTGGGAGCCGTGGCGTGTGCGTTCCTCATGGTCAACCTCGGCGGGCGGACATGGATCGTCTTCGGAGCGTGGATGGTCGTCGGCGTGATCGTCTACTTCACCTACAGCCGCCGCCACTCAAGAGTCGGGGCATTGGACGAGCAGACCTACCGCTCCTCCCTCTAATTACTACCTGACGGCGGCCCAGCAACCTCGCGCGAGGTTGCTGGGCCGCCGTCAGGTAGTAAGAGGGGTCAGGGGCGGCGGGCCCTTGCCACCTCGTAGAGGGACACGGCAGCGGCGATGCCCGCATTGAGCGACTCGGTGGTCGCGGCGATCGGGATCGACACGATCTGATCGCACTTCTCCGCGATGAGCCGCGACAGCCCCTTGCCTTCGGAACCGACGACGATGCACAGCGGGTCGCGGGTGAAGGTCAGCTCGGGCAGCTCGACGTCACCGTCCATGTCGAGGCCGACGACGAAGACATTCTGCTTCTTCAGCTCGTCGATCGCCCTGGCCAGGTTGACCACCTGTGCCACGCGGATGCGCGATGCGGCGCCGGCCGAGGTCTTCCAGGCCGCGGCCGTCATCGAGGCGGCGCGACGTTCGGGGATGATCACTCCGTGACCGCCGAAGGCCGCCGTCGACCGGACGATGGCACCGAGGTTGCGCGGATCCGTGATCCCGTCGAGGGCCACGAGCAGCGGCGTTTCGGCGCGTTCAGCCGCGAACTCGAGCAGATCGGAGGGATCGGCGTAGTCGTAAGGCGGGACCTGCAGGGCGATGCCCTGGTGGATCGCGTCATCGGTGAGCCGGTCGAGGTCGGGCTTGCTCGCCTCGAGCATCGAGATGCCGCGCTGAGTCGCGAGAGTGATGGACTCGCGGACCCGTTCGTCGGAGTCGATGCGCCCGGAGACGTACATCGCGGTGGCCGGAACGCCCTCGCGCAGAGCTTCGAGGACCGAATTGCGCCCGGCGACCATATTCGGTCCGAGTTCCTTCTTCTTCCGCTTCGCCTGCGCCGAGGCGTTCGAGCTCTTGCGCTGCTGCGCGGCCTTGTGCGCCTTATGGTAGACGCGGTCCTCGGCTTTCGGCGTCGGTCCCTTGCCGCGCAGGCCGCGCTTGTTCTTACCGCCCGACCCCTTGGTCGGACCCTTCTTCGAACCGCCGGAGCGGGGATTGGAAGCCATCTGATTCCTTCAAATACGTTGGGGCCGCGAGCTAATGCCCGTGACCGAAATTCGTCGCCCTCAGCCCTCGCCGAGGTGGTAGCGGTAGCCGTCGGACGTGTCCTCGATGACGACGCCGGCCGCGGCCAGTTCGTCCCGCAGGGCATCCGCGGTGGCGAAGTCCTTCTCCGCCTTCGCCTCGGCCCGTCGCTCGGCCATGGCGGCCACGAGGGAGTCGAGCGCCGACTCCGCCTTGGCATCGGCCGCCGAACCGGCCCAGACCTCAGCGCTGGGATTGACACCGAGGATGTCGAGCATGAGTTCCACCTCGGCGACGATCCGCGTCAGGCCTTCCCGGTTACCGCCGGAGTCGAGGAGCTTCGCCCCTTCGCTCACAGAGGCGAAGACCACGGACAGGGCACGAGGCACACCGAGGTCGTCGTCGAGGGCGGCGGCGAATTCGGCGGGCACGTCGACGCTGCGTGAACCGTAGGCGTCGCTGACGTCCGGCAGCGCCGGCGCGTCCGCGCCGAGCGTCTGGCGGGCGCGCTGGAGGAAGTTCTGCAGCCGTTCGAGCGAGGCCGCTGAGCGTTCCATCGCCTCGTTCGAGAAGTCGAGGATCGACCGGTAGCTGGCACCGGTGAGGAAGTAGCGCACGGCCAGCGGGCTGAACGTGTCGAACAGGTCGGAGGCGAAGACCGAATTGCCCAGAGACTTCGACATCTTGTCCCCGCCCACGTTGAGCAGGCCGGAATGCATCCAGATGTTCGCGAACTGGTCCCCGGCGGCACGGGACTGCGCCAGCTCGTTCTCATGATGCGGGAAACGCAGGTCGAGTCCGCCGCCGTGGATGTCGAAGTTCGACCCCAGGTACTTCGTCGACATGGCCGAGCACTCGATGTGCCAACCCGGTCGGCCCCGACCCCACGGTGAGGGCCACGAGGCGGTGATCGGTTCGGAGTCCTTGTGGGCCTTCCACAGGGCGAAGTCCCGGGCGTCCTTCTTCCCGCGCAGCTCAGCGCCCTCCGACAGTTCCATGTCGTCGAGTCTCTGGTTCGTCAGTGCCCCGTAGTCGCTCCACGAGGCGGCGTCGAAGTAGACATCGGCGCTGCCGTCGAGCGCGGGGTAGGCATGACCGGCTTCGATGAGGCGGGAGATGAGTTCGATCATCTCCGTGATGTGCCCGGTTGCGCGCGGTTCGCTGCTCGGCGGCAGAACGTCGAGCGCGTCGTAGGCTGCGGTGAAGGCGCGTTCGTACTTGTACGCGTGAGCGAACCATTCCCGCCCCTCTTCGACGGACTTCGACAGGATCTTGTCGTCGATGTCGGTGACGTTGCGGATCACGGTCACCCGGTAGCCGCTGTAGAGCAGCCAGCGGCGCAGCGTGTCGAACACCGAAGCAGACCGCAGGTGGCCGATGTGCGGCTCGCCCTGCACCGTGGCGCCACAGACGTAGATACCGACCTGACCGTCGTTGACGGGGCGCAGTTCTTCGGTCGTGCGGCTGGCGGTGTTATAGAGCGAGATAGTCACGCCCACAAGTCTACCGGGCCTGGCTGATTTCCCCGTTTCCCGATATTCGATACACGACTGTTACGCGGCTCACGTGATGCGTGGCACATCACTCAGCAAGTTCCCAGTAAAGTGGACGCAAGAAATGAAGACCGAGGCGAGAGACCTTCTCGCATAGCGGACTTCGAACGAGCCCGACCGTCTCACGGACGAGACTGCGTGGGCTGACTCGGTCACGAATCCCCGGGACCGCCACAGAAAGGACACCATGTCTCTCAAGACATCACCCCAGAGGGAGGTCTTCGCCACCCGCGGCGCGTTCATCTTCGCTGCCATCGGTTCGGCCGTCGGCCTCGGCAACATCTGGCGCTTCCCCTATGTCACCTACGACAACGGCGGCGGCGCCTTCATCATCCCCTACCTCGTCGCACTCCTGACAGCCGGCATCCCGCTGCTGTTCTTCGACTACGCCATGGGGCACCGTTCACGCGGCTCGGCCCCGCTCTCGTTCCGCATGGCATCGAAGGTCGCCGAACCCATCGGCTGGTTCCAGACCGGAGTCGCCTTCGTCATCGGCATCTACTACGCAGCCATCATCGGCTGGGCCGGCTGCTACATGTTCTTCTCCCTCAACCAGGCCTGGGGAGACGATGCGGCCACCTTCTTCCAGTCCGACTTCCTCAACCTCTCCGACCCGGGAATCTCGATGGAGTTCGTGCCCGCGGTGCTCGTCCCGATCATCATCGTCTGGATCATCACCCTGGGCATTCTGCTTCTGGGTGTGCAGAACGGCATCGCCGGATTCTCGAAGATCTTCATTCCGCTGCTGGTGATCCTGTTCCTCGCACTCGTCGTCAGGGCACTGTTCCTGCCCGGTGCGGCCGAGGGCCTCAACGCCCTCTTCACGCCCGACTTCGCAGCTCTGACTGATCCGAATGTGTGGATTGCTGCCTACGGGCAGATCTTCTTCTCTCTGTCCATCGGCTTCGGCATCATGATCACCTACGCCTCGTACTTGAAGAAGAAGACGAACCTCACCGGCTCCGGCCTCGTCGTCGGCTTCTCGAACTCCGCGTTCGAGATCCTCGCCGGCGTCGGTGTCTTCGCCGCTCTCGGATTCATGGCAGCAGCACAGGGCACTCAGGTCTCCGAGGTCGCGGACTCCGGCATCGGCCTGGCGTTCATGGCCTTCCCCACACTCATCTCCGAGATGCCCGGCGGCGGACTGTTCGGCTTCGCGTTCTTCGCCTGCCTCGTCTTCGCCGGCCTGACCTCGCTCGTCTCGATCGTCCAAGTGCCGATCCAGGCACTGCGTGAGAAGTTCAGGTTGGGGAACAAGGCATCGATCATCCTGGTCGGCGGTGTGATGGCAATCATCTCGATCCTGCTCCTGCCCACCGTCACCGGACTCTACGTGCTCGACACGATCGATGCCTGGGCCAACAACATCGGCATCGTCGGCGGCGCCGTCGTCGGCCTCATTGTGATCGGATGGGCGCTGCGGAAGCTGCCGGTCCTGCGCGATCACCTCAACGCGATCTCGAGCTTCAAGGTCGGCTGGTTCTGGATGATCATCCTCGGCGGAGTGACCACGCTGGTGCTCGCCTATATGCTCATCCATCAGATCATCACCTACGCCACCGAGGGATACGAGGACTACCCGACCCTGATCACCGGGGTTATGGGCTGGGGCATGATCGGCCTGCTCGTCGTGGCAGCGATCGTCCTCACGCTCATCAAGTGGCCGAAGCAGACGATCGACGAGGCGGAGGCGGCGATCGCCGATTCCGCAGCCGAAGAGAATCTCCGCAACGAAACCAAGGGAGCCTGAAATGGGTACCTCAGCAATCATCATGATGGTCATCGCCATGGTCACCGTATGGGGCGGACTCGGCGCCGCGATCATGCATCTGCGCAAGCACCCCGACGAGGAGTGAGCACCGCGCCCACTCCGACGGCATGAGACGACGAGGGCGGTCCGATCCCCGATGACAGGGATCGGACCGCCTTCCTCGTGCTCATGTGTATTTCCCTCGCCGAGGCGGCCGGGCCGTGGTCACGGCCGCCTCGGCGAGGCCGGCGTGACCTTGCGGTCATCCCGGCGACGGTGCCGCGGTTACGCTTCGGCCACCTCGGCGGGCCGGTTGAGTCGACTGTGCTTCCGCGAATAGGCGAAATACACGACGAGGCCGATGGCCAGCCACACGAGGAAGCGGATCCACGTGTCCATGTTGAGGTTGAGCATGAGATAGAAGCAGACGATCGCGGAGACGATCGGCAGCACCGGGACGAACGGAACCTTGAACGGGCGCTCGAGCTCGGGACGGGTCCGACGCAGCACGATGACACCGATCGAAACAAGCACGAAGGCCGAGAGCGTGCCGATGTTGACGAGCTCGGCGAGCGTCGACAGGGGCACGAACGCGGCGATGACCGCGATGATCACGCCGGTGATGATCGTGAACCGGTACGGAGTGCCGAACTTCGGGTTGGTCTTCGCTAGCCACTGCGGCAGCAGGCCATCGCGAGCCATGGAGAAGCCGACGCGCGTCTGCCCCATGAAGAGGATCATGCACACGACGATGAGGCCGATGCAGGCTCCGATCGCAATGAGGTTGCCCATCAGGGGAAGACCTGCATTGACGAACGCGGTCGCCAGCGGGGCACCGTCTTCGGGGTCGATGTCCTTGTAGTTCTGCATACCGGTGATCACCAGGGAGACGGCGATGTAGAGTCCGGTGACGATAGCCAGGGAGCCGAAGATGCCGATAGGCAGGTTTCGCTGCGGATTCTTCGTCTCCTCTGCTGTGGTGGCAACGACGTCGAAGCCGATGAACGCGAAGAACACCATGGCTGCTGCTGCGAAGATGCCTCCGATGCCGAAGACGCTCGGGTCGAGTCCGAAGAGCCCTTGAACGACAGGCAGGTGCATCATCGATCCGCCGGTGTCGGCAGGCTCTTCCGCCGGCGGGATGAACGGCACCCAGTTCGAGACCTTGACGAAGAAGAGCCCGACGATGATGACGGTGAGGACGACGAGGACCTTGAGGAAGGTGACGATGATGTTGATCCGGCTCGACAGCTTGATGCCGGTGACCAGAACGATCGTCAGACCCAGTACAAGCAGCCCCGCGGGCAGGTTGATCCAGCCGCCCTCGGCTGTGGCGA
This sequence comes from Brevibacterium sediminis, assembly GCF_013623905.1. Taxonomy (GTDB): domain Bacteria; phylum Actinomycetota; class Actinomycetes; order Actinomycetales; family Brevibacteriaceae; genus Brevibacterium; species Brevibacterium sediminis. Next base: position 162,828 of record NZ_JABKDD010000002.1, read on the forward strand.
TGGCATCGGGGATGGCGAACGGCGTGCTCTCGAGGACTACCGCGAGGTACTGACTGAATGAGGTCGCGAGCGCTGCCGACCCGACGGTGAATTCGAGGATGAGATCCCAACCGATGATCCAAGCCAACAGTTCGCCCATGGTCGCGAAGGTGAACGTGTAGGCGCTGCCGGCAACCGGCACCGTCGACGCGAATTCGGCGTAGCACAGCGCCGCAAGGCCACAGGCGACGCCGGCGATGAGGAAGGACAGCGCGATGCCCGGCCCGGCGTTCGTCGCGGCGGCGTGCCCGGTGAGGACGAAGATGCCGGCGCCGATGCAGACGCCCACGCCGAAGATGACGAGGTCGAGTGCGCCGAGGTTCTTCTTCAGCTGATGTTCGGGGTCTTGAGTGTCACGGATGCTCTGCTCGATGGACTTCGTGCGTTTCCATTCGCCTGCCATGACTCCTCCTTTGCAGTATGGCAGTGAGAACCGCACCGCCGAAGGTGACGCGGATCACTGAGATTGAGTTTACCGGTCAATGATAAACCACAATGTGAGACGTATTCACCACTCTGGCCGTCGCCTCAGATCGCGGCTCCGCCCACCGCCTGCGATCCCCGTTTCCGTCAGGGAAGAACCGCCGGACGCAACAGCGCCGTCTTCCGCTCCGCATGCCCCTCAGAGTGCACGAGACCGACGACCGATCGAGGCTGCCCGACGGACTGTTTCGCCCTCTCTGAACCATGTCAACGCACGTAGGTGCACTGATTTCCGGACCGACCTGGTCGAGCCCAGCGTGCTTGGTTAGGGTGGGGACTGTGAGCACCCCATTCCGGGGTACGCTCAGTCCACTTCGGGTGTTCCCATCCGCGGACACCCGTCACCGAAGACATTTAGGAGACGCAATGCCACAGACCGTCAAGGGCGTCATCTCCCGCAGCAAGGGAGCCCCGGTCGAACTCACCGACATCGTCATCCCGGACCCGGGACCAGGCGAGGTCGTCGTCGATGTGAAGTCGTGCGGCGTCTGCCACACAGACTTCCACTACCGCGAGGGCGGGATCAGCGATGACTACCCGTTCCTGCTCGGCCACGAGTCCGCCGGAATCGTCTCCGAGGTCGGCGAAGGAGTCACCGAGGTCGCGGTCGGGGATTTCGTCATCCTAAACTGGCGCGCCATCTGCGGCGACTGCCGCGCCTGCAAGCGCGGCGAACCCTGGTACTGCTTCGACACCCACAACGCTTCACAGAAGATGACCCTGCCCGACGGCACCGAGCTCGAAGCCGCTCTGGGCATCGGATCCTTCGCCGAGAAGACACTCGTCGCCGCGGGTCAGTGCACAAAGGTCCCCGAAGCGGACCCGGCCGTCGTGGGTCTGCTCGGCTGCGGAATGATGGCCGGGATCGGGGCTGCCATCAACACCGGCGAGGTCACCCGCGGCAAGACCGTGGCCGTGATCGGTGCCGGCGGTGTCGGCTGCGCGGCGATCGCCGGTTCGGCTCTGGCCGGGGCGAACACGATCATCGCCCTCGACATCGATGAGAAGAAGCTGTCCTGGGCCAGCGACTTCGGCGCCACGCACACGGTGTCGACGAAGGGCATGAGCGAGGACGAGGTCGTCGCGGCGATCCAGGAGCGCACCGGAGGCTTCGGCGCCGATGTCGTCATCGACGCCGTCGGACTTCCCGCCACCTGGCGGCAGGCCTTCTACGGCCGCGACCTCGCAGGCACCGTCGTCCTCGTCGGTGTGCCGACTCCGGAAATGGAGCTCACGGTTCCGCTGCTCGATGTGTTCGGCCGCGGCGGCAAGCTCAAGTCATCCTGGTACGGTGATTGCCTGCCCGACCGCGACTTCCCGATGCTCGTCGACCTCTACCAGCAGGGACGTTTCCCGCTCGAGAAGTTCGTGTCCGAACGCATCGGCATCGGCGATGTCGAATCCGCTTTTGAGAAGATGGCCAAGGGCCAGGTCCTACGATCGGTGGTGGAACTGTAATGACAGCTATTGAGCATCTCGTCACGTCTGGCACGTTCTCCCTGGATGGAGAGACGCACGACGTCGACAACAACGTGTGGATCATCGGCGACGATTCCGAGGTCATCGTCATCGACCCGGCCCATGATGTCGATGCGATCGCCGAGGCGGTCGGATCCAGAGACGTCAAGGCCATCCTGCTCACGCACGGTCACGACGATCATGTGCGCGTCGTCCGCGACTTCGCACAACGGGTGGGCAACCCCACCGTGTACCTCAATCCCGATGACTATGTGCTGTGGGATATGACCTTTGAGAACTACCGTCCCGACGGACAGATCGCCCACGGCGACACCTGGACCGTCGGCGGAATCAAGCTCAAGGCCCTGCACACTCCCGGCCACTCCCCCGGTTCGACGTGCTTCTTCGTCGAGACTGGTCTGCCGGCTCCGGCATCGGCCGGTGCGGGACGGGCCGTCGGTCCGGTGCTGTTCTCCGGAGACACCCTGTTCAACGGCGGCCCCGGAGCCACGGGACGGTCGCATTCGAGCTTCGAGACCATCATCGAATCGATCCGCGACGTGCTCTTCCCGCTGCCCGAGGCGACCGTCGTGCTCACCGGGCACGGCGATTCCACGTCGATCGGCGCGGAGAGCCCGGCCCTCGAGGACTGGATCAAACGCGGACACTGAGCCGCCGCAGGCCGGGCTCAGACCGCTCGCCGACTAAGACGCAGATCGCATAGCCTGCCTGCCTGCGGTCAGGCTGTGACCGACCAGCGCAACTCGCAGATGCGGGTCGCGACCCACACGGGTTCGCGACCCGCGTCTACGCATTCCGCCCCTGCCGGATAGACTCGTCGGGTGCCTGAATCACAGTCTTCGCAGCCCGCCGAGTCAGCGTCCGCCTCGGCCTCCGGTTCTTCTGATACCTCGTCCAACGGCCTCAAGGTGGGGATGAAGCCCCGCCACCTGGTGATGATGAGCCTCGGCTCGGCGATCGGCGCCGGTCTCTTCGTCGGCTCCGGTGCCGGAGTGCAGGCGGCTGGTCCCGCCGTGCTCATCTCATACGTCGTCGCGGGTCTCATCGTCATCTTCGTCATGCGGGCGCTGGGCGAACTCGTCGCCGCCGACCCGAATCCGGGTGCGTTCTCGCACTATGCGGGCAAGGCCATGGGCCCGGCCGCGGCCTTCGCCGTCGGTGCTCTGTGGTGGGTCCAGCTGTGCCTCGTCGTCGCCGCCGAGGCCACCGCCGCCGCGCAGATCGCCGCTTCCTATATTCCGGCAGTCCCCCAGTGGGTCATCGCCTTGGCGATCATGCTCGTCTTCACGGCCATCAACCTCACCACTTCGGGCAGCTTCGGTGAGTTCGAGTTCTGGTTCTCACTCATCAAAGTCGCCTTCGTCGTCCTCTTCGTCGTCCTCGGTGCCGCATACCTGTTCGGATGGACCCCGGCCGAACCGCCCGCGCAGATCTTCGCCGACGGGTTCATGCCCACCGGCATCTCCGGCATCGCCGCCGGACTGCTCGTCGTCGCGTTCGCCTTCGGCGGCATCGAGATCGTTGCGGTCGCCGCGGCCGAGACCGCGAACCCCGAACGCAGCGTCTCCCAGGCGATCAAGACGATCGTGTGGCGCATCCTGTTCCTCTACATCGGGTCGGTGGCGATCATCGTCCTCGTCCTGCCGTGGACGGACGACCGCCTGGCGGAGTCCCCCTTCGTGGCCGTTCTCGAGACTGCTGGGCTGCCGTTCATTGCCTCGCTGCTGGCCGCGGTCATCGTCATCGCGCTGCTGTCGTCGATGAACGCGAACATCTACGGAGCGTCCCGGATGTCGTTCTCGATGTCGCAGCGGTCCATGCTGCCGCGCGGGCTCGGCCGCACCAATCGCCGCGGGGTGCCAGTGGCAGCGGTGCTGGCCACCTCGGCGTTCGGCTTCGTCGCCGTCGCGCTCAACTATTTCTGGGCAGCCGAGGTCCTCGGGGTCCTGCTCAACATCGTCGGCTCCACGCTCATCGTCACCTGGGTCGCCACCCTCGTATCGCAGATCGTTCTGCGTCGTCGCGCCGAGGCGGCTGGCCAGTCCCTGCCGCTGCGCATGTGGGGCTACCCATGGCTGTCGTATGTCACCCTGGCCGGAATCGCTGTGATCATCGGACTCGGCCTGACTGTCGAATCCGTGCGCTTCCAGATCGTCGGCACACTCATCTTCGTCGTCGCGCTCTACCTCATCGGCCTCATCGTCACGAAGCGTCACCCGAACGCGAAGGTCTGAGCCCGCCGTTCACCGCCACCGAGGCGGCTGTCGGCCTCCGTGCCCGGACCGCGGCAGTCCCCACCGCCGGACCGCGGCGATCCCTAGCGGCCGGACCGCGGCAATCTCCAGCGGCCGGTTGTTCAGTCGCAGCCTTCGTCCGATGCAGGCATCTGAACGCGTCGAGCCTCAATCGACAAGTGCGTCCAATGCAGCAACGAGTTCCCGCAGGGCGTGGGCTGGATCTGCCGATTCCGCCCAGCCGGCGAGCATGTCCCGCGTCTGGCCCACGTGCCGGTTGAAGTGCCTGCCCGCATAGTTCGTCACGTCGATCGGCACGATCCTCTCGACTGCTTCGAGCACGACGTGCGCGGCGGAACCGAACACGGGAACCTGCACCCCGAGGCGGGGCCGCACGGCCTCGCTCGCAGCCTTCGCAGGGCGGTCAAGGTGTGATTTCAGTGCGACCCAGCTGCCGTTGCGGACGCTGAGTTCGGCGACGAAGGGAATGAACACCCTCGGCGGCAGCAGTACGGCCTCCATCGGCACTGGCAGAACGAGTCGATCCAGCCTGCTGACAAGCGAACGCACCGCGGTCGAGGGTCCGGCGACGAAGAACCGCGGCGCACCTGCAGGTGCCCAGAACCTCACTTCTCGCCCCGGTTCGGCCTCCCTGTCGGCTCCACTGCCCTGACCACCGGCTGTGCACACACCTCTGTCGGCCTCCCCGATTCGGCTGCCGGCGCTGAACGCACCACTGTCGGTCTCCTCGACCTGGTTACCGGCTGTGCGCACAACTTCCGCCGGTGCACCCGAATCCAGCCGCTCGGACAGGAACGCGGGTCCGAATATGACTGCTTGAGTGCCGGGGAAGACTGCTCGTGCTCGCTCGAGGTCTCCCTCGACCTGGCTCGTCGTCGCAATGAACGCGGGCGAGATGTCCCGAATCGCCGAGACCACCTCTGCGTCGAGATCATCCGGCCGAGTCGTGAGCACGATGAGGTCCCAGCTCCCATCAGCGGCAGCCGCAGCCCAGTCTGAGATCGTCACCCGTCGAGTCGCAGCTACGCGAGTCACCGACCAGCCACTGCCCGCGCTCGCTTGTCTGCCTTCAGCTCCCTCGGTTTCTCGCCCGGTTTCTCCCCCAGTTTCTCGCCCGGCTTCTCCCCCGGTTGCTCCCCTGTTGCTGCCTCCGGCTCGTCCGCTTCCTTGCCTGCAGCTGCCGTGTCCACCTCCCACCCCGCCGGGATCGGTCGGGTCGAAGGTGCTCACGCGCCGCGGAAAGGCCGCCCGCCCATTGGGACCAGCGGTGCGGGAGACGACGGTGACCTTATGGTCATCGGTGAAGAGCGCGGCCCCGGCGATGCCGATGGCGCCGGCTCCTTGGAAGAGGACTTTCACTGCTTGTTCCTTCCTCGGCGCACCTGGCTCGGCTCGAACAGAGAAGTGCGTTTGACTCGATACTGGTGGTTCAGAGCGGCTGAATCAGTTCGGATGGATCAGCGCGGTGGCGATGGCGGCGATTCCTTCGCCTCGCCCGGTCAATCCGAGTCCGTCAGAGGTGGTGCCCGAGACCGACACGGGTGCGCCGGCAGCAGCCGACAGCGCCTGTTGAGCCTCAGCACGGCGCGTGCCGACCTTCGGACGATTGCCGATCACCTGGACGGAGATGTTCCCGATCTCGAAACCCGCGTCACGGACGATGCGGGCCGCCTCGGCGAGCAGCGCCGAACCCGAGGCACCGGCGAATTCCGGACGATCGACGCCGAAGTGCTCACCGAGGTCGCCGAGCCCCGCGGCGGAGAACAGCGCGTCGCAGCAGGCATGGGCGGCCACATCGGAGTCCGAGTGTCCTTCGAGCCCTCGTTTGCCCGGCCACAGCAGCCCCGCGACCCACAGTTCGCGTGCGGGATCGGCGGCGAAGGCATGGACATCGACGCCGGTGCCGATGCGTGGAATGATCTGATTCATCGCGGCTCCTTCGCCGAGTCCGGCGCACCTGGTCCGGGGTCGACAGCTCCGTCACGCATCCGGGCGAGCTGTTCCGCGAGGACGAGGTCGAGCGGATAGGTGATCTTCAGCGCCTCTTCGTCACCGTCGACGGCGACAACCTCAACGCCGACGCGTTCGACGAGCCCCGCATCGTCCGTCGGCAGCACTCTGCCCTGCCGACCTTCCCCGGCTTCCCCGGCCGTCGGATCTGCCTCTGCAGTCGAGCCCGCGCCGTCGGTTGGGCAAGCGTCATCGGTCGTGACAGTGCCATCGGCCAAGCCAGCCCCGTCGGCTGCGAACTCGTCATGGGCCCGCCGGAGCGCCTCGGCGCGGAACCCCTGAGGCGTCTGGACCCGTCGCAGCTCAGCCCGGTCAAGATCGCCCCGCACCACTGCACGCCCGCCGGCGCCCACAGCGACGGCATGATCCGGATTGTCTGGTCGATCCGCGGTGGTTTCATCGCCAGAATCGCCGTGGATCGACCAAACAATCCCATTGGAAGCGCGCTCCGCACCCGTGCCTGCACCTGAGCTCGGATCCGCACCGACGGCCCCGTGCGGAACGACCCTCCGCACGGTGTCGATCATCGGCAGAACCGGAACGACCGCCTCGGCGCCGGATTGCAGCGCGTCGACCACTCGGGTGAACACATCGGGCGGGGTCAGACACCGCGCCGCATCATGAACGAGAACGTACTCCGCATCTCGGTTAAGTTTCAAGGCTGTTTGGACCGAAGAACTGCGATCATTGCCACCTGCTACGGCTGTAATTGAAATTTCGCATTTCATCCGCGTGGCTGCTTCGGCGATTTCTTCTTGCGCCTGCAAAAGAAAATCCTCGGGAGCGGCCACCACGATTGCGGAGGCGACTCCCGAGGAGATGATCGTCTCGAGGCTGCGGGCCAGAATGGTCCGTCCGTTCACACGGACGAAAGCCTTCGGCTCATTGCAACCCAGACGGGATCCCGACCCTGCGGCCGTGATGATGACACAGGTGCTCAGGATGCGAGCACTTCGTCCAGCAGAGCTTCTGCTTCGGACTCTTCCTTCTTCTCGGCCAGTGCGAGTTCGGAAACAAGGATCTGGCGAGCCTTCGAGAGCATGCGCTTCTCACCGGTCGACAGGCCGCGGTCCTGCTCTCGGCGCCAGAGGTCACGGACGACCTCGGCTACCTTGATGACGTCACCGGACTGCAGCTTCTCGACATTGGCCTTGTACCGCCGGGACCAGTTCGCGGGCTCTTCGACGAATTCGGCACGCAGGACGTTGAAGACCTTCTCAACGCCTTCTTCACCGACGACATCTCGCACACCGACCAGATCGCAGTTCTCTGCCGGAACTTCGATCACGAGATCGCCATGGGCGACCTGGAGCTTGAGATACAGCTTCTCCTCACCTTTGATGGCACGTTTCTTGATTTCTTGGATTGTCGCTGCACCGTGATGTGGATAGACAACAGTGTCGCCGACCTGGAAACTCATATTCTCTTCAAACCCCTTTCGCGGAATACCAGTTTACCATGAGGCTCGCCACAGAAATCGTTCAGGGTAGCGAATCTTCATGCTAGGCTCCGCCTCTGCTGCTCGCCGCGATCGGCCCGGCTGCCGCCTCTGCCAGCGAGTACATCGGGAGAGGGCGCATTGCCGAGAAGCTCGGCAGCGAACCTCGACCGACCGCGACGCAGGCCGAACTTCGCTGCCTCTTCACCGAAACTTCAACCGCGACGCGCCCGAGCGTCGCGGAACCTCGTCCACTCCGACCACCCGGTTCTACAGCGGGTCAAAAACCGGGTAGTATACAGACTGATCTTGTATTGCCACTTCAAGGAGCATAATGAAACGGCACAACCGCGCGGCTCTCGCCGTTGCCGCACTCGCTCTCGTTATCCCCGTCAGCGGATGTGCAAGCCTGCTGTCTCCCCATCAGACCGCCGAATACCACTACAACGGCGGCGATGGAGCCTCGGGAGCCGTCGGCGACGTCGAGGTCCGTGGGCTCATGCTCATCACGGATCAGGAGAGCTCCGGTCCGGCTCAGCTGTTCTTCACCCTCATCAACAAGGGTGACTCCACCGCCAAGGTGTCCATCGAGGTCGCCGACACCACGGTGAGCGAATCGATCAAGGCCGGCGACACCTTCGTCCAGGACCCGAAGAGCCCCGAGACCTCGTCCAAGGAAGTCGTCACCGTCGACAGCCTCAAGGCGAAGCCCGGCGACCTCGTCGACATCACCGTCAAGAACGGCAGCGAAGAGAAGGTCATCGAAACCCAGCTCCTCACCGACACCCTGCCGTACTACAACGAGTACGTGCCGTCGGAATCACCGTCCGAGTCCCCGTCGGACATGCCGACCGAGGATGCCGGTTCCGCGGAGGGAACCGCAACGGCCAACGGCTGATCCGTCTTCCTCGAGCACCGGGACCAATCCCGCGCGGGAGCACAGAAGGAGCCGCTCACAGATGTGAGCGGCTCCTTCTGCATTCACGTCCGGCCGGCGATCCCGACCTCACCAACCCGGCTTCGCCGGATGGCGCCCTCAGGCTTCGAACTTGTACCCGAGTCCGCGCACCGTAGTGAGCAGACGCGGCTCCGACGGGTTCTCCTCGATCTTCGCACGCAGTCGCTTGACGTGGACGTCGAGAGTCTTCGTATCGCCCACGTAGTCCTCGCCCCAGATCCGGTCGATGAGCTGACCGCGGGTCATCACGCGGCCGGAGTTGCGCACGAGGATCTCGAGCAGCTCGAACTCCTTGAGCGGCATGGACTGCTCTTCACCACGCACGGACACGACGTGGCGTTCGACGTCGATGCGCACTCCCCCGGCTTCGAGCACGGACTCGTCCTCGAATTCCTCGGTCTCGACATTGCGGCGCAGCACGGCTCGCACGCGAGCCAGCAGCTCACGTGAGGAGTACGGCTTCGTCACATAGTCATCGGCGCCGAGCTCGAGTCCCACGACCTTGTCGATCTCCGAATCCTTGGCCGTGAGCATGATGATCGGCACATTGGACTTCGCCCGCAGCTCGCGGCACACCTCGGTGCCGGAGGCGCCGGGCAGCATGAGGTCGAGCAGGACCAGATCGGCGCCGGTGCGGTCGAACTCCGCCAGAGCCTTGAGCCCGTCATCGGCGACCGTCACCTCGTACCCTTCCTTACCGAGCAGGTACGACAGCGGGTCCGAGAACGAATCTTCGTCCTCGACAAGCAGAATACGAGTCACGTTGTGAGCTTCCTTTGTTCGCTTTCTTCGGTCAGTTCCTTGGGTGGGTCGGCGGTCGCCCCGCCGTCTCCATTATCACCGGAGGGCGCGTCGTTGTCGCCGGCCGGGTCGTCCGCGCCGGACGCGGCGGTTCCGTGCCCATCGTCATCCGCCGAGGCGGTCCCGGTCGAATCCGCGGAATGTTCGATGAGGACCCCTGCCGGGGCCGAATCGGCAGCGGAGGCTTCGGTCGCAGTTCCGGCCAACGGGAGCACGATCGTGAACGTCGAGCCCTTGTTCAGCTGACTCCACACACGCACCTCACCGCCGTGGGTGGCGACGATGTGCTTGACGATGCTCAACCCCAGTCCGGTGCCGCCGGTGATCCGGGAGCGTGCCGGGTCCACTCGGTAGAAGCGTTCGAAGACGCGCTCGGTGTCCTGGGCGGTCATCCCGATGCCCTGGTCGGTCACGGCGATCTCGATGCGCTCGTCGACGAGGTCGACTCCGACGCCGACGCGGGTGCCCTCGGGCGAGTAGTTCACGGCATTGTCGATGAGATTGCGCACCGCGTTGACAAGCAGTTCGTAGTTGCCTTCGATGAGCAGATCGCTCGGCGGGGAGACCTCGATGTGGATGTTCTTGCCTTCCGCCCCGGTCCGGGCACGGTCAGCGGCATCGTCGACCACCTCGGCGACGGAGATCTTCTCGGTCGTCGCGGGAGCGGCGTGGTCCTGGACGCGGGAGAGGTCGATGATCTCCTGCACGAGCTGGGTCAGCCTCTTCGACTCCCGCTGCATCCGCCCGCCGAAGCGTTCGACAGCGGCCGGATCGTCGGCGAAGTCGGTGACCGCCTCGGCAAGCAGTGCCATCGCACCGATCGGCGTCTTGAGCTCGTGGGAGACGTTGGCGACGAAGTCACGGCGGACGGCGTCGACGCGCTTGGATTCGGTCTGATCGTCGCAGAGGACGAGGACGAAGGAGGTGCCCAAGGGAGCGACGCGGGCGTGGAGGTAGCGGATCACGGAGTCGGAGTTCTCCCGTGTCTGCTCGAGGTCGATCTCTTCGATGAGACCGCGCGCGCGGACGCGGCCGACGACCCGCAGCATCTCGGGCGATGCCAGCGAATGCCCCCTGACCAGGCCGAACGTGTATGCGGCCGGCGACGCCTTGACGACGTCGTCACCGGCGTCGATGACGATCGCGGCCGAGGGCAGGACGGCCAGCACTTCGGCGATGCCTTCGGGCAGGTCGTCCTCGGAATGCAGATCGGCAGCATCGCGGGAGCGTTCGCTGAATCGGAACGCAAGAATTCCCGCTATACCCAGGCCCAGGCCGACGACGCCGGTCAGGACCGCCACGACTAAGAGATCCACAGCCTCAAGCTTAGGCGCTGTCCATCGTCCCGGCGCACCGAATTCACTTCTGCTGGAAGTATTTGCCGAGGAATTCACCTTCCCGTCTGGAGTCGTTCACTCGATCGTGCGATGCTGACGTCTGTGTGCCTGCGCTCCCTGCCGTTCCTGCCTTCTGCTTTCCCCCGCTGAGGGTGCGGACCGGAAGCGCCGGCACCCCTCATGACACCATGCACCACCGACAGTCAGTTCCGATTGTCACAATCGAGAGTTAAGGAACCGCAGTTCATGCGCGAAGTCTTCAGAAACGAATTGGACGATCTGGCCACCCAGCTGGTCGGCATGTCCACCAAGGTCCTCGACGCCATCCGCCTGGCCAATCAGTCGCTGCATTCGAATGATCTCGAGCTGGCCGAGCAGGTCATCGAGGCCGACTCCGTCATCGACAATATGCAGTTCACCCTCGATCAGCAGGCCGCCGAGATGCTCGCCCTGCAAGCTCCGGTGGCCGCAGATCTGCGTGCCGTCATCGGTTCGCTGCGGATGTCGGCATCGCTCGAGCGCATGGGCGACCTCGCCCGTCACATCGCCCAGCAGGTGCGCATCCGCTATCCCGAGTCCGCAATCCCCGAGGGCTTCGAATCGACGTTCGCGCGGATGGGCGAGTCCGGTGAGAGGATCGCCGAAGCGACGCAGAGCCTGCTCTCGAATCCCGGCCTGTCCGATGTGCCCACGATCAACGCCATCGACGAGGAGCTCGACGAGCTTCACCTGAGCGTGTTCGGGAAGCTCGGCGAAGCCCCGGCCGGTTCGCTGGCTCCCCGTCATATCGCCGATGTCACCCTGCTCTCGCGCTACTACGAGCGCTTCGGTGATCACGCAGTGTCCGTGTCGCAGAAGGTCGAGTACCTGCTCACCGGAAACTGGGAACCCTACCTGTCGAAGAAGTAGGAACCCGGCTCGAAGAAGCACGAATCGAGCGAAGCGCCCCGACACTGTCGGGGCGCTTCGCGCATTCTGCGCCATGGATTCACTGACGCACCCGAAGCCTCAGCTGGAGGCCGAGACCTCTTCCGGCGCCTGTCTGACGACGATCTTTCGGCGACGTCTGGGCCCGTTCTTGATACCGCGGGTCAGATTCTTGAGCACTCCCGTCGTCACGGCGACACCGAGGAGCAGCAGAACTCCGCCGATGAGTTCGGCGATGCTCGGACGGTCTCCGAGCACGATCCAGGCGGAGAGCACTCCGACCGGCGGGACGAGCAGGGAGAACGGCGCGACCTGCGAGGCCGGGAAGCGAGCGAGCAGCGAGTTCCAGATGACATAGCCGACCAGCGACGCCAGTCCGGCGGTGTAGACGGCCGAGGCCACGACACCCAAGGTCGGGTGCGTGAGTGCATGGGCCACCTCGGTGGGGCCATCGATGAGCGTCGACAGTGCGACCATCGGAATCGGGACGACGAGAGCCGACCACACGGTCATCTGCACGCCGTTCGTGCCGGGTTTCACGCCGCGGGCGATGACGTTGCCCGTCGCCCAGGACAGCGCGGCGCCGACGGCGACGAGGAAGGCGACGATCGGCACGTTCGCCTGCAGGCTCAGACCGATGACGGCCAGGCCGATGAGTCCGATGAGGATGCCGATGATCTGGCGGCGACTCGGGATCTCGTGCAGCACGAGGGCTGCGACGATGACGGTGAACGCGGCTTGGATCTGGATGACGATCGAGGTCAGGCCGGCGGGCAGGCCGAGCGCCATGGAGGTGTAGAGAAGGCCGAACTGGCCGGCCGACATGAAGGTGCCGATGAGGAGTATGCGGCCGAAGGAACCACGGGGGAAGCGGACGAAGAAGATCGCGGGCACCACGACGAAGGTGAATCGGGCGGCGACGAGGAGCAGCGGCGGCCAGTCGCGCAGACCGAGGTCGATGAAGATGAAGTTGACTCCCCAGAGAACGACGACCAGGAGGGCGAGCATGTAGTGGACCGAGCGCATAACTCCAGCATTCCAGCCACGTCGTCAAATTTCCATTGAAAGTCCGTCCACTGTTTCATTAAGATTATTTGATGATCGATACCGTTGCACTGCGCACCCTCGTCGCCCTCGATTCGCTCGGTTCGGTCACGGCGACGGCCGAGTCTCTGGGATATACGCCGGCGGCGGTGAGCCATCAGCTGCAGAAGCTCTCGCGCTATCTCGGTGCACCGGTGACTGAGCGGACGGGCCGCGGCATTGCGCTGACACCGATGGGCCGGGAGCTCAGCCGACGCGGGGCCGGGCTGCTGGAGGAGCTGGAGAGTCTGGAGACCGCGGCCCGAGCGCAGTCAGGTGAGCCGCGGGGACGGATCACGGTCGGCGGGTTCTCGACGGGGATCCGCGGACTGCTCGTACCCGCGCTGCCGCGATTGGCCGCCTCGGCGCCGGAGCTGACGGTGTCGAACTTCGAGGAGGAGCCGGACGAGCTCATCGAGATGGTCACGGCCGGCAGGATCGATGCCTCGCTCGTCTTCGGTTGGGATTCGTCCTCGCTGCACCTGCCCGCGACGCTGATCTCGGAGACGATCACCGTGGATCGGGCCGATATCGTCATGCATCGGGATCATCATCTGGCCGCCTGCACCGAGGTGACCCGCAGCGATCTGCTCGGCGAGATGTTCGTATCGGCGCCGCGCAATGCGGTGTGCCATCGATGGCTGACGGCACTGTTCGAGGAGCTCGGCAGCAAGCCGCAGATCGACTACTGGGCAATCGAGTACGACACGCAGATCGAGTTCGTCCGAGCTGTCGGGGCGTTGGCGCTCGTGCCGCGGTTGGGCAGGCCGCACCTGCCGGCCGATGTCGTGGCGGTGCCGCTCGATGATCCGAGCATTGCCCGCACGATCTCACTGGTGTGGCGGAAATCGATGTCGGCCTCCCCCGCGATCGCCTTTCTGCTCGAAGAGATGAAAGCGATCGCCGGGAAGGCCGACTCGATCGATGCATGAGTGGGGCCGGGGTTCGGCATCCGAGTGTCGTCTCGGCGCCCGAGCCCGAACGGATCCCGCCCCGTCTGCGGTGGGGCCGGGGGTCAGCGCCCCTGGTTGGCGACCTGGCCGATGGCGGCCGCTGCCGCTTCGGCATCGAGGTAGGTTCCGCCGGGGGTGACCGGGGTGAAGTCCTCGGTGAGCTCGTAGTGCAGCGGAATGCCGGTGGGGATATTCAGCCCGGTGATATCGGCATCGGAGATCCCATCGAGGTGCTTGACCAGCGCACGCAGCGAGTTGCCGTGGGCGGCCACGAGCACGGTCTTGCCGACGGTGAGTTCGGGCACGAGGGTGTCGTACCAGTAGGGCAGCAGGCGATCGATGACGTCGGCGAGGCATTCGGTGCGGGGCAGCGCATCGCCGAGGTTGGCGTAGCGGGATTCACCGGCCTGAGAGAATTCCGAGCTGTCGGCCAGGGCCGGCGGCGGAGTATCGAAGGAGCGGCGCCAGGTCATGAACTGCTCTTCGCCGAACTCGTCGCGGATCTCCTTCTTGTTCTTGCCCTGCAGTGCGCCGTAGTGGCGTTCGTTGAGGCGCCAGCTGCGGTGGACGTCGAGCCAGGACAGGTCCGCTGCCTCGAGTGCGATGTTCGCGGTCAGAATCGCACGCTTGAGCCGCGAGGTGTAGACGACATCGGGGATGAGGTCTTTCTCGCGCAGCAGCTCGCCGGCGCGCTTGCCTTCGGCACGGCCTTTGTCGGTGAGGGTCACGTCGACCCATCCGGTGAACAGATTCTTCTGGTTCCATTCGCTTTCGCCGTGGCGCAGCAGGATGAGGTTATACGTCATGGCTCCATTTTGACACGACCGTTCAGTCTCGGTCGCCGACGACCGTCATCACCGCCGGTCTCCTCCGGAGGTGGCCCGCCAATACCCAGCCGCTCCTCCTCGCCGATCGGGTCTCAATTTCTGGGCGTGTGTCTCGAATGACAAAATCGTCGGAGTAGCCTGGATCCATGTCACAAACGCCAGCACATCAGGCTTCCGGAGGCACAGCCGCTCCCGCTGCCGATCGCAGTTCGATCATCGCCGTCACGGCTCTGCCGGTCCTCGTCGTCATTGCGGGAGTGCTCGGGTTCCTGCTGCCCAATGCCTTCACTCCCCTGGCGCCGTCGATCACCTGGGCGCTCGGCGTGGTCATGTTCTTCATGGGCCTGACCCTGACGCTGCCCGACTTCGCCCGCATCGCGAAGCGGCCGTGGATTGCGGTGCTCGGAGTCGTCACTCAGTTCGTGGCGATGCCGCTGCTCGGCCTCCTCGTCGTGACCGTGTACTCGCTTCCGACCGAGATCGCCGTCGGCGTCATCCTCGTCGGCTGCGCGCCCGGCGGCACTGCGTCGAATGTCGTCACCTATCTGGCCAAGGGCGACACAGCGCTGTCGGTGTCGATCACGACCCTGTCGACGCTGCTCGCTCCGGTGCTCACCCCGCTGCTGACTCTGTGGCTGGCCGGTTCGTATATGGACGTGCCGTTCTGGTCGATGTTCGTCTCGATCTGCCAGACCGTGCTCGTGCCGGTCATCGTCGGCGTCCTCGTCCGCGTGTTCGCGTCGAAGTTCGTCGACAAGATCTCGCCGGTGCTGCCGTGGCTGGCCTCGATCGCCATCGCCTATATCGTCTCGATCGTCGTGGCCGGATCCGCGGGTTCGATCGCCACTGCCGGTGTGCTCGTTCTGCTGGCCGTCGTCACGCACAATCTGCTCGGGCTCGGTGTCGGCTACGGTGTGGCCGCGGCCTGCCGTCTCGACACCCCAACCCGTCGCGCGCTGTCGTTCGAGATCGGACTCCAGAACTCCGGTCTGGCATCGACCCTGGCCACCACGTACTTCTCACCGCTGGCAGCACTGCCCGGAGCCGTCTTCAGCGTGTGGCACAACGTCTCCGGCGCCGTGCTGGCCTCGCTCTTCGCTCGTCGTCCCTATGGCAAGCCGCCGGTCGATGCGGCGGGCCGTGAGCCGGCCACTGCCGGAGCGACCTCCGCTGGGATCGCGGGCTGATGACCACCGAGGCAGCCCCGGGCGAGGGCGAATCGGGTCAGGGCGAATCGGGCCGAGGCTTCGACGGGTTCTCCCGTCAGACCCTGGACCTGGCGGGCCGGACGTTCGTCATCCGCCGCGCGAACGAGGCCGATGTGTCGGCCATTGTTGCGCTCCTGCGTGACGACGTGCTCGGGGCCGCCCGTGAGGCCGAGGTCGAAGTGGTCGACCGTGCGGGCGCTGTCGCAGCCGGCGCCGCACCTGCCATCCCCGACGCCGAGGATGCAGCCCCCTATGCTCGTGCGTTCGCGCTCATCGACGCCGATCCCAATCAGCTCCTCGTCGCCATCACCGAAGCAGCAGGACAGGCTGACACGCCAGGCCGGGCCGAGTCAGCCGAACAGGCCGAGTCGGCCGATCAGACCCGATCAGCTGGCCAGACTCACGACGGCACGACCGTCGTCGGGACCCTGCAGCTGAGTCTGCTGCCCAGCCTGTCTCGCCGCGGCACGCTCCGCCTGCAGATCGAGGCGGTGCGAGTCGGCCCCTCGGCTCAGGGGATCGGGCTCGGCACGGCGGTCTTCGAATGGGCTCACGAGTGCGGACGTCGCTTCGGCGCCGGACTCGTTCAGCTCACCACCGATAAGTCGCGCACCGGTGCTCAGCGTTTCTATGACCGACTCGGCTATGTCGCCAGCCACCAGGGAATGAAGCTGCCCCTCGACTGAGACCGGCGCGCCCTCACATCCACTTCACTCCGTCGACCTCGAATTCGCGGATCCGGTGGGCGATCATCTCGGTCAGCAGCTCGGTCGGAATCTCGCCGTCATAGGGCAGTTTGATCGAGCCCTTACCGGTGTCGAAGTCCTGCAGACGGTCGGCGAAGACGTCTTTCGTGCTGGGAGTGGAGACGACGTTCGCGTGCTTCTTGTACCCGGCGAACACGAACAGGATCGAGCCGAGGGCATAGGCGGGGCTGCCCCATTTGAGGCTCTCCTCGGCTCACGGTGCAGCGGCACGACTGAGCTCGCGCAACTGAGCGAGGAAGGCTCGGTGTCGCTCGTCGTCGAATGAGGCAATGTATTCGTCGACGCTCACCGGCTTGGAGGTGGACGCACTCATGGGCGCGAGCCGTCACTCGCACGATCGGCCGACACCGCCGACACCGCCGGGGGTTCGGAATCGCCGTCGCCGAAGGTGCCGAGGAATTCGTTGTCATCCCCGCTGAGCACCTTCTCGAAGGCCGCGAGGTTGCGCGTCGACTCGCCTCGGCCGACCCTCCAGGCCCACTCTTTCTTCATTCCGGTGAGGAACCCGATCTGGAGGAGTTCGTTGAATGAGGAGTCCGCCGTGGCGAGCATCGCCCCGAGAAGTCCGTCGAGCTCATCGAGCAGATGCTCTCGGGGCACGCTCGCCCGCAGATAGACATCGCCGAGGCCGTCGATCGCAAACGCCACCGGCCCGGGTTTGAGGTTCTTCTGCAGCAGCCACCGATTGAATGCGGCCGAGTTCTCGTCTGGATGACGGATGACGAACGCCTGCAGATGGGCGGTGCGAGCGAAGACGCTGATCGCCACGTTCGTCTTGAGCTTCTTCTCCCCCGGCAGGGTGACGACGATCTCGGCATCCTCGATCGAATCGACAGGAACGTCGTTGCTCTCGGCCCAGGAGCGCACTCCGGACAGGATCGCCTCGGTGTCGGTGCTCATGCTCTCTCGCCTTTCGCTCGGCTCTCGTGCTCACCGCCGACTCTAGTCGTTCAGCACGCTCCCAGCGCTTCCGAGCGCCGCGCAGATATGCCGGAGATGTCCGGCACAGCGTCGAGGACGGCTGCGACGGTGTGGCCCCAGTCGAAGCGTTCGGCACGGTCGACGGCATGGCCCGCGAGTTCGGCTCGCAGCTGCGTGTCCTCGAGCAGGGTCTCGATCGCCGTCGCCCAGTGGTGCGGGTTGTGATCGGCGATGAGCAGTCCCGAATGTCCGTGTTCGACGATCTCCGGGAGTCCTCCCACCGCCGAGGCGATCGCCGGCAGACCGGAGGCGGCCGCTTCGGCGGCCACGAGTCCGAAGGATTCGCTGCGGGAAGGAACGATGAGCACGTCCGCGGCCCGGTAGTAATCGACGAGGACGTGGGAGGGAACGGGCGGGCGGACCTCGACGCTGGGTTCGCTCGCGATCGCCGCGGTCAGCTCCCGCAGATACGCCGAGGACGGTCGGACCGCTCCCCCGCCTGCTTCGACGCCTGCCCCCGAGGCGGCTCCGAGGAGGATACCGCGGGTTCGCGAGGCCAGGTGCGGGTTGCGTTCCCGCAGATCGGCCAGGGCGTCGACGGCGACGTCCGTGCCTTTGATGAACTGCATACGCCCGACGTAGAGGACGATCGCCTCGTCCGAGTCGAATCCCAGACGCTTGCGCGCGTCCGACTGTGAGTCCGGTGCGTAGAGCGCGTGATCGACACCCGGTCGGGCGACGACGACCGAGTCGGGGTCGGCGTGGAGTTCCGACACGAGGTCGCGACGTTCGGCGGGGGTGGCGGCGACGAGCAGGTCGGCCTCGGCGGCGATGCGCTCTTCGGCTTCGAGGCGTTGGGGTCGTTCGTGGCTGGTGTCGGAATCGCGGTTCTTCACCGCCCCGATCGTGTGCATGCTCACCGCGATCGGAGCCTGCGCCGCACGGTCCTGCCCGACCCCGACAACGGCGTCGGCACCGCTGTCTCCGGATTCGGTGCCGCTGTCTCCGGACTCGGCGTCGTTGTCGACGGCGTTGTCACGGGCGCGCAGGGCCGCCTCGGCGGAGATCCAATAGTGGCTCCAGATGAGATCGGCGGAGCGGAAGTCGGGGTGGGCATTGAGCAGGTCGGCGAGTTCGTCGATCGCGTCGGCGAGTTCGTCCTTCGTCGCGGCGCCGACCGGCAGGTGGTGGAGGGTGATGGATTCGGTGATCTCCAGCCTCGCGCTCCGACCTACGGAGGGGCCCGCGCCTCGTCCCCGGTCAGCGCCGGCTCCGTCGAAAGCGACTTCTGCACTGCCTCCCGTGCCGTCGAGTCCGCCGGGGTCGGCGGTGAATACGTCGACTTGGTGTCCGGCGGCGGCGAGCGCTCGCACGGATTGGTCGACGTAGACGTTCATTCCTCCGGCGTCGCCCTGGCCGGGTTGGGCGACGGGCGAGGTGTGGAGGGAGAGGACGGAGATGCGCACGGAGACAGTCTAGCCAACGACCTCGGTCGGGTGACCAGCCGAAGCCAGCGCTGAACCGAATCCAGAACCTCACCGAAGAACGTGACTAACCGAAGCCGGCGCCTAATGGAAGCCGGTGCCTAACCGAAGAACTCGCCGAGGATGCGCCGTACGTCATGACGGCCGCGCCACAGGATCGATCCGGCAGGGAGCACCTCGAGGCGGGAGTTCGGAATCGCACGGTGGATGCCTTCGGCGACGGGGACCGGATGTGCTGGGTCGTCTTCGTGGGTGAGCACGAGGACATCGCCCGGGAAGGAGCGCAGGTTCCGGGCTGCCTCATCGGTGTCCGCGACAGCGATTTCGAGGGCGAGTCCGAGTCCGTCGGACATGTCCGTGTGGACGAGGTTCTCGGCCTTCGCCTTCGTCCAGGCTCGCGCGGGAAGCATTTGGGCCACCTCGGCGGGTTCGCGGGAGAGCATGAGGTCGACGATGCCGTCGATGTTCTCATCGGCGACGAGGCGGCGCAGTCTCTCCAGGTGGGAGCCGTTGGCGGCGGCCACCTCGGCGGGGAACCCGGTGAAGGAGGCGGGGAGGACGAGGGCGATCTTGTCGAGGCCGCGGGTCACGGGGTGGGCGATGCTCAGCAGGTGGAGGAGTCCTCCGGCGGACATCGAGACGCCCAGCGCTCGGCTCGCCGAGGTGGTGCTCACGGCGTCGGCGAGCACCTCGGCGATCTGCGGGTAGGTCCAGCCGGGGCCGGGTGAGGGGCGACCGCCGTGGCCGGGCAGGTGGAGGAAGTGGCGGGTGCCGGTGATGCCGGTGCCGAAGGGGCGGGTGTCGCGGATCGCGCCGGCGAATCCGTGGCCGAAGAGGGTGTGCGGCTCGCCGCTTCCGAACGTGGCGATGAAGCCGGATTCGGGGCCCGGCAGGTTGAGGTCGGTGCTCATAGGGTGAGTCTAGTCAGCGTGTGCTGGGCGCTTGCCGATCGGGTCCGCGAATGCAGTTACGGCGTCAAGTCGGTCAGCGGTTGCGGTATCGCGGGTCGACGGCGCGGACCTTCGGGCGCACATCGGTGAGGTAGACGATGCCGGCGACGAGGGCGATGATGTTGAGGAAGATCATGCTCATGCCCATCGGAGGCAGTGCGATGAGGGCGAGCGCGAGTCCGACGCCGAGGAGGATGACCCAGAACTTCTTGCTCTGTTTGTCCACGGCACGGTAGTTCTCGTCCTTGAAGCGGAGGCAGTCGATGAACGCCCAGAGCTGGACGACGAATGCGGCCACCGTCAGGGCAAGAAAGACGAGACGCTGAAAGCCCGCGATGTATTCCATGGTCCCAGCCTAGCAATCTCGGGCTTTCGGGGCAGTTCCGGGCGGGAGATCCTCGGCAATTGCCCACCCGCATCCCACGGCTTTCACAGTGGGTGCCTGCCGTCCCTGCTCAGAGGATCCCGGTGGTGCGGATGAGCGCGCACACGCCCATGCCGATGACGACGGCGAGCAGCATCGGCACGCGCAGAATCGAGGCGAGAACGCCGGCACCGACGCCGATGAGGCGGGCCGGATCGGCGATGTCAGTGCCGTCGAAGACCGCCGTGGTGGCGAAGACGGCGCCGATGAGCACGACCGTGGCCCGGTCCATCCACATCGTCACACGCTCGGTCGAGTCGGCCGAATCACCGGCCCCCGCCGAGGCGGCTGTGCCCTGCCCCGCGACCCCTGCAGGGGCGGTTGTGCCCTGTCCGCCCACGCCTGCGGAGGCGTCGGCCCCCACAGAGGAGTCAGGCCCTGCCGAGGCGGTCGCCGGGGTCCGCCGGCGCCCCTTCGTGGCGATGGCCGCTCCCACCTTCACACCGGCGAAGCGCATGAGATAGGTTCCGAGGCTCAGCCCGGCAAGGGCGATGAGGAAGCTGACGGCGCTCATCGGCGGCTCGCCTCTCGGGTTGAGTGCTGCGAGTGGGCGGCATCGTGCGGGTCTGCGCTGTTGTCGCCTGCGCGGCGGCGACGGATGAACCAGCGCACACCCCAGCCGGCGGCGACGAAGACGAAGACGGACAGCGAGGTCACTGCTCCCAGCCCGAGCGGCAGCAGCGGGGTCAGGCCCACGGCGATGAGGATGCCGATGACGGTCAGCGAGAGTGTGACTCGGTTCTTCAGGTCCCCGCGGATGAGGCAGAAGAGGATGATCGGGAAGGCCGCATCGAGTCCGAGCAGGTCCGCGTTGATGACATTGCCCAGCCACTGCCCGACCATGGCACCGCCGGGCCACATGATGGCGATTGCGGCGCCCATGAGCAGGAACGCATGCCATTTCGCCCGGTCGTTGTGCCCGAGGCGCGAGATCGCGGTGGATTCGTCGTTGATCCAGTGGGAGGCGATGAGAGCTCGCCAGTCCTGTGGGAAGAAAGGGCCGACTGCGACGCCGAAGGCGAAGTTCCGGGAATTGACGAGGAGACCCGCCAGCACCGCGAGGATCGGGGCACCGCCGGCGGCGATGACGCCGACGAAGGTGAATTCGGCGGCGCCGCCGAGAGCGAACATCGACAGCAGCAGAGTCTGCCACCAGGCGAATCCGGAGACCGCGGAGATCGCCCCGTACGACAGCGCGACTGCGATGATCGTGACGGTGACGATGGCGACCGCACGATAGGTCGAGCCGGGGAGCACCCGATCAGCCGTGCGAAATAATGAACCCATGTTCTATACAGTGCACCCTCGACCATCGTTCGTCAACCCGAACGGCCTAACCGCTATAGTGAACCCATGACTTCTCGAAGCAACGACGATTCGCTGAATGACGCTCAGGGCAGCTCCGACCCCGAGTCCGCTCCCAGCGCCACCGATTCCGACGCCACAGCGCCCGGCCCGTCGCTCTCACCGAGTCAGCAGATCGCGGCGGCGCTGAAGCGCGAACGACTGCGCGCCGGGCTCTCCCTCTCCGAGGTCGCCAGGCGCGCCGGCATCGGCAAGTCGACGATGTCCGGGCTTGAGACGGGAAGCGGAAATCCGAGCCTGGAGACGATGTGGGCTCTGGCCGCTGCGCTCGACATCCCCCTTGCGCGCCTGCTCGACCCGCCCCCGCACGAGGTCGCCTTCCAACACGTCGGCGATATGCCCAGCCTGCCCTCGACCACCGCGAACTATGTGGCCACCCTGCTCTCGCCGTCGCCGACGAATGCCCGACGCGACGTCTACTTCATCCAGGCCGAACCGGGTGAACCCAGGGAGTCTCAGCCGCACCCGCAGGGCACGATCGAGCATGTCATCCTCGGCCGCGGGGCCGCACGCATCGAGGTGCTCGGGAAGTCCTACGACTTGGGTGTCGGCGACTACCTCACCCATCCGGGCGATCAGCCTCATCGCTTCACGGCTCTGGAACCGGGCACGAACGCCGTCTTCGTCGTCGAAAGCAGCTGACCGCCTCGACGGCTATTCGACGGCCGGCCCGTCTTCCTCATCGGCGTTCACTGCCAGCGGTGGAAGCCGGGACTGGGCCTCCTCACGAGTGAGTCCCGCGGCCTGCAGCAGGTCGACGGCGACAGTCCGCAGGAGCAGGACCATCGACTCGTCGTGGATGTCCCAATCGGGCTTCGCTCGCGGATCCAGAGCCCCCGCCGCTTCGGACAGGGCCGCCTCGGCGAGGGAACGGTCGGTGCCGCGGCGCAGAGCGATCTCGAGCTTCTTCGCACCGTCGGCCAAGGATCCGACGTAGTCGGCGATGACGGGTTTGGCGACGCCGAGCTCGGTGATGCCGACGACGCGGCGGGCGATGACTCGCATGGTCCGCATCGCGCGGTCGGAGAAGGTGTGGGCACGTGACAGGCGGGTGACTTCGGCCGCATGCCGGCGGGCACGTGCGTTGATCTTCGCGGCTTCACGGGAGATCCGCAGGGATGAACCCCAGGAGTCGATGATGTCCTGGGTTTCGCGAGCACGCTCGAGGGCTCGTCCTGCCATCGTCACATCGGCTTCGCGCAGGGCTCGTTTCATCATCCTGAGGACTGCGTCGACCTCCTCGAGCATGTCCGCGGCCAGGCGACGCGGAGCCTTTCGAGCGTCGCGCGGGATCAGCAGTGCCAGGAGGATGGCGCAGACGGATCCGGTGAGAGCGTCGAGGGTGCGCGGGAACGGCATGGTGGTGGCGCTGGCAGGGACTACGACGACGTAGACGGATTGGACGGCGATCTGGGTGATGAAGATGCCGCCGGAGTTCAGTATCGTGCCGATCGTCAGGCCGATGATCAGAGTCAGGGCGAGCTGCCAGATGCCGGAGCCGTAGAAGTTGACGAGTATCTCGCCCACGAGCACCCCGAACGTCGCTCCGATGCCGATCTCGAGGGCGCGGCGCAGGCGACGGTCGACGACGGGGCCGATGCCGACGGCGGAGGCGACCGCGGCAAGGAACGGATACGGGTGGCCGAGCACATAGACGCAGAAAGCGTAGGCGGCGGTCGCGGCGATGGGGATCTGGATCAGCTGACCGGAGTTCACCCACACACGCTTGAGCCCTAAGCGCAGGCGGTGGGCGACGACGTTGAACCCCCGCCGAGGCAGTTCGCTGACCCGATTGTCCGCCATCAGTCCCCTCTGCCGTTCGCCGGTGCTGTACTCAGAATACCGGAAATGTGGCATGCTAAAGTCTGTCCGCCGAGGAGGCTATTGAATGACAACGAATCTCACCCGAAGCGAAGCGCAGAGCCGAACACAGCTGCTCGAGGTCGATTCCTACTCAGTCCATATCGACGTCAGCAACGCCGAAACCGATGCCGACACGTACCTGTCTCGCACTGTCGTCGACTTCTCCGCCCGCTTCGTCGATTCGACATTCATCGACCTCATCGCCGACTCCGTGACCTCAGTTCTGATCAATGGTGAGAGTCTCTCCCCCGCCGAGGTCTTCGACGGCGCCCGAGTCACGTTCCCCGTCCGCGCCGGCCGCAATTCCCTGACGATCGAGGCGCAGGCCCGCTATTCCACCTCGGGCGAGGGTCTGCACCGGTTCACTGATCCGGCCGACGGCAAAACCTACCTCTATACACAGTACGAACCCACCGACGCCCGTCGCGTCTTTGCGAATTTCGACCAGCCCGACCTCAAGGCCGAGTTCATCTTCACGGTCACCGCTCCCGCACATTTCCAGGTTCTGTCGAACCGGGCCGAGGCGCGGACGGAACCGGCCGATGGTGCGGCGGGGGCCGCCTCGGCGGGATTCGAGCCTGCGAACGGATCTGCCTCGGCGGCCGCGGTCACCCATTACTTCGAACCGACGCTCAAGCAGTCGAGCTACATCACCTGCATCACCGCGGGCCCCTACGAGGGGGCGACGGACGAGTGGACGGATCCGCGCACCGGGCAGACCGTGCAACTGGGCGCCTGGACGCGCGCGAGCCTCGTCGACCACCTCGACGCGGAGGACATCTTCGGCGTTACGAAGGCGGGCCTCGACTTCTTCACCTCCGAATTCGACTACCCCTATCCATGGGGAAAGTACGATCAGATCTTCGTTCCCGAGTACAACCTCGGCGCGATGGAGAACCCCGGTCTGGTGACGTTCACGGACAATCTGATCTTCCGGGACAAGGTCACGGACGCGAACTACGAGTCCCGTGCCAATGTCATCCTGCACGAGATGGCGCATATGTGGTTCGGCGATCTCGTCACGATGAAGTGGTGGGATGACCTGTGGCTCAAGGAATCCTTCGCCGATTTCATGGGCGGGCTCGCGCTTGCCGAGGCGACGCGGTTCACCGATGGGTGGGTGACCTTCGCGTTGCGCCGCAAGGCGTGGGCGTACACGCAGGACCTGTATCCGACGACGCACCCTATCGTCGCCGACATCCCCGATGTCGAGGCCGCGAAGCTCAACTTCGATGGCATCACCTATGCCAAGGGCGCATCCGTGCTCAAGCAGCTCGTCGCGTTCGTCGGCCGGGAGGCTTTCTTCGCCGGTTCGCGGCTGTATTTCAGACGGTTCGAATACGGCAATACCGAGTTGGCTGATTTCCTCGAATGCCTCGCCGAGGCGGCTCCCGACCGGGACATCGCGAACTGGGCGGCCGCGTGGCTGGGGACGTCCGGAGTCTCGGAGCTGTCCCTGCAGCTCACGACGGCAGACGGTTCGTCTGGGTCCCCGGATGGGTCGGCAGGGTCCGCGGACGGGTCAGCTGGGTACTCGGCCGGATCCGCGGTCGGGTCGGCCGTGTTCTCCCAGGGTGGGGCCGGGACCGGGGCCGAAGGAGGTTCTGCCGGTACCGATGCCGCCGCGCAGAGCGCGGGACGCGGGAAGCTCGTGGCTTCGAGCTCGGGCGCAAGGCTGCGCAGCCCGGATGCGGTCGGCGACGATTTCGACGGGGCTGCCGGGGACGCTCACGAGGCAGGGCCCGGGTCGAGCGGCAGGACAGAACCGCCTCGGCGACGGTCCGGTTCGGAGAAGGTCACGGGTGCCACGATCACTCAGTCCGATTCGGCCGAGGGCACAGCCCTGCTGCGGCCGCACACGATCGAGATCGCCACGCTCGGGCGGTCGGGGCGGGCGATCGTTCCCCTCGATTCCTTCCGTTTCGAGTTCTCGACCGAGTCGGCCGACGTCGAGCAGCTGATCGGTCGCAGCGCCGGCGTGATCACTCTGCTCAATTACAACGACCTGGACTATGCGCGGGTGCGCCTCGATCCGGAGTCGACGGAGGCGGCGGTCACCTCGGCGTCGCGGATCACGGATCCGCTGTCACGGGCCCTGGTGTGGTCGGCCTTGGACAATGCGGTGCGCGATGGGCTCATGCCGGTGCAGAAGTACCTCACCGCCTATGCCCGCAGCCTGGGCAAGGAGAGTCATGCCGGGATCATGGCGGGGCTCAGCCAGACCGCTCTGACCTGCATCGATCAGTGGGTGGCGGACCGGAATTTCGATGCCGCGATCATGGGGCTTCTGGGAGCGGCGTTGGATGCGTTGGCGGCGGCGAAAGCAGGGTCGGATGCGCAGCTGCATCTGGCCAACCTCGTATTGGCGCTGACGTCGCGGACGGCCCGCTGCGCCGCCGGCAGTTCCGCGGTGGCTATGGGGCGTGGGTTCGCCAGCCAGATCCTGACGGTGCCGGTCGGTGAGGAGATCGACCGGATGTATGCCGGAGCTCCCGGGCAGGCCGGTTCGGCTGATCGGGCTGGTTCGGCTGGGCAGGCCGGTTCGATGAGCCAGTCGGCCGAAGCTTCCGGTGGTGCCCGCACGGGTCGCGGCGCCGAGCATTCGACTGCGACGCTGCCGTTCCGGGGTCTCATCAATGATCATGCGCTGCGATGGAATGCGCTGACGGCGCTCGTCTGCCTCGGGTGGGCGGATCAGACGGATATCGCGCGGGAGAATCATTCGGATCCCAGCTCTTCGGGTCGACTTCACGCCGAGACGGCCAGTGCCGCACTGCCTCTGCCGATCGTCAAGATTCGTGCCTGGGAGGCGATCCGCGAGGCGGGAGCGCTGAGCAATGATGTTCTGTCGGCGATCATCGCCGGGTTCATCGCGCCGAGCGCGATGCCGCTCGTCGAGGAGTATGTCGATGAGTACTTCGATGGTCTGCTCGGGTTCTGGACGGACAATTCGATTGAGATCGCTCGCCGCCTGGTGCTCGGCCTCTATCCCCGGTGGTCCGTCGACGAGGAGGCTGTGGTCGAGAAGACCGACGCATGGTTGGCCGCCAACGACGATGCACCTGCGGCTCTGCGCCGGCTGGTCATCGAACGTCGGGATGATCTGGCCCGTGCCATCTTCCTGAAATCGACTCAGAGCTCGCGGCACTGACCGGCGGTCGCCTCGGAGAAACCATACGGCGGTCGCCTCGGTGGGCGAGTTTCGATGAAATCGGGTCGCCGGTCATTCCGGTCGACTCTGCTCGATAGCCGCCTCGGCGGGCACCTCTCCCCAGGCCAGGCCCCTCCCCTCCCCTGGCCAGGTCTCTCAGCAATCGCCATGCTCAGCAGACCTGGCGATGCTCCCCAGCTAGAGCCGTGCTCAGCAACCTTGGCGATGTTCCCAGCTAGGCCCTACTGAAATCATTGATGGCCGGTGCCCTCCTCAGGGCACCGGCCATCAGTGTGTCGGCTGGTCACTCGACTGAACTGGTCAGGTCCTGGTTGGAACCGGGACCATCTGACTCGATCCAGATCAGAGGATGCGGCGGGCTCCGGAGAATTCGTTTCCGGTGTCCCACTTCTTCCAGTCGGTGATGTAGACGTCTTTCGACGCGTTCGGCGAGTGGATCATCTTGCCGTCGCCGACGTACATTCCGACGTGATGGACTGTTCCCGAGCTGGTCGAGAAGAACAGCAGGTCTCCGGGCTTGAGGTTCGACGAGGAGACAGCCTTGCCCGCCTTCGCCTGTTCTCCCGAGTCGCGAGGCAGATCGATGCCGTGGGCTTTGTAGATGGAGTAGGTGAATCCGGAGCAGTCGAATCCGTAGGCGGAGACTCCGGCCCACAGGTAGCGCAGGCCCTCGAACTGCTTCGCGGTCTTCACGAGGTCTTTGCCGCTGGGCTTCTCGGGTTTGTCGCCGACGTCGTAGACATCCACGTCATCGATGTCGATCCAGGCGGCTCCACCTCCGGGGAGAGCGACGCGGACATCATCGACGTCCTGGGCGATGAGCGGCAGGTCGACGTTGAAGCTGACGTCGGCACCAGTGTCCTTGGTGAATTCGATGCCTTCGAGTTCGCTCTTGGGCTTCGTGACCACTGCGCGGGGCTGGTCTTCGGCGAGCTTTCCGAAGCGGTCGTTTTCGACCAGCTGCTTCTTGGGCAGCCAACCCGGGTAGCCCTTCTTGTTCTTCGGGGTCTTCTGGTCGGTCACGGCGACCTTGGCCCAGCTGCCCTTGGTTTCGAGGACGGAGACTTCCGAACCGTAGGTTGCCTGTGTCTCGGTTTTTCCAGTCAGGCCCCGGCGCACATCGGTGGATTCGAGGTTCTTGTTCCACTTCTTGAGGTCGACGGGGTGCTGGAGCGCGGGCTTGTCGACCTTGCGAGGGGCCTTCGGGTCGGTCCACAGTGTCGCGACCGTGACATCGACGTAGGCGGTCTCGCCCTTTTCGATCTTGCCGTCGGTGATTCGTTCGAGTTCTTGGCCGGGCACGACATCAGCGGAGATGCCGGACGTTTTTGCGGCGTCAGTCGACGACAGATTGCTCGACAGTGCGGGAGCACCGGCGCCGAAAACCAGTCCGACCCCAAGTGCTGCCGAAACAGCAATTTTGGTACGCATTATTTCTCTTTCGGTCTGCAGGCCGGGGCCCGCGTGGGGGAAGTCTCCGAAGGTGCGCGAGCGCATTCGGCGTACAGCATTCGCCTCCGTTTCGACCTCTCCGCAAGGAGCGGCCTCGCCGTAGACGAGGTTCTGCACGGTGTCGATTCTACTGGCTGTCACACGACTGTCAGCTTTCATGACACTGTGACAGGATAACGCGGACTGGTCGTGGATTGAAGTCCACTTGCCCGAATCGATGCTGAGCTGAGACTTCGGCCCGGTGCCGATGGCCGATATCGGCCCCGATCGGAACCGGGGACAGACCTCAGCCAGGTGTCACATATCGGTGCCTGCATCAGCGACGCCGGAAGCTCCGGTGGAGCCGAGGAATTCCGTGGCAAGCAGGTCGATCGTCTGAGTCCGTCCTGGGTCTTCGCGTACGTCTTCGCCTTCCACGGCACCCGCAATCGGCTGAATCATGATCTCGTCGACCTCGAAGCGCTCGGCGAGTTCCTCGAGCTGCGCGGACACGGATTTCGTGTCGCCGATGATCCAGTTGCCGGAGAGCTCTTCGCCGACCATACGCTCTTGGTCGGTCATCACCGATCGCACGTCGTCGCCGGCCAGGTGCAGCTTCTCCATCGGTCCGCCGGTGCGCATTCTGGCCATCTGCAGCATGAATGGCTCCGAGCGCAGCCGCGCTTCTTCCTCGGTGGGTGCTGCGACGACGTTGGCCGTGACAAAGGTCTGCGGCTTGTCTCCGTAAGCGCCAGGCGTGAAATTGTCGCGGTAGATCTTCATTCCGGTGGTGGCACCCGATGCGAAGTGGTTGGCGAAGACATAGGGCATGCCGAGTTCAGCTGCCAGCCTGGCCGAGTAACCGGATGAACCGAGCAGCCACGGCAGCGGCTGCGTTCCCGGAGCTGCCGCGGGCGTCGCCTTGAGCACATGTTCGCGTCCACCGTGAAGCGGAACTCGCATCCCCTCGGGCCGCATGAGGCTGAGAGTGTCGATCACGTGCTGGGGGAACTGTTCGACGGGATCGATTGCTCGTCCTTCACGGTCGACCATCCGTCCTTCACCGAGGTGGCCGCGCATTGCCGCCGAAGTGATCGGGTCCGTCCCCGGTGCGCGACCGATTCCCAGATCGATGCGGTCGCCGTAGACAGCGGAGAGCAGAGCGAACAGCTCGGCGACCGCCAGCGGGGCGTGATTGGGAAGCATGACTCCACCGGAACCGAGGCGGATCTGCTGTGTTCCCTGGCCGAGGTGCATGAGTTCGGGCCCTGGCATCGTCGATGCGATCGAGGGCATGTTGTGGTGCTCGGCGACCCAATAGCGGGTGAATCCGAGCTTGTCAGCCGTGTCGATGATCTGCTTTGAGGCGGCGAAGGAGTCTGCTGTCGTCTGTCCTGTACGGACAGGAACGAGGTCAAGGATCGAAAGCTTCATAACGAGGCAACAGTGCATGTGAGAAGAACATTCCGTTCCCCGCGGACCACGCCGCCGATGAACCGCACCATTGGTCTCGGCCACGTGTCCCGCGAATAACTGTCACATTGCCGGGGTTTTGCCAGCCGAACCCAAGTGCTTGTCAGCTGAACCTAAGTGCTTGTCAGCCGAAGAGAGTCTCTCCGATTTCCCGCGCGATGAACCGTGCGTGGAGCACCGGTTCTTGTGCTGGATCGATGGTCGCCGGTGGCACCCACGCGGGCCGACCGTCGATGAGCATTCTGCAGTCCCAATCGGTGTAATCAAGCAGGTGGTGATGCGCTGAACAGGCCAAAGTGAGATTGTTGACGTCAGTCTTGCCGTTCTGCGCCCATGGGACGATATGGTGCGCTTCGCACCAGCCGGGAGGAGTGTCGCATCCGGGGAACGTGCATCCCTGGTCACGGCTGGCGAGAATTGCCAGCTGTTTCTCTGTGGCCAACCGTCGTGCTGTCGCGAGTGCCAACGATTTCGCTCTTTCGCCCATGAGGTGGAAGAAGACCGATCCGTTCAGTCCTTCCAGAGCAGCGGAATCGATCGGGAACGGCGTTTCGACTCCCGTGACGGCCTTGCCGGTCTGGTTCGCCAGATCTTCCGCCTTGGCTGTGACGACCAGTGCGTAGGCCGCTCCGGCCTTGATGCGGTTCATTTCGATGTTGCCGATGACGCTGGAGAAACGCTCGTAGATGCGACGCCGGACACTCGGCTGCTCAGCGGCCATCGTCACCAGTGAGCCGTCCTGCCTCACCCCGGCTCCCTGCGGGATCTCACCATTCGCGCCGACCTGTGGCGGGGTGAAGTCGAGCGAGGGGTCGAGACAGTCCGAGCGGTCGCCGCGCAGGACCTCCGTATAGACGTCGACGACTTCCTGGTCGAGGTCGCTCACACTGGCACTGCCGCTTTCGACTGCGGGGCGGGCGTCGTCGGCAGAACGGGTATCATCGGTGGCGCTCGCTCCGTCGATTGGGCGTTCGCCATCCGCGGGAGCGGCATCGATTCCCGCCGCATTCGCGCACCTGTCCTCGTCCGACTGAGAATCGGTTTTGATGCGCGAAGTCAGCAGGCCGTTGAGGATCCCACCGGTCTCCTCGTCGTGGCGACCTTTGAGGGTCCACGTTCCGTCCTTCGCCTGGCGCAGGTTGACAGCGAAGCTGTCCCGGTCTGCCGCTTCTTTCGGTTCTTGGCCGTCGGGATCGATCCAGCCCAGGATCTCTTCGAAGAGTGCATGGATATCGCAGACGCGAACCGCCTGAGCCTTTTCGACGAGCAGGCTTTCAGCCTTGATCTTGTCGTCCTCCGATACGTTCACAGGCAGGTTCTTCAAACATTTGGAGATCGTCGACGCCTGGTTTGCCGAGAGCACTCCTTCACGAAGGGCAGCTGCGAGAATCGGAAACTGCGCCTCGATCGATTCCCCGCTCATGCTGGTCCGCTTTCCCAGGCACTCAGCGAGCTGAGTGCGGCGATAGGCCTCTTGTGCAGACAGGTTGAGCCGATGTTGGACCAGCGCCTTCGTCGTCTTCGCCCCGTAGTCGCGGGGCGTGCCGACACGTTCGAACACGGAGAGGGTCACGACCGACAGGGACTCCGTCAGACGGTTCAAGGTCTCAAGACCATCGAGAAGAGTCACCGCGTCATCGGGCCCCATGGGGCGAGTGAAGTCGTGGAGCCCGTCGAGCAGGCCCTGCAGAGCGCAGATGCTTTCTGTGACTTCCGGGGCTGCGTGCTTCAAGTCTGACCAGCGAAACTCGTCGAGCAGGGGATGCGTGTCAGCTTCTGAGTCATAGCGTTCGGCGAGTGCCTTGTGTCGCTCCGCGCGTTCTACCTCAGCGATACGTTCGGCTTCTTTCTGCGCCCGCTTCTTCGCCTCGTACCGCTCAACGTGGGCGTTCCACTCCGCTCTTTCACGCGCGAGTTCTTCGTCCTCTGCGCGAGCCTGCGGGTTCTTCTTCAGGAACTCCTCACGCTCCGCAGCTCGCTGTGTCTCACGTTCTTCGCGCTTTGCCTTCATCCACGCGCTTTGGCGTGCTTCGATCTCTTTGATGCAGGCCTGGACCTCTGCCTCGGTCTCCGGCATCGTCGTCCTGCTCGACCAGGGCCCCTGCCCGGCGTGGATATCGCCGTTCGGAAGAGCAGGCACAGCTGCGTCAGCCTCGATAGCGGTTGCTTGACCGCCGCCTGACGCAGCTGCGCCGCCGTCGACGACTGCATCGCTGCCGTCCTCGACGGCGTCATCCTGTCCGTCACCAGCTTGGTCGGCGACCGCCTCGCCGTCGGCCAGGTTGTCGGCGATCCCGTCGAATCTGTCGGCGAGAGGATGACCGGTCAGATCGAATCCGGCCTCAGCGAGCAGCTCCCGGTAAGTCGACCTGGAGGAGTCACTGTCGGCAGACCGGGCAGAAGAGCCGGCCGCAGTTGGAGGGAGGTCACTGGGCGGTGAACCTTGAAGGGGTGGTGCCTGCGAAGCCTTTCCCGCTTCGCAATCATCGTGCTCGTCGTACCTTCGGTCGGGGATGAGAGCCATCTTCTTCGTATCCGTTCATCATCGTTGATGTCTTCGGCTTGGCTCCATTCTAATCCAGGAATAGAACAGAGTCTATAGTTCTGTACGATTTATTTGAGATATTTTCCCTGTCTTGCTATTTTGTACTATTTGCACTGGTCAATGGGAGATCTCACTCGGAGTGCGATGTTTGACAATGATCGCTGGCGGCGACCAGAAGAAGGGGCTCTCACCTACGGTGTCGACGAAGTGGGCCGAGACTACTCCTCGCCACTGACGCGAGGACGCGGGGCCAGGGCCCCGCCACAGCCACGCAGGCAGCACCCCGCCGCAGCCACGCAGGACCAGGACCCCGCCACAGCCACCCGGGCAGAACTCACGTCCCGCCACGGTCACGCTTGCGGAACTCACTTCCCGCCACAATCAAGCGCGCGCAACCGACGCCCCGTCGTATCAACGAGCGCCTGCGCCGGCCCACAGCTCCACTCAGCTCTTCATATGAACGCGCTGTCCTTCGGGTCCGAACAGGCTGAGATACTCGACCCCGCCGTCATCGGCTCCCCCGAACCAGTGCGGAGTGCGCGTATCGAACTCTGCGGCCTCTCCAGCACTGAGAACCATCGTCCGGTCGCCGAGGATGAGGGTCAGGCGACCGCGGATCACATACACCCATTCGAATCCGGGGTGAGTCTTCAGCGCACCGAGCTTCGGTGTCTGCCGACCGTCGACGATGTGCTTGAAGGCCTGTACTCCGATCGCTCCGCGGCTGAGCGGCAGGATCGTCTGATCGTGGAACTTCCGCGGGGAGATATGAATGCGCGGATCGCCGATCGGCGGAGTCCCCACAAGCTCATCGAGCGGGAGCCCATAGACCCCAGCCAGCGGCAGCAGCAGCTCCAAACTCGGCTTGCGCTTCCCGGATTCCAGGCGCGACAGTGTGCTCGTCGACATTCCGGCAAGCTCAGCCACCTCGTCGAGGGTGCGCCCCTGCTCCTGCCGCAGCCCTCGCAGGCGAGCGCCGACACCCGCCAAAGACTGCCGGATAGCCTCCTGCGCCTCAACCGGGGCGGACCCATCGGAGAGGATCTCCGACATCCGACCCGTCGCATGAGCGGCGCGCTCCCCTGACTCTCTTGGCTCTTCCATGCCCTCAGCATGACACAATTTGCTGTTTCTGCAAACACGTTTGCACTTTTATACGGGCTAGGAACACACTCGAATAGACGCCGACCATCCATCAGCACACAGGAGAATCATGACCACCCAAACTGCACCCGTAAACTCCCAGCCAACTGCGCCCGACTCGTCGGCCGAATCCGCGCAGGATTCCTTCGATGTCGCCGTCATCGGCGGTGGGGCAGGCGGCCTCGCCGCATCGATCGCCCTGGCCAGGTCTCTGCGATCCGTCGTCGTCATCGACGCAGGCCAGCTGCGCAATTCCTCAAGCGCACACGCGCACAACGTCCTCGGCCACGAAGGCATCAGGCCCCAGGATCTCGTGGCGAAAGGCCGCGCCGAGGCCAAAGAGTACGGCGTTGCCTTCATCGATGCGACCGTGCAGCAAGCACGCACGATCGATTCGGAACCCCACCCCGCCGAGGCGGCTCCGCGGTATCGATTCGAACTGACCACCTCGGCGGGGGTCGATGTCAGGGTCCGACGCATCATCATCGCCACCGGTTTGAGCGACGAACTTCCGGACATCCCGGGTCTCGCGGAAGGCTGGGGCGACACCGTCCTGCACTGCCCCTACTGCCACGGCTTCGAGGTGCGCGGGCAGCGCATCGGGGTCATCGGCACAACGGCCATGTCATACCACCAGGCGATGCTGTTCTCCCAGCTCAGCGACCACGTCAGCTTCATCCGGCACAACGCTCCCGCCCCTGATTCCGAACAGACGGCAATGCTCGATACGCTCGGCATCGAGTTCATCGATTCCACCGTCACCGAGGTGGCCCGCACCGAGTCCGACACCGTCGTTTCACTGGCGGCCGCCGAATCCGCGGACGGAGCGGAATCGCTTACCTTCGACGCGCTCACCGTCGGTGCGTATGGTCGAGCAAATGCCGACCTGTTCGCCCAGCTCGGAGGCGAGGTCGTCGCTCACCCGAGCGGGATGGGCACCTATATTCCGACGCAGATGGCCGGACAGACCGATGTGCCCGGCGTCTGGGCGGTCGGCAACAGCGCAGACGTGTCGGCGATGGTCGTGGCCAGCACAGCCAGCGGGGTGATGGCCGGCGCTCATGTCAACGCCGATCTCATCATGGAGCGGCTCCGCTGAGACGTGCACGCAGCGGACACATGTCAGCCCAGCGAGCCGGGTTGCGTGTGCGCTGCGGTCAAGCCCTCAGTGCGCGGCTTTGACGCACAGCACCGGGGCTTCGGCGTCGAGGATGACCTTCTGAATCGTCGACCCGAGCAGAAACTTCCCGACCGGGGTGCGCTTCCGGGTTCCGAGCACGATCAGTTCGGCTCCCACCTCGTTGGCGGTGTCGAGGATCTGTTCGGCCGGGTCGTACTCGCTGCCCAAGGTCAGTACGCGGAATTCGACGTCCGCCCTGGTCAGGTAGTTGTTGACCGATTTGAGCTCCCCTTCGCCGAGGCGGTAGGAGTCGCTGCGCTGCGCCGACCGTGACGCATTGACGACGACGAGCTCCTTGCCGTCCTTCTTCGCCTGCGCGATGCCGGCATCGAGAGCAGCGTGTCCGGCGGGATTGTTGACGTAACCGACGAGTACTGTCATTTTTCACCTTCGTTGGATTGAGCTGTACAGATCCGAGCGCGCAGGTCGGGAACCCACCGTCCCAGCATATCGAGCGATGCAGACATGGGTCGGCGAGCGGCGACTCCGTACCGGGAATGGACGACATCGTCCCGGAGAAGTGCAGCACCGCCTCGGCGAGGGGATGAGCTCACGACAGCTCTTCGGGATTGCGGAATCGGGTGCTCGTGCCCTTCGTCGAACGGTTCCAGAACCAGGTCACGGCCCACAGGACGACACCGATGCCGACGAGCGCCGCCGCGATCTGATACTGGATGAGCTCATCGAGACGGGCCCACGGACCGACGAGGAACACGCAGGTGATGACGCCGATCCACGGCAGAATCGTCGGTGCCTTGAAGTGTTCGGCATTGCCGGACTTGTCCTTGCGCAGGATGAGCACGGCGACGTTGACGACGGCGAACACTGCCAACAGCAGCAGCGAGGTGGTGCCGCCCAGGGACGCGGTCACCGTCTCGGGCAGGATCGTGGACACGAAGAAGATGAGCGCGAAGGCGATCAGCGTCGTGAAGATGATCGACACCCACGGCGAGCGGCGTCCGGCCAAGACCTTCGCGAACACGGGCGGGAGCACGTTCTGCTTGGCCATTCCGTAGAGCAGACGGCTGGCCATGAGCATGTTGATCAGGGCCGAGTTCGCAACGGCGAACATCGTCATGAATGGGAAGATCGTATCGATCGGCAGGCCCGGAGCACCCTCCCGGACGACCTCGAGCAGCGGCGTCTCGCTCTCGGTGAGCACGCCGATGGGCACTGCTGCGACGGTGACCAGGGAGACGAGGACGTAGATGATGCCGGTGATCGTCAGACCAGAGAGCATGATCTTCGGGAAGATCCGTGGATCCTTCGTCTCCTCGACCATGTTGACCGAATCCTCGAAGCCGACCATGGAGAAGAAGGCGAGCGCAGTGGCACCGGTGACCGCGAGGAAGACGCTCTTGTCGCCCTCGGTCTCGAAGATCATCACGCGTGAGAAGTCGGCGTCACCCGAACCGAGTGCGAAGAAGCCGACGACGATGACCAGCAGCAGACCGCTCAGCTCGATGAGGGTGAGGACGACGTTGAACCATACGCTCTCGCCGACTCCGCGGAGGTTGATGAGCGCGATGAGAGTGAGGAACGCCAGCGCAATCCACATCACCCCTGTGCCGGAGACGTCCCAACCGAAGCCAGCCACGAGGTTCGCCGCGAAGACATTCGACGCCGTCGATGCCGAGGTGATTCCGGAGCTGAGGACGGCGAAGGCGACGAGGAACGTCACGAAGTGGATTCCGAACGCCTTGTGCGTATAGAGCGCTGCACCCGCAGCCTGCGGATACTTCGTCACGAGTTCCATATAGGAGAAGGCGGTGATCAGCGCGATGAGGAAGGCGAGGATCACCGGTGCCCAACCGGCACCGCCGACCTGCCCAGCCACCTTGCCCGTCAGAGCATAGACGCCGGTTCCGAGGATGTCACCGACGATGAACAGAAGCAGCAGCTTCGGCCCCATGACCCGCTTGAGGGTCTCGGGCTGGTGTCCGTCACCGGGGTCGATTGTCGTCGTGGGTTCTTTGTCGCTCACGATTCCTCCGTGTCCAATGCGGCGGCTGTGCCGCATACCTGGCAACCCTGACTGTGGTCAGAGCCTCGCCTAGTATGCCTCAGTCACGAGCGTGACACACAAGCTTCAGTTCCGAACCACCGTGAGAAACGCGGAGAACAGGGCCTTCGAATCACGTTCGCTCTCCGGCCCGAGCTCCATCGCTTCTTCCAACAGGGTATCTTTATCGAACCCCAAAGTCTGCAGTTTCTCCGCATCCCAGCGCTCGATGTTCGCCCGCGTCGACTCCGGGTGGAACTGCGTCCCCCACGCCCTGCCGACCCGGAACGCCTGGAATTCGCAGGCCTCGCTCCTGGCGAGCAGGGTCGCCTCCTCGGGGAGGGCGACGATGCGGTCGACATGGCTTTCGACGAACGAGGTCCGTGGCCGGATCGCGGAGAACACCGGGTCCGCGGCCGCCTCGGCGGTGGTGTCGATCCGCGTGTATCCCTTCTCCGGCGCCCCGGTCCGAGCCTGCACATCGCCCCCGATGACGTGGGCGATGAGCTGCCCGCCGAGGCAGATCCCGAACTGCGGCAGATCCGTGGCCAGGGCATGGCGGACGAGTTCGGCCTCATCGGCCAACCACGGGGCCCGGTCCGTCTCATCGGGCATGTACCCGCCGCCGAGCATGATGAGCCCGTCATAGCCATCGAGCTCCGAGGGCCCGGGCAGGGGTGAGACCCCGCCGATGCGCAGATCGAACTCGACGTTCTCGCTGATCATCCACCGTGTCAGCAGCCCCGGCTGGGACTCGATGTCATTGACGATGACGAGCAGCCGCGTCATGATTCCGCCCCCGCCGAGGCGGCCGAACCATTGCCTGCGGACCCGACGTTGCCGCCGCCGTTCACCGTCGCCGAGGCGGCCGTGCCGTTGGCCGCGGAACCGGCGTTGGCCGCGGACGGTGCGTCGACCGCCGAGCCGAGGAACGCCGTGTACGCATCCTCGTGCGCGTCGAGGACGCGCATCGCATTGTCGAAGCCGATCTTGCGCAGGTCGGTCTGCGACCAGCCGCGCGAGGCGAGCTCGGCGAACAGGTTCGGATACTGGCCGGCATCACCGAGTCCGGTCGGCAGCTCATCGACTCCGCAGATGTCGCCGCCCAGTCCGATGTGGTCGATGCCGATCCGTTCGCGAACGTAATCGCAGTGGTCGGCGACCTGGGCCACGGTCACCTCGGGGGCGGTTCCCTGTTCTCCGGCGTCGACCCATTCGCGGCGGGCGTTCGAGACGAACGAGGGCACGAACGTCATCATCGCCACTCCCCCGTTGTCGGGCACGCGGTCCAAGACGTCGTCCGGGATGTTGCGCGGGTGCGGGTTGAGACCGTACGCGCAGGAGTGGGTGAAGAGGACCGGCAGGGTGCTCTGGTCCAGCGACTGGTGCATGACGGTGGGCGCGACGTGGGAGAGGTCGAGGATCATGCCGATCCGGTTCATCTCCGCCACGACCTCACGTCCGAAGACGCTCAAGCCGCCGTGGACCGGTTCGTCCGTGGCCGAGTCGGCCCAGGAATGAGTGGTCGACCACGTCAGAGTCATATAGCGGGCCCCGGCGCGGGCGTACGACCGCAGCACGGCGAGGGATTCGTCGATCTGCTGACCGCCTTCGACGCCCATGAGGGAAGCGACCTTGCCGGCTGCGCGAGCCGCACGGACGTCGGCGGCGGTACGGGCGAAGGCAAGTCGTTCGGGGTAGGCGGTGACGACACGCTGGACCGCGTCGATCTGCTCCCATGTGGCCTTGATCGCGTCGGCGCCGGTGATCGAGGAATGAACGTAGACGGACCAGTACTGCGCGGCCACGTGTCCGGCCGCCAGCTGATCCATCGTGGTGAACGGCGAGACGGCCGGGTCGTTGAGCCCCTCCACGCTGTAGTCGCGTTCCTCGCGCAGGTACCAGGCGAGGTCGTTGTGTCCGTCGAAGACGTCGACGGCGGGTGCGGATGCTGCGTCTGGTGCGGATTCGGTGTCGGGTCCGGCTGCGGAGGCTGTGTTGGGTGCGGTCATGGTCGGGTCCTTCCGGTCGGGCGGATTGGGTCGGTGCAGGGGTGCACGCACGGAACGGTACTCCCGCGATGGGGAGGTCGGCCGCCTCGGCGAGGTGGGGTCGGTTCGTTCATCATGCCAGCCCGGACAGGATCTGGGCCGACCACAGGCCGAGGAACGTGCCGAGGAACGTTCCCATGAGCGCGAACAGCACACCGACGGGGACGAGCTGTCGGTTGAAGGCTCCCGCAACGACCGGCGCCGAGGCGATTCCGCCGATGTTCGCGGTGCTGGCCACGGCGATGCTGAAGAGCTCGGTGCGGGTGAGCTTGGCGTAGATGAGCATGATGGCGATGTGGACGAGGAGGACGATGATGCCCGCCACCAGGTAGAGCGGCGCTTCGGCCAGGGAGGTGAAGTCCGAGCCCGAGGCTATGATGCCGATGATGAGGTAGAGCAGGATCGTCGCGAGCTCATTGGATCCGGCGGTCTTGCCGAACCGAGTCGAACCGATGGCGAGCCCGAGGACGCTGACGATGAGGATCGTCCACGCGGTGCCGTCGATGACCGCTCCGACCTCGGGCAGCAGTTCGCCGAGGCGGATCGCCAAGGCCGAGGCCAACAGTGCGAATCCGATGAGTCCGAAGATCGACGACAGCGTCATCGGCTTCTCCTCCTCGGCCGAGACTCTGTCGGTGAAATCGAGCTTCGACATATCGGCCTTCGTCCACTTGTCGAACTTGTCGGAGACTGTGACGGAGGAGAAGATGAGCAGCAGCCAGAAGGAGTAGAGCACTGTGTCGACGATGAGGACGTAGCCGAACACGTTCTCGGGTGCCTGGAGGACCTCCTGCACCGCGACCATGTTCGCCGAACCACCCGTCCACGAGGCGTTGAGAGCGCCGAGGGCCTTCCACGCTTCCGGGTCGAGGCTGGAGTGCAGGATGAGGTAGCTGATGATGAAGCCGATGATGATGCTCGCCGCGGTCACCGCAAAGGTGAGCAGCAGTTTGGGCCCGAGCTTGATGATCTGCCGGATATCGCACTTGAACAGCATGAGCAGGATCATCGCGGGCAGCATCACCTCGCGCAGGGTGTCGCCGACCACGGTGATGTCTCCACCGTCGTGGTCGAAGACGCCGAACGTGTTGAGCAGCGCCGCCACGATGTAGAGGATGACGAAGCCGGGCACATATTTGAGGAGCTTGAAGCGCCCGCTCCGGTCCGCGACGAC
The DNA here is from genome assembly GCF_013623905.1 of Brevibacterium sediminis. Classification (GTDB taxonomy): domain Bacteria; phylum Actinomycetota; class Actinomycetes; order Actinomycetales; family Brevibacteriaceae; genus Brevibacterium; species Brevibacterium sediminis. The sequence continues at coordinate 202,571 of NZ_JABKDD010000002.1, forward strand.
GAGCGCTGCGGAGATCGCCAGAAGCAGGCTGATTAATAGAAAACCGTCCGTGATCACTAACGACACTTCCTCATTGAATACGTCCATCCCGGCAGAGGCAGAGCCGACGGTGCCGCAGCTGGCTGCGCCGCACGGCGCGGATGGCAGCAGCACCGGTTGGGCCAGTGGCAGAGCCACGGGCGGCACCGAGGATGCCTCCGGGATGGAGCAATGTGCAGTTGTCGATCGGATCCGGTCCGGTGAGGGCCCGGGCAATCGGGGTGGTCGAAGGCGCTGCCTAAGCGGTGACCTCGCGGTACTTCTTCGCGGCGTTGTTCACTGCTGTGATCAGCGCCTTCTGCGAGGATCCGTGGTAGCGGCGCTGGATGCGCTCTATCAGTCGACCAGGGTCCGTGATGTCGGCATCGACGAACAGGCTCCGAATGAAGTTCCGGGTCAGAGCCAACGTCGCCGTGCAGTCCACATCGAGAATTCGGTGGGGGTCCGGCTGGATCTCGAATGCCACGTAGAACAGACCGAACTGGTTGGTGATCGGGTTGTTCGACGGAGCCTTCGCTTCGCCTGTGAGGTAGATCGTATCGGACATCGCCCACCAGACTACCCCACGGCTCTCGGCGCCAAGACCGGTCCGAAAGCAGCCGGGGCGCTCCCAGAGCGGCCGCGAGTCGCCCGGCAGGCGACGACTGCCGCCGGGGACATTCGTCAGGCGAAAGGCGAGTTCCCATCGACGGCAGTCGAACGCAGTGGACGCTCAGAGGAACCGGTGGATCGCGTTGCCGGCCTGCCGCATGATCGGCATGACGTCGACGACGCGGTCGGTGCCCGGTTCCCAGTTCGCGAACACCGCATAGGCGACGCGACGCGTAGGCGTCATCACGATCCCGGCATCGGCCCGGATCGTCCCGTTCGTGCCGGTCTTGTTCCACACCCACACGTCCCGCTGGTAGTTGTAGTGAGCGAGCGGGTCCAGATCGAACGCCGAGGCGACCATCGAGGTGTCCGCGCCGGCTCCCAACCAGCGCCGGAAGACCTCGTTCGTCGACTCGTCCCAGAATTCGTCCTTGGCGTGCCTGGCCATGAAATCACTGAGCTCCGCGGCCGTGCCCGTCGACAGTGTCCGCGGCGCTTTGGCCGGGCGCGGCCAGCGCAGAAAGTCGTGCAGACCCGAGTTCCTGTACCCGAGCTTCTCCACCTGATCCGCAACATTCTCCAGCCCGACCCTGCGGATGAGCACGTTCGTGGCGAAGTTGTCGCTGAAAGCCCCGATGAGCAGAGCGACGTCGAAGATGCTCAGATCGTCCTGCTCCATGAGGTACCAGATCCCCGATTCGTCGACCCTCTCCGAAGGCCGCCGATGCAGGCGTTCCTCCAGGTCAAGCGTGCCGTCCTTGTACATCTGCAAGGCAGTGTGGAGGAGGAAGACCTTGCCCATGCTGGCGGTGTCGAGTTCGTCGTTCTCATTGTGGGCGAACACCCGTTCCCCACTGTCGACGTCGAAGGCCAGAGCGCTGAATCGCACTCCGGGCAGTCCATCGAATTTCAGTTCGCTCATCAGCGTGCTCCTGTCAGTCTCGTTTCGTTCATGTCTGCGCGCCCGCGATTCGTTCGCCTCACCGAGCCGGGCCATCGGCACGTGGTCGGCACCATCATGCCTGCCCACCCGCGTGATCCACCCACAGCCGCGGCCGTTCCCCGGGCTCCGCCTTGAGCGTGACGTCGACGCCGAGTGGGGCGCTCGGCGCATCGGGATCGTGGCCGAAGCCCATCTCAGACACGATCGGGATTCCCAGACCGCCGAGGTAGTCGATCATCAGCGCCTCCACCTCGTGGACGGGCGCGCAGTCCTCCCACGAGCCGAGCACCACCGCATCCGCCGAGGTGAACCACCCGCCGCGGACCAGCTGCACCATGAGATTGTCGAGCCGGTACAGCTCCTCGTCGACGTCTTCGAGCATGAGGATGCTCGGACCCCGATGCTCGCGTCGTTCCCGCACGTCGATGAGCTCGGGACTGCCCATCCCCGCGGCGATGAGACTGAGATTTCCCCCGCCGAGGCGGCCCCTCGCCGACCCCGGAACCAACGTCTGCGCCCGGCTGAGCGGGCGGGTCGCAGCGGTCTGCTCCGCCGCAGCGGTGCCCTCCGTCGAGGCCTCTGCGGGGAATCCGAGTTCGCGCCCGCCCCAGGGATGAAACAGCCACGAGGCCACCTCGTCGGGCACGACCGTCGAGTTCTTGAACGGGTCATTGCCGACCATCGGGCAGAACAGAGTCGCGACGCCGAGGTGGTGTTCCCAGGCCTGGTGGAGTGCGGTGATGTCCGAGGAGCCGGTGAGCAGCTTGGGACGGCCGTCCCTGCGCAGCATGTGCCGGCGCATGAGGTCGAAGTCGATGCCGTCGAGCAGGCGCATGGCTCCGAACCCTCCGCGGAGCGCGATGACCGCATCCGTGTCCGGATCGCACCACGCGTCGACGAGATCGGCCCGGCGCTCGGCGTCCGTGCCGGCCAGGTACTTCACCCTCGGATGGCGGGCGCGGATGTTCTCACCGGGCACAACGCGCAACCCCCAGGATTCGAGCTGGGCGATGGCTCGCTGCAGCGACTCCTCGTCGGTGGGTCCCGACGGCGCAATGAGGCGAACGGTGTCACCGGGCGCCAGCGGTGCAGAATCGAGATAGGGGCTCGACTTACTCATTCCTCACCAGACTCTGACTTCCCAGTCGGGGAACCGCGGCGAGCAGCTCCTGCGTGTACTCGTGCTGCGGATCGGACAGCACCCTGTCGACCTCACCGTATTCGACGATCTCCCCTCTCTTCATCACCGCCACCGTATCCGCGATGTTCCAGGCCAGGCCGAGGTCGTGGGTGATGATGAGCGCGCTCATCCCGAAGTTCTTCTTCAGCGCGAGGAACAGCGACAGGATCTCCCCGCGCACCGAGGCATCCAGCGACGCCACCGGCTCATCGGCGATGAGCACCTGCGGGTCGAGAGCCAGTGCGCCGGCGATGACGACGCGCTGCCGCTGTCCGCCGGAGAGCTCCTGCGGAATCGACTCGAGATAGTCCTCGGCCGGGGTGAGCTCGGCGGCTTCGAGCGCGCCGATGACCCTCTCGTACTCCCGGTCCTTGATTCCCTGCACCTTCAAGCCCTCGACCACGGCCTCGTACACGCTGCGCTTGGGATTGAGCGATCCGGCCGGATCCTGCAGAATCATCTGCACCTTCTGCCGAAATGCTCGCAGCTCCTTCGCCTTCTTCGGCAGAGCCTTGCCCGCGAACGACAGCTGCGAACCCGCTTCCACCTCCTGCAGACCGAGCAGCGACCGTGCCAGAGTCGTCTTCCCCGAGCCGGACTGGCCGACGACGGCGAGGATCTCCGCCTTCCGCAGCTGCAGGTCCACACCGCGCACCGCACGTTCACGACCCCGCCGGGTGTCGAAGGAGACACTGAGATCCTTCGCCTCGAGCACTACCTCATCCGTCATGGTGAATGGTTCGGCCCGGACCACCTCGGCGGGTTTGAGTGTTCGGGGATTCAGCCGGGATTCGGGGTCCCCGATCTGCGGAAACGCACCGGCCAGCTGCTTCGTGTAGTCCTCCTGCGGAGACAGGCACACTTCGTCGCTCGGTCCGTATTCGACGAGGCGGCCGTGACGCATGATCGCGAGTTTCGCGCACACGGCCGAGAGCACGGCGAGGTCGTGGCTGATCATCAGCAGGGAGATTCCGCGTTCGGCGACGAGGCGGGCCAGGCCGGACAGGATCTGCTTCTGCACGATGACGTCGAGGGCAGTCGTCGGCTCGTCGGCGATGATGATATCGGGTTCACAGGCGAGCGCCATGGCGATCATGATGCGCTGTTTCTGCCCGCCGGAGAGCTCGTGCGGATATGCGCTCGACTTCGATGCCTCGAGGTTGACCTCGGCGAGGAGTTCGAACATCCGGTCGCGGCGCTTCTGCGGGGTCGTCCACGTGCCCTTCGAGTGATGTTCGAGGGCTTCGATGATCTGTTGCCCCACCTCGCGGACGGGGTTGAGAGAGTGCAGAGCTCCTTGGAAGACGATCGAGGCCTGCGCCCACCGGACCGCGCGGATCTGGCCGAAGCTCAGCTCCCGGATGTCCTGCCCGCCGAGGAGGACCCGCCCGTCGAGGCGAGCCGACTTCGGCAGCAGGCGCAGAGCCGACATGATCAGGGTCGACTTCCCCGACCCGGACTCCCCCGCGATGCCCAGGGTGGCACCGGCGGGCAGGTCGAGGCTGACGTCTTCCACGGCGACGACGTCGCCGCGGTCGGATGAGGAGCGGTAGGTGATCGAGACGTTCTCGAATTGCAGATCGGTCATCAGCGGCTCCTCAGGGCAGGGTTGATGATGGCCTCGAATGCGCGCCCGACCATCGTGAAGGCGAGCACGACGAGCAGGATCGCCACACCCGGGGTGAGCACGTACCACCAGTAGCCGGAGGTCGCCGCGGACACGTCCATCGAGTTCTTCAGGATCGTGCCCCACGATTCCTTCGACGTGTCCCCGAGGCCGAGGAACGACAGCGTCGATTCGGCGATGATCGCCCCACCGACGGTCAGCGTCGTGTTCGCGAGCACGAGCGGCATCACCGCAGGCAGCAGGTGACGAAACAGGATGTGGGAATGACCGGCACCGAGGATGCGCGCCCTTTCGATGTAGAGCCGAGATTCGACGCTCAAGGTCTGTGAGCGCACGATCCGTGCCGTGGACGCCCATGAGGTCAGTCCGATGGCGACGACGATCGTGAAGACTCCGCGTTCGAGCACGGAGGAGAGCACGATCGCGAGAAGCAGGGACGGCAGGACGATGAAGAAGTCGACGATGCGCATGATGACGCCGCCGAACAGTCCTGTGAAGTGACCGGCGGCCAGGCCCATGATGGTGCCGATGATCATGGACATGACGGTCGCTGCGACGCCGACGAGGATCGACACGCGCGCTCCCCAGAGGATGCGCACCCACAGCTCCCGTCCCAGGTCATCGGTGCCCAAGGGGTGGTCGAGGCTCGGCGGGGCATAGCGCGGCACGTCGAGCTGCTTCGTGACATCGAGCATCGAGGCCGGGGCGATGAGCGGTGCGGCGATCGCGATGACGATGAAGAAGAGGAGCACGACGGCGCCGATGAGCGCCGGAACGTCGGAGCGGAAGAGCGCCCAGTTCTTCTTCGCGTTGTTCAGGCGGCGTTCGCGCACGAGCTTCGCGCCGTCGACGACAGGGATGGATCCCCGTGTTTCCGAACCACGCGGATTCGGTTCGTTCGATGAGGGGCCGGGGGCCGCCTCGGCGGGGGTGTTCGCGCTCATCAGGCCCTCCTGACGCGGGGATCGAGGAATCGGTAGACGATGTCGGCGGCGAGGTTCATCACGATGATGATCGCCGAGAACACGACGAAGGTGCCCTGCAGCAGCGGCAGGTCGGGGCCGCGGATGGCTTCGAAGGTGAGCTTGCCCAGTCCCGGCCACGAGAACACGGCTTCGACCGTGACGGCGCCGGCGATGAGTCCGCCGATGTGGAGGAAGACGACGGTGACGGTCGGCAGCAGCGCATTCGGCACGGCGTGACGGCGGCGGACCTCATCCTCGGTGAGTCCTTTCGCGCGGGCGGTCGTGAGGTAGTCCTCGTTCATCTCCTCGAGCAGGGAGGCGCGCATGATCATGAGGAACTGTGCGTAGACGACGGCGACGAGCGAGACGACGGGGAGGATGAGGTGTTTGATGACGTCGATGATTCCGGCCGGTGACCATGGGTCGAGGCCGGGAGTGATCATGCCGCCGGTGGGCAGCCATTGGAGGGTGCCGCCGAAGATCATGAGCAGGATGAGGCCGAGCCAGAACGTCGGCACGGACCAGAAGATCAGCGAGGTCGAGGAGGCGAGCTTGTCGAACAGGGTGTTGCGGCGCCAGGCCGAGATCTGTCCGAGCCACAGGCCCAGGACGATGGCGATGACGGCCGCGGTGGCGGTGAGCAGCAGCGTCGGGCCGAGGTATTCGCCGATGAGCGAGGACACGGATTTCCGGTACACGTAGGACTCGCCGAGGTCGCCGGTGACGATGCCGACGAGGTAGTCCCAGAACTGGACGATCACGGGTTTGTCGAGTCCGTATTGGCTGCGCAGTTCGGCGATCTGCGCCGGCGACATCGGCCGTTCCTTCGCGATCTTGAGCACGGGATCGCCGGGCAGCATGCGGAAGGCGAAGAAGCCGAGCACGATGACGAGGACCATCGAGGTCGCGGCCCCGCCGAGCTTGCGCAGGAAGTAGCGGGTGAACGATCCGCCGGCCGGTGGTTCGTCCATATCGACGGTGGCGGGGTTCGCGTCGGCGGGGTTCGCCGGGTCGGCGGGGTTCGCGTCGGCGGTTGCCGCGGATCCCTTCGCCGAGGCGGGGCTGGGGTTCGTGGGGTCGGTGCCCGGGTTCGCCGTGCCCGGTCCTCGGTCAGGGCGATCCCCGGACTGGGGATCGTGGGTGGGTGTGCTCACTGTGGTGCTCCAGATGGTGGGGACGGGCCCGTGGGCCCGGGTGCCGCGGGTGGTGCGGACTGGCCCGCGGGTCCGGGTGCCGCAGGTGGTGCGGACTGGCCCGTGAGTCCGGGTGCCGCAGGTGGTGCGGATGGTGCGGCACCCGGACTGTGGGTGTGGGGACTATTCGCGGTCGTCGGACTTCTTGCGACGGCTGAGCAGCCAGCCGCCTCCGCCGAGGACGACGATGACCGCTGCCGCGATGCCGATCCACCCTCCTGCGCCCATTCCGCCGCCGGTGGCTTCCTCTTCGCTGACGGGTTCGACCGAGGAATATCCCCAGTAGCCGACCTGGTTGGCGATGGCACCGCCGTCGCTGGGCTGTTTGGTGAAGTTGTCGAACCGGTCGGAGCGGTAGGCCTCGAGCTGGTTCGGGTACCACAGCGTCACCGAGGGGGCTTCCTCGTAGTGGATGGCCTGGGCCTTCTGCACGAGGTCCTGACGCTTGGCCTGGTCGAGCTCGACGTGCTGAGCCTGATAGAGCTTGTCGAATTCCTTGTTGCACCAGCCGTCTTGGCTGGTGCCGCCGTTGCCGTCGGCGTCGGGGCGCTGACCGCAGGTGTTGATGCTCAGCTGGTAGTCGGGATCGGGATTGATCGACCAGCCGGAGAAGTACATATCGTAGTCGCCCTTGGTGGTGCGTTCGGACACCGTGTCGACGTCAGAGGACTCGTTCTTCAGGTCGATGCCGATGTCCTTCATCCACGGTTTGAGGAACTTCGCGGTGCTCTGTTCGATCGGCGCGTCGGCGTCGGTGAGGAAGCGCAGCTGCAGCTTCTCACCGTCCTTCTCGCGGATGCCGCCGGATCCTTCCTTCCAGCCGGCGTCGTCGAGGAGCTTCTTCGCCTCGGCCACGTCGAATCCGCTGATGACGGAGTTGTCGGACTTGAGTGCCCAGTCCGGGTAGACGGCAGGAATGAAGCTCGTGGCCGGCTGCGCATAGTCCTGCATGACCTGTTTGCGCAGGGTCTCGGTGTCGATGCCGGCGCGGATTGCCTGGCGGACCTTCTTGTCCTTCAGCGCCTCATTGCCGGTGCCGAATTCCTTGCCCTTGGCGTCGGCGACGCCCGGGTTGATGGAGATTCCATTGAAGCGGCGGCCGTTGCCGTCGTTGAGTTCGACGTTGTCCGCGTTCTCCAGCGCCGTGAACTGGTCGGGGCTGAGCCCAGTGATGAAGTCGACTTCGCCGGAGCGGATCGCCTGCACCTGCGCATCTGAGTTCGTGTAGTAGCGGTACTGGATCTCGTCGAGCTTCGGCTTGCCGCGCCAGAAGTTCGGGTTCGCCTTGAGCGTGATCGACTTGTTCGCCTCGTAGCTCTCGAGCTGGAAGGGTCCCGAGCCGACGGACTTCTCATCGTTCTTGAATTCGCCGGGCTTGTCGATCTTCGACCAGACGTGCTCGGGCACGACGGGGATCTCTTGGCCGGGGTTGTTCGCCTGCGGCTTCTTCAGAGTGATCTTGACGGTGCCGTCGTCGGGGGCCTCGACCTTGTCGAAGTTTTCGACGAGGCTGCCGTTGGCCACCGCCATCTCTTCCTTCTCCATCATCTGGTTGTAGGTCCAGGCGACGTCTTTCGAGGTCAGCGGTTCACCGTCGGACCATTTCATGTCCGGACGGATCGTGTAGGTCCAGACCTTGCCCTCGGAGTCCGTGTTCCATTCGGTGGCGAGCCCCTCGGTGATCGAACCGTCCTTGGCGTCGTTGGCCACGAGGTTCTCGTACATGTACCGGAAGGTGTTCGTCGGCACGAGGTAGAAGGACGTGAACGGGTTGAAGGAGTCGATGAAACCGTCGGTGGCGATCCGCAGCACGTTCTCGGAGGCCGGAGCCTCCGAGGTGGCGGCCTGCGCCGGGGCGGCGGCCATCGATCCGGCAAGGGCGAGTGCTGCGACGCCGGCCAGGCACCGTTGCCAGCCTCTGCGCAGTGAGTGTGAAGTGAACATCTTCGTCTTTCTTCTCGTGCGGTGATTCACTTGTCCTCCCCTGACCCGGGTGAATCGGGGTGTTCTCCCGGGTCAGAGCAGATGTGTTCTCCATCACTCTACGTTCGAAGTGACGTGAAAACGGCACAACAACACACAAATATGCCAGCCGGTCACTGTGCAGATGCCACAGGCGGTTCGAAATCAGCTGCCGTGGGCAAGAGGTTCGGCAGCGGTTTCGCGATCGTCCGGGTTCAGCGCACGTCCGTCCGGGCTCAACGCGCGGCTCGCCGGGCTCAGCCCGCGGTTCGCCGGGCTCAGTGGGCGCAGTTCGGTCTCGCCCGCCTCGGCGAGGATCTCAGCGATCGTCTGCCCGCGGCGGATGATGCTGAACTCGATGCCGCCGTCGGGAGCAGTGCGGTAGCCGAAGATCGGCACCCGCGGGAGCAGATTGTAGGAGAACGGATTCGAGAAGTAATAGGCACCTGTCTCGGGCACGGCGACGAGGTCACCCGCGTCGAGACGCGGCAGCATCCGATCCCGGGCCAGGAGGTCGCCGGAGAAGCAGGCGGGTCCGGCGACGTCGGTCGGGACGACCTCGGTGTCGGCCTCTTCGGCGGTCTTGGGGTTCCCGTCCGAGGTGAACGGCAGGATCCGCAGGGGCCAGTCGTTCGGGGCATAAGCGGTGCGGGTGGCGACCTGGACGCCGGCCTGGGTCATGACGATGCGGCGCCCGCCGGTGGTCTTCGCGTATTCGACGCGGGTGAGGATAGTGCCGGCCTTTGCGAGGAGGGCGCGGCCGAATTCGGTGACGATGTCGAAGCCGAACAGGCCCGGCACCTCCTCCTCGAGCACCGAGCGGTAGTCGGCGAAGGTCGGGGTGATGTCCTCACCGTCGAAGTTCACCGACAGTCCCCCGCCGATGTCGATGCGCGTGATCCGCCTGGTCGAGGCACGGGAGTTGATCTCCTCGGCGAGGTCGACGGCGGCGCGGATTCCGACGGCGGCCTTGTCGAGGCTGATGCCCTGCGAGCCGGAGTGGACGTGGATCTGGCTCAGCCATGGGCGAGCGAGGTAGGCCTCGATGAGGGCCTCGCGGGCACCCGGGTCGGCGAGGCCGATACCGAATTTCGAGGTTTCGGTGGCGGTGCTCAAGGCGCCGATCGTGCCCGTGCCCGACTGCGGATTGATGCGGATTCCGATTTTGGCCGAGGCGGGCGCGGCGTCTGTGACGGCCGTGCTGTTCCGATCCGCCAGGATCGTGTCGAGGCGGGAGAGTTCGTCGAAGTTGTCGACATTGATCGAGACGCCGAGGTCGACGGCCCGGCACAGTTCGGCCCAGGTCTTGGCCGGGGAGTCGAAGACGATGCGGTCGGGTGCGAACCCGGCCGAGAGGGCGAGTTCGAGTTCGCCGGGGCTGGCGACCTCGCAGCCGGCTCCCACCTCGGCGAACCGGCGCAGCAACGACGGCAGCGGCACCGCCTTGCACGCCACTGCGTGGAGCACCTCGCGATCTGATGCGAATGCCGAGGTCAGCCGGTCGAAGGCGGTGTCGACCCAATCAAGATCCATGAGTCCGAGCACAGCCGCCTCATCGGTCAGCGCCGGGACGGAGTCCGGTTGCGCGGGTGCGGCATCCGGCTGCGCAGGAGCCGAATCCGACGGTGCGGAGGCGTGTGCCGACTGTGCCGGATCGGCTGAGCGGTGAGGCGACACACTGTTCTCTGCGATCATTCGGATTGCTCGGGCGCGACGGTTCGGAATCGCATGGTGGTGACTGGGCATAACGTCCTTTGTTCGAGATCTGTTGTCACTTTAGGACGGCTGACCTCGAAGAACGCACGATAATTCGCCAATGTTCGCGGGGGCTGATTGTAGGTTTCTCACGACCGGTCGTGAGCGAGCACGGAGAGTTCGAGCCAGAGCCGCTCGGCCGGTTCCGCCGTTGAGAGTCCGGTGATCTCCTCGATGCGGCCGAGGCGATGCCGCAGCGAATTCGTGTGCACATGAAGTCGGCGGGAGGCCTCGGCCGAGTTGCCGACCGTGGCGAAGTAGACGCGCAGGGTCTCGAGCAGGCTGCCGTTGTGCTGAGAGTCGTGAGCCGCCAGTGCCTGTGCCGGACCGAGTACTCCTGCGCCCGCCTGAGCCCGCTGGCCGGTGGGTGCTCGTCCGTCGGCCGGTCCGGGCCCTCCGCCGATCACGCGCTCATCTGCGGCCAGCAGCGTATCGGCGACCTGCAGACCCACGACCCTCGCTGCCACGTCGCGGATGGCCGCCCCGACGATTCGGCCGTGAGTACTCGGACTTGCGCGCGTACCCGAGTTCTTCTGTGGGGTCGGGTCCACGTCCTCGTCGTCCGCGCCAGGCCCCGCCTCGGTGACAGCCTGCACGGCGTCGACGACGTATGCGGCTTCGGTCCACGACCGGTGCACGGCATCGAGGCGGTCGACCGGGGTGCCGACTCCGAAGCACAGGGTCTCCGACTTCGGCAGGGACCTGCGCAGAGCGGCGATGACGTGATCGCGCACCTGTTCGGCGTTCATCGGCTCGCTCATCTGCACCAATGCCGCGAGGTGGACCCGCTCCCCGGTTCCGGATCGACCCATGCTGACATCTGCCGGGCCGACAGGGACAGAACTATGTCCGGCGTGTGCGGCACCGGCAGAGCTCACGTGCGCGAGCACGGCATCGGCAAAGGCAGCCCGCAGATGGAACCGCAGGACGGGCTCTCGGTCGGGGGCCACCTCGGTGAAGGCAAGGACGCAGAAGCTGCCCGAGAACGGCAGCGACAGCAGGGTCGCCGACGGCCCGAGATCGGCCGAACCGGCGAGGATCCCGCCGAGAGCCTCCCGGCGGATGCGCTTCTCGAACGGTGACCGACGCAGGGTCCGAAGCATCACGGGCAGGGCCGCGCGGGCTGCGTCGCGCAGCACCTGGCGCAGCGGTTCGGGGTCGACCTCGGCCGGGTAGGCCGCCCAGATCGTCCCGATGAGTTCGCCCTCGCTGCGCAGGGCGATGACCGATCGAGCCGGTGATGTGCCTTCGGCGGGACGTTCGACGACATCGGTGGAACGGCGGATCGTGTCGAGGAACCCGGATTCCTCGAGTTCGGCGATCCGCCAGTCGGGAATGGCCCCGGACAGGATCGTCTCGCGACGGATCTCATCGAGTTCGTCGCCGAGGTTCGCATGCGCGAGCACTCGCGAGGCCGGGTCCTCGATCGTGATCGACGCGCCCGTGGTTTCGGCGATGACGGCGGCCAGGGCGCTGAGGTCGTCGACATCAGGCCAGGCCAGGGCGCTCGTCGCCCCCTCGATGAGCTGTCGCAGATGGACGAGGATCTCCGACCACGTCACATGCGGCGATCGTTCGAGGAGGACCGGAGCCCGGCCCGCACTCCCCCGCAGATCGGCCTCGTCACCGAGGTGGCTGTGCGTTCCGGGCGGGACGACGAGAGCGGCGGCTCCCGCATAGTCGGTCAGCACGGAATCGAGCCCGGCAGGGCTGCGCACCGGCTCGGTGACGAGGACGACTGTGCCGTTCAAGGAGCCGTGGTCAGCCGCCTCGGGTGTCGAAGCCGTGCGTGCAGCGGTAAGCGGAGCCGTGCGTGGAGCAGTGAGCGCTGCGGCCGACGGCTCTGTGGAAGCGGCTGGCAGGTCGAAGCCGAATTCGACTCGCGCGACCGCGACGTCGTCGGCCACCTCCGTCAGCGGCAGGAGGAACCCCTCCGTGTCCCGGATCAGGCGGGACAGTCGCGGACTCGCGGTGTCGGTCATGCTCCCACTGTAGTCAACGACCGACAGTGGTCGGGAGGGTCCGCGTCAACGGAACCGGTCGCCTCGGTGGGGTGGGATGAACCGGACGGGTCGGCCGCCTCGGCGGGGTGGGGTTGAGTCGAATCAGCCAGCCGCCTCGACGGGGGCAGATCATTCCGGGGAGAAGAATTTGAACTGGAGGGCGCGGACGACGAGCTGGGCGAGATTGCGCGCCCCCAGCTTGAGACGCAGGTTGCGGGCGTGCGACTTCATGGTGGACATGGCCACCGATTGGTCGGCGGCGATCTCCTCGTAGCTGTGGCCCTGGCAGAGCAGGGTGAGCAGCTCCATCTCGCGGGCGGTCAGCTGCGGTGCCGAGTCGGGGGCGTCGGGCAGGGGATCTCCGCTGATGACGATGTCCTCGGCCAACCCTCTGAGCAGTTCGGGGCTCTCCCCCGCCGAGGCGGCCCGCACGATCGAGACGAGTTCCCTCTCCCCGGCCGTCTTGTTGATCACGGCGAGTGCGCCGGCTTCGAGCCCGCGAGCGATTCCCGGACCAGGCGATACGGTCGTCAGGAGCACAACACGGGCTTCGGGGTCGAGGTCCATGATCGCCGCCGTCGCATCGACGCCGCTCATTCCCGGCGGCATGTTGACGTCCATGAGGACGAGGTCGGGACGCTCGGCGTCGAAAGCGGCGATGGCCTCTTCGCCGGAGTGCACCGGGTCGAGGACATGGAAGGAACCCGCATCATCGAGCGCCGCTGCCACCGCTCGTGTCGTCCACGAATCGTCATCGACGACGAGCACGGAGGTGCGTGCGGCGGAGTCAGAGGTCATGTCGTGGTCGGCCTGCGGCATGGTCGTCTCCGGTCTCACGTGAGGGGCCGCCTCCGAGGTCCGGTGCGGGGCCGCGGTGGTGTGCGCGGCCGTGTGGGAGTGCGACGTCATCAGGCGTCGACCTTGTCCCGGCCGCCCTTCGTGCGGGTGCCATTGCTGTGGCTGCCGCTGCTGTGGCTGCCGTTGCTGAGGCGGTAGGTCTCCTCGCCCGAGAGGTCGGAACCAGCGGTGTCCGTGCCCGTGAGTCGGTCGGGGGCGTCGGTGGCGGCCGACTCAGCAGAGATCGGCAAAGTACCTGTTGCCTCGGCGCTGGTGTCGAAGTCATCATCGACGACGTCGATCATGACCACATTCGAGGAAGACCGCACGGTATGCGATTTCGAGGAAGTCGGCGCGGACGGGGAGACGAAACGGACCGGCAGGGCCACCTCGACGACGGTTCTCCTCCGTTCATCCTCGTCCACCCGGCAGACGCCGCCCACGGCCGTGGCCCGGCGGGACAGCGACCTCGGCGCCTTGGTCAGGGCGGTCGGGGATTCGTTCGTGCTGCGGCAGAGCAGTTCGGCCCGGTCACCGCGCTCACCTCGCATTTCGACGGCGAGGGTGGCGGGGGTGCCCGGAACGGAGTGGCGGATGACATTCGTGGCGAGCTCGAGCATCACGGCCCGGAAATGGTGTGACAAGGTGCCTGTCGCGTGGGGCGGCAACGGGGCGAGCTCGGTGGTCAGCGGAACGGAACCGGCCGCACACCCATCCTCGATCGCGGTCGTCAGCTGCTCCGCCTCGGCGCGGAACCGGACCCGAGAGGTGGCGGAGTCCCCGGAGCAGGCCTCGGTCTCCCACCTGCTCAGGCTCGTCACCAGCTGTCGGAGCCGTTTCGTGGCCTCGGCGTTGACCAGCGCCAACTCGGCGAGGAGACGGTCCGCGGTCTCGGAATCGGTTTCCTTCGCCAGGGTGCGGATGATCGCGGATTCGGTGGTCAGCGAATGCGAGATGGTGTCGTGCATGTCACTGGTGAACCGGGCGCGCATGGCATCGAGTGACTTCTGGTGGTCGACGGCGGCGCGTTCGCGGCGGTCGATCTCACTGCGGATTCGAGCTTCGACGAAGGACGCACACAGGCCGAGGGTCGAGTAGGTCAGCCAGCCGTAGCCGAGGTCGGTGAACCCTTCGAAGCCGGCATCATAGGATCCGAGTCGGGTCGATGCGCCGAGGTAGACGGCCAGTCCGATGGTGCCCAGCGCGAAGCCGATCCAGCGGCGGCGGCTGATCAGGACCGCGGTGGCGAGGATGAGCGCCTCGGGGAACATGTTCTCCAGGTCCGGGTAGAGCATGGAGAACGCGATGCCCAGTCCGGTCGTCGCGATGACGATGCTCAGCGGCAGGAAGCCGGCTAAGACGATGAGTCCGTAGGCGAGGATGAGCAGGCCTGCGTAGCGGGGTTCGGTGATCTCGAACGACCCTGGCACCAGGATCGTCAGCCCCATGATGAGGGCCAGCAGACGGATCGGCAGATCGATGAAGCGAGGCCCCCGAAGGAAGTGCCACACTCGGGCCGGGACGCTCGCTGACGTGCCGGTCGCGCTGTCGATCTCTGAAGTCATGGCCTCTATTGTGCTACAACTGCCTCCCCCGAACTACCTGACGGCGGCCCAGCAACCTCGCGCGAGGTTGCTGGGCCGCCGTCAGGTAGTAATTGGGAGGAGGGTCAGCCGAGGAGTTCGGCGAGGGCTGCCTCGATGACGTCGAAGGCGTCGCCCAGAAGCTCGTCGGAGATCGTCAGCGGCGGCAGGAAGCGCAGGATGTTGCTGAAGGTTCCCGTGGTGAGCACGAGGACGCCGTTCTTCGCGCAGTAGTCCGCGATCTTCTTCACCAGATCCGCGTTCGGCTCGATCGAATCGTGCTCGACGAACTCGGCGGCGATCATGGCACCGCGGCCGCGGATGTCGCCGACCTCGGGGTACTTCGACTGCAGCTTCGTCAGGCGGTCGACGATGATCTCGCCGATGGCCAGGGCGCGCTCGGGCAGCCCGTCCTCTTCGTAAGAGGCGATGGCGCCGAGTGCTGCGGCACAGGCGGCGGGGTTGCCGCCGTAGGTTCCGCCGAGGCGGCCCGGTCCGACCGAGTCCATGATGTCCGCGCGACCGGTCACGGCCGACAGCGGCAGACCGCCCGCGATGCCCTTGGCCGTGGTGATGAGGTCGGGCACGATGCCCTCCCACTCGGAGGCGAACATCTTGCCGGTGCGGGCGAATCCGGCCTGCACCTCGTCGGCGACGAAGACGATGCCCTTCTCGCGGGCGTAGTCGACGAGCGTGGGCAGGAAGCCCTCGGCCGGGACGATGAAGCCGCCCTCACCCTGGATGGGTTCGATGACGATCGCGGCGACGTATTCGGAGCCGATCTGCTTCTCGATCATCGTGATGACGCGCTTGGCTGCGTCCTCACCGCTGATCTTCGTGCCGGCCGCATCGTTGTCGCGGTACGGGTAGGACATGGGTGCGCGGTAGACCTCACCGGCGAAGGGACCGAAGCCGGCCTTGTAGGGTGCTGCCTTCGCAGTCATCGCCATGGTCAGGTTGGTCCGACCGTGGTAAGCGTGGTCGAAGACGACGACGGCGTCGCGACCGGTGTGGGCGCGAGCGATCTTCACAGCGTTCTCGACGGCCTCGGCACCGGAGTTGAGCAGCACGGTGCGCTTCTCGTGGTCACCCGGAGTGAGGCGGTTGAGGGCTTCGGCGACCTCGACGTAGCTCTCGTACGGGTTGACCATGAAGCAGGTGTGGGTGAAGGCCTCGAGCTGGGCCTTCGCGGCCTCGACCACGCGGGGGTTCGCGTTGCCGGCCGTGGTCACGGCGATGCCCGAGCCGAGGTCGATGAGCTGGTTGCCGTCGGCGTCCTTGAGGATGCCGCCGCCGGCCGCGACCACGTAGGCGGGCAGGCTCGAACCGACACCGGTCGCCACGGCTGACTTGCGACGTTCCTCGATCTCACGGGACTTCGGTCCCGGAATCTCGGTGACGATCTTACGTTCCTGCGGCAGAGCTTCGCCGCCAATTTCCAAAGCTGTCATAAGGGGAAGAATAGGGGTTATCGACGCTTTTTGTCACTTACCGTCCGAGGGCTGAGCAGAACCGCCCGCGACGGAGAGACGAACGCGCGGATTCGGGCCAGTTCGGGTACGAAATCCGCAGCCGTTCATCGACCGTCGAATCCCCGAGTCGGACCGCCCACAACGAGGACAGAGGCAGCCCCTGGCCGCACCCAAGATTCGCTGCAATCAGCGGTTCTGACCGCGGGCGTCGACGTCCCTGTTCCGTTCCGGAAGCACGCGCTCGTGCTCGCGCATCGGCACGACGATCGTCTCCTGAGCACCGATGACGCGTTCGCCGTCGCCGATTTCGAAGCTCAGCTGCGCCTCGGGGGCGAGGTTCCGTTTGACTACGGCCAGACCGATCGGTCCGAGCTCCCAGTGCACGGTCACCGAGGTCAGAGTGCCAACTGATCGTTCGGACCCGCGGACCTCGGCAAGCACCTCGGTGCCGGGGTCCGGGGCGATGTGCCCGGACCCGTCGAGATGGACGAAGGTCAGACGCCTGGGCGGCTGACCGAGATTGTGGACGCGTGCCACCGCTTCCTGACCGCGGTAGCAGCCCTTGGCCAGGTGCACGGCCGTGCGCAGCAGGTCGAGTTCGCCGACGAGGGCCTTGTGATCGATTTCATTCCGGCCAGGTCGCCAGGCGGCGATCCGCAGGGCCTCCCAGGCGTCGAAGCCGGCCATGTCGAGGCTGTTCGCCGACAGGCCCTGCAGATCGGAGCGCTTGACGATGCCGATGACGAACGGAGTCTCGAGACCCGGATGGTCGGTTCCGGCGACATCGTGCCCGATGTCGATCTGCGCGTAGGAGGCCGAACCGCTTCCGATGTGCGGCCACGGATCGGACCAGGTCCGGGTGACGGGCAGGGTCTCCGGCAGAGCGGTGATGGCGCCGAAGCACTGATAGTCGTCGCTGAGATCCTCGATCTCGACGCGCATCATGAAGACCATCTTGCGCAGGAAGTCCAGTGTCGCGTCGGTGTTGAGGTCGCTGATCGCCCACAGCGCCTCACCGTCGTCGACGAGCTTCAGCCAGCCTTCGATGCGACCGTTCGGATCGAGCACGAGGGTTTCGGTGGACACTCCGGGGGCCAGGGTGTCGATCTTCTGCGTGGTGATCGAGTTCAGCCAGGTCAGACGGTCGGGTCCGCTCAGACGCAGCACGCGGAGATGAGCGAGGTCGACGAGACCGTCCTTCTCCTCGAGCACGCGCTGCTCTCGCAGAGGAGCTCCGTAGTGGATGGGAGTCTCGGCGAGGTCGCCGGCTCCGAGCACCGCGGTCGAGCTCAGTCCGCGGGCCAGCGACGAGCGCCGAACCGCCTCGGTGGGGGTGTCGGTGTTCTCCGGCGACGGCGAATCGTTGAAGTCAGAATTCGGCGACACGGGATCAGTCATCTTAAGACAGCTTCTTCAATCTGGCAGAGGAGTGGGAGGCGAGTTCGTGGCCCATGGCTGCCATGTCCCAGGCCCACATGAGTTCGCCGCCGACGAGGCCGTACATCCGCGTCGAGGCGGTGTACTCCTTCGCGGTCTTGGTCCTGGCCACCACGTCGGTGGCCAGATCGATGCGCGGTCCTTTGACGGTGCCGGCGTAGAGTTCCATGACTCCGTGCGGGTGGACGATCTCGGCTTCGATCTCGAAGGCGTCGTCGTTCGTGCGCAGGGTTTCGACCGCTGCGGCCGAGGTGAAGGACTGCTGTTCGGTCGGCACCATCATTCCCGGGCCGACGTCGCCGTCGTCGTGCTGACGCACGAGCTGCCAGATTCCGGTCTCGAGAGTCAGGGTCGACTCGAGATCACCGGACTCGCTGAGCAGCCACGCATGCGCGGTGTACTGGAGGAAGGGCGTGCCCTCGTGGGCGACGAAGTCGATGCGCTGGCCGAACTGCTTCTCAGGAGTGTCCGCATAGCCGACGACACCGACGCCTTCCCACGACCCGATCAGCCAGGACAGAGGGACGAGCTCGGGATGGACCGAGGCATCGAGTTCGATCACCATCAGGGATCAGCGGTTGTCTTTGAACAGCGCCGTGACGACCTTGATCCCGACACCCAGGGCACCGAGAGCGGCAATGCCGACGAGGCTGGAGAAGACGATTTCGAGAGCAACAAGATTATCCATGCTCCCAGTCTACAGTTCCTGACAAAGTGATGTGCATTCAGCCCGGGTCAGGAAGCGACGCGTTCGAGTGCGTAGACGACGACTCCGCCGAGCGCGATCGGGGCGGCACCGAGGGCGAGCTGAACGGCGAAGCTCCGGGCCTTCTCGACGTTCTTCTTCACCTCGATGTTCTGTGAGGCCTCGAGGTTGGCGGCCTGGAACTTCGCATAGGCGACGAGCCCGAGCATCCGATCGACCGCTGCCACGAGCAGGCCCATGATGACACCGAGGACGAGCGCCATGGCCAAGGAGATCGCCTGTGCGAACACGAGCACCGACAGGATCCCCGCCACGGCCGTGGACATGGCGATGGCCAACGGCGAGGTGTAGATCGCCGGCCACGGCAGCGCGGTCATACACTGCGCCACGATGAGCGAGGCGAGGCCGATGACGATGGCCTCCTTGTCACCGGGGACGGTGATCGCCGCAACCCAGGTGCTCGCGGACAGGACGATGACGAGACCGGAGACCTGCGCGGACACGTTCGCCACCGCATAGGAGGCACCGATTCCGCGGGTGAGGTTCTGCACGAAGGTCCACAGCAGACCGAGTCCCGCGAGCACGGGCAGCCAGTCGAGGTAGGGAGCCGTTGAGTCCTGCCAGGCGGCGTAGAGTCCACCCACGCCGAAGAGGGCGAGCATGATCGACGTCGCCCGCGGCTGCGGGGAGTCCGTCAGACGCGGCCAGCCATAGGCGACGCCGAAGACGATGAGCCCGGTCGCCAGCAGGAACAGCGTATAGCCCCAGTACACGGAGGCACTGAGGGCCAACACCAGCACCAGGGCGACGGCTACTCGAATCCATCTGATCACAGCACTATCGTGCCTTATCCGGCGACACCCGCGGTAACCACCGGCGGCAGCGCGTCGGAGCTGCCCCGGCCGGGGCCTCGCTATACTCTTCCTCAGACGACGGGCGAGACGACGGGCGCCGAGGAGGTGGATGCAGCACATGCGGATTCTGCACATCTGCCCCACGGCCAGGCTCGACGCCCCGCTCGCTCCCGAATCCCTGCAGTACCTCGGTCACCAGATCGACCGCTGCGCCGCCGAGGACCTGCCCAGCCGCCGGGCCGAATCCGCCGCGGTCGACGTCGTCATCGCCGACGCCTGCCTCGATCTGTCCCTGGCCCCGCGCATCTCCGACCTGCTCGCCGAGGCGCGGATCACCGCCCCCGTCATCGTCGTCCTCGGGGAGGGCGGACTGGCGACCGCCTCGGCGAGATGGAACGTGTCCGACCTCATCCTCACCACTGCCGGCCCCGCCGAGGTGGAAGCGCGGCTGCGCGTGGCCCGTGACCGTCACGCCGCATCCTCGTCAACTCATTCCGGCAGCGGATTCCCCGGCGGATTGCATGCCGGGTCCGGCCGGCTCGGCGCGAAGGGCGACGCCGGGGGCCGGGGACCGGTTCGCACCGGACGCGGCCCCGTCGGCACCGCCCGAGGAGGCGGGCCCGGAACGTCTGGCCGCCTCGGTGACACGGGCGAGGAAATGTGGAATGCCGATGGCGAACCGATGGTCGTCGTCACCGGGGACCTGCGCATCGACGAGACCGCGTTCACCGCCGAGCTCGGCGGACGCAGCCTCGACCTCACCTACCGCGAGTTCGCCCTGCTGAAGTTCTTCGCCATGCACCCCGAACGCGTCTTCACCCGCGACGACATCCTGCTCGCCGTGTGGGGCGACGACTACTTCGGCGGCACCCGCACCGTTGACGTGCATGTTCGCCGCCTCCGTGCGAAACTCGGCAAAGACCTTGAGAACGCCATCCACACCGTGCGCAACGTCGGCTACCGGTTCAGCGCCGACAGCGTCACAGACACAGATTCAGAGGACGTGACGGCATGAGAATCCAGGCCAGCGGAGCAATCACCTCCA
Organism: Brevibacterium sediminis; assembly: GCF_013623905.1. GTDB lineage: Bacteria > Actinomycetota > Actinomycetes > Actinomycetales > Brevibacteriaceae > Brevibacterium > Brevibacterium sediminis. The sequence goes on from NZ_JABKDD010000002.1 coordinate 222,763, forward strand.
CCCCGATCGACACCCTCACCGAGGATGAGCTGAAGTTCCTCGATGACGTGGCGGCCACCGATGGCGCCCCCGAGATCTCCGGCGGGCTCATGGCCGTCGCCACCGGTGAGGACACCGCCCACGAGGCGCAGACCGTCTCGAGCGTCTGGCGCGTATTTGCCGACGACGCAGACGGTTCCGGCCCCACCGATGCCGACCCCGCCGGCAAAGACACGACCGGCGAGCTCATCGGGTTCGGAATCCGCGCCCTGCAGGGGGATCGTCACGCCGCCGAGTTCCTCATCGCCCCCGACCATCGTCGTCAGGGCCTCGGCGAACAGCTGCTGAGAACGATCCTCGACGAAGAGCCCGAAGCCTGGTGCTGGTCGCACGGCGACCACCCGGCCGCGGCCCACCTCGCCCAGAAGCACGGCCTCGGCCGCGATCGAGTGCTCTATCAGATGCGCACCGACACCGGTCTGCGCCTCGACGGCCTCCCCGAGACGCAGAGCCCCGACGGGGTCGAGATCCGCTCCTTCGCTCCCGGCGACGAGGACGGCTGGCTGACCGTGAACAACGCCGCCTTCGACTGGCATCCCGAACAGGGCGGCCAGACCCGCGCCGATATCGATGCCGTCGTCACCGCTGCGGACTTCGACCCGACCACCTTCATCATCGCCGCCCGCGATGGCGAGGTCATCGGATTCCACCAGACGAAGATCACGGACACGGATGATGAGGGCCGCCTCGGCGAGGTCTATGTCGTCGGAGTCGATCCGCGCATCCACGCCAAGGGCGTGGGCAAGGCGCTGACGGTCGAGGGAATGCGGCGGATGGTGACCGCCGGCGCCGAGACGATCGAACTCTACGTCGAATCGGACAACGCCCCGGCGCTAGGCTTGTACGAGCGACTGGGTTTCCATGTCGCGGTCGCGCACGTGGCCTATGCACCGGCCTCCGCAAAGGTCACCGGCACTGATTCTGCGAGCACGGCGTCGACGGACGAGAAGGAGTAGAGCGTTGTACGACATCGCGGCTTCGGGTAAGGAGCTGGGACTGCCCGACCCGGCTGATCGCTTCCTCGATCGTGAACTCAGCTGGCTGGCCTTCAACGAACGCGTCCTCGATCTCGCCTCGGATCCGGAGATCCCGCTGCTCGAACGCGTCCGATTCCTCTCGATCTTCGCGACCAACCTCGACGAGTTCTTCATGGTCCGCGTCGCCGGTCTCAAACGCCGCATCAACACCGGTCTCGCCGTGCCCAGCGTCACCGGCCGCATGCCCGCGCAGGTCATGCACGATATCGGGGTGCGCGCATTCGAGCTGATGAGCCGGCATGCCGCCCTGCTCAAGGACGATATCGGTCCCCGCCTCGACGCGGAATCGATCACGAAGGTCCAGGTCGAGGACCTCACCGAGGATGAGCGGCACCGTGTCGACGAATTCTTCTTCGGCCACGTCTACCCCGTCCTCACCCCGCTGGCCGTCGATCCGGCCCACCCGTTCCCGTATATCTCGGGTCTCTCGCTCAACCTCGGCGTGCTCCTGCGGTCGCCGGAGACGGGCAAGGAGTTCTTCGCCCGCGTCAAGGTTCCCCCGCGCCTGCCGCGGTTCTTCAATGTCGCCGAGGCGACCGACCGCCCCGCCGGGCGCGACGTCCCGGCCCGCTTCGTCGCCCTCGAGGACATCATCGCCGAACACCTCGGGACCCTGTTCGACGGTATGGAGATCGTCCACCATTCGACCTTCCGCGTGACCCGCAATGAGGACCTCGAGGTCGAAGAGGACGATGCGGAGAACCTCCTCAAGGCTCTGGAGAAGGAGCTGCTGCGCAGGCGTTTCGGTCCGGCCGTGCGGATGGAGATCACAGAGAACATCCACCCCCGCGTCCTCGAGATGCTCAAGGACGAACTGGGCATCCACGACTCGGAGATCTACCACCTGCCGAGCCCGCTGGACCTGTCCGGCATGTCCGATATCGCCGATGTGCCACGCGATGACCTGCACTATCCGAAGATGGTTCCACAGATGAACAAGGACCTGTCGCTGCGGGAATCCAGCGACCAGGTCGACGTCTTCGACGCGGTGGCCAGCCGGGACATCCTCCTGCACCACCCCTACGATTCGTTCTCCACGAGCGTGCAGGCTTTCCTCGAACAGGCGGCGTCGGACAAGAACGTGCTCGCGATCAAGCAGACGCTCTACCGCACCTCCGGGGATTCGCCGATCATCGACGCCCTCGTCGATGCCGCACAGGCCGGCATCCAGGTGCTCGCCGTCGTCGAGATCAAGGCCCGGTTCGACGAGGAGGCCAACATCACCTGGGCCCGCAAGCTCGAGCGCGCCGGCGTCCATGTCGTCTACGGAATCGTCGGGCTCAAGACCCATGCGAAGCTCTCCCTCGTCGTCCGTCAGGAGGCTGACGGGCTGGCCCGGTACTGTCACGTCGGCACCGGCAACTACCACCCGAAGACCGCCCGCGGCTATGAGGACTTCGGGCTGCTGACACGTGATCGGGCCGTCGCCGATGATCTGACGAAGCTGTTCAACCAGCTCTCCGGCTATGCGCCGAAGTCCGAATATTCACGGTTCCTCGTCGCCCCCAGCAATGTGCGCACCGGACTCATCGACCTCATCGACTCCGAGATCGCGATCGCACAGTCCGGCGGAGCGGGGCAGGTGCGGATCAAGGTCAACTCGATCGTCGACGAAGCCATCATCGACGCCCTCTACCGGGCATCCCAGGCCGGGGTCGCCGTCGAAGTCTTCGTCCGCGGAATCTGCGCTCTGCGCCCGGGCATCGAAGGTCTGAGCGAGAACATCACCGTGCGTTCCGTGCTCGGACGCTTCCTCGAACACTCCCGCGCCTTCGTCTTCGGCAACAACGGCGACCCGATCGTCTACATCGGTTCGGCAGATATGATGCACCGCAACCTCGACCGTCGAGTCGAAGCGCTCGTGCAGATCGTCGATGACGGTCACCGGGCGGAGATCATCGAACTCTTCGATCTCGTCTTCGCCCCGACCACCTCGGCATTCGATCTGTCCGGTGACGGCAGATGGACCCGGCGGACTCACGACGACGAGGGCAGCATCCTCGCCGACTATCAGACGGAGCTCATCCGTCGGCACCGGAAGCGTCGGCGAATCGGGGATGAGGCGTGAGCCGGTCCGAGGTCGCCTCGGCACAGGCGTCATCGCGCGTCACCGCCGATGTCCTTGCCGCCGGGGCGGTCTGCTGGAGATACGGTTCGAAAGGCCTCGAGGTGGTGCTCATCCACCGCCCGAAGTACAACGACTGGTCGTGGCCCAAGGGCAAGGTCGATCCGGGTGAGACCCTGCCGGAGGCTGCGATCCGCGAGGTCAAGGAGGAGACGGGGTTCGACATCCACCTCGGCATCCCCTTGCCGTCGGCCGAGTACACGGTCGGCAAGAACACGCTGAAGAAGGTGTTCTACTGGTCGGCCGAGGTCAAGGACGAAGCGGACTTCGCCCCGGTGAACAAGCGAGAGGTCGACACCGCCGGCTGGTTCCCTGTCGACAAGGCCCGGTCGAAGCTGACGTCCTTCGCGGACCGGGAACAGCTCGACGCGCTGGAGAAGTTCGCTGAGACGGACGCACTGCGGGCGTGGCCGCTCATCCTCGTCCGCCACGGGAAGGCGTTCCCACGTGCGAAGTGGTACGAGACAGAGCATGTGCGGCCTCTGCTCAAGCTCGGCACCCGACAGGCCATGGCATTGACCGGGCTGCTGGGAGCCTGGGGCGTGCGCAAGCTCGTCTCGAGTCCGTGGAAGCGCTGCATGGCGACGCTGACTCCGCTGTCGGCGGCGACGGGCAAGTCGATCAAGAAGGTGTCGACGCTCAGCGAGAAGGCCACCGCTGCGAACCCGGACAAGACCGCCCGCTATATCGAGAAGCTGCTGGCGAAGGGCAAACCAGTCATCTACTGCACGCACCGGCCGGTGCTGCCGACGATCTTCTCCGTCTACGCGGCTCATGCCCCGAAACGGGTAGAGGCGAAGCTGCCGAAGGACGATCCGTACCTCAAGCCCGGTGAGGTCCTCATCGCCTATGTGCGCCCCGGTCCGGTGCCGCGCATCGTCGAGATCGAACGCGTCCGCCCCATCGACAGCTGACCGAGGCGCACGACCCGCCAGCGAGCCGATTCTCAAGGTCGAGCATGCGTACTGGGCGGCCCGCCTCGGCGAACTTACACACGTACGGAACGGGCCGCCTCGGCGAGCGAATGCCGGTCCCGACAATGATCCTTTCATGAAACCGACGAAGTCTGTGATCGAGCACTCACAGCGGTTCCAACCCTTCGCCCCTCATTCACCTTCCATTCACGTTTCAACTCCTTGCACTTCACGCGTGATCCTTAGCGTGGATGACGAGCAATCGAGAACTCTCGAGCTGTGTCCACAAACATGAAAGGCATCTTCGTGAAGATGAAGCATCTCGCCCCCTCCGCTGCGATCCTCGCGGTCGGCGCCATCACCCTCTCGGCTTGCGGTGGCGGACAGTCCGCCACCGGCGAAGAGGCATCCGGCGGCAGCAGTGACCTGCAGGGCACCCTGACCGGCATCGGCGCCTCCTCGCAGAAGGCCGCGATGGATGCCTGGACAGCGGACTTCACCTCGCAGAACTCCGGCGTGACCGTCAACTACTCCCCCGACGGATCGGGTGCCGGCCGTGAACAGTTCCTCGCCGGCAACGCGCAGTTCGCCGGATCCGACGCCCACCTCGACGATGACGAGGTCAAGGCCGGAAAGGAAGCCTGCGGCGCCGACGGAGCCTACGAGTTCCCCGTCTACATCTCCCCCATCGCCGTGACCTTCAACGTCAAGGGCGTCGACGAGCTCAACCTCTCCCCCGAAACGATCGCGAAGATCTTCAAGGGCGACATCACCAACTGGAACGACAAGGCCATCAAGGCCGACAACCCGGATGCCGAGCTTCCGGACCTCAAGATCACCGCCGTTCACCGCGCCGATGACTCGGGCACCACCGAGAACTTCGCCGAGTACCTCAAGGCCACCGCCGAGAAGGACTGGGACGCCGAGGTCGACGGCAACTTCCCGAAGGAGTACGGCGGCGAGGCCGCTCAGGGCACCGACGGTGTCATCCAGACCGTCTCCGACACCGACGGAGCCATCGGCTACGCGGATGCCTCGGCCGTCGGTGAGCTCTCCACCGCCAAGGTCAAGGTCGGCGACGAGTTCGTCGAGCTCTCCCCGGAAGCCGCGACCAAGGTCGTCGACGCATCCGAGAAGGTCGAAGGCCGCAGCGAAGGCGACCTCGCCTTCGACCTGGCCCGCGACACCACCGAGTCCGGCGCCTACCCGATCGTGCTCGTCTCCTACCACCTCGTCTGCTCGTCCTACAAGGACCAGGAGACCGTGGACATGGTCAAGGCATGGGAGAAGTTCGTGGTCTCGGAAGAGGGACAGAAGTCCGCTGCCGATTCCGCCGGGTCCGCACCGCTGTCGGACGACCTGCGCAAGCAGATCGAAGAAGTCATCGACTCGATCAAGGTCGAAGGCTGATTTCAGTCTCTGACCTGGAGATATAGCCAGTCGGGAGCGGCGCAGAAGCCCTGCGCCGCTTTTCCGCGCCTGTGGAACCACCCCGGTTTCACCACAAGTCACATGAGGAGTACTTGTGCCGATCAGCACACAGACCACTGAGTCAGGCCCCACAGGGCCCGGCTCCACGCCCGAATCCGGGCAGAAGCCGCCGCAGAGTCCGGCAACTCGGCAGCAGAAGGCCGTCGTCCGACCCGGCGACCGCATCTTCTCGGCCGCCACGCTCATCGCCGGCATCCTGATCCTGGTGATCCTCGCCGGAGTCGCCCTGTTCCTTCTCGCACAGTCGAAGGACACCATCACCGCGCAGATCAGCGACCCCTCCCAGATCACCGGCGGCAAGGGCTTCTTCTCCTACGTCTGGCCGCTGGTCATCGGCACGCTCATCTCCGCGGCCATCGCACTGATCGTCGCGACTCCCTTCTCGCTGGGCATCGCGCTGTTCACCACCCACATGGCCCCGCGCAAGCTCGCTCCGGTGCTCGGCTACGTCATCGACCTGCTCGCCGCCATCCCCTCGGTCGTCTACGGCCTGTGGGGCATCGCTCTGGCCGGCAACCTCACCGGCTTCTACCTGTGGCTGTCGAAGTGGTTCGGCTGGATTCCGATCTTCGCTCCGGCCGCCGACGGTTCCGTGTCGCAGACGGGCCGCACACTGCTCACCGCCTCGCTCGTGCTTTCGATCATGATCCTGCCGATCATCACCTCGCTGACCCGCGAGATCTTCCTCCAGACCCCGCGCCTGCAGGAAGAGGCGGCGCTGGCGCTCGGCGCCACCCGCTGGGAGATGATCCGCATGGCCGTGCTGCCGTTCGGCAAGTCGGGAATCGTCTCGGCCACGATGCTCGGCCTCGGCCGCGCCCTCGGTGAGACCATGGCCGTGGCCATGATCCTCTCGCCCGGCGTCCTCACCGCCTCGCTCGTCGTCAGCGGCAACCAGACCATCGCCTCCGAGATCGCGCAGAACTTCCCCGAGGCCGCGGGACTGCGCCTGTCCGAGCTCATCACCGTCGGCCTCGTGCTCTTCGTCATCACCCTGCTGGTGAACATGGGAGCCCGCGCCATCGTCGCCCGCACCTCGGTGAAGGGAAGTTGAGACCAATGACCACCATGAACACCACCACCGAGGCGGCCGTGTCGAAACCGGCGAAGCTCACCTCCAAACAGCTCCCGAAGGCCACCCCGTGGATCGTCGCCGTCGCCTCGATCCTCGTGGCGATCGTCATCAGCTTCATCGCCTTCGGCGGCTTCAACATCCCCGTCGTGGCCGTCCTCGCCGGCCTCATCAACGCGATCGCCGTGTTCGCGGTCTCCGCGTCCTACGAAGGCCGCCGCAAGGCCGTCGACCGGATCGCGACCACCATCGTCACCTCGACGTTCGTCCTCGCATGCGTTCCCCTCATCTCGCTGCTGTGGCTGACCGTGTCCAAGGGCGGGGCCGCCATCAGCGGTGACCTGCTCACCCGCACCATGCTCGGCATGAAGGGCGTCCTCGATCAGCAGTACGTCGCCGGTGAGGCCACTCTGGCCGGCGGCTTCTACCACGCCATCGTCGGCACCGTGCTCATCACACTCGCCGCCTGCGTGATCTCGATTCCGATCGGCGTCCTCACCGCCATCTACCTCGTCGAATACTCGAACAAGAACCGCCTGGGCAAGGCGATCACCTTCCTCGTCGACGTGATGACCGGTATTCCCTCGATCGTCGCCGGTCTCTTCGCCTTCGCACTGTTCTCCACGATTGCCAACGTGCTCCTGCCCGGCGCGGCCGGAATCGCGAAGACCGGCTTCACCGCGGCCGTGGCGCTGTCGGTGCTGATGATCCCGATCGTCGTGCGCAATACGGAGGAGATCCTCCGCTTGGTGCCGATGGACCTGCGCGAGGCTTCCTACGCACTCGGCGTGCCGAAGTGGAAGACGATCGTGAAGATCGTTCTGCCCACCTCGGTGTCGGGAATCCTCTCCGGTGTCACCATCGCCATCGCCCGCGTCATCGGTGAGACGGCACCCATCATGGTCACCGCCGGGTTCGCCAAGACGCTCAACTGGAACCTCTTCTCCGGTTGGATGTCGACGCTGCCGACGTTCATCTACGACTCGCAGCTGCGCCCGGTCTCGCCGGGAGCCGCCGCCCTGGCCAGCTCGGAACGCGCCTGGGCCGCAGCCCTTGTGCTCGTCGCCCTCGTCATGGTGCTCAACCTGCTCGCCCGCATCATCGCGAAGGTGCTCGCACCGAAGGCCGGACGCTGACCGGCGACTGCCCACAGACCTCCAGACTCACCCATTTCCACGGATAGGAAACACAATGTCCAAGCAGATCGACATCAAGGATCTCGACATCTTCTACGGCGACTTCCGCGCCGTCGACGGAGTGCAGATGCAGATCAAGCCGCGCTCCGTCACCGCCTTCATCGGGCCCTCCGGCTGCGGCAAGTCCACGGTGCTGCGCACGCTGAACCGCATGCACGAAGTCATCCCCGGCGCCAGCGTCTCCGGTGAGGTCCTCATGGACGGCAATGACATCTACGGCGCCGGCGTCGACCCGGTCAACGTCCGCCGCGAGGTGGGCATGGTCTTCCAGCGGGCGAACCCGTTCCCGACGATGAGCATCAAGGAGAACGTGCTCGCCGGTGTGCGCCTGAACAACAAGCGCCTGTCGAAGACCGAGGCCGACGATCTCACCGAACGTGCCCTGCGCGGCGCGAACCTCTGGAACGAGGTCAAGGACCGCCTCAACCTGCCCGGTTCGGGTCTCTCCGGCGGTCAGCAGCAGCGTCTGTGCATCGCCCGCGCAATCGCCGTCGAACCCGAGGTCCTGCTCATGGACGAGCCGTGCTCGGCTCTCGACCCGATTTCGACCCTGGCGATCGAGGACCTCATCAACGACCTCAAGGACAAGTACACGGTCGTCATCGTCACGCACAACATGCAGCAGGCCGCTCGTGTGTCCGACAAGACCGCGTTCTTCAACATCGCCGGCACCGGCAAGCCCGGAAAGCTCATCGAGTTCAACGAGACCTCGACGATCTTCTCGAACCCGGACAAGGAAGAGACCGAGAACTACATCTCCGGTCGCTTCGGATGATTTGAAGGCTCGCCCAAACGGCGGGCGCCCCTCGGGGCGGGTGCCGTCTCGGCGGCGCATGCCTCTATAATCGGCGGCGCATGCCTCTATAAGTGGTCGTTCTGGTCACGCTCTGCTCAGCGGAACGTGACCAGAACGACCACTTTGCGTTGGCAGGTCCGCCGGACGCGACTTCGGGCGGTAGGGCACTCGCGCAGAGTCGCCTCGGGGATCGCGCAGGGCGCTGGCAGGTCGGTCGTCACGTCACCCTGAACGCGCGCAGTGAGTTGCCTCCGCAGACGACCTCATGGTCTTCCCGACAACACATCGGCGATATATCGTTACATATCGTCAGGGCAGTGAACTTCGTGCAATCAGCGGGGTACTGCGGTGTCATCAGACCAGGGAGGTCATCATGAACGAGCCATTCACCCACGGAAGCTCCCATCACCGAGGCGGCGACCGGGGCAGCGCTAGCATCTGGGAGGCGTTCGAGCAGCTGCGCTCATCCTTCGCCCCCAAACAGCCTGCCCGCATGAACCGCGGTGACGTCCGTGCCGGAATCCTCTCGCTGCTGGCAGAGGCCCCGATGCACGGATACCAGATCATCCAGGAGATCGAGGAACGCAGCGGCGGCAGCTGGAAGCCCAGCCCCGGGTCGGTCTATCCGACGCTGCAGCTGCTCACGGACGAGGGTCTCATCAATGCGGAGCCGTCGAGCGGACGCAAGACCTATTCCCTCACCGAGGCGGGACGCGAGCACGTCGAGGCCGACTCCGATTCCGCCGCCCCGTGGGAATCGGTCGGCAGGAGAGAGACTCCGCGCGCGGCCACACTGGCCAAGGCCGGGGTCGAGTTGGCACAGGCCGCCGCTCAGGTCGGACGTTCGGGCAGCAAGGAGCAGGTCGCAGAGGCGGTCACCGAGCTGGAAGAGACCAAACGCAGGCTGTATTCGATCCTCGCTCGGGACTGAGCGATGTCGACGGGAGCCGAACAGAGAAACGTGAGTCCGGATGAGCTCGGCCGAGAAGCCGGTGAGCACAGCGGAGCAGACACTGTCGGCCCTGGCCAGGGTCTTCCCGACCGGAAGCGAGCGCTGCGGTCCCGGTCGTCCCGGATCCTGCGCTTTGCCGCGGCCCAGATGGCCATGGCCTGGTGGTTCGAGCTCGTCCTGCCTCGCATCGGTCTGGGTCGCCTGGCCGCCCGACGACGAGTGGAGCGCTGGCAGTCGACCGCCAGGAAGTTCAGGGCGCTGGCGATCGATCTCGGCGGGCTGATGATCAAGGTGGGCCAGTTCCTCTCCTCCCGCATGGATGTCCTCCCGCCCGAGGTCGCCGCAGAGCTGGCAGACCTGCAGGACGAAGTATCGCCGGTTCCCTTCGACGGGATCAGGCCCCTCGCCGAGGCGCAGCTGGGTATGCGACTCACCACCGCCTTCGCCACTTTCGACCCCCGACCGCTGGCCGCGGCATCACTGGGCCAGGCTCATTCGGCCACCCTGACTCCGGATGTGGCCGCCGAGCTCGGATTCACCGAGGTGGTCGTCAAGGTCCAGCGCCCCGGCATCGCCGACGTCGTCGAGGTGGATCTGCGAACACTGCGCCGGATCGCAGGGTGGCTCTCCCGCGTCGGGTTCATCGCCAGCCGGGTCGATATGCCGGGGCTGGTCGAGGAGTTCGCCCATGTCAGCCTCGAGGAGATCGACTACCTCCACGAGGCGGCGAATGCGGAACAGTTCACCACCGAAGCCGCACGCTTCGCGGACGATGCCGAGCGTTCGGCATCGGGTTCGCCCGGTCCGACGCAGGCCCCGCGAATCGTCTGGGGGCAGACCACGACCCAGGTTCTCACCATGGAGGATGTCTCGGCGATCAAGATCAACGATGTCGCGGCGCTGCGCCGGGCAGGGATCGATCCACGCGAGGTGGCTTCGGCGTTCGCGCACACGATGTTCGATCAGCTCTTCCGCGGCGGCTTCTTCCACGCCGATCCCCATCCCGGCAACATCTTCGTCACTCCCGACCGAACTGGAGCGGTCGAACGCTCGGGTGTCTCTCCGGCGTCCGAGCACATGGGTGGCTCACCGCCGACAGGGGAAACGCACACCTCGACCGGGCATCCCGCCTCGGCGGGGGTCGGCTGGCACCTGACCTTCGTCGACTTCGGAATGATGGGCCACGTTCCTGAGGATCTGCGCTCGGGGCTGCGTGAACTCATCATCGCCGTGGCCACCAGGGATTCCCACCGCCTGGTCACGAGCGTCGAACTCATCGGGGTGCTGCTCGACGGCGCGGACACCGCGGAGCTCGAACGCGCACTGACCGAGCTCTTCTCCCGGTTCGGCGGGATGGGATTCGCTCAGCTGCGCGAGGTCGACGAAAAGGAGCTGCGGGCCTTCTCCAGGGACTTCGAATCGGTGGTCCGCGACCTTCCGGTCCAATTGCCGGAGAACCTCTTCCTCATCATCCGTGCGCTCGCCATGGTCTCTGGTCTGTGCAGCTCACTCGATCCCCGGTTCAACATCTGGGAGGTCGTCGAACCCTATGCACGCGGCCTCATCAGCGACTCACCGGGAGGAGTCGCCGGCTCGGCGACGAAGGAGGCGCTCAACCTCGTGCGTCTGACCCTGAGCCTGCCCGGACGCCTCGACGCACTGGTCACGAAGGTCGAAGACGGCGAGCTCACGGTGTCGACGCCGAAGCTCGATCGTCGGGTGGAAGGGCTCGAACAGCTGGCGCGCGGCGTGATCTCGGCCGTTCTATTCACCGGCTTCGTCATCGGCGGGTCGATCCTGCTGCCGGTGATGACGGTTGGCGGCGTTCTGCTGCTCATCGCCTCGGCACCCGCGCTTCTCCACGCCCTGGTCACTCTGCTGCGACACCGACGGGCAGACCGGCGGAACCGTCGTAGGTGAGGAGTCGGCGGAACCGTCGCAGACGAGGGAGCGGCGACAAGCTGTTCGAGGACGACGCGGCGTTGCCTCCTAGCCGGCCGCTGGTTCGTCGCGGGGAGCACGGAAGGCCGAGGCGAAATCGACCAGCAGGGATTCGTCGCCGTCGACCGTGATCGCCCCTTCCTCTCGTGCGGCTTCGGCTGCGCCATCGGCAAGCAGGTCGCGCAGCCCGGGACCTTCGATCCTCAGGTCAGCTTCTGCCTGGGCCCCTTCCGCAGCCTCCACACCGCGCTCGCTCACGGTCGCATGAGCCGTCGCGGGGCCGGCAGTGATTTCGACTGTGAAGGGTCGGACTCGGGCGTCGGTGCGCGCGGTCAGCAAAGCCGCGGCCAGAGAGGAGTCCGTCGGAACCTCGCCCTCGCGGGGCTCAGCCATCCGCCGTGCACCCCAGCGGCCGAGCTCAATGAGCACCGGACTAAGATCCGAACCGTAGTCGCTGAGGCGGTAGACGACGTTGCGTCCGTCGATGCCGCGCTCGATGATCTCGGCGGCCTCAAGTTCGCGCAACCGCGTGGTCAGCAGGTTCGAGGGGATGCCGGGATTTCCCTGTCGAAGCTCGTTGAAGCGCTTCGGACCGACGAGGAGGTCGCGGAGGATGATGAGCGACCACCGTTCCCCCAGCACCTCGGCTGCCCGAGCCAGACCGCAGAATTGTCCGTACGACTTCATGGTTGACAGCATAGCAATATCAGTTCACTATTGAAACCATAGTTCACTTTCTGAACTTTCTGGGCTGCGGAACCACAGCCCTCAGGAAACGCAACGGCCCGCACGACAACTCGATGAGGAGATCACCATGTCCCGCACTGTCATCGCCGCACTGTTCCAGTCACTCGACGGGATCGCATCCGATCCGTTCAACTTCCAATTCGATTCCTTCGACCAGGAGATGGGCGAGTGGATGACCACGGCCATCGGCGGCGTCGACGACTGCCTCCTCGGCCGTGTCACCTATCAGGAGTGGGAGGGCTACTGGCCGAACCACACAAAAGGCGAGGACGCACCGTTCGCCGACTTCATCAACTCGACTCCCAAGCACATCGCCTCGACAACGCTGTCGCAGGCCGATCTCAGCTGGGAGAACTCGACTCTCATCCAGGGCGAGCTCGTCGACTTCGTCCGCGAGCTCAAAGCCGGCGACGGCGGCAAGATCGCTGTCGAGGGATCGATGTCGATCGTCCGTCAGCTCGTCGAAGCGAACCTCGTCGACGAGCTGACGGTGGCCATCCACCCGGTCGTCGCCGGCAGCGGACGGTCCCTCTTCGAGGGTGGAACGACGACTCGCTTGGAGCTCAAGGACGTGCAGCGGACCAGCAAGGGCAACCTGCTGGCCACCTACGGGCCGTTCCCCGGCTGATCCAGCGGGTGGATCCACCTCGAGATCGTCAGCTTATTCGAGGTGGATCCGCCCGCAGGAGACATCGAAGATTCGAAAAGACAGCTCAGACATCGCCGGACGCACCCGCCTCGGCAGCCAGCCGACGTTCCCGGTAGGCGAAGGTCGCCCAGCCGAGCGCCACGGCCCAGAGCGGGAAGAGCAGCGTCGGCCCGATCGTCACCCACCAGCTGTCGGCGAAGATTTCGGGGGTCCCCGAGAAGATTGTGCGCACCAGGCCGACTCCGCCGGTGAAGATCGCCAGCGACACGATCGTCGCGGGAATCGTCGCCAGAGTGATCGGCACTCGCTTTCCGCCCAGAGGACCAAGCCATGTTGGCAGCCGCTCTCCCCATCTCTGGATGAGACCGAGGGTGAGCAGGATTCCACCGATGGCGGCCAAGGCGAGCGCGAGTCCCGAATGCCAGAGTCCGACACGCTGGCCTTCGTCGTAGAGACCTTCACTCAGGCCGAAGGGAATTCCCACGGCCCAGAGGACCCGCGTCAGGGCATAGAAGCCCGGCACGATGACCGCCACGACGACGGCGATCTTCGCGCTTGCGGTGACCGACGTCGATCTCCCCACGCGTCCGGTACCGTCAACGTCTGCACGCCTGTGACCGGCGGCGGAATCCTCAACATGAACGGTCTCGGTCGAATGACGATGACTGTCCTCGTGAATCCGACGACTGGTCTTCTCCGCACCGGCCCACACGATGATCCACAACAGCGGACCAAGCAGCATGACTCCCTGCCAGATCACCGGAGCCGGGATTGGTGGGAACTGCAGGCTGAGCGCATAGCCGAGGTAGGCCAGCAGCAAGGTGTCGGTGAGCATGACCGTGACCACGGCGGCGAAGGCCAGAACGACAACCCCGAGAACGCGTGCCCCGCCTCTGTCGAAAAGCCGCTGCCGCAGGCGGGTCGCGGTGAGCAGGGCCGCCGAGCCGACAAAGCTGAGCAGGGAGACGGAGCCGATGATGAGACCCGCGAACGGTCCCGGGAGTGCGGCGATCATCGACGTGAACGTCCACTCCTCGGATCCGGCCAGGGGTGAGGCGACGATCCCCAACCCCCAGAGGACCGACATGACGAGAAGGAAGAGCGACCACGCCGAGGCGGCGGCCAGTCCTGCGCGAACGGTGAGATCGGATTGTGGTGACGGATGGTTGACTATATGAGTGAGCTGTTTCTGTGTCATGACTCCAGGCTCGTCCCCGAAGGCCCGCCGGGGGCTCCCCCACAAGGGTGAATCCGGTTCCCGAGAGGGTGAATGCACACTGGGCGGGTGAACGGCCCTCCCGCCTGCTCACTTTGGGGTCAGGTCTCGACGAACCCCGATTCGAAAGCCTTGATCACCGCTTGTGTCCTGTCACGGGCACCGAGCTTCGACAGCAGCGAACTGACATAGGTCTTCACCGTCTCCGCCCCGAGGAACATCTCCCCGGCGATCTCGGCGTTGCTCATTCCTCTCGACATGAGGGTGAGGACTTCCTGTTCCCGCCTGCTCAGCCCAGCAGAACTCACCACATCGACAGCTCGGTGAGACCGTGCTGCCATGTCCCGGATCTTCTGCGGATAGAGCAGCGCATCTCCCCCGGCCACGATATGCACCGCCCGGACGAGTTCGGACGGCTGAGCGCGTTTGAGGACGAAGCCGTCAGCGCCCACGCGCAGAGCTTCGAAGACGTAGTCATCGCTGTCGAAGGTCGTGAGGATGAGCACCCGAGGCGGCTCCTGCCTGCTCATAAGCAGCCGCGTTGCCTCCAATCCGTCGAGGTGGGGCATGTGCACATCCATCACCACGACATCAGGATCCAGCCGAGTCACCAGATCGAGTGCTTCCGTCCCGTCATCGCCCTCCCCGACGACCTCGAGTCCCGGGTCGGAGTCGATGATCGCGGCCAGACCCGCACGCACGAGAGGCTCGTCATCGATGAGGATCACCGAAATGGTCATGGCATCTGTCCCTCCGAATACGGCAGTCTCACCTGCAGAATCCATTGTCCGTTCTCGATTCCCCAGTCGGCGCTCCCACCGAACAGAGCAGCCCTCTCACCGATGCCGACGAGTCCGCGTGACTGCCTCGCCGAGGCGGCCGCCCCCTTCGCACCGGCAATCCCCTTCGCATCGCCCGCCGCTTTCGCGTCAGCCGCCGCCTTCCCCTCGGCCCGTCCCTTCTCCGATGAGCCGAGCACCGGGCCGGTGGCCGCGCCGGCATTGCGCGTGACCACTTGTACGCAGTCGGCGCCGATGTCGACGGCCACATCGAGGCCGGGCGTCGTTGCGTGCCGCAGCGAGTTCGTCACCGCCTCGCGCACGATCCGGTGGAGTTCGTGGACCACGGTCGGCGGCAGTCCGGTGGCATCCCCGCTGACCGTCAGTCGGGTGGGGTGCCCGATCGCACGGGCTTCCTCGGCCAATCGGGTGATATCGAGCATTGCTCGCCGAGGCGGCCCCGCACTTCCGCTGTCACCGTCCCCCGCGAGCTCTCCGCCCTCCACTGCTTCGCTCTCGGCGCCATCGAGGGCATCGGCACCATCGATGGCATCAGCAACGCCAAGGGCGTCGGCGTCGCCTGCGGTGCTTTCATCGCTGACTGCGCCGTCGGCCTCCGCACGCAGCAGGGCGAGGACATGGTCCAACTCGGCCACCGCCTCACGGCTGGTGCGAGCGATCTCGTCGACGGCCGCCTCGGCGAGTATCTGATCCTGGTGCAGGGCACGTTTGGCCACAGCTGCCTGCATCATCGTCACGGTCAGGGCATGACCGATCGAGTCGTGGACTTCGCGGGCGAGGACGGTGCGACGGAACCGACGGACTCGCTCGGCCCCGGCGAGCTCAGCCCGGTCAGCGGCCGAGGGGCCGAGCAGGATCTGTGCGTAGTGAGGCAGGAAGTAGCCTTCGGCGATGATCGTGGCCGTGAGGAGAAGCAGGATCACGGGTGCGAGGATCTGCACGAGCCCGGCGGACAGGACGACGACGGACTCGGCACCGGTGCCGGCCGACGGATCGGCATTTCCGGCCGGCGATCCAGCAGTCGCCCCGGCTGGGGAGCCCGCAATGCCGAGGAGTCCGTTCGACAGTTCCGAGGCCTGCTGTGGGTCCGCAACCATCAGGAGCACGGAAGGAAGGACCACGACGACCGTGATCAGGAGCAGGGCACCGGCGAAGGCGTGGCCGAAGTAGAACAGGGCACCGCGGAGGCGATCGGACCAGGTCGGCCGCCTCGGCGGGATGGGGATGGACAGTTCGAGGAGCTGCTCGGCCAGGGTCCGTTCGAGTGCGCGGATGACGGCAAGGAACGCGGGTATGCACAACAGCACGAAGACGACGGCGCTGAAGGCGAGCATGCTGAACGCCAGAGACCGGTCGCTGACCTCGTTCCACGCGGAGACGGCCCAGATGATGACCGCAATATAGGGCACGGCGATGACCCCGCCGATCAGAAGGACCAGCAGTCTGCGCCACAGCTTCGCCGCCCAAGCTCCCATTGCCACCAGACTACAGCGGCGGGCCGACATGAGACGGCGGCCGGAAAGTTTCGCCCGTCGGCCATCCGAATCGGCATCTGCTCCGAATCACCGATACCAGCTATCTTTGGGAAAGGATCGTCATGAATATCTCGATGTCGTCACAGTCGCCCGCCGCTGCACGCGGTGCGCGTTCGCAGGTGCAGATGGTCTCCGGGCTCTTCGGCGCAGTGTTCCTGCTCGTGGGGATCCTCGGCTTCGTCCCGGGCATCACCGCGAATCTCGGCTCGATCAGCTTCGCCGGACACCACACCGACGCTGCACTGCTCGGCCTCTTCCAGGTCACGGTGCTCCACAACATCGTCCACCTGCTCTTCGGAGTCGTCGGGATGCTCGGACTCCGCTCACGTGCGCTGGCGAAGAACTACCTCGTCGTCGGCGGAATCATCTATGCGGTGCTGTGGATCTACGGAATGGTGATTCCGATGGAGTCGATGGGCAACTTCGTCGGGCTCAACACCGCCGACAACTGGCTGCACTTTGTCCTCGCCGCGGCCATGATCACCACCGGCTTCGTATTCGGGCGGAAGCCTCGGGGCTGATTGGTCGGCACCGATGTCAGCGATTTCGTCAGAGCCGAGCCCGGGCGCCTCGCGCTCCCGGGCTCGGCTCCGGCGTCAGCGAACAGCAGGAACCGGGTGGCCTGTCAGAGCCCGACGGAGGCCTTGACGATCCACCCGAGCACCACGGCCAACAGCGCGGCGGCCGGGATCGTCAGGAGCCAGACGGCGAACATCGGCACGAAGTACCGGGCTCTGGCGTGGCCCTTGCGCCCGGCGTATTGGGTGCCGAGGATCGATGAGCCGAGGACGAAGGTCAGCGACACCGGAACCCGCATGATCAGAGCTGCGGTGTACATGAGGATCGTGGCCGCGCCATCGGCGATGGAGGATTTGAGGGGATCGAGGCGGACCATGCGCACGGAAAGTGTCTGGACCACTCGCCACCCGCTCAATCCGGTGCCCAGAGCCAGAGCCGCGGCGATGAGGAGGCGCACCGGCCAAGAGATGTCGACCACGGAGAGGACATCGTGCTGCTGCGTGTCGACGGCGAGAATGGCGACCATGACGAGGGCCGCGATCTTCTGCGCGTCCTGGACCCCGTGGACAAGCGACAGGGCCGCCGTGAGCACGGAGTCGACCATGCGCGCACCCCGGAAAAGCGGCTTGGGCGGAGTGGAGGCGAGCGACTTCGACAGGATGAGCGTGAGCACCCACGCGAGAATGAACCCGAGGATCGGTGAGAGCACCAGCGGCCACACCACTGAGTCCATCGCTTCACCGGTGTTGACGGAGAAGCCGAACACGATTCCCGCGCCGAGCAGACCGCCGATGAGACAGTGGGTCGACGACACAGGCAGCGCGAGATAGTAGGTGAACAGGCTCCACGTCGTCGCTGCGACGAAGGCGATCAGCAAGGTGGTCAGGATGAGGTCTGTCGAACCGGAGAAGAGCACGATCTGGTTGGCCACGACGATGGCGATTCCCTCACCGAGGAGCGCACCGATGAAGTTGAAGATGACGGCCAGGCTGAGCGCCCAGCCGGGTCGCATCGCTCGCCCGACGACCGCGTTGCCGACGGTCAGTGCGGCATCGTGGAATCCGTTCGAGCCGGCGAAGATCACCGCGGCGATGACGACTGCCGCCAAGAGCAGCTCCACGGACTACGACTCCTTGATCGCGATGGCTGCGACGACCTTGCCGAGTTCGGTGAACCCGTGGGCGGCCCGGACGAAGGCCTGCCCGAGTTGGGACACGGCCGCCATATACGTCAGTCCCCGTTTGGAGTTCGGCACCGCGTCCGACATCCGCCACTGCAGGCTCTCGACTTGGTAGGTCAGTCGGTTGATCGCGTCGACGTAGTCCCACTGGTCGAGCTTGCCCGGCAGTCGGGTGATCATCCGCGAGGTGTGGTCCGTCTGATTCGACAGCACGGCCAGGGTCTCGGGGACGCCGGAGGGCAGCGGGTCGAAGGCTCCGGAGGCGAGTACGTAGCCGACTCCGTGCAGCCGGTGGCAGATATCGCGCATGTGGTGGCTGAGCAGGTAGAGGTCGTTGCGGTCGAACGGGGTGATGTAGTTCTCGCGCAGTGCGCGGAGCATCGCGCCCATGTCCTCATCGGCCCTGTCCCCGATCTCGCGGAGGCGGTCGGCGACGTCGCGGCGTTCGCTGATTTCGATTCCGGAGAGTTCGGCGAGCACCAGGTTGCACTGCCGCATCTGTGAGACGAGATCGGACAGCCGCTCATAGAACACCTTGTCCTGCGGTACCCGCTTGAGCCGCATGCGCTCCTCCTGCCCGGGGCCCGGACAAGCCGGACGAATATGCATGATGCCTCAATGATATGTGCCGGACGCTGAACCGAGAGCGCCTCTCGGCGGAAGGCCGCTCGAAGCGGCTGAATTTGGAGCCCGGGGCTTCAGCGATCCAGCGTCCGGTGGCCCGAAGGCCACCCCCTACGATACTCGTTCATGCTCATGAATCCACCGCCGAGGCGGCTCTTCGTCCGTTGAGAATCTCACAGTCGATGTCGTGGTCGGGCGGGAATATCCGGTCCCTACGGGGACCACGCTCATTCGGTCGGGCGGGGCCGCCTCGGCGAGGGGATTGCCGGCGAGCTGAGGATCAGTCGAGGCCGCCTCGGCGATGGGCGACCGCGGCGTCGGACAGGTCTTGGGAGAGCTGGCGCAGGCGGACGGCGGTGTCGTGGTCGTCGGCGCCTGCCGCGCAGATGCCGACGAAGGCGGAGGCGCGCAGCAGCGCAATGACGACGTCACCGCGGAAGGCGCCGACGAGGATCTCGTCGATGGCGTGGGCCACTTCGTCGGGTCCGGCGGGCAGTTCGACGCCGGCGAGGATCTCGTCGTAGCCGATGCCCTCGGTGACGCGGCGTTGGCCGTCGGAGAACATCTCGGCGAGTTCGCGAGGTGCGGACTTGATCCATTGGCGCAGGGCGTAGAGGCGCCACAGTGCGCCGGGTGCGGAGACGGCGGGAGCGGCTGACCACATCTCGGCGATGATCTCGAAGCCGATGTCATCGGCGAGTTCGACGAAGCGCCTGGTGGCAGCCTCGTCGCGGTTTCCCTCTGCATCGCCGAGCAGCAGTGCCGCGGTGGCGTGCGAGGTCTCCGAACGGGCGACGGGATCGTCGACGGCACCGACGGAGTCGAGGTCGGCCAGGGGAACGGGACGGTGGAATGCGCGCTGTGACATGGTCAGGGCAGTTTAGTCCCTGTCAGGGTGCGCGGACTAGGACGTGGAGCACATTCGGGCTTTCGCCGCACGGTCAGGTTCTGCTCCCGGGACTCACAACGGACGCTATTAAACTTGGGTCTGATTCGTGACTGCGACCGGCAGTCGCGAGTGACCGAAACGAGGAGGAACTCTCGTGGCAAAATCATCAGTGGCGAAGAAGGGTCTCGACAAGGCTGCGAAGTTGGCAGTCAATGACGATGGGACCCTCAATCCCCGCGCCCAGTCGATGTTGTCGCGTCTGCTGTCCGTGCAGCGGCCCGTCGCCCTGGCTTATGTGCGCAGTCTGCGCCGCCGGCATCCGGACGCGACCCCCGAAGAGCTCATCACGATCATTCGCCGGCACTATCTGACCCTGACGACCTCGGGCGGAGCCGCGGTCGGTGCGACCGCCGCCGTTCCGGGGTTGGGCACGACGGCCGCGCTGGGTGTCGCCAGCGTCGAGACCGCTGGCTTCCTGGAAGGCACTGCACTGTTTGCGCAGGCCATCGCAGAGATCCACGGACTGCCGGTGGCCGATGCCAAGCGGGCGAACGCCCTGGTGCTCGGCCTCATGCTGGGCAAGGACGGGAAGAACCTCATCCAGAAGTTCGGCAAGCAGAACGGCGGCGTGGAGTCGATGTTCGGCAGCTGGGGCGCCACCGTGACCAAGCAGCTTCCGGCCCCGCTGGTCGATCTGCTCGTGCGCAAGCTGCGCAAGACCTTCATCCGCAAGTTCGCCGCCCGTGCTGGCGGATCGCTGGTCGGTCGGCTGCTGCCCTTCGGCGTCGGCGCTGTCATCGGTGCCGTGGTGAATGCGCAGATGGCGCGGAAGGTCGCTGGGGAATCGAAGGAGGCCTTCGGTGCTGCGCCGACGGTCTTCCCCATCGAGACCGACCCCGAGTACGTTGCGCCGAAGAAGGATCGGAAGCTGCTCGCGGGCCTGAGCAATATCCGTGCCCTGCTCGGGAAGGTCAAGAAGAACAAGGCCATCGAGTCCGACGTCATCGAGCCCACGGATCCCGAGGATCTCGAGGCCCCGGACGGTCTGCCTCGTACGTACACCGCTGAGGATCGGCGCGGACTGGAGAAGTGAGCCGCGGAGCTTCGTCGGGAGGAAGTCGACGGACTCCCTCCCGACGGCGGTTCCTGGTTTGAGTAATTCGGGCGCGAACCTCTACTATTGGTTCGTCTCCATCATGCGTCAGCAGGCCTGTGTACTGCGCTTGTGATGGGGCGGGGCCTCTAGCTCAGTTGGTAGAGCAGCGGACTTTTAATCCGCGGGTCGTGGGTTCGATCCCCACGGGGCCCACCTAGCCTGACCAGGCATGATACATGGCACCCCCGAAGCTGCGAGCTTCGGGGGTGCATCATTTTCAGCAGATTTTCAGCAGACGATTCAGTTCTCCCACCGACCGCGGACGGTCGAGAAGGGTTGTACCGGAACTGGCACAGGATGTTGCCTGACGAACACCCCCTGCGGGCCGGCAACCGCATAGAGTCGGAGTCATCGACCGGTCAGCAGCGAGAAGGATACGCACAATGAGTTCGAACTACCGCGCCCAAGCTGGGCTTGCCGTCAACGGCCCTGGTCCTTGGCGCAACCGCAGTCCGCTGACCCCGGCACCATTGGTTCGGCGCTGGTGGGCGAGGGTCCTCGACGCGATCTTCGTCCTCTTCTGCACCGGTACGGTCGTCGGTGTCGCCATTGCCCTCGCCGGGATCAAAGTCATCTCGCTCGATGCTGCTACTGGAGTTGCTCTCGCCAGCTATCCATTGATGGCACTGGTGTTCGGAGCCCTCTACGGCTGCACCGTCTCCCCCGGCCAGGCGCTGTGCGGAGTCGTCACGCTCAAGCACAGCGGCAGACGCGTCGGATTCTGGAGGGGCACGACGCGCTATCTGGCGATCGCGTTCTTCCCGATCACGGTCGTTCTCCTCATCTGGACGATCTTCGACGCACCGACGCTGGACCTGGATCCGATCGACGTCTATTACCGCAGGGCTCCACAAGTCTGGTAGATCCGGCTCTCGGGTACGGATCACCGTCGTCGCGCGATGATGAGTCCGCGGAACGCTCCTTGGTTGGCAGCGACCTCGGCATTGGGCATTGACGTCGCAGCACCTGACCTGCGTGCGGCGATGAGCGCGTCGTCTTCACCGACGAGAGTGTCAGTGAAGTACCTGTCGACCGCCTGCCACTCGTCGGCGGCCGGGTAGCGGTTAGCCGGTGCGGAGGGCTCGCTTTCGCTCATGCCTTCATTCTTGCGCATCGGTCGGCAGTGCTCCCCGCGAGTGCTGACTCGGTCCGCACCTCACCCCGAGGCCAGAGTCTGTGTCCCGACGACGCCGAGCAGCTCCAAACGACCCGCTGTCTCGGTGCCTTCGAGAGGCAAGAAGACAAGCAGCGAGATGTCATCGTCGGGAGTGAGAAGCACTTCGCACCGGAAATCGAGTCGACCGACGTCCTTGTGGGCGATCGCTTTGATGTCGGAATGGCGAACCGCGACGTCGTGCCGCTCCCACAGTCCGGCGAACTCCTCGCTGATGTCGATGAGGTCGGCGATGAACTCCCGCACGCGCCGGTCACCCGACCGCTTGGCGTATGTCGCCCGCAGATCGCTCACATGTGTCGCCGAGATCCTGTCCCAGTCCTCTTCGGGCATCGGCCGTGACTCCGGGTCCTCGAACCACTTCCAGATCAGATTCCTCTCACGTCCCGGCTCCTCCGGCAGATCGCCGAACAGAGCACGACCTATCGGGTTCCGCCAGACGACCTCGCCGAGGTCGGTGACAATGACGGCCGGCACATCGACGAGCCGATTCGCCACGGCGATGAGCCCGGGCCGGATATGCCCGTCCGAACTGCGCGGCGGGACCGGGTGTCCTGCGAGATGCAGCAGGTGATCGCGCTGGTCCCGGTCGCACTGCAGCGCACGGGCGACGGCGCTGACGACTCCGGCCGACGGCGTCGCTCCTCTGCCCTGTTCGAGGCGGGAGTAGTAGTCGACGGAGACGCCCGCGAGCATCGCCACTTCCTCACGTCTGAGTCCCGGCGTGCGCCGGCGAACCGTGGTGCCCACACCGACGTCTTCGGGTCGCAGGCTCTCGCGGCGACGGCGGAGGAAATCGGCGAGGCCCGAACGATCAGTCATCGCCCCATTATCTGCCTGCTGCCCGACAGTAGCCAGGGACAACTTGTCCCTGGATCGACAGAGCATTCTCACCGGCGCTCAATGCGAGCAGGCTCATTGACATGACTATTGAAAACAACTCGCAGACCATCGACCATCGCCGACTGGGCACCGCAGGACCCATCGCCACATCGCCCGGCCTCGGCGCAATGAGTATGTCCGGTGCCTACGGCCCGACCTCTGACGCTGAGGGAATCGCCGCCATCCACACCTACCTCGACGCCGGAGGCACCCTCATCGACACCGGCGATTTCTACGGAGCAGGCCACAACGAGATGCTCATCGGCCGTGCGCTGAGCCAGCGCAGCCGTGACGACGTCATCCTCTCGGTCAAGTTCGGGGCAGTGCTCTCACCTGACGGATCTTTCATCGGCTTCGACTCGCGCCCCGATGCAATCCGAAACTCCCTTGCCTACTCGCTGCGACGTCTCGGCGCAGATCATGTCGACGTCTACCGGCCGGCACGCCTTGACCCGAATATCCCTATCGAAGAGACCGTGGGGGCTATCGCCGAACTCGTCGAGGCCGGGTACGTCCGGTCGATCGGATTGAGCGAGGTCAGTGCGGATTCGATCCGCAGGGCGGCAACGGTCGCTCCGATCAGCGACCTGCAGATCGAGTACTCACTGCTCACCCGTTCCATCGAGTCCAATGGGATCCTGGCCGCCTGCCGCGAGCTCGGAATCGGCATCACTGCTTACGGGGCGCTGGCGAAGGGACTGTTCGCGGGCAAGACCGGCGGGAATCGAGCGATGTTCCCCCGCTTCCAAGGGGAGAACCTCGAACACAACGAAACGATCATATCGGCATTGGGTTCGGTCGCCTCGGCGAAGGGGATCACGCTGCCCCAGCTGGCGATCGCCTGGGTCGCAGCACAGGGTGAGGACATCGTCCCCGTCGTCGGTTCGCGCACCGTCCAGCAGGTACGAGCGACACTGAGCAGCACCGAGGTGGAGCTGAGTTCAGTTGATCTCGCAGAGATCGACGAGGTCCTCTCCAGAACCGAGGTACGTGGCGATCGCTACCCGAGTGCGCTTATGGCGCAGCTGGACAGCGAACGCTGATCAGCTCAGGCGTGTCACTCGATCGAGCGACCGCCGAAGACCTGCTGCAGCGGGATCGAATTGTCCTGCCACGGAGTGAGGATCCACGCGACGAGGTAAGCGCCGATTCCGAGTACGGGGAGGAGGAACGAGGCGAGGACGATGAGCCGCATGATCCAGACGTTGATGCCGGTCACCTCGGCGAGGCCCCCGGCAATACCGCCGAGGATGCGGTCGGGACCGCGACGGAAACCGATTCTGCGGATGGAGTCGAATAGTGAGTTCATGTCTTCGACTCTACGGATCTGCCGTCACCGCGGCACTAGTGCTGACCGTCGAGGCCGATTGAGGAAAACCGGAATCCGCGCCGATCCAATAACGCCGCTTCGGCGGTCCGTCACTGTTTTCGCGCACGTCCTCGAGGACTCCCCCGCACCGTTCGATCACACTTGCCGAGGCGATGTTCGTGTCATCGCACGTGACGAGCACGCTCTCGACTCCGGCCGATCGCAGACGTTCGACCGAGCGGGACAGGATCTGCTGGGCGTATCCTCGGCGACGGAATTCCGGGGCGACCGCATATCCGACGTGCCCGCCGAGATCGAACAGGAAGTCGTTGAGTTTGTATCGGATGGAGGTGCGACCCACGGGTCGCCCGTCCACCTCGGCAACGAGGAATTCCGCGCGTACTCGGCCCTGCGGGAGATCGATTCCCCGAGCCTCGCGCTCGTGGGTGGCGATGATGTCGTCCCACGTGCCCTCGGCTTGGAGGAATGCGAAGTCGTCGGCCCGCAGCTGCTCATGGAAGTCCCTCATCACCGTTTCATCGGCGGGATTCAAGGGTCGCAGTTGGAGGATCTGGCTCATCGTGCTCCTTCGAATGCCGGTTCCTCGCGTCGTGCGAAATCCGGGGCGTGTTCGGCAGTGACGCCGACGCCGAGGATGCGCGCCGGGATGCGGGTGAGTGCGGGGAAGGTCCTCAGCAGCCATTCCAACGGCGCCGGCGGGCGGATGGGCCGGTGCCCGTGAACGGCGGGTTCGACCATCCGATGGATGCCCGCCTGCAGGAGTTCGACGGCACGAGTGGTCGGGAGTCGTCTCAGCTGCAGTCGCCGCAGCTCGGCGGTCCCCACCGACCCGGCACGCAGCGGCTCGGCGAGAATCCGGGCGACGGCGATTCCGTCCTGCACCGCGAGGTTGACTCCGACCCCGCCGAGCGGACTCATCGCGTGTGCGGAATCGCCGATGCACAGCAGGCCGTCGACGAACCACTGCTCGGCCTCATTGCGGCGGACGTCGAGAAGCTTCACGTCATCGAAGTCGATCCGGCCGACGTCCGCGGCGAGTTGCGGATAGGTCTCCGCGACGGCATCACGCAACTCATCGATTCCCTCGGCGCGCAATCGCGCGTCCGCGCCTTTCGGGATGAGGCGGGCGATCTGCACGTGCCCGTCGCGCGGAATGGCGACGAAGACCTTTCCGTTCCCACCTCGTGGGGCCACGGAATCGGGCAGCACCGCCTCGGTGTCGATGCGGAACCACCACACATCGATCGTCGACGGCAGTTCCCTCACGGACAACCCTGCCTCGGCGCGCGCCTTCGACCATCTGCCGTCGGCGGCGATGACAAGTGGTGCGCGGAGTTCGAGGGTGGCCGGGGTGGGAACGTCGGTGGCGGGTTCAGCACGTTTCCCGTGGGGAACGTCGGTATCTTCGGACTGTGGGGCCGCCTCGGCGACGGTCGAATTCCGGGCACGGAGACCGACCACACGGTCTCCGTCCCAGATCAACGAGGCGGCCTCGACGCCCATCCGCAGGTCGAAGTTCGAGTCGTTCTCGCCCGCTTTTGCGAGCAGGTTGAGGAAGTCCCACTGGGGCGCGATCGTCATGAACGGATGGGGCAGGTTGAGCCGCGTGAAATCGGCGAGCAGAATGTCCTGGCCGCCTCGCCCGGTCAGGGTCACTCCTTCTACGCGGCGATGAGCAATGCGGGCGAACTCGTGGTAAAGGCCGAGTTCGTCGAGCAGTCGCAGAGTGGACGGGTGGATGGTGTCACCGCGGAAGTCGCGGAAGAAATCCTCGTGCTTCTCGAGCACCACGACCTTCACTCCGCCACGGGCGAGCAGCAGGCCGGCCACGATTCCAGCAGGCCCGCCTCCGCCGATGATGCAGTCGAAATGCTCGGTGTCGGTGCGGGCAGTGTGTGGGGTGTCGGTGTCGGTGCGGGCAGTGTGTGGGGTGTCGGTGTCGGCCATGACACTCTCCTCGGCTCGACGGCACCGCGGCTCCGGGAACCGGCGGCACCGTTGACTCTGTGAACGCTGGGGCTCAGTTCCCAGCGTAGACCTCGCACCGGGCGACGGAAATAGGGTATGCGCTCCGGCCAGCCGACCGACCGCCTCGGCGACGGAGGTGACAACTGGTTCAAAGTGCAGGAGAGGAGCCTGAAATCCGGGCACTCACACTTTGAACCAGTTGATTTGCCGGCACCTGGTCAGTTGGAGCGTCCGCCGGCCATCTTCTCGGTGACGTCGAAGCGTTCGCGGTAGCGGCCGGTGAGCAGGCACCACTGCGAGTACAGCGCGGTCGAGGAATTGAATACGAGCAGCGTGAGCGGATAGAGCAGCCACTGCAGCCACATCGTCACGCGGCGTTCGCGCGGGACGTGGATCGGCCGAGGGGGCAGCAGCGCGTTGAACACGATGATGGAGACGATGAGTCCGATCATGCCGATCTGCTGAATGATGCCCACGGTCATCGGCATGCGCTCGACCAACGAGGATGCCTGCCCCGTCTGCGTGGCCACGACGAAGGGGATCCACCCGCCGATGGCGATGATGATCGAGATCGAGGCGAGACTGACGTGCCCTTCGAGCAGGGAGAAGAACCGGAGCACTCCCGGCCAGAACGGTACGCGGGCTCCTGGGGCGAAGACGCGCACTCCGACATAGGGCACGTCGGAGGCACCGTACGACCAGCGGCTGAGCTGTTTGAACTGGGCGACCATCGTGGCCTTGAACGTTCCTGCCTGCACAGCGTCCTGGAAGATCGGGACGTGGATGGGTACGACCCGGTAGTCCCCGTCGAAGTGGAACCAGCTGCGCCAGTACTGGTGACCGTCCTCGACGATGGTCCGCTTCGACCAGAAGCCCATGTCGACCAGAGCGGTCAGCGGCTGCGCGTGGGAGGCGAAGTTGCGCAGTGCGAGCCTGCGGACAGTGGTCGTGAGATTCCAGAAGCAGTTCGCGCTGGCGACTACTCGCGATGGTGCGGGCACGTCCCAGATGTTCGTGATGTAGAGACTGATCGGCTGGAACGACAGACGCTCCCGGTCCGGCGCGGTCGCATATTCGTAGGCGACACAGTCGAAGTAGGACTCGTGCGGGATGTTGTCGCAGTCGAGGCTCGTGACGATCACCAGGCGTGGGTCGATGGCCTCGTCACGGACCCATTCGGCCAGGTGGTATCCGGCGTACGTGATGTTCGCTCCCTTGCCGGCGATCTCGTCGGGCAATCCGGCCGGATGTTCGACGAGGACGAAGGCCCCGAAGCGGTGGCCGTACTCGGCTTCGAGCCGCCGAGCTGTCTCGGCCATTGCGGGGCCGCCGCGTTCCTCATGAGCGAAGAAGACGAGGAGCTGTTCGGGCTTCGTCGAGGTGTGCAGCAGGGTGCGGATGGTGTCGGCGATGACTGGGTAGGGCTCGTTGTACGCGGCCACGACGACCGCGTGGCGCAGGGTCGATGGACGCATGATCGAGGTCGGATCGGCGCTGACTTTCGCGACGAGGGCGGCGTGGTCGGCAGCACGGAATCCACCCCGAGGATGCGCCAGGGAAGGGCGACCGTCCAGGGCCCGCTCGAGGTCGGTCAGGCGTGCCGCCCAGTCGACGCGAGCGCTGCGTCGGTAGCGAAGGAACCCGCGGGCGACGTCGATCGCCCCGAGCATCGCCCGGACGAACATCAGCCCGACGATCGAGAGCACATAGACCGCTCCGAGCATCGCGTCGACGAACGGGAGGACGAACACGAGCCCGACCGCGGTGAAGCTGATCGCCGCCGGCAGGGCTTCGAAGAATCGGTACAGCCGGGTACGCGGGCCCATCGGCAGCTCGAGGCCGGAGGGCGGTGGTGCCGTCGGCTCGAACGAGAAGGCTCCCCTGCCGGAGCTCCGAGGACCGGGTGGTGACGGCCGGAGCGGTTGAGGAAGTGGGTGGCCCGAGGTTGGCGATTCGACGGAGGTGACTGGTTCGCGGTTCGCTCTCACTCTCTCGATCCTGGGTGCCCCGGCTGGACAGCTGTTTGTCGGCAGATGCAGGTCAGGTGAATATTTCGTGCCGACGACCGGGGCTCCAGCATGTGCTGTGAATGGTCGTTGGCCAGGAGAATGATCGGCACTCGGGGGTAGAGTCGCTTCATGACATTTGCAGTCCGCCCCGCAGTCATTGCCGACGTCGCCGGAATGGCGCGCGTCCACGTCGACACCTGGAGTGAGACCTACCGCGGGATCATGCCCGACGAACTCCTCGATGCTCCGGACCTCGTCGATCGACGCCGACAGATGTGGACGCAGATCCTCGACGAGGCTGCTCCGTCGAAGTACACCTGCGCCGTCGCCGAATCCGATGGCCGGATCGTCGGCATTGCAATGTGCGGACCGCCGGAAACCGACGGAAGCGTCGAAGACCGGCATCTCTACGTTCTCTACGCCTATCGAGCCATGCACGGCACGGGCGTCGGCCAGGATCTCTTCGACGCCGTCGTCGATCCGTCCGTGACGACGGCGCTATGGGTGGCGGATCCGAATCCCCGCGCGCAGGCGTTCTATTCGAAGAACGGGTTCGTCCCCGACGGCACGGTCAAGACCGACGAGTACGACGGGGTGCGCGAGGTGCGGATGGTGCGGCAGGCCAGGGGCGACTGACGCCCAATCAGGTCCAGAGGACCTTGTCCTGTGCGCCCAGTGTCCCACCGGCACCGAGGTGACCGAGCATGAGTGCCCCATCCAATGGTCCGCCTGCGGGCTCGACGATGGTGATGGTCGGATCCAGTCGTGCGGCTTCGGCGCGGAATCCCTCGACGAGGTGATCGCCGGCGGCCGCGACTCCCCCGGTGAGAGCGATGCGGGTCGCGGAGTTGGAAGTGGGAAAGGCCTCGGTGGCTACCGTTGACGAGTCAGTGTCAGTTCGCACGGAACGAGCTGCGGCGAGCGCGCTGCGGGCCGCTTCCTGACCAGCTTCACGGAGCAGGTCGGCAGATGCTGTGTCGCCGGCCCGGGCACAATCAGCGACGTCAACGGCGATTTCGGCGAGGAGTCCGGCCCGGTCGCTGCGGGTATAGAACTGTGCCGGCCACGAGGCGGGTGGGCCGAAGCGTCGGGTGGCTGCCTCGAGCAAAGCACGGCCGTGTTCGTCGATTCCGTCTTGAGTGCGCAAAGCGAGTTCGAGACCATGACGTCCCAGCCACGCTCCTCCCCCGCGATCGCCGAAGAGGTGTCCCCAGCCATCGGCTCGTGACCAGTCTGCTGTCCATTTGCCGTCAGCGTCCGGACCCGGATGGGCGATGGCGATCGCCCCGGTGCCGAGCACACTGATCGCCCCACCGGCCCCACCGAGAGCACCGAGGTGGGCGGTCACGGCATCGATCGCGGCGACTGCGGGCACCCCGACCTCGCCGGAGATCTCGGCGAGAACGTCGGACGGATCCTCAGCGAGGGAGGCGATGCCGGTCGCACCGATTCCGATGCTGCTGACCTCGGGGAAACGTTCGGGCCAGGTCTCCGCGGCCGTTCTCACTAGTTCGCGGACGACGTGAAGGACGTTGCTGCCGCTCGGCCCGATCTCGATCCGCGGGCCGGTGAGTTGGTCGATGATGCGTGGGACGAAGCCCCCGCCGTCAGCGATGCCCGGTCTGCTAACGGCATTGCCACGATGGTCAGTTGCATCGCCAACGTCACCGAGCGCGGCTCGGCTGCCGGTGCCGCCGATGTCGATGCCGAGGATCAGGGTCATGCGCCCACGGTACCCGGGCCGGAACCTTCCGAGTCCGTACCGTCGTCCGAGCCGACCGGTTTCTTCGTCCCGACAAGCTCGGCGATCGCGGCCCTGACCGAACCATCATGGGACTCCAGAGTCGACGCGGCCAGGGCGGGGGCCGCCTCGGTGAAGGAGACGACGATAGCGGTCTTGAGATCGCCATCGCAGCTCTCGAGCAGAGCCCGCGCGTCGGCGTCTCCCAGGTCAGCGGCCTCGCGGAGGATGCGCACAGTGCGCTCGCGCAGCTTCGCGTTCGTCGCGACGACGGAGACCATGAGGTTGTCCCAGGTCCGGCCGAGAGCGACCATGAGCGCGGTCGAGAACCCGTTGAGGGTGAGCTTCTGGGCGGTGCCGGCCTTGAGCCTAGTCGATCCGGTGATCACTTCGGGGCCGGTGTCGAGCACGATGTGGTCATCGGCTTTCTCCGCCAGAGAGGCGTACGGGTTGTTCGAGATGAGCACAGCGTGGGCGCCGTTGGCCCGCGCCGCGTCGAGCGCCCCGCCGACGTACGGGGTCGACCCGCTCGCGGCGATGCCGATGGCCACATCGTCGGGTCCGAGCTCGGCACCGGCCGCGGTTCCGTCGGCCCCGGAGTCCTCGGCGTTCTCCACCGCATTGACCAATGCCGCCTGACCACCGGCGATATGCCCGATGACCCGGCCCGGTTCGAGGTTGAACGTCGGCAGGAGCTCGCTCGCATCGAGGACGCCCAGCCTCCCCGAGGTGCCTGCGCCGAAGTAGTGGACGCGGCCGCCTCGGCGCATGCGGTCAGCGGCAATGTCGACGAGTTCGGCCAGCTGCGGCAGGGCTGCGGCCACCGCGTCGATGACGGCGTGGTCTTCGGCGTTGAGGACCTTGAGCACCCCGAGGGTGTCGAGGTCGTCGAGGCCGGAGCTAGCCGGATTGCGCTGCTCGGTCGGCGACAGCGGCCGGCCGGCCGGCGGTGCCGTTTCAGACGTCGGCGGGTTCGGTTCCGACGTCGGCGAGGTCGGGCGGGCTGAGCCCGGCTGGGAGGAGGTCATGGACGGGGGCTTCCTTCCGCCTCGGCGATGGTGGGCTCTTCGACTGTGGTCTTGTGGCGCAGACCCAGCAGGCCGCCGACGATGAAGGTGACGATGACGCCGAGCAGCGGGTACCACTGCCACGCCACCCACACTTCGCCGGTGACGTACTTCTCCATGACGAAGAAGAACGCGTTGACGGCCACGGCCAGGGCGAAGGCGATGTTCGCGTCGACGGCCCTAGCCCGCTTGTTGACGATGCCGAAGACGAACGCGCCAAGCAGACCGCCGTACGTGATACCGGCGATGCCGAGAGCCAGGATGACGATGTTGCCGGAGTCGGATTCGAAGACCGTGGCCGGCAGGATGAACGCGATCCCCCAGCCGATCGTCGCCCAGCGGCCGACCCTGAATCCCTGTTCGTCGGTCATCGGGGTGCGCTTGAGCTTCGCGTAGACGTCGTTGACCGTCGAGGACGACAGGGCCGACAGCGACGACGACAGCGTCGACATCGCGGCGGCGAGGATGCCGGCCAGCAGCAGTCCGGAGATTCCCGTGGGCAGGCCCTCGATGATGAACAGCGGGAAGATCTCGTCGTCGCGGGTCAGCCCGAGGTCGGCAGGCAGCGCGTGATCGTAGTACGCCCAGAGAGCCAGGCCGACGGCGAGGAAGATCGCGAACTGGACGACCACGACGAATCCGGAGGTGATGAGGGCCTTCTGTGCCTCGAGCTTCGACCGGCACGACAGCAGGCGCTGAACGATGAGCTGATCGGAACCGTGGGAGGCCATCGCGAACACGGCGCCGCCGAGCACCGACGGGATGAACGAGGTGTCCGCAGAGATCGGGTTGCCCTCGAAGACGAAGATGTTCGTCTTTCCGGCCTCGACCGCCTCGGCGAGCCATCCGCCGCCGATCGATGCGGAGATGATGATGATCGCGAGAATCCCGCCGAGGACGTAGAGGATCATCTGCGCGACATCGACCCAGACGACGGCCTTGATGCCGCCGATGAACGTGTACACGATCGTCACAAGCGAGAGGACGACGATGATGACGAAGTAGTTCGTGTGGATGCCGAGCCCGTCGAGGATGACCTTGAGCGGGATGGCCGCGGCGAGCACGCGGATGCCGTCGGCGAGCAGTCGGGTGAAGAGGAAGGTCACGCCGGCCGTGGTCTGCGTCGACTGGCCGAAACGTTTGCCCAGGTAGGCGTACGCGGTGATCATCTCACCGTCGTAGTAGCGCGGCAGCATGAAGTAGGCGACGATGACGCGGCCGAGGATGTAGCCGAGTCCGAGCTGCAGGTAGTTGAGGTCGCCGAGGTAGCTCATGACGGGGATGCCGATGACGGTGAGCGCGCTCGTCTCGGTGGCGACGACGGACAGGCAGACGGCCCACCACGGCAGGTCGCGCCCGCCGAGGAAGTAGCCCTTGAGGCTGCTCTGCTTGCCGCTCAGTGCCAGTCCCAGCCACGCCGTTGCGACGAGATAGGCGATGATCACCAGGAGGTCGATGATCTGCATTGGTCTCTCCTTGTTGGGGGTGTGGAGTGTGTCGGTTGATCGGTGGTCAGGAGGTGCGTTCGTTTGTGTGGCCGGGCGGGCGATGCCGGTGGCGGCCGCGGTTCAGTCGGCCAGTCTCAGTCACTCAGTCTCAGCCGGGTGGGTCGTCGGTGGAGGGGTTCGGGCAGACGGAGCGGTCCGTCACCGGGAGTGAATCGACCCGCGATGCGCGGTCCGATCGCCCCGGTCAGACTGGGCTGAGTGCCGTCGAGTCCGTGCCAGCTCAGCCACCCGAGGAGCGCCATGAGCAGCGCTTCCTTGCTGCCTTCCGGCAGCCCGAAGGCCTCATCCGTGCTCGTGAGGACGATGCCCTCGCCCAGTTCCTCGCCGAGGCGGCGCATCAGCTCCGGATTCCTCGTCCCACCTCCCGAGGCGATGACGGTGGTGACGTCGTGACGGCGGGCCGCCTCGGCGATGGTGCGCGCGGTCAGCGCGGTGACCGTGGCGATCTGATCATGCTCGCCGAGGTGGGGGTGGGGTTCGAGGTATGAGTCGAGGTAGGCGGCGTGGAAGAGTTCCTTGCCCGTCGATTTCGGGGCGGGCCGTGCGTAGAAGGGTTCGGTGAGGAGCTCGGTGAGCAGGTCCTCGTCGACGGTGCCGGCTGCTCCGAGCGCGCCGTCGCTGTCGTAGCTCTGCCGACCGTCGGTGATGCGGCGGGCGAGGATGTCGATGAGGGCGTTGGCCGGGCCGGTGTCGAAAGCGATGGGATCGTGGCCTGGTTCGATGACGGTGATGTTCGCGATTCCGCCGAGGTTGAGCACCGCGGTCGGCGCCTCGGCGTCGGAGAGCAGGAGGGAGTCGAGCAGCCCGACGAGCGGGGCACCCTGTCCCCCTGCGGCGACATCGCGGGAGCGGACATCGGAGATCACGGGCGCACCGAGTCGTTCTGCGATGAAGGCCGGCTGTCCCAGCTGGAGGGTCGAAGTGACCTGCCCGTCGGTGATGTCGTGGCGGACGGTCTGTCCGTGGGAGACGACGAGGTCAGGGGTCAGGTCGTGGTCGGCGCAGAGTTCGGACAGGGCGTCGGCGCAGAATCGGCCGAGCCGGGCGTCGACGCTGCTGACCAGTGACAACGGCAGATCTGCCGGTTCGAGAAGGCGAAGGATGTCGGCGGAGAGCCGGTCATCGAACGGGGTTTCGCGTTCGGCGAGGATCCGCACGGTCAGGGTGGTGGGGTCGGCGCCGACGAGGTCGAAGCTGGGGGTGGGTTCCGTGTCGCTGATGGGGTCGGGTCGGAACTCGGCGATGACGAGGTCGAGGCCGTCGGCGGAGGTTCCGGTCATGAGTCCGGCGATGATCATGGCTGCACTCCTCCTGTGTGGTCGGTGACGGTGGAGGGAGCGGTGCCGGTGGGGGCGGCCTCGGATGCGGCCGGAGCGGGGACGGTGAGTTCGGTGCGGACCTTGTAACGGTCGCCTCGGTAGACGGAGCGGACGAACTCGAAGGGGCAGTCATCGGCACCGCGGGATATGCGTTCGAACAGCAGGGCGGGTGAGAGTTCTTCGACGCCGAGGTGTTGAGCTTCGCCGGCGTCGAGGAGGGTGGGCTCGATCGTCTGCACACTGTGGTTGAGGCGGATGCCGAAGTTCCGGCGCAGCAGATCGTAGAAGGACTGGTCCTCGAGGTCACCTGGACTCAGCCCCGGGACGAGAGCCGAGGGGACGTGGAGTTCTTCGAGAGCGATCGGTTCGTCATCGGCCAGGCGCAGACGCAGGATCGCGATGACGTCGTCGTCTTCGGCAATATGGAGTCGACGAGCGATGTGCGCGCCCGCCTCGGCGACGTCGAAGCTGAGGATATGAGACCCGGGACGCATTCCGCGGGCGAGCATATCCTCGGTGAAGGAGCTCGCGGCCAGCGGTTGGTCGAGTTTCGGCCCGAGTGCGAAGACACCCGTGCCGTGCCGCCTGCGGACCATGCCCTTGGCGACGAGTTCGTCGATGGCGCGGCGCAGGGTCATCCGCGAGATGCCGAGCGTCTCGGCGAGCTGCCGTTCCGGAGGGAACTGCTCACCGGCGGCCATGTCCTCGAGACGGTCGAGGAGCTGGTCACGGATGGCATGGAATTTCGTCACACCACCATTGAGGCACAGGACACACTGCGAAATCAAGACCACTGGTCTATTTTGTGATGGCTGGACCCTCGGTCGGCGTTTCACTCGTGCCGTCGATCAAGCGCTCGCTCACTTTCAAGCGCTCCCTTCCCTCGATCAAGCGGGGCCGCGAATATGGCGTCGTCGACCACGACATATCTGCGCCCCGGCTTGAACGGCGGAGACCGGGCGGGCGGTCAGAGGCCGGGCAGGCGGAGGCCGGGCGGGCTGAGACCGGGCGAGCGGAGACCCGTCAGACGAAGAGCAGTGAGAGCAGGAAGGCGAAGATCAGCCCGAAGACGCTGACCAGGGTCTGGACCATCATGTGAGTCTTCGTCGCCTGACCGATCGTCATGCCGAAGCTCTCCTTGACGAACCAGAATCCCGCATGGTTGACCCAGTTCAGACCGATCGATCCCGAGCCGATCGCAATGACGACCAGAGACACGTATGCCCCCGAGTGATCACCGATGAGAGGGGCGACGATGCCGGTGGCCGAGGTGATTCCGACGGTCGCCGATCCGGTGGCGAACGACAGCAGGATGCCGATGAACCAGCCGAGCAGGATGAGGTTCATCTCCAGATGAGAGGTCGCGCCGACGACGGCGTCGCCGATGCCCGAGTCCTTGAGCACCTCGTTGAAGGCACCACCGCCGCCGATGATGAGGATGACTCCGGCAATCGACTTGAGGCTGTCGCCGAAGGAACTGCGGATCCGCTCACCGCCCATTCCCGAGGTCCATCCGAGTGCGATGGCGGCGAAGACGACTCCGGCCAGCATGGCGATGATCGGGTTGCCGATCACCTCGGCGATGGGTTCGAACGAGGACTCCGGCGCCACGAGCTGAACGACGGTGTGCACGAGCATGAGCACGACGGGGACGAGGACGGTGACGAAGGCGAGCCAGACCGGAATCGTTCGCAGTTCCTTCTGGTCCACCTCGGCGCGGGCTCCGGTGTACTGGTCGATGAGGTCAGCGGTCGGTTCGAGTTTGACCCGTGGGGCGATCCAGCGGGCGTAGACCGGGCCGGCGAGGATGACAGTGGGAATCGCACAGACCAGGCCGAGGCCGATGGTCATTCCGACGTTCGCGTCGAGTCCGGACACGGCGATGAGCGGACCCGGATGGGGCGGAACCATGCCGTGGAGGCAGGCGAGCGCGGCGATCGCGGGAACGAGGATGCGCAGGTACCACAGCTTCTTCTGCCCGGTCTTCTTCTCCAGCTGCGAGGCGACCGCGTAGATGACCGGGATGAGGACGACGAGGCCGACCTCGAAGAACATCGGGATGCCGATGATGAAGGCGACACCCGTCATGATCCACGGAGCGGCCTTCGGCGAGGAGTGCTCGATGACGAGGTTCGCGATCCGTTGGATGGCGCCGCTGTCGGCCAGAAGCCGTCCGAGCATCGCTCCGAGGGCGACGACGACACCGGTCTCGCCGAGGGTATCGCCGGCTCCGGCGGCGATCGTCTCCGGAATCTTGGCGATCTCCTCACCGGCGGCCAGTGCCGTCACGGCGGAGGTGATGAGGAGAGCGAGGAACGGATGCAGCTTCGTCTTCCAGTTGATGAGGAGGATGAGAAGCGCGATCGACGCGAAGAGAAGCGTCACGAGGTATGCGGTTGAGCCAATCACTGGGGCAACGTTACGCCCCTGCCTGCTGGATCCGGGAACGAGGGGTTCGCACGCGAGGGGTTCACGTGGGAGGGAGAAGTCCCTAGCATGAAGCCATGACTGCATATACCGGACAGAAGCTGCTCGACGCACTCGACTCCCAAGGGCTCGGCGACTGGCAGGGGCTGCCGGACTGCATCGGCGCCCGGTTCCTCACCGGCGACTTCGCCACCGGGCTCGATCTCGTGGCCGAGATCGGGTCCCTCGCCGAGGCGGCCGGCCACCATCCCGATGTCACGCTCACTTTCCCCCACGTCGACATCCGCCTGACCAGCCACGACACCGGTGCCGTGACCGAACGCGACCTCAACCTCGCGGGACAGATCAGCGAGGCGGCCGCCTCGGCGGGGGTGAAGGCGGACCCGACCATCCCGGCACTGCTCGAGCTCGGCCTCGATACCGCAAATCAGGACGCCATCGCTCCGTTCTGGGCGGCGCTCCTGACCGGGGATGCGAGCAACGTCTCCGGACCCGATGTCGTCGATCCTGCCGGACAGATGCCGCTGCTGTGGTTCCAGGACTGCGAAGAACACGAGGTTCCGCACCAGCGTCTGCATGTCGACGTCTCCGTGCCGGCGGCGGTCGCGCCGGAGCGGATCAGGGCCGCGGTCGACGCCGGAGGCACGATCGTCGACGAGTCTCAGGCGCCGTCATTCACCGTCCTCGCCGACGCCGACGGCAATCGCGCCTGCGTGTGCACGCTGGCCGCTCGCCCGTAGGCTGGGATACGACCTCTTCCACCCAGTTCAGGGAGTCCGTGTGTACCTAGCCGCCGAGAACCGCTACAACTCGATGACCTTTCGCCCCGTCGGTCGATCCGGGCTCGTCCTGCCTGCGTTGTCACTGGGGCTGTGGCACAACTTCGGCGACGATGTCGCCTTCCAGAACCAGCGCGATATCGTCCGTCGCGCCTTCGACATGGGCATCACGCACTTCGACCTGGCGAACAACTACGGTCCTCCCCCGGGCTCGGCGGAGACGAATTTCGGCCGGTTGCTGCGCGAAGACCTCCGCCCCTACCGCGATGAGCTCATCATCTCGACGAAGGCCGGTTGGAACATGCATCCCGGCCCATATGGAGGTCCCGGCGGCAGCCGCAAATACCTTCTGGCCAGCCTCGATGCGTCACTGCGCCGACTCGGCCTCGACTATGTCGACATCTTCTACTCCCATCGTCCCGATGCTTCGACGCCTCTCGAGGAGACCATCGGCGCACTCGACACCGCCGTGCGCTCCGGTCGCGCGCTCTACGCCGGGATCTCCTCATACTCCGCCGCCGATACGGCCCGGGCCTCGCAGATCGCCCGCGATCTCGGCACTCCCCTGCTCATCCACCAGCCTTCGTACTCGATGATCAACCGGTGGATCGAAGATGATGAGCTCCTCGACACAACCGCTGACGAAGGGCTCGGTGTCATCTGCTTCTCCCCGCTGGCGCAGGGCCTGCTCACGGACAAGTACCTCGACGGAGTGCCCGAAGATTCGCGAGCGGGCAAGGCGAAGCCATCGTTCAAGGACGGGTTCCTAAGCGCCGACAACCTCGCCCGGATCCGCGGGCTCAACGACATCGCGGCCGCTCGCGGTCAGTCGTTGGCACAGCTCGCCCTGTCCTGGGCACTGCGGGATGGCCGAGTGTCCTCGCTGGTCATCGGGGCCAGCCGTGTCGAACAGCTCGAGCACAATGTCGCGGCTCTCGACGCGGCACCGTTGAGCGACGAAGAGCTCACGGCAATCGACGAATTCGCCATCGATTCCGGTGTCGATATCTGGGGAGACGCGCGACGCAGCACTGCCGAGTGAAGTCAGCGGCCCTCCGCAAGGCTCAAGTGTCGCAGTCTCACATCGCCTGCGCCGCCTCGAGCAGCCACCCGATCCGGTCGCTCCAAGCGGGCCGGAAAGCGTAGACGCAGGCGAGCCGAATGAGGGTGGCCCTCTCGTACACGCTCACCCTGGCGGGGTCGAACCCTCCCGCCGACGCGACCCGGGCGATCTCATCGATGACCACGGCCGCCTCGGCGGGGGTCCACAGACCCTGCTCGGTGCGCCACCGGGCATGCGCGCGGAGGTTTCCGAGGTCGAGCGCCCGTTCACCCCGGCACGCCGTATCCACGTCGAGCAGCCCCGGTCCGGAGATCGGATCCCACATGATCTGTTTGTCGTGTAGGTCCCGGTGGATGAGCCCGATCGATCCGTCCCTCGCCGAGGCGGTCTCGTCGTCGAGTTCGGCCGTGACCTCTGTGATGAGTTCGTCCACGTCGGCGAGCAGAGTCTCCCCTCGCGCAGTCCGCGTGGTCTCCAGCAGAGGACGGGCGCGCTCACGCCATAAGTGGAGCACTTCGACCTCGTCCGCAGCCCCATGAAACGGCATCGCGGTCGACAGTTTCGGCGCAGCCGCTGGCACGGTATTGGTCGGATGTGCCTTTGCCTGAGCCCAGGCGTCGAGGGACTCGGCCCAGGCACGTGACCACTCCTCGCCGAGCTCGGCTGGATCGTGGAGTTCGACCCCGGGCACCACGCTGAGCACAACGGTCGAAGAATCCGAACTGAGCACCTGCGGGAGGGCGAAACCGGGAAGGAACCCAACCGCTCGGCACTGTCCCGCGATGACGTCGGAGGCCTTTCCGTCGCGCACGCATTTGGCGAAGCTGCCGTCGCGCAGGCGGACGACGGCGCGTCTGCCCGGCCGATGGGAGACCAACCGGCCTCCGTCCTCGAGCAGCCCGGCGAGACCCGGCAGCTTCGGGTCACGGTCAGCGTC
Organism: Brevibacterium sediminis; assembly: GCF_013623905.1. Classification (GTDB taxonomy): domain Bacteria; phylum Actinomycetota; class Actinomycetes; order Actinomycetales; family Brevibacteriaceae; genus Brevibacterium; species Brevibacterium sediminis. The sequence continues at coordinate 261,845 of NZ_JABKDD010000002.1, forward strand.
GAGGACCGTCACGCCGCGTTCGTCGAGATAGCCGACCCGGGTCCCCTGGCCAGGAAGAGAAGCCTCCCACGCGATTCGACTGTCTCCTGCGGGCCAGGCTCGACGCACGTTCCAGTCCTGTCCGCCGGTCGTGACTGCGTCAGGGATGTGCAGGGCCGCGCCCCACTTCGTCGCAGACTGTTTCGTCACGGTCTGCTTCGTCGCGATCTGCGTCGCCGCGGTCTGCTTCGTCACGGCTTGTTTCGTCACGGTCTGCTTCGTCCCGGTCATGGTGCGACCTCCGTCGTCGGGGCGTTCCCTTCCAGAGCGGTGCGCGCGAGGTCGATGATCCGCATCGTCTCGTCCCTCCAGGTCTCGGAGCAGCTGCGCCAGGGTTCGAGCGCGGCCACCAGGATCGCCCACGCCGTCCATGCGCCCAGGTCGGTCTCCTCGCCGCCGGCGGAACGGTAGCCGTCGATGAAGGGGTGCTCGAGCTCGTGCAACCGGGAATCGACGCGGCAGGCCGCGATCCATCGCCCCAGATCCATCCCGATCGGCCCGTACCCGGACCGGTCGAGGTCGATGATCCGGCACTCGGAATTCGCCAGAAGCACCTGGTCGGGGCTGAGGTCCCCGTGGATCTCCCGCAGTTCCCGCTTCGGCCCGAGGCCTCGATTCGGTCCGAGTCGTCGGCTCAGTTCGGAGAGCAGTCCGACGATGTCAGTCTCTCGTTCCGGGAGCAGACGAACCAGCGACCGGCTGGTGGTCTCGAGTTGGTCGAGCGGAGAGTCGAGCGCGCGTCCGTCCTCCCCTGCCGAAGCGCCAACTTTGTCTGCCTGCACGCCCGCGGATTCTCCCGGATCGCCTTCGTCGTCCGGCAGTGCACGTGTATCAGACACACCGCCTCTGTGCAGTTCGGCGATGATCACGCCGACTTCCTCGGCGACATTCGGATCCGGTCGATCGCTCAGGTCACCGGTCCCCCACCACGGCGAACGTGTGGCGGTGTCACGTCCGCCGACGAACTCGACCGGCAGGCTGGGAAGCTCCGCTCGCTGCCAACGGTCGGCTGCCTCGGCGAGGTGGATCTGGGAGTCGGCGGCGATCCGCACGAATTCCGGCGCCCCATCGGCCGGGGTGTGCTTGAGCAGCAGCCGCCTGGCGGGGTTGTATCCGATGATCCGCAGATCCCCGCCGAGGTGGTCGAGTGTCCGTGCGACATGCTTGCCGATCCTGGGGTCGGCCAGCACTCCGCCGGTGACCAGCACGGCACCGGTCGCACCCGCCGAACGCGGGTCGGCAGCCTCGTGGACGACCAGCTCCTGCCCGTGCCGAGCGGCCCGCCGCCGAGCATTGGCGAGCTTGTCCGGGCTCGTCAAAACCGCGGTGAATCCCCAACCATCGAATTCGCCGAGGCGGCTGGGCTCCTCTCGCTGCCATGCGACGATGGCGCTCTTCCCCGGTTTGACACGGACACGGCGAGGACGAACCGCGAAGCCGAGGCGTCGGGAGAGCTCGTCTGCCGATCGCAGTTCGTCGATATAGGGCAACAGGGCGAATCTCGTGTCCACGAAGTCGTTCACCGGGTCGGAAATCGATGCGGTCATGATGAGGCTCCTGCATAGGTGGGGGCGCTGCCGACGGTGGGCGGTTCGGACGGACGTGGTCCCGCGACCGTGGACGGCTCCGCCCCCATCGTTCGCCCCGGCACGCTGTCGGCTTCGTCGGCCTGCGAACGGATCCACCGGGAGAAGCGCGAGTCCGCAGCCGCAGCCAGCTCGCTCGGTGTTCCGTCCTCGACGACCCGACCGTCCTCGAGCCACACCACACGGTCGAGTCCGCGGATCATCGCCACGTCGTGGCTGATGACGATGCTCGTCCGGCCCGTCGTCAGCGCGGACACTGAATCGGCCACCTCGGCGCGAGTCTGCGGATCGAGCCCTGTCGTCGCTTCGTCGAAGACGACGACCGGGGCGTCGCGGACGAGGGCGCGAGCGATGGCCAGCCGCTGCCGCTGCCCACCCGAAAGCGTGTCCCCTCGGTTGCCGAGCTCGGTGTCGTAGCCGTCGGGAAGAGAGCGGATGAACGCATCGGCACGGGCCGCACGGGCGGCGGCGACCACCTCGGCGTCGGTGGCATCGAGCCGACCGTAGCGAATGTTCTCGCGCACGCTCGCGGCGAAGAGCACGGACTCCTGGAGAAGGACCGACACGTTCTGCCGCAGGGAGGCGCGAGTGACGTTGTGGGTGTCGTAGCCGTCGAGGTAGATCGACCCGGAGTCCGGCTGCGACAACCGCAGCAGGTAGCTCATCAGGGTCGATTTTCCGGCCCCGGAGGCCCCGAGGATCCCGACCTTCTGTCCAGCCGGAATGAGCAGGTCCAGCTCGTCGAACAGCGGCCTGCCATGCCCATCGGCCGAGGTGATGCGGTTGAAGACGACGTCGCCGCAGACCGGGCCCATGGACACTGAGTCGGGGGCGTCGGCGATCTCGACGGGTTCGTCGAGGAGGTCGGCGATCCTCTCCCCCGAGGCGGCCGCGCGAGCGATCCGGCCGGTGTATTTGGCCATGTCCCGCAGCGGCTTCATCGCGATCTTCAAGTAGAGGAGGAAGAGGACGAGGTCGCCCGGAGACATCGCCCCGCGCAGCACCTGCCACCCGCCGAAGGCGAGAACGAGAGCCTGCGAGATGCCGACGAGAACATCCGTGGAGCGCTCGAGCCCGGCCGCCAGACGGCGTGCCCGCACCCCGGCCCTGAGTGCGCGTTCGTTGCCGTCGGCGAAGTCGCGGGCCACGGTCTTCTCGAGTCCGTAGGCCTGGACGACGCGGATGGCACCGAGCGCCTCGGCGGCGGATCCGACCAGTCGGCCCTCACCCTTGCGCGTGGACCGGGAGGCCTTCGTGATCTTCGGGGTCGCCACCTTCGACAGCAGGCCGTAGACCGCCGCCGTGACGAGCACGATGGCGCTGAGCACGGGGTCGAGGACGACCATGACGACGAGTAGGACGGCGAGCGTGATGACATTGCCGACCAGGGGCAGCCCGGCGGTGACGGCGACTTCCTGCAGCCGTCCGATGTCGCCGACGAGTCGCTGTGAGGTGTCTCCGATCGAGGCCTTCGAGTGGTAGCGCAGCGACAGGGACTGGACGTGATCGAACACCCGTGAGCGCAGCTGGGTGGCGACACGGGCGCCGACGAGAGCGAAGCAGATCGTCGAGGCGTAGTTCGCCGCGGCCCGTCCGCCGACGATGACGGCCAGGCCGATGGCCACGACTGCAAGGGTCGTACCCACTCCGGCGTCGAGGCCGAACGTCGGGGCGATCTGGGCGCCCAGGGCCGCGGTGACGGCGTCGACGGCGATCTTGATCGGCCACGGTTCGAGAATACGGAAGACGACGTCGGCCAGCAGTGCGGCCATCCCGCCGATGATCAGCCACGTGTGCCGACGCAGGTGCGGGCGGATGATCCGCAGGGTCCGCCGCAGCGCGGACGCCGTGAGCTTCTTGCCGCTCATGAGATCACCGCCGAGGCGGGGCGCCGTCCCGATACGGACGTTTCCTCGCAGATAGGTGCGGCATCGGTTTCTCCGGCAGCTGTGTCGCCGGCGGTTCCCGTCACCGGTGCGAGGATCTGCTGACACCGGCGCATCCAGGAATGGCTGGTCAGGGCCTCTGCGCGGGCGCGTGCTCCCATCCTCGCGCGCAGTTCGCCGTCGTCGATGAGTCTCTGCAGTGCGCGGGCGAGGTCCGCGGGGTCGGCCGGGTCGGTGAGGATCGCGGCTCCGGTTCCTGCGAGCACGCCGGGGATCGAACCGACGCTCGATGCGACGACGGGCAGTCCGGCGGCCAGGTATTCGTAGACCTTGAGCGGTGAGAAGTAGTTCTCCCCTGCTGGGTACGGGGCCACAGCGATGTCGAATTCGCGCAGCGCCTCCGGCACGGCTTCGGGCGCCAGAGCACCGTGGAAGCGCACACGCCCACCCAACCCGAGCATGCGCACCTGGTGCTCCAGGGCCTCGGATTCAGGGCCGTGGCCGACGATGTCGACGCGGAAGTCCCCGACCAGTCCGGCGCAGGCGGCGATGAGCCGATCCGTGCCGTGCCAGGGTTTGAGCGTGCCGACGAACCCGATCCGCACCGGACCGTAAGTACTCGGAGGTCCCCCACCGAGGCGGTCCTCCCGGATCGCACGACCGCTGGGCGCCTTGATTCCGTCCCCGCCGAGGCTGTCGTGATCTGGCCGTGGAGTGATCCGTTCCGTGTTCACTCCGTTCGGGACGACGCTGACGTCGTCGAGGCCGGGATAGTCGGTGCGGACCCAGTCGGCGACGAGTTCGCTCACGCACACGATGCGTTCGGCGCCGGCGAAGCTTGCCGCCGTGGCACGGGCGGCGTGTTCGGCGTGGACGAGTCCGCGATGGGTCCGCTGCTCCTCCAGCAGAGGCGCATTGACCTCCATGATCAAAGGCACGTCGAGGCGCTGGCTGATCCGGGCACCGGCCGTGGAGAACAGAGAATACCGTTCGTAGACGAGGTCGAATCCCTGCCCCGAGGCGGCCACCGTGTCCGTGACCAGGTCGGCGAGCATGTCGGAGAGTCGCAACAGTACGATCTCACGCTGGGAGCGGTCAAGACCACGGGGCACCTCGAGTCGGGTGACATCGAGGTCGGCGAGGTCGGCGGGCACGTCGTCATCGGTGCGGGTGCAGAAGACGCTGACCTCATGGCCGAGTGTTCGGAAGGTGCGCACGACCTCTTGGACGTGGACGCTGGCACCTTTGGTGCCGAAGACTCCGATGCCGGGGTCGAGAAGGACATAGGCGATTCTCATGACACTGACTCCATTTCACGGACGGCATCAACGGCGGCGGATGCGGCGGCCAGTCGGCCGAGTTGCCCGGCCTGGACGCCCGAGTCGTGCAGGCGGCACACCCGGTCACGGGCGGCATCGGTGACGGCACGGATACCGGCGGGATCCGTGCGGAGGGCGGCGGCCACCTCGGCGATGGTGGAGGCGATGTTCGCCTCATCGGTACCGTCGACGAGCCACCCGGTCCGGCCATGGTCGATGACCTCTGGCACGGCGGTGACGGCCCCGGCGACGCAGGGAATTCCGGTGGCCATGCCCTCGAGCAGCACGGTGGGCAGGCCGTCGGCGTTGCCGTCGGTGCCGATGACGAACGGGGAGACGAGGATGTCATGGTCGGTGAGCATGTCGCGGACCTCGGCCTGGGTCAGCGCTCCGTGGAAGGTGACGAGGTCGTCGAGTCCGAGTGTGTGGGACCGGGTCCGCAGCTCCTCCTCGAGGGGGCCGGTGCCCACGAGGTCGAGACGGCAGCTCATGCCGTCGGCCCGGAGGCGGGCGAGCGCGTCGAGGAGGTGGGCGAATCCCTTCTTCTCGACGAGGCGGCCGACGGCCAGCAGCGAGGGCACCTCGCCCGTCGCGCCCTGCTTGGGCCGATACGGGAAGCGATCGATCTCGAGGCCGTTGCGCACGACGACGACCCGGTCGGCCAACTCGGGGCCGAGCACCCGCGACAGGTAGCGGCGATTGAAATCGCTGATCGCGATCACGTGGTCGGCGTCCGCGGTCTTGCGGGCCAGATCGGTGAGCACGACATCCTCGTGGAAGATGTCCTTCGCATGCGTGGTGAAGGAGTAGGGAATCCCCGTCAGCGCCGAGGCGGCCCGAGTCACGGTCGTCGACACCGACGCGAAGTGCGCGTGCAGGTGGGTGACCTCGTGGTCGAGGGCCAACCGGGCGAGGGTGAGAGCTTGGATCGCATCATCGTGGCCCAGTTCCATAAGTTCGCCGAGGTGGTCCGACACTGCCGCGGCCACGCGCGGTTCCGCTGCCGCCTCGGCGAAGGACTGCCAGAAGCTGCGGGCGCTCGAGGGCCGGTCGATGTGGATGACCTCGGCGCGGACGCGAGCGAGTTCGGGATGGAAGCGGGTGTCCGTGCTCGGGCGCAGGGAGAAGATGACGAGGTCCTCTCCGGCGGCTTCACGCGCGAGGATCTCGGAGACGATGAAGGTCTCGGAGAACCGCGGGTACATCTTGAGCACGTAGGCGCGGCGGCCGAGATGTCTTTCCGGTCGAGCGGTCGGGGCTGCCGGTGGACGCGGTGCCGGTGTTGAAGGGTTTGGTGTCTGTTCAGACAGCATGGCTGGTCTCCTCCAGGGTGATGGGCAGACGGGCGGACGGTGCTGTGCCGGCGGCTGCAGTCGCCGTCGGCGCTGTTGACGCCGGTGCGGTTGTCGCCGGTGCGGTTGTCGGCGTCGGTGCGGTTGCGGATCCGAATGCCGTTGCCTCGGCGCGGACATCAGCGATGAGTTCGGCTGCCAGGCGGGGAACGGTGGCCAATCCGGTGAGATCGATTTGGGAACGGTCTGCGGGTCGCCCGACCCGGTCGGCGAACCATTCGCTGAGAACATCGGCGTCGAGGCTGTCGATTGTCAGAGCGTCGACCGCTCCGGCAGCAGCGAGGGCGAATGCCCGCCTGGGCTGTTCGGCCCGGTGTCCCTTGCGGGGGACGACGAGAGCGGGGGTATCGGTGGCCATGAGTTCGGCCAGAGTGTTGTACCCGCCCATGCACACGACAGCGTCGGCGGCGGCGACGAGTCCTGGGATGTCGTCGCAGTGACGGATGACTGTGGTGGCCGCACCGGCACGGGCACGCAGTCGTTCGAACTCTTCGGTGTCCATCTGCGGACCGGTGACGACGAGGTGACGGTGGCCATCGGGCGGTTCGGCGTCCACTGCGATCGAGGCGAGGCTGCCGCCGTCGGATCCCCCGCCGAGGCAGGTGAGGACGAAGGGCCGGGTTCTGCCCCCTGCCGTCTCGACGTCTGCCGTCACGACACCCGCAGCCACGGTACCTGCCGGCAGGACACCGCCGTCATCGGGGCGGTCCCGTGACAGGTAGCCGGTGGTCACGGCCTTGGCCGCCAGGGTCGCGGGCACTTCGCCGGTGGACCGGGGATCGTAGACGTCCGGGTCACCGTAGATCCAGACTTCGTCGAAGGATTCGGCCACTCGTGCGGGCCCTCCGACCTTCTCCCATTCGGCAGCGATGACGGACGGGGTGTCGAGGACTTCGCGCAGGCCGAGGACCGTCCGGCAACCGTGGCCGCGGACCTGGTCGATGGCGTCGGCGAGCTCGCCGCCGATGCCGAAGGGATGCCGGTCGACGATGAAGAGCTCAGGTCGCTGCTGGTCGAGGATCGCCGAGATCGCCGCCGCTCGCAGTTCCCGCAGGCCCTGCATCGAGGAGGCGAGCGCCCGTGGGACGTAGCCGCCGGGGGCGGGAGTGACTCCGGGCAGGATCACCCAGTCCCAGCCGTCAGGCAGGTCGAATCGCGTGGCCTCGGGACTGCTGGCGATGAGCAGACCGGAGACCTCTCGGCCGGTCAGCGCCGGCAGGTCCCGGGCCAGTGCGAAGGCCAGAGACCGGTTGCGGCGGATGTGGCCCAGTCCCAGCGAGTCGTGGGAGAACAGTGCGATTCTCAATCGTCGTCTCATACATCTCAGCTTGTCGGCTGTGATTAAGACGAGATTAAGACGCGGATGAGAAAGATCTTAGGTTCAGGTTTCTCCTGCGCCCGCCCGTATCTCTCTGTTGCGCACTGCGGTTACCAGTGACATCGGCGAGGAAGTGCTGCTACTCGTCGACCGAGTGACCGATGATTCTGCTGATCGAACGCCGGGCAATGGATCCGGCCTGCTGATCACCAGCGAGGCGGAGATTCTGATTGAGGTAGATCATCACAGCGATCAGTTCGAAAGCCATCTGCTCTCCGGCACCCTCTTCGTCAGCATCGCGTCCCGCCACTGCCGCAATGTACTCTCGCAACTGAGCATACGTATCGCGGATAGCGTCCCGGACGGCACCGTCTCGATCGTCGAATTCAGCCGCTGCCGCGGCAAAGAAGCAACCACCGGGAAAGACAGGCAATTCGATGTAGTCCAACCACGCACGGCAGGTGCTGACGATCAGTGGAGTATTCACATTCGACTTTTCTCGACCGCGATCAATGACCGACTCTCTGAACACGGAGCGGGCATATCCGATAACAGCAAGCTGCCAATCTGTCTTCGACTCGAAGTAACCGGCCAACCCCGATTTCGACAGGCCGACTTCCTCAGCGATCTGGCTGAACGACAGCCCGTCAAGACCGTTGACCGACGCGACATCAGCGCTGCGCCGGAGGACCGTTTTCCGAGTCGCCCGCACCTGGTCGAGAGTTCGCTTGGGCATGCGCCCAGTCTACCTCGGACATTTTTAGTGTACGCTCGTGCGGTAAACTTCGACCGAGGAGATATATGCCATTTTCAACGATCACAGGGACCGGGTTCCACCAGCCAGAGCGCGTCGTCACCAACGATGACCTCGCCAAACTGGTGAAGACCGACGACGCCTGGATCCGACGCCGCACCGGCATCCGAACACGCCGGATCGCCGCAGCCGACGAACAGGTTTCGGACTTGGCTGCACCGGCCGCGCACATGGCAATGAGATCGGCAGGGTTGCCATCGGACGCAATCAGCTTGGTCATCGTTGCAACCTGCTCCGCGCGGGACCGGTGTCCGAGCACCGCAGCAGAGGTCGCCGGTCGCCTCGGTCTGACGAATGCAGTCTGCTTCGACATCAACAACGCCTGTGCCGGGTTCAGTACCGCCCTCAACCTCGCCGAGAATTCGATCCGAACCGATCAGAGCAGGCATGCTCTCGTCATCGGGGCGGAGAAGATGAGCGACGTCACCGATTGGAGCGACAGATCATCGTGCATCCTCCTCGGCGACGGCGCCGGTGCCGTCATCGTCTCGGCCGGAGACCGACAGGGAATCCATCCGGCAGAATGGGGAACCGACCCCAGCCTTCGTGACAATGTGACCATTCGCGGGTCGTGGGAGGCCGATTTCACTCAGAACGGAGCGTCAGTCTTCAGGTGGGCCACTTCGACGATGGCGTCAACTGCTCGCGAAGCAGTGGCTCGGGCCGGCCTCGACATCGAGAACATCGGAGCATTCATCGCGCATCAGGCAAATCTGCGAATCATCGAACCCATCGTCGACGACCTTGGTCTCGGCCACGCGCTCATCGCTCGCGACGTTGTCGAATCAGGCAACACCTCCGCCGCTTCGATCCCTTTAGCTCTGTCGAAGCTCTCACACAGCGGCGAACTGCCAGCAGGAGTGCCCACTCTTCTCCTGTCGTTCGGGGGCGGATTGTCCTGGTCGTCTCAAGTGATTCTGTCTCCGTGAGCTCTCTACCGCTGCGTGTCCTGCAGCCAGTCGATCCTGACTGAGGTTGATTTCGTCCTATCGAGTCAGTCCACGCGGTATCCGAAGCCTCGCACGGTGGTGACGAAATCGGAGCCGAGCTTCTTGCGCAGGTACCCGATATAGACGTCGACGACGTTCGAGCCGGGGTCGAAGTCGAATCCCCACACATGGGAGAGCAGCTGTTCGCGGGAGAGGACGTTGCCGCGGTTGCGCAGCAGGATCTCGGCGAGGGACAGTTCCCGAGCCGAGAGTTCGACGAGGCGGTCTCTGACCCACACCTGCCGTTTGAGCAAGTCGATGCGCACCTCATCGCGGATGAGCTCCGTGACCTCCTGCTCCTGCGGGCTCTCCCTGAGCCGCAGACGGACCCGAGCCAGCAGCTCTGCGAACCGGAAGGGCTTGATCATATAGTCGACCGCGCCGGACTCGAGAGCGTAGATCGTGTCGTCCGGGTTGTCCCGGGCGGTGAGCACGAGCACCGGCAGTTCGGGTCGCCGCTCACGCAGCTGCCCGAGTACGGTGAAGCCGTCGAGGACAGGCAGACCGATGTCGAGGATGACGAGCGCGAAGTCTCCCGTCAACGCCAGATCTCGTCCGGTGAGGCCGTCGGCGGCGATCTGCGGACTGAATCCGGCGGCGGTCAGGCCCTTCGAGATGAAGGCGGAGATCCGCGCCTCGTCCTCGATCACGAGAATGCTCTTCACTTCTGTCCTTTCGGCAGGATCATGCGGAACTGTGCACCGATGGTGGTCTGGTCGAGCACGACCGTGCCGCCGTGCGCCTCGGCGATGGCGGAGATGATCGACAGCCCCAACCCGAACCCGGCCCCGTCGGTCGACCCACGGCAGAAACGGTCGAAGATGTCCTCGGCGATCTCGTCGGGCACCCCCTTGCCTTCGTCACGAACCCAGATGTGCACGGAATCGGAGTCGTCCCGGGCACCGAAGACGATCTTCTGACCGTCCTCGGTGTGCTCGACGGCATTGGACGCCAGCTGCAGAAGCGCCTGCGTCAGGCGCTGTCGGTCTCCGTGGAAACTCAGTGACTCGGGCACCTCGAGGCCCCATTCGCGGTCTCCCAGTCCCTTGGCCTTCGCCAGGGAGTCGGACACGACCCCGCTGAGGTCCACCTCGGCGAAACGCACGAAATCAGGGCGTCGGGCACGCGCCAGCAGGAGCAGCTCCTCGACGAGGCGGCCCATCCGATCCGTCTCATCGAGCAGCATCGCGCGGGTCTCCTCGACGTCTCCGACGTCCTCTGCGTTCATCGTCTCGAGATGACCGCCGAGGATGGTCAGCGGGGTGCGCAGCTCGTGCCCGACGTCGTCGAGGAAGCGCCGCTGAGCTTCGAAGGCCGCCTCGAGGCGGTCGAGCATGTCGTTGAAGGTGTGCCCGAGCTCGGCGATGTCGTCGTGGCCCTTCGTCTCCAGGCGACTGCTGAGATCACCGCCGGAGATCGACTGCGCAGTCCGCCTCAGCTCGGTCACCGGTGACAGCAGTCGGCGCGCCAGAAGCGAGGAGAGTCCCGCGATGAGCAGGGCGGCGGCGAGCGCGACGACGACGTAGATCTGCATGAACTGCACGAGGTCGGAGTGACTGGCGGAGACGTTGTGGACGACGACGAAGGCGCCCGCCCCGTTCGTCGCGGCCGCTCCGCCCGCCACCTCGCCGACGCCCTCCGTCCGGCTCGCCGAATCGGTGGGCGCGGTCTGGGTGTCCGTGGTCGTGCCCGCTCCCGCCTCGGTGCCGGTGATGGGCAGAACGAATCCTTCGTGCTCGACGCCGTCGATCGTCAGACTGATCTCCCCGCCGTTCTCGGCGGCACCGGCCACGGCCTTCTCGAATTCGCCCGAACTCCCGAGCAGCCCTTTCGGCTCGCCTTGATAGAGCACGCGGCCGTCGGTGAGGAACGCGAACAGCACCTCGTCCTCATCGGGCCTGTTCTGGGCGAGGAAATTGCTGAGGATCTCGTCGACGGAGGCGAATGGTCTGCCGGTCTGCGGATCGATCCCGTTCTCGGAGAACGTCCGCATCTCGTCGACCTCTTGGGACATCGAGGCGGTGGTCCGGCTGGAGACGTTGTTCGACTCTACGGTGTAGAGGATGAGGCCGACGATGGAGAGGGTGAGCACGGACAGTGCGGCAACGGTGATGGTCAACCGGTTCTGAACGGTCAGCCCGACGCGCCGTTCAGTCGTCATCGTCGTCCCCGTCGTCGTCATCGTCGCCGTCGTCCCGGTCATCATCGTCGCCGTCGTCCCGGTCATCATCGTCGCCGTCGTCGTCCCCGTCATCATCGTCGTCGGGGACTTCACGAGGCGGGTTGGGCACCGGTTCGTAGGAGTGCTCGATCTCATCAGGTTCTCGCGAATCCTCGCCTCCGGAGTCCGCGGCATCTGAGTCCTCGACAGCGGAGGCACCGGTGTCGGAGGCGCCGGTGTCGGAAGCACCAGTCGAGTCTTCGTCGACAGAGCTGTCGGCGTCTGCATCCGACGTCTTGGAGGTCTCCGTCGGTTCGGGGGTGACTTCCACCGGGCTGAGATCCGGCGGGTCCGCTTGGGTGGTGTTGCGAACGATGAGCACGGTCAGCAGTGCGAGCATGACAACGAGACCGGCCACAATCCAGCCGATGATCTTCGATCGTCCACCCATACCGTCCACATTGCCCAAGGCCTGCCTCAAAGTCGAGCCGGAGGGGATGAGAGTCTTCTTAGGTGGAGTGTTCGGGCGCCTGTGATACCGTAAGCGCCGACCGCCACGACGACCCGCAGGAGCCCACCGATGAGCGACGATCGCGCGGACCGCGACGAGGCTGAGCACGTATCCGCAGACCCCTCATCGACGACGCCCGAGTCCACCGAGCCGGACGATGGTTCCGCGCAGGCAGACGGTTCCGCAACCACTGAGCCGGATGCCAGCTCCGAGTCCGAGGCCAAGGAGAATCCGTGGGCGGCGATCAAACCCTGGCAGGGCAAGGCGGCCGGCCTCGACAAGCTGCTGCTGTTCATCATCATCGGCGTCCCGCTCATCTACCTCGGCCTCATGCCGCTGCGACCGTGGATGCTCGTCAATGCCCCGGTCGTCCAGGAATTCATCAACGGCGCGAAGACCTCGATCGTCGCTGCCGCCGCCTATGCCCGGGTCGGTGAGATCCCGCTGTGGCTGGTTATCGTGGCCGGCTTCGTCGGCATGGCCAAACTCGATTGGGCGTTCTGGCTGGCCGGGCGCCGGTGGGGCGACGGTGTGCTGCGGCTCTTCGCGCAGAACGAACGCCAGCTCAAACGCATCAACCAGCTGAAGAAGATCCCGAACTGGGCGCTGTTCCTCATGACGCTGATCTCGCGCTGCCCGGGAATCCCGGGCACCCTCGTCTACCTCGTCGCCGGGTGGACGCGGATGCGGTTGTCGCTGTTCCTCGTCGCCGACCTCCTCGGCTGCCTCATCTTCACGCTCATCTGGACATTCCTGGGCTATCAGCTCGGTGAGGCCGCCGTCGACATCCTCAAGGTCATCGACAAGTACGCCCTGTGGCTGACCCTGGCCCTGATCGTCGGCATCTTCGCCATCAGCTTCTTCAAGGAATACCGCAAGCAGAAGAAGGCCGAAGCTGCAGGCGGCACCTCCGAGAACTGACCATTCCCGCCGAACCGGGAGCCGCTTCGGATCCCGGTCAGGTGTCTCGGATCAGGAACCGAAGGACAGGAAGGTCTCACGCATGCGCTGCGGGTCGGCCTTCTGGCCGCTGAAGAGTTCGAACGCGTCGATGGCCTGATTGACCGCCATCCCCGATCCGTCGAGCGTGCGGCAGCCCTTCGCTCTGGCTTCGGCGAGCAGCTGCGTCTCGAGTGGGAAGTACACGACGTCGGCCACCCAGGTCTCCGACCCGAACACGGAAGTGTCGACCGGAGTTCCCGGGTACGCCTTCATCCCCACCGGGGTGGCGTTGACGATCCCCTGCGCCGAGGCGGCCGCCCCTTCCAGCTCATCGAGCCCGATCGCTCGCGCCCGAGTTCCGACCGATGACGTTTCTACGATGTCCGTGGCGAGTCCTTCGGCACGCTGCACATCGGTGTCGGCGATGATGAGGTCGCCGATTCCGAGTTCCGCAAGGGCGAACCCGACCGCACGGCCGGCTCCGCCCGCACCGATCTGCACGACCGCCTCGGTGGCGGCGCCGTGCAGTCCGGCACGGAATCCGGCAGCGAAACCGGTGACATCGGTGTTGTATCCCGTCGTCCGTCCGGCGCTGTCGATGACGACGGTGTTGACCGAATTGATGCGCGCGGCCACGGGATCGACCTCATCGAGGAGGCCGATGACCTTCTGCTTGAACGGGTGGGTGATGTTGAGCCCGTCGAAGCCGAGGCGGATCGCCGCGGTGAGCAGCTCCGTCAGTGTCGCCTCGGCGAGGTGGGGGCTGCTGATGTCGATGGTGCGGTAGATCGTGGGGATGGAGTGCGCGGCACCTTCGTTCTCGTGCATCCGCGGGGTGCGGGAGGCGGAGATGCCATCGCCGATGAGGCCGAGGAGGAGGGATGAGGTCATAGTCTCGCTTTCGCGTTCGTGAGGTGGTCGATAAGGATCTCGACCGCGTGGACGTAGCCCTTCGCGCCGGCTCCGGCGATGACGGCGGCGGCCACGGGCGAGAGGTAGGAGTGGTGGCGCACAGCTTCCCGCGCATGCGGGTTGCTCAGGTGCACCTCGATGATCGGGTGATCGTAGGATTTCAGCGCATCGTGCAGGGCCAGGGAAGTGTGCGTGTACGCTCCGGCGTTGATGATCGCACCGACCGTGGAGCGCCGGGCTGCATGGACGGCATCGATGAGCCCGCCCTCATGGTTGCTCTGGATGCAGCGAACGCTCAGCCCCGCCTCGGCGGCGGTGTCGGCACACATGGCCTCGATATCGGCCAAGGTGGTGCGGCCGTAGATCTCCGGTTCGCGCTCCCCGAGGAGGTTGAGATTGGGTCCGTTGAGGACGAGGATTTCGGGCATGGTCACCTCGGGAATCGGGCGGCGATCAATGCCGCGGTTTCGTTCAGTCGGGGGACGAATTCTATGAGCTCGTCGAGGCTGCGGCGGAAGACCGGAGCGGCGAGCGCGAGCGAGGCCAGCAAGGTGCCGTCGAGGTCGAAGACGGGCACGGCCAGGGCATTCATGCCGATGTCGTTCTCTTCGGACTGTCCCGCCCAGCCGTCGGCGCGTATCTGTTCGAGACGTGTGCGCATCTTCGCCGTATCGGTGATCGAGTTCGGGGTGCGAGCGACGAGGTCGAGCGCGTCGACGGTGGCGTCGGCCTGTGGATCATGGGCGAGCAGAGCCTGACCGATCGCCGAGGTATGCAGCGGAGATTCGTCGCCGGGGTCGGTGGTCGTGCGGAACTGCGGGCCGTCGACGGTGAGCACAGTCAGTGCGGCATTGCCGCGACGGACGGCGAGGATACTCGATTCGCCGGTGGACTTCGTCAGTTCCTGCAGCAGATCCTTCGTCGCTCCGGACAGCCCCTGCCGGTGCGCGACCTTCTGCGCGAGGCGGAAGACCTCCATCCCGAGGGTGTAGATCTTCGTGCGCGCATCAAAGCTGGCATACCCGGATTCGACGAGCCCGCCGAGGAGGCGGTAGGCGGTCGAGAAGGGATAGCCGGTCGTCTCGGCGGCCTGGGCGGCGCTGATCCCCTCGGGTGATTCGCCGAGGAGTTCGAGCATCTCGAAGGTCTTCGTCACCGAGTTCGAGCCCTTGGGCGGCATGCTTCGCCTCCTTGCGTTGCTGTGGCAGTTCGGTGGTGCTGGGGCAGTATGTGCAGGTGGTTCGTGAGTCCGGAAAGCAGAATTCCCTCGTTCCACGTTGACAGGCTATGTCATCTCAATCACACTGTAAACCACAATGTAACAATTATTGCCACACTATGGCAATGCAGTATCGGTCCGATGAACGCTCGACAGCGCCGAGGCCGTCGATAAGTCCTGAGAGTGAGAAATGCGAGGAAGCATGAGCAACGCGATCGAGGAAGCTCGCCCCACGAAGAAGACACCGCTGCGCGCGGCCTTGTCGAGTTGGACGGGTTCGGCCCTGGAGTACTACGACTTCGCGGTCTACGGGACCGCGGCGGCGCTGGTGCTCAACACTCTGTTCTTCCCCGAGACCACCGCACCGGGAATCGCCATTCTGCTGGCGATGGGTACGGTCGGGGTCGCCTATGTCGTGCGTCCGCTGGGTGCGCTCATCATGGGACCGCTCGGTGACCGCTTCGGTCGCAAGTTCGTCCTCATGCTCACTCTGTTCATGATGGGCGTGTCGACCTTCGTCGTCGGCTGCCTGCCGACCTATGACCAGGTCGGAATGCTCGCTCCGATCCTGCTCGTGCTCTGCCGCATCATCCAGGGCCTGTCGGCTTCGGGTGAACAGGCGAGCGCAATCTCAGTCTCCCTCGAACATTCGGACGAGGCGAAGCGGTCGTGGACAACGAGCTGGACCTTGCACGGCACTCAGGCCGGCACCCTGCTGGCCACAGCCGTGTTCATTCCCTTCACTGCCTTCCTCCCTGACGAAGCACTCTTCAGTTGGGGCTGGCGTGTACCGTTCTGGCTGTCGGCACTGGTCGTGCTCACCGCCTGGCTCATCCGTCGCGGGCTCGAGGAGCCGCCGGCATTCAAGGAGTCGCGGGTTGAGAACCCACCGCTCATGCAGGTCTTCCGGTGGCACAAGGCTGCGGTCGTCCGCGTGGCCGTGTGCGCCATGGTCAACACCGTGAATATGGTCTTCACCGTCTGGTCGCTGTCGTTCGCCACGTCGATCGTCGGCCTCGAGCGTTCGACCATGCTGCTCGTCTCGGTCATCGCCAACGGTGTCGCCCTCTTCGCGATCCCGGCGGCCGCACTGCTCTCCGACCGATTCGGCCGGAAACCGATCTTCATCACCGGCGCCGTCGGATCGGGTCTGATGATGTTCCCGTACCTGGGTGCGGTCTCGGCCGGGAACTGGCCGCTCATCTTCGTCTTCGGCGCCATCATGTCCGGCTGCGCGTACTCGCTGGCCAACTCCATCTGGCCCTCGTTCTACGCCGAGATGTTCCCGACGACGGCACGAGTGACAGGTCTGGCACTGGGCACACAGGTCGGATTCGCGGTCTCCGGCGGTCTGGCTCCGGTCCTCGCTTCCGCTGTCGCCGGCGCCGGAGGAGAGAATTGGGTCTCGGTCGCCGCGTTCACCGCGGGCGTCTGCGTCGTCGTCGGCCTGGTCGCGATGACGGCGAAGGAGACGAAGGGACTGAGCCTGGAAGAGATCGATGTCGTCCACGAGGAAAGGTCACGATGAAAACCTCGATTGCCACGGTGTGCCTGTCAGGCACGCTCGAGGAGAAGCTGCAGGCTGCCGCAACGGCAGGATTCGACGGGGTCGAGATTTTCGAACAGGATCTCATCGTCTCCCCCAACTCCCCCGAAGCGACCGCTGCACTGGCCGCAGAGCTCGGACTGAGTCTTGACCTCTATCAGCCCTTCCGCGATTTCGAAGGCGTCGATGACGAGCAGTTCGCCGCCAATCTGACCCGGGCCGAGGCGAAGTTCCAGCTGATGAGTCGAATGGGTATGACCACGATCTTGCTGTGCTCGAACGTCGCCACCGCAACCATCGACAACGATGAGGTCGTCGTCGATCAGCTGCGCCGCCTCGGCGATCTGGCAGAGAGATACGGCATCAATGTCGCCTACGAGGCGCTGGCCTGGGGTCGATTCGTCTCCGAATACGATCGCGCCTGGGACCTCGTCAAGGCCGCCGACCATCCGCGCATCGGCACCTGCCTCGACAGCTTCCACATCCTCTCCCGCGGTACGAACCTGTCACGCATCGCCGAGATCCCGGGCGAGAAGATCTTCTTCCTCCAGCTCGCCGACGCTCCGGCCCTGTCGATGGACGTGCTCAGCTGGTCCCGTCACCACCGAGTCTTCCCCGGCGAAGGCTCGTGGGACCTCACCGACTTCCTCGCTCGCGTCGCCGGGACCGGTTATGCCGGACCGGTGTCGCTCGAAGTCTTCAACGACTCCTTCCGACAGGCCGACACCCAGCGCACCGCCGTCGACGGACTGCGTTCCCTGCGGTGGCTCGAGGCGGCGACCGCGGATCAGGTGTCTGAGGACAATGACCCGGGTTCGACCAGCGGCACTCCTGCAGCCGCCGGTGCGGGACGAGTGCGTCTCGACCTGCAGCGACTGCCCGAGGTCGCCGAACCTCGCGGCGTCGACTACGTCGAGCTCGGCACCGACGACCTCGGGGCACTGACCCGGCAAATCCACCAGCTCGGATTCCGCTTCGTCGGATTCCACCGCACGAAGCCGCACGTCCAGCTGTGGCGTCGCGGACAGGCACGCATCGTCGTCACCGAATCCGCTGGTGTCGACCCCGTGGAATCCGAGCCCTCTGGCGCACCCACCGGATCGGGAACCCATCTGCACGGCATCGGCTTCGCCGTGGCCGATGCCGACGCCGCGATCAATCGGGCGATTCTGCTCCAGGCGACCGAGGTCCCCCGCGACCAGGCCCATGACGAGGAGATCCTGCGCGGCGTCTTCGCTCCCGACGGGTCCGAGGTATTCTTCGGCAACGGAACCGGCATCGACCCCACGTGGACCGAGGAGTTCGGCAACGTCCCCGACGATCGCCGCTCGGCCATCGACCACGTCAACCTCGCACAGCCGGCCCACCACTATGACGAAGCGGTGCTCTTCTACACCTCTCTTCTCGCGCTCCACGCTCAGGTCTCGAACGATGTGCCCAGCCCCTCGGGTCTCGTCCGGTCGCAGGTGATGGCAAGCTCCGACGGGACGATCCGCATGCCGCTCAACCTCGCGCCGCGTTCTGCCGAAACTTCGACGACCGGTGGCTACCCCGAGCACGTCGCTCTCGCCTGCGATGACATCTTCACGGCCGCAGAGACCGCGGTCTCACGAGGATTGGACTTCCTGCCTGTTCCCGAGAACTACTACGAGGATCTCGAGGCTCGTTTCGATCTCGCCCCCGATCTGCTCAAACGGCTGCGGGCGAACAACATCCTCTACGACCGCGACGGCAGCGGCGAGTTCCTCCATTTCTACACCTCGACGATCGGATCGGTGTTCTTCGAGATGGTCGAACGCCGCAATGACTACCAGGGATACGGCGCCCCGAACGCGCCGGTGCGGCTGGCCGCACAGCACCGGCGCAACGCGGGTCGCTGAGCCGAGCGCACTGCTCGACACGGTTCAGAAGGGCCTGCCCGCCACCGGTTCCGGGCTGAACTCCCAGACCGAACTGGACGTCTCAGGACCCTCGATCGGACCGTCAGCCGGCAGAAGGTCCTCGTCCTTGAGCAGTGAGAGGATACGGCCGTGCGAAGCCTGCCAGACGATCCTTCGGACGGCTGACACCTCGGTGTCCAGCACGCGGGCGACTGCGTGGATCTCATCGTGCACGTAGTCGACGGTGAGATCGGCTTCGGAGTCGGCCACCTCGGCGAGGTATCCGACCACCTTGTCGTCGACCTCGAACTGAGGGCACCCGGCGAGCATCAGCAGGTGGAGCCACGTGATGCCCGAGCTCTGGCTGGGCAGAGCTCGCCAGGCCTTCGAGACGTCGTTGTAGAACGCATCGTTGCCGACTCCCTCGCCGACCGCTTCAAGCAGATCACCGACATCATCGATCCCATAGTCGGCCATGACTCGGGTGGCGTCGTCGACGACCTCGGCCTTGAGCACCGCCCCCGGGCGGGTGCTGGCCGGTTTGAGGTTGCACGCCTCGAACTCAGCCCACGGACGTGCCCCACCTGCGGCGGCGATCGAGTAGCGCAGCGACTTCGCTCCATGGGCTTCTCCGTGCTGGGCGATGTACCGGGCGACGACTTTATCCACCGCCGTCGGGTGGGAGCCCGTCGAATAGATTGCGTCGAGGATGCACAGCGCGAGGCTCGCCGGGTAGCTCGGTGTCATCGTCTGGCCGAAGTCGCCGAGGAACTCTCCGCACCTCTGCGCCAAACGAGCGACGCTGTTGGTCGTGATCATCATTGTTCTGACCTTCCGTCGTGCGCCGCACCCTGCGACGCGTCACCTCCGACTCCGATGTCGGATGCGTGGACAGAACATTAGACCGCGGCACTGACATGACTTGCTCGGGAATGAATAGAACACCATTGGTCCGCAGTTTCACCTGCTTCTACACACTTCACCGGGCTGAGATGTGCGCAGCGATCCCAATTCGCCGCCGGCGGCGAATCAGGCCAAGAGGCCGGTCGCCCGTCCTTGGCAGCCATCATGGCCTCTGGCAAAGTGGAGCCATGAGCACAGAAGAGATCATCATCGACGGCCCCCTGGCACGCGCAACGCGGATCCTCTGCCAGGTCTCGGCCAAGCACGTGGCAGACAAAGCTGAGATCGACAAGTCCGAGCTCAAGGACTACGAAAAGGGGAAAGCGGACCTGACCGCCGAGCAGGAGCGTCGACTCATCCTCGCCCTCGAACAGTACGGTGCGCGGTTCATTCCCGACGGCAAGGAAGGCGGCTACGGCATCCGCCTGAAGTTCAGCCGCGCAAAGGTCCGCGCCATCGAACGCTGGGAAGACGAAGGCGGCACCCCCGGCGCCGACGACGTCTGAGCGCCGCGCGCAGACGCAGGGCCTCCTCGGTGAGGCGAAGCCCTGCCAGGGAGTCCCTTGTGACTTCCGGGAATTCCGTTGCGACGACTGTGGCCTCGAATCCGCGCGGAGCGGATTCGAGGCCACAGGTGCATCCGTCGGCGCCGAGCAACCACCTCGGCGACGTTCGAAGTCACCGGCGGATATCGCCGATGAAGATCAGGCGAGTATCAGCGGAGAACGTCAGTTCTTGCCGATGAACTCGAGGTTGTCGACGACACGATTGGAGAAGCCCCACTCGTTGTCATACCAGGCAACGACCTTGACGTGGTTGCCGACGACGCGGGTGAGCGCGGAGTCGAAGATCGACGAAGCGGGCTGACCGACGATATCGGAGGAGACGACGGGCTCGGTCTCATAGTCGAGGATGCCCTTGAGCTCACCCTCGGCGGCCTTCTTGTAGGCGTCGAGCACCTCGTCGCGGGTGACCTCGCGGGACACGGTCGTGTTGATCTCGACGATCGATCCGACCGGGACGGGCACGCGGATGGCGTCGCCGGACAGCTTGCCGTCGAGCTGCGGGAGGACGAGGCCGATGGCCTTGGCCGCACCCGTCGAGGTGGGGATCATGTTCTCGGCGGCGGCACGGGAACGGCGGGGATCCTTATGAGGGCCGTCCTGGACCATCTGGTCACCCGTGTAGGCGTGGACGGTGGTCATGAAGCCCTGCTCGATTCCGGCGAGGTCGTCGAGTACCTTGGCCAGCGGGGCCAGGGCGTTCGTCGTGCAGGAGGCGTTGGAGATGACGGTGTGCTCGGGCTTGTACGACTCGTTGTTCACTCCGTAGGCGAGGGTGACGTCGGCACCCTTCGAGGGAGCGGAGACGAGGACCTTCTTCGCGCCGGCGGTGATGTGGGCGCTGGCCTTTTCGGCCTTGGTGAAGCGGCCGGTCGATTCGAGCGCGATGTCGATGTCGAGCTCACCCCAGGGCAGTTTGGCCGGATCCTTCTCGGCGAAGACCTTGATGGCCTTGCCGTCGATGACGATCTCATCATCCGTGGCCTCGACGTCATGGTTGAAGCGCCCGAGGGTGGTGTCGAACTTCAGCAGCCGAGCGAGATCGTCCACGGGGCCCAGGTCGTTGATGGCCACGACCTCGAGCTCGCTGCCGCGCTCGATCAGCGCGCGCAGGGTGCTGCGTCCGATGCGACCGAAACCATTGATGGCGATGCGAGTCAATGTCACTCCTTGTAGATGTTGAACACGGGATTCGTCTTGATATCTCCATCATGGGCGATCTCCACAAACGCCAACAGTGGCCAGCCAGACAATCTACGCAAGGTTCTCGCCAGTCGTATTGCCAAAGGTCGAAAGTTTTTGGCCACCGTTGTCTTCGTGTGATCCGGGCCCCTGAAATGTGCCGAAAAATGCTCCAGCTCGGCCCGGAAGTGTCAGATCCTCGCCCTGGCGAGCGCCCGCTTTCAGCCCTGGAAGGAGTGACGGTAGTCGTTCGGGGAGGTCGAGAGGATGCGCTGAAAATGCATCCGCAGATTCGCACCCGTTCCGAGTCCCACCTGGTCAGCGATCTGTTCGATGCCCAGGTCGGAATTCTCCAAGAGCTCCCGGGCGACATCTACTCGGGCTCTGAGCACCCACTGCATCGGTGTGTAGCCGGTGTCTTCGACGAAGCGGCGGGAGAAGGTGCGCACGGAGACTCCGGCGTTGGCGGCGAGATCCCGCAGGGTGATCTTCTCGCCGATGTGCTGAAGCGCCCATTCGCGGGTGTCGGCGAAGTCGTCGCCGAGCGGGTCAGGCACGCTGCGCGGCACGTACTGCGCCTGGCCGGCGCTGCGATAGGCAGCGGCAACGAGCCGCCGGGCGACCTGGTTGGACAGTCCGACGCCGTGATCGCTGCGGATGAGATGGAGGCACAGATCGATCGCCGAGGCGGCTCCGGCGGAGGTCAGCAGCTGCCCTTCGTCGATGAAGAGGACGTTTTCGTCGACCTTGATCGAGGGGAACCGTCGGGCGAGCTCCTTCGCCGTCGACCAGTGCGTGGTGGCGCGTCGTCCGACGAGCAGTCCCGTGCGCGCGAGGACGAAGGTGCCGGTGGAGATGGCAGCGATCCGCGCGCCGCGTTCGAATGCCGAGAGGAGCGCCCCGATGACCGAGGCCGGAGGTTCTTCTGCCACCGCCGAGGTAGCACCCGGCAGGATGATCGTGTCCGCGGTCTCCAGGGCGTGAAGTCCCTGGTCGACGGAATAGTCGAGCCCGTCCGAACCGGTCACCTTTCCTGCGGTGATGCCACAGACCTCGACTTCATAGGGCCAGTTGCCTGCGGGCACGGTCGTCGGCCGTCCGCTGGGCACGGCGGAAGCCGCCTCACCGCTCGGATTCGGCTGGGAGCGTGGGGCCGCCTCGGCGCGGGTGCGGTCTGTGGCTGCGTTCGACTCCCGCCCGAAGACCTGGACGGGGACGCCGAGATCCATGGCAGACACCCCGTCCAGTGCCAGCACGAGGATGCGGTGCGGGCGGGAACGGGGTGTTCTGCGCGGAAGGGTGCGGGGCTCGTCACTCATGATCGCCTCTCAGTCTAGGCAATCGGGACTCGCCCCGGGGCGAACTCAGTGCTCGTGGACCCCGGTGAGCTTGAAGCCCAGACGACCGTGGGCATATGCTCCACCGGCACGAAGAGCCGAGGCGGTCCAGGCAGTCTCTGCCAGTTCGGTCTCCGTGGCGCCGGCCTTGACGGCGGCATTCGAATGCGCATCGATGCAGTAGGCACACTGGGTGGTCAAGCCGACGGCGTAGGCGATGAGCTCACGGTACTTCAGCGGGATTTCACGACCTTCGGAAGCGAAGACGGCGTTGTTGAACTCGCCGAAGGCCTTGAGGATGTCGGGAGTGGTTTCCTTGTAGGCCCTGTCGTACTTGCGGTCATTCTCGCGGTCGAAGAAGTCGGTCATGGTCATATCTCCTGTGATCGGTGTCATTCCGATCCTCACGCTACCGAGTCCCCGCATCAATCGCTACGGAATTGTCACCTAAGAGGCGGATCGACACGTACACAGCTGCGCCGGACGGGTTTGCGGTCGGCATGTCTCCTGCGGGTGGATCCGCCTCGACTATCCGCACTGTTTCGAGGTGGATCCGCCCGCAGGAGACACGCGAACCGCTCGGCCTCAGTACAGCGTGCCCTGACCGATGAGAGGGGCAGTCTGCGCTCCCGGCAGAGGCGGTTCCTGAGGTGCGGCTGTGGCGGGCGCGGCCTCAGGATGTGCAACCGCTGCTTCACTCAACGCAGGCACGGGCGCTGCAGATGCAAGGTCTGCAGCTGCTGGGGCTGCCGGAATCTGGTCTGCGGGAGCAGCTGCGCTCGGCACTGCAGGCGCGGTGCCCGGTACAGAGTTCCGGGGAGCCGCCTCGGTGGGTGCAGGGCTTGCAGGCGTCTGACCAGCGGTCGGGACCGCCTCGGCGATGGCCTCGAACATTGCCAGGGTGCCGTGCTGGGCCGCGAGGCTCACCGGTTCTGGGTCGCTCGAGAGCTTGATGCCGACGGTCTGAGTGGCGCGGTCGATGTAGAGCATCTGGCCGTGGATGCCGATGCCGATGACGACGTTGCGGTCGGCCGAGGGCATCCAGAACTGGCTGCGGTACATTCCGCCCGGGTAGGAGCGTCCCGACGGGGACGCAGCGAAGACCTTGGCGGAGTCCTCGGCGCCGGTGAAGATGTCTTCGACCCATTCCGCCGAGAGCACGCGTTCGCCGTTGTCAGTGGTGCCGCCTCGGGCGATCATCTCACCGAAGCGGGCGAGGTCGCGCAGGGTGGCGCTGATGGCACCGTCGGCGATCGATCCGCCCCACCGGTCCTGGCAGACCTGGGCGGCGTGGGCGGCGCCGATCCGCGACCACACGTATTCGCTGGCGACGATGGAGAACGGCTGGCCGGTGACCGCCTCGGCGATCCAGGCGAGCACATCGGTTTCGCAGCTGCGGTAGACGAAGGCAGAGCCGTGTTCGCGGTCGCTGGTCAGCCCGGTGAGGAAGTTCTTGATCCCCTTCGCCGAGGCGGCCGATCGAGGCGCGAAATCGACGGCTTCGAACAGGGCTCGGATCTCAGAGCCCTCCTCGAGGTATTCCTCGGAGAACTTGATGCCCGAGCGCATATCGAGCAGATCGCGAATGGTGGCTCCCGCGTAGCCGCTCTTGGCCAATGCGGGCACATGCGTGGTGACAAGGTCGGTGGGGCGCAGCAGTCCGGCGTCGGCGAGCGCACCGATAACGGTGGCGACGATGGACTTGCTCACGGAGAAGAGCATGTGCTGGCGGGCGGGCTTCATCGGCCAGGCGTATTCCTCGGCCAGCGCCACTCCGTTGCGTGTGACGAGCCAGGCGTCGGTGTGGGTGTTGGCCAGCACGTCGCCGACGGTGGCCCAGTCCTCGTCGGCGGCCGGCCATTTCTCGCGGTCGATCATCAAGGACCGGAAGTCGTTGTCTTCGGTGACGTATTCGCGCACCGGCCCGATGCCGCGCGGGATTCCGCCGGTCGGGAAGATCTCCTGCATCCGGGTGAGCGCGAAAGCGAAGAACTCGGGCCATTTCCAGGTGTCGAGGTCGATGCTCTCGAGCACCGCTTCCGACGGGTCGACGATGGCGTCTTCACTGGCCGAGGTGAGTTCCCCGACGTGCGGCAGGGTGATGTCCAACGCCGAGGCGTCGACATCATCGACTCCGGACTGCACGGTTGCAGGGTCCGCGGAAATCGGGGGCTGCGGGGAGTCCGCGTCCGCAGATCGACCGGGAGCCGCCTCGGTGGCGGTGTCTGTGGATGTGCCGATGCCCTTGGTATTGCCGGACAATGCACCGATTCGTCGGTTCGGCGGGGTCACCGGGCGGGGCGGAAACGTCTCGTCTTCGCCTGCCATGTCACCTCCACTGTCTCGACCTGGACTGCGCTGCGCATGCGCGCGGCTGTCCCGATGTGCAGGGAACAGACTACCGGCACGAGGTGAAACTCCGTAGTCGAGAAGAGCCGATTGGGGCGATGCGGCGTTCTCCGTCCCGATCGTCTGCGTCTCTCACCTGGAGTGACGGTAATGGTGATTACCTATCAGTTATTCATCTGACAGTCGGTCACAGTGCCGATGCGGCGCGCTCGGCTTCCGACTCACTGGCGCCGCCTCGGCCTGCAACGGCGGCTCGGCGTTTCACCTGTCGACCACAGCCCACATCGTCGTCGATTTCTCACCGGCGACGAGAATGGTGCTGTAGCCGGAGGTCAGCTCATCGTATTGGTCGGCCTTGTGCTCTTCGACGAGTCTGCCGGCATCCGAGTCGTAGAAGCTCGTCTTCTTATTATCAGTGAGCACGACCAGCCCGACGTCGGGCAATACTCCCTCGCCGCCCCACGGAGTCGTCGATCTGTAGTCGCCAGCATTCCACGCCGTCTTCCCGGTCGCTGCATCGATGGCGACGACGCCTCCGTCGGGACCCGGCGCGAGTACCGCAGCCTTCCCTCGGCTGTCGAAAGGCACTGTTCTGGGAGCCCCCGAGTACAGCACGGTATCGAAAGCCATCTCCGGTGCATCCGCGAACCATCCTTCCGGCGACCCGTCCGAGCCCTGATATTTGACCGCCGAAGCGAACAGCTGCAGCTGCAGACACGCGGCCCGGCCTTCCGGCGTAAAGGTGAAGTCGGTCGAACACATCGGATCGGTCGCGTCCTCCATCGTCGCGGCGTTAGGGCCGGAGTCGGCGGCCAATGTCGCACTGTCGGTCTCTTTGAGTCCAGCAGGAAGGGTCAGCTCAGCTGCTCTGCTGAACGCCTGGCTCATCGGGTCATCGGGGTCCTCGGCTCCGAAGAGGTAGGTCAGCGTGGTCTCATCGCTTGTCGGAAAGACGTCGAAGTGCTCGACTCCGGAGTCGTCGATCGCTCGAGCTTTGGTGATGGGAACAGTGGCATGACGCCCGGTGTCCAATGAGATCCGTGTGACCATGGAGCCCTCCCCGGACTTCCATGACATGACTGCGTTCTTGCGGTCCGGCGCGAGGTGAATCAGGGAGCCGCCGAAGGTCCGACCGTCATCATCGATCGACAGCGACGGCCAGGCTTCAACCCCTGTCGATGGGTCAAGGGCGAACAACACCGCATTGCCGGCTTCGGAGGTAGGTGTGCAGTGCCCGTCCATTCGCATGCCGCTGTATTCGAGCAGGAGCAGGTCATCTTCGCCGAGGCGGTTGCCGAGCCCTGTCGACCGGGAGCCGAACGCCATCTGTTCATGACACGCATCGTCGGGGCCGGGAATGTCGAATGACCAGGCTTCCTCGCCGTCTTCCCAGGTGTAGGCAGTGACCGTTCCCGAGTAGTCGTTGACGATCACCAGGTCTCCCGCGGAATAGGCTTCTGAGCCTCCGCCTTCGTCATTGATGTAGGCGTCGATGCTCCACAGCTCTTCTCCGGTGGAATCGATCGCCCGCAGCTTCTCTTCGACCCAGTCGGTGACGAGCGCATGCCCCGCACCATCGTCGACGGTCAGTGTGGCGAAGTAATCGAGCTCGACCGGTTCGGCCAAGGTCGGGGTCGTCGTCGGCGATGGTTTTCCCTCTGGTTCGCCGCCGATGCTGCAGCCGCTCAGCGCCACTAAACCTGCCGCCACAACCGCCGCCCACATCCGCTTCATAATGCGTTTCTCCTGCTCATACCCCGGTGCATAGCTTGATCATATGCGGCGGCATTCACATTGGCACTTCGGGTGTGGTGAGCATAGAACCGCGCACTCGCCGAAAAACGGGCTGCGTGTCGAGAAACGGGGGTGCACATGCGT
This sequence comes from Brevibacterium sediminis, assembly GCF_013623905.1. Lineage (GTDB taxonomy): Bacteria > Actinomycetota > Actinomycetes > Actinomycetales > Brevibacteriaceae > Brevibacterium > Brevibacterium sediminis. The sequence goes on from NZ_JABKDD010000002.1 coordinate 288,531, forward strand.
TTCTCGACGCTCAGCCCGTTTTTCGGCGGAGACTGCGAGAAGCGCGGCCGCTAAACCAGCCCCTGGTCCTCGGCGACTCGGATGGCGCGGGCCCGCGAGTCCACCCCGAGCTTCGTGAATACATTGACGAGGTGGCTCTTCACCGTCGCCTCGGTGACGAAGAGCTCCTGTGCGATCTGCGCATTCGAGGCCCCTGTGGCCAGAAGTTTGACGACGTCGCGTTCACGCCGGGTGAGCTTCGGGCTGGGGTTGCGCATCGCGGCGAAGACCTTCGACGAGATCTCCGGAGGCATATAGGTCTCCCCCTTCGCCGCTTTCTCGATCGCCGTCGAGATGTCCCCAGGGTCGATGTCCTTGAGCAGGTAGCCCGAGGCCCCGGCGTTGATCGCGGCGATGATCTCCGAGTCGAGGTCGAAGGTGGTGAGGATGAGCACCGCCGGCGGATTCGGCTTCGCTCGCAGCCGCTTCGTCACCTCGATGCCGTCGATCCCCTGCCCCAGCCGCAGGTCGCAGAGGACGACTTCGGGGTCGAGTTCGTCGACGACCGTCAGCGCCTCCTCGCCGCTGCCGGCCTCACCGACAACCGCGATGTGGTCCGGAGCGTCGATGACGGACTTCAGGCCCGCCCGCACGACCGGGTGGTCGTCGACGAGGATGACTCGAATGCTCATGCGTTCTCTCCTGGATCGCGTGTCTCACCTGTGTTGCTTTCACCATCGCCGAGGCGGCCCGATCCATCCGTGCCCGACCCGTCCGCGCCTGTGCCCTCACCCTCGCCGAGGCGGCGGTCCGAATCCGCGCCCGATTCCGCGGCTGAGATGCTGAGGCCCTCGCCCCGGGTGTGCAGCTGGGACTGGCTCGGCAGGGTCGCGGAGATCGCAAAGCCGGATCCCTGACTCGATTCGATGACGAGTTCACCGCCGAGTTCGCGCATCCTTGAGCCGATGAAGTCGAGACCGAATCCCGAATCGGGGTTCCGCTGCCGATTGTGAGGATCGTCCATTCCGACGCCGTCATCGACGATGTCCATCCTGATCGCCCCGTCGAGGTCCATGAGGCTGACCATCACTCGTGTGGCCTGCGAATGCTGCCGAACGTTGGCCAGCGCAGACTGCGCGGTCCGCAGCAGCGCCACCTCCGCCTCGGCGGACAGATTCGGCAGGGTCTCGTCGACGTCGAGGCGGCCCCTGATCGTACTGTCCTCCTCGAGCCGGGCGAGCAGGCGGCGGATGGCAGCGGTCAGTGCGCCGTCCTCAAGTTCGGCCGGGGCGAGCGCAGCGATGATGCGGCGGACGTCGCGGGAGCTCTGCGCGGCGAGCTCCTCGACCTGGGCGAGCACCTGCCCGGCGTGATCATCGGTGGTGCGCTCCGCCTCGGCGTGGGCGATGAGGCGGATCGACGAGATCGACTGCGCGATCGTGTCGTGGATGTCGCGGGAGACGCGGGTCCGCTCCTGGATCTCGCCTGCGTGGCGCTGGGTGAGAGCGAGCTCGTCCTGGAGGTCGAGCAGGTTCTGGTGGGCGAGCTCAAGCGAGCGCAGCAGTTCCTCGCGGCGGCGGCCCTCGCGCAGGAGTTCGATATAACCGCGGGACAGCCCGAGAGCGAACACGGCACCGATGAGGGAGCCGATGATGCTCGGGGTCGGCACCTGCCCGTAGTGCGCGAGTGGGGCGACGATTGTCGCGATGTAGGTGAGTGCGGTGAAGACGACGGCGATGCGCAGGGAGAAGAGGTGGCCTGCGAGCAGCCAGAGGAGGAAGGCGACCCAGATGAACTCGGCGGAGACGAGCAGGGTGCACAGCCAGGCGGCTGCGAGGACGATGAGCCACCATTTCGCGAGGACCAGTGCGCCGGAGCGCGCTGCGCGGACGGCGCCGAGGGCGTACCAAGCGAGGAAGACGACGCTCACGGCTACGGCAGCGAGCATCGGTGCACCGGCAGAGACCGCGCGGATGCAGGAGATGAGCATGAGGACGAGAGCGATGGCGTGCTGACCGAACTCCATCGTGCGTTCCGTCCATTTGCGTGCGCCCACGCTGCCACCTTCCTGCAGATCGGCCTCGGCGATGAAACTGCCGAAGCGGTGATCCTGTGCTGTCATGTTCTCCCTGCCAACTCAATCACATCCCGACCCCCGGTGGTATGACATCTGAGCCGTCCGGTGCGGAAACCGAGCGGGCCCGGGCGACGATCTGCGTCGTCGCCCGGGCCCACCCAGCGTGACGGTTCAGTGCTTGCCGTGGTGAATCCCGGAACCGGAGTCCGCGAATTCCTTCTCGGCGAGCAGATGGGTGGAGTGTTCGTCACCGTCAGCCGCACCGGATGCCGCACGCTCGTGGAAGTGCGTGATCGCCTTGTTGGGCCACCACATCTTGTCGCCCACGAGTCCGAAGATCGAGGGGACGATGATGGTGCGGACGATGATCGTGTCGACCAGTACGCCGACTCCGACGATGAGGCCGAGCTGGCCGAGCACCATCAGCGGCAGCATGCCCAGCGCCGCGAACACTCCGGCCAGGACGATGCCGGCGCTCGTGATGACGCCGCCGGTGTGGGCGACTGCCTCGACCATGCCCTGGCGTCCGCCGTGGAGGACAGATTCCTTCTTCGCACGGTGGGCGAGGAAGATCGAGTAGTCGATGCCGAGTGCCACGAGGAAGAGGAACGCGAGGATCGGCACCTGCGAATCGAATGCGGACTGACCGAAGATCGTCCGTGACAGGAACGCGCCGAGCCCGATGGCCGCCGCGGAGGAGACCACGTTGACCAGCAGCAGGGTGAACGCCGCGATGGGTGCACGGAGGATGACGAGCAGGATGATGAAGCTGATCGCCAACACCATCGGAACAATGGTCATGAAGTCTTTCTGATTGCCGTCACGGGCGTCGAGCTCCGTGGCCGCTGCACCACCGACCTGAGCGTCGGCTCCGTCGATGGCGTGGACGTCGCCGCGGATGTCCTCAACGAGGTCGAGTCCCTTCGTGCTGTCGGGTGCATACTCGCCGGTCACCATGATCTTCGTGACCGAGGTGCCGTCGATGTTCGTGTCCTCGATCGCCGAGGCGCGCACGACGCCGTTCATATCGTTGACTGAATCGGCGACCTCATCGGCATGGTCGGTATCGGCGACGATCCAGATCGGCTGGGATTCCCCGGGCGGGAAGTGGTCGGCCAGGACATCGAGTCCCTGCGCGGATTCGGACTGGACCCGGAACTTCTCGGTCTGGTCGAGACCGATCGAGGATCCGATGAACCCGGTGGCCATGACACCGAGGATGACGATCCCAGCACCGAGGTGGAGCCCCGGCCTGCGGACCACGCGGGTGGCGATGGTCCGCCAGATCGAGGTCTTGGCCGCACCCGCACGTGCGGTCGCACCCTCAGGTGCGGTGGCACGGCCGGCGGCGGCTGCCTCAGCGGGGGTGAGCTCTTCATCCGTGCTCTCCTCGGCCTTCGGGATGAAGGGCCAGAACATCTTCTTGCCGCAGATCGCGAGCACGGGCGGCAGGGCGAAGAGGACGGCGGCTGCGGAGATGAGCAGGCCGACGGCCGCGGTGATGCCCAGGCCGCGGGTGCCGGGGATGATCGCGAAGACGAGGCTGAGCAGGGACAGCACGACGGTGAGGTTCGAGGCGAGGATCGTCGTGGCGGTGTGCGTCCAGGCGTCAGCGAGCGCGCGGCGGTGGTCGGTGAAGCGGCGCAGCTCCTCGCGGTAGCGGGAGATGAACAGCAGCGCGTAGTTCGCTCCGGCGCCGAAGACGAGGACGCTGATGATACCCGCGTCGAACTGCAGGTCGAGCCAGTCGCCGACGGCCGCGGTCACGGTCGAGGCGAGTCCGTCGGCGGTGCCGATGACGATGAGAGGCAGCAGCCACAGGATCGGTGAGCGGTAGGTGATGATGAGCAGGAGGGCGACGATGACGATGGTGACGATGAGCAGCGTGAAGTCCGCGCCGTTGAATGCCGAGGCGATGTCGGCGCCGATCGCGGGACCGCCGGTGACCAGCAGGGACATGCCCTCATCGGTCAGTCCTGAAGCGGTCGGGTCGTCGGCGATGGCGGTGCGCAGGTCGTCGACGGTCTCGGCGGTGTCGGAGTTCGTCAGGCCGACCGTGATGGGCACCATGAGCAGCGCGGCCTGTTTGTCGTCGCTGAGGATCGGTCCGGTGACGGTCTCGGTGGATTCGTCGCCGACGGAGTCGCCCAGCGAGGAGCCGAGCTTCTTCAGCTCGGCCTGGTCGTCGGCGGAGAGTTCGGATCCGTCCTCGTTCGAGGCCACGACCATGACGGACTGTTTGTCCGCCTCGGGGAATTTGTCGAGGATCTTCTGTGCCTGAGTCGATTCGGAATCGGCCGGTGCGGTTTCGTTGGGCCGGTCTTCTCCTGCCCCGGACAGGAGTCCGAAGAGCAGGGCGACGAGGACGACGATCCCGCCGAGGACGAGCCACGAACCGCGCTTCGATGTCAGCGTATGTGCGGTTTTCGCCAGTGGTGAGTTCATGACTCCAGTCCATCAATCTATGGAGTCACACACATCGCCTGTGAGTTCGGATTCGATCTGCAACTTTCGATGGAGAAAACGCGCTGAACTGGGGCGATAGGTTTTCTGAGGGTGGAGGTTCCGCGGAGAGTCGGCGACTCAGACGAGCTCAGCGCCCGCCTTCTCGACCTTCGAGAGGGCGGCTCTGCTCGACTCGCCTCCGACGCCCGCGACGAGGTCGGTGAGCACGCGAACGCTCAGCCCCGCGCTCAGCGCGTCGAGTGCGGAGGCGCGTACGCAGTGGTCGGTGGCGATGCCGACGACGTCCACCTCGGTGATGGTGAGATCGCCAAGAAGCTCGCCGAGGCGGCTCCCCGTGTCCGTGATCCCCTGGAAAGCCGAATAGTCGGGTTTACCTTGGCCCTTGCGGACTTCATGGGTGATGGCCGCGGTGTCGAGGAGAGGATCGAAAGCTGCGCCGTCGGTGCCTGCGACGCAGTGGACGGGCCAGGAATCGACGAAGTCCGGGGAGTCACTGAAGTGGCCGCCGTTGTCATTGTCGGCATCGTGCCAGTCACGGGAAGCGATGATGGCATCGTAGTCCCCAGCATGTGCTGTGAGGTGAGCGCTGATGCCTTCGGCGACGGCGTCACCGCCGGTCACGCCGAGCGCGCCGCCTTCGGTGAAGTCATTCTGGACATCGACGATGAGGAGTGCCTTGGCCATGCCTTGAGCATAGGCGTTTCTGCGTGGAATTCCAGAGATGTGGCGAATGGGGACGGAAATCCAGTGCTGTGGCGAATCGGAGGGTCGAGCGATTCGTGTCGGCGCGGCTCAGCCGGTGGGTTTGTCGGCGAACCAGTAGAACTGGGAGAACTGCTGCGAACGCCCCAGCCCCAGATCGCCCTTGGCGAAGCGACGGACCTCTTTGACCATGCTCCTCTCCCCCGCCGCCCAGACGTACAGTCCGGCGCTATCGAGGTCGAGTCCGCGCAGGTGATCGGCCACGGATCGATCCGTGCGATACTGCGGGGCCGCCTCGGCGCTCACACCCTGACTCACCCAATGCCACGTCGCGTTGGGGTGTGCCGACTGCGGGAGCCCTGGCACCTCGGCCGGGTCGGCAGTGATCGCCACGGTGATGGCAATGTCGGCGGGGACGGCTTCGCACCAGGAATTGATTGCCGGCAGCGCGGTGAGGTCCCCCACCAGGAGGAGGCGGGAGGTGTCGTCAGGCAGGTCGAGACGGGCCGGGGTGAGGGCGGCTTCAATGGTGTCACCTGGGCGGACATGAGCCGCCCAGCGAGCAGCGGGACCGATGTCGGACGTGGATTCCGCCTCAATCGGGCTTGTCGAGGCTGCCGGGCCTGCCTGACCCGCAGAAACTGCCGGGTCCGCCGGAATTGCCCGGTTTGCCGGGCCGCCCGAATCGGCTTCCCCGAGGTCACCGTGGAGGACGAAGTCGAGGCTGAACGTCCCGGCGTGGAGGTCGATGGCCGAGAACGTGTAGCCGCGCTGACTCAGGTGGCCCTCGCCCTTCTCCGGGTGCGGGAACCACAGCCGGGTCCACAGAGTCGGGAAGACCTCATCGAGTTGGGCCAGCAGTTCGGCACCGGAGAAGTGGATCCGACGGTAGGTCGGGGTGAAGTCCGTGACCCCGGTGACGACCACTTCGTGATTCGTGATTCGCATCAGCCGCATCACGCCGCGCTGCCAGTTGACCATTCGCTCCACCCCTCGTTCGCACGTCTTTGCTTAGCCTACCCTAAGCAAACAGCGCCGGTTGCGTGAGTCAGCGGATCAGACGCTTCGCGATGGGCGTGTGTGGAGTGGATCAGACCCAGCCTCGGGCTTCGAAGATGCGGTGGTAGATCTCGCGGACGACGGCCTGCTTGCGGGCGTTGTAGCCCATGACCGTCTCCCCGACCGCGTTCGATTCCGCGGCCGAGGTCCGCTTCACCGACTCGTAGGCCTCGCGCTCGTCCGCATGCTCCCGCAGCCGATCTCGGAAGAGCCGCATCCGTGCCACTTCCGCGCACCGGGGTCCGAAGACGTGGAGATTGTATTCAGGCTGCCCGGGGGCCGGGTCGAGCCGCTTGAACATCCGATGCTCGTACCACGCAGGTTCGCGGAGGGTGAGATCGAATCCCGCTTCGGCGAGCGCGGGGACATAGTCATCTTCGGCCGTGGGGTCGGCTACGACGAGGGCGATGTCGATGATCGGTTTCGCGGGCAATCCCGGCACCGAGGTGGACCCGACGTGGTCGATGCCGACGAACGCACTGCTCGGGCTCAGGGCCCGACGGATCCGGTGGGCCGCCTCGGCGAAATGATCGGTCCAGGCGGGGTCGTGGTCAACGATGGCGATCACGGACGGCGGCGCGGTCGGTCGCGTCCAGAGATCGGGATCCTTGACATCGTTGAAGGTGATGATGTCAGCGATCGCGGCTGACATCGGATCGGCGAACACACCGCCCGCGGCCTCCTGCTCAGAGGAGTCACCAGCGGACGGCTGCGTCATGCCTCAGGCCTGCTTGAGGGCGTGCTTCTCGGCCTTCTTCGCAGCTTTCCTGGCAGCCTTTGCGGCCGCCTTGTCGATGGCCTTCTGGTTCTCACCGGCGCCGATGAGGAGCAGCAGTCCGCCGAGCGCGGCGAGGTTCTTCGAGAACTGGGTCTGGTGAGCCTTCGCCTCTCCGCCTTCCATCTCCCAGAAGGAGTGTCCGGCGAGCGTGGTCGGGATGAGGGACCCGGCGAGTGCGAGTGCCGACAGTCGCGGCTTGATGCCCAGCAGCAGGGTGGTGCCGGCGAGGATCTGGACGCCGCCATTGATGCGCACGAGCAGCTCGTTGTCGTCGGGCAGCCCGGGCACGTATTCGCGGATGGCGTCCAGGGTCGACTCGGCCATCGCTGCTTTGCCTGCCGGATCAGTGACGGCCGAGTATCCGCCGCTGATGAAGATCGGTGCGGTGAACACGCGTCCGGCGGTCTGCAGCAGCGAAGGTCCGAAGGTCATATGAGGCTCCTGTGGGTTTGGGATTGCGGTTGATCGGGTTTTGAGCCTAGCCGACGCCGGGGCCGAGCCTCAAGATTCGGGGCCGGCCTTCGCCTTGATGCCCAGTTCCGGCTGCTTGCGGAACTGGCCGGTGACGACGAGCACTGCGATGACGACCGCTGAGACGATCCAGCCTGCGACTCCGAGGAACGCGACAAGCGCCGGATCCGGAGTCGACGCACCTGCATCGACGAACAGGCCCAGCAACATGGCCCCGCAGCCGTTGAGTGCGGCATGGGCGAATACGGCCGGCCACACGGATCCGGTGCGCAGGCGCAGCCAGCCGAAGAGGATGCCGACCACGATGCAGCCGCCGACCATGAAACCCACACCGGTGAGGTCGGGGCGCCCGAAGTTGTAGCCGAGCAGGATGAGCGGTGAGTGCCACAGGCCCCAGACGACGCCGATGATGAGCAGTGCGGGCCAGGTGCCCAGGGGACGCAGACTGGTGAGCAGCCATCCGCGCCAGCCGAATTCCTCGCCGATCGTGACACCGACATTGGCCACCGAGCTGACGAACATGAGCAACAGGTAGATGGCGATGGCGGCGGCAGTCGGCAATGAGTCCGTGCCGGGAATCGTCTCCAACTGTGCCTTGAACCCGGACAGCCCGTCGAGATCGAGGGCGAGCCATCCGAAGGCCGCGCTGACCAGGTAGCCGAGGACGACGAGCACCATGATCCCGAAGAAGGCGGCGATGGTCATCCCGATGACTCGGCCGAAGCTGCGCAGCGGCCAGTAGCCGAAGTAGCGCGGAGCACTGGCCAGGACCTCTCCCCTGGCACGGGCGCGGCGGCGCTGGATGATGGAGGCGATGATGCTCGCGATGAGCGGAGTGAACATCATGGCGCTGCCGCAGGCCAGAAGCAGAACAGGATCGCCGATCCCCTCCTCGGAGAACCACAGCGGCAGGCAGGCCAGCCAAGCGAGCCCGAAGGCGGTGACGGTGAAGATTCCGATCTCGAGCCACGGGACCCGAGCGGGCACGACGGCGAGCGGCCGTCCTTTCGCGTCGACATCCTCGGCGGGGGTGTGCGATCCATCCATCGCCGAGGCGGCAGAACCGGGCATGGAATCCGTCGTTCCGGGCCGGTGGGGTTGGATAGTGGGTTGAGGTGATGGCTCGGTCGGTCCGGTCGCCTCGGCGAATCCGTTGTGACTGTGCGTCTGCGTGTTCACGGTTCCTCCTCGATCCTGCACTGTGCCCACCGATTCGGCGGTGGTCCGTGCCTGTGATTCCACGCTATGACTCGTCGTTGTTCGACACCTCCGCCGCGAGGATGAAATAGCAATCAGCCGCGCGGGCGAGAACGCTTCCGCAGGTGAGAATCGGAGATACGATGCGAACAGCACAGAATCAACGACGATTCGAATGAAGGAACATCACCATGTCCGATCTCCCCTCGAACGCCCACCACCCCGCAGGCGTTCACAACTCCACCGGCAACCGGGCCGGCGACCACCTCTCCGATTCCGACCATCTGGCCGTCCTCGGCTACGAAGATTCCTTCGAACGGTCGATGAGTCCGTGGGCGAACTTCGCCCTCGGCTTCACCTACCTCTCCCCTCTCGTCGGTGTGTATTCGCTGCTGGCAGTGGCGCTCTCAACCGGTGGTCCGCCCTCGATCTGGTGGATCGTCATCGTTGCCTGCGGACAGCTGCTCGTCGCCCTCGTGTTCGGTGAAGTCGTCTCCCAGTTCCCCATCGCCGGCGGAATCTACCCATGGGCCAGGCGGCTGTGGAGCAAGCGATATGCGTGGATGGCCGCATGGATCTACATCTGCGCACTCATCGTCACGATCACCTCGGTGGCGGAGTTCGGTGCCGGATTCCTCGCGAGCCTCTTCGGCCTCGAACTCAGCCGCAACTCCACTCTGTTCCTCGGCCTGGTGCTGTTGGTGCTGGCCTTGGCGATCAACTTCTCGGGCACGAAATGGTTGGCCCGCATCGCGCGCATCGGCCTTTTCGCCGAGCTCATCGGCGTCATCGGGCTCGGCCTGTTCCTGCTCATCTTCGAACGCAAGCACAGCTTCTCCGTCTTCTTCGACACCATGGGCACCGCGGGCGACGGCAGCTACCTGCCCGTCTTCATGGGAGCTGCAGTCGCCGGGCTCTTCCTCTTCTACGGATTCGAAGCCTGCGGCGACGTCGCCGAGGAGGTGTCGAATCCGGCTCGCGGCATCCCGAAGGCGATGCTCATGACGATCCTCGTCGGAGCGGTCTCGGCCCTGTTCTCCTTCGGCGGGTACGTGCTCGCGGCACCGAATCTCGAGGAGATCGTCTCCGGTGAGGTCGCCGACCCGATTCCCGCGATCCTCGAAGGCAGCCTCGGAGCGGTGGGGGCGAAGATCTTCCTCGTCGTCGCTGTCCTCGCATTCATCTCCTGCGTGCTCAGTCTGCAGGCCGCCGCATCGAGGCTGATCTTCAGCTTCGCCCGCGATGGAATGATGCCCGGGCACCGGTGGCTGTCGAAGGTCACCGACGGGACGAAGATCCCGCACAATGCGCTCATCGTCGCCTGCACGGCACCCGCGCTGATCTGCGTGCTCATCTGGTTCAACGACGGAATCCTCGTCGCTGTGACCTCGTTCGCGATCCTCGGCATCTACCTCGCCTTCCAGATGGTCGTCCTCGGGGCGCTGCGGCAGCGGCTGCGCGGGTGGAAGCCGGCGGGTCCGTGGTCGCTGGGCGGTTGGGGAATCATCGTCAATTTCGCCGCACTGGCCTACGGCATCTTCGCTATGGTCCTGCTCTCGCTGCCCGGCGACTCCGGATCGTTCTTCGCCGACTGGATCGTGCTCATCGGTCTGGTCGTCGTGCTTGTCGCCGGATTCATCTATCTGTTCACGGCACGTCCGGATCGGAAGTCCGACGCTCCCGAAGGTGACGCCATCGCCGTCGCCGAGGCGATCCGGGCACACCGCGCGAAGCAGTAACTCACGCGGGTCGGGCGCGGCCCCGGATCAGACCCCGAACTCTGGCGCGAAGGCCAGGGCGCCCTCGGGTACCTCGCCTCCCAGCGGCATCGCCATGAGCGCTTCGTCGGGAACGTCGACGTGCAGGGTAATGCCGAAGCCTGAGGCTGGGGTGAACCCGAAGCGCGGATAGTACTCGGGGTGGCCGAGGACGACGGCGAATGCCTCACCACGGCGGGCCGCCTCGGCGAGGAGCGCTTCGATCACCGCAGTGCCTGCGCCAGTGCGCTGGTGCTCGGGCCATACGGAACAGGGCGCCAGGCAGACGCCTGGGGCCTCGCCGACGAAGCAGCGGGAGAGCATCGCGTGGGCGATGACCTCACCTTCGAGCACTCCGACGAACGACAAGCCCTCGACCCCATTGCCGGATCCGCGGAGGGCGTCGACGAGCTCTGCCTCGTCAACCTGGCCGAATGCAGCTGCGGTCAGCGCGTGGATGGCGTCGAAGTCGCCGGAAGTCTCAGGGCGGACGGTGAACTGAGGTACGGGAGGATTCGTCACCCGCTCACGATAGCAATCGGCGGGGCCGCCTCGGCGAGATTCCATCGCCTCACTCACCCCATTCACATAAAAATACATTCCAATGCATAACAATTCGACAATCGACGGAGACTCACGTTACGCTGGTGACATGTCGAAAGTACTGTCTTCGCTCCCAGTCGGTGAGCACGTTGGAATCGCCTTCTCCGGCGGTCTGGACACCTCCTGCGCGGTCGCGTGGATGCGCCACAAGGGCGCCATCCCGTGCACATACACGGCCGATATCGGCCAGTACGACGAGCCCGACCTGGAGTCGGTGACCGATCGCGCCAAGGAATACGGTGCCGAGATCGCTCGCTTCGTCGACGCCAAGCGCCTGCTCGTCGAAGAAGGCTTCGTCGCCCTCCAGTGCGGTGCGTTCAACGTCCGCTCCGGAGGCAAGACCTACTTCAACACCACTCCCCTCGGCCGCGCTGTCACCGGGACCATGCTGGTCCGCGCCATGAAGGAGGACGGCGTCGACATCTGGGGCGACGGCTCGACCTACAAGGGCAACGACATCGAGCGGTTCTACCGGTACGGCCTCATGGCCAACCCGAAGCTGCGCATCTACAAGCCCTGGCTCGACTCGGAGTTCGTCGACGAGCTCGGCGGCCGACAGGAGATGAGCGAATGGCTCGTCGAACACGGCTACCCCTACCGCGACTCGGCCGAGAAGGCCTACTCCACGGATGCGAACATCTGGGGCGCCACCCACGAGGCGAAGACCCTTGAGTTCCTCGACGCCGGACTCGACATCGTCGAACCGATCATGGGCGTCGCCGCCTGGCGCGATGACGTCGAGGTCAAGTCGGAAGAGGTCTCGGTCCGCTTCGAAGCCGGCCGCCCAGTCGCCATCAACGGCGAAGTCTTCGACGATCCCGTTGCCCTGGTCTTCAAGGCCAACGAGATCGGCGGCCGCCACGGGCTCGGCGTTTCCGACCAGATCGAGAATCGCATCATCGAGGCGAAGTCCCGCGGCATCTACGAGGCCCCGGGCATGGCACTGCTGCACGTGACCTACGAACGCCTGCTCAACGCCATCCACAACGAGGACACCATCGCCCTCTACCACGAAGAGGGCCGCCGCCTCGGCCGCCGGATGTATGAGGGACGCTGGCTCGACCCGCAGTCGCTCATGCTGCGCGAGTCCATGCAGCGGTGGGTCGCCTCGGCGATCACCGGCGAGGTCACCCTGCGCCTGCGCCGCGGCGACGACTACACGATCGTCAACACCGAGGGCCCGAACCTGTCCTACCACCCGGAGAAGCTGTCGATGGAGCGTGTGGGCGACTCCGCCTTCGGCCCCGAGGACCGCATCGGCCAGATGACCATGCGCAATCTCGACATCGCCGATTCGCGTGCCCGCCTCGAACAGTACGCCGCCATGGGCATCGTGTCCGGCCCGACTTCGGAACTCGTGGGCTCACTGGAGGCCGGCGGCGCCGAGGAGATCGCGAACTCCAACGCCGAGGTGGACGAAGCCAGTGACCTCGCCAACCTCTCCTCGGCCTTCGACGCCGGCACGGACTGAGGTCCCGCGTCGGACTGAGGTTCTGACCCGGCACAGGTCCCGGTCGGGCTGAGCCTCGTCCGAACCGGAGGTCCCCCGAACTTCCGGAGACACTGCGCAGCATGAGACTCGCGGCCTCCGGTTGAGAACAGAGAGCGGCCGGCAGGCGCACTCCTCGATCATCACTATCGACGGAGTCCGCCTGTCGGCCGCTCTTTCGGCTCGGACCTGTTCTGCTACCCGTCGGCCGTATCGAACCGTTGCAAACGCTCAGACCGGGGTCATCGCCGTGCTCGTTCAGACAACACCGAAGGCGGACAGCGCTGTTCGACGTGCGACGTCCAGCGCCTCGCGCAGAGGTCGTCTTCGATGCCCCTCAGAGAGGATCTCAACACCCCATGGGCCGTCATAGCCGATGGCCTTGAGCGTCTCGATGAAACCGCTGACATCTTGGTGCCCATCACCGATGAGGCGACGATTGTCCCTGGTGTCTTCGAACAATGTCCCGACAGCGGTTTCGTCGGCATCGCAGAGTTCGACACCGAAGACCTGGTCCGCAGTCAGAGCGCTTCGCAGTTCCTCCAAAGAGGTGCCTGCACGGAAGACGTGCCAGTAGTCGACGACAAGGCCAGCAGCTGGGTGGTCGACGCGTCGAATAAGCTCGGCGCCCTGCGGAATCGACGCGATCATGCCGAACGGTAGAGGCTCGAGCGCGACCTTCGTGCCATAGGTCTCCGCCTCCTCCGCCAAACGTCGCAGCGGTTCGACGAAAGGCTCGACATCCTCTACGGCGGGGACACTGTCAGTGCCGATCTTGATGAAAGCAGCATCGAGTTTTCGCGCCGCTTCGAGCAGTTCCTCCCAATGCCCACGCCATCCCGCGTTGGGTCCCCTCCACCATCCGGAGCACAGTTCGACCTCGACATGGCGCAATCCTGCACCGCTGATCTCTTCAGCCAGTGCGTCGTAGCCGATCGTGTCCCGAATTGCTCTCAGATCATCGAGGACAAATCCGAGACCTGCCCATCCGGTGGCCGCGACTTCTCTCACCCGGTCGAGGGGATCGAAGGGACTGCGTTCACTCGCCCGCATCGGGGCGGCATCCCCGGCACTCGTCCAACAGGTCGCAATCAGTTCTATCCCGGTCACTGCTCGTCACGCATCCTTCTCCACTCGCGGAATCTGTAGGCCATTCCCGTTTCGACCCCTTCCTCCATCTTCTCCAATGAGATGCCGCGAGTCTCGGGCACCTGCGTGGCGATGAAGATCAATGCCACGACTCCGACGATCGCGAAGATGAAGAAGACGCCGGAGATTCCGACACCAGCCACCAGCGACGGGAAGACTAAGGCGATGACGCCGTTCATCCCCCATCCGAACAGTTGCGATACCCCGATTCCGACACCGCGCATCGGCAGCGGGAACACCTCGGCGAGCCAGACCCACACGGCGACGTTGAGGAACGACTGCATGGAGGCTACGAAACCGACGATGAGAGCGAGGATGACCCATGCTCGCAGCGGATTGTCCTCGGCCATGAATTTCGAACACAGTCCGATAAGGAGATGGAACGTCGTCGTCAGAGACAGACCCGTGATGAAGGTGGTGCGCCTGTCGACACGATCCATCATGTACAGGGCGAAGAAGCCGCCGAGCACGGCGACCACACCTGGGGCGATGTTGGCAATGAGCGCGGCGTTCTCCGCGAAGCCGGATTCGATGAGGACGACCTGACCGTAGTACATGATCGAGTTGATTCCGGTGAGCTGCTGACAGACCGCAACACCCATTCCGACGAGGACGATCCTGACCAGCCATTTGTTGAACACGAACTTCCGGTAGCCGACTCGTTGGTCGCCGGTCGACGCCTCAGCAACGACTTCGACGGCCCCGAGTTCGGCGCGAGCCCGTTCCTCGGTACGGACGGACATGAGGACCGCCAGGGCCTCATCCCGGCGATTATGCTCGACGAGCCACCTCGGCGATTCTGGCATCCGAAGCATGCCGATGAAGAGACAGACGGCCGGTATCGCACAGATGGCGAACATGACACGCCAGATCCCGTCGATGTGTCCCCACACGTTGCCGATGATGGCGTTGACGACGAACGCCGCAAGCTGTCCCGTGACGATTGCGACTTCGTTGCGTCCGCTGATCGAACCACGAATCTCGTGCGGTGCGAGCTCCGACAGATACACCGGCACGACGATCGAGGCCCCGCCGACTGCGAGGCCGAGAAGGATCCGGCCGACCACCAGCAAAGCGACGTTCGGCGCGAGAACAACGACCAACGTGCCGAGGAAGAACATCAGCGCGAGGTAGAGGATCGTGCGTCGGCGGCCGATCATGTCGCAGATCTGACCGCAGGTGACTGCGCCCACAGCAGCGGCGAAAACGAGCGAACTCGTCACCACTCCTTCGCTGACTGCAGTGAGGCCGAGCTCCTGGGACATCGGCCGGAGCGCGCCGTTGATGACACCGGTGTCGTAGCCGAACAGAAGGCCGCCGAAACAGGCGACGACCGAGATCAGTCCGATCCTCTTCCTGAACGGTCCGGTTTTCGGCATGTCCGGTAATGCTGAGTCCCGGAGTGTCGGTGACTCTGTTGAATTGGCAACCACGATGGTCTCCTCACATTGTGCTTCGTTGCACTGTCATTGATGTCGCCGTACGGTTCGTCGAACCGCTCACCTATCCAGGTCGACGCGAACGACTCGTCCTTCTCTGGCCGAGAGTTCGGCCGCATCGGCCAACAGCAGCGCCGCACGACCGTCTGCGAAGGTCGAGCAGCGGGATTCCTCCCCTCTGACGAGTCGGCTGAACTCGCGCAGCTCCTCGAGGTAGGCTTCCGCGTAGCGCTCAAGGAAGAAGTGCTGATAGGGCGTAGTGGTCTTCACTGCTGTCGCATTCGAGTAGCTGACCAGGCTGGTGCCCGCATTGCCGACCTCGAGCATGCCCTCACCGCCGAAGATCTCGATCCGCTGGTCGTAGCCGATCGAACTGTGACGCGAATTGGTGATCGAGATCTGGACTCCGGTCGAGGTCCGCATCGTCACCATGGCGGTGTCGAAGTCCGACGTCTGTTTGGCACCGTCGTCGAACAGCTGCGAGCCGGTCGCGAAGACCTCGACGATGTCCGGGGCGAAGTAGCGCGCCATGTCGAAGTCGTGGATGGTCTGGTCCCGGAACATGCCTCCGGTCGTTCTGAGATTCTCAACGGTCGGCGGGGCGGGATCGCGGCTGATGATCGCCAGCTGCTCGAGATCACCGACCTCACCGGCGATGAGGCGCTCTCGAGCGAGTGAGAAGTCACGATCGAATCGCCGGTTGAAGCCGACAGCAAATGGAACGCCGGAGCCTTCGACCACGGGGGCAAGCTTGTCGACTCGGGCGATATCAAGGTCGATCGGCTTTTCGCAGAGCACGGGTATTCCGGCCGCGATGGCCCGCTCGATGAGGTCGGCGTGGGTCGAGGTCGGCGAGGCGATGACGACCGCATCGAGATCGCCGGAGGCGAATGCCTCTGCCGGGTCGGCCGTCGCGCGGGCTCCTCTTTCGGCTGCGATCGCCTCTGCTCCGGCGATGTAGGGATCGATCACCCAGGTCAGGGTGGTCTCCGGCAGAGCCGCGATGTTCGCAGCATGGACCTTTCCGATGCGGCCGGTCCCGATGAGACCGATGCGCAGCTGTTCGTTCGTCATAGGAATTCTCTCCTCGTTCGATGTTCGCGGTTCGCTGTGGAACGGATGATGGGGGTCTTCGGCGCGGTGCGCCGGAGCGTTCAGAAGTCGATCTCGTCGAGCCGGACGGGTATCCCGCGCCGCACTGATTCTTCGGCGGCCACTGCCAGTCTTGCTGCGACGATGCCGTCGGACGGCAGTGTCAACGACGTGGCATCGCCGTCGATGACCGCGAGGAAGTGTCGGATCTCGCGGCGGAATGCCGGCTCGAACCGTTCGACGAAATCCGCGTAAGTCGACTCCGGAGGAGACACGCCGGGTTCCGTCGAGACGACCGGTGACTTCGAGTCGACGCCTGCTGCGTATGCGGCGTCACTTCCGTAGACGACGGTGTTGACATCTTGGCCGGAGGCGATGTTGCGTGCGCCGCTGATGAGCGCTTGCACCCCGGATTCGAAGGTGATGACGGCCGTGGCCGTGTCGAGATCGCCGCTGTCCGCGTATGCCTGTTCGTCGAGCACTGACCCCGAGGCGTAGATCGACACCGGCCTTTCCCCCAACAGCCAGGGAATCGTGTCGAATTCGTGGATGAGCAGGTCACGCCATACTCCGCCCGAGGTGGGGATGAACTCCGGATCGACATGGAAGTGATCGTGTCCGGCCGAATGGATGACTCGGATGGTTCCCATATCTCCGCTGTGGATGCGCTCTCTGAGGCTCTGGAACCCTTCGTCGTACCTGCGGTGGTAGGCGACCATGATGGGTACGTCGAGCGCTTCGAACTCCGCAGACAGGGCCGCGGTCTCTTCGAGCTTGAGTCCGATCGGCTTCTCGAGGAGGACGGGGACGCCAGCTGTCAGCGCTGTCCGTGCGAGCTCGGGGTGGGTGTGTGTCGAACTGGCGATGATGACACCGTCGAGCCCGTCGGTCCAGTCCTCGGTGAGCACCACAGTGCTGATGACGGGACTGTTGTCGCGACCTGCGGGAGCGTGAGCACCTCGAAGGTCCGGCCCGGCCTCCGGGGCCAGCTCTGACTGCAGCTGCGCTTTGGCGTCTTCGAGCTTGCCTTCGGTGCGGCCGATCAGCACGAGCTCGTCGACTCCCGGTTCCTGCGCGATGTTGCGAGCGTGCATTCGGCCGATCCTACCGAGACCGACGACGCCGATCCGTGTGCTCATCGGTTCTCCTCGATGATCTGCTTGAGATAACTGAGGCTGGCGCGAGCCTGGTCGATCGGTCCAGAGCCGCGCGCCGGCTCGTCGGCAACGACGGTGTCCTGTTCGAGGGTGAACCAGCCGTCGAATCCGGCGCGGATGAGAGTGCCGACGATCGAGTCGATGTCGATGTCTCCCTGGCCGAGCGGCTGGTACATTCCGTCGACGACGGCATCGTAGTATGTCTGTTCGCCGGCCTGGACACGACGAGCTCGGTCGAGCGCGACGTCCTTGAGGTGCGCATGGGAGATGCGCCCCGTGTGCTTCTGCACGAATTCGACCGGGTCCACTCCGCCGATGAACATGTGTCCGGTGTCGAAGCAGAAGTCGACGTCGGTGCCGTTGAGAATGTGGTCGACATCATCCTGGGTTTCGACCATGGTGCCCACATGCGAATGCAGGCTGACGGTGACTCCCCGGGCTTTCGCGGCTTCGAGGATGCGGTCGATGTTGCGGTAGACGGTCTTCCAACCGGCGTCATCGAGCTCAGGGCGTTTGGCGTCGTAGCCGTCGACGCCCGTCGCTGCTGCCAGGACGAGAGTGTCGGCACCGGCGGCGACATATGCTTCGAGTTCCCGCTCGAGCTCCGGCAGCGGGTCGTGTTCTGGGTCATGGATGATGGCTGGGTAGAATCCGCCGACGGCCTGCATGGAGTGCCGTCTGAGGGTCTCTGCGCGGCCCACTGCGTCATCGGGAAGGAAACCTTCGGGACCGAATTCGGTGGCGTCGAAGCCGAGTTCCTGCATTTCTGTGAGGACCCGTTCAGGGCTCAGTTGAAAACCCCAGTCAGGGACTTCGCAGACTCCCCAAGAGATGGGGGCTGCGGCGATCTTGACGGTATTACTCACTGGTTAACTCCTTTGCCTACGGTTGCCGGCTCGGCCGCTCGGTCCACCTCGTTGACCGCAGCCTCAGGTCTGCCTCCTTTGAGGACGGTGTCCACGGCCCGGGCGGCGGCGATGAAAGTGGCTCGGCTGGCTTTGGCGCTCAATCCCATCACATGAGGGCTCAGCACGGTGCGCGGGTGCTGGTAGAGGGGGTGTGGCTGCGGCGGCTCGGATTCGAATGAGTCCAAACCGACTCCCCCGAGCTTGCCCGATTCGAGCCCGGCCAGTGCCGCGTCTTCGTCGATCAGTCCACCACGGCTGGTGTTGATGAGGATCGCTCCGTCTTTCATCGTTTCGACCGCGCGGGCGTCGATCATGTGACGGGTGCTATCGAGCAGCGGCACATGGAGGGTGACGATGTCGGATGCGCGCAGGATCTCGTCGACCGTCTCGGCCCTGTTGGCCCGGGGCACCTCGGCGACGGGGTCGTACGCGAAGACAGTCATTCCGAAGGCCTCGGCGATCGCCTTCACCCGGCGGCCGATGTTGCCGAATCCCACGATTCCCAGGGTCGCTCCGTCGAGATCGCCGACCGGGACGCTGGTGCGCTCGGCCCATCCTCCGGAGCGAACGATCTCGGTCAGCGGGCCCAAGGATTTGACCAGTTGCAGCATGTGGGCGAAAGCGCCTTCGGCGACGGCC
Organism: Brevibacterium sediminis; assembly: GCF_013623905.1. Lineage (GTDB taxonomy): Bacteria > Actinomycetota > Actinomycetes > Actinomycetales > Brevibacteriaceae > Brevibacterium > Brevibacterium sediminis. Next base: position 307,493 of record NZ_JABKDD010000002.1, read on the forward strand.
GTCGAGTTGACCCCGGGCGTGATCGCGACGGGGATCCCCCGCTCGGTGGCAGCGTCGACATCGACATCGTCGACGCCGACACCGGTGCGGGCGATGACCTTGAGGTTGGGCATCGAGTCGAGTTCTGCCGGACCGACCTTGACGGCGGCGCGGACTATTGCGCCTTCGGCCTTCGCGTAGTCCTCAGCTTCGGGGCTCTGGACGAAGTCGACACCGCGTCCTAGTTCACCCTCGACGAGGTTCTTCGGCACCGGTCCGAGACCGATGACGATGGTCTTCTCAGGCATCGACGGTCTCCCTCCTGGTCGAGTCGGCAGCGGTCCGAGTCGACGCCGAGGTGCCTTCGACCGGTTCGACGCTCTGCCAGCTCTCGGTGGCGATGGCGCGCTCACCCGCGTAAACAACGCGGTTCGCGGCCAGTGCGTCGTGGACGTCGGCGTGGATTGATTCCTGACCGACGTGGGCGAGGAGGAACTTCTTCGCTTCGATGACCTTGAGGTCGTCGTAGCCCATCGATGTGCCTGCCCCCGGTTGGAATTTCGAGAAGTCACCGAATTCGGAGCTGGCCATGATGCGGGTGAAGCCCACGTGCGGGCCCTTGTGACCGAGCGCGAGTTCGAGTTCGTTCATCCGCTCGAAGTTCCATCGCAGTGACCCTTCGGTTCCGTAGACCTCGAGGGAATACTCCGCGCGGGGTCCGACACACACCCGCGAGGCTTCGAGGGTCCCGACGGCGCCGGCTCCCTGAGCGTCAGGGCCGAAGTGGACGAGCAGGCCGGCGTAGTCCTCATTTTCGACCGGTGCCATCTCACCGCCTTCGACGACGTCGAAGTGGGTGCCGCTGCCCATCTCGAGTTTGGGGCGTTCGGTGTAGGCCGTGTTGGCTACCCCGGTGACCTTGTCGATCGGGCCGACGACGTAGTGGGCGAGGTCGGTCAGGTGTCCGAGGAGATCTCCGAGGACGCCGGATCCTGCGAGTCCGCGGATGAAGCGCCAGGACAGTGCGCCGTTCGGCTCGGCCGAGTAGTCGGCGAAGAATGCGCCGCGCACGTTCGTGATGCGTCCGAGCTTGCCTTCAGCGATGATCTTCCGCGCGTATTCGATGGCCGGGGCGTTGCGATAGTTGAAGCCGACGGCGGTCACGACCTCCGCTGCGTCGGCCGCGTTGACGACGGATTCCGTCTCTTCGGCTGAGCGTCCGACGGGTTTCTCGATCCACAGTGATTTGCCGGCTTTGGCGACTGCGGTGCCGATCTCTTCGTGGAGGAAGTTCGGTGCGCACACGGAGACGACGTCGACGTCCGGGTGGTTGAGAACGTCGTTGTAATCACTCGTCGAGCTCTCGTATCCGAGCACGTGCTCGGCGAATTGGGCGCGTTCGTCGTTCGTGTCGGCGGCGATGACCAGGCGTGTTCTGATGCCTAGTTCGGGGTAGACGACGGGAACGTTGGAGTAAGCGCGGCTGTGGAGCTGGCCCATCCAGCCGACGCTGATGAGTCCGACTCCGATGGTGGTGGGGTTGTTGCTCATGGTGCTCCTTGAGTAATCGATGATTGCGCGGATGTTCCGCGAAGTTCTGTGTTTTCAGTCGCGCAATGCAGAGATGACTGCAGTGGCGGTGTCGGCCAGCAGGGTCGAATCCGATCCGACCGGCAGGAAGGTGAAACCCTGTCCAGCTCGGGTCGAGGCGACTCCGGCGTCCGCGCTGAGGATGCCTGCCGACTTTCCGTGTTTCCGTGCGGCAGCGACGACCGCCTCGAGGGCGTCGAGGAAGGCCGGTGCGGTGAAGTCCAACGGCACGCCGAGTGCGTAGGACAGATCGAGGGGACCGACGAAGAGGACGTCGACGGCGTCGATCGACGCGATCTCGTCCACCTCGGCGAGGGCACCGGTCGTTTCGATCTGCACGATGGTGATCACCTCGCTATCGCTTGTCTGCAAGGCGTCCTTGTCCATCCCCCAACGCAGGGAGCGGTTATAGGTCGCAACCCCCCGGTCTCCGAGCGGCGGGTAGTGCACGTGCGGAATGATCGTGGCCACCTCGTCGGCGGAGTCCACTCGCGGGAGCATGACTCCGGCAGCGCCCGCGTCGAGGGCGCGGCCGATCCTGATCCGGTCAGGAGTCTCGACTCGGACGAAGGTTCCGGCGCCGTATCCGCCGGCTGCCGCGACCGCGTTTCCGATACCGTCTTCGCTTCCACCGCCGTGTTCGAGGTCGACGAGGATCCAATCGAGTCCTGCCGCGGCGAGGACTTCGATGGCCATGGTGGACCCGAGACCGGCGAAGCTGCCGATGGTCGTCTCTCCTGCGCGGATTCGCGCCGCCAGGGCACCCTTGTCCAAAGGCGTCATCGTTGAGTTCAGATGTGCCATTTCTGGTCCTCCAGCCCCTGTTCGTAGTCGGTACGCAGCTCGGCGACCCAGTCCTGTTCGGCGACTTCGGCGGGCGCGACATCCCAGAAGACACCTGATCCGGGCAGATCGACAAGCGGGATGGTCGGCACGACGATCGCGACGGGTCCGTGGACATCGCGCGTCTCGTTGAGAGCCGAACGGACCTCTTCGGCGCTCGTGGCTCGGATGGTCTTCGCGCCGAGCCCCGAGGCGATCTCGCCGAGGTCGACGTGGAGGTAGTCGCCCGAGAGTCGAGCGGTGTCCTCTTCGCCCCGGTACCGGAAGTCGTTGCCGAACTGCTCGCCGTACTTCATCATCTGCAGGCGGCGGATGACCTGGAATCCGTGGTTCTCCGAGATAACGTAGGTGATGTCCAAATGTTCCTGCGCGGCGGTGAGGATCTCCGTCGGGTTCATGAGGAAGGTTCCGTCGCCGATGAAGACCGAAACACGTCCAGTGCTCTCCGGATCAGCCAGGCGGACTCCGATGCCGGCGGGGATCTCGTAGCCCATGCAGGAGAATCCGAACTCGAGGTGGCAGCGACGGTCGTCGGTGGCGTCCCAGACCTTGAGCAGATCTCCCGGAGGCCCCCCTGCTGCGGCGATGAGGGTGTCACCGGGCTGCGCGTGCTCCTGGAGCAGGCCGATGAGCTGGCCTTGGGTGATGACAGCGTCCGTGTCGGGGATACCCAGTTCGGCATTCTCCGGTGCCAGTTTGTCGAACGCGGTGTCGGGGTCGAGGGCCTTGCTGCGCTGCGGGGCCCAGTCGGCTTTCTGATCGCCGATTTCACGCGCCCAGTCTCCTGGCACCGTGTAGTCGGAGAGGTCCCCGCTCAGTGCCTCGATCCCGAGCTTCGCATCGGAGAGTACTGCGATGGCTCCCTGTTTGATCGCGTCGAGCTCGGCGATGTTGATCGAAACGAATCGCACATCCGGGTTCTTGAACATCGTCTGCGATCCAGTGGCGAAATCGGTCAGTCGCGTGCCGATGCTGAGAATGACGTCGGCCTGTGCGACGAGTCGATTCGTCGCGGGATTGCCTTCGAGTCCGATGCCGCCGAGCACCCAGTCCGCGTCGTTGAGCGCAGAGCCCTTGCCGCCGAACGTCTCGGCGACGGGGATTCCTGTGGATTCGGCGAACTCGGCCAGGGCCTCGCGGGCTTCGGAGTAGTGGACTCCGCCTCCGGCGATGATCAGGGGCTTCTCGGCTGAACCGAGCACGTCAGCCGCCTCGGCGATATCGTTCGGCTGAGGAATCGTGCGACGAATCGTCCAGTCGCGGTCGCGGAACAGGCTGACCGGGAAGTCGAAGGCATGCGACTGGATGTCCTGCGGCAGAGAGAGTACGACGGCTCCGGTCTCCGCGGGGTTCGCCAGCACGCGGAAAGCTTTGGGCAGCGCAGTGATGAGCTGTTCGGGGCGTGTGATCCGATCGAAGAACGCCGAGACAGGACGGAACGCGTCGTTGACTGTCAGCGACGGATCCTGAGGGTTCTCCAGTTCCTGCAGAACCGGTCCTTGGCGCTTGGTCGCATAGGTGTCGCCTGGCAGCAGGAACAGAGGGAGGCGGTTGATCGTCGCCAGAGCGGCCGCTGTGACGAGATTCATCGCGCCGGGGCCGATGGATGCGGTGACGGCGAGCGTCTGCTTCCGGTTGCTCGCCTTGGCCAGGGCACTTCCCGCGTGGGCCAGCGCTTGCTCATTGCGTCCCTGTATGAAGGGAAGGTCGTCGGCGTACTGCGAGAATGCCTGGCTGAAGCCGGCGACATTGCCGTGGCCGAAGATGCCGGCCGCGGCTGGGATGAAACGCCGGCGGTCGCCGTCGAGCACTGAATACTGACTGCTGAGGAACTTGACGACGGCCTGTGCCACCGTCAGGCGGATGGTCGGTTCGTGACTCATGGGTTCTCCTTCGAACGGATGGGGTGCGCTCTTCTGCGCTGAAGTTTCAGTTTTGTGCCGAGTCAGGTCCAGGGGCGGCCGTGGATGACGACGGTCTTCGACTCGGTCATCTCCTCGACGGAGGCCCGCAGTCCTTCCTTGCCGATTCCGCTGGCTTTGAGCCCTCCGTAGGGCATGAGGTCTGCTCGCCACAGCGGAGTCCAGTTGATGTGGATATTTCCGGCATCGATCTCACGCATGTACTGCACGCCGGCGTCGACGTTGTTCGTGAAGATTCCGGCAGCGAGGCCGTAGTCGGTCGAGTTCGCCAGTTCGATGGCCGTCCTGACGTCGGGTGCCGTTGACACGGCCACGGCGGGGCCGAAGATCTCATCCTGGGCGATCGCGGAATGGGGATCAACGCCACTGAGGATTGCGGGTTCGATCATCGCCCCGTCGCGGTCGCCACCGAGTTCGAGGCGCGCTCCGGTGCCGACGGCCTCACGGATGGACTCTTCGACACGTTTGGCCTCGGTCTCAGTGATGAGAGTGCCGACCGTCGTCGAGTCGTCCTCGGGGTTGCCGATCCGGTGCTCACGGACTTTGGCGCTGAGAGCGTCGAGGAAGTCGCCTTGGATGTCTGCGTGGACGATGACGCGCTGCACCGAGATGCAGACCTGACCGGCATTCGCGTACCCTCCGGCGGCGACGGCACTCGCCGCGAGCTCGATGTCGGCGTCGGGAAGGACGACGACTGGTGCCGAAGAACCCAGCTCCAGGGACAGCTTCTTCACTCCGGCGATCGAGGCCAGATGCTCGCCCACCGAGGTGGATCCGGTGAACGAGATCTTCCGGACGCGCCGGTCAGCAGCAAGTTGATCGCCGATCTGTCCGCCGGAACCGGTGAGGACGGAGAGGACTCCTTCTGGCAGCCCGGCATCGATGAAGCATTCGGCCAAAGCCAATGCCGTCAGCGGAGTGGTGCTCGCTGGTTTGAGGATGACGGAATTTCCGGCGGCCAGAGCCGGAGCGATCTTGTGGTTGACCAGCAGTGCTGGGTAATTGAACGGGGTGATGGCCACGACTACTCCAACCGGCTGAGGCAGGGTGAACCCGACTTTGTCCAGACCGGTGCCCGGGTTCGCATCGAGCGGCAGCGTCTGCCCATATAGCTGGGTGCCTTCGAATGCGGCCAAGCGGATGATCGAACCGGAACGGCCGGCCTCGGCGCGAGCCTCTTTGAGGGTCTTGCCGTTCTCGGCAGAGATCACCCGAGCGATCTCCTCGCTGCGCTCATCGGCCAGAGCAGCGGCGCGGAGCAGAATCTCACTGCGCTCGTGGGCCGGAGTCCTCCGCCAAATCTGTGCGCCGTGCGATGCAGACTCGAGAGCAGCCTCGACGTCGGCAGCACCCGAGATCGGGACCTGCCCGACCGTGCGACCGTCGAACGGCGACACTACATCCTTCAGGCCGCCGTCTCCTTCACGAGGGGATTGCCATGCCCCGCCGATGAGCAACTCGCTGCGCGTCATTGCGTACTCCACATTCTTTCGATCTCACATACTTGCAGCCCCAATTTGAACCGGTCCAAATTCAGAGTTCATCGCAATCGTCCAAACTTTTGGACCGGTTCAAAATGGGATCAGTGTGAATCTAATGTGATTCGGATCATGAAGTCAAGAGTGCCTCGTAATCTTTTCGCAAGTTGAGTCGAGATCGCCCCCGAAGCTCACTCCGGCGGCCGTCCTGTGTGAAGATGAAGCCATGGGATCAGCCGTCGGCGACGAATCACGGACCTCGGGGTCGAGGCCGACGATTCGTGATGTCGCGGCGGCCGCTGGAGTGTCGAAGTCACTCGTCTCCCTCGCTTTCAAGGACCCGCAGCGAGTCGGGGAGAAACGTCGCGAGCTCATCCTCCGGACCGCGCAGACGCTCGGCTACCAGCCGAACTTCCTCGCCCGTTCCCTGGCAACGGAAGGATCGCCGTTCGTCGGCATCCTCGTCGTCAATCTCCACAATCCGATCTTCGCCGAGATCGCTGACGCCGTCCGCGTAGAACTCGATAAACAAGGCGAGTACGGACTGATCACGAGTGCCACGGTAGCGAACCATCACGATCCTGCCCAGCCGTACGGTCGCATTGACTCGCGAGTCATCGCCATGCTCCAGGATCTCCGTCCGAAAGCGCTCATCGTCGTCGGCACCGTGATCGAGCACGAAGGACTCTTCGAGGGAATCCCGACGGTCTACGCGAGCGCCGAACCCCGCAGCGATTCCGGCTACACCTCGGTCCGGATGGATGACACCCAGGGCGCGGAACTCGTCATCGACCACCTGCGCGAGCTCGGACACGAGCGGATCGCCTTCGTCGGAGGACTGGGCGGAGCTGTCGCGAAAACCCGAGAGTTCGCTTATCGAAAGGCGATGGAATCACGCGGCCTGACCCCGATCGTCCGAGAAGCCGGCTTCTTCGAGAGCGACGGATATGCCGCCGCCACGGAGCTTCTCGCTTTACCGTCCCCGCCGACTGCAATCGTCTCGATCAATGATGTCTCCGCGATCGGCATACTCTCGGCAGCCGACGACGCAGGAGTGGTGGTGCCCGACGAATTGGCGGTCGTCGGCGTCGATAACATCCCTCTGTCAGCCCTGAAGAGGATCTCGTTGACCTCAGTGGATCCGCAAAACCAGATGATCGGGCGCCTGTCCGCTCAAGCCGTCTTCGACATCCTCGCCGACCCCAATGAACAGGCAAAACAACACCTCATCACACCGAAGCTCATTGTCCGGCAATCCACTGTTGGCGGCAACGCGGCCAGTGGATCGTAATGCCCACCCTCGCCGAGCCGGTCGACCGCGAGCTGCGCGACCGCGGCCGCGACGCACGCGCACAGAAGGAGAAGGCCTACCTCAAGAGCGCACTCGACCACTACGGAGTCAGCGTCCCTGACACCCGAGCGATCGTGCGGGCGGCGCTGCGCGGAGTCGAGCCGAGCGGGACGAAGCTGAGCCATGTTGAGGTCGTCGATCTCGCGCGGGAGCTGTGGGCGGTCCCCGTCCACGAACGTCGTGCCGCGGCAGCGATGGTGCTCATCCAAACTCAGGATCGCCTCGGCGCAGGCGATGCCAGCTTCATCGAGGGACTGCTCCGCGAGGCGAAGACCTGGGCGCTCGTCGACCCTCTGGCCGGGGACCTTGTCGGGCCGCTGAGCGAACGGGATACTGCCTTCGACCCCGTTCTCGAGCGCTGGGCAAGCGATGGGGATTTCTGGATTCGCCGCTCGGCCCTATTGGCGCACCTGGTCCCTCTGCGGCAGGGCCGCGGCGACTTCGACCGGTTCTCCCGATTCGCCGATGCGATGCTCGAGGAGAAGGAATTCTTCATCCGCAAGGCCATCGGCTGGGTACTGCGCGACATCTCGCGCAAACGTCCCGACCTCGTCTTCGACTGGATCCTCCCGCGCGCCCACCGCACCTCTGGGGTGACGATCCGCGAGGCGGTCAAGCGCCTCTCACCTGAACAGAGGGAGTCTGTGCTCAACGCCAGGTGAACGACTGAGCAGATTCCCCGAGCACCGATGGCACGCCTCGCATCGGCCCTGTCGTGAATCTATATGTCATGACAAATTGGTGCGCAGATTCTCTTTTGACATGACAAATTTGAGTGTAATGTGGTGAGCGCTTCACACAGAAAGAAGCACAACGACCACCGTGTCAGGCGCACCTCGACCGATGCCCGACACCGCCCCCTCATGCATTCGAAGGAGAATCACCATGCCGCAGCGCCTCGGAATCGCTGTCATCGGAGCCGGAATGGCCGGACGCGCCCACGCCTCGGCCTGGCGGACCGCGCCCACCGTCGGCACCGGCGAACTGCCGGACATCGAACTCGTCTCCGTCTGCGACATCGCCGGCGACCTCGCCGCCGCGACCGCAGCAAGGTACGGCTACTCTCGTCACGACACCGACTGGCACGACATCGTCAACGCCTCCGACGTCGACATCGTCAGCGTCGTCGTCGCGAATTCCCTCCATAAGGAGATCGTCGAGGCGCTGCTCGCCGCCGGCAAGCACGTCCTCTGCGAGAAGCCCCTGACCGACACCGTCGACGACGCCCGTGTGATGGTCGCCTCCGCCGAGCGCGCCGACTCGATCGCCCGACTCGGCTTCACCTTCCGTCGCGCACCCGGCCTCGCCGCGATCCGCGACCTCATCAACGACGGCACACTCGGAACGGTCAGTCACATCAACGCGTGGTACTGGACTGACTACGCCTGCTCCCCCACTGCTCCGATGAGCTGGCGCTACAAGGGCGAACTCGGCACCGGCGCCCTGGCCGATGTCGGCAGCCACCTCACCGACACCGTCGAATTCCTCGCCGGCCCCATCCAGTCGGTCTCCGGCGGACGCTTCCACACCGCGATCACCTCCCGCCCGCTGCCGCTGGGCCACGTCGTCGGCCACGACCACGTCGAGGTCAGCGACGAATACGAACCCGTCGGCAACGACGACTACGCGGGCTTCGGCGTCGAATTCCCTACCGGCTCGGGAGTCATCCAGGTCTCGCGCATCGCCGCCGGCCACCCCAACAGCCTCGGCGTCGAGGTCTTCTGCGCCAACGGATCGGCCAGCTTCGACTTCCGTTTCCCCGGCCAGATCGTGCTCAACCAGAGCATCGACGGCGCCGCCGCCACCGGACTGACGACGATCCAGCTCGGCCCCGACCACCCCTACATCGCTGACGGACTGCCCATGGCCGCCCCCGGCGTCGGAGTCGGACAGAACGACGGCTTCACCTTCCAGGCTCGCGCGTTCCTCGACGAGGTCGTCGGCCGCCCCGAAGCCGAATCGCTGCCGCGCTGCGCGCACTTCTCCGACGGCCTCCACGCCCTGCAGGTCCGCGATGCCGTCATCGCCTCGGCCAATGACAACGGAACCACGAAAGAGGTCACAGCATGAAGTACGGCGTCTACACGGCGATCCTCCACGATCGCCCGCTGCCGGAAGCTCTGTCCGTGATCAAGGGACTCGGTCTCGATGCTGCCGAGATCAACGTCGGCGGGTTCCTCCCGCCTGTGCACATGCCCACGATCGATGACATCCTCATCTCGGACGCTGCCCGAGACGAGTACCTCGGCACCTTCACCGAGGCGGGGGTCGAGCTGGCGGGTCTCAACGCCAACGGCAATCCCCTCCATCCGAATCCGGAGATCGGACCGCCGACTCTGGCCGACATCGAGCGGGCCATCAAGGTCGCGAATCGACTGGGCCAGACGCGCGTGGTGACGATGTCGGGTCTGCCCGGCGCCGATTCCGCGGCCACCGTGCCGACCTGGATCGTCAACCCGTGGGAGTCGTCCTACCTCGACGTCCGCGACGCTCAATGGGAGGCCGCGACCCCGATCTGGCGCAACCTCGACCGCCTCGCCGCCGACAACGGTGTGAAGATCGCCATCGAGATGCACCCGCACAACCTCGTGTTCAACCCCGCCACCCTCGAACGCCTCGTCGAGACGATCGGAGCGACGAACGTCGGCGCGGAGATGGACCCCTCCCACCTGTTCTGGCAGGGCATCGATCCCGTCGCAGCCGTCGACCACCTCGGCGAACTCGTCGTCCACGCAGCAGCCAAGGACGTGCGCATCAACGAGGCCGCACAGATCCACGGCGTGCTCGACGACCGCCACACCCGCTTCACCGGGGACCGGATCACGAACATCCGCGGCGGAGCGGCGATCAGCGCCTGGCCCAAGGGCTCGGCCTGGGACTTCGTCGCCCTCGGCAAGGGCCATGACCAGGACTTCTGGAACCGGTTCGTCGTCGCCCTGGCCCGAGTCGACCCGAACATGGCCGTGCACATCGAGCACGAGGACGAATCTCTCGGCCGGATCGAAGGACTCGAAACCGCCGCCGAGGTGCTCCTCACGGCCGCACGCACCGTGCCGTCCCCAGCCTGATCGACACGGTCGCGCAGTCGGCGTGCGACGCGTCCGACCGCGGCACAGCGACCACGCCGACTGCGTGAACTGAGGCGTTCGGGGACGGTGACCTGAGCGGGTCACCGTCCCCGAACCCTGGCGAGCCGAGTAAGCTCGAAACACAGATCCCCCGATGAGGCAGGAGCCAATGGCACGCGAACCCGAGACCGAACTCCCTGCGGAGTTCTTCGGCCCCCTCGACCGCTCCCCCGGTGCCGCGCCGCTCTACACCCAGATCGCACGCAAGCTCGAAGGCGCCATTGCCGCCGGCACGCTCGTGGCCGGCACCCGGCTCGAGAACGAGGTCGCGATGGCCAAACGCATCGGGCTGTCCCGTCCGACGATCCGCCAGGCGATCCAGGACCTCGTCGACAAAGGACTGCTGGTGCGTCGCCGCGGGATCGGCACGCAGGTGATCCAGCGCCCCGTTGCCCGGCCGGTCGACCTCACGAGCCTCTATGAGGACCTCGAGAAGTCCGGCAATCCGCCGTCGACTGTCGTGCTCTCGCATCGCGTCGAAGCCGCCGACGCCGAGGCGGCCGAACACCTCGGAGTCCCCATCGGCACACCCAGCCTCCACCTGCGGCGACTCCGTCTTGTCGGTTCGACACCGCTGGCGGTGCTGCACAATGTGCTGCCGGCTCCCTTCACCGACATCACCGCCGACGAGCTCGTGAGCACCGGCCTCTACGAGACCCTGCGGGCCCGCGGGGTCGTCTTCTCCGTCGCTCAGCAGCGCATCGGCGCGAAGGCCGCCGATTCCGCCGAGGCGGAACTGCTCGACATCGACACGGGGTCACCGCTGCTGACGATGAACCGCACGGCACTCGACCATTCGGGCACCATCGTCGAATGGGGCGATCACTGCTACCGGCCCGACCTCTACTCATTCGAGACGACCCTCGTCTCGCGCTGAGACGCACCGATCCGCACTTCGGCGATGCCTGCGGCCGCGACAATCAGTTACACCGCACACAACGGGGGCCATCCGGCATCGCGCCGTCACGCCTACACCGCACTCTCACACCCACCCGCCACCGCTGTGCCCGCACCCGAGAAATTTCTCCCGCAAGGGGGGTGACGAGGCACACGAACAGTGCTATTGTCATGACAAATACTTTGTCCTGACAAATACTCGCAACGGCATCGCCGCCGTAGAGAAGGAAGCTCCACCATGACCTCCTCGCCGACTTCGGCTCCTCGGACCTCACCGTTCGACCTCATCACCATCGGACGCATCGGCGTCGACATCTACCCGCTCCAGGACTCGGTCGGCCTCGAAGAGGTCGAGACCTTCGGCAAGTACCTCGGCGGGTCGGCCACGAACGTCGCCGTCGCCGCAGCCAAGCACGGCGTCGACGCCGCCGTCATCACCGCCACCGGCGACGACCCCTTCGGCCGCTACCTGCGCAGCGAAGTCGCCCGCCTCGGCGTCGACAACCGCTGGGTCGCCACGAACCCGGACTACAACACCCCCGTGACCTTCTGCGAGATCTTCCCGCCCGATGACTTCCCGCTCTACTTCTACCGCGACCCGAAGGCCCCCGACCTCGACCTCACCGAGGCCGACCTCAACCCCGAGCAGATCGCCTCGGCGCAGATCTTCTGGGCCACCGTCACCGGGCTGAGTGTCGAGCCCAGCCGGGGAACCCACCATGCCGCGTGGGCGGCGCGGAAGCGCGCCGGGCACACCGTCCTCGACCTCGACTACCGCCCGATGTTCTGGGAGTCCCCCGAGATCGCCAGCGCCGAGGTGGCCCGTGCCCTCGAGCACGTCACCGTGGCCGTGGGCAACAAGGAGGAATGCGAGATCGCCGTCGGTGAGACCGAACCCGAACGCGCCGCCGACGCACTCCTCGAACGCGGCGTCGAACTCGCGATCGTCAAACAGGGCCCCAAGGGAGTGCTCGCGAAGACCGCCGACGAACGCGTCGAAGTTCCGCCCTACCCGGTCGACGTCACCAACGGCCTCGGCGCCGGAGACGGATTCGGCGGCGCACTGTGCCGCGGACTGCTGGCCGGCTGGGACCTCGACTACCTGCTCCGCTTCGCCAACGTCGCCGGAGCCATCGTCGCCACCCGCCGCGAATGCTCGACCGCGATGCCCGCGACCGAGGAGATCACCACCGTCATCGGCGAACCCACCGACTCCGCTGCCGTCGCGGCCGGCGCGAAGGGAGACCACTCGTGACCACCGACGCCACCACGGCACAGACCACGGCCTCAGCTTCCGCCTCGGCGACAGCGAGCCCCATCGTGACCACCGACGCCATCGCCGAACTCCGCGAGGCCCGCTTCACCGACCCCGGCACGATCACCCGCGCCTGGCAGTCCCGCTCCCGCCGCACCATCGCCGGCGATGACTCCCGCCTCTTCATCGTCGCCGCCGACCACCCGGCCCGCGGCGCCATGAAGGTCGGCGACGACGCCCTGGCGATGGCCGACCGCGCCGACCTCATCACCCGCCTGGCCACCGCACTCTCGCGACCCGGCGTCGACGGAGTCCTCGCCACCGCAGAGATCCTCGACGACCTCGCCTTCCTCGGCCACCTCGAGAACAAGCTCGCCGTCGGATCGATGAACCGCGGCGGGCTCGCCGGCTCGAGCTTCGAGATCGACGACCGCTTCACCGGTCACACCGTCGACCAGATGGCCCACGACGGGATCGACCTGGCCAAGACGCTGCTGCGGATCAACCTCGGCGACCCGGCGACCGCCTCGGCGCTGCAGGCCAATGCCGATGCCGTCAATGCCTGCGCCGAGGCGAACCTGCCGGTCATGCTGGAGCCGTTCATGAACGAATGGGTCGACGGCAAGGTCCGCAACCAGCTGACCCCAGAGGCGGTCATCAACTCGATCGGCATCGCCCAGGGCCTCGGCGCGACGTCGACGCACACGTGGCTGAAGATCCCCGTCGTCGACGACATGGAACGGGTCATGGCCGCGACCACGCTGCCCACGCTGCTGCTCGGCGGCGAACGCTCGAACGACCCCGAGGCGACCTTCCGCAGCTGGGCGAACGCCCTGGCCCTGCCCGGAGTCCGCGGACTCGTCATCGGCCGCTCGATCATCTACCCCGCCGACGGCGATGTCGTCTCGGCCGTCGACCGCGCCGCCGCTCTCGTCCACGGAGAAGAGAGGATCTGAAATCATGATCAACGAATGGTTCCACACCGCGGGCTCCCTCGCCCGCGAGGGCTTCGACTCCGTCGTCGACGCAGAGATCGACGGCTGGGCACACACCGGATTCCGGTCCGTGACCTTGGGCGATGCCTCAGCATTCGCCATCCCGTCCGCACCGCGCACCGGCACGACCGCCTCGGCGAATGATCAGCACCCCACCTCCATCGACCTGCCGGCCGCCGCGGTCGAACGGGTCCTCGTCCCGCTCGCCGGTGAGTCCTTCACCGTCGACTACACCCTGGCCGACGGCAGCACCGGCGGCCAGACACTGACCGGCCGAACCTCGGTCTTCCTCGGCCCCGCCGACTGCCTCTACCTGCCCACCGGAGCGAGCGCGACCGTGTCCTCGACCGCCGGGCGGATCGCCGTCGCCGAGGCGCCCACCACCGAGGCTCGTCCCGTCCAGTTCCTGCCCGCCGCCGAGGTGCCCGTCGAACTGCGCGGTTCGGGGATCTCGAGCCGTCAGGTCCACAACTTCGCGACCCCGGCCGGACTCGACTGTGTGAAGATCATCGCCTGCGAGGTCATCACCCCGGGCGGCAACTGGTCGTCGTATCCCCCGCACAAGCACGACGAGGCGATTCCCGGCTCCGAATCCCGACTCGAGGAGATCTACTACTTCGAGACCGCGGTCTCCCGGGGATCGAAGGCCCCCGAGGCGGCCGATCCGTTCTCCCTGTTCTCGACCTACTCGTCGTCCGCGGGAGAGATCACCACCTCGGCGACGGTGCGCACCGGCGACATCGCGCTCGTGCCCTACGGCTACCACGGTCCGCTGGCCGCAGCCCCCGGCTACGACAACTACTACCTCAACGTCATGGCCGGCCCCGACGAGGAACGCGTGTGGCTCATCAGCGACGATCCGGCCCACGGCTGGGTGCGCGAGGAATGGGAGAACCTCGAATTCGACTCCCGCCTGCCCTACACGGCCGAGACAGACGCGACTTCGAAGGAGAAGTGACATGACGACAACGATGACGGTCGCCCAGGCGCTCACGACATTCCTCGCCCGCCAGTACACGGTCGACGGCGACGTCCGCCAGCGGACCATCGCCGGCATGTTCGGCATCTTCGGTCACGGCAATGTCGCGGGCATCGGCCAGGCCCTTCGCCAGCTCAGCCACGAGGAACCGGGAGCCATGCCCTACCACCAGGGCCGCAACGAACAGGCCATGGTCCACCAGGCCGTGGGCTACGCCCGGATGAACCGCCGGCGTTCGACCTTCGCAGCGGCAGCCTCGGTGGGTCCAGGTGCGGCCAATATGCTCACCGGCGCGGCCCTGGCCACGGCCAACCGCATGCCGGTCCTGCTCCTGCCCTCGGACACCTTTGCCACCCGCGTCTCCGACCCGGTCCTCCAACAGCTCGAACACCCTCACGACACATCACTGCAGGTCACGGACGCGTTCCGGCCGCTCTCCCGGTTCTTCGACCGGGTCGACCGTCCCGAGCAGCTCTTCTCCATCGCGCTGGCCGCGATGCGCGTGCTCACCGACCCGGCCGAGACCGGGGCCGTGACCATCGCCCTGCCCGAGGACGTCCAGGCCGAGCTCATCGAGGTCCCCGATGAGTTCCTCACCGAACGCGAATGGCACATCCGCCGTCCCCTGCCCGAACCCGGACCGCTCGACCGCGCGGTCGAGGCGATCCGGAATGCGAAGGAACCGCTCATCATCGCCGGCGGCGGTGTCCTCTACTCCGAAGCCGAGAACGAACTCAAGTCCTTCGCCGAGGCGACCGGAATTCCCGTGGCCACCACCCACGCCGGCGGCGGAGTCCTCGACCACGATCATCCGCTCAACCTCGGCGGGGTCGGTGCCACCGGATCGGCCGCCGCGAACCGGATCGCCTCCTCGGCGGACCTGGTCATCGGCATCGGCACCCGCTACAGCGATTTCACGACCTCGAGCCGCACCGCTTTCGACAACCCCGACGTCAGCTTCGTCAACCTCAACGTCGCAGGCTTCGACGCTTACAAGCACGGCAGCCGGTACCCGATCATCGCCGACGCCCGGGCCGGTCTGCTGGGACTGCACGAGCGCCTCGGCGACTTCCGGGTCGATGACGCGCTGACACGGAAGGTCGAAACGGAGAAGGCGAACTGGACCGCCGAGGTCGACGCCTCCACCGCGGCCACCGACGCCGAGCTGCCCGGTCAGCCCGAGATCATCGGCGCCGTCAACCGCGCCATGGGACCGCGCGACGTCGTCGTCCAGGCCGCTGGTTCCCTGCCCGGTGACCTGCAGAAACTCTGGCGGACCCGCGATGCGCTGGGTTACCACGTCGAATACGCGTTCTCGTGCATGGGCTACGAGATCGCCGGCGGACTCGGCGTGCGCCGAGCCATCGACGCCGCCCGCGACGACCGGGACGTCGTCGTCATGGTCGGCGACGGGTCCTACCTCATGCTGCACACTGAGCTGCTGACCGCGGTCGCCGAAGGGCTCAAGCTCATCGTCGTCCTCATCCAGAACCACGGCTACGCCTCGATCGGGCACCTGTCCGAAACGGTCGGTGCTCCGCGCTTCGGCACCTGGTACCGCAAGTACGACGCCGACGACCCTGAGTTCCGCACCGACGAGATCCTGCCCGTCGACCTCGCCGCGAACGCCCGCTCCTACGGCATCGACGTCGTCGAGATCGAGCCCGGGAACTCCGCGAGCGCCCGACTCGCCGAGGCGGTCGAAGCCGCCCGTGCCTCGGAGTCCTCCACGCTCATCCACATCAACTCCGACCCCTTGGTCTACGCCCCGGACGGCGAGGGATGGTGGGACGTGCCGGTCGCAGCCACCTCGACGATGGACGAGACCCAGGACGCCCGCACCGCCTATGAGGAGGAGCGCAGCACGCAGCGGGCGCTGCTCTGACCTCCTTCAGATCACCTGCGCATCACGCAACCCGATTCGAGACGCGCCCCCGCCCTCGATTCAGACGAACATCACCGACACCAAGGATTCACCCATGACGACGCAGTCACTTCGCATCGGCACCGCCCCCGACTCCTGGGGAGTCTGGCTGCCCGACCACCCCGGCCAGGTCCCCTGGCAGCGCTTCCTCGACGAGGTGGTCGAAGCCGGCTACACCTGGATCGAACTCGGCCCCTACGGCTACCTGCCCACGGACCCGAACCAGCTGCGCGAGGAACTCGGCAGCCGCGGCCTCAAGCTCTCCGGCGGGACCGTGTTCACGGGGTTCCACAAGACCGATGATCAGTTCGACCGAGCCTGGAAGCAGGCCGAAGCGGTCGCGGCGCTGACCGCCGATCTCGGAGGCGAGCACATCGTCGTCATCCCTGACCTGTGGCGTTCGGACACCACCGGACAGGCCCTGGAGTCGCGCACTCTCGACGACGAGCAGTGGGCCCGCATGGCCGCCGGCCACGACGCCCTCGGCAAGGCACTGTTGGAGGAGTTCGGTCTCCACCAGCAGTTCCACTCCCATGCAGACTCCCATGTCGGCACGCATTCCGAGGTCGAACGCTTCCTCGAGCTCACCGATGAGCGCTTCACGAACCTCTGCCTCGACACCGGCCACTTCTCCTATTACGGAGGCGACAACCTGGGTCTCATCCAGGACCACCCGTCCCGGATCGGCTACCTCCACCTCAAGCAGGTCGACCCGGTGAAGATCTTCGACGTGCTCAAATCCGATACTCCGTTCGGAGATGCGGTGGCCGACGGGATCATGGTCGAACCCGATCAGGGCATTCCGCCGCTCGACCCGATCATCGACGCCGTCGCCGCCCTCGATGAGAACATCTTCGCCATCGTCGAACAGGACATGTTCGGCTGCAGCGTCGACGCCCCGTTCCCGATCGCTCAGCGGACTCTGGCAACCATCCTCGGCTCGACATCAGCCGCGGTCGTCGACCGCTGACCATCAGACCACGAACACACAGGAGTGACAGTGAACGATTCCGCCCAACCACGAGACTTCCGCGTCGGCGTCGTCGGCGCAGGCATGATGGGAGCCGACCATGTCAAACGCATCACCTCTACGATCAGCGGAGCCAGGGTCTCTGCCATCGTCGACCCCGACGAGGCCAGGCTCGCCGCGGCGCTGGAGGACGCACCAGGGGCCAAGGGATACGCCCGCATCGAAGACGCTCTCGACGAGAGCGCTGTCGACGGAGTTCTCATCGCCACCCCCGGATTCCTCCACGAGCAGGTTCTCCTGCCCTGCCTCTCCGCCGGCCTTCCGATCCTCTGCGAGAAGCCGCTGACGACGGATCCGGAATCGTCCTGGCGGGTCCTCGAGGCCGAACAGGCCACCGGCAGACAGCTCATCCAGGTCGGCTTCATGCGCCGATTCGACCCCGAATACCGACAGCTGCGGGAACTCGTCGCGAACGAGCAGGCCGGTGAGCTGCTCATGCTCCGCTGCGCTCACCGCAATCCGGCGGTGCCCGACTCATATCAGCAGGAATCACTCATCAACGACTCGGTCGTCCATGAGTTCGATGTCGTGCCGTGGTTGGCAGGCTCCCCCATCGTCTCCCTCGAGGTCAAGCACGCTCGCCGCAACCGACTGACGCCCGAACGTCTCAAGGAGCCGATCCTCGTGCTCATGGAGCTCGAGAACGGAACGCTCGTCGATCTCGAGATGAACGTGAGCATCCAGTTCGGCTACCAGGTGACCACCGAGGCGGTCTTCGACTCCGGCATCGCCCGGATCGGAGAGTCCCACGGTATGCAGCTGTGGCATCAGGGACGTTCCGGTGTTGCCGAGCACGCCGACTTCACCACTCGCTTCGCCACGGCCTACGACAACCAGGTGCAGACATGGGTCGACGCGGCCAGGCAGGGAACCATCGCCGGGCCTTCGGCCTGGGACGGCTACAGGGTGGCCGTGGCCTGTCAGGAGGGCGTCGCCTCTCTTCTCGACGGCAAGCCCCGCACGCTCGACATCCCCAAAACTCCCGCCTTCTACCTCTGACCCGACAGCCCGCCCACTGGATCACCTGGAGCACCGATGAAGATCGCCTACGATCCCACCCCACTGCATCACACGCACCGACTGCTCGACTTCCCGGCCGCCACGGCGGATCTCGGGTTCGAACACCTGCAGCTGACCCCGCACCCGGATTTCGCGACCCACTTCCGCTACCCGAAGATGGACCGCGACCTCATCCGCCGATTCGGCCAGGCCGTCAATGCCGCAGGCATCACAGTGCCGGCTCTGCTGCCGGTGCAGCGGATCGCTTGGCCCGACGAAGCCAAGCGCGTGGCAGCGGTGAAGAACTTCCGCCGCATCATCGAGATCGCCGTCGACCTCGGTGTGGACACCATCAACACCGAGTTCAGCGGCCGGCCGGAAGCGTTCGAGGATTCCGAGGAATCGTTCTACCGGTCGATGGACGAGCTGCTGCCGATCATCGAGAAGGAAGGGCTGCGGCTCAACTTCGACCCGCACCCCGACGACTTCGTCGAAGACGGCCACGAGGCATGGCGGGTCCTGCGCGGACTCGACTCCGAGTCCATCGGCTTCGTCTACGTCGCCCCGCATACGTTCCACTACGGTGACTGCCTCGAGACCCTCGCCGACGAACTCGGCGAGCGCCTCCGCGCGGTCTACATCTCCGATGCCTACGATCACCGGGCCTCACACGGGCTGCGGTACATCGCGAATCCGCCGACCACCCCGGCGCGGGTGCACCAGCACCTCAAGGTCGGAGACGGCGACGTCGATTTCGACGCGCTCTTCGCCGCATTGCGGCGGACGGGTTTTCTCGACCGTCCGGGGTCTCTCATCGTGTCCAACGTCTTTGCCGAGAACGAGAACAACGAGTCAGTCAGCCGCTTTCAGAAGCGACGAATCGATGACCTGATCAGAGAGCAGGGAGGCCCGACAGTCTGACAATCGCAGCACCGAGCCGACCCCGCGTCGTCGGGCTGGCTCGCACCCACTGATCGAACCACATAAGCGCACCATCCGCACCACTACTGAATAGCCAACCTCAACCGCACCGCCACGGCGTGGTGCGGCTACCCCGTCGCGCCGCAATTCAGCGTTGCCGCGACGAAACGATTGAGAATCATTCAAAGGAGAGTGAACGCCATGAGCGGTCAAGTGAAATCGCTGGTGGAACTTCCGCCCGACACAAAGGGTCCGCATACCTCACGCCTGGGCATCATCGCCGTCGTCGCCACGTTCGGCGGCCTGCTGTTCGGCTACGACACCGGGGTCGTCAACGGTGCCCTCGAACCGCTGACGCACGACTTCGGACTGACTCCGCGGACCGAGGGCCTCGTCGTCAGCTTCCTCACCATCGGAGCCGCCTTCGGCGCAGTCGCCGGCGGACGTCTCTCCGACGCCTTCGGGCGACGCTCGAACATCATCCTTCTGGCGATGTTCTTCATCGTCGGAACTCTGGCGTGTTCGTTGGCACCGAACTGGCAGTTCCTCGCCGGAGCCCGGTTCTTCCTCGGCCTGGCGGTCGGCGCGGCTTCGACGACGGTACCGGTCTATCTGGCCGAACTCGCACCGTTTGAGAAACGCGGATCACTCGTGACCCGCAATGAGGTGATGATCGTCGTCGGTCAGTTCGCGGCCTTCGTCATCAATGCAGTCGTCTTCAACGTATGGGGTGAACACGATCATGTGTGGCGCTATATGCTCGCCGTCGCCGTGCTACCGGCAATCGCACTGCTTGTGGGCATGATCTTCCTGCCGGAGAGTCCGCGTTGGCTGATTTCGAAGAAGCGCGATGGTCAGGCGCTCGAGGTCCTCAAACTGGTCCGGTCCGACGAACGTGCCGAGGCCGAAATGAGAGAGGTCGAACTCCTCGCCGAGCAGGAAGAGGTCGCCAAAACCGGTGGGGTGTCGGACCTCGCCTCGAAATGGGTGCTCAGACTCGTCCTCATCGGCGTCGGCCTCGGCGTCGCTCAGCAGCTGACCGGTATCAATTCGGTGATGTACTACGGCACCCAGCTGCTCACCGATGCCGGCTTCTCCGCAGATGCCGCGATCATCGCGAACACGTTCAACGGACTCTTCTCCGTCCTCGGCGTCACCGTCGGGATCATGCTCATCAACCGCCTGCCGAGGCGGTTCATGCTTCTCGGCGGGTTCATCCTCACCAGCTCTTTCCATCTGCTCATCGGCCTCTCGGCCGTGTTCCTGCCTGACGGCACGTTCAAGGCCTACGCGATCCTCGTGTTCGTCATCCTGTTCGTCTTCTCCATGCAGGGAACGCTCGGACCGCTCGTGTGGCTCATGCTCGCCGAGATCTTCCCACTGAAGATCCGCTCGTTCGCAATGGGCATCTGCGTCTTCGCCCTCTGGCTGGCCAATGCCGCGGTCGCACAGTTCTTCCCGAGCGTGGTCAGCGGCCTCGGCATCGCGAACACGTTCTTCCTCTTCGCCGCCCTCGGCGTGCTGGCACTGCTGTTCATCTACTTCTTCGTCCCCGAGACCCGGAACAAGACCCTCGAAGACCTCGAAGCAGAGTTCCGCACGAAGTACGGTGAGTGACGTGACGAGTCCGTTCCCGCCCGCATTGCCGGCACTGGTCGTCCTGCCGCCGATGCTCACCCCACCGCCCGCATCAGCTTCATCGTTCATCTTCTTTCGTGAAGGAGCCCATCATGTCGATCCTCGTCGCCGTCACTGACCGCGCGGAAGGCGCAGCGGCAGTCACCGCCGCCATCGCCGAAGCCAGGCTCTTCGACACCGATCTCGTCATCGTTCCGCTCGGCATCGCCGCGTCGTTCGACACCGCCGCGCTCGACGAGAGCGGAATCAGCTACACCGTCGTCGCACGCAAGGGACGCGGCGACCGCGATCCCGCCGAGGCGGTCCTCGACGAACTCGAGGAACGCTCGGATGTCGACCGCCTCGTCATCGGGATGCGTCGCCGGTCCCGGGTCGGCAAGATGCTCATCGGCTCGGTGAGTCAGAGGCTGCTCCTCGATTCCCCGGTCCCGGTCCTCGCCGTCAAAGACTGATTAGCCGAACACGGAGCAGGGGTCGTCCGACGAAGATGCCCCCTACTCCGCGTTCCACAGCGCACGGTAATACCGGATCCGCAGTGCGTCCGGTTCGACTCCGTATGCCTCCCAGAAAAGAGACTCGTCATAGTCAACGTAATTTCACCAGTCGGGTGCCCGACTCTGGGCAGTTGATGTGATACTGCCGTTCCGCACGCCGAGGCGTCGGCCGCACCTGTGGCAGCTGACTGCTCGACCGGGCTGGGAAAAGCTCCGAGAGTCATGTCAGCGCCGTCCCTTACGCTGTTCCCAACGACAAAAGTAGCAGCTAACGTCGTTGCCTCAGGCGCTTTGTCGAGATTCGCGCCGTAACTCATAAGGGAAACCGTGGTGGAGTCCTCGTTCCAGCCGCTGTCCGTCCGGCGTGGGGTCAGATCCCCGTTCATGCTAAAGGAAGGAGTGCCAGACCATCTCCGAACGCAACTTGAGTCGATCCTTCGCAGTTGGATACGTGCCAACCGGTCTGATGCTCTGCTTTTAGCAACAACTCTGGAAATTACAGTTAAGCCAGATGCCAACGGGTGGATTGATTCGATCTTGCGAGCACTTCGGGATGACGATGTGATGCTCGACTTCGTTGATCTGTATCTCAGGGTGTCCACGCGTGAAGTCGGCCCGAAAGATGACGGTCCTGAAACTGTGAGCAACCTATTCAACTTGGGACATTCGGTCTGGAAAGTTAAGGCAGCACAATGGGACCCATGGTGCCTCGAGCGTCGAGTTTCAGATGAAGCGCTAAACACATACACGAATGCACTCGAGTTGAGGGACGGCGCAGCAAGGCACCTTTCGGATGCATGGAGAGCTGTCTTTTCACGGCAGTCAGATCCGTCCACAGCATGGTCATCTGCAACGAAAGCACTGGAGGCGGCACTTGCTCCCATCGTCGTGCCTAAAAGCGAAAGACCCCAGTACGGTCCCATAGTCAAGGCGCTCAAGGACAAGCCGTCGAAGTGGGATGCCGATCTAAGTGGCTCCACACAAAACGAGCGGGTACAAGGATTTATCCGGCTCCTCGAACTCGTTCCATATGCGCCCGACCGCCACGGCAAGCCCGACTTCGCTGATATAGATCCTGGTGCGGCCAGGTCGCTCGTTCTGATCACGACCACAATCCTTGAGATCATCAGAAACGATGGCCTGCGTATCAAATGAGAGGTATGGGAAGTGCGGCCGCGCTGAAGCGGCCGTACCAGTGGCACCTGACTGTTCTACCGACGAATCGGACCCGAGAACTGTGTCAGCGCCGTCCCTTACGATGTCCCCAACGACAGAAGTAGCAGCTTCCGTCGTTGCTGCAGGTGCGTTGTCGAGATTCGCGCCGTAACCCGCGAGGGAGTTTCTTATGTCGTCATGGGCAAGCATTGTTATCGGTGATTCGGAAAGTTCGTCGATGACGATTTCGTGGCGAGCAGAAGAGCTACGCGCCCTTCACCACGTCCTGTTCAACCGATTCGAAGACCCCAGCCTGCCGGGCCTTCGGGTTACTTTCCACATCGGCGAAAGCCGGAGCAACATCGAGCGCCATTTCTTTCTGACGCCAAATCGTCCGATTCACTTCGTTTATCCAAACGGTCAATTCCCGGACGTGAGCGAAGATCTCATCAAACTCATCGACAACCAAATCGACTTCGGACAGACGATCCATATGCCGTTGACAGCCGGCGTGGAGAGCGATTCGCTGGCACGGAGCTATCTCTTCGGAGACTCGGCAAATGATTGACCCTGCGATTCGCGAATCTGCGCTACCAGCAGAAACCGGAAGAGGCACATTGTTCGCCGTGATTAGCCTGGCTGTCGCTGGTGCCGCATCCCCGCTCCCGGTCCTCGCCGTCAAGGATTGAGGTCACTCCGGCTCCCGCCCTGCCCGCCCGGCGACTGCCTCCGTCGTTTCCGCAGATTCGCTGCCGCGTATCGTCGGCGCAGGCTGTCCGACTACCGGAGACCCCCGACTCGACGGACGGGCGGGTGGCCGGGCAGCTGGCGGGCCGCATCCTCGGGGTTGCACGTCAGTTCGACGACTCCGCGGTCAAGTGCCGCCTGCCCCAGCTGTGGATACCCCGCCGACGAGGCCGCTCGAGCGATGCCCTCGATCGTGCGCTGCGGGGGCTCCGTTCCCGTTCCCGCAAACCAGATCCACCGAGCGTCGATCGACCGTGGAATCGGGTCGAGCGCCAGTGTGAGACGTCTGCGTCCGCGTCTGGCATCCTCGGCCGAGCAGGCGACGAAGTGGACACCGTTCTTCGTCCACCAGGACGCTCGCAGGGTCGACTGCGCGATCTGTCCCTGGAGTCCGACCTCTTTGAGATATCTGTTCGCGCCGGCGACCCCGGCAATGCTGCCGGGCGTGATCTGCTGATAGGGAATGGCGTAGGGACGAATCCCCGGGGCAACGGAGCCGACAAGGATCCCTCGTTCGCAGACGATGAGCCGCTCACCCGAGAGATAGAGAAGGATCAGACCGAACATCACGGCGAAGATGACGCCCGGAGCAATCGCCAGCAGCGGCGTCTCCCCGGGGTTGATGAATGTCAGAGCTGTGAAGAGCGCCCACCCGAGGACGACCCCCGTCACCGTCTTCGGTCCTGGGCTGTCGGCGAACACCTCGATGACCTCACCGAGCTCGTCCCGGTGACGACGGGCTTTCCTCTGCTCAGCACCCAACAGAACCCAACCTTCGGATCGACGCCCGGATCAGCCTGACTCCGGGCATACGAAAAAGTCCCTCACCGGCAATCCTGCCAGGTGAGGGACTCTCCTTCTGTGCGCCACGAGGGATTCGAACCCCCAACCTTCTGATCCGTAGTCAGATGCTCTATCCGTTGAGCTAGTGGCGCATGTCGCTCGGACTCACGCCCTGCAACTCGAACAACTATACACACCAGTTTCACTGAAGCTCAAATCGCACCCACGTGCGCTTCGCCACATTCGCACTCACGGTCAGAGCCACCTCGGCGAGAGGGGATGAAATCGCAGATTTCAGCCGTCGATCATCGCCGAAACAAACCGTCAATCACTTGAAACAACACGTCATCCAATTGTTGCATTCACGTCAATGACCCTCTGGCTGTGATCCAATGCACATCTTCGAGTGACCGAAACGCGCGTTTTTCGCTTCCGCTCCCATCCTACGGTGGATATGTACCAACCGCTCGACGGACGCCAGCCGCCGGAGACGAAACCCCACACCCGATTGACCAGGAGACCACTCATGACTGTCCTCGACCATGATGTCGTCGCTGACCAGCTGAAGAACGCACCGACCGAGAACAAGTCGGTGCTCTCGTTCGTCAGCCGGATCGCCGCCCTGACCACCCCGGACGACATCGTCTGGATCGATGGTTCCGAAGCACAGAAGAACGAGATCGCTGAGAAGCTCGTCGAAGCCGGCACCATCCAGCGTGTCAACGGCACCAAGGACTCCTACTACGCGGCCTCCGACCCCGAGGACGTCGCCCGCGTCGAGGGCCGGACCTACATCTGCTCCGAAGACGAGAAGGATGCCGGTCCACTCAACAACTGGGTCGCTCCCGCGGAGATGAAGGAAACGCTCAACGGTCTGTTCGAGGGTTCGATGCGCGGCCGCACCATGTACGTCATCCCCTTCGTCATGGGCCACGCCGAGGCGGACCAGCCGATGTTCGGCATCGAGGTCACCGATTCGGCCTACGTCGTCCTCTCCATGCTCGTCATGGCTCGCTCGGGCAAGTACGCCCTCGATGCGATCGACGCCCAGGACGCGAAGTTCGTCGAGTGCGTCCACTCCGTCGGCGCTCCGCTGGAAGAGGGACAGGAAGACGTCGCCTGGCCCTGCAACACCACCAAGTACATCACCCACTTCCCCGAAGACCGCGCCATCTGGTCCTACGGATCCGGCTACGGCGGCAACGCCCTGCTGGGCAAGAAGTGCTACGCGCTGCGCATCGCCTCGGCGATCGCTCGCGACGAAGGCTGGCTGGCCGAGCACATGCTCATCCTCAAGCTGACGAACCCTGAAGGCGTCGTCAAGTACGTCGCCGCTGCGTTCCCCTCGGCCTGCGGCAAGACGAACCTCGCCATGATCGAACCGACCATCCCCGGATGGAAGGCCGAAACCCTCGGTGACGACATCGCGTGGATGCGCTTCGGCGAAGACGGCCAACTCTACGCCGTCAACCCCGAATTCGGACTCTTCGGAGTCGCTCCGGGCACCGGTTACACCACGAACCCGACCGCCATGCGCGCCATCGAGGCCGGCGGCAACATCTTCACCAACGTCGCACTGACCGACGACGGTGACGTGTGGTGGGAAGGCAAGACTGACAAGGCACCTGCTCACCTCACCGACTGGAGGGGCAACGACTGGACGCCTGAGTCCGACACCCCGGCCGCTCACCCGAACTCGCGTTTCTGCACCCCGATCGCGAACGTGCCGACCCTGGCTCCCGAGTGGACCAACCCGAACGGTGTGCCGATCTCGGCCATCCTCTTCGGCGGTCGCCGCAAGACCACGATGCCGCTCGTGACCGAGACCCAGGACTGGACCCACGGTGTGTTCATGGGTTCGGTGCTCTCCTCGGAGACCACCGCAGCTGCCACCGGTGCCGTCGGCGTCGTCCGCCGCGACCCCATGGCGATGCGTCCGTTCATCGGCTACAACGTCGGTGACTACCTGCAGCACTGGATCAACATCGGCAACACCGAGGGTGCCCAGCTGCCGAAGATCTTCTACGTCAACTGGTTCCGCCGCGACGACGACAACTCGTTCCTGTGGCCCGGATTCTCCGAGAACTCGCGCGTTCTCAAGTGGGTCTTCGAGCGCGTCACCGGCACCGCCGATGCTCAGGAATCCCCGCTCGGCCTCACCCCGGTCGAAGGCGGCCTGGACACCGAGGGCCTCGACTTCACCGACGAGCAGCTGCGCAAGGCTCTCGCCATCAAGCCCGAAGAGTGGGAGACCGAACTCGGCCTCATCGAGGAATGGTACGCCGAACTCGGCGATTCGGTTCCGGCCGAACTCCGCGCCGAGGTCGACAACCTCCGCCAGCGCCTCGGCCTCGCCTGACTCGTTTGGCTCCATCGCTGACAGTCTGAGCCGTCCGTTCATCAACAATCCCCCAACCGCCGCCGAGGTGGTTGGGGGATTGTCGTGTTCCGGTCCGAGTTCAGCGATGCGCCGTATGCGCCACGTGAACCTCACGGAGAAATACCAACACATCACGCGGTTTCGCCTTGAGCTCCCTCAATACTCGATAAGTCACCATCTCCGGATTTCTGACGTTGCCGATCAGCGCGTTCCGATGAGCGGTCACACCGCGGGCCGTGATCGTTACGACCAGTGCGTCCGGGAGCATCCCTTTCCTCCACTGGAACTCTCCCCCGATGTCGACGATGCCTGACCACGGCGTTGCGAACTGCCTGACCCGCCCGCCAGCCTTCCACCATGAGGACTCCACGCCCCATCTCGACACGACGAACTGTGGTCGCACAAAGGGAAAGACAAAAGTCCACAACAGCGCTCCGACGCCGAACAGCGCCAAACCGATGGCGAAGACCGCAAGGAGGAAGAAGACCGGCCACCCGCCGAAGCCAGGGGACATCGGGTTCCAGGTCGAAGCGGGGGTGACGGTGAACGTGAGGATGATCGCTCCAACGAACAGCCAGCTGACGAGTGCGAGGGCGAAAGTCTTGACTAGGTTTGTTCGCAGTACGACGCGTCCATCGCGCCGCATTGCTGCATGCCATTGGTCGATGCGCCGGCGATCGGCTTTGGCGATTTCCTTCTGCAGATCGGCGGATTGCCGAGGATTGTGCGGTGGAGTTCTCACAGATCGAGTCTAAGCCGAGGCGCCAGGGTCTCAGGAAAGCCACCCGCAGCTGCTTTCACTGAGCCGCCCAGATTCCAACGCTCGGGTATCCCGCACCGTCAGCGGCATAACTACCTGGCAGTGGCACTTCCTCTCGTGACGCAGGGATGCTTCATTGCACATAGCCCGGAGCATCCCTCACCGCTGCTGTCGCTAGGCACCGGTGGGAGCAAAACACCGTCGCAGCGGCACGTTACACCGTTGCATCTGTAGGCGCTGCAACTAAGGGCGAGGGATGGTGCGCTAGAGGGTGTACGTGACGCTACCGGTACGTGATGGCCTCACGAAGAGGCCGCGGCGTCACGCGGGAATCAGCCAGAGAACTCAGGCGAGCACTTCAGAAACGACACGTGGCCTCCAGCACGGAGGCGTCAGGCGGTCGGCACCCGAAGTGTCAAGCGCCGCCCGAGGTGTCAAGCGCCGTCGGAAGCGTCAGGCGCTCAGCACCCGGAGTGTCAGGCGCCGTGAAGGGCCGGGACGATGAGGTAGACGCCGAGAAGCACGACTGCGCCGCAGATTCCGAAGACCGCCCAGTAGCCGACCGGCAGAGCCGAGCTGCTGCGGCCCTCCTCGACACGGTCGAGGTGCGCGGCGCGCATCCGCACTCCGACGGAGAACAGCGTGATGACGATGATGGCCGAGACCCATGTCGCGGCCGCAACGATGGCGAACGAACTCCACTCGATCATTTCGCGTCTCCCTTATCGCTCGCATCTGCCCGGCCCGCATCGGCTCCGGAAGCAGATCCGGTCGACGATGAACTCGTCTTCGCAGCCTCGGCGGGAACCGCTCCGTTCTTCTTCGCATCGCGGTGGGCACGGCGCTTCTCTTTCGCCGCCTGCTTCTCCGCCCAGGCCTCGTATCGAGCTTCTCTCTTCTCCTGAGCACGTTTGCGGTTGCGGTCCTTGCGCAGCTTGCGCTTGCGGCCGCGGATGTTGACGGCTTCGCCGACGGTGTCGAAGTTCGAGATATCCGTCTCCTCGACCCGGCGAGAGCTGACGTAGATCCACAGCACCACGACGACGGCGATGACCGTATCGACGACGACGCCGACCGTTCCCAGGTGAGCGATGCCGGCGGCGATGCCACCGACGATCGCGGCGGCCGGAATCGTCAGCAGCCAACCGGAGGCGATCCGTCCGGCCGTCGACCACTGGACATCGGCGCCCTTGCGACCCAGCCCCGAACCGAGCACGGAACCGGAGGCGACCTGAGTCGTCGACAGAGCGAAGCCGAGGTGCGAAGAGGCGAGGATAGCCGCAGCCGTCGACGTCTCGGCCGACAGTCCCTGAGCGGGCTTGACCGTCGTCAGCTTCGTGCCGAGGGTGTCGATGATGCGCCAACCGCCGACATAGGTGCCCAGCGCGATCGCCAGAGCACATGCGGTGATCACCCAGATATGGGGGCCGGTGCCGTGCTCCTGCAGGTTGGCGGAGACGAGCACGAGGGTGATGACGCCCATCGTCTTCTGCGCATCGTTCGTTCCATGCGCGAGCGCCACCAGCGAGGACGAGAAGATCTGCCCGTACTTGAACGGTGCTCGGCGAGCGGTCTTTCCCTCCTCGTTGCGGCGAGTGATCGCGTAGGCGATCTTCGTGCACAGATAGGCGCTGAACCCGGCGATGAGCGGGGCGGCCAGAGCCGGGATGACGACCTTGGACAGGAACACTCCGTAGTCGACGGAGTTGAGTCCGGCACCGACGATGGCCGCACCGATGAGGCCGCCGAAGAGTGCGTGGGACGAGGATGATGGTAGGCCGAAGCGCCATGTCGCCATGTTCCAGATGATGGCGCCGATGAGGCCGGCGAGGATGAAGTCGGGAGTGATCTGGACTCCCCCGCCGCCTTCCTTGATGATGCCGCCCGAGATGGTCTTGGCCACCTCGGTGGAGAGGAAGGCGCCGACGAGGTTGAGGATCGCGGCAAGCGTGACCGCCGTCTTCGGTTTGATGGCCCCGGTTGCGATCGGTGTGGCCATGGCATTGGCCGTATCGTGAAAGCCATTGGTGAAGTCGAAGAACAGTGCCAGTGCGATGACGAGCACGACGACGAAGATGATTTCCACTAATCGACCTTGGGTGTAGACACTATTCGGACCGTGGATGATGCAGCTGACGGCCAGCCATCACTATCCCGCAGAAGTCTACCCACAGATTCAACCGCTCTTCACCCGCAATTCGACCCTACTCCACCTCATTCACCTTTTGTTCACTTTTGACGTGCGCAAACGGGCCCCGCCCGGCTGAGAGTGCAATAGCACTCACATTCCGAACGGGGCCCGAAAACAGCAGTCCCTCGCCGAGGTGGCTCCCCGCCTCACGCAGTCAACCGCGGAAACCGCGGCGTGACTTCGCCGAGGCGACTCCTCCTTCACGCGTGACGAATCTACTCCGTGACGTACCGATCCGCGACGTCGAGTGCCCGGTCGAGGGCGGCGAGTCCGAACCTGACGTCCTCATCCGGGGTGTTCAGCGGCGGCACGACGTGGATTCGGTTGAAGTTCGCGAACGGCAGCACGCCTTCGGCCTTGAGTGCTGCGATGACCTCGTTCATCTCCGGTGAGCTGCCGCCGTAGGCCGCCAGCGGCTCCTTCGTCGTCCGGTCCTTCACGAGCTCGACGGCCCAGAAGCAGCCGAGACCCCGGACATCCCCGACCGAGGGGTGGCGCTGCGCCATCTCCCGCAGAGTCGGGCCGATGATGTCCTCGCCGAGGCGCTCGGCATTGGCGATCATCCCCTCGTCCTCCATCGCGGTGATCGTCGCGACCGCTGCCGCGCAGGCGAGCGGGTGGCCCGAGTACGTCAGTCCGCCCGGGTAGGCCCGGTCGCGGAAGGTCTCGAAGATCGCATCCGAGATGGCGACTCCGCCGAGCGGGACGTATCCGGAGTTCACGCCCTTCGCGAAGGTGATGAGGTCCGGGGTGACGTCCCAGTGGTCGACGGCGAACCAGCGGCCGGTGCGGCCGAATCCGGCCATCACCTCGTCGGCGATGAAGACGATCCCGTACTTCGCCGTCAGCTCGCGCACGCCGGCGAGGTAGCCGGCCGGTGGGGCGTAGATCCCCGCGGTGCCCGGTACGGTCTCGAGGATGAGGGCCGCGATATTGCCGGGCCCCTCGAGGGTGATCATGTCCTCGAGATGGGCCAGCGCCCGCTGCGTCTCCTCGGCCTCGGAGGTCGAGTTGAAGTACGACCGGTAGGGGTAGGCGGGCATGAAGTGGACGATGCCCTCAGCGGAGTAGTCGTTGGCGAACCTGCGCGGGTCGCCGGTGACGTTGACGGCTAGTTGCGTGCCGCCGTGGTAGCTGCGGTAGGCCGAGAGCACCTTCGTCCGGCCTGTGTGCAGTCGGGCCATCCGGATCGCGTGCTCGTTCGCGTCGGCCCCACCGTTCGTGAAGAACACATGGTCGAGGTCGCCCGGGGTGCGTTCGGTGATGAGTCGGGCCGCCTCGGAGCGGGCGTCGTTGACGTGCTGCGGCGCGATCGTGCACAGCTTGCCTGCCTGCTCCTGGATGGCCGCAACGACGGCCGGGTGCTGATGGCCGATATTCGTGTTGACCAGCTGCGAAGACATGTCGAGCAGCTTTCGACCCTCACCGTCCCAGACGTAGGGGCCGGCGGCGTCGACGATCGTCATCGGGGCGAACGGCCCCTGAGCCTGCCAGGAGTGGAAGACGTGCGCACGGTCGAGTTCGTGGGCACGTCGCCCGGCCTCGATCTGCTGCGCATCGATCCGATCAGCGCCCGAGCGATCAGCGTCGAGGTGCGATTCGGTGAGCTGGGAATCCGCGGTGGTGGTCATGTCAGGGCTCCTTCGCCGAGGTGGTTCGTCGTTGCGTGAACGTCCGCCCCGGGTCGGGGCGGACGTCAGTGGTGGTCGGTTCAGTCGTTGGTGGGGAATCCGAGGTTGAGTCCGCCGTGGCTGGGATCGAGCCAGCGTGAGGTGACGACCTTGCCGCGGGTGAAGAAGTGGACGCCTTCGTCACCGTAGGCGTGGGTGTCGCCGAACAGCGAGTTCTTCCATCCGCCGAAGGAGTAGTAGCCCACGGGCACGGGGATGGGCACGTTGATGCCGACCATACCGACCTCGACCTCGTTCTCGTATCGGCGGGCAGCACCGCCGTCGTTGGTGAAGATCGCGGTGCCGTTGCCGTAGGGGTTGGAGTTGATGAGGTCGATGCCTTCGTCGTAGCCGGGGACGCGGACGACGGCGAGGACGGGTCCGAAGATCTCATCGGTGTAGATCGACATGTCAGGGGTGACGTTGTCGAAGAGGGTCGGGTTGAGGAAGAATCCCTCGGCCGGGGTGTTCTCGCGGCCGTCGAGGACGACGGTGGCGCCCGCCTCGGCGCCAGCATCGATGTAGCCGGCAACCTTGTCGCGGTGGGCGGCGGTGACCAGCGGTCCCATATCGGGCTCGGTCGCCCCGTCGCCCACGCGCAGGGTCTTCGTGCGCTCGGCGATCTTCGCGACCAGGTCATCGGCGATGGAGTCGACAGCGACGACGACGGAGATCGCCATGCAGCGCTCACCGGCGGCGCCGTAGCCGGCGTTGACGGCGGCGTCGGCGGCGAGGTCGAGGTCCGCATCGGGCAGGACGAGCATATGGTTCTTCGCTCCGCCGAGCGCCTGGACGCGCTTGCCGGTGGCGGTGCCGTTCTCGTAGACGTATTGTGCGATCGGGGTCGACCCGACGAAGGACACCGAGGCGACCTCGGGGCTCTCGAGGATCGTGTCGACGGCTTCCTTGTCACCGTGGACGACGTTGAACACGCCATCGGGCAGCCCGGCTTCCTTCCACAGCTCGGCGAGCCAGTTCGCGGCCGACGGATCCTTCTCCGAGGGCTTGAGCACGACGGTGTTTCCGGTGGCGATGGCCACGGGGAAGAACCACATCGGGACCATGGCCGGGAAGTTGAAGGGAGAGATGATCGCGGAAACGCCGATCGGCTGGCGCAGGGAGTGGACGTCGATGTTCGTCGAGGCGTTCTCCGTATGACCGCCGCGTAGGTGGCTGGCGATGCCGCACGCGAATTCGACGACTTCCTGGCCGCGGGCGACCTCGCCGAGAGCGTCGGAGACGACCTTGCCGTGTTCGGCGGTGATGATCTCGGCCAGTTCCTGCTTCCGAGCGTTGAGCAGTTCGCGGAAGTTGAAGAGGACAGCGGTCCGCTTGGCCAGGGACGTGTCGCGCCAGGCGGGGAACGCGGCGGATGCTGCGGCGATCGCCGATTCCACCGTGGCCTTCGACCCCAGGGCCACCTGGCCGCTGACGACTCCGGTGGCCGGGTTCGTGATATCGCCGAGGCGGGTGTCGGTGTCCGCGGTGACGGTCCGTCCGTTGATCCAATGGGAGAGCGTTGCCATGAAGGGTCCTTCTGCGTCGTCGGTACGTCGGTTGAGTCCATCCTCTGTCCGCTTTGCCGATCTCGAAAGTGTCAGAATGTCAGAATCTTCGCCCTCGGCTTTACACTGTGTCAATGGACACTGCACGGGAGTCGAGCGGGGCATCGTTGAGCATCGCCGGTCTGCTCGAGTTCGAGGAGATCAGGGCTGCAGAGCCTGCGGTACTTGCCGGCGAGGCAGGCCTCGACCGGGCGATCCGCTGGGTCCACATCGCCGATTCCGAGCATGTCGAGCGCTTCCTCGAGGGTGGTGAGCTCGTGTTGACCACCGCCACGGCCTTCCGCCACTCGCCTGCGGCGATGACGGAGTTCCTCGACCAGCTCGAGCGCGCAGGTGCGGCTGGGACGATCATCGAACTCGTCGATGAGAACTCGACCCACGATGAGGAAGCGCGCGAGATCGCGGCCGCGGCCGCCTCGGCGAGGGAACTGCCTGTCATCGTCCTGCCGCGTCGGGTGAAGTTCGTCAGGATCACCGAGCTCGCGCACCGCAGTCTTCTCGCACAGCAGATCTCGCGGCTCGAACATGCCCGGGAGATCCACGAGACGTACACGCAGCTGAGCCTCGATCGGGCCGAGGCACGGACGATCGTCGATCGTACTGCAGAGCTGTTGGGCACGGCGGTGGTCCTCGAGGATGTGTCCCATCGGGTTCTCGCCCATTCCGGCCGCGGTTCGCAGGCTCTCGCGCAGAAGTGGGTCGACCTCGTCAGCGGTGCGAGTACGACACCCGGCGGTCACGTGCCGGCGCAGTGGCGGCAGACGCCGGTGGGGCTGCGTTCTCGCCGGTGGGGCCGGCTCGTCGTGCCCGGCGCCGCCGAGTCCCTCGCCGATCTCGAGCAGGTCATCGAACGCGCGGGTGAAGCCCTGACGCTGACTCGAATGGCCGATCGCGATGAGCAGGATCTGCTGCTGCAGGCCCAAAGCGGCCTGATCCGAGAGATCACGGACTCAGAAGGCATCGACGAGCGTTCGGCACGGGAGCGCGCCCGCTCTCTGGGATTCACTCCTGCGGAAGGAGCCGAGCTCACCCCAGTGGTCGTCCGCATTGATCGTGAGGCCGACACCGATCCGACTCGGGTGCAGCTGCAGGAGCGCGGCCTGACGCAGGAGATCGCTTCTGCCGCCTCACGCCTCAATCTGTGTCTGCTCATGACGAGCCTGCAGTCAGGCGTGTTCGGGTTCGTTGTGGGGCCCGGTCACGGGAGAAACCGACGATCGCAGCCGAGTCTGCGCGGTGCGGAGGAAGCCGATGAACGGCTCACCCGTCTGCTCGCCGAGCTCGATGGGCTTGCTGCGAGCTGGGTGGTCGGGGTCGGCCGAGGCAGCACTTCTCTGCTTCGCGCTGTCGCCGGTCTCGAACCCGCTTCTCACGTCGCCGAGGTCGCGTCGACGCTCGATGTGCGTGAGCGTGCGTTCTACCGCTCTTCGGACGTGCGCATCCGCGGGCTGCTGTCTCTGCTGGCCGAGGACTCGCGGCTGCGTGCCTTCGCCGAGGGAGAGCTGGGGCCGCTGCTCGGCGAAGACGGACGCCGGGACGGCGTTCTGCCGTCGACCGCGGACTCCGCAGAAGACGGACTGCTCGACTTCCTCGAGCTCTACCTCTCCCATGGCGGCAACAAGTCGGCGATGGCGCGAGCCGGGCACCTGTCCCGGCCCGCGCTCTACACACGGATCAATCGTCTGCAGGACCGCCTCGGCGTCTCACTCGACGATGCGGAGTCACGCACGGCACTGCACGTAGCGCTGCTGTGGTGGCGGATGTACGGCTGAGGACCGTACTCGCCGGAGTCGGCGACTCCCTCCAGCGGGGTCGTGTGCCGTTCGGGACAGAGCAGGCTTCGGCCGGTCGACAGAAGTTCAGTCGAACATAGCGCGAATCGTGTCGGTGACGGGGATTCCGCGTTCGGCCGCCTCGGCGCGATTGGCGTAGCGACGGTCACCGGGCTGACGGTCCATGCCCGCATCGCGGAGCATGTCGACGAATTCGCGCACCCGAGCGAGGTAGGCGTCGTTGCCGCCGCGCTCGGGATCGATGACGATGAAGAGCTGACCGGTCCGGAAGGTGTGGGCGCCCTCGGGGGCCTCCGCGTCGACCTCATAGGTGAAGGCACCGCCGGTCAGCCCTGCGGCAAGCGTCTCGATCATGAACGACAGCAGCGCACCCTTGTGCCCGCCGATGGGGCGGATTCCGCCGCCGTCGAGGATGGCGTTCGGATCCGTGGTGTCCGCGCCGGTCGAGTCGACCCCGGTCCCGACCGGAACGTCCTGGCCCTCTGCCCGCAGCAGCTGCAGGTCCCCGTGGGACATCGACGACGTGGAGAAGTCGAAGACGATCGGATCCGCCTCGGCGACGGGTGTGGCGAAACCGAACGGATTGGTACTGAAGACCGGGCGGGTGGCCCCCTCGGGGACAACGGCGAGCTTGCCGCTGGCGATCATCCCCATCGCCACCCGACCGTCGCGTGCAAATGCCTCGAGGTCAGGCCACAGTGCGCTGAAGTGGTGGGTGTTGCGCAGAGCGATGACGGCGACGCCGGTGTCGTCGAGCGCTTGGTCGATCGTCGGCCCAGCCTCGGCGAGTGCGGGTTGGGCGAAGCCGTTGTGACCGTCGATGCGGATATAGGAAGGGCCGACGACGTCGATGCTCGCTTCTGCTGTCCCATCTGCCCAGCCTCGATTCAATGAATCGAGGTAGCCGGCAACCCGGAAGACACCGTGACTGAGGGTGCCGTCGCGCTCACAGGTGGCACAGTTGGTCGCCAGCACTTCGGCGACTGCTGGAGAGGCACCGGCTCCGATGAGCTTGGCTTCGATCGCCGAGACAAGATCATCGAAAGAGATGCGGTCGGGTTCGTTCGTCATTGTGCGCTCCTCGTGTGCAGCAAATCGTGTCGGCTTCGACCATTGACCTTGATCAGCAGACTACCGCTCGAACAGTCATCGATCCTGCCCCGCCATATCCGCGTCTCAGCTGTCGACTCCTGGTTCTGCTGCCCTCGTACCGCCGCTCCAGATGTCTCCGACGGTGAAGCCGACCGGAAACGGATCATCGGCCTCGAGCACGAGCTGTTGGAATCCTGTGATCCACCCGCGCCCGGTGATCGAAGGGATGACGGCTGGACTACCGCCGATCTCGGTCTCTTCCTTCACCACGGCGGTGAAGGTCGTACCCATCATCGATTCGTGGACGAATCGCTGACCGACGCGCAGTTCGCCGCGGGCGTGCTTGGCCGCCACTCGCCCGCTCGTCCCGGTGCCGCACGGCGAGCGGTCGAAAGTCCCAGTCCACGTGCTCGGATCGTCGAGGTCGACTATGCCGTTGGGCAGGACGACGGCGTTGCGTCCGTCGGTGCCCTCAGTTCGTGCGGGTCCGTGGATCAGCGGCAGACCGATCGAATCGATTTCAGGGATGAGGGGATGCCTCACCTCGAAGGTCTCGTTCGCCGCCTGCCGCAACACGCTGGCAGCCCTGATGATCTCCTTGGCATTGCCAGGATCAAGATCCACGCCGAGGTTGTCCGACGCAGTCTGTACGTAGAACTGACCGCCGAAGACGATGTCGACGGGAATCGTCCCGTACCCAGGCACCTCGAGAGGCAGGTCGAGTCCGTGGACGAAAGCCGGGACATTGTCGAAGGTCACCGATTTCGCTCGGCCGGCCTCCACCTCGGCGCGGACCGTGACGACACCGGCGGCGGTATCGACCCGCAGCTCGGTGACCGGTTCGCTGACGTCGACGGACCCCGTCTCGATCAGCGCCGTGACGGTGCAGATGAGGTTCGATCCGGACATCGGCTTGAACCCGCCCTGCTCCATCACGATCATTCCGAAATCGCAGCTCGGATCCGTCGCAGGCACGACGATCGGCGAGCACAGGCCGGGATAGCCGCGGGGTTCGTGGAGGATGAGGTTCCGGAAGTCGTCGAGGTGCTCTTCGCAGTATCGGAGCTTTTCGGCCATCGTGGCACCTTTGACCCGCAGTCCCGAGCCGATGAGCACTCGGCCGGGTTCGCCGGCCGCGTGAACATCGACGGCCTGGATGAGCTGTCTGTTCTTCACGTTCCCTCGTCTCTGCTCGGGCGGGCCTCAGTCCACGACTTCGCTGCCCGTGACTTGCTGTGTGGTCATGAGCCCATCCTCGTCCGTTCGGGTCCATGTGGCGTTGGCGTGAGTCGTTCAGAATCGATTCGGGGACACACGAGCCAGCAGCTCACCGGGCAGCGTCGAACTTCCATCAGTCATGAGTCCGGATAGCAGCCGAGCAGATCCCGGTGCCAGTGTCAGACCGAGCATCGAATGTCCGGAGTTGATGTAGGCGTTCTTCACGGAGTCCAGTCGCCCGATGACGGGAAGGCCGTCAGGAGTCATGGGGCGCGACCCAGCCCATGGAGCCAGTTCTCCCTGACCGTCGCCCCACTCACGGAATGCTTCCTGAGCCGCGCGGCGGATTGCACCGACGCGGACCTCGTTGACGTCGTCGTCCGTGCTGCCGAACTCCATCGTGCCCGCGAGCCTGAGCATGCCGTTCAGCGGAGTGACGGCGACGCGAGCATCTTCGAGGGTCAGGGATGTGCGCAGCTGGATCGGAGCGGGTGAGTAGTCGATGCTGTAGCCCTTGCCCGAGTAGATCGGGATCTTCTGGCCGAGTTGCCTGGCCAACACGCCGGACGGGACACCGGCGGAGATGACAAAAACGTCGGCCTTGATGACCTCCGCGTCGGAGGTGACAACTGCGGTCACGGCGCCGCCGGAGCGAACGAAGCGTCCAACGCGAGTGTTTTCTCGCACGACTACGCCGAGATCGGTGAGTTTCGCGAGGAGGCCCGCTGTCAGAGAATCGGGTTCGATCTGTCGGTCAGCGGAGAAAGAGAGACCGTGGCGGATGCGATCGCTGAGAGCCGGTTCGGCCTCGCGGACTTCGTCATCATGCAGTCGCCGCGGCAGGTGGCCAGCGGCCTCGAAAGCGGGCAGGCTCGCACAGTGTTCGTCGAAGCGTTCCCGAGTCTCGAAAGCCAGCAGCACACCGCGGTCGTGCATCTCGAAGTCGATGCCTTGAGCCTGGTACTCATCGAAGAGATCGTTCGCATCCTCGCCGAGGCGCAGGTGGAGGTCGAGTCCGGCTTCGAAGTCATGTGTGTTGCAGTGCCTGGCCATCCGCAACAGGAATCTGAGATAGCCGGGCGCAAGGGACGGCTTGATCGATAGTGGGCTGTCGGGTTTGAGCATCCATCGGATCCCCTGAAGCAGCACGCCTGGGGCAGGCACCGGGGTGCTCTCGGCGATGGCGATCTTTGCGGCATTTCCGTGGGAGGCGCCCGAACCGCAGCGGGCAGCCTCGATGACTGTGACGTCGTGTCCGCGCAGCGCAAGTTCGTACGCGATGGTCAGCCCGACCACACCGCCTCCGACGATGACTGTCTTCAATCGGTTGCCCTCCATTGGTCCCCGAATCGGCTGTTTCGCGGTCCGATCAGGGCCGACGTCACCGAAGCTGACTTTTGTATGACCATCTATTGAGAGAGACGCTATGCAGTGCGGTCAGGTTCGTCAATGGCCTCAGCCGCTCTTCCCGGACAGCCCCAGATCAGGCTCAGCCTTCGTAGCGGATTTCGACGCGACGGTTCTTCGCCCGGCCCTCGGGGTCGTCCTTGCCGTTCTTCTCGTTCGACTCGACGGGCTCGGACTCGCCGAAACCCTTTGCCGTCACGTCAAGGTCCGAGTCCTCCGAGGTGAGCACCTCGGCGACGGCTTTCGCTCGGTCTTCGGAGAGCTTCTTGTTGTAGTCGTCTTCGCCTTTGGAATCCGTATGCCCGCCGACGGTGATCTCGGAGTCGGACGGCAGATCCTCGACAAGGTCCTTGATCTTCTTCTTCGCTGTGTCGCTGAGCTCAGCCGAGTCGAAGTCGAAGAGGATATCCGTGTCGAGCGTGACCACGGTATCGCCGCCACTGGCTTTGGTTGTCTCCACGTCCTCGATGCCTTTGTCCAGGTCATAGATCTCCGGTTCGAGTTCGACAATGCTCTTGTCGATCTGCGACTGGTCGGGATCGGTGAAGTCCTCCGGAGTCGGGGCATCTCGGTTGGCGATGTCCTGCGAAGTCACTGAGTCTGCGAACGCGAGTGCGGGTGGACCGGCGACGACAATGCCGGCAGCAAGAATCACCGCTGCAGGACCGACGGCTGCCGGCTTCACGAGATCTTCACTCCGGTGGCGAGGTTCATACCGTCGACGACGGAGACCTCGACCTCATCGACATCCGGCGGCGGGGCCGCGAAGACAGCGAAGGCGTAGTGGGTCTGGCCGGGTTTGAACTTCGTCTGTTGGACATTCGTCTGCGCTCGCTGCGGGAACTTATCCAACACGTTGTGCTTGCGCAGGTTCTGCGAGTCGACAAGGAACGGCGCCCAGCTCCCGCCCAGATAGCCGTAGAGATCGTCACCGTCGTCGTCCTCGTCGGTCTGATCAGAGTTCACACTGAACGCGAACTGGGCCACGACCGTCTCGCCCTGACGCTTCAGAGGGAACAGCTCGACAGTCATCGTTGCCTTGTCATCGCCGTCAACGGCGGCGGGAATCTCCTGGGAAGCGACAGGATCGGGAAGATCCTTCGGATCGAGGCCGGCCGCCTCGGCGGATCCGGATTCACCCTTCGAACCTGCGGCCTCACCGGACTCCTGCGCAGCGCCTTGGGTCTCGGCACCCTCGGCGTTCGGCTCCTCTGTGTCGTCTCCGGACGAGCAGGCGGCCAGGGTCAGCGCCAAAGCTGCGGCGGCAGCGGACAGAGCTGTCTTGCGGATCAGGGGCATAGCGATGGGAGTTCTCCTCAGTACTCGCCGGAGCAGCATCTCTGCTGGTGAGCTCCGGTGGCGCGGGGGCGGACGCGGATCAACTTACCCCGGACAGGTGAACTTTCACTACATCGAACGTAAGTCGAGACGAACAAAGGCGTCGGCACTCGCGGGCAAACGCGATTCTGTGGGAACGCAAGAACCCCTGCACCCGAATTCTCATCGGATCGCAGGGGTTCTGCCTCACGCGGAGCCGGTGGGATTTGAACCCACGGTCCCCCTATTGGAGGACTTCACCTTAGCAGGGTGACGCTTTCGGCCGCTCAGCCACGACTCCATCCGCAATGCTGCGAGCCGCCTCGGCGAAATGCATACCGACAGACCCTCCAGCACTACGGGATACAGCCTAAGGGAAAGGAGCCATCCGGGGCAAAGCGCAACCGCGGAGAGTGGGCTTCGTCATAGTCGAACCGACCCGTGACGGGCGCAAATCCGGGCCGAACGTCCCCTTTGTACCGCTCCCCCACACCGGAATTCCAGCATTCATCAATGTCCAGGCGTAAAATCGGCGTGATGTGCTTTGCGGTCTGGTCTCAGATCCTCGCAGAAACACCGGTCGGAAAACCGATAGCTGCGGTGTGCCCTGTGCCGGAAACGAGAACGGCGAGCGGGCCGTATTGCACGAGCAGACAGTTTTGAGGAGTAGACAACTTGCCAGAGTTTCCCCCTGACAAGCGCGGACCGCATGGGAGCGACCCCGATTCCCAGACAACAGGTCGTCGGCTCCGTGCCTCCTCTCGCCCCCGGTTCCGCGGCGACACCGCCGCCAGTGAAAGCGACTCGACACCGCAGTCGAACTCGCCGCAGCAGAATTCTCGGCAGTCTGAGCCTCGCCGCTCGGACGCCCAGCGCCGTGACTCGCAACAGCTGCCGACCTCGGCGGTGAATCCCCGCCGGTCCCGCACGAACTCGGACCAGAATTCCGGTCAGAATTCGGGCCAGGACTCCACACGGTCCGCCGACGCCCGATCCGACTATTCGTTCCGCACAAGCTCCCGCGGATCCGGCGATCAGTCGGACAACCGACTCGGCGACAGCACCCGTGACACAGGAACTTCGTCCCGCTCCCCGCATGCTCCGCCTCCGCGCCCGGTCGCCCCGCGCACCCGCCGCGAAGCCCGCATGCTGCGAGCTGCCGCCGCCAGCGGAGCCTCTGCGGCCGGAGTGGCCGCGGCAGCAAGCTCGAATACACAGGATGATCCGGGCGCCGGCTCACGGCGCGGTCCTGCCCACGATGCTCCGCGCACCTTCGCACGGGACGAATCGGCCGCCTCGGCGAGGGATTCCCACGATTTCGACCACACGGACAACGACCCCGATACGGGCTCCGCTCCGACGACTCGCCGCGACGCCCGTGAACGGCACGCGGCCGAATCCCGAGGCCGGGGCCGAAAGAAGTCATCCGCCACACGGGGCGCGCGCAGCGCCGCGGCCGCAGCAGCGGTCGGTGCGGGCGGCACTGCGGCAGCAACCGGCGCATCGTCTGCCGCGAGAGGAGCCGACGAGAACGGCTCCGCCCACGGCGAGAAGTCGACCGGTCACGGACCGGGACGGGCCCGCCGCCATTCCTCCCGCCTCGGCGAATCGTTCCCCAGCCTCGTCGGCTGGACCTCACTGAGCACCCTGCTGCCCGGTGTCGGACTGCTGCGCACACGCTTCCGGCCCGCCGGGCTCATCGTCTTCGGTCTCTTCGTCCTCACTCTGCTCGTCGGGCTCGTCTACCTGCTGGTCAAGGGACCGGTGCGTGCGATCGCCACGATCGTCGCCAGCCCCTCGCTGCTCAACTTCCTCGCCATCGCCGCCGTGCTCGTGGCCGTGATCTGGATCCTCGTGATGGTCGTATCCCACCTCGGGCTGCGCCGCGGACACCGATACCGGCCCTGGCAGAACAAGATGGCCGGCGTCCTCGTCGTCTCCCTCGCCCTCATCATCGGCATCCCGCTCGGCGTCGGCTCGGTCTTCGCCCGCGTGCAGTCCGACACGGTGGCCAGCCTCTTCGGCGACAGCACGGGCAAGGCCCACAGCGCCGAAGACCTCTGGGCGGACAAGCCCTATATCAACGTCTTCCTCATGGGCCGCGACAATGGCGACGATCGTGAGGGCACCCGCCCGGACACGATGCTCGTGGCCTCCATCGACACGAAGACCGGCAACGCCGCGCTCATCTCCGTGCCCCGTAACCTCGCGTTCCCGGTCTTCCCCGAAGGCAGCGAACTCGAAAAGGCGTGGCCCGACGGATTCCGCCCCTCCGGTGACTCGTCCGAGGACCTCATCAACGCCGTATGGCAGTGGGGCGAACAGAACCCCGACAAGATCGGAAACCCGCACGGACTCGAACCGGGCATGTGGGCGACGATGCAGGCCGTCGAAGGCTCGTTGGGTCTCAAGCTCGACTATTGGTCCTCGGTCGACATGGCCGGATTCGAAGACGTCGTCGACGCCATCGGCGGAGTCAAGATCGACGTCGAACGCCCGATCCCGATGGGCGGCGGAAAATCGATGTCGGGTGTGAAGAACGAGATCTACGGCTGGGTCGATCCGGGCCCGCAGACGCTCAAGGGCAAGGACGCACTCTGGTACGTCCGCTCCCGTGAAGGCAGCGACAACTACGACCGCATGTGCCGTCAGCAGCGGATGCTCAAGACCACTCTCGAGCAGATCGACCCGCAGGAGATCGCCACGGCCTATCCGAAGCTCGCGAACTCCGCGACGCGGAACATCGCCACGTCGATCCCACAGAACGAGATCCCGGCCTTCATCGAACTTGCCATGATGATGCAGAAGGGCGACGTCACCACAGTCCAGATCAACAATGACGTCACCCCGACCTACGACCCCGATTACGATGTGCTCCACAAGTGGATCCTCGGCGAAGTCAAGGGTGCGTCCGACGGCGAGGAGACACCGAAGCCGACGAACGACGGCAGCAAGTCCCAGGAATCCGAGGACAGCACCGGCTCGACCGAGGACAGCACCGAAGACACCGCCACCGATGAACCGGCCGATTCCGCGGATGGTTCCACGGACGAGGCCGGCGCCGAGGCGGACGCCACCGAAACGGCAACGCCGGGTGAGCCCAACGCCGAAGGCAAGTGCTACCCGAAGGGCTTCAAGCCCGGTGACGACTTCCCCGGCTACCCCGGGCCCAACGGCGGAACCGGCGAGCAGGGGTGAGTCAGGCTCCACAGACTCCCGCCCCCGCGGTCGCGATCATCGGCGTCGGACCGCGAGGTCTCACCGTTCTGGAGAGGCTCGTGGCTCTGGCTGCGAAACGCTTCGCCGGCACCGTCGGCGCGTCCCGCAGCGCGGCTGACGCCACCACCGAGACCGCGCTGACCATCCACCTCATCGACCCGTACCCGCCCGGCGCGGGAATCGTGTGGCGCACCGACCAGCCCGAGTCTCTGCTGATGAACACCACCATCGCCGAGCAGACCGTCTTCCCCGATTCCAGCTGCAGCTTCCTCGGCCCCGAAGAAGCACCGACCGGACCGTCCATGGCCGAGTGGTACCTTGCCAACGGCGGCACCGAACCGCTGCACTCGACCTTCCCCAGCCGCAGTCTCTACGGCCGCTACCTCCGCGACGCCTACCGGCGCATCCGCGAGGGCGCACCGGACTTCATCGAGATCGTCGAACACCCGACGAAGGCCGAATCCGTCATCGACCTGCCCGCGATGGACCTCCCCCAATCGGTGGCAGAGAGTTCACGGGCCACTGTCCCCGAGCAGCTCGTGCGCTGCCAGAACGGCACGACGATCGTCGCCAGCGCCGTCGTGCTCGCCGTCGGTCACATCCCCAGCGCCCAGCCGGAGGAGCGCGCCCGCCTCGCCGCTTTCGCCGAACTGGGCGGCGGGCTGTACCTGCCGCAGGGTCTGCCCGCGGAAACCCCCGTCACCGAGGTGGCCCCCGGTGAGCGGGTCATCGTCCGTGGCATGGGGCTCAACTACTTCGACCTGCAGACCCTGTTCACTCATGAGCGCGGCGGTCGCTATGAGACGCAGCCCGGCGGACTGCTGCGGTATGTGCCCAGCGGTGACGAACCGCGGCTGGCGCTGGGATCACGACGCGGAATCCCGTACCGCAGCAAACCGATCTGTCATGAACATCCTCGGCGGGACTGGCCCCTGCGGTACTTCACGAAGGACAATATCGCTCTGCTCGCCGGGATCGAGCACCTCGACGGGGAACGCAAGGCCGGTGCCCGATTCAATGATCAGCTGTGGCCGCTCATCCTCGCCGACCTGCGTCTGGCGTACTATCACACGCTCTCCCAGGTCCGTCCCGAAGCGTTCGCCGATGACCCCGGCCAGCTGCGCGAGGCCATCGGCGAAGCCGTCTCACGTCACCTGACCCGGCGCACCTGGCAGGAAACCCACCCGCAGTCGGGCGAAGTCGGTGCTGGCGAGGCTCGGACCGCTGCGCCCGCTCGCGCCGCGGCAAGCGCTACGGCCACGTCCGGTGCTGCACGAACAGCCGGCGCCACGGCCACGTCCAGCGCTGCACGAACAGCCGGCGCCACGGCCACCGAGGATGCCGCCCGTCAGGGCCGCGTCACCCGTGAGGCCTTCGCCTGGTCGGAGATCGAAGAGGCACTCGTGCCCGATCCTGCCGACCGCATGTCACTGCACACCCTGCTCAACCCGCTCGAAGGTGAGCTCTTCACCAGCCGCGAACCCGGCGAGCCTGGTTCCCTGCACGAGTGGATGCTCGATTTCCTGCGCACCGACCTGCGCAACTCTCTGGCAGGTCCGACCGGCAGCCCGGAGAAGGCGCTCTTCACCGTGCTATGGCAGTCCCGGCTGCTGCTCAAGGAGCTCATCGTCGCAGGTCACATCGACCGCGTGAGCATCGACATGGAGATCCTCGGCTGGTTCGAGGGCTTCGTCTCCGGCATCTGCGATGGGCCTCCCCCGCAGCGGATCGCGGAACTCATCGCCCTCGCCGAGGCGGGAATCGTATCCTTCATCGGCCCCGATATGCGCATC
This sequence comes from Brevibacterium sediminis, assembly GCF_013623905.1. GTDB lineage: Bacteria > Actinomycetota > Actinomycetes > Actinomycetales > Brevibacteriaceae > Brevibacterium > Brevibacterium sediminis. Next base: position 352,006 of record NZ_JABKDD010000002.1, read on the forward strand.
GAAGAAAACCCTGACGCTCTCCGCGAGAATCCAGAGGCGCCCGAAGCTGAGGCAGAGACCGCAAGTTCCGGCATCGCCGCACGCCCGGACGGGGTCGATAGCACCACTGCCAAAGCAAAGGGACTCACCAATGAGGCGCAGAAGCCGCGGCCAGAGATCTTCACGGTCACCTCGGCGCAGGCCGCGGGCGCGATCACGGGCAGCGTCGTCATCGATGCCGCGTCCCCGACGAACTCCGTCTCGCGCGCTGCCGATGTCCTGCTCTACGGAATGCTCGAACGCGGTCAGCTCACCGCGGCCCGCCTGACCTTGGACGACGGTCGAGAGAAATTTCTCAACGGACTCGCACTCACGTCTCGGCCGTACCGCACCATCGATGTCGAGGGCAACGTCCACCCGCGCCGGTTCGCTCTGTCGATCCAGCTGTCGTCGAAGCAGTGGGGGCTGGCGATCGCAGCGAACCCGGGCACGAACGCGGCCACGCTCAACGACTCGCACGCAGCCGCCGAGGCGATCCTCGACCTCCTCTGAGGCCGCGTACTCGTCCTCTTCTAAAGCTCAGCAGGCTCTCCCCGGACGCCAGTCGCCGAGAACTCTCGGCCCATCCGCGTCTCCGCGGACGCTGACGACCCACCCGCGACTCCGCTTCCGCCGCAAGCACACTGTCCATCAGCGGACCACACCACCCGCGACAGTTGCCGAACTCCGCGCCGCGCAATGCACGAGGCGAGTTTCGGTACACCCTTCTCTGTAATGCACATGGAGGAAAGTGAGCGGCCGAGCATCGAACGCGAACAGCCCAGTCTAGGGTGAATGGCCCAGTTTCAAACATGGGCTATTCAACTCAGACTGGGCTGTTCGCAGAGGCGCCGCCGCGCCGCACCGGGCCGGCAGCGTGGCGCCGCGGCCGCCCCGGCGGCTACGCCATTTCGAGGGCGGCTTCGGGCTTCGTGGTCCGGGCCCGGACGATGGCCAGCAGCGACATCACGATGCCGATGACCGCCCAGGCCAGCAGTCCGCCGTATGCGGCTGCCTGCCCGCTGGTGCCCGCGGCGATCGCTGCGAAGCCGTTCATCGACGGAGTCAGCGGCAGGATCGGCGCGACGAAGTCGAAGAACTGCGGCACCGCCCCGATCGTCCGACCTGCCACGGCCAGCACGACGGCGATGACCGAGAGGAACCGGCCCACTCCCCCGAACCACGCCACGAGGGCGAAGTTCAGGATCATGAACACGATCGCTGAGACGAATGTGAGCACTGCGATGTCGAAGCCTTGGATCGCGTCGATGTCCATCACGGTGACCGCGAGGATCGAGAGCACGAGCGCCTGCAGCACGCCGACGACGAGGCCGGGCAGCAGTCCGCGCGCCCACACAGCGAACGAAGACTTCGTCGAGAGCAGAGCCCATGCCGGGATCGGCTTGAGCACCGTGTAGGTCACGAGTCCGCCGATCCACAGGGCGAGCATGATGAGCAGGGCGATCGTCGATCCCGCCAGCACATCCGTGACGCTGTCCGTGTCCGGGGATGCGATATTCGCCGAGGCGACCTTGGCCAAGCGGTCACGTTCCGGAGCCGTATAGGACGGCACTTCATCCGCACCGTCCTTGACGCCGTCGGCGAACTTGCTCACGCCCTTCGCGTACTTGCCCGTACCCTCATCGAGCTTGTCGAGGCCGGCTGAGAGTTCGGAGGTGCCGGTTGCGGCCTCGGAGACGCCGTCGGTGTACTTGCCGACACCGGTGCTGTATTCGCTCAGCCCATCGCTGAGCTGACCGGCACCGTCGGAGAGTTCCGAGGAACCGTCGGCGACCTTGCCGATGCCCTTGGACAGGGCCGGCATACCGTCGGCGAGCTGCTGGTTGCCGTCGGCGACCCCGGCGGCACCGTCACGCAGTCCCTTCGAGGCCTCGAGCAGCTTCGGGGCGTTCTTCGAGATGTCCTCCATGCCCTTCGTCAGATCGCCGAGGCCGTCCTCGAGTCCCTTGACGAACTTGGTCACGCCGTCGGAGAGCTCCGAAGCACCCTTGGCGAGTTCATCGGACCCGCCGAGGAGGGACGAGCCGTTCTGCTCCTGCTCGAGTCCGTCCACGGCTCCGTTCAGACCGCCCGAAGTGCCGTTGAGCAGTCCCTGGGCATAGGCCTGTTCGATGCCCTGACAGACCTGGTCGGGAGTTCCGGTCGGGCACATCTCGGCCCGTGCCTGCTTCGCCTCGGACTTGCTCATGATGCCCTCTTCGACAAGCTTGTCGAGATCAGGTTTCGAGGCAGCGAGCTTGTCGGCACCATCGGCCTTCTGCTTCAGCCCGTCTCGGTACTGGTGCAGTCCGTCGGAGAGGCCTGAGGCGCCCTTGGACACACCGTCGGCGCCCTTCTCGAGCTCCTTGCCGCCCTTGGTGATGTCGCCGAGGCCGCCTTCGCCCGAGTCGCCGGATCCGGCGAAGCCCTTGATGATCTCGTCGATGGACTTCGTGTATTCGTCGACGCCGTCGGAGAGCTCACCGGAGCCGTCGGCCAGCTTCTGCGTGCTGTCGGGCAGCTTCGAGGTCTTCTTGTCGAGTTCGTTCAGCCCCCCGGACATCTCCGAGGCACCCTTGGACAGTTCGCCGGCGCCCTTCGACAGCTCCGTGGCTCCGGACTTGAGCTCGCCGCCGTTGTCACTGAGCTGCTTCATGCCTTTGGACAGCTCGCCGGCGCCTTCGGCCGATTGTCCGGTGCCTTCCTTGAGGCCTTCGGCACCCTTGTCGAGTTCCCCGGCTGCGTCGCCGAGGTCCTTCATCTGATCGCCCATCTTATTGAAGCCCACGTAGATGTTGTCGAGGTAGTTCTCGGTCATCTGCGTGTTGAAGGTCGTCCGCGCCACCTCGGCGACGGATCGGGAGATCTGCGTATCGAGCGCGGGAGCGGTCCCGGAGACGTCGACGTCGAGCTGCGTCTGCGTCGCCGACTTCGCATCATCGACCGAGGTCACAGCGCGGGAGAAGCCCTCGGGAATCGTCAGCTTCGCGGCGTATGTGCCGTCGGACAGCCCGTTCTGCGCATCCTCTTCATCGGTGATGACCCAGTGGATGTTGTTCTCGTCCTCACCCACCAGACCGCTGGTCAGCTGACGGCCGATCGGCACGGTCTTGCCGTCGACCTTCGCTCCATCGTCGTTGTTGACGATGGCGGCTTCGATGGTCTCGAGACGATCGCCGCTCTTCCACGTGGCGAGGATGAATCCGGCCGCCACGATGATCGGGATGAGGACCAGCCCGAGGAGGGAGAGCCAGTTCACCGGCTTCTTCGAGTTCGCACGTTCGAGTCTCACGACTGCACACCTTCCATGTTGGTGCTGTCGACGGCGTGGGTGTGTTCGCCGTCTGATTCGCTGTCGGTTCCGCCCCGCTCATCGGGTCGAGCCTCGTCGAGGTCGAGGTGGAAGTAGTTCGTTTCGGGATCGAAGATCCCTGTCACATCCCCGTCGGGCAGGCCGAGGATGACGGTGGTGCCTTCGGCGACGAGCTGCGGCAGCAGATCGCGCAGATCCCGTGCCGGTCCGGCCGATTCCCGTGCCCCGGCCGCGAGCTTCTCCGCCCCGTCGATGACGAGCAGATCCGGCGCCGAGGCGGCCATCCGAGAGATGTCGCGCGGACTGATCATCCGGTCGGCTTCGCCCCGGTTGAGGTCGAGGTAGGGAACCTGTCGGCGGACCCGTCCGGCGTGTTCGGGCAGGACGTTCTGGCCGATCTTCATCTCCCCGGCCGTGAGTCCGACGCGGCCGGACACGGCGAGCAGGAGGGCTCGGCGGGAATCGCCGCTGGCGACGAGGATCTGGCCGGGCAGCAGGGAGATGTCGACGCGGGCGAAGCCGCGGTCTCCGGAGTACACGCCGATTCCGCGTCCGTAGACCCGGTAGTCCGAGTTCGGCTCCGGCCAGTCGCGCAGGGCCACTTCGTGGGCTAGGCCCTCTCCTTCGACGTCGAGGCGCGGCAGGATCCGATCGAGCCACTTCGGCAGCCACCAGGCCTTGTCGCCGAGCAGCTGCATGATCGCGGGCACCAGCGACATGCGCACGAGGAAGGCGTCGACGAAGATGCCGGCGGCCAGGGCGAGCGCGATCGACTTGATGATCGGTTCGCCGGCGGGCACGAAGGCCGCGAAGACGGAGAACATGATGATCGCTGCGGCCGAGACGACGCGGGCGGAGGAGGCGAATCCGGCTCTGATGGCGTCCTTGGCCGAGGAGCCGTGGACATAGGCTTCGCGCATGCCCGAGACGAGGAACACCTCGTAGTCCATCGCGAGGCCGAAGAGGATGCCCATGACGATGATCGGCAGGAAGCTGATGACCGGTCCCGTCCCGTCGATGCCCAAGGGGCCGGCGAAGAGTCCGTCGTGGAAGACGAGGACGACCGTGCCGAAGGAGGCGAAGACGGAGAGGAGGAACCCACCGGTGGCCTTGATCGGCACCGCCACGGAGCGGAAGACCATCATGAGCAGGATGATGGAGAGTCCGACGACGAAGATGCCGAAGGGCACCAGAGCCTTGCCGAGCTGGTCGGAGACGTCGATCTGGATCGCGGTGGCACCGGTGACGGCGGTGTCGAAGTCGAAGTCGTCCTCGATCTCCGTGCTCAGGTCCCGCAGCCGATCGACCGTGTCGAGGGTCGCCGGGTCGTCGGAGGCCGTCGTCGGAATGATCTGGAAGAGCCCGACGGTCGCGTCCCGGTTCGGGGTGGCCATGATGACCTGTTCGACGCCGTCGACCTTCTCGATGCGCTTCTCGATCTCCTCGACGTCTCCGAGCGGATCGTCGCTCGTCACGATCTGGCTGGTCATGACCAGGGGCCCGTTGTAGCCGGGTCCGAAGTGCTCGTCGATGAGGTCGTAGGTCGCCCGTGCCGGGGTGCCCTGCTCCTGGTCGCCTGCGGTGGGCAGGGACAGTTGGAGCTGGGTGGCAGGGATCGCGAAGAGCGCGAGGCCGCCGACGATGACGACGATCGTCAGCAGCGGGATCTTCGTGACGACCTTGAGCCACCCGGCGAAGAACTTGTTCATGATCGTCGGCGGGTACGGGTCGCCGCCCTCGGCGCGCGCCTCGTCGGCGATCCTCTCCCGCAGTGCCGGGTCGGTCGCCTCGGCGGGGGTTCCTGTGGAAGCGTCGGTCGCCACAGTGGGGGTTCCTGTGGAACCGTCCCCCGCCTCGGTGCCGGTCGATGATCCCTTCGCCGAGGCGGTCGTGCCCGTCGTCGCCCGCTGAGCGGCCGCGGCGTAGGCCTTCCGGTAGCGCTTCGTCGGCTTCGGGGTGATCTTGGACTTCACGAGTCCCAGCAGGGCGGGGACCATCGTCAGGGAGATCATCACGGCCACGGCGACGGAGCCGGAAGCGCCGATGCCCATGATCGTGAGGAAGGGGATGCCGGCCAGGGACAGGCCGAGGAGTGCGATCATCACGGTCATGCCCGCGAAGACGACGGCGGACCCGGCCGTCGCGACGGCGCGTCCGGCCGCCTCGACGGGGTCGTGGCCTTCGGCGAGGAGGTCGCGGGCGCGGGAGACGATGAAGAGTGCGTAGTCGATGCCCACGGCCAGGCCGAGCATGAGCGCAAGCATGATCGAGGAGGAGTTGATCGTCGCGAACGCGGTGCCGCCGACGATGAGCAGCACGGAGATGCCGACGCCGATGAGCGCAGTGATCAGCGGCATTCCCGCGGCTCGGAAGGAACCGAGTGTGAGCAGGAGGACGATGAAGGCGATGACGACGCCGATGCCTTCGACCCAGGAGATCTCGACACCGGTGATCTGGAAGAGCTCACCGCCGCCTTCGACCTGCGCTCCGGGCAGGGCATCGCGCAGCGGGTCGAGCGCCTCGATGAGGTTGTCGCCGGCGTCCTCCCCGACGTCCTGCTGAGTGCCGTCGTATTGGACGGAGATCATGGCCGCCGTCTCGTCCTTGCTGATGGCGCCCTCGACGAGGTCGGAATACGGGGAGGTCACCGTGTCGACGTGCGGGAGGTCCTCGATGCGGTCGATCTCGTCTTCGATCGCGTCCTTGTACTTCGCATCCTCGACCGAGTCTCCGTCGTCGGCGACGACGATCACCGAGGCGGAGACGCCGGCGGCTTCGGGGAACGTCGACTTCATCGAGTCCAGAGCCGTCTGCGCCTCCGAACCCGGGAGTGTGAAGTCATTGTCGAAGTCCTTGGAGAAGGCGGCGACTCCGGCTCCGACGAGGACGAAGATCAGCAGCCACGCGGCGATGAAGCGCCACGGGGTCCGATACGCACGACGGCCCAGGGCGTAGAGGAAAGTTGACACGAAAACCTCGATACAAAAGTGTATTGGATACAGTATTGTATTGTTGTGCAATACCCACCCTCCATGCAAATGGATCCCAGGTTGAGCGAGGATTCCCATGAGATGCTCAGGCGCCTCGCTCTCCGCCACGCCGTCGCTGCCGGCTCCGATGCCGGCGCAGAGAACTGCACCACCTTGGCCATCGCCGACCCCACCGCAACGAAATGACGATGAACACAGACGAACTCAGCCCACGCAGACGCCAGACCCGATCCACCCTCGTTCAGGCCGGCACCTCGGTCTTCGCCGTCCGCGGCATCGACGGCGCCTCGATCGAGGAGATCTGCGAGGCCGGAGGCCTGACCAGAGGGGCGTTCTATTCGAACTTCTCCAGCCGTGACGATCTGGTGCTCGCGATCATCGAGATGCGCATCTCGGAGAACCTTGATCGCCTCGATGCCACGATCCAGCGGTGGTCCGAGCAGCTCATGGCCACTGCCGAGGTGCCGGAGATCAAAGCGCTGATGACGCAGTTCATCGACGATGTCTTCAATGAGAAGAAGCAGACCGTGGCCGAGACGATCACGGAACAGGAGATCGAGCTCTACTGCCTGCGGGTTCCGCATCTCCACGCCCGGTATGTCGAACTCAACGCCACTCAGCTCGATCGGCTGGCCGCACTCGTGACCACGGCCCTCGATGTCGCCGGCGCCACGACGAAGCAGCCGCTCGGCGACTTCCTCACGGTCATCATCTCCGTGTTCAACCGGATCGCCCTGACTGCGGCGGCCGGGAAGAAGATGGACGAGCACGTCGACATCGATCCGAGCCTCATCGTCGAGGTCCTCATGCACCTCATCGATTTCTGTCCCGACGCCGAGGTCTGAACGCTTCTGCCCCGACAGCGATACCTGGAGGCTTCTGCCCCTATGACAAGGTCTGAACGCGCTCGACGAACCGGCTCGAGGCACTAAGGTGGTGCCCGTGAACGAACTCCAGCGCGAATTCTCTGCTTTCATCAACAATATGGACGTCCGCCTCGGCGCGTTCGTCCTCGCCGACCTCCCCGAAACCTTCGAGAAGGAGGACGGGGAGACCGTGAAGTTCCCGAAGGACTTCGGGCCGAAATCACTGCCGATGCTCGAACTCTTCGTGCTCTCGAAGTTCCCGAACACCGAAGAGATCCTCAAGCCGGAGAACCGCCGCTTCTTCGAAGGACTCATCCGCTACCTCGGCGAAACCTATCTGCGTGCGATCGGCGGGGTCTGGGACCACGACGAGTCGACAGGCAACGGGATGCCATTCATCCGCCCCGACAATGCCGACGGCCCGGCCGCCGGTGAGCCGATCCCGCTGGTGGGAATCGTGCTGGCCGCCGTCGACCAGCGCAGCGCCGAGGTGTTCACCGCAGTGCTCGACAAGGCCAGGGAGCTCCTCGGCGGGGACGGCCAACCGCGCCGCAAGTGCACGGGGCTCTCCCTCGGGGTGCTCAACGCCGAGAACTCGAGCGAGGAGGAGGTCGAATTCCTCACCCGCTTCATCGGCACCGTCGAACCGGGCATCGCCGCCTGGACTCAGGAGCAGGCCGATCCGAGTTCGTGGGGCTTCGACCGGGAGAGCCTCGCCCGTCTGGGCAGGCAGGTCGCGGTCCGCTACGACGGCCCCGACGACATGATCGCCGAGGACGAGACCCCCTTCACCGCCGGTGCCATGCGCTTCATCGGTGAGACGGTGCGCCGCATCGCCTTCGGCCAGTGGCGCTACGGCGCCGAACTCGAAGCCGATGATCCGCGCAGCAGGCAGCCGTTCATCCGCTTCGTCGTCGGCGATCAGAATCTCGACCTCGTGCCGTGGCGACTCATCCAAGCCGCACTGGAGAACGACGATGCGATCGCGTCCGCCCTCGACGCGGTCATCGAGATGCGCGAGCAGGAAGCCGCCGAGGCGGACGAGAGTTCCGATGATTCCGCCAGTGCGACGGACGGAGCAGACGAGAACTGAGCGGCCGCCGCCGGTTCAGAGTTGGAAGCGGCGGTTTCCGTGCAGACCGTCGGCCGGTGACCCGGGTGCGAGGTCGATCTGTTTGCGCGCCGGATCGATGCGCACGCTCACCAGGGTCGCCGAACGATCCCCGTAGGCGGCGCCGGGCGCCGGAGTGCAGCACACAGGCGCGTCTCCCGGTCCAGTCGTCAGCAGCTTCGTGAGATCTCCGACCGCGACGGGCGCGTTCTTCGCACCGTCGGTCGAGGCAGCGCCGTCGGGCTCAGCGGCACCGTCGGTATGGGCGGCGCTGTCGGACTCGGCGGCACCATCAGCAGGGGGCTCTCCGCCACGCGCCAGCGCACGTTCGGCTTCGAAGCGCACGACCGCCTCGGCGAGGTGACGGTACCGTTCCTGCGAGGTCGAATCGGGGCGCAGCTCGAGCGCACCGTCGAGCAGATCCGGGTGCAGGAAATGGTTTGTGTGGATGAGGAATCCGGACTCCCCCGTCTCCCCATCGGCCCCACTGCTCGCGCGGGCCCGTCGCTCGCGCTTGAGCTCGCCGGCGATCTCGACCTGGACGGCCGCCTCGGCGGTGATGACGGTGATGATCGACGATGATGACGTCGGGGCGGAGTCGATGATCTCAAGCGCCTCGGCGAGGGTGCCCGCTTCGGCCAGGACACGGGCGAGGATCATGTGGATGGGCACTCCACCAGGCGCATCGTTCCGGTGCTTGAGGATGTTGAGCAGGACGCCGACGCCGGCCTCGTTGAGACCGATCTTGCCGAGCATTCCGAACTCGGCGATGCCCACATGCCGGTGCTGCCCGGGCACGGCACCGACATCGTTGAAGTGCCACAGAGTGGAGAAGTCCGCCGCCCAATCCCAGTTCTGTGCGGCCACGGAGGCGCCAGGACTGGTGTGGCTCACGGTCGAGCATTCGGTCGGCGCGGCCGGTGCCTGGGTCATGATCTCCGTCCGGGCGACGATCTCCATCAGTTCGGGGACATCGATTCCCGCTCCGGCGGCTACGGCTTCGACTTCCTCGGCGCCGGTCGGCCACCATTGCTGGAGTCGCTGCCAACTCGACGTTGCTGCCGAGTGCACGGCCGCCTCGGTGATGGACAGATGCGAGAAGTAGCGCCGATACGCGTCCAGGGTGGAGGCGATTCCCGTGCGCAGCTCCTCGCCACGGCGGTGGCCGCGTTCGACGTGGTCGCTCGCATGGACGGCGAAGGTCACGGGCCGCACCTCGGCGGCGGGAACGAATTCGGTGCTCATGCTGGTTCCTCCTTGCTGTCTCTCTTCTTCAGGCCGGGCCCGGCTCAGTCCTTGCCGACGAGAGAGCCGACGCCGATGTCGATACCGAGATAATGCATGTGCGCGGCGGTTTCGGCAAGGGCGGCGAAGAGGTTGAAGTTGTGCAGGCTCTCGAAGCCGCGGGACCAGTGCAGGCCCGCCGCGATCGAGTAGACGCTGTGGTCGTCGGTGGCCTCCATGCGGGCGCGGATCTCGCCGAGGCGCTCGTGATGGTGTTCGACGAGTTCGACCTTGCGGTCATGGAGTCCGGTGAAGCGGAAGCCGTGGGCCGGCAGCACCGCCACGTCCTCGTCGAGCTCGCCGATCTTCTCCAGTGAGCGCAGATAATCGCCGAGGCTGTGCGTGATCGCCCCGGAATCGAGGCCGATGTTCGGGGTGATCGTCGGCAGCACATGGTCGCCGGAGAAGAACAGTTTGCCCTCGTCGCGGACGAACGCCGAGTGCCCGTAGGTGTGCCCCGGCGTCCACATTGCCGTCACTCGACCTTCGTCGAGCGGGAGTTCGGTGCCGTCATCGAGGACGTGGATGTTCTCGGGCAGCCGGCTCATCGCCTGTCTGTACAGGTCCATCGAGGCGCTCTTCGACCTGCCCTTGCTCGATCCGACCTGGAGGCTTTCGACTTCGGCCCAGCGGTCCTCGGGGACACCATAGGCGCGGGCGATGTTGAGGTTGGGGTCGATGCCGGTGCCGAGGTCGACGGCGTTGGTGTAGAAGCGTTTGATCGCGCGCAGGTCCTCGCCGTGCATGGCGACCCAGGCGTCGGGGTTCTTCGCGAGGAGTGCGGGCACGAGCCCGATGTGGTCGCGGTGATAGTGGGTGATCGCGATTCCGTGGATATCGGTGACCGTGAAGCCGAGGTCGTTAAGCGCCGAGGTGAGCGCCAGGTACTGATCCTTGCCATCCCAGCCCGGGTCGATGAGGACGACGCCGGAGCCGTCGGCGAGGGCATAGCAGTAGGTGTAGACGAGAGGGTTGTTGGGGATCGGGACCGGGAGGGCCCAGACACCTTCGGCGACCTGTTCGACCGGCGGCAGGACTCGATCCTTCCATGCCGCCGACTGCTGGGAACTGAGCGTTTCGATCGCCATACTGCTCTCACACCTCTCGTGGGGCCACATTGTCCGTTGACTGCAATCTACTCTGTTTCGCGTCGGCGCTGACGGTTCGTTCGATAACTGGGCACGGCACCACCCGATCTGACTACCGATATCGTTGCCGATATTGACGGTTTTCATCGGAAAGGTCACGATTTCACACTGATACCCATCCCGATCCTCGGCGATGGTTTCGTTTTCAGTACCTTGAGCGTTAAGATCATGACGCACATCACTTCCGGGCCGGTCATCGATGGCGACGTCGACGGCCCGGCGGGCGGCAAGACTCATTGGGGAGGATTGATATGGCTGCCTCTGGCTCACTGAAGCGCAACCTCGGACTGTGGTCCATCGTCGGACTCGGACTCGGCTATATGACGCCGACGGTCGTCTTCGACACGTTCGGAATCGTCTCCGAACAGACGAACGGAGCAGTTCCGGCGGCGTACCTCGTGGCTCTCATCGTCATGATCTTCACGGGCTTCAGCTACGGCAAGATGGTCAGGGTCTTCCCGACCGCGGGGTCGGCCTACACCTATACGCGGGAGACGATGTCACCGGGGCTCGGCTTCCTCGTCGGGTGGACCTCCCTCCTGGACTATCTGCTGCTGCCGATGGTCAACTGCCTCATCATCCGGCTCTACATGGAGTCGATGGTCCCCGATGCGCCCCCGTGGGTGTGGGTCATCGTCTATACGATCGTCATGACCGGCATCGTCCTGTCCTCGATGCGGGGGACGGCGAACATCAACGGCATCCTCCTCGTCTTCGCGGTTGTGCTCGTCGCCACGTTCTGCGTGCTCGCCGTCATGCAGCTCAACGCCGGCGAAGGCGCCGGAGTCGTCTTCAGCCCGGAGCCGTTCATCCATCATGGCGTCCACCTCGGCGCGGTCCTCACCGGTGCGACTGTCGTGTGCTTCTCGTTCATCGGCTTCGATGCGGTGACGATGTACACGAACGAGGCGAAGCACGTCAGCCTCATGCCGAAGGCGATCATGCTCACCGTTCTCGCCGGCGGTCTCATCTTCCTCGTCGCCGGCTATTTCGCGCAGCTGCTCTTCCCCGACAATTCGCAGTTCACCATCGTCGACGATCCGCTGCCGGAGATCGGCATGATCACCGGCGGCCACGTGTTCCAGCTGTTCTTCGTGGCTGCGGCATTCGCTGCGACCGCCGCCTCGGGGCTGGCTTCGCATGCGTCGGTGTCGCGGATGATGCTCGTAATGGGCCGCAATGGGGTGCTGCCGCGCAGGGCCTTCGGCTACATCAACCCGAAGACGCACACTCCGGTGTTCAACATCGTGCTCGTCGGTGCGGTGTGCCTGCTGGCGATGTCGTTCAGCCTCGAACTCATCTCGGCGCTCATCAACTTCGGTGCGCTCATCGCCTTCACCTTCGTCAACCTCACTGTCATTGCGCACTACGCCTTCCGGACCAAGCAGGTCAAGGACTTCAAGTCGGCGTTCAGCTACGTCGTGATGCCCGCCATCGGAGCGATCCTCACAGGAGTCCTGTGGGTGAGCCTGCATGGGACCGCGCTCATCGGCGGCCTCGTGTGGCTGGCGATCGGCATCATCTACCTGGCCGTGCTGACCCGCGGATTCAAGCGTTCGGTGCGCAGCTTCGACGACCCCGAGGCCGATGCCGAGATGTCCGAACCGGAGGCGCCAGCCCAACCCTGACCCTTCTTACTACCTGACGGCGGCCCAGCAACCTCGCGCGAGGTTGCTGGGCCGCCGTCAGGTAGTAATTGGGAAGGCAGAAGCCCCCGAGCTCTTCGCTGTTGACGATGAGCCCGGGGGCTTTGCACTGGGCGGAAGCGGTGGGATTCGAACCCACGGTGCGGGGTTGCCGCACAACGGTTTTCAAGACCGTCTCCTTCGGCCGCTCGGACACGCTTCCTTCGGTTCTCCCATGCCTGTGACAGCGATGGAGCGAACCCGGCCTGCTCGACGCGAGGTCGAGCCACCATAGTTTCTCACAACCGCAACAGCATCTGCCAATTGGCGGATGCGCGCACGAATGTCACCAGCTCAGTCAGCGACTGGCTCAGTCCGCGACCTTCACCGAGGCGACCGGCACCGAGGCGACGAGTCCGCGGAGGCGGTCAGTCCTTCTTGCGCTTCTTCATCCGGTTCCGCTTACGCTCGGTGCCCAGGAGGTCATCGAACACAGACCCGCCGGCAGGCTTCGAATCGTCCCGGGACTTATCCATTGATTCGTCGGGCCGTGCCGCGGAATCGTCGCGACTCTTGTCCGGCCGCTCGGAGAGCTGCTCGCCGAATGTTCCGCGGTCGCTGCCGGAGTTCTGCGAACGTTCGCTCCACGTGTGGCCGAGCTTCGGTGCGTCCTTCGGCTTGGCCGGCTGCGATTCGTGTCCAGTGCTGTCGGCGTCCTCCGAGGTGGCGCCGCGCGCCGCGAACGAGGCCGGAACTCGTCGGACCGGAGCTTCCGATTCTTCCTCGTCGACGAATTCTTCGTCTTCAGCAGGAGCTGGAGCCACTTCGGGTGCATCGTCCTGGGGCGGGACCACGGTCGAGTCCTCGACATCGTCGATGTCGGAATCCGCGACCGCGTCAACGGTGTTCTCCGCAGTATCGGCGACCTCGACCTCGTCCGCTTCGATTTCACTGGCTTCGGTCTCGTTGGTCGCGGAGTCCCCGGCTTCGGGCTCACCAGCTTCAGACTTGTTAGTTGCCAAATCCTCGGAGCCTGAGTCCTCGGAGTCTGAGTTCGCGATCGCAGCTGCGACGGCGCCGGAGGTTCCACGGGGCGCCGCAGAGACCGACTCCGAATCGGCGGCGGTCGCCTCGTCGGCGGGTGGAGCCACGGCGAACGCATCGCTCGACGCGACTTCCGCATCCACTTCCGAGTCCTCGGCAACAGCAGCACCGGCTGCGTCGCCGGAAGCTGGAGAGTCCTCGGCCGCATCGGACCCCGCCTCGCCGGAATCAGACCAGTTGAGGCGGGCCTCAGCAGCCTCCTCGGTGCGGGCGGGCTTGCCCTTGAGGACGAGGGTGAGCGTGGCCAGCGGCACGGACAGCCAGTTCGGGCGGTTGCGCAGCTCGGTGACGACCTCGACGAGAAGCCGGTCGACCAGCGCCGCGCGCAGCACGGGATCGCTCAGCCCGATGCTGTCGCCGCGCGCCCGCGAATATCCGGACAGCAGCGAGTTCTGGACCTGCGAGGCCCACAGGTACTCGGGCGAATCGAAGATCGCGCGCAGCGCTCCCGGATCGTTGCCAAAGCCGCTGACGACCAGCGAGCCGTCCTCGGAGTCGAGCGCGTCGGTGCGCTGCAGACGAGCGAAACCGGCAGCGTAGTCGATGCTGCGCAGCAGAGCCACGAGGTCGAAGGCGGCGGGCTTGGGGTCCGAGTCCGTCGAGTCCGTGAACTTCACGACCGAATAGCCGTCGGTGGACGAGCTGACCACATGGTCGAGCGTCAGCTCGCCGTGGATCTTCTGCAGGGTGCCGATGGTTTCGAGGCTCTGCAGCCTGGCACGATGGCCGCGCAGCTCCGGCACCAGCGAATCCAGGGCCAGGGGTGCCCGGCCCAGCGCCCAGTCGATGCGTTCGACCCACTTCTGCACCAGCTGCTTCGTCGGTTCGCCGGCGCCTTCGACGACACCGAATTCGGCGGCCATGTCCGTGTGCAGTTCGCCGATGCGCCGACCCATCTCTGCGGCGTGGGCGTTGTAGGCCCCGATCGAACCGGAGTCGACGGCGCACACCGTGTTCACGGCTTCTCGCCATGCGGGTTCGGCGTCGACATCGACGTGGGAGAGCAGCGCCATCGGCGCCTCCATCTCCTGGACCTCGAACATGTCGTACCAGCGGCCCGAACCCCAGCCGATGACCTCGGGCACGCTGCGCGAACCCGCCTCGGTGAGCAGAACCGGAATCGTCAGCGACGACGGCATTCCGTTCTCGAGGACGCGGAAGAACGAGAGCTCCAGCGGCTCGTATTCGTCGTGGATGATGACGGTCGACTTGTGCTGCCCGGAGTCCGAGACCTCGATCGGGCGGATCTCGACGGGCATGACGTCCTCCGCCCCCACCGTGAGGTCTCCGATCGATGGCTTCGGTGGGACCGCCTCGGCGGCGGTGTTCGTCGATCCATTCGCCGAGGCGGCCGCCCCGTTCGCGGTCACGGGGAACGGCATGGGCGCACGGTCCCGGGCCTCGGTCTTCTCCTGGCTGTGGCGCAGGGACTCGGTGGACAGCTGCCCGCCGTCGAAGACCTTGCGCTTCGTGATCGCGTCGGCCATGAGGTTGACGAAGACGGGATCGGCGGCGCCGTCGTAGACGTAGACGGTGCCGAGCGCGAGGTCGTCGACGCGGCCGATGAGGGCGTGGCGCAGGTGCATATCCTCGGCACCGCGCAGGGTCAGGGGGATGTTGAGGCGACGCAGGGTGGGACCGTCGCCGACGGAGATGACGGTCACGAGACCGGCGAAGCCCCCGAGCTCCTCGGCGGTGTAAGTGAACGCGCGGGCCACCGACATGGGGGTGATGTCGGGGTCGGTCCCGAAATCTGCTGCGAGCTTGGGAAACCACGGCTGTCGGGGTATCCAGCTGGCTAACAGTTGTTCGAGCTCACTGCTGATGGCCATGACGTCTCCTAGAAGGGATTACGGGCATCCTCCATCCAATCATGATATGGGGTGTTCGCGGTCCAGGGCGCACCCGAAACCCCGAAGTCGGGAGCCGAATCACGGGGTTCGGGTAAGTGCGAGGCGGGGACGGGAGAGATTAGGGACGGTCATAGCGGGGCGGGCCGCGGCGAGTTCTCAGCGGCCCCGCAGTTGTCCTCATATCGATACGAGTTGCCAAATAGCAAGACAAAGGGCGCACAATAGTCTGGTGGTTGAAACAGACATGACTCCCCATAAGCTCACACTCGCCGGCGAGGTCGAGGCGGCTGCGCTGCGAATTTCCGATTCTGTCATCCTGTCGCCACTTCAGATCTGCGAGCGGTTGACGACCGCGACCGGTTCCACGGTCTACCTCAAGCGCGAGGACCTGCAGATGGTGCGGTCCTACAAGATCCGCGGCGCCTTCAACTTCATGCTCCAGCTCGATGCCGACGAACGGGCCCGCGGTGTCGTCTGCGCCTCGGCGGGCAACCATGCCCAGGGATTCGCCCGGGCCTGCAAGGAACTGGGCATCCAGGGCACGATCTTCGTGCCGAAGACGACGCCGAAGCAGAAGATCGAACGCGTCCGTCACTTCGGCGGGGAGCAGGTGACCATCGAGATAGCCGGCTCCACCTACGATGACGCCTCGGCGTTGGCCCACCGGTTCGCCGAACGCAATGAGGCACTCCTGGTCTCGGCCTTCGACGATATGCGCACCATCGCCGGTCAGGGCACCGTGGCCGCCGAGATCCACGCGCAGCTCGAGACCGACCCCGACTACATCATCGTGCCCGTCGGCGGCGGCGGAGTGCTCGCGGGAATCGCCGCCTATGCGGCCGAACGGATGCCGAACACGAAGGTCATCGGCGCCGAACCCGCCGGAGCCGCCTCGATGATCGCAGCGCTCAAGGCCGGCCACCCCGTGACCTTGGAGAACATCGACCGTTTCGCCGACGGCACCGCAGTGCGCCGGGCCGGCAACATCACCTATGACGTCATCGCCGACCTCGGCCTCGACATCCGCCCCGTCGCCGAGGGCGCGGTGGCCACCGAGATGCTCGATATGTACCAGGTCGACGGAATCATCGCCGAACCCTCCGGTGCTCTGGCCTCGGCCGGGATCGGCGGCCCGGACTCGGACAAGCCGATCACGATCGAACCCGGGTCGACCGTGGTGTGCCTGGTCTCCGGCGGCAACAACGACATCTCCCGCTACCCGGAGATCCTCGAACGCTCACTCGTCCACGAAGGCCTTAAGCACTACTTCATCGTCGACTTCCCGCAAGAGCCCGGTGCCCTGCGCCGGTTCCTCAACGAAGTGCTCGGTCCCGAGGACGACATCGCGATGTTCGAGTACGTAAAACGCTCCGACCGGGAGACCGGACCGGCGTTCGTCGGCATTCAGCTCGGCTATGCCGAAGACCTGCCGAATCTGCTCGAGCGGATGGAGGCATCGAATATCGAGGTCGAGCGAGTCCACCAGAACTCGCCGATGTTCCGCCTCTTCGCCTGAGCGGCTTCGCTGCCGCCCTGCCTCATCCCGAGTCGCCCCTCCCCCACCGAACCCCACCTCGCGGATGCCCCTGCCCACTCGCGCACCCAGCTACTAGAGTGGACGCATGCGCGCTATCACGATCTCCTCCCCCGGTGAGCCCGAGGTCCTGCAGGTCACCGACGAACCCACGCCAGACATCGCCGCCGACGAGGTCCTCGTCCGCGTCCATGCCGCCGGCGTCAACAGGGCCGACCTCCTGCAGCGCCGCGGATTCTACGATCCCCCACCAGGGGCCACCCTGGTTCCCGGCCTCGAGGTCTCCGGCACGATCGAAGAACTCGGCGCCGACGTCACCGGCTGGTCCGTCGGCGACCGGGTGGCGGCTCTGCTCTCAGGCGGCGGATACGCCGAATACGTGCCCGTTCCCGCAGGTCAGCTGCTTCCCGTCCCCGCCGGCTTCGACCTCACCGAGGCGGCCGCCCTGCCCGAGGTGCTGTCGACCGTCTGGTCCAACATCGTCGGCCGCGGACAGGTGCAGGCAGGCGAATGGCTGCTCGTCCACGGCGGCGGCTCCGGAATCGGCACGGCCGCGATCCAGATCGCGCGCCACCTCGGCGTGAAGATCGTCGTGACCGTCGGCTCCGAGAAGAAGGCCGACTTCTGCCGCGAACTCGGTGCCGATGCCGTCATCAACTACCGCGAAGAGGACTTCGTCGAACGCGTCCACGAGATCTGCACCCACGACAACGGGTCGACAGGAGCCGATGTCATCCTCGACATCATCGGCGCGAAGTACCTCGAGCGCAATATCAAGGCGCTGGGCACCGACGGCCGTCTCGTCATCATCGGCATGCAGGGCGGAACGAAGACCGAGATCAACCTCGGCTGGCTCATGCAGCCGCGCAAGTCAGTCTCCGCCACGACCCTGCGGGCGCGGCCGAAGGACCAGAAGATCGCCATCGTCGCCGAGGTGGCCGACCTTCTCTGGCCGGCTGTGGTCTCGCGCGACATCCGCCCCATCATCCACGAGGCCATGCCGTTGGCCGACGTCGTCCGTGCTCATCAGATGCTGGAGGACGGGGCGAACATCGGAAAGGTTCTGCTCATCGTCGATGAGGAAGGTGCATGACCAATGACTGAGAATCCCGAGTCGGCAGACGGCATCCAGAACTCTGCGGGTGAGACTAGCGCCGCGGACGCAGCAAACACAGACGGTGCGGGGAATGCCGACAGTGTGTCGAACGCCGACGGAGCGCAGTCCGGCCTCGCCAAGGCGCAGCACGATCAGGCGGATGTCTCGTCACCGGCGAAGGTGATGCGCATCGGCACCATGGTCAAGCAGCTGCTCGAGGAGGTCCGTGGTACCGAGCTCGATGAGAAGGGACGCGAGCGCCTCGCCGAGATCCATCGCCGCTCCATCGACGAACTCGAAGATGGGCTGTCGAAGGACCTCATCGAGGAGCTCGAGCGCCTCGACCTGCCCTTCGACTCTGCCGACGGTCCTCCGACGACCTCGGAGCTGCGGATCGCCCAGGCTCAGCTCGTCGGTTGGTTAGAGGGTCTCTTCCACGGCATCCAGACCGCGATCATGGCGCAGCAGGCCATGGCCCAGCAGATGGCCGGTCGCGGCCAATTGCCTCCGGGAATGGTTCCGCCCGGAATGACACCGTCCGACGGGCAGCCCGGCGAAAAGAAGGAGTCGGACCGCGACGATCGCGGCACCGGCAACTATCTGTGAAGCGCTTCTTCTCCGGTCTGCGCAAGAAGGCGACGACGGCCGCGGTCAAGGACGATGACCGGTTCGGCACCGGTCTGTGGCGCCACAATCGCGACCGCTTCATCCGCGCCGTCGACCGGTACTACACCACCGCGGTGGCCCTCCACGAGTCACGGGACTCCGGTGGCAGCGCCATCTCGGGAGCCGCCTCGGCGGGATCATCCGACGGCTCGGCCACGGCCGCCTCGGCGAAGGATCCGATCGACGTCATCGTCGACGGCACCCACCGGCTCAACGCGCTCGTCGACGTCGTCGACGACCTCACCGCGACCCTCCACTCCCGCCACCCCGTCACCGGTCAGGTGGTGCCCGGGCCGGCTCGGCAGGCCGTCGGCGACGCACCGGAGCTGCTGACGAAGGCCTCGTCGAAGGTCGGCGAGGCGGTGCTCGCGGCGTCGATGGCACGGTCGGACGGGCCATCGGGACGGTCGATCGACTCGAGCGCCGAGGCCACGGTTCGGTTCATCACGGATGCCGAGGAGCTGCTGGGGCGGGCGCGGGAGATTCTCGCTAGGGTGGAGGCATCATGAGACCTCCGATCAGCCCCGATATCCTGCCGCCGGATGACTTCGACCTCGGCCTTGTCGCCAGCGATATCGACGGCACTCTGCTGCTGAACTGGAAGCCGATCTCGACGGCCACGATCGATGCGATCCACCGCTGTCAGGATGCGGGAATCCCCTTCGTGCTCGTCACCGGGCGGCCCATCCGATGGTTGGCGCCGATCGCCGAGCAGATCCCCGACCTCGGTCGCGTCGTCTGCCTCAACGGGGCGGTCGTCTACGACATCGCATCGCAGTCCGTCGTCGATGCCCACACCATCGATGCGCAGACGCTGACGGAGATCACCGCGGCGGTCCGCGTCGATCATCCCGAGGCCCGGTTCGCCTACGAGACGCTCAACGGCGGTTTCATCGACCGGGAGTTCGTCACCGGCCGACCGCGTGAGGCCAGGATCATCGACGATGTCTCCGAACTCGCCGGCGAGGACGTCGTCAAGGTGCTCGTGCGTCTGGAGACGAGCGATTCGCAGGCGATGCACGACCTCATCGATCCGCTCGTCGACGGCACTTGCCATGCCTCGTTCTCCGAGCCGGACAACGGTCTTGTCGAACTGGCACCGTATGGGATCACGAAGGCGAAGACGCTGTCGGATCTGTGCGACCACCTCGGAGTGGCGCGGGCGCAGGTGATGGCGTTCGGGGATATGCCCAACGACATCGAGATGCTGTCGTGGGCCGGGCACGGGGTCGCCATGGGCAATGCGCTGGGGTCGGTCAAGGCGATCGCCGCGGCGGTAACGGAGGCCGTCGACGACGATGGCGTCGCCCGCTACCTCGACGCAGTCTTAGACACCCGCCCCAACTGACCCCAATTACTACCTGACGGCGGCCCAGCTACCTCGCGTGGAGTGGTCCCCAATAGTTGGACTGCTGTGAGGTCAGCATGAAGCAGTTGCCGGCTGTCCGGCTGTGGCGGTCTTGGTCCGATACTCCATCGGGGCAAGACCGCCGAGTCGCATCGAGAT
>NZ_JABKDD010000030.1 GCF_013623905.1 Brevibacterium sediminis
CGTTACGGTGTGTCATGAAGACCTCCGGGACTCGATCATGAGTGTGGTTACCCATATCGGTATCGGAGGTCTTCGTTGTGTTTCAACTACCGTTCACAACGTGTCGGGGAAGTACACCTAGGGCGCGATTTGAGAAGGATCAGTCGCCGATCCGCAGACGCATGAGAATTCCCGCGGCGCCCGGATAGTAGTCCGGGCGCCGCCCCCATTCCTCGAACCCGAAAGATGCGTACATCCCCAACGCCGCAGCATTGCGTTCGTCGACCTCGAGGTGGACGATCTCGGACCCACGGTCCTTCGCCCAATTGATTCCGGCCTGCAGCAGGGCACGACCGATGCCTGTGCCGCGTGCCGCCTCGGTGGTGGCGATCGTCATCACATCGGCTTCCGCACCGGCCCCCGACATGACGATCCACCCTGCCAGCTCCCCCGTCGAGGCGGTGAACTCACTATCCGTGGCTGTGCCGTCCACATCCGTTTCCCCCGCCGATGCGGTCCTGGCGGCGAGCATGACCGTGCCGTTCTGCGCCTTGACCGACCAGTAGTAGCCGAGCGTCCAGGCTGTGGGTCCGAAGATCGCCGCGTCGTGGTCGGCCACCTCGGCGAGGTCCCACCAGGGAAGCTCGGCAATGGTCGTGGAGGTCATTTCAATGAGCTCTCGCGTACCGGGGTTGCTTTCGCATCGGGTTCGCGCAGGTATTCGGGGATCGGGTCGGCAAGGTCTCGACCGGCGGCGAGTTCCCGTGCCGCCGCGAGGGCAAGATATTCGGCACGAGGATCGGTGATGGACTCGGTGCTCGACGCTCCGAGGACGTCCGGATAGAGGAGGAATCCGCGGCCGAGCTTCTGATCGATCGTATCGAGCCGGTAGCCGTTGTCGGCGAGAACTGAAGCAACCTCGGCCGGTTTGGCCACGAACGGCCCGGCGTTCAGCGTGGCGTCGGCGGAGTCGTAGACGCTGAAATAGACCTCTTTGCGGCGGGCGTCCGAAGCGATGAGGACGGGGCGAACGGATTCGGTCGCGGCGGGCGACGCGACCTCCGACGCAAGTGCTGGGGAGCCTTCTGCCCTGCGGACGAACTCTTCGACGATCGCGGCTTGGGACAGCAGTCCCTTGACGGGAATCCCACGAGCCTGACCGACGGCGATTCCGGAGGCGATGCCCACCCGCAGACCGGTGAAGGGTCCGGGTCCGATGCCGACGACGACGAGTTCGGGTTGGGCATCCTCGGCGAGCACGCCGGCGAGCGCAGGACCGATGAACTCAACGTGTCGACGTTGGTCATCGGCCTGTTCGGCCGCGATGACCGAACCGGTGTCCGTATCCACGAGGGCCACAGAGGCCGACTGCGAGGTGTCGATGGCCAGAACGATCATGATTCGTCTCCCTCATCCGCGAAGTCCTCGGCAGGCAGATCTGCAGAGGCCGGGTCGTCGACTCGCACGCCTGCCAGCGCCGAGACAGCGGCCACAACCTGCGGCATCCGATCGATCCAGGCATCCCCGCGACCAACGAGGTCGACGGTGCGTCGTTCGTCCTCCACCTCATCCTCGTCGTCCACACCGACCGAGTCATCATCCCCCGCGGCTTCATCCCACACCGGGGTGATGGTGATGTCGAGGTGATCGCTGCTGAGCTGCTCGGCCAGGCCGGCTCCCCACTCGACGACCGTGATCGACTCGTCCAGTTCGGAGTCGAGGTCGAGATCTTCGAGCTCCTCCCCGTCGGCCAACCGGTAGGCATCGACGTGGACGAGGGCGGGTCCGCCCGAGCGCGATGGGTGCTCGCGGGCGATGACGAACGTCGGCGACGTGATCCGTCCGGCCACGTCGAGGGCTCTGCCCAGCGACTGCGTGAACGTCGTCTTCCCCGCTCCGAGGTTGCCCGTGAGAATGAGCAGGTCACCGGCGCGCAGATGGTCGGCCAGGGCCGCAGCGAACGTGCGCATCTGCTCCAAGGATTCGAGATGGACCCTCATCGCCCGTCTCCCTTCCGGGCGACCCGGTCGACGCGGGCGCTGAGCTGGGTGACGATCTCGTAGTTGATCGTGTTCGCCCAGGTCCCCCATTCGGCCGCACTCGGCCCACCGGGGCCGAAGATGACGACCTCGTCGCCGATGGCCACCTCATCGTTGCCGGCACCGATGTCGATGATCATCTGATCCATGGCGATACGCCCGACGACGGGGTAACGACGACCCCGGATGGCCACCTCGGCGCGGTTCGAGGCTGCCCGCGGCAGTCCGTCCCCGTACCCACCGGGCACGAGCGCGAACCGGGTGTCGGTCGCGGCGGTGAACGTCAGCCCGTAGGAGGCGCCGTGACCTGCGGGAATGTCCTTGAGATTGATGACGCTGGAGGTCAGCCGCATGACCGGCCGGAGCCCGAGAGCCGCCGGATCTCCGTCTTCGAGCGGGGACAGACCGTAGAGGGCGAGCCCCACCCTCGCCGAGGTGCCCGGGCACGGTCCCAGAGTGAGCGCTCCGGGTGAGTTCGCTATGTGCACATCCAGGTCATCCGATTCGCCGAGGCGGCCGTCCGCGGCGTCGAGCACGGCCCGCAGCTGCCCGTGGGCGGAGGAGAAGACCGCGCTCTGCGCCGCGGTCTCGGGGCGTTCGGGTTCGTCGGCGACCGCGAAGTGGCTCATCATTCCGACGATGCGTATATCGGCGCCGGCCTCGGGGTTCCCGGAGTCGTCGGTGTGGCTGTCTTCGGCGTGGCGGCGCAGCCAGTCGAAGGCACGGACGAGCGCTTCCGGGGACAGACCGTTGCGGCCGAGTCCGGTGTCGATCTTGAGATGGGCTCGGGCTGTGACGCCGGTGCGGCGGGCCGCCTCGGCGAGTCGGTCGAGGGCCCCGACCGTCGAAATTCCCAGTTCGATGTCAGCTCGCACCGCCTCGTCGAGGTCGGTGGTCGGTCCGTAGAGCCATGCGAGGATCTGCGCTTCGGGGCCGAGCAGGCTGCGCAGGCGAAGGGCCTCGGGGATCGTGGCCACACAGAACTCGCGCCACCCGGCCGAGAAGAGAGCGGGTGCGACGAGGTCGATGCCGTGGCCGTAGGCGTTGGCTTTGACGACGCATTTGAGGCGGGCGGGTGAGAGCCGATCGGCAAGGACGGCGGCGTTGTCGCACAGGGCTGCCTCGTCGATCTCGGCCCGTACGAGAGCCTCGGGGATGTCGAAAGATGTCACTGGATAAGACTACCGCCGACCCCCGTCGACCAGCACCTTCGTTACGCTGATCCCCCGCGACATTCGGCTCTGGCGCCGGTGTCGCAGGTGCAGCCGACGACGTGTTCGGCGAAGACCGGCTCGACGAGCCATTCGATGAAGAAGGAGACATCATGCACACCACACCAGCCCGCATCCTCGCGATGGTGATTACGGCTGTCCTGTTCGCGGCGGGCCTCGCACTGATCGGACAGTCCGGTCCCGCCGAGGCGGCCGCGAAGTACTGCACCGGCGTCGAGGCGAACAGTTCGGTGACGGCCGCGAAGGCCATCGAGGTCAAGCAGCGGTCGACGATCACCGCCGATATCTACCTGTGCAAGAAGTCCGGCGACCGGTACGTCCGCGACAGCGGCCCGTTCAAGGCCCGCCTCGGCTACAACGGCACCACGTCGAGCAAACGGGAAGGTGACGGCAAGACCCCGAAGGGTGTGTTCTGGATGCGCGATGGCTTCGGCACCTCGGCGAATCCCGGGCTGGGCAAGCCGTGGACGAAGGTCACCCGCGATCATGTCTGGGTCGACGGTGACGCGACGAAGGCCGAGGGCTACAACACGATGCAGCGGAAGTCCGAAGGGTACAAGGGCGAATCTCTCTACCAGCCGAAGCCGTACAAGTATGCCCAGGTCATCGGCTACAACGAGGCTCGCACACCGGGGAAGGGATCGGCGATCTTCCTGCATGCGAACACGGAGTCGATGAAGACCGCCGGCTGTGTGTCGATGTACGAGTCCAGTCTCGTCAAGGCGATGAAGTGGGAGGGCTCGACGAAGACGCAGATCCTCATCCACTGAGGTTCTGCTCTGTCCCGACTGTTCGGCCTGTCCCGACCGTTCGAACCATTCCGCTGATTCGGAGCAATCCGCAGTCCGACAGCATCCCCCGCAGGGACTACGTATCGGGCGGTGATTCGCTACCTCTTGGTGATGACTCCGAGCTGGACACCCGGCTCATATGGGACTCACCGACGAGGAGGACAGCGACATGGAACGAACCGGTCGACAGACAGAATTATCCACTGAACAGACAGACGAACACGAGCGGCAGGGGGCCTGGACGCCCAGACGCCTGGCGGTGACGGCGCTGTTCACCGCTTTGGTGGCCGGAATCGTCGAAATGGCCGCACATCTGTGGCCGTTCACCGACCTCGCGGAGAATGCGGGGGCGGTGGTCATCCGCCTGGCCGTCTACGCCCTCGTCGCCGTCGTGATCCTCCGATTCGCTCGCGGCAGGCAGTGGGCTCGGATCGTCCTGCTCGTCGGGCTCGGCGTGATCGGGACGGCATCTCTGCTCGTCGAACCCGTCATGTGGCTGTTCGGCGATGCCGATCTCGGCGCTTACTTCGCCGGTCTCGACGGCCCCGGAGCGGTGATCCTCGTCAGCCGAGTCGCGCATCTGTCTGCGGTGGCCGTCGGTGTGGCCGCCATGCTCGTCATGCACCCACGGAAGGTCGCCGGCGTGACCGGGTGAGCGGATTCAGTCAGTGCCGTGGATGAGTTCGCCGACCACCTCGGCGAGGGCATCGGCGAATCCGGACGCGGTCACCGCGCGTCGGCCGGCCTCGTTGTGCAGCAGCACTCCGACTCCGACCAGGCGAGCCCACTCGCGGGGTGGACGCGTCCGATCGTCACTGTCATAGCGGCCGTGGGCGGCGGTGATCGCGGCGAGCGTGCCGAGGATCCCGGCGAGCACGTCCCCGGAGCCCGCCGTGGCGAGGGTGCCCGGCCCCGGCGCGGGCAGAACGACGTGTCCGTCGGGGGCGGCGATGACCGTGTGATGGCCTTTGAGCAGGACGATCGCTCCGGTCAGCTCCGCGGCTCGCCGCGCCCATCGCATCGGGTTCGCCCCGATCCGACCGGCGGTGATGATCTCGCCGAGGAGGCGGCTGAGCAGCCGCGCCAGCTCGGCGGCGTGCGGGGTGATGATGAGCGGGCGGTCGGCCAGCCAGGTGCCTGCCATCGATTCGGCGCGGGCGATCATGTCGAGGCCGCCTGCGTCGACGACGACCGGTGTGCGGTTGCCGGCCAGCGCCTCGGCGACGCCCTGCACGAATTCGGGTTCGGGGTCGCCCGGGCCGAGGACGACGGAGTCGATGCGTCCGGAGGCGTTGACGACCTCGGGGTGGAGGCCGAGGACGTATTCGGCGACGAGCGGGGAGCCGAGATAGCGGACCATCCCTGCTCCGGTGTTCACCGCCGAGGTGGTGGTGAGCACGCCCGCGCCAGGGTAGTCCTCGGAGCCGGCGAAGACCCCGGTGACACCGCGGGAGTACTTGTGCCCGGTCTCATCGGGGCGCGGGAATCCGGTGACGAGATCATCGTGATCGAGCAGCTCCGCGGCGGCCGAGCTGGGGTCGAGGCCGAGGCCGATGTCGATGACGTCGATGGTTCCGATGAACTCGTCCACACGCGGATCGATGAGTTCGGCCTTGAGGCCGCCGAAGGTCACAGTGCGGTCGGCGTGGAGTCGTTTCTCTGCCCCGGTGTGGTTCGGGTCGAGGTCGGAGGGGACGTCGACGGCGATGAGGCGGCCGGTGCGGTGCGGGGCCCAATCGGCGGTAAGTGAGGAGATGTGGTCGGGCAGTCCGCGCCGCCCGCCCGTGCCGAGGATGCCGTCGAGGACGAGATCGGCGCGGGAGAGTTCGCGCAGAGCGTCGGCCCGGGCCGCATCGGCCTCGGCCGAGGTGAACGCGATGACCTGCGCCCCGGCGCTGTGTGCCGCGGCCAGTCCATCGTCGTGAGTGCGATCGAAGAGGGTGATGACCGTGACGGCGGCACCGCGCCTTCCCAGAGTCGCCGCAGCGAAGAGTGCGTCCCCTGCGTTGTTGCCGGGCCCGGCCAGTACGCTCACACGGGTGCCGGTGACCTGTCCGTGATCGGCCTTCAGCATGGCGGCCGCACTGTTCGCCAGCGCTCGGGCAGCCCGGGCCATGAGCGGGATGCCGGCTTCGAGCAGCGGCTTCTCGGCCTCCCTGATGGTTTCACTCGGGTAGGCGAACACGCTCATCGACTGTTCCTCTTCACAATTCTGCTCCTGATACGACGTAGCCCTGCACGGGACCTATCCCTGCACCGTATGCCGTTTCCACCGTCCGAGCCAGGGGTCGGGCGGATCATCCCTCGGACAGCTGCGCCAGCCGGCGCCCGGCCAGATGAGCGAGGAACAGAGCCTGGTCGGCGAGACCGTCGTCGCTGTGGCGGGCGCGAGGGGAATGATTGGCTTCGCGTTCTTCGACCGGCAGATTCGGCAGAGCGACTCCGAAGTGTCCATAGGCTCCGGGCACGGCGTCGAGCACACGGGAGAAGTCCTCGGAACCGGGCAGCGGATTCGCCTTGCGCACGGTCCGCTGCTCGCCGAAGAGGTCGGTGAAGGTGGAGAGGAAGAACTCGGCTTCGGCGTCGTCGTTGATCGTCGGCGGCAGGATCTGCTCGTACTCGACGTCGGCGCTCAGACCGTGGGCGGCGACGAGGTCACGAACGAGCTGAGGCAGCTCCACCTCGGCGCGGGAGGTCACAGCTTCCGAGAACGTGCGCACACTGACGACCAAGGTCGCGAAGTCGGGGACGACGTTGGGAGCGGTGCCGCCGTTGAACTGGCCGACGGTGATCACGAGCGGGTCGAAGATGTCGAAGCGGCGGGTGACGTACTCCTGCAGCTGGCCCACGAGCATCGCACCGACCTGGATGGGGTCCTTGCCGGTGGCCGGGCGGGAGGCGTGCGTGCCCTTGCCATTCACGGTGATCGTCATCTTCGAAAACGCCGCCATGTACGACCCGGGACGGGAGCTGCCGACGCCGAGGTCGGCGTCGGCGGAGACGTGGATGCCGAAGGCGGCTTTGACGCGGGGACCGGCGGCGTCGAGGACGCCTTCGTCGATCATCTTCCCGGCCCCGTCGAAGCCTTCTTCACCGGGCTGGAACATGAACACGACGTCGCCGGGCAGGGAGTCGCGGTCGCGGTGGAGGAGTTTGAGTGCGCCGACGAGCCCGGCGGTGTGCAGGTCGTGGCCGCAGGCGTGCATCCTCCCCGAGGTGGCCGCGAAGTCGAATCCGGTCGCCTCGGTGACGGGCAGTCCGTCCATGTCCCCGCGCAGGAGGACGGAGGGCACGACCCCGGTCGAGTCCTCCTTGCGGGCACCTCCGCGCAGGACGACGACGATCGACGACAGCCCCTCCCCCGTGCTCACCTCGACGTCGAGGCCTTCGATGGCGTCGAGGACGAGCTTCTGCGTCACCGGCAGGTCGAGTCCGACCTCGACGTTCTCGTGCAGGGCACGGCGCAGGGTGACCAGACCGGGCGCGATGTCGTTCGCGTCATCGGCGGTGGGCAGGTGCACCTGGGTGGCGGCCGCCTCGACGGGGGTCGGGATCGTGGGGGCGGCGAGGTCGGCAGCGGCGGTGTTGTCGGTGTCGTTGGGAAGTGAGCTCATGCCCTGAGTCTATTACCCACCAGGCGCAGGCGGATTGAGACCGATCAGCCTTCCTGGAAATCCGCGCGCTACGCGTGATTCTTCCGGCGGCAGTGATCGATCAGCAGTCTTCGCAATGGAGCCGCTACAGTCCTGTAGCGTCTCTGGCCTCATCGACGAGCTCATTGAGGATCGTGATCAGGCCGGGGATTTCGGTTGTGGTCGCCAACCAAAGTATTTCGTAGTTGATGTCACCGTATTCATGGGCAAGGACGTTCCGCAGCCCAACGATTCGTTCGAGTCCGGGCACACGAGCAGCGGTGTCGGCATCGTCTCTGCGGAGGCGCTTCAGCAGCATCCCAGAGATGCGCACCTGTCTTACGCTGCATAGACATCCCGCGCACTCTCGAACGCGGCCGCTTTGAAGAAGGGGTTCTTCACCGAGCGTTCCATGACCAGATCGACTCGCCGTCCGACGATCCGCTCCAGCTCAGCCTTCAGATCGAAGTAGTCGTGGAATAGATTGTCCCGTTCCGGTCGAAAAGTGACGAGGAAGTCGATGTCGCTCGTCTCCGGATTGAACCGATCCGTGAGCACGGACCCGAAAATGCGAAGCCGTTCCACACCGAATCTTTCGCAAGCGCTCCTGATTGCGTCAGTGTCGAGTACCACGGCGGATTCCATAAATCTATTCTCCCAGATCGGGAGCGACTCAACCAGGCCATATAACAGTTCCTTGCGAATACATTCACCTCCATCGGACGTGAACCGTACGCGGTGGTGGGCGATGGACGGATCTCATGAAGCGTCAGGGGTCCCGGTTCTCGGTGGCAGACAGAGAATTCAGCGAAGCTCACCATGTTGATCGATACGGCATACTGATCGTCATGGCCCAGGACATAGACCTTCGTGTGCGATTCACTGTTGATGACGCCCACCTATCTGCGCTCCATGCACGAGCGTTTGGACACTCAGGTGGAGAGGTGAAACCGTGGGGAGCGCGCCTGAAGCGGCACAGCCTGACGTGGATCGGTGCGTTCTCCGACGACCAGTTGATCGGGTTCGTCCACGCCTGTTGGGACGGCGGGGTGCACGCGTTCGTCCTCGACACAATTGTTGATCCGGGACATCAGAAGCGTGGTATCGGAAAACGACTGGTCCAGACTCTCGTTCATGAAATCAAAGCCGCCGGCTGCGAATGGGTGCATGTCGACTATGAGCCGCACCTCGAAGTTTTCTATCATGATTCGTGCGGGTTCAGCCGAACACATGCTGGTCTACTGAGACTCGCGTCCCGATGATGCTCGACTGTGCAAGAAGTCGACGGTTCAGACCAGCCCGTGGTGGGCGGCGAAGGGATCCCAATCGGGATCGGTGTGGATATCCAACTCGATCTCACGGGCGACGGTGGCGGCCGCCTCGGCACCGTAGAGATGGGTGATGAGTGCCGCAGTCATGTCCATGCCAGCGGCCACACCCGATGAGGTCCATCGATCCCGGTCCTCGACCCATCTGGCCTGCGGTATCCAGGTGACATCCTCGCCGTGTTCGGACGCCCACGTGAAAGCCTTCTTGTTCGACGTCGCCCGGTACCCGTCGAGCAGGCCGGCGGCAGCGAGCACCGCCGAACCGGTGCACACAGAGGTGATGAGCTCGGCACCGGCCGACCAGTTCACGAGGCGGTCGAGGAATGCTCGGTCGTCGACCAGCTGCCGGGTGCCCATCCCGCCGGGAACCATGACGATGTCCGGGTTGCTCGCTGTGTCGAAAGACTCGGTGACGATAACCTCGATGCCCTGAGCGCTGCGGACGGGCCCAGGCTGAGCGGCGACATAGGAGAGGGTGAAGGAATCCGGGAGACGGCTGAAGAGTTCGACGGGGCCGAATACATCGAGAACTTCGAAGCCGTCGAAGAGCACTACCGCCACATTGCTAGTCATTGAGTCCATCGTATCATTGTCCCAGCTGCAGCGTAAGTCTTCCTGCCGCGGATTCAGTCTTCCGGCCGAAGAACTCGCTTGTACATCGAATGGGTGAAGTGCTCCGCGGCGCCTTCGATGCCGGGGCTCAGCGACGGCCCGTCGCCCTCGGCGATGACGAAGGTCATCGTCAGGTGCGCATCGTGGGTGATCGACAGGTGGATGTTCGTTCCGCCGATGGCACGGAAGTGCTCGAGCACGAGCCCGCGCAGACGGAAACTCGGCGCACCGGACCTCGCGGGGACCACCTCGGCGGACTGCCACGGCAGCCATCCGGGGAAGCCGATCGCCTTCTTCAGCGCCTCCTTCGCGGAGAATCGTGCCGCCAAGGAGGCATCCGTCCGGCGTTTGCCGTTGCGTTTGAGCTGCTCACCGGGAGTGAGCAGACGATCGAGGAGTTCGGGCACGCGTTCGATGTGCTCCGCGAAGCGAGACACGTCGGCAATGTCAGTTCCGATGCCTAAAATCGCCATAACCGGTCCTCCTCAGGCTCCTCGACGGCAATCGGTGCCGGGCGATCTCCCGTCCGGCACCGAGGCGGATCATTCGACCGTGACCGACTTCGCGAGATTGCGCGGCTGGTCGACGTCGAGGCCCTTGGCCGTGGCCAGCTCCATCGCGAAGATCTGCAGCGGAACAGTCGTCAGCAGCGGCGCCATGAGCGTCGTCGTCTCGGGCACGTAGATGACCTCGGAGGCGAACTGATCGACCTCTTCGTCGCCCTCCTCGGCGATGACGACGGTGTTCGCACCGCGGGCACGGACTTCCTGGATGTTCGAGATGACCTTCGCATGCAGCGAATCCCGGCCGCGCTTGGACGGGACGACGATGATGACGAGCTGACCGTCGTCGATCAGCGCGATCGGTCCGTGCTTGAGCTCACCTGCGGCGAAGCCCTCGGCGTGGATGTACGCGAGCTCCTTGAGCTTGAGCGCACCCTCCATCGCGACCGGGTAGCCGACGTGACGGCCGAGGAACAGCACCGAACCGACGTCCTGGTTGCGGTCGGCCAGGGCGAGGACCTGCGACTTCGTCTCGTCGAGGATGTGCTGGATCTTCTCCGGGATGGACTGCAGCTCGCCCAGGATCGTGCCGATCTCGTCGCGGAATTTGTTCCCCCGCAGCTGGGCGAGGTAGAGGCCGAGCAAGTAGCAGGCGACGACCTGCGACAGGAAGGCCTTCGTCGAGGCCACGGCGATCTCCGGGCCGGCGTGGGTGTACAGCGCGGCATCGGATTCGCGTGGGATCGTCGAGCCGAAGGTGTTGCAGATCGCGATGACCTTCGCACCCTGCTGACGTGCGTGGCGGACGGCCATGATCGTGTCCATGGTCTCCCCGGACTGCGAGATCGCCACGACGAGCGTCTTCTCCGTGACCACCGGATCCCGGTAGCGGAATTCGTGGGCCAGCTCCACCTCGGTGGGGATGCGGCACCAGTGCTCGATCGCGTACTTCGCGACCTGACCGGCGTACGCTGCGGTGCCGCAGGCGATGACGACGATCTTGTCCACGGACTTGAGCACGTTCTCATCGATGTGCATCTCGTCCAGCGTCAGGCGGCCCTCGGTGTCGAGGCGGCCGAGCAGGGTATCGGCCACGGCCTGCGGCTGATCGTGGATCTCCTTGTCCATGAAGGACGCGAAGCCGCCCTTCTCCGCTGAGGCGGTGTCCCAGTCGACCTCGAACTGCTCGCCCTCGACGGAGTTGCCTTCGGTGTCCGTGATCGTAACCGTCTCCGGGGTGATGGTGACTACTTCGTCCTGGCCGATCTCGACGGCTGTGCGGGTGTAGTCGATGAACGCGGCGACGTCGGAGCCGAGGAAGTTCTCGCCCTCACCGAGGCCGATGACCAGCGGTGAGTTCCGGCGCGCGGCGACGACCTGACCGGGAGCGTCGGCGTGGACCGCGAGCAGGGTGAACGCACCTTCGAGTTCGGTGGCGGTCTTGCGCATCGCGGCGGTGAGGTCGCCGGTCACCTTATAGTTCTTCGCCAGCTGGGCGGCGGCCACCTCGGTGTCGGTCTCGGAGAGGAACTCGACGCCTTCGGCAACGAGGTCCTTCTTCAGGTGGGCGAAGTTCTCGATGATCCCGTTGTGGATGAGCGCGAGCTTGCCGCCGTGGGCCAGGTGCGGGTGGGCGTTGAGGTCGGTGGGTCCACCGTGGGTGGCCCAGCGGGTGTGGCCGATTCCGGTCTGCGCAGCGGGCAGCGGGTTGGCCTCGATCTCCTCGGTCAGGGCGGAGAACTTTCCGGCCTTCTTCGCCGAGGCGAGCTGACCGTCGGGCGTCACGAGCGCGACGCCGGCCGAGTCGTAGCCGCGGTACTCGAGCCTCTTCAGGCCGCCGAGCACGACATCGAGCGCCGAGTGGTCGGCATTGTCAACGGGGGCCTTGGATACATAGCCAACGATTCCACACATGAGGGAGATTTTACGCACTGATAGCCGATCTCGGGTATTCCGGCGAGTCACGATCGGGTCAACGTGACGAACTGCACGCGCACGCGGGCGCGGGAGAGGATGGTCGGGGCACACCGGACGGGGCCGGAGACGGAACGGTCACCTCGGTGAGGGTGGGGGCTTTCGCCGACCTGGGGCGGGCGGCGAACATGACGCATGACACAATGGTGGGATGAGCCATGTCGACCCTCAGTTGGACCGTGCGCGCAAGCTCGCCGGCCTCAATACCGCCCGGCGCAGCGAGCCGGACACGACGTCTCCGTTCTGGGAGTTCGATCGGGAGGTGTGGGGTACGCTCGCCCAGGCTACGCCGCTTCCGCTGAAGCAGCGCGATATCGAACGGCTGCGCGGGCTCGGGGATCGGATCAACCTCGACGAGGTGGCCCAGGTCTATCTGCCCCTGTCACGACTGCTCAACCTCTACGTCTCCGCACGTCGGGCGAAGCACGACCTGACCAGGGAATTCTTCTCTCCGCTGCACGAACGCGGGTTGGAACCGCAGGATGCCAAGCGAACGCCCTTCGTCATCGGCGTCGCCGGATCGGTGGCCGTGGGCAAGTCGACGACGGCACGTGTGCTGCGCGAACTGCTCGCCCGCTGGCCCGACACTCCGCGCGTCGAGCTCATCACCACCGACGGATTCCTCTACCCCAATGCCGAACTCGACCGTCGCCGCCTCAACGGGCGGAAGGGATTCCCTGAATCCTACGACCGGCGCAAGCTGCTCAAGTTCATCTCCGCCGTGAAGTCCGGGGCCCCCGAGGTCCGTGCGCCTGTGTACTCGCACCACACCTATGACATCGTTCCCGGCGCCGAGGTGGTCGTGCGCTCCCCCGATGTCCTCATCGTCGAGGGCCTCAACGTCCTCCAACCCGCCCGCCCCCGTCAGGACGGAACCGTGGGCTTGGCCATCAGCGACTACTTCGACTTCTCCGTCTACGTCGATGCGCGCTCCCGTGACATCCGCCAGTGGTACATCTCGCGGTTCCTCAAACTCAAGCACGGTGCGTTCCAGGACGAGGATTCCTACTTCCACCGGTACTCGCAGCTCGACGACGACGAGGCGATCACCTTGGCCACGGAGATCTGGGACTCCATCAACTTCCCGAACCTGCGCGAGAACGTCCAGCCCAGCCGCGGCCGAGCCGATCTCGTGCTCCACAAATCCTCCGACCACACCATCCGGAAGGTGCAGCTGCGGAAGCTGTGACGGGAGTCGCTGGTGGGTCTGGGACCTCGGACGGGGCGGGCCGCCTCGGCGAGCTTGCGATGGTACCTGTGATGGGAGTCGCCGGGCGGTGAGGAAATAGTTTCACCGCTCTGGCGGTTGCACAGTGTGCACTGAACTACTCACCGCCGGCGGGCCACCCGCCCGCGGCGGCGGCCGGATGCGAGCGATCCTCGCGCCGTCACGGGCTCCCCCGTGCATGCTCGGTCGTTTCGGCAGCAGAAAGGGACCCAGTATGAGCGTGCCATCCGCACATCACCTCATGTACTCCTCGGTCAAGAGCAAGAAGACCCCCGAGACGCGCATCCAACCGGGCATCTACAAGCGGATCGCCGGGTATGCGACCCGGCACAAGCGCAAACTCATCATCTTCCTGCTGCTGTCCGTGCTCACCGCGGGCATCGGCGTCCTCAACCCGGTCCTCGCCGGCGACGTCGTCAACGCGATCACCGGCGGCGGGCCCGTGTCCACGGTCGTATGGCTGGCCGTGGCCATCGGCGGGTTGGCCATCGCCGATGCGGCCATCTCGATCACGAACCGGTACCTGTCCTCACGGATCGGCGAGGGACTCATCTTCGATCTGCGCACGGCCGTCTATGATCACGTCCAGTCGATGCCGATCGCATTCTTCAATCGCACCCGCACCGGTGCCCTGGTCTCCCGGCTCAATACGGACGTCATCGGTGCGCAGAGAGCGTTTTCGAACACCCTGTCCGGCATCGTGTCGAACTTCGTCTCCCTGGCCCTGACCGTCGGCGTCATGGTCACGATCTCCTGGCAGGTGACCGTGCTGTCGATCCTGCTGCTGCCGCTGTTCATCATCCCCACCCGAATGCTCAGCGGAAAGCTCGCATCCCTGCAGTTCGAAGCGGCCAACAATTCCGCAGACATGTCGACCCGCATGACCGAGCGCTTCTCCGCCGCTGGTGCCACCCTGGTCAAACTCTTCGGCAATCCCCGCCAGGAGAACGAGGAGTTCGCCGACCGCGCCGGCCAGGTCCGCGATATCGGGGTCAAGGTCGCGATGCTGCAGTCGACGTTCGTGTCCTCGTTGACTCTGGTCTCTGCCCTGGCGCTGGCTCTGGTCTACGGCGTCGGCGGTGCACAGGCGGTCGTCGGCAACCTCAACGCCGGTCAGGTCGTGACCCTGGCACTGCTGCTGACCAGGCTCTACACGCCGCTGACGATGCTCGCCAACGCACGCCTGGACATCCAGAGCGCCGTGGTGTCGTTCCAGCGCGTGTTCGAGATCCTCGATCTCGTGCCCTACTTCAAGGAACCGTCGCAGCCGAAGGCCCTGCCCGCCGGCGGGTTGGATGTGCAGTTCGACCACGTCGACTTCGCCTACCCCAGCGCCTCGCAGGTCAGCTTGGCCAGCCTCGAAGACGTCTCCGTGCTCGACACCCGCGGCGGCGATCAGGTTCTCCATGACCTGAGCTTCACGATCCCCGCCGGGCACACCGTTGCCCTCGTCGGATCCTCGGGTGCGGGAAAGTCGACGATCGCGTCGCTGCTGCCAAGGCTCTACGACGTCACGGGCGGCTCGATCACCATCGGCGGAGTCGATGTCCGCGATCTGTCGTTCGCCGATCTGCGCGAGGCCGTCGGCGTCGTCACCCAGGACGGTCATGTCTTCCACGAGTCGATCCGCGCCAACCTGGCGCTGGTCAATCCCGACGCCACCGAGGAGCAGATGCTCGATGCCATCGACCGGGCACAGCTGAGAGGCGTCATCGATGCACTGCCAGATGGACTGGATACCGTCGTCGGAGAGCGCGGGTACCGCCTCTCCGGAGGCGAGCGTCAACGCCTGACCATCGCCCGGATGCTGCTGGCGTCTCCGGAGATCGTCGTCCTCGATGAGGCCACCTCGGCGTTGGATTCGACGAATGAGGCCGCGATCCAGCGTGCCCTGGCCCAGGCGATGCACGGGCGGACGGCCCTGGTCATCGCCCACCGTCTGTCGACGATCCGGCAGGCCGACACGATCCTCGTCGTCGAGGCCGGTCGCATCATTGAGAAGGGCACTCACGAGGAGCTCGTCGGTCGCGGCGGCCGCTACGCCGAGCTCTATGCCACCCAGTTCGCCTCGAGCTGAGGGCGCGACGCTGAACCACTCTCGGTGCGAGTCCCGCACCGACGCCGCAGGGTCAGAGACTTCCTCGAGTCAAGTGTGCGCAGATTGCCGGTTTCGAGCCGAAATTGTGCAATCTCGCGGGGTGTCAAGCTGTTTGGAGTCACTCACGCTGCTTCAGCAGTGATTTCTTGGACTTCAACTAGGACTGGTTCGTGATTGATACCGACCACACCGGCCGGCTTCGGCACCTGCGGTGG
>NZ_JABKDD010000031.1 GCF_013623905.1 Brevibacterium sediminis
CAGGCTCATACACTCATTCTACGGACCCGTTTAGTGTCCCGTTTCTACACTAAGCAGCCGTCTCACCAGTAACAATGCCCAACCTATCCCCAAAATCGGACTAGGTGAAGCAAGTCAGGTGGAGGAAGGACTGCGCCCTCTTGGAAGAATGTCTGGCGATGATCACCCCTCCATGCGACGTCGACCACGGTCTTCGCAGCGGTCGACGGGTAAGCGGTTCGCCAAGACGATGAACGAATGTTCAGGGTTGGTCTCTGCCATGTTCTTCTCGCTCTTCTGGCTCGTCTGCCGCTGAGACTCGGTGAGTTCTGCTCCTGCCGGAGCAGCGGAAGGGCGAGCACTTGGTCCTCGCCCTTCCGCCGGGCAGTGTCAGTGCTTCGGACCGTTCCCCAGAGATTCGGCGGTTCCACGAGCCGTGTCTTTGATCTCTTCCGCGGCTTGTCTGCCCTCGGCCTGGATTTTTTCGGTCTTGTCTTCGGCCTGCAGGCCTTTGTCACCACTGGCTTTGCATGCGGCAGATTTCGCGGAGCCCTTGAGCTTGTCGGCTTCGGCGGAGCTGTCGTTCATGTTTCTTCCTTTCGCGTGCACGACGGATCTCGCGCGGGCGGGCGGGGTCCGATGCGATGGGAGATTCTGTGTGAGAAGTGTTCGGCTGCCTGTGCGTCAGCTGTTGATCAGCAGCAGGATCTTGCCGTGATCGAGCTTCTCTTCGAGGTCGTCGGACTCGTTCGACGTGAAGCCGAACTCTTCGAAGATCGCGCGCAGCTCGTCGCCCTTCTTGTCATACCGGGTGCCCACGTGATTGCTGAGATCGTCGGGCTCGTTGGCGTTGACGCTGCCTGCGACGCGGTCGGTGCGGTCATCGTCATGGGAGAGGACGAAGAGGTCGTCCTTGGCGATGCCCGCTGCCGCCTGGCGTTTCACTTCATCCATCAGTTCGGTATCGTCCTGGAACTCTTTGACTGCGGGTTTCATGCCGACTCCTTTCATGTTTACGACGTAATCACGCTAACAGATGCCACGCCCCTGAGTGAGGGGCCGAAGCCGAATTTTCAAGGGGGTTCTCCTGGTAGCGGTGTCGATGTAGCCTAGAGGGCGCAACCCAAAAATGTTTACACACTAATCGTGTCAGGAAATTGAGAGGATGTGTTCGCCTGTGTGACACGCAAGATGAGCGAGCAGGTTCAACCTTCGTCAATCCGGGCAGGGAGGATCCCATGGCCCAGAACCGTCTGACCAGGAACGACCTCGTGGCAGCGGCGATCACATTCGTCGACGTACACGGACTCGATGCGCTGACAATGCGACGTCTCGGGCAGTCCCTCGGGGTCGAAGCCATGGCGTTGTATAGGCATGTCTCCGGACGCGAAGACCTTCTCGAAGCGATGGTCGAAGCTCTTATCGACAGTCTGTTCGATAACCGGCGGATGAGGCAGACGCCGTCGTCGTGGGAGGACTATCTCCAGCGGGTGGCAAATACGACGAAAGAACTGGCGCTCGATCATCCTGGGATCTTTCCTCTGATTGCTACTCAACCGTCCCAAGCCCCGTGGCTGCGTCCTCCATTGCGCAGCCTGCGCTGGGTCGAAGAGTTCCTTTCCATGCTGCAGCAATTCGAGTTCTCCGATGCGGCCGCGGTCGGTGCCTACAAAACGTTCACCAGCTTCCTCATCGGGGATCTGCTCCTGCAAGTCCATTCCACGAATTTCGCCATCACCGACGAAGACGATCACGAGAGGTCCGATGACGACTCCGACTTATCGGAGTATCCCACCGTGAACGAGCTGAGTGACCTGCTCAGCGAAGATCATCGCCAACGCCAGTTCGACGATGCCCTCGACGAACTCATCGAACGCATCCGCCTCTCACCAACCAATTAGCCATACCCTCAGACAGCTCACTGAGCTGAGAAGGATCAACATGCTCGACACCTCTTCAGAGGCCCTCCAGGTCCTTCTCGTGGCCGACCCGGGCCTGCCCAGCCGCCGAGCGGCCGCTATCCATCAACGACTCGAAAGGCTTCTGCAAGACGCGTATGGGGTCACAACGACCTTGTACACGGCGACTGACACCATCCGCTTGACACCGGAAAGCGAACTCGACCTCAGCGCTGTCGAGGACCTTCGGGCCGACTACCCGGACGTCAACATCGTTCTGATCCTCACCGAGATCCCGCGCCATACTCAGGGCGACCCGCTGATCGCCGAGGTCCATTCCGACAGCAACTTAGCGATCGTGTCCTGTCCCACTCTTGGCGCATGGTCGACCAAGCGCCGCATCATCAAAGTGCTGATGAGTTCGGTCAACAAGTTGGTGCCGTGGGATCCCGAAGAGGCGACCCGACGATTCCTGCTGCGTTGGTCGAACTGGTCGAGGAACGAAGACACGCAGCACCAATCGCTGCACGCCCACACTTTCACTGGAGGCCCACGTCTGGTGCTGGGAATGACGATGGCCAACGACCCGTGGCGCACCGTCCCGAAGCTTTCTGGAGCCCTCGCCGCGGCATCGGCCACAGGAGCTTTCGGCATCTTCTACAGTTCCATCTGGCAGATGTCGACCTATCTGTCCACCACGCGGCTGCTGTCGATCGGCGCGGCCGCCATCCTGGTCATGGTCACCTGGCTGATCATCAACCACAAACTCTGGGACGAACCACGCAAAGACAACCTGGCGACGGTAGTGATGTACTACAACTTGTCGACCGTCCTGACCCTGCTGATCACCGTGCTCGCGCTCTACGCGGGACTGGTCGGCTTCATTCTGCTGGGCGGCCTCGTCGTCATCGACCCCGAGTTCATGTCAGCCCAGATCCAGCAGGAGGCGGCGGTCGCCAACTATCTCGATATCGCCTGGCTCAGCGCAGCGATGGGCGTCGTCGCCGGCGGTATCGGCGCAAGCTTCGACTCCGACTTAGATGTGAAACGACTGACTCACGGACAGCGCATGCGCCAACGGGTCTACACCGACAACCACCCGGACACCGACGATGTCAGCCAGAACTCCTGATGGCTGATAAGGACCGGCCCAGCGATTTCAGAAAGATATGACATGAACACACAGCATCGGTTAGACGTCACTGGGATGATTTCAGCGCCTCTGGGCTCCTGGCGCGACGAACGCGCCTGCCAGGATGATCTGCGAAAGCTGGTCACCAGCAATGCGCAGACCGCTGACAAGGTTCGCGCCCTGAGTCGATTTCTCGGACTCACCGGGACGACGTCTCACATGCGGCAGTGGGAGTCGCTGCTCGAGGTGGCGGCCATCGATGTCGCTGTCGCTCGGATGCTCGAACCCCATGTGGATGCGC
This sequence comes from Brevibacterium sediminis, assembly GCF_013623905.1. Taxonomy (GTDB): domain Bacteria; phylum Actinomycetota; class Actinomycetes; order Actinomycetales; family Brevibacteriaceae; genus Brevibacterium; species Brevibacterium sediminis. The sequence continues at coordinate 3,311 of NZ_JABKDD010000031.1, forward strand.
TGGGCATCCTTGCCGAAGCCGGACACGACGCACCCGATGGCTCGACCTGGGGCGTCTACGCCGCCGAGTCTCCAGCCCACGTCCTCACCGTGGGCGCAGAAGGCGAACAGACCGTGATCGATGGAGAAAAAGCCTGGTGTTCCCTGGCCGCCGAACTCTCGCACGCCATCGTCATCGCCGGCAGCGACGGGGGATCGTACGCCTGTGCCGTGGACCTCAGGGACCCCCGAGCGCAGGCCCAGCCGACTGCCTGGCCGAGCGTGGGGCTGCAGGAGATCCCGAGCGGAAGTGTCGCATTCACGAAAACGCCCGTCACCGTCCTCGGTCCGCCGAACTGGTACCTGGATCGAACTGCATTCGCTTGGGGAGGCATCCGAGTGGCAGCATGTTGGTTCGGCGCCGCCGTGGGACTGGCAAGAAATGCCGTGCGACGGCACAGCAAGCGCTCCAACCCATCCACAGTCGGTGAGATGCTGATCGGTCAGCTCGAGGCTGAGATCTTCTCGATTCGCAGCGTCTTCGCGCAGGCAGCGGCCGCAGCCGACGGGAGTGACGAGTACTCCCGTGCACGTGCCTGGACCGTGGCCCTGACAGTGCGCAATATCGTCTACTCAGGAGTTCGCCGGATCCAGCACCTGAGTCGCGAAATCGCGGGACCGGCGGCGCTGACAGGCGATGTCGGCTTCGCCAAAGCCGACGCTGACCTCACCGTCTACATCAGTCAGCACCACGGTCCACGCGATGAAGCCGCTCTCGGCACGGAGCTTCGCACGAAGGTCGACCACAATGGGTTTTGACCATCGTGACCCCGGTACGACCGAAGCCTCCTGGAGGGAAGCCGGCGTCCAGGATCTTCCCGCGCTCGGAGTCGAGGCCATGCCTGCCGAGGCCACGTTCATCATCCTTGCCGCACATCCGGACGATGAGGCCCTTGGAGCCGCCGGCCTGCTGGCCCGCCTGCGCCGGTGCGCTCATCGAGTCGTCGCCCTGCTCTTCACCGCAGGGGAACGATCCCATCCGGCGTCTCCCACCCACTCGACGAAGGAACTCAGAGAGATGCGTCTGCGCGAGTTCGATGCGGCACTGGATCTGTTTGATCACGAGCGTCTGTCCCGCCGTTTCGTGGGGTTGCCTGATGGGCAGCTGGACGCATTCAGCCAGAGGATCGTCGACGAGATCGCGGTCGAAGTGGACCAGCACCAGGGGCACGTCGTGCTCGTCTCACCCTACAGCCGGGACGGACATGGCGATCATGAGGCGATCGGTGCAGCAGCCCTGCAGTTGGGGCGTGAGCATCACACGATGGTGCTCGAGTACCCGATCTGGTACTGGCATTGGGCAGTCCCTGCCGATGAGGCTTGGCGCAGCTGGTCGTTTCTGTCCGATCCGGCGAACTTCGACAGACAGGCAGTGTTCGACGGGTATCCGTCGCAGGTGTCAGCGCTATCCGATCAGCCCGGAGACGAAGCAATCCTCAGCCCCGCTCATCTCGAACACTTCCGTCGTGGTGGAGACATCTTCGCGGTCTCGGACTTCCGCGACGGTGCGGCTCCGGTGCCCGGTGGCGACGGCTCAGCGAAGCTCCACGACGCCAGTGCGGCTTCTGCGGTCTTCGACGAAGTCCACGTCCGACGGTGCGACCCCTGGCAGGTGTGGAGTTCCGAATATGAGATCGCCAAACGCAGGAATCTCCTCACCCATCTGCCTGCGGTTCCGTACGCTCATATCCTTGAGATCGGCTGCTCGGTAGGCGCTTTGACTCATGATCTCGCCGGTATCGGCGCGCAGGTGACGGCAGTCGATGCCAGTGAGGAGGCGTTGCGAATCGCCAGACGGCGAGGGACGATCCCGTCGGCGGAAATCCACTTCGTTCACGCCACCGTCCCCTTCGAATGGCCTCAGGGCACTTTCGACTGCGTCGTGCTGTCGGAGACCGGCTTCTACCTCAGTCGTTCTCAGCTTCTCGAAACCTTGGAGAAGATCGATGGCTCGACAACGGTTCGTTTCATCCTGGTGCTCTGCCACTGGAGGGGCGAGATCGACGATTGGCCGCTGGATGCCGATGAAGTCCATCGCATCTGCTTGGGCGCCTGGCCTCATCATCGCGTTGAACACCGGTATCAAGGGGGCTACCGTCTTGACATCATCACGGTCGACAAGGGCTCCCGCCCAGCCGCGTCGGAGGGGCACGCATGATCAGGCGTTTAGGTGTCATCATTCCGGCCCACAATGAAGAGGACGACATCCTCGGGTGTCTCGAGTCGTTGCAGCGATCACACTCATACGCTGTCGAGAGAGGCATCAACTGTCGGTTTCGAGTCGTTGTCGTGGCAGATGCCTGCACCGATGCCACGGCGAGCATCGTCGAGGACTTTGCCGCCAGGCATCGCAACGTATTCGTCCTCGCGACCTCTTTTCAGTCCGTCGGTCGAGCCCGCGACTTCGGATGGAGGCACTTCATGCGAACCGAGGAATCCACAACAGGGGAAGACTCCGACTCGGCGTGGGTGTGGGTCGCATTCACAGACGCCGACAGCAGAGTGCCCGAACATTGGATCACCACCCATCTCGAACTCGCCGCGAGAGGCGTTGATTGCCTGGTGGGCACTGTGGCCCCACGCCCTGAGACAGCAACGGCCGACCTGGTCGCAACTTGGCATGCCAACCACGAACTGCTCGAGAATCACCCGTACATATTCGGAGCGAACATGGGGCTGCGCGCCAGCGCGCTCGAAGCCATAGGAGGCGTGCCTCCGCTGGAATGTGGTGAGGACGAAGCAATCGTCGATGCGGTGCTGCGGGAGGGCGGCCGCATTCGCAGAACCGATGACTGCAGAGTGCTCACGTCTGCTCGTCTGTCCGGTCGCGTGCGCGGGGGCTTCAGCAGTTACTTGCGTCAACTGACGTGAAGCGACGGTGCTTTCCTCCCGAAGCGGAGTCGGAGCCTGTCCTACTGAGCGGTGCACCGAAAGGTGTCGCCGTCGTTCCCGGCTTCACGCGAGGCCTCCCTGCCGGGAATGACACCTCACGTGAAGGCGGGAGAAGATCAGGCGAAGATGCTCACCCCTCCTGGGCCGACGAGACAGCCGACGACGATGAGGACGACGCCCCACAGAATCTGTTTGCGCAGAATTGCGAAGATGCCCGAGATGACGAGCAGCGCTGCGAGGATCCACAGAACAATAGCCATAATTTAACTTCCTTATCGGTTTCACTGTGAGTGCGGCATCACCGGATCGAGAGCCGGTGAGGAATCTGATCGACGCCGAGGCTGCGCGCAGCCGACGTTGGAGAGTTGTCTCTTTCTTGGTCTGCCAGCGGATGCGATTCCAGATGCTGCTTCATCCGCGGAGTCTGCCGACCATAAACAACACTCGCCGAGAAGATTACAGTGTAAACACCGCGAGCGATACCTCCTCCTTCACAGAGGGGTCGTCTTCGGGGTCACAGCGGAGTGAGAGGGGCGATCGGTCCCGACCCCTTATGACGAAGAATGTGGACGGTACGAGGCAGGCGTGACAGGCTGATGTGATGCGTACACTCACGGTCCTCGGAGCCTCGGCCGCCCACCCCGTCCCGGGGGAGGCCTGCAGCAGCTATTTCCTTGACTGGGATGGGTTCCGACTTGTGCTCGATCTCGGCTATGGCACGTTCCCACGCCTGCTGAGCCATGTGCCGGATGCTGAGATCGATGCGGTTGTCATCACCCACGAACACCCTGACCACTGCATCGATCTTCACGCGCTGTTCCGTTTCCGTCAGTATGCCGAGACACCGACGAAGAAGCTGCAGCTGTACTGCCCCGCCGGAGTCATCGACCGCCTCGGCGCTGTCGAACCAGGCCTCGACATGACCTCGGCATGCGACATCCATCTGCTGCCTGGGCACTTCGAGGTCGGGCCTTTGAGGCTCAGCTCCGTGTCTTTGCCGCATTTCGTGCCCAATTACGGAGTTCGCCTCGAGACCGCGACGGCAGCGGTCGCCTTCACGGGAGATACCGGACCGCATCCGGGACTCGCTGATCTCGGTCGCGCAGCCGATGTCTACATCGTTGATGCCACCGACCGACCCGGCGAGCAGGACAGCACCCGCCGCAACCTATTGACTGCTTCCGAAGCCGGTGAGTGGGCTCAGAGAGCCGGTGCCAAGCGGCTGCTTCTCACCCATTTCTGGCCAGGCAATGACCGTTCAGCGTCCGCTGAAGATGCAGGTGAGCACTTCAATGGAGAGGTTCTCACCGCCGAACCCGACTTGCGCATAGCTTTCTGACCGCTCGCACCGGCAACCGCGGCGGAGGGCCGTTGGCAGCTGACCGCCGAGACACAGAGATGGCCGGCACGCGTCACCGCCCGACGTTGCCGGCGAGAACGCCGACCAAGGTCAGCGCCATGGCGATGGCCAGAGCGATCGCCGAGGCGACGAAGGCAGCGACGATGTGCTCGCTCAGAACCGCCGCGACGATGGCCGGTCCGACGATCTGACCGATGCTGTACCAGGACGTCAGCTTCGCCGAGGCGTTCGCGACGCCCATCTGCGTGCCGACGCCGATCGTCATCATGACCACCCCGATGAACGTGAAGCCGAAGAGCGCTGCGGCGATGATCAGCACGGTCGGGGTCGAGCCGAAGACGGCGAGCAGGGCACCGAAGACCTGGAGGCAATAGCAGACGGTCAGTGCCTTGACCGTGCCGATGCGGGCGGCGACGGCTGACCAGGTCAGGGGAGAGGCTGCGGTGGCGATCCCGGCTATGAGCCACGTCGAGGCAGCTGCGGTTGCTCCGAAAACTGGACCAGCCAGCACGACGAGGTAGGTGCCGATGATGATGTAGCCGCCGCCTTGGAAGAAGTAGCCGGTGGAGAGGATCGCCATGGCTCGGCGACGATTGGCCTCGAAGCGGGTGGCTGCCTCGGCGGGATCGTCGGTGTCGGTCTCGGTCGGGGCGGCCGCCTCGGTGGGGGTGGGATTCTGTGGGATCCGGGCGGGGATCGGCCAGGTCCAGGCGATGATGGAGAAGATCGCGGATACGGCCGCGCAGATGAGCCACAGTTGGCGCCAGTCGGCGACGCTGCCGGCGGCGAGCACGATGGCTCCGGAGACGAGGATGCCGAAGCCGACTCCGCCGTAGGAGATGCCGCCGTCGCGGGGCCTGCGGGAGTTCGCGGGAATGCGTTGGGTCACGCACACGAAGATCAGCCCCGAGGCGATTCCGGCGATCGTGCGGATGCCGCCCTGCCAGATGAGATTCGGGGTCAGGGCGACCGCGGCGAGGCCGAGTGTGGAGACGATGAGGCTGAGGCGGTAGACGAAGCGGTTGGGTTCGACCCAGCCTTGGGCGATGACGAGGGTGCCGATGAAGTAGCCGACGTAGTTGAGCGTCGCGATCCATGCGCCGGGAGCCGAACTCCAGTGGAGGGCTGCGACCATGAGGGGCAGGGCCGGGGTATAGAAGAACCGGCCCATGCCCATCGCCACCGACAGGCCCAAGGCACCGCGGACGGGGGTGAGGGAGGGCCGGGCGATGCTGTCGGGCATGGCGGTTCCTCTCCTCGGGTGGGCTCAGGTGGCGTGGTCTCCACCCTTACGATGCCATGAGCGCGGGGCGGCCGCCTCGGCGGGTGGGGATTCGGACTTCGGACGTCGACGTGGTGGAGGCGGACGTCTTGCCTTGTTTGGGCGGGAGGTGTCTCGAAAGGGACTGTGGAAGTTGTTGATTCTGCGGGGACAGGGCAGAGTTATTGGAGTGAACCTCAGAAGGAGTATCCAGGGTGGCGTGGTGGCGCTCGCCCTCGTTCTGTCGGGGTGTTCGTGGTTCGACTCGGATGATTCAACGTCCTCGAGCCAGTCCCCGGAGCCGAGCCCTACTCCGACTGAATTCGAGCAGTCGTTTGCCGGCGCGGTCTCCGGAGACGATGCGGTGGTGACTGCGTCGACCGACAAAACGGGTCCGGGCCTCACGGCAGACAATGTTGGGATCTCGTTCGAAGCCACTGACCTCGCCGATCCTCGGCTCGATCCGGCGCAGTCCAATCTCGACGAGCAGTTGAAGTCCCTCGGGTCGCCGGCGCTGCGGTTCGGTGGCAATGCTCTCGACCGGAGGACGTTCTGGACGTCCCAGGGTGAGAAGTCGAAGCACGGTGAGAAGGTGACCGTCACCCCTGATGACCTCAAGCGGCTGAAGAAGCTCGTCGACGTCACCGGTTCGTCGGTCACCATCGGCATTCCTCTTGGGACCTACGATCCGAAACGCGGAGCGGACATGGCCGCGCATGCGGTCGACATCCTCGGCGGTTCTCTTGTCGGTCTGGCGATCGGCAACGAACCGAACGGGTACACCGTCAAGGATGTGCCCAGTGGTGCCGTGCGCGGCAAGGGGTGGAACAAGGACAAATACGTGGAGCAGCTTGAGGTGTATGCCAAAGCCATCCATGCGAAACGGCCGGATGCGCCGATCATCGGTCCCGATGTCTACGACGGGGCATGGATGGAGGCTTTCGCCGGCTCCGGTGTCGAACATAAGAAGGCGATTTCGCAGCACTGGTATCAGCTCTACGAATGCGATTCGTCTCAGGTTCCGGGGCGGGGGCCGCAGGCGGCGAACCTCATTGATCCCTTGGCGAAGAAGGCGGCGAAGAAGAACCTCGGCATCGGGAAATCGAAGGCTGACGCTGCGGATTTGCCGCTGTGGCTCGAGGAGACCGGGCCGACGAGCTGTCCGGGCACGAACGACACGTCACTGACGAACGCGTCGGCGTTGTGGGCTGCTGACTACACGATGTATGCGGCGACGCTCGGTGTGGAGCGGATGGCCATGCATTCGATGCTCGGGGCGTGCAATGGGGGAGCGCCGATGTCGCTCATCTGCGATCCGGCCGATCACGGGGACCGGTCGAACTCATTTCAGGTGAGGCCGAACATGCTCGGGCTCAGGTTGCTGGTGCCGAGTGTTGGTGGGCATTTCACCAAGACCTCGGTGGCTGGCGGCGGGAACATGAGCGCCTACACGGTGGTGAAGAACGACGGCCGCACGTTGGTCACGACGGTGATCAACGCGAACGACGCTGCCTCGGTGGGTGGGAATCCTGTGACTCTGTCGATGCCGTCGGGGTTCAGTGTTTCGTCGGCGTCGCAGGTGTACGGGGAGTCGAACGATGTGAAGAGTGCTACGCAGGTTGTGCCGGCGAACCCGCTGCCGGCTGATGTGCCGTTCAGCGGGGACGGGGCTTCGGGGGCATCGGCGAGCGCGTCGGCTGGGGCGGGTGCCACCAGCTCGTCGGCTACTCCGAGCGGCGGGATGGGCGACGACGGAAAGCTGCGGATCGACCTGGCTGGGAGCTCCGTGACGGTCTTTATTATGCGCAAGGGGTGAGGTGGGCCGATCGGACCGCTTTTCTCCGCGCACGCCCCATAGCCGGCCGTGCTGAAGACTCCTTCACATGGGCGTGGCTGTGGGAAACGCCGTCAGCTCCGGTGCGGGGTTTCCGAGGATGCTGCGGGCGACGGCATCGCCCAGCAGCGGCCCGAGCGTCAGCCCGCCCGCGCCGTAGCCCGTCATCGTCCATAAGCCTGATCTGTCCGGCACTTCTCCGGCGATCGGCAGGTTGTCGTCACCCATAGGGCGAATGCCCACTCGGGTCTCGATGACTGTGGCATCGGCCAGTCCGGGCGCCAAATCCAGCGCGTCCCGGAGGACCTGCAATTGTCCCGCGGCGGTGACGCGGGGATCGTAGCCGCTCCCGGTCTCGCGGGTTGCGCCGACCGCGATCCTGCCTCCATCGAACGGGGTCATGTAGTTGGGTGTGAAGGGGTGGACCGTTGGCCATTGTGAGGTGTTCACTCCACGAAGGTTGAGATGGGTGATCTGTCCACGCTGCGGGCTCACTGAGCAGCTCACACCGAGGGGAAGCAGCAGTTCTGGAGTTCTTGCCCCTGCTGCCACGACGACAGAGTCAACGTCGATCGGACCGCGCATCGTCTGCACTCGCCATCCGGTGTCGCCGAGGGGATTGATCGCGATCACTGCGTCCTCGCAGTGCTCGGCCCCTAGAAGGACTGCGGCACTCAACGTCGCATTCCGGAGAACCCGGCCGTCGACCCGTCCGCCGCCGGAGACGTACAAACCCGTCAGTTCGGTGGACAGGGCGGGAAACAGTTCGTTGACCTGTGTGCTGTCTACGCGCTCCAGCGTTCCTGCGACGGAACCGGACTCAGCAATGCGCTGGGCTACCCGGTCTTCGACGGCGTCGAGTTCTGTATCGTCTCGCGAGACCATCAGGGCGCCGGAGCGCCTGTATCCCAGTTCGGGAATCCCCAGGTCATGGAGCCTTGCGAGGAACTCCGGGTAGTAGTTGCCGCCGGCTGAGTACGCTTCATAGAAGGCACCGGTCGAGGACGAGACCCAGGGAGCGATGATCCCGGCGCTGGCAGCTGTCGCCTGCCCCGAGGCGGCATCGTCGATCAAGGTAACCGTCGCGCCCCGACGCGCCAGTCCGTAGGCAGTCGTGACTCCAGCGATTCCTGCCCCGACGACGGCGATCTTCATTGTATTCATAGTTGGCGATATTCCTTTCGGTCCGGGCCCTGGGGCCAGCTTACGATCCCGACTACACCCTCAGATTGAGCTCATCGGGTGTTGCTTTCGACTCGACCGTCAGTTCGACGCTGCCACTGGCGGACCCAGGCGCGGCCGTAGTCGTTGCCGTTGGTTACGCGCATGAGCGTGTGCACATGGAAGCGCTGGGGGACGTCGTAGTCGAGGAACACTCCGCAGTGGTGGTCGAGTTCGATGATGAGTACTGGTGACTGGAATCGGTAGTAGAACACATCTCCCGGCTCGGTCCCACCGATCCAACTGAAATACGACTCGTTCAGATGTTCCCTGACTTCGCGCACCTTCGCGCGACGCGGCCCCTCGGGCAGGATGTTGAGGAAGGTCGCGACGAGGTCGACGACCGCTTCCTGTGCCCGCGCATCCAGCGTGGCCACCTGCACCCCCTCGTAGGGGATGACCCGATTGTCCTGAAACGCCCCGGCCAGATGGCGCTCATCGCCGGGATGGATTCGCCCTTCGGGCATCGCAGGATCGACGATCACGTCGTAGATGACCGCCTCGGCGTGCTGATTCTCGCTCATGCACGCGATGAGGTCGGTGCCGGCGTCGACGCGATCGTCGAAGGATCGCAGGCCCGCGTGCGGCCCCGCGTCGATTTCGTTTGGCTCAGCGCCGTGAAACACCGGGGCTATCGTCATCCGTCCCTCGACGACGAGGCAGTTGACGGCGCAATGATGTCCATAGAGCTGCCATCCCCAGGGAGCCCTGACATCGGGAGTGCCGTAGACGGCGAAGTTGTATGAGAACTCCCCGAGGACGTTCTCCAGACCCACGACCTCGCCGAGGAATCCGTTGATGAGCATCATCGAGTGGGTGAGTTCGAAGCCCTCCTTGCTCAAACTCGCCCGGACGAGGTCCAACGCGGTGCCCTGTAGTCTCTGCCGGACTAGCGCACTCGCAGCGCCGCGGGCTTGATCGTCACATCGATCCGGTTAGTTTCACCGACTTCGTCACCGTCAACCTCGACGATGCGCGGCTGCTCAAGCTCAATCGTCAATGAAGAAATCCGCTGATGTACCGCGCTCTCACTGCTCTGCGCAGACTCGTCCTTCGCCATCATCTTCCGCAGACCGTTATCCCACACCATGTTCTTCATCGTGTCGAGCCAACCGGCGACACCCTCTGCCTTGAGGATAAGGACATCCAGTTCACCATCGGTGGGATCGGCATCGGGAAGGAGAGTGATACCACCCTGCAGCGTGCCGCAATTGCCGACGATGAGCGTATGCGCCGACTCGTGCCCGATCGGTTCACCTCCGCGTGACAGGTTGATCTCCATGACATCGCTGGCTGAGACGGCACGCCCAAGCGACTCAACATAGGCCAGCCATCCTGCCTTGTCCTTAAGGTCATCGTTGGTCTCTGTGATCATGTGGGCATCTATTCCGAACCCGGCCATGACGACGAAAGGCTCACGATTCATGCCCTGGGGAAGGGTGACCTCCACCCAGCCCATATCGATTTCGCGTGCTGTGCCGTTGAAGGCGCGATCCATTGCCTCGCCCAAGCTGTTGAGCGGAACGTCGAGATTGCGGGCTAGGAGGTTCCCGGTCCCCAGCGGAACGATGCCGAGCTCGGCAGAGGAGCCGATCTCCGCGAGGTGACCAGCGATCGCACGGACTGTCCCGTCCCCTCCTGCCGCGATGATCACTTCAGCACCGGCATCGAGCGCGGCCTGCGTCGCTGATTTGCCGGGATCGTCTTCCTCAGTTTCGTGCCACGTGATATCGACGCCAGTCTGTGTCGGGAGCGCGGCCTCAAGGTCTGCCTTCTCGGTCTTGGACGGATTCCACACAATGCCGACATGATTGGCATTCATTTCGGGTCCTCTTCTTAGACGATGCTGCGGGTGGTGTTGCTTGGGCATCGGCTTCAGCCGTCGGCCTGTTCCCAGGCTAGCGCAGTCGTGACCACGTCAGGCAGGCAGCCCGCTCTGATCCAGCCCAACCTCCAGCTACTTCCAAGGATGGAGGGCGCCATGATCACCTCCAGCGACCCGACCGGCCGTCTCGTCCGCCCGGCTCGGGGCGGACGTACTTCGATCACAGACGCTCACCAGGCTGACGGCTCTGCGACGGGATGCTCACCAACTGGCATTGCCGACGCACAGGCATTGGAGCCGAGAGCCTTTTCGGTATATAACACTGACATCAATCACGACACCGTTGGACCGAAGGTAGGTGATGAGAAGTTGCGTTGGGAACAGACAGCGATAGAGACCGCTAAACAGGTTCATCCCGATCCCGAGTTTGATGTCCTGGGACACTCCTATTCGCTTTCGGCGTTGCGCGAGCACAAACGGGAAGCATTCGTCGATGGTGCACGATGGCAACGAAGCAGACTCGGAAGCGATGAGAGCGTCGAACGCGTCCGGGCGTACCTCCGCGACACTGTCGGCATAGACGTCGACGAAAATACTCCCCGCGAACTGGTCAAGGCGTTGCTTAAGGAGTCCTGAGGCGGTCAAGCGACACAGGCCGCTGGCCGGCCGAGGATCGATAGCGGGATGATATCGCTTTGCCAATCAGTGCTCGAGCGTGCCAGGGCCAGACAATCAACAGTTTCTCCAAGAAGCTGACGAACATGTTCTCCTCGTTTCTCATCTCAACCGAACATGGTCTGGCCCCGGGGGATGCCCCGGGGCCAG
>NZ_JABKDD010000032.1 GCF_013623905.1 Brevibacterium sediminis
GAAGAGTTCGATCGCGGCCTTGGCTTGGTCGTTGGTGATCAGACAGTCCTGACGCATGGAATGGTCCCTTCAAGTTGGTTTGTGTTGATCACAGTCCAACTTTCGGGGACCACTCCAGCGCCAGGTTGCTGAGCCGCCGTCAGGTAGTTCTAGTACCTCGCTCGACTTGGTGTCTCAGACCACAGTCACTTATATTCGAAGAGTCAGGCTGAGCCGCCCACGGCAGCCCCCGGAAATGGGTGCCCAGGGCGAGCGGCACATCAGCCGGTGCTCGAAAAAGGAGCACGAAGCCGCAAACCGCGCGTGTGAGACATATATGGATCCCTCATTTCCATATCTCATTCGCGAAAGGCCTGCCATGGCTCATACCTCCGCGCACGTCGCGCACACCCTTGCCGCCCACATCGACGAGGTCTTCGGCCTCATGGGCAACGGCAATGCCTACTTCCTCGACGCCCTGCTGCGTAACACCTCGGCAACCTACACCGCCGTCCGCCACGAGGCCGGAGCCGTCGTCGCCGCCGACGCTCACTTCCGCACCTCCGGGCGGATCGCCGCGGCCACAACGACCTATGGTGCGGGATTCACGAATACGCTCACCGCCCTCGCCGAGGCGGCACAAGCCCGGGTTCCCCTCGTCCTCGTCGTCGGGGATGAGCCCACGTCCGGTCCCCGACCATGGGACGTCGACCAGATCGCCATGGCCTCAGCCGTGGGTGTGCGCACCTACACCGTCGGTCGGGTCGATGCCGCCGCAGCCACCGTGACCGCCATCGAGCATGCGCTGACCTACCGAGTGCCCGTCGTCCTGGCCATCCCCTACGATGTCGCGACTCTGGACCTCGGTGAGATCCCGGCTGTGCCCGGCCCCAGTCGTCCCTCGCCGATGGCACCGACCGGCGAATTCGCACATGCGGCTCTTGATCGCCTTGCCGCCGATCTGTCTGGAGCGAAACGTCCCCTGCTGCTCGCCGGCCGCGGTGCCTGGTTGGCCGGAGCCGAGTCCGAACTCGGTGAACTCGTGGACATCACGGGAGCACTCACCGTGACGACCGCGCTGGGACGCAACATCTTCCCGGCTGCCGAACACGACTTGGGAGTCGCCGGCGGATTCGGTGCCCCGGCAGCGATGGAGCGCGTCCGCGAGGCCGATGTGACCGTGGTCTTCGGAGCCTCGCTCAATCAGTTCACCATGCGTTTCGGAGACCTCTTCCATCCCTCGACGGCGGTATGGCAGATCGACACCGACGACCGCGCCACGAACGCCCGCGTCGGAGGCTTCATCCGCGCCGATGCGAAACTCGCCGCCGCCGAACTCATCGCGCGCCTGGCGGCGACCGGCGTCGGCAGTGCTGGGAGTTCGGACAGTGCCGACGCACGCTGGCACGATTCCGTCGACACCGCTGCCGACCGTGCCTACGTCGTCGGGTCGGAGCTCGCCGACGATGGTCGGCTCGATCCGCGTGCGGCGGCGAACCGCCTCGGCGAGGTTCTGCCCGAGGATCGGGTCGTCGTCTCCGACGGAGGACATTTCATCGCCTGGGCGAACATGTTCTGGGAGCCCAGTGCACCCGACCGACTGGCGATGGTCGGCACCGCCTTCCAATCGATCGGACTCGGTTGGCACAGCGTCGCCGGGGCCGCCCGCGCGAACCCGGACTCGACGATCGTGCTCACCACCGGTGACGGCGGCGGAGCCATGGCACTGTCCGACCTCGACACCGCGATCCGGGTGGCCGGCGGTCGCGGTCTGGCCGTGGTCTTCAATGACGCGGCCTACGGTGCCGAGGTCAACCTGTACGGGCTCAAGGGGCTGGAGAAGTCGCCCATGCTCATCGACGAGATCGATTTCGCGGCCCTCGCGACGGCCGCCGGTGGGCACGGGGTCGCCGTCCGCACCCTGAGCGATCTCGCCGTGGTTGAGGAGTGGAAGTCCCGCCCAGTAGACGAACGGCCCTTCCTGCTCCTCGACCTGCGGATCTCCGACGAGATCATCGCACCGTACCAAGAAGAGGTCATCCGCGTGAACTCGTGAAGGCGCCCGGCCGGTTGCCCAGCTGGTGGCGGCCCTGGTTCAGACACTGGTCTTGCTGTGCCGACCGGCCCCAGGTGACGAGGCGCCACAGCTTCTCCAGCGGGCCCTGTCCGAAACGGCTCAGCCACAGAGTTGAGACGACGACCTGAACGATGATGATCGCGGCGCAGATGACGAGTCCGGCGACGTATCCGCCGCGGTCGTCGAACCGGGCGAGATCGGGCGCTGCCAGCCGAACGGCGACAAGGATGACAGTGGCGCCGACGTAATTGCTCAGCGCCATCCGACCCAGCGGTGCGAATACGGACTTCAGGACCGCCTCGGCGGGGGTGCGCAGGAGCAGCAGGATGGCGACGATATAGGTCAGGGCCATACACAGGCCCAGGCCGGCATTGATCCACTGGTCGACTTGACGGGTCGTATAGTCCGTCACGGAGAAGCCGACGACCGTCACGATCAGTGCGAAACCACCGGCGATCGCGACTCGTCCCGGGCGGTTGAGGACGGATCGGAGGAAATCGGTGCCGCCGATGGCGAAGCCGAGCAGGAAGAGTCCGGGGATGACGGCCATTCCGCCTCCGGTGGCCACTCCGGCGATGAGCAGAACGACGCCGAGGATCGCGGTGACGACGTTCCGCCACCGGTCGGCGATCCACGTGGCCGGCAGCAGGAAGACGATCCCGGCGAGCGCATATGGAAGCAGCGCCTCGCCGGGTTGGAGCAGCTGATGGAGCCCACCGAGGATGCCGAGGAAGGCGAACCGGCGCAGCAGAGCCAGGCGCGGTCGGTGGCTGCGATCCCGGGCGGACAGCCACATGAGTCCGAACCCGATTCCGAAGAGGAACGAGAAGATCGGGAAGAAGCGGTTCTGCACGAAGTCTTCGTAGAAACGGTAGAAGTCGAGGCCCCCACCCTCGACGCCGAGGCCGAAGATCGGCGGCAGGTTGACCAGCAGGATCCCGCACAAGGCGAACCCGCGGATGACGTCGAGTGCGGCGATGCGGGGACGAGATCGGATATCTGCGGGCCGCGCGGTGTCGGCAGAGCGCGCGGTGTCGGCGAGGCTCGCCGTCTCGGCGGGGCTCACGTTGTCGGCAGGGCGTGTGGTGTCGGATTGAGGTCGTGTCATGGCTTCTATCCTTCCCGGATCGATGACCTGGCGCATCGGCCGTGCGACCGAGAATCGACGAACGGGGTCGGCCATTCGGCTGATCCCGACGTGACTGGCGGGGTGGGTGCGGTTGGGGTGGGTGAGACGACTGCACCGTGGGAGAAGAGTCCGCGCTCCTCAGCCGTCGGATTTCATGACCCCGGATTCCCACATCCGGGCGGCGATCTCGACGCGGTTACGGGCATCGAGTCTGGCCTGGATGCTGCCCAGGTGGGTCTTCACGGTGCCGAGTGAGATGAAGAGCTCGGCGCAGATCTCCTGGTTCGTCCGCCCCACGGCAACGAGCTTCGCGATCTCGGTCTCCCGATCGCTGAGGCTGTCGATGCGCGCGGTCTCCGACCGGGGTGCGGCGGTGCGCCGTCGGAGCAGGTCGAGAGTGAGCGAGGGGGAGATGAGCGCATCGCCGTTCGCCGCCGCTCGGACTCCGGCGAGCAGGAGGTCGGCTCCGGCGTCCTTGAGCAGGAATCCGCTGGCTCCCCCGGCGAGAGCCGCATCGACGTAGTCGTCATCGTCGAAGGTGGTGACCATGATGACCTGCGAATACGGAGTCAGTCGCGGAAGCGCAGCCAAACCGTCGAGGCGCGGCATGCGAATATCAAGCAACACCACATCGGGCTGTTCGCGTTTGACAAGAACGATCGCGTCGACCCCGTCGGCGGCTTGCCCGATGACGCGGATATCGGCTTCGGCGTCAAGGATGAGTGAGAATCCCATCCGCACCATCTCCTGATCGTCGACGACAGCGACGGTGATCATCGGCTCTCCCCTGTTCGGTGGTCGTTCACTGGATTGAGCGGCAATCGCGCGACCACGCTCCACCCTCCCCCGGGTTCGGGTCCCGCCTCGATCCTCCCGCCGAGGTGGCTCACCCTCACGCGCAGACTGTTCAGTCCCGTGCCGCTACCGGCACCGACCCCACCGGAACCGACTCCGTTGGTCACGGTCATGACCAGAGTGCCGAGAACGTCGGGCCCGGCGAGGTTTTCGGCGACGGCTGAGACAGTCGGGGTGGTGGGCTCGGTCATGACGGTGACCGTCACCGGGACATCGGCGCCGGCGTGACGGCGCACGTTCGTCAGGGATTCGACGAGGACACGGTCGAGGACGGGCCAGACCGGGGCGGCCACCTCGGTGGGGGTGTCGATTGTGATCGTCGCAGACTTGCCGAACGCCGCGACCCGGTCACGCAGAGCCTGCGGCCCCGAAGCGATCGGGGTGCGGGAAGCGGCCCCCGGGCCAGGATCGGACACCGTTCCCGCAGCGGTGGCGGGTGAGTCATCGGTTCGCTTGCCGCTTCGAGCGTCGGAGACGAGGCGGCGGATCTCCTCGAGCGCGCGGGTCCCCGAATCTTCGATCTTCGCCAGGGCCGTTGTTCTCAGGTCCGGGCTGTCGCTGCGCCCGGCGGCTTGGGCGAGCACGACGATTCCGGTCACCTCGTGGGCGATGAGGTCGTGGAGTTCGGTGGCGATGCGACGTCGTTCCGCCTCGGTGGCGGTGGCCTGTCGTTCGATCAGGGTGCGGTCATTCGATCGCAGCATCAGACCGATCGCGATCGCGGCGATGATCAGGGCGAACACCATGAGTGCGAAGGTCGCACCGTCGGCCATGACCAGGGGACAGACGATGTTCGCGACTGCGAGAACGACAATGGAGGCGATGCTCATCCGGCCCGAGGATGCGCGCGTGAGCATCGCCAGCACCGTCAGGCTCAGCCACAGAGTCGTCAGACTCAGTGTGGCGGCGACGGCGGCCAGGGCGAGGCCACCGAGCAGTCCGAGGACGGCCCACTCCAGCCGTGCAGACCGTCCCGGACGCAACTGGGCTCGAATGAGGATGGGCAGGCCGACGGCCACGGCGATGACGTTGCCGAGGATCAGTGACCAGCCGCTGCCGATGAACAGTTCCAGGGCGAAGGTCAGCGGGACCGGGATCAGCCACAGCCAGGTGAGGAGTCGTCTCATTTGCTCACAGTCTAGTCAACGCCGGATGCCAGGTTCTGGTTTCTCGGGTTCGGCATTGTCGTGCGCTGCGCTGACCGTATCAGCGGCAGTCGGTGTCAGCGTATTCGACCTCGACAACCACGCCATCGTCTCCCGCGGACACGTTCCGCACTTCGGCCGCCTGCGGCAGGGCGCGGTCGGTGAGGAAACGCTCGTCGGCGAGAACATCGAGCCGGTTGCCTTCCGCCCGGGCGGAGAAGGTCACCCTCTTGCCGTCGATGGTGGCCACCTCGGTGTAGGAGTCATCGGGATTCTTCACCGGCCGGACCTGGCCTGACGGGTAGTCGAAGGTGATGAAGCGGGTGAGCCGGTCGGCGTGGCCGTCGACGAGGCGGTGGACGAGGACCTGATCCTTGTTCGTTCCCTTCGCTGGGTCGAGATCGACGTAGCTGAGGTCTGCGGTGTGCTGTGCAGCGTAGAGGAGGTAGGGGCGACCGTGGACGTCGATCGTGTCGGGTGTGATCGCGCAGCCGTCCAGGTAGTCGGCGACGTCGGCTTCGAGTGCGACTTTCGCACGGTTCTCAGCCACAATGAGTCCGCCGATGAGGGCGATGAGGATGATGACGATGGTGCCGAGGGCGATGAGTGCCTTCTTCATGAGTGTGGAGCGTCCTTATCGGATCGGAGTGAGCAGTCACTGTGCTGGGCCGGGGTTTCACAGCCGGCGCGTGGCTGCTGTCTGACACCCTCGATCCTTCCCGTTTCGGGGAGGCCGAGCCTCGGCCGAATGGCTGATCGTGATCGGCCGAGTGGTCGGAACTCCCGGGTCTCGCAAGGGCGTCGCGAAGAGAGTGCCCAGACAACGGTATGGCGGTCGTCTCCGGGGAGGTCGTCGCCGTGGCAGATCATTTGTCTGCGGACCGCGCCGCGCGGTTGGCAACCGTCCAGACTCTGACAAAGAGGCCGAGGATGAGCAGCCACCCCGAGACTGCGAGAACGGCTCCGACTGCCTTCGGCCAGGCGAATTTCTCAACGCTCAACAGTGCAATCGAGAACCCGACGGCGATGATGCTGATGGTGATGAGCACGGGAATCGCCGCACGGTGGCCAGCTTTCCAAGAAGCCTCGGACCGCAGCGTCAGCGCCGACCGGATTCCGATTGCACGATTGCGGGGCAGACGGTCGCCGCGGATGACCAACACGAGAACGACGCAGACAACGGCGAGGAGCAGATAGCCGATCAGCGGCGGATAGAACATCGTTGCCGGTCCCCTCTCTGAACTCGGGTCCACCGTATCTCATCGGGGCTGAACCCAGCCGCTCTCCAAAGGACAGATGGGAACGGCCCTGTCCGGCCGCCTCGGCGATGGTGTTCACCGGTGTCGATGTGGTGAAACTGCAAGTCTGGGGATATCCGGACAGCGAAAAGCCCCGGATCCTTGCGGAATCCGGGGCTGTGACACGTGGAGATGGCGGGAATCGAACCCGCGTCCGTCGGCAGATTGTCAGGACTTCTCCGGGCGCAGTTCGTGAATTAGTGTCTTAGGTTCTGGCTATCGCACGAACACGTAAGCCAACGAACGGAGTTGAGTGAAAGTCCCTCAGGCACCCCCAACATGTGCCTGAAGCAGTGGCCTCTTAAGCGACGCCAGTATCTAGAGCAGAGGCAACTCTAGGCTGACGGATTCGCAGCTCGCGCTCTATCAGGCAGCGAGGGCGAAATCGGTGCGGTTGTTAGACTTAGCACCTATTGTTTTGCAGAGGACATTAACGAGATGACTCTGCATTCTCGGCCCGCTTCTCCCGACGCAGTGTCCAACGTCGAAACCGATCATCCCCATATTCTGTTACCAATCCTGATCAGCTGTTTCATCCGCCGAGGCGGCTGCTGGCGCCGATCAGATACTCCAGCATACTCGTACAACGCAGACCGAGCCAATTGCATTCCCTGAACTCCGCGAATACGTGACCGGACGCGCTCGGATGCGCTCGGACCGCCTCGGCGACGGAGCCGAGAGACGGTGGAGATGGCGGGAATCGAACCCACCGTCGACCAACCCTTACAGGTACTGCTTGGACTTCATGGCGCGTTCGGCTTCGCGTTTGTCCTGCGCTTCGCGCAGTGCCTGTCGCTTATCCCATTCGCGCTTGCCGCGGGCCAGGGCGATCTCGACCTTGACGCGTGAGCCGTCGAAGTACAGCTCCAGCGGGACCAAGGTCCGGCCGGATTCCTTGACTTTCTGCGAGATCTTGAGGATCTCCTCGCGGTGAAGCAGCAGCTTACGACGGCGGCGGGCCGAGTGATTCGTCCACGTCCCCTGCAGGTATTCGGGAATGTAGACGTTCTCCAGCCAGGCCTCATTCTGGAAGATGAGGGCGAAGCCGTCGGTGAGCGAGGCTCGGCCTTCGCGCAGCGATTTCACCTCGGTGCCGGTGAGTACGAGTCCGGCCTCCCACGTGTCTTCGATGTGGTAGTCGTGGCGCGCCTTGCGGTTCCTCGCAATGACTTTCTTGCCTGTGTCCTTCGGCATGACCGGCCTCCTCTCTGCTCCCGATCACCTGTGCACGCGTTTGCGGGCACAGCCATCAATTCTATCCCATCGCCGCCCTTCCGCACGCCCGTCCCCTCCCAGAACTACTGTGAGTATTGATGGTGGCTGGTCTGGGACTGGCTGGCAGAGTAGGAACTGACCGTCCCATCGATCATCATGACCCGCAGAACTACTGACTCGAACGATGTCCTCG
>NZ_JABKDD010000033.1 GCF_013623905.1 Brevibacterium sediminis
TGGTCGTTGGTGATCAGACAGTCCTGACGCATGGAATGGTCCCTTCAAGTTGGTTTGTGTTGATCACAGTCCAACTTTCGGGGACCACTCCACGCGAGGTTGCTGGGCCGCCGTCAGGTAGCAATTGGGGCTGGAGTGGTCTTTGAGGCGCTCGGTCGGATCAGCCCAGCTGCGCCTGCAGCTGCTGCTTCGCCTCGTCGAACTGAGCAGCGAATGTCTCGACGAGCTCTGCGGTCGTCCGCTGCTGGCCGAGCGCACCGATGCCCTGTCCCGAGCCCCAGATGTCCTTCCAGGCCTTCGAGTCCGAACCCGAAGACGAGCTGAAGTCCATCTTCGTGGGATCGGCGTCGGGCAGATTGTCCGGGTCGAGGCCCGAGGCGACGATGGATCCGCGCAGGTAGTTGCCCTTCACACCGGTGAAGTAGTTCGAGTACACGACGTCGTCGGCGCCGGATTCGACGATCATCGTCCGGTAGTCGTCGACAACATTCGCCTCGGGCGTGGACAGGAAGGCCGAGCCGATGTAGGCGAAGTCGGCACCGGCGGCCAGAGCCGCAAGGATCGACCGGCCGTGGGCGATGGCGCCCGACAGCAGCAGGGGACCATCGAACCAGGAGCGGATCTCCTGGACCAGGGCGAACGGCGACTGCGCCCCGGCGTGCCCGCCGGCACCGGCGGCCACGGCGATGACGCCGTCGGCGCCCTTCTCGACGGCCTTGTTGGCGAAGCGGTTGTTGATGACGTCGTGGAGGACGACACCGCCGTAGGAGTGGACGGCTTCGTTGACCTCCTCACGGGCACCGAGCGAGGTGATGACGATCGGCACTTGGTGGCGGACCACCTCGGCGAGGTCCTCCTCGAGGCGATTGTTCGACCGGTGGACGATGAGGTTGACTGCGAACGGAGCGGCGGGCTGCTGCGGATTCGCCGCAGTGTGGGCGGCGTTCGACTCGGAGATCTCATCGAGCCAGTCGGTCAGCTGCGAGGCGGGACGGGCGTTCAGCGATGGGAAGGATCCGACGATTCCGGCCTGGCACTGGGCCTTGACCAATTCGGGCCCCGAGGCGATGAACATGGGGGAGCCGACGACGGGCAGACGGAGTTGGGAGCGCAGATCGGTGAAGCTTGTCACGGTGCCTCCTTGCGAAGATGAATGCATACACTCACTCTAACTGAACGATTGTTAAATGCGATACGGAACACATTCTCTTTCGTCTCCTGGCCCGCATTTCGGCTGATCAGACGACGACGGCGCAGACTCTCTGAGGAGTCTGCGCCTTCGGCAGTGATAAGAAGCTGGATCAGGAATCCGTGAAGTTCGGGTCCCGCTTCTCGACGAAGGCGGCCATGCCCTCGGACTGATCATTCGTGGCCAGGGACGAATGGAAGAGTCGGCGCTCGTAGCGCAGTCCCTGCTCCAGGGTCGTCTCGAATGCGGTGTTCACCGCTTCCTTGACCATCGCCGAGGCGATGCGGGACTTCGACGCGATCGTCTGCGCGATCTCGTTCGCCGTGTCCAGGAGCGCTTCGGGTTCGACGATGCGGGCGACGAGTCCGGAACGTTCGGCCTCCTCGGCGCCCATCATCCGGCCTGTCAGGCACATGTCCATGGCCTTTGCCTTGCCGATGGCGCGGGTCAGTCGCTGCGATCCGCCCATGCCCGGGAGCACGCCGAGGTTGATCTCGGGCTGTCCGAACTTCGCCTTCGTCGACGCGATGAGGATGTCGCCCATCATCGCCAGTTCGCAGCCGCCGCCCAGGGCGTAGCCGCCGACGGCGGTGATGACGGGCTTGCGCACATCGGTCAGCCGGGTCCAACCGGCGAACCAGTCAGCCTTGTATGCGGTCGAGAAGTCGAGGCTCGACATCTCCTTGATATCTGCGCCGGCGGCGAAGGCCTTCTCGCTGCCGGTGATGATGATCGCTTTGATCGAATCGTCTGCGTCGTAGGCCGTCGCGGCATCTGTGGTGTCGGTGAGCACCTGCAGATTGAGCGCGTTGAGCGCTTTCGGTCGGTTGATCGTGATGGTGGCGACGCCGTCGGCGACGTCGGTCAGGATGGTTTCGAATTCGCTCATGAGAACACCTTGTCTTCGTGGTCGGTGGTGAGGATGGACTGGACCTGTTCGTCGGAGACCTCGGCCAGCGAGGCGGGACTCCACTGCGGGTTGCGGTCCTTGTCGATGACCTGCGCGCGGATACCCTCCTTGAGGTCCGGCAGGCCGGTGAGCGTGACGGCGACCCGGTAGTCCTGTTCGAGGACGTCGGCCAGGTTCATCGATGCGGCGTTCCTGACCGCAGCCAGGGTCACCTTCACCGAGGTGGGGGCCTTCGTGCCGATGAGCTCAGCGGTGGCCTGGGCATCGGGGTTCTCGTGCGCGGCGAGAGCCGCGACGATGGCTTCGGCGTCGTCGCCGGCGTAGCAGGCGTTGATCCAGTCGGCCGCCTCGGCGAGTTCGTTGTCCGGAACATCGGACGAATATCGGCCGATGACCGCGTCGAGGTCCTCGCCATCGGTGAGCTCGGCGATGAGATCGGGGATCTGCGCGTCAGGGACGAAGTAGTCGGCGAGGCCCAGTGCGATCGCAGCGCCGGCCCCGACGGGCTGCCCGGTCAGCGCAAGGTGGGTGCCGAGCTCTCCGGGGGCGTTGGCCAGCAGGTGGGTGCCGCCGACGTCTGGGAAGAGCCCGATTCCGGTCTCCGGCATTCCGACCTTCGTCGAATCGGTGACGATGCGGTGCGATCCGTGTCCGGAGATGCCGACTCCGCCGCCCATCGTGATGCCGTTCATGATGACGACGTAGGGCTTGGGGAACTCAGAGATTGCGAAGTTCATCTTGTATTCGCGGTTCCAGAATCTCGCGTTCTCATCGCTGCCGGCCACGATGTCGTTGTACACGGCCTTGATGTCGCCGCCCGCACACAGACCGCGTTCCCCGCGACCGGTGACGAGGACGAGGTTGACCGCTTCGTCGTCGCGCCATGCGTTGAGGGCGTCATCGATGGCACCCACCATGTCCTGGCTGAGCGCATTGATCAGCTTCGGTCGGTTGAGTTCGATTCGGCCGACCCCGTTGTTTACCGAGGTGATGACGGAGGCGTCCGCCTGCTCTGCCGAAGGTTCTGTCATATCAGCCCACTCCTGTGCTCTTGCGCGAGATGATCACGCACATGATTTCGTTGGTGCCTTCCAGAATCTGGTGGACTCGCAGGTCACGCACCAGCTTCTCAATTCCATACTCTGTCAGATAGCCGTAGCCGCCGTGCAACTGGAGTGCCCTGTTCGCGACATCGAAACCGGTGTCGGTGGCCTTGAGCTTGGCCATGGCCGAGAGCAGAGAGGTGTTCGGGTCGCCTGCGTCATAGGCTCCTGCGGCCCGCCACAGCAGGGAGCGAGCACCCTCGAGGTCGGCCTGCATCTGCGCGACCTCGAAGCGCAGAGCCTGGAATCCGGAGAGCTCGGTGCCGAAGGCCTGGCGCTCACCCATATAGGCGATGGCCTTCTCGAGCGCGGCCTGACCGCCGCCGAGCGAGCAGGCGCCGATGTTGAGACGTCCGCCGTCAAGTCCGGACATCGCGATCTTGAAGCCTTGGCCGGGCGCGCCGAGCATGTTCTCCTTCGGAACCCGCACGTTCTCCATGATCACCTGTCGGGTCGGCTGTGAGCGCCAGCCCATCTTCTGCTCATTGGGGCCGAAGCTCAGACCCTCCATACCCTTCTCGAGGATGAAGGCGGAGATTCCACGCGCTCCGTCCTGGCCTGTGCGGGCCATGACGAGGTAGGTATCCGAGGTGCCGGCGCCGGAGATGAACTGCTTGACTCCGTTGAGCACATAGTGGTCGCCGTCCTCACGGGCGGAGGTGCGCAGGGCGGCCGCATCGGAGCCGGCATTGGGCTCGGTCAGGCAGTAGCTGCCGAGGTGCTCCATGGAGACGAGCTTCTCGAGGTACGTCGTCTTCTGCTCGTCGTTGCCGAACTTGTCGATCATCCACGCGACCATGTTGTGGATGGAGATATAGGCGGCGACGGAGGGGCATCCGGTCGACATCGCTTCGAAGATCAGCGCTGCGTCCATCCGGCCCATTCCGGTTCCGCCGGACTCCTCGCTGACGTAGATGCCTCCCATTCCGAGTTCGGCAGACTTCCTGATGACGTCGACGGGGAAGAAGTGTTCGGCATCCCATTGGAGGGCGTGTGGGGCGACTTCGGTATCGGCGAACTCACGCACCATCCCGGCGACGGTCTGCTGTTCGTCGGTGAGACCGAAAGGTAGGGCAGCGGCTGTACTGCGGGACATGATTCCTCCAAGAATCGGACGCTTATTCGGTGATCGACACCACGATACGTCCATATTACTTGGACATCCAACTAATTTCTCGCCGAGGCGGCCCCGATGGCCGATGGTCTGTTCGGCGGCCGGCTTCGGTCGGCTCAGGCGCCGGCTTCGAGTCCCGAGCGCAGTGTTTCGAGATGGGGGAGCAGAGAGTCGAGGTCGATACCGGAGAAATCGGGGGAGGAGAAGACCTCGGCGTTGAGCGCCTTCGTTGCTTGAGCGGCGAGCTCGCGACCGGCATCAGTGAGGTCGACGAGCGTCGTCCGGCGATCATCGGGGTGGCTGCGTCTGGCGACGAGGCCAGCCTTCTCGAGGCGGTCGACAGAGTTCGTCGTCGAGGTCGCATGCACCTGCAGTCGAGCGGAGATCTTCGACATCGGCAGGGTCCCGGCTCGTGTGAAGGATAGGAGAGTGAGCACCTCATAGCGCGAGAACGTCAGCGCGAAGGGCTTGAGGGCGGCATCGACTCGGGCCAGGAACAGCTGGTGGATCCTCATCACTGAGATCACTGTCGTCATTCCATCGGCTGCATCGTCCCATCCGTGGGCCAGCCATTGTCGACGGGACTCTTCGATCGGGTCGAACCCCGTACTTGTATTCTCTTCTGCCGCCATTGTCGACAGTGTAGTGAAGTGAGAAGATGGGCGCATGTGCGGTCGACTCAATATGTCTCTCGATCCGGCGGATCTCGCTGATGAGCTGCGGTTGGATGTCGTCTCCTATGACTACGCGCCGCGCTTCAATGTGCCCCCGGGGTCATTCGTGCCGATCGTCGTCGAACGACTCGACGAGGACGGTCAGCTTCATCGCCGTCTCGAAACCGCGTCTTGGGGACTGGTGCCGGCATGGGCGAAAGATCCCAAAATCGGCTTCAAGGCATTCAATGCCCGATCCGAGACAGTGCTCGAGAAGCCGATGTTCCGGCAGGCCATCCGACGTCGTCGCTGTGCGCTGCCGATTCCGGGCTATTACGAATGGGAGAACACAGAAGACGGCAAGCAGCCATGGATGATGACCGCTGCCGGCGAGGACCCCCTCTTCATGGCGGGACTCTTCGAGTTCTGGAAACAGCCGGATGAGACCTGGTTGGTCTCCACGACGATCCTGACGATGGAGTCCGCGGGGCACCTCAGCGATGTCCACCATCGGATGCCCGTGTTCCTCGGGCGCGACCAGATCAGTGACTGGATCGACCCTGGAGTCCTGACGAATGATGTGCCGGACCTGTTGGCGGCGACACTTGATCAGGTTGATCCCGCCAGCGTCACTCGGCACAAGGTCGGCAAAGCGGTCGGAAACGTCCGCAACGATTCTCCCGAACTCGCCGAACCCGTGGCGTAGGTCTCTCTTAACGCTGTGCGGCGGAGACGTTCGCCCGAGATCTCGGGGTCTTTCGGAGTGCGGGAGTGGGCACGTGCGGAGCGGTTTTGCAGGTGGCCGAAGATGTGTGTATTGTTGTCCAGGTTGCCAGGCCGCAAGGAACGGCAACAGTCGCTCTGATCGGGAACGATACGGGCAAACCGAAGATGAACTTCGAGTTGCGCGGATCGGAACAACCATGTAGAGTAGACATCCGCTGGCACAGCGCGTCGCAAGACGAAAAGTGCAAACAGAAACTGATACCCCCAGTGAACACGCTCGGTTTTCGGGTGGTGGTGATGGGTGTGTGTTTGTGGTTTGAGAATCCAATAGCGTGTTTGTTTGAACAAGTTGTGATGCCAGAACATTTAATATTTCTGGTAAGACAATCACCTGGCCAAACATTGGTTCACCTGTGGTGGGTGGTTCTTCGCCGAACCTCTCGCATCACATGGGTGGATGGTGTGTTTGGTCAGTATTTTTTGGTCAATCTTCTCACCCCGTGAGGGGTTGGCTGTCTTGCTGGGATTCATTCGTAACATAAAGTTTTTTATGGAGAGTTTGATCCTGGCTCAGGACGAACGCTGGCTGCGTGCTTAACACATGCAAGTC
>NZ_JABKDD010000034.1 GCF_013623905.1 Brevibacterium sediminis
CTTCTCACCCCGTGAGGGGTTGGCTGTCTTGCTGGGATTCATTCGTAACATAAAGTTTTTTATGGAGAGTTTGATCCTGGCTCAGGACGAACGCTGGCTGCGTGCTTAACACATGCAAGTCGAACGCTGAAGCCGACAGCTTGCTGTTGGTGGATGAGTGGCGAACGGGTGAGTAACACGTGAGTAACCTGCCCCTGATTTCGGGATAAGCCTGGGAAACTGGGTCTAATACCGGATATGACCAATCCTTGCATGAGGGTTGGTGGAAAGTTTTTCGATCGGGGATGGGCTCGCGGCCTATCAGCTTGTTGGTGGGGTAATGGCCTACCAAGGCGACGACGGGTAGCCGGCCTGAGAGGGCGACCGGCCACACTGGGACTGAGACACGGCCCAGACTCCTACGGGAGGCAGCAGTGGGGAATATTGCACAATGGGGGAAACCCTGATGCAGCGACGCAGCGTGCGGGATGACGGCCTTCGGGTTGTAAACCGCTTTCAGCAGGGAAGAAGCGAAAGTGACGGTACCTGCAGAAGAAGTACCGGCTAACTACGTGCCAGCAGCCGCGGTAATACGTAGGGTACGAGCGTTGTCCGGAATTATTGGGCGTAAAGAGCTCGTAGGTGGTTGGTCACGTCTGCTGTGGAAACGCAACGCTTAACGTTGCGCGTGCAGTGGGTACGGGCTGACTAGAGTGCAGTAGGGGAGTCTGGAATTCCTGGTGTAGCGGTGAAATGCGCAGATATCAGGAGGAACACCGGTGGCGAAGGCGGGACTCTGGGCTGTAACTGACACTGAGGAGCGAAAGCATGGGGAGCGAACAGGATTAGATACCCTGGTAGTCCATGCCGTAAACGTTGGGCACTAGGTGTGGGGGACATTCCACGTTCTCCGCGCCGTAGCTAACGCATTAAGTGCCCCGCCTGGGGAGTACGGTCGCAAGGCTAAAACTCAAAGGAATTGACGGGGGCCCGCACAAGCGGCGGAGCATGCGGATTAATTCGATGCAACGCGAAGAACCTTACCAAGGCTTGACATACACTGGACCGTTCTGGAAACAGTTCTTCTCTTTGGAGCTGGTGTACAGGTGGTGCATGGTTGTCGTCAGCTCGTGTCGTGAGATGTTGGGTTAAGTCCCGCAACGAGCGCAACCCTCGTTCTATGTTGCCAGCACGTGATGGTGGGAACTCATAGGAGACTGCCGGGGTCAACTCGGAGGAAGGTGGGGATGACGTCAAATCATCATGCCCTTTATGTCTTGGGCTTCACGCATGCTACAATGGCTGGTACAGAGAGAGGCGAACCCGTGAGGGTAAGCGAATCCCTTAAAGCCAGTCTCAGTTCGGATCGTAGTCTGCAATTCGACTACGTGAAGTCGGAGTCGCTAGTAATCGCAGATCAGCAACGCTGCGGTGAATACGTTCCCGGGCCTTGTACACACCGCCCGTCAAGTCACGAAAGTCGGTAACACCCGAAGCCGGTGTCCCAACCCACTTGTGGGAGGGGGCCGTCTAAGGTGGGACTGGTGATTGGGACTAAGTCGTAACAAGGTAGCCGTACCGGAAGGTGCGGCTGGATCACCTCCTTTCTAAGGAGCACACATCAGAACCCCAACGCAGTGACCGAATGTGTCATCTGGTTGGGAGCTCAAGGGTGGAACATCACTTCTTCCGCTCGCCCACACAGCCCGGCTGGGGTCAATGCCCCGGGTGCGGTGAGTGATCGGGTGGGCTAGAACGAACACGTTATTGGGTCCTGGAATCACAAACCCCACACACAGTGTGTGTGGGTGTGGTTTCAACCAACAGGACCAACCCGACCACCAAGCAGCAGAGACTTCTGGTGTGTGGTGGTGGGTGTTTGGTAGTGGTTTGAGAATCGTATAGTGGACGCGAGCATCAAACACCATATTTGTGTGGTGTTTATGTAATGTGATTTTTCTTGTCATCATCTAGTTAAGGTGAATGAAACAATATTTTTCGCGCACATGAGCCGGTCCCTTTTTTGGGGGTTGGGTGAGTGTGTAAGAGCGCATGGTGGATGCCTTGGCATCAGGAGCCGATGAAGGACGTGGAAATCTGCGATAAGCCTCGGGGAGCCGATAAACAGGCGTTGATCCGAGGGTCTCCGAATGGGGAAACCCCGCCACTCGTGAGGGTGGTGACCCGTGTCTGAATATATAGGGCATGTGGAGGGAACGCGGGGAAGTGAAACATCTCAGTACCCGCAGGAAGAGAAAATAACAATGATTCCGGGAGTAGTGGCGAGCGAAACTGGATGAGCCTAAACCTGTGCAGTGTCAAGCGTGCTGGTGTTGCTGCAGGGGTGTTGTGGGGTGTACGTGGTCCGGTCCAGCATGGCCGGTCTGTGAGTGTTGTTGGTGTAGTCGAACCTGGTGGGAAACAGGACCGGAGTGGGTGAGAGTCCCGTAGACGAAACGCTGGCTGTTCGCAGTGTGTGCATGCCCGAGTAGCACGGAACTCGTGGAATTTCGTGTGAATCTGCCAGGACCACCTGGTAAGGCTAAATACTTCCTGATGACCGATAGCGGATAAGTACCGTGAGGGAATGGTGAAAAGTACCCCGGGAGGGGAGTGAAAGAGTACCTGAAACCATGTGCTTACAATCCGTCAGAGCAGTATCTAGATGACTGTGATGGCGTGCCTTTTGAAGAATGAGCCTGCGAGTTAGCGGTGCGTGGCGAGGTTAACCCGTGTGGGGTAGCCGTAGCGAAAGCGAGTCCGAATAGGGCGATCCTAGTCGCGTGTCCTAGACCCGAAGCGGAGTGATCTAGCCATGGGCAGGGTGAAGCGTGTGTAAGAGCGCGTGGAGGCCCGCACCCACTTCAGTTGAAAATGGAGGGGATGACCTGTGGTTAGGGGTGAAAGGCCAATCAAACTCTGTGATAGCTGGTTCTCCCCGAAATGCATTTAGGTGCAGCGTTGCGTGGTTCTTGCTGGAGGTAGAGCTACTGGATGGCTGATGGGCCCTACCGGGTTACTGACGTCAACTAAACTCCGAATGCCAGTCAAGGTTCAGCGTGGCAGTGAGACAGTGGGGGATAAGCTTCATTGTCGAGAGGGAAACAGCCCAGACCATCAACTAAGGCCCCTAAGCGTGTGCTCAGTGGGAAAGGATGTTCAGTTGCGAAGACAACCAGGAGGTTGGCTTAGAAGCAGCCACCCTTGAAAGAGTGCGTAATAGCTCACTGGTCAAGTGATTGAGCGCCGATAATGTAGCGGGGCTAAGTACACCGCCGAAGTTGTGGCAGCACCACAATCGCCGTAATGGTGTGGTGTTGGGTAGGGGAGCGTCGAGTTGCCGGAGAAGCTGCCGTGTGAACGAGTGGTGGAGGCGATTCGAGTGAGAATGCAGGCATGAGTAGCGAAAGACGGGTGAGAAACCCGTCCACCGGATGACCAAGGGTTCCAGGGCTAGGCTAATCCGCCCTGGGTAAGTCGGGACCTAAGGCGAGGCCGACAGGCGTAGTCGATGGACAACCAGTTGATATTCTGGTACCGACACACAACCGACAGTACCAAAACACACGATACTAACCATCCAATTCCTCCTTTGAGTCTTCGGACTTGA
This sequence comes from Brevibacterium sediminis, assembly GCF_013623905.1. GTDB lineage: Bacteria > Actinomycetota > Actinomycetes > Actinomycetales > Brevibacteriaceae > Brevibacterium > Brevibacterium sediminis. Next base: position 3,590 of record NZ_JABKDD010000034.1, read on the forward strand.
TGTTGGGGTTGCGGGTGGGACCTGAGTGTGGAGTCGGTAAGCGTGAGGTGTGACGCAGAAAGGTAGCCAGGCCGTGCGATGGTAGTCACGGTCTAAGGTTGTAGCACGTGGGGGTAGGTAAATCCGTCCCCGCATAGAGTGTGAGAGCTGATGGGCGCCCCACATTGGTGGGGTGATCTGGTGATCCTCTGCTGCCGAGAAAAGCATCGACGTGAGGGTGTGTGTTGCCCGTACCCTATAACCGACACAGGTGGTCGAGTAGAGAATACTAAGGTGATCGAGAGAATCGTGGTTAAGGAACTCGGCAAAATGCCCCCGTAACTTCGGGAGAAGGGGGACCATCCCGGTGAACCCAACTTGCTTGGGGATGTGCTGGTGGTGGTCGCAGAGGCCAGAGAGAAGCGACTGTTTATTAAAAACACAGGTCCGTGCGAAGATGTAAGTCGATGTATACGGACTGACGCCTGCCCGGTGCTGGAAGGTTAAGAGGACCTGTTAACCCGTAAGGGTGAAGCGGAGAATTTAAGCCCCAGTAAACGGCGGTGGTAACTATAACCATCCTAAGGTAGCGAAATTCCTTGTCGGGTAAGTTCCGACCTGCACGAATGGCGTAACGACTTCTCTGCTGTCTCAACCACGAACTCGGCGAAATTGCATTACGAGTAAAGATGCTCGTTACGCGCAGCAGGACGGAAAGACCCCGAGACCTTCACTATAGTTTGGTATTGGGATTCGGTGTGGTTTGTGTAGGATAGGTGGAAGACGTAGAGGCCCTGACGCTAGTTGGGGTGGAGTCGATCGGTGAAATACCACTCTGACCATAGTGGATTCCTTAACTTCGGACCCTGATCGGGTTCAGGGACAGTGCCTGATGGGTAGTTTAACTGGGGCGGTTGCCTCCTAAAGAGTAACGGAGGCGCCCAAAGGTTCCCTCAGCCTGGTTGGCAATCAGGTGTCGAGTGTAAGTGCACAAGGGAGCTTGACTGTGAGACGGACGTGTCGAGCAGGAGCGAAAGCTGGGACTAGTGACCCGGCCATGGCTTGTGGAAGCGTGGTCGCTCAACGGATAAAAGGTACCTCGGGGATAACAGGCTGATCTTGCCCAAGAGTCCATATCGACGGCATGGTTTGGCACCTCGATGTCGGCTCGTCGCATCCTGGGGCTGGAGTCGGTCCCAAGGGTTGGGCTGTTCGCCCATTAAAGCGGTACGCGAGCTGGGTTTAGAACGTCGTGAGACAGTTCGGTCCCTATCCGCTGCGTGCGTAGGAAATTTGTGGAGGTCTGTCCTTAGTACGAGAGGACCGGGACGGACGAACCTCTGGTGTGCCAGTTGTTCCGCCAGGAGCATGGCTGGTTGGCTACGTTCGGGATGGATAACCGCTGAAAGCATCTAAGCGGGAAGCCGGCTCCGAGATGAGATTTCCAACTGACTTTTGTCAGGGGAGGTGTCCTATAGATGATGGGGTTGATAGGCCGGGTATGGAAGCACTGTAAGGTGTGGAGTTGACTGGTACTAATACACCGATCACTCATCAACTTTTTCCCTTTAGTGGGGTTGGTGTGTGCGAAGAGTCTTTATTCGCCTTTCTGGTTGTGATGAGAGAATGCGCCCCGTTTTGTGGGGTGTGCATGACATAGTTTT
>NZ_JABKDD010000035.1 GCF_013623905.1 Brevibacterium sediminis
CCATTCGCGCTGATGGTACTGCAACTTGGTGGTTGTGGGAGAGTAAGTGACTGCCGCAATATTTTTTAGTGGTGATGGCCTCGTCCAGTTTTTGGGCGGGGCCATTACTGTATTCACGAACCGGTGCATTCGTGTGTGTTCACGTGTGGGTGGGATGCCCGGTGCTTATTACTACCTGACGGGGGTTCTGCTACCTGGCGCGGGGTTGCTGCGCCCCCGTCAGGTAGCAATTAGGGGAGGTAGCAAATGGCCTCGTCCAACTCCCAATGGGAGTCGGACGAGGTCATTCGTGTATTCTCCGGCTCGTGGCCGGCCAACTGAGAGTGGTGTTCTCACGGACGTTCAGAGATCTTGTGGAGTCCAACCGGACAGCAGCCGGCCACCGATGCTCCCGAAATCAACATTGCCGGGTAGTCTACTGACGCGTATTCTAGTCGTTAATGAATCATATGGTGTTTATTGCACTCATAAGGAGCCAAAATGAGCGTCACTCGCCAGGTGGATCGCCGCCTCACCGAGATCGGATCCGCGATTCGTCGGTGGCGACTCATGCAGTCGTTGAAGGCTGTCGAAGTCGCAGAGCGGGCCGGCATCTCTCGATCGACGCTCCAGAAAGTCGAACGTGGTGACGCGGGGGTATCAATCGGCGCAGTGATGTCGGTTATGCAGGCACTTGGACAGCTCGACCACGTTTCCGCCTCATTCGATCCTCTGAGCACCGACGTCGGCAGACTGCGCTCTGCTGAAACGCTTCCAGACAGGGTCCGTCGATGAGTGAGCAGATCCGGGTTGAGATGGACCAGGGCGGAACGACGGTATTCGTCGGCACTGCGTACTTCCACATCGCACGGCGGCATATCTCGACGACGTTCAAATACTCCGATGAGTACGCGGGAGCTCGATGGGCCTATTCCATCGACCCAGAGCTCCCACTGTCGACAGCCCCATTCAACGTAACCGGTCTGCCGGGAGCCTTCGCCGACTGCTCTCCTGACCGGTGGGGTCGTAACCTCGTTGCGAAGGAGCATCGGCGGCAGGTCGCCGAGGGCGTCGTCCGTGATCGCCGCCTGACCGACATCGACTTCCTGCTCGGAGTCAGCGATCGCACTCGTCAAGGGGCTCTGCGATTTCGTCGTGCTGCTGACGAGGACTTCCTCAGCCCGACGAGCCGTGTACCTAAGCTACTCTCCCTGCCCGAGCTGCAGCGGGCTGCTGATGGTGCCGCAGAAGGGTCGGGCACGGCTGTGAAGCGCCTTCTTGACGCTGGGACAGGGTCTCTGGGAGGGGCGCGGCCCAAAGCTTCTGTGGCGGACGATGAGGGACGACTGCTGATTGCGAAGTTCTCCCGACCCGGTGACGATCGAGACGTCATCGCGTGGGAGAGCCTGGCACTCGAACTTGCCCGTAGGGCCGGAATCGATACCTCTGCATCTCGGTTGCTGAGCGTCGACGAGAGATCCGTGCTTCTTCTGCAGAGGTTCGATCGTACGACCGGCCGTCGGATCGGATATATGAGTGCGATGACAGCAGCCGGGCGTCGAGACGAGGAGCCCGGTGACTATCTCGATATCGTCGAAGCTATCGAAGACCACAGCCGGCGCTGGCGCAGCGACTGTGCGGAACTGTATCGCCGAGTGGCATTCTCAGTTGCATTGCACAATACGGATGATCATTTGCGCAACCATGGCTTCATACGGGCGGACGCGGGATGGCAACTGAGCCCGGCTTTCGACATCAACCCGGAACCGGAGTCCGCGCTCGAACGGCAGACCGCGATCAACGGCGTTGTGTCCGCGGAGATCGAGGCGGAGGCGCTGCTCGAATTCGCCTCTCTCTGCCATCTGACGAAGCCAACTGCTGTGTCTGTGCTCAATGAGGTCGTGAGCGCGGTCGAAGGGTGGAGGTCGCTGGCTGTAGAACGCGGGATCCGACGGGCAGAGACCACCGAGATGGGAACCGTCATCGACACGCAGCTCGCACGTCTGCGCAAAGCTATCCGCCCGGTCAGCTGAACCGCGGGGCGTGCGGGCTCGGTTGAGCCAAGGACTGATGGCGAGCCTGCCTCTTCGTAGGGGCGGTCGGCGTGGTTCCGGGGGTGTGTGGTGGGTGTCACGTGGAGAAAGTCGGTTTTGGATTTGCACGGTGGCTCTGGGGTGGTCTAGAGTTATATCTCGTTGCCCCGCCGGAAACACCGTCTTCGAGACAGAGTTTCCACCGG
>NZ_JABKDD010000036.1 GCF_013623905.1 Brevibacterium sediminis
AGGCGGTTGCGGGCGGAACGGTTCGCATTCGAACGCCGGCAAGGCCGATGGAAGAAGCACAGCAACTTCCCCCTATAGCCCGATAGGCCGCCATCAGATCAGCGCGGCTTCTCACCCGTCTTCATCATCAACCTCTACAACGATGGATTGATCGGCAACATCGCCCGCATCCGCCTCGCGAATTGCGCCCATGCGAGGCTCAGTGTCTTCGTTACCGTCATCGTCGATATGCGCTGCAACGTCGATGAGCTGTTCGCTCCAGTCCGGCTCAGGAACCTCGACGCCGGGCTGCGCTTCATTCGTCATCATTGCATCCTCCTCAATTCGTACCGAAGCGAGGTGTTCTCATCCTGGAGATCGAGAATGATTCCGATGCTAGCGAGATTCGCGCCAACGTCAACCAGTTCGCGCACACGCCGCAGACGAGCAATATCCGCGCGACTGAACCGCCGCGTCCCACCTTCACTCCGAGCAGGAGTCACCAGCCCACGAGCCTCGTATTGCCGCAATGACTGCACCCCGACACCGGTCAACTCCGCAACACGCGAAATCGAGAACAAGCGCCCACCAGACTCTGAAATCGCCATCTCCCCTTCTCTCAAAATTTCTCCTGACTGAGTGTTGACATTCTTATTCGGATCGACTAAATAATATGTCTATCAGATGATGTAGATCATATCATCTGCACGAATCCGCCATCCAGCAAAGGAGGTTTCACCAATGATCATGATGCGCACTGACCCATTCCGCGAAGTCGAACGCCTGAGCAGAGAAATCTTCGGAGCCACCGGCACAACGGCCCGACCGGTGATGATGCCCATGGACGCCTGGCGCGACGGCGATACTTTCCGCGTCGAACTCGACCTGCCAGGAATTGATCCTGACAACATCGACCTCGACGTCGAGAACAACGTCGTCACCGTCAAAGCTGAACGGCCCGCCCCCGACCATGGGGAGTCTTCAGTCGCGGCAGAGCGACCCCGCGGGACCTTCAGCCGACAACTCGTCCTCGGCGACAACCTCGACACCAGCAACATCACGGCGAACTACGACGCCGGTGTGCTCACACTCAGCATCCCGGTCGCGGAATCAGCGAAACCCCGCAAGATCGCCATCAACTCAGGCTCTGCTGAACCGGCAGCCATCAGCGCCTGACCACAACTGGTGGGGTGTTCCCATGCAGACGTGTGCACCAGACGTCCAGCTGGGTATCGATGCTGCGTTCTGGGCGATCATCCTCAGCGACCGCGAACTGCGGGACCTCGACACAAGTCACCACACAGGTGATGGACCGCAGGCCGTGAGTCACTGCAGGTGCCGGGTCGTCAGGCACTCCGAATCGTGGCAGCTGTTCCGGTCGCCCGGCCTCTCAGCAGCCCAGGTCATCGCCCACCGAATCCTCGCTTGTCAGCGCTCTCCTCCCCGGTTCAAACGGCGCTGACTTCATCGTTGAAAGGAGGTGAGACGTTTCCACAACCAGGTTGAGCTATGCAGCCGTGTGGTCGCGTCCGCAATTCTTTCTACCAGTGTGCTCGACGCAAGATGCGCGGCAGTGACGTCACAATGACGACGAAGTGATGCGGGCCCGTCCACGGCTTCCCCTTCTGGCCCCGGGGCATCCCCCGGGGCCAGACCATGTTCGGTTGAGATGAGAAACGAGGAGAACATGTTCGTCAGCTTCTTGGAGAAACTGTTGATTGTCTGGCCCTGGCACGCTCGAGCACT
>NZ_JABKDD010000037.1 GCF_013623905.1 Brevibacterium sediminis
TGGAGTGGTCCCCGAAAGTTGGACTGTGATCAACACAAACCAACTTGAAGGGACCATTCCATGCGTCAGGACTGTCTGATCACCAACGACCAAGCCAAGGCCGCGATCGAACTCTTCGACCAAGGGCACGGCTACGCCACGGCAGCCACGAAGCTCGATGTCCACAAACCCACGCTCAAACTCCTCCACGACCGGTGGCTGGTGCGTGGAACAATGTCGGTCATGGAACCGCACCAGCGCCGCCGTATACCAGCAGAAACGAAGATCGCGACTGCGAAGCGATACCTCGACGGCGAACACAAAGTCGATCTCGCCAAGGAAGTTGGTCTGGCATCCTCGCGTACCGTGGTTGATTGGGCGAAGAAATACCGAGACAAGGGCGATCAGGCATTCACCTCGCCCCCGGCGTCAGGCAAGGGCACAACAGCCCGGATGCGCGCCATTGACAGCGGTCAGGACCCGGATGCTGATCCGGCCCCGTCTAAGCCGGACCTGATGGCGAAGAAGACCCGTGCCGAGGACATTAGTCTGGCGGAGTATCGGCAGCTGCAAGACCGGCTGTTGCGGGCGGAAGCGGAGAACGCGTACTTAAAAAAACTGAGGGCCTTGAGGCAGAACGGGCAGCTGTAAAAGCACGCATAGTTGCCAGTCTCAAGGCGAACTACCCGCTGTCACTGCTGCTGAGCATTGCGGGCCTGGCACGGTCGACGTTTTTCTATCACCAGAAACGCTTCGATCAGAAACCTGACCCATACGAGCAGGTCAGGCCCCGGATCCGGGAGATCTTCACCGACAGCCGCGAATGCTACGGGCACCGCAAGATCTGGGCAGTCTTGGTCAAAGAAGGCATCACGATCGCGAAGAAGACAGTGCTGCGGTTGATGCAGGAAATGAACATCAAGACCAAGGTGCGCAGGAAGCGGTACAACTCCCACCGCGGCACGATCGGCCGCGTTGCCGGCAACGTCCTCAACCGGGAATTCACCGCTGAGGAACCAAATGAGAAATGGGTCTCCGACGTCACCGCATTCGCTGTGGCGGATAGGAAACTGTATCTGTCACCGGTCATCGATCTCTTCGATACCAGTGTGGTGTCGTACTCGATGTCGATGTCACCAAACACGGCATTGACGAACGAGTCACTGACGAATGCGTGTCAGGGGCTTCGGCCCGGTCAGAAACCGTTGGTGCACACGGACCAGGGGTTTCAGTACCAGCACGTGTCGTGGGCGGCGATCCTGACCAAACACGGTGCTACCCCGTCGATGTCGCGGAAGGGAAACTGTTGGGATAACGCGATGGCGGAGAACTTCTTTGGGCAGTTGAAAACCGAGATGTTCTATCTGCAGAAATTCGACTCGGTCGAGGACCTGAAGAAAGCGATCGATGAGTACATTCATTGGTATAACTTTGAGAGGATCTCGATGCGACTCGGCGGTCTTGCCCCGATGGAGTATCGGACCAAGACCGCCACAGCCGGACAGCCGGCAACTGCTTCATGCTGACCTCACAGCAGTCCAACTATTGGGGACCACTCCA
>NZ_JABKDD010000038.1 GCF_013623905.1 Brevibacterium sediminis
CCCTCTGTGTCAGGCTGGTTGTGAGCCACTCCGGATAAGAGAGGAACCGGAGCACCATGGCCATCACCCCTGGATACACTGTCGAAGAGATCCGAAACTTCGTCTACCAACACGAGAAGATCCCACACGGGTATAAATCCCTGTGGTTAGCGGAGCAAGAGTTCAGCCGCCATCAATTCAGGAAATGGCGACTAGCGACATTCAACGGTGACCTCGACCGTGGCCTGATCCCACGGTCACGGGCAGGCAAAGTTCCCTACAACCCGAGGCAACTGATGCAATCATCAATCGAAGAAAACCAAGCCAAACGTATCGCCGAACTCGAAGAACGCAATGCTCAACTCGAGGCAGCGAACGAAGCCTTGGGAAAAGCTATCGGGCTCTTGCACGATCGGAACGCACAAGAGCCCGACGTAACCCCGACGACGCCGAAGCCGGGCAATTCCTGACCATCGAGAACTCCCTGGTCATCGAACTGACTGACGTTCTGTCCTCACAGCGGAAGGCATTGGCGCTGGTGGGCCTGGCCCGATCGGTGTGGCACTACCGGGTCAATCCTCGTCCCCGACTGTCTGACCCGATAGAGCAGAAGCAGCGGGAGTACTCGATGAGGATCGGTGCTGCCGACCGGCAGAGCATTGCGGACCGGATCCAGGCCGGTTGGCTGCAGGGTCGGTCAGTGGATGCGTCGTTTGCTTCAGCGTGGGACGAGGGTGTGATGTTGGCATCCAGGCGCACATGGTGGCGTGTTGCTGAGGCGATCGTGGATCAGTCGCAGAGGCCCCGGGTCCCGTCCCGGGGTGAGACGAGGACGCCCCGAGTAGCACCTGTGCTGGTGGCTACCCGGCCGGGGCAGGTGTGGAGTTGGGACATCACGGATGTGAAGTCGATCTGGAGTCGGGTGACGTACAAGGCATACTCGATCATCGATATCTTCTCCCGCAAGATCGTCGGTTACCGGGTCGAGTCCCGCGAAGTCGATGGTTTGGCTGTTGAGATGTTTGAGGCCGCGATCGCCGAGCACGGTGTGCCTGAGTTTGTGCATGCCGATTCGGGAGCGGCGATGAAGTCGAATGCGTTGAAGAACGCACTCGAGGCATACGGGGTGGAGTTATCGCATAACCGACCGTATGTGTCTAATGACAACCCGTATTCGGAATCGGAGTTTCGGACGATGAAGTATCGCCCGGACTATCCGAAGACGTTTGAATCACTCGAGGCGGCTAGAGCCCACATCGATGCCTATGTCGTCTGGTACAACACGGAGCACCGGCATTCAGGGATCGCGTTGTTCACCCCGAATCAGGTCCATGACGGGTCGTGGGAAGAAGCGTGGAACGCCCGGGTGAAGGCGAATAATGAGTATTACGCCAGGCATCCCGAGCGTTTCCATGCGCCACCGCAGGTGCCGAAGCCGGCCGGTGTGGTCGGTATCAATCACGAACCAGTCCTAGTTGAAGTCCAAGAAATCACTGCTGAAGCAGCGTGAGTGACTCCAAACAGCTTGACACCCCGCG
>NZ_JABKDD010000039.1 GCF_013623905.1 Brevibacterium sediminis
CAGAACTACTGTGAGTATTGATGGTGGCTGGTCTGGGACTGGCTGGCAGAGTAGGAACTGACCGTCCCATCGATCATCATGACCCGCAGAACTACTGACTCGAACGATGTCCTCGTCGGGATCTGTCTGATGATTGGTGGGCGGTCGGCACCGGCTCGGCCCACATCGATAACTTGATCAGAAGGTTGTCCGTTCCTGACCGAACGTGACTCATCACAGTAGTGTTTCGACGTGACTATCTCCCGGACCGGAGCCGACCGCTTTGACGGTCGGACCACATCCGTTTCGACACAGGAGAGTCACGAACCGTCATGACTATCATCTCGCATTTATACGCGTTTGTCGTTGGCGTCGACACCCACGCGAAGAACCACGTCTACAGCGTCCTCACCCACACTGGCGAGCACGCCGACACCCGCGAATTCCCCACCAACAAGGCTGGCCTGAAACGAGCCCTGGCCTGGGCCGGCCGCCGTACCGGCGGGGACCTGAACACCCTGTGGGTCATCGAAGGAATCGGTACGTACGGGGCGATCCTTGCCGACCATGTCGCCGACGCCGGGTACACAGTCGCCGAGGCTGCCAGCATGAATGCTCGCGACCGGCACGCCACGGGCAAGGACGACCGGATCGATGCCCGCAGGATCGCTGGCACGGTCCTGCCTTTGGATGAGTCACGGCTGCGGTTTCCCCGGCAGGCTGATGGGCCGCGCCAGGGACTGCGGATCCTGGTCAAAGCGCGGGAGTCCATGACCCGGGAGAAGACCCGGACCATCAATGCGCTCACCGCGCTGTTGCGGACTCATGACCTTGGCATGGATGCGCGTCGGAAACTGTCGGTGGACACGATCCATACGGTCGCGAAATGGCGGGCCCGGAACGAGGCTGTGGCACTGACCGAGGCTCGTCGGGAAGCCATCCGGTTGGCTAAACGCGTCGTCGAACTCGACGTGGACATCAAGGACTACGCCATGCGGATCGAGGCTTTGGTCAAGGACAGTCCGGCTGCCGTGTTGCTGGAACAGCCGGGGATCGGTCCGATCACCGCGGCGGTGTTCTACCTGGCGTGGTCGCATCCTGGGCGGGTGCGTTCAGAGGCTGCGTTCGCGAAGCTGGCGGGAGCCAATCCGATACCGGCGTCGTCGGGGAACGTGGTGAGGTTCCGGCTCAATCGCAGTGGTGATCGTCGGTTGAACTCTGCGTTGTACATGGTGGCCATCACGCGGCTTTCGTTCCAAGAGAGGACACAGGCGTATATGGATAGACGGCTCGGGGAAGGGAAGTCGAAGAAGGACGTTATCCGGTGCATCAAGCGGTATGTGGCCCGAGAGGTGTATCGGATTCTCGAAGCGACGAACGTGAGGTGCGAGGCCGCTTGACAAGCATAGAAGGATCC
>NZ_JABKDD010000003.1 GCF_013623905.1 Brevibacterium sediminis
ATCTCGATGCGACTCGGCGGTCTTGCCCCGATGGAGTATCGGACCAAGACCGCCACAGCCGGACAGCCGGCAACTGCTTCATGCTGACCTCACAGCAGTCCAACTATTGGGGACCACTCCAGCGCGAGGTTGCTGGGCCGCCGTCAGGTAGTAATTCAGGCGTAGAGGGCTTCGGTGTCGTCGTCGACCCATTTCTTCGACTTCTCCACCGCCTTGTTCCAGAGGCGGTAGAGGCGGTCGACCGTCTCGTCGTCCATCGACGGATTCCAGCGCTTGTCCTCGCGCCAGTTGCCCTTCACGTCGTCCTCGCCGTTCCAGAACTTCACGGCGATGCCCGCCGCATAGGCCGCACCCAGCGCCGTGGTCTCGATGACCTCGGGACGGATGACGGGCACGCCGAGGAGGTCGGCCTGGAACTGCATGAGCGTCTCGTTGGCGACCATGCCTCCATCGACCTTGAGCTCGGTGAGTTCGACACCGGAGTCGAGGTTCATCGAGTCGAGGACCTCGCGCGACTGGAAAGCCACGGATTCCAGGGCGGCACGGGCGATGTGGTTCTTGTTCACATACCGGGTCAGACCCACCATCACGCCGCGAGCATCAGACTCCCAGTGCGGGGCGAAGAGTCCGGAGAACGCCGGCACGATATAGCAGCCGCCGTTGTCCTCGACCTGTTTGGCCAGGGTCTCGACCTCGGGGGCGTCCTTGATGATGCCGAAGTTGTCGCGCAGCCACTGCACGAGCGAACCGGTCACCGCCACCGACCCCTCGAGCGCGTAGACGGCATCGTCCTCGCCGATCTTGTACGCGACTGTGGTGAGCAGACCGTTCTTGCTGGCCACCGGCTCATTGCCGGTGTTGATGAGCATGAAGTTGCCGGTGCCGTAGGTGTTCTTCGCCTGCCCCTTCTCGAAACAGGCCTGACCGAACGTCGCAGCCTGCTGATCGCCGAGGATGCCGCAGATCGGGGTGTCGATGATGAGTCCGTTCTTCGCCCCGTAGCCGTAGATCTCCGAGCAGGACTTGATCTCGGGCAGCATCTCGACGGGAATGCCCATATCTGCCGCGATGTCAGGGTTCCAGTCGAGGGTGTCGATGTTCATCAGCATCGTCCGCGAGGCATTCGTCACATCGGTGACGTGGATTCCGCCGTTGACCCCGCCGGTGAGGTTCCAGATCACCCAGGTGTCCATGGTGCCGAAGAGCAGGTCCCCGGCCGCGGCGGTTTCCTTGACCCCGTCGACGTTGTCGAAGATCCATTTGGCCTTCGGGCCGGCGAAGTAGGTCGCCAGGGGCAGACCCACCCGGTCCTTGTACTTATCCGGTCCTTCGTCCCCGGCGAGTTCATCGCAGACCTTCTGGGTGCGTGCGTCCTGCCACACGATGGCGTTGTAGACGGGTTCGCCGGTGTTCTTGTTCCAGATGACGGTGGTCTCACGCTGGTTCGTGATGCCCACGCCTTCGAGCTGGTGGCGGTTGATGTTCGCCCGAGCCAGGGCCTGACCGATCGCCTCGTTGGTGTTCTTGATGATTTCGATCGGGTCATGTTCGACCCAGCCGGCGCGTGGGAAGATCTGCTCGTGCTCGAGCTGGCCGGACGACACGATCTGCCCGTCATGGTTGAAGACGATCGCCCGCGACGAGGTGGTGCCCTGGTCGATGGCGAGGATGAACTTTTCCTGACTCATTCTGACTCCTGTGTCGAAGTGGTTTGTCTGTGAGCGTGCTCAGTTGTCTGTGATCGTACTCAGACGAATGCCTGGGAGGCCAGACCGGCGACGACGCCGCCGACCAGCGGTCCGGCGATCGGCACCCACGAGTACGCCCAGTCGGAGCCGCCTTTGTTCGGGATCGGCAGCAGTGCGTGGACGATGCGCGGACCGAGGTCACGCGCCGGGTTGATGGCGTAGCCGGTGGGCCCGCCCAGCGAAGCGCCGATGACGACGACGAGGAGGCCGACGGCCAAGGGTCCAAGCTCGTGTGGGGTCTTGCCGAAGAGGAGGATGACGAACACGAGGACGAATGTCGCGATCACCTCGGTGACGAAGTTCCAGCCGTAGGAGCGGAGCTCCGGACCGGTGGAGAAGGTGCCGAGGATGTTGCCAGCGTCCTTCTCCTCGTCGTAGTGCTTCTTGTAGACGGCCCACGCGAGGACCGCGCCGAGCATCGCTCCGATCATCTCGGCCGCGAGATAGGCGATGGTGTTGCCGAAAGTCACGGCGATGCCGGGTGCATATTCGTCGGCTCCGCTGGCGAGGATGCCGAAGGTCACGGCGGGGTTGAGGTGTGCGCCGGTCTTATAAGCGACGAAGACACCGGCGAAGACCGCGAGGCCCCAGCCGAAGGAGATCAGCAGCCAGCCTCCGCCGTTGCCTTTGGTCTTGCCGAGGACGACATTGGCGACGACGCCGACGCCGAGCAGCATGAGCATCGCCGTACCGGCGATCTCGAAGAGGAAGATGGTGCCCATATCTCACAAACTCCTATTGTTTGTCTTTCCGGAGGGTGTCCCGGTCGATGGTCGACCCGGAGGGTGCTCCGAGGTCTGTCGATATTCGATTGTCGGTATTCCGTTGTGGTCCCGCACTTCTCTGTGAACGGTTCAGTGGAGAGTCGCACCGACCAGGGCCGCCGCCGAGGCGTCATCGTCGGTGGACTCGGCCGCGACCTGGGCGTCGACGTGGGCGTTGAACGCCTCGACCTCGGCCGTCTGCCGGTCGTCGTCCCACCCGAGGACGGGTGCGACGATGGCCGCGACCGCCTCGGCGGCGTTCTTCCCCCGGTCGCGAGTCTCGTAGTTCAGCCGCATCCGCCGCTCCAGGATGTCGCCGAGGTGGACGGCCCCCTCCGCGGCGGCCGCGTAATGGGCTTCGACGCGCAGGTAGCGTTCGGCGCCGTCCAAAGGCTGACCGAGTTCGGGATCCTCATCGACGAGGTCGAGCAGATCCTCGATGAGGGTGCCATAGCGGCGGATGAGTCGTTTGACGCGGTCCTCGTCCCATCCGAACTTCTCCGCGATTCCGGATTGGCCGCGCCTCAGTGCACCGACGCCCTGGGCACCGAGCAGCGGCACGGATTCGGTGAGTGACCTGCGGTCCTTCGCATCGTCGCCGAGGACGAAATCGACGGCGTCTTCGGCCATCACTCGGTAGGTGGTGAACTTGCCGCCGGCGATCGCGGCGAGGGCCGGCTCGACCTCCATCACGGTGTGTTCGCGGGAGACCTTCGTCGAGGCCTGTCCTTCCTTGACGACCGGCTGGAGCAGCGGACGCAGTCCCGAGTAGACGCCGATGACATCCTCGCGGGTGAGTTTGTCGGCGAGGATGGCGTTGGCATGTTCGAGCAGGTAGTCGATGTCCTGCGAGGTCGCCACCGGTGCGTCGACGTCTTCGTTCCACGGAGTGTCGGTGGTGCCGATGACCCAGTAGCCTTCCCACGGGATGACGAAGAGGACGGACTTCTCCGTCTTCGAGATGATTCCGGTGTTCGGGTCGGCCTTGATCTTGTCCTCGGCCACGGTGATGTGCACGCCCTTCGAGGCGAGCACCTTGAGCCCGGCATCGGCCTTCGCCAGATCCTGCTGCTCTTCGGTCCAGACTCCCCCGGCGAGGATGGTGCGGCGAGCGTGGATGTCGAACTCCTCACCGGTGATCTCGTCCCGGGCGTGGACGCCGGTGACCTGATCGCCGTCGTGGAGGTAGCCGATGACGGAGACGTGGTTGGCGGCAGCGGCTCCGTAGCTCACGGCCGAACGGACCAGGTTCATGACGAAGCGGGCGTCGTCGACCTTCGCGTCATAGTATTCGAGGGCTCCGACGGCGGCGTCGTCGGCCAAGCCCGGGAAGTGGGCGCTCAGTGCCTTCTTCCCGAGGTGGCGGTGCATCGGCACAGCCCGTTTGCGGCCCGGCCGGGTGGCCATCGTGTCGTAGAGGAGCACGCCGGAGCCGATGAAGGCCCGGTCGATGAGGCGGTGCTCGAAGGGGAACACGAAGGCGACAGGTTCGACGAGGTGCGGTGCGGTGTGCTGGAGCAGCAGGTCGCGTTCCTTGAGCGCCTCGGCGACGAGCTTGAAGTCGAGCATCTCGAGGTAGCGCAGTCCGCCGTGCATGAGCTTCGAGGACCGGGACGAGGTGCCCGCGGCCCAGTCCTTGGCATCGACAACGCCGACCTTGAGTCCGCGGGTGGCTGCGTCGAAGGCCGATCCTGCTCCGGTCACTCCCCCGCCGACGACGAAGACGTCGAGCGGGTCGGCCGCGCTCGTCTTCTTCAGAGTCTCCAGCGCCTGGTCGCGGAAGTTCGGGGACAGCTCACCATTTCGCATCAGCAGATTCGTGCTTTCCGTCAGAAGATTCGGGCTTTCACCGATGTCGGCACGGGCAGATCAGTGCGGGTGCCGCCTCGGCGACTAATCAAAAACTAGCAGGCGAACCTGAATTCCGGTAGCAATCCGACAGAAGCGAAAGCGGCTCAACCGTGTCCGGAAACGCCGGCATGCGACCCGCCGAAGACTCAGTCGAGGGCGGCGACGGGCTCGACGCGCATCGCCGATGACTGTTCGGCCGAGTCGAGGAGGTCGAGTTTGCGCATGATGATGCCTTCACGCAGCGCCCATGGGGAGATGTTCATGACGCCGATGTCGAAGATCGTGAAGGCCGCCTCGGCGACGATCGCTCCGGCCAGCACCTGTCCGGCTCGGGCTTCGGAGACGCCGGGCAGGGTCGCACGTTCCGCTGGGGTGCGGGAGGCGAGGGTGTCGATGATGCCTTCGAGGTCGCGGCGGAAGAGCTTCCGCGGAGCATAGATTCCGTCTCCGCTCGGGGCTGCGCCGGCGATGCGGGCCAGCGAGCGGAAGGTCTTCGACGACCCGACGACCTGGTCGGGCACTCCGACCCTGTTGATGTCGCCGGCGATGCGTCCGATCTGCGCCCGGGCATGTTTGCGCAGGCGGTGGATGTCCTCTTCAGTGGGCATCGGGTCCGGGAGGAACTCGGAATAGGTGCGTCCGGCGCCGAGCGGAACCGACACGGCCGCCTGCGGGTATTCGTCCTGACCCGCCGCGATCTCGAGCGAGCCGCCGCCGATGTCGAGCAACAGGATCTTCCCGGCCGACCACCCGAACCAGCGGCGGGCGGCGAGGAAGGTCACGCGGGCCTCGTCCCGACCCGACATCACGTTGAGGGTGACCCCGAGCTGAGCGTTGATCGATTCGATGAGTCCGATCCCGTTCGGAGCTTCCCTGACCGCCGAGGTGGCGAAGGCGAGGATCTGCTCCGCGCCTTGGTCTTCGGCGATCTCGACGGCATCGGCGATGAAGGAGCGCAGCCGTTCCTGCCCTTCGGAGTCGATCGTTCCGTCGTCGCTGAGGAATTCGGCGAGTCTGAGCACCTCCTTGTGCGAGGTGGCCGGCAGGGGCGGTGCTCCGACGTGGGCGTCGACGACCAGGAGGTGGACGCTGTTGGAGCCGATATCGAGGACTGCTAGGCGCATTCGCTCAGTTTATCCTCTCCGCGGGACTCCGTGAGAACGAACCTGGGGACCGTTCTGCCATGCGGATTTGGCGAAGCCGAATTCCGGCGGCTCCTTGGCGAAGAAGGCTTCCTGACCGCGGATGATCTCGTCCCGGTAGGCGTCATCGAGCCACCGAGGCGGCTCCGTGTCCTCCGTCAGTTCACCGTCGAGGATCGCCTTGGCACCGACCTGGCTGAGCCGGGACAGTCCCACGATCCGCTCCCCCAGGGCCTGTGCCGTCTCGAGCGGGGTGTCGGAGACTTCGTGGAAGAACCCGAGTTCGGCCATCTTCTCGAACTTCACGATCGAGGCCGTGATGAGCAGGTACCGTGCCCAGGCGTCGCCGAGGATCTCAGCCAGCCGCTTCGTGGGTCCGGCCGGGTACACGAGTCCGAGTTTGGCTGCGGTGACGCCGAAGATCGTTCCGGGGGCGGCGATGCGGATGTCGCAGGCCGCGGCGATCTCCGTCCCTCCGCCCACGCAGTTGCCGGTGATGGCGGCGATCGTCGGTGTCCGCGAGCTCGCAAGGGCCGCCTCGGCGGTGGAGTTGAGTTCCCAGAAGTCCGCGAGTGCGACGTTGAGGTCGGCGATGTCCGAACCGGCGGAGAAGTGCCCGCCGGCCCCGGTGATCACCAGCGCGCCGATCGAATCGTCGGCATCGACGTTCGCGATGATCTGCGGCAGCGCCCGCCACATGGGCCGGGAGATCGCATTGCGTTTTTCGGTCCGATCAATGACGAGAGTTCCGACCCCACCGGAGACGGTGAAGTCGAAACCCTCGAGATCGACCGGACGGTAGGAGCCGTCTGGTCTCATATGTGTGTTCTGCCTTTCGAGAGGTCAGCCCCGGTTGTCGGGAACCTCGCGCTGGTCCTCACCGTCGTAGGCGCTCAGGGGACGGATGAGGGCGTTGTTCGCCTGCTGCTCGAAGATATGAGCGGTCCAGCCGGTGATGCGGGCCATCACGAAGATCGGGGTGAACTGCTCGGTGTCGAAGCCCATGAGGTGGTAGGCCGGGCCCGAGGGGTAGTCGAGGTTCGGGTAGATGCCCTTGCGCCCGACGAAGTCCTCTTCGAAGGTGTTGTACAGATCCAGCAGATCGTTCGCACCCTTGACGGCGACCATGTCCTCGAAGGCCTTGCGCATGGTGGGAACGCGCGAATCGCCGTTCTTGTACACGCGGTGGCCGAAGCCCATGATCTTCGCCTTCTTCGCCAGTGCCTCGTCGATCCAGGCCGAAGCCTTGTCGGCGGTGCCGACCTCTTCGAGCATCGCCATGACGGCTTCGTTCGCTCCGCCGTGCAGGGGTCCCTTGAGCGCCCCGACGGCACCGGCGACTGCCGAGTACAGGTCCGATGTGGTCGAGGTGATGACTCGACCGGTGAAGGTCGAGGCGTTGAACGAGTGCTCGGCGTATAGGATCATCGACACGTCGAAGCAGCGTACGACCTCCTCGGCAGGAACTTCGTCGAAGACCATCTTGAAGAAGTTCGCGGCGTAGCCGAGGTCCTTCGTCGGGGCGACGGGGTCGAGGCCGTGACGGCGACGGTGGTCGATGGCCACGATCGTCGGCAGCTGGGCGTAGAGACGCTCGGCCTTCGCGAGGTTCGCCTCGGCACCCTCGGTGTCGGCCTCGGGGTCGACGGCGCCCAGGTAGGCCACAGCCGTCTGCACGACGTGCATCGGGTGGCAGTCCTTGGGCAGGCCGAGGATGAGGTCGACGAGCTTGCCATCGATCTCACGCTGGGAGCGTTCGCGTTCCTGGAATTCCGCCAGCTGCGCCTCGGTGGGCAGTTCGCCGTTCCAGATGAGGTAGGCGACGTCCTCGAAGCTGCGCTTGGCGGCGAGCTCCTGCACGGGGTAGCCGCGGTAGGTCAGCGAGTTGGTCTCCTGGACCACTTTGGACACTGCGGTGGTGTCGACCACGACACCGGCGAGGCCCTTCTTGATTTCTTCGGTCACTGGTGACCCTCCTGTGAGAAGTTGAAGACTGCGGCATCGAACTCGTTGTACGCCGCGTAGTCGATCGTGTCATACAGGTCCGCGCGGGTCTGCATGCCCTCGAGCAGGTCCACCTGAGTGCCCTTGTCCCGAATGGTCTGCAGGCCCGATTTGATCGCACCCATGGCGATGCGCAGAGTCGTGACCGGGTAGATCACAAGTTTGACTCCGACATTCGCCAACTGTTCGGTGGTGAACAGTTCGCTCTTTCCGAATTCCGTCATGTTCGCCAGGATCGGCACATCGACGCTGGAGGCGAATCTCTCGAACTCTCCGAGATCTCGCATCGCCTCTGGGAAGATCATGTCCGCTCCCGCATCGGCGTAGGCCTTCGCCCGGTCGATGGCGGCGTCGAGGCCTTCCCCGGCGCGGGAGTCGGTGCGGGCGCAGATGACGAAGTTCTCGTCTCGGCGCCCCTTGACGGCGGCCTTGATGCGCTTGGACATCTCGGCCGCGGTCACGACCTCCTTGCCGTCGAGGTGGCCGCAGCGCTTCGGGTTGACCTGGTCCTCCAGGTGCATGCCCGAGATTCCGGCGTCCTCGAACTCCTGGACGGTGCGGGCCACGTTCATGGCTTCGCCCCATCCGGTGTCGGCGTCGATGAAGGTCGGCAGGTTCGTCACTCGGGCGATATTGCGTCCGTGGTCGGCCACCTCGGTGAGAGTGGTCAGCCCGATATCGGGCAGACCCATGGCCGCGGAGAACGCGCCACCGGAGATGTAGACGCCTTCGAAGCCGGTCTGCTCGATGATCTGAGCGTTGATCGGGTTGATGGCGCCGGGGAACTGAACGATCTCGTCGCCTGCGAGCAGCTCGCGGAACTTGGCGCGGCGCTCGGCGGGGGTTGCCTGTGCGCCGAGCATCAGAAGATGCCCTTCGATCCGCTGTGCTCGAGTCCGTCGACCGTGAAGCTCAGTTCCGCAACGCCCTTGGCGTCGAGGCTCTCGAGGTTCTCGGCGAGATCGAGGAACCGGGTCTGCTCCGAATCGGAGACGATGCCCTCGGCCAGGGTCTTGAACTTCTCGATGTAGTTCGCACGGGCGAAGGGACGAGCACCGAAGGGGTGGGCGTCGGCGACGGCGATCTCGTCGGTCAGCGTCGAGCCGTCCTCGAATTCGATCTCCACGCGTCCGCCGAAGGCCTTCTCGTTCGGGTCGATCGAGTGGTAGCGGCGGGTCCACTCGGGATCCTCGGTGGTCTCGATCTTGTGCCACAGCTCGACGGTGTCGGGACGGCCGGCGCGTTCGGGAGCGTATGAGTGCTCGTGGTGCCAGCCCTGGTCCTGCATGGCCACGGCGAAGATGTACATGATCGAGTGATCGAGGGTCTCACGGCTGGCCTTCGGATCCATCTTCTGCGGATCGTTCGCACCGGTGCCGATGACGTTGTGGGTGTGGTGCGAGGTGTGGATGACTATGCGCTTGATCTTCGAAAGGTCCTCGATCTGCCCGCCGAGCTTGCGGGCGAGGTCGATGAGCGCCTGAGCCTGGTACTCGGCCGAGTGCTCCTTGGTGTAGGTGTCGAGGATCGCACGCTTCGATTCGCCCTTGCCCGGCAGCGGGATGGTGTAGCGGGCCTCGGGACCGGAGAGGATCCAGGCGATGAAGCCGTCCTCACCTTCGTAGATCGGGTTCGGGGCTCCCTCGCCGCGCATCGCACGGTCGACGGATTCGACGGCCATCTTGCCGGCGAACGCCGGAGCGTGGGCCTTCCAGGACGAGATCTCGCCCTTACGCGACTGACGGGTCGCGGTGGTCACATGCAGGGCCTGCTGGACGGCCTGGAAGGTGATCTCGGTGGGCAGGTGGAGCAGGGCGCCGATGCCGGCTGCGGCCGAGGGGCCCAGGTGGGCGACGTGGTCGATCTTGTGCTCGTGCAGGCACATTCCCTTGACGAGGTCGACCTGGATCTCGTAGCCGGTGGCGATGCCGTTGATGAGGTCCTTGCCGCCGATGCCCTTGTGCTGGGCGACTGCGAGCACTGCCGGGATGTTGTCACCGGGGTGTGAGTACTCGGCGGCGAGGAAGGTGTCGTGGAAATCGAGTTCGCGCACGGCCACACCGTTGGCCCAAGCGGCCCATTCCGGTGAGAAGCGGTCGCTCACCGGCAGGCCGAAGATGTTGGCACCGGGATTGAACGGGTGAGCCTGAGCCTGCTCGCGAGCGTGGGTGGGAGCGGAGCGGCGCACGGATGCGGCAGCGACGGAAGCGTTGTCGATGACGCGGTTGATAACCATTTCGGTGACTTCGGAATCGACCGGCGTCGGGTCGGATGCGACCTCGGCGATCTTCCATGCGAGCTGATCTTCGCGAGCCAGGTTCTCTGAGCTCTTGTAGGTGCGGACTTCATGATTGATCATGGATACCCCTTCATAGTCCTTGACCGGAAATGGTCACATAGTGCTGACACAACTGTAGGCCACGTCACTCGACAGGTCCCTGCCGGTCGGAAATTTATCTCGACATCAAGATATTTTACCCGAAGCGTGTCCCAGTTCACCAACGGGGTCCCCATGCTCTTCTGCCGCGAGGGATGGTTGTGGGAATATTGGGTCATGACTCGGACTGCCCTGGACTTCGACGAGAACTGGTTCGACGACGCGGAATACGCGCGCCTGCGCAGACGCATGCCGATCCCCTATGTCAACGCCATCCCGGTGCGGGTGGGCGAGACCGGCAATGTCGAACGCATCGGCCTGCTGCTGCGCAGCCTCGAGGACGGCACCCTCGGACGCGAGGTCGTAGGCGGGCGGATCCGCTTCCACGAGACGATCCGAACCGCATTGGTGCGTCATGCCGAGAACGACCTCGGCCCGATGGCGCTGCCGGTCATTCCGCCTGCGATCAGCCCGTTCCACATCGCCGAGTACTTCCCCACCGAGGGTTCGGCCCTCCTCCACGATCCGCGCCAGCATGCGATCGCCATGTGCTTCATCATGGAGGTCCGCGGCGAATGCACCCCGCGGGCCGATGCCCTCAGCCTCGATTGGCTGACCCCCGAGGAGACCATGCGTCCCGATATCGTCGGCGAGCTCTGCTACGGCCAGGACCATATCCTGCGCATCGCACTGGCCCATCTGGGCTTCCGCGTCTGAGCCGGATGCACGCCCAGGTGAGACGGACCTTCTCGCCCCACGTTTTTTCTACAAGTTGTAGAACCGTCTTGGTAGACTGAAAGCGACGCGGACGATACCGCCAGTCGGGGCCGTCGTCGGCGTCTGGGTTGGACAGGCCCCGATCGAGAGGTGCGAGATGTCTGCTCAAACCAGTTCGTCCGAATCCGGCCTCAACCTCGAACTCGGCGTCCTCGTCGGCTTCGACGGCTCGGAACTCGCCGCCCAAGCCGTCCGCTACGGCGCAGTCGAGGCCGAACGCCGCAGAACCGTTCTCACCGTCGTCACCGCCTATGAGCTGCCGACGATGATCTATCCGAATATGGCCTCCATCCCCAGTGAACCCGAGGATGACAAGGCGAAGAAGGAAGCAGAGAAGACCCTCGCCGAGGCGGTCGAACTTCTGCGCGATTACTCCGGTGAGAAGTCCTTCCGCACGGCACCCGGCAATTCCGCCGGTGCGCTCGTCACGCTCAGCGCCGATGCCGAGGTCGCCATCGTCGGCGCCCGCGGCCGCGGCGGTTTCATGGGTCGAGTCCTCGGATCCGTGTCCACGGCGCTGCCTGCCCACGCTCACTGCCCGACGATCGTCGTTTCCGAACGGTCGGCCTCGGCAACGGCCGGCAACGGCCCAGTCGTCGTCGCGGTCGACGGTTCCGACACCGGTCGGGTCGCCATGTTCACGGCAGCCGCCGAGGCCGCCTTACGCGGCACGGAACTCGAACTCGTCGTGGTGCTGCCGGCCGGTGAGGAATGGCTCTACTGGTACCCCGACCTCGAACTCAGCTCCGAGGTCACCGCGCGTCGACAGAGGCAGCTGACCGAATCACTCGAGAAGGAAGCCGCGACGCTGTCGGAGCAGTTCCCGGATCTGACGGTGACCACCTCGGTGCCGGTCGGCGATCCGACTGAGACTCTTGTCGAGATCAGCTCCCGCGCACAGCTGACGGTGATGGGCACCCGTGGGCGCGGACGGATCCGCAGCGCACTGCTGGGATCCGTCTCGCGCGGAGTCCTCAACCACGCCGAGGGTCCGGTCATGGTGGTTCCGAGCTAATCGACAGCGCCGGGTTGATCAGCACGGCTGTGCCGATCAGCTGAGCCCGGCACCTCGGCGGCGACGGCTCACCACGAGAAGTGTCGCACCGAGTGCCAGCGCTCCCGCGCCGACGGCCAAGGGCAGTGCGAGCCCACCGCCGGTGCGGGGCAGGTCTCCATCCCCACTCGCCGATGCGGTCCCGGATGAATCCGAATCATCGCCCGTTCCTGCGGCGTTCGCCTCGGTCGCATCTGCCTCGGAGCCGGAGTCGGCAGTGCCGGCATCTGCTGTCCCCGAGTCTGTTCCGTTCTCGTCGTCGGTACCGTCAGACCCGACACCACCCGAGGCAGCACCGTCGGAGGCGGCGCTGTCGGAGGCGGTGCCACCCGTACCAGCGTCGTCGCTGGTTCCGGCATCATCGGCACCTGCGTCCGCGTCGTCGCTCGTTCCTGCACTGTCGGCGTCATCATTCGCACCTGCATCATCAGCACCTGCCGCGGAGTCGGCACCCGCGCTGGCGCCGGAACCGGCGTCTGCACCGGCGTCGTCATCCGGGGCGGGTTCTTCCGCCTCGGCGCGCCTGAGTTCGACATCGTCGATCTGCTCGGCTGCGGCCTGCGCTTCCGCGCGCTCACCATCGGCCGGTGGCCCACCTGCCGGCACCTCATAGGTCGTCGCCCGCAGCGCCTCGTCGCTGACCCGGACCCGCGTGAAGGCGGGCACGTCGTTGTGGACGCTCTTGCCTTCCCAGTCGAGGCCGGGAACGTAGTCATAGAACTTCGACCCTGATGACGAGGTCAGCGTGAGGTAGAGCGTCTGCCCGTCTTCCTTCTCTTCCTCGGCTCCCGCTTCGGAGCCCTCAACAGGCTTGCCTTCGCCGTCCATGAGGAAGGTGCGGTTATAGATGTGGTCGTGGCCGGAGACGACGAGGTCGATGTCATTGCGGGCCGCGACCGGAGGGATCGCCTTCCGCAGCCGTTTGACGTCGAGGTCGTCCCAATGGGTTGCCGTCGAATAGATCGAGTGGTGGAACCCGAGAACAGTCCAGCGTGCCTGGTCTCCGTGCTCGGCGACGACCTCGTCGATGAACTCGGCGTGGGCATCCATGTCCGGGCTGTTCGAGTTGATGTTGAGGAACAGGACCCCGTCCTCGATGAACCAGTAGTCGCCGCCGGAGGTGATGACGCCGCCACCGCCGTGATCCTGGCTGACATTGGGTCGGTTGAAGTGCTGCTCGTAGGCTTTCGAAGACACATCGTGGTTGCCGATCGTCGTCGCCTGCGGGATCGTGCGGGTCGCTTCCGGTGCCAGGTACTGCGCGTACTGCTCCTGGTTGCCGGCGGAGTTGACCTGGTCTCCCAGCGAGTAGAAGAAGCTCGGGTCGTCAGCAGTGGCCGCCGCCGAGGACAGGGTCCGGTCCCAACCGGCAGCGTCGTCTGGATCCCCGCCTCCGGCACCGACCTGGGGGTCGCCGAAGACGAGGAATTCGTCGTCTCCTCCAGCAGACCCTGTGGTGAACTGCTGCACCTCGGTGTACCCGTCCTCTTCGCTGCCGACCTGGTAGGCGTAGTCAATGCCAGGTTTCAGGTCGGTCATGCTCGCATGGTTGAAGTGACGCTTGAGGTCGGCGGCAAGGCCCGAGTCCGTGGTCTCAGCCTTGTCAGCATCGGCGGGGAGCTTTCCGCCAACGAGCTCACTCGCCGGCGCCCACCGGATCTCTCCCCCACCGGCACTCTCACTCATCCACGAGAGGTTGCGCGCCGTGGAGTCGGCCCCGACCTGCAACACGGTATCGGTGATCGCCTCGCTCCCAGCATCCGCCTCGGCGGGCGAATCCGACCGGTCCGGGCTGCGAGTCTGAACAGAGTCGGCATTCGCACCCTGGGTCGCGGTCGGCCCTCCGGAGCCGAGAGATGGTTCGGCACGCACGGGCACCGGGGCCGCCACCAGAGCGGCGAGCAGGGTGGCGGCGGACAGGGCACTGAGCGGTCTCTTAAGTCGATGCGTATTCACCCGCCCATTCCTACTGACCAGTAGTGTCCGATTGTTCGAGGCCCATCGACGGGAATGGGAACGGGAAGTGAATCCTCGATGACCGCCCCCGGCCTCCGCGTCGCCACGGATCCCGGTCGCTGCCCCGCTCCCCTGTTGTACAGTGGTGGCTACGACAGGGGAGCGCCGTCAGGGGCGCTGAGAGTGCAGAAGAAGCTGCAGACCCTCGAACCTGATGCGGTTAGCACCGTCGAAGGAAGTCGAGACTCTTCACCCCTCCTTGAAATGAGGAGGCACAATGCCGAAAACCACCACGCCGAACACCACACCCACCCCTTCACGCGCCTTCACCGCGGCGCCGAAATCCAAACAGTGGCGGGTGGTCGACTATGTCACCACCGCCGTTCTCGGCATCGCCGTGGGACTCGTGTTCTGGGTGTTGGCGCTGAGTTGGAAGGTCCTCGAACTCGCCTTCCAGGCATTCCCGCCGTCGATCGGCCTCATCGCCGGGCTCTGGGTGCTGGCCGGTCCGCTCGCCGGTGCGATCATCCGCAAACCCGGTGCCGCGCTCCTGTGCGAACTCATCGCGGCCATCGTCGAAGCCGTCCTCGGCTCCCACTTCGGAGCAACCGTTCTGCTCTCGGGTCTGCTGCAGGGCCTCGGTGCCGAACTCGTCTTCGCCGCCTTCGGCTACAAGCGCTTCACCCTGTGGGTCACCGCCGCATCGGGCATGCTGGCGGCTGCGTTCATGGCCGTGAGCGAGAACATCATGTACAACGCAGAATGGCAGTTCGGCTTCCAGGCGATTTACGCCGTCTGCGCGATCGTCTCCGGCCTCGTCATCTCCGGGATCGGCGCCTGGTTCGCCTATCGGGCGATCGCGGCCACGGGTGCTCTGAGCTCCTTCGCCTCCGGCCGTCTGCGCTGATGGCGCTGCCGATCACGGCCGCCGGCTTCTCATGGTCGCACACCGACCGTGACCAGCCGGCTGTCGGTCCACTCGACCTTCAGATCGCGGCCGGAGAGAAAGTGCTGCTGCTCGGCGCCTCCGGGGCCGGCAAATCGACGTTCCTCCACGCCGTCGCCGGTGTCCTGCCCGAGGAATCGGGTGAGGCCACCGGTGAACTCCTCGTCGGCGGTGAGAAACCGGATCCCCGCCGAGGCAGCACCGGGCTGGTCCTCCAAGATCCCGATTCTCAGGTGATCTTCTCCCGCATCGGTGATGATGTGGCGTTCGGGATGGAGAACCTCGGACTCCCGTCCGAGACAATCGACGCTCAGGTCCCCGAGTCCCTGCAGGCGCTGGGACTCGATCTGCCGCCGGAGCATCCGAGTGCCGCTCTGTCCGGCGGGCAGAAGCAGCGGCTGGCTCTGGCCGGGATCCATGCGATGGCCCCGGAGGTCATCGTCCTCGACGAACCGACGGCCAATATCGATCCCGCCTCGGCCGCCGAGGTCCGCGATGCCGTGCTCACCGTGCAGGCCGAGACACAGGCGACCATGCTCGTCGTCGAACACCGGGTCGAGCTGTGGATCGATCACGTCGACCGGGTCATCGTGCTCGGCCGCGACGGCATTGCTGCCCAAGGTCCGCCCGCGCAGATCTTCTCCGATCCGGACCTGACCGACACACTCGTCGACTGCGGAATCTGGATGCCGCGGCACTCCCCCGACTCGCGCCGAGGCGGAACCGCAGAAATCAATAGGACGACGGGCCGCCTCGGCGAGGTTCTGCTGCGCACCCATCGGCTCAGCGTTGCTCGACCGCGCATGGCCGCCCCCACCGCGGCCGGCCTGGAGCTGAGCCTGCGTGCCGGTCAGGCGCTCGGAATCGTCGGTGCGAACGGGGCAGGCAAATCGACGACGGCCCTGACCTTGGCGGGTCTGCTGCCCGAATTCTCCGGGCAGGTCCTCGCCGAGGCGGCCCTGCGGGAAGGAGCCAAACGGGCCCGGCCTTTCGCCTGGCCGTCGAAGCAGTTGGCGGCGCGCATCGGCATGGTCTTCCAGGAACCGGCGCACCAGTTCCTCACCTCGAGCGTGGCGACCGAACTCGAGCTTGGCCCCCGACTGGCCGGATGGTCTGCCGCCGAGTCGCAGGCACGGGTGGATGAGCTTCTTGAGGGACTCGGTCTCACCGGGTTGGCGCAGGCTCATCCGCAGAGTCTCTCAGGTGGGGAGAAGCGTCGCCTGTCGGTGGCGGCGATGCTGGCTCCCCGGCCCCGGGTACTCATCGTCGATGAGCCGACCTTCGGTCAGGATGCGCTGACGTGGGCGCGGTTGGTGGAGATGTTCCTCGATGTCTTGGAACACGGTTCCGCGGTGGTCGCGGTTAGCCACGATCAGGCGTTCCTCGAGGCCATAGGGGCCGATCTCCTCCAGCTCGGCGACCGCAGCAGCGCAGAACAAGCCGACATCAGTGGGTCGGATTCGCATGTCAGGGCGGGTGATCGCGGTGAGTGACAGTCTCGATATGAATTCTCGCCCCGCCTCCGAGGTCGCCGCAGAGGATCCGGGGCAGCTCATCCCCGTGGTGCGTTCCACCGCTTTGGCTCGGTGCAATCCGCTGACGAAGATCGCAGTCGCGCTCATCCTCATGGTCGGGGCGCTGCTGAGCATCGATCTCGTCTCTGCCGGAGTGGTGCTGCTGGCAGCATTGCTGGCTCTGCCGGCGACGGGACTCGATCTGATGGCCGCGGCCAAGCGGCTGTGGTTCCTCCCCGCCGGAGCCCTGCTTGCGGCCTGGGGCACAGCGCTGCTGGCGGAGAAGACCGGGGATGTGGTCGTCGACTTCGGTCCGATTCTGTTCACCACGGAGTCACTGGCCGCGGCCGCGGCGATCTTCGTCCGTGCCCTGGCGTTGGCGATCCCACTCATCGTTCTCGCGTCGACGATCGATCCGCGTGACCTCGCCGATGCGCTCATTCAGCGCCTGCGACTGCCGGAGGTCGTCGTGGTCTCGGTTCTCGCGGCCTCACGTCTGCTCGGACTGCTCGTCAGCGAGTGGCAGGTGCTGGCGATGGCCAGGCGGGCCAGAGGCGTCGCGGGCGGTTCGCTTCTGCGGCGCACGGGCAGCCTCTTCAGCGGGGTATTCGTTCTGCTCGTGGTCTCGATTCGCCGGGCAACGACCTTGGCGATGGCGATGGAGGGGAGGGCATTCGGTCGTCCCGAACGCACGTGGCGCAGGCGGTCGAAGTTCGCGGTCCGAGATCTCGTGGCGGTGCTTCTCAGTCTGGCCGTCTGCGCGGTCGCGATCGGTGCAGCTCGCGTGCTCGGAGTCTGGAACCCGATCATCGGCTGAGGCGGATCGGGTGTCTCGGAGCTGCCGTGCTCACAAGAGGTCGGAGCCGTTCCACCGGCGGTCGATCAGAGCTGCCGGACGGTCAGAGCTCAGAGCTGCTTGAGGAAGTCCTTGCCGAAGGCCCGCCATTCCTCCAGGGTTTCGGGGCTGGGAAGCTTCGACGTGGTGAGGACGAAGAGTGTCTTGTCTTCGCTCTTCGTCTCAGCGGCGGCTTCGACCTTGGCGCCGCCCTCGAGGTTGGCTCGCCAGAAGGAGCGCTTCGCTGTCTCCGAGGTGCGGGGATCACCGTCGAGGGCTACCTCGTTGAGGGTGTCGCCGACGAGGGACGCGAATTTTTCGATGAGTGCGGAACGATCGCCGGGAATGGTGCGGGAGACGGCGACGTCGAAGGTGCCGTCGGCGCGCTGGCCGGGGACTCGACGTCCGATCTCCTGCTCGTAGGCGACGACGGCGCCCTGGACCCACCAGCCGTGGTTGTCGACTCTGCCGTCGAATTGGGGATAGAGAGCGTCGGCGAGTTCCTTGTGACTCGCCGACGCTCCCCCGGCCGCCTCCAAGCGAGCACGGGTGTCGGCCCATGGTTCGCCCAGGGCCTTTTCGATCGATGCGATGTTCTGCGCTTTGATCGCCATGGGTCCGAGTGTAGACAGTTCTCCGACCTGCCAACACACCTATTTCGCTGTCAGCCCCCCGTCGATGGTGATTTCCGTGCCCGTGATGAATCGGGAATCGTCGGAGAGGAGGAATGCCACGGTTCCCGAGATCTCGTCGACCTCCGCGCGGCGACCGAACGGGGTGTCATCGGAGACGCCGCCTTCAGGCTCGTCTTCATTCATCTTCGTGGACACCCCGCCGGGACAAATGGCGTTGACCCTGATCCGCCGTTCGGCCAGCTCGAGCGCGGCGACCTTGGTCAACCCGATGATGCCCGCCTTCGTCGAGCAGTACGCCGCGTAGCCCCTGGCGCCGATCGGGCCGAACACAGATGCAACATTGACCACTGACGACCCGACCTCCAGCAGCGGGGACGCCGCCTTCAGTCCGAGGAAGCTGCCGGTGAGGTTGACGGAGACGATTCTGCTCCACACCTCCAGTGACTCCTCGACGATGTCGGCGACGTGGATGATTCCGGCGTTGTTGACTAGTCCGTGCAGACTGCCATGCTCATCGCGCACGAATTCCATCACCGAATCCCAGCTGTCCGGATCGGAGACATCGAGGTGACGATAATCGACACTGTGCCCGAGGTCGGAAAGCTCCTTCGCCGAGGCTGTGCCGTCCTCGTCGAGGACATCGCCGATGACGACAGCCCACCCGGCTGCCGCCAGCCGTTTGGCGTGCGAGAGCCCCTGCCCTCTTGCTCCTCCGGTGATCAGTGCGGTCCTCATGCTCGCGCTCCTGTCGCCGTCGTCGACTTCTCGGCGAAGAGGAGGGCATCGACTGCCGTCTCGACTTCAGAGAGTTCCTTCAGCCATGGTGCACGAACGATATCGATGCCGTGCTCCGGTGGGAATCGCTCCGAGAGGAACCCTGCGACGGAGACCGTCCCTGATTCCTGAATTTGCAACATCTTCGCCACGAGCGCTGCCTGCATTCCGTAGATGGGAATCTGCGGCCCTCGCGGTGCAGTCAGTCCGATGTAGTACAGGTTGTCGAGACCGGCGGGGATGATTCCGGCCGCGTGTTTGACGGGCATCGTCCCGTTCTTCGCAACGAGCCGATCGTCGAGGAACGGAAGGCTCGGATTGAACCCTGTCGCGTAGAGAATCGTGTCATAGTCCCTTTGTGTGCCGTCGTCGAAGGTCACTGTCCGTCCGTCGAACCGTTCGATTGCGGGGCGGACGCTGATCCGCCCGTGATGGATCCAGTAGAGGAGAAGGTCGTTGACCACCGCGTAGCCTTCAGCCAGGGTACGTTCGGCTGGCGCCGGCAGTCCGGGATATTCCGTGTTGTCGCCGAGTGAGACCTTTGCGAGCAGGCGTGCGATGAAGTCCTGTTCCTCGGCGGAGAACTGGTTCATCCACTCAAGCATCTGTCGGGGCCTGCCGAAGTAGGTCTTGGGCTGGAAGAAGACGCCTTTGCGGACCACGATGTCGACCTCGAAGCGATTCTGTGCTGCATCCACTGCAAGATCGCAACCGGAGTTGCCTGCTCCGACGACGAGCACCCGGTCACCGTCGATGTCGCCGGTGTTCGCATACTCGGAGGAATGAATCTGCTTGCCGGTGAATGTCCCGGGCACGTTCGGGATCTTCGCATCACGCAGGTGCCCGTTGGCGACCAGCACCGCGTCGTAGTCGCGTTCGGAAACTGTGCCGTCGCTGCTCCGCGTGCGTACGGTCCATCCTCTTGTGCCGGCCGAGTCCGCTCCGCCAATCGGTTCGACCGCTTCGACTGCGGTGGAGAAGCGGATGTGATCGGTCAGTGCGAACTCTTCAGCGAAGGAGACGATGTAGTCCCTGACCTGGTCTCGGCGCGGAAAATGCGGATAGTCCGCCGGCATCGGGAAGTCTTCGAAGAACGTCTGATCCCGGGCGGTGATGAGGTGGAGCGCATCATAGTCGGTGTTCCAGTGTCCGGCGACGCAGTCGTCCTTCTCGAAGCAGTCCGCGTCGATCCCGGCCTTGCGCAGCTGGGCGAGCGCGGAGAGACCGGCGGCTCCGGCACCGATGACGGCGTACTTCGGTGTGGTCATAGCGGTGGTTCCTTCCCGACGGGATTGGGGTGGGCAGATATGCGGGGGTATCGCAGGGAGGCATCAGCGGATCACGTCCCCGCCGGAGAGGACGACGGTCTCCCCTGTCATGAATCCGGCATCGGCCGACGCGAGGATAGCGACCCAGCGTGCGATCTCCTCTGGCTGGGCAACTCGCCCCAGAGGCACGGAGACGGCGGCAGCTTCCATCCGTCCGGTGGCCTTGTTGCCCGGAGTGTCGACCCAGCCGGGGGCGATGGCATTGACGCGGATCCCTCGGTGGGCGAGCTCGAGGGCGAGGCTCTTTGTCACCATGACGACTGCGGCCTTTGACGCCCCGTAGACGAGCTGGCCGGGAGAGACGGTGAACGCATCGACGGAGGCGAAATTGACGATCGCTGAGCCTTGCGACATCCACGGCAGGGATTCGGCGGAGACGTTGAGAGTGCCGAGTACGTTGACATCGAAGATCGCTCGCACGGTGTCGGAGGTGTAGGTTTCGATCGTCGTCGGCGGGAAGATGCCGGCGATGTTCGCGACGAGGTCGATTGACTGTTCGTCTCCCGGTTCCCCGAGGTAGTCGCCGAGGACCCGGCCAAGACTGTCTCTGTCGGTGATGTCGCAGGTGAGGAAGGTGGTGTTGTCCACCTCTTCCACCGCCTCGGCGATGTCGATGCCCACCACCGTCCAGCCGTCGGCGGCCAAGGTGCGCACGGTGGCCAGCCCCATTCCGCTGGCAGCACCGGTGACGACTGCTGTGCTCATTCCGGACTTCTCCTCTCCTGTGCTGGTGTCGAAGGAACGTCGTCGAAGCTGTCATCGCCGTCGTTCGCGGCCTCGCGTTCGATGCTCTCCTGTTCCAGAGCTTTCAGCTCCGGAGTTGCGAATCCGGTCTTGTCGGCCCCGAGGTAGGCGATGTAGCCGATGATGACGGCGATGAGCGAGTCCCACGGGAAGATGACTGCCGGGGTCGGCAAAGGTCCGTACTCGCTGAACGCGGAGAGGATGAGTTCGGCGAGGAGTAGGAACACCAGCCAGTAGCCTGCACGCAGGTGGCGCACTCCCTCTCGCTTGGTCATCAGCCGCAGCACGAAGAGGAAGGCGACGGTGAGCACGGTGATGCCGATGAGGAACTCATAGACCTTCCCGGGGTCATCGACCGCCATGTCCGACGGGGCGAGGATGAACCCTCCGCGGACACACACGATCACCCAAGCGATGATGAAGACGATGGAGAGGACGATCGAGGGGGCCCGCTTCGTCCACCCGTTCTTGACGCTGAAGAAGATCGCGTAGCAGACCATTGAACCGAGCAGGATGGCGTCGAGGTTGGCCAGGGTGATGAACCCGCACCAGAAGATGGTGATCGTCGAGGCGATGAAGCCGATCGGGGCGAGCACCTTCGACCACGGCAGACGATAGGGCCGGTGCAGCTGCGGAGCGTGGTGTCGCATGACTCGGATCGCCGCCGGTGCGGTGAGTGTGGAGAGGACGAGGGCGGAGGAGATGAATCCGACGAGGCGGTACCAGCTCGGGGCCGGGAGGAAGAAGGCCAGCCCGATGGCGAAGTTGACGATGATCGCCCAGGCCGGGACGCCGTGCCGGTTCATCCGGGTGAGGATGGACGGGAAGAACTTGTTCGTCGCCAGGCCGTAGGCGACTCGGGAGGCGCTGCCGAGGTAGAGGTACCCGGCGGCTCCGGGAGAGATGACTGCGTCGAGGAGGAGCAGGGACACGAATGCTCCGAGGAGGGCGATCCCGGAAGCCTTGAGCGCGGCGCCGAGCGGCCCATCGGCCCAAGAACTCGACATCAGTGCCGCCCAGTCGCCGGGGTTGACTCCGGCGTCGGCCCAGTTGATGGCGCCGATGAAAGCGATCTGCAGTCCGGTGTAGATGCCCAGAGGGATGAGGATGGACCCGATGGTGCCCAAGGGGATATTGCGTTTGGGGTTCTTCACTTCGCCGGCGAAGTCGATGACACCGCGGAAGCCCATCATGGCGAAGGCGATGCCGGAGATCGCCACAGCTTGGAAGGTCGCACCGAAGCCTTCCTTCGTGCCACCTGCGTTGCCGAAGAATGCGTGGTCGGTGTAGTTGCCGGCGTTGAAGACGAGAAAGAGGAGGGCGAAGGTGGCAGTCGGGATGATGATCTTCCACCAGGTGATCCATCGGTT
The DNA here is from genome assembly GCF_013623905.1 of Brevibacterium sediminis. Classification (GTDB taxonomy): domain Bacteria; phylum Actinomycetota; class Actinomycetes; order Actinomycetales; family Brevibacteriaceae; genus Brevibacterium; species Brevibacterium sediminis. The sequence continues at coordinate 21,820 of NZ_JABKDD010000003.1, forward strand.
GGCTTCGCTGAGCAGCTTGACCCCGAAGATGTTGATGAGCATGAATACGAACATCACGACGATGCCGGTGATGATGCCGTTGGGCCAGGCGAGCATCGAGATTCCCTGTCGCGTCTCGAGGAGCCCGAGATTGGGAAACAGACCGCCGACGTAGGTGATTGCGGCGACCGCTTCGATCGGCGGCAGAGCGAGATTGGCCAGCCAGTACGACATGCCCATCAGCCAACCGGTGAGCCCGCCGTGTGAGAGATAGGGGTAGCGCACAATCGCTCCGGAGAACGGCAGTGCTGCGCCGACCTCCATCCAGGACAGGGCGATGAGGGTGACGAGTGCGCCACCGATGAGCCAGGAGATCACGGCCGAAGGACCGGCCATTCCGGCAGCCGAGAGTACTGCGAAGAGCCATCCCGAGCCGATCTGCCCGCCGATGGCGATGAACATCGCGGACTGCAGCGTCATGCTGCGTTTGAAACGTGCGTCACTGCGATAGGTGACTGCGGCCATGAGGTCCCCCTTTGGATCCGTCGTACTGACCAGGTGGCAACAGTCTGCCGAGAACTCGACACAGGCGGAAGACGGCAAATCAGAGCATCCGCCCAAGGTTGAGCCTTGAGCGCGTTATGCTGTCGACATGAGTGAGGGTCCGACGCTGAGGCAGCTGGAATACTTCATCCGCACCGTCGACGAGGGGTCGTTCGCGGCCGCTGCGACGAAGGAGCATATGGCTCAGCCGAGTCTGTCCGAGCAGATCAGGCGGCTCGAGCGACGCCTGGGGACGACGTTGTTCGTGCGCACGAACTCGCGTCTGCGGCTGACCGACGTGGGCCGGCAGCTCGTGCCGAAGGCGAAGGCGGCGATCGAGGCCGCGGCCGAGGTCTCACGGGTCGCGAAGGTGACCACCGATCTGTCGGGAGGAGAGGTCTCCTTCGGTTCGTTCCGCAGCGCCCAGCATTACCTGCTTGCTCCGTTGATCCTCGCCTTCAATGAGCGGTTCCCGAACGTGCAGGTCAGGGTCGTCGGCCTCAATTCGTCCGACGTCGCAGATGCAGTGCGCCGCGGCGACCTCGAAGCCGGTCTCGTCGAGCTGCCTGTCGATCCGCACGGACTGCAGGTTTCGGCGCCGGTGCTCTCGGACGACGTTGTCTATATCAGTGCTCATCGCGAGAGGACCAGACGCCCGGTCTCTCTCGATCAGGTTGTGCCCAGTCGCCTGGTCCTCGCCGAGGCGAGCTGGGGTACTCGAGATCCGATGCGCCGGCTCCTTGCTGAGAGAGCACAGTCGGAGCAGATCGACCTCGATCCGTTCATCCAGGTCGAATACGGCGATGCGGCCCTGGAGATAGTCTCACGAGGGACGTTCGACACGATCCTGCCGCTCGTAGAACTGCAGCGCCATCCGCTGCGGGACCAGTTGTCCTGGGCCCATCTCTCCCCCGCTTTCCCGGTCGATTTCGCTTTCATTTCGCGCAGCGATGCCGAACTCTCACCGGCGACCGAGGCTTTCATCGCGATGTCGAAAGGGCCCCTGGAAGAGTTCCAGGGGCCCTGGTGAAGGGTGCGGACTCGGCTGCTCCGAGACGAATCAGCCGATCTTGAGCTCGCCCATCTCGTCCCAGCCTTCACCGTCGATCTTGCGGGAGATGATCTTCGGCGTCGTGGCCAGGTGCGGGCGCATCGATTCGAGACCGGCGGCGAAATGGTCGCTCTTGACATGAGGTTCGGCACCTTCGTCGGTGAACGCTTCGACGAGCACGAACTCGTTCGGGTTCTCCAAGCTCTTCGACCATTCGAACCACAGGTTGCCGGGCTCTTCCCGCACGGCCTCGGTGAAGGCGCGCACCGCCTCGGGGAACTTCTCGACGCTTTCGGGTTTCACGTCATATTTCACGACGATGAAGATCATGATCATTCTCCTTCAGTTGATCAGCAGTATGGGTCGATCCCAGCCTAATTCTGCCGCCCTTGCGAATCGACCGGCTCACAGCCTTTCGGCGATGAGGACGAGGAAGTCGCTGTCAGCTTCGAAGGGGCGGAGTTCCCAGGTGGAGAACTTCTGGTCGACGAACATCCCCGTGGCCTTGACGTCCTCGATGAAATCGTCGAAATCATACCCGCGTCCGGCACCGAAGCCGGACACGAACCGGCCGCCGTGTTTGAGCGTCGATTTGATATTGCCCAAGGTCTGCCGGCGCGAGGCGGGATCGAGGAAGGACAGGACGTTTCCGGCGCAGAAGGCCACATCGATCTCGGTGATCCCGGCGCCGGCGAAATCGAAGTCGGCGAGGTCGCCGGTGTGCCATTCACCGCTGGGGAAGTCCTCCTCGGCGACGGAGATGAGGAATTCGTCGAGATCCACGCCGAAGACGGTGTGCCCTTCGTCGATGAGCAGTCCGCCGGCCCGGCCGGTTCCGCAGCCGGCATCGAGGATGCGCGATCCCCGCGGAGCCATGGCGTTGACGAACCTGGCCTCACCGCCGATGTCATGCCCGGCGGCCGCAAGATCTCGCCACCGCTGCGCGTAGTTCGCCGAATGGTCGGGGTTGGCCCTGCGTACCTTATTCCACTGATGGTCGAAGCTCATGTCCTTATCCTAGGCCGGAATCTCAGGCGAAGACTTCGGTGACCACCTTAGCGACCGCCCGGACCGGATCGCTGGGGTCCGGGGAAGTCAGCACGATGATCTCGCGTCCACCCGCCTCGACGACGGGGTGGAGGTCGACCTCGGACCCACCCAACGACATCATGATCGGCGTCGCCAGGGTCAGGCCGAGCCCGGTTCCGGCGAGCGCCAGCGCGACCGCGGTGTCCGTGACGATATGGGTCTCCTTCGCATTGATTCCCAGCGCCGAGGTGGCCAACCGCATCGCGCGGCCGAAGAGCTCCTCAGCCGGCGGTAGGATCCAGTCGGCCTCGGCCAGATCGTCATCGCTCGGCCGGGACGTCCCCGCGGGGACGACGATGCCGAAGTCTTCCTCGGCCACAGCTTCCCAACTCAGCCCGCGCATCGGCGGCAGCGGCGCGGCCGGGTAGTTGATCCCGATCCCCAGGTCGATGATCCCGTCGATGACGGCGGCCGACATGGTCTCGACATTGATCTCCCGCGCCCGGACTTCGATATGCGGATGGCGCTCGGCCAGCGCCCGCACCACCTTCGGCAGCGCCGTCGTCGATGCCGATCCGAAGACGCCGAGGGTGACGATGGCCTCGCTGCGGAAGTCCCGGCCGAGCATCGCCATCTCCGCCTGCTGCTGAGCGGCGAGGATGTTCCGCGCCCTGGGCAGCAGGGTGCGCCCGGCTTCGGCGAGGACGAGCCCACGGCCGCGCCGTCGGAACAGGTCGGAATCGACGACCCTGCGCAGGGCTGAGATGTGCTGGGACACGGCCCCGACGCTGTAGCCGAGGTGGTCGGCCGCCCGCGTCATCGATCCGAGTTCGGCCACAGCGACGAAAGTGCGCAGCTGTCCGAGCGTCCATGTCATGGCAGCGCTCTCCTGTCTTTAGGTTTCTTGAACACAGTGTTCACAAACTCTCGCTTGTTCTTAAGTGTGATGGCAACCACAATGAAGTCAAGACACAAACGCCGACATCGCCGTCGGCACTCTCCGTTTCCGGGGCGACCAACGACGGTCGCCCCGGCAGCAGACAGCGAGGTGAACCGTGGAATCCCCCACCGCATCAACCACCGCCCCTCACACCGACGGGGTCCCCGACACGTCCAAAGCCCTGCCCGCCGAAGCCTCCGTCGTCATCATCGGCGCCGGCGTCATGGGAGCGGCCATCGCCTACCACCTGGCCGAACGCGGAGTCCGCGACATCGTCATCGTCGAACGCGACACCCCCGGAGCCGGATCGACGTCGAAGGCCGCTGGAGGTGTGCGCTGCCAATTCTCCGACGAGGTCAACATCGCCTTGGCCGCCCGCGGGCTCGAAGTGCTGCGGAACTTCGAAACCGATTTCGGCGTCGACATCGACCTGGTCAGCAACGGCTATCTGTTCCTCCTCGACAACGATGACGACGTGCGCGCGTTCACCGACAACGTGGCCCTGCAACAGCGGATGGGGCTGGATTCGCGGATGCTCACCATCGCCGAGGTGGCCGAGCTGGCCCCGTTCGTCAACACCGAAGGGCTGATCGCCGGAGCGTTCAATCCCGGCGACGGTCACTGCACCCCCGAGGCCGTCGTCGCAGGCTTCGTCACCGCCGCCCGCGAGCGCGGGGTCACGGTGGTCAAGAACTGCGAGGTCACCGGATTCGACACCGACGGCGGAACGGATCGCATGGCCACCTCGGTGATCACGAATCAGGGCACGATCAGCTGCGAACAGGTCGTCGTCGCGGCGGGAGCCTGGTCCGGCCCCATCGGGGACATGGCCGGGGTCGACCTGCCCGTGAAGCCGCTGCGGCGGGAGATCATGGTCTCCGAGCCCGTCGATTTCGACACCTCGCGGATGCCCTTCACGATTGACTTCTCCACCAGCTACTACGTCCACCCGGAAGGAGCCGGGCTGCTGTTCGGCTGCCCCGATGAGGTCGATGACTGGTCCTTCAACGACAAACGCGACCCGAACTGGCTGGCCACCCTGGCCGAGCACATCGAAGCCCGCACCCCGGAGCTCGGCGATGTCGAAGCGAAACGCGGGTGGGCGGGACTGTATGAGATGACGCCCGACCACAATGCCCTCATCGGCGAGGCCGAGGAGAGGCCGGGATTCTTCTACGCCTGCGGGTTCTCCGGTCACGGCTTCCTCATGGGCCCGGCCGTCGGAGAGGTCGTCGCCGACCTCATGACCGGCCGCACTCCCCTCGTCGATGTGACTCCCATGGACAAACGACGCTTCTCCACCACCGGACTGCGTAAGGAGCTCAATGTGATCTGAGTCCTCGCGCACCCGCCCCTCATCTCCCACCTCCCCGCAACGACCGAACTCCACCGACCGGCGCAGCAGCCGATCGACACAGCAGACGACGAAAGGACAGCAATGACCGCACTGCCCACCGATCAGACCATCACCGACCTCCTCACCACAGGGCTGAGCGCCTGCGGAGTAGACGCATCCGTGCTTGAGGGATCGGCCGCCTCGGCGAGCCTTCCGGCCCGCTCCCCCATCACGGGACAAGGCCTCGGCACGATCGCCGCGGACACCGCGCAGACAGCGGCGGACAAGATCGCCGCAGCCCAGACCGCGTTCGAGACCTGGCGGGACGTGCCAGCTCCCGTCCGCGGTCAGCTGGTGCAGCGGTGGGGACAGCTGCTCGGCGAGCACAAGGAGGATCTGGCCAAGATCATCACCGTCGAAGCCGGCAAGACCCCCTCCGAGGCGGCCGGCGAAGTCCAGGAGATGATCGACATCTGCGAGTTCGCACTCGGTCAGTCCCGGCAGCTGTGGGGCAAGACCATGCCCAGCGAACGGCCGGGTCACCGGCTCATGGAGACGTGGCATCCCCTCGGCGTCGTCGGTGTCATCTCCGCATTCAACTTCCCCGTGGCCGTGTATTCCTGGAACACCGCCCTGGCCCTGGTCGCCGGTGACGCGGTCGTGTGGAAGCCCTCAGAGAACGCCGTGCTTGCAGCCCTCGGGGCGCAGTCCCTGTTGGCCAGGGCCGCCACCGAGGTGGGGGCACCGGAGAATCTCGCACCTGTCCTCGTCGGTGGGCGGGACATCGGTGATGTGATGGTCAGGGATTCTCGGGTGGCACTGGTCTCGGCGACCGGATCGGTGCGGATGGGACGTGAGGTCGGACCCGTCGTGGCCGAGCGCTTCGGCAAGATCCTGCTCGAGCTCGGCGGCAACAACGCGGCGATCGTCGCCCCGAGCGCCGATATCGATCTGGCGCTGCGCGGAGTGGTCTTCGCGGCCGCCGGAACGGCCGGTCAGCGGTGCACGACGCTGCGGCGGCTCATCGTGCACGAATCCATCGCCGACGAGTTCGTCGACAAGGTCGTCGCCGCATACAAGACGCTGAGCATCGGATCGCCGACCGATGACGGAGTGCTCGTGGGACCGCTCATCAATTCAGGTTCGTTCGATGCGATGCAGGCGGCCCTCAAGCAGGCAGAGGCAGAGGGCGGCGAGATCCTCTGCGGAGGCGGCAGGGTGCTCGCCGATGAACGCCCCGATGCCCACTATGTCGAGCCGGCAGTGGTGCGGATGCCCAATCAGAGCGCAGTGGTCACGGAAGAGACGTTCGCCCCGATCCTCTACGTCGTCACATATTCGGATCTCGATGAGGCGCTCGAGATCCACAATGGGGTGCCGCAGGGTCTGTCCTCGGCGATCTTCACAGCCGAACTCGCCGAATCCGAGAAGTTCCTGTCCCGCTCCGACTGCGGAATCGCCAACGTCAACATCGGCACCTCCGGTGCGGAGATCGGCGGTGCTTTCGGCGGTGAGAAGGAGACCGGCGGCGGACGCGAGTCGGGTTCGGATTCGTGGAAGGCCTATATGCGCCCGGCCACGAACACGATCAACTACTCCGGCGAGCTGCCGCTGGCGCAGGGAGTCGAGTTCCTCTGAGAGAGCTGAGTCCTCTGGGGCGAAGTGAGGTCCTCGACCGGTGGGCCGGTGGGCTGATCGAAGCGCAGACCGGCCCACCGACGACCCTTCACGTCGTTCAAGTGCCAGCGCGCATATCACGTGGTACACGACGCGATATCCGCGCTGGCCCCTGAACGAGCGACTTTCGTACAAAAGTCAAGGTAGATTGATGCCATGAGCAAAGATCCGCTGCTGCCCGCCGCCTATGACGTGATCTGGTCCGGAGTCGTCGTACTGCTCGTCGTCCTGCTCATCTGGGCAATGGTGAGCATCGCCCGATCAGGACTCGACCCTCGGGTGAGACTCGTCTGGGCGATCATCGTCCTGCTGCTGCCCGTCGTCGGGCCGATCTGCTGGCTCATTGCACGACCGCAGAAGCCGGACACCCGCCTCAGCTGAACGAGACCTTGGGGCTCGCGTTCGCTGACTCTCGCCTTCTGTGCTCCTGCTTTCTGTACTCCCACAGGAGAGATCCCAGGCCGACGAGGGCAATGGCCGGGAGAATGATCAGCCACAGCGCCCAGAGTCCATCGCCCTCTTCCAACGCGTAGGCACCTGTGAGCAATGAATTCGCGAAGACCGTTCCGAAGATGAACGCAGTGATGATGTACCGCATGTATCTGAACCTACCGGACGACAAGGTTGCTTTCACTAAGGTGCAGGCTCCGGGTCACCGGACGCGGATGAGCTCCTGGATCACCTGCCGTCGTCGGGCAAGATCAGCGGACTCGGCTTCGATATTCTCGACATTCTCACGGATCTGGGCCGCCACCTTAGGACACATGTCGATGGGCCGAGCGGGGTCGTCTCCGAGGCACGGCAACATCACCGCAATCGCGTCGAGATTGAACCCCGCATCGAGCAGCCGCCGAATGCGTGCAATCGTTCTCACGGCCTCTGGACAGTACTCACGATATCCCGCAGGCGAGCGCGAAACGTCCAACAAGCCCTTCTCCTCGTAATACCGAATCGAGCGCCTGCTCGCGCCCGTCGCCGCAGCAAGCTCGCCGATAAGCAGAGAGCCGGTCTTGACCTTGACATCCATGTCAATGCATAACGTCATCGGCATGAACGACTATTCCACTCGTACCTCGTCACTGCCCTATCTCCACACCCTCGGCTCCGGCGCACCGCTCGCCCTCGCCCACGGTGCCGGCGGATCCGTGCTCGAGAACTTCAGCGACCTCGCCGGGCACCTTCAGCACCGGCAGCTCTTCGGTATCGACTATCCTGGCAGCGGCCTGCGCGAATCCAGATCAGCGCCGCTCAGCCTCGATGCCCTCGCTGACGAGCTTGTCTCAGGGATCGACGCGAAGGGTCAGGACCACGTACCTGTCCTGGGCCTCTCTCTAGGCTCGGCAGTCGCCATCACCGCTGCGTTTCGCCATCCCGACCGCGTCTCCGGACTCATCCTCACCGTAGGATTTGCTGGCCCTGATACACAACTGGCCGCGTTCAGCTCGCTGTATGAGAGCCTGGCAGCCGCCGGTCGCGTGGACGACCTTGCCGCCATGCTCCGCCTTGCGAATTCCCCTGCTACACTCGCCGCTCTCAGCCCTCAAACCTCGATCACCGCCGAAGCGAACGTCCGTGCCGGACTCTCCGCCCAGGGAAGCGCCCGAGCTCCGCAGATGAGCCTTGCCCGATCGGTCGACATCCGCCGCCGTCTTACCGAGGTCAGTGTGCCCACACTCGTCATCGCCGCTGGTCAAGACCGTATCGTCCTCCCGGATTCGACGCGTGCCCTAGCGGCGGGCATCCCCGGGTCCGAACTCGTCGAACTCGACGATGCGGGGCATATCTTCACCCCCGCAGAGGCGGAACTGTGGGCCGGCGCCATCGACGAGTTCCTCACTCGGAGGAACTTGTGAGAACACCTGCAGAACCGCGTTCGACCGCGCATTCGGCTTCGACAGATCGACTTCCCACTCTCGTCCTGGCAGCAGCGGTCTTCGTCTTCCTCGTCGCCGAGATGCTGCCGACGGGACTGATGCCTGAGATCGCCACCGACTTCGGCGTCCCTCCTACTGAGGTCGGCGGGCTTATCGGCTGGTATGCGCTCATCGCCGGAGTCTCCGGCCTCCCATTCACCGCTGCCACCCGACGCCTGCCGCGCCGATCCGTCCTGGTGGGTGCGCTGGCAGTTCTCGCGCTCGCACAGACAGTTGTCGCCATCGCCCCGGACCTCATCGTCGTCATCATCGCCCGCGCGTTCATTGCCTCCACCCACGTCACGCTCTGGAGCATCGCCCCGCTCATAGCCGCCGAACTCGCGCCCGCCGATCGACAATCGCGCTCTGCAGGACGGGTTTTCCTCGGCAGCAGTGCCGCGATGCTGGCCGGAGTACCCGGAGTCACGCTGTTCGGACAGACCTTCGGCTGGAGGGCAAGCTCTCTCGCCATCGCCACCGTCGCCGCAATCGTCGCGTTCGCTGCACTCGCAGCCATCCCGTCTCTTCCGCCTCGATCGGACAGCCACTCTGCCAAGGATCGCTCCGCCTCGGCGAGGACCTTCGTCTTCGTCACCGCGCCAACGCTCCTCCTCGTGACCGGCATCTACGTCCTCTACCCCTATCTCAGCCAATATGCGGCGGCGGACCGCATCGTCGGGGGCGGGTATTCGGTGTTCCTCGTCGCTTTCGGAACGATCGGAGTCGTGGGCGTGTGGCTCGCTTCGTCGTTCCTCGACGCCCGCCCCAGACTGGTCAGCTCGGCTGTCGTCGTCTTCGCCGGACTGCTGCCGCTGGGAGTGTCTATTCACCAGAGCGTCTCCGTGCCCGCGATCATCCTCTGGGGTCTTCCCGTCGCGGCGGCACCGGCCATCTTGCAGTCGACTGTGGTCAGACTCGGAGGTGTAGGAGCCTCGGTGCTTTCGGCCACCTACGTCGTGGGTTTCCAGGTCGGAATCGTCTCCGGCACGTGGATCGGCGGACTCGCCCTCGGAGTCGACGGAGCCGCGCCTCTGTGGTGTTTGGGGTTTGCGGCACTCGCGCTGCCTTTCGTTCTCGCTTCCACACGATCGAAACGGACAGTCCGCGGCTCCGCCCTCCGGTGACTTGACGCCGCAACTGTCTCCTTGCCCACAGATCCGGGTGCGGCCGCGACTTCACAACCGCCGAGGACTAAAATCGATTCTGGACCGGTGAACGCCGTCGAAACCCTGCACCCCGCCGAAGGAGACCCCTGTGATTGAGCTGAAGACGCCCGCCGAGATCGACAAGATGGCGGTGACCGGCCGTTTCGTCGCGAAGACCTTGGCCGAGCTGACCTCGATCGCAGAACCGGGCATGGACATCATGCACCTGGAGAAGACCGCGCGGAAGATGATCGAGGATGCCGGCGCGAAGTCCTGCTACTGGGACTACGCCCCCTCCTTCGGCTCAGGCCCCTTCCGCAACGTCATCTGCCTGTCCGTCAACGACGGCGTCCTCCACGGCAAGCCCCACAGCCACGTCCTCAAGGACGGCGACCTGCTCACCCTCGACTTCGCCGTATCCATCGACGGCTGGGTCGCCGACGCCGCACGCTCCGTCGTCGTCGGCGACGGCAGCGACGAGGACCAGCGCCTCATCGACACCACGTGGGCCGGCCTCGACGCCGGAATCAGCGCCGCCCAAGCAGGCAATCGCCTCGGCGATATCTCGAAGGCTATCGGTGACGTCGCCGATGCCCACCGCATCCCCGTCAACCTCGACTTCGGCGGGCACGGTCTCGGCCACACGATGCACGAGGATCCGCACGTGCCCAACCGCGGAAAGGGAGGTCGCGGCTTGGTCCTCAAACCGGGTCTGACCTTGGCGATCGAACCCTGGTGGTCGTTCACCTCGAAGAAGTTGTCCGTCGACAAGGACGGTTGGACCCTGCGCCTGGCCGACGGTTCGAATGGTGCCCATTCGGAGAACACGATCGCCATCACCGAGGATGGTCCCCGAATCCTCACCACGCTCGACTGACCTGGCTGCCGCACTCTGCCGGCAGGGGCGTCCGACGAACTCATCGTCGGGCGCCCTTCTGCATTCACCGAGCTCCCCCACTGCAGTGCGCACCGGCCAGCTCTCCTTGTCACTGAGGCCGGACTCTCGAGCAAGGACTCTCGTGTCAGCGGCCCGTGCCAGAATTGCGGTATGTCTTTCACATGCTCGGAATGCGGCTATTCGACGGTCAAATGGTTGGGACGCTGCCCCGAATGCCAGGCCTGGGGCACCCTTGAGGAGAAGGGCGCGAACTCGTCGAAGGTGAAGACGAAGGTCAAGAAATCCAATGCGGCGAAGCCGATCAGCGAGATCGACTCGACGCTCGCGCAGGCGAGATCGACGTTCGTCCCCGAGTTCGATCGGGTGCTCGGCGGTGGCATCGTGCCTGGCGCCGTTGTCCTGCTCTCCGGCGAGCCGGGGGTCGGCAAGTCGACGCTGCTGCTCGACGTCGCCGCGAAGATCGCCATGTTCGGGGTCAAGGTTCTGTATGTCACCGGTGAGGAATCCGCCGGTCAGGTGCGGCTGCGCGCCGAACGGATCAATGCCCTGGCCGACTCGCTGCTCCTCGCCGCCGAGACCGATCTGGGGTCGGTACTGGGAATGATCGAATCCGAACAGCCGGAGCTGCTCGTCGTCGACTCGATCCAAACTTTGGCATCCTCCGAGGTCGAAGGCATCCCCGGCGGAGTCACCCAGGTCCGCGAAGTCGCCTCCGCCCTCATCAGGGAAGCCAAGGCCCGATCTTTGCCGACTGTGCTCGTCGGCCACATCACGAAGGACGGCACGATCGCCGGTCCTCGCCTTCTCGAGCACCTCGTCGACGTCGTATGCACCTTCGAAGGTGAGAGGCATTCGCGTCTGCGTATGCTGCGCGCGGTGAAGAATCGCTTCGGCCCCACCGACGACGTGGGCTGTTTCGATATGGAGGAGAACGGGATCAAGAGTCTCGAGGACCCGTCGGGACTGTTCCTCTCGCGCAGCGGTGCGAATCCGCCCGGCACTTGCCTAACGGTGACGCAGGAGGGCAAGCGACCGCTGCTCGTCGAAGTCCAATCGCTCATCACAGAATCCGCCGGCGGCCAGTCCCGTCGCTCGGTCTCCGGAGTCGATTCCTCCCGAGTGGCGATGATGCTGGCTGTGCTCAGCCAGAATGTCGCGCAGGCGAACCTCGCCAAGAGCGATGTCTTCACCGCCACAGTCGGCGGAGCGAAGCTCTCCGAGCCGGCCAGCGACCTCGCGATCTGCATGTCCCTGGCCTCGGCGCTGCTCGGCAAGCCGCTGGCTCGCCACCTCGTCGCGATCGGCGAAGTCAGCCTGTCAGGGGAGATCCGCAATGTCCCCAATCTCGGCCAACGCCTCAACGAAGCCAAACGACTGGGCATCACCCATGCCGTCGTCGCCAAGGGAGCCATGACCAATGTGGCGGCACCGGACAAGATGGAGGTCGAGGAGTGCGAACACATCGCCGGGGCGGTCGAACTGATGCTGACGAAGCAGGGTCTTCGGGAGCAGAAGTAAGAAAGTTCGGGACTTTCGCTTGGTTTTGGAGCATCCTGGTGTCATGACCACGACAGTTTTTCCCGCCTTCCGGACCACCGATGCCGCAGCGACGATCGAACTGCTGGTCACGCTCGGGTTCACCGAAAGACTGCTCGTGCGCAATGAGCAGGACCCGGCCCTCGTCGAGCATGCCGAATTCGCGCTCGGTGACAACGGCGGGATCATGTTCGGTTCGGTCCGCAACGACGGATCGGCACTCGATGCAGTGGGCGGAAGCTCGATCTACGTCGTCGTCGACACCGAACGAGAAGTGGACCGGCTCTACCAGGAGATCGTCGACCTGGGGCATGCGATCGTGCGACCGGTAGCGACTCAAGACTACGGCGGCCGCGAATTCGACTTCCGCGACCACGACGGGAACTCTTGGGGAGTCGGCTCCTACCGTGGTGCCTGAGGACTCAGTCCTGCGGTTCCTCTGACTGCTTCTCATCCGAGGAGTCCTTCTCGCCGGATTCCTTTTCCGACTTCTTCTCCTCGTCGGCTTTCTTCTTCTTCTCCGCGGCTTTCTTCTCTTTGGCCTTATCGGCGGCGCTCTTCTCGAGCTCGAACGGCGTCGGTTCGCTCTTCTTGTCATCGAGCTTCACGATGAGCTCGTAGTCGCCGGGGGCGAAGTCAGCGTCTTCGCGGTTGCAGTTCTTGTCGACCTTGATCCGGTTCCATTTGAGCTTCGCAGTCTTCTCCGACTGCGGTGCGAACTCCGTGGAAGCTTCGGCATTCTCGTCTTTCGCCGCCGCGCAGTACTCCGACGACCACACGACATCACCGTTCTTTTCGACGATGAATTCCTGCTTATCGGTACCGACCTCGATGAGGCACGTGGCGGTGTGGCCGTTCTCGATGACCATGCCGAATTCGGGTTCTTTCCCGTCCTTCACGGATTTCGGATCGACCTTGGCCTTCAGCGAGACTTTGTCCTCCGGGCACTTTCCGCTCGCTGCCTTCTTATCCGGCACGGGTGCCGCCGTCGTCGATTCGGCCGGGGTAGTCTCCTCGGCTGCAACCTTGTCCGATCCGTCGCTGCGGCCGCCGATGGCTTTGACGATACCGACGATTCCGAGCACGAGAAGCCCCAGGACGAGGAGGCTGGCCACAGCAAGCGTGATGCGGCGTCGGCGGTACACGTGAGCAGGCAGCTTCCCGCTAGACTGGCGAGGCTGCCCGGCAGCTCTGTTCGGCTGCGAACCACGATTGGAAGGAGTCATCGCTTTGAGCCTAGGCCGAAGCGATTGAGCATCCAAATGACACACCGAGCCGGTCCCGAATCGAATCCCTCCGGGTCGACCTCCGCCTTCCCCGAGGTGTCCGAACCTGTGCTCAGACGAGTCCAGGACACCATCATCACCTGGTTCGAGGACACCGCCCGGGACCTGCCGTGGAGGCACCCGAACACGAGCGCCTGGGCAATCCTCGTCAGTGAGATCATGTCCCAACAGACCCCTGTCGCCCGAGTCGAACCGCGGTGGCGTGCGTGGATGGACAAGTGGCCGACACCGGCCGACCTCGCCGCCGCCCCGACCGCCGAAGTCCTCCATGCATGGGACCGCTTGGGCTATCCGCGCAGAGCGCTGCGACTGCAGGAAGCCGCCGAAGTCATCGCTGCGGACCTGGACAACCGGGTTCCCGAAACGACCGAAGAGCTCGAACGACTGCCGGGCATCGGGTCCTATACCGCCGCCGCGGTCTCCTCCTTCGCTTTCGGCAGAAAGACGACCGTGCTCGACACGAACGTGCGTCGGGTCCTCATCCGCCTCTTCGCGGGCCGGGAACGCCCCACCAGCTCACCTGGCCGGAAGGAGACTGCCTGGGCGGCCGCCCTGGTGCCCGAGGAAAAGCACGTTGAATGGAACGCCGGAGTCATGGAGTTCGGAGCCCTCGTCTGCACGGCACGCAATCCCGACTGCCCCGCTTGCCCGCTCCAGGACATCTGCACATGGAACCAGTTGGGCAGACCCGCCTCGGCGACGAAACCGAAGACTCAGAAGTGGGCAGGCACCGATCGACAGCTGCGCGGTGCGATCATGGATGTCCTCAAGGCAGCGCACGTCGCCGGGGACGACCGACGCGGTGTCCGGCTCGACGTCTTCACCGCCTCGGTGACCGACTTCGACCCGGTGTTTCTCGACTCACTGGCCGAATCGACGGCCACGGCGGTGGCGCGAGTGCGTGAACTCAGTGCGGACCAGGACAGGATCAATCGGCTCATCTCCGACCTCGTCGACGACGGTCTGGCACAACAGGTCGATGGCCGATTGGCATTGCCGAACAGCTGAATCAGGTCCCGAACGTGGCAGACGTCGCCACTGGACGGTGCGTGTGCGGCAGTCGCCTACACCGGCCGGTGAGAGCGTGGCCAAGACCGACGCCCGCCGGTGACGGGCAGGATCAGGGTCTGCCTCAGAGGTATTTGATCATCCGTGAGTTGCCCAGGGTATTCGGTTTGACCCTGGCCAGGTCGAGAAACTCTGCGACGCCCTCATCGGTGGAGTGAAGCAGCTCGACGTAGACCTCGGGTGAGACGGGGATGCCCTTGATCGGTTCGAAGCCGAGCGAACCGAAGAATCCGGTCTCGAAGGTCAGGCAGAACACCCGGTCGACTCCGATCTCACGAGCATCGGCGAGCAGCTGCTTGATGATCGCCTTGCCCACTCCCCTGCCCCGATAGTCCGGTGACGTGGCGACCGTGCGCGCCTCGGCGAGATCCGCCCAGATGATGTGCAGGGCGCCGCAGCCGGCGAGGATCTCGGAACCATCGGGCTGCGGGTCGACGACCAGCCAGAACTCCTGCAGCGACTCGAAGTAGGTCACCGTGTCCTTGGCGAGCAGGATCCGCTCACCGGCCAGTGGGGCGACCAGGGCTTCGATGCCTTTGACGTCGCCGGTCCTCGCTCGTCGCAGGTACAGACCTCCTGGGAGTTCGTGCTTTGAATGATGGTCCTCGGAGATCAGTCCGTGATCGAAGTCGCCTGCGTGTGAGCTCATACCGACATTCAACACCATCACCGGAGGCGAACACGAAAGAGTCCGGGGAGCCGGCTGCTGCCGACTCCCCGGACTCTTAGGCGTCATCCGAGAAGGTGATGAACGGTCAGACCGAGGTCTCCGAGGATCCGCTCGAACCGGACGAACCCAAACCTGCGAGTTCGCTGTCATCATCCTCAGCGGGCTTCAGGCTCTCGGTCTCGATGCCTTCGAAGGTGAACTCAGCGTCCTTTCCTTCGCCCTTGACGTCGACCTTGATGGTCTGGCCGCGTCCGATCTCCTTGAACAGGATCTTCTCCGACAGAGTGTCCTCGATCTCGAGCTGGATGGTCCGACGCAGAGGACGGGCACCCAGAACGGGATCGTAGCCGCGCTCGGCGAGCAGATCCTTCGCCTTGGCCGTGACGTCGACCTTCATGCCCTGATCTGCCAGACGGACGTCGAGACGCTCGAGGAAGAGATCGACGATCCTGATGATCTCGACCATGCTCAGCTGCGGGAACACGATCGTGTCATCGACACGGTTGAGGAACTCGGGACGGAAGTGCTGCTTGAGCTCTTCGTTGACCCGCTGCTTCATCCGGTCGTAGTTGGTCTTCGTGTCACCCTCGACCTGGAATCCGAGCTGGAGTCCGCTCGAAACATCACGCGTACCGAGGTTGGTCGTCATGATGATGATGGTGTTCTTGAAGTCCACCTCACGACCCTGCGAGTCGGTCAGGCGACCATCCTCGAGGATCTGCAGCAGCGAGTTGAAGATGTCCGAGTGGGCCTTCTCCACCTCGTCGAAGAGGACGACCGAGAACGGCTTCCGGCGGACCTTCTCCGTGAGCTGACCGCCCTCTTCGTATCCGACATATCCCGGAGGCGAACCGAACAGTCGCGAAACTGTGTGCTTCTCCGAGTATTCGGACATGTCGAGGCTGATGAGCGAGTCCTCATCGCCGAAGAGGAACTCCGAGAGAGCCTTGGCCAGCTCGGTCTTGCCGACGCCGGTGGGGCCCGCGAAGATGAACGAGCCGGAGGGGCGCTTCGGATCCTTCAGCCCGGCGCGGGTACGACGGATCGCCCGCGAGATCGCCTTGACCGCATCGTCCTGACCGATGACGCGCTTGTGCAGCTCGTCTTCCATCCGCAGCAGACGCGAGGACTCTTCCTCGGTGAGCTTGAAGATCGGAATGCCGGTGGCAGAGGCGAGCACTTCGGCGATGAGATCGGCGTCGACGACCTTCGAGGTGTCGGTGCCGGACTTGCGCCACGCCTCGGTCTGCTCTTCCTTCTCCTTCTGCAGCTTCATCTCGGAATCGCGCTCCGAAGCTGCCAGTTCGAAGTCCTGAGCATCGATGGCGGCTTCCTTGCGGTGGCGGGCCTCGAGGATCTTCTCCTCCAGGTCACGCACCTCCTGGGGAACCGACAGACGCGAGATGCGCAGCTTGGCACCGGCTTCGTCGATGAGGTCGATCGCCTTATCCGGCAGGTACCGGTCGTTGATGTAGCGATCGGACATGTTGACAGCGGCTGCCAGGGCTCCGTCGGTGACGGTGACCTTGTGGTGCGCTTCGTACTTGTCCCGCAGACCCTTGAGGATCTCGATCGAATGCGCCAGCGACGGTTCGGGAACCTGGATCGGCTGGAACCGGCGCTCGAGAGCGGCATCCTTCTCGATGTGCTTGCGGTACTCGTCCAGCGTGGTCGCACCGATGGTCTGCAGCTCTCCGCGAGCCAGCATGGGCTTGAGGATCGAAGCGGCATCGATCGCACCTTCGGCGGCTCCGGCACCCACCAGGGTGTGGATCTCGTCGATGAAGAGGATGATGTCGCCGCGGGTGCGGATCTCCTTGAGGACCTTCTTCAGACGCTCTTCGAAGTCACCGCGGTAGCGGGAGCCTGCGACCAGCGAACCGAGGTCGAGGGTGTAGAGCTGCTTGTCGGCGAGGATCTCGGGGACATCGCCGTTGACGATGGCCTGTGCGAGTCCTTCGACGACAGCCGTCTTGCCGACACCGGGTTCACCGATGAGGACCGGGTTGTTCTTCGTGCGACGCGAGAGGATCTGCATCACGCGCTGCATCTGCTCGTGCCGGCCGATGACCGGGTCGAGCTTGGCCTCGCGGGCCGCAGCGGTGAGGTTGGTGCCGAACTGGTCGAGCACGAGCGATCCCGAGGGAGTTCCCTCTTCGCGGCCGCCGGCGGACACGGGCTCCTTGCCCTGGTAGCCCGACAGCAGCTTGATGACTTCCTGGCGGACGCGTCCGAGGTCCGCGCCGAGCTTGACGAGCACCTGCGCGGCAACGCCCTCGCCCTCACGGATGAGGCCGAGCAGAATGTGCTCGGTGCCGATGTAGCTGTGACCCAGCTGCAGTGCTTCACGGAGGCTGAGCTCGAGGACCTTCTTCGCCCGTGGGGTGAAGGGAATATGGCCGCTCGGAGCCTGCTGTCCCTGACCGATGATCTCCTGGACCTGGTCGCGCACCTGCTCGAGGGAGATGTCCATACCCTCGAGTGCCTTCGCTGCCAGACCTTCACCCTCATGGATGAGGCCGAGCAGAATGTGCTCGGTGCCGATGTAGTTGTGTTTGAGAAGTTTCGCTTCTTCCTGCGCAAGCACCACGACGCGTCGTGCTCGGTCGGTGAACCGCTCGAACATATTCATCCTCCTCGGTCTTCTGATTCTCCTGAGCCTAACCACCACGACCGCGGTTCTATTGCAGGTTTCGCCATCAGCCGAAACCGTTTGGCTGTGGGCGAAATTCTCTAGACTCGAGACCCACACAGCAACGTCAGAGAGGATGCAGACATGCCCACAGATCCCACGATCATCCGGGACCTGGCCCGGGCCCACGGTCTCGACATCATCACCGATTCCATCGTCATCAACGAGCTCGGTCTCGACTTCCAGGTCGCCATCGCCGAGGCGGTCGACGGTCGATCCTGGGTGCTCCGGATACCTCGGCGTCCGGATGCCTCCGCCCGCGCCGCCGTCGAGGGCCGCTTCCTCAAGGCCATCGCACCGCGCATGAGTGTCGCGGTCCCGAATTGGCAGATCCACTCCACGGACCTCATCGCCTATCCGCTGCTGCCGGGCACTCCCGGGCTGACGATCGATGACAGTGGTCAGCCGCAGTGGCATTTCGATGTCGAATCCCCCGAGTATGCCGCATCGCTCGGATCGGTCCTCGCCGAACTTCACACCGTCGACCCGGCTGCCGTTCGGGACACAGGCATTCCGGAGTTCTCCCCCACGGAGATCCGGCAGCGCAAGCGCGAAGACATCGAGAACGTCGCCGCTGAGTTCGAAGTAGCGCAGAACCTCCTCCGGCGGTGGACCGCGTGGCTCGACGATGACAGCTATTGGCCGTCATTCTCAACCGTGACTCATGGCGAGGTGTACCCGGCGCATCAGCTCATGGACGGACCGGTCAATCTGAGCATCCTCGACTGGACGACCGCTGCAATCGGCGATCCGGCCAGAGATTTCATGTTCCATCACGCCAGTGTCTCGGCCTCGGCGTTCGAGAACACGATCGCGCGATACGTGGAAGCCGGCGGACGGATCTGGCCCAGGTTTGCAGAGCACTGCGGCGAGCTCTACTCGACGTCGCCCGTCGATTTGGGGCTGTTCGCTCTGCAGACCGGAGACCCGGAGCATATGAGTGCGGCACGAACTCAATTGAACCCGGAGAACTGAACCGACTTCAACAGCCGTGCGATGAGCACAGGCATTTCCTCAGCCGCAGTGCAGGCTCCCTTGATTCATGTGCAACTTCATCGAATCATTTGGCTGCGCCATCAATCGATATGATTTTCAACTACTCTCCACCTGGCAATTGTCTGTGATGTTTCATCACTGCTGTGTTGCCGCATCGCCGGAAGAGGGCAATTGACAATACCGAGGCCGAGCACAAAATGCCCGAGGGGCCAGCGAATCAATTCGCTGGCCCCTCGGGCCTAATCGGAAGTTATCGGCTTTCGAATGAGCCTCTTACTTCTCCGCTGCTTCGTATGCTTCGACGATCTCCAGCGGGATCCGTCCACGATCACCGAGCTGGTACCCGTTGTTCTGAGCCCACTCGCGGATCTTCGCCGTGTCCCGCTTGGGGCCCGACGAACCCGCACGGCGGCCACGGCCACCGGTGTTGGCTACACGACGTGCTTTGGCGATGAATGGGGCGAACGTCTCACGGAGCTTGTCGGCATTCTCGGTTGAGAGCTCGAGTTCGTACGTTGCCTGGTCGAGGCTGAAACGAACGGTTTCCGCCGCTTCGCTTCCGTCGAAATCATCCGTGAGAACGAGGCGCATTTCCCTTGCCATGTTCACTCTTTTCGTAATCAGAGGATTTTGTCGCTGTCATCTTAACATCCGTTCGGGGATTATCGTCGACTTCGCTAACTTCAATCTCTGAATAGTATTTATCTACCTGTTCGCGTTCATTGCGATCTGCGCGGACGATATTCCGGAACACATACCAGAACAGCAATCCCACACAGATCGACGGGAGCAGAGCTTTGAGGATATCCAACATAATCAGATCAGCCTTCCTGAGCCGAGTCCTCCTGCGAAGAAGCCAAAGGCTTGGTGAATGGGAACAGAATGGTTTCACGAATTCCCAAACCGGTCAGCGCCATGAGCAGACGGTCGAGTCCCATGCCCATTCCGCCGGTCGGCGGCATTCCGTGCTCCATCGCCATGAGGAAGTCCTCATCGAGGCCCATCGCCTCATCGTCACCGCGAGCGGCGTCCGCTGCCTGAGCCTCGAAACGCTGACGCTGGATGATCGGGTCGACGAGCTCCGAATAGCCGGTTGCCAGCTCGAAGCCGCGCACATACAGATCCCACTTCTCCACGACGCCCTTCTTCGTCCGGTGCTCACGCACCAGAGGTGAGGTGTCGACCGGGAAGTCGGTGACGAAGGTCGGAGCCCAGAGCTTGTCCTGGTAGAAGTGCTCCCACAGCTCTTCGACGTACTTTCCGTGTGAGCGGAAGACTCCGCCCATGTCGACGCCGTTGTCGGCGGCGATCTTATCGAGGACGTCCAGTCCGGTCTCCGGGGTCACCTCGACGCCGGACAGCTCGGACAGGGAGTCGTACATGCTCACGACCGGCCAGTCTCCGCCGAAGTCGTAGTCCGTGCCGTCGTCGAGAGTGACGACGAGCGATCCGGTGGCTTCCTGGGCGGCGTTCTGGATGAGGGTCTTCGTGAGATCGGCGATCGAATGGTAATCGCCGAAGGACTGATAGGCCTCGAGCATCGCGAATTCCGGGGAGTGAGTGGAGTCAGCACCCTCGTTGCGGAAGTTGCGGTTGATCTCGAAGACGTTCTCGATTCCGCCGACGACCGCCCGCTTGAGGAACAGCTCCGGGGCGATGCGCAGGTACATGTCGATGTCGTAGGCGTTCATATGCGTCTTGAACGGGCGTGCCGAGGCACCGCCGTGCATGGTCTGCAGCATCGGCGTCTCGATCTCGACGAAGTCCTGGTCCGCGAAGGTCTTCCGGAGCGACGACATCACCTTGGCACGGGTGAGCATCGTCTCCCGAGCCTGCTCGCGGGTGATGAGGTCGAGGTAGCGCTGGCGGACGCGGGTGTCCTCGGCGAGTTCGGTGTGCAGTCCGGGCAGCGGGCGGAGGGCCTTCGACGCCATGGTCCAGGAGTCCGCGAGGACGGAGAGCTCACCGCGCTTGGACTTGATGACCTTTCCGTGCAGGAACAGGAAGTCGCCGAGGTCGACGTCGGTCTTGAAGTCATCAAGGCGCTCCTGGCCGACTTCGCGCAGCGAGAGCATGCCCTGCAGGCGGGTGCCGTCACCGGACTGCAGTGTGACGAAGCAGAGTTTGCCGGTGGTGCGGACGAAGACGACTCGGCCGATGACGCCGACGACAGCCTCGGTCTCCTCCCCCGCATCGAGTCCATCGTGGGTGGCGTGGACCTCGGCGAGGCTGTGGGTGCGGGGCACCGTCACCGGGTAGGCATCGGTTCCGTCGTCGAGGAGACGCTGGCGCTTGTCCTTTCGAATCCGGATCTGTTCCGGATCGAGGTGTTCGGGTGAAAGGTCTGCGTTCTCAGGTGTCTTCGAGTCGGTATTCGCCATGCTTCAAGGCTACCGTGGACGGGCCGTACGGGGGAATTCGACTGTCAGTCCAGAGCGCTCAGGATCTGCTGTGCCTGGGCTTCTGTGATCCGTCCCATCGCCAGTGCTTTCGCGGCCGTCGATCGGGCGAGTGCGATGTAGCTGTTGCGCACGGCAGGATTCGATCGGCTGAGGCTGAACTCGCTCAGTGCCGCCAGGTGCGCTTCGATTGTTCCGACGTCACCGCGGCTGATCGGACCGGTCAGTGCCTTCGGTCCGTTCTGCATGGTGTTGGCGACGCTGGCGTCGACGAGGGTGCGGAGGACGGCCGACGGATCGGCGACCCCTGCTTCGGTGAGCAGCTCCATGGCCTCGGCGAGGATCGTGATCGAATGGTTCGACGCGTGGGTGATGGCCGCGTGGTAGAGGGGACGGTCCGCCTCGGCGATGTCGATCGGTTCGGCACCGAGTTCGACGACGAGCGCCTCGCCTACCGGACGGATCGGCGCGGGCGCGGTGACCGCGATCGTCGCCTGCCGCAGACGGCTGAGATCGACCTCGGTGCCGGTGAATGTCAGGGATGGGTGCAGAGCGATGGGCAAAGCGCCGAGGCGGGTCCCGGCCTCGAGGACCTCCGTTCCGTATCGGCCGGAGCAGTGTACGAGGATCTGCCCGGCATGGATGCGGCCGAGGCTGGCCAGGCCCGTGACCAAGGGAGCGATCTCGTCATCGGGAACGGCGATGAGCACGAGTTCGGCGCGTTCGGCGATCGCATCGGGGTCGAGGACCGGCACTCCGGGCAACATGTCCTCCGCGCGTTCGAGGCTGGCCGTCGAGGTGGCGCTGACTCCGACGATCGCGTGACCGGCCTGCCGCCAGGCCGCTCCGATGCTGGCTCCGACTCGGCCGCAGCCGATGATTCCGATGCCCAGCCGTGGTGCCTCGTCCTGGTTCATCCGTTGTCTTCCTCGTGGGTCTCGATGGGGGCGGTGTGCGCCGACTTCGCGGCGGCGTCGAAGCGTTGGCGGGCGATCCGAGTACGTTCGGCATGTTCGGTGAAGAAGCGTTTGGCGTCTTCGGCGTCCTGATGCTTCACGAGCGGGGTGATGGGTCCGGCGGTCGAGTGCACGGCCACGCTGCCCAGTTTCAGCGCCCTCATCAGCGGCCCTTGGTAGTAGCGCAGGGACTGGACCCTGACGTGGGGCACGAAGTCGACCCGGCGATCGAGAACTCCCAGGCGCAGCACGAGCAGAGATTCGGTGAGGGCATAGGCCCGTCGTCTCCAGACGAGGGGGTCGAGGATCCGCGAGGAGCGCGGCTGCGCGTGGAACAGCGCCTCCGCTGACGCAGCGTCCGGGTGGGTGGACTTCCTGTCATACATGGCCGACCGGACGAGACCGTCGGCCGAGATGCCTTCGGGCAGCTGCGGATCGGGCAGAGCGAGACCCACCATGAGCAGTGCCTGGTCGATATCGCCGACCGGCAGGAGCAGGTTTTCGTCGCTCTTTCCGCCGTCGCTGGCGATGTTGTATTCGGCCCTCCACCAGCCGGCCCAGCGCCACAGCAGCGGCTGGTGGAGGCAGACGGCCTGGAGCCGGTCGAGCGGGATGACTTTGCGGGAGGTGGAGAAGAGTCCGTGGCTGACGGCCAATCCGTCTTCGCTGATGCGGACGACGAAGTTGGCATTGTCGAGGTTCTTCTTGAACCCGGCGAACGCGGCGAAGATGCCGGGCAATCCACCGATGAGGATCGGGAGGAAGGCTTCCTCGATTCCGACGAGGAGGAACACGACGGCAATGGCGACGAGGACGATGATGACGCCGACGGAGATCAGCGTTCCGGTGTTGAGCAGGGAGGACACGATGACCCGATGGGCGGGCACTCGGATGATCTCTCCCTCCTCGCCGACATCGGCCGAGAGGTTGTACGGAGCCAGCAGGTCGTTGAGGCTCCGTTCCGCTTCGTGGGAGACATCGTCGGCCAGGACGCCCAGGCGCTTGCTCAGTCGCACTCCGATGCTGTCGGCGCTGCGTTCGGGCACTGAGCGGTCGATGCCCGGCTGTTCTCCGTCCGCACCTGGGTCCGGGCTGCCGTGGCCACCGGCGCCGAAGCGTGCAGTGTCGCCCGCAGATGCATTGGCTCCTGTCGCAGTACCTGTGCCTGAATGGGGCTCGGCACTACCGTGGCCGGCTTCCGCTCCAGACTCTGCAGTAGCAGACGTCGCGGATGCATTCTTCTTCGCTTTCACCGCGGCGAGAAGTTCATCGCGCAGCTCTTCGGCACGTTTCTTCGACAGGTATTTCAGGGAGATGTTCGAGTCAGTGCCGCCGGCGACATCGAAGACGAGTTCGGCCATGCCGAGCATGCGCGGCAGCAGCTTCTGCTGCAGGTCGATCGACTGGACGCGGTCCAGACGGGCCTTGCGCAGCTTCTTCGACAGCAGCCCCCGACGGTAGTAGATCGCCTCGGCGTCGACCCGGTACCCCATGACTCGCCACGCCAGCCAGCTGAAGAAGGCGGTGAGGACCAGGATCAGAATGATTCCGCCGACGACGGCGAGGATCACCAGCGGGTGGGCGCCCAGCCATTCGGCGAAGGTGAGGTTGACGGACCGGCCGGAGGCGAGGTCTTCGACGGCGCTCTGGAAGAAGTTCTGCAGACCGTAGGCCGCGGCGATGAAGATACCGACGAGGACAGCGAGGCTCTCGAGGATCGGCGTCAGCGGATGGACGCGGTGCCAGACCTCCGGTGCGGCCGCCTCGGTGCCGGGGTTCGGGATTCCGGGTGAAGATGCGTCGCTCATGGTCACAGCCCGGCGAGATTGGCCTGGCCGAGGCCGGCGAGGCTGTCGCGCAGGCGATCGGCTTCGGCGCGGGGCAGTCCGGGGATCGTCGCGTCGGTGGCTGCCGACGCGGTGTGGAGTTTGACGGTGGCCAGACCGAACATGCGGTCGATGGGGCCGGCGTCGACGTCGACGAACTGGAGTCGGCCGTAGGGCACGACGGTGGCGCGGTGGAACATGATGCCGCGACGGACGAGCAGGTCGTCCTCCCGTTCGGCATAGCCGATGGCACGAGCCTGACGGAGGATGATGATCGTCGAGATGATGCCGTAGACGAGGACGGCGATCCAGGTCAGGTGCAGCCAGGGCACCTCGGAGTTGAAGATGATCGCGAAGACCAGCCCGGCGATGAGCAGCGGGACGAGCAGCGTCAGTGACGCCAGAACCTCTTTCAGCCCGTACTTCGGACTCACCCTGTTGAAGGGCACATCGGCTCCGATGGAGAAGGAGAGGTCGCGGTTCATGCTGTTTCAGCTCCCGGCGGGTCTTGGGGTGGGATCTCGCAGAATCCCTCGACGATCATACCGACGACCATGAGCACTGCGGCAGAGATCATTGCGACAAGCATACCTGCGGCCAGATCATTGCGGATCCCGGCCGCCGACAGGAAGTAGTACCCTGCGTTGCCGAGATACCAGCCGGAGAGTCCGGCCCCGGTCAGGGCGCTGGCCTTGGCCATGATCGCCACTCTCGCCGCTTGGATCGGGTCGATCTCCTTCGTCCGGTCCCCGTCATTCCATTTCTTGATGGGCCAGCCGAGCAGGAACAGGATGGCTGAGAGGACGAGCATGCCGACGACGGCGAACCACGGCAGTCCCGGCAGTGAGAACCCCTGGCTTTCGAGCACCACGTCGACCACGATCGCGAGAACCGTGCCGATCACGGCCCAGACGGCGAGGGTGGACGAGGAGGTTCTCTGCATGGTTCCCAGTCTCTCAGATCGCGGGCGGTTATCCAGAGGTGATCCGGGCGATGTCCTGGTCGTCGAGTTCGGCCAGGACCGCGCTGATGGGGCGGCGCCCCTGTGGGGTGTCGATGAGTGTGTCTCCGACGAGTTCCGCCCATGGCGCGAGGACGAAGGCGCGTTCGTGAGCGTGCGGGTGCGGCAGCGTCAGTCGCGGGGTCCGGCTGTGCTGTTCCCCGTCCTCGTCTCCGAAGCGGATGAGGTCGATGTCGAGGGTGCGGGGTCCCCACCTGAGTTCGCGCGTCCGCCCGCAGGCGACTTCGATGCCCTGTGCCACGGAGAGCAGTTCGAGAGCCGACAATGTGGTCGTCACGAGCACTCCGAGGTTGAGGAAGTCGGCTTGGTCGACTCCGCCCCACGGTGCGGTGCGGAAGAGTGAGGACCGGCGGGTGACGGTGATGTCCGGATGCCGGTCGAGGGCGGCAACCGCTTGGTCGAGGGTGTCCGCGGCATCGCCGAGGTTCGCCCCGAGATTGAGATACGCTTCGGCTCCGTCCTCGTCCTCGCCGCCTGAACCGGGCGTGGCGTCCGCGGCCGTTGCAGGCTCCCCCACCGAGGAGGCGGCAGAGTCGGCGCGTCTGCGTTCGACTCGGATGCGCACATCGTCGAAGGTCCGTTGGATCGGTGCCGAGGGTTTGTGGACGACGACCTCGACGTGCTCGCACAGGCTCAGGCAGTGGTCGGCGATGCGTTCGGCCAGCGTTTCGATGAGGTCGAAGGTGTTGTTCTCGACGATTCCGGCGACGTCTTCGGCGAGTTCGCCGTAGTGGATAGTCTCGGCGAGGTCGTCGGTGGCCGCGGCGCGTGCGACGGAGGTGTGGAGGGTGACGTCGATGACGAAGTCCTGGCCGTCTCGTTTCTCGAAGTCGAAGACGCCGTGGTTTCCGCGCACCGTCAGTCCGCGCAGTTCGATGCGGTCGGGAGTCGCCTCTGCGCCGGTCATCGCCCGGCTCCCTCAATCCCGGAGTCCGCTGCCGGGTGTGCCGCTGCTGCGGAGTGTTCCCTGACCGCGGCGATGACCTTGCAGGCGACCGCCGAGGTGGCCGGATCGTGGACGCGGACCGCCCAGGCACCGGCCTGTGCGGAGATCGCGGAGATCGTGGCCGTGGCCTGATCCTTCGCCGCCTGTTCGGCCTGTTTCGGGTCGTCGGGGCTGAGCAGGGAGGCGATGAAGCGCTTCCGGCTGGCGGCGACGAGGAGTCGGTGGTCGAGGGCGGCGAATTCGTCGAGCGCGGAGAGCAGCTGCCAGTTGTGTTCGGCGTTCTTCGAGAACCCGAGGCCGGGGTCGACGATGATATTCGCAGGTTCGACGCCGACGTCGATGGCTTCGTCGATGCGGGTGCGCAGCTCGGAGATCACCTCGGCGACGACATCGTCGTAGTGGAACGTTGCGGAAGCCTGATCGAGGTAGCCGCGCCAGTGCATGAGCACGATGGGAGCTCCGGACTCGGCGGCGACGCTGAGCATGGTGGGGTCCGACTGTCCGGCGGAGACGTCGTTGATGATATGAGCTCCGGCTGCCAGGGATTCTGCAGCGACGCGGGCACGCATCGTGTCGACGCTGATGACAGCTCCGGCTGCGGCGAGCTCACGGACGACCGGGACGACTCGGCGCAGCTCTTCGGCTTCGTCGACGCGGGCCGATCCCGGACGAGTCGATTCGCCACCGACGTCGATGATGTCGGCACCGGCTGCCATGAGTTCGAGTCCGTGGGCGACTGCTCGGTCATGGTCGAACCACAGCCCGCCGTCGGAGAAGGAGTCGGGGGTGACATTGAGGACGCCCATGATCTGCGTCGTCTGAGCGGCTGTTTCGTCCATCGCTGTGTGATCCGTGTTCTGCCTCAGCGACCGAGGATGAGACTCATCGCTTCTGCTCGAGAGGCGCTTTCGCGCAGCTGCCCGCGCACGGCCGAGGTGATGGTCGAGGCTCCGGGCTTGCGCACTCCGCGCATGGTCATGCACAGGTGTTCGGCTTCGACGACGACGATGACGCCCTGCGGTTCGAGATGATCGACGAGCGCGTCGGCGATCTGTGAGGTCAGGCGTTCCTGCACCTGGGGGCGCCGCGCATAGATCTCGACGAGGCGGGCCAGTTTCGACAGTCCCGTGACCTTGCCGTTCTTGCTCGGAATGTAGCCGATGTGGGCGACTCCGTGGAAGGGCACGAGGTGGTGTTCGCAGGTCGAGTAGAGGTCGATATCGCGGACGAGGACGAGTTCCTCGTGGCTGATGTCGAAGGTGACGCCGAGGACTTCGGCCGGGTCGCGGTGGAGTCCCGCGAAGATCTCCTCATAGGCTCGAGCCACCCGGCCGGGAGTCTCGACGAGACCTTCCCGGTCGGGGTCTTCGCCGACGGCGATGAGGATCTCACGCACGGCAGCGGCGATGCGCTCCTGGTCGACCTTGTTGTCCTGCCCTGCGGGGGCGGGGCCGAGACCGGCGGAGACCTCTTCGATATCGGCCATCAGTCGTTGTTCCCTCTGTCTTCGTTCGTGTCATTCGTCGCCGGTCCCCCGGTTCCCGGACCGCTTGTGCCTGGTCCTCCGGTCGGTCCCCCGGTGGGGCCGCCCGTCGGGCCGGTCGGGCCGTTCGGGTTCTCGGGTCCGGGCGGGTTGTGCGGGACGTGGGGTCCGCTGACGCCCGTGGGTCCGGCTCCGGGGATGTCGGTGGTGTCCACCTCGGCGCCGGTCGATCCTTCACCGTCGCTGCGTTCGCTCTGCGGTGCGGGCGGAACGATGGGGCCGCGTTCGGACACGGGGCGATCGTCGTGGGCCAGCCACACTTCGCGGGTGGCGCGTTTGACGACGGGGGCGAAGATCTCCTCGAGGGCGGCCTGGTCCAGCGTTTCGCGTTCGAGCAGCTGGTAGGCGAGGTTGTCGAGCACATCGCGGTTGTGCGTCAGCGCCCAGTAGGCGTCGGCGTGCGCGGAGTCGATGAGACCGCGGACCTCGCGATCGATCGAGGACAGGGTCGAATCCCCGTATTCGTCGCCGCCGCCGTAACCGCGGCCGGCGAAGGGTTCGGACTGGTCGTCGCCGATCTTGACCATGCCCAGTTTCTCGCTCATTCCGTACTGGGTGACCATCTTCCGGGCGATGTTCGTCGCCTTCTCGATGTCATTGCTGGCACCTGTGGTCGGGTCGTGGAAGACGATCTCCTCGGCCACACGCCCGCCCATGGCGTAGGCGAGCTGGTCGAGCAGCTCGTTGCGGGTCGTCGAGTATTTGTCCTCGCTGGGCAGCACCATCGTGTAGCCGAGTGCGCGTCCGCGCGGGAGGATCGTCACCTTCGTCACCGGGTCGGTCTGGTTCATGGCCGCGGCGACCAGTGCGTGCCCGCCCTCGTGGTAGGCGGTGACGAGGCGTTCCTTGTCGTTCATCAGTCGCGTCCGCTTCTGCGGGCCGGCGATGACACGGTCGATGGCCTCATCCAGGATCCGGTTGTCGATGACCTTCGCATTCTCACGTGCGGTGAGCAGGGCCGCCTCGTTGAGGACATTGGCCAGGTCCGCACCGGAGAATCCGGGGGTCCGCTTCGCCACCTGCCCGAGGTCGACCTCGTCGGCCAGCGGCTTGTCGGCGGCGTGGACCTCGAGGATGTGCTTGCGGCCCTTCATATCAGGGGCTTCGACGGGGATCTGCCGGTCGAAGCGACCGGGACGCAGCAGCGCCGGATCGAGGACGTCGGGACGGTTGGTCGCGGCGATGAGGATGACGTTCGTCTTGACGTCGAATCCGTCCATCTCGACGAGCAGCTGGTTGAGAGTCTGTTCGCGCTCGTCGTGTCCGCCGCCCATTCCGGCGCCGCGCTGGCGGCCGACGGCGTCGATCTCGTCGATGAAGATGATGCAGGGGGCGTTCGACTTCGCCTGTTCGAACAGGTCACGAACTCGGGAGGCACCGACGCCGACGTACATCTCGACGAAGTCGGAACCGGAGATCGAGTAGAACGGGACTCCGGCCTCACCGGCGACGGCTTTGGCCAGCAGGGTCTTGCCCGTGCCGGGCTGTCCGTAGAGGAGCACGCCCTTGGGGATCTTCGCTCCCACGGCCTTGAACTTCTCCGGCTCGGCGAGGAACTCCTTGATCTCTTCGAGCTCTTCAAGCGCCTCGTCGACTCCGGCGACGTCCTTGAAGGTGACGTCCGGGTTCTCCTTGTTGACGAGCTTCGCCTTCGACTTGCCGAAGTTCATCATCTTCCCGCCCGACATCTGCGAGATGAGGAACCAGAAGACGACGAAGATGATGACGAACGGGATGAGCGTGCCCAGCAGCGACATCAGCCAGCTCTGCTTGGGCACCTCGTCGGTGAAGCCCTTGTCCGGGCCGGCGGAGTCGACGGCCTTGACGACCTGCTCTCCGCGCTGTTCGACGTAGAAGAACTGGACCTTCTTGCCGAAGTCCTTGCCGTCGACCTTGTAGTCGTCCTTGAGAGTGAGGTCGACGCGCTGGTCCTTGTCGACGATCTTGGCCTGTTCGACCTTGTCGTCCTTGAGTAACTGCAGACCCTGTTCGGTGTCGATCTGGCTGAACCCGGACTGACTGAACAGCAGAGCACCGATCGATACGACGAGCAGCGCCAGGACGATCCAGACCAATGGGCCCTTCGTCGCCTTGTTCAGCAGGGGGCGACGTTTGTTCGACTCGGCCATAAGTCCTCTCAGGAAAAAGATGTGGGCAACCGTTTCAGGCTACCGAGGCTGCCTGGGAACATCCCCCACAGCCTAGTACTTCGCACCCCTATAGCCCGAATGCGTGCCGAATCTATTCCGTCACAGACCCCGGACTCGGCCCGGGTTCGCCGCGGGCGTAAAAAGCGGTGCCAGCGGACTCAGCTGTAGACGTGCTGGGCCAGGGTCGCCACGAACGGCACATTGCGGTACTTCTCCGCATAGTCGAGGCCGTAGCCGATGACGAATTCATTGGGCACGTCGAAGCCGACGTACTTGACGTCGATGTCGACCTTGACGGCTTCGGGTTTGCGCAGCATAGTGCAGATCTCGACGGTGGCAGCTCCGCGGGTGCGCAGGTTCTGGACCAGCCAGGACAGAGTGAGGCCGGAGTCGATGATGTCTTCGACGATGAGGACGTGCCGATCGGTGAGGTCGGTGTCGAGGTCCTTGAGGATCCGCACAACGCCGGAGGACTTGGTGCCCGAACCGTAGGAGGACACGGCCATCCAGTCCATCGTCACAGGAGAGTGCAGGGCGCGGGCGAGGTCGGCCATGACCATGACGGCGCCTTTGAGGACGCCGACGAGGAGGATGTCCTTGTCTTTGTAGTCTGCATCGATGGCGGCGGCCAGTTCAACGAGTCGTGCGGCTATCTGCTCTTCCGAGACGAGTACTTTTTCGATGTCATTGCCGAGATCGTTGATGTCCACGAGTGTCGATTCTCCTCAGATGCGGGTCCTGGAGATTCCATTATGGGTCACTTTGCCTCACCGGTGCCAGTGGGCCCGGATGTCGGTGCCAGTTCGTCGTCGACGGTCCCCGGACCGGCCGACAGCCAACCGGTGATCGCCATGAGTGCGGAGATGATGACCATGAACCACAGCGGCACCTGCCAGCCGCCGCTGACCCCGAGCAGTCCGCCCACGGCCAGGGGGCACAGTGCGGCGAGCACATAGCCCGAGGACTGGACGAACGCCGAAGTCGAGGCGGTGACGGAGACCTCGCGAGTGCGGGAGGTGATGAGCGCCAGCGCGGCGGGGAACGCGAATCCGCCGTATCCGAGCAGAGCCGCCCACAGCCAGGGGAGGCTGACCGGGCTGAGCAGCAGTCCGGTATAGCCGGCGACGGCGCTGGCCCCGAAGGAGACGAGGAAGGCGCGCGGGGCGATGCCCCGGACGATGATCTGCGGGGCGAGGAAACCGCCGGGCAGACCGCCGAAGGTGACGATCGTGAGCATGATCCCGGCGAGGAAGGGGTCGAGTCCGGCGTCGCGGTAGATCTGCGGCAGCCATCCGAACTGGAGATAGGCATTAGCCGATTGGAGGCCGAAGAACATGGCCATATACCGCGCCTTGGGCGAGGTGAAAACCGCTCGCCGAGGCGGCGCCTCCTCCTGCTGCCCACCGGGCTCCGCGGCCTGTCCGGAAAGGACGGGCACGGACTTCAGTGTCCGCAGCACAGTCCAGGTGATGAGCGCGGACAAGGGCAGGACCAGCCAGAAGCCGAGACCGAAGCGCCACCCGCCGAACTGTTCGGCCAGGGGCGCAGTCAGCAGCGAGGGCAGCATCGAACCGAGGCCGAGCGAGACCGTGAATGTCGTCGCGCCCAGGGTGGGCCGGTGCGGGAAGCGGGACTTGACGTAGACCGGCAGGATGACGTTGCCGATCGACATTCCGGCCAGGGCGAGGACCGTGAGCAGAGCGAAGGCCACCCATTCGGTGACGATGGCGCGCAGACCGATGCCTGCCACGATGAGGGCGGAGCTCAAGGCCAGAGCTGAGAACAGACCGAGGCGCTTGAGCAGGGGTACGGCGATGGTGCCGCAGATGGCGAACACGAGTCCCGGCAGAGCCGTGAGCAGACCGGTCTGCCATTCGGCCAGGGAGAATCCGTCGCTGACTTCGGAGAGAACGGGCCCCAGGGAGGAGGCGGCTGGGCGCAGCGAGGCGGCGATGAGGACGAGGCAGGCCAGGGCCAGAACGTCGAGGCCGCGGTTGCGTCGGAATCCCTGCACGGGCGAAGTCGTCATGGCCTCATCCTTTCAGACCGCTGTAGTCGTCGTGCGCGCGGGCCGCGGCCCCATAGAGGCACGCAGACAGGCACAGCTTCCGATGGTATACCGTCTGACGGTCGTAGGCTGAGCACATGATCGTTGTGAAGAATGTGCGCCTGTTCCCTCGCACCCCCGATGCTCCCGCCGTCGATGTCGAGATCACCGAGGGACGGTTCTCTCGCCTCTCCCCCGCCGAGGATGCCGCCCCCGATTCCGCGCCACCGGCGACCGGGACGACATCGACCGGGGCCGAGGTCATCGATGGAGCGGGGCGGATCCTGCTGCCTGGCCTCGGCGATGTCCACGCTCATCTGGATTCGAATCGGATGGGCCAGACGTTCCGTCCGCACACCGCCGACGGCACTCTGCACGGGTACATCATGAACGATCGCGAGAACTGGCGGCAGGGCGAACGCAGCGTCGCCGATCAGGCCGCGTACGCAATTGCGAAGATCATCGCGTCCGGAGGCACGCGCATCCGCTCACACGCACAGGTCGATGCCGACTGCGGTCTCGAGCGCTTCCGCGGGGTCAGGGCCGCGCTCGAGGCTCATGCCGATGTCCTCGACTTCCAGATCGTTGCCTTCCCGCAGGCCGGAATCGTGCACGAGCAGGGCGTCGAAGAGCTGCTCGATGCGGCTCTGAGCGAGGGCGCGGACCTCGTCGGCGGACTCGATCCGCTGCTCTACGACCGGGATCCGGTCTCCCACCTCGATGTCGTCTTCGGCCTGGCTGAGAAGCATGGCAAGGGCATCGACATCCACCTCCACGAGGCGGGCACCGCGGGACTCTTCACGCTCGAGGAGATCGCTGCGCGTACTCGAGCCGCGGGCATGGCCGGGCAGGTCACGGTCTCCCATGCCTTCGCGCTCAACACGAACCCGGAACCCGAGGTCGCTCGGATCCTCGATGTCCTCGCCGAGGCGGGAGTGGCCCTGACGACGGTTGCCCCGGCCAAGGGTGCGCTGCCGCAGAGTCTCATCCGTGAGCGCCGAATGGCTCTGGGACTCGGCGAGGACGGTCAGCGGGACTACTGGAGTCCCTATGGTGACGGCGATCTGCTGCGCCGGACCTGGCAGCTGGCGTTCACGAACGGATTCCGTGCAGACGCAGACATCGAAGGCTGTCTCGACATCGCCTCACGCGGAGGAGCGCAGGTCCTGGCCGGTGCTCGTTCCGACGGTTCGGCTCTGGTCGACGATTCCCGGTTCGGTCTGGCGGTGGGCGCTCCCGCGGACTTCGTGCTCGTCGACGCCAACACGGTCACCTCGGCGATCATGGACTGCCCGAGGGACAGGGATGTGTTCAAGGGCGGTCGACTCATCGCCTCCGGCGGCGAACTGGCGGGCGGGCCGCGGCTGAGCTGAGTCTCAGCGGGCCTTCGCGGCCGGTTGGAACACGGCCCGCCCGTCGGAGACGACGACTTCCGTGTCCCCGGGCAGGGACAGTCGACCGCGCCTGCGGTCACAGATGAGGGCACAGAGTTCGGCGACCCGCACCGCTCCGAGGTTCTGTCCGGGAACTCCGAGTGAGATCACCCAGTCGCGCACGACGCGGCTGAGCACGGCATCGTCGAGCGCAGTGAAGACCTCCACCGGCACCGAGGCGGCTCCGCGGATCGTCTGCCCTGCTGCTTCGGCGTGGGCGTCGATGAAATCGGCGTCGGCTCGGCAGAGGTCGGCGGTGCGGGCGAGGTTCGCGGTGATCGGTTGGCCGAGTTGGGCTTCGAGTCCGGCCAGCAGCTGCCGAGCCCGGACTCGGGTGAACGCGGTGTCGGCGTTCATCGGATCGTTCCAGATCTCGATGCCCTGTGCCTGACAGGACGCTTCGGTCCGGTCTCGGTCGAGGCCGAGCAGCGGACGCATGAGGCGACCGGCCAGCGGGCTCATCCCGGCCAGGGACCGGGTGCCCGATCCGCGCATGAGGCCGAGCAGAACGGTCTCTGCCTGGTCGCTGCGCGTATGGGCCGTGAGAATCCAGTCGGCTCCGGCCGCGGCCCGAGCGGTTTCGAGGGCCGCGTAGCGGGCGGTGCGCGCCGCGGCCTCGAGGCCTTCCTCGCCGGCATCGATGCTCACCCTCATCACCTCGGCGGGTACGCCCCAGGATTCGGCGGTGACAGCAACCCGGTCGGCCACCTCGGCGGTGACGGTCTGCAGGCCGTGGTCGACGGTGACGGCACGGGCCCGGATCTCACCGCGTCGATGGAGAAATGCGGTCGCGTGGAGCAGCGCCATCGAATCCGCTCCCCCGGACACTGCGACGATGAGGCCCGGGACAGACGATTCTGCGACGGCGAGCGCTGCGCGCACGGCATTGCGGATGGCTGCGCTGGCCGGGTCGAGGGTCGGCCGCCTCGGCGACGATGCGCTGCGCGGCCCCTCAGCCGTGGACACGGTCGAGCCAGAGCTGCGGTTCGTGGATTTCGGCCGTGCACGGCAGGTTCGCGGGTTCGGCATAGATGCGGGAGAAGCCCTACTGTCCGACCTCGCGGCGGACGGCACGGACGAACTTCGCTCCGTCGCGATATTGGGCGAGTTTGAGGTCCATTCCGAGCAGATTCGTCAGGAACCCGCCTTGGGCGGCATCGCGGCGGGCCTCGAATTTGCGGCGCAGCCGGCGCACGCTCGGGATCACACCGGCTCCGACTTCGTCCATGACGACATCGGCGTGGCCTTCGAGCAGGGACAGGATCGCGGTGGCCTCGTCGAGTGCGGTGCGCATGTTCTCGTCACGGATGAGGTCGATGATGCTGGCCTCGCCCTTGACGATGCGGCCGAGGGTGGCGAAGAGGTCGACGATCCCGCCGATCCCCGGCATCGTCAGTCGGGTCGACACGGCTCCGGAGAGCAGGGTGCGCATATGTTCGCGCAGCCAGGGCGCGGTCGCGAACTGCACTTGGTGGGTGGCTTCGTGGAGGGCCACCCACATGCGGAAGTCACGCGGATCGACGTCCATGGCCCTCTCGGCGATGAGCACGGCGGCGGCGACGAACATCAGCCGTCCCGTCTCCACGGCGAAGGGGTCGAACTGGCCGAGCACGCGAGTCGACAGGAGTGAGAGCACCCCGGCGACCTCGACGGCGCCGGCCTTCGCGGTGGCGGGGCTGACCGGGGCGGGCAGGGCCGCCTCGTCGAGCATTCCATTGACGGACTGCGCGTTGGCTTTGACCCAGCTGACCTGGTCGAGGACGAGCACGGAACCGGCGGCGAGCCGTCCGCGCACATCATCGGCGTGCTCCGGCGGCAGCAGAAACGAGTCGAGCACGAGGTCCTGGGCGGTCAGCGCATTGTCCTTCATCCCCTCGACGAGTCCGTCGAGCACACCCGGTTCGGGGACCTTCGCCGCGGAGACGAGCTCACGGGCGGTGCGGGCGGCGAAGTGCTCGTCGATGATCATCGGCAGCCGCAGTTCGCGAGGGCTGTGACGATATCGTCCACGGTCTTTCTGGCTTCCAAGATCTTGTCCTTATCCACGTCGTCGATCTGGATGGAGAATACGAGGTAGCGGCCTTCCGCGTCGAGCACTCCCCCGGCCAGGGAGGTCACGGTCGACAGCGTTCCGGTCTTCGCGTGCACCACCCCTGAGGCGTTCCTCTCGTCGAGGAATCGGTCGTGCAGGGTGCCGGTCAGTCCGCCGACGGGGAAGTAGCTGACGAGCCCGGCCAGCGAGTCATCGGCGACGACCGAGGCCTGCAGGACGGTCGTGAGATCGTGCGGGGCGATCCGGTTGTCATAGGACAGCCCCGAGGTGTCGACGAGGTGGGTGCGCCCGAGGTCGACGGATTCGCCGAGGGCCTCGAGGACCGCTTTCGGACCGTTCTCGAGGCTGCCGTCCTGCCCCTGGGCGATGGCGACCTCGTTGCCGAGCATCTCGGCGACGACGTTGTCGCTGTGCACGAGGGCGTATTCGACGATCTCGGAGATCGTCGCCGATTCCACCCGGGCGAGCTCCTGCGGGTTCTCGGACGGCGCCTCGGATTCGGACCGGTCGGTCGCCTCGGTGACGGTGATCCCGGTCTTCTTCAGCTCTTCTTCGAAGATCGAGAACGCGTCCTTGGCCGGGTGTTCGCTGCGCCCCCGCCATTCGGCGTTCTTCGACCCGACGTAGGCGGTGTCGACCATGATCGGCTGGATCGGAGTGATCACGCCCTTGGCGATATCGGACCGGGACCAGCCGGAGTCGAAGTCCTCGCCGACGTAGCGGCTCGCATCCAGGTTGAGGGCCACCTCGGTGACGTTCTGGTCTTCGAGCGCTGCTGCGGTGTCTTCGGCCAGGGTCCGCAGTCCCCCGTGCCCGTTGACCGAACCGGGATCGGAGTCTCCGGCCGACAGGAGCACATCGCCGCCGCCGGTCAGCGTCAGGGTGTTCGTGTCCGCGTCGAAGTCCGTCGTCGTCGCCAGGCGCGTCTCCCCGCCGATCGCGGACAGTGAGGCGGCCGCTGTGAGCACCTTCGTCACGGAGGCGGGAGTGCGCGGCTTCGTCTCGTCCTTCGCGTAGAGGACGTCGTCGCTGATCCCGTCGCGAACCTCGAGGCCGAAGCCCTTGACCTTCGAATCCTTGAGCACGGCGTCGATCGTCTTCGGGATCTGTGTGGGCACAGGAGCGGAATCGTCGACCGCCGAGGCGGGGGCGGGCACCTGCTGGGCGTGGGCCTGCGGAGTGGGCACGGTCTGGACCTCGACCTGGGGTTCGGTGGTCAGCACGCCGGGCAGGCCGGGCACGAGGTCGTAGGCGTCGACGGCGGCATAGGCACCGAGCGCGAGGACGATGATCCCTGCGGTGATCGCACCGCCCTTCTTCCGCCGCGAGGTCGCCTCTCTGCGGTCGCGGCGCGGGGAGCCGGAGTCCGACGGGTTCTGCGGCGCATCGGTGTCGTTCAAACGCAGGCTCTCATTCCTCGACGACCGTGAGGCGGTCGCCGTCGGTGGGCGGTGACGGGGACTTGTACCATCTATTCTAGTGATGCACCCCTAACGTGAAGGAGCACTATGGAACTGCTGGCCACAATCGAGATCCCCCAGGGGTCCCGCAACAAGTACGAAGTCGATCATGAGACCGGTCGGGTCAAGCTCGATCGCTACCTCTACACTTCGATGCAGTACCCCGCTGATTACGGCTATATCGAGGACACGCTCGGAAACGACGGCGACCCTCTCGATGTGCTCGTGCTGCTGCCCGAGCCGCTGTTCCCCGGTGTGCTCATCGACATCCGTCCCATCGGCATGTTCCAGATGGAAGACGAGGCCGGAGGCGACGACAAGGTCCTCGCCGTGCCCGCCGGAGATCCTCGCTGGGACTCCTACACCGACATCTCGGACGTGGACAAGTTCATGCTCGACTCGATCGAACACTTCTTCTCCCGGTACAAGGACCTCGAGCCCGGCAAGTACGTCAAGGGTTCGAGCTGGGCCGGCCGCGAAGCCGCCGAGGCCGAGATCAACGCCTCGATCGAGCGTTTCAAGGCCGAGGGCCACTGAGTCCCTCCCCTCTCACCGCGCTGAGAACTCAGCGCTGGACTGCGACCGCCCGGATGATGACATCCGGGCGGTTTCGTTTTGGCCCCGGCCGGGGCCGCAGCGTGATGACCATCACGATTTCTTAGGTAAGCCTAAGGGGCAGTGTGAGCCAGGTTATGCGATTGTCGAGTCATGAAACTCGATCATGTGTCATACGCCAGTGAACCTGACGGCTATCGTGCGACCGCCGAGCGGATCGCGGAGAAGCTCGGAGTGGCTCCCTACGACGGCGGTGTGCATCCTCGATTCGGCACCAGAAACCTCATCTTCCCCCTAGCGAACGGCCATTACCTCGAAGTCGTGGAAGCCTTGGAGCATCCGGCCGCTCTCTCGACGCCCTTCGGTCAGGCGGTCCGGGCTCGTTCCGAGCTCGGCGGTGGCTGGATGGGCTGGTGCGTCTCGGTCGACGATCTCACCGCAGTCGAAACTCGCCTCGAGCGCAAGGCTGTCGATGGAAACCGCACGCCGGAGTCCGGTTTGGAACTTCGGTGGCTGCAGATCGGTGTCAAGGGGCTCATCGCCGATCCCCAGCTGCCGTTCTTCATCAAGTGGTCCGCCGACTCCTCGCAGCACCCGTCGACGTACAAGACGAATGAGGGCGTCGACATCGACACCCTGCAGATCGCCGGGGACCGCGATCGTCTCCGCGATTGGCTGGGCACTCAGGATGCCAAGCCGATCTCTGAGATCAACATCGACTGGTCCGCACCACACGGGACGCCGGGCATCATGTCGGTGAGCTTCAACACGGAGAACGGCCCCGTCACCATCTGAGCACATCAGCGTCCGCATACTCTGCGGAGTCGAAGAAGGCCAGAGGCAGTGTCGCCTCTGGCCTTCTTCAGCTTATGGTCCTGGAGTCATAAGTCGCCCTGGAACTCCGTCGGCGAGTCCTGCTCGCTTTCCGTCCCGTCTGCGTTCTTCCGACGCAGATGAGCGGCTGTGGCCATCGCACCGCCGACGGCGAGGAGACCTGCTCCGCCGCCGAGCAGCGGCAGAGTGCTGTCAGTACCGGTCCACGGCAGTTCACCGCCGTCCGACCCGGACCCGCCTGAACCGGACCCGCCTGAACCCGAGCCGCCGTTCGAAGAACCGCCGCCCGAGCCGGATCCGCCGGAGCCGCCTGAACCTGAGCCGCCGTCGCTTCCGGCGCTCGCGGCCGCACCAGCTGCCGCGGCATCCTTCGCACCGTCCTGCGACCCGGCAGTCGATCCGGAGCTGTCGGCGTCCGTTCCGGTCCTGTCGCCCTTGGCATCGGTGTCCTCACCCGTTCCGGCACCATCTGAGCTGCCGTTCTCGTCCGAGTCCTTCGCCCCTTCATCTGTGCCGTCGGCGTCGGAGTCCTGGTCCTTCGGCGGTTCAGTCGGGTCCGGTGCCGATCCGCCGTCGCCCTTGATGACCTGCACGACCGTGGGCCGCGGCATCGCGGCCACTCCCTTGTCGACATCGGTCGCGTCGACATAATCGGGGAACTGCGAGTGCTGATCGGCATAGGAGCCGTCCTCACCTGGGTGCTGGACCGCAACGAAAGCTGACTCATATTCATCGTGGACGAGTGGTCCGCAGACCTCGGCTTCGCGAGGCACGGACAGGAACTGTTCGACCCGGCCGCGCTGGTCACCGTCGATCGTGACCTTGAACAGCCCGTCGCAATAGCCGATGCCGTCGGGAGCACCGTCGGTGGAGATCCACAGGTTTCCGGCGGTGTCGAAGGCGACATTGTCCGGGCAGGAGATCGGTGAGACCTGATCGGCGGGGAAGCCGGAGAAGTAGGTGGCGTCGCCCTGCTTCGGGTCTCCGCAGACCAACAGCAGCGTCCAATCGAATTCGGTGCCCGTATGGTCGCCGGAGCGCTCGGTGATCTCGACGATGTGCCCGTCGCGGTTCTCCGTGCGCGGATTGGCCTCATCTGCGGCGGCCTTCCCGTCGGTGCCGCGGTCAGAGTTGTTCGTGCAGGCGACGTAGATGCGGCCGTTGACCGGGTTCGGTTCGACGTCTTCGCAGCGGTCCATCTTCGTCGGTCCGACCTTGTCGGCGGCCAGGCGGGTGTTGACGAGGACCTCTTCGACGGAGAATCCGGACACCTGCGACTTGCCGTCCTTGACCAGCGGAAGCCACTGTCCGCTGCCGTCGAACTCGCCGTCGGCGGGCACCTCACCGCTGCCGTCGATCTCGGACTTCGGTGAGTTACCGGTGAACTTCGCGACGTAGAGGTCGCCGTCGGTCAGCAGCGTCTTGTTGTGTTCGCGATCGCCCTCGACGTAAGTGTCCTTCGAGACGAACTTGTAGAGGTAGTCGAACTTCTCATCGTCTCCCATATAGGCCACGGCGTGGCCCGAATCGGAGATCGTGATGTTCGCCCCTTCGTGTTTGAAGCGGCCCATGTTCGTGTGCTTATGAGGGGTGGATTTCGGGTCCCAGGGGTCGACTTCGACGATCCAGCCGAAGCGATTCGCTTCGTTCGCGTAGCCCGGGTTGTTCGTATCGAATCGGTCGACATCGGCTTCCCACCCGTTGGCCGAGTCTTCGCTGTCGAGACCGTAGCGCTTATCGGCCGCCGAGGTGCCCTGCGCCTTGAAGTACGAGTTGAAGTTCTCCTCACCGGACACCAGAGTGCCCCAGGGCGTGAGCCCGCCCGAGCAGTTGCCGAGAGTGCCCTGCGCCTTGTCACCGTTCGGGTAGTCCTTCGTCCGCAGCAGATCGGAACCGGCGGCGGGACCGGTGAACTCGTATTCGGTGTCGATGAGGAACCGGCGGTTCTTCTTTCCGTTGACATCGATCGTCCACGTCGACTTCTCGTCCGTGCGGATGAGTTCGGCAACGGTCAGTCCGTGGGCTTCGCGGCTGATCGCCCGCTGATCGGCTCCGTCCATGTCCTCGGGGTACATGATGGCGTCGTTCGTGTATTCCTGGTTGGCGAAGAGCACGGCCCGGTTGGAGTCATCGGGGTCGATCTGGATGGACAGGAAGTCGTTGTTGTAGCCGAACTGGCGGCGCTGCGCCTCTGGGCTCTGATTCTCCGGGTCGAATTTCGGAGAGTCGGGGAACAAGGGGTCTCCCCAGCGGACGATCGGATGCCAGGAGTAGCCTTCGGGGACGACGAATTCGTCGACCTCATGCTGGACCGGGTCGATGGCGGTGAAGGCCAGACTGCCTGCGGTGGCTGCGGCGGCAGAGCGTGCGGTCGGACTCGGTGCGGTGGTCACTGCGATGGCCAAGGCACCTGCAGCCGAGGCACCGAGAACCGCGCGACGGCTGAGCTTCGCATTGACGATATCGCGGAAATACCCATTTGCCGATGTGTTGCAGGTGGCCTTGAGGCAGGCGTTGTCGCACTTCAGTGCGCACGTGACGGGGCTGCGCTTGCCACGCACATGGTCGGCCATCGGCAGAAAGGTTCGCATCGATTCTCTCCTTGTATCGGGTATCTTCCCAGTCCGGGGCCCACCCGGTACAGAGGGCGGAACCGGAAGGACTCACCCGATCGAGACTGTCACCGGCAAGCGGCCCTGGAACTACCCGTCGGTGAATCAGAGGTGAACCCGGAGGGAGGAATGAGTGTCCCGTTCGCCTGTCCCGACCTCGCCTGCAGCACTCAGCCGAAGTCGACGAGGGCGAGCACTCCCGGGGCGAGGAATCCGACGGCGTCGATGATGACATGCGCCCACACCAACGGCATGAGTCTGCCCTTGCGCAGGAAGTACCAGCCGAAGATGATGCCCATGACGACGTTGCCGATGAACGGGCCGATGCCCTGGTAGAGGTGGTAGCTGGCGCGGAACATCGCCAGGGAGATGATGATCGGCCAGGGCCCGAAGCCCAGCTGCCGCAGTCGCAGCGCCCCGAAGCCGAAGATGAGCACCTCTTCGAGGATTCCGTTCTTCGCGGCCGAGAGCAGCAGCACGGGAATCGTCCACCAATGGTCGCCGAGGTTGGACGGCTGGATCTCGGCAGTGATCCCCAGTGCCCTGCCGCCCGCGTACACCCCGAGGGTGCCGATGCCGATCACGAGGAAGATGAGTACACCGTGACCGAGGTCGCGCAGTCGGTGCCCGTCGACTCCGAGCCTGATCGGCAGCGGCAGGGCCGGTCGGTCTCGACTGAGCAGGTAGATCGCGAGGGCGACGGGCACGAGGGTGAAGCCGATGTCGAGAAGCTGGTAGATCAGGTCGAAGGCCGGCCGGGGCGAGATCGAGGTGTTGAGCTTGGCCTGGGCGTCGCTGATCGGTCCGCGCGTGGCGATGTCTGCCAGACGGACGATCGCATAGACGGATGCCTGCCCCAGGGACAGGGCCGCAATGAGACCGAGCTCGAACCACAGGCGCTTTCTCTCCTGTGGTTCGAGCTCGGTCGTCATGGACTCAACTCTAGCCGGGACGGGTCAGTGTTTGGGTTCGCCGTCCCCGTCATCACGACGCGGCTGCTGGCTGCGCAGGGTGAAGTCCGTTCCCGGCCCATCGCCCCGGATCCCGTCGTAGTCGCGTCCGTAGCTGCCGGTCGGTTCGTCGTCGCGGCGGTCACCGAGGCGGTCGGCGTCCGTCGACCCACCCGACGTCGAGGCGGCTCTGCCCGAATCCGCGGACGTCGAGTCCGCGGTCGGTGCGGTCGCCACGGTGGGGACCTCCCCTTCTGCCTGCGCCAGGGTGTCGTCGGAACCGACGGCAGCGGCCCCGGCACCGGCTGGCACAGCGGCGGTCTCCCGCTCATGTGCCCGTGCCTCGGCGGCATCGAGGACCTCGCCGCGAGCCATGTTCTTCACGTACTTCTTCTCGGCTCGGCGTTCCTTGACCCCTTCGAGCAGCAGGTAGAGCACGGGCACGAGGATGAGCGTGAGCAGCGTCGAGCTGACCAGTCCGCCGATGACGACGATCGCCAGCGGCTTCGAGATGAACACTCCCCCGCCGGTGAGCCCGAGGGCCATCGGCAGCAGAGCGAAGATCGTGGCGGCCGCAGTCATGAGGATCGGACGGTAACGCAACCTGGCACCGTGGACGATGGCCGTACGCAGATCGACCCCGCGGATTCGGAAGTGGTTGATGAGGTCGATGAGCACGATCGCATTCGTCACCACGATGCCGATGAGCATGAGCAGACCGATCATCGACGTCAGCCCCAGCGGGGTGTCGGTGATGAGCGAGAGCGCAACCGAACCGGTGGCTGCGAACGGGATCGAGACCAGCAGGATCAGCGGCTGCAGCAGCGACTTGAACGTGGCGACCATGATGACGAACACGATGAGGATCGCCGCGAGCATCGCCAGCCCCAACTGCGAGAACGCTTCGTTCTGCTCCTGGGTGGCACCGCCGGTGTCGACGGACACCGTATCCGGCAGGTCCACCTCGTCGAGGGCGGACTGGACCTCGGTCGACACGGCTCCGAGGTCATCGCCTTCCGGAGTCACGGACACGGTGGTCGAACGCTGCGAATCCGTGTGGCGGATCGTCGGTGCGGTCTTGACCTCCTTGACGTCGGCGACCTCATCGAGTTCGATGAAGCGCGGCTCCGAGGTCACAGGAGCACCAGCATTCGGATCGCCGCCTGTCGCACCGGCACCACCGGCCGCACCACCAGCACCGCCTGCGCCGCCGGCACCGCCAGCGCCTCCGCCACCACCAGCGTCACCCGAACCTCCGGCACCACCGGCCGCGCCGGCGTCACCTGAGCCACCGGCACCTCCGGCCGCACCACCGGCGCCGCCTGCCGCACCTGCGCCGGCTCCTCCAG
This sequence comes from Brevibacterium sediminis, assembly GCF_013623905.1. Classification (GTDB taxonomy): domain Bacteria; phylum Actinomycetota; class Actinomycetes; order Actinomycetales; family Brevibacteriaceae; genus Brevibacterium; species Brevibacterium sediminis. The sequence goes on from NZ_JABKDD010000003.1 coordinate 64,713, forward strand.
CGGGAGCCGTCTCTTCCGGCTTGCCCGGGATCTTGAGTTCGCGCAGCTTCTCCACGGTGTCGGCATTGCGATCGAAGAGCAGCACCGAATGGGAGACATCGTCGATGACGACCTCACCGATCTGCTGGCCATGCATGGCACGCTGCACATACTGGCCGATGGCCGCCTCGGTGAGGTTCTCCTCTGCGGCCTTCTCATGATCGACCTTGACTTCGATCACGGGCTGGACCGCGGCGGTATCGCTCGTCACCGACTGCGCCGACGATACGCCCTCGAGCTTGTCGCTGACCTTGTTCGTCGCGTCCTCGAGTTCTTCGGAATCGGTGGCCGTGAGTGTGACGTCGATGGTCTGCGCACCCGGGGTCGAGCTCTGGCTTGCCACCTCGACGTCGCCGGCGCCCTTGAGGCCGTCGAACTGCTTCTGCAGATCTGCGGAGATCGACTGCGCCGAGACTCCGGACTTCGTGTTGACGATATAGGTGCCCGTCAGCGACGAATCGTCGGTGAAGCCGAACGACGTGCCGCCTAGCGACAACTGGTAGTTGTCGACATCGGATTCGTCGGCGAGGATGTCCTCGACCTTCTTCGCCTGTTCCGAGGCCTCATCGAGGTCGGTGCCCGGGTCGAAGGTCTGCGAGATCTGCAGTGAGTCCTGCCCGGTGTCGCCGAAGAGCTCTGTCTTCAGCTGTGGGATCATCGCTCCGGTGCCTGCGAGCACGAGCACGGCGATGAGGATCATGATGATCGGGTGCTTCGTCGAGAACCCGATGGCCGGCATATAGGTCTTCTGCAGTCGCGTCACCGGCGAATGCATTCCGGCGAGCTCGTCGACCGCTTCCGTTCCGTCTTCGGATTCGCCGTAGCGCGGTCCGCCCGCTGCCACTCCGGTCGCATCGGTTCGAGTCGTGGCACCGGCCTGTGCGGAGGCATCAGCGCGCGGGAACGATTCGACACTGTCTCGAGGACCGGTGTCCTCGGCTTCGGCACCGGCAGCGACGAGGTCGCGCTTCCTGTCGGCCTTCTTCGTTTCCTTCTTCTCTGCCCGCCACTGCGACAGCATCGACTTGCGGCTGCGACGGATCTCCGCCTTCTCCGCACGGGTGAGCTTGACCTTCGCTTCACGCTGACGCAGGAACCAGTACGCGAGGACGGGCACGATCGTCAGTGCCACGAACAGGGACGAGAGCAGGGCGATGGTCGCGGTCAGGGCGAAGGGCCGGAACATCTCTCCGGTCTGCCCGGTCACGAATGCCAGCGGCAGGAACACGGCCACCGTGGTCAGCGTCGATGCGGTGATGGCACCGGCCACTTCGGAGACGGCGGCGAGGATGTTCGAGAACTTGTCGCCGCCGGAGGCGTGGCGTCTGCGGATCGCCTCGATGACGACGATGGAGTCGTCGACGACGCGGCCGACGGAGATCGTCAGCGCACCGAGGGTGAGCATGTTGAGGGTCTCCCCGCCCATCCACAACCCGATCATGGCGATGAGGAGGGAGAGCGGGATGGAGATGGCGGTGATGATCGTCGCCCGCACCGAGAGCAGGAAGACGAGGATGACGAGGACCGCGAAGATCAGGCCCAGCCCACCCTCGTTGAGCAGGTCGTGGATGGACTGTTCGATGAACGGGGCCTGGTCGAACGCGGAGACGAACTCCGTGTTGTCACCCATCATCTTCTCGAGTTCGGGCAGCTTGTCGGCCACCGCGTGAGAGACGTCGACGGTGTTCGCGTCGGATTCCTTCATCACCGACACGGACAGCGAGGGTTCGCCGTTGGTGCGCGAGATCGACTCGATCGGCTCGTCGACGAGTTTGACGTCGGCGACGTCGGAGATCTGGATCGGCCCGTCCTTGCCGGAGATGACGAGGTCTTTGATCGCATCGATCGAGCGGATGCGGGTGCCGACCTCGACCGGGGCCGCGCCGTCGTCGCCCTTGAGCTCACCGGCCGAGGTGGGCACACCGTTGGACTGGAGGATTCCGGCCACCTCGTCGAGGTTGGCTCCTTCGTCCTCGAGGTCGTCGCGGCGGATGCTGATCTCGACCTGTTTGGTCTTCGCTCCGGCGATCTGGACCTGGGAGACGCCGTCGACCTTCTTCAGCTCCGGTTCGACGATGTCTTCGAGATTCGCCGCCAGCTGGTCTTCATCGGCATCCGAGGTCACGGACAGGGCGAGCACCGGAATATCATCGGTGCCCATCATCATGACGTTCGGTTCGACCCCGTCGGGCAGGGTCGGCTGCACCTGGGAGACGGCGCGCTGCAGGGCACGGACGACGTCATCGGAGTCGTCGCCGTACTTCGTGCTCACGGTGATCTGCGAACTGCCCGCCGAGGAGGTCGAGGTCATGTCCTCGACCTCGGGCAGTGCGGTCAGCGCCCCTTCGAGTGGGTCGGTGACTTCGGATTCGACGGCCTCGGGGGTGGCTCCTTCATAGGAGGCGGTGACCGTGGCCTGTGGGTTGTCGAGGGACGGGAAGAGCTCTTGCTTGAGAGCACCGGCACCGATGACGCCGAAGATGATGGCGACGACGGAGATGAGCGCGATGAGCGCCCGGTTCTTCAGACTCAGCCGGGTCAGGAAACTCACGAGGGGGACTTTCTTTGTCGTAGACAGGGCGACGACGCAGAACGCCGACTCAACCAACCATCCTAGTGAGTGTCCCCTGAACCGCACATGAGGAAAACCTGACTTTTCGGAACCAGAATCCCGACGCATCGCGTTTCGTGCGACAGCTCGGTGAACCGGCAACAGCTCGGTCCGTGCACCGAGCTGTTGCCGGTGCGCCGAGCTGTCGGCAGGCTATTGAACGCCGGCCGGTCGGCGGGGACGGGTCTCACGGCCGAAGAACCACAGGCCCGCGGCGACGATGCCGAGGACACCGGTGAGCAGGAACGCCCACGAGTAGTCGAAGTGATCGACGACGGCTCCGGCGATGATCGGGCCGAGGATGGCTCCGCCGTCGAGGGCCATCTGGTAGCGGGCGAGCACTCGGCCGCCCTTGCGGTCGCGGCCGATGACGTCGGCGACGGTGGCCTGCTGAGCGGGGTTGGCCAGGCCGGAGCCGATCCCGGCGATGATGGAGAAGACGAAGAACAGCCAGATCGAATCGATGAAGGCCAGCGCCGCGGTGGTCACGCCGAGGACGAACAGGCCCCATTGGATGAAGGGTTTGCGCCCGACGGTGTCGGCAAAGCGTCCGACCACCGTCACGGCCGAGGCATTGCCGATGGCGAACATGGTCAGCGCCAGTCCGGCCACGGCGGTATCGGCCTTAAGGGCCTGGATGGCGAAGAGCGGGTAGATGGCCACGCGGATGCCCATCGCCGACCAGCCTTGGACAAAGGCGGAGATGAGCGCCGACCGGTAGGCCGAATCCTTCCAGGCTTCCCGGAAGGACATGACTTCCTGCTGCTGCTTGTCCTTCTCCGCTTCCAGCCGGGCACGCCCGGATTTCGTCGAGGAGCCGAAGGATGCGGTGGAGGCGAGGAAGACGCGGACGACGATGGCGGCGATGAGCAGACCGACGGCATAGATGATGAACGGAATGCGCATCCCCCATCCGGCCATGGCACCGCCGAGGACGGGTCCGGCGATATTGCCGACGAGGAATGCGGTCGCATACGTCGACGATGCCTTCGCGCGGGCGTCGATCGGGGCGAGGCGGACGATGAGCGCCATCGCGGAGACGCTGAACATCGTCGAGCCGATGCCGCCGAGTCCGCGGAAGATCAGCAGCTGCCAGTAGTTCTGAGCGAAGGCGACGGCCGCGGTGGAGGCTGCGACGATGAGGAGACCGGTGATGTAGATGCGGCGTTCGCCGAAGGCATCGACGAGGCGCCCGGATGAGGGTGAGAACACGAACCGGAAGAATGCGAACGAGGAGACGACGATGGTTGCGGCGGTGACCCCGAAGTCGAAGCTCGCCGCGAACTGCGGCAGGACGGGTGCGATGATTCCGTAGCCCAGGGCAACGATGAAGGCCGCTGCCACGAGGACATAGATCTCCTTGGGCAGGCGGCGCGTTTCCGGAGTGTCGGTGTCGGGAGTGCTCACAGGGTATCGAGGAACTGTTCGGGCTTCGGCAGGGGGCGAGTGCTCGTGGTCAGGCGCTGTCGGTAGCGTTCGGGGACGGCTCCGATGTAGAACCAGCCCATGAGCAGTTCATGATCGTTCAGGCGGTGGAGGCGGCGGACCGGTTCGGTGTTCGTCAGGGTTCCCGAGCGCCACATGACTCCCCAGCCGGCTTGCCACAGGGCGAGTTCGAGCAGGTGGCCGGCACCAGCGGCGGTCGCGTGCTGCTCCCATTCGGGAACCTTGTCATGTTCGACCGGTGAGGAGACGAGGGCGAGCAGAAGTTCGGCCCGCAGCGGCTTCGTATTGGTCTCGCCGGGTTTGCGGACGACGCCGGCGGCTTCGTCGAGGGCGTCGCCGAGGCGGTGCCGGTCGTCTCCGCGGATGATGAGGAAGCGCCAGGGGCGCAGTGACTTGTGGTCGGCGACCGAGGAGATCGATCGGATGATCTCGAGCAGGTCGGAGTCGTTCGGGGTCACCGGGTCGACCTTTGAGATCGACCGTCGGGTGCTCAGGGCGTGGAGGACGGGATCGGCGACGATGTCGATCGACGACGGCGCTGAGTAGTCGGGACCGCGGCGAGTGGGCGTCACGGCTGAGGTGCGGTCACTCGCCGAGGCGGCGGCCGCCTCGGTGGGGTGAGCCCCGTCCCGCGGGGACACATCGAACTGTGCGCCCTGGATGTTCTGGGCTTTCTGCGCGGCCAGGCTCTTCGCCCATGGTCCGGTGTTGCCGTCGAGGAAGTGGGCACGGACGCGGTCTTTCGTCACATCGCAGGCCTTGCCCGAGTCCTTGGACCGTTTGCGGTCCTTGTGTTTGGACTTCTTGCATCTGTCCTTTTTGTGACTGCCCATCAGCTCACCCATTCGGCGAAGGCGGTGCGGGCCTTGTGCAGTTTCGGGTCGATGATGACACGGCAGTAGCCGTTGTCCGGGTTCGCGGTGTAGAAGTCCTGGTGGACCGCCTCGGCGGGATAGAAGGTACCGAGAGGTTCGAGGGTGGTGACGATCGGATCGTCGAACAGGTTCTGCGCGGATTCGATGGCCTCGGCGAAGTGCTGCTTCTCGGTCTCGTCGCGATAGAACATGGCCGACCGGTACTGGGTGCCGACGTCGTAGCCCTGGCGGTTCAGGCTCGTGGGGTCGTGGCCGGTGAAGAACAGGCCGAGGATGACGTCTTCGGGAACGATGTCGGCGTCGAAGGTCACCTGCAGGGCTTCGGCATGGCCGGTCATCCCGGAGCAGACCTCACGGTATCCGGGGTTGTCGGTGTGTCCGCCGGTGTAGCCGGAGATCACTTCTCTCACGCCGGTGGTCCGCTGGTAGACGGCGTCGAGGCACCAGAAGCAGCCGGCGCCGAGGGTGAGGGTACGAAGATCGCTCATGCAACGTATAACGATGACGCGAGCAGGTTATTCCCGGCCCCAGCGGTACGATCAGCTGCCATCGGCGCGGAAGGTCAGCTGATCGGGGGCAGGCCACGTCGCCAGCACGGTCACATGTTCGTCCTCGTCGAGGATCTCGAAGCTGTTCGAGTAGCCCGCATAGTCTGACTCCTGTTCGAGGCCCTCGGGATGCAGCGTTCCCGGCACAGAGTCCTCGGGAAGATCCTCGGAGACCCTGAAATCTGAATCAGGCGAGCTGAACGAGATGGCGTCGAGATAGCCGTTGACGATGCTCAGACTCAGTTCCCTCTCAGCCGTCTCTCCCCCATCTTGGTCCGCGCTGTGCCTGATCCCAACGACCGGGTATGTCTGCGTTGCCGGGACCACCCGCGGGGATGATGCTGCGGGGTAGACGTGGATGCTCTCGATGTCTTCGTTCCTGATGATCTCGGCCAGCCGGTCGGGGTCCAGAATGATCGGCTCGTTTCCCGGATACTCAGCTCTCGGGTAGGTGACCCAGACGAAGAAGCGCGCGGTGTCGAGCTGCTCGGACACTGCCTCGGCGGTGGCTTGTGCGACGGGATGCGGCTGTGACAACAGGAGGTTCACCGACTCCCGGATGCGGGTGGGCAGTTCGATCTCGACCGGCGCGTAGTCGAAGTCCTCGACGTCGTCGGTCCATTTCTCGACCTTGTCGATGAGGACCGCTGTCACCGCGACGAGCCCGCCGTTGACGACGGCATTGAGACCTCGGCCGACGCCCGTCGGCAGTTTCGCATCGATAGCCTCCGCCAGCCGCTCCGTCAGCGGCCAGAGCGCCCATGAGGCCGCTCCCGCTGCTGCCGCGGTGACCGCATTGAGGAACGCCGGGGAAGTCACGCTCGCCTGTTCGTCCCACCAAGTATCCGCGGCGGCATCGCCGTCGAGTACTCCGACGTCAGAGATGTGCGCAGGAGAGGAAGCATATCGGACGGGACCGCTCCCTCTGGTGGAGAAGGCTCCGAGGAATTCGTCGATGCCGCTCGATCCGCCCACCTTGCCGAGGAAGGCCCGGGACCCGGTGAGCCAGGTCAGGCCCGCATTGGCCAGGGCGGTTCCCGCTCTCAGGCCGGTCTGGCGTTCGGCGGAGACGTCGCGGCGGCGCACCAGCGCGAGGGCGCCGGTGCCGAGTGCGGCAGCGGTACGGACGGTTCGGTGATGACGAAGGGGGATGACGGGAAGTCGCATGTCCTTATCGAAACATGCCCGCCTGTGACGCAGATGAGAGCGGTCAACAGTCTCGGCGGTATCCGGACCGGCGACCGCGGCGGAGGTTCACATCACCATGCCCGAAGGCAAGGAGAAGCCGAGTTCTGCGGCGGCCTTCTGTGTCGAGGGCTGGTGCCAGAACTTCGCCACGGATTCGTTCGTCGCCAGGGATCGCATCTCGGCTTTGTCGAGGAAGAGGATCCCGGATAGGTGGTCGGTCTCGTGGGCGACGATGCGCGCCGACCAGCCGGAGACCTCCTCGGCGATGGGGTCGCCCTGCAGGTCGATGCCCGTCAATGCGATGTTGCGGGGGCGGGCCACGACGGCTTGGTAGCCGGGGATCGACAGACATCCTTCATAGAAGGCGACGTCCTCACCTCCGGCGCGTTCGCAGCCCGCGTTGAGGACCACCCTCAGCGGCATCGGCTCCCGTTGCCGGACCTTCGCGACCTCGGGATCACGGGCACCAGGATCTTCGGCGACGAACATCGACAGGCCGATGCCCACCTGCGGGGCGGCAAGGCCGACTCCCGGGGCGGCGAGCATGGTCGCTCGCATCACCTCGGCGAGCTGCTCGAGCTCGGCGTCGTCGACCTGCCCGTCGAAAGGGCGGGTCTGGGACCGGAGGACCGGGTTCCCTGCCTCGACGATGGGCGCGGTCCCGTCCCCCGTCTCTGCGGCGGTGAGGACGGCACGGATCTGGTCGGCGATGAGCGCATCGGAGACGTTCACGAGGTGGTGTCCCTCAGTTCGCGCGGGCGACGATGAGTTCGGCGTGCTTGAGCAGCGGGGCGTCGATCATCTTGCCCTCGAAGGAGAATGCGCCCTTCTCCGTCTTCGCCAGGTCGAGCACGGACCGCGCCCAGGTCAGCTGTTCGTCGCTGGGGCGGAAGGCGTCGCGGACGACGGGCACGTGGTTGGGGTGGATGGAGACCTTGCCGGAGAACCCCGACTGTACGGCGTCTTCGGCCTCGGCTGCCAGTCCTTCGAGGTTCGGGATGTCCGCCCAGATCGAGTCGAGCGCGAACTTGCGATGGGCCCGAGCGGCGAGGAGGGTCTGACTGCGCACATGCTTGGCCACCTCCCGGTAGCCGCCATCGGCCCTGCGGGAGGAGCCTCCGCCGAGGTCGGCGATGAGATCCTCCGAACCCCACATCAGCGCATAGACATTCGGCGCAGCGGCGATCTCGGCGACGTTGACGGCTCCGAGCGCGGTTTCGATGAGCGCGATGACCTGGAACCCGGACAGGATCGACACATCAGATGCAAGCTCCGCCTTCGGCAGCATCACGGCCGTGTACTCGGTGCGCGCGAGCATCTTCAGATCTTCGCCGAGGTGGCCCGAATCGTGGGAGTTCACCCGCACGACCGTGCGGGTCGGGTCGAGCGGGAAGTCGACGATGGACTCCCGTGCGGCAGCTTTGTCGGCCTCGTTGACGGCGTCTTCGAGGTCGAGGATGACGATATCCGAGCGTTCGGCTGCTTTCGTGTACCGATCGGGACGATCGCCGGGGACGAAGAGCCAGGCGGGTTTGAACTCGAGGGACATATGGGGGCTCACTTTCCGGTGTCGGTCTGATCGGCGGTGTCGGCGGCGGACTTCGCCGCCGTGGACTCGTGGCTGGAGTCGAACATCATCGCCTGGCGCACGGCCTTCGCGACGAGTTTGCCGTGCTGGTTGTAGCCGCGGTGTTCGAAGGTGACGATGCCCTGGCCCGGACGGGACTTCGAATCGCGTTTGTCGAGGATCGTCGTCTCTGCGTAGAGAGTGTCGCCGTGGAACATCGGTGCCGGGAAGCTGACCTCGGAGAAACCGAGGTTTCCGACTGTCGTTCCCTGCGTCAGCTGGGACACGGACAGACCGATGAGGGTGGCCAGGGTGAACATCGAGTTGACGAGGCGCTCGCCGAAGGGTTCGGTAGCCGACCAGGCCGCGTCGAGGTGCAGGGCCTGGGTATTCATCGTCACGGCCGTGAACAGGGTGTTGTCCGCTTCGGTGACTGTGCGGCCCGGTGCGTGCTTATAGGTGGCGCCGACTTCCATCTCGTCCAGCCACAGACCTCGTTGTGCAATGACCTTGTCACTCATGTAACGCTCCTCACTCGTCGTGATTTGAGTTTATCGCCATTCACCGGACCCCTGCGACCCGGGGGTCGGTAGGATCGAGCACACCATGGTCATCACACGATCCCTCTTCGTCGTCACCCACCCGGAGGCCCGACACCATCTCGAGGCCCGGGTCGGCGGGTGGCACGATTCCGAGCTCACCGTCCGCGGCGAACTCCAAGCCGATCGCATCGCCGCCGAACTGCGGTCGCGGATCCCGACGGCCGCCTCCGCGCCGGTATTCACCTCTGATCTCAAACGGACGCGCAGGACCGCCGAAGTGATCGCCGATCGGCTCGGCACGCGCGCAATCGACCACCCGGGTCTGCGCGAGAAGTCGTACGGAGTCGCGGAGGGACGGGAGCAGTCCTGGCTGGACGCGCGCTTCATCTTCCCACCCGTGCCCGACGACGCCTTCGACCACACGATGCGCCTCGATCATGCCGAAGGCATCGACGGCGCGGAGACGCGACGCGAGGCCGGTGCTCGGATATACGCCGCGGTCGGCGAGATCCTCACGCAGCGAGCCTCGCACCAGGTGGTCGTCACCCACGGCTTCGCCCACACGTTCGTCATCGGTCGGTGGCTCGAACTGCCTCTCGAGGCGATGGGGCGGGCGACGTTCGCCGCGCATTCCGGGTGCATCACCGAACTGACCGAGGACGATCGGTTCGGCAATCGGACCCTGCGGTCGCTCGCTGCGGTGGACCACCTCGGCGATGCCTGAGGCGGTCCACCGCCGTGATCAGTCGGCACCGGTCAGGACCCGAGCTCTGTACCGAGTTCGTTGAAGGCCGATGACCATCCGTCGTAGGCACTGGCGTCTTCACCCGAGTCATTGGGCAGGCCGGTCAGCGTGAACGTCATGCGAGTGCGGTCGGCGCCGATCTCCTCAAGTGCGACGCTGACGCGCGGGGCATCGTCGACCTCGCCGGGACTTCCCCAAGTGAAGTCGAGGCGGACGGGCTCGTCGATGTGAAGGTACTTCCCGGCGGTCGGGAACTCCTGCCCCGTATCGGGTATGCGCATCGTATAGGTGTATTCGCCGCCGACCCGCAGGTCGACGGATACGGATTCGCGTGGAGTGACCAGCGTTTCGGGGTGGAACCAGCGGGCCATGACGTCCGGGTTCGTCCAGGCTTCCCAGACGCGGGCGCGCGGGGCGGCGAATTCGCGGACGATGGTGAATCCGGGTTCTCCCGCCTGTGCGCTGTTGGGATCGGTCGCGGTGTTGGCTGTGGTGTCTGTGGTGGCTGTGTTCTCGGCGTTCATCGCTGTTCTCCTCCTTGAGTCTTGCATGATGTCTGCGTCATACGTGATGTCTGCGTCATTCGGTACGTCGTTGATGTCGATAGTCAGTCCGCAGTTCGATCTGTGGTCGACGGGTCGGTCGTCGATGTATCGGTGGGCACCTCCTCGGCGAGGATGCGGTCGAGGCTGTCGAAGCGCTGCTGCCATTCGTCGTGGGCCGCCTGCAGCCAGCCGGCGGCCTCGGTGAGGGCATCGGCGTTGAGTGCGACGATGCGCTGCTGCGCGGATTTCGATCGGGTGATCAGCCCCGCCGTCTCGAGCACCTTGAGGTGCTGGGAGACCGCGGAACGACTGATCGGCAGCGGCTCCGCGAGCTCACCGGCGGTCTTGTCTCCCCCGCGCAGACGATCGATGATCGCCCGACGCGTCGGATCGGCAAGCGCCGCGAAGACGTGATCCATACTCATTTAAGCATCCCCTTAATTAAGTGATTACTACAATACACTTTTCGACCGCTCCGTCAAGGGGGCTCTGGGACGATCCGCAAAGGGGTACGGCACCACCCCGGATCGGACTTCTCAGCACACTTGCGCCCAACCCGACTAGGCTGGAAGCAGCCGCTTCGGCCCACCCCGAGCTCGAGGAGAGACATGGATCGCGATTCGATCGACTGCTGGCTGACCGATATGGACGGTGTCCTGGTCAAGGAGAACAATCCTCTGCCGGGAGCCGCAGAGCTGCTCGCCCAGTGGCGTCAGGCCGATATCCCCTACCTGGTGCTGACGAACAACTCCATCTACACCGCTCGTGATCTCTCCGCCCGGCTGCGCTCGAACGGGCTCGACGTCCCCGAGTCGAACATCTGGACCTCTGCGATGGCCACTGCGGATTTCCTGTCCAATCAGGTCGAGCACGGCACGGCCTATGTCGTCGGCGAGGCGGGGCTGACCACGGCGATCCACGAGGCCGGGTTCGTCATGACCGAGCACGACCCGGACTTCGTCGTCGTCGGCGAGACCCATTCATATTCGTTCGAGGCGATCACGAAGGCGATCCGCCTCATCGACGCCGGCTCCCGCTTCATCGTCACGAACCCCGACGCCACCGGTCCCTCCCCCGAGGGCGTCCTGCCTGCCACCGGCGCCATCGCCGCTCTCATCACGAAGGCGACGAACCGCGAACCCTACGTCGTGGGCAAGCCCAACCCGATGATGTTCCGCTCGGCCCTGAATAGGATCGGCGCCCATTCGATGAGCACCGCAATGATCGGCGACCGCATGGACACCGACATCATCGCGGGCATGGAAGCGGGCATGCACACGGTCCTCGTGCTGTCGGGAATCTCCACCGCCGAGGATGTCCGCCGCTTTCCGTTCCGACCCAACGAGATCGTCGACGGCGTCCACAATCTGCTGGACGTGCCGCTGGAGAGCCGCGGCGACCTCGGCCCCGACCCCACGGGTTCCGCCTGAGGCACGCACTCCTTCGCCGAGAGACAGGGGGCATGCACCCCGGGCCGCCCAGAAACGGGCTGAGTGTCGAAACACGGGTGTACGCACCCGTGTTTCGGCACTCAGCCCGTTTTTCGATGGAGCCGGCGACCTTGCAACCCAGCACAGGCCCGTGCTGCATCAATCCCTTCACCTTCGCCGTCGCCGAAGCTGCACCATCTGACCACACAAATAAACCACGTTTAATAGTATTTGCTTGCATTTGGCATATTTTAAGATCATCCTTGATAGATGTTCCAAGTGCTGACAGCGCAACAGCTCCGTGGACTCGGCATGTCCCGCAGACAGTTGGCCGACGCCAAACGATGCTGCCTGCGCCTAGTCAGGAAGGGTCACTACGTGATCCGCAAGTCGTGTGATGATAGCCATCACGGACCCATCCGCGGTCTTTCCACGGATCACGACACTTCGTTTCCAAAAACCTTCGGAGATCTGCGGGACGAAGCCGAGGAGCTGCGGGTCCAGATCGCATGCCGCCTCGGTGAGCTTCTGCCGGGAGATGTGTTCTCTAATGTTTCGGCCGCGCTCATCCACTGTCTTGACCCCGCTGTGCTCGAATCGTCGAAAGTCGAGATCTCCAGGAACTCCCCTACCCGCAACTACGACGGCGTGTTCATCTACTCGCGCAGACTTCCACCGGAACAGGTCTCATCCGAGTTCGCCTATCCGGTCACCACTCTGCCCAGGACTCTGGCTGACGTTGCTCTTGACCGTTCGCTCGAAGTTTCTGTACCGCTCATCTCTCAAGCACTCCGTTCGGGAGAGGTGGACCGGGCAGACATCACCGATCTGTTGGCGAAAGGGCAACGCGGACGCCGAAGAGCCCTCTTGGCCGTTGATCTCTCGAGCGCCGAATATGAATCTCCAGCCGAGGCGGTCTGCGCAGTGAAGTTCCATCGCTTCGGAGTAACCGGAATGGTCCCGCAGGTCGACACGTTCACAGAGTCGGGCAAGTTCATCGGACGCAATGACTTTCGGCACAAGTCCGCTGCTGTCGCAGTGGAAGTCCACGGTCTCGGCAAGTTCTATCTCAACCCTCACGGCCCTGATGAGGCGGCCAAATTGAGTCATCAGCGCAATATGGATCTTCTCAACGCCGGCTTCAAGGTCTTCAACCTGAGCTTCGGCGACCTCTTCAGACCTCGCATCTTCGCTGCGATCGAGCGGGCCATCGAGACGACTGATCAGCGAAAAACGGGCTGAGTGTCGAGACACGGGCGCGCACGTGCGTTTCTCGACACTCAGCCCGTTTCTCGGCGAAGCAGCCGTGCCGCTGCCCGTTTCTCGGCGAAGCAGCCTCCCCAGCCCGCCTACTGCAGCGACGACGTCAGGCGCATGACGGACTCCATATAGCGGCGGAGCCATGGCCGCTTCTCCCATTCCTCCAGGGTGAGTTCGTCGCTGACGCCCTGGTAGTCGGCGACGACATCGATGATGTCGTCGACCAGGTCGCCGCCGGTGGTCAGCAGGCTGATCTCGTAGTTGAGGCCGAACGAGCGCATGTCCATGTTGGATGAGCCCATCACAGCATAGAGGTCGTCGACGATGAAGCACTTCGTGTGCAGCACGGCGGGTTTCGGGTACAGGAAGATCCGCACCCCAGCTTCGAGCAGCGACCGGTAGTAAGACGACTGTGCCCGGTCGACCATGTATTGGTCCGCCTGCTCGCTGACGTAGAGTTCGACGTCGACCCCACGCCTGGCCGCGGTCTCCACGGCGGCCAGCAGCGATTCGTCGGGCACGAAGTAGGGGCTGACGATGGCCAGACGCTTCTGCGCCAGGTACATCATCGAGGTGAAGACCTTGAGGTTCGGAGCGGTCGTGAACCCGGGCCCCGAAGGAACCAGCTGCATCGCGCTCGTCGCCCCGCCTACTTCGGGCTCGTTGCCGTCGCGCTCGTACGGGCGGATGCCCAGAGCCTGTCCCGATTCGGAATACCAGTCGGTGGAGAACACCGCCTCGATTCCGGCGACGATGGGCCCGGAGAGCTCGACCATGATGTCGTGCCAGTTCCGGCCGATCTGTGAGTTCTTCCTGTTGAGGTAGCTCGAATCGATCATGTTCTGCGAACCCATCATCGCCCGCTTGCCGTCGATGACGAGCAGCTTGCGGTGGTTGCGCAGGTCGATGCGCCGAGCCTTGCCTCGCCATGGAATGAACGGCAGCATCAGGTGCCATTCGATGCCGGCCGCGTTCAGTCGTTTGCCGAGCCGGTGGAATCCCGGATACTTCCGGGATCCGATGTGGTCGAAGAGGACACGGACTTCGACCCCGCGCGCAGATGCTCGCTCGAGCGCCTGGAAGAAGACGTCGGTCGTCGAATCCCACGCCATGATGTAGATCTCGACGTGGACGTATTCGTGTGCTTCGTCGACGAGTTCGGCCATCCGCGCTATCGACGCTGCGTAATCGGAGATCACCCCATGGCTGTCGCCGGTGACCATCGGCAGCGCGGTCAGTGCCCGCCCCAGCTGGGCGACGGAGACGAATTCGGGCTCGGCGACCAGAGACGGCGGCACATCGGGCAGGTCGTCGGCGCCTTCGTGCATGAGTTCGTTCGCTTCGGCCTGGATCCGCGCCCGGCGCTGGTTGATATAAGGGCTGCCGAGCAGCAGGAATGCGGGAATTCCGACGATCGGCACGAACAGGATGAGCAGCAGCCATGCCGATGACGATGACGGGCGGCGGTTCTCCGGCACCACACCGACCGCGATGATCTTCACGATGTATTCGATGACGATCCACGTCGTCGTCGCCACCGATGCCACCATGCTGAGATCCATGTGCTCCCACTTCCCTTTCGGTCGCCGTCTCACCTCACGGTGTTATCGGATAAGAATATCGCCCGCCGAGGCGGACCTGCACGTCCGTACGGATGTGCGGCGCCGCCTCGGCGGGCGATCTGGCATGGGTGGCCGACGGAAGGTCGGCACCTGCTCTCAGATCAGGAGCGGGAGCTCAGAGTCCGAGTTCGCGGGCGATGAGCATGAGCTGGACCTCGGTGGTGCCTTCGCCGACTTCGAGGATCTTCGAGTCGCGGTAGTGGCGAGCCACGAGGTATTCGTTCATGAAGCCGTAGCCGCCGTGGATCTGGGTGGCGTCGCGCGCATTGTCCATGGCTGCTTCGCCGGCGATCATCTTTGCAATAGCCGCTTCCTTCTTGAACGGGAGTCCGGCGAGCATCCGCGAAGCCGCGAGGTAGTACGCCGACCGGGCTGCGACGACGCGTGCTTCCATGCGGGCGATCTTGAAGGAGATGCCCTGGAAGTCGGCGATCGGCTTGCCGAAGGCCTGGCGTTCCTTCGCGTACTTCACTGATTCGTCGACGCAGCCCTGGGCGGCGCCGACGGACAGGGCGCCCACGGCGATGCGGCCCTCGTCGAGGATGCGCAGGAAGTTCGCGTAGCCGCGTCCGCGTTCGCCGAGCAGGTTCGCTTCGGGCACCTGCACATTGTCGAAGGTGAGCGGGTGCGTGTCCGAGGAGTTCCAGCCGACTTTGTCATAGGCCGGTTCGGCGGTGAAGCCGGGGGTGCCGGTCGGGATCATGATCGTCGAGATCTCAGGCACTTCGCGGCCCGACTTCGACGTTCGGGTTCCGGTCACGGCGGTGGCGGTGACCAGACGGGTGATGTCGGTGCCGGAGTTCGTGATGAAGCACTTGCTGCCGTTGATCGTCCAGGTCCCGCCCTCCAGAGTGGCCTTGGTCCGGGTGCCGCCGGCATCGGATCCGGCCTCGGGTTCGGTCAGGCCGAAGGCGGCCAGGCCCGAGGCGTCGGTGAGCTTCGGCAGCCATTCCTTCTTCTGCTCTTCGGTGCCGAAGCGGTAGATCGGCATCGCCCCGAGCGAGACCCCGGCCTCGAGCGTGATGGCCAGGGACTGGTTGACCCGGCCGAGTTCTTCGATGGCCAGGCACAGGGCGAAGTAGTCGCCGCCCATTCCGCCGTACTCTTCGTCGAAGGGCAGGCCGAAGAGCCCCATCTCGCCCATCTTCGCAACGAGGTCGTAGGGGAACTCGTGCTTGGCGTCGAGTTCGGCTGAGACGGGTGCTACCTCTTCGTCGGCGAATTTCGCGACACCTTGGCGCAGGTCTTCGTATTCTTCGGGCAGCATTCCCGGAACAAAGGTTTCCATAGTTTCCTCCCCGCTTGTGGCGTGGTTGTGGTGTGAGTGGCTGGTGATTATTCGGTGGCGTCTGCGACGGCCTCGGCGGCGGCTTCGTCGACGACCGTGGCGAGCACTTCGTCGAGAGCGACTTGGGCGCCTTCGACAGCGGTGACGGTGACGATTCCGGCTGCGGGTGCGGTGAGCACGTGCTCCATCTTCATCGCCTCGACGATGACGATCGGATCGCCCTGTTCGACGTGGTCGCCGGTTTCGACCTTGATATCGACGACGGAGCCGGGCATCGGTGCGAGCACCTCGGCGCCTTCGAGTCCAGGGGTCAGCGAGGTGTCGGCCTGCGGCCGGACGAAGACGTGGATTCCGGTGTCGGTGCTCACCCAGATGCTGCGGTCACGGGCATCGGAGAAGATCCGCGCCGTGTGCTGAATCCCGTCGAGGGTGACATGCCACAGTCCGTCGGCGTCGACCTCGACGGCTCCCGCTCGAGTCTCGACGTCGACCGTCTCTCCGCCCGTGGCCAGGGTGACCGTGGGGTGGAAGTCCGGACGTGAGGTGCGCCAGGCGCTGGGTCCTGCCCACGCCGAGGCGGCCGACCGATTCGCGGTCAGTTCGGCGTCCGTGACCGGTCCGGTCAGGGTCGTGCCTGCCGCTCCCCCGGTGACCGTGACAGCGGCGGCCGCCAGCTGCGCGTGGGTCTCACCGGCGCTGTGCGCCAGCTGATCCTCGCCGAGGTTGTCGATGAGTGAGGTGTCGAGGTCCCCGGAGATCACCTCGGGCAGCGCGAGAAGGGTGCGCAGGAAGTCGATGTTCGTCACGATTCCCGGCACCGCCGAGGCGGCGAGCGCGGCATCGAGCCGCTTGAGCGCCGCTGCCCGATCGTCGGCACGGACGATGAGTTTCGCGATCATCGGGTCGTAGTCAGAGGCGATGGTCTGGCCAGCGTCGAGGCCGGCATCGACGCGGATGCCCTCACCGGTTGGGAAGACGACGTCGAGGGCACGCCCACCGGTGGGCAGGAATCCGCGCGAGGGATCCTCGGCGTAGATTCTCGCTTCGATCGAATGCCCGGTCAGTGTGATGTCATCCTGCGTCAGCGGCAGCTCTTCGCCCGCGCCGACGCGCAGTTGGAGTTCGACGAGGTCCACTCCGGTGACCTCCTCGGTGACGGGGTGTTCGACCTGCAGTCGGGTGTTCATCTCCATGAAGAAGAACTCATCGGGACGGTCGGCCCCGACGATGAACTCGACAGTGCCGGCTCCGACGTAGCCGACGGACTTCGCGGTCTCGCAGGCGGCCTGGCCGATTCGGGCGCGGGTCTCTTCGTCCAGCAGCGCAGAGGGTGCTTCCTCGATGACCTTCTGGTGACGGCGCTGCAGCGAGCATTCGCGTTCGCCGAGGTGGATGACGTTGCCGTGCGCGTCGGCCATGATCTGGACTTCGATATGGCGCGGGGTGGCGACGAGGCGTTCGAGGAACAGCGTGTCGTCGCCGAAGGAGCTCGCGGCTTCGCGGCGGGCGGTCCGCAGCGCCTCGGCGAGTTTGTCGGCTTCGAACACCGCGTGCATTCCTTTGCCGCCGCCGCCGGCGGAGGGCT
The DNA here is from genome assembly GCF_013623905.1 of Brevibacterium sediminis. Taxonomy (GTDB): domain Bacteria; phylum Actinomycetota; class Actinomycetes; order Actinomycetales; family Brevibacteriaceae; genus Brevibacterium; species Brevibacterium sediminis. The sequence goes on from NZ_JABKDD010000003.1 coordinate 82,004, forward strand.
TGATGAGCACGGGGAAGCCGACGTCCGTCGAAGCCGCAATGAGGGCCTCGTCGCTCATCGCGGCGTCCTTCGTGCCGGGCACGAGCGGCACCCCGCGGGAGGAGACAGCCTGCTTCGCGGTGATCTTGTCGCCCATCGTCCGGATCGCGTCGGCTCCGGGGCCGAGGAAGACGATTCCGGCGTCGGCGCAGCCAGCGGAGAATTCGGCGTTCTCCGACAGGAATCCGTAGCCGGGGTGGATGGCTTCGGCTCCCGTAGCCTGTGCTGCGGCGATGACCTTGTCGATGCGCAGATAGGACTCGGAGGCGGCGGCCGGCCCCAGGTGGACCGCGGTGTCGGCGGCCTTGACGTGGGCCGCACGGGCGTCGGCGTCGGAGTAGACGGCGACGGTGCGGATGCCGAGTCGGCGGCAGGTGCGGATGACGCGCAGGGCGATCTCGCCGCGGTTGGCGATGAGGACTGTTGTGAACATTTTCGTCATGGTGGGGCTCACATTCTGAAGACGCCGTAGCCGCTGGCATTCAGCGGGCGTTCCATCGGTCCGAAGCGGGCGAGTTCGAGGGCCAGTGCCAGTACCTGGCGGGTGTCACCGGGTTCGATGATTCCGTCATCCCACAGGCGAGCCGTCGAGTAGTACGGGTTTCCCTGGGCTTCGTACTGGTCGCGGATGGGCTGTTTGAACGTGTCTTCGGCCTCGGCGCTCCACTCCTCGCCGCGGGCCTCGAGCTGGTCGCGCCTGACGGTCGAGAGCACGCTGGCGGCCTGTTCGCCGCCCATCACGGAGATGCGGGCATTGGGCCACATCCACAGGAAACGCGGGGAGTACGCGCGGCCGCACATCGAGTAGTTGCCGGCGCCGAAGGAGCCGCCGATGACGACGGTGAACTTCGGGACGCGGGCGGTGGCGACGGCGTTGACCATCTTCGCACCGTGTTTGGCGATGCCGCCGGCTTCGTAGTCGCGGCCGACCATGAATCCGGAGATGTTCTGCAGGAACACCAACGGCACGCTGCGCTGGTCGCAGAGCTCGATGAAGTGGGCGCCCTTCTGCGCGGATTCGCCGAACAGGATTCCGTTGTTGGCGATGATGCCGACGGGGTGTCCGTCGAGGTGAGCGAATCCGGTGACGAGGCTCGTGCCGTATTCGGCTTTGAACTCGTGGAACTCGGATCCGTCTACGAGGCGGGCGATGACCTCGCGGACGTCATACGGTGTGCGCGAGTCCACCGGCACCACCGAGGTCAGCTCCTCCGGCGAGTGTGCCGGCATGCGGGATTCGATGACGTCCCAGTTCGGAGTGCTCTTCGGCCCGAGAGTCGAGACGATGTCGCGCATGATCTCCAGTGCATGGGGGTCATTGGCCGCGAGGTGGTCGGTGACGCCGGAGACCCGGGAGTGCAGGGCTCCGCCGCCGAGCTCTTCGGCGGTGACTTCCTCGCCGGTGGCGGCCTTGACCAGCGGTGGGCCTCCGAGGAAGATCGTGCCCTGCTCGGAGACGATGATCGATTCGTCGGCCATCGCGGGGACGTAGGCGCCGCCGGCGGTGCAGGAGCCCATGACGGCGGCCAGCTGCGGGATTCCGGCAGCGGAGAGTGTGGCCTGGTTGAAGAAGATGCGACCGAAGTGCTCTCGGTCGGGGAAGACGTCGTCCTGATTCGGCAGGTTCGCGCCACCGGAGTCGACGAGGTAGATGCACGGAAGGCTGTTCTCTTTGGCGATTTCCTGGGCCCGGAGGTGCTTCTTCACGGTCACCGGGTAGTAGGTTCCGCCCTTGACGGTGGCGTCATTGGCCACGATCACGCATTCGCGGCCGGCGACCCGCCCGATTCCGGTGATGATTCCGGCGCCCGGGCTGGCGTCGTCATACATGCCGTTGGCGGCCAGCGGAGAGAGTTCGAGGAAGGGAGTGCCGGGGTCGAGGAGATGCTCGACGCGCTCACGCGGCAGCAGCTTTCCGCGATCGATATGGCGCTGTCTGGACTTCTCGGAACCGCCGCGGGCTGTGGCCGCAATGCGCTCCCGGAGTTCAGCGATGAGTTCGGCGTGGGCCTCGGAGTTGACCTGCCCCGTCGCCGGACTGACCGCAGTTCCCACTGCTCTCATTCCATCCTCATTTCAGTTAATGATTCTTAACTGACTGCTATGATACTGCTCACAGGCAGAACTGACAACGCACGAGCCAGCCCGCACCGACGTCGTCCCAGGCGGTGGGCATCAGGCTCAGGGAAGGAGGCCGGATGTCGATCTCGGACGAGGCCAAGCCGACGGCGCGGGCAGCGGCGAAGGCAGCCAGGCGCGAGCAGCTGCTCAAGGTCGCGAAGACGCTCTATGCCCGGCACGGCTTCCATGGGGTGCGCCTCGACGACCTGGGCAAAGGTGCGGGGATCTCGGCGCCGGCGGTCTACCGGCATTTCTCGTCGAAGGAGGCCGTGCTCGAGGAGCTCCTCGTCGGCATCTCTGCGTATCTCCAGTCCGGAGGCGAGGAGATCGTCTCCGCGGCATGGGACACCGCCTCGGGGATCTTCCCCACCGAGGCGGTCCCGACCCTGCGGCGTCTCATCGACTTCCATGTCGACTTCGCCATGAGCGAGCCCGAGCTCATCCGCATCCAGGACCGTGACCTCGAGGCGCTGCCGGACGAATCGCGACGGACCGTGCGCCGTCTCCAGCGTGCCTATGTCAGTCGGTGGGCGGAGGTCGTCGAGGCCGCCCATCCGGCGTGGACGCTGGAGTCGGCCACTGTGCGCGTGCATGCGGCGTTCGGGATGATGAATTCGACCCCGCACCAGGCTCGTCGCTCCAGTGCCGAGGTGGTCGGGGTCGAATTGCGCGCCGCAGCGGCCGCGGCGCTGGGACTCAGCTGATCACCGGATCAGCCGAGTCCCGCCTCGGCGATATTTCGATCACCGAGGACGGTATAGCCGATATTCAGGGCACGATGACGAGCTTGCCGCGGACGTGACCGGTGGCGCTGTCCTTGAAGGCCCGGGGAACATCGTCGAGGCCGTAGGTGCCTGCGATGTCGACGGTGAGTTTTCCTTCGTCGACGAGGAGACCGAGGCGAGCAGTCTCGGAGCCGTCGGGACGCACCCAGATGTAGCGTCCGCCGTGCTCGGCGACACTGGGATCGGCCACCGAGGCGTGCGCTCCGCCCTCGGCGAGCACGGCCAGGGTGTCGTCGAGGACTCCCCCGACGAAGTCCGCGACCCCGTCGACCTCGCCGCCGGCAGCCTCGAGAACGCGCTCGACCAGGCCGTCGCCGTAGGTCACGGGCTCGGCGCCGAGTCCGCGCAGGTATTCATGATTGGCTTCGGACGCGGTGCCGATGACGCGTGCTCCGGCGGCCCGGGCGATCTGCACGGCGAAGCCGCCCACTCCCCCGGAGGCTCCGTGGATGAGCACGGTCTTGCCCTCCAGGTCGCCGAGGGACTCGAGGGTCCGCAGAGCGGTGCCGCCGGCCAACGGCAGTCCGCCTGCCTGTTCCCAGCTCAGACTCTTCGGCTTCGGGGCGACCGCACGCACGGGGACGGCGACCTTCTCGGCGAAGGTCCCGCCGCCGAGCACGTCCTTGCGTGCATAGGCGACGACTTCATCGCCGATGGAGAATTCCGGGGTGTCGAAGCCGAGTCCGACGACGACACCGGCGACATCCCAGCCCGGGATGACGGGGAACTGCGTGGGCATGACCGGGTCGAGGTGCCCGCCGACGAGCTTCCAGTCGACCGGGTTGACTCCGGCAGCCTTGACTTCGATGAGCACCGAGGCGGGCGGCAGCTTCGGATCGGGCAGCTCGCGGACGGTGATGTCGTCGAAGTTCTCGGTGTAGGCGTCATAGACGGCGGCGCGCATGGCAATGGCCTTCCGGTAGATGTCAGTGACACTGAAGTCTCAGTGTGACAGGACAACACCGGAAGGCCATCATGCTATTCCAGGGGTCTCCTCTTACTCGTAGGTTTCCCCGGTCTTCGCGCGTTCGACCAGCGAGGCCGGCGGTGTGAAATGCTCGCCGTACTTCGCAGCCAGATCATTCGCCCGGTCGACGAAGCCGGCCAGACCGCCTTCGTACTGGTTGACGTACTGGAGCACGCCGCCGGTCCACGCGGGGAATCCGATGCCGAAGATCGAACCGATGTTCGCGTCCGGCACCGAGGTGAGCACACCCTCGTCGAGGCATTTGATCGTCTCGATCGCCTCGGCGAAGAGCATCCGCTCCTGCAGATCGGCGAAGGGCTGATCATTCGATCCCGATTCGTACTTCTCGCGTACACCCTGCCACAGCGTGGTGCGTTTGCCGTTCTCGTCGTAGTCGTAGAAGCCGGCGCCGTCCTTGCGTCCGGTCCGTCCCTGCTCGACCATCCAGTCGAAGACGGCTTCGGAGGGGTGGGCTATCCAGGTGCCGCCAGCGGCCTCGACCGCGTCGCGGGTCTCCTTGTTGATCTTCTGCGACAGGGTCAGCGTCAGTTCGTCGAGCAGCTGCAGGGCACCGGTGGGGTACCCGGCCTGCAGTGCCGCCTGTTCCACGCTGGCCGGCTCCACGCCTTCGCCGACGGCGGCGACCGCCTCGGCGATGAAGGTGCCGATGACGCGGGAGGTGAAGAATCCGCGCGAGTCGTTGACGACGATCGGAGTCTTCCGGATCTGCTGCACGAGGTCGAAGGTGCGGGCGAGGACCTCGTCGGAGGTGTGCTCACCGCAGATGATCTCGACCAGCGGCATCTTGTCGGCCGGCGAGAAGAAGTGGACACCGATGAAGTCCTTGTCCCGGGTGACGCCCTTGGCCAGGTCGGTGATCGGCAGGGTCGAGGTGTTCGAACCGAGGACCGCATCAGGCTCGACGATGTCCTGGATCTCCTGGAACACCTTCTGCTTGAGATCGACGGACTCGAAGACCGCCTCGATGACGAAGTCGACACCGGCGAAATCCTCGGCCGAGGCACTCGGGGTGATCCGGTCGAGGACAGCTTGAGACTTCGCCTCGGTGGTCTTGCCCTTGGCCAAGGCCGATTCCTCACGCTTGGCGGCGTAAGCCTTGCCCTTCTCCGCATTGGCGAGCTCGACGTCCTTGAGGACGACCTCGATACCGGACTTCGCTGCGCTGTAGGCGATCGCCGCCCCCATCATTCCGGCACCGATCACGCCGAGCTTCTTCACCTGACGAGGTGTGACACCGTCAGGGCGCGAGCCGCCGGAGTTGATGTGGCCGAGGTCGAAGAAGAACGCCTTGATCATGTTCTTCGCCACCGGAGTATGGGTGACGTTGACGAAGTAGCGGGACTCGACCGTCAGCGCGGTGTCGATGTCGACCAGTGCGCCTTCGACCGCAGCGGCGACCACAGCTCGCGGAGCCGGCATCGGCGCACCCTTGCCCTGTTTGCGCAGCAAGGACGGCAGCGCGGGAAGCATCGCGCCGATCTTCGGTGAGGACGGGGAGCCGCCGGGGATCTTGAAGCCCTTGACGTCCCACGGCTGCACAGCCTCGGGGTTGGCCTTGATCCAGGCCTTGGCCTTGGATTCGAGTTCGGCCGCGGGGGCGAGTTCGTCGATGAGGCCGAGCGCCTGGGCGTCGGCGGCCTTGAACTTCGTCGACGGCAGGATGGCCTTCTGCAGTGCGGTCTGGATGCCGAGCATGCGCACCGACCGGGCGACTCCGCCGCCGCCGGGCAGCAGGCCGAGTGAGACCTCGGGGAAGCCGAAGCGGGCGCTCGGGTTGTCATCGGCGGCGATCCGGTGGTGAGCAGCCAGGGCGAGTTCGAGTCCGCCGCCCAGTGCCGCACCACCGAGGGCGGCGACGACCGGCTTGCCGAAGGTCTCGAGGCGACGCAGCACCTTCTTGAGGTGTTCGACGGTCGCGAACTCCTCTTCGGCATTGGCCGGATCGGCCGCACGCAGCTTGTTGAGGTTTCCGCCGGCGAAGAAGGTCTTCTTCGGAGAGGTCAGCACGACGCCGGTGATGTCATCGACATTGGCTTCGAGCCACTCCACGGTCGCCTCCAGGGCAGCCGCGAAGTAGTCGTTCATGGTGTTGACCTTGGCACCGGGTTCGTCGATGACGACGGTGACGATGCCTTCGGCATCGGTGTTGCGCTGGTAGTCGGCAGCTGTGGTTTGAGTGTTCGTCATGTCAGACCCTTTCGATGATCGTCGCGATGCCCATGCCTGCGCCGATGCACAGGGTGACGAGTCCACGCTTGAGGTCGCGGCGCTCGAGTTCGTCGAGGACAGTGCCCAGAATCATGGCCCCGGTGGCTCCCAGCGGGTGGCCCATGGCGATGGCTCCGCCGTTGACGTTGACCTTCTCGTGGGGGATGTTGAGATCCTTCATCCACTTGAGCACCACGGCTGCGAATGCCTCGTTGAGTTCGAACAGATCGATGTCATCGACGGTCATGCCGGCTTTGTCGAGGGCCTTCTTCGTCGCCGGAGTCGGACCGGTGAGCATAATCGTGGGTTCCGAGCCGGTGACCGCGGTGGAGACGATGCGGGCACGGGGTTTCATCCCCATCTTCTGGCCGACTTCCTCGTCGCCGAGGATGACCAGCGAGGCGCCGTCGACGATTCCCGAGGAGTTCGCGGCGGTGTGGACGTGGTCGATGGCTTCGATCCAGTGGTACTTCTGCAGAGCCACCTCGTCGAATCCGGTCTGTGCGGCGAGCTTGGAGAATGCCGGTGGCAGCTGCGACAGCGATTCGACGGTCGAGCCGGGACGCATGTGCTCATCGCGGTCGAGCACGGTGATGCCGTTGATGTCCTTGACCGGGATGATCGAGTTTTCGAAGAGGTTGTTCTCCCAGGCAGCAGCGGCACGCTTCTGCGATTCGGCGGCGAAGGCATCCACGTCTGCCCGGCTGAAGCCCTCTGTGGTGGCGATGAGGTCGGCACCGATGCCCTGCGGCACGAAGTACGTGTCATAGTTCGTCGTCGGATCCTGTGCCCAGGCTCCGCCGTCGGATCCCAGCGGCACACGGGACATCGATTCGACGCCTCCGGCGAGGACGAGGTTCTCGAAGCCGGAGCCGACCTTCTGGGCGGCGATGTTGACGGCTTCGAGCCCGGAGGCGCAGAAGCGGTTGACCTGAACGCCGGCGACGGACTCGTCGAGGCCAGCAACGATGGCGGCGACGCGGGCGATATCCGACCCCTGCTCGCCGACCGGGGACACAACGCCGAGGACGATGTCGTCGATGGCTTTGTCGTCGAGATCGGGGTTGCGCTCGCGAATGGCGTCGATGAGTCCGGTCACGAGATCGATGGGTTTGACGCTGTGCAGCGCTCCGCCGCGGTTCTTGCCGCGTGGGGTGCGCACTGCGTCATAGATGAACGCTTCGCTCATGTGTTCCTCACAGTCTGAGGGCCTCGCACGGGATCTCGGTAGTGACCCCAGCGGACGACCCGATGTTGGGTTCCTGTGTCTGCTTCACGATTGCCGCCGGCCCGATTCCGTGCTCGAACGCGCGTGGTGTCTGGCGGAAATCGAGCTGACTGATCAATCGTTCAGTAGTGTGCCCTTCTATTGTCTACCAGTTTCCAGTGATGATCAACACATGGCATTCGAGCGGTTCGACGGGCCTTCCAACCCGAACTCAGCCCCTCTTCCAGGCCCTCATAGGACTGCTTTCGAGAGGCCCACCCGGAATGCCGATTAGCTTTGACGACAGAAGTGGTTATGATGAATCGACTTATCAGTTCTGATCCCCATGGAGAATCATGTCCTTGACCACCCTTGCCCGCACGAAGACGGGTTCGAAGCTCATGGCACTGACCCTTGCTGTCGGCCTGCTCGCCGGCCCCATCGCCGTCGACGCGGCACCCGCCGAAGCTGCGACGAAGAAATGCGCAGTGAAGATGTCGAATTCGAAGCCCCGCCAGTACTCGAACACCTGGGTCAATGTCTCGAAGGTCGGCTCGAAGGCCAAGGTCGAGACCCTTGCCCACTACAAGACGACGAAGACGAAGAAGAAGGCCACTGCGTCGAAGAAGGGCAAGGCCTCTCTGAAGTACTACATCTCCGGCGCTACCCCAGGTAAGGCTGTCAAGGTGACCGTGATGGCAAAGAAGGGCAAGACGACGTGGAAGTGCTCGACGTCGTTCAAACCGGTGAAGAAGCGCTGAGCGCCTGACGATTCGCCTACAGGCCGAGGACGCAAGTAGAGATGCATAAGCCCCTCTCGATCCAGCATGTGCGTTGGATCGAGAGGGGCTGTCGCCTGTCCGCCCGCGATGGGCGCTCCGGCAATCAGCCGGCTGAAGACCTCCTTTCAAATGCTTTCGACGCGAATGTCCTTCTCCAGACGCGAGTTATTGAGAACGGGCAGTGAAGCGCGGATGTCCGTGATTCTGTCCGGATCGATGTCGGCGAAGATGATCTCTTCACCGCGCCCCGCCTCGGCGAGCAATTCACCGTTCGGAGCAGCCACATACGAATGGCCGATCCCCGTCGGATTTCCTTCCTTCGCCGGTGCTTCCGTAACCGCGGGATCCGCCTGGTCACAGGCGAGCACATAAGCTGTGGAGTCCAATGCCCTGGCTGGTCCCAAGAGCTTCCACTGTTCAACCTTGCCCGGACCGGCGCCCCACGAGGTCGCGAGGATGATCGCATCCGCTCCCGCTCGCGCTTGAGCGGTGAACAATGCGGGGAATCGCACGTCGTAGCAGATCGCCAGGCCGAAGGTCAGATCGCCGAGGCGGAATGTGCGAACCGACTCCCCTGCGGTCACCGAGTCCGATTCGCGGTGGCCGAAGGCATCGTAGAGATGGACCTTGTCGTAGTCGGCGCTGACCTCTCGACCGTCATCGATACCGCGGACCACGAGACTATTGGTCACGGTCCCGTTGTCACCCGGGCGGAAGACGCCCACGGCGATCACAGTTTCGTTCTTCCGTGCGATCTCGGTAATCGACTGAATCCACCCACCCTTGTCGTCCGCCGCCGCGCGCGCCAAATCGTGCCCGAAAGCGATCTGTGTGGCCTCGGGGAAGACCACGAGCTGCGCCCCTTCAACCGCTGCAGCCGCAGTGTGGTCTGCGACCTTGTCGAGGTTCGCCTGCGGGTCTCCCGTCGAGTTCATCTGAACCAACGCGATCTTCATGTCTCTCTCCTCTGTATCCATGGTTGAATCGGATGTCTTCTGTGCGACGAATGCTGGTTGTCCAGCAAACGACTAAGGTGGGTTGTATGCAAACTTCGTCAGGTCCAGCCGCACGCCGGACAGCCTATGAGCGCCTGCGTGACCTCGTCCTGACGGATCCTGCGATTCAGGGAACCTTCCTGACCGAGGGGGATCTGGTCAAACGTTTCGGCCTGTCCCGGACTCCGATCCGCGAAGCGCTCATCATGCTTGCTTCCGACGGGCTCGTCGATCTCATTCCGCATCGTGGAGCCTATATTCGCCCCAGTGACGATCGTGAGATCCGCGAGACGATGGAAGTACGACAGATGATCGAGCTCGACACAGCTCGACAGATCCTGGATTCCGGTGAAACTCCGGTTGCGGTCATGGACGACCTCTATCGCCAACAGGTGGAGCTTCCCGTTTCTCCTGATACGATTCCCGATTTCATCAGTCTCGATCAGCGCTTTCACGCATCAATGGTCGACGCGGCAGGAAATCGTGTGCTCAGCGACATCTATACCCGCCTGCGAGTCAAGCACGTCCGCTTCGGAATCTCTGCGACGTGGACGAGCGCCGACCGACCAACGCAGGTACTCGATGAGCATTCTCGGATACTCGAGGCCCTCAAATCCGGCGACTACGATGCCACCGCCGCGGCGATCCGCGAACACATCGCACAAACTCAGAACCTGCTGCTCTCCCGCTGAGAACCTCAGACCTCGACGAGCAGGCTCTCTTCTCGGGCCGCCTACTCGAAGTCTGGCTTCGCAGTCGTCGATGACTCTGCACCCCCGTCTGACTCACAGTGCCCCGGCAGCCGCGGGCCGCCGGAGCACATGGCTCATCGAACTCAACGACTCGCAGCCACCTCGTCGACGGAGTCCGCCGAGCGCTGCGCGACTGCAAGCCTCTCAAGATGGTCGACGTCCTCCTGCACGTTGTTGTTGCGTCCCATGATCAGACCGATCAGCGTGAGAGTCACGGCTCCGGCCAAGTACACGGCTACCCAGACCCAGGTTCCGGTGTTGTCGAGCAGCAGCGTGAACATCATCGGAGCGATCGCCCCGCCGAGCACACCGGCGATGGTGTATGCCAGTGACGAACCTGTGTACCTCAGTCGAGGTGTGAACTGCTCGACGACAAACGCCGCCTGCGGCCCGTACATGAGCGAGTGGAAGAACAGGCCGACGGGGATGCCGATGTACATCCAGGTGGCGTCTCCCGCTTCGAGCTTGGTGAAGAAGACGAAGGTCCACGCCACTGCGCCCACCGCAGCGACACCATAGACAAGACGTCGGTTGATGATGTCCGAGAGATAGCCGGCCAGCGGGATGCAGATGACCTGGAAAGCTGAGCCGAGCATGACCGCGCCCAGCACCGTGGTCCGGTCGAGGTCGAGCACAATCGTGCCGTAGGCGAGGGTGAAGACTGTGAAGAGTGCGTAGGTGACATCGGGCCCGATACGGGCGAGGATCGCCGAGAACAGCGGGCGCGACTCGGTCTGCAGAAGTTCTGTGATCGGCTTCTCGGGACGCTCACCCGACTGTTCGACTGCCTTGAATACCGGGGTGTCTTCGAGCTTGAGACGGATCCACAGACCGAAGAGCACGAGCACCGCCGACACGAGGAACGCCACACGCCAGCCCCAAGCGAAGAACTGCTCTTCGCTGAGGGCGAGAGTCAGACCCGCAAAGGCACCATTGGCCATGAGGTTGCCGGCCGGAGGTCCGATCTGAGCAGCTGACGACCAGAAGCCGCGATAGCGCGGATCTCCGTATTCGCTAGACAGGAGGACAGCGCCGCCCCATTCACCGCCGACACCGATGCCCTGAGCGAAACGCAGGAGCACCAGTAAGAGCGGAGCCCACAGGGAGATGCTCTGGTAGGTCGGAAGGATGCCGATGAGACATGTCGAGACTCCGATGAGCACAAGAGTCCAGACCAGGACTTTCTTTCGACCGACTTTGTCGCCGAGGCGGCCGAAGACGATTCCGCCCAACGGCCGAGAGACGTAGCCGACTGCATAGGTCGAGAAAGCCAACAGCACGCCGACCATCGGGTCGCCCGAAGGGAAGAAGAGCACGGGGAAGACGATGGCCGCCGCTGCCGAATAGATGGCGAAGTCGTACCACTCGAGCGTGGTGCCGCTCAGGCTGGCGGCGAATGCCTTGATGAGATCCTTCCGCGCCACCGGCGGACGGGTTGTTGATGCACTCTGCATAGCAATCCTTTTCATCTGTCTGGACAATGCTCGCCTGCGACTCTGCGGCAAGAACTGTGATTGCGCTAACAGTATACAGGCTGTATACAATGAGACAACATCACGTGAAACCTCATCGACGACAAGGAAGAACACACGATGCTTACCTTCGAACTCCCGGACAAGACCACCGTTGACGTACACGTCGACAGGCTTCTCAACGCGGGCTATGCCGGTCGAAACCAAGAAGCGGTTCAGCATCACATTGACGAGTTGGCCGCTCTCGGAGTACCTGGCCCCAGCCAGGTGCCCGCCCTATACCCCGTGTCTCCTTACCTTGCTCAGCAGGCTGAGATCGTGACGGTCCAGCACGGAAAATCTTCTGGAGAGGCGGAATGGGCGCTGGTCGTATCGGACCGCGGCGTACTCATCACCGCAGCCAGCGATCAGACCGATCGCGACCTCGAAGTGTATGGAGTGGCATGGAGCAAGAATGCTGCACCGAACATTCTGGCCAAGCGTGCATGGGTCTATGAGGAAATTGCCGATCACATCGACGAGATCCGCATCGAGTCCTTCGTCACTGATGCGGGTGGCGTCGAATCACAGCTTCAGGATGGAAGCTTTGCCGATCTGCTGCCTCCGAGCTATTGGCTTGACGAACTCAAGGCCAAGGAGGTCGCGCAGCCGGGCACCGTCCTCATCTCTGGCACCATCCCCATGGCTGAAGGTGTTGACCAGTTCGCCTCACTCTGGCGAGTGCGCCTGTTCGACCCGCGCACCGAGGACAGCATCGAAATGTCCTACACCGTGGAAAAGATGCCTGAGCCGGTCGGGTGAAGTGAACCGTGAAGTCTCCTTCCCGCTCTCACGTGACCTTGGGTCGGCGCGAGAACTCCGACCTCGCGGGGGACGGAATGCTCGAGCTGACGCCGGAAGCCTTCGCGCCGTTCGGCAGGGTGATGGATTTCCACGCCCAGCAGGTGCCCGGTTCGTCAGCATTCCTGTCAGCAGCGACCTCGTTCTTCCGTGCTTCCCTTTTCGAACCAGGCGCCGACGGAACGACCGATCTGCTGTGGGTATCTTACGACCGCGCAGAGCCACCGGAGGATTTCGAAGCGCATCTGCTCACGGAGCAGGCGCTCATTCCGATCACCGGTACGATCGTCCAGCACTTGTTCCGAGACGATGTCGACGACGGAACGGTCAATCGGTTTCTTGTCCGCCCGGGGCAGGGAATCGTCATGTCTCCAGGCAGCTTTCACACGACGACGTCCGTCGATGGCGAAGCGCTGTGTCTGATGGTCAGCCGAGTGAGCACCACCGACGATCTCAGCCGCAGCCTGCAGACGGGTTGCCAAGCAAGTGAGACCGTCTTCGCTCCGCCTCCCGGCTGAGAGGGTCTCGCCTAACAGGCACTTCGGCCACGAGAAAGCCCCTCCCGCACCAGAGTCTGTCCTGGTGGGAGGGGCTGTTGCCGAGCCGCCTGCGGGAATCGAACCCGCGACCTATTCATTACGAGTGAATCGCTCTGCCGACTGAGCTAAGGCGGCAACCGAACCAACTTTAGCCAACTTCTCTGCCAGCGGTCAAAACGACGATCACCCTCCAGGGCGGTTCCGGCAGAGAGCTTCGTCACCCCCTCGCCGGACGGCGACAACCGACCACCTGGCCCGCCTTTACGCGGGTGCCGCCGGGCCGCATCTCGGCACCCGTTAACCTTGAAAGAACAGTTGGCTGACAAGCGAGAAGGTGAGACATCCATGGCAGAGTTCGACTCCGACGATTTCATGAGTGATTTCCAGGCGCTCATCGAATGCGAGTCGTTCTCCAACGACCTCTCTTCCCTGGCCCGCAGTGCACGGCTCGTCTCGCGAATCGGCACCGGAATGCTCGGTGCCGCACCTCAGATCGTCGAGACCGACGGCCACCCGCATGTGCTGTGGCGCTTCGGCACCGGACCGCGCAAAGTCGTGCTCATCGGCCACCACGACACCGTCTGGCCGACGGGAACGCTCGCTGATTTTCCGTATTCGGTCAAGGACGGAGTTGTTCGCGGACCCGGCGCCGATGACATGAAGGGCGGACTGCTCATCGCAATCTACGCGTTGGCGAAGGTCCGCGCCGAACTCGGCCATCTCGATGGCGTCAGCCTCCTCATCACTGCCGATGAAGAACTCGGTTCCCCTGGCTCCCGGCAGATCATCGAAAACGAAGCGCGCGGAGCGAAGGCCGCCCTCGTGTTCGAAAGCGGTGCCGCCGACGGTGCCGTCAAGATCGCTCGCAAAGGCGTGGCGATCTACCAGCTCGAAGTCACCGGTCTGGCATCGCATGCCGGAGTAGAACCGGAGAAGGGCATCAACGCCACCATCGAAGTGGCCAACCAGGTCATCGAGATCGCTGCACTGCACAAACCCTCTGTCGGGACCTCTGTAGTCCCGACCGTGATGACCAGCGGATCGACCACGAACACCGTACCGGCCAAAGCCGTCGTCGGCATCGACTCCAGGGCAGCCTCGGCGGATGAACAGGTGCGCATCGATGAGGCTCTGCGCGCCCTGACGCCCAGCGTGGCCGGTGCGAAGATCGAACTCAAAGGCGGAATCAACCGCGCCCCGCTCGAAGAGGACATGGCGATGGGCCTGTATGCCCGTGCCCAACGACTGGCAGGACGACTCGGGCATCCCCCGCTGCGGTCAGTCGCAGTCGGCGGCGGGTCGGACGGCAACTTCACCGCCGGAGTCGGGACGCCGACCCTCGACGGCCTCGGCACCGTCGGCGGAGGTTCCCACGCCCGGACCGAACACGCTCTGCAGATCTGGATTCCCCGCCGCATCGAACTCACCGCAGCACTCATAGCAGAACTCCTCGGCGACGACTGAGCGTCTTCGGCCATTCCCCCGGCGCGCCCAACCGTCGGCGATCAGAGTGCGCCCGTGCGGTCCTCTTGCAGCCAGGGGTTCGACAGCAGCACGAAGGCTGCTTCGACGATGAGCACGGGCGACATGTTCGTCTGCAGGCGCTGCCGGGCCTCGGTGATCGCATCGATGCGCAGCAGAGTGGTGTCGGGGCCGTCCCGGTTCGCCTGTTCGGCGATGAGATCGACTTCGCCGGCGTTGATCCACCCGTCTCGGATCCCCAGCTGGTACATGAGGATGTCACGGTAGAGGCTCATGAGCTCGAGGAAGATCCGGTCGAGCTCATCGTTGCGGGCCCGCACCGAACGGCGCTTCTGCTCTTCCTCGAGCTTTCTGATCTGCGCTCTGGCCGAGGGCGGAATCGTCTTCTCCCCTTCGACCCCCAATGTGGTCAGAAGCTGAGTCCGCTCGGCGGCATTGCGCTCTTCGACTCGTGACTTCGCGGTCTCTGCCGCTGCGTCGACGATGCGACCGGCCAAACGTATCGTCGCCCCCACCGAGGTGAGTTTGCCCGGGATGGCGAGGATCTGTTTGCGTTCGGCGTCGGCCGACTCGTTGAGCGCCAGGTATTTCGCGCGCCCGATGTGGTTCTGAGCCACGGCCGCAGCCCAATGGGCACGATCCTCCGAGACACTGTCTCGCTGCATCAACAGCTGTGCCACGGCCTCCCGAGAAGGAATACGCAGGCGTACCGGGCGACACCGCGATCGGATGGTGGTCAGCACATCGATCGGGCTCGGTGCACACAGCAGCCACACAGTTCCCGGAGGAGGTTCTTCGATGGCTTTGAGCAGCACGTTCGCCGTCCGCTCCATCATCCGATCGGCATCTTCGATGATGACGACACGCCATTTCGAGTTCACCGGCGACGACTGAGCCTTGGATACGAGTTCGCGGACCTCT
This sequence comes from Brevibacterium sediminis, assembly GCF_013623905.1. Classification (GTDB taxonomy): domain Bacteria; phylum Actinomycetota; class Actinomycetes; order Actinomycetales; family Brevibacteriaceae; genus Brevibacterium; species Brevibacterium sediminis. Next base: position 97,135 of record NZ_JABKDD010000003.1, read on the forward strand.
TCGATCGAGATGACCGACTTCTGCGTCGACATGATCGTCAGCGACTCGTGATGTCCCGACAGCACCCTGGCGGTCACGTCGTTCGATTCGGTGCCACCGGAGATCAGGGCCGCGGCGAAGGCCCGAGCCGCATTGGATCGCCCTGAGCCGGGAGGACCGGTGAACAGCCACGCATGGGTCATCGCCGCCGGGTTGTCCAGGGCATAGCCGAGCTGGGTGACGACGTCATCCTGGCCGACGAGTTCGTCGAAGACGCTCACTTCAGGAATCCTCCGGGTTGGTGAAGCGGCGGTTGCTGCGTTCCCGCTGCCTGCGCAGACGTTCCCGAGCCTGCCGTTCGATCTCGGCTTGCGCCTGCAGCCGTTCACGACTCATCTCCCGTGCACTGCGGACCGGCAGCACCGTGGTTTCCGCATCCCCGGCATCGGCCGAGTCCTCGTCTGCGCCACCCGCACCTGCCTCGGCACTCGAATCGGCCCGGTGAACCACGCGGGTTTCGGCGTCTTCGGGATCGACACGGTTGACGATGCGGGTTTCCGCGTCTTCATCCGTGACGATTCGGTCCGTCGGCACACCATCGGCATCGTCGCTGTCATCGATGATCGCGTCGGTTCCGTGGGTCGGCAGCACCGTGGTGGCATCATCCTCGTCGGATCGGCGCGCACCCTTCTGCTCGAGGAACGACGGGAGCTCCTCCTCGTCATTCTCCGAGTCCCGGTCCGCGGCCTCACCGGCGACCCCCGGAGCACTGGTAGCACCGGATGGTTCCTCACTCGCCGAGGCGGTCGGATCCTCTCGCAGATCCGCTCCGAGGTCGACGCGTTTGGTGGGAACAGCACCCGAGATCTCGGCCTCGGCGTCGGTGACCGCAGAGGGAACGAAGCGATCGCCGGAGGCGGGGACGAAACGCGGTCCACGTTCGTGCATCTCGTCTTCGCCGCGCGTATCGCGTTCGTCGGTGTCGTTCGCATCGGTGTCATCCTCGGCGGAGCCATCTGCCGTATCCCGGCTGTCGACAGAGTCGTCTGCAGTCTCAGGTGCACCGTCCACTTCTGCGGAGGAGTCGGGAGAGGATGTTTCGTCTTTATCGTCGTCAGGCACGGTTCCGGCGGCCACGGCAGCGATCGGCACGGAGCTGCGTTCCGGGCCGCTGTCGGGCTCAGCATTCGATGTTGAGGCGGGGGGCGCCTCGGTGCCGGTGTCGCGCTTGACCAGGGTCTGCGGAAGCCGAGCGCGGATGGCCGCGAGGATCTGCTCGGTGAGTTCATCGGCGTCGACTGAGGCGTCGAGGACGACATACCGGTCGAGTTCCTTGTGTGCGCGGGACAGGTAGGTCTGGCGCACGCGCTGGTGGAACTGCTGGTTCTCGTCGTCGAGGTAGTTGCTGTCGCCGCGCTTGCCCATCCGCTCGGCCGCGACCTCGGGTTCGATGTCGAGGACGATCGTCAGGTTCGGTACGAGCCCCTGGGTGGCCCACCGACTCAGCGCGAGGATCGTCTTCTCGTCGAAGCTGCGACCGGCTGCCTGGTAGGCGATCGTCGAATCGATGTACCGGTCGGTGATGACGATGTTTCCGGCGTCGAGGCTGGGGTCGACCAGGGAGGCCACATGGTGGGCACGGTCAGCGGCGAAGAGCAGGGCTTCGGTGCGCGAGCTCGGCGGGTCGGAGTCGAAGAGAACAGAACGGATCTTCGTGCCCAGTTCGGTGCCGCCGGGTTCGCGAGTGGCCTCCACGTGATAGCCGTCATCGGCCAGAGCCGCGGAGATGCGTTTGATCTGTGTGGTCTTGCCGGAACCATCCCCGCCTTCGATGGCGATGAAGAATCCGGCGCCGAGGCGTTCGGCCGAGTTCCCGAGTCCGCCGGCCGCAGTCTCCGGCTGGCTGGGCGGGCGGAATCCGTGGACGATGTCGACGGACAGCCCCTGCAGTCTGTGCGGGTCGAAGGTGAAGAGTCCGATGACTCCGGCGACCAGGGCGGCGATGCCGAAGATGAGGAACGCGACGTCGCTGGGAGCCAGGATCCAGTCAGGACTTGAACCGACTTCGACCGTGCCGCCGAGATCGAGGGCGTTGATCACCAAGGCCAGACCGGCGCCCGCGACGGCACCGTAGCGGCGGGAGAAGTCATAGGGCTGAGCGCGCACGCCGATGCCGACGAGGAACGCGATCGCGGCCGAGAGCACGACCTTGCCGGAGAGTTCGTTGATGGCGCCGGTGGCGAGCAACAGCACACCGGAGACGAGCAGAGCGAAAGTGGACACACGCGGACGGGACATTCCGGGGGCGAAGGTCGGCCCCATCTCGAATCCGACGGCCCACCCGACGAGGCAGCAGGCGATGATGAGCGCGAAACCGGCCTGACCATAGCCGTGGCCGATCGCCGTCGGCTGGGCAAGCATGAAGGTCGCGCCGAGGACGGCGAAGAGGCCGATGCACACCCACGGATTCGCGATCGCCTCGGCGGGGCGGGCGACCCGGGCCTTGAGTTCGGGGAACTGCCCGGTCGTCGCAGACTCTGCGTGCAGGGCACGTTCGGGGGTGAGGAAAATGATGACGGAACCGGCGGCCATGCCGATGCCCACCAGCAGGGACACCCAGCCGAGCGCTTGAGTTCCCGCTGCAGAGCCGCCGAGGATCTGGAAGGCGCAGGAGACGAAGACGAGGACGGCCGCGGGAATGCCGACACGGCGCCACGGCTTCTCGTGCCTGAAGGGGTTGATGCTCATGAGCAGACCCACCACGGCGCCGAGGAACAGGGCCGCGACCCAGGTCAACCACGCGCTGGGAGCCAGGCTGAGGACGACGAGAAGTGCGGCTTCGACGATCGCTGAGATACTCAGAGCTGTCTTGCGCACCGCCGGCGGTCGGGAGGCGAAGACCTTGGCCGGGATGAAGAGACCTGCGCAGGAGAGGGCGAAGACGATGAGCAGCGACAGACTGCCCATCTGATTGTCGAATCCTCCGGCGCTGAGAGACTCTCCCATGGCGGTGTAGGCGCGTCCGCCCACCGTCGCGACGAGTCCGCTGGTTCCTGCCACGACGTAGCTGATCGCGACAAGAACGATCAGGGCACCCCAGGCGGCGGTCTCGGTGACCAGGCGGCCGGGGGCTCCGGGCAGTCGGTGTCCTGTAGTCGTCAACATGCTCACAGCCCTACACTATCTGGCCGAACTGACATATCTCTTGGAAACGAGTGCGATCTGCGACAACCCGAACCCGACCGGGGCCTGCCGATCCTCTACCCTTGAACTCGTGCACACAGACTCACTGGCGATGACCACGGTGGCGGCGGAAGGCATGGGCCCCGTGGAGGAACTCGCATTCGCCCGCGTCCTCCTCGATTCGGTCAAGGCCGGACGCCGCGGAGCGACTCTGCGGATGTACCGACCGGCCCCGACCTTGGCGTTCGGTGCCAGGGACCGTTTCCTGCCCGGCTTCGCCGCCGCCATCGAAGCGGCCCGGGATCACGGTTTCACGCCTGCCCTGCGCAGCCTCGGCGGGCGCGCGGCCGCATACCATCCGGGTTCGCTGGTCATCGATCACATCGAACCGAGTGATTCATTCATCACGAACACCAACGCACGGTTCACCGGTTTCGGCCAGGACTATGTCGAGGTGCTGCGCGGGCTGGGCATCGATGCCCGCCTCGGCGAGATTCCCGGCGAATACTGTCCCGGTGAACACAGCGTCAACGTGGCCGGGCGGATCAAGGCGATCGGCACCGCCCAGCGCGTGGTCTCCGGTGCCTGGCTGTTCTCGTCGTCCGTCGTCGTCGAGGACCCGGATCCGATCCGCGCGGTACTCACCGATGTCGAAGCCGCCCTCGGAATCGACTGGGATCCGTCCACGGGCGGATCGATCAGCGAGGTCCATCCGGAGGTGACGATCGATTCCGTCGCCGAGGCGTTCGCCGCCTACTATGCCGACGCGAATCCGGATTCGCCCCTGTCCCCCACCGCCGAGGAGCTGGCCGAAGTAGCCGCCCACGCGGACAAGCACCGGCTGTGAGGTCGGCGAAAGCTGTGGTCGGCACAGGCCGGGACAGCGCGCGAACCGCGGAGACTGAATTCCTTTGACCGAACGACTTTGGGAGCACACACCATGACCGTCACCATTCGTGAAGCAGAACGCTCTGATCTGCCCGAGATCCTGCGGCTCGTCCGCGCGCTGGCCGTCTACGAGAAGGAACCGGATGCGGTCGAGGCCACCGAGGCGGATTTCGCGGCAGTGATGTTCCCCGACGGTGGTCATGCGAACACGTTCGGTCTCGTGGCCGAGTCGGGCGGCGAGGTCATCGGCATCGCGATCTGGTTCCATTCGTTCTCGACCTGGACGGGCAGGAACGGCATCTGGCTCGAAGACCTCTTCGTCTTGCCCGAACATCGCGGCTCGGGAGCCGGAAAGGCGCTGCTCGGCCGGCTGGCGCAGATCTGCCAGGAGCGCGGACTGACGCGGCTCGAATGGTGCGTGCTCAAATGGAACACCCCGTCCATCGGGTTCTACGAATCGCTGGGTGCGAAGCCGCAGGACGAGTGGGAGACCTACCGACTCGACGGCCAGGCGCTCACGGACTTCGCAGATTCGTCGCGCGACTGACCTCGTCCCTGAGGCACTGCTGTCCACGTCCCAGAAGCACTGGAGTACGTGGCCGGCGCCGGCAAACGGCGATTGTTGGGTCGATCCACGGTGTTTTCGACGTCGGAAACACCGTGGATCGACCCAACAATCACGGGCCACGGGGTGTCACAGGCGACGGGAGAAGAAACGACTTTCGCCACCTGCCGGACCATCAGGCAGGTGGCGAAAGCAGTGACAGGTGAACGCCGCGGGCTCGGCGGACGTCGACTCAGGGAGTCTTCGGCTTGGCCGTGCTCGTCTTCTTCGCAGCCGTAGTTCTCGCCGCCGTGGACTTCGACGCAGTCGACTTGGAAGCCGTCGTCTTCTTCGCAGTCGACTTCTTGGCGGGGGCCTTCTTTGCCGGAGCTTTCTTCTTCGCCGGCCCCTTCGCGCGCTTCTCAGCGAGCAGAGTCGCGGCGCGTTCGAGCGTCACGGCTTCGACGGAGTCGTCCTTGCGCAGGGTCGCATTCGTCTCACCGTCGGTGACATACGGTCCGAAGCGACCGTCCTTGACGACGACGGGCTTCTTCGTCTCCGGGTCCTCGCCGAGTTCCTTCAGCGGAGCCGCGGCCCGACGACCGCCGCGCTGCTTCGGCTCGGAGTAGATCTTCAGCGCCTCTTCGAGGGTGATGTTGAAGATCTGCTCCTCATCGGTCAGGGAGCGGGAGTCGGTTCCCTTCTTCAGGTACGGTCCGTATCGGCCGTTCTGCGCGGTGATGTCCGTGCCCTCTTCGTCCTGTCCGACCACGCGCGGCAGGCTGAGCAGCTTGAGCGCGGTCTCGAGGTCGATCGAGTTCAGATCCATCGACTTGAACAGGGAACCTGTGCGCGGCTTCGGCTTCTTCGCGCCGCGCTTCGGCTTCTCCTCGGGTTCGGGCAGCACCTCGGAGACATAGGGTCCGAAACGACCGTTCTTCGCCACGATGGTGTGTCCGGTCTCCGGGTCGACGCCGAGCTCGCGGTCGCCGTCGCCTTGGGATTCGATGAGTTCGGCGGCCTTCGCCGCTGTCAGCTCATCGGGTGCCAGATCGTCGGGGACGGAGACCCGCTTCGGGTCCTCTCCGTCCTTCTCCGAGGCGACTTCGAGGTAGGGACCGTAGCGGCCCACACGCAGGTTCACACCTTCGCTGATGGCGACGGTGTTGACCTCGCGGGCATCGATATCGCCGAGGTCGTCGACGATGGCTTTGAGTCCTTCACGGTCCTGGGTCTTGTCACCGAAATAGAATCCGGCCAACCAGTCGTTGCGATCCTCCTCGCCCATCGCGATCCGGTCGAGTTCGGATTCGAGGTCAGCGGTGAACGCATAGTCGACCAGACCGGTGAAGTGCTCTTCGAGCAGGCGGACGACAGAGAACGCCAACCAGCTGGGTACCAATGCATTGCCGCGAGTGGTCACATAGCCGCGGTCCTGGATCACGGAGATCGTCGCAGCATAGGTCGAGGGTCGGCCGATGCCGAGCTCTTCGAGCTGCTTGACCAGACTGGCTTCGGTGAAGCGCGGCGGCGGAGCGGTGGTGTGGCCGTCGGCTTCGGCCTTGACGACCGACAGCGATTGGCCCTCTTCGACCTGCGGCAGCCGCGATTCTCCGGACTTCGTGTCGTAGCGGGACGCGTCCTGGCCCTCTTCATAGGCGGCAAGGAACCCGCGGAAGGTGATGACGGTGCCGCTGGCGCTGAAACCGGCTTCGTGGCCGTCGGCGAGAGCAGCGCTGACCTTGATCGTCGCGGTCTTGCCCTTCGCGTCGGCCATCTGGCTGGCGACGGTGCGCTTCCAGATGAGGTCGTAGAGACGGAACTCGTCGCCGTTGAGCTGCTTGGACACCTGTGCCGGGGTGCGGAAGGAGTCACCGGCGGGACGGATCGCCTCGTGGGCCTCCTGCGCCGATTTCTGCTTGCTCGCGTATTGGCGCGGCGACTGCGGAACGAATTCGGGACCGTAGAGTTCGGTCACCTGCTTGCGGGCGGCAGCGATGGCCTGACCCGACAGCGCCGAGGAGTCGGTACGCATATAGGTGATGTAGCCGTGCTCGTACAGCGACTGAGCGGTGCGCATGGCCTGACGAGCGCTCATGCGCAGTTTGCGTCCGGCTTCCTGCTGCAGGGTCGAGGTCGTGAAGGGTGCGGCCGGACGCCGGGAGTACGGCTTCGACTCCACCGCGGTCACCGTCAGCGCATCCTTTGCGCTGCCGTTCAGCTCCGTGGCCAACGACTCCGCTCGCGCCTGGTCGACGATCGTCGCCGAGGTGTTCTTCAGCTCGCCCTTGTCGTTGAAGTCACGGCCGCTGGCCACTCGCGATCCGTCGAGTGTGGTGAGATTCGCAGCGAACGGGTTCGTCCCGTCCGGCAGACCGAGATCGATATCGAGGTCCCAGTAGTCAGCGGGCACGAAGGCCATGCGTTCGCGTTCGCGTTCGACGACGAGGCGGGTGGCCACGGACTGCACACGTCCGGCCGAGAGCCCGGCACGGATCTTGCGCCACAGCACGGGTGAGACCTCGTAGCCGTAGAGACGGTCGAGGATGCGGCGGGTCTCCTGCGCGTCGACGAGCGAGGTGTCGATTTCGCGGGTGTTCTCCAGGGCCCGTTCGATCGCCTCAGGCGTGATCTCGTGGAAGACCATGCGTTTGACCGGAATCTTCGGTTTGAGGACTTCGAGCAGATGCCAGGCGATGGCCTCTCCCTCGCGGTCCTCATCCGTTGCCAGATAGAGTTCGTCGGCGTTTTTGAGCAGACGCTTGAGTTCGGTGACCTTCTTCTTCTTGCCCGGATCGATCCGGTAATAGGGATCGAAGTTGTTGTCGACGTCGACAGCGAACTTTCCGTACGGCCCCTTCTTCATATCGGCGGGCAGCTCCGAAGGGGTGGGCAGGTCGCGGATATGACCGACGGAGGCCTCGACGTCATAACCGTCGCCGAGGTATCCCACAATCGTTCGCGCCTTCGTCGGAGACTCGACGATGACGAGGCGACGGGGCTTCTTCTCGGTTGTGGTCACGCTTTCACATTCCTCTCACGGCATCAGCTGCCCGCTGCAACGGACGATCCGGCCCAATGTAACACTGTTGAACGGACACGTTCCTCATCGGCACTTGCGGCCCGGATGCTGCCCGGACCTCGTCCGATCTCGGCTCGGACACGGGGTCAACGGTTTCCGATCCTATCCCTATTCCGCCGACGTCCCAGTCGTCGAGGTCCCGATCGAACCGCCGTCGGGCAGCAGTGCACCCGCCGCGCACAGGGCTCTGACCTGCGCCACGAGCTGATCTTCCAGAGCCGTGGGATCGACCTCGAGAAGCTGGGCCAAGGCCCCGGCCGTCTGTCGCAGGGTCAGCGTCCCATCCGCGACGGACACGAATCCGGCCAGTGCCGTGTCGAGGTCGAAGACCTGCCCGAAGCCGATCCCCTGTTCCAAGGTGATCGAGTTGGGTTCCGGCGCTCCGGGAAGGAAATGGCGATGTTCGACGAGGTCCGGAGAGCGTGTGAAAGCAGTCGCGGCGATCTCCTCCGGTCCGGCCGCTGCCAGCCACGACCGGATCGCGATAATCGTGGTGAGGAACTCTGCGAGTCCGTGCGGATTGTTCGCCGGCGCCGAGGTGACTCTGACCCGGGTCTTGAACACTCCCTCGGCCGTCCCCGACGGTCCGCGGTCGACGTCCGAGGTGACGTCGCCGATCGCGGGATCTTCGGTACCAATCGTTGGCACATCGTTATCGGACTTCGCGATCAGCACGTACCCGAAGACGACTTCGTCCACAGCTCTGGTGGCGAAGTCGTCGAGCCATGCGGCGACTGCGTCGTTCCAGGCGGTGCTGGCGCGAGGGATCCCGCTGTCGCGGATCCAGGTCTCGGCGTAGGCGATGGGGTCCAGGGCTTCGCGTTCGATGACGAACACTGACGTGTCGTCATCGCAGACCCAGGACTCCGGTCCTTCGTCCTTCCCCGAGGCGGCTTCCCAGTTTCCGAGGCAGACGCTGCGTCCGCCCGGGGCGAGGTTCTCAGGGATCCGGGTGAAGAGCTCCCGAACGAGTCGGTCCCCAGTCATTCCGCCGTCCCGGTATTCGAAGGTGGTGTCCGTGCTGCGCGGGGTGATCACGAACGGCGGATTCGACACGAGCAGATCCACGGGTTCCTGCAATGGTTCGAGAAGCGAGCCGTGCCGGAATTCGATCGTCGTCACACCGTTGAGTCCGGCCGAGAGTTCGGCCAGACGCAGGGCCCGGTGGGAGATGTCGGTGGCGATGACTCGGTCGCTGTGGCGGGTCAGCAGCAGAGCTTGGATTCCGCAGCCGGTGCCGATGTCGGCGGCCACCCCGACGTGGTCGCGCGGGGTGATCGACACCAGTGTCCGGCCGGCTCCGCCGAGTCCAAGTACGAACTCGCCGTCGAGGACATCCGGTGTGGTCAGGGTGCCGTGGTCGGCCACGAGGTAGAGGTTCTCGTCCCCGGGACGGAAGCCGCGGGGAACACCCACGGGAAGTTCATAGGGGGTCAGGGCGAAGGGGGCGGTCACCTCGTCGTCGTCCACGGTGATCAGCCCCGCCTCGGCGGCGGTGTCGAAGGACTCCCCCAGCAGGGCGCGGACCTGGGCGACCGGGACTGTGCGGTGGAAGTGGAAGAGCAGCGCCGCGCTGGCCATGGCACGGTCGGCGGCCGTCGACGACTGGTCCGCCAGCGTCCGGGCGCAGTGGTGGATGGCGGGTGCGGCGTTGTTGCGCAGCAGCGCCTCCGAGGTCGGACCACCCCAGAACTGGCGCAGCCGTGGTTCGGTGTATCCGGAACGGTAGAGGGTCTCGCCCAGGTGGGCCAACGGCAGATCAGTCACAGAAGAATCCTAGCGACTGCGCCATAATTGACTCATGGCCTCCTCTGCTCTTCTCGACATCGTCACCGGTTTCGGTGCCCGGGATGAGCGGATCGTCCATGTCCGCGATATCCCGCAGCGTTTCGAACGGGATGCCGAGTGGCCGGACTGGATCGACGAGGAACTCAAGCACGCATGTCATTCCATCGGCGTCGACGCTCTGTGGCAGCACCAGCTCGAGGCGGCGCAGACGGCCAGGGACGGTTCCGACGTCGTCATCGCCACCCCCACCGCGTCGGGCAAGTCGTTGGGATTCTGGCTGCCGGTGCTCGAAGCGATCCAATCGACTCGCGGGAAGCTGCGCACCGCCTCGGCGATCTACATCGCTCCGACAAAGGCTCTGGCCGCCGATCAGCTGGCCAAACTCGAACGATTCGTCATCCAGGGCATGCGTCCCGCCAGCTACGACGGGGACACCTCACAGGTCTCGAAGGACTGGGCGAGACGGCATGCGAACATCATCTTCACCAACCCGGACATGCTCCACCGCAGCATTCTGCCCCAGCACGAACGCTTCGCCCGGATGTTCAAAAACCTGCGCTTCATAGTCATCGATGAAGCCCACCGCTACCGTGGAGTGTTCGGGTCCCACGTCGCACTCATCCTCCGCCGCCTGCTGCGCATCGCCGCCCACTACGGGGCTGCCCCGGTCGTCATCGGAGCCTCGGCGACGATGGCGGACCCGGACGCAGCCTTTGCGAAGCTGACCGGGCGGCCCGCAAACGCGGTGACCGAGGATTCTTCACCCCGGGCAGCAGGCAGCTTCGCACTGTGGGAGCCTCCTGTGTCACCGGGCGGGGACCGGCGCAGCGGCCTCGTCGAGGCCGCCGATGTCATCACCGATTCCATGTGCGCCGGATATCGATCGATCACGTTCATCGCCTCCCGCCGAGGCACCGAAGCCCTGGCGCAGACGGTCCGTGACCAGGTGGGTGAGGTGGACGAGACCCTGACCGGCAAGGTCGCGGCATACCGGGGCGGGTATCTGGCCGAAGAGCGCAGGATGCTCGAGACGGCTCTGCGTTCGGGTCAGCTGCTGGCCGTGGCGTCGACGAATGCTCTGGAGCTGGGCATCGACATCTCCGGACTCGACCTGGTCATCATCTCCGGCTGGCCGGGGACCTTGGCGTCCCTATGGCAGCAGGCGGGACGCGCGGGCCGAGCCGGGCAACGGTGGATGGCTGTGTTCATCGCCCGCGATGATCCGCTCGATACCTTCGTCGTCCACCACCCCGAAGTCATCTTCGACTCCCCCGTCGACGCCGGCATCATCCATCCGGGCAATCCGCACGTGCTTTCCGGTCACCTGTGTGCGGCCGCCGCCGAGGTGCCTCTGAAGGCGGCCGATCTCGTGCACTTCCCGGACGATTCGTCCGAGGTCATCGACGATCTCGTGGAGCGGAAGATGCTGCGAGCACGGCCGACCGGATGGTTCTGGGCAAAAGACCAACCGGCGACCGACCTGTCCGATATCCGCGGTTCCGGCGGCGGACAATTCAGCCTGGTCGAAGCGAGCACCGGCACTCTGCTGGGCACGGTCGACGAATCGGGTGCACATACGGGAGCCCATCCGGGCGCGGTGTACACGCATCAGGGCATCGACTTCACCGTCCTCGATCTCGACCTCGAGGACCGGATCGTCGCCGTCGAACGTGCCGAGGTCGACTACACGACTCAGCCGCGCTCGCAGACGGAGATCTCGATCGTCGACACCGATGCGCAGCGGGTTCTGCCCTCCGGGGTGGCTGTGTGCAGCGGCACCGTCGACGTCAAGGATCAGGTCGTCGCCTACCGTATGCGGGCCAAGCGCGGTGGAGCGATCATCGCCGAACACGAGCTCGACTTGCCGGAGCGCACGCTGCGGACGAAGGCCGTGTGGTGGACGATTCCGCAGAGCGTCCTCGACGAGGCCGAAGTCGTCTCCGGAGACCTGCCCGGAGCCGTCCATGCCGCCGAGCATGCTTCGATCGGTCTGCTGCCGCTCTTCGCCGGCTGCGACCGGTGGGATATCGGCGGAGTGTCGACGGCTCTGCATGCCGACACCGGACTGGCGACAGTGTTCGTCTATGACGGTCTGGCCGGTGGTGCCGGTTTCGCCGAACGCGGCAGCGAGGTCATCGAAGAATGGTTGGGTGCGACAAGGGATGCCATCGCCGCATGTGAGTGCATCGACGGCTGCCCGTCGTGTGTGCAGTCGCCGAAGTGCGGCAACGGCAACGAACCGTTGGAGAAGGACGCTGCGCTGAGGCTGCTGCGCACCGTGCTCAGGTAGCGATCCCCCTCATTTCCCGGCGACGGCCTCCTCTCTGACCTTCGGCAGAGGTCTCGGGATGTCGACTTCGATGACGACATAGGCGGATTGCTCACTCAATGAGGCACGGCAGTCCTTGAGGTGTCCGCCGTTGCGAATCGCTACCTCCTTCGCCGTCTCACACGGTTCCCCGGTGGCCAGTCCGCGCACGGCGTCCGCAGCGGCGAGCGCCGCCAGATCCGCGGCACTCTGTGCCCGACTGTGGGCGACGAACGCCTGGCCGAGGCTGCCGATGGCGGTGACGAGGACGAGCACGATCGAGCAGAGACCCACGACGATGTTCGTCATGACGGTCCTCCTCTGTCCCCTTCGAACCGTGCGGTGGCATCCGCGTCGACGGTGTCGAGGAAGAAGATCGCGGCCGGCAGCTCGATCGTGACCGTGACGACCGAGTATCCGCCGTCGGCTCGGACACGGACCGAGGATGAGTCACCGGCGTGCTTCTTCGCTTCGGACACGACGGCGGCCTGTGGTTCGCCGCGGGCGATCTCACGGACCGCGGACCGTGCCGCGTCGAAGGCTCGCAGCTGGGAGAACCCGACAGCGGCGGCTCCCGCGAGCAGCACGATGAGAAGAACGACAGCCGGCATGACGACGGCGAATTCCGCCGTCGCCGTTCCCGCATCGCGATCCCATCCTCGCTGCCGCTGACGGGAGCGTCCGCGTGCCATGACGGTTCAGCTTCCCAGACCGAGCGCCGAGGAGATGACCCCCGTGATGAGTTCCTTGATCGGTTCGGATTTGAGGACCACGACGAGAAGTGCGGCGAATCCGCACGCGGCCAGAGTGGTGATCGCATATTCGGCTGTGGTCGCTCCGGCGTCGGGTTCCCAGAACTGTTCGATCTCGCTGTGGTCCTCGACCGGTTCCACGTGCCCGGTCGGCGGGTCCTCGATCTGCGGGGACGGTGATGTGGTGGCCATGCTCTCCTCCTTGGCTGAAACCCCGTTCGCACTCTGCGAGCGGACCTTCAGCCTGGGAGTCGGCATACTGCCGTGTCCAGGGCCGGATTCGCACCTGTGGAAACGTGTTCTGCATCCACAGGCTCACCGTGTGTGAGTGGAGGCGCCGTCCACAGGAAACGGCGTGCGAGTCAGCGCAGCCCGAGCATCAGCTGTTGCCGGCCCAGTCGTCTCTGAGGATGGCCATGATGACTTCGTCGTGGCGCCGGCCGTTGAAGAACACGGCTTCGCGTCGACGGCCTTCTTCGACGAATCCGGCTTTCGTATAGGAGGCGATTCCACGGGTGTTGAACGCCCAGGTCTGCAGCTCGATGCGATTGAGTCCCAATTGGAGGAACCCGTATTTCACGGCCAGTCGCACGGCATCCGAGCCGTATCCGCGACCGTGGAATTCAGGGCCGAGGACGATCGCCAGAGTGGCGGACTGGTTGATGGGATTGCGTCCGTAGAGGGTGACATGGCCGACGAACTCCTCGGTTTCGGTCAGCTCGATGCTGAAGCCGACTGCCTCGCTCGAGGTGTTCGCACTCCACTGCGAGAACTGCTCGGACACACCCCCTTCGGGCCGCGGCAGAACCGTGTGATTCTGCAGGACGACGATCGAGGGATCGAACCACCACTGTTCGAGGTACGGCAGATCATCCTCCCTTAGCGGCCGCAGGCGCACGGATCGACCGACGAAGAGATTCTCGGCGTAGTCCTCGGCTTGTTCGACATTGGACAGCTGATTGAAAGGTGTGACCGGTGCCATGTCCCGAGCCTATCGGTCGAGTCTGAAAACCCGGTCACCACTTCAGAAGAACACGGTCGTGAGGTCGGTCAGCAGTGAGATGACGACCGGAACAACAGACAGCAGCAGGAACGCCGGCAGAATGCACACACCCAAGGGCAGCACCAGCTGCACACCCAGCGAGGCAGCCGCCTCCTGCCGACGCCGACGGGACGAAGCCCGCAGCTCCTCGGCCACTGACTCGATGAGAGGTGCCGGGCCGACGCCGGTGTGTTCGGAGAACTCGAAGACCTCGAGCACCGGCAGCAGGCGATCGTCGTCGGCGAGCCTGCGCCCTCCGATCGTCATTGCACGGGCGATCCTCTGCAGACCCGACCGGTCGTCTGTGGCCTCGGCGGTCAGGGTCAGCGCCACGGGAATCGGCAGACCGGAGGTCAGGCAGATCGCCACAAGGTCGAGGTCGAACGCCAGCTGATCATCGGCCACTGCTCCTGCCGTCCCCGACTCCGGCGTTCCCGCCTCCCCGGCAGCCGCCTCGGTGTCGGTGGGAACGGATCGGCCCTCGCCGAGGAGGCTCTGCAGTCTCCCGCGGGTCGGTCCGGACCACAGCAGCACGCCGAGTCCGACGCAGACACCGATGAGCACAATCAGCATGGTCATCTCTGTGCTCTGAGCATCATCGTCCGCATCCACCACCGGCCGGCACCGTACAGGAGGAGGCCGGCACCGATGCTCAGCTGTCCCGGCAGTCCGGTGATGAGTTCCAGAGGGCGGACGCCGATGAGCAGGCCCAGACCGACACCGATGAGCGGCAGCCAGCTGAGCACCCGCACCGTCGACCTCGGTCCGGCCATCGCGATGCGGCGTTCGCGTTCGGCGTCGAGGGCGTCTCTCTGGGCTGCCGCATACCTGAGGATCATCTCCGCTGCCGGTGCTCCGGAGCGTTCGGACACCGTCCACACAGCGGCCATTCCCGACAGCACGTGAGCGGCGGCTTCCGACAGTCCGGAGCTGCGGGTGGCGATGGCGCGTCCGGGTTCCTCACCCAGGGAGATGGCTCGTGAGATCGGGGTCAGGACGTCGTTGCGGCGACTCAGCGTGCTCATCACCGCCTGCGGGGTCATCCCCACCTTGAGCAGGTGGGCGCAGTTCTCCACGGCGGCGATCGCCCACAGACGTTCTGCCTGATCGTCGGCGGTGTGACCGCCTGGGCGAAAGAAGGCACGCACCCCTTTCCGCACCGATTCTCCGCCCTCCCCACGGGGCAAGAGCTCGCGCAGCCTGGAGCCCGGGTCCGGAGGCGCGGCGAGGATGATCCCGGCCGCGATGAGGACGGCGGTGACGACGATCATTGCGCGGACTTCTGTTCGAGCACGGCTTCGAACCGGGCCAGGGCACGCCGATTGACAGTGCCGGCCGTCGACGGCGAGGGGCGACCCCACACCGGTTCCATCACCACTCCCTCGGATCCGGTCCTCGTCGGGATCGCCAATTCCGTGACTCCCCGCTCGGAACCCGTGCGACGCAGATGGATGACGAGGTCGATGGCGGTGGAGAACTGCGAATACACGGCGTCCGGACTCATCTGCGCCAGCGCACCGAGCGCAGCCACCCGGCTGGGCACGGCCTCGGCGGTGTTCGCGTGGATCGTCGCACACCCACCTTCGTGCCCGGTATTGAGGGCCGTGAGCATGTCCCGGACCTCGGCACCGCGGCATTCCCCGACGACGAGGCGATCGGGCCGCATCCGCAGGGCATTGCGCACGAGGTCGGTCAGGGTCACTTCGCCTCCGCCTTCGACGTTGGCCTGACGCGCAGCGAGCTGCACGGTATGCGGGTGGGTGACGATGAGCTCGCGGGAGTCCTCGACGATGACGATGCGTTGGATCGGTTCGACCAGCGACAGCAGAGCGCCGAGGAGGACGGTCTTTCCCGTGCCCGTTCCGCCGGAGACGAGGATGTTCGCCCGCGAGGTGACCGCCTCGGCGACGAGGGGGCTGATCTCAGCGGGGACGAACCCTTCGGCGCAGAGCTGGGAATAGGGGAATCCGGCCCGTTTGGGTACGCGGAAGCTGATCGTCGTCGTCTCCCCGGAAATCGGTGGGACGATCGCGTTCATCCGCACCCCGTCGGGCAGACGAACGTCGACATAGGGGGAAGAATCGTCGAGGCGGCGCCCGCCGAGGGCGGCCAAACGCACCGCCAAGGACCGCACGTCCTCTTCGGATCCCAGCGTCAGGTCGAGCAGCTGGGGACCGTCACCGGTGTCGGCGAAGACCTCCCGCGGCCCGTTGACGAACACGTCCGTGGTGCCGGGCACCTCGAGCACGGACTGCAGGGGTCCGGCCCCGGACAGCTGCGCGGACAGCCGGGTGACGAGTTCGAGCAGGGCGGAGGAACCGAGCACGCGTCCGGTGCGCTGGACCGCCTCGGCGACGGCGGCCGTGGTCACCGGTCCCGGATTGTCGAGCAGCGTTTTGCGGACATCGGCGACGAGCGAGGCGTCGAGCCATTCGCTCATTCCACCCACTCCCCCAGCAATCGGTCGACGAGGCGGCCGAGGTGCGCCCCACCTGGGATTCCCTCGCCGCGGTCGACGGCAGCGGACAGGCCCCGATCGTCGCGGATGCTTCCAGCCAGGCTCAGCCCGATGGAATCGGCGAGGAGGTCGGCGTCGAGCCCGCCGGCCCCGGTTTCACGGACGACGAGGCGCACATCCGGGTGGGCTTGGGAGAGCCGCTTGGCCACTTGGGAGGAGGCGACGGCGGATCTGACCCGGGCCGGGGAGACGAGGAGGACATGATGGCAGCGCCGGGTCCACTGGGGTGGGGCGTGGCGGGGCAGATCGACGATGACGAGGTCGAAGGCCTGGCCGGCCGCGGCGAGGAAGTCGTCGAAGACGTCCGGGTCGAGGTCGACGGTGTCGTCTCGCCCCCAGGACAGAAGGGCGAGCCCGTCGTGGCGGGGCAGCGCTTCGGCCAGGGTGGAGGGGCGCAGCTGTCCGCGGGAGGCACTGAGGTCGGTCCACCGGGGACCGGGGGCCTGTTCGGCACCGAGGACGAGGTCGAGTCCCCCGCCGAGCGGGTCGGCGTCGACGAGGACGGTGCTGTGATCGGCTCCGGCCCGCCGGGCGAGTGCGCAGGCGAGCACGGAGGCTCCGGCTCCCCCGCATCCGGCGACGACGCCGACCGTGGTCCCGGGTGCCGTCGGCGGTTCGACAGCGGCGATCATCCGCCCGCTCAGCCATTCCGCAGCAGCAGGCAGCACGGCGAGCTGGTCGACGCCGAGGTGCGCGGCCCTCGCCCAGGTCGAGGAGGGTTCGTCATCGTCGAGGACGACGAGGATCGTGTCTGCCCGGTCGGTGGCGGGGGCTTCGCGGACGTCTTCTCCGAGGAGGATGAGCGACGCGGACTGCCAGCCTCCGGAGTCGGGAGGCAGGACGGTCAGCGAGATGCCGATGCTTTCGGCCACTCGTGCGCATTCTTCGGTGATCGCACCGAGGTCGGTGATGAGGGCTACCTGCATGCACCGAGCCTGGATCCGCCCGGCTGTCACCGGCCAGGCCGGAGTGCCGCCCTGTGGATGGAACGACGAAGGGGCGCCTCCTGTGAGGTTGAGTCACAGGAAGCGCCCCCAGCGGCAGTCGGCGGCCTCCGTCCACGTCAGCCGCGGTGGGCCGACCGGCCGGTCACATCATGTGGTGCCGGTGGGCACCGGTTCGACCGAGGTCTGTCCACAGCGTTGACGCGTGAGTGGATTCCAGTCGGCTCAGCCTCGCTGGATTCCTTCGATATTGCGCAGGATGCCAGTGGTGCTGCCGTCGGAGTCGCGGACCTTGAACCAGGATCCGTTGTCTTCGAGGCTGAGGTACCAGTCGCCGGGATAGATCGTGAACACCGGCATTCCGGTGGTCTCGTCCACGGCTTCGCGCGGTTCGGGAACGGCGAACCAGAAGGCCTGGATGATGGGGCGTCCACCGTCCTGGTTCTCGGCCTGACCATTGTCCTGATCGGCGTTCCGTCCGTCGTTCGGCGCATCACCGGACCGGTTCTGCCCCACATCGGCGGGCACCGGCTGGTTGTCGACGGCCGTCTGTGCCATGGTCTCGTCATTCGACCTCTCCGCGCCCCCGTCGGTCTCCGGCCGGTTGGCGTAGTCGGCCACGGGAACGTACTGAGTCGGCTCTTCGCTTTCGGGAGCGGTGGTCCGCTCCGAGTTGACTGCCGGCTCCATCACAGCGGTCGCCTGTTCGTCGTCGTCCGCGCCCGTCTTGCCAACTGAGGTGGGTTCATCATCTGACGCGACCTTGTCGTCGGCCGGGGTGCTGACGACGGTGGCATCGGTGGAGCGGATGTTGGCGTCGTCGTCCGGGTCCTGCGCCGTGGTCCCGTCGGTCGATGCCGGGGAATCCGATGGCGAATCGTTCGACGCCGCATCTGCCGAGGCCGCATCTTCCGATGCATTTCCTGTCGAGGCCTGACCGGCATCGGTCGAGGACTGCGCAGCCGAATTCGCGCCGGCGACGTTCGCACCTTCGGCGGCGTTCGTGTCGGACGATTTGGCGTTGACCTTGGAGACCAGGTCGCTGCTCTCGGACGGTGACACCACCGTGGGGGTCTCGTCTGACTTCGACGAGGCTGCCGTGGACCGGTCCGCGGACGTGTCGTCGTTCGCTTCATCCTTCCGAGCAGCCGACCCGGTGTCGGTCGATTCCGCACCGAGGGTCGATTCCGCACCAGGCGTCGATTCCGCGTCGGACTCCGTTTCGGGAGCGGCGTGGCGGCCACGGCGACGTTCGGAATCCGAATGCGCAGCAGCGACGCCGGCAGCACCGGCACCGATCACTCCGGCGCCTGCGGCAGCGGCCGCGGCGCCCGAGTGTGACATGTCATCGGACTGCCTGGACTGGGCGTCAGACGCTGCAGGCTGGCTGCCCGACTCAGCGGCCCGGCTTCCCGCAGCGGCGGTCTGCTCTCCGGTCGCATCGGTCTGCGGCTGTCCCGCTCCGACACCGAATGCCTGAGTCGGTTCGCTCTGCGAATGCTGTGGGGCGTCCGAATCGTGACGACCCAGGTAGGTCTGTCCGTCACCGGTGCTGTGCACCGGTCCGTCGTCCGAGGCCTGGTCGGATGCCACGTCCGCGGATTCGGGCGCAGCGCCCGCGCCCGAGGTGCCGGAAGCGGCGGGTGCGGCGAAGGAGCTAGCCGAACGCTCGGAGTCCTGCTCCTGCGGCGGAGCGTAGGGGCTGGGCTGGGCCTGCTGGTCGGAGGGCCTTGCCTGCTGGCCGGGAGCGACGAACTGGTTCTGCTGTTCCGGACCGCCGAACTGACCCGACTGACCGAACTGGTCCTGCTGACCCTGCTGTGCAGGCTGACCCGACTGTCCCGGGCCGCCGAACTGGTCCTGCTGTCCGGGTGCACCGAACTGAGTCGGCTGACCGGACTGTCCCGGACCGCCCGGCTGGCCGAACTGATCCGGCTGACCGGGTCCCGCCTGTCCCGCACCGGCCGGAGCCGCTCCGTAAGGCGCGAATCCGGGTGCACCGGTGCCCGGGCCGGCAGCACCGGGCACATTGGCCACTGGTGCCGGATGCTGGGTGTGCTTGGTGACAGGGCGAGCCTTCGGATGGGTTTCGATGTCCTCGCGGCCGGCGAATTCCTTGGCGAAGAACGGCAGCATCGTGAATACTCCGGCGAAGAACGCGATGAGGCCGGCGAAGAACGTCAGGTACGAACCCACATGCCAGTAGACCGCCGAAGTGAGCAGATCGACGAACACATAGGTGAAGGCGATCGCCGAGAGCACGGAGATGAACTGGTCGAGGCTGAGCGATCCGACTCGCAGTCGGCTGTTGCCGAGCTTGTTGACGAGCACGGCCGCCACGATGAGCAGAATTGTGAGCACTCCGAACACGAGCGCGCCCATATCGGCGACATTCCAGTGCCACAGAGTGGTCGTCTCACTGCCGAGGCCGTAGTCGTAACCCCGGTAAGGCACGAACAATGCGATGAAGGCGAGCAGTCCGGCGAACAGGAGGAAGAGATCGCGCAGAGTCAGCGGGCCGAGGATCCCCGGGCCGGTCTTCTGCTTCGGCGCAGGCGCCTGACCGAACTGGCCCTGCCCCGGAGCCGAACCATAGGGTCCCGGCGCCGATCCGTACTCACCGGGAGCAGAACCGTACGGGCCAGGTCCCGAACCGTACTGGGCCGGGGACGAACCGTAGGGCCCTTGTGCGGCGGGCTGTCCCGGTGCGGAACCATAGGGTCCCGGTGCGGAACCATAGCCCGGCCCGGGAGCCGAACCGAACTGCCCTGGTCCCGAACCGTAGGCCGGCGGCTGACCACCGGGCTGCTGCGCGTTCTGGCCCGGGTACTGCGGGGGCTGATCCTGCCACGGCTGTGGCCCGGACCCGGTTGGATGCTGCGGCGAACTCATCGCTGACTCCAGTCGACCTCGGGGAAAAGCTAACAGTGTTTCCGTGTCCGCGCGGGACGGATCCCGACAGACTCTGACCCCATCCTTGCAGAACACAGGCCTCCTGTGCACTCATATGCGCATTCTCAGGCACGTCGAAGACTCCTCAGTCCCCCGCCGAGGCGGCCCTTCCGTCGCCGCGCAACCATCGAAATCATGTGAGCCATACCACGACAAATGCGCGGTGGCTACCCCCGATTTCCCCGTTCATCGAGTGAAACTGCTCTCCCCAGCCCCCGACCGCAGGTATACAGTGCAACTAGAATTTTCGATCCACCAAGGAAGTCGGAGGGAAAGCATGACCGAAACCGCTGCCGAGCAGACCGAGACATTTGCCCCACCTGAGCAGTTCGCGGCCGCCGCCAACGTCAAGGCCGATGAATACGAACGCGCCGAGGCGGACTACCTGGGTTTCTGGGCCGAACAGTCCCGTGAGCTCGTCGACTGGCACGAAGACTTCGACGAGATCCTCGACTGGACGAACCCGCCGTTCGCGAAGTGGTTCGTCGGCGGAAAGCTCAACGTCGCTTATAACTGCCTCGACCGTCACGTCCTCGCCGGCAACGGCGACCGAGTGGCCATCAACTTCGAAGGCGAACCGGGCGACTCCCGCACCTTCACCTATGCCGAACTCCTCGCCGAGGTGTCGAAGGCGGCGAACACGCTGATCGACCTCGGCGTGAAGACCGGCGACCGGGTGGCCATCTATCTGCCGATGATCCCCGAAGCGGTGATCTCGATGCTCGCCTGTGCCCGCCTCGGTGCGGCGCATTCCGTCGTCTTCGGCGGATTCTCCGCCGATGCTCTTCACTCGCGCATCATCGACGCCGAGGCCCGCGTCGTCATCACCGCCGACGGCAGCTACCGGCGCACCAAACCCACGAGTCTCAAGCCGGCCGTCGACGAAGCGATCGCCCAGGGCGACACTCCCGTCGAGCACGTCCTCGTCGTCAAGCGCACCGGTCAGGACGTCGACTGGGTCGAAGGCCGTGACCAGTGGTGGGAGGACTCCGTCGGCCAGGCCGGCGACACACACGAGTGCGAATTCTTCGACTCGGAGCACCCGCTGTTCATCCTCTACACCTCCGGTACGACAGGAAAGCCCAAGGGCATCCTCCACACCACCGGCGGCTACCTCACTCAGGTGCTCTACTCGATGAAGGCCGTCTTCGACATCAAGCCCGAATCCGATGTCTTCTGGTGCACCGCCGACGTCGGCTGGATCACCGGTCACTCCTATGTCACCTACGGCCCACTGGCCGCCGGCACCACTCAAATCATCTACGAAGGCACTCCGGACACCCCGCATCAGGGTCGTTGGTGGGAGATCATCGAGAAGTACAGAGCCACGATCCTCTACGCCGCACCGACGGCGATCCGCACCTGCATGAAGTGGGGCGAGGAGATCCCCGCGAAGTACGATCTGTCCAGTCTGCGCCTGCTCGGCAGCGTCGGCGAACCGATCAACCCCGAGGCCTGGCGCTGGTACCACCGCGTCATCGGCAGTGAGCGCTGCCCGATCGTGGACACATGGTGGCAGACCGAGACCGGGGCCCACATGATCGCGCCTCTGCCCGGCGTGCTCTCAACCAAGCCCGGCTCCTCACAGCGTCCGATTCCCGGCATCTCCGTCGATGTCGTCGATGATTCGGGTGAGAACCCGGCCGGCCCCGAAGGCGGACTGCTCGTCATCCGCCGCCCATGGCCGTCGATGCTGCGCGGAATCTGGAAAGACCCGGAGCGCTTCAAGGAGACCTACTGGTCGCGGTTCGAAGACACGTACTTCGCCGGCGACGGCGCCCGCCGTGATGAGGACGGGGACATCTGGTTCCTCGGGCGTGTCGACGACGTGATGAATGTGTCCGGTCACCGCCTGTCCACCGCCGAGATCGAGTCCTCGCTCGTCGCGCATCCCAAGGTCGCCGAGGCGGCTGTGGTCGGCGCCGCCGACGACACGTCCGGTCAGGCAGTCGTCGCGTTCGTCATCGTCTCCAACGGCGTCGAGGACTCCCCCGAGACCTCTGAGGAGCTGCGTCAGCATGTGGGCAAGGACATCGGCCCCATCGCGAAGCCGAAGAAGGTGCACATCGTCACGGACCTGCCCAAGACCCGCTCGGGCAAGATCATGCGTCGCCTGCTCAAGGACGTTGCCGAGAACCGCGAGGTCGGCAACACGTCGACCCTCGCCGATGCCTCGGTGATGGATCAGATCGAAAAGTCCGTCACAGGAGCCTGATCCCCTCGCTCTGAGGCCGAAATCGGATGACCCGTCGGTGACAGACGACCCTGCCGCATAACGGCGGTCGTCCGGATCCGACGGGTTTTCCCGATTCCCCGCCGATTCGCCTTTGGCCGCAGAGCCCGTTCAGACTACTCTTAAGTTAGATTGTCCTCGTTCTCGATTTAGGAGCTCTCATGGCCGAACGGTCCATCAGCGAACTGATCAAAGGCATCAGCGACGATTCCAAAGCGATCGCCGAAGAAGAGATTGCCCTCGCCAAGGCCGAGGCCACTGCCGGTGCGAAGAACCTGGGCATCGGGGCCGGACTGGCCATCGTCGCTCTCTTCCTGCTCTTCCTGTCCTCGTTCATGGTGATCTTCGCCGGTGCGGCAGCATTCCATGAGGGTCTGGGCTGGCCATGGTGGGGCAGCTTCCTCATCGTCTTCGGCATCCTCGCCGTCATTGCGATCATCCTCGTCCTTGTGGCCCTCCCGCTGTTCAAGAAGGGCAACCCGGTTCCGGGCACCGCGATCGGTTCGGCCAAGTCGCTGGTGGCCTCTGTCAAGCGCGCAGTGAAGAATCCCTCGGGACCCAGGTACTGACACCTCTCCCAATCTGAGAACCGCGGCAGATGCGAGAAGCGGCGCCGGACGAAATGTCCGGCGCCGCTTCTCGCATTCACGCTCAGCGTCGCTTCGCGACTCGCTCCTTGGCTTCCCGCAGAACCTGACGTTCCCGTTTCCGTGCCTCGGCCAGCACCTTCTGCGCCTGCCGGACCGCTTTCTGCGCCTCTCGCAGCTTCTTATCGGCCGCTACCGCAGGGTCATCATCGGCGATCGCGGCATGCCCTGCAGCCGCTGCCTCCGTCGCATCATCGGGCGCGGCGACTGAGGTCGCTGCGCTCGAGCCGTCGTTCGCCACGTCGGACGCGGCACCTGCCCGCGCGTTCACGATCGCCTCGATGAAGGCCTCCACCCCGTCCAACCCTCGTTCGAGCCCGAAGTCGAAGGGATCGAATTCCGAGGCGAAGACCCCCGCATCGATCGCCTTCCTGAGGAAGGGATATCCATCCTCGGTGATGACGGCGTCGAAGAGACGCTGCTCCCGCGCCGCCACCTCGGCGGCGTCCAACCCGGTCGCTCTGCTCTGCTCCTCGTAGCCTGCCGCAATCAGCCCTTTCCAACGAGCCGCACCGGTGACGAGAAGTGAGACAGCGATCCCCTCCTCTTCGGTCAGACCGGTATCGCGGAGCGCCTCGAGATCGGCTTCCAGCCAGGCCGAACTGTTCGGTGTGATCGGGCTGCCGGTGATCGGCATCGACAGCAGCCAGGACTGACGCGAATAGATCTGTGACTGCGCCTCATAGAGTTCAACGAGTCGTGCCCGCCAGCCGAGATCCTCCTCGCCTGGCTCCGGCGGCAGGCCGGTCGCCTCCTCCTGCATGAGCAGCAACAGATCGTCCTTCGAGCTGACATAGCGGTAGAGCGACATCGGCGTGTACCCGAGTCGTTTCGCGACCGCCGCCATCGACACCGCCTGGATGCCGTCGCTGTCGGCGATCTCAATCGCAGCGTCGACGATCTTCTCGACGCTCATCTCCCTCTTCGGCCCCCGCTGGGGAGTCGCCGCGACACCCCAGGCCAGTGCGATTCCACTGGGAAGCTGCTCGATCAGATCATCCGTGCTCATGCCGTCAGTCTATATTGTGTATGGCATATATTGCGTGTTAGTGTCATATACAGTTTCTGTCATATACAGACACTTACTCCGGGAACCACGACTCGTGAGAGGACTCCCATCATGACCACGGAAAGTTCAACCAGCACCGCACAGGACTCAACGGCACCGTCACCGAAACCGACAGGGCACATCGACACGGGTGACCTCCGTTCTCCCGCTATCTCCTTCACACAGGTGGGCAAGCGCTTCGGAACGAAGACCGTCCTCGACGGACTCGACTTCCACGTGCACAGAGGCGAGGTCTTCGCACTTCTCGGCTCCAACGGCGCAGGGAAGACCACATGCATCAATATCCTCACCACGCTCGTCCGCCCTGATGCCGGATCAGTTCGAGTCATGGACGTCGATGTGCGCGAGTCACCCGCCGAGGCGAAGCGGCGATTCGCCGTCACCGGCCAGTCAGCTGCCGTCGATGCCCATCTCTCGACCGAAGAGAACCTCGTCCTCCTCGGTCGGCTCTCCGGGCTGAGTCGGAGTGCCGCGAAAGCGCGAAGCCGCGACCTTGCCGAGAAGCTCAGCCTCACAGCCTTCATGTCCACCCGGGTCGCCGCACTCTCCGGCGGTATGCGTCGCCGCCTCGACCTGGCTCTCAGCCTCGTCGTCCCCGTCGAGGTGCTCATTCTCGACGAACCCACCACCGGGCTGGACACCCGCTCCCGGCAGGAGCTGTGGACTGAAGTCAGCGAGCTCTCCCGAGGCGGCGCGACGGTGTTCCTCACCACCCAGTACCTCGACGAGGCCGATGCACTGGCCGACCGGATCGGCCTGCTCGACAGCGGCCGAATGGCGGGTCTGGGCACACCGGCAGAACTCAAGGCACGCATCGGCGAGGACACCGTGTCGATCCGCGGAACAGACGGAACTCAACTGGATGAGATCGCGACCGACGGCACTGTCACCGGCCTCGCCGCGGCTCTCGAGCCGTGGACTTCCCGATCGCCTCGGGCCTCGGTTTCCCTGCACAGTCCCAGCCTCGACGACGTCTTCCTCGCTTTCACCTCGGCCGGCTCACCTCACTGAGCGCTCGATATCCGATCCCACGTCTCCGATCTCCACACCGTCCAGAGAGGACAGACCAATGTCACACAGTCACCCGATCACCGATACCCCGACGACAGCAGCGACCACCGCCTCTCCCCTCCCCCGAGGGGTCTCCCGTACACGCCCTCGCGGGTTCTCCACCGAGGCCGCCTTCATCGGCAGGAGCCTGCGTCACGCTGTTCGCGACGTCGAATCGCTGCTCATGGCCGTCGCTCTGCCGGTGATGCTCATGCTCATGTTCACCTTCGTCTTCGGCGGCGCTCTCGATCCCGACGGCGGCTACGTCGACTACGTCGTCCCCGGAATCATCCTCACCTGCGCCGGATTCGGTGCCGCCTCGACCTCGCTGTCGGTGGCTTCGGACATGACCTCCGGGTTCGTCGACCGACTGCGGACGATGCCGGTGCGAGCGTCTGCCGTCATCACCGGGCACGTGGCGGCGAGCCTCGCAAGGAATCTGTTCGCCACTTCCATCGTCCTCCTCGTCGCCGTCGCCATCGGATTCCGTCCCTCCGCCGGAGTGGGCGAATGGCTGGCGACCGTCGGACTCGTCGCCCTCTACATTCTGGCGATCACGTATCTCTTCGCCGCTATCGGCCTCGCCGCGAAGTCTCCCGAATCCGCCAACGGGTACGGCTTCATCCTGCTCTTCCTCCCGTACGTCTCCAGCGCATTCGTGCCGGTCGAGACCATGCCGAAGTGGTTGGAGGTGTTCGCCGACAATCAGCCGATCACCCCGATCATCGACGCTCTGCGCGCACTGCTCATCGGCACCGAGATGGGCACTTCCGGCTATCTCGCTGTCGGCTGGTGTCTGCTCATCCTCGCTGTGGCGGCGGTGTGGGCCGCGGTGCTGTTCAGAGCGAAGGCCGGGCAGCGCTGACCGTCGCCGGAATTCGCAGTGGCCGAATTCAGAAGTCGATGGCGATGGGAGCCTTCTTGTCCCAATCACCGGCCCAGCCGAGATGGTCGAGGGCGAAGTCGAGGATGCCGGCAGTGAAGCCCCATACCTTGAGGACTCCGACGTCGAAGGCCGGGGTCGAGATCTTCAGATCGGGACGGGCGAAGGTTCCGCGGTTGGCGGGGGCGACGAGGTCGGCGATGGCCACCCGGTAGACGGAGTAGGACTCCCGCTGATCCATCACCTGGACTTGGCCCGGCTGACGCCAATAGCCGATAACCGGAGTGACCTCGAACTTCGAGACGGGGATATAGAGCGGGTCCATCTCTCCGAGAACTTCGACGGTGTCCGGGGAGATTCCGGCTTCTTCCTCCGCTTCACGCAGCGCGGCGGCCGCCATGGAATCGTCTTCGGGGTCACGACCGCCTCCGGGGAAGGCGACCTGCCCGGGATGATGGCGCAGGGTCGCGGCACGCTGGAGAAGAACGATGTCGACATCGGCGACGCCGAGTTCGGCCAGGCGCGATGCTTCTGCGCCTCCCGCCTCGGTACGAGGCTCTCCCCCGCGCCCGAAGAGCATGAGAACGGCGGCGTCACGGGCGGACTGCTCGGCGGCGTCCTTCTGTCGGCGCAGCCACAGCGGGGACCCGTGCGAGGCGGCGAGATCTTCGAGCTGCCCGCGCAAGGCCCCATCGGCGATCGTCGCCGATTCGGGTGGAAGGTCGGGGATTCGGGCGCTCATCGTCCCTCCTCGGGGACAGCCTCCTCGGCGGGAGTGGCCAAAGGCGCCATTTCGAACCGAAGCATGGCACGTGCCTTGTCCGGATCGAGTTCCCCGATCCCGAACGATGGGCACAGCGCCGTCAGGGGGCAGGCTCCACAGGCGGGCTTGCGGGAATGGCAGATGCGGCGGCCGTGGAAGATCACCCGATGCGAAAGCATGGTGAGGTCCTTCTTCGGGAACAGGACCGCGATCTCGTGCTCGGCCTTGACCGGATCGGTTTCCTCGGTCCAACCGAAGCGGCGGGCCAGCCGGCCCATATGTGTATCGACGGTCAGCCCAGGGGTGTCGAAAGCGTTTCCGAGGACGACGTTCGCGGTCTTTCGTCCGACTCCGGCGAGCTTGACGAGCTTGTCCAGCTTGTTCGGCACCACGCCGTCGTATTCATCGACGAGTTCGTTCGCGAGCTTGACGATGTTGCGGGCCTTGGCCCGGTAGAACCCTGTGGAGCGGATGTGCTCCTCGACCTCGATGAGATTGGCCACGGCCAGGGCGTGGGCGTCGGGGAAGGCGGCGAAGAGGCTCGGGGTGACCGAGTTGACGCGGATATCGGTGGTCTGGGCGGAGAGGACGGTGGCGATGAGCAGCTGGAACGGAGTCTCGAAGTCGAGCTCGCACTTCGCGTTCGGATACACCTCGGCGAGGATGCGATGGATCTTCCGCGCCCGGCGGGTTCGTCCCAGCGGGGTCTCCTTCGCGAACTTCCGCGCGCTCTTCTCTGCCACAGTCAACACGACTCACCATCCTAATCCGTGCCCTGTCATTCCGCAGTCATGCCGGTCACACCCGTGAATCATGTTCGCGCCCGGATCTGCGCACCTTGTTCTGGCCGGCTGCGGGAATGGTGTGGACGAGAGTCGTGTTGGGCGGTGCGGGAGAGGTTTTCATACTGATGGGCCACACTCCCGCGTCTTTGCTGGTATCGATGCAGATGACCAGGTAGATTTGTGTGTGATTATCACGACAAGGAGGAACCAGTGGATATTGAAGTGGTGCGGGGCGCGACGCTCTTCGCAGGTCTGGACGATGAAGCCACCAGTGCATTGATGAAGTTCATGAACCCGCGGAGTCTCCGTCGGGGAACCGTGCTCTTCCATGAGGGCGATGCCGGTGACGAGCTCTACATCGTCTCCTCGGGCAAGCTCAAGATCGGCCGTGAGTCCTCCGACGGCCGTGAGAACCTGCTGTCCGTGGTCGGCCCCGGCGAGATCATCGGTGAGCTCAGCCTCTTCGATCCGGGCCCGCGTTCGACCTCTGTCACTGCCGTCTCCCAGTCGGAGCTGCTCAGCCTCAAGCACGAAGACCTCACCACTTGGCTCAACGAGCGTCCGCAGGCCGCGATGAACCTGCTCAAGGCCCTCGCCCAGCGTCTGCGTCGCACCAATGAGACCGTCGGCGACCTTGTCTTCTCCGATGTGCCCGGCCGTGTCGCCAAGGCTCTGCTCGACCTCGCCGCTCGCTTCTCGAAGCCGGCTCCCGACGGTGTGCTCGTCGCTCACGACCTCACTCAGGAAGAGCTGGCTCAGCTCGTCGGTGCCTCGCGTGAGACCGTGAACAAGGCACTGGCCGACTTCGCCGCCCGCGGCTTCATCCGTCTCGAGGCCCGCTCCGTCGTCATCCTCGACATGGACCGCATGCGCAACCGCGCCCGCTGATCCTCCCAGCGACCTCCGGCCGCTGTGGCCGCGTGGACGCCGCGACAAATGGACGCCCCAGCCGATTCGGCTGGGGCGTTCGTTCTGGTCGGGACAGGTGTGCGTCGTGGCCGGCGCTCGCCGTCTCAGGGGCTGTCGCGTGAGGTGTGGGAAGTTTCGTGATCGCGTTCTGATCCAGTCATCGAGTTCAAACTCGATGACTGGATCAGAACCCGAGTCGTGAGTGGTGTGTCATCCAGCTGGACCGAAGATGTTGCGCACCATGCGCCGCGGGAGGACTCAGGCGTCGGCGGCTCCGGCGTCAGCAGCGGGACTCAGGCGTCGTCGGCGGCGGGCAGGGCGTCGAGGTAGGCCAGCTGAGCCTTGACGATCTGCTCGGCCGCCGGCCGCACGCTGGAGTCGACGTCGTGGTAGACGATGTCGCAGACCTCCGAGGCGGTCTTCGCGCCCTGCTCCAATGCCGCTTTGACCTGCCCGATGCGTTCGAGTCGGTGGGAGCGGTAGTAGTCGATCACCTCGGCGGGGGCGTCGATGCGCTCACCGTGGGCCGGTTCGATGATGGCGAACTCCCCTGCGTCGAGCAGCTCCTTCAATCGGTCGAGGGAGTTGAGATAGTCGCCCAGGGAGCCTTCCGGATGGGTGACGATCGTCGTCCCCTCCCCCAGGATCGTATCGCCGCTGTAGAGGGCTCCGGAGTGGATGAGGCTGATGCTGTCGCTCGTGTGTCCGGGGGTGGCGACGACGCGCAGCACGTCGGCCGGAGTGTCACCGAAGGCGATCTCGTCGCCGTCGCTGACCGGGTCCGTGTGCCGGGCGAAACGCTCGAGCACGGCATAGACGGGCACGGCGGGGGCCCATTGCTCGATGCTTCCGAGCATCTCGGAGTGGTCGGCGTGCTGGTGGGTGAGAACGACCGCCGCCAGGTCACGGTCGGCCACCTCAGCGAGGAAGGCTTCACGATGATCGGCCATCTCCGGTCCAGGATCGATGACGACTGCGGAGGTGTCATCCTGGCTGGTGAGCACGTAGGTGTTCGTACCGGTCAGGGTCATCGGGCCGGGGTTGTTCGCACGGATTCTCATGAGTCGTCGTTCTCCTCGTCTGTCGTTTCGTCATCGTCACCGCTGAATGTCAGGAAGCCGGGGTTCTGGTCGGTGTCGGTCTCGCCGACGGCCACGGCCCGGTCGCGCAGGCTTCCCTTGCTGTGGGGGTCCTTGCCCGTGTGGATGACGACCTTCCAGTCGCCGTCGTCATCGACGATCTCCGGACGCAGCGGGTGGAGGTTGCGGATCTGCGCCATGGCCGCGCCCACGGTCGGGACCTCGGCGAGGCTTTCGACGATGATGCGGGCGGCCGCGCCGATGCGGTCGGGGTCTCCTCCCACCTCGGCGATGATCTGGTCGGGGCGTTTCCATCCGGCAGAGGTCTCGTTCGGTGACAGGAAGTCGACGTCCTGGCCGAAGGGCACGGTGGCGATGAAGTAGGTGGTGTCGAACCGGTGCAGCTGGGTGGGGGTGTTGATCCAACGTAGCCACGGTTTGCACAGATCGGGACGCAACCGCAGGTCTCGGTCGCGTAAGACCTGTGACCAGGACACTTCGTTCGAGAACAGCCTCGATCGGGTGGTGTTCCAGTCCGTCTGCGGTGTGGCCACGATCTCCCGGTCGACATCCTCGGCGAGCAGGATTCCGGTGGCAGCGAAGGTGATGCGGGCGGCCGCGGAGAAGTGGTGGAGGGCGCGGGATTTGTTTTCGATGCTCAGCGCACGGGCGCACCGGGCCGAATTCCATCCGGCCAGAGGCAGCTTCCGCACATCACCCGGGCGCAGGCTGCTGGTGGGAAATGCCCACCGGTTGCGGTCTTCGACGCCGCGGGCGTCGAGTTGCCGGGTGATGAAGAGTTCCAGCCCGTCCGCGGAATCCCGGATCAGCACGATCGCCGAGGTGGGGCGCGGGGCCTCCGGGACGGGCCACCGTCCGTCGGACTGCCAGTGGTCAAGCAGCCACCGCAGCTCCGACGAGACGGGAAGAGTGCGTCCGCTAAGCGGCATCGCCTGAGACCTCGACGATGACTTCGACCTCGACGGGGGTGCCCAGAGGCAGAGTGTTCACGCCGACCGCGCTGCGGGCGTGCTGCCCACGGTCTCCGAAGATCTCGCCATAGAGCTCGGACACGCCGTTGATGACGGCTGGCTGCTGGGTGAAGTCGTCGGCGGAGTTGACGAAGCCGGTGACCTTGACGACGCGCACGATCTTGTCGAGATCGCCGATGACTCCGGCGATGGCGGCCAGAGCGTTGAGCCCGGCGGTGCGTGCAAGTTGGTAGCCGGTGTCGAGGTCGACGTCCGTGCCGAGGTGACCGGTCGCAGGCAGTTTGCCGTCGACGACGGGCAGCTGGCCCGAGGTATAGACGTAGTTCCCGGTGCGCAGGGCGGGGACGTAGGCGCCGGCTGGTGTGGCGATCTCGGGTAGTTCGAGGCCGAGTTCGTTCATGCGCTCAAGGGTCTTCGACATTGTTCTTCTTTCGGTGAGGGTGGGGTGTCAACGGTCCGGCCGGTTCAGCTCATTCTTTGGGGCGTTTGAGGTAAGCCACGAGTCCGTTGTTGTCGGGACCCGGGACGACCTGCACGAGTTCGTATCCGTCCTCGCCCCATTGGTCGAGGATCTGCTTGGTCGCGTGGACGATGAGCGGCACGGTGACGTATTCCCACTTGGTCATGGTTCTCCTCAGTTGTTGGTGCGGCGCCGAGGCGGTCCGAGTGATCCGGTATGACCAGGCTTTCCTGGTGCGGTCGACGACGCAGGTCCGTTCCCCACACTAGCCCAGACTGGGCACGCTGGGCACCCGTGTTCCGTGGGCGGCGGTCACAGCTGTTTCGCTGCGGCGACACCCGTGAAAGTCAGACAGCGAAGGCGGGGAGGATCTGGTCCTCCCCGCCCTCGCTGGAACGGTCTCCGCTAGGTGCTATCGGCCGGTCACGACCGGCATCTCATCGGCTCAGTTGCCGCCGAGGCCAGGAGCCTCGCCGCCGCCGTCACCGCCGTCACTGCCGCCGTTGTTGCCGCCGCCGTTGTTGCCGCCGCCGTTTCCGCCGCCGCCTCCGTTGTTTCCGGAGTTGCCGCCTCCACCGCCGCCGTTGCCGCCGCCACCGGTGCCGCCACCGCCGTTGCCGTGGCTTCCGCCACCGCCGCCAGTGCCGGTGCCGCCGCCACCTCCACCGCGGCCGCCGCTGGACGAACCGCCACCACCGCCGGAGCCGCCGCCGGAGAAGTACTTGCTGCTGGGCTTCGGGAACCCGGTATTGCCCTTGGTCTCCTTCACCGCCTGGCTCATGTATGCCTGCCAGGTCTTACCGGAGATGGTCGCACCGTAGATGTGGCCTCTGACGGCGCCGGCGCCGGCGGTGCGCCAGTCCCGAGTGCCCCCCGGATCACCGGTCCAGACCGCAGTCGACAGCGTCTTGGTGAACCCGAGCAGCCAGGTGTGACCGACCTCGAAGTTCGTCGTACCGGTCTTGGCACCTGCCGGAACTCCGATCTTCAGCGAGCTCGTCGTACCGCCGTTGAACGTCTGAGTCAGCGCGTAGGCGACGCCCTTGGCCACTTCCTTGTCGAGCACTCGCTTGCAGCCTTCGCCAGGCAGGTCGAGCTTCTCGCCCTTGCGGTCCTTGATCTCAATGATCGGCTTCGGTCCGCAGAATTCGCCTTCGTTCGCGAAGGTGGCAAACGCCGCGGCCATGGCGATCGGCGTGGTCTCCGTCGTACCGAGAATCGACGACGGTGACAGGGCTTGGATGAAGCCGGACTTGTCCTTGAAGTCGAGCGCCTCTCCGCTGCCATAGCGGATGCCGAGGTCCATAGCGGTGTCCATGACATCACACATGTTCAGCTGGTTGCCCATCGCCGCATAGCCCGTGTTGACGGACTTCTTCGTCGCCTCCAGCGCGGTCATCGAACCCTTGCCTTCACCGTCGCCGGCGTTGTTCGGGTCCCAGTCTCCGCCCATATTCGGACAGCCCTCGTACTTCCAGGAGCCGGCCGGGAAGTTGCGCTTCGTCGCATTGACGGTGGTGTTGAGGCTCTTGCCTTCCTTCAGCCATGCCGTCAGGACGAAAGGCTTCCACGTCGAACCGACCTGGAAGCCACCGCCGCCGTTGTGCTTCTTGTCGACGGTGTAGTTGATCGAGGTCTTCTTGTTCTTGTCCTTCTTCTTGACCTCTCCCGCGGTGTATTCGCGGTTCTCGGCCATGGCGATGACTTCACCGGTTCCAGGTTCGATCGTCACCAGGGCGTGACCGGCGCCGGAGGGGTCGCCGACGGGGACGCGCTTCTTGATCTCCTTGTCCGCGATCTTCTGGATATCGGGATTGAGGCTCGTCTTGATCTTCAGACCGCCACGTTGGAGGAAGGCCAGGCGTTCGTCAGCCGTGTCGCCGAAGGTGTCATCATTCATAATGACGTTCTGAACATAGTTGCAGAAGAATTCTGCCTTGCTCTTGGCTG
This sequence comes from Brevibacterium sediminis, assembly GCF_013623905.1. Taxonomy (GTDB): domain Bacteria; phylum Actinomycetota; class Actinomycetes; order Actinomycetales; family Brevibacteriaceae; genus Brevibacterium; species Brevibacterium sediminis. Next base: position 129,935 of record NZ_JABKDD010000003.1, read on the forward strand.
CCGAACAGCCGTTCGGTGTCTCATGCAGGTCGAGGTCGAGGTCGGTCTTGACCGCCTTGTCGTATTCCTTCTGCGTGATGTGGTCGTACTTGAGCATCTGCCCGAGCACGGTGTTGCGACGCTTGAGCACCTGGTCGGGGAACCGCTGCGGGTTGAACGCCGAGGGGTTCTGCACGATTCCGGCGAGCATCGCCGACTGCTGGATGTTGAGATCCTTCGCGTGGATGCCCCAGTACCGGTAGGCGGCGGCTTCGACACCGTAGACGTTCGGGGAACCCGAATAGTTGTTGATGTTCATGTAGCGGTTGAGGATTTCCTTCTTGTCGTACTTCTTCTCAACCGCGACAGCGAGTTTGGCTTCGCGCAGCTTACGCGCATAGCCGGCGGTGCCTTCGGACTCCTTCGCCGCAGCCACACCTTCGGAGTCCTCCTCGGCATGCGCGTTCTCTGCCAGCACGTTCTTCACGTACTGCTGGGTCAGCGTCGATCCGCCCTGAGTCGTCGAGGACACCATATTGTGCACCGCTGCACGAGCAATGCCCTCGATGTCGACACCGCCGTGTTCGAAGTACCGGTAGTCCTCGACGGCGATCGTCGCATTCTGCATATCCTTCGAGATCTTATCCAGCGGGACCTCCTGGCGGTTCTGCCAGTAGAACTCCGCAAGCTCGGACCCATCGGAGGCAAGCATCGTCGACTTCTCACCGAGGTCCTTGATCTCCAAGGTCGCGGGGAGTGAATCGAAGATCTCGACAGCGCTGTTCGCACTGGCTGTTGCGACACCGACTCCGGGAATGGCCAGACCGGCAGCGACGATTCCCGCCACTGCGCTGACGGCCACGAACTGCATGAACGCGCCCATTTTTGTGGGTGGGGCGTTTGACTCAGGAGACACCATGGTAGCCAGTTTAACGAATTTGCCTTGTGCAAATCTTCAGAAACCGCTGAACGGGTTAGGCCATTGCGACGAGTTCCAAGACGCTGACTTCAGGTCGGCAGGCGAAACGCACTGGTGAGTACGGTGAGAATCCGAGACCGGCGGACATGGCGACGAGGCTCTTCCGGTACGGAAAGACTCCGCGTGCGCGTGTCCGATCGAGGTCGCAGTTCGTCACCGGCGCACCCCAGAAGGGCACGCGGATCTGTCCCCCGTGAGTGTGTCCGGCCATGATGAGGTCCGCCCCCGCCGAGGCGAACGCCTCCAAGGTCCGCGAATACGGGGCATGGGTCACGCCGACCTTGAGACCGGCCTCGGAATCGAACCGCGGATGCTCAAGCACGCCCTTGCCGGGTGCTCCTCCACTCCAACGGATCCGGTCGCGGTCGATATGGGCGTCGCCGAGCCCGGTGAAGTGGATCCGGGTGCCCTTGATCGTCAGGGTCGCCTCGGTGTTGTCGAGGAAATGCCATCCCTGACCGCCGGCCGTCGAGTCCGACGGGGATGTCGGTTCTTCGAATCCGCGGACGAGGGCCCCTACGTCGAGATCGGGGTTCACTCGGTGTTTGACCTGGGACGGCGAGCGCAGATACTTCGCGGGATTCTTCGCCTGCGGCGAGAAGAAGTCGTTCGACCCCAGGACGAAGACACCGGGTGTGTCGAGCAGACCGGAGAAGACGTCGAGGACGTCGGGCACGATATCGGCCGAGAGGTTGTCACCGGTGTTGACGACGACGTCCGGTTCGAGCCGGGTGAGCGCTTTGACCCAAGAGGCACGGTGCTTCTGCCAGGGCGCCAGGTGCAGGTCGGCGACGTGGAGGATCCGGATGGATTCGGCTCCGGCGGGCAGGATCGGCAGGGTGTGGCGGCGGATGGCGAAGAGGTGCGGTTCGATGACCGCACCCCAGATTCCGGCGGCCGTGGGGGCGGCAAGAGCACCGGCGAGGAGAGCGCGCTTCTTCATTCCCCCAACTCTATCCGCTCCCAGAACTACCTGACGGCGGCCCAGCAACCTCGCGCGAGGTTGCTGGGCCGCCGTCAGGTAGCAACTAGGGAGTGGGAATGGGGGTGTTGTGTTCTCTTGCGGCGCGGTGGGCGCGGCGGCGGTGCAGGGATTCCATCCGGCGACCGCCGACGAGACGGCAGACGACGTAGATGAGGAACGAGATCGTCGTGACGAACGGGCTGATCGGGACCACCGGTGAACCGAGCGCAATGAGGATTCCACCGACCGAGGCGGTCACGGCGAAGATCACGCTGAGCACCGGAACCCACACCGGCGAGGCCGAGAGCTGGGTTGCTGCGGCGGCCGGGGTGATGAGGAGAGCGAGGACGAGGAGGACACCGACGACCTGCACGCTCAGCGCCACCGCGAGTCCGAGGGTGAGCATGAAGACGATGGTGAGCACACTGACCGGCACACCTTTGGCCCGTGCCACCTCGGGGTCGAGGCTGGAGAACATCAGCGGACGCCAGACGATCGCCAACACCACGAGTACGGCCAGCGCACAGATGATGAGGGTGAGGATCTGGCCGGGTGTGATCGCGACGATCTGGCCGGTGAGCAGCCCGAACTTGCTCGCCGCTCGCCCGTCGTAGAGGGCGAGGAAGAGGATCGCCAGCCCCAGACCGAAGGGCATGAGGACGCCGATGATCGCGTTCTTCTCCGAATCCTTGGCCCCGCCGATGCCGATGATGAGAGCGGCGACGACGGACCCGACGATCGACCCGGTCACGACGTCGAAGCCGACGAGCAGGGCGAAGGCAGCACCGGCGAAGGAGAGCTCGGAGACCCCGTGGACTGCGAAGGGGATGTCCCGAGCCATGACGAAGACGCTGATGAGGCCTCCGACAACGCCGAGCAGCGCCGCGGCGATGAGAGAATTGGCCAGCAGCGCCACGAGCTCGCCGTAATCCTCGAAGGTGAAGAGGTTGGCAAAGATCTCAGGAATGCTCATCGGTTCACCACCGTCCCGTCGAGGTCGAAGGAGTCATCGGGCAGGTTGTGGTGGTCGACGCATTCCTCTTCACCGCCGACGACGACGAGGCGGCCGCCGACGCGGACCACTTCGACCGGGGCCCCGTAGAGGCGGGACAGCGATTCAGTGGTCATCACCTCGGCGGGGGTGCCGATGAGGAAATGACCGCCGACGATGTAGAGGACCCGGTCGACATACGGCAGGATCGGGTTGATCTCGTGGGTGACGAAGACGACGGCGGCATCGCGTTCGACCCGCTGTTCGTGCAGCAGCGCGGCCACCACCTGCTGGTGGTGCAGGTCGAGGGACAGCAGCGGTTCGTCGCAGAGCAGCACCGTGGGATCGTTGGCCAGGGACTGTGCCACGCGCAGTCGCTGCAGCTCACCGCCGGAGACCGTGCCGGCGGGGGCATCGGCATAGTCGGTGGCGCCGACGGAGGCCAAGAGGTCTTCGACCTTCTTCTTTCGTCCCCGGGACAGCAGGCTCATCCCCCACCGGTGACCGTCGATGCCCATGCGCACCAGATCGCGGCCGCGCATCGGAGTGTGCGGATCGATTCCGCGCTGCTGCGGAATGTAGCCGATGGCGGGATTGCCCTTGTGCACTTCTCGACCGCCGACCTCAGCGGTGCCGGCCGACAGCGCATTCTGTCCCAGCAGCACCTTGAGCAGGGAGGTCTTGCCGGTGCCGTTAGGGCCGAGCACGGCGAGGAACTCCCCGGGCGCGACGTCGAGGTCGAGATCGTGCCAGAGCAGACGCGGGCCGAACCGCAGTTCGGCATCGCGCAGTCGAATCACCGGCTCCCGTCGCGTTGCCGGTGCGGAAGCGTCGGATTCCTTGGCCATGTTCAGTGCTTGTGCCCTTCGAGTGCGGTTGAGATTTCGGTGATGTAGCCACCCATCCAGTCGGCGTAGTGCGTTCCCGAAGGCATGGTCTCGGCGAGGTCGACGACCGGGACGTCGGAGTCCTCAGCGGTGGACTTCAAGGCCTCTGCCTGCGGACCTGCCGCTTGAGTATTGTATCCAAGCAGCACGGCATCTCCATCGGAGATCTGCTTCTCCGCGGCCTTGAGCACCAGCGGCGGCACATCATTGCCCTCTTCGACGGCGGCGAGGAACTCCATCGAGGTGACGTTCTCGAGCCCCATATCGTCGAACAGCCACAGCGGAATCGGTTCGGTCGCAGCGACCTTCTCGCCGCCGTGCTCCTTCTTCACCGCATCGATATCATCCTGCAGGGCGGACAGCTGCGCCTTGTACTCTTTCGCGTTCTCCTCGAACTCGCCCTGATGTTCCGGCAGGGCCTCGCCGAGGTGGGTCGCCGCCTCGTCGACGAGCTTCGTCATCGTCGGGACCGAGTACCACAGGTGTTCGTTGAATAGTCCGTGATCGTGGCCTTCGTGGCCCGCATCATCGTGGCCCTCTTCGGCATGTTCATGGTCATGTGCCTCCTCACCCTCGTGAGCGTGCCCGCCGCCGTGGGCTTCCTCGTCGTCATGGCCCTCACCGTGTTCATGGTCGTGGGGCTCGTTGCCGAGACCTTCCGAGCCGGGCAGGCCCGAGATCGAAACGGTATCGATGATGTCGACGTCAGTACCGGAGGCATTGAGCATTCCGGTCATGAATGCGTCGTAGCCGCCGCCGTTCTGTACCACGAGGTCGGCCTTCGACAGTTTGAGTCGATCCTGCGTGGTCGCCTCGTAGGAGTGAGGATCCTGGTTCGGATCATCGATGATCGGGCTCACCTCGGCGAAATCGCCGGCGACTTGGGAGACGATGTCGGCGTAGACGTTGGTCGAGGTCACCACGCGCAGTGCCCCGGCGTCGGCTTCGGAGGCCTGTCCCCCGCAGCCGCTGAGGACCAGCGTCGCCGAGGAGGCGATGGCAGCGGAAGTGAGAAGAATGCGCGAGGAGGTCATGAGGAGCCTTTCTAAGGCATCGAGGATGAAGCAACATCGTCGACGATACTCAGATCAGAGGCCCGCCACTAATATAAATATTTATATATAGCAACGCTTTTATATGTTCTGGCCGCTTTCGACACTTGGCACCCATACCGTCACCCGAGGTCCGCTCGTTCAAGGCGGAGCGCGCTTTTCGTTCCGTGTACCGCGTGCAATCTGCGGTTGCGCTTGAACAAGTTCGACCGGCGTGCGGGAACTCTGGATAAACGAGCGTGGCCTTGAACGAGACTGCCGCTGACGGGCAGTCGAGTGCGACTGTGGGAAACAACGAACCGCCCGAAAGCGTGTGCTTCCGGGCGGTTCATCACCTGACTGTCGTTGCCTTGCCGGCTCAGGCGGCCTTCGCCTCGAGCTTCTTGGCCAGCAGGGCGGCGATCTGGACAGTGTTCAGTGCCGCGCCCTTGCGCAGGTTGTCGTTGGAGACGAAGAGGACGAGTCCCTTGCCTGCTGGTGCCGACTGGTCGGCGCGGATGCGGCCGACGTAGCTGTCGTTCCGACCTGCAGCCTTGAGCGGGGTCGGGACCTCGTCGAGGGAGACTCCGGGTGCCTGCGACAGGATTTCGGTGGCCTGCTCGGGGCTGATGTCGGAGTCGAATTCGGCGTGGATGCTCAAGCTGTGTCCGGTGAAGACTGGCACGCGCACGCAGGTGCCGGCGACCAGCAGGTCGGGCAGGCCGAGGATCTTCCGGCTCTCGTTGCGCAGCTTCTTCTCTTCATCGGTTTCGTTCTGCCCGTCGTCGACGACCGATCCGGCCATCGGCAGGACGTTGAACGCAATCGGTTCGACGTAGTTGTCAGGCTCCGGCAGGCTCACCGCGTTTCCGTCGGTGGTGAGCTTGCGCGCATCGGGCAGACCGGCTTCGAGCTGACCGGCGAGCTCCTCGACCCCGGACAGACCCGAACCGGACACTGCCTGGTAGGTGGCCACGATGAGACGGCTCAGTCCGGCCTTGTCATGGAGAGCCTTGAGCACGGGCATGGCGGCCATGGTCGTGCAGTTCGGGTTCGCGATGATGCCCTTGGGCGGCTCATCAAGGGCATCCGGGTTGACCTCACTGACGACAAGCGGAACCTCCGGGTCCGAACGCCACGCCGAGGAGTTGTCGACGACGATGGCACCAGCCGCGGCGAAACGCTCGGCCTGTGCCTTCGACGTCGCCCCACCAGCGGAGAACAGGGCGATATCGAGTCCGCTCGGATCCGCCTCGGTGGCATCTTCGACGGTGATCGGCTGACCCTTGAAGTCGATCGTCTTCCCGGCCGAACGGGCCGAGGCGAAGAGCCTCAGGGCCCCGATCTCGAACCCGGGATCGTCGGCCAGCAGGTCGAGCATGACTCCGCCGACCTGGCCGGTCGCACCGACTACTCCGATATTGACGCTCATCGTCCGGTACCTCCGTACACCACTGCTTCGTTGTCTTCACTGTCGAGTCCGTAGGCGGCATGAGCGGCACGGACCGCGTCGTCGAGCAGGTCTGCTCGGGTGACGACGCTGATGCGGATCTCCGACGTGGAGATCATGTCGATATTGACCTGGGCTTCGCTGAGCGCTTCGAACAGGGTCGCGGTCACGCCCGGGTGGGAGCGCATTCCGGCGCCGACGACGGAGAGCTTGCCGATCTGGTCGTCGTAGCGGACCTGGTCGAAGCCGATCTCTGCCTTCACACCGTCGAGGGCCTCGAGCGCCTTGGCTCCGTCGTCCATGGGCAGGGTGAATGAGATGTCCGTCTTCCCCGGCTCGCGGGTGGAGATGTTCTGGACGATCATGTCGATGTTGGCTTCCTGCTTGGCCAGAGTCTTGAAGATCTCAGCGGCCTTGCCGGGGACATCGGGAACACCGACGATCGTGACCTTGGCTTCCGAGCGGTCGTGGGCGACGCCGGAGATGATTGCCTGTTCCATGGTGGACTCCGTTTCTGGTTCCGCTGCCGGGGTCGATGATCCCCGGCCCTGGCGGAAGGCTTCGGGGATGGGTGAATCGGTCACCCAGGTTCCTTGGTTGCGAGAGAATGAGGACCGCACGTGCACCGGCACGTTGTAACGGCGGGCGTATTCGACGCAGCGGAGCATGAGGACCTTGGCGCCCGAGGCGGCCATCTCCATCATCTCTTCGTAGCCGATCTCATCGATCTTGCGCGCCGTGGGCACGATCCGCGGATCCGCGGTGAAGACGCCGTCGACGTCGGTGTAGATCTCGCACACATCGGCGTCGAGCGACGCGGCCAGTGCCACAGCGGTGGTGTCGGAGCCGCCACGGCCGAGTGTGGTGATGTTCTTCGCAGTCTGGCTGACGCCCTGGAATCCTGCGACGATGGCGACGTATCCCTCGTCGAGGGAGGACCGGATGCGGCCGGGAGTGACGTCGATGATTCGGGCCTTGCCGAACTGCTCATCGGTGATGACTCCGGCCTGGGAGCCGGTGAAGGACTGGGCTTCGAAGCCGAGGTTGGCGATCGCCATGGCCAGCACCGCCATCGAGATGCGCTCACCCGCGGTCAGCAGCATATCGAGTTCGCGGGCGGGGGGCATGGGGGAAACCTGTTGGGCCAAGTCGATGAGATCATCGGTACTGTCACCCATGGCCGACACCACGACAACTACTTCGTGACCGGCTTGACGGTACTCGACAATTCGTTTGGCCACCCGCTTGACCGATTCCGCATCGGCTACCGAGGACCCACCGAACTTCTGGACGACTATGCTCACTGCAGTATCTTCCTTATCGCTGATAAGTTCCGTGCCAGGCGATCGATTCCATGGTTCCAAGCATGGAGGTCTCGTGCTGCATCGATCAGGATTTCAGCCGTGTCGGGCTCCCGGCACCTGAACCATTGTATGAGGTGCGTCATTCCGCTTCACCTTCGCCCGTCATTCAGACACCGCCTGACCGGGCCGAATGTCCGCCCCTGCGGACCCGAGCGTTGACTGTGCACATAGGCGAGGCGGCGGTTGGTCACCGGGCGTTCAGCCCCTGCTCAGAAATCGTTATAAACGAGGCATCGCGGAACGCCGGATTCACTCGCCGAGGCGGCCCGCCGGCTTCGTGCCGACGGGCGCTGCTCTTGACGGTCAGTCCGATCGTCGCTCCACGGTGAAGAGGTCACCAGGCTGACAGTCGAGGACCTCGCACAGAGCGATGAGAGTGGAGTAGCGCACGGCCTTCGCTCTGTTGTTCTTGAGCACGGAGAGGTTCGCGAGCGAGACCCCGACGCGTTTGGACAATTCGGTCAGGCTCATGTCTCGCCGGGTCAGCAGACTGTCGAGGTGGCAGATGACCCGGGAGGAGTCGAATTCCTCGACCATCACACGAGCCCTTCGAGCTCTTCTTGAGCTTCGCGTCCTGATCTGAAGCACCGCCGCAGCAGTTCGGCGCCGCCGACGACCCCGAGAACGAAGAATGCGTGGACGACGGTGATTCCCGGCTCCACTTCATCAGCGATGCCGATATCGGCGGAGATCCAGTTGCCGCCGGGAACCTTGGTGATGAAGTGGAGAATCCACCCGATCGCCACGATCCACTCGAACGCCGCAAAGGCGCGGGATGCCCGGGGCGTGAAGGGTGTTCCCGCCGCGATGTCACGGATGACAGGCACCAGGGAGATCGCGGCCGCCAACACGGTGAGGATAAGAGTGACTTCGGCAATGGTCACCAGCACGACCGCCCCGGCCGAGACGTCGGCCGTCGGAACGACGATCTCGGTGAGTTCGGACAGCGATACCGCTCCGTTCCCGGCATCGAGCGAGGAGGCGGAGCCGTCGGAGAAGTCCACCGTCACCGCCACTTCGGAGCGGATCATTCGCGTGACGAGATCAGTGACGGCATAGATGACGTAGAAGCCGACCGCCAAACCGATCCATAGTTCGTAACCTGTTCCGAACGCCTTGCGCTTCTGAGGTTCGCCGTCCGGCCTCTGTTCCTCTGTCGGTGACATGACAACGCCTTCCCGTCCCGGCGAGCAGCAGACGAGCTTTCCGCCGACCTTCGCCGCATCCGATGATTTATCGTTTGTCGATATATCGATAAACAATATGTTTCACGATTATCGATATGGTGTCAAGAGGGCGAAACCGAGGCGGTCAGTCGATTTCGCGACGACCGGAGAATGCCCGACCGAGGGTGACTTCGTCGGCGTATTCGAGGTCGCCGCCGACGGGCAGCCCCGAGGCCAGGCGGGTGACGGTCACGCCGAGTGATCCGAGCAGGCGGACGAGGTAGGTGGCGGTGGCTTCGCCTTCGAGGTTCGGGTCGGTGGCGATGACGGTCTCCTTGACCTCACCGTCCTGCAGACGCGTCATGAGCTCTTTGATCCGCAGGTTGTCGGGCCCGACTCCGGCCATCGGGTCGATCGCTCCGCCGAGGACGTGGTAGAGGCCCCGGTATTCTCGGGTCCGTTCGATTGCGACGACGTCCTTGGGCTCTTCGACCACGCAGATCATCGACCGATCGCGGCGCGGGTCCTGGCAGACCGTGCATTCGGCCTCCTCGGAGACGTTTCCGCAGATCTCGCAGAACCGCACTCGCTTCTTCACGTCGGTGAGCGCCTGGGCCAGCGCATTGACGTCCTGCGAGTCCGTCTGCAGGATGTGGAACGCCAGACGCTGGGCCGATTTCGGCCCGATGCCCGGAAGCTTGCCGAACTCTTCGACCAAGTCCTGAAGGGCACCTTCGTATACAGCGCTCATACTTCTCTTTCGTCAATGATTTCGCCGCCGAGGACCCGTGCGATCACATCGACGCCCATCTGCGGCGCTTCGGAGACGTCGAGGTCCGTTTCCGGATCATACTCGTCCTCGTCCGATCCCGACCCTTGCGGGTAGGGGTTCGATCCCGGCGCCGAGGCAGCCCCCGGTGCTGTCCCGTCTGCCGGGTTGGCCTGCGGAGCAGATCCGTAGCCGGGTCCGGCAGGCGGAGTGGTGGTGGCACCGTGCTTTTCGGCAAGTGCGGCGAAGCGCGATTTGAACGGTTTCGCCTCTCCCCCATGGGTCGGTGGCGGCGACTGCACGGCAGGTGCCGACTGGTCGAAGGCACTTCCTCCGAAGTCGCTCGTGGTGTCGCCGAGATCGGGATAGTCGAGATCGTCGTCGGGCGGCGGAACGACGACGGCGCCGACGTCGACAGCTCCGCTGCCGGCGCTCGTCTCGTCGACGTCGGTCGAGGCTGTGCCTGTCGATGCCGCATCGACCGGTGAGGAGTCGATCGGGGAGGGACCGTCGTTCCAATTCGGTTCGTCCCACCGCGGTTCGACATATTCCATCGGCGAATCGTCGGCGAAGCCGGACGACCTTGCTGGAGCTGGTTCCTGCTCGCGCGAGTGGTCAGACCGTCCGAAGTCGTCGGTCGGTGCGTTACCGGAGTCGGTCGACTCGGTTCCGGTGTCTGTCGGCGCACCGAAGAAGTCGTCGTCGGACAGGTCGGGCACAACGACGTCCGGGACCGCTGGTTCGGAAGAATCGTGGTCAGGATCTCTCGGCTCAGGAGCAGTCCAGTCTGATCCTTCAGAGTCGGCCGAGTCCGCAGCGGGAACCTGAGCGACCGAGGATTCCGGCTCAGACTCGGCCGATCCCTCTTCGGTGGTTTCGGCCGGTTCACCGGGGTTGTCCTGAGGTGTGGGTTCAGTCGGAGGGCCCGGCTGTTCCCCCTCCTCGTCGTCGGAGGACCAGGGCCCCTGCGTCGGGCCGCTGGGTTCCCAGAACTTCTCGTGGTCAACCTGTGGTTTGTCGACTTCACGAGTACCGACGACTGCGGCGACCTCCTGCGGACTCGGGCGTCGCTGGCTAGGCGCCGGTCCGTGATTGCCGCCGGAGTCATTCATGGGCGGAGCCGAGGATCCTTTGCCCTGGCTGCCACCGCCGGCAGTTCCTCCGCCGATCCGACCGACATCACCGACGTCGATACGAGCCTGGATACCGAGAACGTCGTTGATCGCCGCCGCGAGTTTGGCCGCATGGTCACGCTGCTGGAATCCCTGCACGGATCCGGCGTTGTTGAAGCCGAGGTAGACGACCCCGTCGGAGAACGACTGCGGGATCGCATTGGCCGCGATGATCGCTCGTGTCAGTCGGCTGCGCTTCTCCACCGAGGCGAGGATGCTCGGCCATGCTCGGCGGATCGCTTCGATCTCACCGCCGATGTCACCGGATCCCGCCACCGAGGTCGCTTCCGGCGCCGCTGCCTGCTCGGACTGTTGTGAGCCATCGCCAGGTCCGGCTGGTGACGCAGACGCGGGAGCCGACTGGCGCTGAGGCTGGTTCGCCGGCGCGGAGTCCGGTGCAGAGCTGTGTGCGGAGGCACCGGCAGAGCCCTGTCTCTGCTGGTTGTCCTGGACAGATTGCGACTCATTCTGCGGCGCGCCCGACGCTTCGGCCGCAGGCTCGGGCGGCGAATCGGGAGATGGCTGCTGTTCCTGCGCCGGCTGGCCGTCAGCTGCGCTCCGGGGATCCTCAGCAGACTGCTGCTGCGGACCCGCGTGCGCGGTCTGAGATTGAGGCCCGGACGGCGATGCCTGCTCCGGCTCGGTCTGGCCATCGTGCTGAGACGACTGAGCCTGCTGATCCGACTGTTCTTGTTGCTCGGCCTGCCCTTGCGCCCCCTGCCGATCAGATTGACGCTGCTGCCCTTGCTCAGGCTGCTGCCCTGGCTGCGCCACCGGTTCGTTGAGCATCGACTCGGCGGCCGCGGCCATGGCCGCGATGTCGTCGAAGTCGTCGTGAGCTGCGCTCTGGGGCTGACCGGCGGTCGCATCCGCATCCGGTGCTCCGGCCCCGCGGCCCGGCGCACCAGGCGACGCATCACCTGCCGGCGGTCGACCGCCCGACTGTCCCTGATCGACAGCAGGTGCCTGCCCCTGCACAGGGGCTTGCGCCGCGCCCTGATCCGGGACTGCCTGCGGCGGCGGCACGTTCGCTGCCACACCGGTGGCCGACATGCCGATGCGACGTTCCATCCGCTCCATACGACTGAGCACAGCATCCCGGCTGCGGCCGGAACCGGGCAGCAGAATGCGGGCACAGATGAGTTCGAGCTGCAGCCTCGGCGAGGTGGCACCCGACATCTCCGTCAGTCCCACGTTGAGCAGGTCTGCGGCGCGGGAGAGTTCGCCTTGTCCGAAACCATTGGCCTGCAGGGTCAGCCTCTCCAGGCGGTCCGGCGGCACTTCGGGCAGGAAGGCATGGGCCGCCTCGGGGGCGGCGTTGATGACGATGAGATCCCGGATGCGCTCGAGCAGATCTTCGACGAAGCGCCTCGGATCCTGACCGGATTCGATGACCCGCTCCACCGCACGGTACACCCCGGCACCGTCGCCGGCGGAGAACGCATCGACGATGTCGGACAGCAGCGAATCCGGAGTGTATCCGAGCAGCGCGACGGCTCGACCGTAGTCGACTCCATCGGGCCCAGCCCCGGCGATGAGCTGGTCGAGGACCGACAGCGTGTCACGCACCGATCCCCCTCCGGCCCGCACGACCAGCGGCAGCACGCCCTTGGCCACCTGCACACCCTCACGAGCGCACAGCTCCTCGAGGTAGTTGCCCAGGGCCTCCGGCGGCACCAGTCGGAACGGATAGTGGTGGGTCCGCGACCGGATCGTGCCGATGACCTTCTCGGGTTCGGTCGTGGCGAAGATGAACTTGATATGCGGCGGCGGCTCTTCGACGATCTTGAGCAGAGCGTTGAAGCCCTGCGAGGTGACCATGTGCGCCTCATCGAGGATGAACACTTTGTACCGATCGCGCGCGGGCGCATAGACGGCACGTTCACGCAGGTCACGGGCATCATCGACGCCGTTGTGGCTGGCCGCGTCGATCTCGACGACATCGAGCGAGCCGGGTCCGCCGTTGGCCAGATCCCGACAGCTCGGGCATTCCCCACACGGCACCGGGGTAGGTCCCTGCTCGCAGTTGAGGCACCGGGCCAGGATCCGCGCCGAGGTGGTCTTACCGCACCCGCGCGGGCCGGAGAACAGGTAGGCATGGTTGATGCGGCCACGTTCGATGGCGGCCTTCAGCGGATCGGTCACATGCTCTTGACCGATGACCTCGTCGAAGGTCTCTGGGCGGTATCTTCTGTACAGTGCGGTGGACACGTCCCCTAGCCTAATGCCAACGGCTGACACGAGACACGGCCCCGGACTCCCCGCCGTTGTCGCCGACTTCCCGATCAGGCACGATAGAGATCATGAGCTCAGCCACCCCCTCCCCCGACGAGAACGACCCCGCAAAGACCTTCCGCATCGGCCACAAAGAGCGCGATGAAGCGATCGAGCTTCTGCGCGAAGCCGCCGGTGACGGTCGGATCACGGTCGACGAGCTCGACGAACGGATGGAGAAGGTCCAGTCCGCGAAGTTCCCCATCGACCTCGACGCGGTGCTCGCCGACCTCACAACCGAGCTGCCCTCCGATCGCTTCCGCCCCGCCTCGGCGATCGCCCCTGCCCCTGGCCGCGCGATGGCGATCACGGGGCATGACCGCTTCGATCCGCTCGTCATCAAGGCCGGCTGGGAGTCCGCGGTCCGCCGCGCCAGGTGGGCGGTCCCGCCGTATATCCGCTGCGAACCGTCGATGTCGAACATCGAGCTGAACTTCCTCGAGGTCGAGACCGATCTCGAGGTCATCGAGATCGAGATCGTCGCCGGTATGGGCTCGGTCACCGTCGTCATCCCCGACGACTGGGCGGTCAACGTCGACCAGCTCTCAAAGTCCTGGGGAAGCGTGAAATCCGTGGTCGACGCCGTTCCGACCGGCCGCCGGCCTCTCGTGCGCGTGGGCGGATCGATCGGCATGGGCTCGTTCAAGGCCCGCTTCGCGAACTACTTCGACCGTCGGCGAATGGCGAAATGATGCAGCCCGGGCTCGGCGCGGTCATCTTCCTCACCCTGTGCATCATCGTCGTCTTCTGCGTCGGTGCCTTCCTCGTGTACCGGGTGATGAACACTCCCGGTTCTCATATCGGCTCCCGCCTGCCCAAACACGATCCCCACGCCGAGGCGGCCCCAACCGACACGTCCGACCGCGCTTCCGCTGCGGACCCGTCCGACCCCGAGGGAACGAACAGCACCGACGACCCTGACCGTCCCGAGGACCCCGAACCGCGGCGTCCTTGAAAACCGGCACCTACCGTGATCGACTTTCACTATGTCTGAGATTCAGATCACGCGCATCGCCGCCGACGATGAATCTGCGCTGCTGACGTGGAACGACGTCATGCGCACCGCTTACACCGAGGGCCGCACCGCCGCCTGGTGGCGCAGCGCCGAGACGACGCTGACCCAATTCGCCCACCCGCGCCCGGGAGGACAGGACATCGCCCTGGTGGGCCGGCTCGGCGAGGAGATCATCGGCGGCGTCGAGATCAGTCTCTCCCCCGAAACTCCGACCGATATCGAACTCGGTGTCCTCTCGGCTCACCGTCGGCAGGGTTTCGGCACTGCCCTCGCCGAGGCGGCCGCACAGTTCCTCGATGATGGTGACGATTCCTCGGAGATCGTGCAGACCGAAACCTACTGCCCGGCCGGGGTCGCCTTCGCGCAGGCGCACGGGATGAGCATCGGCAACGAAGAGCACCGGCTGCTGCTCGACCTGCCCGCCTACCTGGACGCCGATGCGAATCGGTACAAGGATTCGGGGGCGTCGACGGTTGTGCCGGTGATCAGGGAGGACCCGGACTTCTCGGTCACCTCATGGATCGGAGCCTGCCCCGAGGAGGTGTTGGAGTCCTGGACCCAGCTGCGTGTGCAGATGGATGAGGACGTGCCCGTCGGCAAGCTCACCCGCTCCGCCACCCATGCCAGCACTGCGGCGATCCGCTGCCATGAGGAGCGGATGGAAGAGCAGGGCTGGACCTTGGTCAGCTCGATGGCGCACGTGGGCGAACTCGCCGTCGGCTATACGGAGATCATGGTCTCGTCCCACGATCCGCAGATCGTCATCCAGGAGGACACGCTCGTCGACCGTGCCTATCGAGGCCGCGGGATCGGGCGGGCACTCAAGGTCGCGAACCTGCGTCAGCTGCCCGCGGTCGCGGCGACCGTCTCGGCGAAATGGGTGCAGACGTACACGGCGACGGACAACGAACCGATGCTCGCACTCAACCGCGACCTCGGGTTCTTCATCGCCGATACGATGACCGCTCTGGAGAAGAAGTCCGATCACAGCCGCGCGTGAGATTCCGGTCGACTAGAGTGGGCGGTGACCCGTCCGGCCATCGAATCGAAGCAGACCGCCGTGCCCACAGAACTCCTCATCGCCGTCCTCGTCTTCATCATCGTCGTCCTCGTGACCGTGCTCGTCATCCGCTCTCGCGCCAACAAGGCCCGCAAGCAGGAGCAGACGCAGCAGCCGACCGCCCCGCGCGATCCCTTCGCCGCCGACCAGAACACCGGCGGTGATCCCGAGACCATCAAGGCCGGCGATCTCCTCGAATTCGGCAACGAGAAGTTCTTCGTCCGCGGCACTCTGCGCATCTCCGAAGGCGGCTACGACTGGGCCGAGCACTTCTTCCAGGCCGACGCCTCGGCGACCCGCATGTGGCTGAGCGTCGAACGCGACCCCGACGTGCAGATCGCCCGCTGGCGCGACCGCCCCGACCTCGACATCGAACCGAAGGCCCGGACCATCACCATCGACGGCACCGACTACGACCTCGTCGAGCACGGCACCGCATCCTACCGGTCCGAAGGCACCACGGGACTGAATGAGAAGGGCGGGGTCGACTATGTCGACTACGAATCCGGCGACGGCCGCCTGCTCGCCTTCGAACGCTTCGACCACGGACGCTGGGAAGTGAGCACGGGAGAGACCATCCCGACCGGCTCCTTCACCATCTACTCCGGCAGCTGATGCTCACCCTCCCCCGCCCGCTCGACGTCCCCTTCACCGACACCAGTGCCGAGGCGCTGCGGCTGAGCCTCGACCACGACCGGATCGCCCCGTTGGCTGCCCACCGCATCGATGTGCCCACAGCAGCCGCACCCACTGACACAGAGTCCACCCCCGCCGAGGAGGCACCGCACCTCACCCTGACACTGACCGTCATCGGCTCCTCCCACCAGGCGATCCTGAGCGCCGGGCCCACCGATGCGTTCATCGAGACCTTCGCCTGCCTCGGCGAGGATGGGGACGATTCGTCGCAGACACGACCGCGGTGGGACCGCGAACACATCCGCCACGGTCGGTGGGCCGGTTTCACCGAACACCGATTCACCGCGACCCGCACCCACGTGTCCGGGGACTTCCCGACGGCCGCCGCCGAGGTGCTCGCCGCCGGTGCCGACCGTGCCCTCACCGCAGACGACCACCTCTCGGTCGCGTTCCCCGGACAGCCCGGCGCACTGACGGCACTGTCGCTGACCTGCGCAGAACCCGAACGGATCGCCTGGCAGTCGTGGCACTGCTACCCGCAGCATGGAGAGATCGTGCACAGCAGCTCCGAATTGAGGAGGCCGACATGAGCCAGGGACCGAACGTCTCGATGGGCGGCGGCTCTTTCGATTTCGACCGCGAAAACTCCGGTCCATCCGGCCCCCAGCGTCCCAGCGGACCGCAGCGGCCCGGCGGCGGATCGGGGCGGAAGCCGCGCCGCATCGGCTGCGGAACGATCATCTTCTTCGTCGTCATCCTCATCGTCATCGGCAATATGTTCCGAGGCTGCGGTTCGTCCGGGTCGTCGGCGAACTGCGGCGACTACGACCTCAGCAACGGCCAATACGTCTCGAACCCCGGCGAGGGCGACTACGTCAAGAACGGCAGCAGCTATGACTACGTCGGCTGCGATACATCCCGCTCCGGAGGCGGCGGCTTCTTCTTCCTCCCGTTCTTCACCGGCGGCGGATCGAACTACGGCGACGGCTCCGGCTTCCGCGGCGGCGGACCGGGCACCGGAAAATAGGCACGATCAGGCACAGCGAAAGGCAGACATGCTCCTGAATTACCTCATCTACGAGACCGGAGTCGTCCTCTCCTATGCGGGCTGCGGACTCCTCCTCATGGTCATCGGCTACTTCGTCGTCGACCTGCTCACCCCGGGCAAGCTCCACGTCATCCTGTGGGAGCAGAAGTCGCGCAATGCCGCGGTCCTCGTCGCCTCCGACCTGGCCGGAGTCGCGATCATCGTCATCGCAGCCATCCGCGCCAGCTCCGATGACCTGGCCGCGGGCATCCTGTCCACCCTCGTCTTCGGCATCCTCGGCATCATCCTCATGGGAGTGAGCTTCGTGCTCATCGGCCTGCTCACCCCGGGCAAGACCGGCGACATCATCAACTCCCCACAGATGCACCCCGAGGTCTGGGTCAACGCCACCGCCCACCTGGGCATCGCGGGCATCATGGCCGCAGCCCTCCTTTGAATACCGCTGACGACGGCTCCGGCACCACCACCGAGGCGGCCCGACCGATCACCCTCCCGATGCGTCCGGGGCCGGCCCGATTCTTCGTCCTGCTCGCCGTGTTCATCTGCGCGAGCTGCGGAATGGTCTACGAGCTCGCGCTCGTGGCCTTGGGGTCCTATCTGCTCGGCGACACCATCGTCCAGGCCTCCATCGTCCTGGCCGTCATGGTCTTCGCCATGGGTGTGGGCTCGCTGGCGACCAAGCGGCTGACCGGGTTCGCCGCGGTCTCCTTCGCCCTCATCGAGGCGGCCCTGGGCATCATCGGCGGGCTCTCCGTCATCCTGCTCTATCTCGCCTTCGCTTTCGCCGACGTCTACACGGTGGCCATGGTGGCCCTCGCGTTCGTCATCGGCGCGCTCATCGGCGCGGAGATCCCGCTGCTCATGGAGCTCGTCCAACGCATCCGCGCGCAGAAGGCCTCGAGCGCAGTGGCCGACCTCTTCGCCGCCGACTATGTGGGCGGACTCATCGGCGGGCTCGCCTTCCCGTTCCTCCTGCTGCCGCTGCTCGGTCTGCCGCGCGGTGCGCTGGCCGTGGGGATGACGAACGCACTGGTGGGCATCCTCATCGTCCTCTGGCTCTTCCGCTCCGAACTCAGCCGCGCCGCCCAACTCATGTTGGCAGCGCTGCTTGTGCTCATCCTCGGCGGGCTCACCGTTGTGTGGGTGTATACCGACGACATCGAAGTCACCACCCGGCAGCGTCTCTACCGGGATCCGATCGTGTATTCGCAGCGGTCGGACTACCAGGAGATCGTGCTCACCGAGGCGACGAGGACCGGTGATACGCGGCTGTTCCTCAACGGGGATCTGCAGTTCGCCTCGGCCGATGAGTACCGCTATCACGAAAGCCTCGTCCATCCGCTGCTGAACGGTCCGCGGCGCAACGTCCTCGTCCTCGGCGGCGGCGATGGATTGGCCGTGCGCGAGATCCTCAAGTATCCCGACGTCGAGTCAGTCACGCTCGTCGACCTCGACCCCGCGGTCCTCGAACTGGCGAAGACCTCGGAGCACTTCACCGCGTTCAACGACGACTCCCTCGACGATCCGCGGGTGACAACGATCGCCGCCGATGCCTTCACGTGGCTGCGGGAGGCGAAGCATTCGGCCTATGACGCGGTCATCGCCGATCTTCCCGACCCCGATGATGTGGCGACGTCGAAGCTCTACAGCATCGAGTTCTACGGGCTCATCCGCCAGGTGATGTCCCCGGAGGCGCGCCTCGTCGTCCAGGCCGGCTCCCCCTATTTCGCCCCTGAAGCCTATTGGGGCATCGGTGAGGCCGTCGCCGAGGCGGGACTGTCGACGACTCCGTATCACGTCGATGTCCCCAGCTTCGGTGATTGGGGATATTTCCTCGCCGATCTCGACGGGGAGGGCCCCGAGGTGACCGTGGCCGATGATGCTCCGGACGGATTGAAATTCGCCACCGCCGAGGTGCTCGCCGCCTCGACGACGTTCCCACCGGACCGTGATCGCGCGGCTGTGGGCAAGGTCGAAGCCTCGACGCTGCTGCACCCGCGTGTCCTCGACCAGGAACGCGGAGCCTGGGTCGGATACTGAATTCGTCTGACACGAGCTTCTCAAATCGGCAGAGGGCCGACCCACATGGGTCGGCCCTCTGCGGTTTCTCTGTCGGTGTTGCCTTCTTGTCGCGGTCAGCCGGCCATGAGGCTGGCCAGGCCGCCGACGATGCCGAAGGAGATTCCGAGTGCCCATCCGAGGACAAGGAGACCGAGGAAGACGAGGCCCAAGATGAAGCCCCATTTGCCCATCTCGTTGTCTCCGAAACCTGCTTCCTGTGAGCGCTTGCGCGCCATGTGACCGGTGATGATGCCGACGACGGGTCCGATGAAGTTGAATCCGAGGAAGGTCGACAGGGTCGCCACGAGCGAGACGATGCCGAGCACCTTGCCCGGATCCTCCTCGGCACGCTGGCCATTGCGGTACTGCGTCGGGTAGCTCTGCGGTGCTTCGTACTGCCCGGCGGACGGGCGTGGGTACTGTCCCGCGGAGGTCTGGTCGAACTGATCGGGAGTCGGGGTGGGTGCTGCGTTCATGGTGCTGGTCTCCTTGGTATCGGCTGTTGATACCAGCCTAGGAAGACGTCACCGGACGCCGACAGGGACCAATCCCCCGACCTGGATAGGGTTTTCCCGAAGTTCAGCGCACGTCAACGAGTGCGTGTTCAACCCGTCCCATGAGATAGAGAAGCAGCTCGAGAGGTGCCCCGGTGATCGTCGTGGCCTCACCGCTGCCCTTCTTCCCTGCTGTGCGGGTACCGAAGCCCGGGGCTTCGATCGTCACGGGCCCCTTCGCCTTCGCCGCGTAGGGCAGGAGGGCCACCTTCGTCTGTGCCCACACAGTCGCGGTCTCCGCCTTCGACAGCCGACGCGGAATCCATTCGATCGCGGCGCGGCGGATGTCTTCGTGGTGGACGAGGAACTCGGTCGTGTTCATCACCGTCTCCACTCCCGGCAGGGCGCCCGGGGTCCACTTCGGCGGTGCGGCGACGAGTCCGAGCAGCCGGCTGAACGGCATCTCGGCGTACTCGTCTTCCTTCGCCTGCAGGCGGTCGGAGAACTTCGGCATGAAGATGCCCGCGGCAGCGCGGGGATGACGTTCGCGGATGACGAGGTGGGTGGCAAGGTCCCTGACCGTCCACCCTTCACACAGGGTGGGTGCGTCGTCCCCGGCACGGCGGGCTGTGTCGACAAGGCGCAGTCGTTCGGCGCGAGCCAGATTGTCTCTCATGACTCTCAGTCTTCCATTCCCGGCTTGGACTCCCCTGGATGCCTGGCCGAATCGCCGCCTGATCTCCTCACCGGCTTGCCCACGCGGTGACGAAGTCGGCGACGCGGGAGATCGACCGGAAGTCGGCGAATTCGTCTCCGCGGGTCGGCCCGTCGGTGACGATGACGACGGGTTTGCTTTCCTTCGCAGCCGTCCTGACGAACCGCAGTCCCGACAGCACTGCCAGCGAGGACCCGAGCACCACGAGTCCGGCAGCCTCGTCGGCGATCCGATTGGCTGCCTGGACCCTGGCGGCCGGGACGGAATCGCCGAAATAGACGACATCGGGCTTGAGCAGTCCACCGCATTCGGGGCAGTCGAGGACTGCGAATCCGGCAGTATCCTCGAGTTCGACGTCGCCGTCGGGTGCGGTTTCGACGTCGATGGGGTCGATGCCGACCTCCTCGGCGAAGTCCGGGTTGAGTTCGCTCAGTCTCCGCTGTACCCAGTCGCGGTCGAACAGGTGTCCGTTGCTCAGGCAGATCACTCGGTCGAGGCTGCCGTGGAGGTCGATGACGGGACTCGGCGCCGGGGCTCCGGCGTCGTTCCCGCGGTCGGCGGCGACCGCCTCGGCGGCGGCCTGATGGAGTCCATCGACGTTCTGGGTGATGATCCCGGCCACGGACAGCTCGGCCAGGGCGAGGTGAGCTTGGTTCGGGCGAGTGCCGCGCATCCGCGGCCAGCCCATCCATGACCGCGCCCAGTACCTGGCTCGCTGATCGGGGTGGGAGAGAAAGGTCTGGATCGTCATCGGTTTCCGCGGCGGGGAATCCGGTCCACGGTAGTCGGGCACGCCGGAGTCCGTGCTCATTCCCGCCCCGGTGAGCACCGCCCATTCCGCATCGGAATAGGTCTTCGTGAGCATGTCGATGATCTCGGCATCGGGGTGGCTGGCTTCCGGACGCACACGTCCGCGCAGGGGGTCGAAGATGACTGCCATGGCTCCACTGTAGACATGGCAGCTGACGGAGGGCACCGGCCGGGGCTAGGGTGGGGCCATGGTCAACGTTCTGCTCGTTCATCATTCCCCGTCCGCTGCGACGGTACGGATCGCCGAGGCGGCCGAGTCCGGGCTGCGTATGCCCGAGCTCGGCGACATCGACGTCACCATCCGCCCGGCGCTGGAGGCAAGTGTTGCTGATGTGCTCGCCGCGGATGCCTATGTGCTCGGCACGACCGCGAACTTCGGCTATATCTCCGGCGCCCTCAAGCACTTCTTCGACACCACCTATGACGCGGTGCGCGAACCGACCGCCGGCAGACCGTTCTCCTACTGGATCCACGGCGGCTACGACACGACCGGTGCCGAAACCGCGATGAAGCAGATCACGACCGGCCTGGGCTGGAAGCTCGCCTTCGACCCCCTCATCTTCACCGGCGAAGTCACCGAGGAGCATTTGGAGAAGGCCACGGAGCTGGCCGCCACAGTCGCAGTCTCCACCCCCTAATTACTACCTGACGGCGGCTCAGCAACCTCGCGCGAGGTTGCTGAGCCGCCGTCAGGTAGTAATGGGGAGTTTTTGGTGAAAGTACTTTCCAACATGGAAAATAGTTGGTACTGTGGAATCACTTCCAAAGAGCAACCCCAATCAGAGGAATCGACATGAACGCGAACCCCACCCCGCAGCAGGCTGCAGATCTTCTCAGCCAGGTCGAAGCGAACCAGTCCCGGGCGCGCAGCGGCGATGCGTGGCCGCTGGTCACACTGCTCTTCGTTCTCTCCGCCGGACTCTCCGTCGGCCTCATGACCATCGGCATCATCGACGACAACACGACTCAGCTCATCGTCGCCGGAGCCGGACTGAGCTGGATCATTCCCGCCCTGGTCGTCTATCTCGTCAAGGCCCTGTCCTGGAGCCGCCGCTCCACCGCCCTGCTGCTGATATGGCTGGGCGTCATCATCGTCGCCTTCGTCGCCGGCGTTATGGCCGATTCGTTCGCAGCCGGCGGTCCGATCCCGTTCATCGCCGCAGGACTGCTGTGGATCGCCGCCCCGGCCTTCTCCCTGTTGGCCCTGCGCCGCTGAGGAGGGACCGACGATGACTGCGAAACATAACTCCGCGACCGAACCAGAGGACGCGCGCACCGAAGACGAGACGATCCCCCACCTCGGCGACTCTCTGTCCCGGCTCGAACCGGAGCTCAACAACCCCACGAGACTCGGCATCGTGTCGAGCCTGACGAGCCGGGACAGGGCCGAGTTCAAACTGCTGCGCGACAGTCTCGGCGTCTCCGATTCCGTGCTCTCCCGGCACATCACCGCACTCGAGAAGGCCGGAATGATCGAGGTGAAGAAGGGGTACGTGGGCAAACGCCCGCGCACCTGGGTCTCGATCAGCAAAGACGGGAGCAGACGTCTCGAGGCACACATCCAAGCACTGCGGGAACTGGCCGGAGAATAGCCCCGTAGATGACTGTTCACCCTGGTGAGAAGATCGGCTAAGGTGATGGAAACCGATGCAGGGAGGCATGATGACCACACCGACGAGCACCGAGATCCCGTTCCTCGAGCTCCACGAAGTCTCGACACTCATCCGAACCAGGCAGCTGTCCTCGCGTGAGGTCACCGAAGCGATGCTCGAACGCATCGATAGCCTCGAGCCCCGACTGCAGGCCTTCGCCACGGTCATGGCCGAATCGGCCCTCGCCGAGGCCGACCGCGCCGATTCCCTCCTGTCCCGCGGCAACTGGCTCGGCGATCTGCACGGTGTCCCCGTGGCGGCGAAGGATCTTGCGAACACTCACGATGCACCGACCGGTGCGGGCACCACGATCCATGCGGACTTCCGCCCAGATTTCGATGCCACCGTCGTCGCTCGACTGCGAACCGCCGGAGCCGTCGTCCTCGGCAAACTGCGGCTGACCGAGGGAGCGTTCACCGGTCACCATCCCGACCTGCCGACCCCGGTCAACCCGTGGGATGCCGACACCTGGTCGGGAGTCTCCTCCTCAGGGTCAGGTGTGGCCACTGCGGCCGGACTCTGCTTCGCCTCGCTCGGCTCGGACACCGGCGGATCGATCCGCCTTCCGTCCTCGGCCAATGGCGTCACGGGACTCAAACCGACCTGGGGCCGAGTCTCCCGCCACGGCATCTTCGCACTCGCTCCCAGCCTCGACCACATCGGGCCGATGACCCGCAGCTCCCGTGATACCGCGATCGTGCTGCGGGCCATCGCCGGCCACGATCCGGCCGATCCCACCTCGTCGCTCGAATCGGTACCGGACTACCCCAATACGCTGCGCGTCGACGAAGCCCCGGTCGTCGGTTTCGACCGCAAGCTGGCCGAAGAGCACTTCGACGCCGCGACGAATGCGATGCTCGAAGACACCATCGAAACGGTGACCGGCCTGGGCTGGCGGGTGCTCGAGGTCGAAACTCCCGGTTTTGAGGCCGCGGCCAAGGAATGGACGGCTCTGTGCGGGATCGAGACCGCCGGTGTCCACGCGGCGACGTATCCGGCCCGGGCGGACGAATACGGCCCCGACCTGTCCGGCCTCATCGAGATCGGGCGCGGACTCTCCGCCATCGACTATCACCGGCTGCTCGAATCGCG
The DNA here is from genome assembly GCF_013623905.1 of Brevibacterium sediminis. GTDB lineage: Bacteria > Actinomycetota > Actinomycetes > Actinomycetales > Brevibacteriaceae > Brevibacterium > Brevibacterium sediminis. The sequence goes on from NZ_JABKDD010000003.1 coordinate 153,544, forward strand.
GAGAGACTTCACCGGCCGTATGCGCACTCTCATGGCCGATATCGATCTGCTCCTGCTGCCGGGAATCGGCGTCGGCTCACCGACGATCGCGCAGATGGCGAACCTGGGTTCCGACCAGAAGCTGTTCGCTGCGGTGACCATACCGACGGCACCGATCGACAACTGCGGAATGCCCTCGATCACTCTGCCCGCAGGGTTCACCGAACGGGGCACTCCCCTGGCAGCCCAGTTCGTCGGCGGTGACTTCACCGAACCCCTGGTTCTCGCCGCCGGTCACGCCTTCCAGCAGGTCACGGACTTCCACACCCGCCACCCGGAGATCACCGGATGAGGAGTCCGCGTATCCTGAATCAGTGACCTCCACGATCAAACAGTTTGACTCCCGAACCACGGCCTCGGGCCGCGTGGCCGAACGCCACCTGCCCAGCTATTCAGCGGGACAGGTGTGTCTGCCGATGCAGATCCTCGGTTCCGCGGAGACCATGGAGCACGAAACCTACTGGTCCGAACACTCCCACCCCACACATGAGCTCCTGTGGCGAGACGATGGCGTGGGGACGGTGACGATCGGCACCCGAACCTGGACGATCACGCCGCCTCTGGGGATGTGGATCCCTGCCGGGATTCCGCACTCCGGGTGGACTCCCGCCGGAGTGGTCGTCAAAGCAGCACAATTCGATGTCGACGAGCCACCGCTGGGCAATGCGCCGACCACCGTGAGCATCCACCCGCTGCTGCGCCTTCTGCTCTCACGGCTGCAGACCCTCGAACCCCGAACCGATTCCTATGCGCTGACCGAGGCGATGATCCTCGATGTCCTGTCCCCCGCAGAGCACGAGGTCCTCGTCCACCGACCGACCGCCGAGCTGCTGACCCCGATCGTCGAGACCGTGTTCAATGACCCCAGCGATCCGACGACTCTTCAGGAATGGGCGACGCGCCTGGGAGCCAGTCCGCGCACCATCACCCGCGCCTTCACCGCGGAGACCGGCTTGGGTTTCAACCGATGGGTGACGACGGCCCGCATCCACTGCGCGATCACCCTGATCGGACTCGGCTGCGAGATCCCTGATGCCGCTGCCGACGTGGGTTATGCCTCGGCGAGCGCATTCACCACAGCGTGCCGACGGATCACAGGGACGACACCGGCGAATCTCCGAGCAGAGACTTCATCGTCACATTTGTCCGTTTGACGCAACCGAGTGTCACAATTGCTCGATTGCGCCGAACCGCCTCCTCGGATACTTTGATTAGGCACACCTATGTATTGATTAGGCAAACCTACTTCCCGGCCTTTCCGGGTGTGCCCCACACACCTTTCGAAAGGAAGAAATGAACCGCCCATCCCGTGCCTTCGCTCTGCCTGTGGCCATTTCGGCAGCACTCGTGCTCTCCGCCTGTTCATCCTCCGGGACCTCCGCTGATGCCGAAGCCGGTGACGGTGACTGGGCGCCTGTGACCATCGAACACGCCCTCGGCACGACGAAGATCGAGTCGAAGCCCGAACGGGTCGCCACCGTCAACTGGGCCAACCATGAAGTGCCCCTGGCACTCGGCGTCGTGCCTGTCGGTATGGCCAGCGCCGACTTCGGTGATGATGACGGCAACGGCGTTCTCCCCTGGGTCGAAGACAAGCTCGACGAGCTCGACGCGGAGACGCCGACCCTGTTCGACGAGACCGACGGCATCGACTTCGAAGCCGTCGCGGACACCCAGCCCGACGTCATCCTCGCCGGATATTCCGGTCTGAGCCAGGAAGACTACGACACGTTGTCAGAGATCGCACCGGTCGTCGCCTACCCGGAGACCGCATGGGGCACACCATGGCGAGAGATGATCGAGATCAACAGTGAAGCGATCGGTATGAAGAACGAGGGTGAGGAACTCATCGCCGACCTCGAGTCGGAGATCGACTCAGCAGTCTCCGAGCATCCGGCGATCAAGGACAAATCGACGATGTTCCTCACTCACGTCGATCCATCCGATCTGTCAGAGGTCAACTTCTACACCACGCACGACACCCGTGCGATGTTCTTCGAGGATCTAGGCATGAAGGCTCCCGCCAGCATCGCGAAGGCCTCGGAGGAGACCGACCAGTTCTCCTCGCAGGTCAGCGCCGAACAAGCCGATGTCTTCGATGACGTCGACATCATCGTCACCTACGGCGACGACAAGCTCGTCAAGACCTTGGAAGATGATGAGCTTCTGTCCCAGATGCCTGCGGTGAAGAACGATGCGATCGTCAACCTGCCCGGCGACCAGCCCTTGGGCACCGCCGCCAACCCGACTCCGCTGTCGATCTCGTACATCCTCGACGACTACCTCGACGAGCTCGACGAGGCCGCCTCGAATCAGAAATAGGCCGCCATCTCGATGACAGCCACGTCGACTGCAGTGTCGACCGCCGCCAGGCTGCGGCGGTCGACTCGCGTCCGCTTCCTGTGGATGCTCACCGCGCTCGCACTCGTCGTCGTCCTCATGATCGCCTCGACGATGATCGGCTCCCGCAATGTCGGCCTCGAAGACGTGTGGGCCGCCTACGGCGGATCGGCGACCGGCTTCGACCAGGCTGCGGTGGCCAAGCGCATACCTCGCACCCTGCTCGCCGTCTGCGTCGGCGCGGCTCTCGGCGTCTCCGGAGCCGTCATGCAGGGTGTGACACGCAATCCTCTGGCCGACCCTGGCATCCTCGGCGTCAATACCGGGGCGTCCTTGGCCGTGGTCATCGGCATCGCCTTCTTCGGCCTATCCAGTGCTGAGGGCTATATCTGGTTCGCCATCGCCGGTGCGGCGGTCACCGCTGTGTTCGTCTACGCCATCGGGTCCCTCGGTCGGCAGGGGGCGACACCGCTCAAGCTCGCTCTGGCCGGAGCCGCCACCGCAGCGGCCCTGTCCTCTTTCATCTCCGCAGTAGTCCTCCCTCGCGGTGACATCTCCGATCTCGCACGGGATTGGCAGATCGGTGGGGTCGGCGGAGTCACCATGGATTCCGTCCTGCTCATCGTGCCCTTCCTCATCGGCGGCTTCTTCGTCAGCGTCTGGTGTGGTCCGGGGCTCAACGCTCTCGCCCTCGGCGACGAGCTCGCGGCGGGTCTCGGTCAGCATGTGGGACTCACCCGAGCCCTGTCCGCGGCCGGGGCCGTCGTCCTCTGCGGAGCCGCCACCGCCGTGGCCGGACCCATCGGCTTCCTCGGACTCGTCATCCCCCATGCCTGCCGACTGCTCATCGGCCTCGACCACCGGTGGCTGCTCCCGTTCTCGGCAGTCACCGGCGCCGGGCTGCTGACTGCCTCCGACATCCTCGGACGCATCGTCGCCCGACCGGCCGAACTTGACGTCGGCATCCTCACCGCGCTCATCGGCGCTCCGTTCTTCATCGCCATCGTCCGCCGGCAGAAGGTCCGATCCCTGTGAGTATCACACCACTGACCCCCACTGCCGAGGCGGTCGTCAGCCTGCGCAGGGCGCGGTCGAGGCACTGGACGAGCATCGTCGTGATCCTTTCCGTGCTCATCGTCGCGACCTTCCTGGCCAGCCTCATGGTCGGGCAGACTTTCTATTCCTTCGACACGGTCGTCCGTGTCATCGCCGGCGAACAGGTCCCCGGGGCGTCTTTCACCGTCGGCCGTCTCCGTCTGCCCCGTGCCGTGATGGCGCTGGCCGTGGGGCTGAGCTTCGGACTCGGCGGGGTCACGTTCCAGACGATGCTGCGCAATCCCCTGGCCAGTCCCGACATCATCGGCATCAGCTCGGGAGCATCGGCGGCCGCGGTGTTCGCAATCATCACCCTCGGCCTCGGCACCACCGGCGTCTCGATCTTCGCCATCGTCGCCGGCCTCGCGGTGGCGCTGCTCATCTATCTGCTCGCATATAAGAACGGGGCCGCGGGAATCCGCCTCATACTCGTCGGCATCGGCATCTCCTCGATGCTGACGGCCCTGATCAATTGGGAGCTGACGCGGGCGTCCCAATGGGACCTCCAAGAGGCGCTGCGCTGGTTGGCCGGCAGCCTCAACGGTGCGAACTGGGAGTCCGTGATTCCGGTGCTCATCGCGCTCGTCATCCTGGCCCCGCTGCTCCTCGGCCAGTCGAAGAACCTCTCGATCACGCAGCTCGGCGACGACACCGCCGAGGCTCTCGGCGTGCGTGTGTCCCGCACCCGTCTCCTCGTCATCGTCACCGCCGTCGGACTCATCGCCTTCGCCACCGCTGCGGCCGGCCCGGTGGCCTTCGTCGCCTTCCTCTCCGGACCGATCGCCGCCCGACTCATCGGGCCGGGTTCCTCACTCCTCATACCGGCGGGACTCGTCGGGGCACTCCTCGTTCTCGTCGCCGATCTCATCGGTCAGTTCGCCCTCGGCACTCGGTACCCGGTCGGTGTCATCACCGGTGTTCTCGGCGCCCCGTACCTCATCTACCTCATCATCAGAATCAATCGTTCGGGAGGTTCCCTGTGACCACGGACCATTCGCTTGCGGCCGAGGGTCTGCATCTGTCCTACGGGGACGCCGATATCATCTCCGGCCTCAGCCTCGCCCTGCCGTCCGGGGACATCACGGGCATCGTCGGGGCCAATGCCTGCGGCAAGTCCACGCTGCTGAAATCGATGTCTCGGCTGCTGACCCCGCGTGCGGGGCAGGTTGTCCTCGACGGTCGGCAGGTGCATGCGATGCCGGCGAAGCAGCTCGCCCGCATCCTCGGCCTGCTCCCTCAGACTCCGATCGCTCCGGAGGGCATCACGGTTGCCGACCTCGTCGGACGAGGTCGCCATCCGCATCAGGGAGCTTTCTCCCGCTGGAGTGCCGCCGACGACCTCGCTGTCGCCGAGGCCCTGGACACCACCGGCACCGCGGAGCTCGCCGACCGGCCCGTGGACGAGCTCTCCGGAGGTCAGCGACAGCGTGTGTGGATCGCGATGGCCCTTGCCCAGCAGACCGACATCCTGCTCCTCGACGAACCGACGACTTTCCTCGACGTCAACCATCAGGTCGAAGTCCTCGATCTGCTCACCGAGCTCAATCAGCGCTCCGGAGTGACGATCGTCATGGTCCTCCACGACCTCAACCTCGCCGCCCGCTACTGCGATCGGCTCGTCATGCTCTCGGGCGGCACCATCCATGCCCAGGGCACGCCTGCCGAGGTTCTCACCGAGGACAACGTCCATCATGTCTTCGGACTGGAGAACCGGATCATCGAGGACCCCGTGTCCGGTCAGCCGCTCATGCTCCCGATCGGGCGTCACCGCACGCTGGGCTGACTCGCCGACGGCTCAGTCCGCTGACTTCCGAGCCACCATCTCCGTGATCCAGGTCGGGGCGAAGGGCGAGGTGCAGCCGGGCGAGGTCGGGTAGTCGCGGAGAACGCCGAGGCGCTCACCGATGTCGATGGCACGTTTCCGCAGGCCCGGGTTCTCGATGCCGATATAGGACAACGTCTCGTTCATCGCCCACTGCAGGCGCTCGGGGGCATCGGCCATCTCGGCCTCGATCACGTCCAGCAGACCGGTCAAGTCGAGGCCTTCGGGTTTCCGGTTCACCCGTTCGCTCGTCAGCGCCCACCCGGCGGAGGCGACCACGGGATCCGGATCGTCCATCCACGACCGGCGCAGCGCCTCGGCGTTGGGTGATTTCTTGACGATATAGCTGACCAGCCAACCGTGGACCTTCGGGACACGGGAGTCACGCAGCATCTCATCGAGCTGTGCTTCGCTCCAGGCCTTCGGACGCATGATTAGGGTCGCGACGAGGCGGGCCGCAGTGTCACCGGAGTCCCACAGTTCGGCGGCGAGTTCATCGTTCTTCTTCAGGTCCTTCGCCACGGCGCGCAGCTTCGTCAGGTTGACCGCGTGGTCGTCGCCGTGGCGGGCGTTGACGGCGCGGATCTTCCCGTCCTCGAGCGAGGCCAGGGTGGCGAGCACCTCGGTGCTGGTGGTCATCATGTGCTCCCGGTTCGGTTCAGCGTTAGGGCAGTGCGGATGAGTTGAGGTGAGCCGATGATATCCGACGCACAGGCGGCGTGGCAGAAGTTCTGGCAGCCGAGGTCAGTCGTCGTCATCGGCGTGCGGTGAGGCATCGATTTCAGCGCGCGTCCTCTTCACACTGCTGAACCCGACGATGACGACGAGCATGCCGACGACGGCGCCGATGACGGTTTCGATGGCGCGGGAGGCCAGCAGCTCCGGAACCGGGTGCGGGCTGCCGATCTGGGTCATGAGCAGTGCCAACGGGGTGATGAAGAGCAGAGCCACCGAGTAGTTGCGCAGCACGAAGATCTCGGCGAGGAACTGCAGCAGGATCACCCACACCACCAGCTGCCACGCCTCGGTGGGGAACGACAGCAGGAACGCTGTGACGATCACGCCCAGCAGGGTTCCGACCACCCGGTGGACGCCGCGCTTGAGACGGGCCGAACGACCGGGCGGAGTGATCGGTGCGACCGCTGCGACCATCGCCCAATAGCTGTGTGACAGAAGCGGGAGCACATCGATGAGCAGGGTGCCGAGAACTCCGGCGATGAACGGGGCGATCGTGAATCGGGCGGCGTGGGCTGCCAGATCAGCCTTGCCCACCGGCGACAGCCCGACCCGCACATAAGTCTCCTTCTCCGGAGGCATGCGTTCGCCGGCATAATGGGCGAGCGCTCCGAGACCGATGCACACCAGCGCCGAGGCAGCCGCCACACCCATTGCCACCGGCACCGATGCGCCGCCCGGAATGGATCCGACGGCTCCCGTGGCGAAGATGAAGAAGATCGACCCGCCGGGCTTGAGCCGGAAGCGCAGGGCGATGGCCGCACCCGCACCGGACACGAGTGAGGTGATGACGACGAGCACCCAGACCGAAGCTCCGAGGCTGCTGAGCAGGGCGCCGATGCCCACGCAGACGACGAGGACGGCGGCAGCGATCGACTGGCGTCTGGTCCGCGATCGTGGGGACTCGAAGCGCGCGTAGATGCCGGTGAAGGCGCCGAAGGCGGCATAGACGGCGAGGTCGAGGCGGTCGATTCCGAGCAGCACGAGAAGCGGGATGGCGACTCCCAGGGCGATGCGGAACGCGGGAATATGGTCGCGTTCGCCCGGTGGGATGCGGAAGAACTCCTGCAGGTGGCTCAAACGGGTTCGGCCTCTTTCGACATCGGGAACGGACCCCGGTGACGGGATCGCTGACATGGGTTGGTGAGCTGAGTGCTCCCTTCGATCGTAGTCCGCCATCGGTGCTGACGAATGTCTTCTGCCGACAGGAGTGATCAACCTCGCTCGCCGAGGCGGCCGAGCGAGACCGTAATCACCGCCGTCACGGTCACCTCGGTCACGGTCGGTGGCCCTGCCCCGACCGTGCGCGTGCCGCCTGCCGGTTGAGATGGTCGCGTTCGGCGAGGTTGCCGGCCCGTTCGGCGGCCCGCGCGTAGAGCTCGGCGGCCCGCTGTGACTCCCCTGCGCGTTCGCGCAGGTGCGCTTCGACGGCGAAGTAGCGCGGCAGGCTCTCGTCCAGTCCCCGCAGTTCGGTCAGGCCCGCCCCTGGGCCGTCGGCTTCCCCGACGGCCACGGCACGGTTGAGTCGCACGATCGGGGTATCTCGCAGGGCCAGCAGCTCGTCGTACCACTGAACGATCTGCACCCAGTCGGTGTCCTCGACCGTCTGCGCATCGGCGTGGAGTGCCGCGATGGCAGCCTGTGCCTGATATTGGCCGAGTTCATCCCGACCAAGGGCTGCCTGCAGGATCTCGATGCCCTCAATGATGAGCCGTCGATCCCACAGGGTGCGGTCCTGATCGGCCAGGGCGATGAGTCGTCCGTCTGGACCGAAACGGGCCTCGCGGCGGGCGTGGTGGAGGAGCATCAGGGCGAGCAGTCCGTCCACCTCGGCGGAGTCGATCATCGCCCGCAGGCCGCGGGTCAGTCGGATCGCCTCGGCGACGAGGTCGACCTCGCCCGAGTGCCCTTCGTTGAACACGAGGTAGAGGGTGGTGAGCACTGCGGACAGATCGCCGGGTCGGTTGAGTCGGGAGCCTGCGATCGTCGATTTGGCGCGGCTGATGCGCTGGGCCATCGTCGACTCGGGCACCATATAGGCCTCGGCGATCTGCTTCGTCGTCAGTCCGCCCACCGCCCGCAGGGTCAGTGCCACCGCCGAGGCGGGGCTGAGGTCGGGATGGGCGCAGAGGATGTAGAGGTCGAGGGTGTCATCGGCGTTCGGGACGCCGTCGGTTCCGGGTTCGGCCGAGGTTCCGGGCTCGGCGAGCGTGGCGGCCATGACCCGTTCCTCGCGTTTCATCCGCGATCCTTCAGATCGCACGATGTCGAGGAACTTCCGCCACGCCACCGTCACGAGCCAGCCCCGCCGGTCACGGGGCAGGTCGGCCGGCCACGATCGCAGGGCTTCGATGAGCGCGTCCTGAACGGCATCCTCGGCGGTCGCGAAGTCTGCTCCACGACTGACGAGGATGCCGATCACGGCGGGGACGAGCTCACGCAACTCCGCCTCGGCGAGGGGATCCGGATCGATCATCGCGGACTCCGTTCGCGTCCCTGATCATTCGTCCACGCTGGGTGCGTGGTCGAGGAAGGGACGCAGTTCGAGCCATTCGTTGATCGGCTCTCCGCCCTTGCCCGGTGCGGCGGACAACTCACCGGCGAGTTCGAGAGCTCGGTCGTAGTTCTCGACGTCGATGACCATCCACCCGGCGATGAGGTCCTTCGTCTCGGGGAAGGGACCGTCGGTGACCGGAGGCTTGCCCGGTCCGCCGGATCGGACGAAGGTGCCCTCGGGCGAGAGTGCCTGGGAGTCGACGAATTCACCGGAGTCCTTGAGTCTGTCGGCGAAGGCGTTCATGTACGCCACATGCGCGTCGACTTCGTCGGAACGCCACTGGTCCATCGGGGTGTAATCCATATACTGCTCCGACATCCGATAGTGCTTGAGCATGAGGTACTTGGCCATGATGGTCTCCTTGTCTCGTGTCGCTCGCACGGGTTGTGCTCGCTGACATGTCTGGGACGCAGCCGGACGAGTGTTCTCGACATCGCCGGCGAAGTTTTCTCGAATCTCTTCGGCTCCGATCATCGAACACAGTCCCAGAATAGGCCGATGTGTCCGTCCTGGAACATGCGTCACCGGATCCGAACACGAATCGGCCCAGGTCACGGCTCCGCGCTGAGAGGCTTGTCTTGTACGAAACACCGACAGCTTTTTGCACACGAGACCAGGAGCAGACCATGAAGGCACAGACACTTCTCAAGACCATCACCGTTGCCGGAGCTCTCGCCGCGACCCTGACACTCTCGGCCTGCGATATGAACATCACCTTCGGCCCAGAAAGCCAGGGCCAGGAACAGGGCCAGGAGCAGGACGGTCAGCAGGACCAGCAGACCGAGAGCACCGAGACGACCGCCGAAGAACCGGCATCGGATTCAGGCTCCGCCTCGGACTCCACCGGTTCGGGTTCGACCGGAACGACCGATAACGGCACGACGGACAACGGCACCACCGGCAGCGGCGGATCCACGGATTCGTCCAGCGCCTCCTCGGCGAGTGGCTCCTCCACCTCGAACGGCTCGTCGTCCACCGGATCGTCGTCCTCGAGCGACTCCACCTCGAGCGGATCATCGTCGTCGAGCGGCACGACCGACAACGGCTACCAGGGTCCGCGGATCGGCGAAGACGGAGTCGAACTCGACGCCGACGGCAACGGCAAGATCCCCGCCGACGTTCTCGAGGCGGACATCAAGAACGCCTACGCCAAGCAGGGCACCACGGTCGACAACGTCGACTGCTACTCCGACCTGCGGATCTTCTCCCACAGCGGCTCACAGAACTGCACCGTCACCGCTGCCGGCAAGAATCACTACGGCACTGTGAAGATCACCTCGGCGTCGCAGTCCGGCATCGGCTACAGCCTCGAGTTCCCGAACATCTGAGCCGACAATGCCCGGTCGCCTCATCGACGCGGCCACCCTGATCCGCTCCCCTCGAGCAGCCGCGATTCGCCTGACGAATTCCGCGCATCCCCAACTGCACTCCCCTGGCCCGCTGCGGCCCGGGGAGTGCGGTCATTCGTGTCGTGGAACAAGTCGGCTTCCTGTGGTGTTGTCGCTGATGTGGGCCACGGAACAGGTCGGGCCCCCAACCGATTCGTCAGTCGGACTGATTCGCCCACCGATGAGGAGCAGAGCATGACCAGACGCGTCCAGTACACCTCCAACGGAGACATCGATCAGCTTCACCTCGCCGAGGTGGCCTTCCCCGAGGTCGGCGAGGGCCAGGTCCTCGTCACCGTCCTCTATGCCGGGCTCAATCCCCTGGATTGGAAGATGCTCCAGGGCGGTCGCTTCGGTTCCGTCGAAACTGCCTCCGGCAACGGCGTGGACTTCTCCGGCGTCGTCGCCTCGGTCGGCGAAGGCGTTACGGACTTCACGCCCGGAGACCTCGTCTACGGCGGGCTGCCGAAGCAGGCGCAGACCGAACAGCTTCTCATCACCGATCCTGCCGACAGGCTCGACAGGATCCCGCGCGGACTCGGCGTCGACACCGCCGGAGGTCTCTACGTCGCAGGGCGCACCGCCGTCGCCGGAATCCGCGCCCTGCGCCTCAGCGAAGGCGACACTCTCTTCGTCTCCGGGGCCTCCGGCGGCGTCGGCATCATCGTCGCCCAGCTCGCCCGCAACCTCGGGGCGAGGGTCATCGGCAGCGCCAGCCAGGGCAATCATGCTCTCTTGGAAAGCCTCGGGATCGAACCCGTCACCTATGGTGAGGGCCTGTGGGACCGAGTCAGTGAACTCGCCACCGACGGGATCCAGGCCGCGTACTCGACGCAGGGTGAGGACGAGATCACCGGCATGATCGACCTCGGCATCCCAGCCGACCGCATCGTCTCGATCGGTGCGGGCCCCACGGTCGCGGAGAAGTACGGGGTGAGCATCGACGGCGAAGCCAGGGCCCGCCGTGATGACATGGTCTGGCTGGGCCAGGCCATCGCCTACGGCCATGTCCACGTCCCGATCGCCCGGGTCTTCGACGCCGAAGAGGTCCACGACGCCTACCGGCATCTGCTCACCGCCCACCCGGCAGGCAAGGTGCTGCTGCGCTTCCCCGCGAAGCCGCTGACCGACCAGCAGCGAGCCCATCTGACCTGAGGCGCCGGCCCAAGTTCCGCGGCGGCTCAATTCCCACGACAGACAGATTTCACGACAGACAGCATTTCCGGAACACAGAGAAAAGGAGCACCATCATGGCCATCACCGAAAAGAAGGTCGCATTCCTCCTCACCCGCGGCGTCGAGCAGATCGAACTCACCAGTCCCCGCGCGGCACTCGACGAGGCCGGGGCGACGACCGTCATCGTCTCCCCGTCCGAGGGAACACTGCAGGCGATGGAAGGCGATTGGGAGCACGCCGAGACCTTCGACGTCGACGTTCCCGTCGCCGAAGCCTCGGTCGATGACTTCGACGCCCTCGTCCTGCCCGGCGGCACCCTCAACGCCGACGCTCTGCGTCTGGACGAGGACGCCGTCAACCTCGTCAAGGCGTTCTTCGCTGCCGACAAACCTGTCGCGGCCATCTGCCATGCCCCGTGGATCCTCGCCGAGGCGGGAGTGGCCAAGGGACGGAAGCTGACGTCCTTCATCTCGACGAAGACCGACCTCATCAACGCCGGCGCCGACTGGACCGACACCGAGGTGGTCGTCGACGGCAACCTCATCACCTCCCGCAACCCCGGCGACCTCGACGCATTCAACCAGGCGATCGCTGACAAGCTGAGCTGAGCAGGAACGATGCCTCTTTCGCCGAGGTCGAACGCCTCGGCGACGAACTCCCCGTAACGATCGTTTCGGGGAGTTCGTCTGTTCGTCACCCGGGGTCTTGACAGCCGCGCTTATGATCTACTCATGCCAGCTTCCCCGTTCGTCAAGGCGACGACTCCTGCCCTCGCGTCACTGCTCATCGGGTTCCTTCTCCTTCTCTGCTCCACACCGCCTCCGGCACATGCCGCCTATTCGACCTCGGGCGCGATCGGGACGATGCACAGATCGCTCGGCGGGAATTCCGGCAAGCTCGGCCCAGCGGTCGGCCCGCAGCGGTGCACGCTGATCCAGAAGGGCTGCTATCAGTCGTTCAAGCACGGCAGCATCCATTGGACGAAGGCCACCGGTGCCCATGCGACTCTGGGTGCGATCCGCACGGCGTGGAAGAAGTCCGGGTGGGAACGCGGTCCGCTCGGCTATCCGACGAGCAACGAGTACCGGTCCGGGTCCGAGACCCGGCAGAAGTTCCAGAAAGGCATGATCGTGTGGACGGCGAAGTCCGGGGCGAAAGTGACGCTGACGAAGGCGCCGTCGTCGTTCACGATCAAGGGGTCGGGGTTCGGCCATGGAGTCGGGATGAGCCAGTACGGAGCGCGCGGAATGGCGGCAGCCGGAAAGTCATCGACGCAGATCTTGCAGCACTACTACACCGGGGCCAAGGTCACGACGATGTCGAAGGACGCCGACGCCAGTCTCAGGGTGCAGCTGCTGACCGGGAAGAAGTCCGTGACGGTCTCTCCGCGGTCCGGCCGTCTGCGGGTCAAGGTCGGGTCGAAGACCATCGAATCGGCCTCGAAGGTCACGATCGAACGGACCTCGTCCGGTTCGGTCAAGGCGATCATCGGGTCGAAGAGCTATTCGGGATCGAAGCTCACCCTCGAATGGCAGGGCACCCGATATTGGAAGAGTTCGTCGGCGACGACGGTGTCGGTCAGCGGTGCCCAGAACGGGGCGACCGGCACCTACCGGCACGGACGGCTCGAGATCGGTCAGCTGAAGAGCTCGCTCAACGTAATCAACGTGGTGGGTCTCAACAAGGAATATCTGCCGGGCATCGCCGAGATGCCGGCATCGTGGCAGTCCGAAGCCCTGCGCTCTCAGGCCATCGCTTCGCGCACCTATGCCTACCGCAATCTCGGTGCGGTGAAGCCTGCCTGCGGGTGCAACGTCTATGACGAGGTGGCCTCGCAGCGTTTCCTCGGGTGGACTCATGAGAATGCAGGCGATTCCGGTCCATGGCGCAAGGCCGTGGCCGCGACACAGAGCACGAGCGGGTCGACGGTGAAGTCGGCGCGCCTCATCACCTACAAGGGCGGGCTCATCGATGCTGTCTACTCGTCGTCGGCAGGCTCGAAGACGCATTCGGCTGCCGAGGTGTGGGGGTCGGCTGTGCCGTACCTGGTCTCGGTCGATGACTCTCCGTCGAAGTATGCCTCTGCGCAGAACCCGAACGCCTCGTGGTCGGTGACGGCCAAGCAGGCCGACATGGCACGGGCGTTCGGGCTGGCAGACGTCCGGTCTGTGACGGTGGCGAAGACCGGCTCAGGTCTGGTGAAGACGGTGAAAGCCACCTCGGTGAAGGGGAAGACCGCGAGCCTAACCGGCGATCAGCTGCGAACGAAGCTGAAGCTCAAGTCCGCGTCATTCAGCGTGGCCTGAGGCAAACCCGCCTCCAGGGTCAGACTCCGGCAGGGGTGAGCAATCCCCTGTTGACGAGTTCGGCTTCCTTCTCGCGCACGATCGGGATGACGGTCTTGCCGAACGCTTCGAGTTCCTCCTGGAAGTGCAGGAAGCCGGTGAGGATGAGGTCGACGCCGAACTTCTTGTACTCGATGATGCGGTCGGCGACCTGTTCGGGAGTGCCGATGAGTTGGGTGCGGAAGCCGTCGTTGTACTGGACGAGGTCTTCGAAGCTCGAATCCGCCCACATGCCCTTCTTATCGTGAGTCGAGGCTCCGGCCTGCTGGACGGACTTGCGGAATCCTTCGACCGCGCTTTCATCGGCTTTGGCGATGATCTCACGCAGCTGTTCGCGGGCTTCGGCCTCGGTGTCGCGGACGATGGCGAACCCGTTGAGCCCGAAACGGACCTTCCGATTGTGCGCTCGGGCCACCTCGGTGACGTCGTCGTACTGTTCGCGGAAGCCGTCGAAGTCCTTGCCGTTGGAGAAGTACCAGTCGGCGTGCTTGCCGCCGTTGATGCGAGCGGCCGAGGAGTTTCCGCCTTGGAAGATCTCCGGGTGGGGGCGGCCCTCGACTGGGTAGGGGCCGGGGCGGAGGGTGAAGTCGTCGACGGTGTAGAAATTGCCGCGGTACTCGACGTTCTCCTCGGTGAAGAGCTTGCGGACGACATCCATGAACTCGGCGGACCGGCGGTACCGTTCGCCGTGTTCGAGCCACGGCAGGCCGAGGCGGGTGTATTCGTCCTTGAACCAGCCGGAGACGACGTTGATGGCGGCCCGGCCCTTCGTGAACTGGTCGGCGGTGAGGATGAACTTCGCGAGCACGGCCGGTTCCCAGATGCCCGGATGAATGGCGGCGATGACCTTGAGCTTCTCAGTGGCAAGGGCGAGCGCGAGTGACGTGGAGGTCGATTCGTGCTGCTGGGCCGCGCCGTAGCTGGAGAGGTAGCGGACCTGGCTGAGTGCGTATTCGTAGCCGACTGCCTCGGCGGTCTGTGCGAGCTTGACGTTGTAGTCGTAGCCCCAGTCGGTGCGCTGTTCGATGTTCGACACGACCAGGCCGCCGGAGACGTTGGGCACCCAGTAGGCGAACTTCAGGTCTTCGGGTTCACCGGTATAGATCGGGTTGGCGTGGAGATTCGTCATTGTGTGTCCCTTCCCATCGAAACTGGCATGAGCACCGTGTCCGCGGGGCGTGCGCTGCGCGATCTTCCGCGCCGGACCGGTTGCTGCGACGTCATCGGGCCAGTTCCCTTCAGTCGCTCGTGATGTGTGCAGGTGTGCAATATCGTGTGTGCGGGTGTGCCGTGCCAGACTACTGAGACGCAGACCACACTCGGCGGGCAGACTTCGCAGGCCGACGCATGCCGTCACAATGACGCATTCCGCCACGAACCGTCATGCGATTTGCCTTCCGGCAGCTGCGCTCCGCTGCACCCAGCTCCGCACCCCTCACCCTTGGCGGCACACCACCTCGTTGCACCGGTGCGTTGGACCAGGACCGACGAGGGATGCGAAAGCACCGGTAGCAGGTGGCACGAATGGTGCGAACTGTCACAATCGGTGTGGGATGTCCGAATACGAGCCTCCCGCGACCGGCATGGAGGTCCGCCGCCGGTGAATCGACGAAGTCCCGGCCCGCAGCAACTGCGAGACCGGGACTTCCGTGGCGGAGGATAGGGGATTCGAACCCCTGAGGGCGTTAACCCAACCCGCGTTCCAGGCGAGCGCCATAGGCCACTAGGCGAATCCTCCGCGAATCAGCTTATCCGAGTCATGACGACAATGCGAAATCGCGGTGGCCGAGTGTGAAGCATCCCACTTCCCGCAGGTGAACACGCGACCTCGTCACCCGACGGCACACGGTTCAGTCCGCGACGGCGCGGAGATGCCGTTCTGCCGACGGCTGCGCCCCGTCCTCCCGTCTGCGTTCGATGCTGCCGTCATTGATCCAGCCGTGCAGCGTCTCCAATCGGGACCGCGTCACCGTGTCCACCGGCTGATAGACCGAGAGCGTCAGCCTCTGGTTCTCCTGCGCGATGAGCGTCGTCATCGTCAGCTTGAGCGTGCCCACATACGGGTTCTCAATGGTCTTGACCCGCCCGACAGATCGACCGACCGTTCCCGAATCCCACAGGCGGCAGAATTCCGGATTCCTGCGCAGCCGCGACAGCAGCGGCGACCACTCGGGATCGTCGATCGACTCCGCGTACGAGGCACGCAGCTTCGCCACGACCTGCGCCCGATGGCCGTCGTCGGAGTGGAAGGTCCGCGCCCATTCCGGGCTCTCGAAGGACTGGATCGCGCAGTTGCGGTCGGCCGGAGCGAGTGCTTCGAGGTCGGAGGCGAGATACCGTTCGACGGAGTTGAAGGCGAGGATCGTATACCGCGGATCAGTGACCATCGCCGGCAGCGGCAGCAGTTCGTCGAGCAAGGTGCGCATCTGCTCTCCCACCGCCGAGTCACCCGGGTTCGCGACTCGATCCGGATATCCGCCCAGCAGGAAGAGATGGGCACGCTCCTCACGGTCGAGCAGGAGCGCCTCGGCGATGGATTCGAGCACCGACTCCGAGGGGTGGACCTCGCGCCCCTGCTCAAGCCAGGTGTACCAACTGGTGCCGATGTTCGCGAGCACAGCGACCTCTTCGCGCCGCAGTCCCGGCACCCTCCGCCGGGTGCCGGCCGCAAGACCGACCTCGCAGGGCCGCACTCGGTTGCGTCGCGAACGCAGGAATCGTCCTAGCTCCTCGGTTCTCACTTGTGCCATGCCTCCATTGTCCGTCCGACGCTCACCCCGTTCCACCCTGTCACCGCTCTCAGCCTGGTGGTGCGACCAACACCATCAGCACGCCCTCCCACTCCCCCGCGGCCCATCGCAGACTGGATCCATGAGAGATTCCCACACGCAGACATCATCGACCTCCGCCGAGGCGGTTCCGACCTCGGCCCTCGCCGAGGCTGCTCCCGGTCACGCACCCGACGTCGAACCCGCCCCCACCGCAGGCCATCCTGCCCCCGTCCTCTGGCCGCTCCACCTCGGTGCGTTCCTCGCGACGTTCATGTTCTCCGTCTCAAACGTCGCGATCCCCGCGGTGCAGGCCGACATCGGTGCGAGTGATTCGACCTCGGCGCTCATCGTCGGTCTGTTCTCCGCCGCCTTCGCCTCCGGCCTCATCCTCTGCGGTCGCATCGGGGACCGCTTCGGGCGTCGCCGCCTGTTCATGATCGGCACGGGCGCGCTCGTCATCACCTCAATCGCCGTCGGACTGGCACCCGATCCGCTCTTCCTGCTCGTGGCTCGCGCAACCCAGGGTTCGGCAGCGGCGGTGATGATGCCGCAGATCCTCGCGAGCTTCCAGCATTCGCTGTCCGGGGCCGCACGGTTGAAGGCGATCAGCCTCTTCGGCGCATTCTCCGGAGTCGGCACCGTCGGTGGTCAGGTCCTCGGCGGCGGACTCATCTCCCTCTTCGGCCAGACCTGGGGGTGGCGGGCGGCGTTCCTCAGCTGCGCGATCGCCGCCGCAGCCGCCTATCTCGGTTCCCTGCGCCTGACCGAATCACGCAGCATCGACCCGGCACCCCTCGACGCCCCCGGCGCAATCCTCCTCGGCGTGGGCATGATGAGCCTCGTCACCGGACTGGCGCTGGGACCGGTCACCGGCTGGCTTCCGCTGCCCGCAACCCTCTTGGCAGCCTGCGCTGCAGCTCTCACCGCGTTCGCACTCTGGCAGAACCGCGCCGAGGCGGCCGGACGTGACCCACTCATTCCGCCACAGGTGGTTCGCATCCCTGCCGCGTGGATCGGGATGCTCATGGCCTTCGTGTTCTTCGCCGGCTTCGGCACGTTCCTCTACAACTTCGCGCTCACATCGCAGACCGGCCATGGTGACCCCGCCGCCGTCTCCGGACTCACGCTCGGCCTCTTCGCCGCAGCTTTCCTCATCACCTCTCTCCTCGTCCCCCGGGCCGTCGGTCGACTCGGCGGGCCCGGCACGATGGTCCTCGGCACGACCCTGCAGGCGATCAGCCTTCTCGGGGTGGCTTGGGCGTCGGCGACGGCCCCAGCCACAGAATGGAATCTGTGGTTCCAGCTTCCGGGAGTCGTCCTCGGCGCAGCTCAGGCTCTCCAGTTCGGTCCTCTTGTCGGCACCGTGGTCGGAGCAGTCCCCGACCGAGTGGCCGGGCTGAGCGGCGGTCTCATCGCAACGATGCAGCAGGCAGGCATCGCCGTGGGCGTGGCGCTGCTCGGAGCGCTCTTCCATGTCTTCACGCTCAGCCTCGGCTATGACAATGCCTTCGCCGTGGCATGCCTCGTTCAGGTCGGGCTGTGCCTGGCCTTCGGAACGGGCGCTCTGGCACTCCTCAGGCTCGGATCGCGTCGATGATCCGCACCCGAGTGGCGACGACAGCAGGCACCGATCCTGCCAGCGCTCCGGCTCCGACCGAGACGAGCATGCCCACAATCGCGGCAGAGATCGGGACCTGCGGAGTACTCGCACCGTCGAACATGAACTCAGCGACGAGCGGCGCCTTGAGCACGAGCACGGCGATGAGAACGCCGACAGCGCCTGCGATGGTCGTCGCGACGACGCTCTCCATCATCACGGAGAAGAAGATGCGCCGACTCGTCGCCCCGAAGGATCTGCGGATGCCGATCTCCCTGATCCGCTGTTGGATCGTCACAAGAGAGATGTTGAGCAGGCCGAGCATACCCATGAAGAGAATGAGGATGCTGATGACCAACAGCACGTTCTTCACCGGACCCAGTGTTTCATCGATGTCCGAGGCGAAATCGGTTCTGTCCGCACTGACGTCGAAGCCGGGCAGCTGCCGTCTGAGATCACTCGTCACCTGTTTGCTCAGCTCCTCACCGACCTCGGGCGGCACCCACATCTCGAATTCGGTGACGGCGTAGGCGTCTGCGGCGAACTGCTTCTCCTGCCCGTTGAGGACGTAGATCTCCCCGTACTCCTGGAATTCGGAGGAGGGCACCGAACCGATGACCGTGGCCGTCTTCTTCGGGGAACCGGACAGCTCGATCGTGGCCGGCAGGGAAGTCGGGTCGATGCCGTATTCGCTGAGGAAAGTCTCATCGGCGACGACGGCCGGCGACAGGTTCGCGGCGTCACCGGCGGTGAACCACCTGCCGTGATCGACGGAGAGTCGGCGCATGACGTCGAAATCCGGGTCGACGATGTACATCGAGGCGCTGATGGTGCCAGCCGGTCCCGGCACCGTGGTTTCGGCCTGACCGTAGGCGGAGATGTGGCTGATTCCGAAACGGTCGGCGGTCTCGTCGAGTGCTGACCGGACCTTCTCGACCTCGGATTCGCCCATCTCGGACTCGGTCGGATTGAGGCTCAGGGTGTAGGTCGCGGCGCGACCACCCTGCTGCTCGTAGGAGTCGGCGAGGCCCTTCTGCATCATGTTCCCGAACCCGACGACGAGCGTCAGTGCACACACTGCCACGCCGACGCCGATCAGGGACATCAGCACGCGCACCTTGTGCACCCTCAGTTCCTGCCAGGCTTCGACGAGCGATGCGGCGAATCCTGTGATCATCGGCTCTCACCCGCCAGCGCCTCGGCGGTGGCCCCGTCGAGGACCGGATGGAGACACCCCTGACTGAGCGAGAACTGTCGAGTGGCCATGTTCGCCACCCCGAGATCATGGGTGATCGTGATGAGCGCAGCCCCCGAGTCCTTGGTGATGCCGTCGAGGATCTCCATGACCTGACGCCCCGTCTCAACGTCCAGGGCGCCCGTCGGCTCGTCGGCGAGCACGAGCTTCGGCTCACGCACCAGCGCGCGTGCGATCGCGACTCTCTGCTGCTCACCTCCGGAGAGACGGTTCGGCTTCGCCTCGATCCGGTCGCCGAGGCCGAGACGCTCGAGCATGGCTTCGGCCGATCTCCGCCGATTGCGGAACTCCCGTCCGGTGGCGTACATCAGCGGGGCTTCGACGTTTTCCACCGCAGTGCGTCCGGGCAGGAGGTTGAACTGCTGGAAGACGAATCCGATGTCACGTCCTCTGATCGCTGCGGCCCTGTTCCGGGAGATCTTCTGCACGGGTTCACCGGCGAACTCCATATCCCCGGTCGTCGGCGCGTCGAGGAGTCCGAGGATGTTGAGCAGCGTCGATTTGCCGGTGCCGGAGCGACCGACGATGCCGATGTGCTCCCCCACCCCCACCTCGAGGTCGATATCGGCAAGGATCGTGAGCAGCTGATCGTCAGCGATCGGCACCGAACGCGACACATGCCGCAGCGAGAGCAGAGTCTCTGCCGCCGTCGGCTCCGGGCGGCTCACCAGTCCTCTCCCTCGCCGAACTCGCCATCCATGCCGCCCTCGGAACTCTCATCTTCAGGTTCGGTGCCGGGAACGAATTCATCGATCTCCTCACCTTCTTCCAGGCCCGACTTCACTTCGACCATGGACCCGTCGTTGAGGCCGATCTCGACCTCGCGCTCCTCGGACTTGCCGTCGTCTCCGGTCACCCAGACTGATCCCTTCTCGGTGAGTCCGCGCACCGCGGTCACCGGAACGACGATGACGTCCTTCGCCTCTCCCGCATCGATGGTCATAGTGAGATCGAGGCTGTTGTAGACGGTGACATCGTCGGGGATGGCACAGATCAGCTGCGGACCGTCTCCGGAACCTCCTTCCGAGCCTTCGGCGGCAGAACCGTCGTCACCTGCGCTTTCAGCCCCTGGGTCCTCGGACTCCTCCTCGCTCGTCGACGACGATGCCGAGGCTGTACCCGGCCCCTGGTCGAGTCTGAGACCCGTGCAGTCGAAGGGCTTCGGGCCCTCGTCGATCGCGATGTTCGCGGTGTCCGGAAGCTCCTGCACCCGGTAGAGATCGGTCGCCTTGATCGGTGCCTTGGCGGTGAAGGTCTTCTTCAGCAGCTCGGTCACCTGGGTGTCGGCAGAGACTGTGTCACCCTGCTCGACGGAGAAATCACCCACCGTGCCGTCTTCCGCAGCGATCACCGAATGATACTTCGGCTTGGCCGGGGTCGACGGGTCACCTCCCGATGCCTCATCCCCGCCATCCGAGTCTGCTGTCTCGGCACCGTCGCTGCCGCCGTCCGGCTCTTCGGGCGCCTCCTGCTCACCCTCGCTTCTGACCTGGAACAGCTCCGCGCCTTTGAATACCTCATCACCGGGCTTGACGAAGAGATGGTTGACCACGCCGTCGTGGTCGGCTTTGACCGCAGTCGGGGAGTCGACGTTGATGCGTCCCTTGACCTCGATTGTGTTGGAGATGTCGCCGCGTTCGGCGGTGATGGTGGATTCCGCCGGCTCCCCACTGGCACCGACATCGTCGAATTCGTCGTCGGCAGCCGGTTTGAAGGCGATCCAGCCGAGGAATACAGCGATGAGGATGAGGACGAGGAGGAAGGCCAGCGGCAGAACCGCTCTGCGGAAAATGTGCATGATTCCTTAGGGATGGGAAACGAGGATGCGTCCACACTATCCAGTGAAAGTCCCGGTCAGATGATGTTTTTGTCACGAGTGGATAACAGTGTCCTTGTCGTAATCCTGTGGCCCCGCCCACTCGTTTTGTCCACCGAGGCCGCTCTCGACTAGACTGATTCACGGCTCCCCGTGCGGCGTCATCTTGTGAACTCCCCCAGGGCCGGAAGGCAGCAAGGGTAAGCGAGCTCTGTCGGGTGCACGGGGAGTCCTCTATTCCCCAACATCACAATTCCACAACTCCCCCTCTCCCCCATCTGCCCAGGTCAGCTCTGCCTACACGGCCCTCCGAGCGCCGGAATCGGGGCGAAGAAGCGAAAGCGTTAATACTTTCGTGATTTTGCTTCATTACCATTATTCTCAGTTCTCATCCCTGTGTTCAAACGAGGTTTCCCTGTTGTCCACGAAGATCCAAGGGGCCGTTGCCGCCCTTTCGGCACTGGCCCTGCTCACGGCGTGCACACCGTCGAGCGACGATCCCGACGCGACCCGCAATGGCGCGAACAAGACCGCCGAGGCGGCCGCGGATCCCGTGTTCCGCGTCGGAGCCATCACCTCCGAGGCAGCAGAATCCGCGTCCGAATCGACGCCGTCTTCGCAGCCCAGCGATGCGACCTCCTCAGCTGAGCCGAGTGAGTCCGTCGATGCGGCGACCGCGATGCCCGGCGCCGGGGACTTCGGCGAGGTGACCGAATCCGGTGACGACATCGACCTCGAGGCCGGCCAGCGGATCGGCATCTCAGTCGAGAACGCAGACCTCAGTGACATCTCCGTCACCGAGGAGGCCCACCCCCGGATCGCGCACGATCCCGGCACGTTCTTCGACGCTTCGGGCACCGCGCTCGAGGCAGATGACGACGCCCAGGCCGGTTCGTCGACGCCGAGCTCCACCGAGTCCGGGACCGCCGACGATGGTTCGAAGGACGCCGAAACAGACACCAAGGACACCGCCGAGGCGGTCGCCGCCCCGGACGAATCCGCCGCCTGGATCTCGACCTACGGCCTCGTCGCCGACAGCGAATACACCGTGAAAGTCACCGCCACCACTGCCAACGGAGACGAAGTCGACCTCGACGCAACGATCACCGTCGGTGACAGCGACGGCGCCCCGATGTCGGTGCGCACAACGCTCGCCGACGATCAGACGGTCGGCGTCGCCGCCCCCATCATGCTCAACTTCGGTTCCACCGTATCCAAGGACTTCCGCGACGATGTCGAACGCCGCCTCTCGGTCAAGGTCACCGATGAAGACGGCAAGGAGCGGGAGGTCGAGGGCTCCTGGGGTTGGCTCTACGACGATCCGCAGTCCCGACTGCATTTCCGCCCGAAGGAATTCTGGCCCGCTCATTCGAAGGTCTCCGTCGACGTCCCGCTCAAGGATGTGCCGACGGGCGAGAACAGCGTGGGTCAGAACGACCTCACCCTCGATTTCGAGATCGGACGCAAACAGGTCGTCAAGGCCGATGCGAAGTCCCATCGTATGACCGTCACTCGTGACGGCAAGACCGTCATGGACTTCCCTGCCTCGCTCGGCGCACCGAAGTCCCCGTCCTACAACGGCACGCATGTGGTCATGTCGAAGGCCGCCGACTATACGATGACCTCCGAACAATGGGACTACGAGACAGATGTGCAGTGGGCTGTGCGCATCCACAACAACGGAGAATTCATCCACGCCGCCCCGTGGTCGGCAGGCGTCCAAGGCTCGCAGAACGTCTCCCACGGCTGCATCAATCTCACCACCGAACGGGCCAAGGAGTACTACGACTCCGCGATCTTCGGTGATCCCGTCGAGGTCACCGGTTCCCAAGTGAGCCTGTCGACCAATGACAGCGACATCTCGGACTGGGTGTACTCCTGGGATGAATGGAAGAAGCTGAGCGCCCTCGATTGAGAGCGCCCAGCTTGCTTGCCTGACTGATGCGGCAGGCTCCTCGCCGACGACTTACTTGTCGAGCTTCTTCACCGCTTTGTCGATCATCGGCACATAGCGCTCGAGCGTCCAGGGGACGGTGAGCGGGTTGATGATCGAGGATCCGGTGACGAAGGGCTGATCATCCGGAGCCACGACAGCCCCGGCCTTGATCGCCGGAATATTCGCATACAGTCCCTGCGATTCGATCTCTTTCCTGTTCTTCTCATCGGAGTAGAAGGTGAAGATGAGGTCCGAATCGTTGAGCTTGTCCGCATTCTCCAGACCGATGAGCGCTGAATCCGTTCCGGGCTCGTCGTAGTCTTTCTTCAGCTCGTCGATGATCGGATCCGGGGTCAGCCCGAGCGCCGAGACCATCGCCACCCGCTGCTCGTTGGGGTAGAAGACGCCGAGGGTGCCGGGGCCCGAGTTGTAGATGAAGGAGAATGTGAGGTCCTTGTATTCCTCTCGCTTCGCCTCTTTCAGCTGCGTCTTGATGTCGTCGACGAGGCCTTCTGATTCCTCTTCCTGACCGAGCGCCTTGCCGATCGTGGTGATCTGCTCATCCCACTTGATCGTCCACGGCTGCTTCGGGTACGCCACGGTCGGGGCGATGGCATCGAGCTGTTTGTACTGCTCGGCCGTGATTCCCGACCAGGGGGCGAGGATGACATCCGGTTCGAGTTCGGCGATGGCTTCGACGTCGAGTTCCGTATCCCCCTGGAACTGTTCGGGCAGCTTCTCACCCTTGTCCTTCACGGCCTCGTAGATCCACGGCATGTAGCCGGTGTCATCGGATCCCCAGGCATATTCCTCCATGCCGACCGGCGTCTTGCCCAAAGCGATCGCAGTTTCCGTCGATCCCTGGCCGAGGGTGACGACGCGTTCGGGCTCGGATTCGATGACCGCTTCACCGAGTGCGTGCTTGATCGTCGCGGTCTCGAAATTCGCGGACCCGGATTCCTCCGCGGCCTGCGATCCCTGCCCGCAGGCGGTGGCGGTGAGCGAGAGCGCGACGAGCGCTCCGGCGATGACGGCCCGGCGGCTGTGAGGAACTGACATTCCTGTCCTTTCGACAGTGGTCGGAGCCTGATAGGACCCCTCGACATTAACGTAGGCCAGCCTAACTTAACCTACTGCCGTTGCCGCAACACCTGTGAGCCACTTCACGTCAGTCATCCTCATCTGCTGACAGCAGAAACCCTCGCCGAGGCGGCCCTACCGACCGTAGGCTCACCCCATGACCGACATGCTCCCGCACAGCCCGACCCCGCCGCCGCTGTGGCGTGAGGCGCTCGGCCGCGCTCTCCGACTGCGCCGCACCGATATGGGTCTCACCCTGGCTCAGGTCTCCCACCGGTCCGGGGTCTCGACCCAGTTCCTCTCCGAGATCGAACGCGGGCTCAAGGACCCGTCGTCGGAGGTCATCGAGGCAGTGGCCGAGGTGCTCGAGCTCCAGCTGCCGCAGGTCCTCGTGCTCGCGGCCTTCGGCCTGACTTCCGGGGTCCCTGCGACCGCGCTGCTGTCGGCGACCGATATGACGCGAGCCGCACCTGCTCCGCCGGCAGCGGGTCAGGTACGGCTCGCCCTCGCAGCCTGAACGGCTCAGCCGTTCCCGGCCTCGAGCCGGTTCGCCCGCAGCACCTCGAGTCGGGCACGATATTCGGCCTCCTCGATATCCCCCTGGGCGAAGCGCTGGGCCAGAGTCGCCTCGGCGCTCCTTGTTCCCTCTCGTGCCGCAGCCGCCCACGGCGGTCCCCCGGCCTGCCGCCACCGGCGACGGTTGAGGGTCACGATGAGGGTGACGATGAGTCCAATGACGAGGACCCAGAAGATCGGAATGAGGAAGAAGAACGGCCAGGCCAGCGGTCCGTGTTCCATGTGCATGATGCCTCCTTGGCGGGTGTCCACGCCGTTCGTGGACCTGACATCAATGACACACCGCAAGCCGGTCGCTGCGAATCCGCCGAAGGGAGTCACCTGCGCTGCTCCGCACGGAGCAGAACTCAGTGCTCGTTCAGCCAACCGGGCGACACCAGCCCCGATTCGTAGGCGAGGACGACGAGGTGGACGCGGTCTCTGGCCCCGACCTTCGTCATGATGCGCGAGACATGGGTCTTCGCGGTCAGCGGGGAGAGCACGAGCGATTCGGCGATCTCGTCGTTCGACTGACCGCGGCCGACGAGCGCGAGAACTTCGCGTTCGCGGTCGGTGAGAACGTCGAGCCCGGAGTCGGGTTCTGCCTTCAGCCCCAAGGACATGCGGGAGAGCAGGTATTTCGTGACTTCGGGCGAGAGCAGGGCCTCACCGGCGGCCACGACGCGCACGGCGCGGATGAGGTCGGTCGGGTCGGTGTCCTTCAGCAGAAAGCCGCTGGCCCCGGCGCGCACGGCGCGGACGATGTATTCGTCGAGTCCGAAGGTCGTCACGAGCACCACGCGGACGGCATCGAACCGCGGATCGGCGGCGATCTCCTCCGTCGCCCACAGTCCGTCTCCGTCGGGCATGCGGATGTCCATGAGGACGACGTCGGCGGGTGCTGTGCGCAGTGCTTCGAGCAGGGCGTTCCCGCCGGAGGCTTGGATCGTGACCTCGATATCGTCTTCGGAATCGAGCAGTGAGGCGAAGCCGGCGCGCACGAGCTGATGGTCATCGGCGATGGCGACTCGGATCGGTGTCATCGATGCGGCTCCTCGTCTGGCAGCTCTGCATGGTCGGCGTTCCAGGGGAGGTCGACGTCGACGACGGTGCCCTGCCGACCCTTCGAGGTCAGGGTGAGTGACCCTTTCAGCAGCTTCGCCCGCTCGCGCATGCCCATGATTCCCGTCCCTTCGACTCCTTCTGGGAGTCCTGTCCCGTCATCGCTGATGCTCACCTGCAGCCGATCCAAGTTCCGTGCGATGACGACTCGTGCGCTGCCGGCGCCGGCATGTCTGAGCACGTTCGTCAGTGCTTCCTGGATGATCCGATAGGCGGCTGCGTCCGTTGACTGGCCGGGTGTCTCTCTCACTCCCTCGGCGTCCGTATCCCGCCGATCGTCCACCCTGATGTCAGTGGAGCCGACGAGGCGGGAGACCAGCGCCGGAACGGCGTCGAGTCCGAGGACCGGAGCCAAGGGCGCCGGTTCTGAGGCTTCCGCAGCACCCGTGTCGGAGCGCATCGTATGCAGCACGGTGCGCACTTCGTTGAGCCCGGTGCGGCTGAGTTCTCTGATGGCCGCGAGTGCGGACCGTGCCTGTTCCGGATCGCGGTCGATGAGGTGTTCGCCGACTCCGGCTTGGACGTTGATCTGGGACAGAGCATGGCCGAGGACGTCGTGGAGATCCCGGGCGATGCGCAGTCGCTCGGCCTGAACGACCTCGGCGTGGCGTGCGCTCTGCTGGGCTGCCTCCTGCCGACGGAGCTCGCTGCGGCGGCGGACGAATGCGCCGATGCCCACGGCGATGGCGAGCCCCATCGTCGCCGAGACCACCCGTCCTACCGACCAGTCGATCCCCAGCAGGGGACCCAGCAGCAGGCAGCCCGCCCAGACTCCCGCCGCCGAGGCGATCGCCCAGACTGCACTTCCGCGGACGATCGCGGCGACGACGGCGAAGAGGAAGGCGGCGTAGAACGGCGTCGTCCCGGGCCCGGCCTCCGCGGGCGTCCAGGGACCGCGGTCGCTCCACGCACCCGGTCCCATGCCGAAACTGCCGGGGCCCGGATCAGGAGTCGCCGCCGCCCACACCAGGACGTCGAGGAGGACGAGCCCTGCCAGTACGGCCACGCGCGGTCCGGGCCACCGTGCTGAGACGAAGAAGATCGCCGGTGAGAGGACCGCGGTGCCGATGCGGATGATCATCGCGGCCGCAGACGTCTCGGTCGCCGCGGCGAGGACGATGGAGAACGGCAGCTGCAGCACCGCTGCGGCGACGGTGAGCAGGACGACTCGTCGGCGTGCGCGGCGGTCTGGACGGTCCGGTCTCATTCTCCGATCGTAGCGACCCGGACCGGACGCCGTAGTCATCCTCGGGGAGTATCTCCGCCCACCTCGGTGAGAGTACGCGGTCAGAGGATGACGTCGACGAGTCCGAAGTCCCGCGCCGCCTTCGCGTCGAGGACGAGGTCGCGATCGAAGTCACGGTGGATCTGCTCCGGGGTCCGACCGGTGCTGTCGGCGAGCATCTCTTCGACGTCCCGCCGTTGCCGGACGATCTCGTCTGCGGCGACGATGAGGTCGGGGATCGTGCCGCGCGCTCCTTCGGCATGCGGCTGTCGCAGCACGGCG
The DNA here is from genome assembly GCF_013623905.1 of Brevibacterium sediminis. GTDB lineage: Bacteria > Actinomycetota > Actinomycetes > Actinomycetales > Brevibacteriaceae > Brevibacterium > Brevibacterium sediminis. The sequence goes on from NZ_JABKDD010000003.1 coordinate 180,680, forward strand.
CGGGCGTGGGCGAGCATGGCCCGCTGGCCGGGTTCTCCGGCGGCCAGGAGCACGGCCGCATCGGCGACGGCCTGCCCGACGCAGGTGGTGGCCACGGGCGCGCCGATGTGGTGCATTGCGTCGAAGATCGCCGTCATCGCGGTCAGGGAGCCGCCCGGGGAATTGATGTACATGCTGATCGGCAGGTCCCGGCTGCTCGAATCGAGGTGGAGCAGCTGCGCGATGATCGTGTTCGCCACCCCGTCGTCGATGGGCACGCCGAGGTAGACGATGCGATTGCCGAGCAGATGCGAGTAGACGTCGACGATCTTCTCGCTGCCACCGGTTCGGTCGACGACATTGGGGATCGTGTACTGGCTCATCGGCTTCCTCCGATCTGAGCTCGCAGGTCGGACAGGGAGTCGATGACGCGATCGATGAGTCCGTACTCGATCGCCTCCTCTGCGGTGAACCACCGGTCGCGCAGGGAGTCTTCGAAGATGCGGTCGTAGGTCTTTCCGGTCGCCTCGGCGATCCGGTGCAGGACGGTGTCTCTGACCGATCGGAGGTCATCGCCCTGGAGTTCGATGTCGGCGGCGGCTCCGCCGATTCCGCTCGATCCTTGGTGGAGGAGGATGCGAGCGTGGGGCAGGGCGAGGCGTCGTCCGGGCGTTCCCATGCTGAGAACGAATTGTCCCGCCGAGGCGGCCCACCCGAAGGCGATCGTGACCACGTCGTTGGGCAGAGCGGCGATGGTGTCGGCGATCGCGTGCATCATCGGCACGGAGCCTCCGGGAGAGTTGATCCACAGGTGGATATCGGAGCGCGGGTCCTCGGCGGAGAGGAGGACGAGTCGGGAGATGATCTCCATTCCGTTCTCGTCGCGCAGTTCGCCGTTGAAGACGACGGACCGGTAGGCGTAGAGCATTCGCTGGGATTCGGGGATCGCGGTGGCCGCGTCGGCCTCGTCGGAGTCGGAGAACATGGACGGTGTGGTTGCGGGGCGTGTATGCATGTCTCAACTGTGCGACCCGGCGGCAGCGAACCGGGCGCGGATCCGCTGGAAGCGGGACCGTGCCGCTGTGAGCGGACGGCACCGGCGGCTGAGGCTCCGGTGGCCCTTGACTCTTCGACCGGGCCCGGACATAGGATCGGCCGCATGAGCACACAGCGAGAGCACGCCGCTCGACTCATCGATGCGCACGGCCGCACCTTCGCCGCGGAGGCTGCGATCACTCTCCGGGACAAGCCGGCCCCGCTGTGGCAGCTGCTCGTCCTCAGCCTGCTCCTGTCCACGCGCATCAGCTCCGACATCGCCCTCGCGAGCGCGCGCGAGCTGTTCTCGGCGAAGTGGAGGACGCCGCAGCGTCTGCGCGCGAGCACGTGGCAGCAACGGGTCGATGCGCTCGGTCGAGGCGGATATCGGCGCTACGACGAGAGCACTGCCACCCGTCTGGCCGAGGCCGCCGATCTGCTCATCGACCGCTGGGACGGGGACCTGCGGAAGCTGCGCGATGAGGCCGAGGGGCAGCCTGGTCGGATTGCGAGGCTGCTGCAGGAATTCACCGGCATCGGTCCGACCGGAGCGTCGATCTTCCTCCGAGAGGTCCAGCAGGTTTGGCCCTCGGTGAGACCCGCCTTCGACCCGCTCGTCCGCAGGGGCGCAAAGACGGCCGGGCTGCCGGAGCAGGACGAGAAGCTGACCGCATTGGTCGGTGACGACGACCTCGCCGGCCTCGCGGCCGCGCTCGTGCGTCTCGCCCGAGATCCGGACCTCGCCGCCGACGCAGAGGACTGAGACCTCCGCACAGGCCCGCGTGTTAGCATCGACGCACTGGTTAGGGGGCGAGATGATGGCGAATATGTGGCTGACTCTGCAGCTGCTCGTCGTCGTGCTCTCTTCCGACCTCGACTCGGTCGTGCCCCAGTCCCCCACTCATCTCATCGTCCTGGCTCTCCTCGGTGCGGCCCTGCTGACGCCGATCGCCGCATGGGCGAGCATGGCTCTGCTGCGTGTGCTCTCGCTGTCGTCGCGTCCGCCGGCTCTGCCGAGCACGCGCCGAAGCATCCGCGAATTCCGCATGCCGGAAGAGCCCGGAACTCCAGGTACGGCCCTGCCCAGAGCCCCCTCTTCCGTCGTTCACGCCATCGCCTGAACGACCTGTTCCGTCCGGAACGCCTCCCCCGCCTCGGCGCGGGCAATTGTCACGGTGATGGCCTGCAACGGCCCAATCAACCGCGCCTCAGTGCGCCCTGTCCGAAGGACACTCACCCGTGAACATCTACGAATTCCTGCCCATCCGCCTGCTCGTCGAGGCCGCCTACACGGTGGTCACGGGGATCAGCGACATTCTCGAACCGCTCGCCGGCGGCTTCAGTGCCGCCCTGGCCGTCATCGTGCTCACCGTCCTGGTCCGCGCCGTGCTCATCCCCGTCGGGGTGTCCCAGGTCAGGGCAGGCATCACTCGGAAACGACTGGCCCCGAAGATCAAAGAGCTGCAGACGAAGTACAAGAAGCAGCCCGAACTCATGCAGCAGAAGCTCATGGAGCTGTACAAAGAGGAGAATGCCTCCCCCTTCGCCGGATGCCTGCCGGTGCTGGCACAGACCCCAGTGCTCATGGCCGTCTATGGCCTCTTCATCAATGCGACGATCGGCGGGCACGCCAATGAGCTGCTCGGGCATACGCTCTTCGGCCTGCCTCTCAACACGAGCTTCGTCAGACTGCTCGGCGCCGGCGATCTGACCGGCACCGCGATCACGGTCTACCTCATCCTCGTCGTCCTCATCGCCGTCGTCGCCGGGTTCTCCCGACACCTGCTCACCCCGGCCACACCCGAGACCCCGACCGCTCCCCCGACGAAGACCGGGGCAGATGCTCCGGCGATGCCGGATCTGTCAGGAGTGATGAAGACCCTGAGCTTCATGCCCTTCCTCACCGCGATCTTCGCGCTCTTCGTCCCCTTGGCCGCCGCTCTCTACCTGGCGACGACGACCACGTGGACGCTCGGCGAACGGCTCGTCCTCAACCGCCTTCTCGGCGCGAACGATCCCCAGCCCGAGCAGTCCTCTGCCACCCGCGGCTGACCCGGGACGCGACGCTGCCCGCAGCAACGACAGAGCCCGGGACGAAAGAACGGAATCTTTCGTCCCGGGCTCATTCCGGTTCGAACGCGTCACTCAGGGGCGACGGCCGGTACAGGGCCGCCTCGGTGATCAGGCGATGATCGGCTCCGGGCGGGTACCGGCCACGACCTTGAGTGCGCCGTCAACGACCGTGGCACGCACGGTGCCGCCCTCATCGACCGCCTCGGTGACGAGGAGATCGGCGATGCGGTCGTCGAGCTCGCGCTGGATCGTGCGACGCAGCGGACGGGCACCGAACTCGGGTTCGTAGCCTTCATCGGCCAGCCAGTCGAGAGCCTCTGCCGAGACGTCGAGGGCGATGCCCTGAGCCTCGAGGCGCTGCTTCGACGCGGCCAGCTGGTGATCGACGATGGACCGCAGCTGCTCGCGATCGAGCCGCGAGAACATCACGGTGTCATCGATGCGGTTGATGAACTCCGGCCGCATGAACTCCTTGAGGCGACCCATGACCTTGGCCTTGAGATCCTTCTCCGCGTCTCCCGCAGCCCCGGAAGCGAAGCCCAGCGGAGTGCCGGACATGAACTCGGAACCGAGGTTCGAGGTCATGATGACCACGGTGTTGCGGAAGTCGACCGTGCGGCCCTGACCGTCGGTGAGTCGTCCGTCGTCGAGGACCTGCAGCAGCAGGTTGAACGCATCCGGGTGGGCCTTCTCGACCTCGTCGAGGAGGATGACCGAATACGGGCGACGGCGGACCTTCTCCGTCAGCTGCCCTGCCTCGTCGTAGCCGACGTAGCCGGGAGGAGCACCGACGAGGCGGGACACCGTGTGGCGTTCGCCGAACTCGCTCATATCGAAACGGATCATGGCCGACTCGTCGTCGAACAGGGTCTGCGCCAGAGCCTTCGCCAGCTCAGTCTTGCCGACACCGGTGGGGCCGAGGAAGAGGAAGCTGCCGATGGGACGGTTGGGATCGGCCATACCGGTCTGGCTGCGGCGGATGGCGCGCGACACGGCGGTCACGGCTTCGTCCTGTCCGACCACGCGGTCGTGGAGGACCTCTTCCATGTTCGCCAGTCGTGCCTTCTGGCTCTGCGTCATCCGCGCTGCCGGGATTCCGGTGGCCCGGGAGACCACATGCGCGATCTCCTGCTCACCGATGATCGCCTCGGCGGCAGCGGTCTTCACGGCCTCCGCGTCCGGGTTCTCGGCGGATTCGATCCGAGCGGTCACCTCGTTGATCTCATCGCGGACACGGCCGGCACGCTCGTAGTCCTCGACCTCGATAGCGGACTTCTTCTCCGCTTCGAGTTCGGAGAGATTGAGCTTGAGCGCGTCGATATCGACCGCGGGTCCGCGCCTGAGCGACATCCGGGCGCCCGCCTGGTCGATGAGGTCGATGGCCTTGTCCGGCAGGAACCGGTCGGTGATGTAGCGGTTCGACAGCTCCACGGCCGCGCGGACCGCCTCTGCGGTGTAGGTGACCTCGTGGAACTCCGCGTACCGATCCTTCAGCCCGTCGATGATCGTCACCGCGTCCTCGACGCTCGGCTCGCCCACGGTCACCGGCTGGAAGCGACGTTCGAGAGCCGAATCCTTCTCGATGGTGCGGTACTCCTTGAGCGTGGTCGCGCCGATCATGTGCAGATCGCCGCGGGCCAGTCGCGGTTTGAGGATGTTGCCGGCGTCCATCGAGTTCGCCTCGCCGTTGCCGCCGGCGCCGACGAGGGTGTGGAGTTCATCGACGAAGACGATCATGTCCCCGTCGTCGGCGATCTCGTTGAGCGCTCCGGTCAGGCGCTCTTCGAAGTCACCGCGGTAGCGCGTGCCGGCGAGCATTCCGGGCATATCGAGCGCGATGATGCGCTTGCCCTGCAGCTGCTTGGGAACTTCGCCCGAGTGGATGGCCTGAGCGAGGCCTTCGGCGACCGCGGTCTTGCCGACACCGGCCTCGCCGAGGAGAACCGGGTTGTTCTTCGTCCGGCGGGCGAGGATCTCGATCGTCTGTTCGATCTCCTCCGAGCGGCCGATGACGGGATCGAGTTTGCCTTCGGCTGCGAGCTCGGTGAGGTCCGTGCCGAACTTCTCCAGCACGGATTCCTGACCGTCCTCACCTTCGGCCTCCTGGCCGGGGTGCATGCCTGCGGCTTCGGCCGCCTCGGCACCGGCCTGCAGTGCAGCCTGGGTGACGCCTGCCTGGGCGAGGATCCGACCGGCGGGCATCTCCTGGTTGAGCACGAAGGCGAAGAACATGTGTTCGGGATCGATGTAGGTCGACCCGAAGGCTCGCGCCACCTGGTAGGCGTCGAGCAGGGCGCGCTGGGCCGAACCGGTCAGCGTGGGCGTGGAATCCGCCTCGGTGTCGGTGCTGGCCGGAAGGCGCTCTTCGATCGCATGGGCGATGGCCTCGGGATCGGCGCCGGCCTGGCGCACGGCGGAGATTCCGGGTTCGGAATCGACCATGGTGCGCAGGATGTGGAGCGCGTCGACCTCGGACTGACCGTGTCGTCCTGCGAACTCCGCGGCCGCTTCGATGACCTCGTGGCTGCGCTTGCTCAGCAGTCGGTTGATGTCGACGGAACGGCCTCGGCGGGCTCCGGTCTGCCCCTGGAGGAAACGAGCGAGGAACTCGTCGAACGAGTCTCCGCCCGAGCCTGCGGGTCCGAAGAATGTGGCCAAAGCTGACCTCCTCTTTCAAAGTTGAGCGTATACGACTCAATCAACAGGTGCATGCAGGCATATATTCCCACCTGTCGACCGCCCGACGACGGAGTGTGAACAACATCACCGTCGAGAAATGCATTGAATGCATTTCTGCATTTGGTGCAAATTTGCAAGAGGTGCATAATTTTCTGGTGAGTTCCGAACCGACCGAATCCCTGCGCGAGCGCCAGACCCGTGAGCGCCGTGCGTCCATCCACGCCGCGGCCGTCGATCTCGTCTTCGATCATGGACTCGACGAGGTGACTGCGGCTCGGATCGCGGAAGCTGCAGTGGTCTCGACGCGCACGTTCTTCAACTATTTCCCTACCAAGGAGATGGCGATCGTCGGACTGACGACCTCTGACGATATCGCCGCCGCTCTGCAGCGATTCATCGAGGACTTCGAGCCCCGGCGCGAGCGTCTGGTGGAGGATCTCTCCTTCACCATCCGCGCCGCGTTCGAATTCCTGCTGCCGCGGTCGGCGAACAAGCAGAAGCTGCGCGCGATCCAGGCTCGGCATCCGCACCTCGGCATGCTCAGCATGGAGACGAAACGGCACTACTCCGAGCAGATCATCACCGGCATCCGCCGGCGGATCGAACGTCGCGGAATCACCTTTGCCGATGACGACACCGCCGCACGGGCCACGCGGATGCTCGCGCAGCTGTGCAGCATCCCGCTCGAGCACGCTTTCGCCTCCGCGCGATTCGACACCGAACACGAATTGGACGACGAACGGGTGGACCAGGCGTTCACCTCCTCGATCGAACTGTTCCTGACCCTCTTAGAAAGGCTGAAATGACCACTACCGCCACCGAGCCCGCTGCCGAGAAGCAGCACGGCGCCGAGGAGGAGCCGGAGATCGAGACCTCGTCGGTCATCCTGCTATTCACCGGCCTGATGCTGGCAATGTTCATGTTCTCGCTCAACCAGACCATGCTGGCCACGGCCCTGCCGACCATCGTCGGTGACCTCAACGGCGTCGACCAGATGCTGTGGGTCTCGACGGCGTTCATGTTGGCGTCGACGATCATGATGCCGATCTACGGCAAGTTGGGCGATTCGTTCAACCGGAAGAAGATCTTCATCTTCGCCATCTGCATGTTCATCCTCGGTTCGATCGTCGGCTTCCTGGCCCACAACATGGCCGTCCTCATCACCGCACGCGTCATTCAGGGCCTCGGCGGCGGCGGTCTCATCATCCTCTCGCAGGCTCTCATCGCCGCGGTTGTGCCGGCGCGCAAACGCGGCCCGTATATGGGCATCATGGGGGCGAACTTCGCGGTCACCTCGGTGGCGGGACCGCTGATCGGAGGCTGGATCACCGAGGGTCCGGGCTGGCGCTGGACATTCGCTCTCAATCTTCCGTTCGGCGTGCTCGCGCTCATCGCCGCCATCCTCTTCCTCAAGGTCCCCAAGTCGGATCGGTCGGTCAAACGCCATGTCGATGTCGCGGGCATGATCCTCATCGCCGAATTCACCTCGGCACTCATCCTCACGACTTCGTGGGGCGGGCATCAGTACGACTGGGACGATCCGATCATCATCGGACTCATCGCCATCGCCGTCATCAGCGCCGTCGTCTTCGTCTTCGTCGAACAGGCTGTGCCCGAACCCGTCATCCCGATGTTCGTGTTCAAGGACACGAACTTCGTCCTCTGCACGATCGCCGGCATGTGCATCGCCATCGGCATGTTCGGCGTACTTTCGTACATGCCCACGTTCCTGCAGATGGCCCACGGGATCGAAGCGACCAAGGCCGGGCTCCTCATGGTGCCCATGATGGCCGTGATGCTGCCGAGCTCGGTCATCATCGGCTTCGTCGTCTCGAAGACGGGACGGTACAAGTGGTACCCGGTGCTCGGCAGCGCGATCGTCGGCGTCGCCCTCTTCCTCATGGGGACCTTCGTCACGGCCGATCAGAACGTTCTCGTCGTCATCGGCTGCCTGTGTGTGCTGGGCCTCGGCCTGGGACTGTCGATGCAGATGCTCGTGCTCATCGTCCAGAACTCGTTCCCGGTGGCGATGGTCGGCACGGCCACGGCGTCGAACAACTTCTTCCGGCAGATCGGCGGCACGCTGGGCATGTCGCTGATCGGTTCGCTCTTCACCTCGCGGCTGGCATCCAACCTCGAGGACGGCATCAAGTCCCTGGGACCCCAGGGCGCCCAGGCGATGAAGGGCACGGGGTCGAACTCACTGACCCCCGAAGTGGTCAAGTCGCTGCCCGATCCGATCCACTCGATCATCGTCAATGCGTACAGCGATGCGCTGGTGCCGATCTTCCTGTGGGTCTGCCCGCTGGGAATCATCGCGGCAGTCATCCTCATGTTCGTTCGTGAGAAGGCTCTGGCCACGAAGATCGATGCGGGCGCCCCGACGGACCATCAGCGTGAGGTCGTCGCGACCGACAGCATCGCTGTCGTCGAACAGCCTGGTTCGCTGGCCCCCTCGGGCACGAGCTCCGTCAGCGATGAGATCGAGTACGAGACGGCAACGCGAGGTGCCGAAGACTACTCTCTGCGGCCCCGCTCGCCCAAGCACTGATACGCACGTCTACACAATGACAGCGCAGGCCCCGCAATTGCGGGGCCTGCGCTGTATCGCGGCCGGAGTCTGTCCGCGACTGCCGCGGAACTAGCCTTTCGAAGGCCATCCGTTCGGCTCACACCCCTGCAGGCCCTTCGTCTGCTGCTGCATGAGCGGTGCGGTCTTGCCCGGTCCGGGGCAGGATTCGTGGCCGTGGCCGAGAGCGTGACCGACCTCGTGGTTGATGAGGTACTGCCGGTACTGGACGATATCGTCGAACTCCTCCGTGGCGGAGACCCAGCGCTTGGCGTTGAGGATGACGTTGGGTCCATTGCGGCATGAGAGCTTGCCCAGGGTCCGCAACGGCAGGCACATCTCGTCGACGGTATCGGGGCTGGCGATGGAGATCATCGTGTCCTGGCCTTCATCGACGAGCTCGATGGAGACGTCGTCCATGTCCTGCCAGCCGCGCTCGTCCTGGAGGGTCTTGATGATGAAGTCGCCGGCCTCATCGACGTCGATGGGCAGGTTGTCTTCGACGCGCAGGGCGACCTTGAACGTCTTGCCCTCGTCGCGGTTGGGTCCGGTCTCCTCTTTCGGCCGGTCCCATTTTCCGCTGCCATGATCGTCGATATCGCCTTCGCTCACCCCGGCGGCTCCCGCGTCGTCGATGCTCGAGGTCTCGGTGGGCTCGCTGGTTTCGGTGGCTGAGCCGCTCGGGCCCGGCGAGGCGGCCTGCGTTTCGACTGCCTTCGGAGTCGGCCGGGTCTCTTCGTCGGCGGCGGGCGCGCAGGCGCTCAGCCCGACGATCAGCGAGACAGCGGCAAGCGAGGTCAGGGTGCGGAGGCGTGGACGGGAGACAAGACGGGTTCGACTGAGCACGCCTGTGAGTCTATCTCCTGCCGATTCATCGAGAAACGGGCTGCTTGTCGAGAAACGTGCGCACACACCCGTGTCTCGACACTCAGCCCGTTTCTCGGCGAGTGATCAGAACTCGAGGATGCCGCCGGGCCCGCGCAACCTGGCACGCAGACGACAGTCCGGTCCCTCGACCACCGCGGTGTCACCGGCCCCGAGTACCTCGAGCACCTGTCGCGCCGCCTCGGGCTCCGGCGATTCCACACGGAAATCGAGCAGTTCGAGGGCGGGCAGGGCCGCCTCGGCGGGATGGACGGATTCGCCCCAGTCGATGAGGAACGGCTGCGCACCATCATGCGGCAATGGAGATCGGGTGGTCAGTCGCCATTCGAGGCGGTCGCCCTCGGCGGTGTCCCGAGCCATGTCCTGGACCTCGCCGAAGTCGATGCCCGCGGTGTTCGCGGCCGCGATCTTCGCGAGGAACGCCGGCGGATGGATGGCCCAGGTCTGCAAGGTCGGCTCGGCGGCCAGATGAGCGTCGAGCGGCAGGGTGCCGTCGGCGGGCGGCTCCTGCTGCGGGTCGGGGCCGAGGATCTCGAGGTAGGTGTGGGCTCCCTCCGGCCAACCATTCGGGGTGAGTCCGAGCAGATAGTTCGCGGTCCCTCGCCCCGGGTGCGAACCGCCGGGAACCGCGCGCAGCCCGGTGGCCTCTTCCACGGCGGCGACCCCGGCGTCGAGGTCGGGCACCGTGATGATGAGGTGGTCGAGCTGCGCAGGAATAGTGTTCAGAGAGTCCATGATCCACCCGGACCTTTCAGATGAGCGTGTAGGCCCTCAGTCTCCCCTTCTTCGACATCGAGGGCAATGATGTCGAGTCCGATGCCGAAGAAGTCAAGGATCGAACCTACCGCATCCGGGTCGTCGCTCGTGGCCCACAGGCGCTCGAGTCGGACCGACGGCATCTCCTGCATCGCGGGATGCTCGGAGTCCTTCCAGTCGATGAGGAACGGCTGGATCCCCGACCACGGCAGCGGGGTGTGCCTGGTCAGGCGCCAGTCGAGAACGGCTCCGTCCGGTCTGCGGCGGGTCATGTCATGGACCTCGCCGAGGCGGACGCGCGGTTCCCGTGACCGCGCAGCGGCCGTGACGAAGCCGTCGAAATCGTCCGGACGGATCGCCCACCTCTGCACGGTCGGCGCGGTGACCCCGGCCAACCGCGTGGCCGCCAGCGCCGGGTCCTGCTCGGGGTCGGGACCGAGGATCTCGAGGTACGTCAGCGGTTTCGGACCGCTCTGACGTGTGAGTCCCAGCGAATCGGAGAGTTCATCGCTGAGCTCGAGTCCGAGCAGCGCGTTGGCCGTGCCCAAGCCCGGATGCGCACCGCAGTCGACCGCACTCACCCCCAGACGGCCCTCACATTGCTCAACATATTTCTGCAGATCCGGGACGGCAATGACGAGATGATCGAATTCCGCACTGTTCAACATGTCTCTATATTAAGCCCCGGATTGACGGCGATTGCACGGATGCGCTTTACTCATGGCATGCGCATCCACTTCGGGCTCCATGCCGGACACCGCCCCAGTCTGCCGTCAACGGCACGTGCGCTGTCCGCATATTGTTGAACTATCACTCTCAGCTCCCTCTGTACCATCCCACTTGCCCGAAGGACCTCTTCCATGCCGGACCGTCTCTCCGCCTCCGCGAGTCTGACTCAGCGCCGCCTCGACCGCCGCTCGGTCCTCAGCCTCGGTCTCGGTTTCGGCACTCTGCTCACCCTCAGCGCCTGCACACCTCACGACTCCGGTTCGCTGGCCGAGGGCGAACCCGTCCGCGGTGGAGTGCTCACCTACTTCGAACCCCAGACCTGGACTCTGCTCTACCCGCCGTCGGTCGGCTTCTACCCCAACGGCGGGATCATGAACAACATCTCCGCACGCCTGCTGTGGCAGGATCCGAAGACACTCGAGCTCTATCCGTGGTTGGCGACCGAACTGCCGGAGACGAACGCCGATGCCACGACTTACACATTCACCATCCGTGAAGGCGTGACCTATTCGGACGGTTCACCGCTGACTCCTGAGAATGTGGCGAAGAACTTCGACCTGTTCGGTCTCGGCGACGAAGCACGCACGCTGCCTGTGTCCGAGCAGATCTCGAACTACGAGCGCAGCGAAGTCCTCGACGAGCATCGGGTTCGGTTCCACTTCTCCGCCCCCTCCCCCGGTTTCGCGCAGGCGACGTCGACGATGAACGCAGGACTGCTCGCCGATTCCACTCTCGACCTCGACGCCGAAGGCTTCGGCCCGGGCGGAGCCACGCAGATCCACACCTGCGGGCCCTTCCACATCACGGCCGAGACCATCGGCACGAAGCTCTCCGTCCGTGCCCGCGAAGACTACGACTGGGCTCCCCCGCATCTGAAGCACCAGGGCCGAGCTCACCTCGACGGCATCGACTATCTGACCAACAACGAATACTCCGTGCGCATCGGAGCTGTGCTCTCCGGACAGGCAGACGGCGTCCGCGACGTCCAGGCTCCGGACGAGTCCCGTGTGACCGAGCAGGGGCTGCGCCTCTATGCGAAGGCGACGAACGGAATCAACAACAGCATCAACTTCCGGTTCCGCCACGACCTGCTTGCCGATATCGACGTCCGGCGAGCGCTCATCGCCGCCATCGATCGCCAGGAGATCGTCGACAAGCTCTTCACCCCGAACTACCCGCTGGCCACCGGTCTGCTGGCCAAGGGCGCCATGGGGTATGTCGACCAGTCGGGGTCGTGGGACTTCGACCCGGACAAGGCGAATCGCCTCCTCGATGAGGCCGGGTGGAGTGAGCGCAACGAGCAGGGCTACCGGGTCAAAGATGGGCAGCCGTTGGCGCTGACGGTGAATATCGCTCTGCCGCAGCCGCGGTCGAACGAGGTCCAGACCCTCATCCAACAGCAGCTGCGCCGCGTGGGCGTACGCCTGTCGATCAATCCCGGGGACCAATCGAAGCAGACCCTCGACGCCCTCGAACTCGACACCGTGCAGATCTACCATTCCATGGTCGCCCGCGCCGACTTCGACAACCTGCGCTCGAACTACTCGTCTGTCAACCGCGATGTCTTCCTCAACGGAGCCGACCGCCCCGACGCCGACGACGATTCGCTCGATGCGAAGGTCGACGAACTCCTCGAAACGCTGGCGTCCGAACCGAACCAGGAGAAGCGCCAGCAGGCCGCCGAGGCGGTCCAGAACTACCTCGTCGACCAGGCCTATGTGCTGCCGTTCTTCGAAGAGCCGCAGGTCTTCGCCTTCCGCCGCCGCGTCCACGGCTTCGCCACCGAACCCGTGGGACGGCCCGACTTCTACAGCACCTGGCTGGCAGGAGAGAAATGATCCTCGACACCCGTTACCTCTTCCTGCGCCTGGGCCAAGCGATCCTCGTGCTGCTGCTCGCGTTCACAGCGGCGTTCATCCTGCTCAGCCTCATCCCCGGCGACGGCGTCACTGCCCGCTTCGCCGATCCGGCGCTGGGTCTGTCCAATGACCAGATCGCTGAGATCCGTGAGGCCACCGGTGCCGACGACTCCTGGTGGTCGCGTTACGTCCTCAGCCTCACCGGGTTCCTCACCGGCGACTTCGGCTATTCGGTCCAGACCGGTGCGGCCGTGTCGACGATCATCGCTGCGGCTCTGCCGTCGACCGCAGTCCTCGCGGCCTCCGGGTTCGTCACCGCCCTCGTCCTCGCCGTGATCATCGCCGTCTTCGCCACCTTCGGACCGTCCACCGGGCCGACGGCTCGGGTGCGCCGGGTCCTCGACTCGGTGCCCAGCCTCTTCATCTCGATCCCGGTGTTCTGGCTCGGAATCCTGCTCATCCAGGTCTTCTCCTTCCAACTCGGCGTCGTCTCAGTCGTCGATCCCGGCCCCGCCGAGGCGCTCGCACTGCCGACCCTGACCGTGGCGGTTCCGCTCTCGGCCCCGATCGCCCAGGTGCTCATCCGCTCCATCACCGAGGCGCAGGCCTCCGGCTTCGTCAAGGTCACCACCGCGAAGGGCGCCTCCGAACTGTGGATCCTCGTCCACACCGTCGCCCGCAATGCGGTGCTGCCGGGGCTGACGATCATCGGCCTCGTCTTCGGCGAACTCGTCGCCGGCGCCGTGGTCACCGAGACCGTGTTCGGCCGCAACGGCATCGGACTCATCACCGCCCAAGCGGTCACTCACCGAGACAATCCGATCCTCCTGGCCGTCGTGGTCATCGCCACCTTCGGCTACGTCATCATCAACCTCGCAGTCGACCTCCTCTACCCCGTCATCGACGTCCGGCTGCGCACGAAACGCAGCTCCGCCTCGGCGGGCGGGGCCCTGCGCAGCCACGACGAACCGACACGTCGCGCTCTCACGGCATCCGCTGCCAGCGTCGGCGTCGACCTCGAATGGGATGACGAGACGAAGGAGAAGAACTCGTGAGCATCGTCTTCACCCGCGGCCAGGGCACCGAGACCCGGCGCGCACGCGGCGGCCGGGCACGCGCCGCGCTCTCCCCGGCGACCATCGTCTCCGCTCTGGTTCTGCTCATCGCCGTCGCCTGGGCGCTGGCTCCCGGGCTCTTCACCCACTTCGACCCCAACGACGGCGGAGACACCCCTGCCCTGCTGGCACCGAGTCTCGAGCATTGGTTCGGCACCGACCAGACCGGCAGGGATGCCTTCACCCGAGTCGTCTACGGCGCCTCCCAGTCCCTGTTGGCCGCGCTCGTGGCCGTCGGCGTCGGGCTGATCGTCGGCACCACGATCGGGCTCATCGCCGGCACCCGGCGCGGACTCATCGACGATGTGCTCATGCGCCTGATCGATGTGCTGCTGTCCATCCCCGCGATCCTGCTCAGCCTTTCGATCGTCGTGGTCCTCGGCTTCGGCACGATCAACGCGGCCATCGCCGTCGGCGTCACCGCCATCGCGCAGTTCGCGCGTCTCGCCAGGTCACAGGCGGTGCAGATCAATACGAGCGACTTCGTGGCCGCGGCCTACGGTTCCGGCGGCACCTTCTTCTCCGTCCTCACTCGCCATATCCTCCCGAATTCGATCTCTCCCGTGCTCTCGCTGGCGGTCCTCCAGGTCGGGTCGGCGATCCTCCAGATCTCCACGCTCGGGTTCCTCGGCTACGGCACCCCGCCGCCCACCCCGGAATGGGGACTCATCATCGCTGAAGGCCGCAATTTCGTCGCCACCGCCTGGTGGCTGACAGTGCTGCCCGGCCTCGTGGTCATGGCCATCGTGCTCGCCACCCACCAGATCGGCAACACCCTGCGAAAGGTGACATCATGACCGACTCCTCACTGCTGCGCATCGACGGCCTGTCCGTCGAATACTCCCACCGAGGCGGCTCCGCGGCACCGGCCGTGAGCGAGCTCGATCTCGCGGTCCGTCCCGGTTCGATGACCGCCGTGGTCGGGGAATCGGGTTCGGGGAAGTCGACGACGGCGAACGCCGTCATCGGTCTCCTTCCCTCCTCGGCCAGGGTCGCGGCCGGGCGGATCCGCCTCGGCGAGGTTGATCTGCTCAGCCTGGGCAACTCCGGTTGGCGCGGTGTGCGCGGATCTCAGATCGGCTACGTCCCACAGGATCCGGGGTCCTCGCTCAATCCGCTGCAGACGGTCGGCAATTCCGTCGCCGAGGCGCTGCGCATCCACCGTCGCGCGGGCCGCGCCGAGGCTCGTGCCCAGGTCGTCGAGCTCCTGGACCGGGTCGGCATCGACCAGCCGGAGAAGCGGGCCGACCAGTTCCCGCATGAGCTCTCCGGTGGGATGCGGCAGCGTGTGCTCATCGCCGCTGCCATCGCGCTGCGCCCGCGCCTGCTCATCGCCGACGAACCCACCTCCGCCCTCGACGTCACCGTCCAGAAGCAGGTCCTCGACCTTCTCGATGAACTGCGCGCCGAGACCGCGATGGGCATCCTCTTCATCACCCACGATCTCGCCGTCGCCGGCGAACGCGCCGACGAGGTCGTGGTCATGCAGGGCGGACGCATCGTCGAATCGGGGCCGGCCGGACGGGTCTTCTCCGACCCGGCCACCGATTACACCACCCGTCTCATCGCCGATGCTCCCGCACTGCAGACAAAGGCACGAACTGCCCGCGCCGAGGCGACCAGGGAGTCCACAGACCCGTTCGTCTCCGTCGAATCGCTCACCCATGTCTTCGACCGTACGGATGATCGGATCACCGGCATCGAGGGTGTGGACTTCACCGTGGCGCGCGGGACCACGCACGGTCTCGTCGGCGAGTCCGGCTCGGGCAAGACCACCACGGGCAAAGCGCTGACCGGGTTCCTCACCCCGCAGTCCGGGCATGTGCGCATCGGTGACTTCGATGCTGCGGAGCTCGGACGTGGTCGTCCCTCACGGCAGCGGCTGCGGGAGTTCCGGCGCACCGTGCAGCTCGTCCATCAGAACCCGTTCTCCGCTCTCGATCCCAAGCATTCGATCCGGTCGACGCTGACGGAGCCGCTGCGCAACTTCCGCCTCGGCGATCGCGCCTCCCGACCGCGGCTCGTGACCGAAGCGATGGACCGGGTGGCGCTGCCTGCCGACTTCCTCGATCGGCGTCCCGCCGAACTCTCCGGCGGACAGCTGCAGCGAGTGGCGATCGCCCGCGCCCTCATCGTCGAACCCGAACTCGTCGTCTTCGACGAGGCTGTCTCGGCTCTCGACGTGACCGTGCAGGCGCAGATCCTCACCCTGCTCGACGAGCTGCAGAGGGAGCTCGGTCTGACCTACGTCTTCATCACCCATGATCTCGCTGTCGTCCGCCAGATCGCTGATACGGTGTCCGTGATGTCGCACGGACACATCGTCGACGACGGCGCGACCGAAGAGATCTTCACTCGCCCGCGCTCCGCCTATACCCGCACTCTGCTCGAGGCGATCCCCCGTCCCGCGACGCTGTCGGCCGTTGCAGCGCCTGCGAACAATCGACCGGCGACCCCGACCCTGCTCACTGCAGCAGCAGAAAGCTGAGAACCATGACCCCGCAACCCACCGACACTCAGGCGACCGACACTCAGGTAGGCGGACCGAAGCTCGGATTCTTCACCCGCCTGCTCGAAGACGCCCCCGCCGCAGACCGCTATCGCTTCGCCCTCGAACAGATCGAGGCGGCCGAGGACTTCGGCTTCCATTCGGCCTGGGTCGCCCAGCATCACTTCTCCGCGGCCGAGGGCGGGCTGCCGTCCCCGCTCGTCTTCCTCTCCCACGCCGCCGCCCGTAGCACCCGAATCTCTCTGGGCACCGCGATCATCACCCTGCCGATGGAGAATGCCGTGCGCGTGGCCGAAGACGCCGCCGTCCTCGACGAGCTCTCCGGCGGTCGCCTCAAGATCGGTCTGGGCTCGGGCGGGAACCCGAAGTCGTTCCCCGCCTTCGGCACGAGCTTCGATGAGCGTCGTGAGGTCTTCGCCGACAATCTCGCGACCCTGCGCACACTGTTCTCAGGCGACCGGCTGCCCACCGACCATGGTCTCTACCCCGCTCCCGATGGGCAGCGTCCGAGCCTCGAGCGACGACTGTGGCAGGCGACGTTCTCCGCCGGCGGAGCCGGTGCGGCAGGCGCTGCCGGTGACGGTCTCATGCTCTCGCGGACTCAGCCGCGTCCCAAGGACAATCCGGCAGCACGCCTCGACGAGGTGCAGCTGCCGGTCATCGATACCTATCTCTCCCAGCTGCCCGAGGGGGCCGAACCGCGTATCCTCGCCTCTCGTACCGCCGTGGTCGCCGACGCCGAGGATCTGCCCCGGCTGCGCGAGATCACCGAACCGGCGCTGCGGGCCGAGGCCGACCGCCTCGTCGGCTATGACACCTCCGGACTGAGCCTCGATGAGCTCCTCGTCGCCACCGACACCTACCTCGGCACGCCCGAGCAGGTGAGCGAACGTCTGCAGCATGACCGCGTCCTCGATCGTGCCACCGACGTCAGCTTCCAGGTGCACTCGGTTCCGGCGACGAACGAGACCGCTCTGCGGTCCATCGAACTGCTGGCCACCGAGGTGGCACCCGCCCTCGGGTTCTCCGTGACCAAGGAGAAGGTGCACTGAGATGGCAGATATCATCAACCTCCTCGCCGGAATCGCGGCGAACGATCCTCTCGATGAGCTGCGCGGCCACCGGGCGCAGGCGAAGGAGAACGCGCAGCTGAGTTTCGAGGCTCTGCTCGAACCCGCTGATCCGAAGAGCGTGAGCTTCCGCGACCGTTATGCGGTCGCCGCGTTCACCGCGGGTCTGCTCGGTTCGACTCGGGCCGAGGAGTTCTACCGTGATCTCCTGCGTGACGAAGACGAGTCCGTGTCCTGGGCGGTCGCCGAACTCCTCGACGAGGCGACCTCGCCTGCCGGCACAGCTGGTCCCTACGGAATCTTCGAATCCGCGGCGTTGGCCGAAGAGAACGTTCCCGGGCCGTGGCTGACTGCCGCCGAGGCGACGGCGGAGAGACTCGGTGAGAAGCTGACGGCAGGACTCGAATTCGCTCATCTTCTCGTCCTCCATCCGCGCGACAGCCGCCCGGGCCACCTCGCGCTTCTGCTCGAGGCGGGATGGGACGA
This sequence comes from Brevibacterium sediminis, assembly GCF_013623905.1. GTDB lineage: Bacteria > Actinomycetota > Actinomycetes > Actinomycetales > Brevibacteriaceae > Brevibacterium > Brevibacterium sediminis. The sequence continues at coordinate 198,424 of NZ_JABKDD010000003.1, forward strand.
GGACGGCATCGTCACTCTCGCTCAGCTCGTGTCGTTCCTCAACTTCCAGATCCGCATCAGCACCGGACTCGCCGCGCTCACCGATGCGGCCTCAGCGACCGCGGATCCTCAACCGCACCAGGTGGACCGGTCGGAAGGCGAATCCGCGAACGAGACGGACGATGCCGACGACGGCCCCGCCTCGGCGAGAGTGGACGAAGCTCTGCAGGCCGTCGGCGACAGGGTGAAGACGTATCCGAATCTCCACCGCCCGAAGCTGTTCCAGCAAGGTGGGCTCGGGTGGGTGCCGTGGATCGCTCCCGTCGCCGAGGCGGACCTCAGCGATGACCAACGGGATGCCCTCATCGAGGCCGGACGGGCGAAGAACCCGTACTTCCGGCTGCTGGCGAGGGATCCTGCCGCACTCAAGGCACGGACCCTGACCGACTTCGACATCTTCTTCAACACCACCGACGGGCTCGGCCGGGCCGAACGCGAACTCGCCGCGACAGCGGCCTCGCGGCTCAACGGGTGCCTGTTCTGTGCGTCGGTCCACGCCGATCGGGCCACCGAGGAATCCGGGCGTCGTGACGTCGTCCAGCGCCTCCTCGACGAGGGAATCGGCCTGAAGAGCCACCTCGGTGATCGGGTGTGGGATGCCGTCGTCGATGCCTCGGTGGCGCTGACCCTGACCCCGCAGTCCTTCGGCGTCGCACACGTCGAGCAGCTGCGTGCGGCGGGTCTGGATAACGGCGACATCATCGATGCCCTCAGCTGTGCCGCCTTCTTCAACTGGGCGAACCGACTGATGCTCTCCCTCGGCGAACCCGAGGTGCTGAACGCCGGGAAGTGACCTCTTCTCGCAGGCGCGGTGGCTGCATGCGTCCTACGGCGTCGATTGTGTGGTCGATCCGCGTCGATTTCCTCGCGGGAACGCCGTGGATCGACCACACAATCGAGAATCAGCTGCGCCAGCTACTCGGCCGCGACTCGTCTCAGCCGACGACCATGAGCGTCGAGCGGATGATGAAGCGGTTTCCCGTCGGTGATTCGACGCTGAAGCCGCTCCCCCGTCCCGGCACCACATCGATCGTCAGATGCGTGTGCTTCCAGTACTCGAACTGCTCCGTCGACATCCAGAAGTCCAGTCCGGCCTTCTCGGCATCGTCGATGGGCAGGTCGAAGTGGCCGAGCAGCACATCGGCTTCCGAGGTGAGGAAGTCGCCTTCGGGGAAGCACATGGGCGACGAGCCGTCACAGCAGCCACCGGACTGGTGGAACATGAGCTGTCCGTGTTTGTCGACGAGGTCGGCGAGCAGGTCGATGGCGGCCTGAGTCATCGCCACTCGCGATTTCTCTTCGCCCTCGATCGTCGGTGTCGATTCGAGAGCGGCTGTTTCGGCTGTTTCACTCATCAGAAGAATCCTTGTGCATTTTCGGAGTAGCTGACCAGCAGGTTCTTCGTCTGCTGGTAGTGGTCGAGCATCATCTTGTGGTTCTCTCGTCCGATGCCCGAGGACTTGTATCCGCCGAACGCGGCGTGGGCCGGGTAGGCGTGGTAGTTGTTCACCCAGACGCGCCCGGCCTGGATGTCGCGTCCGGCTCGGTAGGCGGTGTTGCCGGTGCGGGCCCAGACTCCGGCGCCGAGGCCGTAGAGCGTGTCATTGGCTGAGGCGATCGCGTCGGCGTAGTCGGAGAACGAGGTCAGGGCCACGACGGGTCCGAAGATCTCCTCCTGGAAGATGCGCATCTTGTTCGTGCCCTTGAAGATCGTCGGCTGGATGTAGAAGCCGCCGGCGAGGTCACCGTCGAGTTCGGCTTTGTCGCCGCCGATGAGCACCTCGGCGCCTTCATCCTTGCCGATCTTCAGATAGGACATGATCTTCTCGAACTGGTCGTTCGAGGCCTGTGCGCCGACCTGGGTGTCGGTGTCGAGCGGGTTGCCCTGCTTGATGGAGCGGACGCGTTCGACGCCAGCGGCGACGAAGTCGTCGAAGATCGAGTCCTGGACGAGTGCACGCGACGGGCAGGTGCAGACCTCGCCCTGGTTGAGAGCGAACATCGCGAAGCCTTCGAGCGCCTTGTCTCTGAAGCTGTCGTCGGCGGCCATGACGTCGTCGAAGAAGATGTTCGGTGACTTGCCGCCGAGCTCGAGGGTGACCGGGATGATGTTCTGCGAGGCGTACTGCATGATCAGGCGACCGGTCGTCGTCTCTCCGGTGAAGGCGATCTTGCGGATGCGTTTGTTCGACGCCAGCGGTTTGCCGGCTTCGACGCCGAATCCGTTGATGATGTTGAGGACGCCGGGAGGCAGCAGGTCGCCGATGAGTTCGGCGAGGACGAGGATCGATGCCGGAGTCTGCTCGGCAGGTTTGAGGACGACGCAGTTGCCGGCGGCGAGCGCCGGTGCGAGCTTCCATGTGGCCATGAGCAGGGGGAAGTTCCAGGGAATGATCTGTCCGACCACACCGAGGGGCTCGTGGAAGTGGTAGGCGACGGTGTCGTCGTCGATCTGTGAGATGCCGCCTTCCTGCGCCCGGATGGCTGAGGCGAAGTAGCGGAAGTGGTCGACGGCCAGCGGGAGGTCTGCTGCCAGGGGTTCGCGAATTCCCTTTCCGTTGTCCCAGGTTTCGGCGACGGCGAGCATCTCGAGGTTGGATTCGATGCGATCGGCGATCTTGAGCAGAATGTTCGACCGTTCGGCGACCGAGGTCTTGCCCCAGCCCGGGGCCGCTGCCCATGCTGCATCGAGTGCGGTCTCGACATCATCTGCGGTGGAGCTGGGGATCTCGGTGAAGGCCTGCCCGGTGACGGGGGTGATGTTCTCGAAGTAGTTGCCGTCCTTCGGCGGCACCCACTCTCCTCCGATGTAGTTCTCATAACGGGGCTTGAACGTGACGAGCGCGCCGTCGGTACCGGGTGCTGAGTAGACTGCCATGACACTCCTTCGTGTGAGTCCATCCACCCCGCGACACGTGCCTCGTCCGATGGCGGTCGGAGGCGCGGAGCGGATGTGTCCGTGTCCTCTCACCTTAGGTCGGAACCCAGGCGCGGACAATAGCCGTTGAGGGAGTTCGCAGGTGACATTCGCCCGGAATCTGAGAGACTGTCGGCGTGGACATCAGGCCCTGCGCTCCGGAAGATCGCGACGCACTCGAGGCGCTCTTCGCACGCGCAGGAGAGGGCTCGCCCACGGGCACGCTGTGGGGAGATCCGGAGTCCGAAGCCTTGATCTACCTGACTCCTTATCTCCGCCACGATCCTCAGTTGGTTCTGCTCGCATGGACGCAGTCGGGACCGGTCGGATATCTGGCCGGATGTCTCGACACCGCAGAGTTTCCCCGCGAGGACAAGCTCTTCAGCGACGCCATCTCGGCTCGATTGATCATGCGTCGGCCATCCTCAGTTGCTTTCTTCGCCCGCAGCGCGGCGGACGCGATCCGCGACCGTCTGCGCAAACGGCCCGCGTCCGGCGAGCTCCTCGATCCTCGGTGGCCGGCGCATCTGCACATCAACGTCGCGACAGAGGCACGCGGTACGGGTGCCGGGGCAGCGCTGATGGCGGCGTGGATCGATCGGCTACGGGAGCATGGTGTTCCCGGCTGTCACCTCCAGACCATCGTCGAGAACCATGGTGCGGTGCGCTTCTTCGAACGCTCGGGCTTCCGCGTGCATGGACCGACCCCGCCGGTTCCGGGCATCCGCTGGCAGGGCGGCCGAGTTCATCAGCAGACGATGGTGCAGGAATTCCAGCGAGCGCGGACAGTCGTCCGCAGTCTCACCCCACCGGCTTCACCATGATCAGGCAGGGCGTGTCCGATCCCCACAGGGCGGTCTCCTCGAGAGGCAGGAAGCCCATCTTCTCGCAGAAGTGACGGGTCCGCGCATAGTTCGGATCGTCCTTCGACGGACCGAGGGACTTCACTTCGAGTAGCCGCGCCCCTCGGGCCCGCACATCCTTAGGCACGGCATCGTCGCGCTGAGCTCTCCAGTCGGCTTCAGTCATGGGCTCCACCCTAGACTCCGCATCGATGCTCCGGTACCCCGTTGCTAGACTCAGCCCCATGAGCGAGCCCGAGTCCCCCGTCCTCCGACTGATCCCGTATCTCGCGGCGATCACCGTCACGGTGTTCGCCACGCTGTCGGTGGTCGGCACCGGGGAGTCCAACCTGCTCGTCACGCTCGTCGTCGCAGCAGTCGGCTATTTCGGCACATATTTCATCGTCAAGCTCATCATCCACGCCCTCGTCACCCGGATCGGTTCCGACCACCACGACGACCACGACTGACAGTCGACTCGCCGTTCCTACTTCTTCGCCTGCGCCGGGACGACGACCTTGCGGATGATGATGAGCGCCGAGGCGGCCACTGGCACCGCGACCACTGCACCGAGCACCCCGCCGAGGGTTCCGCCGGCGATCGCGGCGATGATGACGAGTGCGCCGGGCACGTCGACGGCCTTATTCATGATCCGCGGGCTGAGCAGATACGCCTCGACCTGCATGTACACGAGGTAGTAGATGCCAGCGGTAATGCCCAGCCCGGGCGAGACCATCAGGCAGGACGCGGTGATGATGATCGCGCCGGTGATCGGACCGACCAGGGGAATGAGCGAGGCGAGGAACGCCACGAACGCCAACAGCGCCGGCAGCGGGGCGCCGATGATGGTGAGGAAGATCGCCGAGCATACGCCGTTGATGACACCCAGCGACACCTGACCGAGTACGTAACGTCCGATGGATCGGGTGACCTCCTCGGTGACGGACTCGACCGTCGGCCGCGATGAGGCCGCGACCAGGGAGAACATCGCGGATTTGATCGTCGGCATGGACACGGCGAAGTAGATGGTGAGGATGACGACGATGATCACCCCGGTGAGGAAGCTGAGGATTCCCGCCCCGATCGACACGACGCCGCCGCCGAGGGAGAGCACATTCTTCGGATCCGAGGCCCACTCCGAGATGTTGGCGAACACCGCATCGATGTCGATCGCGCCGGTGAATTGCTCTTCGAGCTCCGTCACCCACCCGGTCGTGGCAAGGTTCGCCACGATCCCGGGCAGATCCGCGACGAACGTCTGGATCTGACTGATCACGGCCGGCGCGATGAGCAGTGCGACGCCTACGACGATGAGGATGAATGCCACGACGACGATGAGCACCGACAGCGACCGCGGAACCTTGCGGTCGACGAGCCACTGCACGACCGGCTCGAGCCCGAGAGCGAGGAACAGTGCCAGACCGATATAGATGATCACGGTCGCCAAGGACTGCAGCGCCGTCATCACCACGATCGCCAGCCCGACGCCCAGGGCGCCGGTGAAACCGAGCCGGAACGCGCTGTTGAGTGTGAGGGACTTGCCCTGCCCAGTGCCCATGGAACCCAGTGTAACCAGCGATCATGCACTGGCCGGTCGACTCACGTTAGGATCGGAGCGAACCCCCACCCGCTTCAGAAAGTGAATCGTCGAGAAAATGAGCGCAGATCCGAACAGCATCGATGTCTGGGAAGCGTTCCTCGACCCGCAGACCGACTATTCGCTGCCCGACTTCGCCGCAGTCACCCCGGAGACGCTGCTGACCGCGGTTCACACGGCGACCGATTTCGCCCGCGCCGAGGTGGCCGCCATCATCGCCGACGACGCCGAGTCCACGTTCTTCTCCACCACCGTGAGATTCGAATCCGCGTCCGTGCCGATGACCCGCATCGCCTCCGTGGCGGCAGCCATCGAGTCGAATCATCTGCGTCCCGAACTCACCGACGCCATCTCCGAGACCTGGGAACTCCTGTCGGCCACCGAGACCGAGATCCTGCTGAACGTCGACCTCTTCCACCGCATCGAGCAGGTTTCGGTCTCCGACCTCAACCCCGAGGACAAGCGTCAGCAGGAACTGACTATCGATCAGTTCGTGCGTGCGGGCGCCCGCCTCGGCGAGGACGAACGCGAGCAGATGGCCACGATCGCGGCCGAACTGACCACTTTGGAGAACTCCTTCTCCCGCGCGCTGCAGCTCGATACGCGCGAGTTGGCCGTCCACCTCAGTGAGGCCGATTCCCTGGTCGGGATGAACGACGATCAGATTGCGGCAGCGGCGAATCGTGCCGCCGAGCGCGGCGTCGACGGCTACCTGCTGCCGCTGAACAACTTCACCCAGCAGGGTGTGCTCGAATCCCTGAGCACAGCACAGACGCGCCGGCACGTGCTGAACAATTCGATGGCGCGCGGATCTCGCGGAGGCGACGGCGACACCCGCACCCAGGTCGCCGACACCACGGCGCTGCGTGCGCTGAAGGCGCATCTGCTCGGATACCCCTCCTATTCGTCCTTCGCCATCGACAATCAGACAGCCGGCAACCCCGATGCCGCCGCCGATATCGTCTCCTCCCTCATCAATCCCGCGAATGCCCAACTCGATGAGGAACTTGCGCAGGTCAAGGAGCGCTACGGCCTCGAGACGGTCGCGTCCGAAGACGTCAAGTACTACCTTGCGAAATTCCGCGCCGACGAATTCGGCATCGACCCTGACGAGGTGGCCAAGTACTTCGAATTCGACACAGTCCTCACCGAAGGCGTCTTCCGGGCCGCCACCGGACTGTACGGAATCACGTTCGCCCCGTACGAGGGTGTCACCGCCTGGCATGAGGACGTCCGCGTCTATGAGGTCACCGACGTCAACGAACGTCACCTGGGGCTCGTCCTCATCGACCCGTACTCGAGGGATACGAAGCGCGGCGGGGCCTGGATGGACCAGCTGGTTCCGGCCTCCCGGCTGACCGGGCTGCTGCCGGTCGTCACCCTCTCGCTCAACCTCGCCAAGCCCGGTCCGGGCCGGCCCACGCTGCTCAATCCGACCGAGCTGACGACGTTCTTCCACGAATTCGGCCACGTCCTCCACGGGCTCTTCGCGAACTCCACCTACCCATCGACGGCCGGTACCGCCGTCCCCCGCGACTACGTCGAATTCCCGTCCCAGCTCAATGAGATGTGGCGCTTCCACCCGCAGGTCCTCCCCCACTTCGCCAAGCACGTCGACACGGGCGAGCCGATGCCGGCCGAACTCGTCGACGCGCTCATCGCCTCAGAGAAGTTCGGGCAGGGCTTCGACACGATCGAATACCTCGCCGCTGCCATGCTCGACCTGTCCTGGCATTCGCTCGAGGCCGGTGAGCACATCACCGAAGTCCTGTCCTTCGAATCGGAGGTCCTCGCCGCGGCCGGCTTCTCGCCGCTCGTTCCGCCGCGTTACCGGTCGACGTACTTCGGGCACATATTCGCCTCCGGCTATGCTGCCGGCTACTACTCCTACCTCTACTCCGAGGTCATCGCCGCCTGGGTGAGCGAATGGTTCGAGTCCCAGGGCGGACTCAACCGAGAAGCCGGAGATGCCTTCCGCGAGGCGATCCTCGCCCCCGGCTATTCGGTCGACCCGATGGCGGCGATCGAACGCTTCTTCGGCACCCGCCCGGATGTCGCCCCGCTGCTGCGCCGTCGCGGCCTCGCGGAACCCGTGACCGAGGTCGACGGGGAGGAAACGACCGAGACCGAGTCCGGAGCCGCCTCGGCGATGTGGGATCACCCCAACCACGAGGCGGTCGCCGCCGATCTCGCGGCTGCGGGCATCGATCCGCGCATCGAGATCTTCGACGGCTCGACGCCGACGGCGGCCGCAGCGGCCGAAGCGCTGGGCATCGAGGTCGGAGCGATCGCGAACAGCCTCATCTTCTCCTCCGACGGCGAACCCGTGCTCATCATGGCCTCGGGCGCCCACCGGGTCGACACCGCACATGTCGCCGAACTCATCGGCGTCGACTCCCTCGACCGGGCGTCGAAGGAACTCGTCCGCGAGGCCACGGGGCAGGTCATCGGCGGGGTCGCTCCCTGCGGTCATCCGGGGCCGATTCCGACCTATGTCGATGTGTCGCTGAAGGACTATCCTGTTCTCTGGGCCGGCGCGGGGACACCGAATTCGATGGTGCCTCTGACGTACGAGCAGCTGCTCACGGTCACCGGAGGAAAGGAAATCACCGTTGTCGCAGAAGAGTCCTGAGTCTGGGCGTTCCGAGTCCGAGTCTGGGCAGCCGGATCGCAACACCGATCCGGCGCACTCCACCACCTCGGCTGCACGATTCGCAGCTTTCGCTTCCTCCCGGGGCCGCTACTATGCGGTCTTCCTCGCCGTGTTCTGCGCGGTGCTCATCATCTCGAACATCTCGGCCACGAAGGTCATCGGCTTCGGTCCGATCGTCACCGACGGCGGCGCGTTCCTCTTCCCCATCGCCTACATCCTCGGTGATGTGATCAGCGAGGTGTACGGCTTCAAAGCCGCTCGCAAAGCCGTGATTACCGGATTCGCCCTGCAGATCCTGGCCACCTTCGTCTTCTGGCTCGTGCTCATCTCGCCTCCGGGGCCCGGGTACGAGAACCAGGACGCGTTCGCCGCCGTGCTCGGCTTCTACCCGCGCATCGTCGCGGCTTCCCTCGTCGGCTACTTCGTCGGCCAGCTGCTCAACTCGTGGGTGCTCGTGGCGGTGAAGAAGCGCATGGGCGAGTCGAAGCTGTGGGTGCGGCTGCTCACGTCGACCGGTGTCGGCGAGTTCGTCGACACGCTGCTGTTCTGCATCATCGCCTTCGCCGGTGTCATCCCGGGGCTCGACTTCCTCAACTACATCATCGTCGGCTTCGTTTACAAGGTCGCCGTCGAGATCATCTTCCTGCCCGTGACCTACCGGGTCATCAAGCTCGTCAAACGCCACGAACCCAGCTACGAACTCGACGCGGCTGAAGCGTAGATTTCAATGACGCCTTAGCCGACCGGCGCGCGTTCGCGAACTGATGCACCGGACGCCCAGTGGTCAGCCCGAACGGAAAGCGGTTGTCGGCGAGTGTGATCGAGTTTTGTCCCCGGCCGACATCGACTTCTGATCAGGTCATCGAGATAGAACTCGATGTGCTGATCAGAAGTCGATGACTGACCGGTACGAGCCGGCGGGCAACCGCAGCGACCGCCGGAAGCGCGGCTACCTCTTTGCGTAGTAGCGGCCGAGGACCTCGGTTTCGAGCTCGTCGAAGCGGCCGTCGATCATCGCCTGGCGGATCTCGGCGACGAGCGAGACGACGAAGTGCTCGTTGTGGATGGTGCACAGGGTGGAGAAGAGCATCTCCTTCGCCTTGTACAGGTGCCGCAGGTACGCCCGTGAGTAGTTCTGGCACGTGTAGCACGTGCAGTCGGGATCGAGCGGGCCGAAATCGCGGCGGTACTTCGCGCCGGTGAGGTTGTACCGGCCGTCGCGGGTGTAGATCGCGGCGTTGCGGGCCACGCGGGAGGGCGAGACGCAGTCGAAGGTGTCCGCGCCGGTCTTGATCGCTTCGAACAGGTCGTCGGGTTCGGAGATGCCGAGCAGGTGCCGCGGCTTGTTCTCCGGCAGCTCCTCGCACACCCAGCGGATGATGATGCCGAGGTTCTCCTTCTCCAGTGCCCCGCCGATGCCGAAGCCGTCGAAGTCCATCGCGCCCAGGTCGCGGGCGGCCTTACGCCGCAGGTCTTCGTACTGCGCGCCCTGCAGCACCCCGAACAGTGCCTGGTAGGGCCGGTGCGACCGCTCCTCGGTGAGGCGGAAGTGCTCTTCGATGCAGCGGATCGCCCACAGCCGGGTCCGCTCGAGCGATTCCTCCTGGTAGCCGCGGGTGTTCACCAGCGTGGTCAGCTCATCGAAGGCGAACATGATGTCGGCGCCGAGTTCGTGCTGCACCCGCATCGAGATCTCCGGCGTGAACCGGTGCATCGATCCGTCGAGGTGGGACTTGAACGTGACCCCGTCATCGTCGACGTTCGACAGCCGTTCCTTGCCGATGGCGACGAGCTCGTCGTTCTGCTCCCCCGTCGACTCCATCGAGATGACCTTCTTGAACCCCGAGCCGAGACTCATCACCTGGAATCCGCCGGAGTCGGTGAAGGTGGGTCCGGGCCAGTTCATGAACTTCCCCAGCCCGCCGGCCTCGTCGATGAGGTCCGATCCCGGCTGCAGATAGAGGTGGTAGGCGTTCGAGAGCACCGCCTGACCGCCGAGTTCCGCGACCTCGTCGGGGCGCACGGCCTTGACCGTGGCCTTCGTGCCGACGGGAATGAATGCGGGGGTCTGGATGTCGCCGTGCGGGGTGCGGATGACTCCGGTGCGTCCGCCCGTGTCCATGCGGGTGCCCACCTCGAAGCCGAACTGCGATCGGTCGTTGATGGGGGCGGTCTCGGATGCTGCCGGAGTTTCGTCTGTAGTCACCAGACAAGCTTAACTAAGTCCATGACGTTCACCCAGATGCTCACTCTCGCCGAGGCGGCCGCCCCCATCGTCATCGACGGCGGGCTGGGCAGTGCCGCCGAGGATCGCGGCATCGACCTCGACCACGCACTGTGGTCGGCCGAGCTCATCCGCCGTGACCCCGACACCCCGCGCGCCGTGCACACCGCCTTCGCGAACGCCGGAGCCCGGATACTCACGACCGCGAGCTACCAGGCGACGCCGCTCGGGTTCGCCGCGGCGGGAATCAGCGCCGAGGAGGGCAGCCGGATCATCGGCGACAGCGTGCGCATCGCGCGCACTGCGGCAGATCGCAGTGCCGCACCAGGCACAAGTATCCTCGTCGCCGGGTCTGTCGGCCCGTATGGTGCGGCGCTCGGCGACGGCGCCGAGTACACGGGAAGCTATCACCGGAGTCCTGAGGATTACACCGCCTTCCATCGTCCGCGCATCGAAGCCCTCGCCGAGGCGGGTGCGGACCTGCTCGCCATCGAAACCCAACCGCGCCTCGATGAGATCCGCGCCCTCATCGCTCTGACCGAGGACATCGGCCTTCCGGCTTGGGTGACCGTGACTCTACAGGGCACCACGGACACGACCGCGCCGACCATGCCCGACGGCAGCACCCTGGCGGACCTCGCCGAGGTGGTGGCCGCCTCGGCGAGCGTGTATGCGATCGGGGTCAACTGCGTTCGCCCGTCCCTCGTGACCCCGGCGCTGAGCGAACTGTCCAAGCACACAGACCTGCCGCTCATCGCCTACCCGAACTCGGGCGAAACCTACGACGCGGACACTCTGACGTGGCACGACGGCGCGGAACCCGGCGTCGGGTCGTGGCCGGTGGAGGAGTGGACCCACCTCGGCGCACGGATCATCGGCGGCTGCTGCCGGGTCCGTCCCGACGACATCGCGGTGCTCGCAGAACAGATTCGCCGCTGACGCGATTCCTCAGCCCTGGGCCCCCACGAGCTCCGGATAGTACTTCTCGGCGACGTTCGGGTGGGAGCGCAGCCGGGAGGCGAACGCGTTCTCCCCATAGACGGCGTAGAGGGCATCGCGTTCGTCGTCGGTGACCCCGCGGGCCTCGGCGGCGAGTTCGTCGGGCAGTGCGACCTCGGGCAGGCGGGCGCTGAGCGCCGGGTTATAGAAGAACGGGATGGAGATGCGGTCCTGGCCGGGACCGGTCGGCAGGACCCGGTGGACGGTGGCCTTGAGGTAGCCGTTCGTGGCGACTTCGAGGAGTTTGCCGATGTTGACGACGAAGGTGTTCTCGATCGGATCCGCATCGATCCAACCGTCGTCAGTGAGCACCTGCAGACCGGTGGTGCCCGGCTGCGGGTAGAGCAGGGTCAGGGTGCCGCCGTCGCGGTGCTCGCCCACCCCCTGGGTCACGGATTCGGACTCGGCTTCGGGATAGCGAACGATCTTGATGAAGGATTCGGCATCCTCGGCGAACGCGTCGGCGAAATGATCGCCGGGCTGGCCGAGGCTGAGCGCCCACTGTTCGAGAAGGCGTGCGCCGACCTCGCTCAGCTGCGCATGCCAGGAGTCCGTGGCCTCCCGCAGCTCGGGCAGCGATTCCGGGTACTGGTTGGGGCCAGTGAGATGGTCGAAGTCGTTGACCGGTTCGGCCACGGGTGTGCGTTCGGGGCCGATGTCGATCTGCTCGCGCCAATCCACGCGGCCCTGGGTGCGTTCGCCGCCGGTGCGGGTGTAGCCGCGGAAGTGCGGGGAGTTCGTGTTCTCGATCGCGAGCTTCTCGTCCTCGGGCAGTGCGAAGAAGTTCTGGGCGACATCGATGATGCGGCTGAATTCGGCGTCGGGGATGCCGTGGCCGGTGAGGTAGAAGAAGCCGATCTCGTGAGTGACGCGACGCAGGTCCTCGCGGAACTGTTCGGCGGTCGCGGGGTCATCGGCGAGGCTGAGGTCGAGAACGGGCAGCTGGGTGAGCGTCATGGGGATTCCTCTCTTTTCCCAGCACCTTAGGCCGCGCCCTGACGGGGCCGGCCGCGACCGGTCACAGTCGGTCGCGAACCGTCACATTCCGAGACATGAAGAGGAGAATCAGCCGAGCATCTTGCCCGGGTTGAGGATCCCCAACGGATCCACCGCCGCCTTGATCGAGGTCTGCAGCGCCCGCGCACCCGCATCGAGTTCGCGCACCAGCCAGCCCTTCTTCAGATACCCGACCCCATGCTCACCCGTGATCGTCCCACCCAGATCGAGACCCAGCTGCATGATCTCAGCGAACGTCTCCTTCGCCTCGGCCACACTCGCCTCATCCTGGGCATCGAAGAGCACACTCGGATGCATATTCCCATCCCCGGCATGCCCGGCCGTGGACACCTCCACCGAATGCCGGGCCGCGATCTCGTCCAACCTGGCGAAGAACTCGCCGAGGCGGGACCGAGGAACGCACACATCATCGATGAGCTCTCCCCCACCGAGCCCCGACACGTACTTCTCCATCGCCGGAGACACAGCCCGACGAGCCGCGACCAGCATCTCCGAATCCGCCGGATCATCGGAGAAGAACACCTCATCGGCACCCTGCGCTCTGGCGATCGCCTCGAACGATTGCAGCTCGGTCACACCGGCCTGCCCCGGAGCATCCGACTGCACCAACAACAGCGCACCGGCCCCGTCGGGCAGCCCGAAATCACCATAGGCATTGATCATGCCCACGGTGCCTCCGTCCATGAGCTCGAGCATCGACGGGGCCGCCCCGGAGGCCATGAACTCAGAGACCGTATGCCCGGCCGATTCCAAGTCCGGGAAGATCCCGACACCGGTCACCGGCGGAGTCAACAGAGGTCTGAGCCCGAGGGTGATCTCGACGATGACTCCCAGAGTCCCCTCGGACCCGACGAACAGACCCGCCAGATCGAGACCGGCCACACCCTTCGCCGTCTGCCGACCCAACCGGGTCACTGTCCCATCGGCGAGGACCACGGTCAGACCGCGCACGTAGTCTCGCGTCACCCCGTATTTCACACAGCACATGCCGCCGGCGTTCGTCGCGACGTTCCCGCCGATCGTGGAGATCGCCACCGACCCCGGATCCGGCGGATACGACAGACCGTGCTCGGCCAGAGCCGATTTGAGGTCTTGGTTGATGACACCGGGCTGGACACGGCAGGTCTGGTTCACCTCGTCGATGTCGACGATCGCGTTCAGCTTCGCGACGTTGAGCAGGAGCGCCCCGTCGGTGGCGTTCGCCGCCCCCGACAAACCCGTCCTGGCACCCTGAGTGACCACCGGGATCCGATGCGCGGTGGCGAAGCGCATCACCGCGACCACATCATCGACGTCGGCAGCTCGCACGAGCGCCGAGGCGGTCCCCACCGGACAGAACAGGGCCTTATCCGACGAATAGGACTCGATGACATCCCGATCGGTGACCAGGGCGCCCGCGCTCAGCTCGGCCGCAAGTCCGTCCAGGTCCGTGCCCACCGTCGTCTCCGCACTCATCGTCACAGCGACGCGGCGACCTTGAGCACGCGCTCGAGAGCCTCATCGGGTCCGATGCTCACACGCACACCGCCCTGCAGACGACGCACGGCCACGGCCTGCTTCGCGCACTCACCTTCGAAGGCGACGGCCGCCTCGGGGTCGAGCGCGATCCACACATAGTTGCCCTGAGCATCGGGCACGGACAGACCCAGCTCCCGCAGATCGTGAGCGAACCGGTCGCGCACCGCGGCGACTTCCTTGGCGCGCACGGCCACCTCGTCGACGCGAGCCAGGGATTCCCGGGCGGCGGCCTGGGCACCGGCGGTGACGGAGAACGGGGCGATGACCTGGCGCATCGCCGAGGCGATCTCGGCGTCGGCGATGCCGTAGCCCACGCGCAGACCTGCCAGGCCGTGCGCCTTCGAGAAGGTGCGGGCGAGCACGAGATTCGGGTGCTTGGCGCGAGCGGCGAGGGAGTCGGCCGCCTCGGTGGCGAATTCGAGGTACGCCTCGTCGAGGACGACGATGACGGACTCGGGCACCTCGGCGAGGAATCCCTCGAGTTCGGCATCGGTGATCGTCGGACCGGTCGGATTGTTCGGCGAGCACAGCAGCACGAGGCGGGTCGTGTCATCGATCGCCGCGGCCAGCCCGGCGAAGTCGTGTCGACCGTCTTCCAGGAGGTCGACGGGGCGCTTCTCCGCGCCCCGCGCCGAGGCGAGGATCGGGTACATCTCGAACGACGGCCACGGATAGACCACGGACGTGCCCGCTTCGAGGGTGATGTTCGTCAGCGCCGTGAGGACCTCGGAGGCCCCGGCGCCGGGGACCACCTCGGCGGGTTCGACATCGAGGTGGGAGGCGATATCGGCCACGAGCGCGGCTGCGGTGGGATCGGGGTAGTTCCCCGGAATCGCCGAGGCGGATGCCGCCGATTCGACGACACCCGGCAGCGGCGGCAGGTGGTTCTCGTTCGACGACAGTTTGTACGGGGTCAGGCCGGGGGATGCGACGGGAGGCTTGCCGGGAACGTAGGGAGGGAATTCGGCGAGCGCGTCACGGAGCTGGAAACGTTTGGACATGTGCCCATAGTTGCATATCTTGTGGCGGGCAACACAGACTGTCTTGCCAAAGCGTCCGAATGGTCGGATAAAGGCGAGCAGGGCGGACGTCCATCCGCTGTGAGAATGCTCTCGCGACGCTTCGTTCCCTCCTCCCGGGTTACAGGTGGGCCGATGCCGGAGAGTACCCTGAGAGACGAATACATGTAGTCAGAGACGAGGAATGAGAGTCCAAATGCCCTCACCGCAGGAAAAAGTCGACGTCGTCTTGATCGGCGGCGGCATCATGAGCGCCACTCTGGGCGCCATGCTGACCGAACTTCAGCCCGATTGGGACATCCGTGTCTACGAGAAGCTCGACTATGTGGCAACGGAGAGCTCCGACCCCTGGAACAACGCCGGCACCGGCCACGCCGCACTCTGCGAACTCAACTACACCCCCGAGGACTCCAACGGTCAGATCGACCTGGAGAAGGCCTCGAACATCAACCAGCAGTTCCACCACTCGCGCCAGTACTGGTCGCACCTCGTCGACACCGGTGTCATCACCGATCCGACGACCTTCATCAATCCCATCGCCCACGTCAGCTACGGACGCGGCGACAAGGGACGTGACTACATCAAGAACCGCTACGAGACGATGGTGCGCAATCCGCTGTTCGCGGACATGGAATACACCGAGGACGCGGACACTCAGGCCGAATGGCTGCCGCTGATGTTCTCCGGCCGTGGTCCCGGTCAGGTCAACGGCATCTCGCGCATCAAGCAGGGCACCGACGTCGACTTCGGCTCTCTGTCGTCTCAGCTGCTCAGCTACGTCGCCGCCAAGGGCGCGACCGTGCGCACCAGCCACCAGGTCACCGACCTCGACCGTTCCTCCGACGGCTGGACTCTCACCGTGAAGGATCTGCTCTCGCACGAGACCCACCAGGTGGGCGCGAAGTTCGTCTTCGTCGGCGCCGGCGGCGGTGCACTGCCGCTGCTGCAGAAGTCCGGCATCCCGGAGGGACGCGGCTACGGCGGCTTCCCGGTCTCCGGCTACTTCCTGCGCACCGCGAACCAGGATCTCGTCGCCCGCCACCAGGCGAAGGTGTACGGCCAGGCCGCTCAGGATGCTCCCCCGATGTCGGTGCCGCACCTCGACACCCGTGTCGTCGACGGCCAGGACTACCTGATGTTCGGCCCCTACGCCGGCTTCTCGCCGAAGTTCCTCAAGAAGGGCCGCTTCACCGATCTGCCGCTGTCCGTGCGCGGAAACAACATCGGCACGATGCTCAATGTCGCCAAGGACAACACGGATCTTGTCACGTACCTCCTCGGTGAGCTCGCCGCAACGAAGAAAGCCCGCTTCGAGGCCCTGCAGACCTTCATCCCCTCCGTCGACCCCGCCGACTGGGAACTCATCCAGGCCGGTCAGCGCGTGCAGGTGATGAAGAAGGATCCGAAGAAGGGCGGCGTCCTCCAGTTCGGCACCGAGCTCATCTCGTCCGCCGACGGTTCGCTGGCGACCCTGCTCGGTGCTTCACCGGGTGCCTCGACCGCGGTGCCGATCATGATCGAACTGCTCAAGACCTGCTTCCCGCGCGAGTTCGCGGGCTGGGAGAAGAGCTTCAAGGACATGATCCCCTCGCTCGGCCGCGACCTCGTCGATGACGAGACGCTGCTCAAGGAGGTCTCCGAGTACACCTCGCGGACCCTGCAGCTCATCTGAGTGGACTGACGCCCTCAGCCGACTGACATACAGGAGAAGCGGCTGGCCGGAATCCTTTCCGGCCAGCCGCTTCTTACGTTCCCTCAGGAGTTCGGAGCGTCGAGAACCTCAGAGCTCGACCTGGCGGTTGACGTCCTTGTACAGCAGGTAGCGGAAGCGTCCGGGCCCTCCGGCATAGCAGGCCTGCGGGCAGAAGGCGCGCATGGAGATGAAGTCGCCCTCCTGCACCTCGACCCAGTCGCCGTTGAGACGGTAGACGGCCTTGCCCTCGAGCACGTAGAGGCCGTGCTCCATCTCATGCGTCTCCGCGAACGGGATGACCGCTCCGGCCTCGAAGGTGACGATGTTGACGTGCATGTCGTAGGCGAGGTCGTCCGGGTCGAGCGGACGGGTCGTGCGCCAGCGTCCGTCGGTTCCGGGCATCGGCGACGGTTCGACATCGGCCTCGTTGCCGAACTTCGCCTCAGGGGTCAGCCCCGCCACGGGCTGGTAGCGTTTGCGCACCCAGTGGAAGCGGGCCGCCTCGGTGCCGGTGGACGTCGCCGACCACGTCGATCCGGCGGGCAGGAACGCGAACCCACCCGGAGTCAGCGTGTGCGCGGTGCCCTCATGGGTGACCTCGAGCGTTCCGGCCATGACGAAGAGGAACCCTTCGACCTCGGGCTGCGGTTCCGGCGCCTGCGAGCCGCCGCCGGGTGCGACTTCGAGGATCGTCTGCGAGAACGTCACCGCTCCCCCGGCCACGGGCTTGCTCAGCACCCACGACCGGGTCCCGGTCCACTCGGGCAGATTCGAAGTGACGATATCGCGCATCACTCCGCGCGGGATGACCGTATAGGCCTCGGTGACGAGGGCACGGTCGGTGAGCAGATCGGACTGCGGCGGGTGGCCGCCGGTCGGGGCCCAGTAGGTGTACGGGTCGGTCGTCGTCATGGGCGGGGTCTCCTTCGGTCGGTGGTCGGTGGTCGGTGGGCTCAGTCGAGCGAGCCGGTGCGGGCGAGCTGCCCGAGCTGGGTGAGGCTGAGGTTCGTCCGCGAGGTCACGAACTCCTCGGTGTGGGCTCCGCAGACGAGCCCTCGGTCGAGGTAGCGGGCGAGCGCCTTCGCGGTCGCGGGTTCGTCGAGGACCGTCGAATCCGCCTTGAACACGTAGTCGTGCAGGCGCTGCGCCGCCCGTGGCCCGCCTTCGCGGTAGAAGGCGAAGGTCGCCAGGAACCTGGTCGGCAGCTGGTGCGGGTGCAGATCCCAGCCCTGGTAGATCCCTCGTTTGAGGTGGCGGCGGACGAGGCCGGCGTGCAGCGCCCACGCGTGGTGGACCTCTGCGGGTTCGCCGAGCGGGAGGATGTTCGTCGACCCGTCGGAGAGGTGGACTCCGGTGCCGGCGACGGCGAGCATCATCTGGTTCTTCGCGAAATCCGCGACCGGATGGTCCATCGCCTGGTAGGCCGCAGCCACTCCCATCGACGCCGAATAGTCATAGGTTCCGTAGTGCAGCGAAGTCACGCGCCCGGCCCCGGCCTGCAGCGCCGTCGCCAGCGGCACGGTGCCATCGGCGGCGAGGACGAGCTGCGGGGTCTCGACTTGGATCTCGAAGGTGATAGTCCCTTCACCGAGGCTGTGCTCGGCTTCCAGCGCTCGCGCGGCGAGCACCATCGCCCGGACCTGATCGACGGTGCTGACCTTCGGGAGGGTGAGCACGAGATTCTCCGGCAGGCTGCCGCCTGCCTTGATGAGTTCGGAGAGGAACAGGTCGAGAGTGCGCAGACCGCGTTCCCGGGTCGCTGACTCCATGCATTTGAACCGGATGCCGACGAAGCCGGGGGCTGCCTTCTCCGCGCGGCCGGCCACCGCATCGCGGGCGGCCTGGATGACCCACCGATCCTCGGTCTCATCCCCCTGGTCGCCGAACCCGTCTTCGAAGTCCAGACGCAGGTCCTCGATCGGCTCACGTTCGAGTTTCGCGGTGACCGCCTCGGCGAGGAGTTCGGCCTCCCGGGCCACCTGGTGGATGCTGGGCACCTGACCGGGGATCGCGGGACCGGATTCCTTCCGGGCGGCGGTGATGACGCGTTCGGCCAGCTGCAGCATTCCGCCGTGGGCCTCGACGCATTCGAGCGCCTGCTGCCCCCACTGGTACGGCAGGTCGGCACTCGTGCGGTGTCCGGGCACGTACACGGTGTGCACTGGCTGGCGGACGTCGCGATCACCGGGGTACGCGGTCGCCAGTAGCTCGTCCGTGTCTCCCAGCAGTGAGTCGATATCGGCGAGTGTTGATCGTTCCACTTTCACATTCTCTTTCTCTGCACGGGGTTCGACGGCGAGGCGGCGATGCCTGACCTGGCCTCATTGTCTCTCATTCTCCGTCCCCAGGCACGCAAGGCTCTCTGGGGTTTCAGGACGAGACCCGGGCGACCGCCTCGGCGACCTTCTTCGCGACTTCGGGATCGAACACGGAGGGGATGACGTAGCCGGGGTGGAGTTCGTCCTCGGGGATGCACGAGGCGATGGCATCGGCGGCGGCGACCATGATGTTCTCATCCACGTCGCGGGCTTCGGCGTCGAGGAGTCCGCGGAAGATTCCCGGGAACGCGAGCACATTGTTGATCTGGTTCGGGAAATCGCTGCGGCCGGTGGCCACGACGGCTGCGTGTTTCGCCGCCTCGGCGGGGTCCACCTCGGGGTCGGGATTGGCCATGGCGAAGACCAGCGCGTCCTTGTTCATCGCCGCGATATCGTCACCGTCGAGCACATTCGGGGCGGAGACGCCGATGAACGCGTCGGCGCCGACGACGGCTTCCTTGAGGGTGCCGGAGAAGCCCTCGGGGTTCGTATTCGCCTGCAGCCACTTCTTGTGGTCGGTGTCGACCGTCGAGTCCGGGCCGATCGCCCCGTCGCGGCCGCAGGCGATGATGTTCGCGGCACCGGCGACCTGGAGGAGGCGGATGATGGCGTTGCCGGCCGCGCCGACTCCGGAGACGACGATGCGCAGGTCCTCGATCTTCTTGTCGACGACCTTGAGCGCGTTCTTCAGCGCGGCGAGGGTGACGACGCCGGTGCCGTGCTGGTCATCGTGGAAGACGGGGATGTCGAGTTCCTCGCGCAGCCGGGCCTCGATCTCGAAGCAGCGCGGGGCAGCGATGTCTTCGAGGTTGATTCCGCCGTAGGCCGGTGCGATGGCCTTGCAGATGGAGATGATCTCCTCGGTGTCCTTCGTGTCGAGGGCCACCGGCCAGGCGTCGACATCGGCGAACTGCTTGAACAGCACGGCCTTGCCCTCCATCACCGGCATGGCCGCTTCGGGGCCGATATCGCCGAGGCCGAGCACCGCGGTCCCGTCGGTGACCACGGCGACGGTGTTGCGTTTGATCGTCAGCCGACGTGCATCCTCTTTGTTCTCAGCGATCGCCTTGCACACACGGGCCACACCCGGGGTGTAGGCGCGGGAGAGGTCGTCGCGGTTGCGCAGGGGCACCTTCGGGGTGGATTCGAGCTTGCCGCCGAGGTGGAGCAGGAAGGTCCGGTCCGACACCTTGTGGACGTCGACTCCGGGCAGGGCACCCAGCGCATCGGAGACTTCGTCGGCATGGGCGACGTCGCGGGTATCGGCGCTGACGTCGATGATGACCGAGCGCGGAGTGGACTCGACGACGTCGAGGGCGGTGACTGACGCGCCGGCGGCGGCGGCCGCGGCGACGAGGTCGGAGGTCGAGGCCTGACCGACCTGGGTGCCGACGCGCAGAGTGATGGAGTATCCGGGGCTGGTGGCGACCATGGGCAATATCCTCCTTGATATCGAGTTTCCGTATTATGGATAATAACTTTTGCCTAGTGGAAATACTAGACGGTGTCAGTGGATTCGGAAAGTTTCTTCCATTTCGGGACTAGACTGAACGGAGTTTCACTGCCGAGACTCACCACAGATTAAGGAACATCGATGAGCAGCAAGGACACCCCGGCGATCCGCCAGTCCAAGGGCGGCGTGCAGTCCGTCGAACGCGCGTTCGGACTGCTTGAGTGCATCGCTAACTCCGCAGGATCGGCGACGCTGAGCCATATCGCCGCGGACGTCAATCTGCCCCTGCCGACGATCCATCGTCTGCTCAACACCCTGGTCAACCTCGGTGTGGTCCGTCAGCTGCCCGACCGCGGCTATGCGCTCGGGCCCGGGCTGGTGCGACTCGGCGATATCGCCGGCTCCCAGCTCGGTGCCGTCGCCCGCCCTTATCTGCGCGAGCTCGTCGCCGAGCTCGGGGAGTCGGCGAATGTGGCGACGATGGACGGAGACATGGTGGTCTACGTCGATCAGGTCGCCTCCGAACGCCAGATGAGGATGTTCACCGAGGTGGGACGCCGTGCCCATATGCATGCCACCGGGGTCGGCAAGGCCATTCTCGCGGGGCTCGAGTCCGAGCAGGTCCGGCATATCGCCGCCACCGCCGGCATGCCCACCCCCACGGAATACAGCATCGGGACGATCGAAGACCTCGAGGCCGAGCTGGGCCGCATCCGCGAGCGCGGCTATGCCATCGACGAGCAGGAGCAGGAGCTCGGCGTGCGCTGCTTCGCCATGGCTATCCCGGACTCCCCCGCTCCTTTGGCGATCTCCGTATCGGGTCCGATCAGCCGCGTCGACCAGTCGTTCGCCGATCGCGCCGTGCCCCTGCTCAAAGACGCGGCCGCCCGCATCTCCGCAGAGATGCAGAGCGGCCGCTGACTCTGGCTTCAGCTCCCGGACCGGGTCAGGAGTCTCCGCCGGCCGTTCCCGAGGTGCCGGCGTTGACGTCGTTCAGACGATAACGTCGAGCCGCCTCGGCGGGAATGGATCCGTCGATCTCACCGCGCTTGGCAAGCAGCTGCAGGGTGCGCACGACCATCGAGTGCGCGTCGATCTTGAAGTGCCTGCGCGCGGCGGCGCGGGTGTCGGAGAAGCCGAACCCGTCGGCGCCGAGCGTCGCGAAATCGTGGTCCAGGTACGGCCGAATGAGATCCGGCTGGGTGGAGTCGAAGTCGCTCGTGGCCACGATCGGGCCAGGCTGACCCTCCAGCTTCTGACGCACGTACGGCACGCGGTCGGCCGACTCGGTGCCGTCGGCGGCGCTGAGCTCCGCGGCTTCGCATTCGAGGCCGTCGCGGCGCAGCTGCGCCCATGAGGTCACTGACCACACGGCGGCATCGACGCCCCAGTCGGCGGCGAGCAGGTCCCGGGCCTCGAGAGCCCAGGGCACGGCCACACCGGAGGCGAGCAGCTGCGCTTGCGGACGGTCGCCGGGGGCCGCCTCGGCGACGCGGTGGATGCCCTTGAGGATGCCCTCGACGTCGACGTCCTCCGGTTCGGCCGGCTGGAGCATCGGCTCGTTGTACACGGTGAGGTAGTACATGACGTTGCGCTCGTCCTCGCCGAGGTCGTGCTCTCCGTACATGCGATGCAGACCGTCGCGGACGATGTGCCCGATCTCGTAGCCGAAGGCCGGATCAAAGACGCGCACGGCCGGGTTCGTGGCCGCGAGCACCGGGGAATGTCCGTCGGCGTGCTGCAGGCCCTCACCGGTCAGGGTCGTCCGTCCGGCGGTGGCGCCGATGATGAACCCGCGGGTCATCTGGTCGCCGGCAGCCCAGAAGGCGTCACCGGTGCGCTGGAACCCGAACATCGAGTAGAACACGTAGATCGGGATCATCGGTTCGCCGTGGGTGGAGTACGCGGTTCCCGCGGCGGTGAATCCGGCCGCGGCACCGGCCTCGTTGATGCCCACGTGGAGGAGCTGGCCGCTCGTGGCCTCCTTGTACGAGAGGAACATCTCGCGGTCGACGGCGAGGTAGTTCTGCCCGTTCGGGTTGTAGATCTTCGCGGTCGGGAAGAACGCGTCGATGCCGAAGGTGCGGGCCTCATCGGGGATGATGGGCACGATCCGCTCGCCCAGCCCCTTCTCTCGCATGAGGTCCTTGAGCAGCCGGACGAAGGCCATAGTCGAGGCGGCCATCTGCTGCCCCGAGCCCTTCTTCGTCTGTGCGAATGCCTTGTCGCTGGGCGCGGGCAGGGTGATCTTGTTGTGCTCGGGTTTGCGTGCCGGCAGGAATCCGCCGAGCTGACGCCGACGGTCGAGCATGTACTGGATCTCTTCGGAATCCTTGCCCGGGTGGTAGTAGGGCACCGCGTACGGGTCCTCGTCGATGACCTTGTCGCTGATCGGGATGTCCATCCGATCGCGGAAGGCCTTGACGTCGTCGGCGGTGAACTTCTTCATCTGGTGCGTGGCATTGCGGGACTCGAACGTCGTGCCCAAGCCGTAGCCCTTGACGGTCTGCACGAGGATGACGGTCGGCTTGCCCTTGGTGTTCACGGCCTTCTGGTAGGCGGCGAAGACCTTGTGATAGTCGTGGCCGCCGCGTTTGAGGTTCCAGATGTCGTCGTCGGACAGGTGGTCGACGAGCCCCTTCGTCGCAGGTGTCCGGCCGAAGAAGTTGTCGCGGATGAATCCGCCGGATTCGGCCTTGAAGGTCTGGTAGTCACCGTCGAGGGTCTCGTTCATGATCTTCACGAGGTCGCCGGTGCGGTCCTTGGCCAGCAGGTCGTCCCATTCACGGCCCCACAGCACCTTGATGACGTCCCAGCCGGCGCCGGTGAAGGTCGCCTCGAGCTCCTGGACGATCTTGCCGTTTCCGCGCACGGGTCCGTCGAGGCGCTGGAGGTTGCAGTTGATGACGAAGGTGAGGTTGTCCAGCCCTTCGTTCGCGGCCAGCTGCAGGGCGCCGCGCGATTCGGGTTCGTCCATCTCGCCGTCGCCGAGGAACGCCCACACCCGCTGATCCGAGGTGTCGGAGATGCCGCGGTTGTGGAGGTAGCGGTTCATCTGCGCCTGGTAGATCGCGTTGATCGGACCCAGACCCATCGACACGGTCGGGAACTGCCAGAACTCCGGCATCAGCCGTGGGTGCGGATACGAGCTCAGTCCGTGCGGGGCACGCGAGACCTCCTGCCGGAACCCGTCGAGGTCGGCCTCGGTCAGGCGGCCCTCGAGGAACGCCCTGGCGTACATTCCCGGTGAGGCATGGCCCTGGAAGAAGACCTGATCGCCGCCGCCGGGGTGGTCCTGACCGCGGAAGAAGTTGTTGAATCCGATTTCGTAGAGCGTGGCGGCGCCGGCGTAGGTGGAGATGTGCCCGCCCACGGAGATCTCGGGCCGCTGCGCGCGATGGACGAGCATGGCGGCGTTCCACCGCAGCCATCTGCGGAAGCGGCGCTCGACCCTCTCCTCGCCGGGATAGAACGGCTCCTGGTCAACGGGGATGGTGTTGACGTAGTCAGTGGTGGTGACCTTGGGCTGGGCAACGGAGTTCGTGGCCGCGCGTGCACGCAGCGCCTCCATGATCTCGCCCGCGCGCTGGGTTCCGCGCGCGCCGACGAGCCCTTCCCAGGACTCGATCCATTCATCGGCCTCTTCGTCGACGCTTCCCCTCGGACTCGCCGAGGTTGTGTCCTGTGTCATATCGGGGTTTCCTTCTCACGGGGTCCGGGCTCCCGGAACAGTACCCCGGGAGCCCGGAGATGGAAAGTCCTGTCTCAGCAGGTGATGTTCAGATCTCAGCAGAAGCCGGCGACCTGTGCCCATGCGTCCTTGTTCTCGTCGACACCTTCACGGGTGAAGGTGGCTTCGATGAGGCCGTAGGGGCGGTCGGCGACGATGAAGACCTCGTTCGGGTTCTCGAGCCCGAAACGTTCGATGTCATAGAGGAAGTGGTGCTTGTTCGGGCAGGAGAAGCGGATCTCGTCGATCTCCGGCACGGCCTCGATGACCTTCTCGCCCATCTGGTACAGCGTGTGCTGCAGGGCGTGGGAGAAGTGATCGGTGAAGGAGTCGAGGATGATCTCCTTGACCTTGGTGTACACGGCTTCGAAGTCGAGGTCGGTGGTGTTGTAGATCCACCGGGTGGCGATATCGGTCGCGAGGATCCGGTCCTGGGTCTCCGGCAGGGTCGTGTACTTGTCCTTCGGGTAGCCGACGAAGCCCGACTCCGTGGTCTTAAGCACGGTGAGTCCGTTGAAGCCGGAGATCAGCGTGTCCTTGTCGCCGTCACGGGTGAAGACGACGGTGCGGACCTCGGGAGCGGACTTGTAGAACGAGTGCTTGTGGTCGTTGATCCGGTCCCAGCCGTATTCTTCGGCTTCCCAGCGTCCGCCGGTGACCCAGTCGAAGCTTGAGGTGAAATGGTCGGCCAGGCCCATGAGGAACTGTTCGGGCGAGCTCACGCCCAGCTCCTTGGCCTTCGCGAAGACCGTGTTCTTCTGGGTGTCGGTGGCGACGACGTGCTCGTTGTTGCCTTCGGTGTGAGCGGTCTCGAAGTCGCCCCACAGCTGTGAGGTGACATTGAGATCGCGGATCTCGTGGCGGTCGGTGTCGCGGTAGACCCGCATGAGTCGGTTCTCCGCCTTGCCGTACTGGTTCGATGTCAGTCGGACCTTGCTCATTTTCTTCCTCCAGTTCGTCGGCGTGCGCACCTGCACACGCCGTGACCATTCGATTGGCGAGGCCTGCCGGCAGTTCCCGGTCGGCTTCGGCGGTTTGTTGAGGATGGCGATCCTGCAGGGGGCCTGCTTCCCCTGTGAGCGATTGCGGGCGCGGCTCAGCTGCCGCGGTAGGTGCTGTAGGCGAAGGGGCTGAGCAGCAGGGGAATGTGATAGTGCTCCTGCCCGGCCTGGACGGTGAAGTCGATGGTGACCACGGGGTGGAAGTGATCGATCTCCCTGGCCGCGAAGTAGTCGCCGGTGCCGAAGACGATCCGGTAGTCCCCCGGCTCGAGGTGGTCGGGGCCGAAGTCGGAGACTCGCCCGTTGTCGTCGGTGCGGGCCGAGACGATGACTTCGGCACCGGAGTAGAGAGTGACCTCGAGGTCGGCGGCGGGGGTGCCGACCATGGAGTCGAGCGCGTGGGCGGTGATGAAGCTCATGAGAGGATCCCTTCGAGTCTCAGTTCGGCGATCTGGATGAGCTGCTGCCCGACCTCGGCGGTCTCATCCTCGTCGGTGTTGTCCATGCGGCGCTGCAGTTCGGAGAGGATCTCCTCAGGGGTGCGACCGGCGGCGCGGATGAGGAAGACGCGGTCGAAGCGGTCTTCGTAGGCGGCGTTGCCCGCGGCCAGCTGGGACTGCACGTCTGCTTCCAAGGTGCCGAGTCCGGCCTGTTCACGGCTCGAATGGGCCGCCTCGGCGCTGTCACCCTTCGCCTTCTCACCGATGCGCGGATGATGGGACATCGCCGCGTCGATCTCGGCGGTGGTCAGCGGTGCGGCGGCGCGGGACGCCGCCTCGGCGGAGTCGAGGTCGGCCAGGGGGCGGGCGTCGACGATCGCGTCGATCCACCGGTCGACGTCGAGGCAGGGACGCAGAATTCCGCGGGCATCATCGGCTGGGAGTCGGTTGAACTCGGCCAGGTCCACGGTGACCTCCTTGGCAGGCGCTGAATGACTTTCACCGTTCGGAATACCATTTCCGAACAACTGCTCCGAGTCTGCTGGGCGTCATCGGCAATGTCAAATTGCTCACACATTTTTGTGGAAACTTTCTTCCGTATAGTGGATACTGTTCGTGTGGCAGCCGCCGCACACCCGGCCATCGACGATGAGGTTGAATGAGTGCATGAGCCTGACAACGACAGATCAGACCCCGTCAATCGTCTGCGCCCCTGACTCATTCAAGGGTTCGGCCTCCGCTCCGGCCGCCGCAGCCGCCATGGCCCGCGGAGCTCGAGCAGTCTTCCCCAGCGCACGAGTCACCGAACTGCCCTTCGCCGACGGCGGGGAGGGCACGCTCGACGCCCTGCTCGCCGTCTGGGGAACCCGGCCGCGCACCGTCGACACGGTCGATGCCTTGGGCAGGACCGCCTCGGCGGACTTCGGCCTCTCCCCCGACGGAAAGACCGCGGTCATCGAGGCGGCCCAAGCCAATGGCCTGCCGCAGGTCTCGGACGTGGAGCTGCGGCCCGAACGCGCCGACACCTATGGTGTCGGGCTCATCGCGACCGCGGCGCTCGACCTCGGCGTCGAGGAGATCCTGCTGTGCATCGGCGGCTCGGCGAGCACGGACGGCGGGACCGGAATACTGGCCGCCCTCGGCGCCCGTTTCACCGATGCCGCAGGTCAGCCGGTCGCGCCGGGCGGAGGCGGCCTGGCCGCGATCGCTGCGGTCGACACCTCGGGGCTGGACCGGCGGGCGACGGCCGTGCGGTGGCGCATCGCCGTCGACGTCGACAATCCCCTCACCGGGCCCCGCGGGGCCGCTGCGGTCTTCGGTCCGCAGAAAGGGGCGGACGCGGACTCGGTGGCCGTGCTCGATTCCGGACTCGCCCACTTGGCCGAGGTGCTCACCGGCACCTCTGCCGAGGCGAAAGACCTGGCGGCGACTCCGGGATTCGGGGCTGCCGGCGGGATTCCGCTGGCGCTGACGACGCTGCTCGGCGCCGAGGTGGTTCCCGGATCGACGATGGTCGCCGAGGCCGTGGGCCTGTCCGAGGCCCTGGCCGGCGCTGATTTCGTGCTCACCGGAGAGGGGTCCTTCGATTCCCAATCCTTGGGCGGGAAAGTCGTCGCGGCCGTGCGGGACCATGCCCCCGCCTCGGCGAGGGTGATCGTCATCGCCGGTCGGGTCGGCCTGACCGCCGCGGAATGCCGGGAAGCCGGGATCACGGCGGCGCTGTCGATCGCACCGGGACCGGCGGACCTCACCACCCTGTCCGAGCGCGCCGAAGCGCTCATCGAGGACACGGCCGCGCAGGCGTGCGCACTCAGCGCGCCGCTGGACGCACCATTTCAACGACGAAAGGACGCACCATGACCACGACCACTCAGACTCAGCTCACCGTCGGAGACATCGCTCCCGACTTCACGCTCACCGACGCCGAGGGGCGGACGGTGTCGAAGGCCGACTATGCCGGACGCAGCGTCATCCTCTACTTCTACCCGAAGGCCGCATCGCCGGGGTGCACAACGGAGGCCTGCGACTTCCGGGACAACCTCTCGGCGCTGGCGGCCGCCGGCTTCGAGGTCCTCGGGGTCTCCCCCGATGACACCGAATCGCTCAAGGAGTTCGCCGCCGAGGAGGGGCTGACCTTCTCGCTGCTCTCCGACCCTGGCGCTGCAGTGGCGAAGGCCTACGGCAGCTATGGACAGAAGACGGTCGGCGAGCACACGTTCCAGGGCACCCAGCGCTCGACCTTCGTCATCGGCGCCGACGGCACGCTCACCCACGCCGAGTACAACGTCGACGCCCGCGGCCACGTGGCCCGCCTCCGCACCCAGCTCCTCCCCTAATTGCTACCTGGCGGCGGCGGTGCCACCTCGCGCGAGGTGGCACCGCCGCCGCCACCTGCGTCTGGGAGCGTTTCCGGGCACTCAGTTCGTGCGCAGACGGGTGGCGAGCTCTCCGAGGATCCGCTCGAACGGAGCCGCGCGGAAGAGATCGCCGTATGTGAGCCGGATGATCGTGTACCCCCTGGCTTCGAGTGCGGCCTGACGCGCCTTCTCCGCGGCGATGCTCTCTTCCGGCGAACGTCCATTCATCGTGTACTTCTCCACGCCGTCGATCTCGATGATCAGACGGGCATCGTGATTGCAGAAGTCGACTCGGGCGACAACGCCTCCGGAGTGGTCGAAGAATTCGACTTGCGGTTCGAAGCCGATGATTCCGTGTTCGAAGAAGCGCACTGCTGCGATCGACTCCGACGGGGCTTCGCGCCTGCCATCAGTGAGGTCGAGGGCGCGCAGCACCGCCGCGTCCCCGCGTAGTTCGGGGCATTCGGCCAGCACAGCCTCGATGCGGAATCGCGCGGTGCGGCGTCGGCGGATCACCTCGTCAAGCATCGGCACCGACATATCGGGTCCGTAGTCGCGGGCGACGTCGATGAGCGTCCGTTCCATCGTCGTCACCGCATAGATGCCGACCATCTGGCGATGTGGTGACGGAACCTCTCTGTCCCGGACATAGAGGTGCTTGTACTTGCGGCTGATGTTGGGACGCAGCACCTCCACCCTGGACTCGGCCGGATAGGCGATCGGGAGGCCGTGGATGAGCGCCGCCGACAGATGCGAGAAGACCTCACGCCCCTTCGACACTCGCCACCGTCCAGAAGCGGTGTGGATCTTCTCAGCACGAGTCCGGATGAGTACGCGAAGACGCTCGATCTCATCACGCATGTCGCCGTGGTGGCCGAACTCCTCGAAGTCCTCTTCACTCAGTGCCGACCAGATCGGCTCATGTCGCGCGTCCGTGCAGGAGCCGGTGGCCACATACCGTCCTCGCGCTACGCGTTCGAGGCAGCACTTCTCCCCGCGCCGAATCTCGTCTTTGGTGAACCCGAGCCGATAGAGCTTCTGCGTCGTCATACTTAAGTACATGACACCAAACTGCACTCTTGACCTTCAAAAGACAATAACCGAGAGCAATCTGTGGATAACTTCTCCCCACAACTACCTGACGGCGGCCGTGCCACCTCGCGCGAGGTGGCACGGCCGCCGTCAGGTAGTAAATCAGCGGGCTTTGAGGAGGCGGCCTCCCGGGGTCTCGAAGTCGACCGGGGCCCCGCGCAGCACCGTCTGCGTGACCCGACCGCGGACGGTGCGGGTGTCGTACGCGCTGATCTGGTTGCGATGCCAGAGCTCCGTCGCCCGCACGGTCCACTCGTCGTCGGGGGCGAAGACGGCGAAGTCCGCGTCATTGCCTTCGGCGATCGAACCCTTGCCTTCGACCCGAGCCACGGCCGCCGGTGCCGCGGACATCCAGCGGACCACCTCGGCGAGCTCGATTCCGCGCTTCGCTGCTTCGGTCCACACGAGCGAGAGTCCCAGCTGCAGCGACGAGATCCCACCCCACGCCGCACCGAAGTCGCCCGTGTCGAGCAGCTTGAGCTCGGCCGTCGAGGGCGAATGGTCGGAGACGATGCAGTCGATCGTGCCGTCGATGAGGCCCTGCCACAGCGCCTCCCGGTTCGATTCCTCGCGGATCGGCGGGCAGCACTTGTGCGTGGTCGCCCCGTCCGGGATCTCCTCGGCAGTGAAGACGAGGTAGTGCGGGCAGGTCTCGACGGTGAGCTTGACCCCTTCAGCCTTGGCCGCAGCGATCTGATCGAGCGCATCCGCCGAGGACAGGTGCAGGATGTGCGCCCGGGCACCGGTCTCCCGAGCAGCGTCGATGACGCGGGCGATCGCGACGTTCTCGGCCTCGCGGGGGCGCGTGGCGAGGAAGTCAGCGAACCTCGGACCCGAGTTCTTCGGTGCCGAGGTCATCACCTCGTGATCCTCGGCATGGACGATGAGCATTCCGTCGAAGGAGGCGATCTCGGCCATGTCCGCCGTCATCTCCGCCGGTTCCAGCGGCGGGAACTCCTCGACGCCGGAGTCCTCGAGGAAGCATTTGAACCCGTAGACGCCGGCCTCATGCAGGGGGCGCAGATCCGCGGTGTTGCCGGGGATCGCCCCGCCCCAGAAGCCGACGTCGACGAAGGCCTTGGGCTCGGCGACCGCCCGTTTCGTCTCCAGAGCTGCGACGTCGACCGTCGGTGGCAGCGAGTTCAGCGGCATGTCGACGATCGTCGTCACTCCCCCGGCCGCGGCCGCGCGGGTGGCGCTGGCGAAGCCCTCCCATTCGGCGCGACCGGGATCGTTGACGTGGACGTGGGAGTCGACGAGACCGGGCAGCAGCACCTGATCATCCGCGATCTCGATGACTTTCACCTCCGCCGAGGCGGCTGTGCCCAGATCCTGTCCACCGCGGGCGATCTCGGCGATCCTCCCGTCCCTGACCCCGATCGTCACCAGTTCGATGCCCTCCGGCAGCAGAGCCTTCTCGGCATGGATGATCAGGTCGAAGTCGGCGTCGTTGCTCATGTTCCTCCTCGGTCGCCCGCCCCTGGGGGCCGGTGGATTCAGTTTCGGTATACCGTTCTAGCCTACTCGGCTCGGGCGGTTCGGCCCAGCCCCCCGGCGGGTTGGACCCTGCCTATTTCGCTGCAGCCAGTTCGCCCATCGGGCTCAGCGCCGTCGGAGCGTCGGCCGGGGTCTGGGCGAGCGTCTCGAACTCGTTGATCTGATCGAGGGCGGTTCCCATCGAGATGTTCGTGACGCGCTCGAGGATGACCTCGACGACCACGGGCACCTGGTGTTCGTCCATGAGCTCCTTGGCCACGCGCAGGCCTTCGCCGATGAGTTCGGGGTCCTCGACCCGCAGCGCCTTGCACCCGAGCCCCTGGGCGACGGCCACATGGTCGACTCCGTAACCGGACGATGCGGAACCGGCGGTGTTGATGTTCTCGAATGCCAGCGACACCTCATAGTCCATCTCGAATCCGCACTGGGACTGGCGGATGAGACCGAGGTAGGAGTTGTTGACGACGACGTGGACATAGGGGATCTGGTGCTGCGCACCGACGGCGAGCTCTTCGATCATGAACTGGAAGTCGTAGTCGCCCGACAGCGCCACGACGGTCTCGCCGGGCTTGCCCTTGGCCACACCGAGCGCGGCCGGTCCGGTCCAGCCCAGGGGTCCGGCCTGTCCCGCGTTGATCCAGTGCCGAGGTCGGTAGACGTGCAGCATCTGGGCGCCGGCGATCTGGCTGAGCCCGATCGTCGAGACGTAGGTGACGTCGCGGCCGAAGGCCTGGTTCATCTCCTGGTAGACACGCTGGGGTTTGATCGGCACCTCGGTGAAGTTCGTCTTCCGGTGCTCGGTCGACTTCCGTGCCGTGCATTCGCCGGCCCAACCGGTGAAGTCCGGCAGCCCGCCCGACCGAGAGCGTGCGGCAGCCAGCAGTGCGTCGAGGGCGGCTCCGGCGTCGGAAGCGACCCCGTAGTCGGGGGCGAAGACGCGTCCGATCTGGGTGGGTTCGATGTCGATGTGGACGAACTTCCGACCCTTGCGGTACACGTCCAGATTCCCGGTGTGGCGATTGGCCCAGCGGTTGCCGATGCCGATGACGAGATCGGATTCGAGGAAGGACGCATTGCCGTAGCGCACATGCGTCTGGATTCCGACCATGCCCGCGGCCAACGGGTGGTCATCGGGGATCGCACCCCAGCCCATGAGGGTCGGCGAGACCGGGATGGAGGTGAGTTCGGCGAATTCGACGAGCCTGGCGGCGGCGTCGGCGTTGATGATTCCACCGCCGGCGATGATGATCGGGTGCTCCGCCTCGGCGATGAGGTCGAGGATCTTCTCCGCCTGCGTCGCGGTGGCCGCGGGCTTCGCCGGGGCCAGCGGTTCGTAGGTGTCGATGTCGAATTCGATCTCGGTCTGCTGCACGTCGATGGGCAGGTCGATGAGCACGGGTCCGGGACGGGCAGAGCGCATGAGCTGGAACGCGGTCTGGAAGACACCGGGCACCTGCCCGGCTTCGAGCACCGTCTTGGCCATCTTCGTCACGGGCTTCGCGATCGAGGCGATGTCGACGGCCTGGAAGTCCTCCTTGTCGAGCACGGCGACGGGTGCCTGGCCGGTGATGCACAGGATCGGCTGGGAGTCTGCGGCCGCGGCGTAGAGGCCGGTGATCATGTCGGTGCCTGCCGGGCCCGAGGTGCCCAGGCAGACTCCGATGTTGCCCGGTGCCGAACGGGTGTATCCGTCGGCCATGTGGGAGGCTCCCTCGACGTGCCGGGCGAGGGTGTGGCGGATTCCGCCGTGGGCCTTCATCGCCGAGTAGAGCGGGTTGATCGCCGCCCCCGGCAGCCCGAAGGTCTCGGTGGCACCTTCCTTCTCGAGGATGAGCACAACGGCGTCGACTGCGCGCATGCGTGTCATTGTTCGTCCTTTGTTCGTGAGCCGGCGACGACGCTGTCGCCGGCTCGGTTCATGGTTGGGCGGGACCGTTGGTGTCGTTGGGCCGACGACCCCGCCCGGCTGGTGTGGCCTCGCCGAGGCGGTCGTTCAGTTCTCGTTCTTGCCTGAGAGGGCTTCGATGACGGTGAAGAGGCCCGAGTGATCGAGTCCTCCGTTGCCCTGCTGCACTGTTGCGGCGACGAGCTGGGCGACCGTGGCGCCGAGCGGGATCGCGACTCCGGCCTCGCGGGCGGCGGCGGTGACGATGCCCATGTCCTTGTGGTGGAGTTCGAGCCGGAATCCGGGGTCGAAGGAGCGGTCGAGCATCTTCTGCCCCTTCTGGTCGAGCACCTTGGATCCGGCCAGACCGCCGCCGAGGACCTGCAGGGCCGCACCTGTTTCGACTCCATAGGCTTCGAGGAAGACGACGGCCTCGGCGAGGAGTCCGATATTGCCGGCGACCATGAGCTGGTTCGCGGCCTTGACGGTCTGGCCGGCTCCCGAGGGGCCGACGAGGACGATGGTCTTGCCGACGGCGTCGAAGACATCGGATACGGCGTCGAAGTCGGCCTGGTCGCCGCCGATCATGACGGAGAGGACACCGTCGATGGCTCCGGGCTCCCCTCCGGAGACGGGGGCATCGAGCGGTTTGAGGCCGGCGGTCTTGGCCTGTTCGGCCAGGTCCTTCGCGACGTCGGGGCGGATGGTGGAGAAGTCGATCCAGGTGGCCCCGGCGGACGCGTGGGCGAGGATTCCGTCGTCGCCGGTGAGCACGGCTTCGACGTCGGGTGAGTCGGGAACCATGGTGATGATGACGTCGGCCCCGTCCACCGCCTCAGCGATGGTGGCGGCGGCACTGCCTCCCGCCTCGGCGAGGGCGTCGGCCTTGGCCGGGGTGCGGTTGAAGCCGCGGACGTCGAATCCGGCGTTGACGAGGTTCTTGGCCATGGGCAGGCCCATGATGCCGAGTCCGATGAAAGCGATGGTCTTGGACATGGTGGGGGTTTCCTTCGAGTCGTCGGTGGTGATGTTCAGGCGGTCTGGGCGGCGCGGTCGAGCCAGTCGAAGGCGGTCGCGCGGTCCTGTTTGTATTCGAGCGCCACGGCTCCGGTGTAGCCGAGCTCGTAGGCGCGGTCGATCCACTGGCGCAGCGGCAGCGACCCGGTTCCCGGTGCCCCGCGGCCGTCGGCGTCGGCGATCTGGATGTGGCCGAAGTTCGCGGCTTCGGCTTCGATGACGACCGCGACGTCGTCGCCGTTGACGTGCATGTGGTAGAAGTCGGCGAGCACGGCGATGTTCTCGGGTCCGTCGGCGCGGACCTGGGCGACCACCTCGGCGGCGTCGGCGTAGCGCTTGAGCGGGTAGGCCTCGGCTCCGGAGACGGGTTCGACGAGGACGGATCCGCCGATTTCGGCGACCTTGCCGGCGGCCAGCGCCAGGTTGGCGGCGGCGGTGGCGTCCTGAGCGGCCGGGTCCTGTCCGTCGGTGCGCAGACCGTAGAGCGCGTTGAAGGCGCGGCAGCCGGTGCGGCGGCCGATGTCGACGACGATGTCGACGTTCTTCGCGAAGTCCTCTTCGGCGCCGATGATCGAGACCATTCCGCGATCGCCTGCTGCCATGTTTCCGGCCCAGAAGTTCAGGCCTTTGAAGGCGACGCCTGCGGATTCGAGGGAGGCGATGAACTCATCGACCTCCGCCGAGGTGGGGCTCGGGTTCCCGTCGAAGGGCCACCAGAATTCGACGTCGTCGAAACCGGCGTCCTTCGCGGCCTGCGCGCGCTCGAGAACGGGCAGTTCGGTGAGCAGGGTCGAGCAGTTGAGGACGTAGCTGCCAGGTGAAGTGAAGTTCTGGGACATGGAGCTCTCCTTTGAGTTGCCGCTGTTTTCCGTATTGTGGAAGTGTGTTTCCATTCCGTGAAATCAGCATAAGTCGCCCTTGGAGCTCCCGTCAAGACCTGTCCCCCAGAACTACCTGACGGCGGCCCAGCAACCTCGCGCGAGGTTGCTGGGCCGCCGTCAGGTAGCAATTAGGGGTGGAGGGAGACGCCGTCGACCCAGACGTCCGCGATGTCGCCCGGGGTGCCCATGGCGAAGATCTTCGCCAAGGCGTCGCCGTCGTCGGCGGCGTGGCGGATGCCGACGTCCAAGGGCTGGCCCTCGGCCGGGCGGATGAGCACGGCGTCGAAGCGCTTGCCCTCGCCGAGCACCCCGACCTCATCGAGCTCGAGCGCCTCGGCGCCGGCAGAGGTCGCCAGGTGCAGCAGATGCGCAGAGGTCAGCGCCACTCCCCCGGCCGGGTCGAGCTGCTGCATGAAGTATGACTGCACGCCCTCCTTGAGCAGGTTGAACCCGGTGCCCGCTCCGACGTCCGAACCCAGTGCCACCCGGACGCCGGCCTCGACATGCCGACGCAGCGGGAAGAAGCCGCTGGCCAGAGCCGAGTTCGAGGTCGGGCAGTGCGCGGCCACGGACCCGGCCTCAGCCATCCGTGCCAATTCCCGATCCTGCGGGTGGACGTTGTGCGCGAGCACTGTGCGCCGACCGACGAGTCCCGCCCGGTCGTACGTATCGAGATAATCACGGGCATCCGGGTGGATCTGCGCGACCCCGGAGATCTCATCGACGTTCTCGTTCAGGTGCGAGGTCACCCAGACGCCCGGGTTCTCCTCCACGAGGCGGCCGCCGGCAGCCAGCAGCTCCGGTCCCGCAGAGAACGAGAATCGCGGGGTCACCGCGTAGCGCAGTCGTCCCTTGCCGTGCCACCGGTCGATGAGCGCTTGGCTCTCCTCGGTCGAACGCTCCACGTCGGTGAGCAGCGCATCGGGCAGGTTCCGGTCGCTCGTCACCAGCCCGGAGGTGATCCGCAGCCCCGATGCTGAAGCGGCGGCGAAGAAGGTGTCCATGGCGCCCGCGAAGTGCGAACCGAAGACCATCGCCGAGGTGGTCCCCGCCGAGATCAGTCCCGTAAGGAATTCACCGGCCACCGCCTTCGCGTAGGCGGGGTCTCCGAGCTTCGCCTCTTCGGGCAGGGCGCACTGGTCGAGCCAGTCGAGCAGCGGCCGCCCGAGATGGCCGATGGCCCTGACCTGCGGCAGATGGACGTGGGTGTCGATGAGTCCGGGGATGAGCACACCGTCGCGGAGGTCGACGACTTGCGCCTCGGGGTGCGCTGCCCGGGCGGAGTCGAAGTCGGTGCGGGAGGTGATGAGTCCGTCGTCGACGACGAGGGCGACATCGGCCGCCGAACGCAGCCGGCCGCCGGTGAATGGGTTGTCCGGCGTATCGAAGACGCGGGCACGGTAGATGACCACAGTGGTTCTCCTTGAGTCAGTGGTGGTGAAAGTCAGTGGTGGTGAAGAGTCAGGCCATGCGGCCGAGCAGATCCGCGGCGACGCTCACGGCGATCGTCGCGGGTGCATTGCCGGGCAGGTCGGGCAGTCCGATGGGGCACCGGATGGCGTCGATGACCTCGGGCGCGAAGCCTTCGGAGGCGAGGTTCTTGCGGAAGCGCTGCCATTTCGCGTTCGAGCCGATGAGCCCGACCGATCCGAGGTCGCCGCGGGTCAGCGCCGCGGAGCACAGGTGCAGGTCCTCGGCATGGTCATGGGTCATGATGACCACGTGCGCTCCGGCCGGCAGCTCCGTGATCACCTCTTCCCCGACGACAGCGAATTCGCGGCGGATCCGCGCCACCGGCTCCTCCAACTCATCGAGAGCTTCGAGCTGTTCCGGCCGTGAATCGGACACGGTCAGGTCGAGATCGTGGCGGGCGAGGATCCGGGTGAGCTCGAGTCCGATGTTGCCGATCCCGAAGATCGCCACCGAGGCGGGCACGGGCAGGGGTTCGAAGAGCATGGTGACCTCTCCGCCGCAGCATTGGCGACCGTATTTGGCCGGAGCCTTGTCGTTGAGCCGCAGAGTGAGCATCTCCGGAGCCGTCTGCCCCTCGGAGAGCAGCTCCCGGGCACGGGTGAGGGCCGTCATCTCGAGATTGCCCCCGCCGATGGTCCCGAACAGGGCATCAGCGGTGGCGATCATCTTCGCTCCCGCCTCGCGCGGGGCATGCCCGCGCACCGCAGCGAGAGTGACGAGGACAGCCGGCACCCGAGCTGCGCGAAGCTCGGCTGCGGTGTCCATCCAGGTCATGACGGAACTCGTTGTCCTTCCCTCGCCGAGGCGGCCGCCCCCGAGTCCTGCCCGCGGGCTTCTTCGATCGCCCAGAACACCGCTTCCGGTGTGGCCGGGGACGCGAGGTCGACGCTGTGGCCGGGTCGCGCGAAGGCACCGACGGCCTCGCGCAGGGCTTCGCGGACGGAGAAGGCGAGCATGAGCGGGGGTTCGCCCACGGCCTTCGACCCGT
The DNA here is from genome assembly GCF_013623905.1 of Brevibacterium sediminis. Taxonomy (GTDB): domain Bacteria; phylum Actinomycetota; class Actinomycetes; order Actinomycetales; family Brevibacteriaceae; genus Brevibacterium; species Brevibacterium sediminis. The sequence goes on from NZ_JABKDD010000003.1 coordinate 235,074, forward strand.
ACACGGCTCCTTCTTCATGTGCTTTGTCGAGGAAGGCGACGTTGAAGATCTCGGGGACTTCGGAGAAGCTCGGAATCTTGTATGTGCTCGCTGCCTGAGTGGCCAGGCGGCCGCGGCTCGGCTTGTCCGATTCGTCCCAGCGCAGGTCCTCCAGGGTCAGCCAGCCGGCGCCCTGGATGAAGCCGCCCTCGATCTGTCCGAGGTCGAGCAGCGGTGACAGGGAGTCTCCCACGTCGTGGACGATGTCGACGCGGCGCAGGGTGTAGGAGCCGTCGAAACGGTTGACTTCGACTTCGGACGCCGCGGCCCCGTAGGCGAAGTACTTGAACGGTTCGCCGCGCATCTGCGAGAGGTTCCAGTGCAGTCCCTCGGTGCGGTAGAAACCTGAGGCCGAGAGCTGGATGCGCTGGAAGTACGCGGTGTTGATGAGCTCTTCCCAGGTCACCGTCTTCGGTGAGGACAGCGCGGAGACGATTCCCCGCGAGATCTCCACCTCATGGGCGGGCGCCCCGAGGATGCCCGCGGCCACCTGCCGCAGCCGATCAAGGATCTGGTCGCAGGCGTTCTTCACCGCTCCGCCGTTGAGGTCGGATCCGGAGCTCGCCGCCGTCGCCGAGGTGTTGGGCACCTTGTCCGTGCGCGTCGGCGCCAGACGCACCGTCGACAGGGGCACGCCGAGGGTGGTGGCCGCGACCTGCAGCATCTTCTGATGCAGCCCCTGCCCCATTTCGGTGCCGCCGTGGGTGACGAGGACGGAGCCGTCCTTGTACACGAGCACGAGCGCCCCGCCCTGGTTGAATGCGGTGAGGTTGAACGAGATGCCGAACTTCACCGGGGTGATCGCCAGACCGCGTTTGATGTGCTCACTGCCCGCGTTGAATGCCTCGATCTCAGCCTCGCGGGCTTCCAGATCGGATTGGGAGATGAGCTGGTCCCAGCACGCCCCGATCCGCTCGGGATGACGCACCGGCTGATAGTAGGGAGTGTCCTGACCTTGCGCGTAGAAGTTCCGGCGGCGCAGCTCGCGGGCGCTGAGTCCCAGCTGCGGGGCGACACGGCCGATGATGTCTTCCATGACGAGCATGCCCTGTGGGCCGCCGAATCCGCGGAACGCCGTCTGCGAGGTCTTATTGCATTTGGCGATGCGGCCGGTGACCCGGATGTTGGGCACCCAGTAGGCGTTGTCGATATGGCACATGGCGCGGGTGAGCACCGGTTCGGAGAGGTCGAGGCTCCACCCGCCGTCCGCGGTCAGCGTCGCATCGAGGGCGAGGATCTTCCCCTCCTCGGTGAATCCGATCTTCCAGGACGAGTGGAAGCCGTGCCGTTTGCCGGTCATGGTGATATCGCGGGTGCGGTCGAGACGCAGCCGCACCGGCCTGCCGGTGAGCTTCGCACCGAGCGCGGCCAGGGCCGCGTAGCCGTGGGGCTGCATCTCCTTGCCGCCGAAGCCGCCGCCCATGCGCAGGCACTGCACGGTCACCTCGTGGGCGGGAACTCCGAGGACGTGGGAGACGATGTCCTGAGTCTCGGTGGGATGCTGGGTCGAGGACTGGATGAAGACCTGTTCGTTCTCGTCCACATGCGCCAGGCAGGCCTGCGTCTCGAGGTAGAAGTGCTCCTGACCGGCGAACTCGAATTCGCCTTCGAAGACATGAGCGGCATCGGCGAACGCGGAGTCGACTTCGCCCTTGTCGATCGACAAGGGCTTGCCGTGGTAGCTGTCGGCGGCGATGGCATCGCGCACGGTCACCAGCGACGGCAGTTCCTCTACCTCGGCGGTGACGGCCGCAGCGCCTTCCTTCGCGGCTTCGAGATCCTCGGCGAGGACCCAGGCCAGGGGCTGGCCGAAGAACATGATCTCGTCGACCGGCAGCATCGGCTCATCGTGCTTGACGCCCTGATCGTTGACGCCGGGGATATCGGCGGCGGTGATGACCTTGACGACTCCGGGCACCGCATAGGCGGGTTCGATATCGATGGCGCCGAGGCGGCCGTGCGCGGTCGTCGACTGCACGGGGAAGGCGTGGAGGACCCCGGTGAGGCGTCCGACGAGGTCATCGGTGTAGAGCGCGGTACCGGTGACGTGACCGAAGGCGCTTTCATGGTGGTGGCGTTCGCCGACGACCGGGTCGGCGGGGCGCTGGGAGAGCTGGCTCATCACTTGACCTCCTTGCTGGTCACGGCCGGGTGGCCGAGCTGCTCGGCGTAGAAGCGTTCGAGGGAGGACCGCAGCATCGCGGTCCGGTATTTCGCACTCGCCCGGTGGTCGTCCATCGGGGTGCCTTCGGCGGCGAGGGTCTCGGCCGCCTGGTGCACGGTCTCCAATGTCCATGGCCGGCCTTCGAGGAGGGCTTCGGTGGCGGTGGCGCGCAGCGGGGTGGCGGCGACTCCACCGAGGCCGATCCGGGCCTTGGCGATCAATCCGTCCTGGATGTCGACGGCGTAGCCGATCGCCACCGAGGAGATATCGTCGAAACGGCGCTTGGCGATCTTCTGGAACGACGTCAGCGGGGACAGCGGCAGCGGGATGCGGATGGCGGTGATGAGTTCATCGGACTCCCGCACCGTCTGCCGGTATCCGGTGAAGTAGTCGGCCAGCGCCACGGTCCGGGATCCGCGCACCGAGGTGAGCACGAGCTCGGCCTCCAGCGCCAACAGAGCCGGCGGTGTGTCGCCGATAGGCGAACCGGTGCCGAGGTTGCCGCCGATGGTCGCCCCATTGCGGATGAGGCGGGAGGCGAACTGTGGGAACAGCTTGCCCAGCAGCGGAATGTCTCCGGCGAGCTCACGTTCGAGTTCGGACAGGGTGCGGGAGGCGCCGAGTTCGACGAACGACTCGGTCCGGCGGATTCCGCGCATCTCCTCGAGCCGGTCGACGGCGAGGATGTTCTTACCGCGTGCTCCCTTGATGTTGACCTCGACGCCCCAGTCGGTGGCCCCGGCCACGACGGTGGCCTCGGGATCCTGGCTGAGGATGGAGGTCGCCTCGGCGAGGGTGGCGGGACGACGGTAGCGCCCGATCTTTCCCGTGGCGGTGTCGGCTCGCTGGTAGTCGGTGGCTCGAGCCGAAGGGGCGGGGCGGTCACGGCGGGCGGCCAGCGCATCGTCGGCTGCGGGCTGTCCCAGCGCATTCGCGGCATCGCGGATGGGGCGGTAGCCGGTGCAGCGGCACAGATTGCCCGACAGGGAGTGGAGGTCGAAGCCGTCCTCGCAGCGGTCGGGCCGGTAGTATTCGGCGGCCATCGAGGAGATGAAGCCGGGGGTGCAGTATCCGCATTGGGATCCGCCGCGCACGGCCATCTCTTCCTGGACGGGGTGGACGGTGTCTCCGTCGGCCAGACCTTCGGAGGTCACGACCTCTCCCCCGTCGAGGGCTGCTGCCGGCAGCAGGCAGGAGTTCACCGAGGTCCAGCGGGTTCCGCCGGATTCATCGGGGCGGGCGACCATGATCGCGCAGGCCCCGCATTCGCCTTCGGCGCAGCCTTCCTTCGCTCCGGTCAGACCCTGACCGCGCAGGAAGTCCAGCGCATTCGTATGGGGTGGGCCGTCGAACTCACGAACGGTCCCGTTGATTGTCACTTCGGCAGTTGACTGGTCCGTTGTCGCTGCGGACATCGCACTTCACACCTCCCGCGCCTCTCCACTGAGGCGCACAGTGCATGGTTGGAACAATTTGCTTCGTTCTTCGAGCCTCTGGTTATCCATGCGAACAGCGCAGAAGAACGCGGAAGAGGGGACTGGACGTCCCCGCAAGTCAAGCCCCGTGGGCGATCTGACCCTTTCCCCAAGCTGAGTGTCCAACCATTGTTCTCATGCCCCCAAGATAGCCGAAATCGGGCCGCGAACGAAGTACAGGACGAATCCGGCCGAGACGACCCACAGCAGCCAGTGGACCTGACGGGCACGGTTGCTCATGGCGTGGATGAGCGCCCAGGAGATGAATCCGACGCCGATTCCGTTGGCGATCGAATAGGTCAGCGGCATCGTCACCATGGTGAGGAAGACCGGCAGCGAGGTGCGGAAGTCGGTCATGTCGATCTCACGGATCTGCGTGACCATCATGGCGCCGACGACGACGAGCGCAGCGGCTCCGGCTTCCATCGGGATGACGGCGATGAGCGGTGAGAAGAACATCGACAGCAGGAACAGCACACCGGTGATGCAGGCGGCCAGACCCGTGCGTGCGCCTTCGGCGATTCCGGCTGCGGAGTCGACGAAGACCGTGTTCGACGAGGCAGAGGCACCGCCGCCGAAGACCGCGCCGAGACCTTCGACGATGAAGGCTCCGCGGATGCGCGGGAACATTCCGTCCTCGGTCTGCAGTCCGGCGCTGCGGGCCAGTCCGGTCATCGACCCCATGGCGTCGAAGAAGTTCGTGAACACGAGGGTGAACACGAGCATCGTGGCCGCGAGGACTCCGATGTGCTGGAAGCCGCCGACGAGGTCGAAGGCGCCGATGAGACCGAAGTCGGGAAGGGCGATGACCTGTTTCGGGAATTCCGGAGCTGAGAGGTTCCAGCCCAGCGGGTCCGGATTGACCGGGTCGCCGACGGTGCCGAGCTTCGCGAACGCCTGGATGATGATCGCGGCGATCGTGGCCACGATGATGCCGATGAGGATGCCGCCGGGAATCCTCCGCGCCACGAGGATGCCGATGAGGACGAGCGCGAAGACGAAGACCAGCGTCGGCAGGGAGCCGATCGATCCGTCCTGACCCAACTGGACGGGTGGGCCGGCCGGGGTGCGGGTGACGAACCCGGCGTTGACGAAGCCGATGAAGGCGATGAAGAGTCCGATGCCCACAGTGATGGCGATCTTCAGTGCGTGTGGGACGGCGTTGAAGATCGCGGTGCGGATGCCCGTGGCACCGAGGACGACGATGATGACGCCGTTGATGACCACCAGTCCCATCGCATCGGCCCAGGTGACCTCCTGGACGACGGACACGGCGAGGAAGCTGTTCATGCCCAGGCCTGCGGCCAGACCGAAGGGCAGTCGGGCGACGACGCCGAAGAGAATCGTGATGACGCCGGCGACGAGCCCGGTGACCGCGGTCAGCTGGGCGAAGTCGAGGCTGTCTCCGGCGATGTCCTGGGAACCGCCGAGGATGAGCGGATTGAGGACGACGATATAGGCCATCGCGACGAAGGCGACGATGCCTCCGCGGATCTCCTGTCTGATCGTCGAGCCTCGATGGGTGATTTCGAAGAATTTGTCGAGAAGCCCCGGTCTCGAAGATGCGGTCTGCACCGCTTGGTCGTTGTCAGCCATTTTCATGGACCACCTCAGGTTGTTCGATTTGGTCAGCCGGCGACATCATCGTCGTCGGCCCTGCGCCTTGAACATGCGCAATGAGACAGTCGAGTCTTCAGCCCCGGATACCGGACCGGGATACCGAAAAGTAATTCCATATCCCGGAAAACTCTTTCTGTTTCACCGAGCAAGTCTCGCCGCTCGACCCTGGTGTGTCAATCATCACACCTCTGCCCGCGCCGATGCCATCCTTCGACGAGACAGACGAAACCCCTGACCAGAAGCGTCTGATCAGGGGTTTCCCTTGGCGGTGGCGGTGGGATTTGAACCCACGGTAGGGGGTTGCCCTACACAACATTTCGAGTGTTGCACCTTCGGCCGCTCGGACACGCCACCGCCGACAACTGTACAGCTGTGGACTTTCTGCGTCCAAATCGGTTCGCCGTGAGCTGGGACACGTCAGCGTTTGGCCGCGAAGAACTCCCTCAGCAGGGCCCGACTCTCCTCCGCCCGGACGCCCGAGGTGACCTCCGGATGGTGGAGTGCGGCGCGGTCGCGCAGCAGATCCCAGACCGAGCCGACCGCCCCGGCCTTGTCGTCATAGGCCCCGAAGACGACCCTGTCGATGCGGGAGCCGACGAGGGCTCCGGCGCACATCACGCACGGTTCCAGCGTGACGACGAGGATGCAGCCGTCCAAGCGCCATTCGCCCCTCGCCGAGGCGGCGGCTGAGATCGCCATGAGTTCGGCGTGGCCGAGCGGGTCGGCATCGATCTCGCGTCGATTGTGACCGCGCCCGATGATCTCACCGGCACCGTCGATGACCACGGCCCCGACGGGAACGTCGTCATGAGCGGGCGCCAGGGCCGCCTCGGCGAGGGCATGACCCATCCATTCATCGAGCCGGGTCACGGACGCAGCGGTCAGCGTGCGGCCTCGAGCTGATCGGCGAAGCCGACGGTCTCACCGACATGGGCGACGACGCGGGCCGGGTCGGACCGATAGCTTTCGACCTGGTCGATCAGGGTGGCGGCGGGGACTCCGCGGTCGGAGTAGATATCGGCGTCTCCGCCCCATTCGGCATCGGCGTCGAACTCGAGCATTTCGACCTCGTCTTCGTCGTCCTCCTCATCGACCGCGGCCTCGTCCTCCTCGGCGCCGAAGTCCTCTTCGGGCTCGGCGTCGTAGGCGTCGGGACGGGAGTCGAGGAAGTCGGCGAAGATCTCCGCGAACGGGCTCGCCTCGGCCGCGGCGAGGTCGGACAGGAAGACCTTGACCTCATTGTTCCGGCACAGGCGCACGAGCCCGAACCATTCGTCTTCGTGTTCGATGACGGCCACGGCCTCTCCGTCATCGCCGGCTGCCGAACGCATCATATCGACGAGGTCGTCGAGGTCGTTCGCGTCACGGACGTCGACATCGAGGGCGCGGAAGCCATCGCCGGAATCGGCCAGGATCTCAGTGAAGTACGACATGCCTCCATTGTGAACGCTTCGCCCCACGTTGACCACTGCCTTGAGCCCGAAGTTCTCCCGTACCATTTGGGGTATGCATCTTCACGTAGCCGACCACCCGCTCATCGCCCACAAACTCACCGCTCTGCGCGATGTGAATACGGATTCCGCTCGTTTCCGACAGCTCACCGAAGAGCTCGTCATGCTGCTCGCCTATGAGGCGACCCGCTCGGTGGCCGTCGAAGACAAGGAGATCTCGACTCCGGTGACGACGACCGTCGGCACCCGCATCGCCGAGCCCCGCCCCGTCGTGGTCCCGATCCTGCGCGCCGGGCTCGGCATGCTCGACGGAATGCTGCGCATCCTGCCCACTGCCGAGGTGGGCTTCCTCGGAATGGTCCGCGACGAGACGACCTTCGAGCCCAGCGCCTATGCCGATCGCCTGCCTGATGACCTCACCGGCAGGCAGATCTTCGTCGTCGATCCGATGCTCGCCACCGGCGGCACCCTGGCCATGGCCATCGACTTCCTGCTCGCTCGCGGAGCCCGCGACGTCACCGCCGTGTGCCTCGTCTCCGCACCCGAGGGCGTCCAGCGCATCGAGCGCGACTACAGCGATTCCGCCGAGGTGAAGGTGTACACCGCGGCACTCGATGAGAAGCTCAACGAGAAGGGCTACATCGTGCCCGGACTCGGCGATGCCGGGGACAGGATGTACGGAATCGTCGACTGAGACGACGCGCGGATGACGATTTCGGTCGTCGACCTCGGCGACTGTGACGTCATATTTCGTCACAGTCGTCTCATTTTCGGGTTTTCCTTTGCGCGGCCGAAGTTTTGTGACAAATAATGAAGTCATGACTTCGACGATCCATCAGATGCGAATGCCGGGCGCACATATGTGTATGCCCTGCGTTCGTGGTCGGTGATCGTACTCCCGCTGTCCGGCCTCGAACGAGTTCACTCAAGCAGCGGACTCTTCCAGTCATATCGACCTCATGGTCGGAGCAAAGGACAGCTATGCCGAATCCAGAACCCGCCTACGTCCACCCCCGCAGTGCAGTGGCCACTCGACGTGCAGGAGCCAGGTTGAGCGCAGTCGACCCGCAGAACCCACCGCACACCTACGGGCCCGCCGGAGTCGTCCCCTCGCCGAAGGCCGCCCGCGGAATCATCGTCTACATCGGACTCGATGAGACCAAGGCCGCAGCCGACGGCACGAACCTCTCCGCGATCGCCGCTGAGCTGCAGGCCTACGCCAAGGAACTCGCCAGCCAGGCCGAGACCCAGGCCGTCATCGCCTTGGCACCGGAGGGCCGCGGCAGCGATATCGACGCCGTGCGAGCCGTGGCCAACGGCTCCCCCGCCGCGACCGGTGCACCGGCGGCGACACACGGCCCCGTGCGTTCGCGCATTCCCAACCGCATCCACCCGCCGGCCCTGCGTGAGGAGGCCGCTCCGGCAGCTCCCTCACCCCGCGGTTTCGGCGGACGAGCCGGCGACGCCTACACCCAGGCCACCGGCGAACGTCTGCGCATCGACATCCCTCGCCGCGAGGTCCGCATCGACGGCGACCTCGTCGATGTCACGACGAAGGAATTCGACCTGCTCGCCACCCTCGTCTCCCATGCCGATGAGACCCTGCCCCGTGAGGACCTCATCACCGCGGTATGGTCCGGCGGTGAGGTTCCCGACGAACGCACCGTGGACGTCCACATCCGCCGACTGCGGCGCCGCCTCGGCGAATATGCCTCCGTGGTGCGCACGATGAGGGGTTCGGGGTATCGCTACGACACCCACCCCGATGTGACGGTGTGGAGCGCGACTGCGCGTCGCTGATGTCGTGCGGCTGTGAGCCGCGTCGCAAGTCGCTTCCAGCGTGGGGCCAGACTTCCCGGTTAAGATCGTTGATCGATGAACCAGGCATATTCCTCACCGCGCAGAAGGCACAGCCCCGCGAAGGGCATCACCGCATTGATCTTCGGGATCCTCTATGCGGCATTCCTGCTTCTCCACGATCTGCTGCCGACGCGGATGGGCATCGCGCTCATCCTCGAATCGGTGCTGCCGTGGACGGGAATCGTCCTCGCGCTCGTGCTGCTCATGTTCCTCATCCGCTTCTCGTGGCTCTCGGCCATCGGGTTCCTCGTGCCTGCTCTCGTGTGGACGGGGATGTTCGGCCCTGCCCTGCTGCCGAATGAGGATTCCAGTGATCCGGACCTGACGGTGGCCACCCACAATGTGGGGGCGAGGATGCCACAGCCCACGGCTGCCGCGCAGAACATCGTCGGACGTGATCCGGACATCGTCACGATCCAGGAACTCGAATCCCTGTCCGGCAAGATCATCCACAAGGAGCTCGACTCCTCGTTCGAGCATTCGCAGGTCGTCGACACCATCGGCGTGTGGTCGAAGTGGCCGATGTCGGAGCCCGAGGAGGTCGACCTCGGTCTGCAGTGGCCGCGCGCATTCGCGACCACGATCTCAACCGATCACGGTGACATCCGCTTCTATGCCGTGCATATGCCTTCGGTGCGCCCGGGGCACGAATCGATGCGCAACGCAGCTCTGCGCCGCCTGGCCACGACAATGGAGACCGATGGTGCCGAGCATGTCATCATCGCCGGCGACTTCAACACGGCGACCACGGACAACAATATGGAGACCTTGGTGCCGCCGCTGCAGGATACCCGGGAAGAGGCCCGAGGCGGCTTCGGCTTCACCTGGCCCTCCCAGTTCCCCGTCACCCGGCTCGACCATGTCCTCTACCGAGGTTTCGACGCCACCTCCGACGAGGTGCTCGAACGCGGATCGAGCGACCACCGCGCCGTCCTCGCCGGACTCGACCTCAAGTAGTCGGGGTCAGTTCGTGCACTGGCCTGTCGGCTGCGGTGTGCGCTCGGCGGCACCTGCGTCCAGTTCATCGGCGATCTCGGCTCGGGTGAGGGCGTAGCCGGTTTCGTCATCGGTGGCGGAGCGGGCGAAGACCATGCCGACGACGTTTCCGTCGGCGTCGATGAGCGGGCCGCCCGAATTGCCTTCCCTGACGATTCCGCGCAGTGCATAGACCTCGCGGACGACCGACTGCGAATCGTAGATGTCGAGTCCGCGGGCGTTGATCTTCTCCCGCACTCGGGTCGGTGAGATCGTATAGGGACCGTTCGCGGGGAATCCGACGACGACAGAGTCGTCTCCCGGTCCGAGCCCGTTGCCGAAGTCGAGAGCGGGAGCATCGAGACCCTGGACCCGGAGCACGGCCACATCGGCTTCGGCGTCGAATTCGACCACCTCGGCGCGGTAGGGCCTGCCCTTGCCCCCGACCTGTACGGCCAACTCAGTGGATCCGGCCACGACGTGGGCGTTGGTGGCGACGAGTCCGTCTTCATAGACGAAGCCGGAGCCTTCCGAACCAGTGGCGCAGCTGGTGGCCGTCGTCGTGATCTTGACGACCGAGTCCTCGACGCTGCGTCCGACGTCGACCATGCCTTCGTCGGGTTCTCCGACTCCGCGGATCTGTTCGGGCTGCCCGGAGAACACCTGAGGGAATCCGGAGGCGCTCAGTCCTTTCGCCAGTCCGCCCAGGGCGTTCTGGGAGGAGTAGGGAATGGTGCGGTCGATCGCGGCGATGACGGAGGAGTCGGCGACCCAGCGGTTGGGTTCGACGAGCGGGGTGGTGCGGATGAATCCGGCGGCGAGCCAGATGACGAGGACATAGACGATTCCGGCGGTGACGGTGCCGCCGACGGCGTCGATGCCCTGGCCGAGGTCGGAGTCCATATTGTTCTTGATCCACGCCCCGATGCCGCTGCCGGCGAAGGCGAAGAGGACGCTGAGGACCAACGGCATCGAGGCCAGCAGCATGAGCACGCCCTGGTTGTCCATGACGTCGGTGCCGGCGCTCAGCGATTCGACGAGCGGGGAGAGCAATCGGCCGAGGATCCAGCCGACGATGAAGCCCGCCGCCGTTCCGAGGGCGGTGATGATGCCCTGGCGGAACCCGGCGAAGAGCGCCCCGATGCCGAGGACGATGAGGAGAATGTCGAAGATCGTCACCGCTGGAACTTACCGCACAGTCTGTTGGGAGGCTGTCTGTTTGGAGGCCGCGAGCAGACGTTCACGGGCGTCGGCGAACTGCTGGAGTTCGGCCCGTTCGATCTTGCGTTCCTGTTCTCCGCCGATTCCGGCGAGCACGCGCATCCGCGTCGTCGACAGCTTGCCGGAGGTGCGGATCATGGTCTTCATCTCCTCCTTGCCGCCCGGGAACGACTTCGCCCAGTCGCGTCCGTTCTTCCGGCCCTTCCAGGTGCCGAGCATGTCGACCTCGGCATGGGTGAGCCAACCGGAGTTCGCATAGTCACCGAGCATGTTCTGAGTGTGCATGCGTTCGCTGCGGCGCAGGATGAGACCGAGCGTCACCCAGGCGGCGGAGAGGATGACGCTGAGGACGACGAGGCCGATGATCTGCGGAAGCATTCCGCCCATCACGTCACTGGTCGCTTGGCCGAGGACACCGAGGAACGTCATCGAGGCGTTCCAGAAACCGTGCAGGATCATGCCGAGTGCAAGTCCGGGCAGCCACATGAGGATGAGTGACCACCACGGCCATTTGCGGGCGGCGAGTCCGATCGACACACCAGCGCAGGTTGAGAACGCCGTGTGGAGCAGCGGCGATCCGAGGCAGCGCATGGCGAACGTCATGGCGAGGCCCAGAAACTCGCCGTCGTTCCACGACTGGCCGAGGTAGAGGATGTTCTCTGTGAAGGCGAAGCCCGCACCGATGAGCGAACCGTAGACGAGCCCGTCGAGGGGCCCTTCGAAATAGCGGCGAGCGGCAAGGACGATGACGAGGAGGAGGACGGTCTTCGTCGATTCCTCGAGGATCGGAGCTTGAATCACCGCACCGATGACGTCGGGCACACCATTGATGCCGATCATATAGAGCGCGACCTCACCGACGAGTGAGAAGCCGAGGGTGAGGATAACCGAGGCGACAGCACCCCAGAGGAGACAGATGCCCAGGAGGAGCTTCGGCTGCGGTCTCCAGCGGTCGAGCCAGAGGACGTAGGCGATTATGCCGAGAAGAGGGATCGCCGCGAGTCCGATGAGACCGAAGAGGCGGACGCCGAAGCTCAGTCCGCCGAGCAGGGCAAGTAATGCCAATCCGATGACAAGCCCGACGAGTACGAGGATTGCAGCGACGAGCCGGACGATGTTTCCGGTCGAGTCGGGTTCGGTCTCCGGTTGTGTTTTCCGCACGGCGCCGGTCCAGGGAGTGTCGGTGACGACCTGCTGGGGTGCCTGCATGCCTGCACGGATACGCATCTCCTGCGTCACCGTCGGAGCAAACCGCGGCTGAGCATAGACGCGGGCCTGCGCAGGCGGGGGCGCGTACATCACCGGCTGGCCAGGCATGGGTTGACCAGCCATGGATTGGCCCGGCATCGGCTGCATCTGAGGCTGCATGGGTCGGCCGGGTGCCTGCATCGGCTGTCCCTGCATGGGCGGTTGGTTCTGCGGCGGCATGGGTCGACCCGGCGCTGGGGGCCGATTCTGTCCCTGCATGGGCGGCTGCTGCGGCCGCGACCCGCCGGGTTGCTGCTGGTTCGGCTGCTGCGACCCCTGTGGTCGCGGCCGGAACCGATCATGATTCTGCGGCTGCCCCTGCTGCGGATTGTGTGGCTGCGGCGGAGGGACCTGGCCCTGAGGCGGCATCTGTCCCTGTGCCGGGGGCACGTTCGGGTTCGGTGGGCCCTGCACCTGGGGCGGCTGCGGTCTCTGCGAACCGGGACCGTTCTGTGCCGACATAGTCTGTCCTTCTGCGATGGGGGAATTTCCGCTCACCTCAGTCTAGAGTCCCAGCCCGCCGTGAACGGCCCCGCCGTGTATCCGTCCAGCAACACTTCAGCCGACTGCCACGTTCTTCAAACGACGTCCCCCGCCCCACTCAACCATTTTCGACTGTGGATGGACGCAGTTTCGTCGACTCTGTGTCGGCGGGGGAACCAGACGGCCGTCAGACCGCCCCTGCACCCACGACCGTCGCCCGACGGTCGGCATCGCCCACCACACGCACCCGACGCGGCCGTTCCTCCCCGGGGCCACTCCCCTCCCTGCAGCGACCAGCACCTCCCCCACTCACACGTCAGAACCTGTGGACGCTCAAAGCGGTATCCACAGCCCCTCAATCAGCCCTAGATGACCAGCCAGCGCCCAATGTCGAATCGGTCCATGATCACTCTCAGAATCGCATCGCTGCGCACCGCGCTGCTGCTCACCGTCCTCACAATCGCTTCGCTCATCGGGCTGGGACCGGCCATGGCCGCGGGACCGCCGGTCGGCCTCGGCGAGGTTCCGGTGCACACCGCACCCAACGCCTACGGTCCGGGCATCTGGCACCATGCGAAACAGGGCAAGACCTGGTACGGCTCCTACCGGACCTTCCCTGACACCTCCGCCTACTGCATCGATGCGGGCAAGAAGTCTCCGCTGCCGAAGCACTTCAAGAATGCGAAGGCCGACACGGTCATCTCGGCTCGCACAGCGTGGGCACTGCACGAATATGCCGGCTCGACGTCGAAAGATGTGCAGGCCGCGTTGAGCGCGATGGCCCGACTCGACAAGGCGCTCCCCCACGATCACAAGGTGCCGCCGCAGAAGCCGGCCGATCTGGGCAAGAAGTTCGCGGCGGCCGCGAAGAAGCACTCGACGATCCTCGCCGAGGCCAAGAAGTTGGCCGGTCCCTACACCCTCGACATCAGCCTCGAGCCGGTCATGCGCATGCCCGTGCTCGAACCCTATGCCGCCCCGGAATCCACCACTTCTCCTGACTCCTGGGCCTCCGACAAAACTGACAAGCCGAAGGTCCTCGGTACTCCCACCGATGAGGCGACGCTGACGGTGTCCCTGCTCAGCGCCTCAGGTGCACAGGTCCCCGACGTTCCTGTCACGCTCAAGACCACCGGCACTGCGAAAGCCCCGACGACTGTGACCACGGGGAAGGAACCCGTGGCCACGACACTGCGGGCGAGCGCCCCCGGCACTCTGTCCGTGACCGCCTCGGCGAAGGTCGCCCCGCAGACCGTGCGCGTCTTCGAACCGACGTCCGGCACTCGGGTACAGCGAGTCATCACCCCGGACACCCCCGATTCCGTCACGGACAAGGCGTCACTGGAGCTGAGTTCCCAGCCGAAGGTGACCACCGAGATCTCCGACCAGACACCGACACCGGGTGAGACGGTCACCGACGAATTCACCGTCTCCGGCCTCATCGGCGACCACACCGTCACCGTCGAACACACCCTGTGGCAGACCGCGACGGCACCGAGGCAGGGCATCAAGAACGATGACGCTCGCGAAATCGGATCCGTGACCTCGAAGAATGTCGGCAACGGCACCCACACATCCGACGAGATCACCGTGCCCGAGGACTTCCGCGGCTGGCTGTACTTCACCGAGACGATCGCCGGGGACAAGGCAACGAAGGAATGGAAGGGAATCCACGGCCAACCCCGTGAGACGGGGTTCGCCCCGTGGACTCCGACCGCCGACACCGAGGCAGTGCTCGAGGGGACATCTACCCACGACGAGGTGGCCGTGACCGGACTGCGGCCGGGTTCCGAAGCCGTCCTCACCATCACCGCCTACCACGTGGAGACCGAGCCCGCGCAGTCGAAGAAGCCCGACGGCACCGAGCTGTCCGTGCAGGACTTCACCGTCAACGCCGACGAGAACGGCCGCGTCGAGATCGACACGGAGCCGATCGACATGCCCGTCGGCTGGGTCACCTATGTGACGGCGATCGAGGGCAGCGACGTCAACAAGGCGTGGACGAGCGACTGGGGCGTTCCCGCCGAGACCGTGCACCGCCCACCCGAGGAGAAGCCGTCGACTCCCCCGGAAGAACCCAGCACGCCGCCGGAGGAGCCAAGCACCCCTCCGGCTCCCCCGGAACAGCCGGAGAATCCTGAGGCCCCGGAGAAACCCGAATCTCCACCGGTCGAACCGGTCGCGGAAACTCCCGAGACCCCCGCATCTCCGGCGGCCCCGGCACCATCCGGTGAGCTGCCCCGCACCGGCACGACAGGCAACGGGATGCTCATCGGCCTGGGCATCGTCCTCGTCGGACTCGGCTCGACGATCCTGCTGATTTCCGGCAGCCGCCGCGAGACGGACTGAGAAGTGAGCTCAGGGGTGTTCTCCGCCGATCGTGCCGGCGAGAACACCCCCGGCTCGCAAGACCGCCGCCCCACGCAACGCCAGATCGTCCAGTCTGTCGTCGAGTGCGGCGAGCATCGAGCTCGTATCACCGAGCCCTCGCACCACTGCCAAAGCTTCGCGGATCTCGTGAATGCCGTACCCTCCGGACCGCAGCGCGGCAGTGATCCTTGCATCTCTGATCGCTCCGAACCGATAGAGACGCGCGGTTCGAGCTCCGGAGCCCACCCGGTGCGGGGTAGTCAGTCCCTCCGATTCCCAGTATCGCAACGTGGATGCACGCACGCCCACCGCCTCAGCAAGTTCGGTGATCGTCATCGATTCGTCGGTCGTCTCGCGCCCATGCTCGCCGGCAGTTTCAGCTTCTGACTGGATCGAGAGCAGCATCGAGCGTGCTGCAACGACCTGACGTCGATGCTCGTCCACTTCAGTCACTTTGCCGGTGAGAAGGGCGATCGCCTCACGGGGATCGAGCCGCGGAAGTTCGGTCATCACCGATCGGGCCGCAACAGGACCGACGGCGAAAGCAAGATCACGGTATGCGGACAATGCACTGACATGCACGTCTGAATACCGCCGGTAGCCATTGTCCTCCCGAGCGGCTGCGGGAATGACACCGCGGGATTCGAGCTGACGGATCTGCTGCACCGAATACCCGCTGAGCGAAGCCACGTCCGCAGTGCGCAGAGTGATCACCTCCCGACAAAAACCCGACATAAGCACTTCAAGTGCACACTTGAACCATGAGTATGCACGAGATCATCGACCGTTTCCACACTCTCGACGGACTGCTCCACATCGCTCCCGAGGCCGGCGGCCCGTACCCCGAGCTGACCTGGGGAGACCACTTCTTCTATTTCGCTCCCGACGGAGAAGTGCTTGCGAACACTCAGCCGTTCGCCACCATCATCACCAAGGACTACCCCGACGACACGGCCTCCGAGCTCTCGGCTCCCGATCGCTGGAGGCTCAATCTCCACATCGGGCGTGCCCGGTTCTCCGCACTCTTCGGCGAGCCCGGCCCCGACGTCGACGCGAACGCGGACACCCCGGGTCAGCAGTCCGTCACAGACGCAATCCACCCCCACCCGCTGTATCGCAGGCAGGGGTGGGTAGCGGTCGTGAATCCAGGCTCACGCACTGAGAAGCAGGTCGACGAACTCCTCATCGCCGCCCACGATGATGCCCGGCACCGCTGGGAGCGAGCTCAGTCCTGAACCCAAGTGTCGGCCCAGGCGCGGGCGCCGTTCATCATCAGACCGACGTCGGCGCCGACAAGGACGAAGGACGCTCCGGCTTCCAGGTACTTCCGTGCCTGCTCGGGGTCGAAGGCGTTGACACCGACGGGTTTGCCGGCGGCCTTCACTGCTTCGAAGGTCCGAGCCACCGCATCGGTGACGTCCGGATGGGTCTGCTGACCGAGCAGCCCCATCGACGCAGCCAGGTCGGAGGGCCCGACGAAGATCTGGTCGATTCCGTCGACCGCGGCGATCTCAGCGGCGTTGTCCACCGCGGTCGCCGATTCGATCTGCACCGTCAGGGACACGAACTCATCGGCGCGCCCCAGGTACCCGTCCACGGCGTTCCACCGGGAGGCCCTGGCCAGGGCCGAACCGACCCCGCGCACACCCTTCGGCGGATAATGGACGGCCGCCACAGCCGCCTCGGCGTCGGATTTCGTATCGACCATCGGCACGAGCAGATTCTGCGCGCCGAGGTCGAGGTGCTGCTTGATGAGCACCGTGTCGTTGACCGGCACCCGTACGACGGGGGTCGCCGGGTAGCCGTTCATCGCGCGCAGCAGACTCGTCGTCGTCTCGAGTCCGATCGGGGAATGCTCGGCGTCGATGAGCACCCACTGCATTCCCGAGGCGGCGGCGATCTCGGCGGCCACGGGCGAACCCGAGCACACCCACATCCCGGCCAGGTACTCCCCGTCGCCGAGGCCGGCCACCCGGTCGGCGAAGGTCTGCGGAAGCTCTACTCGAAACGGCATGTGATGACTCCCAGCTCTCCGTAGTCGGCGTGCACGGTGTCGCCGGGATGCACCCACATGGGGCGGGTGAACGACCCGGCGAGCACGGTCTCTCCGGCTTGCAACACATCTCCGTGCTCGGCGAGTTTGTTTGCCAACCACACGATTCCGCGGGCCGGATGGTCGAGGACGGCGGCGGCGACTCCGGAGTCCTCGATCGTCTCATTGCGGTAGAGCAGGGCGTTCACGCGACGCAGGTCGACGGCATCGACGGCAACGGGACGGCCGCCGAGGACCATCGCCCCCAGTGCCGCATTGTCCGAGATGGTGTCGACGATCGTGCGGCCCTCCATCTCGATGCGCGAGGACAGCACCTCGAGTGCGGGGACGACGTATTCGGTGGCCCGGAGGACGTCGAAGAGACTGACGTCGGGTCCGCGCAGTTCGTCGCGCAGCACGAAGGCGAGTTCGACCTCGATGCGTACGCCCGAATACTGCGAATGGTCGATCACGGACCCGGTGTCATAGACCTGATCGGCGAAGATCGCTCCGTAGTCGGGTTCGGTGATGCCGGTGGCCTGCTGCATCGGCTTCGAGGTCAGTCCGATCTTGTGACCATAGAGTCGACGACCGGCGGCTTCACCGCGACGGCGCCATTCGTTCTGCACCGCATACGAGTCCTCGACCGTCATGTCCGGATACTTCGCGGTGAGCAGACCGATCTTCGACCGAGTCTGCTCCGCCTGAGCGAGATCGTCGGCGATGACCGCGATCGTTGCCTCATCGAGCATGTGGATTCCTTTCAGAGCTGGTTGCCCAGCTTGCCCTCATTCTCATCCGCGCGGGTGTAGGAGAACCCGTCGGCACCGATCGTCACGGCCATCTCCGAATCGTCCGTGCGGGCGTGCACGGGCTGCGGGTTGCCGTCGAGATCGAGGACGAGCGAGGCGTCCGTGTACCAGGACGGCACGACGGGGTTGCCCCACCAGTCGCGGCGCTGATTGTCGTGGACGTCCCACGTGATGACCGGGTTGTCCGGGTCGCCGGTGTAGTAGTCCTGCGTGTACACCTCGACGCGGTGACCGTCGGGGTCGCGCAGGTAGAGGTAGAACGCGTTCGAGACGCCATGGCGGCCGGGTCCGCGCTCGATCGAGTCGGACCGGCGCAGGGCACCGAGCTTGTCGCAGATGGAGAGGATGTTGTGCTTCTCATGGGTGGCGAAGCAGACATGGTGCATGCGCGGTCCGTCGCCACCGGTCATCGCCGTGTCATGGACGGTGGACTTGCGGCGCATCCACGCGGCGTAGACCGTGCCCTCCTCGTCCTGGATGTCCTCCGTGACGCGGAAGCCGAGGTCCTGCATGTACTTCACGGCCCGCGGCACATCCGGGGTGACCTGGTTGAAGTGGTCGAGGCGGACGAGTTCGCCGGGGATGTGCAGGTCGTAGCGCCACGACATGCGTTCGACGTGATCGGACTGGTAGAAGAACTCGTACGGGAAGCCGAGCGGGTCGACCACGCGCACGGAGTCGCCCACGCCCTTGACGAAGCCGTCGGGATTGCGTCGGACATCGCAGTCGAGTTCCGTGTAGAAGGCTACTGCCTTGTCGAGCTCTTCCGGGCTGCGCACCCGGTAGGAGAACGCAGCCACGGCGGCGACCTCGCCCTTGCGCAGGACGAGATTGTGGTGGATGAACTCCTCCGTCGAACGCAGGTAGAGCGTGTTCTCGTCCTCTTCGGTGACGTAGAGTCCGAGCACGTCGACGTAGAATTCCCGCGACGCGGCGAGGTCGGTGACGACGAGTTCCATATAGGCGCAGCGGAGGATGTCGGGCGGGCTCACCTGCGGAGTGGCGATGGGGTTGTCGGTGGAGATGCCCGTCTCCTGGCTGACGAAATAGCCGGCCGAGGTCCGGGTCATATCAGTGCGTTTGGTCATGGCTGCTTCACTGCTTTCCGAAGACAGGATTGTGGACCTCGCCGAGGTTGATGTGCACGGACTGCTGTTCCGTGTAGAAGTCGATCGACCGGTAGCCGCCTTCGTGGCCGAGTCCCGAGGCCTTGACGCCGCCGAAGGGGGTGCGCAGATCGCGGACGTTGTTCGAGTTCAGCCACACCATTCCCGACTCCACGGCCTGGGAGAAGTTGTGGGCGCGTTTGAGGTCCGAGGTCCAGATATAGGCGGCCAGACCGTACTTCGTGTTGTTCGCCAGCTCCAGGGCCTCCTCGTCGGAGGAGAACGGGGTGATGGCGACGACGGGGCCGAAGATCTCCTCCTGGAAGATCCGCGCGTCGGGCTGCACATCGGCGAACACGGTCGGCTGGACGAAGTTTCCGGTTTCGAAGCCTTCGGGGCGTCCGCCGCCGGCGACGAGGCGGGCCTCGGACTTGCCGATCTCGACGTAGGACATGACCTTCTCATAGTGCTCGGGGTGGACGAGCGCAGCCACCTCGGTGGCGGGATCCGAGGGCAGACCGACCTTCACGCGCCCCGCCTGAGCGGCATAGCGCTCGACGAATTCGTCGTAGATCGACTGCTCGACGAGGATGCGCGAACCGGCGGTGCAGCGCTCCCCGTTGAGGGAGAAGACGCCGAAGATCGTGGCGTTGACGGCAGCCTCGATGTCCGCGTCGGCGAAGACCACGGCCGGGGACTTTCCGCCGAGCTCCATCGACAGGCCTTTGAGCCAGGGGGCGGCATTGGCGAAGATCGTCTGGCCGGTCTTCGACTCACCGGTGAAGGAGATGAGCGGCACGTCGGGGTGCTTGACGAGCGAGTCGCCGGCGAAGCCCTCTTCGCCGAAGCCGTTGACCATGTTGAACACACCGGTGGGCAGTCCGGCCTCTTCGAAGATGCCCGGCCACAGGGAGGCCGAGAGCGGGGTGAACTCTGCGGGTTTGAGCACGACGGTGTTGCCGGTCGCGATCGCCGGTCCCAGCTTCCAGGACTCGAGCATGAACGGCGTGTTCCACGGGGTGATGAGTCCGGCCACGCCGATGGGCTTGCGGTTGACGTAGTTCGCCTGGCGGCCGGGGACCTTGAAGGCGTCGTCGACCTGGGCGACGATGAGGTCGGCGAAGAAGCGGAAGTTCTCCGCCGCGCGCGCCGCCTGGCCCTTGGCCTGGGTGATCGGCAGCCCGGAGTCGAAGGACTCCATCGCGGCGAGTTCGTCCTTGCGGGATTCGACGATATCGGCGATCTTGTTGAGGATCCGGGCGCGTTCACGCGGAAGCATCCGCGGCCACGGGCCCTCGTCGAAGGCTTGCTTCGCCGCTGCGACGGCGGCTTCGATATCGGCTTTCTTGCCCGAGGCGGCCTTGATGTAGGGCTCGTTCGTCACCGGGTTGAGCACGTCGAATTCGTCTCCGTCGACGGAGTCGACGAATTCTCCGCCGATGTAGTGGCGGATCTTCTCCGGCATACCTGCCGGCGGGGTGGTGGACTGTGTCATGACTTGTCCTTTCGTGAATCTGCAATCAAATCCGTGCTTGGGGCTGTGGTCGTCTGGGAGTTCTGGAAGCTGCGCAGAGTGGCCGAGCGGTGCTCGCGCACGGCCCGTTCGACCTCCTGCGCCGAGGCGCGAGCCCGGATGAGGGCGACGATGCGGGAGTGCTCCTCCACCGACTCGAGTGCCCGTTCGGGGACGAAGGAGAACGTCGAATCCCGCAGGTGGTTGAGCCGGTCCCATTCGAGTTCGACGAGGGTGCACAGCCGCTCGTTCGGGCAGCGCCGGTAGAGCATCTCGTGGAACTCGTGGTTGAGCCGAGTGAACTCGGCCGGTTCGAAATCGTCGAGCAGAGCCCGCATCCGATCGTTGATCTGCTCCGCAGCATCGAGATCATCGACGCCGAGGTGGCCCTGTGCTTGGGCGACGGCCGCGGCCTCGAGGATCGCGACCGTTTCCATCGACTGGGTGTAGGACCCTTGGTCGACCATGGCCACGCGGGCCCCGACGTTGCGTTCGAAGGTCACGAGCCCGTCGGCTTCCAGCCGGCGGATGGCCTCACGCACCGGCACCACTGAGGTGTCGAGTTCGAGTGCGATCTGCGCGAGCACGAGCTTGTGCCCGGGCTGATAGGTCTGGTCGGCGACGCGTTCGCGGATCCACCGGTAGGCGGTCTCGGCCTTGCTCAGGGACGCAGTCGCAGTCACCGTGAGGCCTTCCACTCGTCGAATTTCGCCTTCCATTCGCCCTTGGGCGGGAAGAGCTCTTCGATCGGGTTGCCGGCGGCGACCTGTTCGGCCACCCAGCCGTCCTCGATCTCCTTCGCCAGTGCCGCGTCGACGACTTCTTCAACGAGGTCACGAGGGATGACGATGGCTCCGTCGTCATCGGCGACGATCACATCGCCGGGCAGGACGGCGGCGTTTCCGCAGGCCACGGCCACGTCCGATTCCCACGGCACGTGCTTGCGGCCGAGCACGGCGGGGTGCTTCGCGGTGGAGAACACGGGCAGGATCTCGGCCACCTCGGCGGAGTCGCGGACTCCCCCGTCGGTGACGACGCCGGCGGCGCCGAGTGATTTCGCGCGCAGGGCGAGGATGTCGCCGAGGGTGCCAGAGCCGGATTCGCCTCGGGCCTCGATGACGACGACCTCGCCGGGGCGGATCGAGTCGAAGGCCTGTTTCTGTGCGTTGTAACCGCCGCCGTGGGACTTGAACAGGTCTTCGCGGTTGGGCACGAAGCGCAGCGTCTTCGCGGTGCCGACGATCTTCGCGCCCGGCTTCAGCGGGGCCACGCCTTCGATGACGACATTGTTGAGTCCGCGCGACCGCAGCTGAGCCGACAGACCCGCGGTCGGAGCCTCGGCGAGTTTGGCGATGAGGTCATCGCCGAGTGCCATCGCGGCAGTGTCATCGGCATCGCCCTCCGGGGCGAGTAGGGCGGCTTCGCGTGAGCCCCAGGCATCGACGGTGAGTGCTTCGTTCACTGCGGGCAGGCTGCCGAGGTTCTCGTCGAAGTCTCCGGGGCCGTCGACGACCGTGGTGGTCAGTCGTCCTGAGCTCAGCTCTTCCCCGTTCGCCGAGGCGGCCGTGACCTCGACCTCGACCGTGTCACCGGGGGCGACGACGGAGGATCCGGCAGGGGTGCCGGTGAGGATGACGTCGCCGGGCTCGAGGGTGAGGTGCTGGCTGAGGTCCGCGACGATGCGCGGGAGGGTGAAGATGAGCTGATCGGCTCGCGTGCCGTCGTCCTGGACGACCTCGCCGTTGACCCAGGTGCGCAGGCGCAGGGAGTCGGGGGCCGCCTCGGCGGCGGGGATGAGTTCGGGGCCCAGCGGGGTGTATCCGTCGCGGCTCTTCGAGCGCACGTTCGATCCCTTGTCCGGGGTCTTCATGTCGTAGAGGCCGAAGTCGTTCGACGCGGTCACGCCGGCGACATACGACCAGGCCTCGGCCTCGGTGACGTTGCGGGCGGAGGCGCCGATGACGATGGCGACCTCACCTTCGAAGGCGAGCAGCGAGGTGCCGGCGGGGCGTTCGATGGTCTGGCCGGTGGCGGCGACGGAGCTGGCCGCCTTGAGGAAGTACGACGGCTGGGCGGGGCGCTTTCCTCGTTGTGCCGCACGGGACTCATAGGCCACATGAACGGCAATGATCTTGCCCGGACGGGTCGGAACACCTGCTGGAGTCGACATCGATCTCACACCTCATTTCGATTGGCTTCACTACAGATCGTATATGATACGGTTCCCGGGAACAAGTAATCCAGGCCACAGAGAACGTGGTTGGGACGCACGACAGGACACAGGAGTCATGGCAGCACAGAAGCACACTCAGACCCGGGTGGCATTCGCGACGATCGTCGGCACGAGCATCGAGTGGTACGACTATTTCCTCTACGCGGCGGCCTCGGGGCTGATCTTCAACGAGCTCTTCTTCGGCCCGCTCGGATCGACGCTCTCGACCATGGTCGCCTTCGCGACGGTCGGGATCAGCTTCCTCTTCCGCCCTTTGGGCGCATTCCTCGCCGGACATTTCGGTGACAAGCTCGGCCGCCGGGTGGTCCTCATCATCACCCTCATCGCCATGGGTGCCGCGACCGCGCTCATCGGCTTCCTGCCGACCTTCGAAACCGCGGGCGTCCTGGCTCCGATCCTGCTCATCGCACTGCGCATCGTCCAGGGAATCTCGGCCGGCGGAGAATGGGGCGGAGCCGTTCTGCTCGCCGTCGAACACGCTGATGAGAAGTCACGCGGACTGCGCGGTTCCTTCCCGCAGATCGGGGTGTCCATCGGCCTTCTGCTGTCCTCGGGCGTGCTCGCCCTGATGACCTCGATCGCCCCGGGCGATGCCTTCCTCGAATGGGGCTGGCGGGTGCCGTTCTTCCTCTCCATCGTGCTCGTCTTCGTCGGCTACTGGATCCGCCGCGGAGTCGAGGAATCCCCGGTCTTCCACGAGATCGCCGAGCGCAAGGAACAGGTCACGAACCCGCTGGGCAAGCTCATCAAGAGCCATTGGCTGCTCGTCATCCTCGCCTCCCTCGTGTTCATGGGCAACAACGCCGCCGGGTACATGACCACCGGCGGATACATCCAGAACTACGCCACGGATCCGACCGGACCCATCGGCCTCGAACGCGGTCCCGTGCTCTGGGCCGTCGCCGCCTCGGCGGTGTCCTGGCTGGTCTTCACGATCATCGCGGGAGCCGTCTCGGACAGGATCGGACGCCGGAACACCTACATCCTCGGCTGGATCCTCCTGTTCGCGGGTATCTTCTCTCTGTTCCCGCTGGTCAACACCGGCTCGGTGGGCATGCTCCTGCTCGGTCTCGTCGTCCTCACGATCGGTCTGGGCTTCACCTACGGTCAGCAGCCGGCGATGTACGCCGAGCTGTTCCCCTCCAGCGTCCGCTTCTCCGGGGTCTCGGTGTCCTATGCGATCGGGTCGATCCTCGGCGGCGCCTTTGCTCCGACGATCGCGAAGGGGCTCGTGTCATCGACGGGAACGACCGCCTCGGTGGCGGTGTACCTGGGCGTCGTCGCCGTGCTCGCCCTCGCCGCGACTCTGCTGCTGCGTGATCGCACCGGCATTCCGCTCGGTCCAGACCACGAGGACGAGCAGTCAGTGAGCCCGATCATCGGAATCGGGTCGCCGCAGCTGACCAGCGATGACGGTGATCGGCACCACCCCGCCGACACCAGATCGTATATGAACTGATAGCATTCAAACATCACGACGACGTGTCACGAACCGGAGGTTGACATGCATTTCCATCAGAACGGCTACGTGTCCGCGGACCCGCGGATCGAGGAAGCCGCTGGCTACGGGATCGAGCGCGCAGATGATCTGCCCGATGAAGTCGATGTCCTCATCGTCGGCAGCGGCCCTGCGGGGATGATCGCGGCGGCACAGCTGTCGCAGTACCCGCACGTGAACACTCGGATGATCGAGAAGCGCGATTCGCGGCTGGTCATCGGTCAGGCCGACGGCATCCAGGCCCGTTCTGTCGAGACCTTCCAGGCGTTCGGCTTCGCCGAGGAGATCATGCGCGAGGGCTATCACATCACCGAGATGGCGTTCTGGAATCCGGATCCGGAGAACCCCGAGAACATCATCCGCACCGGTCGGCCCAAGGATGACGAGCACGGCATCAGCGAATTCCCCCACCTCATCGTCAACCAGGCACGCGTGCTCGACTACTTCGCCCAGTTCGCCGCCCAGTCCCCCGGCAAGATCACACCCGACTATGGGATCGAATTCGTCGACCTCGCGGTCGACCAGGACGCCGCGGCCGCCTCGGCGAAGGATCATCCGGTATCCGTCACCGTCCGCTACACGGCCGGCGAGCGCGCCGGGGAGGAACGCACCATCCGCGCCGGCTACGTCGTCGGCTGCGACGGTGCCCGGTCGAAAGTCCGATCGTCGATCGGACGGACGATGTCCGGTGACCAGGCCAATCACGCCTGGGGCGTGATGGATGTGCTCGCGAATTCCGATTTCCCCGATATCCGCACCAAGTGCGCGATCTCGTCGAAGCACGGAAACATCCTCCACATCCCCCGCGAGGGCGGGCATCTGTTCCGGATGTACGTCGATCTCGGCGAGGTGCCCGAGGATGATGCGCGCAAGGTGCGGGCGACGAGCATCGACGAGATCATCCGCCGGGCGAATGCGATCATCTCGCCCTACAGCATCGATGTGAAGAACGTGGCCTGGCATTCGGTCTACGAGGTCGGGCACCGGCTCACCGATGCCTTCGACGACACCGACGAGACCGTGCCCGATTCTCAGTGTCCGCGCGTGTTCATCACTGGCGATGCCTGCCACACTCACTCGGCGAAAGCCGGTCAGGGAATGAACGTATCGATGCAGGACGGCTTCAACATCGCGTGGAAGCTCGGCCAGGTCATCTCCGGTCGGTCGTCGACGGAACTGCTGCGCACCTACTCGGCCGAACGTCAGGTGGCGGCGAAGAACCTCATCGAGTTCGACAAGGAATGGTCGACGCTCATGGCGACTCCGCAGGAGGAGCTGCCGGACAAGACCTACCTCGAGGACTTCTACGTCAAGACCGCGGAGTTCCCGGCAGGGTTCATGACCGAGTACACGGAGTCGATGATCACGACGCCGACGACTCATCAGGAGCTCGCGGCCGGATTCCCGATCGGCAAGCGGTTCAAGTCGGCTCGGGTCAAGCGCAGCTGCGATGCGAACTTCATCCACCTCGGACATGAGGCCCGCGCCGACGGTCGTTGGAGGGTCTATGTCTTCGCCGATCGGGCCGCTCCTGTCGTCGACGGCAGTGCTGGCAACTCGGGCGGTGAGTCGAAGGTGGCAGCTCTGGCTGCGTGGCTCGAATCGGATCAGGCCTCTCCCCTGGTCGCTTACCGCAGGGAGGGTGAGGACCTCGATGCCCTCGTCGAGCTCAGCGTCATCTACCAGCAGGAGCACAAGGAGTTCGCGTTCCCCGATGTGCCGAAGGTCTTCCGTCCGCATATCGGTGCCTTTGACCTCGAATACGTGGAGAAGATCTACGCGACCCTGCCCGACGAGGACATCTTCGAAGCCCGTGAGATCAGCCGCGATGGTGCCGTCGTCGTGGTCCGACCCGACCAGTATGTCTCTGGCGTCTTCCCCTTGGACGCACATACCGAGATCGGCGACTATTTCGCGGGAGTCTTCGAACCCGTGAAGTGATTTCGGAACGATTCTGTTCTCAAACGCCTCCGGCTGGTGGTCCCTGGACTGCTGGCCGGACGCATTTGGTCTGCGTGAGGAGTCCGCAGATCCCAGCTGCGACGAGGGCTGCGGCGCCGATGAGCCACAGCCCGAAGCCGAACGACGGGCGACCGACTTCCATCCCTCCGGTCGGTGTTCCGTCAGGCAGCTGCCCGTCCCACATCAGCACCGGAGGACTGACGAGGTAGCTGAAGAGGACCAGGACGATGAGTGCTGCGATGATCACAGCTGTCACGTCCCACCAGCGGGCAGGGGCGAAGGCGGCCCCGAGCGCGGCGATGGCGACCACGAGTGCCCAGATGATCAGGAAGAACAGATCGACGTCACCGCCGTCATCAATCGTCCATTCTCCCAGTGAAGTCACTCGAATGCGCGGACCGTCGTCGTTGAAGCTGTCGACGACGGGGACGAAGACAGTCACGGTCCACACTCCGACCGCGGTGAACGGAAGCAGCCGGGCCCACTGCTGCAGCTTGCGTTGGCGTCTGCGGTTGATCTTTTTCGTCGGACGCTGTGCCTGCCTCTGCATCTGCCGGTCGATCCGCCGTCGATCGCTGAGGAGTCCGCAGATGCCTGCGGCGATGAGTGCCCAGCAGCCGATCGTCCAGAGATAATGACCTGCTGACGGATACCCGACGATAATGGCACTGAGCGTTTCACCGGTGGCGTCGGTGCTTTCGACGCGCTCTCGCGGAAGATCGATGACCATAGTCGCCTGCTGGATGAACAGACCGACTCCGACTGCCACCGACAAAAGAGGCCAGTGGGCAAAGGTGTCGAACCGTTTCGCGGTCGCTGCGCAGGCGAGAACGACCACCCAGGGCAGGATGACCCCCGGGGTGCGGTCGGCGAGATCGAAGGGTACCCGTCCGAACGATGTCACCGTCAATCGATCATCACCATGGTCGCCGCTGTCGAAGAGCGGCACCCAGATCATCAGCACCCAGCAGGCGAGCGCGACCCACGGCAGCCGCTGTGCGAGACGATGTGTTCGGTTCCCTCGGGGCCACGGGGTGATTCTGGCGTTTGCGCAGTGAGCGGGTGCTGCCTTCCTCCGCCTGACCTCGCCGAGGAGGCCGCAGACTCCCGCGGCCAGCAGACTGAGGCCCCCGATAGCCCAAAGGACTGCGCCCAGCGCCGGTTCGGCGACGACTATCCCGAAGACCGGGCGTCCGCGATCATCGACGGCGTCCCACATGAACGTCGGCATATTGGCCAACATGTCGGCCGATACGAGGAAGACGCAGACGCTCAGAAAGAGATTTCCCACCGACCATAGGCGCCCGACGACGTCCGGCCACGGGTGCGAATCGGGCCGAGACCTGACGGTGAGCAGGGGCGAAGCAGCCGCACATATGAGAACGCCGGCGGCGACCAGGACCATCGAGCCCCGAGCCTCATCGAGGTCGAACGGCGGTCCGCCGAGAGCAGTGACGATGATGCGCGGCGGCTGCGGCTCTTCCGACGTGTCCTCAGGGCTGGCAGCCACTGGAACCCACAGCATGACGATCCACAGACAGAGAGCTGACAGTGACAGCGCTTGCGCGAATCGCACAAGCAGTCGGCCGGATCGAGCCTCACCCGGCGGGACCATGACGCTTCGACATGCAGCGTTTGATCCGTTCACGACGGTGATGATCCTGTTGGGCGGCTGCGACCAGACCACAGATACCAGCGGCGAAGAACAGCAGGCTGCCGAGCACCCAGAGGCCGAACCCTGCCGCCGGGTAGGCGACCTCCATGCCTCCTGTGGGCATGCCGTCGGCCGTCTGCCCGTCCCACATCATGATCGGCGGATCGGCGACCATCTGCAGGAGTCGCAGTCCCAGAACCGTGCCCAGAACGATGGCCGCGATCGACCACCACTTCGACGCTGACAGCAGCCAAGCAGTGAACGCGCCGGTGAGGATGACGATCCAGAGCACGAGGTAGACCTCGTCAAGGTCGTTCATATCGATCGGCGAGAAACCGAGAGACGTCACGCGGATCTGCATCGATCCGGGGCCTCCGCTGTCGAGGACCGGCACGAAGATCGTGATCACCCAGCAGGCCACCGCCCCTAATGGGAGCACACGCGCCACGAGGTTGAGACTTCGCCCCCGCGCCGTCGTCAGTCGTGTGCTTCCGCTCTTACCCGCCCTGTCCATAACTACGATTCTCTGCAGTGTCCGTGTGACAGGTGTTCCCGCGATGTTCCAGATCCGACACGCGGCTCAGTCGGGCCCGAACACCATCCGAACCAATTGCCTTTCGACCGGGCTGCCGTTGCAGTCCTGTGCACTCGGTCGTCGGTGCGCATTGCGGCTACGCCAACCGGCGATCTTCTCGGCACGAGTGCAGTAGCGGGGTGGCAGCTGCTCGGGCAGCACGCACTTCGGTTCGATCGTCTGGTATTCGACCGGCTGGTCCGGCTGAGCCGCCTCTTGCGGTTGGTCTTTCCCGACCACTCTCCTGGCCTCATCCCTATCGGGTTCGAGGAAACGGGAGAAGGTCTGCCGCCAATCCGGCCCCGGCGGCGAACCACCCGGTTCGGACACCGCTTTTGGACGCGGGAACCGCATGCGGCGGACCACCGCGGGCGTGGTCACCTCGTACGATCGTCCGCTCGGCGTGGTGACGCGCAGCCCGTCCGCTGTGGCCTCATGCTTCCACCCGGGATGTTCCTTCGCGTAATTGCAGGATGCACACAGACCTGAACCGTTCTCCCAGGTGGTAGCTCCGCCAGCGGCAACGGGAAGGGCATGATCGGCATGCCGGATCGGGGCGTCGCACCACGGTGTCCGGCACACATCGTCGCGGAAGGTGATCATCTGCCGCAGTCGGCCGGTGAACTCCCGACTCTTCGCATCCATCCCCACCAGCTGCCCGTCGTCGGGACGAGTGAAGATCCGGCTGATGAACATCTTCGCTTCGTTCGCGACGATGAACTTCCGTGCCGTCTGCGCCGGCAGCGGTCCGAACCCGGGCAGCCAGGCGGGTACGAGCCCGTCCGAGAGCAGAGATTCGGCCTCGACGAGCACATGGATCTCCGCAGGCACCGCCGTCGCACTCGTTTGGCCGCTCAATCGTTCGACGAAGGTGTCGGCGAGCACCTGCTGGCGATTCCGCCCGCCCGCGTCACCGGCGGCAGTGATCGACTCGGCGCCGGCACGGAGACTCTCATAGGCGGCGACGGCCTGAGCCAGCGGCAGGATCGCAGAGATCCTGGCCATCCCGTCATCGATCACGGTCAGATTCACACGACGATTGGACTCAGCTCTCGCCGCCCGCTTCGCGGCCGCCTCGGCGTCCATCTCCGCACTGAGCGCACGCACTTCGGCGCGCAGGCTGCGCAACCCGGACGGTTCCAGACTGCGCTTCATCCGCGTGTCCACCTTGCGCCGATCGGCGGCGGCAAGGACCGCGGTCTCATCGACCATGATGCGCGCCTTGTCCTCGGAGATCTCCCCCTTGGACAGGGCTTTGAAGGTATTGGGCATCCCGATGACGATCGAGCGGGCGGTGCTGAGGAACTTCCGCCCCGATCCGGGCGAGACCTTCTTCGCCAGCCCGACCTCGTCTCCGGCACGTTTTCCGCAGTCGATCGCGGGCACCCTGTTGTGCCGGTCCCGCTCGATGCGCAGCGCTTCGAACGCCACTGCCTCCCGCGACTGTGCGGCGACGACGGCAGACTTGAGCTCCTCGAGCGCAGTGATCCGCTCGAGTGTCTCAGCCTCGGTGCCACCCGGGTCAAGACCGCGCAGGAGCTCACCGAACCGAGTGATCTCGGTCAGCGGATCCGGAACCGGCGCTGGTTCCCGTGCGGGGTCGACGTCCATATAGAAACGGTACCCGTCGGCACTGACACGACTTCGCGAACGGCCCCGAATGACCCAATACGGCCAGGTCAGACCCTATTTCAGCCTCAGCCGACTCCGCGCTGGATGCGGTTGAGAATCATGTCCATGGCGACGATGTTGTGGCCGCCGTCGGGGATAATGAGGTCGGCATTGCGCTTCGACGGCTCGACGTAGAGTTCGTGCATCGGCTTGACCGTGCCCAAGTACTGGTCCTCCACCGACTGCAGCGTCCGCCCACGGTCGACGACATCGCGTTTGATCCGGCGCAGCAGACGCACATCGGCGTCGGTGTCGACGAAGAGCTTGATGTCGAGCAGCCGGCAGATGCGCGGTTCGGCGAAGATGAGGATGCCTTCGACGATGATGACCGGCGCGGGTTCGACGCGCGTCGTCTCGTCGCTGCGGTTGTGGATCGAGAAGTCGTAGACGGGGCTGTCGACCGCCTCGGAGTTCCGCAATGCGGTGAGATGGTCGACGAAGAGGTCATTGTCGAAGGCATCGAGATCGTCGTAGTTGACCTTTTCGCGCTCCTCGTAGGTGAGCTCGTCGCGCCGCTTGTAGTAGTTGTCGTGGAAGAGCACGGACGGCGGTCCTTCGCACTTGTCCAACAGCGCCTGAGTCAGCGTCGTCTTTCCGCTGCCGGTTCCGCCGGCCACGCCCACAACCAAAGTCTCCACGGCACAAATATAGACCACGACCCCCGCCGAGGCGGGTCCCGGCTTCCGTACTCACCCGAGGCTGCGGGTCAGCTGGGTCCACAGCTCCTGGTCGAAGCGCCGCCTGCCCAGCAGACCGGCCATATGTCTCACCGCATTGTCGACCTTGCCGCGCCAGACCTCGATCGCCGTCTTCGCATCCGCTCGGCTGAGCGCACGGAACATGGCCCGATCATCGCTGACGATACGGTCGCTGGCCGGAGAATAGTCGAGCTGCAAGATGGAGATGAACAGACGCAGCCGCAGAGTCAGGGCTTCGAAGGCACGCGCCGATTCCCGCAGACCCGAAGCACGGGCCAGTTCCTGCTGGAAATGGAGGTCGGCGTCCTCGACATCGATTCCGCTGCGCGTCGGCGCCGAGGCTTCGACCTGTCGCAGGGCCAGCTGCACGGGCACGAGGTAGCGCTGCGGACGCAGGGCCAGGGACCTGAGCACAACCTCCCCGATGGCCATGCGCGCGGCGTAGAGGTCGAGCACGTCGACGGTCGTGATTAGAGGAATCCGCGCGCCGCCGCGGGATCCGTCGAGCAGTTTGTCATCGACCATCCTTCGCAGCGCCGCATCGACCGAGGCCCTGGGCACCTGCATTCGGCGGGAGAGCAGGCGCGGATTGATCCGGTCCCCCGGCTCATATCCGGAGTCGATGATCTCCTCGCGCAGCGCGATCGCCAGATGCTCGGTGATCGATCGGGTCTCCTTCGGCAGCCACGACGATATCTCCATTGAGTCAGAAGTAATAGAACTTCTCTGAGGCTCGTACGGAGCCGATTCCCACCACAGCACACCTTCGAGTCCGTTCCGGACGCGGTCGGCGAGCAGATCGAGCAGAGACCCGGGAATGTCCTGACACTCGCCGAGGCGGCTCTTGAGTACGGTGACGAAATCGTCGAATTCCGCGCACGCCCTCACCCGGGCTCCCGCCCCGTCGGAGAGGTCGTCAGGAACCTCGCCGAGGGGGTCGAACACGAGGAAGTCACCATCACCGTCGAGCAGGGCGAGCAGTTCGGCGGTTGGCACCTGCCGATGCTCGCTGTCGAAGCGCTGCGCCCACCGCCCGACGCCCGCGGTGCGCAGGGCCGCGGTGATTCCCGCGATGCGCCGCTGAATTCGCCGAGGCGGCACGATCGTCGCGGACTCTCCACGATCTCCGCCCCCACCTGCATCGTTCCTGCGAACGCCGACGATGACGAGGGGAAACCCGCTGGCCGCGAGGATGAGCTCCGAGGCACCGGCCACCTCGGCGACGGGGACCGTCAGCGCCCGCACCGACCGGGAGACGATGCTCTGACTCAACCCCGTCGCCTCGGCCAGGGCACGAGTCGAATAGTCCCGTCCGGAGATCCTGGCCCCCGCGGTGGCGACGAGTGCTTCGACGACCCGGTCAGCGGTCTCCTGGATCGGCGGGCGGCCGCTGCGGGGACGATCCGCGAGGTCGGATCGGCTCGCCCAACGACGCAGGGTCGACGGCGATGCTCCCGTGCGCGCGGCCGCCTCGGCGAGGGTCGACGTCGTCAGCAGCGCCACGGCGTCACGACGGAACTCAGCGGAATACATCACTCTATCTTAGGACTTCTGACTCAAACATTCACGGCGGTCGACTCCATCTCTTCACCCCCGGATTTCGGCGGCGCATACTGATCTCACACCCAGGTTCCACGGTCAGCGCCGACGCGTGAGAGCACCGAATCCGAGCACCGAAGGAGCACAGTTGCTGCACACCGAAACCGACCTCGCCACGCTCACTGCCCAGTCGATCGACACCGTCCGCCGGTGGCTGCGAGTGTCGACGTCGATGACCACGGCGAAGAACCCCGCGGCCGAACGCCTCTCCGCCGTCCTCTCCGACGACAACGGCCTCGACTTCACCGTCGGGTTCGTCGATCGGGTCGTGCGCACCGATGATGTCCACGCCGCCGCCGACGCCTTGACCGAGGTCGGCAAGCTAGCCCCTGAGACGATGTCGTACCTCGACCGTGCACAGATCAAGGCCGGTGCCGCACTGGCCAAGATCGCCCCGCAGGTCGTCGTGCCCGCCGCCCGCACTCGCCTGCGTCAGATGGTCGGCCACATGGTCGTCGACGCCCGGGACAAGCAGTTCGGCAAGACCGTCGCCGCCCTCACCGCCGACGGTCACAGGCTCAACATCAACCTCCTCGGCGAGGCCGTGCTCGGTGACGGCGAAGCCGACAATCACCTGGAGCAGACCCACCGGCTGCTCGCCCGCGACGATGTCGACTACGTGTCGGTGAAGGTCTCCTCCGTGGCCTCGCAGATCTCGATGTGGGCCTTCGACGAGACCGTCGACTATGTCGTCGACCGCCTCCGTCCGCTCTACCAGCAGGCCGCGAAAGCCCCGACCGGCGCGAAGTTCGTCAACCTCGACATGGAGGAGTACCAGGACCTCGAGTTGACGATCGCGGTGTTCACGCGACTGCTCTCCGAACCAGAATTCAAGGATCTCGAGGCCGGAATCGTCATCCAGGCCTACCAGCCCGATGCGCTCGGAGCGGTGCAGCGGCTGAGCGAATTCGCTTCCCGCCGTGTCGAGAACGGCGGAGTCGGGATCAAGGTCCGCCTCGTCAAGGGCGCGAACCTGGCGATGGAGACCGTGCACGCCGAAATCGCGGGCTGGCCTGCAACGACGTGCGATTCGAAGCAGTCCACGGACGCGAACTACAAGCGAGTCCTGCACTGGCTGTTCACCCCGGAGCGGATGAAGGGGCTGCGCATCGGCGTGGCCGGGCACAACCTCTTCGACATCGCCTTCGCCCACCACCTCTCCGTCGAACGCTCCGTGACCGACCGCGTCGAGTTCGAGATGCTCCAGGGTATGGCCAGCGAACAGGCCGCCGCCGTGACCGAGGACGTCGGAGACCTCCTCCTCTACGTTCCGGCCGTTCATCCGAAGGAGTTCGACGTCGCGATCTCCTACCTCGTGCGCAGGCTTGAAGAGAACTCTGCGTCCGAGAACTTCATGTCCGGCATCTTCGACCTCGCCAACGGCAACGACGTATTCAAGCGCGAAGCCGACCGGTTCACCGCGTCGGTCGACCAGCTCGAATCGATCCTCGACACCGAGGGCGAGACCGCACCGGCCCCGAACCGCCACCAGAACCGGTCGACCGAAACACTCGGCGAGACCGTGGTGCCGACCCAGTTCTTCAATGAGCCCGACACCGACCCGTCCCTTCCTGCCAACCAGGAGTGGGTGCGCAGCATCATCGCCGAGGCGACCGCCCCCGGCTACCTCGACGATCGTCCGAACGCGCCCAAGGTCGAGTCCACGGACGAGCTCGATGAGATGATCGCCCGCGGTCGCGCCGCGGCTGCCGACTGGCGGGCCCTCGGCGCCGCCGGTCGCGCCGAGATCCTCCACCGCGCCGCGGACATCTTCGCTGCCCGTCGCGGCGAGTTCATCGCCGTCGAGGCCGCGGAGGTCGGCAAGATGCCGTCGCAGTCCGATCCCGAGGTGTCCGAGGCCATCGACTTCATCCGCTACTACGCGCTGAATTCGCTCGAGCTCGAGAACATTGAGGGCGCGACCTTCACTCCCGATGAGATGGTCGTCGTCACTCCCCCGTGGAACTTCCCGGTGGCCATTCCCACCGGCGGAACCGTGGCGGCGCTGGCGGCGGGATCTGCTGTCATCCACAAGCCGTCGAAGCCGACCCCGCACTGTTCGGCGCTCATCATCGACTGCCTGTGGCAGGCCGGCGTGCCCAAGGACGTGCTGCAGCTGTGCGCTCCGGTCGAGCGGGACCTCGGCCAGCACCTCGTCTCGCATCCCGACGTCGACCGGGTCATCCTCACGGGTGCCTCGGAGACCGCAGCGATGTTCAAGTCCTTCCGACCCGAACTCCACGTCAATGCAGAGACCTCGGGCAAGAACGCCCTGGTCATCACCCCGGCGGCGGACCGAGACCTCGCCATGGCCGACCTCGTGTATTCGGCCTTCGGACATGCCGGACAGAAGTGCTCGGCCGCCTCGTTGGGCATCATGGTCGGTTCGACCTACGATTCCGAGCGCTACCGTCGCCAGCTCATCGATGCCGCCTCGTCGATGGTCGTCGACTGGCCGTCGAATCTCGCATCGACCATGGGTCCGCTGACCGAGGATCCCTCGGACAAGCTGCGTCGGGCGCTGACGTCGCTCGAACCTGGAGAATCCTGGCTGCTCGAGCCCAAGCAGCTCGACGATTCGGGTCGTCTGTGGAGCCCGGGTATCAAGGACGGGGTCAAGCCCGGTTCCTTCTTCCACCTCACCGAGGTCTTCGGTCCGGTGCTCGGTCTCATGCATGCCAAGGACCTCGATGAGGCCATCGAGTTCCAGAACGCCGTGGACTTCGGCCTCACCGGCGGCATCCATTCCCTCGACCCCGAGGAGGTCACCACCTGGCTCGACCGCGTCGAGGTCGGCAATGCCTACGTCAACCGCGGAATCACCGGTGCGATCGTGCGTCGGCAGTCGTTCGGCGGCTGGAAGCAGTCCTCGGTCGGCCTGGGTTCGAAGGCCGGCGGGCCGAACTATCTCATGCTCTTCGGCCACTTCGCCGATGCCGGCAGCCAGAATCTCGAGGCGGCCAAGGCCGATGACAAGCGCTGGTTCGAGGCCGAATTCGGTGCGGCGAAGGACCATACGGGACTGCGCGCGGAGGCGAACATCTTCCGCTACCGTCCTCGGCCGGTCACCTTGCGCGTCACTGCCCAGGCGAGCCTGTTCGATCTCGAACGCTCCCTCCACGCCGCCACCACGGTGGGGTCGACGGTGCAGCTGTCCGTCGCCGAGGATGTGCCCGCCGAGGTGAAGATCGCCGTGACGAACGCCGGTGTCCCCGCCCGCACGGAGTCGGCGGATCTGTTCGCCGAGATGGTCGGACAGGGTCGCTACGACGACACGGTGGGTGCCCGCATCCGCGTCCTCGGTCGGTTCGAGGACGAACTGTTGGCTGCGGCCGCGCCTCGCCCGGAGGTCGCGATCATCGATGAGCCGGTGACCACCTCGGGGCGGGTGGAGCTGCGGTACTACGTGCAGGAGCAGGCGGTGTCGATGACCCTGCACCGCTTCGGCAACCCGAGCCGCGACTTCCACGAGCTCGCCGCCACCCTCACCTCCTAATTGCTACCTGACGGCGGCCCAGCAACCTCGCGCGAGGTTGCTGGGCCGCCGTCAGGTAGTTCTGGGGCAGGGCGGGTTGTGTAGGATGAGTGCCACCCGTGGCACTCAGTGGACTGTTCGACTGTTCACAAGTTGTTCACATCTTCGCCGCTGTCGTCGATGAGTGAGCCGCTAGGGTGCAAGGGACTGCGTACGTGATCATCACGGTGCGCACAGCCGCTCATCCGCCCGAAAGGCTCCCATGAAAGTCACGACCACCCTCTCTTCCGCCGCGGCGCTCAGTCTCGTCGCGGGCCTGGCCCTCCCCCTCGCACCGGCAGCCGCAGCAGATGCCGCCGCAGACAGCGACATCCACATCTCCGAAATCGCCTACACCCTCGCGACCGACTTCATCGAAGTCGCCGCCGACCCCGGCACCGACATCTCCGGGTGGACCTTCGGTTCGGTGACACGCGGCGGCAGCGTCCAGGCGCAGGAGAACACCGTCACCGTGCCCGAGGACACGACGGTCGGCGATTCCGGTGCCGTCGCGATCGACGTGTCGATCACGAACTCCGTCAAGGCCGGTTCGGCCGCCGACGGCGAGTACGGCTCGAGCGCCTTCGTCATCGACGATGACGGCGAGCTGGTCGACTTCCAGCAGATCGGCGGCGTCGTCGACGGCAAGGGCGTTACCGGCACGAAGAACACCTTCACCCCCGCGCCCGTCATCGGCCAGGAAGCCGAACCGACCGGTGCGACTGCCGCCGGCGGCCAGTCGATCCAGCTCACAGGCGACGCATGGAAGTCGGCAGCCCCCACCCCGAACGCCCTGCCCGACAGCAGCGACGGCGGAGAAGGCAACGACGACGATGGCGACGACGGCGAAACTCCCGAAGGCGTCACGCCGATCGCCGACATCCAGGGCACGGGCGACGCCAGCCCCATCCAAGGCAAGACCGTGACCACCCGCGGTGTCGTCACCGCCGCCTACCCCGAGGGAGGGCTGAACGGCTACTACATCCAGACCCCGGGCACCGGCGGAGCCGACCGTGCCGACGGTGCAGCATCCGACGGCATCTTCGTCTACTCCCCCGACACCGTCGCCGATATCAGCATCGACGACCACGTCGAGGTCACCGGCACCGTATCCGAACACTACGGTCAGACCCAGATCTCCGTATCCGCGTCCGGTCTCAAAACGGTCGACGAACCCGCCGAGGCGGTCAAACCCGTCGAAGACGCCTTTCCTGCAGGAGATGAGAAGCGCGAATCCCTCGAAGGCATGCTCCTGCAGCCGAGCGAATCGCTGACCGTGGCCGACAACTACAACACGAATACGTACGGCGAGGTCGTCCTCGCCACCGGTGAGGGCACGCTCGACCAACCCACCGACGTCCACCGCCCCGGCACCCCCGAGGCGAAGGCTCTGGAAGCCGAGAACCTCGACCGTGAGGTCGTCCTCGACGACGGCGCCACCGTGAACTTCCTCAAGGCCGACAAGGACATCCCCCTGCCCTACCTCAGCAAGGAGGACCCGGTCCGCGTCGGTGCGCAGGCGAACTTCACCTCCCCGGTCGTGCTCGGCTTCGATCACGAGAAGTGGCGATTCCAGCCGACGACCCGTCTGACCGGGGACAACGCCGAGGCGGTCCAGCCGACCACTTTCACCGACACTCGCACCGAGGCCCCCGAGGCCGTCGGCGGGCAGGTCAGCCTCGCCAGCTTCAATGTCCTCAACTACTTCACCACCACCGGTGACCAGCTCTCTGGCTGCCAGTACTACGACGACCGCGAGGGCAACCACATCACCGTCCGCGGCGGCTGCGATGCCCGCGGTGCCGCGAATGCGGAGAGTCTCAAGCGTCAGGAGACGAAGATCGTCACCGCGATCAACAAGCTCGACGCCTCGGTGGTCTCGCTCATGGAGATCGAGAATTCCGCCGCGTTCGGCAAGGACCGCGACGACGCGCTGGCGACCCTGGTCAAGCGCCTCAACGAGGCCGCCGGAACCGAGAAATGGGACTTCGTCGACTCCCCTGCCGCCGTTCCGTCCGATGAGGATGTCATCCGCACGGCGTTGATCTACCAACCCGCCGAGGTGGCCCCGCAGGACGAATCCACGATCCTTGATGACCAGGATGCGTTCTCCAATGCCCGCGAACCCCTGTCCCAGGCGTTCGCGCCGAAGGACGGTACCGGTGAGGTCGAAAAGGACAAGACCTTCGTGACGATCTCCAACCACTTCAAGTCCAAGGGATCCGGTTCAGGTCCGGGCAACGAGGACTCCGGTGACGGTCAGGGCGCGTCGAACGCCGACCGCGTGAAGCAGGCCGAAGCGCTCGTCGGGTTTGCCGGTGACCAACAGGAGGCAACGAACAGCGACCTGGTCTACCTCCTCGGCGATTTCAACTCCTACACTCAGGAGGACCCGATGCAGGTCTTCTACGAGGCCGGATACAAGGACATCGCGGCGGAGAAGACGGACGAATCCACGTATGTCTTCGGTTCGCGCACAGGCAGCCTCGACCATGTCCTCGCCCTCGACGCCTCGGACGAAGCCGACGGTGCAGGCACGGAGGCAACGGCCTTCGGCTCCGTCACCGGGGCCGATGTCTGGAACATCAACTCGGTCGAGTCCCTGGCGCTCGAATACAGCCGCTTCAACTACAACGTCAGCGACCTCTTCGCTCCGGACCAGTTCCGGGCTTCCGACCATGATCCGGTCGTCGTCGGCCTCTTCGACTCCTCAGATGAAGGCGGGGACGACGACGCCGGAGCAGACGCTGCGGAAAACGCCGACGCCGACGGTTCGAGCGACCACCCCGGCGGAAAGAACGCGGGGAAGAACGGTGGCAAGAACGGCAACCATTGGGGCAGCCGCGACGGTGATCACCCTGGAGGCAAGAACGCCGGGAAGAACGGTCGCCACAACGGTTGGTGACGCTTAGTCGGTGACGGCCACCTGCCCCCGCATGAGCACTCGTGCCGTGCGAAAGAGGGAGGCGGCCGTCACCGTGTCCGCGTCGAAGACGGCACCGACCGTGACGACGCCCGAAGGGGTGGCCAGCCGCACTTCCGGCCCGACATTTTTGTCTTCGTCCCCGGTGTCGGACCCGGGCCTGGAGCGTCGGATGATGCGGTTGATGATCGTGTCCGGGATCTGCGCGGCCGCGGCCAGGCACATGGCTCCGGTTCCGGGCACGGCTTTGTGCGTCTGCCCCATGGAGATCATTCGCACGAGCAGGTCGGCCTCCTCGGCGGCCAGGGTCGTTCCGTCGAGCAGTCGGGTGGGCTGTGGGGCGGTGACCACGGCGACCTTCGGCACGACGTCCGGCGCTTCCTCCGGTGACTCACACAGCCCCATCCGCACAGCGGCGTTGCGGCGCAGCTCCGCGATCATGCCCATCGCGTGCTTGTTCGCGTCGATCTCCTCCGGAGATTCGGTGCCCTTGAGTCCGATCGCAGCACCCGGGACGATGACGACGGGCAGGGTGGCGTCGACGAGGCTGACCTCGAACATCGCCCCACCGGCAGTGATGGACTCGGCTGCCTTCCCCGTCGGTAGGAGTCCGGCGGTGCGGCTGCCGGCCGGGTCGGGGTAGATGAGTTCGAGCGGTGCGCCCGTTCCGCTGACTCCGGGCAGCACCAGATCTCCCGTAACGTCGGCCTGCCCATCGACGACGCCGAGGCCGACGTCGACGAGTTTCTGCGTGTTCGTATTGAACAGCCGGAAGACATGCCATCCATCGGCTGCGGAGATCAGCCCGGCCGACAAGGCGAAGGGCACGACCCCGGACGACAGATTTCCGCAGTTGCCGGAATAGTCGACGGCCGCCTCGGTGACGGAGACCTGACCGAACGTGTAGTCGAGGTCGACCCCATCCCTCGCCGAGGCGGCCACGACGACGATCTTCGACAGCGAGGAGATTCCCCCGCCCATTCCATCGAGCTGACGGCCGAACGGATCGGGCGAGCCCATCGCCTGGCAGAAGATCGTGTCCCACTCCGCCGTGTCCCCGTCGGGACTCAGCGACGGCAGCGCGGATTCGCTGAAGAACAGTCCCTTGCTTGTGCCGCCGCGAACGAACGTGGCATCGATCCACCGAGTCATGCTTTCAGCGTAGCGACTTCGGCACGATCGCCATGGCAGCGAACCCGAGGACTGCCACGACGGCGAAGAGGTAGAAGCCCCACGGGTAGGCGATGCCCGCGGTGACGAGGGCACCGGTGATGAACGGACCGACGATGGCACCGATCCGCCCGATGCCCGAAGCCATGCCCAGCGCGGTGCCGCGGGCCTGAGCCGGGTAGATGGCCGAGACGAAGGCGTAGACGAGCACCTGGGCGGAGAAGACGAAGACTCCGGTGATGAATACCGCGATGTTGAGCAGCACCTGGCTGGTCATCGGAATCGACAGTGCGGCGAGGAAGATGGCTGCGAGGACGAACCACATGAGCACGATCTTCTTCGTCCCGTGCTTATCGGCCAGCCAGCCGGCCAGGACGAGTCCGACGACGGCGCCGATGTTCATGACGAAGAGCATGACCAGCGAGTCCGAGACCTCGTAGCCGGCGTCGGCCATGATCTTCGGCAGCCAGGTGTTGAGTCCGTAGACCAACAGGAGTCCCATGAAGCTCGCTGCCCACACGCCGATGGTCACCAGCGCCAGCTTGCCCTCGAAAAGTCCCGCCATTCCTGTCTTCGCCTGTGCGTCGACGGTGCCGGACGGATCGGCGGCGTCGGCGTCCACCGTCTGCGCGGCTGCGGGGTTGCGTTTGAGTTCCTGAGCGATGAGGAAGACCTCGGATTCGGGCAGCTTGAAGATCAGGAGGGGCACCATGACGAGGCCGGCGATTCCGCCGGCGAGGAAGAGCAGGTGCCAGTTGTGGGAGTAGGCGACGGCGAGCAGGGAGATCGCGACGGCGCCGGCATGGTAGCCGGTCATCGTCAGCGTCGTGGCCTTTCCGGTCTTACCCGACTTGTTGTACTCGCTGATGTAGGCGAGAGCGCTGGGCATCACGGCACCGAGGAACAGCCCGGCGATGAACCGGTAGATGGTGAACAGTGCAACGTTCGGAGCGAACGCGACGAGCAGAGTGAAGACGCTGAAGCCGATGACGCAGCCGATGATCGCCCACCGTCGTCCGATCCGGTCGACGACGGGGCCGACGGATACGGCGCCGAGGCCAACGCCCACGAGGCTGAGCGTCGCCACCATCGTGGCCGCCTCGGGGGTGAATCCGAGGGCCTCGGTGGCCAGCAACTCAGGGATGACCGCGCCGAGGACGACGAGGTCGAAGCCCTCCAAAGCGACAGCCAGCCAGCACAGGACGGCCGGCCAGCGGCCCGCCGAGGCGGAACCGGTCGTGGATGCGGATGGGGTGGTTGCGGACATCGGTGTCTCCGGGGTGTTGTCGTGCAGGTCAGAACGGGTAAGGCGCGATGGACGAGCGCATCGTCACCCATTGGGTTTCGGTGAAGGCTTCGATGTTGGCTTCGGCTCCACCGAAACGGGATCCGTTGCCGGAGTCCTTCATGCCACCGAAGGGGACGTTGGCCTCATCGGAGACGGTCTGTTCGTTGATGTGGACCTTCCCTGTGTCGACGAGGTCGGCGAGGTCCATGGCCAGACCCACATCGCCGAGGATGCCCAAGGAGAGTCCGTATTCGCTGGCATTGACCATCTCGGCGGCTTCGTCGAGGGTGGAGAAGCGGGCCACCGGGGCGATGGGTCCGAAGATCTCCTGCGCCCAGGCGGGGTTCGAGGGGCTGAGATCGGTGAGCACCGTGGGCGGGACGAAGGCCCCTTCGCCCGGCCCGCCGGCGACGAGCGAGGCGCCGTCGGCGGTAGCTTTGTCGAGGATGTCGCGAACGTGGGTGCGCTGTTTCTCGTCGATGATCGGTCCGATCGCAACCTCCTCGGTGGCGGGGTTGCCCACCGGCAGATTGCGGGCGCGTTCGGCCAGCTGTTCGACGTATTCGTCGTAGATGGATTCGTGGACGAGGTGGCGGCCGGTGGTCATGCAGATCTGGCCTTGGTGCATCCACGATCCGAAGGCCCCCGCCGAGGTGGCGGGACCGACCTCGGCTCCGGGAAGGACGACGAGCGCATTGTTGCCCCCGAGCTCGAGGTGGCAGCGCTTGAGGAGGCGACCGGCGGCTTCGCCGACCTTGCGTCCGGCCGCGGTGGAGCCGGTGAACGAGATGACGGAGACCTCGGGTGCG
The DNA here is from genome assembly GCF_013623905.1 of Brevibacterium sediminis. Taxonomy (GTDB): domain Bacteria; phylum Actinomycetota; class Actinomycetes; order Actinomycetales; family Brevibacteriaceae; genus Brevibacterium; species Brevibacterium sediminis. The sequence continues at coordinate 277,036 of NZ_JABKDD010000003.1, forward strand.
GCGACGACGGCTTCACCGGCGTCGAGGCCGCCGGGCAGGACCTGGAGCAGTCCTTCGGGCAGTCCCGCCTCGGCGAAGACCTTCGCGATCGTCACTCCGGCGCACACGGCGGTGCGCGGATCCGGCTTGAGCAGGACCGCGTTGCCCAGGGCCAGGGCCGGGGCGACGGAGCGCATGGCGAGGATGAGGGGGAAGTTGAACGGGGCGATGACGGAGACGACTCCGGCGGGCACTCGGCGGGCGAAGGACCAGCGGGGTTCGTTCGATGTGAGCACCTGCCCCTTGGGGTGGCTGGGCAGGGCGGAGGATTCGAAGCAGATGGCTTCGGCCGAGGAGAGTTCGAGTGCGGCCTTCGGCGGGATGGAGCCGGCTTCGCGGATGATCCATCCGGAGAGCTCTTCGGCGTGTTCGGCCCACAGAGCACCGGCGCGGCGCAGCACTGCAGCCCGTTCGGCCGGGGTGGTCTGCGCCCATTCCTTCTGTGCAGCGGCGGCTCGCGTGGCGGCGGCGGTGACGTCGTCGGCGCTGGCGGCACCGAGGCGGCCGAGGGTCTCACCGGTGGCCGGTTCGATGACGTCGTAGGTCTCTCCTGAGCCGGCGGCCCAGGTGCCGGTGAAGATCTTCTCGTGCCAGTCGGTTCCCAGGAAATCAGTCATTGTCTGTCCTCACTTCTTTGTCGGGGCGGGACTGTGGTGCACCTCTCGTCAGAGTAGTGACCGAGACCACCCGAAGCCACATTGCTCCCATTCATTGAGAATTTTGCTTGAGAACCGCTAGAATCCGAGGCATGGCGAACTCTCCTTCCGGCGACTCGATGATCGATCGGCTCGTGCGCGTGCTCGCATCCTTCGACCCGGACCATCAGACCCTGAGCACCGACGAGATCGCCGAGCGTGCCGAACTGCCGAAGTCGACGGCCTACCGACTCATCGGTGAGATGATGCGTCACGATCTGCTCCAGCGCGACCCCAACGGCCGCATCCGGATCGGCGTCGGGATGTGGGAGCTGTCGAACCGCGCCTCCGATGCCGTCGATCTGGCTTCGGTGGCCAGGCCGCACATGATGGGTGTACACGAGTTCGTCGGTGAGAACACCCAGTTGGGCATTCTGCGGGAGCGGGAGGTGCTCATCATCGAGCGCATGTCGGCGCCGAATGCGGTCATCCACCGGTCGAAGACCGCCGGTCGACTGCCGGCTCATGCGTCGTCCTGTGGACTCGTGCTCTTGGCTTATGCGCCCAAACATGTGCGTGAGGCGTATCTGCGGGGGCCGCTGTCTGCCATCACGGAGAAGACGACAACGGATCCTGCAGCTCTGCGCAAGATGTTCACTTCCATCCGGTCTCACCATTTCGCCGAACTCTCCGGCCATATCGATGAGGGCACGACAGGAATCACGGTTCCTGTCTTCGACGCCGGCGGGGCGGCGATCGCCGGGCTCGGCGTCGTCATCGATTCGGAGCACCGTAAAGGCGTGCCCGCGATCATGCGGGTCCTGCGGACCGCCTCGGCGAGGATCACGCAGGACCTTACCGCCGATCATCGATTCGCCGGCTGAGTCAGATCGCTGCGACTCAGACCAGCACACCGACGAGCAGGCAGACCACACCGAACAACGGCAGCGTGCCCTGTTTGAGCGCGGAGGCGAGCAGCTCACGGCTTGAGAGTGCGAGCACCAGCGCTGCGGCGAGCATCGATCCTGCCCCGACGAAGACGAGGGTGAGACCGACCGCGGCAGAGCCTGCGCCGAAGACGATGAGGCCGATGAACACAGCGAGGGCCAAGAAGAGGTTGTAGAAGCCCTGGTTGAAGGCCAGGGACTTCGTCGCCGCAGCCTCGGCTTCGGTCGTGCCGAACGTGGCGCGGGCACGTGGACTCGTCCAGGCGATGGACTCCAAGTAGAAGATGAAGACGTGCAGGGCGGCGGCGAGGCCGGCGAGGACAAGTCCGGCGATCGTCATGCGCGAGCCGCGAATCTGGCTCGCCGCTTCTCCGCTTCCTCCTCTCGATTCTTCGGCGGCGCGTTCGTCACCAGCGCATCGAGGAGGTGCTGGGTGGTGTGGGCGATCTCCTCGACAGCAGCGTCGAAGGCCTCAGCATTGGCCTGCGAGGGCTTCGTCGTGCCGGCGATCTTGCGCACATACTGCAGTGCGGCGGCGTGGACTTCGTCGGAGGTGGCGGCAGGTTCGAAATTATGGAGGGTCCTGATGTTTCTGCACATGCCAAAACGGTACTCCTCGGCACTGACACAGAACAGATGTTCCGCCGATACACTGAGGCCACAATGGAGATCCGGAAAGAGATGACGCCAACAGAGACCGCCCTGACACCACAGCAGATCGAAAGCATCCGTCAGCTGCGCCTGGATTTCTCGCAGCTGATCATGCACCACCGCTTCGTCATCGACGAGGTGCTCACGAAGATCTCGATCCTGCGCGAGGAGTCCGTCCACACGCGCAGCTACAACCCGATCGAGCACATCTCCTCTCGCGTGAAGTCGCCACGGAGCCTGCTGGAGAAGGTCCACCGTCGGGGCCTGCCGCTCGACACCGCGATCATCCGCCGCGAGATCACCGACATCGCAGGCATCCGCATCACCTGCAGCTTCATCGCCGACACCTACCACGTCCTCGAGCTGCTCACCGCGCAGAACGACGTCCGCCTCGTCGAGGTCAAGGACTACATCGCAGAGCCGAAGCCCAACGGCTACCGCAGCCTGCACGCGATCCTCGAGGTACCGGTGTTCCTCCGCAGCGGGCCGACCCCGGTCATCTGCGAGGTGCAGATCCGCACGATCGCGATGGACTTCTGGGCGAGCCTCGAACATAAGATCCACTACAAGTTCGACGGCGACGTTCCCGAACGTCTCGTCGGCGAACTCACCGAGGCGGCCGACGCGGCCAGCGAACTCGACCGGAAGATGGAACGCCTCCACGCCGAGGTCAGGAGCGGTTCACCGGATGTCGATTCCGGTGAGGAGTTCGACCAGGAGGCTCTGCGGATCCTTTGGGACCTCAGTCGGCGGGAGGGCTAGACCTCTTGGGTCGGTACGTGCGACCGAAGCTGCGGGCGTTCGCCGTATCGATCGTCTCGAGCTCCCAGTCGACCCGCCGTCCGCCGGGAACATCGAAGATCCGCACTCCGTCGCCGAGGAAGACCGGCGCGACGTAGACCTGGAGTTCGTCGATGAGGTCGACCTCGAGTGCCTGCCGGGCAATATCGGCGCTGATGATCTGGATGTCACGGTCACCGGCGATCTGCTGGGCCTTCTCGACTGCCTCGGTGATGGTGCAGTTCATCGCGGTCACCGAGGCGTCCCCGGCCAATTCCTCGGGACGATGGGTGAGGATGATCTCCGTCCCCGACCAGGCTCCCCCGTAGGCCTCGGACGTCAGCTCATCGCGTTCGTCGGCCTGATCCTTGGCCGCGTCGTAGCCGCGGCGGCCGGAGATGATGACGGCGACCTTCGACGCCATGCCCTCGGTGGTGCCTTCGGCGTTCGGCTCGGAGGCCGAGAGCCACGACATGTCATGGCCTGGCCCGGCGATGAATCCGTCGATCGAACAGGTGAAACCCCATGCCACTTTTCCCATCGCTCCCCCTCGAGCCGCAGCGATCATCAATCTAGTTGCAGATTGCAACCAGTTAACCATTGTTGCCGGCCTCGATCAATGCCCCGTGTGACCGAACAGGCCGACTTACAGCGGAATGTTCTCCGACTCTTCCTCGTTACGCCTGGTGAGGGCCACATCAGCTGGGCCCGAGGATTTTCGAGAAAGAGAGTCACCACCATGGCAGATTTCACGAACAAGGTCGCACTCGTCACCGGAGGCGGATCGGGCCTCGGAGAGGCGATTTCCAAGGACCTCGCCTCCAAGGGCGCGAAGGTCGTCATCACCGACATCAACCTCGAGGCAGCCGAGCGTGTCGCCGGTGAGGTCACCGAGGCCGGAGGCACCGCCTCGGCAATCCAGCAGGACACGTCCTCGAAGGAGGACTCGGAGAAGGTCGTCAAGTTCGCCGTCGACACCTACGGCGGACTCAACTTCGCCGTGAACAACGCGGGCATCGGCGGCAAGCAGGTGCCCGTCGGCGAGACTGACCTCGATTCGTGGGACAAGGTCATCGACGTCAACCTCAACGGCGTCCTCTACGGAATGCGCTTCCAGATCCCGGCCATGCTCGAGAACGGCGCAGCGGAGTCGGCGATCGTCAATATGGCTTCGGTTCACGGAACCGTCGCCGCGATCAACAACGGCGCTTACACCGCAGCCAAGCACGGCGTCGTCGGCATCACGAAGAATGCCGCCGCCGAGTACGGCGCCGAAGGCTTGCGCATCAACGCAGTCGGCCCCGGCTACATCACAACTCCCCTGCTCGAATCGAGCCTGGACGCCGAAACGCTTGAAGGACTCAAGGCCAAGCACCCTCTCGGCCGCCTGGGCACCGCCGATGAAGTTGCAAAGGTCGTATCGTTCCTGCTCTCCGACGATGCCTCGTTCGTCACCGGCGCCTATTACCTCATTGACGGCGGCTACACCGCGGTGTGATCGCTCTGTCGATGACGCACGAGCACTGTCACCGCCTCAGTGCTCGTGCCCGGCCCCGTCATGCCCGGACGGCACCCCGACTTCTGCCTCCTGACCTCGCTCGATGACGACGAACTGGCCCATCATGCCCTCATCCTCGTGCAGCAGCATGTGGCAGTGATACATGTACGGCATCGTCGGGTCGGCGAAATCCTCGAATCGCATGAGCAGTCGGTAGTCGCGATTCGGTTCGAGGTAGATCGTGTCCTTCCTTCCGCTCATCTCCACCGGCGGCGCCTCCCCATCGACCGAGAGCACCTCGAACTGCACATCGTGGATATGGAAGCTGTGCGGGATCGGCTGCCTGCTGCGCACCTCCCACACCTCGGTGTCGCCGACGTAGGCCACCTCGTCGATGCGGTTCATGTCCATCCGCTCGCCGTTGATCTCACGTTCCTCGAGTTCGAACTTGCGGGTCTTGGCCGCCTCAGCCTCAATTAGAGCATCCTCCTCGGCATGCGACGACGGCGACCACGCTGGCTCGGGAGCAGGTGTCAGGGTCTCGGCCGCACGAAACTCGAGAACGTCGAAGGAATCGTGTCCGCCCATCGTCGCCGGCACCGCCACCCCGCCGAGGTCGACCTCGGCCGAGCGCATCCGCACCGTCTCACCTGCGGTGAAGTCGACGACCACCTCGGCGCGCTCACCCGGTGCCAACCTCAGCCGATCGACCTCGGCAGGTTCGTCGAGGAGTCCGCCGTCACCGGCGATGAGATCCATCGACCGATCGGGGAATTCGAAGGCGTACGTCCTCGCCGTCGATCCGTTGAGCAGACGCAGCCGCACCTTCTCCGATGTCACCTCCTGCACCCCGCCGATGGTGCCGTTGACCATGACGGTGTCGCCGAGCATCCCCGGTTCGGCCCCGTCGTCGCTGAGCTCGAGCTCACCATCGTCGAAAGACTTGTCCTGGACGATGAGCGGGAGATCGTCGACGCCGTACTCGTCCGGCAGATCCGCGTCGGCGCTAGCATCGTCGTCGAGGATGACCATCCCAGCCAACCCCTTGTACACGTGATCTTCGGTCTTCCCGTGGGGATGCGGGTGGTACCACAGGGTCGACGCCTGCTGGTCGATCGTCCAGTGCGGCTTCCACGTCTGACCAGGATCGATCATCTGGTGCGGACCGCCGTCCATCGTCGCCGGCAGATGCATCCCGTGCCAGTGCACGCTCGTCGGTTCGTCGAGGTCGTTCGCAACGTCGACGGCGACTTTCTCCCCGCGTTCGGCCCGCAGGGTGGGTCCGAGAAATGACCCATTGAATCCCCAGGTCTCCGTCGGTCCGTCCTGACCGGGAAACTCCGTCGACCCTTTCTCAGCGGTGAGGTCGAAGGTGCGCACTCCGCCGTTGACCGTCGATTCCGCCAACGGCGGGATGGCCAGTTCATTCGTGAACTCGGCCTCCGTCACCGAGGTGGTCGACACTCCGCAGGCAGCCAGCCCGACCGCGACGACCACCGCGACAGCGGCCCCGGCAGCGACCGAGGCGTGCGGGCGCCGTCTCATCGCTGCTCCCGCTTCCCGAGCATCGCCTGGATTCCGTAGGCTGCCAGTCCGGTGAGGGCGCCGATCCCGGCGCCCATTCCGAGGCTCGGGATGAGTGCCATGAACACCGCCGGCCCGCTGCTGATCAGCCCGGTCCCGGCGAGCAGTCCGCCGAATGCGAGGGTGAGGAAGCCGTGCGCCGCGCCGCAGATCGTCAGGGTGAGTACGGGCCGAGCGACGCGGGCGAAGCCGACGGTCCCGATCCACACCGCTCCGGTGAGACCGAGCAGAGTGAGGGCGCGGACGGCACCGTCACCGAGGATGGGCCACAGTCCGGTCAGCGGCCACAGCAGTGCCAGAGAGGACAGACCGACGATGAGCGGCCAGGACAGGGGACGTTTCGAATGTGTTGTCGTATTCATGTCCTCTACTCTTCCGGTCGGCCGGATCTGCCACATCGACGCTGAGGCGTCAGTTCCTCCCGCCCCGAGGCGAGGCTCGAGTCGCCTGGAGGCGATTGCCCGATCGACGCCGAACGACTGCGGCGGACGCGTTTGCTCCGTAGTCTTGGACTATGGGTTCGGCAGATGTGAGTGAGACGGGTGAGGAGCGCGAGCGCCTCGAACCGTGGCTGACCGATACCTCCCTGGCTGTTGCGGTGACCCTGGTGATCTCGCTGGTCATCGCCGCCGATGCCGAGTCCTCCCCGCTGCCCGGCGTCGCCTGGGCGATCGGTTTCGGTGCCCTGATGCTCCTGCGTCGCCGTCTGCCGCTGACCGTTCTGGCCGTGACCGTGTTCGGGATCTTCGCCTACTACGCTCTGAATCTGCCGCCGATCGGCATGGTCCTGCCCGCGGTCGGTGCCCTCTACTCGACTGCCGAGGTGCGGCGCACCTCATGGGCGGTGCTCGGTGCTGCGGTCTTGATTGCCGTGTCGACGTTCTACCGGTTCGATGACCTCGATCCGCGCGCCCAACTGACCGGGTACGGCTTCGTCACTGAACTTGCCCTGGCAGCCGCCGCGATCGCCCTGGGGTCGGTGGTCCGTTTGGTCCGGGAGACCCGTACGCAGTCGGCGCGCATCGCCGCCCTCACCACTGCCGAGGAGTCCCGAGCCGCCGAGGCGCGGATGCACTCCGAACGAGTGCGCATCGCCCGCGACCTCCACGACACGATCGGCCATACCCTGTCCGTGGCTTCCCTGCACACCTCAGTGGCGGCCGAGGCCGTGGACCCGGACGACCGCGCGGCCGCACTCGAACGGGTGCGCGGTGCCACCTCGGAGGCACTGCGGGAACTGCGTCGCACGGTCAAGGTCCTCCGCGAGGAGTCCGCAGGTGTGACCGACCCGGGACCTGCCTCGGCGCTGGGGTTGGCTTCGATCTCCACCGTCATCGAGGCGGCCCGAGCCGCCGGCCTCGACGTCACGGTCGACCTCGGTGTCGATCCGGCACGGCTGCCGCGGGCCGTCGATGCGGCGGCATTTCGGATCGTCCAGGAGTCGGTGACGAATGTGCTCCGCCATTCCGGGGCGAGCGCGGCCCGCGTCTCCGGGCAGGTGCACGGCGACGAGCTCATCGTGCGCATCCACGATGACGGTCACGGCGGGCCCGCGGACACGGCCGCCGGTGCCGGCATCCGCGGGATGTCGGAACGGGCGGGGCTGCTCGGGGGTCGCCTCGCTGCTGGACCGAACGGTGAAGGATTTGAAGTGATCGCGCATCTGCCGATCGAGGTTGAGGAGGACGAATGACCGAGACGATTCGCGTCGTCATCGTCGACGATCAGGAGCTGGTCCGAGCGGGTCTGCGGCCTCTGGCCGAACGCGACGGAGACATTTCGGTCATCGCCGAGGCGGCGGACGGGAGGTCAGGGCTGTCGCATGTGCGGGAGCTGCGCCCCGATGTCGTGCTCATGGACATCCGCATGCCCGTGATGGACGGGATCGAGGCGACGCGGGCCATCGTCGACGATGGCGCGTTGGACGGGGTCAGGGTGCTCGTGCTCACCACTTTCGACGAGGACGAGAACGTCTTCGCCGCCATCCGTGCCGGTGCTGCAGGCTACCTGCTCAAGGACGTCTCACCCGACGATCTGCGCGCTGCGATCCGCACGGTCGCAGCAGGTGATGCCCTGTTGTCTCCATCTGTCACCGCCGCGGTCATGCGGGTCGTCGCGGAGGGGCATTCACCCGATCCGGACGGGCATGGGCTCGATGAGCTGACTGAACGGGAGGTCGAGGTCCTCAGCGGAATCGGGCGTGGGCTGACCAATGACGAGATCGCTGCCGAACTCTTCCTCAGCCCCGCCACTGCTCGCACCTATGTCAGTCGTCTGCTCACTCGTCTCGATGCCCGGGACCGCGCTGCCCTGATCGTGCTCGCCTATGAGACGGGGCTGGTTCGGCCGGGCGGTGCTTCACGCGGGTGATCGTCGGCTGCTCCCATCGAACGTCCTCAGATCCCCCAGTGCACACTCTGCTTGCAGGCGTAGCGTGGCAGGCACAGCCCAAATGGTTTGGACCGTGGACGAAAACATCAGGTGATCGACCATGAGCACGACACAGACCTATCAGTATCCGAAGCCCCTGGCGGTGGTTCTCGGCAAGAGGGCGGCGCTGTTCCTCTTCATCGGCGTCCTCGGTTTCCTCCTCGTCAAGATCGTCGGTCCGGTTCTGCAGACCGGCCCCGAATATGTCGTCGAGGCCGCCGTCTCCGGAATTCCGCTGCTCATCGCCGCCGGGTGTGCCGTCAGCGCACTGGCGCTGGCGGTCGTACACAGAGTGCGGCACAGGGCAGCGTGAAAACTGCCCCGCGTGGGTTCACTCCGGATGCGCGACGATATTGAACACGTTGCCGTCGGGTGCGCGGACGAAGAACCGCCGTACTCCCCATTCCTCGTGGGTGAGCGGGTGGACGATCTCGATGCCCTGTTGCTGGGCTTCGGCAAAGGCAATGTCGACGTCCTCGACGAGCACCGAAGCCACGGGATTCGTCTGCCCGGTCTCATCGTCGGTGAGCACCTGCACGCTGGCGCCGGTGCCCGGTGAGGTGAAGCGTGCGACCCAGCCGAGATTGAATTCCTCGCTGCTCAGCCCGAGGAAGCCCGCATAGAACTCCCGCGCCGCGTCGAGGTCGTCGACCGCGATGTCAGGAATGACTCTGTTGACCTTCATGACATCACCACTGATCGTGGTCGAAGACCTGGCAGAACACGCTGGTCATCTGATCGCTGAAGAGAACGAACTGGACGTCGTCGATCGATTCCCAGCGGCCGCGCGATCGTCCGTCGACGATGACGGAGTGAGCCGCCTCGGCGACGTCCCTGGGCGACCAGCCGTAGACTCCGCCGCCGATGGCCGGGAACGCGATCGAAGAGGCTCCGAGTTCCTCGGCGAGGTTGAGGCTTGATTCGAAACAGGACTCGAGGATCTCAGGATCAGCCTCGCCCGCGTTCCGATTCGGTCCGACCGTGTGGATGACCCAGCGGACGGGCAGATCCCCCGCCGAGGTGGCCACGGCCTGACCCGGCGGCAGACCGCGCACATGGGTGGTCTGCCTGACCTCGCGGCAGGCTTCGAGGAGCGCGGGACCGGCCGCGCGGTGGATGGCTCCGTCGACTCCGCCGCCACCGAGCAGCGAAGAATTCGCGGCGTTGACGATCGCGTCGACGGCCACCTCGGTGATATCGCCTTCGAGAACCGTGATCTTCATGTCTTGAGTCTATGCATCGACACTGACATTGCACATCGGCCGGCGCAGCTTTGCAGCTGCGCCGGCCGATGTGGTTGGCATCTCCTGCGATTCAGGCCTTCTGGACGGTGATGGTCCAGCTCGCGTCGGTGACTCGGTCGAAGTGGGTGACGGGGTAGCCGTTCTCGGCGGCCCACTGCGGGATCGCCTCGGTGGCCTGGGTGCAGTCGAAGTTGATGACGAGTTCGTCACCGGCTTCCAGACCGGTCATCGCGTCCTTGGCTTCCACGAGGGGGAAGGGGCAGACCTGGCCGTCGGTTTCGAGTACTTGCTTCATACTGTCCTGCTTTCCGCCGCGGGCGCTGCGGCCTGCGACTTCTTCGGTTTGATGGAGACCTTCGCTGCGATTCCGGAGCCGACGATCATGAAGACCATCGACACCCAGCCCTGGTATTCGAACTGTGCGGTCGAGACCATCGCGTTGCCGACGGTGCAGCCGCCGGCGATGGCTGCGCCGACGCCCATGCCGATACCGCCGATGATCGACTTGATGATCACGCTCTTGTCCGGCACGCGGACCCGGAACTCGCCGGAGGCCTTTGCTGCGATGAAGGAGCCGACAAGGATGCCGATGACGAGCATGACGCCCCAGTCGATGAGCTGCGTGTCACCCGTGGTGAGGTATCCGACGAGGTTCGCCGAGGGGGTGGTGATGCCCAGACCCGAGTTGCGGCCCGTGGCGGCGGAGAGCGGCCAGGCGATCGTGGCGATGATGCCGATGACCACGGCTGTGGCGAAGGGGTTCCAGCGCTTCTCGGTGAGCAGGTGCGCCAGGCCTGTCTTGCGCGGAGGCAGGGTGGCCATCGGAGTCTTGAGTTTGCGGGCATGGTGGACGGTCAGCCAGATCGCCACTGCAGAGATGATGGCGACGAAGACCCAGGGGCTCATGCCGGTGCTCGCCTGCAGGCTGCCGTTGTCCAGGGTGATCGCGCGGATGCCCTCGGTGAAGCCGGCGAGCGGGCCGAGCTTCATCACCGCGGAGAAGAGGGCGTAGAAGATGAGGGCGAACCAGCTGCCGACGAGTCCTTCACCGGCCCGGTAGTAGGTGCCAGTCGCGCAGCCTCCGGCGTAGACCATGGCCCAACCGAAGATCAGTCCGCCGACGATCGAGGCCAGCCATGGGAACGGCGTCGCCTCGAGGGTGATGACTCCGAAGCTGTTGAGCAGGAACAGGCCGATGGAATGCACGGCGATGAGCACGATGAGGGCGGAGAACCAGCGCGTGTTCCCCGTCAGCGTGAGGTCACGGAAGGCGCCGGTCACGCAGAAACGTCCTCGCTGGAAGACGAATCCGAGGACGAGGCCGACGATGAGTCCGGTGATGATCATTGAGCTGCTTTCTGTTCACGGCAGGTTCGCGGACGAACACAACAACCGTCCATTTTGCTCAACAATCAATGATCAGTCAACCACGGCCGGGCACAGCGCCTCCCACTCAGCCCGATGTGACTCAGGTCTCACCAAAAGTATCTTGACGTCAAGATACTTATGGAGTCATTATTTAGGTACGCCTTACCTAATAAGGAGGGGTCACAATGAAGGTCACAATGGACCAGCACCACGCACCGACAGAGGTGCAATCACTCGCTCAGTTCGTCGCCGATGCCTCGCTGGACACGCTCAGCGATACCGCCCTCGAACAGCTCAAGATCCGCGTCCTCGACACCATCGGCGTCGCCATCGGCGCCCTGGACGCTGCCCCACTGCAGGAAATCAGAACCCTCATCGACGGCCTCGGGGACGGACGCGGAGCCACGCTCATCGGCGGTGGCCAGGCCAGCCCCGATCACGCCGCGTTCTTCAATTCCGCCCTGAGCCGATATCTCGACTTCATGGATGCCTACCTGGCCAAGGGCGAAACCAACCACCCGTCGGACAATATGGGCGCGGTCCTCGCGGCCGCGGAACTGGCCGACGCCTCGGGCGCGGACTTTCTCACGGCCTTCGCCGTGGCTTATCAGATCCACACCCGGCTCTCGGATGTCGCACCGGTGAGAGACCTCGGCTTCGACCACACGACACAGGGCGCTTTCGCTGCGGCGGCCGCCTCGGCGAAGGCGTTGGGTCTGGGTGTCGAACAGATCGCGAATGCTGCCGCCATGGCCGGCACCGCGAACGTCGCACTGCGGGTCACCCGGACCGGAGACCTCAGCCACTGGAAGGGCCTGGCCTATCCCCACGTGTCGAAGGAGGGTGTCTTCGACGCACTCCTTGCCTCACGCGGAATCACAGGCCCGGCCGAGGTCTTCGAAGGCAACAAGGGCTTCAAGGCCCTGGCCGGAGACTTCGAGCTCGACTGGTCTGCAGAGGATCTCGAGAAGGTCACGGACACGATCATCAAGAAGCACAATGCGGAGATCCATTCGCAGTCGGCCCTCGACGCCGCACAGGACGTCCGCTCCCAGGAGGGATTCCGTGCCGATGCCATCGCCAGCGTCGAGCTGACGACCTTCGATGTCGCATACTCGATCATCGGCGGCGGCGAAGAAGGCGACAAGCGCTCCATCCGCACGAAGGAGGAGGCCGATCATTCGCTGCCGTGGATGCTCGCGGTCGTCCTCCTCGACGGTGAGCTCAATCCGGCGCAGTACGAGACTGAACGGATCGTCGCCGACGATGTCCAAGACCTCATGCACAAGGTCACGATCACTCCCTCCACGGAGTTCAGCGATCGCTTCCCCGAGCAGATGTGCGCCGACCTCGTCGTCACCCTCGGCGATGGGACCCAGTTCCGGGCGAACACCGACGACTATGAGGGTTTCACCACGCATCCTCTCGACTGGACGGGAGCCCGGAAGAAGTTCGATGCACTGACGTCCCCCTTCGCCGAGGCGGAGCTGCGTGACGAGATCGCCGACCTTGTCCAAGACCTCGAGAACCATCAGATCCGAGAGCTGACCGCGGTCCTCGCGCACGTCCCCCAGGCTCGCAGCTGAAGCTGAGTCACCCGCCGGAGATCCCGGCACCCAGTCGGCGACCGCCGACACCCGAAGAAAGGAAAGACCATGTCGAACGCCATCGATTTCGATGTGTCCATGAACTTCGTCCCCCGCGCCCACCGCTCGGCCAAACCCCGCACCATCGGGATGACCGAGATCCGCGCCCCGTACTACTCAACCTTCGGCACACGACACCTGCAGGACGTCTTCGATGTCGCCGGTCAGTGGGTCGACGGGATCAAGTGGGCGGGCGGATCGTTCTCCCTCGTCCCGGCCGAGCAGGTGAAGGCCTTCAGCGATATCGCCCATGAGAACGGGGCGTATGTGTCCTCGGGCGGATGGATCGAGACGGTCCTGCGCTACGGAGATGACGCAGTCGATCAGTATCTCAAGGAGGCCAAGGAGGTCGGCTTCGACGTCATCGAGATCTCGACCGGATTCATCATGCTCCCGACCTCAGGCCTTGAGCGTCTCGTCGAGAAGGTCGTCAAGGCCGGTCTCAAAGCTAAGCCGGAGCTGGGCATCCAGATCGGCTCCGGCGGAGACTCCGGTGAGGCCGAACTGGCGGCGGAGTCTGCAAAGGACATCGGCGATCTCGTCGACCGCGGCAAGCGGGCGCTCGACGCCGGAGCCGCGATCATCATGATCGAGTCCGAGGGCATCACGGAGAACGTCGACGAGTGGAACACCGCCGCGGCCGCCTCGATCATCAACGGTCTGGGCCTCGAGAACGTCATGTTCGAAGCCGCCGACGGGCCGGTCTTCGAGTGGTACATCAAGAACTACGGCAACGAATGCAACCTATTCGTCGACCACTCGCAGATCCTCCAGCTCGAGGGGCTGCGCCAGAACATCTGGGGCAATAAGTCAACCTGGGGTCGGGTGATCAACCCGGCGCCGTGATCTGAAGTCGCGTCGAAATGTGCGAGGGTGTCCGTCCTTTCGGACACCCGCGCATCCGCCTGCAAGAAGGAGTGTCGGTTCCCGAAATCACGTCAGATTGCGGCAGCTTCCGCCAACTCCGGCCAGTAGACCAGCGCTACTCTCGACTAATGCTGAGGTAGATCGCCAACCGCTGACCTGCTCGACATAGAGTCCGATCTCCACTTTAGTTCCCAGCCCCAATAGCCCACCAAGGAGGTTGGTGCGCACTTCCGTGGTGTAAGTCCCATCTCCGTTGGGGATTGTGTTCGACGCCAGATTGAATCCAGTTAGCGGAGCGAGAACGGAGCCTAGGCCATTTGTGGACGTTTCTACGACTACGTCACCGAGTTGATAGCCTGCCGGAAGCCGCCAGAAGATCTCCACTCGCCCATAACCCAGGAGTGGATATCGATATTGACACTGAGCTGTCAAGACAGGTGCCGGGACCTTGCCCGCAGTGAACGCTCCCTGGCTCATCTTCGAATCAGTCCACCCGGCCAGCGTGCCATTCACTGCAGCTGGACCCGCGACGAGGGCGAGCAAGGCGACGACCGCGAGCAGCAGACGAGCTCGTCTCCAAGATTGTCGCGGCGAGTTCCTGCCCGTCATGACGTCCTCGCCTTCCTGGTTCGCGACACGATCGCTGAGCCGGTGACAACGAGCAAGAATGCTGCGAGCAGAATCCACTGCCAGCCGTCGATTCCGGTCCACGGCAGCTCGCCGGAACTGCCGCCATCGGCCGCGCCCTCGACAGTGCCGTCAGAGTCAGTGCCAGAATCGCCCGGCGCGCCAGGATCACCTGGGTCCCCAGGATCTCCTGGACCTGTCGAAACCTTGTCGCCGAGTCCTTCCACCAGCACGCGCACACCCGCGGTGGCACCAGCTACCGCGCGAACATCAGCGTCGCCAGCGAGAGTCGCCGTTATCTCGATTCGGCGAGAGTCATAACTGTCCATTTCCAGCAGGTTGAGACCGTCGTCAACAGCTGGCTCCAATTCGCTGAGCAGCATTCCGCGAATCAACATTTTCGAACCACTTGGACACGGGGCCTCCGCTTCAGTCATCGCGCATTCCCGCACATCGATCGACAGCGAATCCGCCAGCGCCTCCGCCCCTGCCCCCGACGCGATTGAGACCGTTATGTCTCCAGGTTCGGGCGCGTCGGCCCAGACGTCAACCGACCATGTGGCCGAGCTTCCGGGACTGAGGTTGCGCATCTTCTCGGCATCACCGAAGTCGCGCATACGCAGGATGTCATCTGCCGCTCCTGACGACGCGGACAGGGAATGATCCGCGTCTACGGACAGAGCATCCTCGGCGAACCATGGCCCAGGAATAACCTGCCCTCCAACGGCCATGGCCAACACCATTGGCAGTGCAATCGCATGCCGCGGTGACCGTGCCCGGGGGCGAGCCACCTCAGCGAGATTGTCTTCGTCATCCTCATCTCGCCGTGGCCAGAATGCCCACACGACGAGGAGGCTCGCCACGATCGTGATGCCGCCGAGCAGGAACGGGTTGCGCCACTGCTGGAGGATCGGAGCAACCCCGGGAACGGAGAACATCACCGTTCGGACCGTCTCGGCGGTGTAGGGGTCAGGGTCTTTCTCGGCGTTCGCGTCACCCTTCATCTCGAAAGTCACGGCACCGGTGGACTCATCAATGTGCTGGATCTCGGTGATGCGGTGGGTCACCGGTAGGACCTTATCCCCGCGATCGACGGTGACGATGTCGCCGATCTTCATGTCCTTTGCGGGGATCTCACGGACGAGCGAGGCCGATCCGGCCGGGATCGTCGGACTCATCGACCCGGTTTTGAACATGATGATCGACACGTTGAACACGAAGCTGAGGACGACAAGCACGATGCAGACTACGCCGAGGACGGCGAGGATGTTGAGCACGGCTCCTCCGAGCCATGCACCCACGTTCCTCTTGCGTGTCATAGAGCCTGGCATGGTCAATTCCCCGGCGCGGTGGACTCGGCTGTGAACGTCCAGGTGTGGCCCGCCTGCAGACCCTGAGCAGAGCTCGGAGCGTTGCTTGCCAGTGTCACCTCGAAGCAATAGTCCTGGACCGACGCTGAGGCGGCTTTGAGGGTCTGGGTGGAGTCGGCTGTGGTCGTGGAGCTCAGCGGGATTGCAGCAGCAGCGCTGCCGAAGACGAAGGCGCCCGGACCAGGAAAATTGCCCGCGTTACAGGCGACACCCGACGTCGATCGGGCCACGACTCGGTATGAGAGTGCAGAGGCGAAGCTATTCGGATTGGAGATTCCGCGTGCTGAGACCGTGAGCTTGCCGTCAATCGACGTATTCGACGTGGTGCGCACTGACACTGGCGCGTAGACCTTCTGCCCCGGGTACATGTTGCCCGCATTGAAGGTCATCTCATTCGTGCCGTTCGATTCGCCGCCGACCCGGAGCTCGATGTTGAACCGTCCGGCTTCGAAAGAGCCGGAGGCCTCTTCCGAGTCCGTCCACGCGGCGACCGTGGCCGTTGCGCCCACGCCGAGTACGAGGCCGCCAGCGAGAATCGCCTTGATGCGGCGGCCTCGCAGCTGCTGTCGCTGACGCAGCTGCCGTCGACTGACCGGGCGGGCGTCATCAGGCGCCCGCCGGGACGAGAAGAATCTATGCAGCGTCGGCAGAAGCGACCTCATCGATCAGCTCAGAGTCGTCATTCGGCCGAGGTGGCGGTGAACTGCCACTGAGCGGTTGTGTTCTGCCCCTGCTCCAGCGAGTCACCGGCAGTGACCTGGAAGCACAGCGTGACCGGGTCGCCGGTCGCAGTGTCTGCGCCCGCGGTGAGATTGAATTCCGCAGCGCCCGTAGTCGAGTCCAGCGCCGTCCCCTCGGGCACAATCGAAGTGCCCTCTGCGGTGGCCGAGCAGTCACCCGCCGAGGCGACCTGAACGATCGCGTAGGTCAGCGCCGCAGCGTTGTCCCCGCCTCCTGCCGCCGACTCGAGAGAGACAGTCGCGTCGTAGCTCGTCGGTCCGTCGAGGCGCAGCACGAAAGGCGCCGCCACGGTATCGCCGGGCGACATATTGTCCCCACCGTCGAGGTCGAAAGTCAGCGCCGCGGCACCGTCACTGCTCTCATGGTCAGCGAATGTCGTTCCGTCGGTGCTGCCCTGGACGTTGAATGAACCTGCGCCGAAGACGCCTTCGGCCCATTCGTCGTCGGTCCAGGCCGCCAGCGTCACGGCAGCGCCGACGCCGAGGACGATGCCGCCGGCGAGGATGGCTTTGAATTTGCGCGAACGCGTGGTCTTTGTGGTCACTGGGGACTCCTCATTGTCGGGCGCTCCAGCGCCTTGTCACGATGAAATATTGTGGGGAATGACTTCATGATGACTTATGAATTACTTTCGTAGAACTTTTTTCCATCACTTCTGTAATCTGTTATCGAAAAGTGACTTTGGGAAGTAATGCCCAAAAGCGCCACACCGATAATCCCGTTGGCCCCTCCGCCCACCCCAACCCCCTCCTCCCATTCATTGAGAACATCATCGCCTCGCGTCCGTGACTGGGCGCACACTGTTGAGAAGAGACAGGCAAGGAGGCCAAGGTGGCACAACTTCAGACAGACGTCGCGATCGTCGGAGCCGGACCCGCGGGGCTCATGCTCGCGCACCTGCTGCACAATGCAGGCATCGAATCCGTCGTCATCGACAACCGCAGCCGCGACGACATCGCCCACACCCACCGCGCCGGCATCCTCGAAGCAGGATCGGTGCGCATGCTCGAGGCCGCAGGCGTCGAATCGCGCGTCCACACGGACGGGCACCGACACGACGGAATCGATATTCGAGTCAACGGCTCTTCGAACCACTTCGATTTCCCCGAACTCGTCAGCGAATCCGTTTGGCTCTATCCGCAGAACGAAATCTTCGTCGACCTCTCCGCCGCCCGCGAACGGACCGGCCGCCCCACCTATTACTCGGTCACGGACACCCGCCTCGGCGATATCGAGACCGAACGTCCCTGGGTCACCGCCACCACTGAGGACGGCGACGAACTGCGCATCGACGCCCGCTACGTCGTCGGCGCCGACGGCTCTCGCGGACCATGCCGCTCGATGATCCCCGACGGCACCCGGCAGCGCTTCTTCCACGAGTACCCATTCGCCTGGTTCGGCATCCTCTGCGAGGCCCCGCCCAGCCACGAAGTCCTCATCTACTCCCGCTCCGAACGCGGCTTCGCACTCATCTCCCAGCGCTCCGACAATGTCCAGCGCATGTACTTCCAGGCCTCCCCCGACACCGACGTCGCCGACTGGTCCGACGATCGGATCTGGACCGAACTCCAGGCCCGCGTCGACGGCCCCGACGGGTTCGAACTCAAGACCGGGCCAATCTTCGACAAGACCGTGCTCCCCTTCCGCTCGGCGGTGACCGAGCCGATGCAGCACGGCTCGATGTTCCTCGCCGGCGACAGCGCCCACACCGTCCCACCGACCGGTGCGAAAGGCCTCAACCTCGCCTTCGCCGACGTCGCCGTGCTCGCCCCCGCCCTCATCTCGGCACTCAAGGACTCCGAAGCCGAGGCGCTGGCCGGCTACTCGCAGACCGCGACCAAACGCGTCTGGAAGGCCCAGAACTTCTCCTACCAGATGACACGGATGCTCCACACCGACCCGACTCAGGATGCCTTCGAAACGAAGCGCAGCCTCGGCGAACTCCGGTCCATCCTCGAATCCGACCACGGTCGCCGCTACCTGGCCGAGTGCTACACCGGCTGGCCGCACGGCTGAGCCGCTCCCCCACCGACCCCACCACGATGTCAACCGACGAAGAGACGAAGAGAGGTTCGACGATGAGTCAGCACCAGTCCTCGGAGAACGAAGATCAAACCGTGAAAGGCCCCGACGACGCAGCCGAATCGCAGGCGACTCTGTCCGCCGAGATCGACGGCATCGAAGCGCAGTACAAGCAAGATGTCGCCGGCGGCAAGAAGCCCGAGACCCAGCCGCGGCTGGATTACCGGCCCTACCGGTCATCGATCCTGCGTCACCCGACGAAGGACCCCCGCCACACCGACCCCGAGACGATCGAGCTCTTCTCCCCCGCCTTCGGACACCGGGACATCGGCACCCTCGAATCCGACCTGACGATCCAGGCCGACGGCGAACCCATCGGCGAGCGCATCCGCGTCACCGGTCGGGTCATCGACGGGGAAGGCCGCCCCGTGCGCAACCAGCTGGTCGAGATCTGGCAGGCGAACTCGGCCGGACGCTATATCCACAAGCGCGACCAGCACCCGGCCCCGATCGACCCGAACTTCACCGGCGTCGGCCGCACCCTGACCGGCGACGACGGCTCCTACTCGTTCACAACGATCAAACCGGGTCCGTACCCGTGGAAGAACCACCACAACGCCTGGCGACCGGCCCACATCCACTTCTCGCTCTTCGGGTCCGAGTTCACTCAGCGGATGATCACCCAGATGTACTTCCCCGGGGATCCGCTCTTCGCCCTCGACCCGATCTACCAGTCGATCACCGATCAAAAGGCGCGCGACCGCCTCGTGGCGACCTATGACCACAACATCACCGAGCACGAATTCCTCATGGGCTACAACTGGGACATCGTGCTCACCGGCGCCAACCGGACCTGGATGGAAGAAGAGGACGATGACTGACACCCCCACGACCCCTGATCTCACGCCGACCCCGGGCCAGACCGTCGGCCCGTTCTACGGCTACGCGCTGCCCTTCGAGCACGATAATGAGCTCGTCCCGCCAGGCTCGGCTCGCGCCGTGCAGCTGACGGGAACCGTCTTCGACGGGGCCGGTGCCCCGGTCCCCGATGCCATTCTCGAGATCTGGCAGCCCGATGAGCACGGCGCTGTCCCCCGCGAGACGGGATCGCTGCGCCGCAACGGCTTCACCTTCACCGGCTTCGGCCGCGCCGCCGTCGACCCGGAAGGCGAGTTCAGCTTCTCCACGGTCGATCCCGGCCCCACCGAGGCGGGCAAGGCACCCTTCATCAGCGTCGTCATCTTCGCCCGAGGGCTGCTCAACCGGCTGTTCACCCGCATCTATCTGCCTGAGGACACCGCGGCACTGGCCGCCGACCCGCTCCTGTCCTCGCTCGACGAAGACGAGCGCACCCGCCTCATCGCCACTCGAGGGGCTGACGGATCGCTGCACTTCGACATACGGTTGCAGGGTGAGGAGGAAACTCCCTTCCTCCGATTCCCCAGCCACGAGGACTGAAGCGACATGACCGACACCGCCCACACCCGGTTTCTCTTCGCCCCCGGCGATCTGCGCGGATCCGAAGCCATCGACGACGCCGCGTTCATCACCGCGATCGGCCAAGTCGAGACCGCATGGATCGTCGCACAGGGACGGGTGGGGCTGGTGTCGTCGGAGATCCGCGCCGAGGTGGCCGCCGCCATCGATGCCACGATCCGCACGCTCACGGACGATCACACCGAACTCGAATCCCTGGGTGAGGCCGCCGAATCCGGCGGCAACCCGCTCATCCCGTTTCTCGCCCGCGTCCGCTCCCGGCTCTCCCCCGAAGCCTCACGATGCCTGCACCGGGGGCTGACCAGCCAAGACGTCATCGACACGGCGATCGGCCTGCTCGTCTCCCGCGTCGTGCGGCAGATGCAGGCCAGGCTCGAAGTCATCGGTGCCTCCCTCGTCGAACTCTCCGACGCCCACGCGAAGACCTTGTGCCTGGCCCGCACCCTCACCCAACCGGCCCTGCCGACGACCTTCGGCCTCAAGGCCGCCGCCTGGGCCGCCGAGGTCAATGAAGTCCAAGGCCAGGCACCCTACGTCGACTATGTGCAGGTCGGCGGGGCCGCCGGCACCCGCGCCGCGATCCGCTGGTTCGCCGGCGATTCTACCGATTCCCTGCTCCGCGAATTCCACGTGCAGATGGTCGGTCCCGACGCGGCACTCACCCAGATCCCCGTCCCTTGGCACACCGATCGCGTTCGCATCCTGTCTTGGGGCTCCCACCTCGCCCAATGCGTCACCGTCGGGGCCTCCATCGCCCGCGATGTCCTCATCGGCGTGCGCCCCGAGATCGGTGAGCTGTCCCTGGCCTCCACCGGCGGATCCTCGACGATGCCGCACAAGTCGAACCCCACCTCGGCGGTGCTGCTCCACCGCAACGGAATGCGCGTCCCCGGATCGCTGTCCACCCTGACCACGGCCGCCGCCGAAGCCATCGAAGAACGCTCCGACGGTGCCTGGCATGCCGAATGGCCGGCCCTGTCCGAGCTCATGACCCTGGCGATCTCCTCGCTCATCATCCTCGACGAGATGATCGCGGGCCTGCGCGTCAACGCCGAAGCCATGCGCGCGAACCTCGACGCTGCCTCCCCCGGGATCTATGGGGAGAAGCTCGGCATCGTCTTCGGCGACCGGATCGACAAAGACACCCGCGCAGCCATCATCGCCCCCGGATCCGACCCTGTCGCAGAACTTCGCGCCGAGATCGGCGACGAGGATGGAATCGAGGAATTCTTCACCCCCGAGTCCTACCTCGGTGAAGCCGAGGACATTCGCCGCACCATCCTGGCGACCATCGACAGCTCCGGACCGCAGGAGATCGACCTGCCACCCTTCGACTGAGACCCGTATTCCGACTTAAGAGCCGACCGAAGAAAGTGACACCCATGGACCTCACCGCATCTGTCCTTGCCGCACCCGCCTCCCCCGCCACCGATGCCCGAGTGCTCGTCGTCCTGCCTTCGCTGGGCACCTCCGTAGCAGCTCTGTGGCAGCAGGCCGCCACCGAACTGACCGCACTCAGTCCGGAGACGACGGTCATCGGCATCGACCTGCCCGGTCACGGCCGTTCGGCACCGGTCGACGTCCCCGCGGGGACGTCCATGACTCCGCGGGTGACGATGTCCGACCTCGCCGAGGCGGTCCTGGGCACCCTCGATCGGGTCCTTCCCGATGTGGCCGCCCCCGGCGCTCCCGTCGACCTCGCCGGCGATTCGATCGGCGGAGCAACGGCCCTGCAGCTGGCGCTCGATCACGGCGACCGCTTCGGCCGCATCGCCGTGTTCTGCACGGGCGCGAAGATCGGTGAGGCCTCGGCCTGGGAGGAACGCGCCCAGACGGTGGCGACCTCGGGCACCCCGACTCAGGTCATCGGTTCGGCACAGCGCTGGTTCGGGGAAGGGTTCATGGACCGGGAACCGGAGGCCTCGGCCGCGCTTCTTCATTCGCTGCAGGACGCCGACCGCTTCTCCTATGCTTCCCTCTGCTATGCACTGGCTGACTTCGATGTCCGCGCGCGACTGCCCGAAATCACGCGTCCCCTGCTCGCAGTCGCGGGTTCACAGGATCAGCCGACTCCGGCGACGAAGCTCGCCGAGATCGCAAACGGAGTTCCCGGGGCGCTGCTCGAGGTCATCGACGGCGCCGCTCATCTCGTGCCAGCCGAGGCTCCGGTCGTGACCGCGAGTCTGCTCGCTGACTTCCTGCAGGGCAAGGGACCCGGCGCAGGGGCCGGCGGAACCGCTTCCCCGGAAGCCGGTCCCGAGCTGCCGACAGCCTCGGGGCCGCGGGAGGCCAGCCGCGACGACGTGCGCGAGGCCGGAATGACCGTGCGGCGGCAGGTGCTCTCCGACGCCCATGTCGACCGCGCAAATGCGAAGGTCGACGACTTCACGAGCGACTTCCAGGACCTCATCACCCGCTACGCTTGGGGAGAGATCTGGACCCGTCCGGGACTCGAGCGGCGGATGCGCTCGGCGATCACGCTCACGGCAATGATCGCAGGTGGCCACGAGGCCGAACTGGCGATGCACGTCAAGGCTGCGCTGCGCAACGGGCTCACCCGCGATGAGATCAAGGAGGTCCTCCTCCAGTCGGCCATCTACTGCTCCGTGCCGAGCGCCAACACCGCCTTCTCCGTCGCCTCGCAGGCTCTGGCCGAATACGACGCTGAGGAAGCGAACGCCGACTGAGGCTGTTCGAATCGTCACATTGGGCGCTCGAGGGGTTCCGAGGAACCGCTGCGGGCAATAGGCTGGTGCGGTTGCCTCCCCGATCCCGCGTTTCCTTGAAGGAGTCCCATGAGTGATGCCCCGGTCTCCCGCGGAGTCTACAAGTTCGCTGTCTTCGCCTTGGCGATCGGCGCCTTCGCCATCGGGGTGACCGAATTCGCGACTATGGGCCTGTTGCCGATGATCGCCGAGGAGCTGGGCATCACGGTCCCCCAGGCCGGGCATGCGGTGTCGTTCTATGCGATCGGCGTCGTCGTCGGCGCACCACTGATCACGACCATCGCCGCGCATATGGATCGCAAGCTGCTGCTCCTGTGCATGATGGGTCTCTTCGCTCTGGGCAATCTCGCCTCGATGCTCGCCCCGACGGCCGGGCTGTTCAACATCGCGCGCTTCGTCTCCGGTCTGCCGCACGGAGCCTACCTGGGCATCGGAGCCGTCGTCGCCGCCTCCCTCGTCCCGGCCAACCGCCGAGGCCGAGCCATGTCACGAGTGATGCTCGGCCTGACGATCGCGAACATCTTCGGCGTTCCCTTCGCTGCGGCACTCGGCAATATGTTCGGATGGCGCAGCGCCTACGCCCTCGTCGCCGCGCTCGGCGTGCTCACCGTCATCATGGTCGCCGTCGGCGTTCCGCGCGTGAAGCTCGGCGCGGTGCCCTCGGCCCGTGGTGAGATCAAGGCACTCGGCCGGGTTCAGATCATCCTCACCCTCGTCGCCGGTTCCGTGGGCTTCGGCGGAATGTTCGCTGTCTACACCTACATCACCCCGACGATGACCGACGTTGCCGGTGTCCCCAGCGTCGCGATCCCGTGGGTGCTCGCCGTCTACGGCCTGGGCATGACCGCCGGATCGCTGATCGCCGGACCCCTGGTCGACAAGTCCATCGAGCGCTCGGCGACCGGCGGCATGGTCCTCTCGGCTCTCGTGCTCGCCGCCTTCGGCGCCTTCACCCACATTGCGGCCATCGCCATCATCGCCCTCTTCCTCATCGGCATCTCCGGCTCGATGATCACCACGGCCCTGCAGATGCGTCTGTTCCGCGAATCCCATGACGCCCCGAGCCTGTCAGCGGCCATGAACCATGCCGCCTTCAACCTCGCCAATGCGCTCGGCGCGTGGCTCGGCGGAATCGTCATCACCGCCGGCCTCGGCTACCGTGCACCGGCGTGGGTGGGCGTGGGCCTGTGCGTGTCCGGGCTCATCGTCATCTCCGTTGCGATCTTCCTTCGCCGAGGCGGCTCCCCCGACCCGAGCACCCGCACCTCCGTCGAGACCTGAGTTCCGCCGAGAAACGGGCTGCGTGTCGAGAAACGGGTGTGCACGCCCGTGTCTCGACGCTCAGCCCGTTTCTCGGTGAAAGTGCCGATACGATGAACGCATGGATCACCCTGCGCCCAGTCGCTCTCATGCCCTGACCCGCCACTCTGATGAATCGAACCGTCGCCCGAAATCGGCCCTTCTGCTGACCCTCGCTGCTTTCGCCGTCCTCGCCCTTCTGCTGCTGAGCGGATGCGGATCATCTGATTCCGAAGGGGACTCCGGCGAGTCCTCCGGAAGCTCGGACTCCTCGGCCGCTGCGGGAACCTGCTCCTACCCTGCTGACTCGCAGCCGGGCGCGAAGGAAGTCGACGCTCCTGAAGAGAAGCCGCAGGCAAAAGGCAGCGTCGACACCACCGTGGCGACGAGCGCCGGGGACCTCGCGGTGACTCTTGATGCCGACCGCGCCCCGTGCACCGTCAACAGCTTCCTGTCGCTGGCCGCGCAGAAGTACTTCGACGACACCGAATGCCACCGCCTGACCACCGAGGGCATCTTCGTCCTCCAGTGCGGCGATCCCACGGGCACCGGGTCGGGCGGCCCAGGCTACTCGTTCGCCGATGAGCTCGACGGCTCCGAGACCTACCCGGCCGGCACTCTGGCCATGGCGAACTCCGGCCCGGATACGAACGGCTCCCAGTTCTTCGTCGTCTACGACGACAGCTCGCTGCCGCCCGACTACACCGTGTTCGGACAGTTGGATGAGAAGAGCACGAAGACCGTCGCGGATCTCGCTGCCAAGGGCACAGACTCCGGCGCCGGCGACGGCGCACCCAAGGAGAAGGTGACGATCACCGAGGTCACCACCGCGGACTGACCGCCCGTCCGAGTTGTCCAGAACACTTCGACCACCTAGTAATCTCATTCGGTGAGACTCGGAAATCACGTTTTGTGAGACGAGCGTAATCTCGATTCGTCGCCGTCGACGCTGTGCCAGACACAGCGCCGACGGCCTTTTCCATTGGCACGGACCACCCGCCCGTGCCTGCACTCACGAAACAGCGGAGCACCACCACCATGTCCACCGAAACACAGCCGGAGAATCCCTCTTCGGCACCCGGAGTCGACGACGACGCAATCGCAGCGACTCGGAAGAACAACACCCGCGGCAAGGTCCTGACCGCCTCGATGGTCGGCACCACGATCGAATTCTTCGATTTCTACGCCTACGCCACGGCCTCCTCGCTGGTCTTCCCGGCCCTCTTCTTCCCCAACCAGACGTCGACGACTCAGCTGCTGAGCTCGTTCGCGATCTTCGGCGTCGCCTTCGTCGCCCGCCCCCTCGGCTCGATCATCTTCGGCCACTTCGGTGACCGCATCGGCCGGAAGAAGACGCTCATCGCCTCTCTGCTCATCATGGGCATCGGCACCTTCCTCATCGGCCTGCTGCCGACAGCCAGCACGCCGGGCTGGGTCGTCCTCGCCCCGCTGTTCCTCGTTCTTCTGCGCTTCTGCCAGGGCGTCGGCCTCGGCGGCGAATGGTCGGGCGCGGCACTGCTGGCCACCGAGAATGCCCCGAAGGGCAAACGCGCCATCTGGGGCACTTTCCCACAGCTCGGCGCGCCAGTCGGCTTCATCATCGCGAACCTGCTCTTCGTCGCCCTCGGCACCTGGACCTCCCCCGAGGCGTTCCTCGCCTGGGGCTGGCGCATTCCGTTCCTGCTCTCGGCCCTGCTCGTCGCCGTCGGCCTCTATGTCCGCATGTCGCTCATGGAGACCCCGGCGTTCCAGCTCGTCGCCCAGAAGCAGCAGATCTCGAAAGCCCCGCTCGGGCGGGTCTTCGCCACGAGCTGGAAGCCGCTCATCCTGGGCACGTTCATCATGCTCGCGACCTACGTGATCTTCTACTTCATGACCGCGTTCACCCTCACCTACGGCACGTCCCCGGCCACCCCGGAGCAGGCCCAAACCGCCGCTGAGGCGGCAGGGAAGTCCTTCGATCCCGCAGGCTTCGTCGCGGGGCTGGGGTACACGAAGAACGAATTCCTCACCTACCTCATCATCGGAGTCGTCTTCTTCGGCATCTTCACCGTCGTCTCCGGCCCCCTGGCAGAGAAGCTGGGACGCCGGAAGATGCTGCTGGGTGTGACCGTGCTCATCGCCGCCTACGGACTCGTCGTCAACGCCCTGTTCAACGCCGGCACCCCGGGAGTCATCATCGGCCTCATCGTCGGCTTCATCCTCATGGGGCTGACCTTCGGTCCGATGGCCGCATACCTGCCCGAGCTCTTCCCCGCCAATGTCCGCTACACCGGTTCGGCGATCTCCTACAACATGTCCAGCGTCATCGGGGCCGGTCCCGCACCATTCGCCATGGTCGCTCTGTGGCAGCACGAAGGAGGGTCGATCTTCTACTGCGGTCTCTACATCATCGCCGCAGCCATCGTCACGATCATCGCCCTGTGGCTGGCCAAGGACACCTCTGACCTCGATATGGAGGATCAGCTGAGCTGAGCCTCCGTCCGAACCTGGTCACTCATCCGAGGCCCGATCGCCGTTTTCGGCGGTCGGGCCTCGGCTCTGTGACCACAACTCACCGGCATCGCAGGTCAGCCAACCGCGAAGGCGGCAAGACTACGATTTCGTCACAACCGCCTCGGCGATCATCAAAGCGTCATAGGTGTGACCCAGTTCACGGTAGGATTCCTCTCAGACATTGCCCAGACACGGAT
Organism: Brevibacterium sediminis; assembly: GCF_013623905.1. GTDB lineage: Bacteria > Actinomycetota > Actinomycetes > Actinomycetales > Brevibacteriaceae > Brevibacterium > Brevibacterium sediminis. Next base: position 303,700 of record NZ_JABKDD010000003.1, read on the forward strand.
GTCCGGGCAATCCGTTTGCGTGACGAGACCGTCACCGATCCCCTGGAGGAACCATGAAACGACGCTCGAGCCTGGCCATTGTGGCAGCCGGCGCCATGCTCGCCCTGTCCGCCTGCGGCGGCGGAGGCGATTCCGAACCTGCAGCGACCGCCGAAGGCGGAGTCCCCCTGGTCAAGGAAGGCAAACTGACCACCTGCACCCATCTGTCCTACCAGCCGTTCCAGTTCGAGAAGGACGGCGAGGTCGTCGGCTTCGACGTCGACATCGTCGATGCCGTGGCGAAGAAGCTCGGCGTCGAGCAGGAGATCATCAACACCTCGTTCGAGACGATCACTTCGGGCGCGGAGTTCAACCAAAGCAAGTGCGATGTCGCGGCAGCGGCAACGACGATCACTCCTGAACGCGAAGAGGCCACGGACTTCTCCGAACCGTACTTCGATGCAAACCAGGCGATCCTGACAAAGGCCGACAAGACCGCGAAGGACGAAAAGGCGCTCAAGGGCTTCAAGATCGCAGCTCAGGCCGGAACCACGGGCCTCGACTACGCGACCGAGCACTTCAAGGACTCCGAGGTCATCACCTATGAGGATCTGCCGCTCTCACTTGAAGCGCTCAAGACCGGTCAGGTCGACGCCGTGATCAATGACAACGGGGTGCTCTACAACTACAACACCGAGAACAAGGGCTTCGCGGTCGGCTTCGACATCAAGACCGACGAGCACTACGGCATCTCGATGAAGAAGGGCAACACCGAGATGAAGAAGGCCGTGGACGACACGATCAAAGAGATCAAGGGCAACGGCGAGTACGACAAGATCTACAAGAAGTGGTTCGGCGACGCACCGAAGTGACCACTTGCGAATGGGCGGCCGGCTGCGATCTGTCATTGCAGCGGGCCGCCCGTTCGGCTGAGTTCTACCAACCTGCCTGAGTCCCAACCGACACTCACGGCACGCACCCCGGCGGACACCCCCGCCACAGCTTTTCGAAGGACAACCATGTCAGTTCCCACAGCGAGCGAGGACGGCCGCCAGACCGGCCCTGCCGTCCCGGCCGCCACCGCCACTCCGAAGGCCAAGATGAGCAAACGCCAGAAGGCGAAGCTCTCCCGTGGCATCCAATACGCCATCCTCGTCGTCATCGCGGTCCTCGTCGCGGTCTTCGCCGACTGGCCGACGCTCATCGATTCCTTCGGCCGCATCGACATCGCCACGGGCATGTTCCCTGACGTCATCACGATGGCCTTGAAGAACACCGTGGTCTACACGTTCCTCGGCTTCGCCCTCGGCCTTGTCATCGCGTTGTTCGTCGCGCTCATGCGCCTGTCCTCCGTTGGTGTCTATCGCTGGCTGGCGACGATCTACATCGAGTTCTTCCGCGGACTGCCGGCCCTCGTCGTCTTCCTCGTTTTGGGATTCGGCATGCCTGTGGCCTTTCCCGGTTTCAATCTGCCGCAGCTCATCATCATCATGATCGCCCTCGGCCTCGTCTCCTCGGCGTATATGGCCGAGACGATCCGCGCCGGCATCCAGGCGGTGCCGAAAGGTCAGATCGAAGCCGCCCGGTCACTCGGCATGTCCTCGTCACGTGCGATGTTCACGATCGTCCTGCCGCAGGCGATGCGCATCATCCTCCCGCCGCTGACGAACGAGCTCATCCTGCTCGCGAAGGACTCGTCCCTGGCCTACATCCTCGGCTCCTCGGTCGACGGCCGTGAGCTCGCGGCACTCGGCCGCGCCGAGATCGTCAACACCGCGAACCTCACCCCGTTCATCGTCATCGCGCTGTGCTACCTCATCATCACGATCCCGCTGTCGTATCTGTCGCGGGTGCTCGAGCGCAAATACGGTTCCGCCGATTCAGGAGTGAAATGATGACCACCACCTCGCACGCGTCGACAAAGACGCCGATCATCGCGATCCGCAACCTCCAGAAGAGCTTCGGCACGAACCAGGTCCTCACCGACATCAACCTCGACGTCGTCAAAGGTGAGGTCGTCTGCGTCATCGGCCCCTCGGGCTCAGGCAAGTCGACGATGCTCCGATGCATCAACACGCTCGAGACTCCAACCGGCGGCTCGATCGTCGTCGACGGCATGGACATGACCGACCTCGATCTCGACATCGATGCCGCCCGCACCCGCATCGGCATGGTCTTCCAGTCCTTCAACCTCTTCGCCCACCTCACCGTGCGCGAGAACCTCACGATCGCGCAGACGAAGGTCCTCAGGCGATCGAAGGCCGAGGCCAACAAGGTCGCCGAGGCGAACCTCGCGAAGGTCGGGCTGTCCGAGAAGATGGAGGCCAAGCCCGGTTCGCTCTCCGGCGGTCAGCAGCAGCGTGTGGCGATCGCCCGTGCACTGAGCATGGACCCCGACGTCATGCTCTTCGACGAGCCGACTTCGGCGCTGGACCCGGAGACCGTCGGTGACGTCCTCCAGGTCATGCGCAACCTCGCCGAGGCGGGAATGACGATGGTCGTCGTCACCCACGAGATGGAGTTCGCCCGGCAGGTCGCTGACCGCGTGGTCTTCATGGACGGCGGAGTCGTCGTGGAGGCTGGACCGGCCAAGGACGTCATCGGCAATCCGCAGGAGCAGCGGACGAAGGACTTCCTCTCCCGCGTCCTCCACCCCGGCCAGCTGGGCTAGGCGCGGGCCGCAGGCTCAGAGCGTGAAGCCGGCGGGGAATGGGTCGCTGGGGTCGAGCATGAACTGCGAGGTCGCGGTCAGCCAGGCGCTGCCGGTGATCGTCGGCACCACAGCCACATGTTCGCCGACTCTCGTCTCCTCGATCAGCCGTCCGGTGAACGAGGTGCCGATGAAGCACTGATTGACGAAATCCGTGTTCAGGCCCAACTGCCCACGGGCATGCCGGACGGCCATGAGCGCGCTCGTGCCTGTGCCGCCGGGCGACCGATCGAGCCAGCCGGGATAATTGATGAGCACATGGCGGGCATCCGGGATTTCGCCGTCGGGCCCGGGCCCCGTCGGCGGCGTCAGGAACACGACGTGCTCGCAGCCGCGGAATCCGGTCACCGGATGCACGGGGTCGAGCTGTTCGTTGACCGCAGCCATGATCTCGCGACCAGCGGAGATGAAGTCCTCAGCCCGGTCGCGCTCGAACGGGATGTCGACGTCGGCGGCGGAGACGAAGGCGTAGAAGTTCCCGCCGAAGCCGATGTCGCAGGCGATCGTCCCTCGCCCGGGCACCTCGACGGTCTGGTCGAGGACATGCGCATACGAGGGAACGTTGACGATGGTCACCGACTCGGCGCGACCTTCCCGGACGACCGCCTCGGCGGTGATGAGCCCGATCGGGGCGTCGAGACGCACGGTCGTGACGGGTTCGACGACGGGCACCATGCCCGTCTCGACGAGGATGGTCGCCACTGCGATCGTGCCGGCGCCGCACATCGGGAGCACGCCGGTGACCTCGATGAAGAGCACTCCCCAGTCCGCGTCGGCACGAGTCGGCGGCTGCAGGATCGCTCCCGAGAGCCACCCGTGGCCGCGGGGTTCACACATGAGAAAGGTCCGCAGATCGTCGGAGTTCTCGATGAACCACTCCCGGCGTTCGGCCATGGACTCACCGGGGAATGGTCCCACTCCCCCGGTGACGACGCGGACAGGCAGCCCCTCGGTGTGGGCTTCGACGGTCTGGATGAGACGGATGGTCTGCACGGCCGATCTCGCTCAGCTCTCCAGGACCTCTTTGAGGATGACGCGGTAGCCCTGACGGGTGTCATAGCCGTGGATCTCACGGGTGTCGAGCGCGGACATGAAGTCGAGCACCTCGGCGGTGATGACCTGTCCGGGCACGAGCACCGGGAATCCGGGCGGATACGGAGTGACGAATCCGGCCGAGACCGGCTGTTCCCCGTTCTCGACGCGGCGTCGCAGCTCATGCGGCAGCACGTGTTCGATGTTCTGGCGACGCAGACCCGCATAGTAGGCGGTGCGCAGGTCGCCGTCGGGCAGCTGCTTCGACGGGTCGTCGGCGGGCACCTCGGCCGCGTAGTCGGGGGCGAAGGCCGAGAAGTCCGGCAGCGGGGGCATCACCGCGGCGGGTTCGGTCAGCGCATCCTGTTCCTGGAGTTCGTGCGGGTCGTTGAACTTCCCGGCCAGTTTGACCAGCACCTCGATGAGGTAGGCGACGGCCGAGCGTGAGGTGCCGATGTTCGTCATGAACAGCACCGTATTCCGGCTCGTCTTATTCACCTGGATGCCGTAGCGGTCCATGAGGTGTTCGTGCTTGAACGTGTCCCCGTCGACTCCCGTGCCCGAAATCTCGACGGTGATGCGGCTGGGATCGACGACGAATTCGTCGCGGACCCAGGCATCCCACATCGTCGACAGCCCATCGCGCAGCGGCATCGTCCGTTCGGTGACCCGGTACTCCTCGGGGATGAGATCGGCGGCGGTGAGCACCTTGAACGTCTTCTTCAGCAGCGGGTGACGCGCGATCGCCGAGGACAGGCTCATCGCCAGGTCGAGCTGCTTCTGCACGAGTGCGAACCCTTCCATCTCCACCTGCCTGCGACCGAGGTCGAGGGACGCGAGGATCTGGTAGTTCGGCGACGTCGAGGTGTGGGTCATATACGCCTCGTGGAAGGCCTCCTCGGCGCCGGTGGAGAATTCCTGATCGTAGACGTGGATCATCGACCCCTGGCGCAGCGCGGTCAGCGTCTTGTGCGTTGATTGGGTCGCGTACACGCGGATCGTGGCGTCCGGCGGCGGCAGCAGGTCTTCCTCCAGCCACACCGAATCGGGGGCGGGGGCACCGGTCTCGGGATCGAACAGGCGCTTCTGCTGATCCCGGTACGCCGCGGCATGGGCGTTGGTGGCGAGGTTCTCCTCGAGGGTCTCCGCGGCGACCATTGCGGTGCGCTTGCGGGTGACCGGGTGGAACCGGGCGAAGGCGAACCAGGCTTCGTCCCAGAGGAAGACGAGGTCGGGCTTGATCGCCAAGCATTCTGACATGACCTTGTAGGGGTCGTAGACGATTCCGTCGAAGGTGCAGTTGGTCAGGGTGATCATCCGCACCTCGTCGAGGCGGCCGGCGGCCCGGTAGTCGAGCAGCAGCTGCTTGATCCTGTTCAGCGGTACCGCCCCGTAGAAGGCGACGTCGTTGAGCGGGTACGCCTCGAGGTAGGCGGTGCGGGCGCCCGTGAGCATGAGCGCATGATGGTGAGACTTGTGGCAGTTGCGGTCGACCATGACGACCTCGTCGGGTGAGACGACTGCCTGGTGGACGATCTTGTTCGCCGTCGACGTGCCGTTCGTGACGAAGTACGTGCGCTTGGCGCCGTACGCGCGGGCCGCCAGCGACTGCGCCTTCTTCAGCGTGTGCACCGGCGCGAGCAGGGAATCGAGCTCACCGGAGGTGGCGCTGGATTCGGCGAGCAGCAGGTTGAGCCCGTAGAAGTCGACGAAGTCGCCGATCCACTTCGACCCGACGACGGAGCCGCCGCGGGAGACGGGCAGTGCGTGGAAGACACCGGCGGGACGGCGAGCGTGCTCACGGATCGCGTCGAAGAACGGAGTGTCGTAGAGGTGCTGGATGCGGCGCAGCAGGGACAGGTGGAGTTCGAACTGGTCCTCGCGGCGGAAGACGCGACGGAACCGGTGGGTCAGAGCACCTGCGAGGCTTTCGATATGGGCGCCGGCCATGAGGTAGAGGTCGAGCTCGGGGCGCAGATTCGCCAGGGTGTCTGCCAGCCGCAGCACCCGGCGCACCGAATTGAGCGGGCTCATCGGCGCCGTCGGCGACTCCTTCGTCGAGGTGTGCGCGAACTCGATGGAGTCGCGCAGGTCACGGCTGAGCACCTCGCGGGTGTTGTCGGTGAATCCGGGGCGGATGACGCAGGCGAGCAGGTTCGGGTTCGTCAGGGCCGCGGCCACCGCATCGTCGGCGGTGGGCACGATCACGTAGTCGTAGATGAACTGGTCGGAGGCGTTGCGGAGTTTGAGCAGGTCGGTGTGCAGCTCATCGCGGCCGCCCTCGGTGGTCTCATCGACGATGAGGACCTCGAATCGGGGACGGGTGTCCTGGCGGTCCTTGAGTTCGGCGCGCTCATCCTCGGTGAGGTCGTCTTCACCGGTATCGGGCACGGTGGTGCCGCGCAGCCGATTGACCGCACGCGTGATCATGTCGTGCGCGCGGTCGAATTCGCCGTTCGAGAGCAGGTCGGTGATCTCCTCGACATAGCGCTGACCGAAACCTGCCCAATAGAGCTCGATCGTCTTCAGCGAACGCAGCGAGCGCCACACCTCGCCGTCTTCGGCGATCATCGAGAAGTCCCCGCCGCTGACAGCCAGGCGTTTGATCGCGAACTTCAGGTACTCCCACGCATCCGAACGCAGCCGCCACGTGCTCGCCGGCATTCCCGGATCACGTTCGAGCTGCGCCCGGCGCGGCGTCGAGGGGGCCCCGACGCGACCGTGCCTGCGGCCGCCGCCGAGGTCGGTGGGCTCAAACTCCTGCGCCGTTGCCTGGTCGGAGTCGATTCCGGTCATGCGAGAGCCTCCTGGCTGTCCGTCTCAGTCCCCACCCCGGTCCGGTGTGGAATTCCTGCTCACGGGCTCAGTCGGCGGACCGTACTGATTCCGTTGTTGCACGATCATACGACCTCACAGTTTCGAATGGGCAGGGTGGTGGGCAGTTGAGACAACCACAGGAGGAGAAATGATGATAAGCATGGGGTATGGACACCTCCGCGTCTCTTTCTGCAGGTCATCTCATCGTCGAGGAACTCGAAGCACACGGAGTCACTCGCACTTATCTGGTTCCCGGCGAGTCGTATCTCGACGTCATCGACGGACTCCGCGATTCGGCTATCAGCCCGATCGTCTGCCGCCAAGAGGGCGGGGCCGCATACATGGCCGTCGCCGAGGGGCGGATGACCGGAGTGCCTGGAATCGCCATGGTCACGCGTGGTCCCGGTGCGGCGAACGTCAAGGTCGGCGTCCACACCGCGTACCAGGATGCGACCCCGCTCGTCGTCTTCGTCGGCCTCATCCCCACCGATCATCGCGGCCGCGAATCCTTCCAGGAGTTCGACCTGGACGGCTGGTTCTCTTCGACCGCGAAGAAGGTGCTCACCCTCGATGATCCCGATAAGGCCGCCGAGGTGGTCGTCGACGCCATGCACACCGCCGTGACCGGGCGGCCCGGTCCCGTCATCGTCGGTCTGCCCGAAGAGGTCCTCGTCCGCCCGAGTTCGGGAACGGTGCTGCCCCCACGCGTGCACGGATCGGCCTCACCGTATGCCGGGGACGTCACGGAGCTGCGTGCCCGCATCACCGCCGCCGACCGTCCCGTGCTCATCATCGGCGGCGAGGACTGGTCGCCGTCGACCTCGCGGCGCATCGCCCAATGGTCACGCGACCGCGGCCTCGGGGTGCTCGGCACCTTCCGCGCCTATGACGGCATCGACCACGACAGTCCGAACTTCCTCGGCATCTTGGGCTACGGTGCGTCCCCCGTCGCGAAGAGGGTCCTCGCCGAGGCGGACCTGCACATCTTCTTGGGCTGTGTCCGTACCGATGTGGCCACCGACGGGTTCAGCAACGGCGTCGACCAGCGCACCGTCGTCATCGGCCCCGACGCCGATGCGCACGGCCACTTCGGTCGCCTCGACCAGCACATCGTCACCTCGGTCGGCCGGTTCGCCCAATCCCTGTTCACCGAGGAGGGCACCCGCACGTATTCGGTGTCCTCCGACGGCTCGATCGACGAACCGCCGCTCGGCGATGCCCTGTCCGAAGCGGCGGGGGACGCCGTGCCGCTGCCGGGTTGGGTCGCCGAGGCCAGGACCGAACTCGAGGCGTGGCGGAAACCGCAGGTGGCAGGTTCGGGGTCGGCAGCCTCGGCGGGGTTCGTCGACATGGACGAAGCATTCGTCCATGTGCAGGACCTGCTGCCGGACGACGCAATCATCACCTACGGGGCGGGGAACTTCTCCGGGTGGGCGACCAGGTTCCTGCCCACGCACGGGTTCCCCTCGGCGCTGGGCCCGCGCAACGGATCGATGGGATTCGGTCTGCCGGCTGCGGTCGCCGCCGCGCTCGTCCATCCGGAACGGGCGGTGTTCTGCATCGCCGGTGACGGGGACTTCCTCATGAACGGGCAGGAGATGGCCACGGCCGTCCAGTACGGCGCGGACATCACCGTCGTGCTCAACGACAATTCGGTCTACGGCACGATCCGCGGTCATCAGGACCGCGAATATCCGGGCCGGGCCACGGCCACCGCACTGCAGAATCCGGACTTCGCAGCCATGGCCACGGCGTTCGGCGGGCTCGGCATCCGCGTCAAGCGGACCGAGGACTTCCGCGACGCGTTCGAGCGGGCGCTGGCACACAAGGGGCTCTCGCTCGTCCACTGCATCACGGATCCGACCGTTCGCGGGGCGCGCCTGCCGTGAACTCAGCAGCGGCCTGCCGTGAACGGTGGGGCGGCAGTCGTGCGGACCTGACTAAGGTGGCGGTATGAGAATCGACGCGATCTTCACCGACCTCGACGCATTCACCCTTGATCCGACGCGCCCGCGGGCGCAGAGGATCGGGGTGTGGGGCAACCGGATCATCGGCTTCGACGAGGAGCTCGACGGCATCGATGCCGATCGTGTCGAGTCCCTGGGCGGGGCGACGGTGCTGCCGGGCTTCAACGACGTCCACTGCCACACGACCTGGTTCGGTCTCACCCTGGCCTCGGTCGATGTCACGGCGCTGCCCGGCGGTCTGCCCGATGTGTATGCCGCACTCGAGAAGGCCGCGGCGACGACTCCGTCCGGGGAATGGATCGAAGCCACGGGGTATGCCCACCGTGACTACGACGGGCAGTACCCGGACCTGAACCGTCTTGACGAGATCACCGGGGACCGCCCCCTGTTCATGCGGCAGACGTCCGGTCATGCCGCGATCGCCAACACCGAGGCGATGCGTCGGGCGGGGATTCTGGACCCCGGCTTCGAGGAGCCGGTCGGCGGCAAGGTCGTGCGTGACGCGGCCGGACATCCGACGGGGCTGATCGAAGAGACCGCGCAGACTCTGGTGCAGGATCTCATCCGCCCGTATTCGCTCGACACCGTCGTCGACGCCCTCGATCTGGCGACGGCGTACTACGCGAAGGAAGGCATCACGTCCTTCGGCGAATGCGGTATCGCCTACGGCTGGATCGGCCACTCCCCCATTGAGATCAGCGGCTATCTGCGGGCTCGGGAGGAGGGGAAGCTGCGGGCGCGAGCGCAGCTCATGCCGCAGGCCGACGGGCTGCACCCGATCGCGGCGAACTCCGCCGACGGGTTCGGTATCGGTCTGGATGCGGGACTGCGCACCGGCCTCGGCGATGATCTCATCTCGATCGGGCCTGTGAAGTTCTTCATGGACGGGGCCCTGTCCGGCGAGACCGCGGCACTGCGGGAGAACTACGCGGGCAAGGACCACCCCGGCTATCTGCAGGACGACGCCGAGGTGCTTCGTCAGCAGATCCTCGACACCTATGCCTCCGGCTGGTCGCTGGCCGTGCATGCCATCGGTGATGCCGCCGTGGATGCTGCGATCGCCAACATCGTCGAGGCGCAGACGCGCTATGGCCGCAGGGCGGTGCCGAACCGGATCGAGCATGCCGCATTGGTCCATGACGAGCACCTGGCGACGCTGGCCGAACACGGTATCGTCGTCACCCCGCAGGCGGCGTTCGCCGACGGCATCGGGGACGGGATGAACGCTTCGCTCGGGCCGGACCGCCGGCACCTGATCTACCGGGCGAAGTCGTTCGTCGATGCGGGTGTGCCGATGGCCGGCAGCTCGGACCGGCCGTGCGCCGACGGGAATGTGCTGCGCGGGATCGAAGCCTATGTCACCCGGAAGACCCGCGACGGGGACGTCATGGGTTCGCCGGCCGAATGCTTGAGCGTCGATGAGGCGATCGCGGCTTACACGGTCGAGGCGGCGAAGGCCTCGGGCCAGGGCGCGGACAAGGGAACGCTGAGCCGAGGCAAGCTCGCCGACTTCGTCGCCCTGGAAACCCACCCGCGGGACGTGGCCCCCGACGAGATCGCACAGATCCCGGTCCGCGCGACAATCCTCGGCGGCAACTACACCCACCAAACCCCCTAGTTACTACCTGACGGCGGCCCAGCAACCTCGCGCGAGGTTGCTGGGCCGCCGTCAGGTAGTAATTAGTGGGGGAAGTCTAAGTCGGTGAGGACCTTCTCGAAGACTCCGAGGCCGCGTTCGAGGTCCTCTTCGCTGATATTGATCGGCGGGACCACGTGCAGCCGGTGGTAGTTGTTGAACGGGATGACGCCGTGCTCCTTCAGCGCCGCCACCACCGAGGCGACCTCAGGTGATCCTCCGCCGTAAGGGGCCAGCGGTTCCTTGGACTCCTTGTCCCGGACGAGTTCGATCGCCCAGAACGCTCCGGTGCCGCGGACCTCGCCGACATGCTTCGAATTCTCAGCGATCTGCCGCAGACGGGGCCCGATGACCGTCTCCCCGATATGAGCGGCGTGTTCGATCATGCCCTCCTCGGCCATCGCGTTGATCGTCGCGACCGCCGCCGCGCACGCCAGCGGATGCCCGGAGTAGGTCAGCCCGCCGGGGTAGACGCGTTCGGCGAAGGTCTCGAAAATCGCCTCGCTGATGACGACTCCGCCCAGAGGCACGTACCCGGAGTTCACGCCCTTGGCGAAGGTGATGAGATCGGGGACGATGTCGAAGTGCTCGAAGGCGAACCACTTGCCCGACCGTCCGAACCCTGCCATCACCTCGTCGGCGATGAGCACGATCCCGTGCTCGTCGCACAGCGCCCGCACACCCTGCATGTACTCCGGACTGGGTACCATGATGCCGGCTGTGCCGGGAATGGATTCGAGGATGATCGCGGCGATCGTCGCCGGTCCTTCCAGCTCAATGGTCCGACGCAGGTGCTGCAGCGCCCGTTCGGTCTCTTCAGCCTCCGTGGTGGCGTGGAACTCCGAACGGTAGAGGAAGGGCCCGAAGAAGTGGACGACGCCCGATTCTCCGGTCTCGTTCTCCCACCGGCGCGGGTCACCGGTGACGTTGACGGCAGTCTGGGTTCCACCGTGGTAGGACCGGTAGCGGGAGAGGACCTTGCGCCGCCCGGTGTGCAGACGTGCCATGCGGATGGCGTGCTCGTTCGCGTCCGCTCCGCCGTTGGTGAAGAACACGTGATCGAGCCCGGCTGGAGTGCGGTCGGTGATGAGGCGAGCTGCTTCGGAGCGGGCGGCGTTGACGGTGGCCGGGCTGATGGTGCACAGCACATCGGCTTGGTCCTTGATCGCCTGCACGACGGCCGGATGCTGGTGGCCGATGTTCGTGTTCACCAGCTGCGAGGAGAAGTCGAGGAACTCCCGACCCTCACCATCGATGACTGTCGACCCGTGGGCGCGGGCGACGGTCGGCGGGTCGATGAGTCGCTGTGCCGACCACGAGTGGAAGACGTGCGCGCGGTCGAGTTCACGGGCTCGGGCGGATTCGTCCTTGAGCGCTGCGAGGTCGATCTCGCCTGGTTGGTGCACCATTGTCACCCTTTCACTGAAGTACCGGGGATGAGCGCGGAATCCGCGCCCGTGGGCTCATCGTAGAACACATTCGACTACAGTGACGAGCATGTCTTACCGGACCATCGTCAGCCCCGTCGAGGCCGAGATCGAGATCAAGAGATCCCGTTTCCTCGCCCGCCTCTCCCCCGCCGCGGATGAGGCCGAGGCCAGGTCCGTCATCGCCGAGGCGCGCGCCGAGCATCCGAAGGCCCGCCACCATTGTTCGGCGTTCGTCCTCGACACCGATTCGCGCACTCAGCGCTTCAGCGATGACGGGGAACCGGCCGGCACTGCGGGCGCTCCGATCCTCGATGTCGTCACCGGTCATGATCTGACCTTCGTCGTCGCCGTCGTCACCCGGTATTTCGGGGGCACCCTGTTGGGCGCGGGCGGGCTCGTGCGCGCTTACGGTCAGGCCACCTCGGCGGCCGTGGATGAGGCGAGGATCGTCACCCGTCGTGAGCGTGTCCCTGTGTCCGCACACGTCGACTATGCCCAGGCCAACGCCCTGGAGCGGGCGGCCGGGAACCGGGGGTGGACGACGCGGGCCGACTACGGCGGTGAGGTCGGACTCGATGTCCTGGTCCCCCTCGCCGAGGTGGCCGACGCCGTGGCGATGTACGCCGACCTCACCGCCGGTCGGGCAGAGCCCGAGGTCGGTGAGGTCGAATGGGTGTGAGGCCGGGGATCGGCGTTCAGATCAGCGAGAGCTGATCAGTCGAGCGCGGCGATCTTCGCGACCTGGGCGTTCGTGAGCATGACGAGATCCTCGGGGCGGATCTCGATCTCGAGACCGCGACGGCCCGCCGAGACGAACACTGTCGAATGGTCGAGAGCTGTGCGGTCGACGACGACCGGCACGGCATGGCGCTGTCCGAACGGAGAGACTCCTCCGACGGGGTAGCCGGTACGACGTTCGGTTTCGGCGACGCCGGACAGCTGGGCCTTCTTCGCTCCGCGCGCGGAGGCCAGGGCCTTGAGGTCGAGCTGACCAGAGACGGGGACGAGCGCGGTCACGGGCTGCCCGTCGACCTGGATCATCAGGGTCTTGAACACCTGGTCGGAGCTGACGCCGAGTTTGTCGGCGGCCTCCGAACCGTAACGGCGGGTGGCGGGGTCGTGGTCGAAGCTGCGCAGGCTGTAGTCGATGCCTGCCAGATTGAGTACTCGCACGGCCGGGGTCGCCGCGCTGGAAGTCTTGGATGCAACTGTCATAAGGGGGTAGTGCCTCCTGCCCGCAGGTCAGCGGGGCCAGGAGGCGCAGCTTTCACGGCTCCGTGTCCCCGCATCGATACGGACGGAATGTTGTATCGGTGCTGATAGGTACCCGCCCACAATAGGCGAAGTAGGCTTGCGGACGCCAATTCCCGTGACGTCAAGTGACTCGTCGGTAAGCCCGTCAACCCCTTCGGCCGGAGACGCTCACCCCCACCCGAGTTCGTGGAGTCGGTCGTCATCGAGCCCATAGAAATGGGCGATCTCATGAACGATGGTGACGACGATCTCCTCGCGCAGGTGATCGACATCCTCGGCGAAGTCGATGAGGTTGTCACGATAGATGAAGATATTGTCGGGCATCTCGAACCCGGCGACTCCCCGCTCCCCGATCGGTGTGCCCTCATAGAGGCCGAGCAGGTGTCGATCACCGTTCTCCGGCCGATCCTCGACGAACAGGGCGACATTGTCCAGCTGTTCGGTCACCCCGGCGGGCAGCAGATCCAGGGCTTCGCCGAGGATCGCGTCGAACTCCTCATCACTCAGGGCCTCCATGCCTCCCACTCTAGCGACTCCGATCCCCTCGCCGAGGCGGCCCTGCGAAACGTCGACAAACACCGTTTCCGTCGTGTGACCGAGGACACTCCTTTTCGTTTTGCATTCCTCGAATCGGGTGGGATAAGCTTAACGTCGTTGCCCACGGGGAATCCGAGGACAACCTGGGCCCCCATCGTCTAGAGGCCTAGGACACCGCCCTTTCACGGCGGCGACACGGGTTCGAATCCCGTTGGGGGTACGGTGTAAGATCGTAAGGTCTTCCATCACAACAGCAAGGCCCTGTGGCGCAGTTGGTTAGCGCGCCGCCCTGTCACGGCGGAGGTCGCGGGTTCGAGTCCCGTCAGGGTCGCGGAGCATAAGGCTCTTCTTCGGAAGAGCCTTTGTTTCTCTCGACATACTTCTTCAGTATGTCGGCGGCTCGGCTCTGTAGCTCAGTTGGTAGAGCGTTCGACTGAAAATCGAAAGGTCACCGGATCGACGCCGGTCGGAGCCACAACACGGAAGCCCCGCTTCCCCAGTGAAAACTGGGAAGCGGGGCTTCTTCGCGTCTGCGGGCACCTCTTGAAATCCGAATCAACTGGAGTAGGTTGAAGGTGAGTTCGATGACCCGCCCACGTCGTGGTGGTGCGGGGTGAAAGGAGAGCACGATGACGAACAATCCGACGATTCAGGAACTCAGCCACGAGGACAGGGCTTTCCCACCCCCAGCGGACTTCGCCGCCGCAGCCAATGCCCAGGCTGTCGAATACGAGAAGGCGGCCGCCGACCGCATCGGCTATTGGGAGGAGCAGGCACAGCGGATCAGCTGGGAGACTCCCTTCAACACGGTCCTCGACTGGTCGGAGAAGCCCTTCGCGAAGTGGTTCACCGGCGGCAGGCTCAACGCCTCCTACAACTGCGTCGACCGCCATGTCGAGAACGGCCTCGGCGATCGTGTGGCCTACTACTTCGAAGGCGAATCCGGCGATACCCGCACCATCACGTACTCCGATCTTCTGCGCGAGGTCTCAAAGACCGCGAATGCCCTCGCCGAACTCGGGGTCAAGACCGGCGACCGCGTCGCCATCTACATGCCGATGATCCCGGAGACGGTGTTCGCCATGCTGGCCTGCGCCCGCCTCGGTGCCCCGCACACCGTCATCTTCGGCGGATTCTCCGCTTCGGCGATCGCCGACCGCGTCAAGGACTGCGGAGTCGAATTCGTCATCACCGCAGACGGCGGCTATCGCAAGGGCAAGCCCTCGGGTCTCAAATCCGTCGTCGATGAGGCGATGGAGGACTGCCCCGAGGTGCGCAATGTCCTCGTCGTCCGCCGTACCGGCCAGGACGTGGACTGGAACGGCGACCGTGATCTGTGGTGGCACGAGGTCGTCGATCGGCAGCCGGAGACGCACACTCCAGACGCCTTCGATTCCGAACATCCGCTCTACATCATGTACTCCTCGGGAACGACCGGAAAGCCCAAGGGCATCATGCACACCACCGGCGGCTACCTCGTCGGCGCTTCCTTCACCCATTGGGCGGTCTTCGACATCAAACCCGAGACGGACGTCTACTGGACGGCCGCAGACATCGGCTGGGTGACCGGCCATTCGTACATCGTCTACGGTCCGCTGGCCAATGGGGCCACCTCGGTGCTCTATGAGGGCACCCCGGACACACCGCACCGGGGCCGGTGGTGGGAGATCGTGCAGAAGTACAAGGTCTCCATCCTCTACTGCGCGCCCACGGCGATCCGCTCGTTCATGAAATGGGGCCGCGACATCCCCGCGCAGTACGACCTGTCCAGCCTGCGTCTGCTCGGCAGCGTCGGTGAGCCGATCAATCCCGAAGCGTGGATGTGGTACCGCGAGCACATCGGCGGGAACCGCTGCCCTGTCGTCGACACCTGGTGGCAGACGGAGAACGGCAGCATCCTCATCAGCCCTCTGCCGGGCGTGACCGAGACGAAGCCGGGTTCGGCGATGCGTCCGCTGCCCGGCATCGTCGCCGACGTCTACGACGATGAGGGCAATTCCGTCGAACCCGGAAACGGCGGCTACCTCGTCATCAAGGAGCCGTGGCCGTCGATGCTGCGCACCCTATGGGGCGATGAGGAACGGTTCAAGAAGACCTACTGGTCGCAGTACCCGGAGGTGTACTTCGCCGGGGACGGTGCGAAGATCGACCGCGACGGTGATTTCTGGGTCCTCGGCCGCGTCGACGACGTCCTCAACGTCTCCGGTCACCGGATGTCGACCGCGGAGATCGAGTCCGCCCTCGTCGCTCATCCGAAAGTCGCCGAGGCGGCCGTGGTCGGGGCCGCTGATGAGATGACAGGGCAGGCGATCGAGGCCTTCGTCATCCTCCGGGAGAGCGCGCACGACGGCGGGGACAATGTCGTGGGTGAGCTGCGAAGTCATGTGCGGTCCTCGATCGGACCGATCGCGACTCCCCGTTCGATCATGATCGTGCCCGATCTGCCGAAGACCCGGTCGGGCAAGATCATGCGACGGCTGCTCAAGGACGTGGCCGAGAATCGCGAGGTCGGCGATGTCACGACCCTCGCGGACTCCTCGGTGATGGACCTCATCCAGAAAGGCATGAAGGAGAGCTGACCTTCCCAGGCGACGGGCGATTGGCTAACCCGCCCTTGCGTGACCCACGGCACACTGATGTACTGTTGAGTAACATCTCGTGAGGTCCGCTTGGGCGGTTTCTGCTCGCGAGGAACAGCACTGACGCCTAACTGCAAGGACGCACAGACATGACGCGTGGAACGAAGATCGCCGGCAACCGCATCCTCATCACAGGGGCCGGAAGCGGAATCGGCAGACTCATGGCTCTGGACGCGGCGGCCCGCGGCGCAGCCGAGGTCATCATCTGGGACCTCTCGGACGAACGCGGGGACGCGGTGCGCGCCGAGGTGGAGGCCGCTGGAACCAGGGCCCGATCCTTCACCCTCAATGTCGGTGATGCCGACCAGGTTGCCGCCATGGCCGAGCAGACCGGTCAGATCGACATCCTCGTCAACTGCGCCGGCATCGTCTCCGGCAAGAAGCTTCTCGACATGGAGGAAGCGGCGATCCGTCGCCTCTACGACGTCAACACCTTCGCCCTGTACTGGACGACCCAGGCCTTCCTACCCGGAATGATCGAACGCGACCGCGGTTCGGTGGTCACCATCGCCAGCGCTGCCGGCCTGACCGGAGTCGCTCGACAGACCGACTACTCGGCGAGCAAATGGGCGGCGGTGGGCTTCACCGAGTCACTGCGCGGAGAGCTGCGCGCCGACGGCAGCCGGGTCAATACGCTTGCCGTGTGCCCCTTCTATATCAATACGGGCATGTTCAAGGGAGTGCAGACGAAATTCCCCCGCCTGCTCCCGATCCTCGAAGAGAACGATGTGGCCACGCGGGTCCTCGACTCCGTCGAATCCGGTCGTGAGCAGCTGGTCATGCCCTCACTCGTCCGCCTGGTTCCGGGTGCCCGCCTCCTGCCGACCCGCGCTTTCGACAAGGTCATGGACTTCCTCGGCGTCAACCAGACGATGGACCACTTCACCGGTCGCACCGGTCCGAACCGGACGCACCGGTCACCAGAGGGAGACGTGCCGGTCACCGTCGCACGTCACTAGGCGGCACATCCTCGGCGCTGGTCCACAATGGAATCGGGGTGCGAAGGAAAGGAGCCGCCATGACGACGACCGATCTCGTTCTCGAGGGCGGCGGTGCAAAGCTGCCGGGCCTGGTCGGCGCGGTCGAAGCTCTCGCCGACAGCGGCTTCGACTTCCACCGGATCGCCGGCACCTCGGCCGGGGCCATCGTCGGTGCGCTCACCGCGGCGGGCATCGGCCCGCAGACTCTGCGGCAGAAGGTCCTCGAACAGGATTTCACCGAGTTCGAGGACCTTTCTGCTGCCTTCCGCCTCGTCCCCTGGTTGGGGCGGGTGCAGGGACTGCTGCTGCACAAGGGGATGTATGCGGGGCAGGCGCTCCACGATTTCCTCGCCACAGCATTGGCCGATCAGGGGGTGCGCACATGGGGTGACCTCAAGCTCAACGATCCGGATAGCGCAATTCCGCCGAAACGGTCGTATCGCCTCGTCGTCATCGTCTCCGACGTCTCCCGCGGCCGCATGCTCCGTCTCCCCTGGGACTACGAGGAGGCCCTCGGCGTCGATGCGGACAGTCAGTCCGTCGCCGAGGCGGTGTGCGCCTCGGCGGCCAGCCCGTTCTTCTTCCGTCCGCGGGCTCTGCCCGCCCGGCCGAATGTGGCCGGTGGAGACTCCGTGCTCGGTGCCGACGGCGGACTGCTCTCGAACTTCCCCGTCGACGTCTTCGACCGCAAGGATGCGCTGCCAGCACGGTGGCCGACCTTCGGCGTCATGCTCTCGGCCCGGCGGACGGCGGCCGCGGAATGGCGGCCCAACGCGACGACCTTCCAATACGCGAAGTCCCTGTTGTCAACGATGATCAACGCGCACGACCGGCGGCACATCGACGACCCTTCGGTGACCGAAAGGACGGTGTTCGTCGACACGACCGGCCACAGCAGTACGGACTTCGCTTTGACGACGGCCGACAAACTCGATCTCATCTCGTCGGGCCGAATGGCCGGAGAGAAGTTTCTGGCGCACTGGGATTGGCAGGAGTGGAAGGACCGCTTTGACCGGAAATGATTCTGTCCCCCATGGCCTGCGACGGATCGACGTGTAAGAATGAGGGCCCGAACCTGATTGCGAGCGAAGGAGAGATCATGAGCGAGTTCGATTCGGACGCGGCCGACCGGCTGGAAGACGACCCCATCCTCGACGATCCCGAACTCGACGATCCGACGGCCGAAGAGTTGGATGATCCCGAACTCACCGCCGCCGAAGCAGAGGCCGACCAGGTCGACGTCGACTCCGGCATCGACGATGAGCCCGCCGAGCCGACCGTCGAGCCCGGTGCCGAAGGGCCGGAAGGCACGGGCATCGAAGGGGCCGACGATGCTCTCATCGACGACGCCGGCTGGGACGACGAGAACGAGGCTCCCGGTCTCTCCGACGAGTTCAACACCGATCAGTCACCTGCCGCGGAACAGGGCAATCGTGTCGGCGACGAGATGGTCTCCGACGATGATGACGAATTCGAAGTCGCCGAGCTGGATGGCGACGACCTCGATGTCGATGCCCTGGCCGACGACGGAACCGAAGAGGTCTCGGTCATCGACGGGATGCCCGAAGTCATCGACGACTCGTACCAGGAGGACTGAGCTCCACCCCCTCCGCTTGCGGCAGGCTCCCATGTGTTAGGACTGAAGGGGAAAGGAGCCGCCCATGCCACCCGGATCCCCGCGTCGCCGATCGACGTCCACCGCCAGCACGAACTTCGAACTCCCCCACGTCGGCACGGGTCGCCCCGTCCACCGCCTCGGCATCATCGCCACGGTCGCCACCTTCGGCGGGCTGCTCTTCGGCTATGACACCGGAGTCGTCAACGGAGCCCTCGAACCCCTAAGCGAGGACTTCGGCCTGACCGCGCTGAGCGAAGGCCTCGTCGTCGCCTCTCTCATGGTCGGCGCCGCCTTCGGTGCGGTCTTCGGCGGTCGAGTCGCCGATGCCTGGGGCCGTCGCAAGACGATCCTGCTCCTGGCCGGAGTCTTCATCATCGGCACCCTCGGCTGCGTGCTCGCGCCCGGGGCGGAGTTCCTCATCGGCGCCCGCTTCGTCCTCGGACTCGCAGTCGGCGGTGCCTCGGCGACGGTGCCCGTCTATCTCGGTGAGATCGCCCCGTCGGAGAAGCGCGGCAGCTACGTCACCCGCAATGAGCTCATGATCGTCGGCGGTCAGCTTGCGGCGTTCGTCATCAACGCCGTGATCTTCAACTTCTTCGGGCATGTCGACTCGATCTGGCGGTGGATGCTGCTCGTTGCCCTGGTGCCAGCGATCGCCCTCCTCGTGGGCATGATCTTCCAACCCGAGAGCCCGCGCTGGCTGATCTCGCAGGGACGCACCGAGGAAGCTCTGGCCGTGCTCAAGCAGGTCCGCTCCCCCGAACGTGCCGAGGCCGAGATCGACGAGGTCACCCACCTCGCAGCCGAGGATGCGAAGGAGGCCACGGGCGGGCTCTCCGACCTCGGCACCCGGTGGGTGCTGCGACTGGTGATCATCGGTGCCGGACTCGGCTTCTTCCAGCAGCTGACCGGAATCAACTCGGTCATGTACTACGGAACTCAGCTGCTCACGAGCGCGGGCCTGGATTCCGGTGTCGCCATCATCGGCAACATCGCCAACGGCGTGTTCTCCCTGGCCGGCATCTCCTTGGGCATGTATCTGCTGAATAAGCTGCCGCGCCGGGTCATGTTCCTCACCGGCTACGCCCTCATCGCGGTCTTCCACACGCTCATCGCCCTGACCGCGGTCATCGTTCCTCCCGGACCGGCACAGGCGTGGACGGTGCTCGCGTTCCTCGTCCTCTTCGTCTTCTCCATGCAGGGAACGGTCGGCCCGCTGACCTGGCTGATGCTCTCGGAGATCTTCCCGATGAAGATCCGCAGCTTCGCAATGGGCATCTGCGTGTTCGTGCTGTGGATCATGAACGCCATCGTCGCCCAGTTCTTCCCGCCGCTCATCGAGGCTTTGGGCATGACGGCGACCTTCGGCATGTTCGCCGGCCTCGCCGTGATCGCCTTCGTCTTCCTGGCACTGATGCTGCCGGAGACGAAGGACAAGGACCTCGCGGAGTTCGAACGCGAATTCAAAGCCGAGTACGGACGCAGATAAGGAGCCTCCATGTCAGTCGCCGTCGCCGTCACCGACAGTCCCGAGGGTCGGCTTGCCCTCCAATCGGCCGTCGCCGAGGCGCAGAACCTCGGCACCGGGCTGCTGCTCATCAACCTCACCCTCCATGACTTCACCGAGGATGAGATTCCCTCCGGGCTCGAGGTCACCGTCATCAATCGGTCCGGCCGCGGCGATCGCGACCCGGTCACCGCCGTCATCGACGAACTGAGCGATCACGCGGAGGTCGATCGCCTCGTCCTCGGTGTCCGTGCCCGATCGCGCGTGGGCAAGATGATCCTCGGGTCGGTCGCGCAGCGGCTCATCCTCCGCTCCCCCGTGCCCGTGCTCACCGTCCGGCAGGACGGGCGCTGACGCTGACTCAGCCCAGTTCGGTGAAAGCCCGGTACGAGAGCACGTTCTCAGTCTCCGCCGGGGAGTCGTCGGCAAGGACGGCGAGGGAGCGCAGCGCTTCCGACATCGCCGCACGGTAGAGCAGGGACCCGGTGCTGATCCGGGCCACCCCCGCCTCGGCGAGCGTCGTCCGCGAGTATCGCGGACTGGCCAGCACGTTCACCGGAACCCGACTGCGGGCGGTGATCGTCTCGATCGTCGACAGGTCGAGGTCGCCGGGGACGAAGATGCCATCGGCTCCCGCGTCCGCATAGGCGTCGATGCGTTCGAGAACCTCGCCGAGGCTGTCCTGGCCGAGCCAGAATGTGTCGATCCGTGCGTTGACGAACAGATCCGGACACGCTTCCTTGACGGCCGCCATCTTCGCGGCCAAGACCACGGGTTCGCTCATCAGTGCGTGCCGCGAGTCCTGGATGTTGATGCCGTCGATGATGAGTCGGCCGGCGGGGTCGGCGGGGTCGGCAGCGAAAGCCTCGCGCACGCTCGCGAAGACGGATTCGGGACTGTCACCGTACCCGTCTTCGAAGTCGCAGGTCAGCGGCTGTTCCGGCAGCGCCCGACGCAGAGCGGCGACGAGGTCCGCGGTGGCGGTCAGCGTCTCACGGTCCTCATCGGCGGCGCCGATGGCGGCCGCGACGCCCAGACTCGTCGTGCCCACGGCCCGGTGCCCCGCCTCGGCGAAGAACTGGGCACTGGCCACGTCCCAGGCGCAGGGCAGGATGAATGGGTCGCCGGGAACGTGCAGTTCGCGGAAGGCTCGCGTGGTGTCGGTGGGTGAGGTCATCGTCGGTTTCCTTTGTTCGCTGTCGGATAGTGCGCTGTCGGATTGTGCGTTGGGGGTCAGAGATGATCTCTCTGTGCGCTGAGCACCCAGTCGAGGCGGTCGCGCCCGTCCGCGGTGATCGTCAGAGCTCGCGAGTGCGGGCGGCGCAGGATCCACCCGCGGTCGAAGAACGTGCTGCAGATGTCGTCGCCGAGGCGACCGCCGAGGTGGGAACGACGTTCCGTCCAATCGAGGCACCGGCGCACAAGGGGGCGTGACGAGGCAGACGGTTGACCGACCTCGAGTCCGAATGCCTCTGCGAGCCCGGCCCTCCCGGATTCGGTGATGGTGAGTGACGGATCGATCCATTCTCGCTGCATCAGTGTGGAGAAGAGCTGAGTGCCGAACCGGCCTGCGATGTGCCGGTAGCAGGTGCGGGCTTCGATGAGCTGACGGTCACGGGTCTTCGCAGCCAGCGTCTGTGCTGAGGTCATCGATCCGCCGGCCAGAGCTCCGGTGTGCTCCAGCCAGTCGGCCACGTCGGTCGAGGAGATCTGAACATAGCGGTGCCGGCCTTCTCGTCGCTCGACGAGGACGCCGTGGTCGATGAGGACGTCGGCGTGTTCGGACATCGACGACATCGGAATCGACAGGCCGCGGGCGAGTTCGGTGAGCGTCCAGGCACGGCCGTCGAGGAGGCTGGCACAGATCATCACGCGCCTCGGGTCGGCGATGGCCGACGCCAGGGCGGCAATGTTCGGGGCGGACTCCGGGAATCTCCTCGTCATGCCACCATCGTAGGGCTGTGTTGTTTCGGTGGTGCCCGAAATGTCGCGGCTGCGCGCTGTCGAGGCGAGCCCGGCGCCGCCTCGTGGATGGCCTAAGGTTGAGGGCGGAAGTTTCCGTCCGAGGTGAGGGGCATGTGTGGCCGATACGACAGAGGGCACCGAGGCGGCCGACCGACTCGAATCCGCACTCACCGGCAGAATCGATCCCGGTACGCTCGATGAGATCGCTGGTCTGGCCCAACAGGTCCCGCGTGCCGAGATCGGACGCCTCGTCCACACCTCGACCCCGCTGCAGTCGGCGATGCTCTTCCGCGTGCTGACGAAGGAGGAGGCTCTCGACGTCTTCGAGGACCTCCCCCCGGCGTACCAGGCCGAGCTCATCGGCAATCTCCGCGAACCCGAGGTCGCCGATATCGTCGAGGGCCTCGACCCCGATGACCGTGCCGAGCTGTTCGGCGAGCTGCCCGCCGGCGTGGCCAGCCGCCTGATGAAGGGGCTGACCCCGGACGAGCGGGAGATGACGTCCGCGGTGCTCGGATACCCGAAGTCCGCGATCGGACGGTACATGTCTCCGGAGGTCCTCGGCATCCACGAGGATTGGACGGCGGCCCAGGCCATGGAGGTCGTGCGCGCCCGCATCGACGGACCCGAGACCGTC
Organism: Brevibacterium sediminis; assembly: GCF_013623905.1. GTDB lineage: Bacteria > Actinomycetota > Actinomycetes > Actinomycetales > Brevibacteriaceae > Brevibacterium > Brevibacterium sediminis. Next base: position 326,408 of record NZ_JABKDD010000003.1, read on the forward strand.
TACCTGCTGCCCGTCGTCGGTCCCGGCCGGGTGCTGCGGGGAGTGGTGTCGCTGCGCAACCTGCTTGCCGCCGATGAGGACACGATCATCGAGGACATCGTTCGTGATTCGCTGAGCACTCATGCGCTGACGGACCGTGAGGAAGCCTCGCGTGAGTTCCTCTCCCACCGGCTCATCGCGATGCCGGTGACCGATCAGGAAGAGCGGCTTGTCGGCATCCTCACCATGGACGACGTCCTCGATATCGTCGACGAGGAGGACGCGGAGGACCTCGCCCGCGGGTCCGGTACGGAACCGCTGGATCGCTCCTACCTGTCCTCGACGATCATTCGTCTGGTCAAGAGCCGCATCGTCTGGCTGCTCGTCCTCGCCGTATCGGCGATCCTCACCGTCCAGGTCCTCGAAGTCTATGAGGACCGACTCGATCAGGTCGTCGTCCTCGCGCTTTTCATTCCACTGCTCACCGGCACCGGCGGCAACACAGGCAACCAGGCGGCCACCACCGTCACCCGAGCCCTGGCCGTCGGCGAGGTACGCGTCCGCGACCTCGGCCGAGTCATCTGGAGAGAGCTGCGCGTGGGCGCGGTACTCGGTTCCGTGCTCGGCACATTGGGCTTCGTCGTCGCCGGACTCGTCTACGGTTGGGCGATCGGCCTGGTCATCGGGCTGACGCTGCTGTCGGTGTGCATCATGGCCGCGACGGTGGGAGGGCTGATGCCGATCATCGCGAAGAAGGTCGGGGCGGATCCAGCGGTGTTCTCCAACCCGTTCATCTCCACGTTCTGCGATGCCACGGGCCTCATCCTCTACTTCACGATCGCCACGACGGTGCTCGGCCTGAGCTGATGCCCCCTGTCCGACGGCCTCAGCCCGACCACGCCTCCCACAGCTCGGCGTAGCGGCCGCCTGCAGCGACGAGGTCGTGGTGGGTGCCTTCCTCGATGACCTGTCCGTGCTCCATGACGAGGATCCGGTCGGCTTTCTCCGCTTGGCTGAGCCGGTGGGCGACGATGAGCGCACCACGGCCGGAAAGGACCGCCTCGGCGGAAGATTCGAGGACATGAGCTCCGGCCGATCCCGCCTCGGCGGTGGCTTCGTCGAGGATCGCGAAGTCCGGGTCGGCGAGGACGAGGCGGGCGAGCGCGATCATCTGCTCTTGAACCGCGGACAGGCGGACCCCACCCTCCCCGATCTGCGTGTCGAGGCCGTTCGGCAGGGACGTCGCCCACCCGGCGCCGACCGTGTCCACGGCCTTGCGAACAGCGTCGTCGCTTGCGTCCGGACGCGGCAGGGTGATGTTGTCGCGCAGGCTGCCGGAGAAGGTGTGCACCTCCTGCGCGACCATGGCGATATGCCGGCGCAGCGCGGATTCGTCCATCGATCCCACGTCCACCCCGTTCGCCGAGGCGGCCCCGCCATCCGTCAGCTGTGCCCGTCCGTGACCGGGTGCGGACAGTCCCGCGGCAATCTTCGCCAGCGTCGTCTTCCCGGCACCGGTGGTGCCGACGACCGCGATGTGCTCACCCGGCGCGATGCTCAGGTTCACCCCGCGCAGCACGTGATTGTCCGTATCCGGGTCGGTGTCGTAGGAGAACCACAGGTCCTCGAGCACGAGCCACGGGGCAGCGGGTGCGGCCTGGGCCGAGCGCTTCGGCACGGTTCTGGCTTCGTCGATGACTCCGACCATCCGGGTCAGGGAGGCGCCGGCCGATTGGACCTGGTCGAAGAGTCCGACGAGGGCGCCAATGGGGTTGAAGAGGCGGTGGAAGACCAGAGCCGCCGTGGTCACGGCGCCGGCGGTGGACTCCCCGAACCAGACGAGGACGAAGCCGGCGGCCAGCAGCAGAGAGAGCACGACTGCCTCGGCGCGGTTGTTGCGGCCGAAGGCGCGGGTGACGAATCGGAAGACGTCGATCGACAGGTCGCGAGCATGTGCGGAGGCGGAGTCGATGCGTCGCATCTCCCCGGCCTCTGCGCGATAGGCGCGCAGGGTCGCGCTGCCTGTGAGGCCGCCGAGCAGGCGGCCGGCGCGCCTGCCGAAAGCGGCGCGTTCTTCTTTGTAGATGGGTTCTGATCTGGGCAGATACCAGCGCAGAGTGAGCCAGTACATCGGCACGGCGACGAGCCCGGTGAGGCCGAGACGCCAATCGATGGCGGCCAGACCGAAGGCAGAGACCACGACGACGAGGAGGGATTCGACGACGAGCGGCAGCACTTGGCCGGCGGCCTCGCCGATCTTGCGGGAGTCGTCGGCGACGCGGGAGACGAGGTCGCCGGTGCCGGTGCGTTCGATCCGCTGGGACTCGAGTGTCAGGGCTGAGTCGACGACTTCCGTGCGCAGTTCGGCGACGACGGGCATCGCGATGCGGGCGAGCGCCCAGGCGCCGATCCATGTGCCGGCGGCCATGACGATGCCGGCGATCGCGACGGCGATGGCGCAGACCCACACGAGTTCGGGGTCTGCTCCGGCGGGGAGTTCGTCGACGAGACGGCCGATCGCCCACGGCCCGACGAGGCCTGCCCCGGCATTGGCCAGTCCCGCGACGACGAGGAGGACGATCCAGCCGGCGCGGCGGCGCAGCAGCGGGGCCAGGTGGGCGAAGGAGCGACGCCGCGAGGCGATCGTCAGGGTGGTCTGCGGCGTCATCGGGTCACCGTGTCTCTGTAGGCCTCGGCACTGTCGGTGTCCGTCTCGAGGAGATCGGCATGGCGGCCGATGAGCAGCGGGCCCGACGTGGGGCGATAGACGACGGTGTCGGCGGCGGCGAGGAAGGCCGGGGATGAGGTGAGAATGATCGTGGCCTGGTCTCCTCTCCTGCGGCGCAGTCGGCTGAGCCCGTGGGCGATCTTCGCTTCGGTGACCGCGTCGACGGCGGTGGTGGGTTCGGCGAGGACGAGGATCTGCGGGTCGGCGTTCAGGGCTCGAGCCAGGGCGACGCGCTGCCGCTGGCCGCCGGAGAGGTTTCCGCCGAGTTCCTGGATCCGGTAGCCGAGTCCCCCATTGACGAGGTCGAGCAGCTCGTCGACGCCCGAGGCGGTAAGCACCTCGTCCGAGATCGGCGGGTGATCGACAGCGTCAGTGCGGTCGTCGGCGTCTGAACTGTCGGCGGTGACGACCATTGTGATGTTCGATCCGATGGTGCCTTCGAACAGGTCGACGTCGTGGGGTGCGACGAGCATCCGGGCGGGGCCGAGGCTCCTGGCGTGGGAGGTCAGCTCAGCCAGCAGCATGGCTGCGTCCTCGGCGTCGTCGGAGACGATGCAGGTCAGCGCTCCCCCGGCGGTGGTGAGTGCCCGGGACTCGGCGGTCGTCGGCCATCCGGCGATGGTGATTCCGGATTCGGTGGTGGTCACGCTCGGGCGGATATCGGCGGCATCACGGGTGGTGGGGGCCGCCTCGGCGCTGGTGTCTGTCGCATCGCCGGTGCCTGCTTCAGCATCGATGCTGGTCAGCAGGCGGGCGATCCGTTCGGCGGCGCCGTGGGATTGGGCGAAGAGGCCGACGATATCGGCGAGTGCGCGCATGGGCTCGGTGAGGAAGGCGGTCATGCCGAGGATGCCGATGAGCGCGCCGACGCTCATCTGGCCGTCGATGAGGCGCAGGCCCGCGACGATGAGGACGATCGCCAGCACCGCGGACATGACGAGTGCCCCGAGCCCGGCCAGGCGTCCGGTTTTCTCACCTGTGGCGACGCCGGCTTCGGCGGCCGCATCGGAGGTGGCGCGGTAGCGACGGACCGCCCACGGCTCTCCTCCCATCGCTTTGATCACGCGCAGTCCGTGCATGAGGTCAGACGCCGAGCGTCCCGCGGAGGCGACGGCTTCGAGCTGCGCGGTCGCGCGCGCGGAGACGGACCGGCCGGGCAGGGCGACGATGATCAGGCCGACGGGTACGGCGATGAGGACAACGAGTCCGGTCACGGGGTCGGCGATGAGGAGGAAGACCGCGGCGGTGATCATGCCCAGCACCGAGGCGATGCCGCGTCCGGCCTGTTGAAATGCGGTGGCCGCGGTGTCGGCATCCGCAGACGCGATCGACAGAACCTCGCCCGAGGTGCGGTCGGCTGGAAGGCTCGGGGCGGTCAGCGCCGCGTGTGTGATCTCGACACGCAGGGCGTGGGCTTCGTGCTCGCGGGCGGAGTTGCACAGACGTGCACCGAAACGGTAGCCGAGGCTGAGCACTGTGAAGAGGAGGCCGAGGCCCATGATGGAGATGATGAGGGCTGGGATCGACAGCGGGATGATCGCCCGGTCGACGATGATGCCGATCGCCACCGGCACGAGCGCTTCGCAGACCTGCCAGATCGACAAGGCCCCTGCTCCACCGAACAGGGGACGGATGCGCCGACGGGCGGCTCGGCGCAGCATCTGCGCACCGGTTTCAGGGGTCTTCGGCACGAAGGCTACCCTAACAAATTCGGTGGTGCGGTGGCGGCTCGGGTGGACAGCTGACTGCCAGGGCGGAAATCTAGGATGGCTTCATGACTTCTCCGATGGACTTCGGCATTCCCGATCTCACAGGGCGCACGGCCCTCATCACCGGCGCGAACAGCGGACTCGGCCGGGTGACTGCCCGGGTTCTCGCGGGCCGCGGTGCCCATGTCATCTTGGCCGTCCGCAACCGCGCGAAGGGTGAAGCCGCCGCGAAGACGATGTCCGGGAGCACGGAGGTGCGCGACCTCGACCTCGCCGATCTGTCCTCGGTGCGCGACTTCGCTGCGGACTTCACCGATCCGGTCGATCTCCTCATCAACAATGCGGGGATCATGATCCCGCCCCTGTACCGGACCGTCGACGGATTCGAATCGCAGTTCGGGACGAACCACCTCGGCCATTTCGCCCTGACGAACCTGCTGCTCCCGCAGGTGCGCGAACGCATAGTCACCGTCGCCTCCATCGCCCACCGGTTCGGCACGATCGAGTTCGACGATCTCGAGTGGACCGGCCGATCGTATCGTCCGATGGCCGCCTATGGTCAGTCGAAGCTGGCGAACCTGCTCTTCACCTCGGAACTCCAACGCCGGCTGTCCGAACGGTCATCCTCGGTGATTGCGACGGCCGCCCATCCGGGGATGGCGGCGACGAATCTCTTCGGCTCCAGCGACGACAACTCATTGGACGCGCGAGTCAGCCGTGCGTTCACCCGAGTGGTCGCTCAGAGCGAGCAGAACGGGGCACGGCCGATCCTCTGTGCCGCTGTCGCCGATCTGCCCGGTGGCAGCTACATCGGGCCGACCGGTCCGTTCGAGATCCGCGGAAAGCCGGGGTTCGCATCCCGTTCGGCGAAGTCCACCGACACCGAGGTGGCTCGCCGACTGTGGGCGGTGTCCGAAGAGCTGACCGGGGTCGGATTCCCGGAACTGTGAGGATTGCAGATGCCTGTGGTGACTAAGGTGGGTTCATGACGACTCTGCGCAGTGTGCACATCAGCAATGTCGACTCCGCTGTCATCGGCGATGCCGTCGACATCGACTTCGCCGACACGATCACGACAATCCGCCCTGCCGAGGACCCGTCTGCGGAGTCGAACGGATTCGTTCTGCCGGGACTCATCGACACCCATGTGCACCTGAAATCGCGGGAGCCGCTCGTCGGTGCTCTTCGCTCGGGGCTGACGACGCTCGTCGATCTCGGGACGCATCCGGACTCGCTTGTCGACGATTTCCGGTCCGACCGCGGAATCCCGGGGATCGTCAGCGCCGGATCGGCCGCCTCGGCGCCGGGGAGCTCACAGATCGAGGTGATGGGATTCCCCGTCGGATCCGGTGTCACCGGACCCGACGATGCTGACCGTTTCCTTGACTGGCGGGAGGCCGGCGGAGCCGATCTCATCAAGATCATCATCGAGGATCCGGACGCCACCGAGGTGCCCGCGCTCGATATTCCGACGCTGCGGGCGCTCGTCGACGGAGCCCGCGGCCGGGGCCTGCTCACCGTCGCCCATGCGGTCACTCCGGGGGCGTTCGATCGCGGCCTCGAGGCCGGTGTCGATGTGCTCACCCATGTCCCTTTCGGGGCACGGCTGAGCGAGGCGACGATCTCTCGGATCGTCGAGACGGGCACCATCGTCTCCCCCACCTTGGTGATGATGCGTGCGATTGCCGACGCCCGCCTCGGCGAGAACGCCGATTCCGCGTTCGCTCTCGCCCTGTCGAATGTGCGCGCCCTGCACGCTGCGGGAGTGCGGATCATTGCGGGCACCGATGCGAACGAGACGCCGTTCGCGCCCGTGCCCCACGGGGCGTCGCTGCACGGTGAGCTCGGCTACCTGATCGACGCCGGGATGACTGCCGCCGAGGCGATCCGGTCGGCCACCTCGGGCGCAGCCGATGCGCTCGGGCTGAGTGACCGGGGGCGGATCGTCGAAGGCGGTCGTGCGGATCTGCTGGTCCTCGGGACCGATCCGCTGGCTGATCTGGAGGATCTGCGCACGCCCGCCGAGGTGTGGGTCGGCGGGGTGCAGATCAGCGGAAGGCCTGCTGGCCGGTGATGTGGCGACCGAGGATGAGGGTGTGGACCTCGTCGGTGCCTTCGTAGGTGCGCACGGATTCGAGGTTGTTCGCGTGCCGCAGCGGTGAGTATTCGAGGGTGATGCCGTTGCCGCCGAGCATAGTCCGGGCTTCCCTGCAGATGGCGATGGCTTCGCGGCAGTTGTTCAGCTTGCCGACGGAGATCTGCACGGGGTCGAGGGTCCCGGCGTCTTTGAGTCGTCCTGTCTGGATGGCCAGGAGGGTGCCCTTCTGGATCTCGAGGGCCATGTTCACCAGCTTTTCCTGAGTGATCTGGTAGGCAGTGAGCGGCTTGTCGAACTGGAGGCGATTCTGTGCGTACTCGAGGGCGACTTCGAAGGAGTCGCGGGCGGCCCCCATGGCGCCCCACATGATTCCGTACCGGGCCTCATTGAGGCAGGAGAACGGCCCCTTCAGTCCCGTGACCTCGGGCAGGACCGCCTCGGCGGGCAATTTCACGTCCTCAAGGTCGATATCGCACTGGATAGAGGCCCGCATCGACAGCTTCTGCGTGATCGGGGTGGCGGTGAATCCGGGGGTGTCGGTGGGCACGAGGAAGCCGCGGATGCCGTCGTCGGTGGCGGCCCAGATGACGGCGATATCGGCGATCGAGGCCAGACCGATCCAGCGTTTGGCACCGTTGAGCGTCCAAGATCCGTCGGCGTTGCGAGCGGCGGTGGTGGCCATCGAGGCGGGGTCGGATCCGGCGGTGGGTTCGGTCAGTCCGAAGCAGCCGATGATCTCTCCGGCGGCCATTCCAGGAAGGTAGCGGTTCTTCTGCGCCTCGGAGCCGAACTTGTGGATGGCCGACATCGCCAGCGATCCCTGGACGGAGACGAAGGTGCGCAGTCCGGAGTCGCCGGCTTCGAGTTCGAGGGCGGCGAGACCGTATTCGACGGCGGAACGCCCCGGGCAGCCGTACCCCTGCAGATGCATGCCGAGGAGGCCGAGCTCGCCCATCTCACGCACGATCTCGGTCGGAAAGATCGCGCCTTCGTACCATTCGGCGATGTTCGGGCGGATCCGCTCGTCGACGAAGCTGCGGACCTTTTCGCGCAGCGCCAGCTCGTCGTCGGTGAGGAGTCCGGCGAGGTCGAGCAGGTCGGAGGGGTCGGCGGGGGTGGCTGGGGTGGCTGGGGTGGCTGGGGTTTCGGCAGTCATGGGCGTCTCCTTGGGCATTGAGTTCGTCTTCAACAGTGCCATCGGAATTACTCAGAGTCCAAGAGGTAATATCAAGGTGATTAAGCGTAAATTCTTATCAATCTGGGCAGCGGGGACATGACATGGAGTTCAGGCAGGTCACTGCGTTTCTCGCCGTCGCCGAGGAGCTGCATTTCGGGCGGGCCGCGGAGCGCCTGCACATCGCGCAGCCCGCGCTCAGCCAGATGATCCGCGCGCTCGAACGCGACCTCGACGTCGATCTGTTCGAGCGGACGACCCGGCGGGTCCGACTGACGCCGGCGGGTGAGGCGCTGCTCGAACCAGCTGCGGCGATCGGGACTCAGGTGGACGGTGCCCGGCGCATCGCCCGGGCCGCTCAGCAGGGTCTGGCGGGGCGGGTGCGCATCGGATTCGGAGGCACGAGCGGCTACTCCATCCTCTCCAAATTGGCCCGCGAGGTCGGCGAGTGGCACCCGGGCATCAGCCTCGACCTGCAGCCGCAGATGTACTGCGGGGAGGCCGCGATCGCGCTGCGCGACGGGGAGACCGATCTCGCGATCATCAGCCCGCCGGTGCCGGCCGGTGTCGAGGTCCACGTCATCCGACAGGAGAGCGTGATGATCGCCATGCCCTCGGGGCATGAGCTGGCCGAGCGTGAGTCGGTGAGCATGGGTGAACTCGCCGATCAGCCGTTCATCTCCTATGCCCCGTCGCACGGGTCGCAGGTCAGAGAGGTGATGATGCGGCTGGCCGACGACGCCGGTTTCCTTCCGCAGGTCGTCCAAGAAGCACCGGATCCTTACAGTCTTCTGGCGCTCGTCGGCGCGCAGGTCGGCATGGCCGTCGTCGTCGAGTCCTCGGATCACATCCGCATCGACGGAGTGCGCTATGTCCGCCTCGCCGAGGGCGGGGATTCGTTCACGCTCGCCCTCGGCTGGCGCCGGAACAACCCGTCCGAAGCACTGGCCCGGGTCCTCGACATCGTCCGCACCCTCTTCCCCTCCCCTATTACTACCTGACGGCGGCCCAGCAACCTGGCGCGAGGTTGCTGGGCCCCCGTCAGGATCCTTCTATGCTTGTCAAGCGGCCTCGCACCTCACGTTCGTCGCTTCGAGAATCCGATACACCTCTCGGGCCACATACCGCTTGATGCACCGGATAACGTCCTTCTTCGACTTCCCTT
>NZ_JABKDD010000040.1 GCF_013623905.1 Brevibacterium sediminis
TTCTTCAAGGACATCCCCGTCGCTTCCTGCATGAACCTCGATACAGCCAGCGCCGTGAACACAACCGTCAGGTGCGCCTCGATCGCGTCACGAGTGCGATGGAAAATCGGGCGGGCTCGAAGGTCGGTCTTCGACATCCTAAAAGACTGCTCGACATGCCACAGGTCATGATAGGAACCAACGACGTCGTTGGCCGACATCACGTTCGCTGCGATATTCGTGACGTAGCCTTTCCAACCTGCCAACCCGACAGCCTTGTCATAACCAGCCTCATCGAAGACCTTTGTCGACCCCTTCGCCTTGACGAACCGTGCTGCTTTCGGTTTCGATTCCCCATCGATGATGCGCATCGCGCGGTTGCGTTGCAGATTCAGCGTCTCCCGGTCCCTCACGGCTCGTTTCCGCCGGTATTGCCACACTGCCCGCCAAGCGTGCGGATGGTCTTCAGGTGACCACACGGGTTCGGCACGAGTCAGCGTCCGGTTCTTATTCAACGCGACGGTGGCCCTTGGGGTCAGGGTATCGACGAACTGCCCGTCATCGGTGTTCGTGCCATTCCAGGTGAAGAACGTCGCCAGATCATTCGGTGCCTTCGTCTGCCGTGAGCCCACGATGAATCTCAGCCCTGCGTCGTCGATGGCCTTCAGGTTCGCAGCTGAGAGCATTCCAGCATCAGCGACGATGACCATATCGGTAACCCCGTGACGGTCCTGGAATCCCTTGACGATCGGGATCATCGTGAACGTCTCTGCCTTGTTGCCTTCGAAACAGCCGATCTCTAACGGAAACCCAGTCCGATCGACGAGGAGGCCGACAACGATCTGCGGGTCGACCCGACGTTCTTTGGAATAGCCGACCTTGCGCAGTTCGTCTTCTTTCTCTGCCTCAAAATAGAGAGTCGTCACGTCGTAGAGAATCAAAGAGATCCCTGTCGTCGCGACCGAATAGTCGAAGCACTTCTCCGCGATGGTTTCTCGGTACGCATCAGCATTGACTCGCTGCAGGCACCGGGTGAACGTGCTGCGATGTTTGGTATCGGCACCGAGTTCGTCAAGGACTCGAATGCTGTCGGACTTCGATGTGGGCTCGACGATGCGAGCGAGGACGAGCTGGAAGAAGGCTTCGTCGTCGACGACGTGGAAGCCGAGCCTGTCGTAGGCGGTGCGGATCGTATCGATAAGCAGACGCGATGCCGATCCCCTCACACGTCGACGCGAAGCTGTAGAGACCTTGCTTCCGGTGTCGAGGTCCAGGGGCAACTGTCCGGTGGACTCGTTGATCTTCTCGCGGCCGGCTTCTTCGAGAGCCGCCAACTGTGCCGGGGTGTGTGCGGAACCGAGGTGTTCAATAACGGTGAGTTTGCCGTGGCGTTTCGTCACGATC
>NZ_JABKDD010000041.1 GCF_013623905.1 Brevibacterium sediminis
GCGCCAGGTTGCTGGGCCGATCCTTCTATGTCTGTCAAGCCGGCGCGGGACTAGTTTCTAACCCGTTGAGAATCCTGAAGACCCGACGCGCTAGATACCATTTGAGCTTGCGTTTGAGCTCCCTCTTCGACTTCTTCGTCGGGTCCTCACCAAAGCGCTGGGCAACATAATCCCTGGTCCTCTCATCGTGGATCATCCGGTTCGTGATCACCGTGTGCAAAGCCCGGTTCAACTGCCGATCCCCACCCCGATTCAACCGATGCCGGTGCGTGTTACCCGACGACGCAGGGATCGGGTTGACCCCCGCCAAAGCTGCGAACGCAGCCTCGTTCCGTACCCGACCCGGATGGGACCACGCGGTGAAGCACACAGCAGCACTGAACGGACCGATCCCGGGCTCGGCCAGCAAGACCGCGGCCGGGCTGGCTTCAACGAGCTCGGCGAGCCTGTCATGGTTGTCCTGCAGATCGTCATTCAAAGCCAGGACCCGTTTGGCCAGACGGATCGCTTCATCACGGGCGGTGGACACATCAATGTCCTCATTGCGGGCCCGCCATTTCGCGATCTCTGTGACCTGGTCATCAGTCAATGACTGACGGGCATCGATGCCCAGATCGATGGTGCGCACCAGAGCTGTCAGGGAGTTGATCATCCGAGTCCGTTCCGTGGTCATCGCGTCCCGGGCTGCCAGCAGGACACGCAGTGCCTGCCGGACACCCGCGCCTTGTCGCGGCCACCGCAGCTGGTCAGTGCGCAACGCCAACACGGATGCCGCGATCCGGTAGGAGTCGAGCTCGTCGCTCTTGCCCACACCGAACCTGGCCTTGGCATCCATCCGCCCGGCTTCGACGACCGAGTATCCGGCCGCGGCGATGTGCCCGGTCAGCACCGCCCCGTAGGATGCGGTTCCTTCCACAACCCAGAGGGTGTCGAGGTCACCGCCGGTGCGCCTACCAGCCCAGTTCAGAGCCCGTTTGATCCCGGCCCGCGACGTCGGGAAACTGCGGGTAGCGACGAGGAGACCGGTGTTGGTGATGATCGTGTAGACGTGGTTTCTGGCGTGGGTATCGACGCCGATGAAGAAGTTGTATAAGTGCGCGACAATGGACATGGCGGTTCGAAGCTTCCTGTTTGACCGATAGGTTGACCGGCCGCTTGCGGCCGGTACCGGTCCGGGTAGGAGTCACTTCGGAACAACACTGTGATGAGTCACGCCCCCGGTTTTCCGGGGGTGGACAGCCTTCTGATCAAGTTACCGAGGTGGGCCGGGCTGGTGCCGGCCGCACCACCCATGTGATCGGACAAATCGGCCCGAAGACACCACCAAAG
>NZ_JABKDD010000042.1 GCF_013623905.1 Brevibacterium sediminis
TGTACTTCCCCGACACGTTGTGAACGGTAGTTGAAACACAACGAAGACCTCCGATACCGATATGGGTAACCACACTCATGATCGAGTCCCGGAGGTCTTCATGACACACCGTAACGCACCACTGACCATCGAGGGCAGACGCCGCCTTGTCGCTCTCGTCATCGATGATGGATGGTCCCAGCGCCGAGTCGCCGAACGCTTCCAAGTCTCATCGGCAACAGTGTCCAGATGGGTGCGTCGACACCGTGCAGGCGATGGTCTCGACGACCGCTCGAGCCGACCACACCACAGCCCTGCACGACTGTCGACCAAACGGGAACGACGTATCCTCGCGTTGCGGATCACTCGGCGGTGGGGTCCGCACCGGATCAGCTACCACCTTCACATCCCACGCTCGACTGTCGGTCGAGTCCTGAACCGGTACCAGATGCCGTTGTTGGCTCATGTCGACCAGATGACCGGGCTGCCGGTGCGTAAGCCGGCCCCGATCCGTTACGAGGTCGAGGCTCCCGGGCGCCTGGTCCATGTCGATATCAAGAAGCAGGGCCGGATCCCCGACGGGGGCGGGTGGCGTGCTCATGGGCGTGGGTCAGCTCAGGACAGGAAAGTCGGCTCCCATCGAGGTCGTGCCGCCCGGGCCGGAGCTGCGGGCTCGCGTGGGTACCGGTTCCTTCACCACGCTGTCGATGACTACTCGCGAGTCGCGTACTCCGAGATCCTCGATGATGAGCGCAAGGATACTGCGTCCGGGTTCTGGCGGCGTGCGGACGAGTTCTTCGCGAGTATCGGTGTTCAGGTCACGGCAGTGATGACCGATAACGGATCCTGCTACCGTTCTCGGGCCTTCGCGGAGGCTCTTGGTGAGGGTGTGAAACACCGCAAAACGAAACCCTACCGACCACAGACGAATGGGAAGGTCGAGCGATTCAACCGGACTCTCGATGCCGAGTGGGCTTATACGAGGGTGTATGCCAGCGAAGCCGAGCGTGCAGCGGCCTACGAGGCGTGGGTCCATGACTATAATTTCCATCGACCCCATACCGGTATTGGCGGACTCACACCATCAGCTCGTGTTCACAACCTCACGGGGAAGTACA
>NZ_JABKDD010000043.1 GCF_013623905.1 Brevibacterium sediminis
GGCGGTTTCTAAGTTCTAGTGCAACACCCGGTCTGACCAGCACTATCAGACCGGGTGTTTCCACTGAACGAAGGAACACCCCCAATGACCTCGCAACCCAGACGTCCACGATTGCCCTTCGACGTCCTCGACGAACTCTTCTGGCTCCTCCTCGAAGACATACCACGATCATCGATTGCTGACCGCCTCGGCATCAACATCAAAACCGTCGCCCTGTGGGCGCGGCGACTCGGGTTGCCTGACCGCCCGCCCGGCAGAATACCGACTATGCCGACCACCATCGTTGCTGCCCCGGCACCACGCCACCGTGCTTACCATCGCCTGACGGTCGCTGATCGGATGACGATCCAAGCCGGCCTGCAATCAACCCCACCCTTGTCGATGAGAACCATCGCGACCCAGCTCGGTGTCGCCCCGTCAACGGTCTCCCGAGAGATCCGCCGCAACCGCATCATCGAGTACGACAAATCCAGCCCACACCCGGTCTATAGTGCTGCCGGCGCCCACGGCCGCACCTATGCCCGCCAGGCACGCAAGGAGCACCGCAGCAAACGTCTCGATAACCCGTGGCTGCGGGCTCACGTGATCAACGGACTCAACGACAAGTGCTCGCCGGAACAGGTCGCCGGTAGGCTTCGGCGTGACTACCCCGACCGGAAGGACCTGCACGTGAGCCATGAAACGGTCTACCAAGCTCTCTACGTCCAAGGACGCGGATCTCTGCGTCAAGAGCTGGCCGTGGTCAAAGCCCTCCGATCGGGTCGGACGACGAGGAAGCCGCAGTCGAAGTTGCCGCGTCGGTCCAGTCGTCCCTGGCTCGATGGTGCCCTGTTGATCGACCGTCCCCCGCAGGCTGCTGATCGCAGCGTTCCCGGCCACTGGGAGGGTGATCTCGTCGTCGATTCCCACACCGGTGGCCTGGTCACCGTCTTCGAACGCCGATCCCGGTTCTCGCTGATCCGGAAGTTGCCGAACAACCGCGAATCAGCCACGGTCACCGGGCTGGTCCAGGACATGATCGCGTCCCTGCCCGAAGCGTTGTTCTCAACGCTGACGTGGGACCAGGGCCAGGAGAT
>NZ_JABKDD010000004.1 GCF_013623905.1 Brevibacterium sediminis
GTCACGCCCCCGGTTTTCCGGGGGTGGACAGCCTTCTGATCAAGTTACCGAGGTGGGCCGGGCTGGTGCCGGCCGCACCACCCATGTGATCGGACAAATCGGCCCGAAGACACCACCAAAGGGGGTGGGTCACCGCCGGGTTGAGTCACGATCACGGGATGGGTACGGCCAACACCTACTCTGCCAGCCGGTCCCAGACCAGCCACTACCAAGACTCACAGCCGTCGGGTAGCGCGGAGGGAGTTGCCGACAACTGAAAGCGAGGTGCCGCACGCCCGATACACTGCTGAACAGCACAGGCCGTGGCCCACGAAAGAAAACGAGCGAGCGATGCAGTTCACCTTGGCACAGATCACCGGCTTCATCGCGGTGGCCGAAAACCTTCACTTCGGACGCGCCGCTGAAGAGCTGAATATGACCCAGCCACCGTTGAGCCGGCAGATCCAGAAGCTGGAGAAATCGATCGGTGTCCACCTCTTCGAACGCAACAATCGCACCGTCACACTTACGCCGGCAGGTGAGGCCTTCCTCGCTGAGGCATACGGTCTGCTCGCCTCCGTCGAGCGTGCCCCGCGGCGAGCACAGAAGATCGCCGAGGGCTCCTGGGGTCAGATCACCATCGGGTGCACTGCGGTCTCGACGTTCGGCGTCCTCGGCAGTCTGGTCTCGACCCTGGCAGAACAGCTGCCGGGCATAAGCGTCGAGATCGCCGAGATGGTTACGGCAGAACAGATCAAGGCCTTGTCTGAGGGCAAGATCGACATCGGCCTGGGGCGAGTGGGCCGCATTCCCGAAACCATCGACGCGACCCTGGTCCTGTCTGAGCAGCTCGTACTGGCAGTCCCTTCGGACCATGCGTTCGCCGCACGTGACTCTGTGGACACAAAGGAGATCTCCGGTCAGCGACTGCTCATGCACGATGCCACGAGGGCTCGATACTTCTACGATCTCACCGTTCGCTACATCGATGTCGAAGCCAATGAGGTGGCTCATTCGCTGAGCCAGATCCTGACCATCGTCAATCTCGTCGCTGCTGGTCGCGGCATCGCCGTCGTCTCGGAATCAGCTGCTCGCCTCGGCGTCGACGGTGTCACATATGTGCCGCTCCACGACGCTCCACGCGATGTCGTCGAACTTCATGCGATCTGGAATCCGGAGTCCCGCAACCCGGCACTCAAGGAAGTCCTCGCATTGATTCGCAGAGAATGAAGATAATACCTTCTGGGCATCAATGCATATATAAATAATCTTGGACAGGAATTATTCCTCGTTCTTACAGTGGGATCACTATCCCGACTAACAAGGACGTCATTCCGTGGCCAATTACCAACCTCAAGAACTCGCCGACCATCTCAAGGACGGACTCCTCTCCTTCCCCGCGACAGCATTCAACGCAGACCTGTCCCTCGACGCCGACGCCTATTCCGACCACATCGCCTGGCAGTCGAGCTTCGACGTCGCAGGACTCTTCGCCGCTGGCGGAACCGGCGAGGGATTCAGCCTCACTCCCCCGGAAGCGAAACAGGTCGTGGGCTTGGCAGTTTCAAACTCACGTGCTGAAGTGCCGGTCCTTGCTTCGGCAGGGGGCGCCACTGCACACGCCGTGCAGAATGCGATCGACGCCGAGGAAGCCGGAGCAGAGGGCCTTCTGGCCCTTCCTCCCTACCTCACTGAATGCAGCCAAGACGGCCTCTTCGAGCACGTATCCGCCATCTGCAAAGCAACCAAGATCGGCGTCATCGTCTACAACCGGGCAAATGCGATCTACTCGCCCGAGACCGTTGAACGCCTCGCCGACACCCATGAGAATTTCATCGGCTTCAAGGACGCCCTCGGCAACATCGAGCAGCTGACGAAGGTCTACGCCCGCACCGGCGACCGCCTCTTCTACCTCGGCGGACTTCCGACCGCCGAAGTCTATGCACTGCCATTGCTGCAGCTCGGAATGAGCACCTACTCATCCGCCATGTTCAACTTCGCACCCGAATTCGCCCTCGACTTCTACGATGCGGTGCGCAAACAGGACCGCGCCGCCGTGACAGAGAAGCTCAACTCCTTCGTCCTGCCCTACTCGAAGATCCGCGAACGAGTGGCCGGCTACGGCGTCTCCATCGTCAAGGGCGGCCTCAAAGTCATCGGCCGCGACTGCGGGCCGGTCCGGCCACCCTTGCAGAACCTCACCGAGGCAGACCTGCAGGATCTCGAACAAGTTATGTCCGCTGCCGGCATCCGACTCGACCGCACCGCGTCCGCGGTCGCCTGAACGTTCAGTCCGCCACGAATCCGCGGCTGAGACAGCCACACCCACAGATCGGCGCCGATCGGCTTGAGCCGGTCGGCGCCGACATCGCTATCAGGAATAGAGGTCACTTATGACGACGCAGTTCACTACCGCGACGACCGACTCGGACGTCGACACATCACTTTCCGGCACATCAATTGTGGCCGGCACGAAGACGCCAGGACAGGGGGAGACCAGCCGTGCAATCAATCCGGCGACAGGTGAGACCTTAGATCCCGAATACACGCTGCTCACCGAGGAGCAGGTATCCGCAGCCATCGCCGAGGCCCACGATGCGTTCCCTTCGTACCGCGGCACTTCGCCGGAGATCCGCGCAACCTTTCTCGAGAGAATCGCAGCCAATATCGAGTCTGACGCGCGGCGCATCGTCGACCGGGCCGTTCTGGAGACCGGACTTCCTGCGGGGCGCCTGAATGGCGAGATCACCAGAACCTCCAACCAGCTGCGCCTGTTCGCATCTGTCGTTCGGCTCGGTGACGCCCACGGCGTGCGCATTGATCCCGCGCTCCCGGACCGCGCACCGCTGCCGCGCCCCGATATTCGTCAGCGCAAGGTTCCTCTGGGCCCCGTCGCTGTCTTCGGCGCGAGCAACTTTCCCCTTGCTTTCTCAACCGCAGGCGGTGACACCGCTTCCGCACTTGCTGCCGGATGCCCGGTCATCGTCAAGGCCCATAATGCCCACCCCGGGACCAACGAACTGGTCGGTGCCGCCATCACTCGTGCCGTTCGCGACAGCGGGCTTCACCCGGGCGTCTTTTCACTCGTCTATGGGGCTGGCTCCGAGGTCGGGCAGCAGTTAGCCACGGACCGGCGGATCACGGCCGTAGGATTCACCGGTTCCAGGGCTGCCGGACTGGCATTGTCGGCCGCCACCGCGGCTCGACCCACACCGATCCCTGTCTATGCCGAGATGAGTTCAATCAATCCCGTGTTCGTCCTGCCAGGCGCCATTGCCGATGACGTCGCCGAGGTGGCCCAAGGCTTCTTCGGAGCAGTGACCGGTTCCTCCGGTCAGTTGTGCACCTCCCCTGGAATTCTCTTCGTTCCCAACGGCGACCGTGGAGATGCGCTGACGGCTCGCATTGCTGAGGAATTCAACGCGGCGAAGGGTCAAACGATGCTCACTCCCTCCATAGCCGCAGCCTGGCAGAGTGGAGTCGACCAGCTTTCAGCACAGCCGGGCGTCTCATCTCTGGCTCAGGGGGCGGATGGGGAGACGCTCAACGCGCCCGGGCCCCGCGTGTTCACGACCTCGATCCAGGACTTCGCGTCGAACAAGGAACTGCAGAATGAGATCTTCGGGTCCGCTGCCCTCGTCGTGCGCTATCACTCGACTGATGAGCTGGAGCATGTCGTAGCAGAGCTCGAAGGACAGCTGACTGCGACACTGCAGATGGGTGAACAGGACACCGAGGTGGCCGACGCGCTTGTGCGCGCGCTGGAACTCACCGTCGGACGGATCATCGTCAACGGTTGGCCGACAGGAGTCGATGTCGGCCATGCGATGATCCATGGTGGACCGTTTCCAGCGACGTCAGCTCCGCAGACCACCTCGGTGGGTGCAACTGCGATCGACAGGTTCCTCCGCCCGGTCGCCTACCAGAACGTCCCGCAGGCCATTCTTCATCCGGTCCTCCAGGACGCCAATCCTTGGGCGGTGGCCCGGGTGCTCGATGGTCGATACTCTGCAGCACAGCGTGGCGATGCCTCGGCCGCTACCGACGCAGCTGTCTCGGCGAAATCCTTCGCAGACGGCGTGCGCCACCGTCTCAATGAACTCGGATTCGACCTTCCCGAAGCCAATCCCGCCAGCTACAGCTACGAGACGGTGACCGTCGCCGGCCAGTTGGCCTTCGTGTCCGGGCAGATTGCCAAACAAGGCGGAGAAGTACCGGTCCAGGGAGTCGTCGGTGAGGATCTGAGCATAGAGGACGGAATTGCGGCAGCTCAGCTGTGCGTGGTGAATCTCATTGCCCAGCTGGAGACGAACCTCGGCCTCGACAATGTCGAGGGCATCGCCAAACTCAACGTCTATGTGGCCAGTCCGACAGACTTCAGTAAGCACCCCGTCGTCGCTGAAGGGGCCTCCAAACTCCTTGTCGATGCTCTGGGAGACGCAGGCCGTCATGCACGCACTGCTCTGGGAGTCCCGCGTCTCCCTGCGAACTCACCGGTTGAGATCGAAGCCGTCGTCAAGCTCAAGAGTCCAGGTGAACTCCGCCCCAGCTGATCAGCTGCCAAGCTGACAGCACAAACGCAGAGCGGTCCGGTCGATTCAACGACCGGACCGCTTTCAATTCCCTGCTGACCATAAGGTAACTGCATCTCACTCTTCTGCTGGTTTCAATCTACGCAACGGGGCGGACACTCCCTTGTGGGAATGTCCGCCCCGTTCAACCTGCAAGGAGTTGAGCGTCCTGCGTGAGACACATCGAAGTGGAGAGGTCCCGCCTCAGCGCTTGGAGAGAATATAGGTACGGTCCGACCCGATGAACCAGAGGTCCTCAGTGCCGATCGCCACATTGCCGTACCGCCACGGGATCTCCGCGGCGCCGAAGGAACCGACCTCCAAGACGTGCTTGTAGCCGGGACGCAACTCGTTGGCGAATGACTCCTGCTTGCCCATGAGGTGCCCGACATTGCGCTTCCGGTATTCCGTGTTGAAATCCACGTCTGCACCTAGCATGCCGATCTCGATCATCCTGTCGAGGTGGGGCGCCAAGTAGTCCAATGTCCCCTGATGGACATCCTCGCACACGACTCCGGGACGCAACTGGCCGATGATTCCCTCACGGACCACGTCGAAGAAGAACTCATAGGCCTCTTTGGCACTATCGGTACGCGGAAGCGACCGTGCCATATCGGAGGTCGCCACAGTGATCCCGTCAAAGGTGATCCGCACACCGGCGTCGAGTTGGATGCACTTCGTGTCATCGTTGATCGGGAAATCGACGGGAGGTCCGGGAAACAGCATTCTGTTCGAGGAGTGCAAGTTGGTGAAGTACGGTTCGATCGCAAAAGGAATCACGTTGTCCGTGCGAAATTCGACGATCTTGTCCACATAGCGCGCGTAGATGTCGAGCTCGGTGAACTCAAGCCCCGCCGCCAACGACTCCTCCGCCCATTTCAGAGCCTCTTCGATGGCGAAGACGCTGCACCTGGCAGCAACGATCTGGAACCCGAGGTCTTCGTGGTCACGAATATCGCGCCAGTGACCGAGAGCGGTCGACAACTCATTGAGGACGGCGCCTTCGGCTTCGAGTTCGAGTGCCAGACCGGTTGCGATCCACTCCTCCTCAACGCCGATCTGATTGCCATGAGCCAGTGCCACAGCTGCCGCACCAAGTCCGGCGAAGCGGCCGATCGGAGTGCCGGACACACCGTGCGCGGTCTCCGGGGCGAGAACGTAGAGTTTCTCGTCCTGCGTTGACCAAACCGCCAGTTGATCTTCGCTCTGCTGAGTTCCGACGACCTCGCTGAAGTTCGGCGGAGCGGCGATGATGACGGCGTCGAGACCGCGGTCCTTCGCCATCGACTGCAGCGCCGAATAGCGTGTGTCGGTCTGCGACTGGATCTCCTTGTCCAGTCCGTCAAGATGTTCGACGTCGTCGATGAGCCGCGTCGCAGTCTCCGCTCCGAGCTCACGCCAGCGAGAGAAGCGCTCAAGAACCGCTGCGGTGTCGATCTCATAGGCGACCACCGGAGTCGTCGGCTGCTTGTCGGCGACGACATCGAGGCTCTCCGACAACGTCGAGTAGTGCTTCATGACAACACCGGAGTCGAGACCGACCTGATCCCCTTCTGCGAGCTCCTCAACCAATGTCGAGAGTGATGCTGAGGCTGGTGTATCGGCAACAATTCGGGGATCGATCGTCACCCACGGCGCATAGAATCTCATCCGCTCCTTCGGTACCCCGGCGGACAGGGCGTTTCCCTGCTCCTGCTGGCGAACAAGCAGCACTTCACCGTCAGTCGTGTCGGCGATGATCGGTGCAACCAGAGGGCTCGAATCAAGGCGAATCGCAGAGAACAGAAGGCTCTTCTGGGCATCTAGTCCGAACGAATCTGCCAGACGCGTCTTGTCGGTTGTCAGTTTGATCATTGCGTTTCCAACTCCATATCTTCCTTGAGACGTGTTCGCCTCGTGCGGTGTGCCTTGGGCCGAAGGATCCCTGCCGGCCATCCCTGGCATGTGTTCGTCGGGCCGGAGGGGCGGACCGCTCAGCTGATTCCGGCGGTGACGCCGATGTGGGATTCGATCTCCGCCACGTAGCTGGCGAAGTTCTCTGAGAATTTGTGCTCTTTCGCGCGGGGACGTTCGATGTCCACCTTGACGTCAGCGACGATCCGTCCCGGACGATCACCGACAACGACGACTCGATCTGCCAGCCATACAGCTTCAGAGATGCTGTGGGTGACGAAGAGGACACTGCAGCCCGTGCGGCGCCAGATCCTCTGGATTTCGAAGTTCATCGAATCACGCGTCATCGCGTCGAGTGCGCCGAATGGCTCATCCATGAGGAGAATTTCCGGACGTGAAACCAACGCGCGGCAGATGGCGACGCGTTGCTGCATCCCACCGCTGAGCTCGTAGGAGTACCGGGTCGCTTTCTCTCCAAGTCCGACCATGTGCAGCAGCTCCATGGCGTGGTCCTTGGATTCCGATGTGACGGCGTCACGAAATTCCAAGGGCAGGAGGACATTGTCGAGATTATTCCGCCAGGGCAGGAGGACCGGGCTCTGGAACACCATTCCGATGTCCTTGAGTGCGGCGCTGATCTCACGTCCGCGGATGAGGATTTCGCCTTCAGAGGCTTCCTGCAGACCCGAGATCGTGTTGAGCAGAGTGGTCTTTCCGCTGCCGGACTGGCCGACGATCGAGACGAACTCCCCCGGGTTGACATGGAAGTCGAGTCCCTTGAGGACGACGTTCTCCTGCCCGTCTCGCGAGGTGTAGGTCTTGCCGACGTTGTTGACTGAGATCGCATAGTCAGTGGTCATGGTCGTACTCCATTCACTTTGTGGGTGCCGCAACGTCTTCGTCATGGCGAATCGGGTCGATGTAGTCGTTCGTATAGATGTCATCGACGGTGAGGTCGGTCGAATTCTCGAGACCGAGGAAGTCAGTGGCCACGCTCAGCATCTGCCCAACTCCATCGTCGGTCATCACACCGAACTGGTCGTCTGCCTTTCCGGTGGCCCAGTTCAACTCGCATTGCGACTTGAGCGCATAGGTCACGGTCTCCGGTTCGTACCCTTGAACTTCCTTCGTGAACTCCTCTGCAGTCTGATCCGGGTGGTCGCAGGCCCAGAGAAAGCCCTTCTGCATCGCGCGGTTGAAGCGCTCAATACGCTCGGGATCATTCTTCAGGGCCTCATCCGAGACCACGATGCCATTGCCGTAGAGGTCGATGCCGACGTCAGACCATTTGAGGATGTTCGCCTTCTCACCGAGCGCCATCAGCGCCGGCTCGTCGGAGACGTAGAGCGCGAGGTTCGCATCCCAGCGGTCGGCCAGCAGACCTGGAATCTTCGATTCGCCGGTGGCGTGGACGACGTTGACGTCATCCTGTTTAAGGCCACTGCGTTCGAGCGCGAGCGGCCACATAGCCGTCATGGCACCGGCACCCTCAGTCGCCACCGTCTTGCCCTTCATGTCCTCCCAGGTTTTGATACCCGAACTCTCGAGTGCGATAGTCGCGTACGCTGATCGGGCCTGAAGCAGATTCACCTGCTTAACGTGAGCTCCTTTGCCCTGGCTGAGGATGGTCGCGCCGAAATCGGCCCATCCGGCGTCGACTCTCCCGGTTTCGACGGAAGTCACGGTGTTCGTTGAGCCGGAACCCGGCATCAGCGAGACGTCGAATCCTTCCTCTTCAAAGAACCCCTCGGCCTCAGCTGCGAAGAACGGTGCGTGCTTCGGCAGATAGGCGACGTCGACCATGAGGTTGAAGTCATCGAGTCCGTCCTTTGGCGTGCATCCTGTCAGAGTGACGACAGACAGCAGGAGCGGCGCAACTAGCAGTTTCTTCAAGATGTGCATGGTTCCGCCTCTCACTTCGTGTAGTTCTTCCACGGCAGCAGCTTCTTCGAGATGAGGTCGATGATGAAGAAGAGAAGCAATGCGATCGCCGCAAGCACGATGAATGCTGCGAACATCGAGGGGAGGTCGACCTGAGAGTTCGCGAGAAGAATGACGTATCCGAGTCCCTTGGACCCGGCGATGAACTCACCGACCACGGCCCCGCCGACAGCCAGCGAGATCGAGATCTTAGCTCCCGTGAAGATCGAAGGAAGCGCATAGATGAAATCGATCTTCATCATCTTCTTCAGCTTCGAGGCACGGTTGATGCGTGCAAGGTCCTGCAGCTCGTGCGGCACAGAGTTGAGCCCGTCGAATGTGTTGATGACGAGCGGGAAGAATGCGATGGCCATTGCCACGAAAGCCTTCGACTCGAAGCCGAAGCCGAACCAGACGATGAACAGCGGCGCCAGAGCGACCTTCGGAATCGTGTCGATGGCGATGAGCGCCGGATAGAGGAAGGGACGAAGGAAGGAAGCGTAATAGAGGAGTGCTCCACACAGAACGCCCAATGCTGTGCCGAGCGCAAAGCCTGCGAGACCTTCCTGCAGGGTAGTGAGAGCGTTGACCGCGAAGTATCCCGGGTTCGTGAACAATTCTTCGAACGCCGAAATCGGACCGACAAGCAGATACTTCGGGAAGTCGAAGATGAAGACTGCTAGCTCCCAGATCGCGAACAATCCGACGAGCCCGACAACAGCTTTGATTCCCGCTGTGAATGACTCAGGTTTGAGCCTAGATGCAGTCGGCGGAGCTGCCGGCGCAGGGCCGGGCTCCACAGGTCGAACTGCATCGGTATCGATGCGTGGTGCTGTTGTCATCGGCGATCCCTCCATTGGGTTCTGGTCCATGAGCAGGTGTGCATTGCATTTGTGACGTGGAACAACTGTGATGCGTTCCAGTATTCGCGACTCAACGATGCCTGTCCAAGATTGTTTTCGCATGTTTCGATACCCTGAAGGAATTGCATCGATGAGTTTGTGCAGGCAGGAAAAACTCGAGAGTTGAATTGAGAAACGCCAGGATACTCGGACTTCCCAAGAACATCCTGGCGCACCATGGCAACGTCGCGCGCAACGCGGATCCCCGAACTACCTGACGGCGGCCCAGATACCTCGCGCGAGGTTGCTGAGCCGCCGTCAGGTAGTAATTGGAGAAACTAGGAGCGGGCGGTGGATAGGTCCTCGCGGAAGGCTCGGCCTGCGGCGCCCAAGTCGCCGCATGAGGTGATGAAGCGGAAGCCCTGTTCCCGACGCAACCGAGCCTCCTCGCCGTCGCCGCAGTGGATTCCCGGAACCACCCCGGCGGCATCGGCGGCCGTGCGGATCCGCACGAGCGCCTCGGCGTGGGCCTCGTTGTGCTGCCCCGGCAGCGCGCCGACAGCGAACGCGAGATCGGACGGACCGACGTACACCCCGTCGATTCCCGGCACGGCGCAGATGTCCTCGACCGCGGCCAGACCCTCCTCGTTCTCGATCATGACGAACAGCAGCGGCCGCTCATCCCGAGTGTCCTGCACGGCGCCGTGCATGATCTCGGCTGTCGGTCCCCACGAACGATCCCCGCCCCGCGAGGGATAGTCGAGCGCGGCCACCGCGGCCTGTGCTTCGTCGACCGAGGATACGAGCGGGACGATGATCGCCTCGACTCCGGCGTCGGCGAGCGCCCCGATCTCGGTGAATCGGTTCGCCGCGACCCGCGCCGTTACGAGTGCGTCGCCGCTGGCGCGCACAGCGTCGGACAGTCGCAGCACGTCGGTGGGCCGCACCAGCCCGTGCTGCAGGTCGAGGCAGACATAGTCGAATCCGGCCGCCGACCCGGCCTTCGCCAGCTCCGGACTCGTCGACATCATCCACAGTCCGTTGTAGATCTCCCCCGCGCGCAGGCGGGCCCGATGGTTCTCAATCGCAGCAGTCATGACTGCATCGAATCACGGAATCCCACCGCCCACCAGGGGTGCCCGATATCCGGATGAACCCCGCCGAGGCGGCCCACCCTCGCGTATAGATCATCGATCACTTCGCCGAGGCGGCCCTGAACGTCCGTACCAATGATCGACCCGTACGAAACGTCGCCCCGCCTCGGCGAGGGATTTCACTCGGTAGGGCTGTCCTCGAGGAGGGGCCCGATCACTCGGTGGCGGGAGATGACGAAGGGGGCGCTGTGTCCGACTTCGATGAGTTCGAGGTCGAGGCGGCGCGGCAGGAGCGAGCGCCCCTTGCCGAGGATCACCGGCGCGGTCCAGGTGATGATCTCGTCGAGGAGTCCCTCGTCGGCGAACTGTCCGGCGAGGTCGCCGCCGCCCATCACCCACAGGTCATGGTCGCCCGTGGCGGTGCACATTTCGAAGTAGTGGTCGGAGACCGAGCCCTTCGCGAACCGGATGTCGGGTGTCATCCCGTCCTTCCCGGCTTCGGGCAGGCCGAGCTTCCGGTGGGTCATCACCCACGCGGGAACCTCATAGGGCCACGGCCCGTCGAGATTGCGCAGCACCCATTCGTACGTCGTCGAGCCCATGACGATCGCTCCGACTCCGTCGATGAACCCGTCGTCCGGCGGTTCTTCGGTCTGGCGCAGCAGCCATTCGAGCGAGTCATTCGGGTCGGCGATGAACCCGTCGAGCGTGGTCGCGGTGTAGTAGACGGTACGTGCCACAGGCAGTCTCCTCCTTGATGCGTCTCCCTTTCATCCTATTGGTCCGATGCTCTCTCACAGCAGTTCGGCGTCGATTCCATCCGTTGACAGAACCGACGCCGATCGATGCGACGACATCCTGCCGCCCCTATATCTCCTGAGTCCGCAACGCCTCGGCGATGTACTCGGCCTGCCGGATCGCGAGCGCCACGATCGTGAGTGTCGGATTCGCGGCGGCGCCAGTGGTGAAGACCGATCCGTCGGAGATGAAGAGGTTCTTCACGTCGTGGGTGCGGCCCCATTTGTCGACGACGCCGTCTTCGGGACGTTCGCTCATCCGCGCGGTGCCGAGGTTGTGCGTCGACGGATAGGGCGGAGTGTGGTGGGAGGTCTGCGCTCCGACCGCCTCGTAGACTCTCTGACCTGCGGCGTAGGCGTGTTCGCGCATCGCCAGGTCATTGGCGTGATCGTCATAGTGGACGTTCGGCACGGGCAGACCGTTCGTATCCTTGACCGTCGTATTCAGCGTCACCCGGTTGCTCTCCTGCGGCATGTCCTCACCGACAATCCACATTCCCGCGGTGTTGAGATACCGGTCGAGCAGCGCCGCGAAGTCCGGTCCCCACCCGCCGGGCTCGACGAAGGAGGCCATGAATGCCGGGCCCAGCGAGATCGTCTCCATGTAGTAGCCGCCGGAGAACCCGCGGTCGGGATCATGGATCGACTCGTCGGCGATGACTCCGGCCATCGTCTCCCCGCGATACATCCGCACCGGCTTGTCGAAATGACCCCACACGGTGCCGGTCAGGTGGCGCATATAGTTCCGGCCCACATGACCCGACGAGTTCGCCAACCCATCGGGGAAGGACGGTGTGCCGGAGAGGAGGAGCAGCCTCGGCGTCTCGATCGAGTTGCCGGCCACGCACACGATCTTCGCGGCCTGGCGGTGGAGGTTGCCGTCCTTGTCGAGGTAGAGCACGGCATCGGCCCGGCCGTCGGCATTGTGGGTGATCTGCACGGCCTGGGACTCGGGTCGCAGATCGAGCAGCCCCGTGTCCGCGGCCCGCGGCAGCTCTCTGACCAGGGTCGACCATTTGGATTTGTTCTTATCGCCTTGGAAGTTGAAGCCGTCCTGGATGGAGGCAGGGCGACCGTCGTATTCTTCGGCGTTCGTGGCGTACGGACCGGTGGCGTAGAACTTGTAGCCGACCTCCTTCGCCCCTCCGGCGAAGACCTTGTAGTTGTTGTTCGCCGGCAGCGGCTTCCGGCCGTGGACGTGGGTCGAACCCATCGCCTTCTCGGCCCGGTCGTAGTACGGGGCCATCTCCTCAAGCGTGATCGGCCAGTCGAGGAGGTTGGCGCCGTCGATGCGGCCGTAGACGCTGCGGGCCTTGAACTCATGAGCCTTGAATCGCGGGGTCGCTCCCGACCAGTGGGTCGTCGTGCCGCCCACAGCTTTGACGATCCAGGCCGGCAGGTTCGGGAAATCGCGGGCGATCCGCCACGATCCGGTCGTCGTCCTGGGATCGAGCCAGGCCATCTGGTTGAAGGCTTCCCATTCGTTGTTGACGTAGTCCTCGTTGTGCAGATACGGCCCGGCTTCGAGCACGACGACGGGAATGCCCTTCGCGGTGAGCTCGTAGGCCAGGGTTCCCCCGCCGGCGCCGGAGCCGACGATGACGACGGCCTCTTCGTCCGGGTCGATGCTGAATCCGGTCACGCTGTGTCCAGCCTCGGCGCTGGCACCGCGTCCTATATTCTCAGCGGTCATCACTTCTTCACCTCACCCATCTCGACGCTCTGCGGCGCCGGCTGATTGGTCGAATCGTCACCGGCAGCGCTGCCGCTGCGGACACCCATAACCCCGTCGCCGAGCTCGGGCAGCGGCTCATCCTCGGGGTAGACGATCCGCGGTTCGGGCAGCCAGTCGAGATCATCGAAGCCGCGGTTGATGTAGCCGCCCTTGTCGAACGACGGCCCTTCGTAGCCGAGCGTCTCCCACACCTCGACATCGTCATAGAGGTTGAGCACGGCGGTGCGGCGGACGAAGCCGAAGAACTCGGTGGATTCGACCCGTCGCAGCACCTTGAGCGCGGAGTCATCATCGAGTCCGCAGAAATCACCGTCGGAGAGCTGATCCAACGACAGCAGCCCTTGGATGAGGGCCACCCGGAACCACGTCTCCTCATCGGCGGCGATGAGGATCTTCTCCGCGGTGCGCAAATACGGTCCGTCGGGGAAATCTGCGTGCGGGAATGCCACGCGCAGCACTCGGATGAGGGTCTGCTTCGCCTCGTCCGTCATCTCCATCGCATTCAGCGATGGGTATTTTGCAGGGAATGCCATCGGATGCTCCTTTGCTCCACTCGGCAGGCGGCATCGACGCACGCCCGCCACTGTCCTGACATGAGCAACCTATGTGACCCGCGACACCATGGACTATCCTCATTCTCATCACATGAAAAAGTCGATCGCCGAGGCGATCGCACAGTCAGGAGACCGTGTGTCCAACAGTGCCGTGATCCAACGAACCTTCTCCGTCCTGGAGGCCGTCGCCGCTTCGGGCTGTGCCGCCGCGAAGACCGTGGCCACCCGCCTCGAGATCCCGCTGCCCACCGTCTACCGGCTCCTCAACGAGCTCGCCGATTCCGGGTATCTCGTCTACCTCAAGGACACCAAGCGCTTCGAGCTCGGTCCCAAATGCTTCGAACTCGGACTGTCGTTCCAGCAGCGCCTCGTCGCTCCGCATCCGATCCGGCAGATCACCGATCAGCTCCACCGGTCGCTGGGCACTGCCGCCTACTTCGCGATCTACCGCGGCTCGGACATCATCCTCACCTACTGCTCCGACTGCGAGAAGCATCCGCGGCTGCGGCCTCTGCGCTTCGGTTTCCACGAGGCGGCGCACGCCACCGCTTTCGGCAAGATCCTCCTGGCCGGAATGCCCGAACCGCAGCGCACCGACTACCTCGAGGCGCGCGGAATGCAGGTGCTCACCCCGCAGACGATGATCAGTCGGGAGGCCCTCGACCCCCACCTCGCCGAGGTGGCCACCCGCGGAATCGCCTGGGAGCACGAGGAGTTCCTGCCCCGTCAGACCTGCGCGGCCGTGCCGGTGCGCAACGGCACGGGAATGCAGGTCGGGGCGATGGCGATCAGCACCCCCTCGTCGAAGATGGCGGGTCGCGCGAAGCTGGTCGAGTCGACCCTGCGCGAGCATGCGGGACTGGCGTCGAGCTACCTGCGCGGCGGGTCGGTCACCGTCCCCGTCGCCGAACACGCCTGAGCCCCGAACTCCCGATGGAGACAGCACTCGCGACAGCGACCACCCGCCCCACAACCGGCCACGTTTGACCCCCCAGCTTTATCGCCACATGAGAAGAACCATGTCCTCCGGCTGCCGACTCTGCTGAGAATGATGGTGCTCGCTCATAGTTGAGAACTCAAGGAGGAGAAATGGGCACGAACAACAGCGTCGCAGTGGTGACGGGATCCGCACGGGGAATCGGCCAGGGCATCGCGCAGAGGCTCGGAGCCGATGGCCATCATGTCATCGTGGCTGACCTGCCAAGCATGCAGGACGGGGTGGCGGAGACCGTCACAACGATCGAAAGCGCAGGCGGGAGGGCCACCGTCGCTGAGGTCGACGTCACGGACGAGGATTCGCTGAGCCGCCTCGTCGAGGTCGCCGTGGAAGCGGGAGGAAAACTCGACGTCTTCGTCGCCAACGCCGGAATCGCGCAGGTCGAACCCCTCATCGATTATTCGAAGGCCGATTTCGAGAAGATCGTCGACGTCAATCTCACCGGGGTGTTCCTGTCGTATCAGGCCGCGGCGAAGCAGATGATCGAGCAGGGCAACGGCGGCAAGATCATCGGCGCCGCCTCGATCGTCGCGTTCCGCCCCTTCGCCCTCCTGTCGCCGTATTCGGCGACGAAATGGGCGGTGCGCGGGCTCACCCAGGGCGCGGCAATGGAGTGGGCCAAGCACGGCATCACCGTCAACGCCTACGGGCCCGGCATCGTCGGCACCGCGATGTGGGATCTCATCGATGAGAAGCTCGCCGCCGAGGAGGGCCTGGCCAAGGGTGAGGCGATCAAGAAATATGCTGGTGACATCCTCATGGGCCGGGTGTCCGTGCCCGAGGACGTCGCGAACCTCGTGTCGTTCCTCGCCAGCGAGGACTCCGATTACATCACCGGGCAGACCATGCTCGTCGACGGCGGAATGCAGTTCTCGTAACGTTGTCGCTGATAGCAGAAACCGACACCGCCACACCCACATCTCCACCCGAGAGAACAACCACAGAGAGAAGGAAGAAGCCATGATCTTCATCGTCGTGAAGTTCCCCGTCAAGCCCGAAATGGCCGACCAGTGGCCCGAACTCACCCGCGAATTCACCGAGGCGACCCGTGCCGAACCGGGCAACAAATGGTTCGACTGGTCGCGCAGCCTCGATGACCCGAACGAGTATGTCCTCGTCGAAGCCTTCGACGACGATGCCGCCGAAGCGCACGTGAAGTCCGACCACTTCCAGGCCGCGACCGCCGAAGGCGGGCCGATGCACTCCGCACTGGCAGCGACCCCGAAGATCATCTCCCGTCAGATCGACGGTGACGATTGGGATGCGATGGGCGAGCTGCAGATCGGCTGAACCCCCACCGAGGCACCCGTCCCCGATCGGGGCGACCTCATTCGCCGAGGATGTCGCGCGGGTCCGCTGATGCGTTCAGCGGGCCCGCGCCACGTTCCCGGCACCGGCCAGCTCTCCCGCGTGGTGAAACTGCAATAGCTCGGCCCCTGCACTAAGCCGCTGCAGGTTCACCAAGCTGAAGGCTCACCTCTGCGGCAGGCACGCCTTCTGGCTGTCGACCCATTCGTCGAGCACGTTTGCGCGGTCATCGAATTTTGCGGTCGGGAACGCCAGACCTTTCGTCGGCACGCTGGCGCCGAGTTCGACGAGCAGCGGACGCAGGGTCGTCTCCACCGCGAGCGTGTGCGCCGGGGACCCGATCGTGAAGACCGGGATCGCGGTCAGCCCGTGCAGACCGCCAGCGTCGTACCGGTCGAGGAAGGCTTTGAGCAGTCCGGTGTAGCTGGCCTTATAGGTCGGCGTGGCGATGACGGCGTAGTCGGCGGTGGCCAGACGTTCGGTGAGTGTGTTGAGGCGGTCGGACTTCCATTCGAAGATCTCGTCGGTCACCTCGGCGAGTTCGATGGTTTCGTCGATCTCGGATCCGGTCACCTCGGCGATCTTGGCGGCGAGGTCTTCGGCCACTTGGCGGGTTCGCGAATTCGAGCTCGGGTTGCCGACGACGACGGCGATGCGTGTGGTCATAAGGGGTCCTCTCCCAACAGTTGAGCCGATGAAGGACGGACATTCGCCGCCTTCCATGACAGTCACCCTAACCATGCAGACCAGAGTCCTATTTCGCCACAGTCACAGGGAGTCACAGACGCGTTTCACCGTCACATAGCCACATCGAAGCCCAATTGATCAGATATTAACTAGCCTCAGAGCCAGCTTTAGCTCTAGAAGATTCCTATTGACGTATAAACATCATAGGTTTAAGCTCGATTCTGCCATCAGGAGTTTCCACTCGATCGCCTCGAGTCGCTCCATGGCCGGTGCGCGCAGAGCCGCGCTGCACCGCACATCGCAATGAGAACGGGCTGAAATGAGCACCACCTCTGAGAACCACGATGCGCACCCGGCGGCGCGCATCAGCGGAGCCGTCGACAACCTCCTCGGCTCTGTCGGCAATGACCGTGCAGAATCCCTCGTTGCCGCGAGTGCCACCGAAATAGACCGCTCGTTCACACCACCGTCACCGCCTCACTGGCTCAATCCACCAGGCACTTCAGTCGATTCCTCAGATGTTCACTGGCACAACACCGTCGACGAGTCCCCGAGAACCGGAATCTTCCGCACATACACAGAGTCCACGGTCACTGGCGCACCTGTACTGACAGATGAACTGTCCGGGTTGAGAATCACCCACAAAGACAATATCGGCATCCGCAACTATCCGATCACTGCTGGCAGCCCGGCCTTGTCGGACACGCGAGCAGAGACCACCTCCCCCATACTCCGCTCACTCGAAACGGCAGGAGGAGCGATCATCGGGGCCAACCATATGGCGGAATTCGCGCTGAGTCCCACCGGCCACAACCAATGGTTCGGAGACGGCGTCAATCCCCTCAGCGCTTCCCACCTGTCCGGGGGTTCGTCGAGTGGCTCGGCAATCTCCGTCGCCACCGGCGCCTGCGATCTCTCTCTGGGTACGGACACCGGAGGATCCGTACGGCTTCCAGCTGCCTATTGCGGCCTCGTCGGATACAAACCCACCAATGGCCTCTTCTCCCATTCCGGTCTCATCCCGCTTTCCGAGACTCTTGACACCATCGGTCTGCTGGCCTCCGACACCACGATTGCGCAGCAGGCCTTCGAGGTTCTCGTCTCCGACCCCTCGGTCGTCTATATCGAAGCTCGCAGCCGGCTCGAAACCTGCAATGCCTCAGAGTTCTCCGGCTTCACACACCTGTCCCGGTCTGCCGTCGACAGAGACTGCGAGGACGAGGTCGCCTCCGCATTCGCTAGTGCACTCGACGTCGTCGAGGAGATCGGACTGAGCAATACCAGTGGATTCGGACGTCTGGACGGAAATGGAGTCGACATCGACGATGCCGAGCTCAACAGAAGGTCCGTCACAGTTGTCAGCGTCGAGGCCGCACGAAACGTCGGCAGCATCCTCGGATGGAACTGGGACCTCCTCGGCGACCAGGTCCTCTCACGCGTGATCCGTGGAACTGCGATTCCCGCGATCGGCTACGCAGATGCTCTCGCCTGCCGTTCGGCCCTGACCTCCGAGTTTCTCGCCACGGCTATGGGAGGTTCGCGGTTCCTCCTCACACCGACGAGCCCGATCCTCGCGCCACAGATGTCGACGTCCAACGCGACAGGTTCCCGTGCTCGCAGCGACTACATGCGAGCCAGCAGGTACACACGCACCATCAACTATCTCGGACTGCCTGCGATCACTGTCCCGCTGCCAACTGCAGGAGGAGGCCTCTCGCCTGCACTTCAGCTCATCGGCCGCCCTTACGACGACCGGGCGCTGCTCGCAGTCGCGGCGACTATTGCAGAGACCTGCAGACAACCACAGAAATGACTGCCCAGAGAATCACCACTATTTCGGTATGAATCCGATGAAAGGCGCGACAAGGATGTCCGTTGACACCACTGCAGAACAAATAGAAATCGGGGCGCGCATGGATGCGCTCACCCCCAACACAGAACACAAGAAGCTCTTCGCCTACATCGGGGCTGGGGCCATGATTGATGCTTACGACATCTATGTCGCGGCCGGTGTCTCGGCGGCACTGGTCTCGACAGGCTTCGCCGGGGTCCACGAGATCGCAGTCTTCATGTCCATGACGTTCTTCGGCATGCTGCTCGGAGCGGCAACTGCCGGCTTCGTCGGGGACAAATTCGGACGACGGATGAGCTATCAGATCAATCTGGCCATCTTCGCCGTCGCTGGGTTCGCCGCCGCACTGGCTCCGAACTTCGAATTCCTCGTCGGCACCCGATTCGTTATGGGTATCGGACTCGGGGCCGAACTCGTCCTCGCCGCTGCCATCCTCGGCGAGTTCATTCCCCCACGTAGTCGCGGGAGGTGGACAGCAGCCCTCGGCATCCTCGTGAATTCGGGTCTGCTCTTCGCCTCGGCGATCGGCGCATTGGTGATCTCGAACTTCGGATGGCGCTGGATGTTCGTCATCGGGGCCGTTCTGGCGGTCATCGTCTGGTTGGCACGCCGGAGGTGCCCGGAATCGCCCCGCTGGCTTGTGGTCAGGGGACGACTGAGCGAGGCTCAGGCGATCGTCGAACGGTTCGAAGCGAAATCGGCGACGACCTTGGAGACCAATCCGCCTGCACCGACCACTGCCACCAACAGCGACGAATCGCCGACAACCTCCAAACGCCCGTTCTGGCAGCTTGCCGTACTCGGAACCGTCCTTGCCGTCGGAGTCAACATGTTCGTCTACGGCTTCATCTCCTGGATGCCGACGTTCTTCGTCGAACAGGGCATCGACGTCTCCCACTCCCTGGCCTATACGACGGCGATGGCTCTCGGCGCACCTGGTGGAGGCCTCGTCTGCCTGCTGCTCATCAATAAGCTCAACCGACGTACGGCAATCGTCGTGTTCTCGATCATCGTCATACCACTCGGCCTGGCCTATGCGGCCGCGCAGTCGATCCTCATGATCGTCGTCATCGGCATTCTGCTCGTTACTGCGATCTACACCCTGGTGACGTTTGTCCTCTACTCCTACATGCCCGAGCTCTATCCGACCCGCTTCCGTCTGCGCGGAACCGGCATTTCATACACCTTCGCTCGCGGCGCGTCGATCGTCGTGCCGTTCGTCATGTCGGGACTGTTCGTGGCATTCGGGATCTTCGGCCCCATCGGCTTCGTCTGCGCCATGGCCGTGTGCATGATCGCCGTCGTCGTTGCGATACCCATCGAAACCCGCGGACGCAGCCTCGAAGAGATCTCCTGATCTCGCCTTGCCCGATGAGACAGCACTCCCCTGACTTTTCAGCCACTGCCCACTAAGAAAGTAGAAACATGACAATCCACGACGCCACCATCGGCCGGTTCTTCGAGGACTACACCGTCGGTGACATCTATCAGCACCCTTTCGGACGCACCATCACCGAGGCGGACAACGTCTGGCTGACCAACCTGACCCTCAATACGAACCAGAACCACTTCAACGAACACTTCGCTTCGCAGAATCCGATCACTGGCGGCAAGGTCATCGTCAACTCCGGTCTCACTGTGGCCATGGTGCTCGGCCTGAGCGTGTTCGACATGAGTCAGAACGCTATCTCGAACCTCGCCTTCACGGACATCAACTTCCGCCACCCCGTCTATGTCGGCGACACGCTCTACGCGGAAAGCGCGTGCACCGAGGCTCGTCGGTCGAAGTCCCGTGACTACGCAGGCATCATCTCGATGACGACTCGCGGCCTCAACCAGGACGGCGTCACCGTGGTCAGCTGGAAGCGCTCGGTCATGATCGCCACGAGAGACAGCGGAATCGGCCAAGGGCATTTCCCCGAGACTGCTGACTCGGTCAGCGACTACAGCTGAGCACCATGATGAACACGCCTTTCCCGCAGCCGCGGACTCCGCATCAAGACAACACAACGAACTCAAGAGGAGACAGGATGCAGCCCCTTGAAGACATCCGAATCATCGCTGTCGAACAGTACGGTGCGGGCCCCTGGGGATCCATGCAACTCGCCGATCTGGGCGCCGATGTCATCAAGATCGAAGACCCGAGCACCGGCGGCGATATCGGACGTTATGTTCCGCCGTTTCGCGAGGGAACCGATTCGCTTTTCTACGAGTCCTTCAACCGAAACAAGCGCAGCATCGCGCTGAGCCTGAGTGATGCAGCCGATCGTGAGATCTTCGACCGCCTCGTTGCCGGTGCCGACGTCGTCTATTCGAATCTCCGCGGCGATGTTCCGGCCAAGCTCGGCATCACCTACGCCGACCTCCAGGACATCAATCCCCAGATCGTGTGCTGCAACCTGTCCGGTTACGGCGGAGGTTCGGCGGCGAAGCGGCCGGGCTACGACTACATGCTGCAATCCGCGGCCGGATGGATGGACATCACGGGCGAGCCCGACGGACCACCCACGAAATCAGGCTTGTCTCTCGTCGACTTCAGCGGCGGACTCGTCGCCGCAATCTCGATGCTCGCGGCGGTCCATGCCGCCCGTCGAGACGGAGTGGGCACCGACTGCGACCTCAGCCTCTTCGACACGGCGGTGTCGATGCTCACCTACGTGGGCAACTGGCATCTCAACGAGGGATTCGAACCGCAGCGGACCCCCAAGTCCTCACATCCGTCGCTCGTCCCGTTCCAGGCGTTCGAGACCAGCGACGGTTGGATGACCGTCGGCTGCGCCAAAGAGAAGTTCTATCTCCGCCTCGCCGAGGTGGTCGGAGACGAAAGGCTGAACGACGACAGGTTCTCGAGCTTCGACAAGCGGATCGAACACCGAGGAGAACTTCTCGACATCCTCGACGAGGCTTTCCTCCAACGCCCCGCCGATGAGTGGGTCGAGCTGTTGGAAACAGCCGGAGTCCCTGTGGCCAAGGTCAAGAGCGTGGCAGAGGCGCTGCAGGATCCGCTGATCGCCGAACGCGGCCTGGTCTTCGACACCGAACACCATCGGTGGGGAACGATCCGCAATATTGCGACGGCCCCGCGAGTCGGACCTCCGCTGACGAGCAATCGAGCAGCTCCGACGATCGATGAACACCGCGCCGAACTCCTGAAAGAGATCGGCACCACTTTGAACAGCAAAGGAGCCTGAGACCATGTTCGAACTCAGCGAAGAGCAGAACGATTTCAAGACATCGCTGCGGACTTTCGTCGACAAGGAGATCGTCCCCGTCGCCCGAGAGATGGAAGCAGCGGGTGAATACCCGGCCGAAATCATCGACAAGCTCAAAGAAATGGGGCTGTTCGGACTGACCATCCCCGAGGAGCACGACGGTCTGGGCATCGATCCCGTTTCTTTCGGAATCGTCTTCGAGGAGCTTGCCCGTGGCTGGATGGGCATCGCTGGAGTCCTCGGCAGCCACACGATGGCGGCGAAGATGATCGCCGAACACGGCACAGACGAGCAGAAGTCGAAGCACCTCTCTGCTCTCGCTTCGGGAAAGCGGCGTACGGCCCTCGCTCTGACCGAGCCCGATGCCGGAACCGATCTGCAGGGCATCAAGACGACGGCGAAGAAGATCGGTGAAAAGTACGTCATCAACGGGGCCAAGATGTGGATCACGAACGCAAGGCATGCCGATCCGCTGCCGGTTCTCGTGAAGACAGATACCTCGACAACGCCAGCGCACAAGGGCATGAGCATCCTTTTGGTCAGTGCGGACACACCCGGCTTCGAAATCACCAAGGACATCCCGAAGCTCGGCTACAAGGGCCCCGAGAGTTGTGAGATCGTCTTCGACAACTGCGAAGTGAGCGCCGACGCTCTGCTCGGCGGAGTCGAGGGCCGAGGTATGCAGCAGGTGCTCTCTGCACTGCAATGGGGACGAGTGAATATTGCAGGCCGTTCCGTCGGCATCGCGCAGAGGGCGCTCGAAGAATCAGTCGCCTACGCCCAGGAACGCGAATCCTTCGGTCAGCCCATCTCCCAGTTCCAAGCGATCCAGCTGCGGGTCGGCCGGAT
Source organism: Brevibacterium sediminis (assembly GCF_013623905.1). GTDB lineage: Bacteria > Actinomycetota > Actinomycetes > Actinomycetales > Brevibacteriaceae > Brevibacterium > Brevibacterium sediminis. The sequence goes on from NZ_JABKDD010000004.1 coordinate 22,291, forward strand.
GGCAACACGGGTGCAGGCGGCGCGTCAGCTGATGTACTGGTCGGCTCAGTCGCTGCTCAAAGGTCGGGCAGACGGAGAGACCGGTATGGCAAAGGTCTTCTGTTCAGAAGTCGCCCTCGAATCCGCAATCGAAGCCATGTCCATCCACGGCGGCTACGGCTACTCGAAGGAGTATGAGATCGAACGGCTGTATCGCGACGCCCCGCTGATGAGCATCGGCGAAGGCACGAATGACATCCTCAATACCGTGATCGCCAAGTCGATCTTCTCCGGCCGTACCGCGATCTGATTTCAGGAGACCTCATGACCAGCATCTCAGAATCCATTGCCTCTTCAGTCGCTTCGATCAGGCTCGATGACATTCCCGCAGAAGTGCAGTCGCGTGCCCGTCATCTTATGCTCGACTCGGTCGGGGTCGCCCTTGCTGCCAGCAATCAGGATTTCGCGGCAGTCACCTTGGCCGGACTCGCTGAGCTCGACCCTGGTGAGACTCCGGTCATCGGCAGCTCGACCACGCTTTCCAAGACCGGAGCGGCGATCGCGAACGGCCTGATGATCCACGGCCACGACTTCGATGACACGCACATAGCCGCCGTATCGCACGTCAGTGCCTCCTCTCTTGCCGCCGTCATCAGCGCGAGCGCCGCCGACGAATCAATCAGCTTCGGCGACCTCCTGCTCGGCTACATCCTCGCCATCGAGGTGAACTCCCGTCTGGGGATGGCCGTCGACGGACGGTTCCACGACAAAGGATTCCACCCCACGGGTATCCTCGGAGCGTTCGGATCGGCAGTCGGCATCGGAGTCCTGCGCAGCCTTCCGGTCGACAAACTCGTTGACGCTCAGGGCATCGTCGGTTCGTTCTCCTCCGGACTCCTCCAGTTCCTCGATGAGGGAGCCCCTACGAAACGGCTGCACCCAGGTTGGGCGGCCAACGCCGGCCTCCATGCTGTTTCGCTCGCCGCTGCCGGGTACACCGGTCCGACGGAAATCTACGAGGGCCGATTCGGTCTGTATCGGACTCATATCCAGGGTGAAGATGCGCCTGGGCTCGAGGTCTTCGAAACCCTCGGTGAGACATGGGAAGTGGCGAATGTTGCTGTCAAACCGTTCCCCACCTGTCACTTCACCCATTCGTTCATCGATATTGCGCTGCGCCTCCGGCAAGAACCGAACTTCGACTTCGACCGAATCGCGTCGATCTCGGCGAAGATCCATGATGTACCCGGTGCGGTGGTCTGCGAACCGGCTGCGGACAAGCTGCGACCTCGCAGCGAGTACGACGCCAAGTTCAGCCTGCCTTATCTCACAGCTGCGGCTCTGCAGCACGGGCAGATCACGTTCGCCGAACTCGACGAGACGGCTCGCGCCGACGAGTCGGTCCTCAGCGTCGCAGCACGGGTGGATATACAGCACGACCCAGCGAGCCTCTATCCGAAAGCATTCTCCGGAGACCTGGCCATTACACTCGACGACGGCACCACCTTCCACGAGGCGGAGCAGATCAATCGTGGTCACGAATCCCGCCCGTTGACGAACGCCGAGGTGGCTGAGAAGTTCTCCGCCTGCGCATCACCAGTCGTCGGCTCGGTACGAGCAGCAGAGATCGCAGCAACCGTGACAGATGCTCCTGTCGGCCGGCCAGCCGCCGCTGTCATCGGAGATTTCTGTGGTTGACGTCGACAGCGGACCGGGGAGCGTCACCGCCACGAACCCGCCGGAAACAGACGTGTTGGGTCCCGGATGGCTGTTCGTCCCGGCCGACCGACCAGAGCGCTTCGAGAAAGCCGCAGCAGTCAGCGACCAGATGGTCATCGACCTCGAAGACGGAGTTCGCGAAGCCGATAAGGAGAAAGCCCGAAGCCTGCTGCGGCGATCCGAGTCCGTACCGAGGCGGGCTTGTCTGCGTATCAACGGCCTGTCTACTGCGCACGCCGATAGGGACCTCGAACTCGCACGGGAGATGGGCTTCCGTTCGGTCATGGTTCCGATGGCTGAATCACATCAGCCCTTCACTCAGCTAGCTGACTTCAGCGTCGTCGCCCTCGTCGAGACGGCTCGCGGGGTCGTCGAATCCGATCGCATCGCGGCTCACCCCAACGTCAATGCTTTGGCCCTGGGAACGGCAGATCTGCAATTGGATCTGGGATCGCGCGACACAAAAGGGACCGCTGGTGTGTTCGAGGACCTGCTCGCATTTGCCCGGGCGACACTCCTCTTCGCGGGTCGAGCTCACCACGTTCCCGTCATTGACTCGGTGCATGCCACTGTGGCCGACGATGCGGGGCTGCGACGGGCCGCCGCGGTGGCGTCAGCATACGGAATGGACGGCAAACTGGCGATTCACCCGAGACAGATCGAAATCATTCGCGGCGAGTTCGCTCCCAGCGAGTCAGAGGTGGCTTGGGCAGCTGCCGTGGTCTCTGAGGCCGAATCTCGAGCTGCAGGCGCGTTCGTCCTCGATGGCGAGCTCGTCGACGAAGTCATCATCCGCAGGGCGGAAGGAGTTCTCGCCAGGACCCAGTGACCTGAGCACCCGGCGGCAATGCGATCCGACACGGATCTGCGCGAGCTGAGCGGTCCGTGGAAGGGTATCGCACTACCATGGCATCACAGGTGATCGTCTTCGGCTGCAGACCACCGATTCGAACAGCCTGACAAGGAGAGTAGACAGAATGCCTCAGTGCACCCGCCTCAATCGATTGCTGGTCAGGACTTCACATGGTTGAGTCGAAAACCGCCTATGCCGTCGTCGCTGAGAAGATCCGTCGAAACATCCTCGACGGGACTTTTGCCCCCGGCTCTCGGCTGCCCTCAGACGCCGACTTGCGCGAGACCTACGCTGTCGGACAGAGCACCATTCGCGAAGCACTTCGCACCCTGTCGAGCGAACATCTGGTCAAAAGCGTTCGCGGCGTCAATGGGGGCACGTTCGTCACGATTCCGACCGTCGGTCATTTGGGTTCGCAGTTGGAAGTCGGGGTCACTCTCCTGGCCTCTTCGGACTCGATCTCGATCGATGACCTCATGGAGATCCGGCATATCACCGAAGTTCCGGCAGCCGGCTATGCTGCATCGAGACGAACCGACGACGACCTGAATAAGCTGCGTAACTCGGATCCGAGTCTGCGCAGCGAAGAATCGTCGTTCTCCAGCCATTCGACTTTCCATCAGCAGATCGTCGAGGCGGCGCACAACCCCCTGCTCGAAGTCGTGACTATCCCACTGTTCAATGCACTTCAGAACATCGTCGGCGAAGCGAATGCTGCTGCAAACATCGGCACGAGCGTGAGCCACGATCATTCGGCGCTCTTCGACGCGATCGTCCGCCGCGACTCTATGGCCGCGATGTCACTCATGCGCCAGCATCTGGATTCCGTCTCTGAGTACTACCGCAGTCGCGGTCTCTGATTCAGCACTAGTGAGGGCCCTCCTACAAGAAGAGGGCCCTCACTGATGCTGAGCATTGCGCAGATCAATTCTCGGCGTTTCGAGTTTGAGAATCTCGAGACCTCAGTGCCGACGTTGCCGCGTCGTCGACGACCCACCGTTCAGTATCGACGACGACACCATAATCACGAGCAGCCTCTTCCGAGGTCAGATACTCATCCCATACATCGTGGAGAACCGCGAAGGGGTCTCTCTTGAAAGGGTCGCCGAATCCGCCTCCTGAGGGCATCCGGATCTCCAAGGTATCTCCTGCGTGAACGACCTCCTGAGTGACCTTCGAATGGAGCACCTCTTCTCGTTCCGTTCCCGGATTGCGAACGAAAGACCCGGAGACTCCGTCAGCGCCGCCCAACACACCCGCAGGCGGATCGCTTCGATTGTCGGCCTCGGACCCGAGGAAGGTGTCTGTCATCATCAGCCAGCGGCGGACACTGCCAATGCCGCCTCTCCATTGTCCCGGTGCCGGAGATTCATCGCGCAGCTCGTATCGTTCGGCGCGCATGGCGTGGTTGAGTTCGAGTTCCTCAATCGGGTTGTTTCTCGTATTCGCCATCAGCGCGTCGACGGCGTCGAGCCCATCTCGGCCGTTGCGACCACCGTACGAGCCTTCATTGATCTCGATGTATACCCAGTAGCTCTCTCCATCTTCCGCAACTCCCGAATATGCGATGGCGCAGAGCGCGGACGATGAACCGGCAACCGCCTGGTCCGGCAGAATCGGTGCCAACGCCAAGTTGATCGAGTCGAAGACACGATTGACCTGTGAGAATCGGGCAAAGCACGAAGCAGGGAAGTCTGGGTTGAATATTGTTCCTTCGGGGGCATAGGCCCGGACCGGACGGAAGCAGCCGTCGTTTTGAGGGACGTATTCTGGAGTCGTCTCCTCGTCGAGCAATATCGTTCGGATGGCGCTCACCGCAACCGGCAACACCGAGCCTTCGAAAGGAACGTTGAATGCTGTAGGAACCTGGTCGTTCGAACCGGTGAGATCGATAAGCACTTCGTCGTCTTCGATGTCGACTCGGACTGCCACCTTCAACGGGACTCCACGGTTCTTCCCATCATCGTCGAGGTAGCCGATCGGTGCTTCGTAGCTGCCGTTCGGCAATTCGCGAATCCGGCTCCGGAGCATGTTCTCCGAATAGTCCATCCAGGCTTCGCTCGCGCTCATCACAGTATCGAGGCCATACGTCTCGAGAAGTTCGACGAATCTCTTTTCCCCGATACGAGCGCATGACACGAGCGCCTCGAGGTCGCCGCGGTTCTGCTCCGGCGTTCTGACGTTGTCGAGGATGTGCTGAATGAGCATGTCGTTGCGCACGCCCGCATCGTAGATCTTCATCGAGTCCATCAGCTTGCCCTCTGCCCAGACGTCGACAACGTCCATGCACAGTCCCGGGAAATTACCGCCAATGTCCGATACGTGCCCTGTGCATCCGGCGAATCCAATGTGTTCGTCGTTCCAGAAAATGGGAATGATGATTCCGTAGTCAGGCGAGTGAGCTGCACCGTGGTACGGATGGTTATGGAGAATCACATCGCCGGGACGGTAGCTTCCTGCAAGCCGGCGATTTACTCCCTTGATATAGGCGGGGATCGACCCACAGTGCATCGGTGTCGAGTCCGATTCGCAGAGTTCTCGTCCATAGACATCGAAGATTCCAGCTCCCAAGTCCTCTGATTCTCGGATGAGACTCGAATACGCCATCCGGTAGAGAACCTGGGCCATCTCCTTCGCCATAGAATCGAGGGCACCTCCGATCACTCGCAAGGTGATCGGGTCTACCTCAACCGAGTTCCACGTGCGATGAGGGACTTCAGGTGCCAGTGAGACACCAGTCATCGGCATTGTTGTTTCACTCATTGTGCGCACCTTTCGATGATGATGTGTCCGAGCTCATCGACCGTGGCCCGTTGTCCGATTCCAATAACAGTTGTCGAGTCGAATTGTTCGACAATGGCCGGTCCGTCGAAGACGTTGCCCGCTCGAAGAAGCTCTCGAGAATAGACGTCTGTGTCGACCCACTTCGGACTGCCCGCATCATCCGTCCACATCAGGGTCTGTGCCGTCGCCACCTTCGCAGGAGTAGAGTCGGCATCGCCAACGGCTATCTTCGGAAGCCTGATCTGAGGCACCATTCCGATACCGGTCATCCGAACATTAACCAATTGGACCGGTTTGTCGTCGAACCGCTGCGAGTACATACGCCCGTGCTGCTCGTGGAAAGCTTGAGCGACCTGCTCCACCCAGTCGGCGTCGATCTCTCCGCTGGGTGCCTGGACTCGCAGTTCGTAGCCTTGTCCGACGTATCTGCAGTCGACGCTGCACTCGAGGTCAATGTGCTCATCGGGGATTCCGTCGCCTTTGAGCTGCGCGACGGCCTGGTCGGTCAGGCGGGCGACTTCGCGTGCAAGCAGGTCGATGTCAGCCTGGTCCGACGAGGTCCACACCGTTGTCGGAACTTCGTAGCGTATGTCGGTGGCCAGGAGGCCCACTGCCGAGGTGATCCCGGGGTGCGTTGGCACGATGATCCGCGGAATATCGAGTTGCTTTGCGATATGCCAGGCGAACAGCGGACCGGCGCCGCCTTCTGCGACCAGTGAGAAGTCTCGTGGATCGTAGCCCTTGCGGACCGAGTGCAGACTGATCGCTTCGGTCATTGAATGTGCGAGCACCGTAAAGATGCCCATGGCCGCCTTCTCGGTGCTTTGGCCCAGAGGCTCAGCGATGTGATTCCTCACTGCCTGCTCGGCGAGCTGCGGTCGGACTTCCATGGTTCCGGAGAGAAAGCTCTTCTCGCGCAGCCACCCGAGGACCACCATGGCGTCAGTCGAGGTAGGCTCAGTGCCGCCGCGGTCGAAACAAGCAGGACCCGGCACGGCACCGGCGCTGCGCGGGCCGACACGGAACATGCCTCCTTCGTCTATCGAAGCGATCGAGCCTCCACCCGCCCCGATGGTGTCAACTTCGGCCATCGGAACCATTGCGTGATAGTCGCCGATACGGGTATCGAGCAAGTGTTTCATCCGGAGGCGTCCGTCGGGTGCGACTCCAACGTCGGCTGATGTGCCTCCCACGTCGAGCGTGATGACGCTCGGATAGCCTGAGGCCGCTCCGATTGCGCAGCCTCCGATGAGCCCGGCGACGACACCACTCGTCAGGAGCGAAACCGGGGTTTGGCGAGCACTCCTGGCAGTGACGAGTCCGCCAGCAGAGGTCATGAGGTGGACGTCGTCACTTACGCCCGCAGCACTCGCCTCGTCGACGAGTTTCGAGATGTAGTTCGATGTCTTCGGTCCGACGAAGGCGTTGAGAGCGGTCGTCGAGAATCGCTCGTACTCTCGATACTGGCTGGCAACTTCGCTGGACAGAGAGATGAACGCCTCTGGGAACTCTTCCTCTACGATTTCGCGTGCCCGTTGTTCGTGGGCGGGATTCTTGTAGGCGTGCAGGAACGCGATGGCCACCGCGGCAACTCCACGCTCCCGCAGGAGCCGCGCTTCCTGTCGAACGGCGTCTTCGTCCAGCGAGGTGAGAACGGCTCCGGACGCATCTATGCGTTCGGGCACTGTCCGCCTGTTTCGGCGAGGAACCAATTGCCATTTCTGCCAAGGCAGCTCCTGATAGTTCGAATAGTTCAGAGGACGCTTCTTCCGCGCAATGTGGAGGAGATCTCTGAACCCCTCAGTCGTGATCAGGCCGACATCGTCACCGTTGTGCTCGAGGACGATGTTGGTCGCCACAGTCGTCCCGTGGAAGAACATGTCGATGCTTTCGAGGTCGATCTCCGCTTTGACCTCCAGCGCAGAGATCCCCTTCATCGTGCCGACTGACGGGTCCTCATTGGTCGAAGGTGTCTTATGTACTGTGGTTGTGCCGTCGTCGTCCCATAGGACCAGGTCGGTGAAAGTTCCGCCGACGTCAACTCCAAGTCGTCTCATGGAAGTCCAATCAATGTGTAGGAGGATTTCAGTGATGGCTGACACTGCTCTGTGCGCACCACTGAAGCGAATATACATCAGATATATAGAGGCCGCTAGACCCAATTCTCGACAATATTTCCAGGAATTCACGAGAATACTTACATAAACACCTGATGTTTAAGCGATTGGGATACCCCCTCTAAACCGGATCCAGTTCCACTCCGTTCGACACCGAGGCGGCACTACTGCGCGGCGTCGACGAGTGGCTCACTCCATTCCGTCGTTTCTGGGTCCCGCAATCGGACATGCTGTCAGCCGAGAACGCCCGCGCAAAGGGACAGTGCCGTCTGGCAGAAGCCGAATCAGACACCATTCCACTGCTGCGCATCCTTGGTTACCATGAAGTACCGCCGATCTTCGGCGAACCTCCCGCACCTCACCTTCAACCGCCGTCAGATCATCGACGACCTCCGAGGAGCTTCCATGACCACCCCCGACTCCAGTCGCCCCACCGAAGACCAGGTCCTCGCCGCGCAGGCCGACGCCGTCGACCGCGGGCTCAACATCACCGTCGAGGGCGACACCCAGCACACGGTCCAGACGCTGAGCCAGACCTACCCGACCACCGTCTCCGACCTCTGGGAAGCCTGCACCGATCCGGTCCGGCTCGAGCGCTGGTTCGCACCCGTCAGCGGCGACCTCGAACTCGGCGGTCGCTACCAGATCGAAGGCAATGCCTCCGGCACGATCGAGAACTGCGAACCGCCCCACTTCTACTCGCTGACCTGGGAGTTCGCAGGAGGAATCAGCCATGTCGCCATCCGCATCGCCGAGGCAGACGGCGGCGCACGCCTGACCCTCGAGCACTCGCACGCAGGTGAGGCGAACGCCGATTTCTGGGTGCAGTTCGGACCCGGCGCCACCGGGGTCGGGTGGGACATCTCCCTCCTCGGTCTCGCCAACCATCTCGTGGCCGGCACGGGACGCCCGGAAGACGAGAACGAATGGGTCACCTCGGCGCCGGCACAGGAATTCGTCCGCACCTCCAGCACGCGCTGGGGCGAGGCCTCAGCGGCGGCAGGAACACCCGTCGATCAGGCGCGCGCCGCTGCCGAACGCACCACAGGCTTCTACCTAGGCCAGCCTCCGACCGAGTGACCTCTCGTCCGCCGACTGAGCCAACGGCGGAATGGTCCCGCCCATTCCCTGCCTACTCCCCCGCCTGCTTCCGCGCCCCCAGCGCCAGCCGGGCGATATCGCGCAGCACTTCGAGTTCCTCGCTGCCGTCGAGCAGCGCCCGCAGCTCGACGGCGGCCCGGCTGAGCAGGCTGCGATAGGCGCCGGCGACGTTGTCCGGTTCCCGCGTCAGCGGGTAGGACACACAGAGGGCGAACACGATCGCATCGACGGTGAAGGCCACACTCGCCGAGGCGGTCCCGGCCACCCGTGCCTGCTTGGTCGCGTAGAACTCCGCCGGATTTCCCGGCCCGCACAGCGCCAGGGCAGCCGAGCCGCCGTCGACGAGCGGGAGCACCGCACCGACTCCGCGCGAGACGCGCAGCTCATGATCGGCTTCGACGTTGCGCACGCACACACGGTCCTCACCGACGCGGACCCACATCTGCACGGATTCCCCGGTCATCGTCCGCAGATGGTCGAGCACCGAGTTCGTCGTGGCGATATTGCGCCTGCCCGGGAAAGGGCCCAACCGCAGCAGCCCCGAGGAGTCACGGACGATGAACTTGTGCGCCCGCAGGTCGGTCAGCAGCCGATACGTCGTCGACTTCGAATAGCCGAGGCGGCGGCACACCTCCGCAGCCGTCATCGGCGAGTCCTGGAGGACTTCGAGGATGGCCGCACTGCGGTCGATGACTCCGATCTCCGCCGGCACCTGTTCAGAACTCTTCATTCCCACTCCTCACGACACCGTCACATCGGCGAGCAGCTTCCGCCGGGACACCCACCACCGGAAGATGATGGGTCCGATGATGCCTGCCACCATGAGGATGATGATCGACAGCGACACCGGCCTGGTGACCAGGGGTGCGAACGATCCACCGGAGATCTGCAGCATACGCCGGAAGTTGTCCTCGAGCAGCGGCACGAGCACGAGCGCCAGGATCGCCGGAGCCATGGGGATGCCGCCCTTCTCCATGAGATAGCCGATGACGCCGAAGATGCCGAGCATCATCAGCCCGAACAGACTGAATTCGATGGCGTAGGCCCCGATGACCACAAGCACGAGGATGGACGAGAAGAGGATCTCCTTGGGCATCTTCAACAGCTTCACGAAGACCCCGACCAGCGGCAGGTTGAGGATGATGAGCGCGATGTTGCCGATGTACATGCTGGCGATGATCGTCCAGATCAGACCGGTCTCGTCCCGGAAGATCAGCGGCCCGGGCTGCAGACCGTACATCGTGAACACGAAGAGCAGCAGCGCCGTCGTCGCCGAACCCGGGATGCCGAGGCTGAACAGCGGAATCATCGCACCACCGACGCCGGCATTGTTCGCCGCTTCGGGGCCGGCCACGCCCTCGATGGCGCCGTGACCGAACTCGTCCTTCCGCTTCGAGATCCGCTTCTCCATGATGTAGGACATGAACGAGGCCAGCGACGGACCGACTCCTGGCAGGATGCCGATGATGAAGCCGACCACGGAACCGCGCGCCCACGGGCCGGCCGACCGCTGCCAGTCTTCCTTCGTCATCCACTTGTCATTCCCGAAGCTCTGGATCTCGTCCTTCGCCCCACGTCCGAGCGCGAGGTTGCGGATCGCCTCGGGGATGGCGAAGAGCGCCATCGCGAAGATCGTGAAGTCGATCCCGTCGGAGAGCAGATCCATGCCGAAGGTCTGCCGGGGCAGTCCGGTCTGGAAGTCGAGTCCGATGAGGCCGACGGCCAGGCCGATGAAGATTGAGATGAGCGCCTTGGCCCGCGAACCCGCCGACATCGTCGACGCGAGCAGCAGGGCCGTGGCCATGAGCAGGAAGTATTCGGTGGCGCCGAAGACGTTCGCGAGTTTGACGAGGACGGGTGAGAGGAACGTCAGTCCGATGATCGCCAGGGTGCCGGCGAGGAACGATCCGATCGCCGCGGTCGCCAGGGCGGCCTTGCCCCGACCTCGGCGGGCCATTTCGTAGCCCTCGATCGCGGTCACCGCGCTGGCGACCTCACCAGGGGTTTTGATGAGCGTAGCGGTGATCGAGCCGCCGTACATCGAACCGTAGTAGATTCCGCACAGCAGGATGAGACCGTGCACCGGCTCCATCCCGAAGGAGACCGGGATGAGGATCGCGATCGCAGAGATGGGTCCGATTCCCGGCAGCACTCCGACGACGGTGCCCAGCAGCACGCCGAGGAGGGCGAAGGCGAGGCTGACCGGCTCGAGTGCCGAGGCGAAGCCGCCTCCCAGATCGATGAGAGTGTCCATGCCCGCCCCCTAACCCAGGATCCCGACCGGCAGGTACACAGCGAGTCCGTAGACGAACGCCGTGTAGACCACGACCGCGAAGAGGACGGAGAAGATGAGGTTGCGAATCCACTTCTCAGGTGCGTAGATGCTGGTCAGCCCCATCAGGAACGCCGCCGTCGACAGCAGGAATCCGACTGGGATGAGGATCGCCAGATAGACGAAGAAGAGCGCGAACTGGAATACGACCTTGCGCACCTGCGGCTCCGGCGGGGCTTCGAGGACGATCCCGCTGACCCCCTCCTGACCGGAGGATCGGTCGGCGGTTTCAAGGGATGATTCCCCCGCCGAGGCGGCCGTACCGTCCCCGTCCCTCGCCGGAGTCGTACGTGCAGTTCCCCCGGACCCGGTCCCCGCCTCGGCGAGGGTGTCCTTCCGGTGCCGGACGGCGGCCTGGCCGGCGAGGAAGAGGCCGAGCACGATGAGTCCGATCCCGACGATGGCGGGGAAGGTGCGCGGGGTGACGATGTTCGCGGTCTCCTGGATGGAGAACGTCGCGATGTAGTACACCGCGCCGATGACGGCGATGGCGCCGCCGGTGATGAGGTCGGTGCGGAAAGCGGTCATTTGCTGTTGCCCAGGTCGGTCTCGTTGACGCCTTCGGCGACCGTCTTCGCCGCGTCGTCGACGTAGGCCTGGGCGTCGTCGCCGGTGTGGAACTCGGTGGCCCACTGGTTGTTCTTCAGCGTCTCCTGCCAGGCGTCGGACTTGCTCACGTCTTCGAGCGCCTTGGCCCAGAAGTCCACGGCTTCCTGCGGCATCTCGGCGGGTCCGTAGACTCCGCGCCAGTTGCCCAAGGTCACGTCGTAGCCGGAGTCCTTCGCGGTGGGCACCGTGTCGAAGGGCGCCGCCAGCGGTTCCTGGGCGAAGGTGACGAGGGGTTCGATGTCGCCGGCTTCGATGACGGAGCGGAATTCGCTCATGCCGGCGATGGCGACCTTCGCGTCCCCGTTGAGCATGGCGGTCGTCTGCTCGCCACCGCCGTCGTAGTTGACGAAGTTGATGTCGGCCGGGTCGACGCCGGCTTCCTTCGCGAACAGGGCGAACGGCAGAGTGTCGTCTCCGGCGGCCGCGACGGTGACCTTCTGCGGGTCGTCCTTGAGCGCCTTGACCAGGGCGTCGAGGTCATTGAAATCCCCGTCCTTCGGCGTCACGACCATGAAGTCCTCGACGTAGAGGGTGGCGATGAGCGTCGTGTCCTCGGGACCGAATTCGCAGAGGTTGCGCGCCTTCATCGTCTGGCTGGCCAGGGAAGTGATGGCGATCTGATCGTCTTTGCCCTTCTCCTGCTGCATCATCGACGTCAGCCACGAGCAGCCGGTGCCGCCGGGCTTGTTCTGCACGGGCAGCGGCGAGGAGACGATGTCTTCCTTCTGCAGCGCCTCGACCAGCGCCCGAGCCGTGGTGTCCCAGCCGGATCCGGGTTCGGCTGGGGCGGTGACCGAGACCGGTCCCTTCGGATAGTCCCCGCCCTCGCCCGGGGGCTGCGCCTTGTTCCCGCAGGCAGCGGCGACGAGGGCGACCGAAGCGAGCACCGCCCCGATCTTCGCCGCGCGCTTGCGGGTACTCGTCGACCCTTCCTTCGCCGAGGCGGCCGTCCGTGTGCGTGTGATCGTCGTTGATCGCATGAGCTGTCCCCTTGTGTGTTCGGTTCTCGATATTCAGTGGTGTGCTTGGTGGTGCCGCTGGCTGAGTTGTCAGTCCAGGCGGTTTTCGTCGGGCTGGGGTCCGTCGACCGGCGGGCCCGTCGGCACTGCGGGGCCGTCCCGGTAATGGCTGTTGTGGCGGCCGGGTTCGGGCACGTCGCTGCGCAGCCCGAGCCGGTTCCCGTCGAAGGTCAGCGGCAGCAGCGGCACATCCACCCTTGCACCTGTCGGCAGCCCGGTGTGGGCGAGCGCTCCGGAGGCCACAAGGTGCGGGTCGTCGGTGAGGTCGGCCGGGGTGTTGACCGGAGCGACGGGCAGGCCGCGCCGGGTGCACTTGTCTTCGATCTCGGCCAGGCTCAGCTGTGACAGTGCCTGCTGGAGCTCGCGATGAATACGGTCGCGCTGGTCGACTCGGCCCTGGTTGGTCAGCATGTCCGGGTCGGCGGCCAGCCCCGTCAGTCCGAATTCGTCGCAGAGGTCGCGCCACTGCCCGTCGGAGACGGCGGCGACGAAGACCTGGTTGTCATCAGCATCGCGGAAGATGTCATAGACGGCCCAGGTTGCTTGCCGGGTCGGCATCGGGCGGGGTGGTTCGCCGCTGATCTGGGATTGAGCCATGTGCGTGCCGACGAGGAAGGCGTTGTTCTCGAACAGTGCGGAGTTGATGAGTTTTCCGCGGCCCGTGGTTTCGCGCACCCGCAGTGCGGACTGGATGCCGATGACTCCGAACATTCCGCCCATGATGTCGTTGACGCTGGCTCCGGCGCGCAGCGGCTGGCCGGGTGGACCGGTCATATACGCCAATCCCCCGAGCATCTGGACGACCTCGTCGAGGGCGGCGCGGTTCCCGTAGGGGCCGGAGAGGAATCCCTTGAGTGAGCAGTAGATGAGTCCGGGGTTGCGGGCCGAGAGCTCCTCGTATCCGAAGCCGATCGATTCCATCTTCCCGACGCGGAAGTTCTCAAGCAGGACATCGGCGGAATCGATGAGGTCGAGGACACGGTCACGGTCGGCCGCCTCGGCGATATCGAGTTGGACGCTGTGCTTATTGCGGTTGAACGCGGGGAACAGCCCGGATCCGGACCCGGGCAGGTAGCGGGTCTTGTCGCCGGCTCCGCGGGGTTCGATCTTGATGACCTCGGCGCCGAGGTCGGCGAGGATCATCCCGCAGCTGGGACCCATGACCATGTGGGAGAACTCGATGACGCGGATGCCTTCGAGCGGCAGCGGTTCGGGGGTCGTTGCCTGGGTCTGTTCGGCGGTCATGTGGGAAGTCATTTCAGACCTTCGCCGAGGCGGCCGCGAACCGGTCGTCGAAGACCGCGGGGGTCGCGGGGATGTCCGACAGGCTCGAAGTCAGGTCGTGTCCGACGGCGGCGATGAGGGGGTCGCGCACCTCGGTGAGCGCCTCGACGTCGACGCCGGTGGCCACGCCCTCGCGGTGGAGGAGGTGGACGAGGTCGTCGGTGCCGATGTTGCCGGCGGCGCCCGGGGCGAAGGGGCAGCCGCCGAGTCCGCCCATGGCCGCGTCGAAGTTCGCGATCCCCAGCTCGAGGGCGGCGATGACGTTGGCCATGCCGAAGTTGTAGGTGTCGTGGAGGTGGAGGTTGACCGGTTTGCCGGGGAAGGCGTCGAGAACCGCCGAGGTGTTGCGGCGGACCAGCGATGGGTTGGCGTTGCCGATGGTGTCGGCCACCCCGACGCCGTGGGCTCCGGCGTCGACGAAGGGACGGAGGACCTCGACGAGGTGGTCAGCCTCGGTGATCCCGTCGAAGGGGCAGATGAAGCTCACGGCGGTCGTGATGTCGAAGCGCAGTCCCCGGTCACGGGCGAAGACGGCGGCGTCCATGAGGCGGTCGGAGGCCTCGGCGATGGAGGCATCGGAATTCGCTTTCGAGTGTCCTTCGGAGGCCGAGAGCACGAGTTTGATGTTCTTCGCCCCGGCGTCGACGGCCCTTTGGGCGCCTTTGAGGTTGAAGACGAGGGTGAAGAACTCGACCCCGTCGGCCTCGTGTGGTGCCAGACGGCGCAGCAGTTCGTCGGTGTCGGCCATCTGCGGGACCTTCTTCGGATTGACGAAGGAGCCGACCTCGATGTGTTTGAGTCCCGAGCCGATGAGTTTCTCGGCCAGGGCAACCTTGACTTCGGTGGGCACGATGGCTTCTTCGATCTGCAGCCCGTCGCGCAGAGTGGTGTCGAGGATATCGACGGAAGTGGGCCGGACCATGGGACTCCTTCACGCAGGCTCCCGCTGAACGGGAAACGATTCGTCGCCGCGCGACCATGCGCGACTCCACTCTCGTTATATAACGCGCTCAGTCCAGGTAACAGACTTTGTTCGGCATATGAGAGGTCGGGGAGAATTGCCTGTGTTCATTCCCGTCTATCGGGACGCTAGGTTCTTCGGCCGGTATGTCTGGATCGCGTGGCCTGCTTCGAGTTCGCTGCGGTCGACGAGCTCCAGGTCGACGACGTCACTCAGACCCGCGAAGAGGTACGGTCCGTGGCCGGCGATGCAGGGGTGGATGACGAATTCGAATTCGTCGATGAGGCCGAGTTCGGCGAGCGCGAGCGGCAACGTCACTCCCCCGACTGCGAGTCCCGTCACGGATTGTTCCTTGAGCTCGCGGACGGCGGTGGCGAGGTCGCCGCGGATGAGTTCGGAGTTCCAGTCGACGCTGTCCAAGGTGCTCGAGACGACGTATTTGCGGGCCGGGCCGATGGCCGCAATGAACGGGTCGAGGTCCTTTTCCGGGGTCGTGTCACCTTCGGGCCGGCGCCAGGCGTCTTCCATCATCTGGTAGGTGATGCGACCGAAGATCAGCCCGTCGGCACGCTTGAGATTGTTCGCATGATGGCGATGGAAATCATCGCTGATGACTCCCACGCGATGATCACAGCAGCCGTCGACGGTGACGTTGATCGAGTACCTCAGCTCGCCCATGGCATAAGAGTAGACCTGGGCGGGCACTGCTGGAAGAGTCAATTCCCGCTGGCGTCGGCATCCCCAGCCAACCTCATGTGCAGGATCGGATAGGGCCGCCCGGCTTCATCGGTCTCACTGCGTCCGATCATTTCGAACCCCTGGTGCCGGTAGAACTCCAGCGCTGAGGTGTTCTGTTCATTGACGTCGACCGTGGTCACATCCTCGTGTTCGATCGCATAGTCAATCAGCGCGGAGCCGATCCCCCGGCCCCGTTCACCAGCGTCGATGAAGAGCATCGCGAGGTCTCCGTCGACGACCCCGCAAAACCCTACGGCTCGGCCGTCCAATTCAGCGACGGTGAGTCTCACGGCCGGAAAGTAGTCCGCAGCCAGATGCTTCTCGATCTCGTCCCGGTCGTCGTCGGACAGAAAATCATGCGTGGCGTCGACAGCGCTGCGCCAGATCGCCACAAGGGCAGGGACGTCAGAGCACCCGGATGCGGGCCGAAGCCTGAGGGCTGTCATATCAGTCCGTGTCTTTGGCGGCACCATCGACGTTCCCCTCCGAGTCGGCACCGAAATCCGCCTCACCGCGTGCGGCCGAGGCGAGGCCCAGCCACGACAGCACCTCGTCGGTGTGTTCGCCCAAGTCGGGCCCGAGGTGGTCGATCGCGATCGATTCACCGCCGATGACCGGAGTGATTCCCGGGAACGCGACGTCCTCCAGGACCTCCTCGCCGGTGGACACGTCGAGGTTCTGGATCATTCCGCGTGCGGCGAGCTGCTCATCGGCGACGAGGTCTTCGGCCGTGTAGATGGGCCCGGCCGGAACACCGACTTCTTCCAGGGCCCCGACGACGTCCTCAACTGAACGCTCGGCGCACCACTCGCCGATCGCCTCATCGAGTTCGTCGCGCCGTTGCCAACGGCCGGCATTCGTCTGCAGGTCGGCATCCTCGGCGAGATCGGGACGGTCGATCGCCGTCATCAGCCGCGGGAAGATGCCGTCCCCGTTGCCGGCGATGACCACGGATTTCCCGCCGGCGCAGAGGTAGCCGTTCGACGGCGCGATGCCCTCCATCCGACCGCCGGTGCGGGTGCGGACCTCGCCGAAAGCGGAGTAGTCGGGAACGAGGGATTCCATCACGGAGAACATCGCCTCATTGAGCGCGACGTCGACGGTCCGCTCCGACAGCGGACCCTTGCCTTCGAAGCCGTGCGCGGATCCGACGACCGCCTCGGCGGCTCCGGCGATCTTCTGCCGCTGTCGGTCGAAGAGCATCATCACGGCGCCGAAGGCCGCCTGCATGCCGGCGATCGAATCGCCGATCGAGATGCCCACGCGCACGGGTGGGCGGTCGGGATCGCCGACGAGTTCGCGGAAGCCCGAGTATCCTTCGGCGACGGCGGCGAATCCGGGGCGGGATGACATCGGTCCGGTCTGGCCGAAGGCGGAGATGCGCACGAAGACGAGGTCGGGGTTGGCGTCCTCGAGCACGTCGGGGCCGAGTCCCCACTTCTCGAGGGTGCCGGGGCGGAAGTTCTCGAGCAGGATGTCGCTGCGGCGGACGAGTTCGAGCACGGCCTCGCGTCCCTCGTCGCTGCGCAGGTCGAGCACGACGGACTTCTTGTTGCGGTTGATCGTGCGGTAGAGCATCGAGGTGTCGCCGGCTTTGAGCCGCCAGTTGCGCAATTCGTCGCCGGTGCCGGGGCGTTCGACTTTGATCACCTCGGCGCCGAAGTCCGCGAGCATCCGCCCGGCGGTGGGTGCGGCGATGTAGTTGCCGAGTTCGAGGACTCGCACACCGGAAAGGGGAAGTCGGTGCGTGCTCATGACGATGCTCCTAGTTGTGCGTGGTTCGGTTCTCCCATGGTGCCAGGTGTCGGCGCCATCGGCGCGGATATCCGCCGTCCGGGCGGTCGGACGGTCCACCTCCCCGAGGCGGTGCTCAGCTGTTCCGCAGCGTGACCTACGCGCGTTGACCGATGGATTCGGTCGAAGTCTCAGCCTGCGACCGACCGACCCCGGCACGCACGGCTTCGCAGACCGCAACGACGAGGATGTTGACGCCGAGGCCGATGATGCCTTCGCTGATCGCCCACGGCAGCGGCAGCCAGAACGTGTAGGAGATGACGACGATCAGCCCCGCCGCGAGACCGGCGATGATCGAGCGAACACTGAGACGACCGCGGAAGAAGAGAGCCGCGGCGATCGCCGGAGCGAGCTGGTCGAGGCCGGAGAAAGTCAGCAGCAGGAGGTTCGCCAGCAGGTCGGGCATGACGATGGCCAGCAGCAGCGACAGGGCAGTGGCGACAACGACGATGATCTGAGTCGCAGTGAACTGATGCCGTTCGGATCTGATCCGGAAGACATTGCGTGAAGCCAGGGTCGAGATGCCGATGAGCAGCGCGGCCGAGGGCACCATCGCCGTGGTGATTCCGGCGACGGCGAGGACTCCGATCACCCAATCGGGGAACATCTGTCCGGACAGGTGGAGCAGAGCCGAGTCGGCATCGGTGTTCCGACCGAGGATGACGACGGCCACGTAGCCGACGATGAGCGGCAGGACGATGAAGGTGTTGTAGATCGGCAGCCACAGGTAGTTCTGACGCAGCACCGCGGAGCTGCGGGCTGCGAGGATCGGCGGCCACATGTGCGGAAGAGTCACGAAGGCCACGCCGATGGCGCTGATCGCCATGTTCGAGATGTACCAGGGGATGCCGTATTCCTCTGTGCCGTGGACGCTCAGGAGGTCGGGCATGGTCGCAGCGACGGTGTCGAAGACGTTCGTGAATCCGCCGGTGAAATGGATGGGGATCGAGATGCACACGACGAAGAGCATGACGAGCATGAGCGCGTCTTTGAAGTACGCGGTCGTGGCCACGCCTCGCAGACCCGACCACAGGACGAAGGCGACGACGAGGATGAAAGCGATGACCATTGACCACACGCCCGTCGTTCGGTTACCGGTGACGAGTTGAACGATGAGGCCGAGTCCGGTGATCTGCAGCTGCAGGTAGGGCAGCAGAAAGATGACTCCGCAGATGCCTGCGATGACTCCGAGGGTGCGCGAGGAGTAGCTGTGTTCGAGGAAGTCGGCCTGTGTCAGGTGCCCGCGTGCTTTGGCCATGCGCCAGATCTTCGGGCCGATGAAGTAGAGGACCAGGTAGCCGAGGGGTACGTAGGGCATCGAGTAGAAGGCGGCGGCGCCTCCCGAGACCACGAGTCCGGCGGTACCGAGGAAGGTGAAGGTGGTGAAGGTTTCGCCGGCCTGAAGCAGCCAGGTCGTGGCCACGCCGAAGCGTCGGCCGCCGACGGTCCACTCGGAGAGGTCGGCATTGGGCTTCTTGCGTCCGATGAAACCGAGGATCGCGACGAGGACGATTCCGCCGAGGGTGACGATCTCGATAGTGCTCATCTCAGCCCTCCCGAGCGTTGTCGGGGTGTGCCTGTACTTCCGGTCGGTCTCCGACTTTGGCCGATTCGAGCCTCTCGGCTTCTTCGAGGGCAAGGTCGTCGAGGTGGCCCTGCCGTTCGAGATCGGGGCGGGTCTTCTCGATGATCAGGAGGATGCCGGTGACGAGGAGGCTGCCGGGTACACAGGTCCACCACAAGATGGTCGGCAGCCCGAGAAACAGATGTGGGCCGTTGAAAATCGGCAGCCATTGGAGGACGAAGGCGGCGATCACCGGAATGAGACAGAGAACCGCCCAGACCGTGACGCGACCTTTCGTCACCCGTCGTGTGTCGGAATCGGGTGTACTCATTGTGCCTCCCGCACTCGTTCGGCCGGTCTGCTCGGCCGGCGGTCCGACCACCATGGTCACGACCACGTCCATCTTCTCTCCACAATCGGTGCTGGACGGTGACGAAATGCCGCTGACAGCAAAGTCGCATTGAAAAGCTGCCTTGGCTGAACATCAGCTGCGGCTTGAGTGAACTTCGTGCAACATTCCTTGAACTCTATTGTCAGCCAGGCTCTGGGTACCGAAGACTGGCAATCGAGTCGCAGACAGCGATGATTCGTCACCGAATGAGGAGTTGGACATGGAATCGAACGATTTCGCAGGCAACAACGACAGCGGTCAGAACGACTTCGGCAATGAGCAGCAGAGCGGTCCCGAGGGACAGCAGAGCGGCTTCGGCGATCAGGGTGGCCAGCAGGGCCAGTCGGGCCAGCAGGAGCAGGGTGGCTTCGGCGGCCAGGATCAGCAGGCCCAGGGCGGCCAGGAACAGGGCGGCTTCGGGGGCGACGACCGCGGTCAGCAGGAGCAGGGCGGCTTCAGCGGCGGCCAGGAACAGTCCGGCGGATTCGGTGGAGATGACCGTGAGCAGGGTGGCCAGCCCAGCGGTCAGGAACAGGACGGACCCGGCGGCGATGATCGCGGCCAGCAGGGTCAGTCGGGTCAGCAGGAGCAGGCTGGATTCGGCGGCCGGGATCAGGCCCAGGGTGGCTTCGGTGGCGAGCAGGGCGGCTTCGACGAGAACCGCTGATCTCAGCCATCACCTGATCCGGCGTCATCGTTGAGACGCCGATCCGCAAACACAAGCGGCGCACCAGTCATCGGTGCGCCGCTTCGTGCATTCACTCCGTGACGGTCACGATCTGTCGGTGTCGGCCGAGGCCCTCGAGCTCGATTTCGACGACGTCGCCGTCGACCAGGTACGGGTACTGCCCCGACAGCGCGACGCCCTGCGGTGTGCCGGTGAGGATGACGTCGCCCGGTTCGAAGGCCATCGCCTGGCTGAGCTGGAAGATGATCTCGCCGACGGAGAAGATGAGGTCGCTCGTCGACGAATCCTGCCTGGCTTCGCCGTTGACCCAGCTGCGCAGGCGCAGGTTGCCGGGGTCCACCTCGGCGGCGGGGCGGATCCACGGCCCGATCGGGGTGAACCCGGGCAGATTCTTCCCTTTCGACCACTGGCCCCCGGACTCCTCGATCTGCAGTCGGCGTTCGGACAGATCGTTGCCGAGCACGTACCCGGCGACGTGATTGAGTCCTTCCTCCGCCGAGGCGGCCCTGAAGGTCCGTGATCCGATGACCACTCCGAGTTCGACCTCCCAATCAGCTTTAGTCGCGTACGGCGGCAGTTCGATGGGGTCATTGGGCCCGGCGATGGTCGAGGGCATCTTGAAGAAGATGACGGGTCGCTCGGGAGGTTCGGCTCCGGCCTCACGAGCATGAGCGGCATAGTTCATGCCCACGCACACGATGGCAGAAGGTCGGGTCAGCGGCGCGCCGATGCGCATCTCATCAGCACCGTCGAGCGGCTTGAGTTCCCCAGCCTCAAGCGCGCTTCGGACGCGTCCGATGCCGTCGGCGGCGAAGAAGTCCGGGTTGATGTCATCGGTCAGCGGGCGGAGGTCGAAGCAGACTCCGTCGTGGCGGACTGCCGGAATCTCGTGTCCGATCGGTCCCAGTCGCAGCAGTTCCATGCGGTTCCTCTCTACTAGCTCTCGGCCACGTCGTTGTGACCTGTCGCCAGGCTAGCGAGACGCCCCAAGCCAATTTGGAACTGCTCAAGCATTGGACACCCGCAGGCGTCGAAACTCCCACCGAGTTCGACCGTCACACGGTCTGCTGGCGGATGTAATCGGCCTTCGCGCGGCGGGGTACGACGACGATCGGCACCGGAGAGTTCTGCAGGATCCGCATCGCGTGGCTGCCGAGCGAGACTCGCTTGAGTGCACCCAGCCCGGAGGATCCGAGCATCATCACTTCCGGATGCTTCCACTCGACAGCGCCGAGCGCCGCGGCCCAATCGGCGCCGGTTCCCACGACGACGTCCGTCTCACCTGGCTTGATGTGCAGCTGCTCGATCGAGCACAGGATCTTGTCCGTGTCGCGCTGGACGGTCTTCGTCCATTCGTCGATGACGCGTGACTCCATGTCGAAGGGCACGTTCGCCGAGGCGACCACACGCGAACGCGGGGCGAACGAGGCGATGCGGAACGGCACGTCCGACTCCGCCGAAACCATCGCAGCACCAAGAATGAGATCCGCCGAGGTGGACGACCCCGAATACGCGGCAGTGATCCGCTCCAGCCGCGCCCCCGCAGGCGCTTCGAATCCGGCCGGGGCCAGGGCCACCGGCAGCCTGGCGCTGTGCAGCAGACCGTTCGACACCGACCCGAGCGCGATCTTGCCCGGCCTTCCTTCCGACGATGGTCCGACGACGAGGCGATAGGCATCGGTCTTCTCACACATCTCGAGCAGACCGCGCCGCGACGACCGCGCGGAATGGAGGACGCATTCGGACTCGATATCGCTGGGAATGAGCGCACGCGCCTCGTCGAGGGCCGCCTCGGCGACGGTGCGGAACCTGTTCTCGTACTGACTCTCGAAGTGCACGGGTGCCATCGGGAACGCAGCAGAGTCCACGGCGGTTGCGACGATCCGGCGCCGATAGGTGCGGGCGAGGACGATGCCCAGTTCGACGGCTGCGCGGTTGTCCTGACCTGGGGCAAGACCGACGACGATGCTCATTTGGCTCCTCCTGTGGAGTCCGGTCCGGGGGATTCGGGATTGGTGGGTCCCGCCTCGGCGAGCTGCTGGCCGAGGACGGAGGACTTACGGCCGAAGATGAAGTACAGGCCCAGGATAAAGGCGGTCCAGATGATGAAGACGACGATCGTGATGACCTGCAGGCTCGAGATGATCCAGAAGCAGCCGATGATCGAGAGCACCGGCAGGACGGGATAGAACGGGACCTTGAAGCCGCGTTCGAGGTTCGGTTCGCGCACGCGCAGGATGATCACGGCCAGGGAGACGACGACGAAGGCGACGAGGGTGCCGATCGAGGTCATCTCGGCGAGGAAGTTCAACGGGATGAAGCCGGCGAGGACCGCGATGACGGCGGAGACGACGATCGTGCCTTTGACCGGGGTGAGTGTGCGGGGATTGACCTCGCGGAAGAGCTTGGGCATCATTCCGTCGCCGGCCATTGTGAAGAGGATGCGGGACTGGCCGTAGATGGAGACCAGGGTGACGGAGAAGATCGAGATCACCGCGCCGGCGGCCACGACCGTGCCGGGCCACTGCGAGCCGACGATGTTCTCGAGGATCGCCGACAGGCCTGCGGTCTGTCCGTCGAATTTCTCCCACGGCTGGGCGGACAGGGCGGCGACGGCGACGAGGACGTAGACGGAGGTGACGATGATGAGGGCAGCGATGAGAGCTCGGGGCATCGTCTTCTTCGGGTTCTTCGTCTCATCGCCGGCCGTGGCGACAGCGTCCATGCCGACGTAGCTGAAGAAGATCAGACCCGAGCCGGCGACGACTCCGGAGATGCCGAACGGAGCGAAGTCGGCGAAGTTATTCGAGTCCCAGCCGGTGACGCCGACGCAGATGAAGAAGATGAGCACGCCGATCTTGAGGCAGACCATGATCGCATTGACGACGATGGATTCGCCGGTGCCGCGCACCAGGAGGAAGCAGCACATCGCCAGCAGCAGGATGGCAGGCAGGTTGACGATGCCGCCTTCTTCCGGCGCGTAGGCCAGGGCGTGCGGGATCTGGAATCCGAAGAGATTGAACAGCAGCTGGTTGACGTACTGCGACCAGCCGACCGCGACGGCCGCACCGGCGACGCCGTATTCGAGGAGGAGACACGCGGCCACCCCCATCGCCGGCAGTTCGCCGAGGGTCGCGTACGCATAGGAGTAGGAGGAACCGGAGACGGGGACGGATCCGGCGAGCTCGGCGTAGCAGATGACCGCGAGGCCGGCGACGGCGCCGGCGATGACGAATGACCAGATCACGGCGGGTCCCGCCACCGGAACGGACTCGGAGAGGATGAAGAAGATGCCGGTGCCGATGGTTGAGCCGACGCCGACCATCGTCAGCGAGAACAGCCCGATCGTGCGTTTGAGATCGGTCTCGACGTCTTCCTTCTGCCGCGGAACCGGTTTGATCCGGAACAGCTGCTGTCGCAGTGTGGGCATGTTCATCTCCAGACTTCATCGTCTTACTTGCCTGTCGGCGGAGCCCGTCGCGCACCGGTCAGGTGCGCTCGCTGCTCGCCGCTACTGAGACCATACGACAGACTGCGCGGTCCGATTCGGTTTCTACCGGAATTCATCGGTGCGAAATCCGTCGCCTCTCGCCGAGGCGGCCCCGACCCTGCGCACGTCACTGCAGGTGGAGCACGAGATACGCTCCAACGAATACTTTATTCAACTAAATGGTTGACTTACGAGAACTGGCAGACATACCCTTTTATCAACCCATTGGTTGAATGATTGTTTCGATTCAGATTCACAGGAGGCTCAAGTGGCCGATCAGCTGTCCAAGGTCTTCGCCGCTCTGGCCGACCCGACGAGGCGGGACATGGTGGCCAGACTCAGCGTCGCGGACTCGACGGTGAACGAACTCGCCGAACCCTATGACGTCAGCCTGCAGGCCGTATCGAAACATCTCAAGGTGCTCGAGGACTCCGGACTGGTCTCCCGCACCCGTGACGCCCAGCGCAGACCGGTCCACCTCGAAGACAATGTGTTCGATCTGATGACGAAATGGATCGAAAGATACAAGCAGCAGGCAGAGGAACGTTACCAACGCCTCGACGCGGTCCTCGAAGCGATGAACGCGGACGAGGAAGCGAACGACGCGGACTTCAGCGCCGCCTCGGCGGAGGGATCCGAGGACACATCATCCCACAGAAAATCACGCAAAGGAGCATGACATGACCACCACAGACACCGCAGCCGACTATTCGACTCTCAAGCTCGACGTCCCCGAGGGGGTGCAGACCGTCTCGATCACCCGCGATTTCGCCGCCTCACCGGACAAGGTGTTCCGGGCCCACGTCGACCCCGAACTGTTCGTCAAGTGGTGCGGACCGGACTCGATCACGAGCACGATCCGGGAATGGAATGCGACGACCGGCGGGAACTGGAGCTATGTTTCGACCGACGATCGCGGCGAGTACGCGTTCTTCGGCTCGTTCCACGAGGTGCGGGAGAACGAGCGCATCGTCCAGACCTTCACCTTTGAGGGATTCCCGGACGCGGTCAACCTCGAGATCCTCACACTCACGGACCTCGGCGACGGGCGGACACGGCTGATGTCGACCTCGATCTTCGACTCGCTCGAATCCCGCGACGGCATGGTCGCCTCCGGCATGGAGCACGGCATCGTCGAGGGCTACAACAAACTCGACCGCCTCCTCGTCGAGGCCTAATTACTACGTGACGGCGGCTCAGCAACCTGGCGCTAGGTTGCTCAGCCGCCGTCAGGTAGTAGTTAGGGGCGTTCGGACATGGTGGCGAAGTAGGAATCGCGGCTGCGGCGCACGTGTCGGGCCATTGTCTCGGCGGCTTGCTCGACCTGTCCGGCATCGATGGCAGCGATGATCTCGCGATGCTCCGGCCACGCCTGCGGGCCTCGACGCATGAGGTTGAGCGAGTACAGCCACTCGATCTTGCCGGAGATCTGACGCAGCAGGCTGATGAACGACAGGCTCCCGCTGAGCTCGGCGACCGCGAAATGGAATCGCATATTCAGCACCGCGAGGTCTTCAAAGCGCTCATCAGCGATGACGGCGTCGCCGGCCTCGAGGATCTCGTTGATCTCTGCGCGGATCTCCGACCACTTCGCATCATGCTCGCCACCGGCACTGAGCTCGGCGGCCCGGCGGGCGGCGCGCTTCGCGGTCGCCGATTCGAGCACGATGCGGATCTCGAACAGATCCTCGGCATCCTCGGCCGGGGAGGGCGCGACAACCGAACCGCTGAACTTCCGGGACTCGACGAGCCCATCGGCCTCAAGAGTTCGCAGCGCTTCCCGAATCGGAATCCGCGACACTTCGTAGCGTTCGGCCAGGGCGACCTCACGCAGCTTGGTCCCGGGCTCGAGCTTGCCCTTGATGATGTCGGTGCGGATCTGCGCGGCGACATCCAGTGGCGCATCGTGCGAATCAGCCATGGTCATCTCCCCGCCGCATAACCCTGCGCTCCACGCGGATTCGCTCCTGCGCTCAGCCGCCCCGTCGCCGGATCCCGGGTCACGCACGACAGCCGACCGAGCTCCCACTCCCCCGCCCTGGTCACGTCATGACCGCGGTTGATGAGCCCGTTGATGACATCCTCGCCGAGGCGGTCCTCGACGACCGCCCCACCCGGAACCCAGGTGCGCGGCCAGAACGATCCCGCCAACGACGTCGTGTGCAGTGCCGGTGCGTCGATGGCCTCCTGCGCACGGTAGCCGCCGACTAGCATGCGCAGGATCAGCAGCAGCTGCCACTGTTCCTGCTGGTCACCGCCGGGTGAGCCGAGAGCGATGACCGGCTGCCCGTCTCGGGAGATCAAGGTCGGGGTCAATGTCGTGCGCGGACGCTTGCCCGGGCGCAGTGCCGAGGGGGCCGCCTCGTCGAGCCACATCATCTGCAGCCGGGTGCCGAGGCAGAATCCGAGTCCGGGGACGGTCGGCGAGGATTGCAGCCACCCTCCGGACGGGGTCGCCGAGATCATATTGCCCCACCGATCGACGACGTCGAGGTGACAGGTGTCGCCGTTGTTCACGCCGTTCTTCTGTACGGTCGGCTCCCCGATGCCGGCTTTGATCAGCGCTTCTTTGTCATCACCTTCGGGAATGAGGGGGGTGGTGAAGACGGGCGCCGCACCGTCCCGGCCGAGGCCGGGCCGGAATTCCGCCGATGCCTTCTCGGTGATGAGTTCTCGGCGGGAGGCCGCATAGGAGTCGCTGAGCAGCCAGTCGAGGTCGACGTCGGCATCGCCGTAGTAGGTGTCGCGGTCGGCCATGGCCAGCTTCAGCGCTTCGAGGATCGTGTGCGCTCCGATCTCGGTCGACGGGTCGAGGCGGTGGTCGTCGAAGCCCTCGAGGATCTTCAGAGTCTGCAGCAGCACCGGACCTTGACCCCAGGCACCGATCTTCGCGACCTGATATCCGCGGAAGTCGATGGTGACGGGATCTTCGAACCCAGCGTCGAATACGGAAATGTCCTTCAGAGTCATGACTCCGGCGTGGTCGCCTCCGGTCGAGTGTCTGTGCGCGGTGGTGATGAAGTCGGCGATCGCCCGCGCGACGAATCCGGACTTCCACTCCTGACGGGCCGCTCGAATCCGCTCCTCCCGTGTCGCAGTGCCGTCACCGGCGGCGATGAGTCTGCGCAGCACATCGGCGTAGGCGTGGTTGAACACCAGCTCGCCGGCATCGGGAACTCGGCCTTCGGGCATCCACTGTGCGACCGAGGTCGGCCAGTGCTCAGTGAAGAGTTCGCTGACCTTCGCGATCGTCCCGGCTGTTCGGGCGAGGATCGGATGCCCGTTGTCGGCGTAGTCGATGGCGAAGTCGAGGACGTCGGCGAGCTCCCACGTCCCGTGGTGTTCGAGCAGGTTGAGCCACGAGTCGACGGCTCCGGGAACGGCGGCGGCGAGAGCCCCGGAGCCGGGAACCATATCGAGGCCCTCGCCGCGGAAATGCTCGATCGTCGCCGCGGCCGGAGCCGGCCCTTGACCCATCATCACCTGTGGCCGGGAAGGCTCGGCGGCGGTGGCGAAGATCCCGGTCATGTCACCTCCGGGTCCGTTGAGGTGGGGCTCGACGACGTGGAGGACGAAGGCTCCGGCGACGGTGGCGTCGAAGGCGTTCCCGCCGCGTTCGAGCACCGCCTGCGATGTTGCAGTGGCCAACCAGTGCGTCGATGCCGCCATCCCTAAGTGCCCCTCGAGGGTGGGGCGCGTGGTGAATGCTGGGGGCGGTGTAAAGGTCATGAGCGAAGTCCTTCGGCAGTGGTCAGCTGATCGTGGTTCGGCGTGCAAGCCGTGGTCAGCTGTCGATAACGACGATACCCGGACAATTCCGGTTGCCCCTCGATTGCATGCCAACCGTCACCTGATTACAGTTTTGTATACAAATTGCCCCTCATGGCGACATTCCGGCACTGCCGCCGGCTCCACTCGCCCGGAAAGGACACCATGACTCGTCGCCTCGACCTGGCCATGCTCCTGCTGCTGACCTTTTCGACCGGCATGGTAGACGCCATCGGCTACCTCGGCTTCGACAAGGTCTTCACCGGCAATATGACCGGCAACGTCGTCATCCTCGGCATGGGCCTCGCCGGCGCCGACGGCGTTCCCGTCCTCCGCCCCGCCCTCGCCCTCGTGTTCTTCATGGTCGGTGCGGCACTGTCCGGGCGTATCCTCGGCGACATCGGGGAGAACTGGCACCATCGGACGACCGTGATCTTCTCCGGCGTCGCCGTCGGCTGTGCCGCACTGTCCGTCTACGTCGCGGTCGTCCCCGATCCCGAGATCGGGCTGGCCGGCACGATCTTCACCTCAGCCCTGTCCGCGCTCATGGGTGCGCAGGCCGCGGCCGCACGGAAGATGAAGATCGCCGACGTCACCACCGTGGTCGTGACCTCGACGATCGTCGGTCTCGCCGCCGATTCGAGCCTGGCCGGCGGCGACAACATCCGCTGGATCCGCCGAGCCCTCGCCGTCGTTCTCATCCTCATCGGCGCGCTGGCCGGTGCCGCCACGCTCATGCTCAACCAGTGGATCGGCATCGCCCTCGTCGCCGTTATGATCGCCGCCGCAGCCGTGATCGGCCACCTCGGGGAAAAGAAGAGACGAACCCGCGCCGAGGCGGCCGCCGCCGTTCCATCGAACGCCTGAGTTCCGTATCCGCCCAGTCGGGGCCGTGGTCGCAATCGGCCACGGCCCCGATCTCACGGCGGCACCCATACCCTGGGCGTCAGCGCACGCCGAGCTTCTTCCACACCACGAGGATCGCCGCCACGCTCAGCGCTCCGGCGAGCAGCACCCAGTAAGCCGGGGCTTTTGCGTCACCGGTGACGCCGATGAGCCAGGCCGCCACCAGCGGGGTCAGTCCTCCGAAGATGGCAACGCCGACGTTGTAGCCCAGTGACAACCCGGTCCCTCGCACCTCAGTCGGGAAGATATCGCCCATGACGCTGGCCAGCGGCCCGTAATAGGCGGCTTTCAGGATCGAGAAGATGACGACCACGACGATGAGCACCGTCAGCGCATTGGCCGCGACTACCCAGGTGAAGAGGACCCAAGTGAGCACCATGACCGCGAGCGCCGCCGGAATCATGAAGGTCAACCGACCGACCTTGTCGCAGAAGTAGCCGGCGACCGGTGTGCAGAGGAACAGCACGAGTCCGGACACGAGGGTCGCCCAGAATCCTGCGGAGCTGTTCATACCGAGGTTGTCGACAGCGTAAGTCGGCACATACGTGATGAAGTAGTTGAGGCAGGTCGAGACAGCGATCGCACCGATCGCCAACAGCACCGCGAGTTTGTGATGTCGCAGCACCCCTCCGATTGCTGCTGCTTCCTTGGGCTTCTCAGCTTGGGCAGCGGCAAACTCGGGAGATTCGGGGACATGCCGACGTATGTAGAGTCCGACCGGGCCGACGAGGAGTCCGACGATGAATGGCAGACGGAAGCCCCAGGTCTCGAGTTGTTCCTGCGTCAGCGTCGTCGTTACGGCCACACCGATGACGGAGGCGAGAATTGTCGACATCGCCTGCGAGGTGAACTGCCAGCTTGCAGCGAACCCTCGGCGATCGGGCAGGTGTTCGACCATGAGCGAGGTTGCCGAACCGAATTCGCCTCCGGCGGCAAACCCCTGAATGAGTCGCGCAAGCAGTATGAGCAGCGGCGCAGCCAGTCCGATGACATGAGCCGGTGGCATGAGCACGATCATCAGTGTGCCTGCGAACATCAGCCAGATCGTCAGCGTCAGTGCCGGTTTGCGTCCCTTCCGGTCAGCAAAGCTGCCGAGCACGATTGCTCCGACCGGGCGGATGAAGAAGGACAGAGCGAAAGTGCCCAAGGCCAGCATCACTGAGACCGCATGACTCTCGGAGGGGAAGAACGCCACGGAGATGTAGACGGAGAAGTACGCATAGACCGAGATGTCGTACCACTCGAGGGCGTTTCCGATCGAGGCCGCGGTGATGACCTTCCACGATTTCACCGGTTTGTTCTCAGCGGTAGTCTGCGCTGACAGCTGTTCTGTCATGACTGGGCTCCTTTGCCTGCAGTGTGGTGGGACGGCTTGGTTTTTTGCGACATGGGGTCTCCGACAGCTGGCGGGATCATTTCGAGGAGAACCAATCGCCCGGACGCATGCGCATGTCCCAGAACATTCCCGTCATGATCTCCGCACCCTGCTCGAGGATCGATACCAGCGCATGCTCATTCGGTGCGTGCTGGTTGCATCCCGGGTAGGAATGCGGCACCCAGACGGTCGGCAGTCCGAGCACTTCGGCGAAGACATCATTCGGAATGGTTCCCCCGAGGTTCGGCTCGACGGCGACGTCGAGTCCGGTCGTTTCGCGGATCGAGTCCACCGCTGCCGTGACGACTCGTGCTTCCGGGTCCAGACGTGTGGCCGGCATGCAGTGTTCGAGCTCGACCGCGACCCCATGGATCCCTTGTTCTTCGAGGAAGATCCGGACCCGGTTCTCGAAATCGCTGACATCCGTGCCCACGACGTATCGCAGCTGCATGCTCGCCGAGGCGGCGCCGGGAATCGCGTTGACGACCTGAGTCGGGTCGCCCGCATCGAGGGCGAGGACCTCGAGCACATTGAACGCGAAGACCCGTTCAGCAGGGCTCAGGCCGGGCTCACCCCAGTCCGGATCGGTCTCCGGTGCACCTTCCTCGGCGATGTCAGGCAGCTTCGCCACTGCATCGAGCACCGAGGCGGGAGGATCGTCAGGGCGCAGTGCAGGGATCCGAATGACGCCGTTGGCATCCACCAGGGCGTTGATCGCGGCGGCGATGACCGTGGCCGGGTTCCGCAGCCGACCGCCCCAGTTGCCCGAGTGGTGGTCGCCGTCGCGCTCGTGGGCGATGAGCCGGAAATTCAGTGCCCCACGGGAGCCGAGGAACAGCGTGGGGACCTCGGCGGCGATCCGTGGACCGTCGGAGGCGAGGAAGAGCTCGGCCGAGAGGTCATCGGCATGTGCGGCCGCAAACGAGCGCAAGCCCTTGGACCCCGCCTCTTCAGCGGTCTCGATGAGGATCGTGATGTTGTAGCCGAGCCTGGCTTCGCCGGTTCCGTGCTCTGCACGGAGGCCGTCGAGCACGGTCTTCAATGCCACCGTGTTCACGCTGTGCTGGCCTTTGTTGTCGGCAGTGCCGCGGCCATACAGGCGGTCACCGTCACGAGTGAGCACCCAGGGGTCGAGGCCCTCGGCCCACTGCGAATCGTGGGCGAACTGCACATCGGCATGGCCGTAGAGCAGCACCGTGGGCAGCTTCGGGTCCTCGACGCGCTTGGTGATGAGAAGCGGGTGTTCGTCCGATTCCGGATTGTCGTGGATGGTCGAAACGAAATCGAGTTCGTCGAGTTCTGGAACCAGCTCTTCGCTGAGGTAGGCCAGCGCTGCCGGCCCGCCTCCGGGCGCTTGGCTTTCGGTGCGCCGGGCGACTCTGCGGGAGAGTCGATCGATGAAGTCTGCGCTGCGGACGAATTCGCCCGCACACCGGGCAAGGTCAGTTCGGGTTTCGGGGGAATCTTCCGCACCCTTGCGGACAGTGTTCTCTGCGTTCATGACTGTCAGCATCGCCCAGCAGACGGCTCGACAACACCCGGATCCGTCCACACCCAGGTGCGTTTCCCGCACCGAGGTGGTGCGTTTGCTGCACCACCGACGTACTCTGGAGTCGCACCCGGCCGAAGGACGACCACGATGACCGATCTCCGCAGTCTCAAGACCCTGCTAGCCGTCGTCGAATACGGGTCGATCCATCTCGCCGCGAGGTCGATCTTCATCTCGCACTCGACAGCGAGCCGTCAGATCAGGAGCCTGGAAGAGCATTACGGCACACAGCTCTTCGAACGGACGAGTGCCGGAGTCAATCCCACAGCACAGTGCCTGGCCGTCGCGGATTTTGCCCGCCGAACCATCGCCGAGTCGGAACTGCTCGCCGACTCGTTCGGGGAGTACTCGGGCGCGGTCGAAACAGTCTCGATCGTGACGAGCACCGGGTTGGGGCAGACCGTGGTGGCCGATGCCATCAACCGACTGATGCGGATGACTGACAGAGTTCAGGTCAGCATCATCGACCGCGGTTCGGTCGAAGCTCTGCAGGTACTGCGGAACCGTCGGGCCGACCTGTGCGTGAATTTCTCGGTCTCCAGCCACGAGTTCGGAACCTTACCGGGGGTCCGCAAAGTCGCCGAAGTGGAAGCGACGAACTTTGCGATTCTCGACGGACACCATCCGCTGGCTGACCGGTCCAGTCTTTTCATCAGCGATATGACGGACTTTCCTGTCGGAACACTTCCCGCCGGGAACACTGCTCGGATGCGCATCGAGCAGGCAGTCCGGGCCCAGGGGCAGGTCTTCTCCCCGTCACTTGAGGCCACATGTCCAGTTCTCATGCTGCGCTCTCTCGTGGGAACGTCGATGATCGCGATGATGGCCGGTCGAACCATTCCGACGAACCTCAATGCAGTTGGCTGCAAAGCGATTCCGATCGTCGATCCGGATATCGAATCGCGCTACATTCAGGTCCTCGAAGCCGATCCGCGCCGCGAATCCCACGGTCTCGACCTCGTGGTGGAGGCTCTGCAGAACAGTTTGTGAGATGTTCCGGGTTCTTCACATTCTTCTTCTCTTAGAACCGTTCATCCCCTCACTCGGAGGGGAATTCCGGAAGCAGGCGTGGGCCCGAACCGCTCGAGCCGAGCGCGTCATCGGGGTTGAGCACTCGGCAGCTGCGCAGTGAGACGCAGCCGCAGCCGATGCATTCGACGAGTTCGCTCTCCATCCGCTCGATCTCCTTGCGACGGGCTTCCAACTTGCCCCTCCAGCGCTCGCTGATTCGTCGCCAGTCAGTCTTTCCCGGCATCCGGTCCGCAGGGAGGTCCTCGAAAACCTCGGCCACCTCCGCCAGGGGAATGCCCATCCTCTTCGCCACTTGGATCACCGAAACCCGGCGGAGAACATGACGGGCGTATCGGCGCTGGCCTCCGGCAGTACGGACCGAGGCGATCAGGCCCTGCCGTTCGTAGAAATGCAACGCAGAGACGGCGACTCCCGTCCGTGCGGCCACATCGCCCACGGACAGGATGTCGGTCGGCGACGGCTTTTTGTCGCTCATGGAGACCCTCTTTCCCTCGCTCGACACTGACCCATTGACCTCAACTTAAGTTGAGATTTTAGCGTAGTCGATATGAGAGACGAACACGAGAGCGCGATTCCAGAACATCCCTCCGAAGGCGCAACCGCAGATGCCGCCGCAGCACAGTTGACGGGCGGCTGGCGGGAACTCTTCAGTGCCGAGCATGCAAGCGCTTCCCTCGTCCTCGCCGGCGGCATCGCCGTGTTCGCGATGAACACCTTCGTCACGGCAGCCCTTCTGCCGTCGACGATCGCCGACATCGGCGGGCAGCAGTACTTCGCATGGGTGACCACGGCATTCCTCGTCGCCTCTGTGCTCGCCTCAATGCTCGTCGCCAGAGTGCTCGGTTCGATGGGCGCTGCGTGGTCGTACCTGCTCGCGTTCGGCCTCTTCGCTGTCGGCTCGCTCGGCGCCGCGCTCGCTCCTACCATGGAGCTGCTGGTGATCGCGCGGGTCGTTCAGGGACTCGGCGGAGGTCTGCTCGCCGGGCTCAGCTACTCGGTGATCCGCGATGCCCTGCCGAAGCGCCTTTGGACTCGCGCGACAGGACTGGTCTCGGCGATGTGGGGGCTCGGCACACTTATCGGCCCAGCCGTCGGCGGAGCATTCGCCCAGGTCGGGTACTGGCGCGGGGCCTTCGGTCTGCTGACGCTGATATCGGTTGTGCTCGGCCTTATGGCGCTGCGCAGCCTTCCCCGCGAGGCTTCCGGTCAACGGGACTTCGGCCGCCTTCCGATCCCCTCGCTGTCGCTGCTCGTCCTTGCCTCCGCTGCCTTCAGCATTGCCGCGGTGGTTCACACGGGCTTGCCCACGACGATCGCTCTTGTTGCAGGAGCGGCACTCATCATCACCTTCATCGCCGTCGATCGGACTTCCGCTTCTCCAGTCCTCCCGCACATCACCTACCAGCGCGGCAATCCGCTCAAGTGGATCTATCTCGTCATCGGGATCCTCAGCTCCGCGGCGATGGTGGAGATCTTTCTGCCGAAGTTCGGTCAAGATCTCGTCGGCATGCCGCCACTGTTGGCGGCTGTGTTCGGCGTTAGCATCTCGGTCGGCTGGAGCTTCGTCCAGCTGTTCAGCGCGAGTATCGATGATTCTCGCATCGGCCGGAGGCTCATGACCCTCGGCCCCATCCTTGTGACCGCGGGGCTGGTCATCTACGCCGCGACTCAATTCGTCGACGCGGAGTGGATCGCTTGGGTCTGGGCCGTAAGTCTGGTGCTCGCCGGCTCCGGAATCGGCCTCGCCTTTCCGCACCTCAACGTCGCGGCGATGAGCAGCAGCGATGACCCCGTCGAAGGATCCAAGGCGGCCGCCGGGCTCGGCACCGCCGAGCTCATCAGCAACACGATCGCCTCAGCACTTGTCGGAGTGTTCGTCGCCGTCGGCGGTCCGGGCGCGACCGGTGCGATGACGATGGGTGCCGGCATCGCCGTCCTCGGCGGCATCGGCATCATCGGTACCGTGATGATCATGCGCGGCACCGAGGCGGCCGCCGCCGTTCCGTCAGATGTCTGAGCTCATGTTCCACCACTTGGATCTTCGGCGACACCGGCCCTGGCGCCTGACCATAATCGAGACATGAGCAATGGAGCCGAGACGACAGCACTGCAACAGCCGACTTTCCCGCTGAAGGCACCCGGAACAGCGGTGGTCCACGCGGGTCCACGGCAGAACCCCCGCATCGTCTCCGTCCGGTCCCGCTGCACCGAGCATGTCCTCGAACTGCAGGAGGGCGCGGACCTGTTCAGCGCACTCGAAACATCCCTGACCGACTTCGTCGTTCCCGGCATCATGGCCGAGTTCGTCTCCGGACAGTTCGGCCATATCGACTATGTCCATCCGGCCTACGGCCCCGACGCCGAGCACCCGATGTCGTTCACCGAGGCATTCGCCGTCGACAGCCCCACGAAGCTTCGCCACGCATCTGCGACGATCGGCTTCCGTGAGGGCACACCGTTCTGCCACGTCCACGCCTCATGGACCGGTGCGGACGGCCAAACCAAAGGCGGACACCTGTTGTCGGGCACTCTGGCGGGGCCGGCAGGACTGACGATCCGACTCTTCACCCTTCACGATGCGAAGCTGATCAGTGAGGTCGACCCCGAGACCGGGTTCTCAGCTTTCGCCCCGACGCCCACCGACCGGGCAGTGAGGAAGTCAGAACCGCCCGAGTCTTCGGGCTCCCCCGATGCCGTCGTCACCCGCGTACGTCCCGGTGAGATCCTCGACGAGGCGGTCCTCGCCGTCTGCCGCACCGCTGGCTTCGACTCCGCCGAGGTGGTCGCGAGTCTCGGCAGTACGACCGGAGCCGTGT
The DNA here is from genome assembly GCF_013623905.1 of Brevibacterium sediminis. GTDB lineage: Bacteria > Actinomycetota > Actinomycetes > Actinomycetales > Brevibacteriaceae > Brevibacterium > Brevibacterium sediminis. The sequence goes on from NZ_JABKDD010000004.1 coordinate 57,160, forward strand.
TCACCGATGGCACCGCCCCGTGGCCGGCCGTCGAGTTCACCCATCTGAGCGGCGCCGTGATCGGAGCGCGAAACTCAACTCCACTGATCACCCTCTCCGGCGAAGTCGTCGACGTCGCCGGAGAGGTCAGCTCCGGCACCCTCAAGCCTCAAGCCAACCCCGTGGCCGTGACCTTCGAACTCTTCGTCCGCCGCACAGCCTGACCGGACACGTCGCCCAGCCAGACAGGTCCGCAGAGACAACGATCCCCGCACCATCCTGAGGATGATGCGGGGATCGTCCGCTCGAGCTCAGAACACTCAAACGCTCACGACATCACGGCCCCGCCATCAACCCGCAGGATCTGTCCGGTCGTGAACGCGGCACCGTCGGTAGCGAGGTAGGCGACCGCCTCGGCGATCTCATCGGGCTGGCCCATGCGGTCAAGCGCCTGCCCCGAGGTGTCGTAATCCTGACCGGCGGTGAGCGCGGACTCGACCGGGCCCGGGGCCACCGAATTGCAGCGGATTCCCTGGCGTCCGTATTCCTTGGCCACCCATTTCGTCAGGGCGATGATCCCGCCCTTGCTCGCCGCATATGCCGGACCCGACCGGGCCCCGGCCTCCCCGTCGGAGACCGCTCCGCCGTTGATGCCGGAGATCGACGAGATGTTGATGATCGACCCCGTTCCAGCCTCGATCATGTGCGGGTGGACGGCGGCCTTGATGAAGTTGAACGTCCCGCCGAGGTTGGTCTCGATGTCGCGCTGCCACTGTTCGGCGGTGATCTCGTCGATGCCGATGCGTGCGGCCGTGCCCGCATTGTTCACGAGGATGTCGAGTCCCCCGAACGTCTCGACGAACGATCCGACCGCAGCGATCACCTCGGCGACATCCCGGACATCGAGGGAGAACGCGGCGAACCGCTGGTCCGGGTACTCCGAAGCCAACGACGCGGCGGCCTCCTCGGCGCCCTTGAGATCGACGATCCCGACCGAGGCACCCCGCCTGGCGAGTGCAGTGGCGATCGCCAGGCCGATGCCCTGCGCGGCACCGGTGACCAGGGCCGTCTTGTTCGTGAGCAGATACGGTTCCATGATTCTCCTTCGACAGAGTTGAGTAAGGCGTGAATTCCCCGGCCCGACCGTCCGGCCGGGACCTGCCCGGGCCGACGCCGGAACGGCGCCCACAAGTGCTCGCAGGCGCCGACGCCGACAGCCCCGACTATCCGACCCCGAGCAGGTCCGGCAGCCAGTTCGAGATCGCCGGGATGTAGGTGATGAGCAGCAGGGCGATGATCGCGCAGATGAGGAACGGCATGATCCCGCGCACGACCTCCTCGAGCTTGACCTTTCCGATGCCCGCACCCACATAGAGGTTGAGCCCGACCGGCGGCGTGAACAGGCCGATCGCCAGGTTGACGGTCATGAACACACCGATCGTCGTCATGTCCACACCCACGCCGATGAGGATCGGCACGAGGATCGGGATGAACAGGTAGAACGCGCTGATCGCGTCGACGAAGGCGCCGACGATGAGCAGGATGATCGTGATCGCCGCGAGGATGAGGTACTTGTTGTCCGTCACGCCGAGCACTGCCGCCGAGATCCGGTCGGCCACACCCTCGACGGTGATGACGTAGGAGAAGAGGCTGGCCACGCCGACGATGAACATGATGACCGCGGTCGAGACCCCGGACTCGAGGAACACCTTCGGCATGTCCTTCCAACTCAGCTCCCGGTAGACGAACACCCCGACGATGAGCGCGTACACGGATGCGACGGCTCCCGCCTCGGTGGGGGTGAAGATTCCGCCGTAGATCCCGCCGAGGATGATCACCGGAATGAGCAGGCCCGGGATCGCCTTGACCAGTGCGGCCATGATCTCGCCGAACCCGCCCTCGGGGTTGACCGTGACCGTCGGATCCGCCGATCCGACCGACCCGGACCCGACCGACCTCGAAGTCCCGGAAACCCCGGAACTCGCCGAGGCGGCCTTCCCGTTCGCCGTCAGCAGCTGGGTCTTGCTCCCTGCCGCGCTGTCACCCGAACCGCCGTTCCCGGCGGAGTCAGCACCGGCGGAACCGGACGCCGACGTTCCGATCGACGTCGACCCCGTGACCGCCTCGGCGTCGGGCTTCGTTCTCACCGGCAGACCGGCGAGCTCACGCACCCTAGGGACGAACAGGGCTGCGATGAAGAACGCAACGGCCATGATGATGCCGGGCACGATGCCGGCGATGAACAGTCGGGAGATCGAGATCTTGCCGAACTCGGCGGCGACGACGGCGAAGATGATGAACGCGATCGACGGCGGCACGACGATGCCCATCGAACCGGACGCGGCGACGAGGGAGACCGCGTGCTTCTTCTGGTACCCGTTGCGGACGAGTGCGGGGATGAGGATCGCACCGATCGCGGCCACGGTGGCCGGTCCCGATCCGGAGATCGCGGAGAAGAAGAACGCGGAGATGATCGTCACCGCGGCCAGGCCGTGGCGCAGGCGCCCGAAGATGAGGAACGCGAGGTCGACGAGTCGCTGCGAGATGCCCGTGTACTGCATGACGATGCCGGCGAGGATGAAGAACGGGATCGCCAGCAGCGTGCCCGAACTCATCGACGGGAACATCACCGAGGGCACGACGTCGAGGACCTGCACACCGTCGGTGGTCATCAGGGTGACGACGGCGGAGAGGCCGAGGGCGAAGGCGACGGGGATCCCGAGGCCGAGGAAGAGGAAGAAGCTGCCGAAGAGCAGAAGCGCGATCATTTCCGGCCTCCTTCGGAGTCGGTTGAGAATTCGGACGAGTCGATGGTCGGGGCGGCTTCGCTGGCGAGCCGCTCGACGACCGCCTCGGCGGAGGTGTCCTCATGCAGTGCCGTCCGCAGAGCCTGGAGGCTGCGGAAGATTCCGAGCAGACCGGCCAAGGGAATCGACAGAGTGAACAGCCATTGCGGGATCCCCAGCGACGGCGTCGCCCGTCCGCGCAGCCCCTGCGCGATCGTCATCTCGCCGCCCCAGATGAGGAGGACGGCGAGGAAGACGACGATGAGGGTGGTGCCGATGATGAGCAGTGCCCGACGGACACTTCCCTTCGCGTTCTCCACCAGGTAGGTGAACCCGAGATGCGCGCCGAGGCGGATCCCGACGACGGCTCCCATCATCGTGAGCACGACGAGGAGGTTGATGGTGATCTCCTCGGAGAAGGCAAGTGAGGCCTTGAAGATGTAGCGGGAGAGGACGTTGACGAAGGTGACGAGGACGATCACCATGAACGAGGCGATGACGACCCAGTCCTCGAAGAATCTGATGACTCTCATCTCACAGTCCTTTCGGGATGAACGCCTGGGACATGTCTGGCCCCCAGACCTTGCGGTATTCGCTGTAGATCGGACCCAGCTTGGCGCGGAAGGCGTCCTTCTCTTCGTCGCTGAGTTCGTTGATCTCCATGCCGGAGTCGGCGAGTTCGGCGATGAGCTTCTCCTCGCCGTCCCGGTTCTTCTTGATCTGGAAGTCGTTGGCCTCGCCGGCCAGGCGGCTCACGAGCTTCTGGTCCTCCGGAGTCAGTGAGTCATAGAGGTCCTTGTTGATGCCGAGGACGAGCGGGTCGTAGGAGTAGTTCCACAGCGTCAGGTACGGCTGGACCTCCTGCAGATTCGCCGAATAGATGACGTCGATCGGGTTCTCCTGCCCGTCGATTGCACCTTGCTGCAGGGCGGTGAAGACCTCGCCGAAGGGCATCGTCGTCGGGTTCGCGCCGAGTCCGCGGTAGAGGTCGGTGTACATGCCGAAGCCGGGGATGCGGAACTTCATGCCCTTCATGTCTTCGGGCGTGTGGATGGGCCGATGCGTGTTCGTCAGCTGCCGCATTCCGGATTCGCCGAAGCCGAGCAGGTGCACTCCGCGTTCGGCGAGGTAGTCGCCGTAGACGTCCCCGCCTTTTCCGGCGAGCGCCTTCTGACCGTCCTCGACGGAGTCGAAGACGAAGGGGGCGGTGACGGCACCGAAGCGCGGGTCGACGCCGGCGTAGATGATCGGCGAGTTGTAGGAGAAGTCCTTCGCCCCGTCCATGAGCTGTTCGACTCCGGCCGTGGCCTCACCGGCCGACAGCCGTTCGTTGGCGAAGACCTTCATGGTGATCCGTCCGTCGGTCTCCTCGTCGAGGTCCTTCGCGAATTTCTCCGCCGCGAGGTACCACGTCGAGGTCGATCCGGTCGTCACCGTCATCTTCCACCGGTAGCGCTGCTTTCCGTCGTCGGTGGTGCCGAAGTTCGTTCCGCACCCTGCCAGCAGCAGGGCGCACACCATCAGTACGGCGGACCAGACGAGCATGGTCCTCGTCGTCCGTATTCTCGGCACCATTGCCTCCTTGATTTCCGTTATGTCACTGTCGTTGAGTTCAGTGGGGTCAGGCCCTCGCCGAGGCGACCGCCGCCGTCCGCGTCATCGCTTCGGCATCCCCGCGTAATGGGTCAGTCCCCCATCCACGGGGATGAGAGTGGAGTTGATGTAAGCCGATTCGCATGATGCGAGGAACACCGCGAGGTCCGCTACGTCCTCGGGCCGACCCATCTTCCCCGTCGGCGACTGCGCATGCCGAGCGGCGAGCATCTCCTCGACCGAGCCGTAGTGGCCCGAGATCGAGCGGTGGATGAGCGGGGTCTCGATGAGGCCCGGGGCGATCGAGTTCGCGCGGATGCCTTCGGAGGCGTACTGCGCGCCGACGACCTTCGTCAGTTCGATGAGTCCGGCCTTCGACGCCGCATACGCCGGATAGTCATACCCCATGTAGCGCATGCCGCCGACCGAGGACACCGTGATGATCGACCCGTGCCCGGCCGCACGCATATGCGGCAGAGCATGCTTGATCGAGGAGAACGCCCCGGTGAGGTTGATATCGAGGGCACGTCGGAAGCCGTCGGTGTCGAGTTCGTCGACTCCCCCGTTGACGACGATACCGACGTTGTAGTGGAGCACGGTCGGTCCACCGAGGCGGTCGGCGCAGTGCGCGAACGCCGCGGCCAGGGAGTCTTCGTCGCCGACATCGGCGACAACCGTGGTCAGCTGAGAGTCGAGGTCGACCCCGCCGAGGTGGCCCGGCCCAGTTGTGTCCGCACCGTTCGAGTCGGCCCGGGCGGCCGCCTCGGCGAGGGCCCGCGTCGCTTCGTCAAGCGCCCTCGGGTCACGGTCGACGATGCAGACCTTCGCTCCCTCGCGAAGGAATCCGATCGCCGCAGCGAAGCCGTTGTTCACCTTCCCGTCCGGAGTGCCGCAGCCGATGGCCATGATCGTCGTGCCGACTAACCTACCTGTCGGCACTGACACGGCTGCCGTCTCTGTCGTGTTCATCGTGCGCTGCCCCGTCCTTGGGAGTATTCGGCCTTGAGTTCCTTGCGCGCGAGTTTGCCGTAGGCGGTGACCGGCATGGTCTCGACGAAGTGGATCTCCTTGGGCACCTTGTATTTCGCCAGCCCCGACTTGCACAGCGCGGTCAGCCGTTCGGCCAGGTCCTCCGCATCGGCATCGACGCCACCGGCACCGTCGTTCCCGGTCGACGGCGCGCGTTCGATGACGGCCACGCCGATCTCGCCCCACTGCGGGTCGGGCACGCCCACAACGACGGCCTGGGCCACCTCGGTGTCGGTGAGGAGGAGCTCCTCGATCTCGCGGGGGTAGACGTTCGAACCGCCGGAGATGTACATATCGGACTTGCGGCCGGTGAGGAAGAGGTACCCGCGTTCGTCGAGGTAGCCGACATCGCCGGTGTGGAAGAGCCCTCCGGCGAAGGATTCGGCATTCGCATCGGGGCGGCCAAGGTAGCCGGCGCACACGGTCGGTCCGGCCACACAGACTTCGCCCTGCTCACCAGCGAGCAGCTGCGCGCCGGTCTCGTCGACGATGACGATCTCGGCTCCAGTGCGGGCTCGGCCGCAGGTGCCGATGCCGGCGTCGTCGACGGGGATGGCTCCGTGGTCCTCGGGGCGGAGGATCGTGATCGCTCCGGTCACCTCGGCGAGTCCGAAGTACTGGACGAGGCACGGTCCGAGCCTCTCGAGTGCCCGGGCTTGGTCGGTCGCGAGCATCGGGGCTCCGGCGTAGATGACCCGCTCGAGGGTGTGGTCCTCGGGTCCGCGGCCTTCTGGGTAGCCGGCGGCGATGCGGTTGAGAATGGTCGGGACGGTGAAGGCGTTCGTGATCCCGTAGGCGTCGATGGCCGGCCACAGGGAGTCCACGCTGGGCTTGCCACCGGGGTGGATGATCGACGGGGTGCCGCCGAAGACCTGCCCGAGCATGTGGATGCCCGCCCCGTGCGACAGCGGCGCGAGCACGAGGGACGCCCCCGTCTCGTCCTCGTTGGGGAAGAGGTCGCAGCGGTGATTCATGAGCACAGCGCCGAGGTGGCGGTGCGTGAAAGTCGCAGCCTTGGGTCGCCCGGTCGACCCGGAGGTGAAGAAGTACCAGCAGGGGTCGTCCTCGTCGACTGCCGAGTCGACGGATTCTGCCGGTGCGGCTGCCGCCTGCGCCGTAGGCAGGTCGCCGATCCAGAAGACGGGGCCGGTGAAGCCGGTGTCTTTGAGAGCGGTGACGTAGTCGGCGTGGGCGCGGTCGGCGATGACGGCGGCGGGGACGACTTCGGCGCTGATGCCGAGCAGCTCCTCGGTCGACAGGGCCGCGTTCGGTGGGGCGATGACACCGCCGGAGCGCAGGATGCCCCAGAAAGATTGGATCACCTCGGCGTGGTTGGCCGAGACGAGGAGGACGGTGTCGCGGCGGTCGACTCCACCGGTCTGCAGGGCAGCGGCGAGCGCTTCGGCGCGGGCGTCGAGTTCGGCCCAGGTCCACCGCTGCCCGTGGTCGTCGTCGACGACGGCGAGGCGGTCGGGGATCCGGCGGGCGGTCTGGGTGAGGAAGTGGGAGACGTTGACCCCGCGCCGAGGTGTGGGCGTGAAGTCCTTGGCCGGGGACGTCTGGGAGATGTCGCGCATCAGCGGACGCGCTCGAGCACGGAGGCGAAGTTCGACACGGCGGCACCGCCCATATTGAAGACGCCGGCGAGTTCCGGGGTCTCGATCTGGATGCCGGGCGAGCGACCGGTCAGCTGGGCGGCGGCGAGGGCGTGCATGGACACACCGGTGGCGCCGATGGGGTGGCCCTTGGCTTTGAGTCCGCCGGAGGGGTTGACGGGCAGGCGGCCGCCGACCTCGGTGGCACCGTCGTCGAGCAGGGTGTGGCCTTGCCCGGGGGCGGCGAGTCCGAAGGCTTCGTATTCGAGGAGCTCGGCGATGGTGAAGCAGTCGTGAGTCTCGAGGAAGTCGAGGTCGTCGATGCCGATGCCGGCAGCTGTGAGCGCCTGCTCCATGGCGGCGCGGGCGCCGGCCATCTCGAGCGGGTCGCGTTGGGACAGCGGCAGGACGTCGTTGGCGTTGCCCATGCCTCTCCAGGTCACGGCCTGCGATGCGGAGGCGGCGACATCCTCGGCGGCCAGGACCAGGGCCACGGCCCCGTCGGAGACCATCGAGCAGTCGGTGCGGCGCAGGGGTTCGGCGACGTACGGGTTCTTCTCGCTCACGGTGTTGCAGAACTCGAAGCCGAGGTCCTTCTGCATGTGCGCCAGCGGATTGTGCGATCCGTTGGCGTGGTTCTTCGCGGCGATCTTGGCCAGCGTCTCCGAGTGGTCGCCGTAGCGGTCGAAGTACTGGCGGGCGATCTCGCCGAAGACTCCGGCGAAGGACTTAAAGTGCTCTTCCTCTTCCCGGAAGCTGGCGCTGAGCAGGACTTCGTTGACGTCGTGGCCTGATGCGTGGGTCATGCGTTCGGCGCCGATGACCAGGGCGGTCTTATGGCGGCCGGCGGCGATGGAGTCGTGGGCTGCGAAGATCGCGGCGGACCCGGTGGCGCAGGCGTTCTCGTGGCGGTGGGCAGGTGTGCGCGCGAGTTCGGGGAACACGGTCCCCGGCAGTGCGGCTTCGAAGCCTTGGCGGGAGAGTCCGTTGTTGAAGACGCCGACGTGGATGACGTCGATGTCGGCCGGTTCCAGTCCCGCCTCGGCGATGGCGTCGCGGGCGACGTCGGCCATCATCTGGGGCAGCGGTGATTCGGATCGTCCGAACTTGCCGTGGGACCAGCCGATGATCGCAGGTGAGGACATGGACACTCCTTCGGGTACCGGGCTCTGCGGAACGAGCACTGTCCTCTCATACTTTCCCGGTCCCACCAGCTGGTCAAAGAAAATCCACCATATGGAACATTGGTGTCGTCTAGCCGAGCTGGTCGCGCAGGGCCTGAGCCGTGGTCCGGTGTGAGTCACTTCGCGACGAGGAACTCCTCAACGACCCCGTTGAACGCCCGTGGGTTCTCCAGGAAGGGAAAATGCGAGTTCGCCTCTTCGACCGGGAACACGTGAATGCGCGCGTCGGGAATTTGTGCGGCAACATAACGTTGCGAATCGGGGTTGACGTGGCTTCCATCGCACCCGAGTACAAGAGTGGGCACATCAATGTGGGGCAAGACGTCTCGCCAGTCCTGAGCGCAATGGTCGAAGAGCAGTGGGACCGCGGCATAGGACGGGAACGATTTGATCTCCTCGGCGACGAAGTTCCATACCTCTGGATCGGGTTCTCCGGAGAACATTCCTCGCACGAAGTCCTCACACACCTGTTCACTGTCAGGTCCGTTGAGCGCACTGCCCAGCTCGAGGAGTCCGTCAACACCGAAGATCGCACCGCATTCGCGTTGTTCGTCCTCAGTCAGCCACGGAACCGCTGCGACGGCAGCTGGCTGGTCGACAGCGACGAAACGTCGAATCCGTCCAGTACCGTACTGATCGATATAACTCCAGGACACGGAGACGCCCATCGACCAGCCGAGAAGGTCTACCTCTTCGAGTCCAAGGTCATCCAGAAGATTGCTGAGATCCTGAGCGAGACGCGCGATCCGGTAGCCGTGGTGAGGCTTTTCAGAGAGTCCGTGACCGCGCTGATCAAGCGTGATGACTCGACGGTTCTCCGCCAGTCCGGCGAGCTGGTTGCGGAACATGGCCTGGGTCTGGCCCCAGCCGTGAAGCATGACAAGCGGAACTCCGTCTCCTCCGCTGTCGCGGTAGGTTAGGTTCACTCCGTCATTGGTGGTGAAAACAGGCATGGCACGCTCCTTCAGAAAGCACCGGTCCGGTGAACAGGCAGAGCCGACCCGATGAGTCGCCATTGCACGAAACTCGACGCAGAGAAGACCCCTTTGTGACCTCATTTCGACCCTGTCTCGCTATCGTCATCGTTCACGTTCCGCGAGGCAACGAAAATCCACCATATGGAACATTGGTGTCGGCCTTCTAAACACCACCACTGGCGTAGCCGCCGAAAAACGGGCGGAGCGTCGAGAAACGGGCGCGCACACCCGTTTCTCGACGCTCCGTGCGTTTTTCGATAAAGCCCCGCCAGCTCGGCGGCTAGCCGAGCTGGTCGCGCAGGGCCTGAGCCGTGGTCCGCGGATCGTAGCCCTCAGCCACTCCCTCGACGATGACGATGTCGGTGTCGATATGGCGCGAACGCAGTGGGGCGATGTCCTGATAGGCCGGTGAGTCCCACCATTCGTGAGCGAGCCGAGCGTCGGGGAAGGCGATCATGACGACGTGTCCCGGCCACCGCCCTTCCATCACCTCGTGGGCGGTGCCGTGGACGAGGAACCGTCCGCCGAAGGGTTCGAAGGTCTCACCGATCCGGTCGATGTACTCGGCGACCTCGGGGTGCGGCGCGAACTGCTGCAGGTGGGCGATCGCGTAGGCGGTCATGGTGTCACTCTCCTGTATTCTCTGTGTGCTTCGATGAGTTGCGGTGGTGCGATTGATCTCCGTGGTTCGAGGATTTGCTGCCGTGGGACGCCTCGCCAGCAGGCGGCGTCTCATCGCTGCCTCGCGTCCGTCCAGCCGGCGGTGACCGACGGACGAGTTCTAACAGAAACAGAGCAGCCAGCCCGAATCCCGCCGCGGTCAGCGGCAGGACTCCGGGACCCGTCTCGGTGAGCACGAACCCGCCGGCGGCGGCCCCGAATGCGATACCCAGGTAGGTCCCAGAAGTGTTGAGCGCCAGCGCCTGTCCGGCGAGGGGCCCGGCAAGTCTGTGCAGGCGCATCTGTATCGCGGGTGAGTTCCAGAAGGCCATTCCGCCCCACACTGTCGTGACGATGAGCACGAGCCAGATGGGCACTGGCCGGACAGCCCACATCGCCCACATTGCGACCATGGCGGCGATGATGACGCCGATCCCGAAGAACAGTGCTCGCCCCGGGCCCCATCGGTCCGCGACCTGACCGCCGAGCCAGATTCCGGCCATGCCCGCGAACCCGGAGAGCCCGAATGCCACTCCCCGTTCCTCGACTCCCGCTCCGGCGGTCGCACTCAGATAGGGCGCCAGGTAGGTGAGGACCATCATCGTCCCGGCCATGAGCAGGCAGTTCGCCGCGAGACTCACGGCGATCGGGGTGCGCGTGAGGCTGCGCAGCTGTTCTGACAGCCGAGGAGAACGATCACCGCGGCCGCTTCCGGGAACAGTGAAGAGGACACCGATGAGCGCGAGCATCCCGGCTACGGCAACGGCCAGAAAGGTCGCCCGCCATCCGAATGCGCCGCCGATCCACGTCCCCAGTGGGACACCGAGCGCGATTGATCCGGTCACCCCAAGGGAGACGGTCGCCAGGTAGCGGCCGGTCTTCTCCGTCGGCGCATGGGACGCAGCGAACGCGAAGATGGCCGGGGTGGCGCTGGCTGTCGCCGCGGCCGCCACCACTCTCAGCCCCATCAGCACACCGAAGTACGAGGTTCCCACCGCGCCGAGGTTTGCTCCCACGAAGATGATGAGCGCGACAAGGAACAGCCGCCGTGGCGGGACCCGGGCGAGCGCGACAGCTGCCACCGGCGCGACCACGGCTACGGTCGCCGAGAATGCCGTGACGAGCTGACCGGCCTGACCTTCGGTCACCCCGAGGTCGGCTGCGATCTCGGGCAGAATTCCGGCGATGACATAGTCGTCCGTATAGAGGACGAACGAGACTGCGAGCAGGACGAAGAGCCAGGGCGGCATCACGCTGACCGATCCGCACCACCGAGCCGGGGCCGGTCCCGGCTAGACGGCACGTGAGTCCGGCCCAGCCTGCGCAGGTGGGTTCTCAGCACAGCGAGACCGAAGAGGCTGGCGCCCGGAGTCGCGAGGGCAGCGATCCCGACGACCACCGGCGCAATCTCTCCGCCCTGAGCGAGAAGAATCTGCGTCGGCCCTTGGAGAGCCACAACGCAGCACCCGGTCCAGGTCACCAGCCACGCCGCGCGCGGCCATCTCCCGAGATAGCGCGAGAACATCGGACACAGCAGGCAGAGGAACCCCAACAGCGCGGTCATAGCCAACACCATCCGCTGTGCCGGCTGCTCCATTCCCTGGGGACCGGTGCTTCCCGGTCCCGCAATCGCCCAGAAGGCCATGGCACAGCTGAAGGGCAGGATACCGAGCGCACCGCAGACGATCATGGTCGGCGACGGTGCCGGGGGCGGAGTGTTCAGAAGATCGCCCCAGCGCCGGATCACATAGGCTCCGACGACGATCGCCATCGCCACGCCCAGAGCGCAGAATCCTGCGTAGACGAGCCCGAACACCCAGGGATGCATTCCCTGTTCGGCCAGTCGCACCTCTCCTTCGATGAGCGCCTGAATGAGAATGCCCGGCGGCAGTCCCAGCAGTATCGGGCCGAGGAGCCCGGCCGATCCGGCGCCGAGCACGAACACCACGGGTGCCGGAATGCGTCGCGCCCATGGTCGTGTCAGCGCCACCACGAAGACCACGCCCACCACCATCATCGCGAGAGTGATGGTGTTACCGATGAGAAAGCGCGGCGCAAGCATTCCCTCGCCTCCGGCCGACGTGGTCGAACCGACCGACGAACCGCTCAGCCACAGGATCTTGAAGACGATATACGGCAGAACCGCGACGATCGCCGTGATGATGGCGGCGCGCTGCAGCGATGTCACAGGTGCAGGTGCTGATATCCGTGCGTTCGTCACGGCGACTCCCGAATTAGAGGACGTTCTCTAGATGCTAGTCTCTAGTTTGAGGTACGGTGGCCCCACGGTCAACCCTTCGGACCAGATTCTCCGATTCCCCGGACTGATCCGAACACCTGGAGCGAGAGGACGTGACAAGCATGGCGAAACGCGCACTCTATTCGCGGGACGATATTCTCTCGGCGGCCATCAGCGCTGTCGGCCGACGCGGCCATGCCGCCACAGTGGCCGATGTGACGCATGAGCTCGGTGCACCGTCGGGTTCGATCTACCACCGCTTCCCGACTCGGGAGTCGCTGTTCGCTTCTGCCTGGATCCGGTGCGTGCACCGATTCCACGACACGTTTGCAGCGATCACGGATGTCGATGACCCGCTCGAGGCGATCGTCGAGACCGGCCTGCTCATCCCCCGGTTCTGTCGAGAGAATCCCGACGAGGCCCGGACTCTCACCCTCTACCGGCACTCAGAATTGCTCGCCGACCCGCCCAAGGGACTGCTCGATGACCTCACAGGACTCAACGATCCCGTGGTCGCTCATATCTCCGAACTCACGCGACGCCGGTTCGGCGAAGTCACCCCTCGCAGCTTGCAGCTCGTCGCCCTGGCCTGCCGAGACACCCCGTACGGCATGGTGCGCGGCTTCATCGGCGGCGAGATCCCCGCCTGGCTCGACCAGCCGATCGCCGCAGGCATCGCCGCGATCGCCTCGTTGGACCCCTCAGCCGACCACTGAGCGCTGAACCTTCCCGCCGAGAAACTCATGGAGCGTCGAGAAACGGGTGTGTACCCCCGTGTCTCGACGCTCCATGCGCTTTTCGATGAAGTCCGGCGGCGACTCCTCGCTGAGAATTCGAGCCGCCCGGCATCACCCTTTGAGGCGAGTCATCTCCGGGTCGAAGAGCGGCTCGGCGGTGACTGTGGCCGGCAGGCGGCGGCCGAGATATTCGATCTGCACAGCGTCACCAACCGCCAGAGTGTTCGGCAGCCAGGCGTAGGCGATCGACTTCCCGATCGTGTATCCGTAAGCCGCCGAGGTGACGTAGCCGTCCGCGACTCCCGATCCGTCCGATCCGTCCGACTTCGCCGAGGCGGTCTCGCCGTCCGCGACACCCGACCCACCGACCACGTACACCGGCTCTTTGCCGAGCACCACGTCAGAGGGCACGTCGAGGGTGAGGCAGGTCAGTTTCGTCGTCGCGGCTGCGGCCCTCGACTCCAGCGCGGCCTTGCCGGTGAAGTCGTCGGTCTTCGACGCCTTCACGGCGAATCCGAGTCCGGCCTGAACCGGTTCGTGTTCGCTGGTCATGTCGGTGCCGAAGGACCTGAACCCCTTCTCCAGCCGCATCGAGTTGAAGGCTTCGCGGCCTCCGGCGATGATGCCGAATTCCTCACCGGCTTCCCACAGCACGTCCCACAGTCGCGACCCGAGATCCGCCGAAGTGTAGATCTCCCAGCCGAGTTCGCCGACATAGGACAGGCGCATCGCGGTAACCGGCACACCGCCGAGCACCGCCGGCTTCGTGCGGAAGTACTTGAGTCCGGCATCGCTGAAGTCCTCATCGGTGACCTTGGCGATGACATCCCTGGCCAGCGGGCCCCAGAGACCAATACAGCAGGTGCCGGGAGTCGTCTCGCGCACGGTCACCCACTTGGACGGGTCGGCGGCCGACTGATGCTTGGCCGCCCGCGAGATGGCCGCGAGGTCGATGTTCGAGTTCGCTCCCACCTGGTAGGTCTCCTCGTCGAGGATCGCGACCGTGATGTCGCTCGTGATGCCGCCGGCTTCGTCGAGCAGCAACGTGTAGCTGACCGCTCCCGGTTTGCGCAGCATCGACGAAGTGGTCATCCCGTGCAGCAGTTCGCCGGCACCGGGGCCGGTGACCTCGAAGCGTTTGAGCTGGGTCATGTCGAACATCGCCACCGAGGTGCGCGTCTTCCACGCTTCGGCTGCGGCGATGGGCGAATGGAACTGATCCGCCCAGGCGTCCCGTTCCGGTGCCGCCCACTCGGACGGCATTTCCTCGAGCAGCTTCGCGTTCGCGTCGAACCAGTGCGGCCGCTCCCAGCCGGAGGTCTCGAGGAAGAACGCACCGAGTTCCTCCTGCTGCCTCCGGAACGGGCTCGAGCGCAGGTCACGCGGGGAGACTCGTGGTTGCAGAGGGTGGATGATGTCGTAGATCTCGACGAAGTTCTGCTGGGAGGTCTCGCTGACGTAGTCCGCTGATGTCTGCACATCCTCGAAACGGTTGAGGTCGATGCCTGACAGATCGGTCTTCGACCGTCCTTCGGCGATGAGCTCGGCCACAGCGCGGGCGATGCCGGCGCCATGGGTCACCCACACCGCCTCGGCGACGAAGAATCCGTCGACCTGACGGGACTGTCCGACCAGCGAACCGCCGTCCGGGGTGAATGAGAAGATGCCGTTGAAGCCGCGCTGGATCTGAGTCTGAGCGAGTTCGGGCAGCAGTGTCTTCGTCGCCTCCCATTCGGGGGCGAAGTCGTCCGGGGTGAACTCGAGGCTCGAGGGCATCCGTTCGCTGGTGATCTCATCGGGTGAGTAGGTCTGCAGCGTGTCGAGGTCGACGGGCATGGGCCGGTGCGCGTAGGAGCCGATGCCGATCCGCTCACCCCATTCGCGGTAGTACAGGTCCTTGTCCTGGTAGCGCAGGATCGGAGCCTGCGCACCCGCCGGCAACTCATTCTTCCCGATGAGCGAGGGCACCTCGGTGGTCCAGGCGAACTGGTGGCCCAGCGGCAGCAGCGGGATCGGAGTACCGACCATCTCACCGATCTTGGGTCCCCAGAATCCGGCGCAGGAGACGACGATATCGGCAGGAATCCGGTCATCGCCGCAGATCACAGCGCTGACGCGAGCGCCTGTGGTCTCGATATCGGTCACCGTTGTGCGATCACGGAATTCGACCCCTGCGGCACGGGCACGATCGATGACGATCTGAGTGCCTTTCGCCGCCAATGCGAGGCCGTCACCCGGGGTGAGCAGACCGCCGTGGACCATGTCCCGGTTGAGCATTGGGAAGAGCTTCGCGCATTCGTCGGCGTCGATGACGTCGGCTTCGACGCCGTAGGAGC
This sequence comes from Brevibacterium sediminis, assembly GCF_013623905.1. Classification (GTDB taxonomy): domain Bacteria; phylum Actinomycetota; class Actinomycetes; order Actinomycetales; family Brevibacteriaceae; genus Brevibacterium; species Brevibacterium sediminis. The sequence goes on from NZ_JABKDD010000004.1 coordinate 72,275, forward strand.
GGTTCCATCCGGCTCGACGGTGCAGGTCCTGCAGCCGATCCTCGGTGGTGGCGATCTCGAGGCCTCCGACGGGCAGGAACGATCCGCGCCCGTCGGCGTCCTTGAGCGAGGTAAGCTTCTCGATCGTGTACTGCGCGAATTCGGTCATCGACTTCGACGCGTTCGAGGAGAAGACGAGTCCCGGTGCGTGCGAGGTCGAGCCGCCCGGGATGTTCAGCGGGCCCTGTTCGATGACGAGGGTGTTGGTCCAGCCCAGCTGCGCGAGTTCGTCGGCGAGGTTGGCGCCGACGATGCCGGCTCCGATGATGACGACTCGTGGTGATGAGATCGGCACTGAGTACTCCTTGTTATTGACGGTGGTAGAGGCAGTTGTCGCAGCAGACGCCGGAGCGGGGCTCAGTCGTCCAATGCGGAGTATTTGGTTTCCGGTGCCCAGAAGAGCGAAGCGATGAACCCGACCAGAGGGAAGATCGCCGCGATGAGCAGGGTGCTCGAGACACCCAGGTGTTCGAGCGTGACCGGGAAGAGGTAGGTGGCTCCGGCAGCACCGACTCGGCTGAATGCCGCGGCGTAGCCGACGCCGGTGCTGCGGAACCGGGTGGTGAACATCTCCGGCGGATAGACATACTGGATGCTGTTCGACGCCGTGATGATGAGGACGAAAGCGCCGAAGACGATGAGCACGACCAATGACGGCAGCTCAGTCCAGCCGCCGAGGAAGACGAGCAGGACCACCATGAGCGCGAAGGTCCAATTGACGAACGTGCGTCGGGGCAGCAGCCACAGCAGCCACAATCCCACGCCGGCACCGAGGAGCTGGAGCCCGTTCATGAGCAGATCCGTGGAGAATCCGCTGTTGAGTCCGAGGTCCTCGAGCACCGGCACGATGAACGTGAAGATCGCGAACAGCGGACCGACCTGGCAGAACCAGAACAGTCCGGAGTAGATCACCGTGCGAACGTCGTTCTCGCGGAAGAAGTCACGCAGGCGGGTTTTGACAACCTCGGTCGGCGCCGGAGGCAGTCCGTACTGCGGGCCATAGTGGGCGGAGACGATCGCCTGCGCCTCGGTCGTGCGTCCCTGTGCCTGCAGCCACCTCGGCGATTCGGGCAGGGCCATGCGCAGGATGAGCACGACCAGGGCCGGCACCGCGCTGCTGGCCAGGAGCATTCGCCACGAATCCGCGTCCCAGGCGTGGGCGACGACGAATGCCGAGATGAACCCGATGAACCAGAACGCCGCGATCGACCCGAGCAGAACGCTGCGGTGGCGGCGCGGGGTGAATTCGGCCAGCAGAGCGGTGCCGACCGCGTATTCGACGCCGATGAGCAGGCCCAGCAGCAGCCGCATGGCCACGAGGTCCCACGTGCCGACGACGAAGAGCTGGGCCAGCGAGACGACGACGAAGCCGACGAGGTTCCAGAAGAACACCCGCTTGCGCCCATAGCGGTCGGCGATCCGCCCGAAGAACAGACCGGAGACGAAGATCCCGATGAGCGCACTTGCCGCGATCAGTCCCTGCCCTAATGCCGACAGCCCCAGCTCCGCGGCCGCCGGAGCGACGGCACCGCCGATGACGCCGAGGATGTAGCCGTCGATGAAGATCCCACCGAAGGCCGCAACCGCGACGAGGAGCACGAGCCGGTTGAGCGGGGCCTCATCGATCGAGATCCGCCCGGCATCGGTCCGCTGCGCGAAAGCATCACGACGGACCGGCTCGATGCCGTCGATGTCCTTCTGCTGTGTCATGTGGTCTCCTTCGACTCACCGAACGAATATGGTAGTCAGCGCCCGGTTCAGGCGTCGATGACGAGGTCGGTCTTCGCCGTCGAGCAGCACGGCAGGAACTTCCCCGCGTCGATCTCTCTGGCGCGGATTCCGCCCAGATGGTTCATCTCGACATCGCCGTCGAGCTTGACGACCTTGCAGGATCCGCACATGCCCTCCTGACAGTTCGCGGGGATCTTCACCCCCGCCTTCCGCGCGGCTTGGAGGACCGTTTCGTCCTCCCCAACGCAGACGTTGAGGCCGGTGCGCACAAACGACATTGTGTGCTCACCCTGCCCCACAGTAGGCAGTGCGGCCGGGTCGACGACGGCGATTTCGTCATCGTCGCCCGATCCCCCCGCCGAGGCGGCCGCCCCATCCTCAGCCGGGACCGCGGGCCCAGCGTCGGACTCAGATCCGGGCCCCATCTCGGCGAGGTTCTCATCGGTGACCCCGACGACCTCGATCTCGACCTCGTCCTCGACCGGCACGACCGCCTCGGCGTCGACGGCTTCGGTCGGTGCGCCGACCGCCTCGACCGGTCCGTCGGCGTCGTACTCGGGTTCGTACATATCGAGCGCGGCCGGCTGGGACTCGAAGTACTCCTCGGTCGTCGCCGCGATCTCCTCAGCGATCTCGCCGGCGATGGCGACTTCCTCGGCGTATTCGGCACGGATCTCACGATCGCCGGAGAAGAACTCCATGAACACCGAGGTGTCGTCGACGCCGACTTCGCGCAGCAGTTCGGTCGCGGAGTTGAGGTATCCCTCCGGGCCGCAGGCGAAGACCTGCCGACCGTTGGCGTCGGGCACGAGCTCCTCGAGCAGCGACGTCGACAGCCGTCCCGTCCGCCCTTCCCATTCGTCGCCGCATTCCCGATCGCCGAGGCAGTAGATGACCTTGATCCGGAAATCCACGTTCGCGAGGAAGTCGAGTTCCTCGGAGAAGGCGAAGGAGTCGGGGGCGGCTCCGTGGTAGAGGAGGACGACATCGGCCTGGCCGGGCAGCGAGTGGACGGTGCGGATCATCGACATCAGCGGGGTGATCCCGGCTCCGGCAGCGAGCAGCAGGAACCGTGCTCGCCGGTCATAATCGGCGAGGTGGAACGCACCGACAGGGCCGAGCATGTCGAGGACGGTGCCGGGGCGGATATTGTCATGCGCCCAGGGCGACACCTTGCCCTTGGGGTCGCGTTTGATCGTGATCGAGAACGTCCACGGCTCGGTCGGGGCCGAGGAGATCGAATAGCTGCGCGACACCGGCTCGGCATTCGGTCCGTCGATGGGGAAGTCGATGTTGATGTACTGCCCCGACCGGAACGCCAGGGGCGCCCCGTCCATGCGACGGAAGACGAAGACCATCATCCCTCCCGCCTCGGGGATGGTCTCCACACATTCGGCGGCGAATTCCTGCGGGTGCCACGGACCCAGCGCGGTGGCGGCTCCGGCCGGCCCCGAGGCGCTCGAGAGCACGCGGTTCCAGGGCATCTCCAGTCCGCGCACCCGCTGGGCCAGCGGCAGCGCGGGCACAGCGGAGGATCTCATCCGACGTGCTCCCGCATCCGCTGCACGTACCAGTTGATGAAGGCTTCGACCTGGTATTCGCTCTTCATATACGGACCCTGCTCATAGAACGGACTCGCCGCTCCCTGCTGGCAGAGTTCGACGAAGGCCTTGTCCTGCAGGTTGGTCTGCTTCCATGTGTGAGTGAGGGTCTCAAGGTCATAGTCGACGCCTTCGACGGCATCGTCGGCGACGAGCCAAGTGGTGCGCACGAGGGTCTTCGAGGCACTGATCGGGAATGCCGCGAAGGTGATGACGTGATCGCCGAGGAGGTGGAACCAGGAGTTCGGCTGCAGATGCATCGAGCAGCGGCCGAGGCGGAAGTCCGGCAGATCGCCGAGCAGCTTCTTCGACAGCCGGCGCCCGTCTGCCGAGAAGGACTCCCCCGCTCCGTCGAGCGATTCGCGGGAAATGCGGATGCCGCCGACCCGGGTGTCGAGTTCTTCGACGACTTCATAGGGCAGGCCGTAGCGGCGGCAGCGGTATTCGAGGGAGGCCTGCGCCTGCTGGTTGCGGTCCCAGACGTCTTCGAGGTGGGGCGGGATCGTCTCATCGGTCAGGCCCCAGGTCGGGAACAGCGAGCACGCGAGCTCCGGGTGGCCGTCGCAGTGGTAGCACTCGCGGTTGTTCTCCATCACGAGCTTCCAGTTGCCCTCTTCGACGATGTTCTGCTGATAGGCGACTTTCGTCTTCGCCAGCTCATGAGGGGCGATATAAGGTTCGAAGATCTTCGCGGTCTCGTGGAAGTCCGTCGGCGGCTCTTCGGCCAGGCAGATGAACACGAGTCCGGCGGCGATCTTCCCGTGCGCGCGTTTGAGTGCGTAGCAGGACTTGTCGAAGGTCATCTCCCCCGGCGCCGAGGCGTGGATGAGGTCGCCCTCGGGGGAGTACGTCCACGAGTGGTAGCCGCAGACGAGGTTGCCCGTCGTTCCCTGCGCATCGGTGAGGACTCGTGCCCCGCGGTGGCGGCAGACGTTGTGGAGGACGTTGACGCCGCCGTCGTCGTTGTGCAGGACGATGAGGGAGTACGGACCGTAGTCGAGCGTGACATAGTCACCCGGCTCGGGGATCTCGGCGACGCTGCACGCGAAGACCCAATGCTGACCGAAGATGGCCTGCATATCGAGATTGAAGAGGTTGGGATCCGTGTAGAACGGAGCTTCGAGCGAGAAGCCTGTCCGACGGGTGTCGAGTCGGATTCGGGTCTCGTCGAGCTTCTCCTCGGTGAATCCCGCAGGGAAGCCCTTCTTCGTCGGTGCCAGGTTAGTAGCTGTCAATGCTCATCTCCCTTGATGTCTGCCTGCAGCGGCCCACCGATGGAAGGGGCGAAATCCTCGGCGGAGACCGCGGAGACCGTGTGCTGCCGGAACGATCTCGACAGTCACACTAGCGAGGAACTCCCTGCAGAAAAAGCGCGAGATTTCGTTACATATTCTGCGGATTCACTGCATAATTGTGCGCATGATCGATCCGCGCCTGACGACACTGCGCACCTTCGCCGCCTGCGGCACCATCGCCGCCACCGCCGAGCTCACCGGCTACTCCGCATCGGCGGTCTCCGGCCAGCTCAGAGAGCTGCAGCAGACCCTGGACATGACCCTTCTCGTCAAGGACGGCCGCGGCCTGCGACTGACTGCGACGGGGCGCTACCTCGTCCGCCGCTCCGACGAACTGACCGCCGCATGGGAGGACATCCGCGCCGGCGCGCTCGGGGCCGGGGATCAGGCCCCCACTCACTTCGGAATCGGGGGCTTCTCGACCGCATCCTCGAACCTGCTCGCGCCCTTGGCGGCGAACCTGCGGGCTTCACGGCCGAAGGTCCGCGTCCACGTGATCGAGGCGACTCCGACTCGCTGCTTCGAGCTCCTCGTCGCCGAGCGCATCGACCTCGCCGTCATCGTCTCGATGCAGGGCAATGTCCAGGTCGAGGAGGATCCCCGCTTCGAGAGCATCGACCTCCTCGACGATCCCCTCGACGTCATGGTGCCTTCAGGCCACCCTGCGGCGGGCAGGGAGTCGGTGACTCTCAGCGAGCTCGCCGGTGAGGATTGGATCACGGCCGGCCCTGGCTCGCCCTATCATTCGCTCTTCATCGCCGCGTTCACCGCCGCGGGAGTGACGCCGACGGTCGCGCACGAGTCCGCGGAGTGGGAGACGTCGGCGGCCCTGGTCGGCGCCGGGGTCGGAGTGAGCCTGCTGCCGAGGCTGGCCAGCCTCGCCGGAGAGGACAACGTCAGCCGGGTGCGGCTGACGGGTACCGGGAGACTGAGCCGGAAGATCATCGCCGCTGTCCGCGCCGGCAGTCGCAGATCCCCGCTGATCAGGGATTCCCTTCAACATCTGCGCACGACCTCCCAGTACATCCTCTCGACGCGCCTGCGCGAAGACTCCTGAAACGGCACCTCTGCCCGGCCACCGACACGGGGGCTTGACAGAGCTCTCTCACGACGGCGAGACTGCATCTAAGTCTGATGTCAGACTGATATGTCAGAGCTGTCGACGAGCTCCCGTTCGTCGCACTCGCATATCGAATTCCCACGCTTTCGCACCCATGGAGGCTCAACGATGAGCAATAAGGCAATCAGCTATGCAGGTCCCGGGAAGGTCGAGGTAATCGACACCGAGTACCCGGAATTCGTCCTCAAGGACGGGCCTGGAGTCAATCCCGCCAATATCGGCCGCAAGGTCGATCACGGTGTCATCCTCAAGACGGTGGCGACGAACATCTGCGGCTCCGACCAGCACATGGTCCGGGGCCGTACGACTGCCCCGGAGGGTCTCGTGCTCGGACACGAGATCACCGGTGAGGTCGTCGAGGTGGGCCGAGACGTCGAATTCGTCAAGGTCGGCGATCTCGTGTCGGTGCCGTTCAACATCTCGTGCGGTCGCTGCCGCAACTGCAAGGAAGGCAAGACCGGCATCTGCCTCAACGTCAATCCCGATCGTCCGGGCTCGGCCTATGGCTATGTCGATATGGGCGGCTGGGTCGGCGGTCAGGCCGAGTACGTGCTCGTGCCCTATGCCGACTGGAACGTCCTGAAGTTCCCGGACAAGGATCAGGCGATGGAGAAGATCCTCGACCTCACGATGCTCTCCGACATCTTCCCCACCGGGTTCCACGGCGCCGTCAGCGCCGGTGTCGGGGTGGGTTCGACGGTCTACGTCGCAGGTGCGGGTCCGGTCGGAATCGCCGCGGCCACCTCGGCGCTTCTGCTCGGCGCGGCCTGCGTCATCGTCGGCGATCTCAACGAGGATCGACTGGCTCAGGCCCGCGGATTCGGGTGCGAGACGGTCGACGTGTCCAAGGGCGACCCGAAGGACCAGATCGCGCAGATCCTCGGCGAGCCCGAGGTCGACTGCGGAATCGACGCCGTCGGCTTCGAGGCGCGCGGACACGGCAAGGACGCCAGCCACGAGGCGCCGGCAACGGTGCTCAACTCGCTCATGGACATCACCCGAGCCGGCGGCAGCCTCGGCATTCCCGGCCTCTACGTCACCGGCGATCCGGGCGCGCCCGATGAGGCGGCGAAGGAAGGGTCGCTGTCGATGCGGTTCGGACTCGGCTTCGCGAAGTCGCATGTGTTCGTGACCGGCCAGTGCCCGGTGATGAAGTACAACCGGGGGCTGATGCAGGCGATCCTGCACGACAAGGTCTCGATCGCGAAGAACGTCAATGCGACCCCGATCCGCCTCGAGGATGCCCCGCAGGGCTACGCCGACTTCGACTCCGGTGTCGCGAAGAAGTTCGTCCTCGACCCGCACGGCCTCATCTCCGCCTGAGGCTCTCAGACCTCACGCTGAGCCCGAGCTTCTCATGGCCGAAAGCCGGGTGAAGCGGTGAGAAGTGGTCGCAATCGGATACTTTCAGGACGACCTCCTGAGTATCCGATTGCGACCACTGTTTTGTGCCCCATGGACCGAAATGAGAGCACCCAAGTGACGTATCTTGCATGGCAGAATTTGCCACGCGGTCGTGTGTAGATGCACTCGAGCCTAGGTCGCAGCCAAAGAAAACATTGCCATTGCGGCCAAGCGCGAGGATAGACCACATTCGCCTTGACCCTTTTGATGCATGCAACATAGCATCGGGCTATGCAGAATTCTCCCGATTCCCCGCCACCCACGCTTCTCGAGCGTATCCGGTCGAAGATCACCAGCGGCGAACTGGAACCGGGCAATCCGCTCTCCGAGGTCTCCCTCGCACAGGAGTTCGATGTCAGCCGAACCCCGATCCGAGAGGTCCTCAAGCAGCTCCAGCTCGAGGGCCTCATCGAAATCCGCCCAAAGGTCGGCACCTTCATCCGCGAGCCGAACCGACGCGAGATCGTCGAGCTCTTCCAGCTCAAGGAGGTCCTCGAAGGCCTGGCCGCCGCCCTGATGGCTCGCCGCGGGCCCTGCCCGGAACTCGACCAGCTCGAAGAGATCGTCGCAGCATCAGAGGTGTCGTCGAACGCAGGCGACACAGACACCTACGCTTCGCAGGTTCAGGACTTCCACCAGACCCTCGTCGACGGAGCGGACAACAACAAACTCGTCGAACAGTACTCGCGCCTGATGAATCAGCTCGCTTACTTCAGACTCGTGCGCAAAACTCTCAACCATCCGGGCAGGGCAGTGGACTCGAGCCGAGAGCACCGCCAGATTCTCACGATGATCCAGGACAAGGACCCGTTCGGCGCCGAAACGACGATGCGTGCGCACGTGTTCGCCTCGACCCAGGAACTCCTCGTTCCACAGACACGCACCACCCTGTCTCTCGAGCGCGACTCCTGACTTCCAGAAAACGGCCGGACCACCTGATGCTGAGCCGTCGCCACCTCTGACGCACGCCAGCGGGGCCGGGAAACTCTATGTTTCCCGGCCCCGTTGGCGTACGCCGTCAGGCGAACTGGTCACCTCACTGGAAGTTCGGAACCACCTCGTCGATGAAGAGCTGCAGGGACGCCTTCTTCTCATCATGGCTGAGCGCGTTGTCCGACCAGAAGCTGTACTCGTCGTAGCCGAGGTCCTCGTAGTGGCGGATGCGTTCGGTCACCTCCGCCGGGGTGCCGATCATCGCTGACTTGTGCAGCGACTCGAGCTCGAATTCGGGGCGGTCGGCGAAGTTCTCCTCCGGGGTCGGATCGAGGAATCCGTCGACGGGGTCCTTCTTCCCGAAGGCCCACGACGAGAACGTCCGGTAGTACTTGTTCACCCCGGCGGCACCCACCTTCCAACCGTCCGGCTCCTCCGGGGAGTGGACGTAGGTGTGGCGCAGCACCATGATCTCGGGGCGCTTTTCGACCTCGGGATGGGCGGCGACCGCGGTGTTGAATTTGTTCATCAGGTCTTCGACCTCACGGTCGTCCTTCATCAGCGGCGTGACCTGGACGTTGCAGCCGTTGGCGACGGCGAAGTCATGAGTCTCGGGGCTGCGGGCGGCCAGCCAGATCGGAGGAGTCGGGTTCTGCACCGGCTTCGGCACGGCCGTCGAGACGGGGAACTGCCAATGCTTGCCCTCATGGGCGTAGTCACCTTGGAGCAGTTCCTTCATCGCCGGAACGAGTTCACGCAGATATTCACCACCGTCGGCTGCCGGCATACCATCGGCCAGACGGTTGAACTCAAACTGGTAGGCACCGCGGGCGATGCCGACCTCGGCCCGACCGCCGCTGAGCACATCGAGCAGAGCCACCTCGCCGGCAGCTCGGATCGGGTGCCAGAACGGGGCGATGATCGTGCCCGACCCCAACCGGATCGTCGACGTCTCGGCGGCCAAGTAGGCCAGCTGCGGCATCGGGCTCGGCGAGGATACGTACTCCATCGAATGGTGCTCACCGATCCAGACAGTGCCGAAACCTCCGGCTTCGGCGATCTTGACGAGCTCGACGAGGTTCTTCCAATGCTCTTGAGGGCTGACCGAGTCGTCCCAGCGTTCCATGTGCAGGAAGAGTGAAAAGCGCATGATGGTTCCTTTCCCAGCGGAGGCCTCCGTGCCTCCGACATGTTCTTCAGTGATGTGTGATCGCCGTGGCGGTATTCAACCGTCGGTCTCCCGAACACCGGCCGCGGCACTCTCGCGTTCGGTGATCGTCGTGTTCGTCCGCGACCAGAGGTCCTTCTCTACTTCGCGGACGATCACGGTGATGTTCTCGTCGGCGGCTCCCGTCGTGGATGCGGCAACTTCATGAACTCCGGCGATGAGGGCACGCAGCTGTTCGGGAGTGCGGCCTCTCGCGATCGAGATATCGATGAGCGGCATGATCTCACCTGCCCAGCACGAAGGGATCTGCGACCGGCCCTTCGTCGGTGTTGATCCATACGCTCTTGAGCCTGGTGTATTCGTGCATCGACTCGAGACCGTGTTCGACCCCGACCCCGGAGTTCTTGAAACCCTGCCGAGGAGACATCGGCGACATCGCCCGATACATGTTGATCCACACGGTGCCAGTATCGAGGCGCTGCGACATCCGCATCCCGCGGGCGAGGTTCTGCGTCCACACCCCGGCAGCCAGTCCGTATTCGGTGTCGTTGGCCAGCCCGAGGACCTCCTCCTCGGTGTCGAAGGGCATGATCGCGGCAACCGGCCCGAAGATCTCCTCCTGGCAGATGCGCATATCGTTCGTCGTCTCCGTGAGCACGGTCGGCTCGAAGAAGTACCCGGGCAGACCGACATCGGGACGATTGCCGCCGTAGGCGATCTGTCCGCCTTCTCCCTCGCCGAGGCGGACGTACTCCTCGACCTTGTCCCGCTGAGCCGCGAAGGCGAGCGGTCCGAGCTCGGTGTCCTCGGCCATGGGATCGCCGATGACGATCGATGCCGCCCGAGCGGTGACCTTTTCGAGGAGTTCGTCGTAGACCCCGCGCTGGACGAAGACTCGAGACCCGGCGATGCAGGTCTGTCCGGCTGCGGCGAAGATGCCGGCGATGACGCCCATCGCCGCATTGGACACGTTCGCATCGTCGAAGACGATGTTCGGAGACTTTCCACCCAATTCGAGCGTCGATCCGATGAAGCGGCCGGCCGCGGACTTGGCGATGGCCGAACCCGTCCGGGTCGAGCCGGTGAATGAGATCTTCGCCAGCTGCGGTGCGTCGACGAGGGCCTGTCCCGCCTCGGCGCCGAGGCCGGTGACGACGTTGACGGCGCCGGCGGGGAAACCGGCCTCGTCCGCAAGTTCGGCCAGGCGCAGAATCGTTCGCGAGGTGTATTCGCTCGGCTTGATGACCGTGGTGTTCCCCGCCGCCAGCGCCGGTGCGAGCTTCGAGATCGTCAAGGTCATCGGCGAATTCCACGGCGTGATGAGTCCGACGACGCCGAGCGCCTCCCGCTGAGTGAAATTGATGACTTCGGGCGAATTCGTCGGGATCTGCGATCCCTGCACCTTATCGGCCAGTCCCGCATAGTAGTAGAGGTATTCGGGCAGGCCCTGCAGCTGCCCCTTCATCTCGCGCAGGAGCTTGCCGTTGTCCTGACTCTCGAAACGGGCGAGCTCCTCGGCGTTCTGCCCGATGAGGTCGCCGAATCGGCGCAGCAGGTGCCCTCGCTGCGTCGGCGTGGTCCGTTGCCAAGCGGTGGAGTCGAAGGCTCGCTGCGCGGCCTCGACTGCCTGTGCGATATCGGCGCCTGTGCCGCGAGCGAAGCTGTAGAGCGTCTCAAGGGTCGCAGGGTTCGTGCTCTCGAGGTATTCCCCGTCGGCGGGTGCGCGGTGCTCCCCTCCGATGAAATGGTCGAGTCGCGTAGTCATCATCGACTCCCTTCTGTGTGGTTGGTCAGGGCGCGGAGGTGATCGGTGAGCACCTCAGGGTGGGTGACGGGCAGCATGTGGCGTGCGCCGGAGACGATCGCGACCCGTGTGTCCGGAATCCGGTTCGCGATCCTCTCGCTCATCTCCGGAGTCGATCCCGGGTCGAGTTCGCCGGTGATCGCCAAGGTCGGTGAGCTGATCGCATTCAGCTTCGATTCGAGCTCCCGGTCGCCCGCCGCGAAGACGGCATAGGCGTGGCGGTAGGAATCGGGGTCGTTGGCCAGAAGCACAGGCCGCGTCTCGTCCCGCAGCGTTTCGGAATCTCCCTCATCTTCCGGGAACCATCGGTCGAGTGCTCGTTCCATGCTGCCGCGGAAGTCCGACTCCGCTCCTTCGAGTCGCCCCTGCACTGCAGCAGATTCCTCCTGCGTGCGAGCGCACACGGAACTCACGCAGGTGAGGCTGCGCACGCGCGTCGGCTCCTCGATCGCGATCTGCTGGGCGACGAGCGAGCCGAGGGAGAACCCCACGAGGTGCACTTGACCGGCCGGCATCCGTGCGAGCACATCAGATGCCATCGCCGCCAGGTCCGTGGGGCCGGTCAGCGGCGGCTGCGCACCGTGTCCGGGCAGGTCGATCGCCGAGGCGGTCCTGGACAGCAGTGCTTCGACCCGTGACCATACCGTGCGGTCGAGACCGACCCCGTGGAGCAGCACGACCGGGACTTCATCGTCTGTCGGCATCGTCCGTCTCGTTTCCTACTGCTCGGTCGAGAGCGAAGCGAGTCGCTGCTGCGGGCGACCGCCGGTGGAGCCCGCGAGTGCAATGAGGATCTCGCCGGGGTGCGGAGCGTCCGCGACTCTCCACTCGAAGGTCTGGTGGTGAGACCGGATCGTCGCGTCGGTGAAGTGCTTCAGAGGGATGTCGAAGACAGCTCCGGCCTCGCCGCGCTTCTCCACAGCCGGCAGAAGAGTCGAGGCCTGCGCGGCGTCGCGGAAGTGGTTGCCGAACTTGAGGGTGTGGATGAGTGCCGAACCGTGCTCGATCTCTCCCGAGAGTCCGACGATCGCGGCCTTGCCATAGGCCTCGAGCGTGCCGCCCAGAGCCTCCATGACCCGTGGAGCGAGAACAGCGCCGAGTTCGCTCGCCGTCGCGTCGATTCCCGAGCCGAGGTCCTCAACGAAGCCCTGCCCATGCCAAGGGTTCTCGATGACTGCCGCCACGGCAGCCACAGTGATGACGGGGTCCGTTCGCCGTCCGCCTTCGGCCAGGATCTCTTCGGTCACCGTCGTGATCTTGCGAATATTCATTTCGTCAGTCCTTTCAGGATTTCGGTGGTCACAGCACCGTCGGTGCGACGGTCGCCGATGCGGGCGAAGGGCCTCGGCCCCGTTGAGGCCGCCGCAATCACACAGAGTTCGTCAGCCTTCGGAGCATCTGTGAGTCGCAGGTCGATGGTCTGATAGTGGTCTCGCGAGGTGGCGTGGGTCTTGTGCCACATCGGCACCCTGATCGATGCCGAAGGACCCGATCGACCGTCGGCGAAGCAGAGAACAGAAGTGCCTTCAAGCATCTCTCGCATGATATTGCCGAAGTACGGAGTGTGGATGAGAGCCCCAGCGTGCTCAAGTTCTCCATCGACACCGACGACGGCACCCTTGCCGAAGGCCTCGATCGCAGAAGCCGGCCCGAGCGCGTCAAGCAGTCTGTCGGTGAGCACTTTTGCGAGCACCGGTGCAACCTGTTCGGCAGCCGGCGCCAGATCGGCCTGCGTGTCCGTGCCCGCCCAGGGATTGGCGAGCACGGCGATGGCGGCCGCCTGCGTCAACGGGGCATCCGGCGAGGCTCCGCCGTCGGCGATGATCTCTTCACGCTGCACGGTGATCGATCGGACACCTAGACGCCAGGCGAGCTCGTCGAAATCAGCCGGCAGCTCATCGAAATCATTCAATCGATCGAGGCTGGGCTTCTGTGCTCCGAGGCCCGGCTTCTGCAGCCGTGTCGGGGTGGTTGTCATGCGTCCTTCTCTCGAGTTTGTTGCATACAAGGAATCTACTTGCATGCATCGAAGCATGTCAATAGCTCTCTTAGATTGCGCGTTTTACGAGTTTTTCACGATCTATTGACGAATGCATCACACTCTATCTACGCTATCTAGCATGCAACAGATCACGATTGAACAGCTCAAGACAGAAATCCGCGCAGTGTGGCACGAGGCCTGGGACAGCGGGCGCACCGATGCGCTCGATTCGCTCTTCACCGACGACTACCAGCGAGTGTCAGCCAACTCCGGTCGGACCATGACCGCCGAGGAGACGAAGGCCGAGATCAATGAGATCCGCGCCGCCTTCCCCGACCTCACAACGACGATCGACCACATCCTCATCGAAGGCGACCAGGGCGCGATCTACTGGCACTCGGAGGGCACTTTCACCCAGCCGCTCAACGACGTTCCGCCCACAGGACAGCCGGTGACGACGCACGGTTCCAATCTCATCCGCCTCGAAGAGGGCCGGATCGCCCGCGAAGAGGTCACCTGGGATGCCCACGAGCTCCTGGCCGATCTGGGCCTGAAGTCCCTGTCCTCGGCATTCGAGGCTCAACCCGAAGTCGTCACCGATGACCTCTCCGGAGAGCCCTCGGCCGATGCCCTCAAGGCCTTCAACCGTCAGTTCATCACCGGCGTCACCGTCGTCACCACCACAGACGAGGACGGCAAGCCGCGCGGCCTCGCGGTCAACTCCTACAATTCGGTCTCTCTCGACCCGCCGCTCGTGCTCGTCTGCGTACAGAAGACCTCGTCGACGTATCCCGCGCTCTTCCGCTCAACGCACATGGGCATCAACATCATGAGCCGGAATCAGCGGGACACCATCGGCACGTTCGCGTCCAAAGCCGCAGACAAGTTCGCCGAGCTCGACTGGCACAAGGGAGCCAGCGGCTCTCCACTCATCGACGGCTCAGCAGCATCGATCGAAGTCGAGATCAAGGAGCGCTTCCAAGCGCTGACCCACACGGTCTTCATCGGACGTGTCCGCAGTGCCGAGGCGTCCGAGGACGAGCCGATGATCTACAAAGCCGGTCGCTTCTTCGACAGCGAAGATCTCACCTCTCTCAACTGATCTCGTCCCGCCCTGGCGAATTCCAATACCACCCGAACCCCTCTCCCTACGACACACGAAGAAGTGGAGTCCTGATGTATTCCGAACCCGAGCACGATCCCGACGTTGACGATGACAGTGGGGAACGGAGCGGACGCCGCCGCGCGCAGCTGCCCGGCAGCGGCCTCGACTCGCTGACAGGGCCGAGTCCGGCCATACGCTATGCCGATGCCATGCGACACCAACCTGGACGCGTCTTCTGGATCTCGATCCTCGGTGTCGGCGCATTCACGCTGTGGGGAGTCCTCTCCCCTGACGGCATGGCTGCGGCGATGACCACTGCCATGGATGCCGTCGCCGCGAAGGTGGGATGGGTCTATCTCGTCCTGACGCTCGGGTGCATCGGTCTCCTCGTCTACCTCGGTTTCGGTCGTTTCGGCCGGGTCCGCCTCGGTGCCGATGATGACCGTCCCGAATACAGCACCTGGGCCTGGCTGACGATGATTCTCTCCGCGGTGATGGGCATCGGCCTCATCAGCTACGGTGTGGCCGAACCGATCACCCACTTCACCACCCCGCCGCATGGGCTCGCCGACCCCGGCACCAACGAAGCCGCCGTACGTGCTCTGCAGTTCTCCTACTTCGACTGGGGACCGCATGCCTGGGCCGTGTTCGGTGTCTTCGGCCTCGCCATCGCCTACTCGACTCACCGGCGCGGCAACACCGGACTGATCTCCCCGATGCTGCGGCCACTGTTCGGCAAGGCAATGGACGGCTGGCTGGGAAATGTCATCGACATCCTCGCCGTCATCGCCACGCTGTTCGGCACGACCACGTCGCTCGGCCTCGGTGCCTCTCAGATCAGCGAGGGCCTCAACCGAGTCTTCGGAATCCCGAACGAGCTATTCGTTCAGATCATCATCATCCTCGGCATCACGGTGGTCTTCACGCTCTCGGCACTCTCGGGAGTCAACCGCGGGATCAAGTTCCTCAGCCAGACGACCGCCGTGCTCTCGATCTTCCTCGGCCTCTTCGTCCTCATCGTCGGGCCGACCGGGTTCATCGGAAACCTCTTCTTCCGCTCGACGGGTGAGTACCTCAACGACTTCTTCAAGGTCAGCCTGCTCACTCCGCTGGTCTCGGGTGACGTCGAGTGGTACCAGTACTGGACCTACTTCATGATGGCCTGGTGGCTGAGCTGGGGCGCTTTCGTCGGCGTCTTCCTCGCGAAGATCTCGAAGGGGCGGACCGTCCGCGAATTCGTCCTCGGCGTCATGGGCATTCCCAGTCTTGTCTTCTTCGTCTGGTTCACGATCTTCGGAGGCACCGCAATCAAGATCGACATGGACGGTGATGGCGGGATCGGCGCGGCAGCGGCCGAAGATGTGAATTCGGCGTTCTTCGAGACCCTCGAACATCTGCCCTGGGTGGGCCTCACCTCGGTGATCGCGATTCTTCTCGTCGTCCTCTACTTCGTCTCGGGTGCGGATGCGAACACATTCGTGCTCAGCATGCTCACGTCTCGCGGCACGCTCGAGCCGAGCCGATGGGTGCTCGCCGTCTGGGGTGCGCTCACGGGAACATCGGCGATGGTCCTCTTCTTCGCCGGAGGACTCGCGGCACTGCAGCAAGCGGCGATGCTCTCCGCCCTGCCGTTCGCGGTCATCGTGGCGCTGCTCGGCTACTGCATCGTCAAAACGCTGCACGAGGATCAGACGATGGATGCTTACCGCACGGTGCGGCGCCGGGACCTCGAAACTGGCGGGACAGGCACGCGCGGCGAAGAGTCCGTTGATATCGATGACACCGCCGTCAAGCCGGCACCCGCCGCCGACTGACCCCGCTGGCAGACTCCACCGCCTCAGACGGAATCTCGAACAGTGGTCGCAATCGGATACTTTCAGGACGACCTCCTGAGTATCCGATTGCGACCACTGTTTTGTGCCAGAGGTGTCAGCGCTTCTCCTCGTCTTCCAGCCGCGCAAACGCCAGGTGGGCGAGCGCTGCGGCCTGATCGCCGAGCAGGCCGTCGTCGAAGACCACCCTCGGCGAATGGTTCGTCTCGGCGTCCGGGTCGATGCCCTCGGGCGTCGCGCCCAGGAACACGAATGTGCCCGGCACCTTCTGCAAGACGAAGGAGAAGTCCTCCGACCCCATCCGCGGATGCTCCATCTCGACGACCCGCTCGGACCCGAATACTGAGCCCAGTCGCTCGAGCACGACCGTCGACTCGGCAGGGTTGTTCACGGTCACGGGGAATCCCACTTGGAAGTCCACCTCGGCGGTGCAGCGGTGAGCCCGGGCGATGTTCTCGGCGATCTCCGTCACCCGCTCCTGCAGCAGGGCCACAGACTCGGCGGAGAGGAAGCGGATGGAGGCGGTGAGCTTCGCCGAGTCCGGGATGACGTTGCTGGCCTGCGCGGCTTCGAGCTGAGTGACCGAGACGACGACGGGATCGAAGATGTCGAAGGACCGACCGGTCATCGTGTTCAGGGCCAGCACCACCTCGGCGAGCGCCGGCACGGGGTCGCGGGTCGCCTGCGGTTGGCTGCTGTGTCCGCCCGCCCCGTGGATGGTCAGGTTGAGGTCGGCGAAGCCGGCCATGAGCGGCCCGCCCTTCGTCGTGAACCGACCTCGAACGTCGGCTTCGACGTGGATGCCGTAGGCCGCGACGACCGGGACTCCGGCGGCCTCGAGCACGCCCTCGGCGATCATCGGCTCGGCCCCGCCTTCGACCTCTTCGGCGGGCTGGAACATGAAGATGATCGACCCGGGGATCTCCTCGCGGTGAGCCGCGAGCAGGCGTGCGGCACCGACGAGTCCCGCCGTGTGCAGGTCGTGACCGCACGCGTGCATATTCCCGTTCTCAGAGGCGAAGTCGAGGCCGGTGTCCTCGACGACCGGCAGCGCGTCCATGTCCCCGCGCAGCAG
Organism: Brevibacterium sediminis; assembly: GCF_013623905.1. Classification (GTDB taxonomy): domain Bacteria; phylum Actinomycetota; class Actinomycetes; order Actinomycetales; family Brevibacteriaceae; genus Brevibacterium; species Brevibacterium sediminis. Next base: position 89,363 of record NZ_JABKDD010000004.1, read on the forward strand.
CACCGCGGGCCCGGGTTTCCCGCCCTTGAGGACGGCCACCACCGAGGTGAGCGACTCCCCCGTGGTGATCTCAAGTCCCAGCCCGGCGAGCTCATCGAGCACCGTCCGCTGCGTGAAGGGAAGGTCGAATCCCAGTTCGGGGTTCGCGTGCAGCTTGCGTCGCAGGGAAATGAGATCGCCGAGGTGGCCCTGAGCTTCGGTGCGGAAATCTGGGGTGGTCATGGGGCTCCTCATCGTGTGGGTGGCGTGCGGTTCGGTTCGACCGGTTCCGGTCGGCTGCTGTTACCAATCTATGCCCTGCGGTGGTCAACGCACCCTTGTTGCCGGTCTGCACGGGCAAGTAATGTTGATTACCCACGTCACTCAACGAGGAGACCGAGCGTGCGCATCATCATTACTCAGAACATCACCCTCGACGGTCGTGTCGAGATGCTCGACGACTGGTTCGATCCGCAGGCCCAGGACGAAGAGCTCTCGGCCGAACTCATGCGGCAGTCCGCGAACGAGGACGTGCTGCTGCTCGGTCGGCAGACCTTCGAGGACTTCCGCGGCTATTGGCCGAACGCCACCGATGACACCACCGGAGTCGCGGACCACCTCAATCAGGTCGACAAACGCGTCGTGTCTTCGACGTTGACCGAACCGGGCTGGCAGAACACACAGATCATCAGCTCCGATCCGCTGCGCGCGGTCGCTGACCTGCGCGAGGCACCGGGACGCGATGTCATCGTCACCGGCAGCATCACCCTGGCCCACGAACTCATCGCGGAGGGACTCGTCGATGAGTATCGGATGTTCACCTATCCGGTATGGCAGGGTCGCGGACGCGGTTACTTTCACGACGGAGCACATTCGGCCAGGCCGCCTCGCCTCAAACTCATCGATGCGAAGTCCTTCCCCAGCGGCATCACCTATTCAGCCTACGAACCGAGCGCCTGACCGGCGGCGAACTCGCCTGAGCTCAGAGCCGAGGAGCTGGTACCGTCTCTGCTCATGGAGCAGCCCGGGCTTGTTGTCTACGACCTCGATGGTGTCATCACACGCAAGGACACGTTCTCCGCACTCGTCATGAGCCGCTTGGTACGTTCACCATTGCGCATGATTCGATCGTTGTCGGCGGCCGCGCTCCTACTCTCCGAACGTAAGGCACTGGCGTCACGCAGGATCGCAGAGATCGCACTGTCCGGGATGGCTGACGACAGCTACACGGAACTAGCCGAACGCCTCGGCCGACAATTCGCCGCTGATGCTCAGTGGATACGCTGCGACACCGTGCAGCGCATTCGCCGCCAGCACGAACAAGGATCACGGATCGTCATCGCCACGGCCACTGAGCGGCGCCTCGCCCACGCCCTGCTCACAGCCGTGGACATTCCTTACGATCTGCTGTCAGCATCCCTCCTCGCGGCCACCGATTCCGGGCTCAAGGTCGCCGATCATCGTGTCGGAGCTCGCAAGGTCGAAGCCCTGCGCGAATTGGGAGAACCCATCGAAGAGGCCGAATTCGTCACCGATTCGCTGACCGACCTGCCCACCGCTCTGGCAGCGGCCCGAGTTGTGCTCGTGGGCGCTTCCGAACGCACTCGCCGCCGATTCGGCGAGCGCGGAGTCCGCATCCACGACGCATCGTGACCGGAACGGCTGTGCCAAAGCGCCTCGCCTCTGACCAGCAGCACGCTCCGTCAGGCAGCGATCAAGTCAGCCCGTATGCTCATAGGTCAGTCCGCGTGAGTGCGTTCGAAGTCCTTGCCCCACTCGTTCATCGCCTCGACGATCGGCTGAAGGCTGCGTCCCAGATCGGTCAGTGAGTACTCGACGCGCGGCGGCACTTCCGGATAAACGGTGCGCAGAACCAGACCGTCCTCCTCGAGCTCGCGCAGCTGCCTGGTGAGAGTCTTCGTGTTCGCCAAAGGCACCAGTCGCCCGAGTTCGTTGAACCGGCGAGTTCCCTCGAGCAGATGCTTGACGACAGTGAGCTTCCAGGTGCCGCCGACCGCCGAGACCGCCACCTCGACCGGGCATACCTCCATCGCGCGCCGAACCGGCAACCGCATATGCACCTCCATAGGGACAGAAATGTCCGTACTAGACGCTCGTACTCTAAGCGCCCACGATGGAGACATGCAATACGATGACACCCGTTCGACCGTCCTCTGGTTGAGCGCCCACCCCGAACCACGTTCGCTCAACGGAAGCTTGCGCACGATCGGAATCGAGCATCTGCGCACACTCGGCCACACCGTCTTCGAATCCGATCTCTATGCCATGGAATGGGACCCGGTGCTTCGCCCTCGCGATGCCGGCATCCCCTCATCGGATCGGTTCCGCATCAGTGCCGACACCCGCACTGCGCACCTCACCGGCACCCAACCTGACGCGATCGTTCGCGAACAGGAGAAGCTGCGACGGGCAGATGCGCTCGTCGTCCAGTTCCCGCTGTGGTGGTACGGAATGCCGGCAATCCTCAAAGGCTGGTTCGACCGAGTCTTCGTCAGCGGCTTCGCCTTCGGAACCGACGAGGCCACCGGACGGCGACTCCGCTTCGAACAGGGCCCCTTCACCGGCAAACGCGCACTCGTCATCACCACACTTGGAGATCGTCCGCACGCCATCGGCCCCCGCGGGAAGTCCGGTGAGCTCAACGAACTCCTCTTCGGCCTCCTCCACGGAACCTTCGCCTACACCGGCATGAGCGTGCTCGAACCGTTAGCCATTCCCAGCGCCGACCGTATCGACGACTTCACACCGATCCGCACCCGCCTCACCGACCGCCTCAGCGAGCTCTTCACTGCCCCGACGATCCCCTACCGGCCGCAGTTCACCGGCGAGTACACCACCGACTGGGAACTCGCGCCCCACCTGCGCCCCGGAGAGCACGGGCTGCGGATCCACACCGCCTGCTGACCGGACGCTCAATACAGATCCGCCGCCCGTCGTCCGTCGCACTATCGAAAGGCCCACCGAACCCATGAGCACAAGTGCCGTCGTACCCTTCGACCTCCACCTCCCGCAGTCCGAAATCGATGACCTCAACCGCAGACTCGCCACTGCCCGCCTGCCCGAAGCAGAGACCGTCGCGAGCCAGATACCGGCACCGGGACCTGGCCGGTGGTCCCAGGGTGTCCCGCTCACCGACCTCGTCGACCTCGTGGACTACTGGCGAACCGACTATTCGTGGCGAAACTTCGAGACTCGGCTCAACGAGATCGGCCAGTTCCGCACCGTCATCGACGGACTCGGAATCCACTTCCTCCACCGCCGGTCCTCGCGACCCAACGCAACCCCGTTGGTCCTCACCCATGGGTGGCCCGGCAGCATCGCCGAATACGTCGATGTCATCGACGAACTAGCCGAACCGACCGATCCCGAGGCACCGGCGTTCCACTGCGTCGTTCCCTCACTGCCGGGTTTCGGATTCAGCGACAAGCCGAGCAGCACCGGCTGGTCGACGGAGAAGATCGCCGAAGCCTGGGTGACGCTCATGAGCAGGCTCGGTTACGACCGCTTCGCAGCCTTCGGCGGTGACTGGGGAGGGGTGATCACCACGATCCTCGGCGGACGCTTCCCCGACCATCTCATCGGAATCCACACCACCTACGCCCCTGGCGTCCCCGACGCATCACTCGACGAGCTGACAGCAAGCGAGCGCGCATGGGCCGAAGACGCTGCAGACTTCTGGGCCAATCGGGCCGCATATGCCCATCAGCAGGCCACCCGCCCACAGACCATCGGATACGGCCTCGTCGACTCGCCGGTCGGACAACTGGCGTGGATCCTCGACAAATTCGCCGAATGGACGGACACCCGCGACAGCCCCTTCGAGAAGATCTCACGGGACCGACTGCTCGACAACGTCTCTCTGTACTGGCTGATGCGCACCGGTGCCTCCTCGGCGCGCATCTACTTCGAAAGCCACGACTCCCTCGACCCCGATCTGCGAGTCGACGTTCGCACGGCTATCACGATGTACCCCTGCGATATCGAAAGGTATCCGCGCGAATTGTCACAGCATCGCTACCGGCGCATCGTCCGCTGGCAGGCGGCCCCGAAAGGCGGACACTTCCCGTCCCTCGAAGCACCGCACGAGTTCCTCGCTGACCTCAGGGCCGGTCTGACGGCAATCCTCACGCCGTGCCGAACATGACTTTCCGGCCGTCGGGGTCCTCGACCGTGACGACGACATCGTCGACCGCCACGAGCGGAGTGCCCGCGTTCTTGATCCGTTCGAGGAACTCCGCCTGATCCGGGATCCGGAAGTACAGGTGCGTGAGATTCGACTCCGTCACCGGCGGGAACGCATAGTCGGCGAACGCCTCGGCCGAGTGCAGAGCCACCTGCACTCCCCCGGCCTCGACGACGAAGTAGGAGTACTCCTCATCGCCCTCGATCGTCAGCGGCAGCCCCGCGATCTCGCGATAGAAGGCGGCGGTCGCCTCGGCGTCTGTGCAGGTGAGGAACACTCCGCGAAACGTCGATTCCATGGCCAACTCCCTTCGCTGCGGATGGCACGGACCGTGCTCCGTGCGATTCCGATAGCCGCAGTGTATCCGCCGAGGCGGCCGACCGTCAGTGCCCGATCGACGAATCCGAGACGAACAGAAGATACCCGGGGCCTCCCCGATCCTGCCGACCGCAATCGTCCTTGCCAAGCGACGCACATACTCCACACATTCTTCGGGGAGTCGGCACTGTTAGCCTGGCAGGCTGAAACCGATGAGCAGGAGTGAATGTGCGAACGAACCGGTGGCTGCTGGGCCTGGCCATGTCCGTATCCGTGGTGGCGTTGGCCGCCTGCGGCAGTCAGGGCGACGAAGCAAAGCCGAAGGAGTCCTCGGCCGCGGCCGAACAGTCCCCCGGCGCCGACTCTGCTCAGGACCAACAGGGCCAGCAGGGCAAACCGAACACGAAGGACATTCCGAAGGTCGTCGCCGAGGTTAACGGCGAGAAGATCCTCAAGGACGACTTCGTTCCCCTCTTCGAAACCCAGTATCAGCAGATGCAGATGCAGGCTCAGCAGTCCGGTCAGCCGGTCGATGAGAAGGGCCTGAAGAAGCAGACGGTCGAGAACCTTGTGAGCACCGAAGTGCTCGTCCAGGAAGCCGACAAGCGCAATATCGACGTCTCGGACAAGGACATCGACAAGGGGCTCAAGGAATCCGCGAAATCGGGACAGATGAGCGAGAAGGACTTCCTCAAAGCCATGAAGGACCAGGGCATGGACGAGGAGAACGTCCGCTCGGAGCTGAAGAACCAGCTGAAGATCGAGGGCCTCGTCGAGGACGAATACGGTGAGTTCGAGGTCAGCGGCGAAGAGATCGGGCAGGCCTACGAACAGGCGAAGTCCCAGCAGGAGCAGATGGCGCAGCAGGGCGGCCAGGGCCAGCAGGAGATGCCGCCGATCGAGGACATGCGTCCCCAGCTCAAGGAACAGGTGAAGAACCAGAAGTCTCAGGAAGCGACGCAGAAATTCGCGAAGAAGCTGCGTAAGCAGGCCGACGTCACGATCCACCTCTGAGCCCCGAGAGCCACGGACGACATCCCACTTGGCAAGAAATTGCCGCCTTTTCTCAAGAAAATGCTGAGTGTTCCTCGCATTTCTCTTGTGTGGAACTTACTCTGAGGTGGACTCTCCGGTCGGTCAACTGACCGCCGGCCGCACCTGCCGTCCGCTGACCGGTGTCGACGGTGACACGAGTTCCACTGCAGAAAAGGACTTCCCGTGGCTTCCATTCTCACGCGCTCGGCGATCGTCGCGCCGAAGAACTTCAACCGGTGGCTGATCCCACCGGCCGCTCTGGCCATCCACCTGTGCATCGGCCAGGTCTACGCATTCAGCGTCTTCAAGATCCCCTTCATGTCGCACTTCGACGCCGGTGAGGTCTCGATCGGCTGGATCTTCTCGATCGCGATTCTCATGCTCGGCATCTCCTCTGCCGTCTTCGGCCCCTGGGTGGAGAAGAACGGCCCCCGCGCCTCGATGGTTGCCGCCGGAACCTGCTGGGTCGTCGGCTTCTTCATCGCCTCGCTCGGCATCATGACCGGGCAGCTGTGGCTGGTCTACCTCGGCTACGGAGTCATCGGCGGAATCGGTCTGGGCATCGGCTACATCTCCCCGGTCTCGACCCTGATGAAATGGTTCCCTGACCGTCCGGGCCTGGCCACGGGACTGGCCATCATGGGCTTCGGCGGCGGTGCCCTCATCGCCAGCCCGATGTCGAACCAGCTCATGGCCCTCTTCGGCGGCGGCTCCGACCCGGAACACCTCGTCGCCGGTCTGACCCCGACCTTCGTCACCCTCGGCATCGTCTATGCCGTCGTCATCGCCGCCGGTGCCTTCGTCATCCGCGTCCCCCACCCCGAATGGACCCCGAAGGGCTTCGACCCCTCGAAGGTCAAGGCGAAGCCGATGCAGACGAAGGGCAACGTCTCGGTCCGCAATGCCATCCGCACACCGCAGTTCTGGCTGCTGTGGGTCGTCCTGTTCCTCAACGTCACCGCGGGCATCGGCATCCTCGAGAACGCCGCCCCGATGATCCAGTCCTACTTCGGCATCACCGCGGCCGCAGCGGCCGGCTTCGTCGGTCTGCTCTCGATCGGCAATATGGGCGGCCGGTTCATCTGGTCGACGACCTCGGACTACCTGGGTCGAAAGAACAACTACATGATGTACCTCGGCGTCGGTGCGATCCTCTACCTCGTCGTCGCCCTCTTCGGCGGCGGCTCGATCTTCCTCTTCGTGCTCGCCACCCTCATCATCATCTCCTTCTACGGCGGCGGGTTCGCCACGATCCCCGCCTACCTCAAGGACCTCTTCGGCGTCTACCAGGTCGGAGCCATCCACGGTGCCCTGCTCACCGCCTGGTCGGCGGCCGGTGTGGCCGGTCCGCTCATCGTCAACTCCGTCGTCGAGGCCGGCGAGGCGGCAGGGAAGGAAGGCCCCGAGCTCTACACTCCGGGAATGTTCATCATGGTCGGCGCGCTGGTCATCGGCTTCATCGCCAATGTGCTCGTCCGCCCGGTCAGCGAGAAATACTTCGAACGTGAAGAGGACGTCGCCGCCAAGCAGGCCGCCGCCCTCGAAGAGAACTGAAGGAAGGGTCAGATCATGAACGATTCCACCCCCGTAGCCCACGTCCCCGACTCCGGATCGCCGCAGTCCCCCGTCGGCGGCGCCTATAAGGCCGTCGGCTCCGTCCTCACCGTTGTCGTGGTCGGCGGCCTCCTCTGGGGCCTGTCTCTGACCGTGGTCAAGGCCGTCGCGATCTTCACCGGCTGAGACTCCCTCAGACAGGATCCCCGTCAAGGCGGTTCCCCATCCTCACCTCGCCGAGGCGGCCCCTACGCAGCCGCCCACCCGCCGTCCTCGACGCGGGCCCCCTTCCGATCCCCGGCAGAACCATGGTTCTGCCGGGGTTCGGTCGTCTTCAGTCATGGTCGGACCGGCCGTGGACAGCCCTGCTGTGACCCCCGACCGTCTTCCTCCCCCTCAGTGAAGAATCTTCGCCGGCCCCTTGCCACCGACTAACTTAAGTGCTTAACTTACAGCATGGATCTCGCTCATGAACTCCACGACCTGGTCCGCACACTCGACCGGTGGGCGGAGCAGATGCTGCGCCCCGAGGGACTGACCTACAACCAGTACGTCGCCCTCGTCATCCTCGGCCAGCACCCCGACATCACCGGGCGCACGCTCTCTAAATCACTCGGCGTCACCGAGGCGGCCGGATCCGGGATCGTCAAAGCCTTGCTGACCGACGGCCTCATCACCAACGGCGCGACTCCGGGATCCGGCAATCGTAGGGAACTGCGCCTCACCTCGGCGGGGGAAGACAAAAGCGGGCACTGCGCACGCCTGCTCGGACACTCCCTCGACGACAATGCCCGAGCGATCGGCATCGACCCGAACTCTCTGGCCTCCACGATCCGCGACCTCCACGACGAGGTCCGCACCATCCGCTCCGAGACCCCGAAGGACCACTCATGACCCTCATCCTCGCCGCCCTCGCGGCCGCCTGCGGATTGGCTCGGCTCGCCCTCTTCATCGCTCTCCACCTCGTCAAGAGCGAGTACTCGATCGTCAGCCACGCCGTCAGCGACTATGCGGTCGGTTCAACCCGGCGCCTGAGCAGCGCGATGACCTGGGTGACGGTGCCGTTCTGGGGATTGCTCGCCGCGGCGGTCGTCGTCGGCTTGCCGGATTGGGAGGATTCGACGTTCGTCAGCATCGCCCTCGCGGTCCTCGCGATGATCTTCCTCGCCCTGCCCTTCGTCCCCACCGATCTGGAAGGCGAGAAGCTGACCACGATCGGGCGACTGCACTATCTCATGGCTATCGCCTGGTTCGCCCTCAGCTACGCCTGCATGGGCAACTTCGTGCGACTCTTCATCGCCGAGGGACCGGCACCCTTGGCACAGCTCCTCCAGGTGATCTCGTGGTTCGCACTCGTGTCCCTCATCGTCAGCGTCGCCGTGCTCATCATCAAGCCCCTGCGCCCGAAGTTCTTCGGCATCGCCGAACGCATCTTCATCCTCTCGGTCAACCTCTTCTACATCGGCGCCGCGATCGGCATCATCGTCATCGCCGGCTGATCGGCTCAACCCTCTCAGCCCTCGACTGACAAAGTCGAAGCTTCGCTCCAGCTGCGCCACAGCTTGGCCACAGCGTGCGGGTACTCAATAGGAATCACAGAGCACTTCCGCAGAACGGAGAAAGGCACAGACCATGAACGAGTCGAAGCGCATGAGGTCAGCACAGATGGCGACCGGCGCTGGGTACAACGGTGAGAACGCATTCGGCACCGAGACGACGGCAGCATCCGTCACCCGATCCCGCCCCCGGAGGCGTCGACTCGCCCTGGCCGTCACCGGAGCGGCAGCGGCGCTGGCGCTGAGCATCGGAACGACTGCAGGCCTGCCGGGCGCCGCGGCGGCCCATGCCCGCACGGTCGCGGGCGTGACCACCGAGTCAGCCATCCCCTTCACCGGGCAGCCGACCGACCCCAGCCAGGGCAGCGGGCAGAACAGCAACAGCCAAGGGGGCAGCGGTCAGGACGGAACACAGTCCCCGAACTTCGGACAGGGAAACGGCGGCCAAGGCAGCTACGGCGGAGGCACCGCTCCCGGCGGCGGCTCGCAGTCCCCTGACACCGGCCAGGGCAGCGACGGCTCTTCCCAGCAGGAGGCCAGCCCGGCGAGTGAGAAGGAGTCGACCGGCGTCGTCCTCATCGACACCGAGCTCGGCTATGAGAACGCCGAGGCGGCCGGCACCGGCATCGTGCTGAGCAAGGACGGTCTCGTGCTGACGAACAACCACGTCATCGCCGATTCGACGAAGATCTCCGTCACCGTAGCCACCACCGGCAAGACCTACGAGGCCTCCGTCGTCGGCTCCGATTCGACGGAGGACGTCGCCGTGCTCCAGCTCAAGGGCGCCTCGGACCTGCAGCCGGCCACGGTCGATGACGACTCGGTCACGGTCGGTGACGACGTCACCGCCGTCGGCAATTCCGAGGGACAGGGACAGCTGCAGGCCGCCGACGGCACGGTCACCGACCTCGGCGCCTCCGTCACCACCACCGCTCAGGGCTCCGAGGATTCGGAGACGCTGAACAATATGATCCAGGTCCAGGCCGATATCGTCTCGGGCGATTCGGGTGGGGCCCTGCTCGATGACGAAGGCGAGGTCGTCGGCATGAATACCGCGGCCTCGTCGGGATCGGCCACGGTCACCGGCTTCGCCATCCCGATCGAGTCGGCGCTGTCCACGGCCGAGTCGATCATCGACGGCGAGCAGACGAGCACGAACACCCTCGGCTATCCGGCGTTCCTCGGCATCGGGGTCCAACAGGATTCGCAGAACGGGCAGTCGAGCCAGTCGGGCCAGGGCAGCCAGTCGATCCAGCCAGGAGACGGCAGTTCGAACGGCCAGTCAGGTCAGCCGAGCCAGTCGGGCTCGTCGTCGCAGGCCGAAGGAGCAGTCGTCGCCGGAGTCTATGAGGACACCCCCGCCGCCGAGGCGGGACTGACCGCCGGAGACACGATCACACGGATCGGCTCGACCCAGATCACCGACGGCACCGGCCTCTCCTCGGCCATCGCCGAGCACAAGCCCGGTGACACCGTGTCGCTGAGTTGGACGGACGCCAACGGTCAGACCCACAGCGCGAAGGTGACTCTGACCGAGGGCCCCGCAGCCTGAGCCGGAGATTGCCCAACCACCCCGGGCGAGACGTAAGATCGGGCCATGCCCGGACACGAAGACGCCTCGCCCGCGGAGTGGTCGCACCGCCCCCGGTCGGGCCATTGGCGCCTCGACTGGCCGACGATCCTGCGCAATATCGCTCTCGCCCTCGTCGTTCTGGCCGGAGTATGGGCGGTCTTCAATGTTCGGCTGCCCTCGGTCGACGTGCTGCAAGCCGATATCGCGGCCGCCGGATTCTGGGGCTTCGCCGTCTTCGTCCTCATCTACATGGCCGTCGCCGCCACCCCGATCCCCGTGACGATCATGGCCACCGCCGGAGGACTCATCTACGGGCTGCCGTTCGGCACCATTCTGTCGATGGTCGGAGTCGTCGCGGGATGCTGGATCGGCTACTGGATCGCTCGAGCGCTCGGCCGGGACACCGTGCTGCGGCTGCTCGGCTCCCATGCCGAGACGATCGAATCCAAGCTCACCGGCGGCGGCTTCTACGCAGTGTGCACCCTGCGCCTCATGCCCGGGTTCCCGTATTGGCCGGTCAACTACGGCAGCGGAGCACTGGGCATCGACAACCGCACATTCCTCAGCGCCACCATCATCTCGTCCCTGCCGGGTCAGCTCTCCCTCGTGGCCGTCGGCGCCTTCATCGGGGAGCCGAATGTCCTCAACGGCATCGGCGTGGGCATCTCCTGGGCACTGGTCATCACGCTGACGATCATCACGATGCGCCGCTGGAAGCGCACCCGAGACGCCGAACACGCACAGGCAGAGACGCCTGAAGTTCCTGAGTCTTAGTCGAAGTTCGGCTTTCGACGCTCCTGGAACGCCGTGAACCCTTCGGCGTAGTCCGGGGTCTGCCGCGCCGATTCCTGCAGGGCCGCCTCTTGGGCGAGCACCTCGGCGAGATTCGGGCGTTCGTCGGCGAGCTTCTGCACGAAGCCCTTCTCCATCGCGAAGGCCTCGGCCGGTCCGGTGACGATCTTCTCCAGCTTCGATTCGACGAAGTCGGTCAGTTCCACGGCGGGAACCGCACGGGAGACGATCCCGGTGGCGGCCGCCTCGGCGCCGGTCATGAAATCACCGGTGACGATAAGATCCATCGTCCGGTGATAGCCGACCCGGTCGAGGAACACGTGGTGGGCGCCGGAATCGAGCATCGCACCGATTGCGGCGAACGGGGACCCGAACTTCGCATCATCGGCGGCGAAGATGATGTCGGCTGCCGCCGCGACCCCGTACCCGAGCCCGAGGGCCGCCCCCTGGACCTGGGCGATCACGGGGATCGGCAGCGCCCTGATCGCCTGGAAGACGGGGGCGAAGATCTCGGCGAGGAAGGCGTGGGCGTCATCCGTCTCGACGTCGACGTTCGCGATATCGCGACCGGAGCAGAAGACCTTGCCCTCTCCGCGGATGAGGAGCACGCGGACGTTCGGGACCGCCTCGGCGACCTTGGCCACGGCGGCCGCGATGTCGCGGAGGTTGTCCGCGTCGAGGGCGTTGCGGGACTCGGGTCCGTCGAGGACGAGCTCGGCGATCGGGCCGCGGTTCTTCAGTTGGATCTCGGTCATGGATGCTCCTTTGCGTGTCCTGTCAGTGTGGTGCGGCCGGTGCCCGCCGGGCGGACGCCCGTGGTCACCAGGTGTAGAAACCCTGTCCGGTCTTGCGGCCGAGTTCACCGGCGGCGACCTTGTCCTTCAGTATCTGCGGGGGTGTGAAGCGCTCACCGATCTCCGCTGCGAGGTGCTCGGCGATGCCGAGGCGCACATCGAGGCCGACGATGTCCGTCGTCTTCAGCGGCCCGGCCGGATGCCGGTAGCCAAGGGTCATGGCCCGGTCGATGTCCTCCGCACTGGCGACGCCGTCTTCGACCATCCGCATCGCTTCCAAAGCGAGAGCCACGCCGAGGCGGGAGGAGGCGAATCCGGGCGAGTCCTTCACCGTGATCGCAGTCTTCCCCAGACCCGTCACCCATTCCTTGGCGACGTCGACGAGCTTGGGATCGGTGTGGGTGCCGACGACGACCTCGACGAGTTCGGACACGGGCACCGGGTTGAAGAAGTGCAGGCCGATGAGCGCCTGCGGCCGCGGCAGGGCTGCGGCGAGCTCGTCGATCGACAGCGCCGAGGTGTTCGTGCCGATGCTCGCAGCAGGAGCGTGCTTCGCGATGGTCGCAAGGACCTCCTGTTTGAGTTCGACGATCTCGGGCACGGCTTCGACGACGAGGAGAGCCTCGTCGAGCAGGGTGGGATCACGGTCGACGACGACGGTTCCGGGCACCTCGATGCCCTTGGACCGTGACTTACTCGTCGACGCGTCGATGCGTTCCCGGGCTGCGGCCACGGTGTCGTCGGTGTTCTCGATGACGATGACTCGGGCACCGGCGGTGGCGAAGGCATGCGCGATTCCGGCACCCATCCGACCGCCTCCGAAGACGCCGACGACATCGGGGACGCGGGCGGTGGTGGGGGCCGCCTCGGTGGGGGTGTCAGTGGTGTCGCTCATGCGTTGTCGCCTTCTTCTCGGGTGCGCGAATCGCGCTGCTGGTCGATCGCTTCGGTGGTCACGGCCTCGGCGCGTGCGCGCTCGGCCGCTTCCTGCTCGGCTGTCTTCTTCGCCTTCTTGGCCTCGCGCTTGGACAGGAACGCATCCATGCGGGCGAACTTCTCCTCGGTTTCGAACAGCACGGCCTGGGCCACATTGTCGATGAGCGGATGCGCTTCACGCGGCGCGTGGAACGCCGATTTGCTCAGCCGCACGGCCAGGGGTGCGAAGCTCGCAATCCGATCGGCCAGTGCCTGACCGGCGAGTTCGAGGTCCTCGGGATCGACGACGTCGTTGAGCAGACCGATGGCCTTGGCTTCGTCGGCCTGCAGGGTGCGTCCGGCCAGGAGGATCTCCTTGGCGCGGGGCTCGCCGACGAGTTCGCGCAGACGCCAGGCGGCTCCGGCGGCGGCGAGGATGCCCAGACCGGTCTCCGGGTTGCCGATCTTCGTCGACGGGGTCCCGATGCGGAAGTCCGCGGCGAAGGCGAGCTCGGCTCCGCCGCCGAGGGCGAATCCCTCAACGAGCGCGATGACCGGCATCGGCAGTTCCTGGATGCGGGAGAAGATCTTCGAGTTGATCCCGGCCAGGGCATCATCGCGGCGACGATTGCGCAGCTGCGAGATATCGGCACCTGCGGCGAAGATGCCGGAGGTGCCGGTGAGGATCGCGACCTTCGGTTCGGCCTCGAGTTCGGCACACACCGCGTGGAGGGCATCGACCATCGACTGGTCGATGGCGTTGCGGACCTCCGGCCGGTTGAGGCGGATGATCGTGCGGTCGGAATGGCGTTCGATGAGCAGCGGGGAGGCGGAATCGTTCACGCCGGGTGCGCCGTTCGTGTCCCCGCCGGTGCCGCCGGCGCTCACACGCGCTCCAGCAGCAGCGCCGAACCCTGGCCGACGCCCACGCACATGGTCGCCAGTCCCTTCTTCGCCCCGGCCTGCTCCAGGCGGTTGAGCAGGGTCAGAGTGATGCGGGTGCCCGAGCAGCCCAGCGGGTGGCCGAGCGCGATCGCTCCGCCGAAGCCGTTGACGGTCTCCGGGTCGAGGCCGAGGTCGCCCATGCACGCCAGCGACTGGGAGGCGAAGGCCTCATTGAGTTCGACAGCCTCGAGTTCGCCGACCTTCCACCCGGTGCGCTCGAGCACCTTCCGGGTCGCGGGGACGGGTCCGATGCCCATGATCTCCGGGGACACACCGGCATTGGCACCGGCGACGATCCGGGCGCGCGGGGTGAGTCCGTGCTTGTTCGCATAGTCCTCGGACACGAGCACGACGACGGCGGCACCGTCATTGAGCGAGGAGGAGTTTCCGGCGGTGATGACGCCCCCGGGTCCGTGGATGGGGCGCAGCTTGCCGAGCTTCTCCAACGTCGAATCGCGCGGACCCTCATCGGCGGTGATTTCTCCGATGGGCAGGATCTCCGGATCGAAGCTGCCGGCGTTCTGCGCGGCGAGCGCCTTCTGATGGGACTGATAGGCGAATTCGTCGAGGGCCTCACGGCTCAGCTGCCACTTCTCGGCGACGCGTTCGGCCGTCTGCGGCATCGACAGAGTCGTGTCTTCACCGAAGGCGGGGTTCGTGAACCGCCAGCCGATGGAGGTGTCCCAGGTCCGGCCCGGCTTCGACCACGCACGCGAGGGCTTCTCGCTCACCCACGGGGCTCGAGTCATCGATTCGACTCCGCCCGCCACGACCACATCGGCATCTCCCGCGGCGATCATCGCCCGTGCCGTCGTGATCGCGGTCATCCCCGAGGCGCACAGACGGTTGACGGTGAACCCGGGCACGGATTCGGGCAGTCCGGCCAGGAGCACGGCCATGCGCGCGATGTTCCGGTTGTCCTCACCGGCCTGGTTCGCCGAGCCGAGGATCACCTCGTCGATATCGGTCGGGTCGATGCCCGCCCGCTCGACGACGGTCTTCATCGTGGTCGCCACGAGGTCGTCGGGCCGCTGGTCGGCCAGTGCACCCCCGTAGCGTCCGATGGGGGTGCGCAGTCCGTCCAGAATGAATGCCTCGGGCATGGGTCTCCTCGCTGAAGAGTTCGGGTAGGTGACATGGTACGGGCTTGCACCCGTTGGTGTGCGGGCCCGCGCCCGCTGGGGTTCGGGACGCTCAGGAGTCGAAGTCGACCGTGACCTCGTCGCTGACGGGGAACGTCTGGCAGGTGAGGACGAAGTTCGCTTCGACCTCGGCGTCCTCGAGGGCGTAGTTGCGGACCATGTTGACTTCGCCGCCGCAGATCTTCGCGCGGCAGGTTCCGCAGACGCCGCCCTTGCAGGCGAACGGCAGATCGGACCGGGATTCCTGTGCGGAATCGAGGATGGTCTTGCCCTGCGACATCGCCGAGGTGGAGCGCTTCCCGTCGAGGATGACCGTAACGTCGCTGGTGGCCCCTTCGACGACCTTGTCCGCGTGGACGACCTCCGGTGGGGGTTCGTCGACGTAGAAGAGCTCGAAGTGGATCTTCTCCTTCGGCACGTCGAATTCGGCGAGGACCTTGCGGGCGTCTTCGAGCATGCCGAAGGGGCCGCACAGCCACACATGGTCCATGCTGCCGATCGGGACGATGGCGGTGAGCAGATCCCGCAGCTTCTCCGCGTCGAGGCGGCCGGAGAAGAGCTCGACATCGCGGGGTTCGCGGGAGAGGACGTGGACGAGGTCGAGCTGTTGGTTGCGGGCGTCCTTGAGGTCGGCGAGCTCCTCGGCGAACATCACGGTGTTCGTGTGCCGGTTGCCGTAGAGCAGGGTCACCGAGGCGTCGGGGTTGGACAGCACGGTCGAGGCGATGGAGAGCATCGGGGTGATTCCCGAACCCGCCGCGATGCACAGGTGCCGGCCGCCGGCGGAGGCGTCGGCGCGGAAGCTGCCCGAGGGCGGCTGCACCTCGATGGTGTCGCCGGCTCGGACCTCGTTGACCAGCCACAGGGAGAAGAGCCCTTCGGGGACTTCGCGGACACCGATGCGCGGGGCGGTTCCCGCCGGGGCGCAGATCGAATAGGTGCGGCGGTGCTCCTGGCCGTCGATGATGCGTCGCAGGGTCAGGGACTGTCCGGCGGCGAAGTCGAAGAGTTCGCTGTATTCGGCCGGCACGTCGAAAGTCACTGCGGCCGAATCCTCGGTGAGGTGGTCGACGGACTTCACGGTGAGTGGGTAGAAAGCCGACCGGGAGCGTCCGTCGGCGGGCTCGGTGGCGGGAGCCGCCTCGGCGGTCTGATCGATCGTCTGTGTCATCAGATCTCCTTCACATGGTCGAACGGTTCGAGGCAGTCGTTGCACTGGTACATCGCCTTGCACGCGGTCGCGCCGAACTCGGAGGACAGGCGGACGTTGTCGGATCCGCACAGCACGCAGGTCACGGCGCGGCGGGTGGGCATGAGGGTCAGCGCCACGGGGCCGGTGCGGACTGGGGCGGACCCTGGTGGGGAGATTCCGGCGTCCTTGAGTGCTTGTCTGCCGCGTTCGGTGATCCAGTCGCTCGTCCAGGCGGGTGTCAGGGACACGCGCACCTCGGCGTCGGGGAAGCCGGCCTCGAGGAGTTCGCGCTGCAGGTCATCGCGCATCGTCGCCATCGCCGGGCAGCCCGAATAGGTGGGGGTGATGGTGGTGACGACGTGGCCGTTCTCAATCGTGACGTCGCGCAGAACTCCGAGGTCGAGGAGGGTGAGCATCGGCATCTCGGGGTCGGTCACGCGTTCGGCGGCGGCCCAGGCACGGTCGATCGCCTCGGCGTCGGTGATGTCTGCTGTACGGGTGTCGGTCGGGTAGGTCTCGAGCATGGCGGTCACCACTGACCCTCCGGGTGCTCCCGGGCGACGACCTGCATCTCGGCGAGCAGCTTCGACAGGGCCTCGGTGTGGAGTCCGTCGCGGCCCTTGCCGCCGTGGACGCCGACTCCGGCCAGTCCGCCGCGTTCGGGCCGGTCGATTCCGGCTGCGGCGAACACCTGGTCGAGGATGACGGATGCCTCATCGGCCACGGTCGCGGGGTCGACGCCGATTCCGGCCTCGGCCACGGCAGTCTCGACCGGATGGGTCTCGAAGAGCTCGGACCACAGCGGCCACAGGCCGTTCAGCGCGGTGACCAGGCGGGACTTCGATTCCTCGGTGCCGCGGGCCAGGGTCACGACCCAGCGTCCGGCGAAGTCGCGGTGGTAGGACATCTCCTTCACGCCCTTGGCCGCGATGGCCGCGAGCACGGTGTCGCGGCTGTCGGTGAGGCGTTCGAAGATCGACAGGCGCCAGGTGGAGTAGATGAGGATCTTCGCGACCGCCTCGGCGAAGTCGCCATTGGGCACCTCGGCGAGGCGGACATTGCGGAAGCCCAAGTCGTTGCGGAAGAACGCGAGACGGTCCTCATCGGGGACCGGGGAGCCTTCGGGGAGTTCAGGGACGAGCTCCGGATCGGCTGCGGCGGCGCGGGCGAGCAGGAGACGAGCCTGCCCGAGGAGGTCGAGGGCGATGTTCGCCAGCGCGATGTCCTCTTCGAGGTCAGGGGCGTTCGAGCACCATTCGGAGATCCGCTGGCTGAAGACGAGGGCGTCGTCGCCGAGCATGAGGCAGTACGCGCCGAGGTCCTTGGCGTCGACGCCGTCGGGCACGGTCGTGTCGACGCCGGCCAGGGGGTCTTCGAAGTCGGTGCCGAAGGCCCAGTTCGCGTCGTTGACGAGCAGACCGGAGTACGCGTTGTCGTGGTCGCCGTGATCGACGTTCGTGCCGGCTTCGTCGTGTTCGACGTGGATGGTGGGTTCGTTGTTCGCAGTCATCTCTCGCCCCTTCTCACATATGGGGGACATCGGCGGGGATGTCGTAGAAGGTGGGGTGGCGGTAGACCTTGTCGCCGCTGGGGGCGAACATCGGGTCCTTCTCGTCCGGGCTCGAGGCCGTGATGTCGGAGGCGCGGACGACCCAGATGCTCACGCCTTCGTTGCGTCGGGTGTAGACGTCGCGGGCATGGTGGACGGCCATCTGGTCGTCGGCGGCGTGCAGGGATCCGACGTGGACGTGGTTGAGTCCGCGCTTGCCGCGCACGAAGACCTCGTACAGCGGCCATTCGCCGCGGGTCGAGCCCGCAGCGGATTCATCCTTCGCCGAGGTGGGGCCGGAGTTGGTCTCGGTCATTTCGCTGTCTCCTCGGGGGTGGTGGTGTCAACTCCGGCAGCGGGAGTCGCACCGGCCGCGGTCGGGGTGGCGGCCGCCTCGGCGGTCTGGTTCTCGGCGAAGGCGAGCGCTGCTTCGCGCACCCACGCTCCTTCGTCCCAGGCGCGCTTGCGGTGATTGAGGCGCTGTTCGTTGCAGGGTCCGTCTCCCTTGACGACGGCCCAGAACTCGTCCCAGTTCGGGGTGGAGAAGTCGTAGTGTCCGCGCTCTTCGTTCCATTTGAGGTTCTCATCGGGGAACGTCACGCCGAGGGCTTCGGCCTGCGGGACGGACATGTCGACGAACTTCTGGCGCAGCTCGTCGTTGGTGTGGGTCTTGATGCCCCAGGCCATCGACTGCTCGGTATTCGGCGAGTTGTCGTCGGGAGGTCCGAACATCATCAGCGCCGGCCACCAGAAGCGGTTGACCGATTCCTGGACCATCTCGCGCTGAGCGTCGGTGCCGCGCATCATCGTCATCAGCAGCTCGTAGCCCTGGCGCTGGTGGAAGGACTCTTCCTTGCAGATGCGGATCATCGCGCGGCCGTAGGGGCCGAAGGAGGTCCGGCACAGCGGCACCTGGTTGCAGATGGCCGCCCCGTCGACGAGCCAGCCGATCGTGCCGACATCCGTGTAGGACAGGGTCGGGTAGTTGAAGATCGAGGAGTACTTCTGCTTGCCGGCGACGAGCTTCTCGGTGAGCTCGTTGCGCGTGGCGCCCAGGGTCTCGGCGGCCGAGTAGAGGTAGAGGCCGTGTCCGGCTTCGTCCTGGACCTTCGCCAGCAGGATCGCCTTGCGACGCAGGGAGGGCGCGCGGGAGATCCAGTTGCCTTCGGGCTGCATGCCGATGATCTCCGAGTGCGCGTGCTGCGCGACCTGGCGGATGAGCGTCTTGCGGTAGGCCTCGGGCATCCAGTCCCGGGGTTCGATCCGATCCTTGGCCTCGATCGTGGCGTCGAACTGTTCCTGCAGCTGCGCCTCGTCGAAGCGGTTGTCGTTCACTTGAGTTGTCATGACCACTCCACCCTTGGATGTGCCCTTGTCAGGACCCGGCTCGGTCAGCGGCTGCCGACCTCCTCATCGGTCCGACCATCGTAAGACCTCTGGCCCGAGGGCATCCATTTACTGACCATTTGTTCTGTATTGTTGCCACCAGTGTCGCACACCCCCGGCCCGGGTGCAATGCCGTGCCGCCCACGCGAAGGAGCCACTCACCCCCGCCGTCCTGCCGCGTCGCCCGCCGAATATAGGTCAGCATCAGATACTTTCAGCGCCGGAAGATGTCCGATAGCGACCTATATTTCTCGGCAGCTATCCGATAGTGACCTATTCCCGCCTGCACTTGACGATGCGTGAGCGATTCGCAGACGAACACACCCCGAACACACCCCGTGACTTGACAGCGACGACGATCGGAACGATATTTATTGACCAGATGGTCGTTAATTCTCCGACGGGCTGACCGTCCGGAATCGCGGGGAACTCTCACCGTCGTCAATACGCAGCGGCGCAGGCACTCCTCGTGCATCGGCGCCTGAACCCGCGACTCGAGGAGGAGCCGACCATGGGACAGCCCGCCCACGATACGACGACCGCGGAGTCACAGACCCCGAACACCTCCACCCCCGCCGAGGCGGCGCCCGAGTCCCCCACCGAGGCGACCACTCCGTCCCCCGCAGACGCCCCCACCGAGGCGGCGCCCGAGCTCACCGGTGCCGCCGCGATGTTCGCCAACGATCGCGCCTCCCAGCACCTGGGCATCACCGTCGATGACCACGGACCCGGGTGGGCGCAGTGCTCGATGACGGTCACCGACATCATGACCAACGGCCACGACATCACCCACGGCGGCTACATCTTCCTCTTCGCCGACACCACCTTCGCGATGGCCTGCAACTATCCCGGCTCGATCACCGTCGCCTCCGGCGGAGACATCGACTTCCTCAAACCCACGTACCTCGGTGACGAGCTCGTCGCCCGCGGCCATGAGGTCATCAAGCAGGGCCGCTCGGGCATCTACGACGTCACCGTCACGCGCGGCGACGACATCATCGCCACCTACCGCGGCCGCTCCCGCACGCTGCCCGCCCGCAAGTAGACCCGACCAACCACACGGCCGCCGGCTCCGCGACAGGCACCATGCCGCGCCGGACCACCCCCACCGAACCACCCGTCGACGACCGAACACCGAAGAACGGTGGACCACCTCGGCGGTTTTTGGATCTGACACACAGAAGAGATTCGCAAGGAGACGATGATGACTGAGACCGACCTCGACGCCGGCGAACGGATGAGCCTGGACGAGCTGCGCTCCGACCAGCTGAAGAACCTCAAGACGACGGTGACCTCGGTGTACGAACGGGTGCCGTTCTACCGGAAGGCCTTCGACGACCTCGGCGTGACTCCCGCCGACATCACGAGCCTCGATGACATTGCGAAGCTGCCGTTCACGACCAAGCAGGACCTGCGCGACAACTATCCGTTCGGGCTCTTCGCCGTCCCGCAGGAGCAGGTCGCGCGCATCCACGCCTCCTCGGGAACGACGGGCCTGCCGACCGTCGTCGGGTACACGATGGGCGATCTCGATCGGTGGGGCAGCCTCATCGCGCGGTCCATCCTCGGTGCCGGCGGCAAGCGCGGACAGATGATGCACAATGCCTACGGCTACGGGCTGTTCACCGGCGGCCTCGGCGTCCACGGGGCGGAGCGTCACGGGTTCACCGTCGTCCCGATCTCCGGTGGTCAGACCCCGCGCCAGGTGCAGCTCATCCAGGACTTCAAGCCGGACATCATCACGGCCACCCCGACGTACCTGCTCACGATCCTCGACGAATTCCACAAGCAGGGCATCGACCCGACCACGACGAGCCTGAAGACCGCGATCTGCGGCGCCGAGCCGTGGACGGACGAGATGCGCAAGGAGATCGAGAACTCCTTCAACATCGATGCCGTCGACATCTACGGTCTCTCCGAGGTCATGGGCCCCGGCGTGGCCTGCGAATCCGCGGTGACGAAGGACGGCCCGACGATCTGGGAGGACCACTTCTACCCGGAGATCGTCGATCCCTTCACCGGCGAGGTGCTGCCCGACGGCGAGGAGGGCGAACTCGTCTTCACCTCGCTGACGAAGGAGGCGCTGCCGATCATCCGCTACCGCACGCACGATCTGGCAACACTGCTGCCGGGCACCGCGCGCCCGAACTTCCGCCGCATCTCGCGCATCACCGGCCGATCCGATGACCTCATGATCATCCGCGGCGTCAACGTCTACCCCGCGAACGTCGAGACCGTGCTCTTCGAGTTCGCACCGCTGAGCCCCCACTTCCAGCTCATCCTCACCCGCCCTGGCCGGATGGATGAGATGACCGTCGAGGTCGAGGCCCGCGAAGGCGTCGGCGCCGTCGAGCTCGACGGCCTCGACAAGCTCGTGGCCGCCCGCATCAAGGAGCGCCTCGGCGTCTCCTGCGCCATCGACATCAAGATGCCCGGGGACCTGCCGCGCTCGGTCGGCAAGATGAAGCGCATCATCGACCGCCGCGAGGGCGTGCGCTGAGATGAGGCGCAGTGCGTGCGCTGAAGCGGCGCTGCGGACGCGCGCCGAGGTGAGTGCTGTGACTTGGATCGCGGCACTCACCGAGGTGGCCGATTAGACTGATGCGCATGCCCGAATCGTCCTCACCCGCGTCGACAGCTCCGGACTCGACGACGTCGTCCGCGGAATCGACGACCGCCGCGTCGACGTCCTCGACGACCCCCGCCGAGGCGACCGCCCCCAAACGCTCGCGCCGCGGCCGTCCCGGCTACGACCGGGAGACCTTGATCAACAAGGCCACAGAGGTCTTCGTCTCCCGCGGCTATGACGGCACGTCGATGGACACGGTCGCCCGTGAGCTCGGCATCACGAAATCCGCGATCTACCATCACGTGAAGTCGAAGGAAGAGCTGCTGCACCTGGCGATCAGCCGCGGCATCCGCGCCCTCGATTCCGCTGTGGAGACCGAGAGCCTGCGAGAGAATGTCACCGCGCTCGAACGCCTGCAGCTGGCCGTGCGCGCCAGCGTCGTCATCCTCATCGAGTACCACCATTCGGTGACCTTGCTGCTGCGCGTGCGCGGAAACTCACCGCTGGAACGCGAAGCCCTCGAGGCCCGACGCAATATCGATGCGAAGGTCCGTGCGCTCGTCGAGGCCGCCATCGCCGAGGGCGGTCTGCTCTCGGACTTCACTCCCGGCCTCATCACCCGTCTGCTCTTCGGCATGGTCAACTCGATCACCGAGTGGTACCGCCCCAGCTATCCCGTCGACCCCGACACCATCGCCGAGGCGGTCACAACGATGGCCTTCCAAGGCCTGGAGGCCTGAGGGTCGGGTCCTGGCCCCCGAGGCTCAGCTTTCCCCGATCACTCCCGCAGTCAGAACCCAGCCGAGTGTCGATTCGATCTCGGACAGCAGCTCCTGCCTCGGAGGCTGATAGTCGCCGATCACCCAGTCGACGACGATCTGAATACCGGCGCCGACGAGCAGGTCCCCGAGCACTCTCCGACGCGTGCCGGTGAGTACGGTGCCCGAGACGGCCACGCAGAGCGCATCGGCGAGTTCGCCGCCGATCACCCGACCGTGCCGACGGTAGAGCTCGTCGATGCGCCCACTGACTCCGAGCACTTCGAAGAGGTGGACTCGCGCGAAGATCGGGTTCGCCTGCGCCCAGCCGAGAAACCCGTCCATGAATCCGCGCAGCACCGCCATGGCCTCGGCGCCCTGCGCCTCCGTCACAGTCTCAGAGCCCCCTGCATCGGCCGCACCACCAGCGAGCACCACGGCCCGCAGATCGGCCACCACCCGCTCGTAGACCTCGACCAGGAGATCCTCCAAGGTGGCAAAGGATTCGTAGAAGTAGCGCTTGTTCAACCCTGCGGAATCGCAGATCGCGCCCACCGTGGCCGCCCGGTATCCCTGAGTCCCGAACAGTTCGATCCCTGCCGCGATGATCTGTTCCCGCCGAGCACTCTCCCGCGCTTCGCGGCTGGCTCCGGCGTAGGGGCGTCCTTGATTAGTCACAGTGTGATCTTGACAACACTGATCGCCGAATGCAAACTGGTACGGCATCGTGCCAGAAAGGGTGGGAATGACCTCCACCAATGCAGACGACGGCCCCACGGCCTCGGCGGGACTCGGCTCCCAAGCCACAGCGAACACCTCGTCCCTCAATGCCGCTCAGCGCGAACGTGACCTCGCGGCCGCCTCGGCGAATGTCTCCGACGTCGTCGTCATCGGCGGTGGATTCACCGGCGCCGGCGTCGCCTTGGACGCGGCCAGCCGCGGGCTCTCTGTGACCCTCGTCGAACGCGGCGACCTCGCCTCGGGAACGAGCAGCTGGAGCTCGAAACTCGCCCACGGCGGACTGCGCTACCTCGCGAAGGCCGACGTCGGGATCGCGTGGGAATCCGCCGTCGAACGCGGCCGGCTGATGAACACCATCGCCCCGCACCTCATCCGGCCGCTGCCGATGATCTTCCCGCTGCATCCGGGGGTCGGTCGCGTCGAGGCGGCCATGACGAACACCGGCTTCCACGCCGGCGACCTCCTGCGGATGCTCGCCCGCACCCCGAAGGAGCTTCTCCCCCATCCCCGCCGCGTCTCGGCCGCCGAAGTCCGGCAGCTCGCCCCGACGACGGCGACCGACGGTCTGCGCGGCGGGCTGCTCAGCTGGGACGGTCAGCTCATCGACGATGCCCGGCTCGTCGTCGTCTTGGCCCGGACCGCCGCCGAACACGGTGCGGGTGTCATCACCTACGCCGAGGCAACCGACATCGAACCCACTCGTGTTCACATCAGGGACCGCCTCACCGGGGATGAGCACACGCTGCGCACCCGACAGATCGTCAATGCAGCCGGCGTCTGGTCGGACACTCTCTCGGACGAGGTCGAACTGGCACCGAGCAAGGGTTCGCACATTCTCGTTCCTGCCGCCCGCCTCGGCGACCCACAGGCCGCGATCACCGCCCCGGTGCCCGGTCACTTCGGTCGCTACGTCTTCGCTGTGCCGTGGCCCAACGGTCTGGTCATGATCGGTCTCACCGACGATCCGCACCACGGTCCGATCCCGGGCCGTGCCCTGCCCGACGGCGATGAGGAGGCGTTCCTCCTCGACACGACCAACGCCGTTCTCGAAGACAAGCTGACTACTGACGACATCGTCGGCGGCTACGCCGGTTTCCGCCCGCTGATCAAGACAAGCGACACCTCGAGCAGCGCCGACCTCTCCCGCAGACACGCCCTGCTGCGCGACTCGCGGACCGGGGCGCTGACGATCGTCGGGGGCAAGCTCACCGCCTACCGCCGCATGGCCGAAGACGCCGTCGACGACGTCGTCAAGGTCGGCGGACTGCGCGTCGGAGCATGCCGGACGACCGAACTCGGCCTCGTCGGCAAGGGCACACCCGCACCCGGCCTGCCCGACCGCCTCGTCGCCAGCTACGGAACCGACGCAGCGAAGGTGGCAGCCTACGGCGATGCCGACCCCTCCCTCAACGAACCCGTACGCGAGGGCATCCCGCTGACCGGCGCGGAGGTCCGTTTCGCCGTCGAACACGAACTGGCGCTGACGGTCGAGGACGTCATCGACCGGCGGACCCGGTGGGGACTCGTCGACGCCGACCGCGCTGACCTCTATGACGCTGTGGCCCGGCTCGCTCCGGAACTCACCACCGAATCACGACACGAAGGATGACGACCATGGACAAGCCGCGTATGCGCTGGTGGGGCTGGGGCGAAGACGGCCACGACGGCCCGGTCAAACCCGGGGCGAAGATGATACTGAGCAAACACTGCGGGTGGCCGGCCGGAGTCGACAGGCCGCATGTGGCGCTCGAGGACGTCGAGCTGCCCGAATCAGTCCTGCCGTCCGCAGTCAGGGCCCGTTTCGCCGAGGCGGTGGGCGAGGAATTCGTCCGCGACGATCGCGCCGTCCGCGTCTCCCATGCGGCCGGGCGCAGCCTGCCCGACCTCATCCGGCTGCGCAGCGGCGAGCTGGTCACCGCTCCCGATGCGGTGCTCTACCCGGCTTCGAACGCCGAGGTGGACACCCTCCTCGCGCTGTGCGCCGAGGAATCCGTGGCGGTCGTTCCCTTCGGCGGCGGCACCAGTGTCGTCGGCGGCATCGATGCCGTGCGCGGCGAGTTCGCGGCGGTCGTGAGCATCAGCCTGGCCCGCCTCGACAGGATCATCGACATCGACGAGGAGTCGCTGACGGCCACCGTCCAGGCCGGAGTCTTCGGACCCGACCTCGAGGAGGCGCTGCAGGCTCGCGGCTTCACGCTGGCCCACTATCCGCAGTCCTTCGAGTTCAGCACCGTCGGCGGCTGGGTCGCCACCCGCTCGGCCGGTCAGCAGTCGACCGGTTACGGCCGCATCGATGAGAACGTCTGCGGTCTGCGCTGTTCGACCCCGAACGGTCCCGTCGAGCTGCGCACCACCCCGGCGACGGCGGCCGGACCGAATCCGCGCCAGCTGTTCGTCGGCTCCGAGGGAACGCTGGGCATCATCACCGAGGCGACCCTGCGGATCCATCGCGTGCCGAAGGCAGTGCAGGGCGACTCCTGGTTCTTCCCGGACTTCGAATCCGGGGCCGCGGCGCTGCGGGAGATGGAACAGTCGGGACTGCACCTCGACATCGCCCGTCTCTCGGATGTCAACGAGACCGCGTTCGGTCTCGCGCAGCTCGGCAGCGAGCTGCAGCGCAAGGGCGTTCTCGCGTACCTGCGCGCCCGCGGCCTCACGACTCCCTGCCTGCTGGTCGTCCGCTACGACGGCACCCCCTCCGATGTTCGTGCGCGTCGCTCCCAGGGTCGTTCGATCGTGCGCAGGCACAAGGGCGTCAACCTCGGCGCGGTTCCGGAGGCCTCGTGGGAGAAGCACCGCTTCTCGACTCCGTACCTGCGGGATCAGCTGCTGCGTGAGGGCATGATCGTCGAGACGATGGAGACCTCGGCCCCGTGGTCGAAGGTGGAGGACCTCCACGGTGCGATCGGCGCGGGAATCGAGAAGGCGATGGCCGATCGCGGCACTCCTGCTTTCGTGCTCTGCCACGTCTCGCACCTCTATGCCACCGGCTGCTCGCTGTACTACACGGTCTTCGCCAAGCAGGAGGTCGGGGCGGAGATCGCCCAGTGGAAGGCGCTGAAGTCTGCTGCCAGCGAGGCAATCGTGAACGGTGGCGGCACGATCACCCATCACCATGCCGTCGGTACCGATCACGCTCCGTGGCTGCCCGCCGAGGCCGGTCAGATGTGGCTGCGGATGCTGCGCGCAGCCAAGGCCGAGGTCGACCCGACCGGCATCATGAATCCCGGCAAGCTGATGAACGGACCGGATCGACTGTGAGCGGCATCGAAGACAAGGGCGACTTCGGCACGGGTTCCGCAGACCGGGGCTCTGCGCGGCCGGTCGCCGATCCGGCGGTCGTGCCCGTGATCCTCAATCCCACGGCACGGCGCGGAGCGGTGCTCAGACGCATCGATCCGCTCGTCCACGCTTTCGCCGCACACGGTCTCGAGGCACGGCTTGTGAGAAGCACGAGCGAGGAACATGCGAAGGAGCTCGCCGCAGCATTCGCCGCCGAGGGCGCCAAGGTCGTCGGCGCACTCGGCGGTGACGGGATGGCGCGTACAGTCGCCGCCGGCCTCGTCGATACGGACACAGCGCTGGGCGTCATCGCCGGTGGCCGCGGCAATGACCTCATCGGCAAACTCGGCATCCCTAAGCGCGTCGAAGAGGCTGTGGCCACGATCGCCGACGGCAGCGATCGAGTGATCGACGTGCTCGACCTCGATGGCACGATCAGCCTCGGCAACGTCTGTCTCGGCCTCGACTCGACCGTCCAGCGGCATGCGAACTCAACCAGGGTCGTCCGGGGCCATTGGGTGTACCTGTACGGGATCCTGCGTGCGATCCTGCCGCCGAGGAGCATCGACCTCGAGCTGACAGTCGACGGACAGCGCCTCGACTTCCGGGGCCTGACCGCGGGGTTCGCGAATTCCGGCCGCTACGGGGGCGGGCTCACACTGTCACCCGAGGCGGCGATCGACGACGGACTCATCGACGTCGTCCTCCTCAAGGAGGCATGGCTGCCGAAGCTCGCCGTCGAACTCGTCGCGTTCATGTCCGGCAGGCACGACCGGCATCCGAACATCCATCTCAGCCGGGCTCGCGAGATCCGCATCGACACTCCCGCCGGTGCCGCACCGGTCGAGATCGTCGCCGACGGCGACGCGGTCGCACAGACCCCGGCGACCGTGACGATCCGCCCTTCTTCGCTCAGGGTCCGGGTGCCCCGGACCTCATGAACGACGTCGCCCCGCGCCGAGGATGCACATCCTCCGCGCGGGGCGACTCTTACCTGCCTGTCCGACCGGCAGGGCCTTCAACCCAACCGAGCCCTCAGTACTCCTTGGCCACCAGGGTGAGCACATCGTAGTTCGCCACGGGTTCGTCGTTCTGGTTGACGACCTGCGCGTCCCAGCGGACCTCACCGTATTCGTCGGTCTCACGCGGGGTGATGCGCTTGGCGGTGAGCGTCACCTTGAGCTTGTCACCTGGGGAGACAGGCGTGATGAAGTTGAGCCCTTCGAGTCCGTAGTTCGCGAGCACCGGGCCCGGGTCCGGCTGGACGAAGAGTCCGGCGGCGAAGGACACGATGAGGTAGCCGTGCGCCACGCGTCCCGGGAAGAACGGGTTCGCGGCGGCCGCCTCCTCGTTCATGTGGGCGTAGAAGGTATCCCCGGTGAAGTTCGCGAAGTGCTCGATATCGTCGAGCGTGACCTCCCGCCATTCCGAATCGAGTGTGTCACCGACGCGTAGGTCCGCCAGCGACTTCGTGAACGGATGATCGCCGAGGCGGCGCTCCGATCCGTTGACCCATTCCCCGCCGATCGCGGTGAGCATGTCCGGGGAGGCCTGGATCGCGGTGCGCTGCATGAAGTGTGTGATACCGCGCAGTCCGCCCATCTCCTCACCGCCGCCGGCCCGTCCGGGGCCGCCGTGGATGAGGTTCGGCAGCGGCGAACCGTGACCGGTCGACTCTTCGGCATCGTCGCGGTCGAGGACGAGCACGCGGCCGTGCCATGGGGCGATCTTGCGGACGAATTCGGTGGCGAACTCACGGTCGTGGGTGACGACGGAGCCGACCAGCGAACCGCGGCCACGGGCGGCCAGGCGGACGGCCTCCTCGGTGTCGGAATAGGCGATGATCGAGGTCACGGGCCCGAAGGCTTCGATGTCGTGGACGGCATCGGCCCAGGCGTCATCGGCCTGGAGGACGGTGGCCGCGACATAGGCTCCGCCGTGTTCGGCGGCCAGATGATCGGATTCCTCACGGCCGCCGGTGAGCAGATGCGCTCCCCCGGCGATGATCTGGTCGACCGCGTCGAGAACGTCGGTGCGCTGCTTGTCGGAGACCACGGGGCCCAGGCGGGTGGACTTCTCGCGCGGATCTCCGACACCCTGGGTGGAAAGCTTCGCGATGATGGCCTCGCCGACCGCCTCGGCGTGGGCTTCGGGGACGAAGGTGCGGCGGATCGCGGTGCACTTCTGTCCGGCCTTGACGGTCATCTCGGCGACGACGCCGGAGACGAAGAGGTCGAATTCCTCCGTTCCGGGTGCGGCGTCGGGACCGAGCAGAGAGAAGTTGAGTGAGTCCGCCTCGGCGAAGAAGCGGGTGCCGCGCTGGGTCACGCAGTCGAGCGCGGACAGCGTGCGGGCGGTGTTGGCTGAGCCGGTGAACGCGATCGCGTCCTGTTCGGCGAGGTGGTCGAAGAGCGGGGTGACGTCACCGGTGACCAGCTGGATCGCACCGGCAGGGAGCAGACCGGATTCGATCATATCCGCGACCACGGCGTGGGTCAGGTGGGCGGTGTCGGTGGCGGGTTTGACGACGACGGGGACGCCGGCGACGAACATCGGTCCGAACTTCTCGAGCATGCCCCAGACGGGGAAGTTGAAGGCGTTGATCTGCAGCGCAAGGCCTTGCCGGGAGGTGAGGATGTGGCGACCGACGAAGGTGCCGTTCTTCGACAGGCGTTCGACTCCGCCGTCGAGGTGGACAGTCGAGTTCGGCATCTGGCGGCGGGCGACGCCGGAGTAGGTGAAGAGTGTGCCGATTCCGCCTTCGATGTCGACGAAGGCGTCGCGCTTGGTGGTGCCGGTGGTGAAGGAGATCTCGTGGTAGTCCTTCGTGCGCTCCATGAGGTAGGTCGCGAGCTTCTTGAGGATCACACCGCGCTGGTGGAAGGTGAGCTTCTGCAGTTCGGCGATGCCGGTGGTCCGGGCGTGGTCGGCGACGGCGGCGAAGTCGACTCCGGCCGAGCTCACCGAGTGCAGGAGTTCCCCCGTGCCGGCGTCGCGGACGGGCCGGGCACCGTCGGCCGAGCCGGGGGTGTGCCAGGTTCCGGCCACATAGGAACTGAGGATTTCGGTCATGCTTTGCTCTCCCTGGTGAAACGACGTCTCCCGGTCCACGGCGGCCGCATTCGGCACCGCTGCCGATTCCTCAACATATACTAACCAATCGGTCGGTAATTGTCACCGAGTGACACGGGGGTGCATTCTGACCTATGATCGTTCTCAATTACTGACCAGGCAGTCAGTCGAGGCAGACGTCCATCCGTCCGCCGCCAGACCCGAGGCACCGGCGATCACTCAGAGTCGAGGACCACCGCCTCCGGAGACGGCACCCGGCAAAGTCGCCCAGCAACAGAAGGTTCCGCTCATGTCCGCCACCGCTTCAGGCCCGGTCACTCCGAATCCGGCCACCCCTCATTCGATCACCCGCGAGGAGCGTAAGGTCCTCGCCGGCACCCTCGTCGGCACCACCATCGAGTGGTATGACTTCTTCATCTACGCTCAGGCCGCCGGCCTCGTCCTCTCCGCCCAGTACTTCGGCCCTTTGGCCGCGGACAATCCGGCACTCGGCCAGATCATGGCGTGGGCGTCTCTGGGCATCTCGTTCCTCTTCCGCCCGTTGGGCGCGATCATCGCCGGCCACCTCGGCGATCGGATCGGACGCAAGAAGATGCTCGTGCTCACACTCATCCTCATGGGGGCCGCGACCTCGCTCATCGGTCTGCTCCCGAACTACGCGATGATCGGTGTCGGCGCGCCGATCCTGCTCACCCTGCTGCGGATCCTCCAGGGCTTCTCCGCCGGCGGCGAATGGGGTGGGGCCGCGCTGCTGTCGGTCGAGCATGCTCCGATCTCCAAGCGCGGCATCTTCGGTGCGTACCCGCAGATCGGCGTGCCGGTCGGCATGATCCTGGCCACCGGTGTGATCTGGGTGCTCACCACGGTCCTCTCCGCCGAACAGTTCGCGAGCTTCGGATGGAGGATCCCGTTCCTCTTCTCAGTCGTCCTCGTCTTCGTCGGCTATTACATCCGCCGGCAGGTCGAGGAGTCCCCGGTCTTCGCCGAGCTCGCCGAGCGCAAGGCCGAATCCTCAGCTCCTTTGGGCACCCTGTTCAAGAAGAACACGAAGGAAGTCGTCCTCTCCGCGCTCATCTTCATCGGCAACAACGCCGTGGGCTACATGATCATCGCGTTCTTCGCCGCCTACGCCTCACGCCCCATCGCCGAGGGCGGATCCGTCGGCCTCGACCGTGCACCCGTGCTGTTGGCGACGACGCTCGCGAGCTTCGGCTGGCTGGTGTTCACGATGTGGGGCGGTGCGCTGTCGGACAAGCTCGGTCGCGTGCGGACCTTCCAGATCGGATACGTCCTGCTCATCGTCTGGCTCATCCCGACCTTCCTCATGATCGATATGGCGAACATCTGGATGTACGGCATCGGCATCTTCGTCCTCACCGTCGGCATGGGCCTGTCGTATGGCCCGATGTCGGCGATGTATGCGGAGATGTTCCCTGTCGAGGTCCGCTACTCGGGTGTCTCGATCGGCTACGCGCTCGGTGCGATCCTCGGCGGCGCCTTCGCCCCGACCATCGCCGAGACACTGCTCGCCGAGACCGGCTCATCGATCTCGATCGCGATCTACATGATCATCGTGTGCATCATCTCGCTCATCGGCGTCAGCCTCGTCAAGGAGACGAAGGGCAACGACCTCGGCCTGACGAAGCATCACTGAGGCTGCCGCGAACCCCCGGTTCGTCACCTGCACCTCGATTTCCTGGTCGATCCACGGTGATTCCTCCGCCTGAAACGCCGTGGATCGACCCAACAATCCACCGAGGCGGCGCACCCCCTCAGCAGCTCTCGCATAGGCTGATGAGATGACTGAGCTGACGTACTCCGACATCGAAGCCGCCGCTGCACGGATCGCCGGCCGTGTGCGCCCGGTGACCGTGGCCCCGGCCGACGAAGAAGGACACGTCTTCGCCCTCGAGTTCATGCAGCACACCGGCACGTTCAAGGCCCGCGGTGCGCAGAACTTCATCCAGGCGCATCTCGCCGAGGGCACCTTCCCCGAGGCGGGAGTGACGATCGCATCGGGCGGCAACGCCGGACTCGCCTGCGCATGGGCGGCACGTGCCGCCGGTGTACCGGCGACCGTGTTCCTGCCGACCACCGCGCCGAGCGTGAAGGTCGAACGACTGCGTTCGTATGGTGCGCACGTGGAGTTGGTCGGTTCCGAATTCGCCGAGGCAGCCGCCGCTTGCCAGGAATTCGTCGACTCATCGGGGGCGTTGGCTTCGCACGCCTACGACCATCCGCTCATCGCCGCCGGCGCGGGCACCTTGATGACCGAGATCCTCGCACAGGTGCCCGATCTCGACACGGTCGTCGTCTCGGTCGGAGGCGGCGGTCTGTTCGCCGGCGTCGCGACGGCCGCGACTCATCACGGGGTGCGCACTGTCGCGGTTGAGCCGGAGACCTGCCGAGCGTTGAATGCAGCGATTGAGGCGGACGAACCAGTCGACGTCACGGTCGATTCGGTGGCGGCAGATTCGCTCGGTGCCAAGCGGGCAACATCCTTGGCGCTGGAGGCGGCACGGTCGGATCTGGTCACCTCGGTGCTGGTCAGCGACGACGCGATCATCGAAGCGCGGCAGCGACTGTGGGACGAACACCGGTTGGCGGTCGAGCATGCGGCGGCGACGGCATTGGCGGGAGTCAGCGGCACCGACAACGAAAAGGAAGCCGGCGGCTATGTGCCGGCCGAGAGAGAAAAGGTCTGCGTCGTCCTTTGCGGAGCGAACACGAGCCTCGGCGATCTCTGATCACGAGGACGGCCGCCTCGGCGCTGATGTCAGCGCGTTCGGTCGCGGTCCTTCGATTTCAGCGAGGCCTTGATGAGGCCGAAGATCGCGAGCGCCACGACGACGGTGATGATGGCCTTGACGAGGAACCACGCGATGGAGAACGCGACGTTGACCACCCACCACGCGATGATGATGGCAATGATCGCGCCGATGATGCTCCACACGGTACTCATCTTCATGCCTCAAGCCTAGGCCCGAGTGCACAGCCGTGCAATGCGCGCGGTGATCGTCCCAGCCGATCCTCAGCACGGACGCAGTTCGTCAGCCGAGCACCGCACCGGACCGAACTGCGCGGGCCGACCAGCGACGGTCGGCGAAACCCACCTCGATCGGGTGGTCGAAGGCGGCAGAGACCTGCTCGGAGGTGAGCACCTCGGCGATGGGGCCCGCCGCGGTCAGCCGACCGCCGGAGATGAGCGCGGCATGCGTCGTGGTCTCGGGAATCTCCTCGAGATGATGGGTGACCAGCAGCGTCGACAACTCCGGCGAGCGCAGCGACAGGGCGTCGATGGTCTCGAGCAGCTGTTCGCGGGCAGCCACGTCGAGGCCCGTGGTCGGTTCGTCGAAGAGCAGCAGCTGAGGGTCGGCGATGAGCGACCGGGCGACGAGCGCACGGCCCCGCTCTCCCTGTGACAGCACCTTCCACCCGGCGTCGGCGCGGGAGCCCAGACCCACCTCGGCGATCTGGGCATCGGCCTTCACGACATCCTCGGGTGAGGGCTCCCACCGCATGGGTCGTTCGACGGTGCCGGTCAGCCCGGTGAGGACGACTTCGCGGACGGTGAGGTTCGACCGCAGCGGATGGCGCGGGTTGACGTGTCCGATGAGGCGGCGCAGGGCCGCGAGTTCGACTCGGCCCATCCGTGATCCGAGGATGTCGACGGTGCCCGAGGTCGGGAACACCTGCGCCGAAGCGAAGCTCAGCAGGGTCGACTTCCCCGCCCCGTTCGGTCCGATGAGCACCCAGTGCTCGCCGGCGGCGATGCGCAGATCGATGCCATGCAGGATCTGCGTCTGCCCACGCCTGAATGTCACATCAGCGATATCGAGGACCGTCTCGGCCACGTCTCACTCACCTCTCAAAATCGACGGCCCCACCGTCCGATGGGGCCGATCCGATTCTAGGTCTCCCCTCGCCGAGGCGGTCGCGGAGTTGGGAGACCGCCGTTCCGCATCGTGGATCCGAGTGCGGCGAAAGCTCAGTTCAGTGCGTCCTCCGGTGCCGAGATCTCGCGGCGGAGGATCTTGCCGGTCGGGCCTTTGGGCAGCTCGTCGACGATCCACACATTGCGCGGGTACTTATATGCGGCAACGCGGTCCTTCGCGAACTCACGCAGCGCTTCGGCGTCGACGCTGCTGCCGGCCTTGAGGGCGACGGCGGCCCCGATCTCCTCACCGAGGTCGTCATTCGCGATGCCGATCACAGCCGCCTCGGCGACGGCTTCGTGCTCGTAGAGCGCTTCCTCGACCTCACGCGGATAGACGTTGTAGCCGCCGCGGATGATGAGGTCCTTCTTCCGGTCGACGATCGTGTAATAGCCGTCCTCGTCCTGCTCGGCGAGGTCGCCGGAGTGGAACCATCCGTCGCGGATGGCCACCTCTGTCGCCTCCGGCCGACCCCAGTACCCCTTCATCACGGGTTCGCCCTTGATGGCGATCTCGCCGATCTCACCGACGGGAACGTCGTTGTCGTCATCGTCGACGAGCTTCATCTCGACTCCGCGCACGGGGACGCCGATGGTGCCGGTCTTGCGTTCCATACCCGGCTGGTTGAAGCAGGCGACCGGGGAGGTCTCGGACAGCCCGTAGCCTTCGAGGATGATGCAGTCGAAGGCGGATTCGAAGTTCTTCATCACCTCGACCGGCATCGCCGATCCCCCGGAGATGCAGGAGCGCAGGCTGGAGACGTCGAAGTTCTCCCGCCCTTCGGCGTTGAGCATGCGCGCGTACATCGTCGGCACACCGATGAAGATGCTGACCTTCGCTTCCTGAATGGTCTCGAGGGCCTCGATCGGGTCGAAGCGCGGGATGAGGGCAAGGCAGGATCCGCTGAGCACAGAGGCATTGAGTCCGCAGGTCAGGCCGAAGCAGTGGAACAGCGGCAGGCAGCCCATGACCATGTCGTCCTCGGTGAGGAAGGTGAGGGTCTCGGCGGTGACGGCCGCGTTCGTCATCATATTGAAGTGGGTGAGTTCCGCGCCCTTCGGCTGTCCGGTGGTGCCCGAGGTGTAGAGGAGCACGACGGTGTCGTCGTCGGCGCGGGACACCACCTCAGGTGTCGGGTCGAAGACGGACAGCTGATCGGCGAAGTCGGCGGGGTCGACGCGCACGCATTCGATGCCGACCGCGGCCGCTGCCTTCCCGGCCTCACCCGCCATATCCTTCCACGCGAAGACGATCTGAGCCCCGGAATCTTCGAGGTAGTACTGCACCTCACGGTCCTTGAGCAGCGGGTTCATCGGCACGACGATCGCGCCGACGGACAGTGCACCGTAGAAGAGGACGGGGAATTCGAGAACGTTGGGCAGGACGAGTCCGACGCGGTCGCCGGGCCCGATTCCCCTGTCCTTGAGCATCGTCGCCACCCGCTGCGCCTGGTCCTGCAGCTGCGCATACGTCAGCACGGAATCGCCGAGGCGGACGGCAGGTCGCTGCCCGTGCCGGCTCGCGGTGGCGGTGAGATTGTCGGCGAGGTTGGTCATGTCTTCCTCCAGGCTTGATTCGTTCGTCGTTGATCGGCTCGGTGCTGGCGCTGGGACCACCACTGGTTGTGGCCCCAGCACAGGAGAAGAGTCGACTGAGCGGACGTGTCCGACTCCCGTTCGGTTCCCGCCGTCCGGCTCTATGGTGCCCACTCTGCCGTTGCCGGCGACCTCGGGCAACAGGATGCGCAACAGAAACACGGGTCATCGATTGTGGTCGGACGACAAGGATGCCCGTAAGCTTCTGCCATGGTAGCCAATCCACTCGTCCTGCGCATCGTCGACCGTGTCCGAGCAACGCTGCCGGCCACGGTCCAACGTTCGGTCAGCCGCACCTGGCGGGAAGTGCCCGCTTATCCGGCCAGCCCGGACAAGAATCTCGCCGAGGATCTCACCGCACACACGTTCACCGTCTTCGAAGCCGCGCTCACCCCCTTGGAGGAGGGCCGCCGCGCCACCGCCGAGGACTTCCCGATCACCGCCTCCCAGGCCCGGCGGCGACTGCGGCAGGGAGTGACCCTGCCGGACTTCCTCACCGGTTTCCGGATCGGGCAGGAGACTCTGTGGGAGGCGATCGTCGATGCCTCGGATTCCGAACAGGAGACCCGCGACGAGGCGCTGCACATCGCCATCCACGTCATGAGCGTCATCGAGGTCGGCAGCTCCGTCGGGGCCGTCGCTTTCCTTGAGACCCAGCAGCTTGAGATGGCTGAGGGCGACCGGGTCCGCCGTGACCTCGTCGACGATCTGCTCTCCGGTCGCCGCTTGGCACCGGGGCCGAGCGCGGACCTCGCCGAGGTGTCCGACCTCCGCCCGGATTCGCGCGTGCTCGTCGCCACGGCCACCTCGCAGACTCCGCTGCGAGATGATCGAGGGATGCGGGAGGTCATCACCGCCCTGCGCTCGGTCTTCGACGTCGGCCGTCGCGGCATCGCCGTGGTCCTCCAGGATCAGATCGTCGGCATCACCCCGGTGACCTCCGACGGCACGAC
The DNA here is from genome assembly GCF_013623905.1 of Brevibacterium sediminis. Taxonomy (GTDB): domain Bacteria; phylum Actinomycetota; class Actinomycetes; order Actinomycetales; family Brevibacteriaceae; genus Brevibacterium; species Brevibacterium sediminis. Next base: position 125,202 of record NZ_JABKDD010000004.1, read on the forward strand.
CACCCTGGCCGATCTCGAACGTGTCCACCGGGAGCTGTCCCGCCACGGCACCGACCTGTGCGTGGGCACCTCCACCGTCCACGAGGGGCTCGACCGTGTGCCCGAGGCGTACCGCGAGGCTGTGCTCGCCCAGGAGAGTCTCAACGGTGTGCCGGGAGTGAGGTCGCTGCATGCCCTCACTCCGCTCGACTACCTCGTCACCCTCGACGATAAGGTCGCCCACCGCCTCATCCGCCCCGAACTGCGCCGCTTCGTCGAGGACGATCTCGCCGCCGGCGGTGTCCTCATCGAAACGCTGCTCGAATACGCGGCTTGTGACCTCAACGCCAAACTCGCCGCCGAGCACCTCCATGTCCACGTGAACACCGCGTACTACCGACTCGACACCGCAGCCGACCGCACCGGCCGCAACGTCCGCAGCTTCACCGACCTGCAGGAGACGATCATCGCCATCCGCATGCTCACCGCGCGCGGAAACGTCCCGATCTCGAATTGAACGATCCCCGCGCCGAGGCGGCCCATCCCCGGAACGGGAGAGTCGCCTCGGCGTGGGGATCGATGACCTCACGAACCGACGTCGGATCCTCAGGACCTGACGTCGGATCCTCAGGACCCGACGTCGGATGGTCAGGCCGGAACCGGAACCTCGGCCGGCGCCGGCAGCACGAGAGCGTATCCGTGTTTGGCCCAGTCGGCGTCGAGGCTTTCCTGGACCGCCTTGACCTGGGTGTATTCGGCCAGTGCATCGGGGCCGAGCTCCCGGCCGATTCCGCTCTGCTTGTACCCGCCGAACGGGTTGAACGGGAAGCCCGCGTGCCAGTCGTTGACCCACACGGTTCCGGCTTCGAGTGTGTTCGCGACAGCGCGGGCACGCTCGGATGAGCCCCAGACTCCGGCGGAGAGTCCGTATTCGCTGTCATTGGCGATCGCGACCGCCTCGGCTTCATCGTCGTAGCCGATGACGACGAGGACCGGACCGAACACCTCCTCGCGGGCGATGCGCATGTCGTTGGTGACATCGGTGAAAACGATCGGCGGCACCCAGGCCCCAGTCTCGAACATCTCCCCCTCGGGAAGTGTCCCGCGGTAGGCCAGCGTCGCTCCCTCCTCGGCGGCGATCGCCAGGTACCGTTCGACCCGGTCCTTCTGGTCCTGGGAGGCGACCGGGCCCATGTCCGAGGCGGGATCGGTCGGATCGCCGATAGTCACATCCTGTAATCGGGTGATGAGGCGGTCGACGATCTCGTCCTTGCGCGAATTGGGCACGAGCAGTCGGGTGCCGGATTCGCAGACCTGCCCGGAGTACATGAGGAAGGCGAAGATCGATCCGTCGATCGCGGCGTCGAGGTTCGCATCGTCGAGGATGATGTTCGGGCCCTTGCCGCCGAGTTCGAGGGTCACCTTCTTGAGATTGTCGGCGGCTGCGCGTTGGACGGACTTGCCGACCTCGGTGGATCCGGTGAAGCCGATCTTGCGGACGTCGGGGTGTTCGGCGAGCCGGGCTCCGACGGTCTCGCCGGGGCCGGTGATGATGTTGAGGACTCCGGGCGGCAGGCCCGCCTCTTCGGCGGACCGGGCGAGTTCGAGCAGGGTCAGCGGGGTGTTCTCGTCGGCTTTGAGCACGAAGGTGTTGCCTGCCGCCAGGGCCGGTCCGAGTTTCCATCCGGCGAGGACGAGGGGGAAGTTGAAGGGCACGATGCCGGCGCAGACGCCGATGGGTTCGCGGCGGATGGTCGCTCGCGCATCGCCGGTGGCCGGTGCCAGCGGATTGTCCTGTTCGGGGGTGAAGCCGCGGGCCATGCCCGCGAAGACTCGCAGGTTCGCCACACCGAGGCCGATGTGGAAGGCGCCGGCGGTGCGCACGGTGACCCCGTTCTCGGCGGTCGCCAGGGCGGACAGCCGCTCGGCCTTGGCCTCCATGCTCGCGGCGATCCGGTCGAGGATGTCCGCGCGCTGGTCAGGCGTCATGTTCCGCCACGTGCCCTCTTCGTGAGCGGAAACGGCAGCGGCGACCGCGGCATCGGCATGCTCGACTCCGCCGAAGGCGACTCGGGCGGCGGTCTGCCCGGTGGCCGGTGACGTGATCGCGTGTTTCTCGGCGGTGTCGATCCATTGGCCGTCGATGAACATTCGGTAGGTGGGGATCTCGGTCATGCCGGAACCTCGTCTTTCTGTGTGATGGGGGTGGCCGCCTCGGTGGCGGTGGTGGGCTTCGCGGTGCGAGTGGCGGTGGTGCGGGATTCGGCGATGAGGTCGGCGGCCTTCTCTCCGATCATGATCGTCGGGGCGTTCGTATTGCCGCGCACGACGGTGGGCATCACCGACGCGTCGGCGACGCGCAGTCCGTCGACGCCGATGACCTTGAGCTCGGGGTCGACGACGTGGCCGATCGAGCAGGTCGAGGTCGGGTGGTAGAGCGTCTGTCCGACCTGCCGGGCGAAGTCGAGCAGCTCCTCGTCGCTGAAGCCCTCGGGGACGATGAAGTCGTCCTTGATGACGGCCTGCATCGCCGGCTGGGAGGCGATGTCCAGCGCGATGCGCAGTCCGGCGAGGATGCTCTGCTTGTCTTCATCGGATCCGAGGTAGTTGTGGAGGATCCGGGGTGCGACCTTCGGGTCGGGCGAGCGCAGGGTGAGCGTTCCGGTGCTCGTGGGTTTGAGGACGCAGGGACCGGCGGCCAGTCCTTGGACCGTCTGGGCGCCCAGCCCTTCCTCGGCGAAGAGGCAGGGGGTGGAGTGGAACTGCACATCGGGACCGTTCAGCCCTTCTCGGGTTTGGAAGAAGCCGCCGGCCTCGCCGATGTTCGAGGTCAGCGGGCCGCGGCCGGCGGTCTGCAGCAGTTCGGCGTTGGCCGGGGAGACGGCGGTCTTGAGCGTTTCGAGGTCGGTCGTGTAGTTGAGCATGACCATGTAGTGGTCCTGCATGCGCTCACCGACAGGCAGGTCGGCGACCTTCTCGATGCCGAAGGCGTCGAGCTGGGCGGCCGGGCCGACGCCGGAGAGCAGGAGGAGGTGGGCGGAGCCGTAGGCACCGGCCGAGAGCACGACCTCACGGTTCGCGCGGATCTGTTCGATCTCGCCGTAGCGTTCGATCTCGACGCCGACGGCACGGCTGCCCTCGATGAGCACCTTGCGGGCGTGGGCGTCTGTGATGACGGTGAGGTTCTTCCGCTCCGCCACGGGGTGGAGGTAGGCGACGGCGGTGCTGCAGCGCATGCCGTCGCGTTGGGTGACTTGGAAGCGGCCGACCCCGAGCTGTTCACCGGAGTTGAAGTCCTCGTTGTGGTCGAATCCGGCTTCGACGGCACCGTCGACCCAGGCGTCGCACAGCGGATTCATCGACCGGGATTCGGAGACGGTCAGCGGGCCGTCGGCTCCGTGGAAGTCGTCCGCCCCGCGCTCATTGGATTCGGCTTTCCGGAAGTAGGGAAGGACGTCGTCATAGGACCAGCCGGTGGCGCCGTCGGCGGCCCACTGGTCGTAGTCGGCGCGGTTGCCGCGGATGTAGATCATCGCGTTCATCGAGCTCGATCCACCGAGCATCTTGCCGCGGGGAAGGTAGGCGCGGCGGCGGTGGAGTTCGGGTTCCGGTTCGGTGTCCAGGTCCCAGTCCCACTGGCTCTTGAACAGGGTGCTGAATGCGGCTGGGATGTGGATCTCGTCGGCGGTGTCGGCGGCTCCGGCTTCGATGAGCGCGACCTTGACGTCGGGATCTTCGCTCAGCCGAGCGGCCAGCACACATCCGGCCGATCCTGCGCCTACCACGATGTAGTCGTACATGATGTCCTCACTGTTGCGTCATTGCTTCGGGGTGCAGTTCGAGTGTGGTGCAGGCCACAGTGAGGATGCTTCGTGAGTCGGCCCAGACTTCAAGGCGCTCGATTGTGAGTCGACCACAAATGGATCCCGAACTCCGGGCACATTTTCCGGGAAGGTGGATCGTCCCAGGTCAGCTCGCCGAGGCGGCCCTCGACTCGTCGCAGGCGGCAGTGGGGGATCGGTGCGGTGTCAGTCGGCCCGGGTGTGCAGTCTCGGTCGGTAGACGAGTTCGTGAATGCTTCCGTCGAGCAGCGTCGATTCGAGGAGGTCGAGGTCGAAATCCGCGGCTCCGGCGAAGACCGGCTGGGCCCCGGTCTGACCTGTGATGACGGGGTAGACGGTGACTTGGACTCGGTCGACGAGTCCGGCGACCATGAGCGCTCTGTTCATCGACAGAGATCCGTGTGAGCGGATCGGCACATCTGATTCGTCCTTCAGCGCAGCGACCACATCGGCGGCATCGCCACGGGCGATGGTGGCATCGGGCCAATCGAGCGGCTCGTCCAGAGTGGTCGAGACGACTGTGGTCGGGCTCTGTCTCATGGCCGTCACCCAGGGGTCGAGCACATCGGGGAACTCGTCAGCGGCGGCGAGCATGGCGGCGAATTCGCGGAAGGTCGTCGCACCGAGGACCACACGGCAGCCGTCGCTGTAGGTTCGCAGCCGGTGGTCGAGCAGTTCGGGGCCCTGTTTGCCCCAGTAGCCTCCCCAGTCGCCTTCGGGGATGATCGAGGCGAACCCGTCGAGGCTCATGAAGACATCGAAGGTGTAGGTCGCGGACATGGTCGCTCCTCACTGAGCGGGCAGCCGAGCAGGGCGCGGCCTGGTGTCGCGGTGGGATCTCACTCGGCGCGGTGCCTCCAGTGTGCGCCTCGGCGGCCGTGGCCGCCAGGGGTTCACGTTCGGAAGGCGTCAATGAGGAGCGGTGCCGAGGTCCTTCTCGAACGGGTGGATGCCGATCTCTTCGGATGTGAGCGAGAGGTCGAAGAGCGGCGTGTAGCCGTTGCGCAGATAGAGCCTCACCGCCTCGGGCTGCCGGGGACCGGTCGTGAGGTAGATCCGAGAATATCCCAAGCGAACCGCTTCTGTTTCGAGTTCGACAAGCACACGACCGGCGAGCCCGTGACCGCGGCGGTCCGCATCGGTCCAGATGCGTTTGAACTCTGCCGTGGTGTCGTCATAGCGCATGAACGCGCCGCCGGAGATCGGTGTCTCGCCCTCGAGCAGCAGAATGAAGGCTCCGGTGGGAGGGGCGAACGCATCAGGCGGGTATCGCAGGATCTCGGTCACCGCCGGTTCCTTATGGACATCGCCGTAGCGACGGTCGTATTCGCGTTCGAGGTCCTCCAGCAGAGGCGCGCCGAGCGGGTCGTCGTAGGCCGCCCGCACGAAGATCTGCTCTGCGGCGGTCGACTCGACAATCGGTTCGGCAACCGGCTCCGCAGCCGTACGATTCTCATCGACACTGGGCGATGTGCTCATTTGAACGTCCTTCCACACGTGATCCGAGGGGAACGCTGCGCGCCTCTCGCTTCTTCCCGCCGGTACGGCATTCTTCCGATCGAATCGGTCACACTTTCCATCTTCTTCCTGCACACCGTTGCGCACTCGGTCGCCCGTCACACATCGACCCACGCCGTCATATGAGCGCACCCGGATGACTCCGTGCGTCGTTCGGCGGCGGCCCGAGCGTCCCGGCTGAGCGCCGAGACTACCGTTCCAGACAGCTCATCCCGACACCGCTTCATCCGTTCATCGCACGGACGGACCGTCAGACGGACGAACCCATCGGACGGACTCATCGGAGAAACGACAGAAGGAGCATCATCATGGCGGACCATCGGATCATCGTCGCCGCCGCGCTCGACGGCGCAGGTTGGCACCCGGCAGCGTGGCGTGAGCCGAGCTCACAGCCCGACCGGCTCTACAGTCCCGACTACTGGCTCGATCGGGTCCGGGAAGCGGAGGAGGGCGGCCTCGACTTCGTCACATTCGAGGACAACTTCGCTCTGCAGTCCTCGGACCGCCGCGGCCCGGACACGGCCACCGACGAGGTGCGCGGCCGCCTCGACGCCCGACTCATCGCCTCCCGCGTGGCTCCCGTGACGGACCACATCGGCCTGATTCCCGTGGTGAACACGACGCTGACGGAACCGTTTCACGTCTCCAAGGCGATTGCGACCCTCGACTTCACGAGTTCGGGCCGAGCCGGCGTCCAAGCCCGGGTGGCGTCCAGGGCCGAAGAGTACTCGCACATAGGACGACACGATGCACCGACCGTGGATTCCTCCTCAAGCGGACCGGCAGAGCTCTCTGTCACCGAGGTCGGCGCGAAGTTCGAGCAGGCAGCCGAGGAGGTCGATGCGATCCGTCGACTGTGGGACAGCTGGGAGGATGACGCGGAGATCCGAGATGTCGCCACCGACCGTTTCATCGACGCCGACAAGCTGCACACGATCGACTTCGAGGCCAGCACCTTCAGCATCCGCGGTCCGTCGATCACGCCGAGGTCGCCGCAGGGTCAGCCTGTCGTCGCCGCGCTCGCGCACGCCGGCACTCCGTATCGATTCGCGGCGCGGGCGACCGATCTCGTGTTCGTCACCCCAACCGCGGACAATGCGGCCGAGATCCTCTCGGCGGTCAGGACCGCCGAGGCCGAGGTGCGGCGCGAGGGCGACGAGCTCAAGGTCATCGCCGACCTCGTCGTCCTCCTCGATGCTTCGGACTCGAACGGCACCGAGGTGGGAGGCGCCGACCCGAACAGCACCGGCCCGGACGAGTCCGCCGCCGTGAGGCTGGAGCGGCTTGACTCCCTCGGCCGCCCCCTCGCCGAGGCTACGGAGGCACGGATCGTCGTCGGATCCGCATCCGAGGTCGCCGATGTCGTCGAGGAACTGGCCGCGGCCGGATATGACGGGGTCCGTCTGCGCCCGGGAGTGCTCACCGATGATCTGCCTCTCATCGCCAACCAGCTCGCACCGGAACTGCGCGACAGAGGCTTGACCAGAAGCACATATCCGCAGGACGCATCGCTGCGCGAGCTGGTGGGACTGCCTGCCGCCCCGCCCAGCCGGTACGCCGGGGAAACCGGTCAGAACTCCCCTGCCCCCGCCTCGGCGCTGTGAGGTACCGACCGATGACATCCCGACGCCGAACGACAAGCCGAACACAGCATCACCGACTCGTGAGGAAGCAGCCATGACAGACCCGAACAAGAAGCAGATCATCCTCGCCGCCTATGTGGGCGGCGTCAACGAACACACACTGTGGGAGGCCCCGGGCGCTGGCAGCCAGATCGAATTCGACACATTCAGACACGTCGCGCAAACCGCTGAGCGAGGAAAGTTCGACTACTTCTTCCTCGCCGAGGGCCTGGCCGTGCGACAGCACGGCGACGACTTCTTCGACCATGACATCGTGGGCCGACCGGACACGCTTCCGGTGCTTGCCTCGATCGCCGCGGTCACCGAGCACATCGGACTGGTCGGCACCATCAATTCGACGTTCAACGAGCCCTTCGAGCTCGCCCGCGAATTCGCCAGCCTCGACCACCTCTCCGGCGGACGAGCCGGATGGAACGTCGTGACCTCATTCGACGCCTTCACCGGCGCGAACTTCCGCAAGGGCGGCTACCTCGATCGCGACCAGCGCTATCAGCGCGCCGAGGAGACGGTCCGCACCGTCAAGGAGCTCTGGGACTCCTGGCCCGAGGACGCGATCGTCGCCGACAAAGCGAGCGGCACGTTCATCCGCGACGCTTCGGTCGGTGCATTCGAGCATCACGGCCAGCAGTTCGACATCTCGGGCCGATTCACCGTCCCGCGCAGCCCCCAGGGCCGTCCGGTCATCGTCCAGGCCGGGGTCTCGCCCGACGGCCGGAACTTCGCCGCAGCGAATGCCGACCTCATCTTCAGCCCGTTCCGCGATCGTGAGGCGGCCGCCGCCTTCCATGCCGACATCAACAAGCGGGTCGTGAAATGGGGCAGGCAGCGCGGTGACGTCAAGATCGTCCCCAGCGTGAACTTCGTCCTCGCGGATTCCACCGCCGAGGCGCGTGAGAAGGAAGCCGAGATCCGTCAGCAGACCTTCACACCCAAGACTGTGCGGGTCCTCGCCGAGCAGATCTGGAACCGCGACCTCAGTGACTTCGACCTCGAGTCCGAGATCCCACCGGTCGAGCCCGACCTCGAGTCGGGCCGTTTCGTCAACGGACGCACCTATCACACGGACAGGAACACCGACGTGGCACAGCTGCGCGAGTACTCCCAGGCTCATGGAGGGCTGGGGCTGCGCGATGTCTTCATCGCCACCCGCGGCCGGTCGGATTTCGTCGGCACCCCCGCCGAGGTGGCGCAGGCCCTCGACGACTTCGTCCAGGAGGACGCGTCCGACGGGTTCGTCGTCGGCAATTCCGTGGTGCCGTCGGGCCTCGACGAGTTCGTCGATTCCGTCGTCCCGCTGCTCCAGGAGCGCGGTTCGCTCCGGGAGGACTACGACGGTACGACTCTGCGCTCGAACCTTGGGATCCCCGTACCCGAGCGAGGCAGCACGACCCCAGCGATCTACGCCTGAGCGGCTTCTGCTCCCGAGGACAGGACACCGGTTCACGCGCCTGGGGGCTAGGGCACCGGTTCTCGGTCGCGCAGCTGAGGGCCCCTGCGGACATTCCGCAGCGGCCCTCAGCTGTGAGGCGGTGAACTGTCGGTCAGCTCTCCGATTCAGGAAGTCCCGGAGGGTTGATCACCGATTTCTCGACCGCTTCGTCCTCGAGACCCCAGCGTTTGAGGATCTCTGCGTACTGTCCGTTCTCGATCGCATGGTTGAGGACGATGTTCACCGGCGTGATGAGCCCATTGCCCTTCTTCGTCGCCGCGGCGATGTCCGCATGCTTCGGCCATCCTCCGTTGAGGGTGCCGACCCACTTGGTCTCGCCATTGACCGCCGCCTTGAACGCACCTGTGGGGTTGGGACCGAAGGTCGCATCTGCGCGGCCGGACTGGATGGCCAGAGTGGCCGCGGAGTCGTCATCGTAGTAGACGAGTTCCGCCGGATCCTTGCCCTCCTTCTCGAGCCTCTTGTTCCATGTGAGCAGCACCTGCTCCTGGTTCGTTCCCGAGCTGACGATGATCTTGAGGCCCGACGCGTCATCAGCGTCCTTGATCGAGTCGATCGGGCTGTCCGACTTCACGTAGAAGCCGAGCAGATCGGTCCGATAGCTGGAGAAGTCGTAGAGCCTCTTGCGCTCATCGGTGACGGTGACATTCGACGTGACGAGATCGTATTTGCCTGACTGGATACCCAAGGGCCAATCGGCCCAGGAGGTCACGGCCTGCTGGTAGTCGAGGCCGAGGCCCTCGGCGATGAGCTGGGCGAAGTCCGCTTCGACACCGATCCGCGTCTTGTTGTCATCGCTGGCGAGCACGCCCAGCGGTGCACCGCCGGCCTGGCCGGTGCCCACCACGGTGAGCTTGCCATCCCTGACAGGTGTGAAACCGCTCTTCTTCAGGGCCGCGACCGCCTCGGGGACGGGATCGATGTGGGGCCTACCGTCGGCGTTCTTGCTGCTGAGGTCGAATTCGCTCGAGGCCGCAACGGAATCCTCCGTCCCCGGCTCCGCGCTCGCTTCGGATCCGCGGACATTGACGAGGGCGATGACTCCCCCTGCGATGAGTGCGAGCACGACGACCACTGCCGCGAGCAGTCCGCCCTGCTTCTTGCTGATAGCTGCCATTGTCTTCTCTCTTTCGGTGTGTTGGTCGGCGGGTCAGAGCACTCGACCGATGAAGTCCCTCGTGCGGGGGTTGATGGGGTTGCGCAGAACCTGCTCGGGTGGGCCGATCTCGATGATGCGGCCGTCTTCGACGAAGACGACGCGGTCGGAGACCTCGCGGGCGAACCCGATCTCATGGGTGACGATGATGAGCGTCGTGCCCACAGTCGCCAGGTCTCGGATGACGTCGAGCACCTCGGCGACGAGTTCCGGATCCAATGCCGAGGTCGGCTCGTCGAAGAGCAGGACCTTCGGATCGAGCGCGAGCGCACGGGCGATGGCTACGCGCTGCTGCTGCCCTCCTGAGAGCTGAGCAGGATACTTCTCTGAATCGTGGAGACCGACCCGCTGCAGCAGTGCCATGGCACGCTGGTCGGCCTCGACCTGGCTGAGACGTTTGAGCGAGACCGGTGCGATCGTGATGTTCTCCCGGGCAGTGAGGTTGGGGAACAGATTGAAGTTCTGGAAGACGAGCCCCACCTGCGCCCGTCGCTTGAGCACTTCGGCTTCGCGCAGTTCGTGGAGGGTGTCGCCGCGGCGTTCGTATCCGATGTAGCGGCCGTCGACGGTGACGCTGCCGGCGTCGAAGGTCTCGAGGTGGTTGATGGTGCGCAGCAGCGTCGACTTCCCTGACCCGGACGGGCCGACGATGGAGACGACCTCGCCGGGTTCCACGGTCAGGCTCACGTCGTCGAGCACTCTGTTCGCCCCGTAGTACTTCGTCAAGTGGCTGATCTCGACTTTGCCGACAGTGGGCGCCGCGTCGTCGACGGGATCGGGTCGATTCGAATCGATGATGGTCATACGGACTCCTTGTCGGTGTATGAGGTCACGGTGTCAGTCTGTGAGGTCACGGCCGGCGAGGCCTTTCCGTCTTCCTCACCGAGGCGGTGCCACAGATCCGTGATCTGCTTCTTCGCACGGTAGATGGGTGTGGGAGGCAGGTCGACGGTGCCTCTCGAGAAGCGCCGCTCGACGTAGTACTGAACCACCGAGAGCACGGTGGTGATGATGGCGTACCAGACCACGGCGACGAGCAGCAGGGGAATGATCTGTTGGTTGCGGCCGTAGATCACCTGGACGCTATAGAAGAGTTCGGGCAGGGCCACGATGAAGGCGACTGAGGTGCCCTTGACCTGTCCGACGATCTCGTTGAAGCCTGCGGGGAGGATCGACCGCGCCGCCTGCGGCAGGATGATCCTGAAGAACCGCACGCGTCGCGGCAGTCCGAGCGCGGCCGCCGCATGGGTCTGACCGGCATCGACCGAGACGATGCCGCCCCGGATGATCTCGGCGGAGTAGGCGGCCTGGTGCAGGGTGAGTCCGATGGCGACGGCCGCAAAGGCGGTGAGCAGCGAGGTCGTCGGGAACGAGAAGATCCAGAAGTCGTCCGTGAAGGGCGTGCCGAGGCCGAGGCGCGGATAGAGGTAGCCCAGGTTGTACCAGACGAGGACCTGGACGAGGATCGGCACCGAGCGGAAGAACCAGATGTACCACCAAGCGACGGCATTGAGCAGAGTCGAGCTCGAAAGACGGAAGACCGCGAGGACCGTGCCGATGATGAAGCCTCCGACGATGGAGATGACCGTCAGCCACAGGGTCATGAGCAGACCGTCGAGAACCGCGTCGCTGAAGAAGTACTCCCCGAAGGTCCCCCACCCGTATTTCTCGTTCGCGACGAGGGACCAGAGGAACTGCGCGATGAGGAGGATGATGACTGCGGAGACCGCCCACCTCCCCCAGTGGCGGACGCGGACGACCTTGAGCGGCTCCGTCGGCTCCTCGGTCTCGATCTCTGCGGACCGTTCGATCGTCACTTGTGTCATGGCATGGCCACCTTCCTCGGTCTGTTCTGTGGGTCGACACTGATCTTCTGCCTGCGTCCTTGCGAGATATTGCTCAACAATTAAGCGGACTATGTGATGATCACATGGTGAGGGGGAACCGGCCGCGCCACAATGTCACACTCCGTCAGGGAAGTCGATAAACTAAGCATTTTGGTGCGCGAGCGCGGGAATGAATCGCGATCGGAGCCTTCTGTCGACGCGCAGAGTCATGAAGAGTCACAAAGGAACTGCTCAACGATCAGACGATCTATCGTACTGTCATGGTTCTCATACGCACTGCGCATCCGGATGAGTTTCGACTGGTCGGCCGCGTCACCTACGAAGGCTTCGGACACGGTTCCTCCGAACGCGGTGAGCCGACGCCCGAACGCCTGGCGCTGCTCATGGACGCCGAGGCCCGCGCGGCCGGCGGTGACCTCCTCGTCGCGGTCGACGATTCCGACATGATCATCGGCACCGCCAGTCTTCTGCGAGCGGATTCTGCGCTGAGCCGTCAGGCGTCCGAGGGCGAGGCCGAGCTGCGACTGCTCGCGGTCCTGCCGTCCGCGCGCCAATCGGGTGTGGGTCTGGATCTCATGCGCGAAGCGATCACAAGGGCTCGCGATTGGGGTGCTCACGCCCTGGTCCTCGACACCGGCCCGCACAACTTCCGGTCACAGCGTCTCTACCACTCTCTCGGCTTCGATCGGGTGCCCGAGCGGGAAGCCCTGCCGTCCTCGGGCGGGGGTCCGTTGGCGGTCTTCCGCTATCGACTCGACGATCCGGAAGGAGTCGCGGTCAGGCTCTCGAACGATGCCGCGCGGAGGAGCGCTCTGCACTTCCGGAGTCGCATCACCTCCGACCCGACGATGACTCAGCGCTCGGAGCGGATGTCGGAGCAGAATTCGGGCAGCTCGACCGAAAGCGACCTTTTCGATGTCTGGCGCGTGGAGACTCGTGATGCCCGTCGACTCCTCGCGGTGGTGCTCACCCACCGCATTCGTCCCTCGGAGTCGGAAGCGACGGAGTCGAGAGCCGAACAGAGGAGCCCCCTCCGGTCGGTGTCGGTCCTCGCAGATGTTGCCGACCCGATCGCCGTCGCGGCGGAGTCCGACTACCCTGACGCTCATGCGGCAATCGGCCGCCTGCTCGACGTGCTCTCGCATGGGGGCCTCGCGGTTCCGGCACGGGAACGAGCCGGAGCCGTACCAGGATGATCACCTGCAGCGAGCTTCCTCCCCCGCCGAAACGGCATCTATGGTCGAACCCAACCGCGTTCACCCAACGCGCCCACGACCGGCACGGTCCATAATGGAGACATGCACAACGGCGCCGATTCGAATGAGGACCTCCGCGAGGAATATCGCATCAAGATGCGCGGTCGGCTGCTGCGTCGGTCCGCTTCGTTCAATGTCGCCCACGCCGTCGACAGCCTCGAACCGGGCACCGGCGCTCAGAGCATCCAACGCGCGCTGACCCTGCTCAACCTCGTCGGGCTCATCGCCGGGGAGCGGCGCGAGGGCGCGAGCCTGTCCGAGCTCGCTTCGATCAGCGGCCGCCCGAAGGCCAGCGTCCACCGCATGCTCCAGGCGCTCATCGCCATGGGCTACGTCGAACGCCTCGAAGAGGGCGGGTACCGCCTCGGCGTGCAGTCGCAGATCCTCGGTCAGCTGGCCCAGAAATCGGTGGACCCCCTGGTCACGGAGTCCGAGTCGAGTCTGATGCGCTTGGCCGAACTCAGTCAGGACACCGTCTTCCTTACCCTGCGCACGGGCAGCTATTCGATCTGCGCCCGCCGCGAGGAAGGTTTCGGTGAGATCTTTAACAACGCCCTGTCCGTGGGCGACCGCCACCCGCTGGGCATCGGCGCCGGATCGCTGGCGATCCTCTCCGAGCTCTCCCCCGCCGAGGTGGACACCCAGTTCGAGGCCAACGCCGAGATCCTCGCCGAGAGGTATCCGAAGGTCTCCGTTCCGCACCTGCGCGACATCATCGATCAGGCCCGCATCGACGGCTTCGTCCACAATCCGGGGCTCTTCGCCAAGGGGTCGTGGGCGGTCGCGGTTCCGCTGCGTATCCGCGGCTCCCGACCGCGTGCGGCCCTGTCGATCGCCTCGATCGCCGACCGTGTCACCGGTTCCCGGGTCGAACGCCTCGTCGCTCTGCTGCGCCGGGAGGCGAAGGCCATCGCCGAGGCGCTGAGTTCCCAGTCCGATCTCACTCCGGACTCCGGCGACCTCTGAGACGAGCAGCGGTCGGCGTCCGGTAGCGTGATGGGCATGCCGGAGACTCCTGACGCCGCGACCGTGTCCCTGACGATTCCCGAACTGCGTGACCTGTGCATCGCAGCGATCACCGCGGCCGGCGGATCACCAGCGCTGGCGCAGTCTCTGGCGGACGCGACAGTGGCGGCCGAGCGACGGGGCAAGACTGCTGTAGGCACGGCGCATCTCGGCGATTATCTCGACGGCCTCGAGGCCGGCCGCATCAACGGGCGGGCGCAGCCGAAGGTGACGAACCAATTGCCCGCCGCACACCACGTCGACGCCGACCGCGGCACCGCGCAGCTCGCCTTCGACGCAGCCTTCGACGACTACGCCTCGTCTGTCGCAACGCTCGGCATCTCCGTCCTCAACATCGCCAACGCCTTCACCGCCGGAGAGCTCGGCCACTTTACGACGCGACTGGCCGAACGAGGCCTGGTGGCGTTTGCCGGGGCCAACTCACCGGCGCTGATGTCGCTGTTCGGCGCACCGGGATCGGCGACCGGAACGAACCCGTTCTCGTTCGCCGTTCCCCATTCCGATGGCCCGCGCATGTTCGATCAGGCGACCAGTGCGACCGCGTGGGTCAACGTCCGCGACGCCGCCGATCGAGGAGAGACGATCCCCGACGGATGGGCGCTCGCACCCGACGGGGCGGCCACGAACGATGCCGAGGCCGCCCTTGCCGGTTCCCTGCTGCCATTCGGCGGGGTCAAGGGCAGCAATGTCGCGCTCATGATCGAGCTCCTCGCCGTCCACGGCGGGGGCCGCTTCTCCGTCGACGCGCCCGCCTTCGACTCGGGGCAGGAGAGTCCGGCGACGGGACTGTTCGTCATCGCGATCGCGGCAGATGCTTTCGACCCTGACTATTCGCAGCGGGTCGCCGAGCATCTTGACCGTCTGCATGCACGGTTCGGCTTCGACTTCGGCCGCAAACGCAGCCTCGAGGTCGTCAAGCTGCCGGAGGAACTCCACTCTGCGCTGATCACTCGCAGCCGTAGTTGAGCGGTCGGTGCCTGTGCTCAGCTGCCGAGGGTGGCCAGTGCCGCTTTGATCCGTTCCCGGGCGTCGGGATCGGTGTCGGCCAGGGGCCGCCTCGGTGAACCGACGGGGACGCCGCGCAGCTCGAGGCCGGTCTTGACCGCCTGGATGAACGGTTCTGAGATCATCGCGTCGATGACCGGGTAGAGCCGCTGCCACTCCTCGCGGGCCCCGTGGAGGTCGCCGTCAGCGATCTTCGTCGACACCGACACGATCTCGGACGGCAGGACGTTCGCGGCCCCCGCGACCATTCCGGCCGCTCCCTCGACGAGGCCGGAGTAGATGTAGCTGTCCCAGCCGATGAAGGTGGAGATGACGTCGCTGTGGTGATGGATGAGCTGAAGTGCCTGTTCCCAGTTCGCGCTCGAGTCCTTGATGAAGCGGATGTTCGCGACATCCTCGGCGAGCTGCCTCACTGTGCCGGGGTCGAGGTTGACGCCGGTGGCGGCCGGGATGTTGTATAGCATGACGTCGATGTCGACGGCCGCGGCCACGGTCTTGATGTAGTCAACGGTCTCGGCCAAGGTCAGAGGCTCGTAGTAAGGAGTGACGATCATGAGGACATCGGCTCCGGCCGCCTGCGCCGCCTGGGAGTGACGGATGGCTTCCCGCGTCGAGGTGGCTCCCGTCTGCGCGACGATCGGCACGCGCCCGGCGGTGCGCTCGATGACGAATTCGAGCATCTGCTGGCGTTCGTCCCCGCTCATCGTGGCGAATTCCGCAGTCGAGCCGCCGACGACGAGGCCGTCGACTCCGCCGTCGATCGAACGGTCGACGACGCGCCCGAGGGCGTCGTAGTCGATGTTCTCCTCGGCGTCAAAGGGGGTGGTCAGTGCGGTGAGGACTCCGCGCAGGGTGGTTGTCATGATGCCTCCGAAGTGATGGTGGTCGATGCTGAGTTGGTGTCCGTCGTCTCCCCCGCCGAGGCGGTCCCCGCCTGATGCTGAGGCGGTTCGTTCTCGTTGGGGTGCTGGACGGGGTGGTGCCGGCGGGTCTGGCGCGCCGTGACGAGAATGTTCGCCGCCTCTTGTGCGGCAGTGAAGCCGGAGCTGATGGCGGTCTCCGTGTACAAGGTGCCCATGTAGTCGCCGGCGAGGAACACCCGCCCGGAAAGCGCGTTGAGTGTCGGCTGAAGTTTGCCGCGACCCGGGAAGCAGTAGGGTGCGCCGGTGCGCCACCGCTGAACCTGGGCCTCTTCGACGATGCCGGCGAACCCGGGCAGGACCTCGTCGAGGTCGCCGATGTAGGTGTCGACGATGTCCTTGTCATCCTGGTCGAGCAGCTTGCGAGCCAAGCTCGCCGGAGAGAAGGTCATGATGCTTCCGCCCGGCTGACGCTCCGATTCCGTGCCGCGGACGATGTTGCCCTGGTTCATCACCACGTTGAACGAGCGCTTCGGCGTGGCGATCCCGTAGGCCCGGTCCCAGGGCTGAGGTTCGGTCTCGTTGGTGAGGAACGCCGCGGACACATAGGGACCGTAGACGATCTGCCCGAGCGCCTCGCGCTTATCCTCCTGCAGGTCGACGGCGATCTTATGGGCCACGGTCGCCGGAGTGGCGAGCACGACGGACAGGGCCTCGATCTCATGGTCGATGTCGTCCTGCCGATAGCGGACGACGACATGGTCCTTCTTATGGACGATCTCGTAGACTTTCGCATCCAGCTGGATGTTCTCCTGCAGCGGAGCCGCGATCGACTCGACGAGGTTGGACGGCCCGCCGCCGATGCTGCGGTTGAGACCCTGCCCGATGTTCCACACGAGGCTGAAGTAGCCGATGCCGGCACCGGCGGCGAGTTCATCGGGGTCGGCTGCCGAACGGGTGATCGTCGGCCGGAACATCGCCTCGGCGTCTTCGGACAGTTCCCCGATATAGTCGGCGAACGAGCGGTCGTTCTCGAAGTCGTAGATCCTCTGCTGACGCATCTCCGAGCTCTCGTTCGGGCGCAGTCGCACGGCGTTGGCGTAGCGGAGGACGTCGGCGGAGACCTTGACCCCGGCCTTGATCATCGATGCGCGGTCCTTCAACGACATCGGGATCCGGAACGGATACGACTGGACGGGTCCGTCAATGAGCAGCTTGCCGTTCATCGACACCGCAGACAGCGATCCGGGGATCTCCGACGAGCGGGTCTGTGTCTCGGTGATAAGGGAATTCGTCGCTGTCTTGCCTCCGGCGAACATGTGTCCGCCCCAGTTGAGGAAATAGCGTCCGCGGTTCTCCGAACGGATCCGACCGCCGACTCGGGAACCCGATTCCAGCAGCGTCACATCCCAATTGCGCAGTCGCCATGCTGCTGACAGTCCGGCGAGTCCGCCGCCGACGATGACGGCATCTTTCATGGGGAGCACCCCCTCTCTACTCTGAGCGTCCGCGCACCTTCACGCAGATCAACTGCACTCAGAATAGGATGTGATCACATTTTTCCGCAAGTGTTTGATCACATCCGATTTCAGGAGTTTCTTCAGGCCCGCACTTGCCGGCCCTTCAAGCGCCCAACCCGGCGCGGATGCGGCGGACGGCGTCGTCGAAGGACTCTTCGGTCACCTCGGCGGCCGCCCCCGGATCGCCGGCGTCGACGGCGTCCATGAGTCGGCGCTGGTGCTTGAGCAGCGGCGCCTTGGCGTCGGCCGCGATCTCCCGCCTGGCGCCGACGAGTTTGTACGCCCGGCAGCGCAGCCACAGGGTCCGGATCGTCTCAACGAGGACGGGATTGCCCGAGGCAGAATAGATCGTCGCGAGCAGCTCCTCGTCGTGGTCGAGATACTCCGAGGCATCGCCGGAGTCGAGAGCCGCCTCCATCGCCGCGAACTCCTCATCGAGCCGCGCCCGGCCCGCCCCGTCGAGCTTCTGCGCGCCCTGGACCGTCGCTTCGACCTCGAGGATGCGACGCACGGAATAGATCTGCAGCAGCTCCTCGGCGGTGAATTCCTTGACCACGGCCCCGCGGTGCGGGCTGGTCTCGACGAGTCCGACCTCCTCGAGCCGGGCCAGCGACTCCCGCACGGGCATGACGCTCGTACCCAGGGACGCCGCGAGCTGGCGTATCCGCAGTCGATCGCCGCTGCGATATTCGCCGGAGAGAATGCTCGCCTGCAGCGCTTCGAACACCTGGTCGCCGATGCGCGGGCCGATCTCGGTCTGGGTCTCGCTCATAGTCGACAGTCTATCCACGCCGAGGCGGCATGCAGCGGTTTCATGGCCTCCGTCCCCTCGGCACCGTGGATACGCCGACCGCTCAGGTTGCCGTCGACCGCTCGCCGCATACCGCGGTACAGCGACGGCAACCTGAGCGGTCGGCGCGAAAGCGGTTCTAGCGCAGGACGATCGTCCTCTTGCCCGAGAGGAACACACGGCCGTCGCAGTGCCACTTCACGGCGTTGGACAGCGCCTTGCATTCGGCATCGCGGCCGGCGGCCACGAGGTCCTCGGGAGTGAAGGCATGGTCGACCTCGACGAGCTGCTGAGCGATGATCGGACCCTCGTCGAGTTCGCTGTTGACGAAGTGCGCGGTCGCCCCGACGGTCTTGACTCCGCGTTCCCATGCCTGGTGGTAGGGCTTCGCACCCTTGAACGACGGCAGGAACGAGTGGTGGATGTTGATGGCGCGTCCGGTGAGTTCGCGCGCGAGGTCGTCGGAGAGGATCTGCATATAACGGGCGAGCACCACGAGGTCGACCTCGAAGCGGTCGACGAGTTCGAGCAGCTTCGCCTCGGCCTCGGGCTTCGTCTCCTTCGTCACGGGGATCCGGAAGAAGGGAATGTGGTGCCATTCGACGAGCTCACGGTGGTCGGGGTGGTTCGAGACGACCGCGGCGATCTCGATCGGCAGTTCGCCGACCCGGGCGCGGAAGAGCAGGTCGTTGAGGCAGTGCTCGAACTTCGAGACCATGATGAGCACCCGCCGCTTCTCCCCCTGCGGCCACAGCTGCCAGGTCGCGCCGAACTCCTCGCCGATCGCTTCGAAGTCGGTCCGCAGAGCCTCGACACCATTGCCGGGCTCGTCGGAGACGCTGAAGTCGATGCGCAGGAACAACTGCTGAGTCGACTGGTCGTCGAACTGTTTGAGTTCCTTGATGTCTCCGCCGTGGGTGAGCAGGGCACCGGTCACGGCATGCGTGATTCCGGGGCGCTCGGCGCATTCGAGAGTGAAGATGTAGTCCTGCATGTCCGTGTCCTTCTGTCCGTGGGGCAAGGTCTGTGTGGTGCGAGGTCGGGATGGTGCTCAGCATTCGACGACGTTGACGGCGAGGCCGCCGCGCGATGTCTCCTTGTACTTCGATTTCATATCGGCTCCAGTCTGCCGCATGGTCTCGATCGCCTGATCGAGGCTCACCCGGTGGGAGCCGTCGCCGTGCATGGCCAACCGGGCCGCATTGATCGCCTTCACAGAGGCGATGGCATTGCGTTCGATGCACGGAACCTGGACGAGCCCGCCGACGGGATCGCAGGTCAGCCCGAGGTTGTGCTCGAGTCCGATCTCCGCGGCGTTCTCCACCTGTTCGGGAGTTCCGCCGAGTACGGCGCACAGGCCTGCGGCAGCCATCGCACAGGCCGATCCGACCTCCCCCTGGCAGCCCACCTCGGCGCCGGAGATCGACGCATTGCGTTTGAAGAGGATCCCGATCGCCCCGGCCGTGAGCAGGAATTGCACGACGGCATCGTCGGCAGCACTCGCACCAGCGGCGGTGCCAGCTCCGTCGTCTGAGCTCGCATCCGCGCCAGCCGTCCCGTCACCGGTGACGAACCGGTCCATGTAATGAAGCACCGCGGGAATGATGCCCGCGGCCCCGTTCGTCGGAGCGGTGACGATCCGCCCGCCCGCGGCGTTCTCCTCGTTGACGGCCAAGGCATAGAGGTTGACCCACTCGAGGGCATCGAGCGAACCCGATGCCCGGTAGTCCGCCGCTTCGAGCTTCGCCCGCAGTTCGGGGGCGCGCCTGCGGACCTTGAGCCCGCCGGGCAGCGTCGTCTCCTCCCGCGTGCACCCGTTGTGCACGCATTCGCGCATCACCGCCCAGATCGCCAAAAGCTTCTCCCGCAGCTGCTCATCACTGCGGGTCACGCGTTCGTTGACGGCCATGAGCTCGGCGATGCTCAGCCCATGCTCGCGGCAGCGGGCGAGGAGTTCATCGGCCGTGGCGAAATCAATCGTCCGACCGACTTCCTGCCCGGCCTGTTCAGACGCCTCGATCGTCTCGGCAGCGTCCTTCTCGGCCGCGAGCTCCTCGGCGGTGACGACGAATCCCCCACCGACCGAGTAGTACTCGCGCTCGATGACCTCATCATCGACCTCGGCGCGGATGAGCATCCCATTGGGATGGCCGGGAAGATTCTTCCGCATGTGCAGGACGAGATCCGTCTCCGGTTCGAATTCGATGACGAGACGCCCGCCGAGGTGGAGCTTGCGTTGGGTCTTCACCTCGGCGACCAGCGGACCCACCTGGTCGGGGTCGAGCGTTTCGGGATCGAAACCGCTCAGACCTACGAGCACCGCCGAATCCGAACCGTGCCCGATGCCGGTCGCGGCCAGCGAACCATAGAGTCCGACCCGGACCCGACGCACCCGGTGCAGGAGACCGTGCCCCTCGAGTTCGTCGACGAATCGCAAGGCTGCACGCATCGGCCCCACCGTGTGTGAGGAGGAGGGGCCGATGCCGATCGAGAACAGATCGAGGACCCCGAGTGCCATCAGCCGACGTCCTCTTCACGCGCCGAGGCTCCGCTGGCATCGACGCTGTCGAGGAACTCCGCCATTCCATCGAGCAGCCAACGGACCGTGAAGTCCGCGAAGCTCGCCCGCGGGTAGACGCGGTAGGTGTCCTCACCGCTGTGGTGGAGGATGACCGGCACGGGACCCAGCGCCGTGACGATCGCGGATCCGATGCCGAAGGCGCGAGGGTGGAGATCGGCGCGGCAGCTCTTCTCGAGCACGTCCCGGGCCTTCTCCCCCGTCAGTTCGAGGATCGTCCGGTTGGCCGAGAGATCGACGGCCTGTCCGGGCAGTCCCTCGAGTCCTGCCTCGGCGACGATCGTTTCTCCCGGCTGCTGCTCGCGGGAGACATCGACGGCGAGGAACTCGTCGGGGCTCAGCCACAGCACGTGCTGAGCCGCCGGATCACCGGTGACTTCGCCGACGCTGCGCGGCAGGTTGAGACCGAACGTGTCTTCGAGTGACGTCCACGATGCGGAGTCAGGCTGTGCCCGCAGGCCGATCTGCACCGTGAAGGGCAGTTCGCGCAGGCCGACGCTGCGGCCGCCGGCGGCACTCGCCTCGGACATCAGCCCGGCCAGGTGCGCGGCCGGCGAGACCCGCAGGTCATCGAGTCCGCTCGACCCGGTGCCGGCGTGGGTGGTGCCTGCCGCGGCCGTCGTGGCGGAAAGTGTGGAATAGGTGGTGTCAGCCATCGCGGCGGTTTCCTTCCGGATCGTAGAAGACGGGCGAGGTGATCTCGACGTCGACGAGGGTGTCGCCGAAGGGAGACTTGACGATCTCACCTTCGCGGTTGCGGCCGTTCTCGACGAGTGCGAGACCGAACGGCCGGTCGAGGCTCGGCGAGATATACGACGAGGTGACATGCCCGATCATCGGCACCGGACCGTCCTCCGGTGTAACGGGCGTGCCCGCCGCAATGAGCTGGGCGCCCTCGGCCAGACGCGTCGTACCGTCGACCGGCAGGACTCCGACGAGGTGCTTGCGGTCCTCGCGGGCCGTGTCGACCCGGGAGTAGGAGCGTTTGCCGATGAAGTCCTTGACCTTCGACACGATCCATTCCATGCCTGCGTCCTGCGGGGTCACGGTCCCGTCGGTGTCCTGTCCGACGATGATGAAGCCCTTCTCCGCACGCAGCACGTGCATGACCTCGGTGCCGTACGGGGTGATGTCGAACTCTGCACCCGCCTCGGCGACGGCCTCCCACACGGCCAGCCCGTAGAACGTGTCGACGTTGATCTCGAAGGCGAGCTCTCCGGAGAACGAGATCCGGCAGATGCGAGCGGGAATGCCGTTCGCCAGGGTGGTCTCACGGAAGCCCATGAACTCGAAGGCCTCGTTCGACACATCGAGGTTCGGTGCGATCTTGGCGATGACATCGCGCGATCGGGGTCCGGCGACGGCGACGGTCGACCACTGTTCGGTCACCGAGGTGAAGACGACGTCGAGGTCGGGCCATTCGGTCTGGTGCCATTCCTCGAGCCATTCGAGGACGGTCGCGGCCCCACCGGTCGTCGTCGTCATGTAGTAGCGGTCCTCGGCCACGCGCAGGGTCACACCGTCGTCGAAGACCATTCCGTCGGGCTTGCACATCAGCCCGTACCGGCCCTTGCCGACCCCCAGCTTCTTGAAGCCGTTCGTGTAGATCTGGCCGAGGAATTCCCCGGCGTCCTTCCCGCGGATCTCGATCTTGCCGAGCGTCGAGGCGTCCTGGAAGCCGACGGATTCGCGCACGGCCTTGCCCTCGCGCAGCACCGCCGCCTCCATGTCCTCGCCCGGCTTCGGGTAGTACCAGGGGCGCTTCCACTGCCCGACGTCTTCGAACTCGGCACCGTGGGCGACGTGCCAGGGATGGATCGAGGTGACCCGGGCCGGGTCGAAGAGTTCGCCCTTGCGCCGTCCGGCCAGCGCCGCAAAGGGCACCGGTGCGAAGGGGGCGCGGAAGGTCGTGTGCCCGACCTGACCGAGATCGTCGGCCTCCCCCAGCACCGAGGCGATCGCGCCGATCGCGTTGACCGCTGAGGTCTTGCCCTGATCGTTCGCCGTCGAGATCGAGGTGTAGCGCTTGATGTGCTCGACCGAGCGCATGCCCGCGCCCATCGCCCGCTGCACATCGGCGACGGTCTGGTCACGCTGGAAGTCGATGAAGTGCGTGCTCAGGTTCGCGTGATCGTCCTGCGCCGAGGTGACCAGCCACAGCGGACGGGCCGGAGCATAGGCCATCGCCGAGGCTGCGGGCACGGCGAGCGCGGCCGGGAAGCCGGTGCGGTTCGCCGCTTGGTTCCCCGCCTCGGCGCCCTGCCGCAGAGCCGCTTCGAGCGAGTAGTCCCCGGTCACTGCGCCGACGGTGAACTGGTCACGCACTGAGGTCGTCGGCACGAAGGCCGCGATGTCGACGTTCCAGTGGATCGGACCCTTGCGCTGACCGTGCAGGTGGATGACCGGCGAATGTCCGCCGGAGACCGCGAGCAGGTCGACGGGGATGCTCTCACCGTTCTCGGCTGCGACGCCGTCGTCGTCGAGTCCGGCGACGGTGACGGCGCTGACCCGCCCGGCGGGTCCTTCACCGGCGGTGCCGGTGACGGCGGAGCCGAGGATGAGACGGGTGCCCGTGGCTGCGGTGACGGATTCGGCGATCGCCGAGGCTGAGGTGCGGGAGTCGATGACCGCGGGGACGGTGATGCCTGCCGCATGGAGGTCGGTAACGAGATCGTAAGCGGAGTCGTTCGTCGTCGTCACTGCCACATTGTCACCGGCGGCCACACCGTAGCGGCCGAGGTATGTGCGCACGGCCGAGGCGAGCATGATGCCGGGACGGTCGTTGTCGGCGAAGACGATCGGACGGTCGTGCGCACCGGTGGCGAGCACGACCTGACCGGCGCGGATGTGCCAGACCTTCTGGCGCACTCCGCGGCCACCGGCAGCGGCGACGGCGTCGGTGCGGTCTTCGAGGGCGACGAAGTAGTTCGAGTCGTAGCTGCCGAAGACCGTGGTGTTCGGCACGTACGTGAGTTCTTCATGCTCGGCGAATCCGGCGACGGTGGACTCGACCCACGCCAGGGCGTCGACGTCGTCGATCGTTTCGGCCGTGGCCGGTCCCGCGGCGAGCAGCGAGCCGCCGGGAATCGACTGGTCGTCGAGGAGCAGGGTGCGCGCACCGGACTTGCCGGCCTCCCGGGCCGCGGCGAGTCCGGCGGGGCCGGCCCCGACGATGAGGACGTCGGTGTGGACGTGTTTGTGCTCGTAGGTCAGTTCGTCCTGGCCGGGATCGAGGATGCCGAGCCCGGCGAGGTAGTCGGCCTCGAGTCCTTCGGCGATGGCGACGCGGGTGGCGGGCAGCATCGACTCGGAGACGTCTCCGGGGAATCGGGAATGCACGCGGACGAGCGCATTGGACTCCTCGACGCCCGCGCCGAGGATGCCGCGGGCCCGACCCAGATAGGTCGAGTTGCCGCAGTCGATGCGGCCCGCGGCGATGAGCGCGCTGGCGATCGTGTCACCGGCGAAGCCCGAGTAGGTCGCTCCGTCGACCGTGAAGTCGATCGGGCGGGCGGTGTCGATGCCGGTGGCACCGGGCAGACGAGACGCCGAGTGCAGGCGGGTGGTGTTCGTCATCGAACCTCTCCTTGCGTGTCGGGACGGGGCGAGCCGATCGGGTAGATGGCGGTGAAGTCGTAGGTGGCCGTGTCGCGGATGGCGTTGAACCACTTCCGGCAGCCAGCGCTGTGGCTCCACATCTCGGCGTAGGCGCCGCGGCTGTTCTCACGGTAGAAGAGGTACTCGGCCCATTCCCTGTCGGTCAGGGCGTGCGGGTCTTCGGGGTAGGGAACGTGCGCCTGTCCGCCGTAGTGGAATTCGGTTTCGTCGCGTGGCCCGCAGTTCGGGCAGTCGATGAGCAGCATGTCGGTGTCTCTTTCCTTCCGCTCAGTGAGCCACGGCTGCGGCGCCGTGTTCGTCGATGAGGTGACCGGTTTCGAAGCGGTCGAGGGCGAATGGGGCGTTGAGCGGGTGGGGTTCGTCGTTCGCGATGGTGTGTGCGTAGGTGAAGCCCGCCGCGGGGGTGCCCTTGAAGCCGCCGGTGCCCCAGCCGCAGTTGGCGTAGAGTCCTTGGACTTCCGTCTTCGACACGATCGGTGAGGCGTCGAGGGTGACGTCGACGTTGCCACCCCAGGTGCGCAGCACATGGGCGCGGGCGAAGATCGGGAACAGCTCGACCGCGGCGGCCAGCTGCTCCTCGATGACGTGGAAGCCGCCTCGTTGACCGTATCCGTTGTAGGAGTCGACGCCGGCGCCCATGACGAGTTCGCCTTTGTGCGCTTGGGAGACGTAGACGTGGACGTGGTTGGACATGACCACGGTCGGGTGTACGGGTTCGAAGAGTTCGGAGACCAGCGCCTGCAGCGGGTGGGTCTGGATCGGCAGGCGGATCCCGGCCATGTCGGCGAGCACCGAGGAGTCGCCGGCCACGGCAAGAGCGACCTTCTCGGTGGCGATCGGTCCGCGGTTCGTCTGGACGCCGACGACCTGATTGCCGATGCGTTCGATGCCCGTGACTTCGCAGTTCTGGATGATGTCGACGCCCATCTCATCGGCCTTGCGGGCGAAGGCCCAGGCGACGTGGTCGTGCTTGGCGATGCCGGCGCGCGGCTGATAGGTGCCGCCCATCACGGGGTAGCGGAGGTCGTCGCCGATGTTGATGATCGGGCAGACTTCCTTGACTTGGCTTGCATCGAGCCATTCGGCGTCGACGCCGTTGAGCTTGTTCGCGTTCACCCGGCGCTGGGATTCGCGCACGTCCTGAAGAGTGTGGGCGAGGTTGAGCACGCCGCGCTGGGAGAAGAGGAAGTCGTACTCGAGTTCTTCGGGCAGCTGTTCCCAGAGCTTGAGGGACTTCTCGTAGATCGCGGCGGATTCGTCCCACAGGTAGTTCGAGCGGATGATCGTCGTGTTGCGGGCCATGTTGCCCCCGGCAAGCCAGCCTCTCTCAAGAATGGCAATGTTCGTCATTCCGTGGTTCTTCGCCAGGTAGTAGGCGGTGGCGAGTCCGTGTCCGCCGCCGCCGACGATGACGGCTTCGTAGGACTTCTTCGGCTCCGGGTTGCGCCACAGGAAGTCGGGGTGTTCGGGAAGCTGGTCAGCCATCAGCGTGCTCCGATCTCGGTGAGGGTGGGGTACAGGGGGTGGTCGTTCGCCAGTCGGGTGACGCGTTCGCTCAGTTCGGCGATGGTCTCCGGGCTGGCTCCGTTCTCGTCCGTGCCGGCCTTGAGCACCTCGGCGATGATGTCGGCCGCCTCGGCGAATGCTTCGCTGCCGAATCCGCGGCTGGCGAGCGCCGGGGTGCCGATCCGCAGACCGGAGGTGACCATCGGTGGTCGGGGGTCGTCGGGGACGGCGTTGCGGTTGACGGTGATGCCGATCTGAGCGAGCAGATCTTCGGCCTGGGCTCCGTCGAGAGTCGAGTTGCGCAGATCGACGAGGACGAGGTGGACGTCGGTGCCGCCGGTGAGGACGGAGATTCCGCGTTCGGCGACATCGCCGTCGGTCAGGCGGCGGGCGAGTTCGCCGGCCCCGGCCAGGGTCCGCTTCTGCTTGTCAACGAAGGTGTCGGTGGCGGCCAAGCCGAAGGCCACTGCCTTGCCGGCGATGACGTGCTCGAGGGGTCCGCCCTGCTGTCCGGGGAAGACGGCGGAGTTGATCTTCTTCGCGATGTCCGCGTCATTGGTGAGGATGATGCCGCCTCGGGGGCCGCCGAGGGTCTTGTGCGTCGTCGACGACACGACGTGGGCGTGCGGGACCGGTGAGGGGTGGAGTCCGGCGGCGACGAGTCCGGCGAAGTGGGCCATGTCGACCATGAGGTAGGCACCGACCGAGTCGGCGATGCGGCGGAACTCGGCGAAGTCGAGCTGCCGGGTGTAGGCCGACCAGCCTGCGACGATGAGCTTCGGCTGGTGCTCGTGAGCGAGGCGTTCGACCTCGGCCATGTCGACGCGTCCAGTCTCGGCATCGAGACCGTAGGGGACGATCGAGTAGAGGCGGCCGGAGAAGTTGATCTTCATTCCGTGGGTGAGGTGGCCGCCGTGGGCGAGGTTGAGTCCGAGGACGGTGTCGCCGGGACGGATGAGTGCGTGCATGACCGAGGCGTTGGCCTGGGCGCCGGAGTGCGGCTGGACGTTTGCGTACTCGGCACCGAAGAGTGCCTTGACGCGGTCGATGGCGATGCGTTCGATCTCGTCGACGTGTTCGCAGCCGCCGTAGTAGCGGCGGCCCGGGTAGCCCTCGGCGTACTTGTTCGTGAGCACCGACCCTTGAGCTTCCATGACGGCCGAGGCGGTGTGGTTCTCCGAGGCGATCATCTCCAGGCCCTCGCGCTGCCGGGCCAGTTCGGCGTCGATGAATCCGGCGATCTGCGGATCGAGTTCAGCGATCGAGGTGCTCAGTTCGACGGGTTCACGGCTGGGGAAGGTCCCAGCGGAAGCGCTTGTCGGGGCACTGGCCGTGCCGGCTTCGGCAGGATTGGCGAGTTGCTCTGTCATGGATCTCCTTCGACCTGTCGCGATCGGCCTTTCCCAGCTGATCGGCAACTAATATATCAGATGCTTTCCTGTAGTGTAGGCAGAGAATTCCAGCCGATGCAATACGTTTGCCGCAGAGATTATGAAGGGGCTTCTCATGAGCACATCCGCCGACGCGACGTCACCGACGACGTCCTTGGCGAATCGCGCCTATGAGATCCTCCGCCACCGTCTCATCATGCTCGACATCGCCCCTGGCGATCCGATCAACGAGGCGGCCCTCAGCGCCGAGCTCGAGGTCGGCCGCACGCCGATCCGCGAGGCCCTCAAGCGACTCGAGCGCGATCACCTCGTCGTGTCGTATCCGCGGCGCGGCACCTTCGCCACGAATGTCGACCTCACCGATCTGTCGACGATCTCCGAGATGCGCGAAGCACTCGAGCCCATCGCCGCCCGGCGTGCGGCACGCAACCTCACCCCGGAGCGGCGCGCGGATTTCACGGCCTCGATCGCCGACCTCAAGGCACTCGAATCGACCGACGAGCAGCGCACGCTAATGGAACGCGACCTCGACGTCCACCGCCTCATCTACAGCTCAGTGGACAATCCGCACCTGTCGGAGACGCTGATCCGCCTCGACGACCTGGCCACTCGCATCTGGTGCCTCGTCATCCCGGGGATTCCGGATCTCGTCACCCACATCCGCGAGCACATCGATCTGCTCGAGGCCATCCTCG
This sequence comes from Brevibacterium sediminis, assembly GCF_013623905.1. Lineage (GTDB taxonomy): Bacteria > Actinomycetota > Actinomycetes > Actinomycetales > Brevibacteriaceae > Brevibacterium > Brevibacterium sediminis. The sequence continues at coordinate 152,882 of NZ_JABKDD010000004.1, forward strand.
ACGGCGACGAGGAGACTGTCGCCGCCCGCGCCGCCGAGCACGTCCGCGAATTCGACAAGACCGTCCGCACCACCCTGCGCTGAGTCCCCGCTTCACCCGCACGCAGTCCCAGACCCCACTGGAAACCAGCCGCCCAGAGCCGCACCAACAACGGCGCCGCTGCTGAACCTCGACCGCCATTGACGTGATCACATTCACACGCTAACGTGCATGAATGTGATATATCAGTTGTCGACCTGACTCCGTCGACCACCTCATTCCCTCAACGACGAAGGACTTCCATGGCTGAGACCTCCACTGCCACCCATCTGGCCACGACCGAGAAGACCAGCATTCTGCGGGTCATCACCTATGCCGGGGCAATCATCGCGTTCCTCATCGGCTCGGGCTTCGCCACCGGTCAAGAGATCCTCCAGTACTACGCGTCCTACGGCTTCTGGGGCGTCTTCGGCACCGGTCTTCTGGTGCTCGTGCTCATCTCCTACGTCGCCGTCGAGCTCTTCCTCACGGGCAGGCGGGAGCAGTTCGAGAAACCCTCACGCGTCTTCTACTACTACGGCGGAAAGTACCTCGGCACGTTCTTCGACTACTTCTCGATCCTCTTCGTCTTCCTGTCCTTCACCGTGATGATCGCCGGTGCCGGCGCGGTCTTCGAGGAGCATTACGGACTGTCGAAGTTCATCGGCGGGATCGCCCTGGCCGCTGCCGTCTGCGCCACCGTGTGGTTCGGGCTGACGAGCCTCGTCGACGTCATCGGCAAGATCGGCCCGGTCATCGTCGTCGTCGCGATCGCCCTCGGCGTCTACGGCATCATGCGCGACCCCGCAGGCGTCTCCACCGGAGTTGAGATCCTGCCGAGCCTCGACGTCACTCAGGCGTCGTCGAACTGGTTCCTCTCAGGGCTGTCCTATGTCGGATTCTGCATGCTCTGGCTCGCAGCATTCCTCGCCGCCCTCGGCAAGACCGTGAAGAACCGGCGCGAGGCCACGGCCGGCGGCTTCGTCGGAGGCATTGCCTTCTCCCTGGCCTGCATGGTCGTCGGACTCGGGCTGCTGGCCAACATCGGCGAGGTCTTCGACGCCGAGATCCCGATGCTCGTTCTCGCCAGCAGCCTCGGACCGTGGATCGGGGCGCTCATCTCCGTGATGATCCTCGCCGGAATCTACACGACCGCGATTCCGCTGCTGTGGACGGTGTCATCGCGCTTCTTCGACGACAAGACGAAGAAGTTCAAGTACGTGACAATCGCCCTCGCCTTTCTCGGCACGATCATCGGCCTCGTCCTGCCGTTCTCGCAGATGGTCAACATCGTCTACGTCATCAACGGCTACGTCGGCATCGTCCTCCTGGCGCTGATGATCGTCCGCACGATCCGCCACGTGGCCACCCACGGCAGGGTCTGAGCCGGAACATTCCCCTCGCCGAGGCGGCCCGATCCGTCCACGAGAAAGGCCCTGTCGGACCGAATGTCCGACAGGGCCTTTCGCTGTCAATCGCCGCGCGTCTGGGCTGATAGCGCTACCTGCTCGACACCCGTCCGAAGAGATTCGCGATCGGGGCGAGCAGCAGCGGCCTGGCCGCGAACCAACCGGCCACGACCACGACCATCGCGATGAGGAACCAGACGAGTCCGGCCCAACCGAGCATCTCGGTTCCCGCGAACATGTAGCCGAGGTTGTGCCGCAGTCCGGTCGTGAACACGAGGAACACGTGGACGAGGATGAAGAACACGAAGAACAGCATCGTCGGGAAGTGGATCGCCCGTGCCAGCGGCGCCGGGTAGATCTTGTTCAGCGTCGAAGCGTTCTTCGGCCACCATTCGCTCATCCGCACACCCGTGATCGCGGCCAGCGGAGCGGCGATGAACACGATGATGAAGTACATCAGCTGCTGGAGAGCGTTGTAGTTGACCCATGCATCTTCCATCGGCCATTCCATCGTTCCGTACTGCAGCGCCGCCGACAGCGCGTTGGGGAACACTTCCCAACTGGTCGGCACGATGCGCGCCCAGTGCCCGGAGACGAAGAGCAGCACGACGAAGACCACACCATTGGCCAGCCACAGCAGATCGAGACTCGTGTGCAGCCAGAGGTTGATGCTGATCTTCTTCCCACCCTTCTTCGGGGTGTAGAACGCCGGCGGCTTCTGCTGATGACGCACCTGCAGACCCGAACGGATGATGAGCACCATGAAGAAGATGTTGAGGAAGTGCGTCCACCGCACCCAGCCCGGGAAGCCGGGCTCGACGAATTCCGGGATGTGGTATTCGCCCGGGTAGCGTTCGAGGAACTCCGGCACGCCCGGCAGGGTCGTGACACCGCGCGCGGCGAGGATGAGGATCCCGGCCACGACGATGAGTCCGCCGAGTCCCAGTCCGACGAGCTTGGACCACTGTCCCAGCGACTTCGAACCGATCATGACCGGTTCCTTCTTCGCTGCAGGCTTCGCCGAGGCGGTGCTGCCTGAACTCGACGATGTGGCCTTCGCAGCCGGTGCCGTCTTCGCGGCCGGCTTGTCCGCGGTGCGAGCCGCAGCCTTGTCGTCCGACTTCGCTGCGGGCTTGGCCATCGGCTTGCGCTGGGCAGGCTTGTCCGCGGTCTTCGCCGCAGGCTTAGCCATCGGCTTGCGCTGGGCCGGCTTCTTCTCGGCTTCGTCGGATTTCTTCTCCGACGCCGAGGCGGCTCCCGCTGCTGCGGCACCTGCACCGGCAGCGGCTCCCGCACCTGCGGCTGCCGCGCCGGCACCGACACCGCCGATTCCGGTGCGTCGGCCCTGGGGCTTCTTCTCACCGGACTCGTCAGCTGCAGCCGGCTTCGCATCCGGCTTCGTCTCGGCCGGCGCCTGCGCTTCGTCGGCAGATTCGGCACCCGTCGACGTGGCGCCGGCGGCCTTCTCTTCAGCCGGAGCCGAAGCGGCGGCCGAGCCTGTGGCAGGTTTGGCAGCGTGTGCCGGAGCAAAGCCTTCCGGCGGCCAGGGGTCTCCCCCGGCGGTGCGGGGAAGTCCGCGGCGCAACGGTACATCGGAGAGTTCTCCGGAGCCCGAGCCGTTCGCGGCTGCTGCAGCCACACCGGCACCGGCAACGCCAGCACCAGCTGCGGCGGCCGCCGCAGGAGCAGCGGACGAGGATTCAGACGTGGAATCGGCTGACGTTTCAGCCGAAGCGGTTTCGGCAGAGTCGACCTGAGCTGCGGATTCCTCCGCAGTGCTCTCGGCAGGAGCGGATGCAGCTGCTGCCGGTGCAGAAGCGCCAGCCGAGCCGCCTGCGGCCTTGGCCCCGGCGGGCGCGAAGCCTTCCGGCGGCCAGGGCTCTCCACCGGCAACACGCGGCAGACCGCGACGCAGCGGAACCTCGGCGGTAGGAGCCGATTCGGCAGCGGGAGCATCGGCGACGGCAGCGCCGGCAGCCTCTCCGGCACCAGCCGTCGCGGCAGCGGCAGCCGGGGCAGCCGAGGACTGTTCGTCCGATTCAGCGGGCGCCGCGTCCTCGGTCGAATCCTCGACAGCGACATCCTCTTCGACTGCAGTCTCTTCCGGAGCCGACGGTTCAGCGGACGCAACGGGAGCAGCTGAGGCACCGGTGGCCTTCACTCCTGCAGGAGCAAGACCTTCCGGCGGCCAGGGCTCTCCACCCTCGACGCGCGGCAGGCCGCGGCGCAGAGGCACTTCGGCCGCAGGAGCGGCGTCGGCCTCAGGCTCACCGGCAGGAGTCGAGTCAGCCGACTCACCCGCGTCATCGGCACCGGCTGCGGCAACACCCGCAGCACCAGCGGCGACACCGGCAGCGCCGACGCCCGCCGCAACAGCAGCACCCGACGACGATTCGTCAGCCGATTCATCGACCGATTCCTCAGCGGCGTCCTCAACGGAGTCCTCAGTTGGCTCCTCCGCTTCAGCGGAAGCCTCTGCCCCCGTCGACTCCTCGGCGTCGGTCACATCGGACTCGGCCGCCTCGGCGGGGGAACCTTCATCCAGTTCCTCCGTCTCGGCAGTCTCCGGCAGCCACGACGCGCCCTCTTCCAAAGGTTCGCCGATGGTGCCCTCCGGGGGCCAGGGGTCTCCGCCTTCGACCCGGGGCAGACCCGAGCGCAGCGAACTGGAATAGGTTGCCATATCAGGACTTGTTCTCGTTCAGTGATTCGATGGCCTGGGGAACGACCTTGAACAGGTCGCCGACGACGCCGAAATCGGCGATGTCGAAGATCGGGGCTTCGGCGTCCTTGTTGACCGCGACGATGGTCTTCGAGGTCTGCATACCGGCCTTGTGCTGGATCGCGCCGGAGATGCCGAGAGCCACGTAGAGCTGCGGGGACACCGACACACCGGTCTGGCCGACCTGGTGCGACTGGGCGATGTAACCGGCATCGACGGCCGCACGGGAGGCACCGACGGCAGCGCCGAGGGTGTCGGCGAATTCGCCGACGAGCTCGAAGGACTCCTCCGAACCGACGCCGCGACCACCGGAGACGACCTTCTGCGCGCCGCGCAGCTCTGGACGCGAGGAGGTTTCGACGACGGCTTCGAACGAGTCGATCGCGGCCGAGCGCTTGCCGGAATCGGCGACCTCGAGGGCCTGCGTGTTCGCTGACTGCGCTTCTGCGCGAGCCTCGATCGAGCCCAGGCGCACGGTGACGATGGGGGCACCGAAGGTCGGGGCCGAGGAGGCGGTGTAGCCGCCGCCGTAGACGGAGTGGTTGGCCACGATGCCCTCGGAGTCGCGTTCGAGTCCGGTGGCGTCGGCGGACACGGCCGATCCGCTGCGCACGGCGTAGCGACCGGCGATGTCACGACCGTCGAGAGTATTGGGCACGAGAACAGCGTCGGGAGCGGTGAGCTCCGCGGCTGCGGCCACGGCGTCGACGGCCGCGGTGCCGAGGTTGCCCTCGGTGGCTGCGGCGGTCAGGGTCGCCACGGCGCCGAGTTCGGCGGCCTTGTCGGCAGCGGCGTCGGCGCTGCCGGCGGCGAGCACGAGGGCGACGGGTGAGCCGATCTCAGCGGCACCGCCGAGCAGTTCGGCGGCCGGCTTCTCCAGCTGGCCTTCGGCATCGGCGGTGAGGACGACGAGAATGGAGTCCTGCGGGAATTCTGACATGACGATTCTCCTTAGGCCAGACGGTTCTTGGTGAGGTATTCGGCGAGTTCGACTCCGCCATTGCCTTCGTCGACGACCTTCTCGCCGGCTTCGCGCGGCGGCTTCTCGGCGACGGTGACCATGATCGAGCGGGCCACGGACTGGTCCTCGGCGTCGATGTCGAGATCGGACAGGCTGATGACCTCGAAGGGCTTCTTCTTCGCTGCCATGATGCCCTTGAAGTTCGGGAATCGGGCCTCGGGAAGCGCCTCGGTGATGGAGATGACGGCGGGCAGTTCGGCCGAGACCTGCTGCTTGCCGCCTTCGACCGCGCGGGTGCCGGAGACCTTGCCGTCGGTCAGTTCGACGGTCGTCAGGCCGGTCACGTGCGGGTAGTCGAGGTGCTCGGCGAGCATCGCCGGCATCATGCCGCCGTTGCCGTCGGTGGAGACGTTGCCGGTCACGACGAGGTCGAACTCACCGCGGCGCAGAGCGGCGGCGAGCACCTCGGCGGTCAGCCCGAGATCCGCACCGGCCAAACCTTCATCGGCCACGTGCACGGCATTGTCGGCACCCATGGCCAGACCCTTGCGGATCGTCGCGGTCGCGGTATCGGGCGCCATCGAGATGACGGTCACCTCGGTGTCGCCGTCGGAGTCCTTCTGCGTCAGGGCGACCTCGAGGGCACGCTCACCGATCTCATCGAGGACGGCTTCCGAGGCGCCGCGATCGGCGAGCCCGGTTTCCAAGTTCAACTTGCGGTCGCCGTACGTATCCGGGACCTCTTTGACCAACACCGCGATCTTCAAGGATGACTCCTTAGGTTCGTGAAGCAGTTCCAGCTGCGTGAGACTTTCGTCTCATAATCTACAGGTGGCTGATTTCCGTCCGTTGACCGGGTCCGGGTTAGAACCGATCATGTCCATCACCCATGGTACGTGGTAGGCACCACAGATATCTCCGTTACTGTACGAACGATCGACAGAATTTGTCCAGTGCGTCGGACTCTGTAACCTCGTGCACTTCCCCCACCGAGGTGGTCCCCCTGTCGTCGACGTCGGGACCTCGACGCGGGGTCGTCCCATCGCCGAGGCGGGGCCCTAGAATGGGACGCAGACCGACCAGTCCTGCCGGTGGCCATCGCCGCCCCTCCGTGCGAGTGCATCCGGGCAGGCTGGACGCAGAGGTCGCAGGCAAGACGCAGACATCAATGGTGAAGGAGCGCCCCGTGGCATTCGACCTCGACGACATCGACCGCAGCATCATCGCCGCCCTCGTCGAGGACTCGCGCCTGAGCGTGCGCCAGTTGGCCGAACGCGTCCACATCTCCCGCTCCGCCGCGCATAAGCGCTTCACCACCCTCATCGAATCGGGTGCGATCAGGAAATTCACCGCCGAGGTGGACCGCGAGGCCCTCGGCATGACCGTGACTGCGGTCGTCGTCGTCAAGATCGGCGAGCGCCCCTGGCCGCAGGTCCGTGACGACCTGGCAGCACTCCCCTTCGTCGAGAAGGTTCAAGCCGTCAGCGGGGACATCGACGCCTTGGTGACGGTCAACGCCCCGGACAACACCGCACTGTCGCAGGTGATCCTCCGCCGCATCCACGAAGTCCCGGGCGTCGTGTCCTCCCGCTCGCTCCTCATCCTCGATGAGGCCGAGGGCCACAGGCCGGGCGCCGGCTGAGTAGTGCGGCTCAGTCCTTCTGGTATTCGGTGATGGCTTTCTCGGCAAGGTCGAGACCGTAATCCGCGTCGGCGTATCCGGCGATTGTGGCTTTGCCGATCGGATAGACGTGTCCGGCCCGGACAGCCGGGAGGTCTTTGAACACAGCCGAGTCCATGAGCGCCTTCGTCAACGAGTCATAGTCGCCGCGCAGGTCCGAGTTGACGAAGATGATGTCGGCATCGGACAGACTGCGGTCGAGGACTTCCAGCGAGATCTGAGCTTCGGGCTCGACGGTCCCTGACTTATTGCCTCCCTGTTCGGCCTTGCCGTACTTCTTCACCATGGCGTCCTCGTCGGCCGACCAATCGAACCCGAGTGGGGACAGAATCGTGCCGAGCATGTTCTCACTGCCCCACAGATATGCCGAGTTCTCCTCGAAGGAGGACACCACTCCGATCGTGGTACCCTCGGTGACCTCGGAATGCTTTTCGCCGAGCTGCTTCTGCCGAGCAGTGAATTCTCTGTCGAGTTCGTCGAGCTGATCGGTCTTGTTGACGGCGTCTGCGACTTCCCCAACACGCTGCTGCCAATTCGCGCGGTCTCCGCCGCGCAGGGTGAACTGGTAGACGGGTGCGATCTCCTCGAGCTGCTCGATCATCTCCGGTTCGAAGATGTTCGGGGACAGGATGAGGTCGGGTTCGGCCTCGGCGAGCTTCTCGAGGTCCGGCTCCTGCTGACTGACTGTGGGGATCCCCTCGAGTTCATCGAGCCACTCCTCGGGCACGGCCGGATCCTGGTACTCGCCCTGCGCCACGGGAGGCGCGTCAAGATCCATGAGGGTCTCGGTGGCGGCGTAGTGCAGTGTCGCGACGGCCTTCGGAGCCGCGGGCACTTCGACCTCCGCGCCGGTCGCATCGGTGACGGTGCGCGTCTCGGAGGCAGCGCCCTGGTTTGCTTCCTCACTGCCGCCTGCGCATCCGGCGAGGAGAGCGAGGCCGGTGGCTCCGGCGATGGCAGCAGCGGTCAGGCGCGTCAATGACATACGTTTGTCCTTATTCTTCTTTGATCTGGTGAACGTCCGGGTGAGGCGGCCAGGCCCCGGAGAGGCAGTTCAGGAGCATGCGGCGATCACGGCCGATCGGAACCGGCCGAACCCCCATCCGATGTCTCTCACCTGCACGTGCGCGGCTCCGAGCTTATGCAGATCCGTGACGAGCCCGCCGCTGGTCAGCGACGGATTCCCGGTGGTGGCCAGGACCGTGATGAGTTCTTCGGCCTGATGGTCGTCGGTCTCGGCATCATCGGTGAAGGGTTCGACGATCACCAGGGTCCGGCTCGCGGCGAGCATCCGGTCCAACAACGAGGTCACCTCTGTCCGAGATCGCCCCGTCAATCCGGCGATCACGAGGGTGCAGTCGACATCCGGCCAGGGTCGTCGACCGGACAGGCCCTGTGCGCCGGGAGTGTGGATCGTCCGCCCAGAGTGCGAGGCCTTCCTCGTCAGGGCGGCGGCCGCCTCGGCGTCGACATCACCGACGACGGCGAGGCTCTCGGCCGAAGCCACGGGTTCGAGGTCGAGGATGAGATCGAGGACATACTGCAGGTGGTCGAGGCTGCGTCGCCGGTGGGCGGAGTCGAGTTCGGAATCAGCGTCGCGCTGGGCATGCCAGGTGGGAGCCTGAATCGTCGAGGCGCGCGAAGTGCGGGAGGCGAACCCGCCTCTGAGCACATCGATGAGGTCGACGAGGGAGAACAGGTCGAGCAGCGCCGCATCGCTCAGGTCAAGTCCGTCGGAGGCACCGTCGCCTGTGAGGACCGCTCCGGTCGGGGTGTTGCGGTAGTTCTCCTCCTCACGCGCAAGGAGCCCGAGGGAGCACATAGCCGTCAGCACCGGGCGCACACGGTCGGCATCGATATCGAGTTCGGCGGCGATCGCCTCGGCGGTGGCGACTCCGCCGGCGATGAGGTCGTTGATGCCGAGGGTGACGGCTGTCCGGGTGATGATCGCGGGGAGCAGTTCGGTCATTTCGTGGACCTGGTGGAGGACCTCGAGAGTTCCGTCCGGTTCGGCGCTGCCCTCGCTGCCGGCTGCTGCAGAAGGGGCCGAATCATCGGCCGGGCCGGACTCGGCCCCAGATCCCTCGAGCGTGGCCTCGGGCGTGGAGGCGACTGCCGCACTTGGCGCGGCGGGACGAGTCGGCATCTTCCGCCAGTAGCCGACGACCTCGACGTCCGCTTTGGGAAGGCCGATCTCCCGGCGCAGGTAGCGGCGGATGGGGGCGATGGTCAGCGTCTCGCCCGCGCACCAGGCGAACGTGCGTCCTTCGGGCAGATCGAGATTCTTCACGGCGTCGAACATCAGGCGCGATTCGCCCGGTGCGGTGGATCCGCGGATGAGCCAGTCGATTTCGACATCGGCTTCGGTGGGGATGTCTTGAATGTCGTCGGAGGTGGGCACTTCGATGATGATGTGACCGCGGGTGCCAGCAGGTGCCTCTTCGAGCCAGCGCCCGACAGCGGGCAGCGCCGTCTCGTCGGCAACGAGGAGGTGGAAATCGATGCCGTCGGCCAGCCCGGCGCAGGTCTTCGGTCCGGCGAAGCTGATCCGATCACCGACCGCGACGCCGAAAGCCCAGTCAGAGGCCAGTCCGGAGTCATGGCGCACGATGTCGATGCTGAAGGAGTTCGTCTCGTGGTCGACGCTGCGAACAGTGTAGTCGCGGGCACGGTTGAGCGCTTCCCGATTCCAGTTGAAGCGGAACTCCTCCTGCTCGCCGATATCGAGGGATGAGCCGTCGGGCGGGGGAATGACGAGTTTCACGTGATCGTCGAAACCCTCGGAGCGGAATGCAGGCCGTGCAGCCTCGCCGACCCCACCGGCCGCCAATTGATCGCCTGCCACTGTCAGGCGTCGCATGTTCGGGGTGATGTCGACGATGCCGGTGACTTCCACTTCTCGCAGGATGATCGGCAGCACCTGCAGAGGCCTGGAAGTACGCGGCATGTATTCAGCTCCGAGGGTTCTTGACGTATGAAACAGCGAGAAACAGAGAAGCCGGACCCACAACTTCAAGCAGGTGTGTCAACTGCCTTAGGCAAGACCGATGTTCCCTATATCTCATAGGTGAGCCTAACCTGAGATCGCAGCAGGTGCAACCATTTATTTTCAACACCGACCAGAGGCCGCCACCTCAGTTCGCTCCGACACCCCTGGTCTCGCCTCGTCTTATTCGCGCGGTCCCGACAGCAGCATGAGCGCGGCACCGGCGACGATGCGCTTGTACACCGGCTCGGCTGACAGCGTGTCTCCGTCGGCCATGAGGAGCCCGAGCTCGGTGAGCTCCTGCAGTTCGTCCTCCAAGAGCGTGGAGAGCCGTTCGCTGCGCACCTCGCCGAGGTCGAGTTCGGGGCGTTCCGGTGCCGAGTCGGGAGTGAGGATCTCGATGAGGCGCTGGGCGATCGTGATCGCCGGGGCGCCGTAGTCTTCTCCGGGAACGAGGTTGATCACGTCGAGCAGCCGCTCGTAGATGAAGGCGCCGATGACCGGCAGTGCGGTATCCGCGCTCACCTCACCCTTCTTCCACTCGTCGGCAGCGCTTCCCGGGCGGACCTTGGTGCCGGTGATCTCGGTGATCTCGGCACTCTGCATCACGGCCCACATCGCTTCGAGGACGGGCACCTCGTCGGCGCTGCGCGCATAGTTCACACCGTCTTCATAACGGGCGTTCGACGCAACTCCGACGGCTTTGATGCCGAACTTTTCGGCCGCCTCGGCGATATCGGCACGCTTCACCCGCCCCGTACCGGTCAGCGGCCGGGACTCGCCCACCCAGTCGAGGATGCCGACCACGCCCTCGACGAGGCGGTTGTGCGGCAAAGGCTGCGCGAGCTGCTCCTCGCTCAGAGCATTGGCTTCGACGGCGGCCATCAGCGCCGAGGGCAGCGGATCGGTGCGCATGCTCGCGGCCTCGGCGCGGGCCCGGGCAGCACTCCAGCGTTCGGGGTTCTCGCCGGTGTCCATGCGGAAGCGGAGATAGTTGTCGAGAGCTTCGAGGCTGTCGAGGAAGATCACCGTCGAAGGCGATTCGCCATCGGTCTTCTCCGCTTCCTCCTGTCCGTCGACTGCGAAGCTTTCGAGGACGTCGAGGAGGTCGTCGATTCCCTCCGGTTCGTCGATATCTGCGCGGGAGGACACGGCGATGCAGAACAGGAGGTGGGCGATGTCGAAGACCTCTGAGTCCTCATCGACGTCGTCGTAGGTCTCGGCCAGCCAGTCGCGGAAGCGCTGGTAGAGCGGCATCTCGTAGACGGTCATCTCGACCGCGTCCATTCGTGCATCGATGCCCTGCGGGTCAGCGTGGGGATTCGCCTGTGCACTCGCCTCGGCGCTCGATCCGCCGAGCCACTCCGGCAGGTTCTGTTCTGCAGCAGGGCCGTCCTCGGCTTCCTGGGCGTCTTGGATCACGCGGCCGGCGGAGCCGTAGGTGCCTTCAACCGGTTCAGGATAACCGTCGAGTGGCATGAGCTCGTCGACGACGTCCTGCTCCGAGACCTTGTTTCGCTTGGTCAACCGCACGACCGCGGCGGCTACGGCGAGCATGGAGCCCTCGAGGACGGGACGTCCGCTGTTGCTGGCGATGAGGCGGTCGAGGCTGTCGACGACGCGGCCCTTATGTGCCAGGGCCAGGATGTCGCGGGCCACGGCGCGAGACGTCTTCACCGACCACTTCGGTGCCATCACTCCGCCGAGCTTCGGTCCGTGCACGTCTTCGGTGAACCATTCGTCGAGGAGGCCCATCGCCGCCCCGGTCACCTGCGCGACGCTCGGGCTGAAGTCCTGGGGGTCAGAGGGCAGGGAGGCCACAACAGCCTCGGCGGTTTTGATGTCGCCTTCGGCAAAGGCCACGGAGAACGACCGAAGCTTCCCCAGAGCCAGCCCGCGGTGGGCACCGACCGGGGTGAATAGTCGGCGGTTGTATTCCACCTGCGCCTTCTCCATGGCAATGTGCAAGTCGGCTTCGGTGAAGTCCGCATTCGGATCATCGATGTCGATTCCTTCGGCCTTGAGGAACGGCGCCAGCTCCCGCATCATCCGATCGGACATTCCGGGGTCGTGGCTGATTTTGCCGCCCGCTGCCATTCCGTGGAATTCGGGACCGTCGAAGAAAGTAGACACGCATTGCTCCTGCCGAGGATGAACTGAAGCAATAACGGTAACAAGTCAGACCTCGTCGGCCGCACAACTGCCCCGGCATGGCCCCGCGGCTTCACCGAGATCACATTTCGGGAGTCGGCGGTACCGCACACAGCTCTGCGGGCCCGGTCGGTGTTCACGCCCTGGTCAGCGCTCAGCCCCTTGACGATGCGAGGGTCTTCCGCACCGCTCTGATGGTCAGCTCGAGAGACTGGGCGCGCGCGGTCGGATCGTCGACGCCGACGCTCACGCTGTAGAGGTGTCCGGAGCCGATGGTGAGGTAGACGAACGCCGCCGCCCATCCGATCGGCACTCCTTCATCGATGGACCCGTCCGCCTGCCCTCTCGCAATGACGGCCTCGAGGGGATCATCTTCGTCGCCCGCAGATTCAGCACCCGACCGGGACTCGGCGGCCGCCTCGGCGAAGGTCTCATCGGTGATGATCGGGTTGTCGGCGAAGAGCAGGGTGAGCACATCGGGCAGAGTGAACAGCTCCGCACAGATCCGTTCGAGCGCAGCCAGCCCGGTCCCTTCGCCGGGACGGGCCTTCATGACCGCCTCACCGAATCGCCGGGCCCCGAGCCTCGCCGCCGCGCCAACGAGAGCTTCCCGTTCACCGAAATGTCGGTAAAGAGTGGTGCGGCCGACGCCGATCGACTGCGAGAGCTCGATCATCGACGCTTGCGGGTTCGCGGCAAGGTGGGTCAGTGCCTCGCTGACCAGGGCCTCTCGGCCCAATCGACGCATTCCCTGCACCGGCACAACCCCTCCCTGACTCTGCGAACGATACAGAGCAGTCTACTTGTGGAACACGTGTGTTCCACTTTGGTATCATGGAGTACCGACAACGCCTTCGAGGATCGAGCACGTGATGGATCAGCCCCAGCAGAAGAACGACTCGGCAACCCAGCGGCCCCACGCCCCTGCGACGTTCGCGCTCAGTCGGACCGACGTCGTCGTCATCGGCCTCGTCTGCATCGGCATCGGCGTGGCTCTCGGCTTCTTCCTTCCGGCCCTCGGATCGCTTGCCGCAACATTTCCCATTCCCTTCGGGGACGTCATCGAGAAGCTCAGCCGCTTCGACCAGGCGTGGGTCGTCATCGCCCGACCGATCATCGGCGGAGCACTCGGACTCATCGCCGCCTTCTTCATCGCCGCCTCGACGACTCCCCTGATCGTCGACGAACACGGAATCACCATCGGCCGAGACGACGACCACCCGCTGCGCATCTCCCGCGCCTCGTTCTCGACCGCGTACTTCACCGACGGCAAGCTCGTCGTCGTCACCGAAGGCGGGCATCAGGCCTTCAAGGGCGATGTCGAAGGCAAGAAGGCTGCAATCGCCGAGGCCTTCACCTCCCGCGGCTACCGGTGGGGAGAGATCTGAGGGCCGCGGCGCCGAAGGTTGGGACGGCGTACATCGCCCCGCTCGGAGAGGACTTCTCACCGAGAGCTGATGCGATCGACGGGAGGAAGTAATCCAGAAGTGACGAGCTGGCGAGGGCGATATCGATAAGGCTTTTCAACGTCCTCGATGCCAACCCTGCGGTCGTCGTCCACAACCGCGACAACGAAGATTGCCGAGCCAAGCCGACACCGCTGCTCTCTCGTCGGCACGAATGAGAATCGGCCCCGAAATATTGTTCTCCGAGGCCGATTAACAATGTGGGAACGCAGGCAACCACGCGGCAAGAAACGCAATCTCTCATACACGTCCACATGCTTGCTAGACGCAACGTCCCGGTTTCAGACTTATCCGCGAACCAGGGTAGAGACCCCGAAAGCATCTAGCGCTGAGAACGTTCCCAAATACAACGCGCATAATTCGATGCCGAAAGCTGAATAGTCCATGGCTTCAGCTGTGTTTAGTGTGACAGTTGCGTTTCTTTCTTTTACTGCCGTTTTAGCCCAGTCACTGTAACGGCTTTCGTCAGTTGCACGGCCCGGTTCTTCGGGTGCCAGCCCTGCCACTTTCCTCCATATCGGACTGCACCCTGCTTATTGACGGTGTGGAACCACTTGATGCTCTTCCACTTCCCGGACAGAGAGCCAGTTCCTTTGAACCCGTAGTAATTAGAGCCCCTCATACAGAAATATCCGCTCGCCGCCGAACACCCAGGGCCGACAATTGATATCTTGTGGGCCGAGATTGTGGTTTCCAGTTTTGCTGCGACGATCTTCCCGTTGTCAGGATCGACCACTACAGTTGCCGGAGCTCCCGACTCGTCAATCTCTTTGACCTTGTCAGGGTCGGTGGTCGCACCGGGTACAAGCTCCAGCGGGTCTGCTTCGGCACCGTCTTTCAGTAGCGAATCAACTCGAGCGTCTTCATCTGCAGGCGAAGACGCTACCGGCTGGATGTCTTCACTCAACACTGCCGATGCTGGTCCCGCGGCGAACGTTGAACCGGCGACCAGGGCAAGCCCACCAACAATTGAGACAAGCTTCTTCATAATTATCCGTTCTATCCAGTGTGGCCGGAGTCCAATCATCGTATTCGACTCGACCCATCTATGTTCGTTCCCTATCTGCGTGTCTGAAGTATTGACACTTGGGGCATAGTCAGCTCTGCAGCTGGCCTTGATCCCCTTTTTGTTTAGTCTTCCGAATCTGGATCGCTACCAGTCTTCCCACCAGCATTCCCACTACAATCCCGACCCATCCGATTACGACCGTCGCTGAGTTGAACTGTGCTCTGCCCAGCGGGATAACCATGTACTGGACAAGTTCGACAGCAAGCGACAGTAACGCTGCAATGGAAGCGGCCCTGACAATGTGGCGGAACCGAAGGAACAGTCCACTAGCTACCCCTAATGGCGCAAAAAGCAACAGGTTCATCGACTGCCAATTGACCGAGAATAGCGCCCCTGGGGCCGGGAACGACCACGCCCAGACTCGGGTCGTCGTCAAACCATCGTTCAATCCCGGCGCGTGCCCTGACGGTGTCACTGTCGCAGCGATCACAACGGACACGCTCGCCATCCAGAAGAACACGATTACTGGATGCTCTCGAAGCCGTCGGCCAACAGGCTTTGCGATTACTGCTGCAACGATCACACCAACTGCCGCGACCGGAAGTGCGTAGGGCAGTGCAGTTAGATATCTAAGCATTTACAGTCCTGTACAGAACGTCGTTCTCGTGTAGTAGTTTTTGCCCGAAATCGTGTCTTTCATCAGAGCACGAGCGCATGGCCGTTTGCTGCTCAACGACGCAGAGCCCGAGAACGTCGCTGTCTTTGTTTGCTTCGACTTCATCTTGTAGGTTCCGGACCACGACACCGGGCCTTGAGCTCCGCCCTTCTTGTTGACCGCCTGGAATCCGAACTTAACCGAAACCCCCGAACCTTTCGTCTTCTTGTACGTGACTTTGGCCTTCGAGACACGGTTGCCATTGGAGTAGACCTGGGCGTTGAGAGAGCCGTTCTGCACGTCGTTATATCCCGCGTTATACCAGGTGTAGCTTGCTGCTTCAGCGTTGGTTGAAACCCCCAGCGTCAGGGCCGCTGCCGCTACCCCTGCAATGAGCATCTTCTTCACATGATTCCTCTCTGCTGGAACTCCGGTAGTTCTCAGCCGGTATAGAGGTTATGTTCATACTCGGCCCCCGCACATCCCCCTAAAAGATGAAATTGCACAAGAAATGTTGATCTACTGCGCTGGACTTGCACGCACGGCTGTGTGAAAGAGCCCTCACCGCCCAGCCAAACGTCCACTCGGCCTGCCGGAACCGGTCCCTTCGTCCCGAGTTCGCGACACGTTTGGCCGCCCGTCCTCACCTGCACGTCAGCCGTGGAATCGTGACTCGGCTCACGCCACCATGGGGCCATGACCATTGACGTTCCCACCACAGGCCGTTCACTGCCCCAGCTGCAGCCGATCAGCTTCATCGGCGCAGATGGCCGGCTCACCGACACTCCGACCGAAGGGCTGCGGATCCCCAGCGATGCCACCCTCACCGGTCTCTACCGGCAGATGGTCCTCGTCCGCCGGTTCGAAGCGCAGGTCACGCACCTGACCAGACAGGGTCGACTCGCGACCTATCCCTCCGCGGCAGGTCAGGAAGCCGCCGAGGTGGGGGCCACCACCGCGCTGGCCCCGAACGATTGGCTCTTCCCCACCTACCGCGACTCGGCCGCGCTGCTGACCCGCGGAGTGCCCGTCGCCGAGATCCTCGCCGCCTTCCGCGGAGACTGGCACTGCGGTTTCGATCCGCACGAGTATCATGCCTCACCTGCGGCGACACCGCTGGCGACGCAGACTCTGCATGCCACCGGATTCGCGATGGCCGCGAAGCTCAAGGGCGAGGATGCAGCGACTCTGACCTTCCTCGGCGACGGCGCCAGCAGCGAAGGCGACACCCACGAGGCATTCAACTTCGCCTCCGTCTGGCAGACGCCGACGGTCTTCGTGCTGCAGAACAACCAGTACGCGATCTCCACTCCCCTGCGGGAGCAGACGAACGCGACGATGCTCGCCGACCGAGCCGCCGGCTACGGAATGCCGGGCCTGCGCGTCGACGGCAATGACGTCGCCGCCGTGTTCGCCGCCGTCTCGACCGCTCTCGAGCGCGGTCGAAACGGGGACGGTCCGACCCTCATCGAGTGCCTCACCTACCGGATGGAGTCGCACACGAACTCCGACGATCCGACGAAGTACCGCGACGCCGAGGAGGTCGAGCACTGGAAGCAGTTCGATCCCATCGACCGTCTGGAGAAGTACCTGCGGTCGACCGGTGCACTCGACGATTCGTCAGTCGCAGAGGTCGCCGAGGCGGCCGAGACTCTGGCCGCGTCCGTCCGCGATGCGATGAACCAAGAGGCCGAGGTCGACCCGCGCGAGCTCTTCGCCCACGTCTACGCGACCCCGCGCACGGGCCTTGCCGAACAGCAGCAGGTCCTCGAGGCCGAACTCGCCGGTGCCGAACTTGCCGCAGCAGGGCAGGCATGAGCGTCGAGACGGGCACCACCCCGACCACGGATCCGACCGCGGTGAACGACGAAACGGGCAGCGCCGCCTCGGCGAACGATGGGGCAAGCACGGCGACCGCGAACGGCACAGCGGCATCGGACGCTGCACCCGCCCCGTCGTCGGTGACGATGACGAAGGCCCTCAACCAGGCGCTGCGGGATTCCCTGGCCGACGACGACACTGTGCTCGTCTTCGGTGAGGATGTCGGCCGCCTCGGCGGGGTCTTCCGGGTCACCGAAGGACTGCGGGCCGAATTCGGGTCGAACCGGGTGTGGGATTCCCCGCTTGCGGAGTCCGGCATCATCGGCACCGCGATCGGCATGGCGATGAACGGCATGCGGCCGGTCGTCGAGATGCAGTTCGACGCCTACGCCTACCCCGCGTTCGAGCAGATCGTGTCCCATGTGGCGAAGATGCGGAACCGGACGAAAGGCCGGGTCAGCCTGCCGATCACGATCCGGATTCCCTATGCCGGCGATATCGGCGGAGTCGAGCACCACTCGGATTCGTCCGAGGCCTATTGGACGTCGACGCCGGGTCTGACCGTCGTCACGCCGTCGAATCCGGCCGATGCGTATTCGCTGCTGCGCGAGTCGATCGCCTCCGATGATCCGGTCGTGTTCATGGAGCCGAAGTCCCGCTACTGGATGAAGGAGACGCTGAGTCTGCCGGTGACGACGGCGCCGATGAATCGGGCGCAGGTCATCCGCGAGGGCACCGACGTCACCCTGCTCGCCTATGGTCCGACGGTGCGGACGGCGCTCGATTCCGCCGAGGCCGGGGCCGAGCACGGACTGTCCATCGAGGTCATCGACCTGCGCACGCTGTCTCCGTTCGATGATGAGACGGTGTCTGAGTCCGTGCGCAAGACCTCGCGCGCGGCGATCATCCACGAGGCCGCGCAGTTCGGCGGATACGGCGCCGAGGTGGCCGCCCGCCTCACCGAACGCAACTTCACTTACCTGTCGGCCCCGATCCTGAGGGTCGCCGGGTTCGATGTGCCCTATCCGTCGCCGAAGCTCGAGGAGTTCTACTTGCCCACCGTCGAACGCGTGCTCGATGCGCTCGAGTCCTGGGATTGGGAGCTGTGATGAGTGCTGATCTGAATACCGGGATGCGCGGGACTGGCACGCGCGAGTTCATCCTTCCCGACCTCGGCGAAGGCCTCACCGAGGCGGAGCTGATCTCCTGGAAGGTCGAGATCGGGGACGAGGTCCACGTCGATCAGATGGTCGTCGAGGTCGAATCCGCGAAGTCAGTCGTCGAACTCCCCTGCCCGTACGCCGGGCGGATCGTCAGCCTTCACGCCGCCGCTGGGGACACCGTCAGTGCAGGCCAGGCCCTGCTCTCTGTCGCCGAGGCGGAGAGTGCGGCGGCGAGCGCGAGCGCAGACGACAGCGCCGGCGAATCGAGCGGCGCGAATCTCATCGGCTACGGCACGTCGGAGCCGAAAACTCGGTCGGCGAAGCAGCGCTCGTTCGGCGGCAAGCACACGGCTGTTCCGGCCGAGACTTCCACCGTGACCCCGGGCGCCGCCCCAGCCATCCCGACAGTCATCCCGGATGCTCCCCTGCAGCCGCCGACAGAGGCACAGACTCCCACCGATGACTCGTCGATGACTGCCATCGGAGAGTCGGCGACGGCCGCCGGCGAGCAGGTCTCCCCCGTGTCGTCTCCCCTCGTGCGCAAGCTGGCGAAGGATCACGGCATCAGCGCCAAGCACCTTCCCGGCAGCGGTCCCGGTGGGATCGTGACCAGGGCCGATGTCCTCGCTGCGATCGAGTCGGGCACGGCTGCGAACGTCGGCGCGGCGAGCGCTCACGTCCCCGCGGGGACGTCACGAGCCGGCGAACCTCAGTCGATCACGGAACGTAGCACCACCTCGGCGGGGGCACCTTCGCCTGTCGGGCGGGCCGACCGCGATACCCGCACCCCGATCACGGGGCTGCGGAAGATCGTGTCCGAACGCCTCACGAAGTCGCGGCAGGAGATCCCCGAGGCGACCATCTGGCTCGATGTCGATGCCACCGAGCTGCTGGGCACGAAGCGCGCGCTCGAGGCGCGCACCGGTGAGAGATATTCGCTGCTGTCGCTCGTCGCCCGCTTCGTCGTGGCCGGATTGAAGAAGTATCCGATCATCAACTCGTCGATCGATACGACCGCCGGCGAGATCGTCACCCACGGCGACATCAACCTCGGCTTGGCCGCGCAGACCCCGCGCGGGCTCATGGTCCCCGTCGTCCACGGGGCCGGCGAGATGAGCCTGCGGCAGTTGCGCGACTCCGTGTCCGAGACCGTCGGGAAGGCGGCCACGGGCAAGTTCGATCCCGCGGAGCTGTCCGGCGGCACGTTCACCCTGAACAACTACGGGGTGTTCGGCGTCGACGGTTCGGCCCCGATCATCAACCTCCCCGAGGTGGCTATGCTCGGCCTCGGTCGGATCAAGGACCGCCCATGGGTCGTCGACGGCGAGCTGACCGTACGCAAGGTGATGTATCTGTCGTTCGTCTTCGACCACCGGGCGTGCGACGGTCAGGAGCCGAGCGAGTTCCTCACCTTCGTCGCCGACTGCATCGAGAACCCGATCTCACTGCTCCCCGAGCTCTGAGGGCCGGCCCGGTCGAAGCGTCCAGTTCGGAGCCGACACGACGCTCGTTCAAGCGGCAGCGCACTTGTCGATAAGTACACCGTTCGACAAGTGCGAGCCGCCTTGAACGACGCTTCCCGCACTGCATTTCCCCGCTGCGGTTCCACACTTCGGACGACCATTCCGTCTGTGACTCACAGCACTAACCTTGCCGAGTCCGCTCACCGCGGACGCGAACGCAAGGAAACGAGGTTGAGCATGTCACGGAACCCCAGTTCGGTACGCCAGGCGGGGTCGCCTCGGCGGCGGTATTCGCTGGTCCTCCTCATCGTTCCCGTGGTCCTCTACGCCCTCACCCCGGTCGTGGCGAACTCGGTCGAGCCGCGCATCGCCGGATTGCCGTTCATCCTCGCCTATACGATCGCGGTCACGATTCTCACCTGGTTCTTCGTGTGGATGACCGCTCGCGGCGACCGGTACTACCGGCACGATCTGCCCGAGCACATCCCTTCCGATGTCGTCTTCGGTGAGGACCACGAGATCGAGGAGGCCGGGAAATGAGCACCTCCGCGATCATCGCCTGCATCATCTTCGGCCTCGCCATGCTCGCGACCATCGGCATCGGCATCTGGTCCGGCCGCGGCCGGGAGAAGTCGCTGGACGAATGGTCGGTGTCCGGACGCGGGCTGGGCTTCGTCTTCATCCTGCTGCTCATGGCAGGCGAAACATATACGAGCTTTTCGTTCCTCGGCACGGCCGGTTGGTCCTACTCCTACGGGGTGCCGATCCTCTACCTCATCGGCTACCTGAGCATCGGTCTCGTCGTCGCCTATCTCGTCGGCCCACTGTTCTGGACCTACGCCGCCCGGCACAAGCTCGTCAGTCTCTCCGACATCGTCGAACACCGGTTTCGCTCGCGCGGGCTGGCGATCCTCGTGGCTGTCCTCGCAACGATCTTCATCGTTCCCTACATCCAGCTGCAGATCCAGGGCATGGGTGCGGTCGTCAACGCGATGAGCTACGGAGCGATCGACCTCAAGATCGCCGCCATCGTCTCCTTCATCGTCGCCGAGGCGTTCATCCTCTTCTCCGGACTGCGCGGTTCCGCCTGGGTCAGCGTCCTCAAGGACGGACTGGTCATCCTCGCTGTCGCGTTCCTCGCGATCTACGTACCGCTGCACTATTTCGACGGCCTGGCGCCCCTGCTTGACCGCGTCGTGAGTGAGAAATCTCAGTGGCTGACCTTCCCCGGCGCAGGCGATGGCATCTACGGGGGTGCATGGTTCATCTCGACGATCATCCTCAACGGGATCACGATCACCGTGTTCCCCACGTCGATCGCCGGCTATTTGTCGGGCACCTCGGCGAATGCTCTGCGACGCAACTCGATCATTCTGCCGTGGTATCAGCTGCTGCTCCTCGTGCCGATGATGGTCGGTGTGGCTGCACTCTTCGTCGTCCCTGCTCTCAAAGACGCCGACCTGGCCCTGTTCTCCGTGGTCATCGATTCCCTGCCCGCGCCGATCGTCGCGATCATCGGCGTCGCAGGCGCGCTCTCGGCGATCGTGCCGATGAGCGTGTACATGCTCTCGATCGGTTCGATGTGGGGACGGACTGTCTTGGGCGGCGGCTTGGCCGGACCGAAGAACGCCGCTTCGATGACGCCTGAGCAGTTGAACGCACGGGGCCTGCGGCAGAAGACACTGTCCCAGTGGGTGTGCCTGGCCGTCGGCATCATCGCCCTGATCATGAGCCTGCTCATGCCGGATGCGCTCGTCGAGCTCTCCGTGCTCAGCTACGAAGGACTGGCCCAGGTCGTGCCGGCTGCGCTGCTCGCTCTCTACTGGCCACGGATGTCGAAGCAGGCCGCTGCGGCGGGCCTCATCGTCGGCTCGATCGTCATGGTTGGCCTCCACTACACCGGCCATGATCCGCTGCTCGGCATCAACGGCGGCCTCTGGGCGGTCGCGGCGAACCTCATCGTGGTCGTCATCGTCACTCTGGCCAAGCCGGACCCACGGTGGGTGCCGTCAGCCCAGCGGCAGACGCGCACCGAGGCGGTTGCCGGCTGAGGCGGCGAGGGCTCCGACCATCTTCACGTCTCGTTCAAGCGTCCACAACCGAATGCACCCCTCGATCAAGCGCGAGCGCCCTGATCGAGGGGGCACGTTTCGACATCTGCGCTCCTGCTCGGGCGAGCGAGTCGCACCCTCACCCGTCTGGCAGAGTCGCCGCACCTATCGGACTGCGCTGCTCCGCGCGATGTTCTACATCCGCCCTCTGACCGTTTCCACAATCTTGGCAACAGACAATCCGTAGCGGTCGTAGAGGGTCGGCAGCGCACCTGCATCGAGAAATTCATCGGGAAGACCGATGGGAGTGACCTGCTTCGTCACGCCCTCAAGTGCGAGTTCGTGTGCAACCGAATCGAAGAGACCGCCGATCACTGTGTGGTTCTCGGCTGTAAGGATCAGGCGATCTCGCGCCACCTCCTTGAGCACCATCTCGGAGTCAAACGGTTTGAGCGTCGGCGAGTGAAGGACAGCTACGTCGACGCCGTCCTGCTGCAAGACCTTTGCCGCCTCGAGGGCGTTCTCCGTCATCAACCCCGAGGAGATGATGAGGACGTCGGCGCCGTCGCGGATCAGCTTGGCTTTGCCGAGTTCGAACTCGTAGCCGTATTCATCGAGCACCTGCGGCACTCGGCCTCGGAGAATACGCGTGTAGGTCGGTCCGTCATGGGCGATCAGCTGCGGAACTGCCTGCATGATGTCCGTGGCGTCGCAGGGATCGACGATCGTGAGATTCGGCAGTCCCCGCAGGATCGCAATGTCCTCAGTGGCTTGGTGGGAAGGACCGTAACCGGTGGTCAGTCCCGGCAGTGCACAGACCATATTCACATTGAGATTCGGCTCCGCGATATCGAGAGCCAACCAATCATAGGCGCGACGGGTGGCGAACACGGAGTATGTCGAGGCGAACGGGACGAATCCCTCCATCGCCAATCCGGCGGCGGCACCGAGGAGGGCCTGCTCCGCCATGCCGATCTGGTAGAAGCGATCGGGAAACGCGTCACGGAACACATGCAGGTCCGTGTACTTCGCGAGGTCGGCCGAGAGGCCGACGATTCGGTCATCTCTATCGGCTGCGGTGAGCAGGGCCTGCCCGAGCGGGGCCTGGACTGCACGCTGACCCTCCTTCGCGAGGTCGACGCTCATCGCCCCCGATACGAGCTTCTTCTCCGTGCTGACTCCGGCGCTGCCAATTGCGGTGCCGTGTTCAGATTTCACACTCATGCGCGTCCCCCATCTTCCGTCGTTGACCGTTCCTTCTCGCGTAGCTCATCCGTCTCTGCGCTCTCGTCGGCGAAGCTGTTGTGCAGCTGCTTCTGCGCGAGGCTCCATTCCTCCTCGGCGACCCTCATGAAATGAAGCTTCTCTCGCTTCTCGAGGAAATCGACACCTTTGCCCAGGCGCGTATTGACGATGAGCACCCGCGGACGCGGAGCTTCGAGCTCGCGCAGTTCGATGAGATTGGCCAGCACTGCTTCGACGTCGTTCCCATCGCAGCGCCGAGTCTCCCATCCGAACGATTCCCACTTCTCGGTGATGGGCTCCATCGACAGCATGGTCGTCGACTTTCCGTCAGCCTGCTGATCGTTGAAGTCGACGATCGCGATGATATTGGAAAGCTCGTGATGAGCAGCAACAGCGGCCGCCTCCCAAGTCGATCCCTCACCGAGCTCGCCGTCGGAGAGAAGATTGTAGACAGTTGCGGTGCTGTTCTTGCGTTTGAGGCCCATGGCCATGCCGTTCGCGATCGGCAAACCGTGACCGAGCGATCCACCGGAGATCTCAACCCCCGGCGTGTAGGTGCTCATCGCCGACATCGGAAACCGCGAACCGTCAGTCGCGTAGGTCTTGAGTTCTTCCTGTGGGAAGAATTTCGCTTCGACCAGCGCGGCGTAGATGGCCAGGGCGTAGTGCCCGATCGACAGGAGGCATCTGTCTCGCCCTTCCCATTCAGGATCTGTGGGGTCGAGGTTGAGCTGGTCTGCGTACAGTGCGGCCAGAACATCCGAGAAGCCGAGAGCCTGGCCGATGTAGCCCTGTCCCTGCACTTCAGCCTCGACTAGGGCGTTCTGGCGGATTCGGAAGGCCGCTTCTCTCACTCGGACGATTCGTTCCGGAGAGATGGTCGTGTGTCTGAATTCGGTGGTCATCGTGCGTTTTCTCCTCATGGTGTGGCGTGCCGACAGCGGACCGCTGATCAATGCATGTGGCTGCCGCCGTTGATATCCAAGGTGATTCCGGTGAGATAAGCCGACTCCTCCGAGGAGAGCCAGACGATCGCCGAGGCGACTTCTGCCCGCGTGGCCACTCGACCGACAGGGACGCTGGCGGCGATGGCATCCTCTTGCGCCGGGGTCGACCCGACGCGAATCTGTGTATCGACTGCGCCGGGAGCGACCGCATTGACAGTGACGCCGGTTTCACCGATCTCTCGGGCGAGCGCCTTGGTGAACCCGAGGATCGCGGCTTTCGCAGCCGAGTAGGGGACCTTTCCGAAGACACCGCCGCCTCGCTGAGCAGAGACCGAGGACATGTTCACCACGCGCCCCCAACCGGACTCGATCATTCGTGGCAGGAACGCCTTGGTGACGAGATAGGTTCCGGTCGCGTTGATAGTCAGCACCTTGTTCCAGAGGGCAAGGTCGGTGTCGAGGAAGTCAAGCGGCGAGGTGATGCCTGCGATATTGGCGACGGCTCCGACCTCCGGCAACCGACCAGCGGCAACTTCGGCAGCAACAGCCGATGCGGCCGCAGCGACGGAATCTTCATCGGAGACATCGATCCGGTGACCGAATGCGGGTGTCCCGAATTTCTGTGAGATCTCCTCGGCAACGCTCTCGGATGCCTCTTGGATGAGATCCAACACGACGACGCCCCACCCTGCGGAGGCGTAATGACGCGCGGTTTCGAGTCCGATTCCGCTGCGTGATGCGGCACCGGTGATGATCGCGGTGCGAACCACGGGGGCATGCGCTGTGGAAAGTTCTGTTTCGGCGGTCACGGTGGTACTCAAGAGATTCTCCTTTGAACGTCGGGCGTACGAACGCCCCTGGACCGAACCGATCGCTGTCGGAGTCGGAAAGTGCATCTGGCAAGCGATTCGAAGTTAACATGTTGACTGTTGACAGTCAACATAATGCCGTGCAATGATGCTTCTGCGTTCGCCGAATACACGAACCGTCAAGACGTCAACGTCGACGAAGGGACTTCCATGAGCACCCCAGGCAAAACCGGCCTCCGCGGGCCAATCCACGGGACCAGAGACGCAAAGCGGGTGGCCTCCGGGTCAGCCGTCGGCGCGGTCATCGAGTCCTACGACTTCATCGGATACGGCACCGCCGCGGCGCTCTACTTCGGTGCCGTCTTCTTCCCCAGCGAAGATCCTCTGGTCGGCACTCTGCTCTCATTCGCGACTCTCGGAGTCGGCTTCATCGCTCGCCCGCTCGGCGGCATCATCGGCGGGCACCTCGGTGACCGCGTCGGTCGAAAGCCAGTGCTGGTCACCTCGCTCATCGTCATGGGCCTCGCCACCTTCATCATCGGCGTGCTGCCGACCTATCAGTCCGTCGGCATTCTGGCGCCCATCCTTCTGGTCGTCGTCCGAGTCGTACAGGGACTGGCCTTCGGCGCCGAGTGGGGTGGAGCGATCCTCATGACCTACGAGCATGCGCCGTGGAAACGCAAAGGGCTCTTCACCGGCACCGTGCAGGCCGGTTTCCCGATTGGTCTGCTGCTGGCAAACCTCGTCTTCCTCATCAGCGTTCACCTGCCCGGCGATCTGGCCTGGCGGGTGCCTTTCCTCGTCTCACTCGTCCTCGTCATCGTCGGACTCGTCATCCGCTCGAAGGTGCCCGAATCTCCAGTGTTCGAAGAGGTCAAGACCTCGGGACAGACCGTGAAGTCTCCGGTGGTCGAGGTCATCCGCGACGACTGGCGCAACATCGTGCGCGGCATCTTCCTCAGGGTCGCAGAGACAGCCGGCTACGCGATCTCGGTGACCTACATGATCAGTTACATCAATGACCATGAGTTGGCATCGACAGACCAAACTCTCACCGCGATCTGCATCGCCAGCGCATTGGGGATCTTCGCGACTACGGGATGGGGAGCTCTGACGGACATCGTCGGACGACGCCCTATCTACATCTGGGTGACGCTCTTCGCCGCAGCTTTCGGCATCCCGATGTTTCTCGCGGCGAACACAGGATCCTTCGTCCTCATCATCGCGACCATCACCATCGCCTACATTGTCTGTCAGAACGCTCTTGCCGGCGCTCAGGGAGCCTGGTTCCCCGAACTCTTCCAAGCCAATACACGCTCGTCGGGTGCTTCGCTGGCCTATCAGATCTCCGCGATGGTCTCAGGCCTGACGCCCTTTGCGACGTCGCTGCTCTACATGTGGCTAGGATGGCTCGGCCCTGCGCTCCTCTTCGTCGTCTATGCTCTTCTCGGTTTCGGAGCCGCGCTCGTCACCCGGGAGACGTGGACCCGAGCAGACCGCGAATTCGTCAATCGCAAGATCGCAGAGCTCGGTCACAGCACTTCGGCGGAATCGTCGAAACACCCCGAACCACATCCCAGCTCTCCGAATCATGACGACGCTCTGAATTGAGTCAGCCCGCGTGCGTCGTAGACTGTTGACAGACCACGCCATAGGGCAGACCCGGCCGCACAGGAGGAAAAACGTGCCACTCTCCGGACTCTCGGGGCTCGAGCGGACGAATCTGCGGGAGCAGGCTCTCGATTCGCTGCGCCGTGCGATCACCTCCGGAGCCATTCCGCCGGGAACCCACCTCGTTGAGACTGAGCTCTCTGCTCAGCTGGGAATCAGCCGCGGCACTCTGCGCGAGGCGATGCGCCAACTGCAGCAAGAACGGCTGCTCACCCTCGGTGCCCGGGGGCGGTTGGCCGTCAGACATCTCGAACAACGCGATCTCACGGAGATCTTTGCGGTGCGCGGCGCGCTTGAGGGGTTGGCTGCCGAGGCGGTCGCGTCGCTTCCCGAAGCAGATCGCGAAAAGGCAGTCCGGCGGCTGCGTTCGGCTGTGGCGGCGATGGACGTTCCGGACGAAGAGGCGTTCGACGAGCGCATCGAGGCCGACCTCAAGGTTCATCGTCTCCTCTGTGAGCTCTCAGGGAATCGCACCCTTCTGCATCAGTGGGAGTCGCTCGGCGGCTCAATTCGCATGACCATCGTCTTCGCCGGACTCGAGCGAGCGGTGCGCAACATGGACTCGAGCCGACACGCGATACTCGTCGACGCGATCGCCAGTGGAGATCCTGCGGCCGCGCGAGCGGCAGTCCTCGAACACATGAGATCTGCCGAGTCGAACCTCAGCTGAACCCTCGGCCCGACTGCGCGGCAGCTGGGTCGAACCAGAGTCAGCGGTCGTGAGCACCACACCGCTTGACCGCGTTCACGCTTCGTTCAAGCGTTCGCGCACGTGCGCGACCCCGATCAAGCGATCCCGCACTTGTCGATAGGTGCGCAATTCGAAAAGTGCGAGCCGCCTTGAACGAGCGGCGGGCCGAACTCCCTACCCGTCGAGCAGTGCAGCCGCGTACATCGGGCGGGCGGCGTCGGCGCTCGGCGGGTGGAAGAGCCCGGCCGTGGCATCGCGGAAGAGGCGGGAGAGTTCGTGCTTGTTGCCGAACCCGTTGCCGCTCGTGCACATCAGCGCGGTCTCAGCGTTGCGGCGGGCCGCCTCGGCGGACTTGATCCTCGCTCCCACCAGGCGCAACGGCCAACCGGCACCGTGGTCGATGAGGTCGTCGAAGTCCCTAGCGTAGGCGTCGATCATCGCCGTCACCGGTATGAAGTCGAGATGCGCATCGGCCAGGCGCGTCCGGGCCTCGGGCACCTCGGCGAAGGTGACGCCGGCCTTCGCGGACTTCCGCTTGTGCAGCCCGGCGGCGCCCAGCTCGAGCGCACGGGCCGCTACTCCGGCATAGACGGCGGCGATGAGCAGCTGGAAGTTGCTCGTGATCGCGAAGGTGAGCAGGTCAGGGTGCTTGCCAGCGGGGATGACGCGTGAGACCCGTTCGGGTTTCATCGGCACATGGTCGAGGATCGTCGCCCGCGACTGCGAGGCCCGCATTCCCAGCACATCCCATTCGTCGGAGACCGTGATCCCGGGTGCATCGCGTTCGATGAATCCGTAGACGAGCTGCCCCTCGGCCGGCTCGTCCGCATCGGGGCCGGCGATGCCGTCGTCGGCGGCGGCCACGGCACCGTGGACGATGAGCCTGGTCCACACGGGAGACAGCGAGGTGAAGATCTTCACCCCGGTCAGTTCGTATCCGCCGTCGGCCGTCGACACCGCCTCGGTGTTCGAACCCTGCAGGACCCAGTCGTTCGACGGTTCCGAGATGCCGAAGGCGAAGATCTCACCGGCCATGACCTCGTCGAACACCCAGTTCAGCGAGTCGTCACCGCGGTCGGCCAGCGCCTTGACCACCCCGGTGGTCATGAGGTGCATGTTGATCGCCAGAGCCGTTCCGGGCGCCGCCGCTGCCAGCCGCTGCTGAAGTCGAGTGACCTCGAACAGGCTCAGCCCCGGCCCGCCATGCGACTGCGGGACGAACAGCTGAAGATAGCCGAGTTCCCCCAGTTCAGCGAGGTCTTCGTCGAAGAATCGGTTCTCCCGGTCATAGACGTCGGCTCGTTCGCGGAATCGTTCGAGCACATCATCAGGCAGGTACTGCGCGGCGAGCTCGCTCACGCGTGTCTCACGGTCGGTCATCGTCTCTCCTTCGTCGAGGGATCGTCTGCGTCTGTCGAGGGTGTCGCGGGCCGCGCGGTGCGGCGCAGGATGATCGCGCCGTTGTGCCCGCCGAAGCCGAACGACGTTGACAGCACAGTGTCGACGGCCGCCCCGGCGGGGTTCGGTCCACCGCCCATCTCACGGGCGTGACCTGCGACGATATCCCGGTCGGGGAACTCGTTGTCGTCGAGGTTGAGCGTCGGCGGCAGCGTCTGGTCACGCATCGTCAGGGTCGCGATGATCGCCTCGACGACCCCCGATGCGCCGAGGAGGTGCCCCGTCGTCGATTTCGTGGCCGAGATCGGGATCGTCCGTCCGACCTCCCCCAGGGCGGCGTCGAAGGCTGCGAGTTCGGCGCGGTCTCCGGCCGGTGTGCCCGTGGCGTGAGCGTTGACGTGGTCGATATCGCCGGGTTCCAGCCCTGCGTCTCTCACAGCCTGAACCACCGCCGAGGCGGCTCCCCGTCCCTGCGGATGCGGATTCGTCGGGTGGTGGGCATCGCTGGCGGCGCCGAATCCGGCGAGCTCGGCCAGCGGCGTCGCCCCACGTGAGGTCGCCGAGTCGGCGGATTCGAGAAGGATCGCGGCCGCACCTTGGCTCATGACGAAGCCGTTGCGGGCCCGGTCGAAGGGACGGCTGGCGGCGGTCGGATCGTCCTCGTATCCGGCGGCGAGCGCGCGCATGTTCGCGTTCGAGGCGAGATTGACCGGACCGAGGCAGTCCTCCATGCCGACGACGAGCACCGCGTCGGCGTAGCCGTGGCGGATCCGACGCATCGCCTCGCCGAGTCCGATCGCCCCGGAGGCGCACGTCGCCGAGACTCCCTGACCGGGACCGCGCAGGTCGAAGCGCTGGCTGATCAGCGCCGCCGCGGAGTCCGGCGCACCGTGGATGGACAGGGTCAGCGGCACCGACCTGGAGCCGTCGGCGTCGAGGCGACGCGTCGCGTCCTGCATGGCGTCGACGGGTCCGGAGCCGGTGGCCGCGATGACGGCCGTGCGGTCACGGTCCCAAGGCAGATCGTCGGCCGCGGACTCGATTCCGCCTGCGCGCATCGCCTGGTCGGCCGCGGCGATGGCCCAATGCTGGACGGGGCTGAGCCGGCGGGCGAGCGCCCGGGGCAGAACCGCCTCGGCGTCGAAGTCCTTGACCTGCCCACCGATCCACACGGCGAGGTCGTCGAACTGCTCACCTGCGAGGACGTCGATGGCGCTGGTGCCGCTGCGCACAGACTGCCAGAGGGTTTCGGGATCCTGGCCGCTCGGGGTGATGGCGCCGAGTCCCGTGATGACGACCTCGCGCACGCCATCTGTCCGGTGCCGATTGCTCCGGGATGCGTTCACAGCCGCTGTGCCTTTCCGCTCATGACCAAGTCAACGGTTTCGAGGCGTCGAATCTTCCCACCGACGGTCCGCGGCAGCCGGTCGAGTAAGTAGAACCGTCGCGGCACGAACTGCGGGGCCAGCTTCGCCCGGGCCTGGGCCAGCAGTGCTGCTTTGTCGGGCGCAGTCGATTCGCCATCCCCGGCATGGCTCCCCGAACCCAGGGCGCCTGGTTCGATGACGAGGGCGACAATGCTGCCGAGACCATCGTCGGGCAGAGCGATCGCGCAGACCTCGCCGAGGCAGCCCGGCCCCGACCGCGGATCCGCGCGGTCGAATCCCTCGAACGCCCGCTCCACCTCGGGCAGGGACACCTTGTGCCCTCCGGTGATCGCGATGTCACCGGCCCGTCCGGCGAGTTGGAGGAGTCCGTTTTCGATCCGTCCCTGGTCACCGACCGTGGCCCAGCCGTCGGGGCGTCGCAGCCGAGCGTCGGTGGTGCCGGTGACATAGCCGTCGGAGCAGGCGGCGGCTCTGATCCAGACCGTGCCGATCTCTCCGTCGGGCAGCCGGGCACCGGATTCGTCGCGGACCTCGACACCGATGGTGTCGTAGATCGAGATCCAGGTGCCGTCGCCATCACGACTGTCGCCGATGAATCCGATCTCGGCGGCACCGTAGTAGCTGATCAACCGCGTGTCGGGGAGGACGTCGGCGAGTGCCGAACGGATGGAGGCGGGCAGGTTCGCTCCTCCGGTGACGACGAGGTCGAGGCCGTGGAAGTTCTCCGGCGTTCGACGGGCCGCCTCGGCCAGAGCCTTGACCACGGCGGGCACAGCGACGACGCGGGTGATGGCTTCGTCGGTGATGCGCGACCCCATGGTGAACGGGTCGAAGTCATCGGCGACGTGGACACTGCCGCCGGTGGCGAGGCTTTCGATGACGGCGTAGAGGGTGAGGCTGTAGGACACGGGGCCGGGAGCGAGGGTGGCCACTCCGGCGAAGGGTTCGAGATGGGCCGAGGACACGGCCACGTTGTCGCGGTACTGCTGGCGGGTCTTGATGAAGGCCTTCGGGTTGCTCGTCGTGCCCGAGGAGAAGAGCATGAGGAACGGTTCGGAGGCTTCGCGGACGGCCGGCGGTGCGGTGTCGGCGGGATCGATGGCAACTTCGCGGGCACGGAATTCGGTCGCGGTGATGACGGTTCCGGTCCATCCGGCGGCGGCGAGCGCCTCGGCGAGGCGGGTCGAGTCGCTGATGACGAGGCCGATGCCGGTGGTCGTGATGACTCCGACCTGGTGGTCGAGCGGCCAGCGGGGATCGATCGTGGCCGAGACCGCGCGGAAGCCGGCGAGGCCGGCGATGATGCGGGAGGTCTCGAACGCCGAGGTGAGGCTCACTGCCGTGATCGGGATGCCGTGGGTTTCGGGAGCAGGATTCGGCGGGTCGGTCTGGGCACTGTGGAGGACGTCGACGGCGGCGAACATCGCGGCCGAATCCCGGACGAGCTGCGCATAGGTGAGGGAACGTGGGGCCCGTGTGCCCGCGGCGGGGTCGGTGCTCTCATCTGGGGCAGGGCTGCCAGAGTGGCCGCCGACGATGGCCAACTGGTCCGGATCGGTGGCCGCGACCTCGAGGATCCTCGACGTGATGGGCAATTCCGTCCTCCTCGAACTCGTTCCTCGCAGGCCCGTTCCGGGCACCGACCCTCAGTATAGGAGCCCTGCGATACCGCCGACTGCTCACGGCTCACGCTCACCCCGGTCCGGGACAATGAGAGCATGAGCGGAGCAGGGAGCCGGGACGCACGGGCAGACGAACCACGCTGGAGTCGCGGCGACCAGATCCTGTGGACCTACACCAATCCAGCGCACCCAGGGCTGTACGACCAACGCCCCGTCACGGTCATCGCCGACGACGAGAACCACCTGGCCGTCTGGCTGGAGTCAGGAACGAGGATGCTCCACCATGTGCTCGCCGACGGCTCTGGAATCCGCACCGCAGACGGACCCGCCCGCTTCGGCGCCCCACGAGCCCAGGGCCTCAAACGGTGGCAGGGACCGGGCATCGTCGCCGTCTTCCAGCCGGGAGCCGACTATTCGGTGTGGTTCTTCGAGAACCGCGAGGGCCGGACCACCGAGGCAGCCCCCTCCGAGGCGGCTGCCGCCCCGGCCCGTCACGATTCCTTCTACGTCAACCTCGAGGAGCCCTTCACCCGCTTCGACCGTGGAATCCTCACCTCCGACCACGTCCTCGACATCGTCGTCGACTCAGATGGCACCTACCGGCTCAAGGACGAGGACGAACTCGAATTCGCGCGCGAAGCCGGAATGTTCTCCGACGAGAAGATCGCACGCATCCGCGCCGCTGCGAACTCAGCCATCGACGACATCCGCGCTTGGGCCTTCCCTTTCGACTCCGACTATCCGGACTTCCAACCGGACCCCGACTGGCCGATGCCTGACCTCCCCGCCGAGGCGACCTGGGACTTCGACGCGAGCTGAGCCCCCCGGTGACCGTCACGGCCCAGCCGACCGACCAACCTCACATCTCGAACTCGACGGCCTCCCCCGCCTCGGCGATGGCCCGGATCCGCTTCCGGCAGACGAACCAGCCGATGACCATGCACACCGAGGCGATGATCGTCACGACCAGGGTCGGCGGGGAATCGGCGAAGACCATGACGAGGATGACAGCGAGGAAGAGCAGCGTCGCATAGCCGGTATAGGGGGCACCGATCATCCGGAAGGAGGGGCGTTCGAGCAGTCCGCGGTCGGCCCACCGCTTGAGCCGCATCTGGCACAGCACGATCATGCCCCAGGTGAGGATGATCCCCACCGAGGAGACACTGAGGACGATCTCGAACGCATCGCTCGGCAGCAGGTAGTTGAGCGGCACGCCGAGGAGGGCGACCACTGCCGTGATGACGATCCCGCCGTAGGGCACGCCGCTGCGGTTCATCCGCTGCGCGAACTGCGGGGCCGACCCGGCCACCGACATCGACCTGAGGATGCGCCCGGTCGTGTAGAGCCCCGCGTTGAGTGAGGACAGGGCCGCAGTGAGCACAACGAGGTTCATCACGGTGTCCGCGCCCTTGACGCCGATGAAGGAGAAGAAGGTGACGAACGGGCTCTCTCCGTCGACATAGTCGGTGAAGGGCAGGAGGAGGGCAAGCAGGGTGAGCGATCCGACGTAGAAGACCGCGATGCGCAGGATGACGGAGTTGATGGCCTTGGGCATCACCTTCTCCGGGTGCTCCGTCTCGCCGGCGGCCGTGCCGACGAACTCGATGGAGGCATAGGCGAAGACGACGCCCTGCATGAGGATGATCGCCGGCAGCGCGCCGTTGGGGAAGAGTCCGCCGTTGTCGAGGATCATCGACAGTCCGGGATCGTGACCGGCCACGGGGGTGCCGAAGATGAGGAAACCGACCCCGACGACGAGGAAGATGATGAGGGCGGCGACCTTGATGAGCGCGAACCAGAACTCGAGCTCTCCGAAGACTTTGACGGAGATGACGTTGAGTCCGAGGACGAGGACGAGCGCGATGAGCGCCCACGCCCATTGCGGCACGGTCGCGATCCAGGCGACGTAGCGGCCGAAGAAGCCCATGTAGAGCGCGGCCGCGGTGATGTCGACGATCGCGGTCGTCGCCCACACCAGCCAGTAGAACCACCCGGAGATGAACGCGGCCTTCTCGCCGAAGAACTCACGGGCATAGGAGACGAACGACCCGGTGGTCGGGCGGTGCAGGACGAGTTCGCCGAGCGCGCGGAGGATGAGGAACGCGAAGAACCCACAGACCGCGTAGGAGAGCACGATGGACGGCCCCGCCTCGTGGAGCCGACCGCCCGCACCGAGGAAGAGCCCGGTGCCGATCGCCCCGCCGATGGCGATCATCTGCACCTGGCGCGGGGCCAGGTTCTTCTGATACCCGGAGTCCTCGGCGGTGAGGTTCGGTCGGGTCGGGCCCGAGCCCGGTTCTGCGGGTGCGACGGCGGCGCTGCGGTCGGAGCCGAGATTGTCAGTCATGAGTGTCCTCGTTCGTTGAGTACAGATGGTCTTGTCAGAAACAGGCGGTCAGGTGGTCAGGTGGTCGATTGCAGGCGGCCCGGAGTCGGTTCGCTCACACGGTCGTGAGGTTCGCCAGCCGTTCGGGTCGGAGCAGACGTTCGAGTTCGGAGGCGGTCATCAGCCCGTGTTCGAGCACGAGTTCGGCGACGCCGCGGCCGGTCTTCAGCGCCTCCTGGGCGATCATCGTCGCCGCCTGGTAACCGATGGTCGGGTTGAGTGCGGTGACGAGTCCGATGGAGTGTTCGACGGCAGCGCGGGTGAGTTCCGGATTGGCGGTGATGCCTGCGATGCAGCGGGTCGTCAGCGTCCGCGACGCCGATTCGAGGTGGGAGATCGACTTGTGCAGGCTGTGCAGGATGACGGGTTCGAAGGCGTTGAGCTGCAGCTGCCCGGATTCGGCGGCCGCGGTGATCGTGACATCGTTGCCGATGACTTCGAACGCGACCTGGTTGACCACCTCGGGGATGACGGGGTTGATCTTGCCCGGCATGATCGACGATCCCGACTGCACGGCGGGCAGGTTGATCTCGTTGAATCCGGCGCGCGGACCCGAGGACAGCAGCCGCAGATCGTTGCAGATCTTCGAGATCTTCACGGCGATGCGCTTGAGCACCCCGGACAGGTGGACGAAGGATCCGACGTCCTGGGTCGCCTCTACGAGGTCGGGCGCGGTGACCAGGGGCAGCCCGGTCAGCTGCGCGAGATGGTCGCGGACCGCCTCGGCGTATCCGGCTGGTGCGTTGAGTCCGGTGCCGATGGCGGTGGCGCCGAGGTTGATCTCGTGGACCAGCGACTCGGCCTCCCCGAGGCGCTCGCGGTCCTCCCCGATCGTCACAGCGTAGCTGCCGAAGGCCCGGCCGAGTGTCATCGGCACGGCGTCCTGCAGCTGGGTGCGTCCCATCGTGACGATGTCGTGGAATTCGGACGCCTTCACGGCGAACGCGTCCTGAAGTTCCCCGAGGGCGGTGAGCAGCCGTTTGATCGCGAAGATCGTACCGAGCTTGACCGCCGTCGGGTAGGCGTCGTTCGTCGACTGGCTGAGGTTGACGTGGTCGTTCGGGCTGATCCGCGTGTAGGTTCCGCGCGGCTGCCCGATGATCTCGAGCGCCCGGTTCGCGATCACCTCGTTGGCGTTCATATTCGACGAGGTGCCCGCCCCACCTTGGATGACGTCGATGGGGAACTGGTCGTGCAGCTTCCCGTCGATGATCTCCCGGCAGGCCGCGACGATCGCGTCGCGCCGCTGCTCATCGAGGAGGCCGAGGTCGTGGTTGGCCCTGGCGGCGGCGAGCTTGACCGCGGCGAGTCCGCGGATGAGGTCGGGGTTGGACTGCAGGGTCTGCGCGGTGATCGGGAAGTTCTCGACCGCCCGCAGCGTATGGATGCCCCAGTAGGCATCGCCCGGGATCTCCCGGTCGCCGAGGAGGTCGTGCTCGATGCGTGTATCCGTGCTCATGGTTCTCGTGTCGCCTTTGTTCGTCGTTGTTGCTGATGCCTGTCGGTGCTGGTGGGTGGTTCGGCTGCGGAGGCTCAGGAGGCGACCGACCGGGTGCGTTCCCACTCGCCGAGGCGGTCCTCGACCTCGCGGGTCACGCGCAGTCCGCCGACCTCCCGTCCTCCGCCGAGGACGGGCGGGCTGACGATGTCGCCAGCCTTTTCGGTCGGTGCGGGCAGAGCGGAGAGGATCCGGGTGGCGATCGGCAGCCTGGCCCGATCCGAGCCGTCGGCGATCTTGACGGCGATGCCCATGCCGTCGATCCCGAGCAGCTGAACCGCTTCGGCGCCGTCCTTGGCGATGAGTCCGGGGACGGTGCGCATGAGCGCGGTGACGTCGCGCCCGGCACCGGCGACCATGTCCGGGTGGTCGCGCATGGCGGCGGCGACGCGCGCCGCGCTCGTGCCGGTCGAGACGGTGGACAGGCGAGCGAAAGCGCGGGCCATTCCGGTCAGCGAGATCGCCGGCAACGGTGTTCCACATCCGTCGGTCGACACGGTCGCCGGCGTCTCGCCGGTGAGTTCGGCGATGCTGGCGCCGATGTGCCGCTGCAGAGGGTGGGTGGGATCGAGGTAGCCCGCGAGGTCCCAGCCGTTGATCCGGCAGGTCGCGACCATGGCCGCGTGTTTGCCCGAGCAGTTCTGGGCCAAGCGGCTGCGCTGTCCGCCGGCGGCGAGGTGGGCTTCGCGCTCGGGCGCCCCATAGGGAAGGTCGATGACGTTGCCGAGGGCGGTCTCGTCGAGCTCGTACTGATGAAGGATCCGGCGGGCACCGTCGATGTGTTCGGGGGATCCCGAGTGGCTGGCCGCGGCGAGAGCGAGGAGCTCGGTCGGCAGATCGAGGCCGAGACGCAGCATCGCAAGCAGCTGCAGGGGCTTGAGGGTCGACCGAGGATAGAAGGGCGCATCGATATCACCGGCGGAGGTGAGCGGCCAGCCCTCGGAGTCGACGACCGCGAAGGAACCGTAGTGCACGCCTTCGACGAGATCACCGCGGGTGACCTCGACGAGTGGGACATGGGCGCGGTGGGTCGCGGTGGGGGTGGCTGTGTGGGTCATGGTCTTCCTGGATTTCGGGCGAGGTCGGTGACGGCGACAGCGACCTGAGCGAGATGTACGGCCATAGCGTCGCGGGCACGGGCGCTGTCGCCGGCTTCGATCGCGCGGACGATCTCCGCATGCTCGACGTCGGAGTCCGGTTGACGGCTGGCGGCGAGGTTGAGGAGCTCGGACTGGGCGGTCAGGGCACCGCGGAGTTCGG
The DNA here is from genome assembly GCF_013623905.1 of Brevibacterium sediminis. Lineage (GTDB taxonomy): Bacteria > Actinomycetota > Actinomycetes > Actinomycetales > Brevibacteriaceae > Brevibacterium > Brevibacterium sediminis. The sequence goes on from NZ_JABKDD010000004.1 coordinate 189,353, forward strand.
CGATGACGCTTTCGAAGACTCGGTTTCCGCTGGCTCGGGCGATGGCGATGTGCAGCTCTCCGTCGAGCTCGACCCAGCCGCGGGGACTCGGCTCGGCGCTCATCGACTGCAGCAGGGCGTGGAGACGGACGAGGTCGGCCTCGGTGCGCCGAGTGGCCGCGAGTTCGGCGGCGGGAACTTCGATATGCGGTCGGGCCTCGTGGAGATCCCGGGAGGAGTAGTCGCCGAGGTGCAGTCCGGTCTCCGGAGCGGAGGCGATGACGAAGGTGCCGCTGCCGGTCTTCGTCTCGGTCAGCCCGAGGGTTGCCAGCGAGCGCAGGGCTTCGCGGATGACGGGACGGCTGACGGCGTATCGGTCGGCGAGCTTCGCTTCGGAGGGAAGGCGGTTGCCGACGGGAAAGGTGCCGTCGGCGATCTCGGCACGCAGACTGCGCACGACGCCCTCACCCGCGGACAGTCGTTCTACAGCCGTGCGTCTGGCCGTGGGTTCGGTCGGGCTGTTCGTCCCCATGACCACTCCTCCGGTTCGATCCGATCATTGATCCGGCACACAGCCCACCAGACAAACCTGTCAAGCTGTATGACAGGTTTGAGTGTAATCCCGCTCACCCAACGTGCGTCAACCCACCAGAGAGGCGTTTCAGACTCTGAGATTCACGGTCGCTTGCCCGTGCTGCCCGCGAGCGGGTGTCTACTGCGGGTGGATTCACCGCGACATCCGCGCAGAGTTCGAGGTGGATCCACCCGCAGGGAACACCCCGGCCCATGCAGAAAGGGCTGGCCCACATGCAAGACCATGAAAAACGGGCTGGGTGTCGAGAAACGCATGCGCACACGCGTTTCTCGACACCCAGCCCGTTTCTCGACGAAGGCTGAGGCCAAGCCCCAGTCAGTCAGCCACGTAGTACATGCGCTTGTTGACGAACTCATCCATGCCGTAGGGCCCGAGCTCGCGGCCGAAGCCCGAGCGCTTCGTGCCGCCGAACGGGATCTCCGCACCCTCTCCGGCAGGGGTGTTGACGTTCGACATGCCGACATCGAGGCGCTGAGCGAGCTTCGCGGCACGCTCCTCGTCCTTGGCGAACACCGCGCCGCCGAGGCCGAAGCGCGAATCATTGGCCAGGGCCAGTGCTTCGTCATCGCTGCTGACCTTGTACACGGTGGCCACGGGGCCGAAGAGCTCTTCGCGGTAGGCGTCCATCTCCGAGGTGACTCCGGTGAGCACGGCCGGCGAGACGTACGCGGATCCGTCGGTGGCGAGCTCGCCGCCGACGAGGGTCGCACCCTGCTCGACGGCACGGTCGAGCTGCTTGCGCAGGTTCTCGGCAGCCGAACGCGAGGACAGGGGCGAGTACTTGCCGTCGCCCGCCTCGGCGGGGGTGCCCTTCTCCCAGGACTGGGCGCGCTCGGTCAGGCCGGACACGAAGTCGTCGTAGATGTCGTCCATGACGATCATCCGCTTGTTCGCGTTGCAGACCTGGCCGGTGTTGTACAGGCGGGTGCCCCAGGCGGTGTCGACGGCCTCGTTCATGTCGTCGGTGTCGAGGATGATGTACGGGTCGGAGCCGCCGAGCTCCAGCACGGCCTTCTTGAGGTACTTGCCGGCCGTGGCGGCCACGGCCGATCCGGCGCGCTCGGAACCGGTCAGGGACACGCCTTCGACGCGGTCGTCGGCGATGATCGTCTCGATCTGCTCGTGCGTGGCGTAGATGTTGGAGTACACGCCTTCGGGGATGCCGGCTTCCTTCATGATCTCGGCGATCTTCGCCGAGGAGCGGGGGCAGATCTCCGCATGCTTGAGGATGATCGTATTGCCGAGCACGAGGTTCGGTGCGGCGAAGCGGGCGACCTGGTAGTAGGGGAAGTTCCAGGGCATGATGCCCAGCAGCGTGCCGACGGGGCGGCGCTGGATGAAGGCCTTGCCGCCGGACATCGATTCGATCGGTTCATCGGCGGCGAACTTCGGTCCGTTGTCGGCGTAGTAGTTGAAGATCGCCTCGCAGAACTCGGCCTCTTCCTCACCTTCGGCGGTGGGCTTGCCCATCTCCTCGGCGATGATCTTCGCGAGCTCTTCCTTGCGCTCGCCGAAGAGAGCGGCGACCTTGTTGACGATCGCGGCGCGTTCCTCGATCGTCTTCTCGCGCCAGCTCAGGTAGCCCTTGTGTGCGGATTCGAGGACCTGCTGGACCTCTTCGTCGGTGGCATTGTCGAACTTCTCGACGACTTCACCGGTGGCCGGGTTCTCGACACGGTAGCCGCCTGCAGCACTGCCTACGTTGCTCATTCCAGACTCCTTTGACTTGTGCGCGCCTGTTGGCGCCGCTGAAGCAATTGCATACCTGTTTGCCGCCCGAATCGACGGAATGCGTATGCCTGCCACCCACGCTATCAATACGTGACCCGCGCAACAAGTGCCGAAACCTGGGGGAATCCTCAGTCCCCGATCGTCCGTGGTCCCCTCGCCGAGGCGGTGCGGATTCCGAATCGGTCACGACGAAATCCGAACCGCACTCGCGAGGAGAGAACTCCGGACTCGATCGGGGACCACCCTCCTCGGCGAGGGGCCCGCTCCGGTCCCTGTTCATCGAACCAGAGGACCGAAACGGTTCACCTCGCGTCGCGGGAACTCACCGCCCCACGAGGTCGAGTCCGGCGCGCACGATGGAGTCCGTGTCGATCCCGTGGATCGCATAGGCCTCCCCCACCGAGGATGCCTGACCGAATTCGGTGACCCCGAGGTTCCGTGTGCGGTCCCCGCGCACTCCGGAGAGGAACGCGAGAGTGTGCGGGTGCCCGTCGAGGACGGTGACCAGCGGTGCCGGATGTTCTGCGGGGAAGAGTTCGTCGGCGATGGCCGAGCGGACACTCGAGCGGACCCGAGACCGATCCTGCACCGACCGGAACACCTTCGACGGTGAGCTGAGGCAGACGATTCCCGCCCGCACACCCAGGGATTCCAGTCGGGCCGCCGCCGTGATCACTTCGGTCATGATGGCCCCGGCGCCGACGAGGGTGACCTCGTCCTCGGCGGCCGGTCTGGCGGAGAGCCGGTAGCCGCCGGCGATGACCTGATCACGGCGGCGTTCCCGCAGCAGCGGATCTTCGGGCACATCTGCGAGCTCCTGCGCTACCGGTCTCGTCGTCAGTCGGAAGTAGGCGGAGTCGCCGTCCGGGTCGGCGAGTTCGCGCAGCGCTTCGAGCAGGGTCCACTCGAGGTCCTGGGCGAAGGCCGGCTCCCAGCTCGTCAGGCCCGGGATCTCCAAGGTCACCGACGGTGTGTTGAACGACTGGTGGGCCCCGCCTTCGGGCGCAAGCGATACCCCTGAGGGCGTGCCGACCATGATCGAACGCCCACCCGCGTAGAGGCTGAAGGTCCAGGGCTCGAGAGCACGGTTGATGAAGGGATCGTAGATCGTGGCGATCGGCAGCAGCGGCTGTCCCCAGCGCTGCCCGGTCGATCCGAGCTCCCCGGCCAGGGAGACGAGATTGACCTCGGCGATGCCGAGTTCGATGTGCTGTCCGCTCGTGCCCTCCTGCCACCGCAGCACCCGTTCCCGATCGTCGGAGAACCAGTCATGCCGGCCCGCCGGTGACCAGATTCCGGTCTTGTTGATCCATCCGCCGAGGTTCGTCGACGTCGCGACGTCCGGTGACAGGGTCACAACCCGCTGGGCCACCTCGGGGGCGACGTGCTTGAGGTCGGAGAGGAACCGGCCCAGCGCCGCCTGCGTGGAGATCTGCGGTCGCGGAGTGAATCCCAGCTCGGCAGGCACTGCGGCCACGGCATGGTCGGTGACCGGCTCCCGTCGCAGCCGCCGCGCGGTTTCGGCACAGAACCGGCCGGCCGGGGTGTCCGGAGCGAAGGCGACCCACGGATCGTCCAAGTCCATCCCCGAGGCGGCCGCGAGCTCGCGCATCTGCGCTTCGGTCAGCTGCGCGGCATGGTTGCCGGGATGGCCCTCCGTGGCCAGCCCCTTGCCTTTGATCGTGTAGGCGAAGACCACCGTCGGCCGGTCGTCGTCGATCTCGTCGAACGTCGACACGAGCTGGCCGAGGTCATGTCCGCCCAGGTCACGGATGAGGGAGGCGAGACCGTCCGCGTCGAAGCCGTCGATGACCGCGGACAGGGCGGTCGCCTCGGTGTCGGTGAGACCCGAGAGCAGCCGGTCGTGGATCTCGGACGGATGGGCGCGCAGCAGCCGCTGGTATTCGGGATTGGGCATCTGCACGAGCCGCTTCTTGAGCGCCTCACCGCCGGGGGCCGCGAACACGGCTTCGAGTCGGCGCCCCCACGGGCAGGTGAGCACCTGCCACCCGGCGGCATCGAACATGCCCTGCAAACGGCGGACCTGGACATCGGGAATGACCCGGTCGAGCGACTGCCGGTTGAGGTCGACGATCCACACGATCTCGCCGAGGCTGCGCACCTCCGGATCGATGATCGCCTCCCACACCGCCCCTTCGTCCATCTCCGCGTCGCCGAGCAGGGAGTAGAACCGGCCGGCTTCCGGGGTCTCGGGGAACCGGTCGGAGACGTAGCGGTGGGACAGGGCTGCCCAGATGGGAGCGGTCGCGCCGATGCCCACAGATCCGGTGGAGAAGTCCACCGTGTCCGGGTCCTTCGTCCGCGACGGGTAGGGCTGGAGTCCCCCGCGGCTGCGCAGGGTGTCGAGGAATTCCTCGCCGAGGTCGCCGAGCAGATAGTTGATCGCGTGGAGGACGGGAGAGGCATGCGGTTTGACCGAGACGCGGTCGATGGCGCGCAGTCGGGTGAACCACAGCGCCGTCATGATCCCGGTCATCGAGGCCGACGAGGACTGATGGCCGCCGACCTTGACCCCGTCCGGGTTGACCCGGCCGCGGTTGGCACGGTCGATGATCGAGGTCGCCAGCCACAGCACGCGCTGGGCGATCTCGTCAAGGATCTCATCATCTCCCGAGGTCGAGGCGCGCAGCGGACGGTCATTCGTCCCGGGCGGGCTGACCTGCAGGGAGGTCTCGAATTGGTGGCGGTCCGTGTCCTGTGGTGTTGGCGCCTGAGCCGCCGGTTCTTGTGCTGTCGACTCCTGTGCGGTGCTCATCGTCAGAAGATCGAGGAGTAGGCGTTGAGTGCGAGCTGTCCGCCGAGGTGGGCGTAGAGGACGGTGGAATCCCTGCCGATCGTGCCGTCTCCGACGAGGTCGAGGAGTCCGGCCATCGACTTGCCCTCGTAGACGGGGTCGAGGATGACGCCTTCGAGCTGGGCGGTGGTGCGGATCGCGTTCACGGTCGTCTCGTCGGGGATGCCGTAGGCCGGGCCTTCCCAACCGGTGCGGATATCGACATCGTCGGCGGTGATCTCACGCCCGAGGCCGATGAGTTCGGCAGTGGTGTTCGCGATCCTCTTCACCTGGTCGCGGGTCTTCTCGATGGTGGCCGAGGCATCGATGCCGATGACCTTGCGCTTCGGTCCGCCGGCGGCTTCGAGGGCGGCGAATCCGGCGATCATTCCGGCGTGCGTCGAGCCGGTCACGGTGCACACGACGATGGTGTCGAAGAAGACGCCGAGCTCCTTCTCCTGGTCAGCGACCTCATATGCCCAGTTCGCAAAGCCGAGTCCGCCGAACTTGTGCTCGGAGGCGCCGGCCGGGATCGGGTAGGGCTTGCCGCCTGATTCTTCGACCTCGGCCAGGGCGTTCTCCCAGCTCGAGCGGATGCCGATGTCGAATCCGGCCGAGTCGAGGCGGACGTCGGCTCCCATGATGCGCGAGAGTTCGATATTGCCGACCTTGTCGTTGACCGGGTCCTCCCAGTCGACCCAGCGTTCCTGCACCAGGCGCGCCTTCAGTCCAAGGTGAGCGGCAACGGCGGCGACCTGGCGGGTGTGGTTGGACTGGTAGCCGCCGATGGACACGAGGGTGTCCGCACCCGAGGCGAGTACGTCGGGAACGATGTACTCGAGCTTGCGGGTCTTGTTGCCGCCGAAGGCGAGTCCTGAGTTGACGTCTTCCCGTTTGGCCCAGACGCGGGCCCCGCCGAGGTGGTCGCTCAGTCGCGGGAGCTCGTGCACGGGGCTCGGCCCGAAGGTGAGTGGGTAGCGTTCGAAGTCGGTGATGGCCATGATGTCCTCTGTTCTCTGAAGCGTTCGCTTCGGGGCGATCGCTCTCTCGTGCGATGTGTCCTGTGCGATGTGTCCTGGATCGCAATATGCAATATATTGCATTCTGCTGACGGTTACAATGGGTCAGAGTTCGAGTCCCATCCCGCGGGACGAGACCCACCCACTCAGAGACAAGGTGACCGAGCGTGCCGATCCCCACGGATTCCCCCGCCCCGCAGCGCAGCCTGCTGCGCGATGACGTCTATCGGTCGATCCGCGACGCCATCGTCCGCGGCCAGCTCGCCCCCGGAGAACAGTTGCGCGATCAGGAGCTCGGCGCCTGGCTCCAGGTATCCAGAACGCCCGTGCGCGAGGCACTCCAACGCTTGGCACAGGCCGGACTCGTCGTGGCGGAGCCGGGCCGGATGACGCGCGTGGCCCCAGAGGATCCGGAACTCATCCTCGCGGCCCGGCAGATCGCCGCCGAACTCCACGGCCTGGCGATCGACCTCGCCTTCCCCGCCCTCGACGAGGAGGCGCTGACTGAGATGGAGCAGGCGAACGGGCGATTGAGCGCGGCCCTCGCAGTCGGCGACGCCGAGGCGGCGATTGCGGCCGATGACGACTTCCACGAGGTGGCCCTCACCCGATCCGGCAATCCCCTCATTCCCGATCACCTCGAGGTCGTCACCGCCACTCTGCGCCGCGCGGAGTTCCTGCATTTCGAATCGGTGAAGGGATCAGCCTCACCGGAGCAGCACACCGAGATCATCGCCGCCGTCCGTTCCGGTGAGCATGCGCATGCCGTCGCACTGACGAAGGCGAACTGGTCGACCATCGAAGGGGACGCGCCCCAGACGGCCTGAGTCGAACACCTTCCAGCTGCGGGTTCCGGATCGGCAACACCACTGCCTTCTCGACGACGCCACCGTCATCGCCAACTCTTCTAGTCATCTGATGACCTGTGTTAGAGTCCTCACCACGATCACCGACGATCAAAGGACTGACGATGTCATCGACGACGAAACGCATCATGACCGCTCTGCTCGCGACCGCCGCGAGCGCTGCTCTGCTGACGGGCACAACTGCGACCCCAGGAATGGCCGCCACCACACAGACCGCACCTGCGCATTCTGCCGCCGCTCAAACCATCGGCAAGAAAGCATCGACAATGCCGGCCGCCCCGTCGGCCGGCTGCGGCACCGAGCAGAAGCCCGGCAACGACGAGAAGACGATCTCGACGGAAGACGGCGAGCGCAGCTACCGGATCAACATCCCGCGCGACTACGAGCTTGAGACTCCCCTGCCGCTCGTCCTCGGGTTCCACGGCAACGGCTCCGACGGCGCCGAATTCCAGAACTACACGGGGCTGCCGACCCTGCCCGCGATCACCGTCTTCCCCGACGGCGCCCTCAATGACGGCAAACGCTCCTGGCAGGGCGCCCCGTACGCCAGCGGTGCCGATGACGTCGCGTTCGTCGCCGAGCTGCTCGATTCGATCGAATCCGAGCACTGCATCGACCTCAATCGGGTCTATGCCACCGGCAAGTCGAACGGCGGCGGCATGGTCTCCGTCCTCGCCTGTCACCTGCGCGATCGCTTCTCCGCCTTCGCTCCCGTCGCCGGCGCCTACTATCCGCAGTCGACGGAGGGCTGCGATTACTCGACACCCACACCGATGCTCGCGATCCACGGCACCGGGGACGCGACGATGCACTACGAAGGCGGCCACCGCCAGGGCGAGGACTACCCGGGAGTCCGCGAGTGGATCCAGCCATGGGCGGAGGCCTCCGGCTGCGCGAGAACGAAGGAACGCCACGTCGGCCGCAAGGGCGAAGACGTTGCGCGCACTCAGTGGACGAGATGCGACGCCTCCGTCGAGCTCTACTCCGTCGCCGACGGCGGCCACGTCTGGCCGGGTGAGGTCGTCTACAGCGGAGGCGGATACGTCACGAAGGACTTCTCGGCCACGGACACGGTCTGGGGCTTCTTCCGCAGCCACCCGGGAGCAACGCACGGGCCCACCCAGAAGTGACCGTTGACACACACCAATCAAAGTGATTAGATGACTTAAACACTTGAAGGAGAGCACCATGACGTCCACCGTCGGACTCGTCGAACGCCTCACTCGCGAAATCGTCGACACCATCCGCACCGAGAACCTCCAGCCCGGGCAGACCCTGCCCTCGGCGAAGGTCCTCGCCGCACGCTTCGAGGTCACCGTGCCCACCGTCCGGGAGGCTCTGCGCCGGCTCGAGGCCACGGGGTCGGTCGAGCTCAAGCACGGTTCGGGCACCTACGTCCGCGAAGCGATCAACCGCCGCATCCTCGACAACCCGCACTATGTGCCCGTCGACCTCGCGGCGGCCATCGAACTCCTCGACGCCCGCATCGCCATCGAGCCCGGAATCGCCGAGCTCGCAGCGACAGTCCAGGAACCTGACGCCGTGTCCTCCATGGAGTCGGCGCTCGACAATGCCCTCCAGGTCGAGACCGCGGTCCCGGCCGGTCACTTCCACGTCGAACTCGCTCGCGCCTCGGGCAACCGCGCTCTGCACGAGATGCTCGTGTCCCTGCTGGCCATCCATTCGCGGACCCAGCAGGCGGCGCGCACGAGCTACGACCGACTGCGCGACCACGACGAACACGCGGACATCCTCGATGCGATCCGCCGCGGCGACGGCTTCGAAGCCTCCCACCGCACCCGCAAGCACCTCGAGGCGATCAAGGCCGCCGTCCTCGCCGACTGGGCGGACGATACAGACCAGACCGGTGACGCCGACACCATCGGAGGATCCCAGCAATGAGCCGCCCGACGATCTCCGAGATCCGCCCGCATATCCGCGACTACGCCGAACTCACCTCTTTGGAGGTCGAGCTCGCGAAGGATCGAAGCAGCCTGCTCGTCCTTCCCGTCGGCGCCTGCGAACAGCACGGTGACGGACTGCCCCTGGGCACCGACAACATCCGAGCCGCTCACGTCGCCCGCGCCGTCGTCGACCGGCTCCGCGACAGCGCCGACGGCGATCAGGTTCGGGCGGGCAGCGCCTTCGTCCTGCCGAGCATCGACTACGGGGTCTCCCCGCATCACTGCTTCCTGCCCGGCACGATCAATATCGGTCCGCAGCTGTTCATCGACCTCGTCTCCTCGATCGTGCGTCAGCTCGCCGATGCCGGATTCGACAGACTCCTCGTCATCACCGGCCACGGCGGCAACCTCGCCGCGCTCGGCGTGGTCCAGCAGTCCCTGCTCGCCACCCATCCGGACTTCGTCTTCGCCTATACTCCGGTCTCAGCATTGGCCACCGAGGCGACCGCCCAGCTGCCGCGCACCGAGGTCAGCGGCCACTGCGGAGAGTCCGAAACCTCGCAGATGCTCGCCATCGACGAATCCCTCGTCGACTCGGGCCACCTCAACCCCGGCGCCACCCGGCTCGACGATCTCGACCCACGTGCCCGACTCTCACGAACGAAAACACCGTCAACAGCGGTGACATTCGACCGCTACGCCGACAACGGCGTCCTCGGCGATCCGCGGACCGCCACGGCCGCGGCCGGGGAGGACATCCTCGGCGAGGTCGTCGACCGACTCGTAGCCTACTGTCAGGAGCTGCAGAGACTGTGACACCCGCTTCTCACTGACCGGCCGCTCGGCCCGCACCCCACCACAGAACACCCGATTCCAGCGCCGTAATCACCGTGCCCTGGTGGACCCTGCCCGAAAATCCCGCCTGGACTCTCAGGAGCTCACAATGAAACCGACCCAGACCACCGATACCGTGCAGACCGACGAGCAGGAGAAGCTGCCGCTGGTCATCCGCGCCCTCAACGTCATCGAAGTCGTCGGCAACAAGCTGCCGAACCCCTTCTGGCTGTTCTGGATCCTCGCAGCCATCCTCGCCGTATTCAGCCTCGTCCTCTCCCTCGCCGGCGCGGGAGTCGAAGATCCCGGCACCGGGGACTGGACCCCGGTGAACAACCTCCTCAGCGGCGAGGGCATCGCCATGGCCGTGAACACCGCGCTCGACGCCTACGAGACCTTCCCACCACTCATCACGATCATGGTCGTCATCATGGGCGTGGCCCTGGCCGAGCGCACCGGCCTGCTGTCGACGGCGATGAAGGTCTCGATCGCCCGCGTCCCGGCCGGACTCATCGTCTTCACGGTCGCGTTCATGGGCACGGTCTCCCACGTCGCCTCGGCGGCGGCCTATGTCATCCTCGTGCCGCTCGGCGGAATGGTGTTCAAGGCCGTGGGCCGCTCCCCCGTCCTCGGCGTCATCGTCGCGTACACCTCGATCGCCTCCGGCTACGATGCCAGCCCGATCCCGACGCCCAACGATGCGATCTTCGCGGGCATCACGACGGCTGCGGCGAACATCATCGACCCCGACTACATCGTCACTCCGATCGGCAACTGGTACTTCAACATCGCCAGCTCCATCCTGCTGGCCATCGTCATCACGATCGTCACCGAGCTCGTGCTCATGAAGCGCGACAACCTCGAAGCCGACGAGGATGCCGAACACGAAGACCTCGTCATCACCGACAAGGAGCGCAAGGCCCTGCGCCTGGCCATGTTCGCCGTCATCGCTGCGGTCATCGCCATCGTCGTCCTCGTCGTCCCAGACGGCGCGCCCCTGCGCGGCGACGGGCCCTTCGGCGAGTCGCCGTTCCTCACCGGAATCGCCTTCCTCATCGCCATGCTCTTCGGCATCGGCGGCATCGTCTACGGCTTCCGCGAGGGCACGATCGAGACCTGGTCGGACGTGCCGAAGCTCATGGGTCAGGGGCTCGCCTCGATCTCCGGGGTCCTCGTCCTCTTCTTCGCCATCGCCCAGTTCCTCGAGTACTTCGAGTGGACGAACATCGGCATGCTCGTCTCGGTCTCCGTGTCCGAACTCTTCACCGGCCTCGGCCTGCCGACGTGGGTGGTGTTCATCCTCGTCCTGCTCGTGCTCTCGGTCGTCAACGTGCTCATCACCTCCGGCTCGGCGATGTGGGCGATCATGGCCCCGGTCATCGTGCCGCTGCTCATGCTGCTCGAGGTGCCGCCGGAGACCTCACAGGCGATCTTCCGCATCGCCGACTCAGGGTCGACGGCCATCACCCCGATGAGCCCGTACTTCATCCTCGCGCTCGGGTTCATGCAGAAGTATCAGAAGAGTGCCGGCATCGGCACGCTCGCCTCTCACACCCTGCCCTTGGCCGTGTGCATGACGATCAGCTGGAGCCTGCTGTTCTTCCTGTGGTGGGGTCTGGGCATTCCGCTCGGTCCCGATGCGCCGGTGCGCTGAGCGCGTCGATCCAGCTGAGTTTTGAAAGTTTTGTTCACGAACGACTTCCCTTCGGATTCCGTCGTCTCGGGCGGGGCCGACGGGGCGTCGCTCGTGGTTCAGATCTCTCCCACGGCTGCCATTGACGCATCGTCTGACCTGGGCCGATGATGAACGCGATGATCCGACAAGACTGCTTGGAACCTGGCCGCACGACCGTTCGCACCCGCGCCCTTGCGAGCCTCGTCGACAAAAGATGTTGACGCTCAAACTTCACCCGCGATACTGTCGGGTAACACCCCGTAGTAACTTACGTCACACGCTGATGCCCACCAAGCCTTCGGTGGTCAAGGAGGATCAATGAAGTTCCGCAATCCCAGCCTCATCCGCAGGCTCGTCTCATCCCATGCCGGTCGCATCGCCATGGTCGCAATTCCCACGGGTGTCGTCTCAGCCATGCTCATGGGCGGGGTGGCCCAGGGCGCGGTGCCGGTCTCGTTCGCCATCTCCGGCACTCAGTTCAAGATTGCCTCGTCGCAGCTCGAGGGAACCGGATTCTCCCAGTACAGCGGAGTCGCCAAGGACGCCGAGGGCGGCGAACACGCCGTCGTCACCGCGAACATCAAGGATGCGACCCTGGAGAACCTCTGCCAGTCTGCCGTCCAGGAGACTCCTCTGGGCAAGGTGGGCATCCTCATCAAGGCCGGCGGAAAGGGCACCCCCGCCTCGGCGAAGGATCTGCAGATCGGCATGACCGGCCTCAAGGGCGACGCGGAATTCAAGAACATCCGCATCGGCGTCGATGCCTCCGACGTCAATACGAAGGCCAAGGGAAGCAAGGGCGACTTCGCCCAGGATTCCGACACCATCTCGATCGAGGACCTCAAGCAGGATTCCTGGTCGACCACGGCCTCGGTCTTCACCCTCAAGGACATGTCGCTGAAGCTCACCGACGGATCTGAGCAGTGCGACTGATGAGGGACTCAGCAGCCAACGGGCAGCCGACCGATGAACGGGGGGCCGCCGAACAGGAGGACACCGTGCAGAAGACGAGCCTGCTTGCGCTGTCCCGGCGGAGTCGACGCGCCAACGAACAGAGCGACCACACCGAATCCGGCGTCGAGACGGCAGAATTCGCCGTCCCGGCGCCGGAGACGGGGGATGCTGACAACAGCGAGGGAGCCGAGATGACCGAAGGCGCCGAGAAGAAGCGCCAGGGGTTCAAGCACTGGCGTCGGCAGCGGCCCTTCATCGGAGGCGTGCTTGCCGTCCTCGGCGGAATCGAGCTCTTCTTCTCCGGTCAGCTGGACCTCGGCAATATGCAGATCCAGTTCGGCATCGAGGGTCTGCAGGCGACGGTGGTTCCGATCGCCATCGTCGTCCTCGCTCTGCTGTCGATCTTCCGTCCCACGCATCATGTGTTCTACGGGATCATCGCTCTCGTCCTCGCAGTCTATTCACTCATCGGAGTGAACCTCGGCGGGTTCATCATCGGCATGCTGCTGTCCACCATCGGCGCGATCCTCATCGTCGCATGGATGGGACCGCGTGGGCCGAAGGAGTCCGAAGCCGCTGAGGGGGAGACTGCATGAGGGCACCCAGCCGCCGCACGGCCTCAATCCTCGCGGCAGCTGTCCTGATCCTCCCGACGACTCTCGGGGCGGGTTCGGTCGCAGCCGCCCACTCGTCACCGCTGTGCTCACTCGTGGGCACCTGCGATGACGAGGATTCCGCAAAGGCCAAGGACTCCGCACCTGCGGGGAGCCTGTCGCCCGGAATGCCGGTGAAGCCCAGTGATCCACCGACGTCGGATCCCTCGCTGCCCGCACCGGGCCCCACGGATGAACCGAGCGAGGAACCGACGGAGGAGCCGTCCGACGAACCTACGGATCCGGGTGGTCTGGGACTCGATGAGCCCAGCGACGACCCGACCGAGGACGAGGATGATGACTCGGAGAAAGAGGGCAATGGTGAGTTCCCGTCCGATGCACAGATGGATGAGAACGCACCGGTCTTCACGAAGACTCCGGCCGCAATGGGTTCGGAAGGACTCTCGTTCAAGGGCCTGAAGGGCATTTCGTTCGTCTCGGTGCCCACCGCTGACGGCGGGTCCATCGTGACTCTGAAGCTGCAGGCCGAAGAGATTTCGATCGAAGGCTTCTCGCTGACGGTGAAGCCGCCGGACGAGGAGTATGGACTGGTGACGACGGCCGATACGATGACGCTGAAGGGCGATGTCACCGTGTACATCGGCTCGATCACCGCCACGACGAAGGACGGAAAGTCGCTCACCCTGGGACCGGAGACGCCGCCGCCCATGGATGACGTCGAACCCGGATTGCTGCGAGTGACGATGGGGCTCGTCGGCTCGACCGCCGATGGGATCTACTACACCAACACCGATCAGAAGCTCAAGAAGGCCGAAGACTGACCCACCATCGCCGAGGTGGTTCCTCCTTCACCGTGAGGAGGAACCACCCGACGGGCCAGGCTCAGACCAGAAAGGCCAGGCCCGAAGGCCGCGGACTCAGTCCGCGGCCTTCGGGCTTTGCTGTCTGCATTCCGGCTTGCTTTCCCGGCCTACCCGACCCCGGCTGGCCAGGAATTCCACGAAGGCACTGGCCAATCGCCTGCCGTTGTCGACGAGTGCTGCGTCGTGAGCCTCGACCTCAGCGATGATCGAGTCCTCGGTCTTGCCGGCCGGCAGGGCCAGGTCATTGCCGTCCAGCCAGCGCGCGATCTGCGCGGCATCGGTCTCCGGGTGGAACTGGGTGCCCCACGCGAATTCGCCGAGGCGGAAAGCCTGGACCGGGGCGTCGGAACCGGTGATCAGGAGTTCGGCTCCGGGCGGCAGCGCCATCTCCTCCTGATGGAAGAGCACGGAGGGCAGCGACTCCCCTTCAGTCTCCCCAGCACCGGTTGAACCACCACCGGCCAGCGCCCCGAACACCGGGTCGGATGCCCCCGCCGAGGTGACACCCAGTTCGTAGATCCCGATCTGCGGGTGCGCCCGCCGCCAGATCGGAGCATCACCTGCGACGGCAAGCATCTCCCCGCCGAGGCAGATGTTGAGGCTAGGGAACTCCCCCGCGATCGACCGGCGAAGCAGATCCCTGACCTCGGGGAACCAGGGATTCTCATCGTCCTCGGTGGGCCCCGCGGATCCGCCGAGGACGATGAGCGCGTGGAACGCACCGAGCTCCGGGATGACCTCGCCGAGGTACGGACGGGCCACGACCACCTCGGCGCCGGCTTCGATCAGCCATTCGCCGAACCTCTGCGGTCCAGTGCCACGTTCGTGTTCGATGGCAAGGATTCTCACGGAAGTCATGGCCCCATCTTCTCACCCTCCGTGCGCCTCTATTCGGCGGTGACGTAAGCCGAGGAGATGCCGCCGTCGACAGTGAAGGTCGAGGCGTTGACGAAGGAGGAGTCGTCGCTGGCGAGGAAGGCCACGGCGGCAGCGATCTCCTCAGGTTCGGCGAAGCGCCCACCGGGGCAGTGGACGAGTCGCCGCTGCGCCTGCACGGGGTCCGAGGCGAAGAGCTCACGCAGCAACGGGGTGTTCACCGGTCCCGGGCACAGTGCGTTGACGCGGATGCCATCCTTCGCGAACTGGACGCCGAGCTCACGGCTCATCGACAGGACTCCGCCTTTCGACGCCGAGTAGGAGATCTGCGAAGTCGCCGCTCCCATGAGCGCGACGAACGACGCCGTATTGATGACCGACCCCGATCCCTGCTTGACCATGTGCTCGAGGGCGTACTTGCTGCAGAGATAGACGGAGGTGAGGTTGACCGTCTGCACCCTCGCCCAAGCCTCGATGTCGGTGGTGAGGATCGAATTGTCGTCGGTCGGGTTGATGCCTGCGTTGTTGAAGGCGACGTCGACGCGTCCGAAGTGCTCGACAGAGCGGGCGAACAGGTTCTTCACCTCCTCCTCATCGGCTACGTTGACTCGCACGAAGAGTCCGCCGAGCTCGTCGGCGACCTCGGGTCCACGCACTTCGTCGAGGTCGCCGATGACGACCTTCGCGCCTTCTTCGGTCAGACGGCGGGCACTGGCGAGTCCGATGCCCGAGGCACCGCCGGTGATGACGCAGATCTTGTCCTTGAGTCGATTTGCCGCAGTGGTCATGATTCTCCTGATGATCGTGGTGATGAGGTGGCAGGTGGATGGGTCAGAGCGCTGGCCGGGTCGCGAAGAAGACGTTCTTGACCTCGGTGAATGCGGACACGGCGTCGGGGCCGAGTTCGCGGCCGAGTCCGGACTGCTTGAATCCGCCGAACGGGGTCGAGTAGCGGACCGAGGAGTGCGAGTTCACCGACAGGTTGCCGGCCTCGACTCCGCGGGAGACCCGCATTGCCCGGTCCAGATCGTTCGTCCAGATTGAGCCGGAGAGTCCGTATTCGGTGTCGTTGGCGATGCGCAGGGCATCCGCTTCGGTATCGAAGGGGACGACGGAGAGAACGGGGCCGAAGATCTCCTCGCGGAAGTCGGCCGTCGCTGTGTCGGGCGGGGTGAGCACTGTCGGCGGAAACCAGAAGCCCGGGCCTTCGGGGGCAGAGCCGGTGAAGGCCACCTCGGCGGCAGCCACATAGCCGGCGACCTTCTCCCGGTGAGCTGCAGTGACCAGCGGACCCATGTCCGTGTCCTCGCGGCTCGGATCCGCACAGGCGAAGGACCCGACGGAGGATTCGAGTGCGGCCATGAAGTCGTCGTAGATCCCGCGCTGGACGAGCAGCCGGGACCGGGAGCAGCAGTCCTGGCCGGAGTTGTCGAAGACGCTTCCGGGGGCGGCGGCCGCGGCGGCCACGACATCGGCGTCGTCGAAGACGATGTTCGCGTTCTTCCCGCCGAGTTCGAGAGTGAGGTTCTTCACCTGCGCTGCACAGCCGGCCATGATCCGCTTGCCCACCTCGGTGGATCCGGTGAAGACGACCTTGCGTACGGCCGGGTGGGTGACGAAGCGCTCCCCGACGACGGATCCCTTGCCGGGGATGATCTGCAGAACACCCTCGGGCAAGCCCGCTTCGAGGGCGAGCTCGCCGATGCGGATCGCGGTCAGCGGCGTGATCTCGGCGGGTTTGAGGACCACGGTGTTCCCGGCTGCCAGGGCAGGGGCGAAGCCCCATCCGGCGATCGGCATCGGGAAGTTCCAGGGGACGATGACACCGACAACGCCGAGCGGTTCGGCGAAGGTGATGTTCACTCCCCCGTCGACGGGGATCTGCCGACCGAAGAGCCTCTCCGGCACCGCTGCGTAGTATTCGAGGACGTCGCGGACGTTGCCGGCTTCCCATCGGGCGTTCCCGATCGTATGTCCGGCGTTGGCCACCTCGAGCCGGGCGAGCTCTTCGTTGGCCGCGTCGACCTTGTCGGCGAAGCGCCGCAGGAGCCGGGCGCGATCGGCGGGGGCGACGGCGCGCCAGGATTCGAAGGCCCGCGCCGCCTTCTCTATCGCCCGGTCCGTCTGTTCGAGGTCGGCGAGTTCGACGTCGGCGATCGTCTCTTCCGTCGCCGGGTTGATGACCGTGTAGGTGCTCACTTCGGTGCTCTCCTTGTTCCTCTGTCTGTCGCGTGTCGTCGTGCCGCTTGAACGAGGGCACGGACGACTCGGTCGTCATCGGGGTCGTGTTCGGGATGCCATTGGACGGCGAAGAGCCATCCTCCGTCAGCCGGGTCTCCTGTCTGATCCACGGCCGGGTCCGGTTCGATGGTCTCGACGAGTCCCTCGGGACTGCGGCCGGTCGCACGCAGACCGGCGCCGAGGCGGTCGATCCCCTGATGGTGATAGCAGGGTGCAGTGGTCGCCTCGCCGAGGATCTCCCTGGCCCGTGACCCTGCTTCCGTGGTCACCGTGACCTCGCCGTAGACGCCGGGGGCCGGCTGATAGTCGGAATGTCCGAGCGACTCCGGCAGATGCTGGATCAAGGTGCCTCCGGCGGCGACGTTGATGACCTGCATCCCGCGGCAGATGCCGAGCACAGGCAGGCGGCGTCGCCGCGCGGCCGCCAGGAGCATCATCTCGCTCGAGTCGCGGAACGGGTGGGACACGGTCGTTTCGTGCGGATCCTGACCGTATTCGGACGATCCGACGTCGGCTCCTCCGGCCAACAGCAGGCCGTCGACACGGTCGAGGGCCGCAGGGGCCTGTCCGTGGGGCGGCAGCAGCACGGGGATCGCCCCGGAAGCGGCGACCATGCGCACATAGTCGCCCGGGATGAGAGCCGCCTCGGTGTCCCAGACTCCCCACTGGGCCTGCTGCATGTAGCAGCTGATGCCGATGACGGGGTCAGAGTCGTTCGAACCCACGGAGCCTCTCCCAGTCGGTGACAGTCGCGTTGTAGGCCTCCAGTTCGATGTCGGCCGCGTGGACGTAGTGGCGGACGACGTAGTCGCCGAACGCGTCCTCGGCGATCTGCGATCCGTCCAACCGGTCGCGGGCACCCTGGAGGGTGGTGGGCAGTCGGGAGGCACCGGCGGTGTAGGCGTTGCCTTCCGTGATCGCGGGCAGTTCGAGGCCTTTCTCGATCCCGTGGAGTCCCGCCGCGATGAGAGCCGCAGTGGCGAGGTACGGGTTGAGATCGGCCCCGCCGACTCGGCATTCCACGCGCAGGGAGGGTCCCGAGCCGACGACGCGGAAGGCGCAGGTGCGGTTGTCGAAGCCCCAGGCGACCGCGGTCGGTGCGAACGAACCTTCGACGAAGCGTTTGTACGAGTTTATGTTCGGGGCGAAGAAGTACGTGAAGTCCTCGATGCAGGCGAGCTGACCGGCGATGAACTGCTCCATGAGGGTCGAGAACCCATGCTCGCGGTCACCGGACATGACCATATCGCCCTCAGCCGAGCGGAAGCTCAGGTGGATATGGCACGAGGAACCCTCCTTCTGGTCGTATTTGGCCATGAAAGTGATCGATTTCCCGTGCTGGGCGGCGATCTCCTTCGCCCCGTTCTTGTACACCGCGTGGTCGTCGCACGCCTTGAGGGCGGGCTGGTAGCGGAACGTGATCTCGTGTTGGCCGAAGTTGCATTCGCCCTTGGCCCCTTCGACGAAGAGCCCGGCCCCGGCCATCGAATTGCGGATGTCGCGCAGCAGAGGTTCGACTCGGGCGGTGCCGAGGAGGGAGTAGTCGACGTTGTACTGGTTCGAGGGCGTAACTTCGGTGTACTTCGAGGCGAAGGCTTCTTCGTAGCTCGAGTCGAAGGTGATGAACTCGAGTTCGGTGCCGACATGGGCGCTCAGCCCATGGTCGGCAAGGCGGGCGAGCTGGCGCTTGAGGATCTGACGTGGGGAGGGCGCCACCTCGGCGCCGGTGGTCGTCAGGAGGTCGCAGTTGACCATCGCACTGCCCGGCTGCCAGGGCAGGAGGCGCAGGGTCGCAAGGTCGGGCTTCATCACCATGTCGCCGTATCCGGTCTCCCAGGAGGAGACCTCGTAGCCGTCGACGGTATCCATGTCGACGTCGACGGCGAGCAGGTAGTTGCAGCATTCGGAGCCGTGGTCCATGACGTCTTCGAGGAAGAACTGGACGCCGAGTCTCTTGCCCTGCAGGCGACCCATGTGATCGGTGATGGCAACGACCACGGTGTCGATCGTGCCCTCGGCGGCGAGTCGGCGGAGTTCGTCGACGGTGAGCGGTTCGGCCTGGATCGACCCTCTGGAGGTCCTCTGCTCCGAGGTGGGCGAGGTGGGTACCGGAATCTCGGTCATGCGGCGTTCCTTTGCTGTGCGGGGTGGTTGAAGGTGGGTCGTGCGGGCTACTTGAGGCCCTTCTCGGCGGCCTCGATCTGTGCAAACTCCTCTTCCGGTGCGCTCGCGACGAGGTGGTGGCGGGAGTAGAACCAGAAGTAGGCGAGCGCGATGAGGAAGACTCCGGCGGCGATGCCGGCGGCGAGGATGTCGACGAAGAAGGTGGCGATGACGGCCACCGATGCGAGTACGAGGGCGATGGAGGTGGTGACGATGCCGCCGGGAGTGCGGTAGCCGCGGGGCAGATCGGGTTCCTTGACGCGCAGGCGGATGTGGGAGAGGTTGAGCAGGACGTAGGAGACCGTGGCACCGAAGACCGCGACGTTGAGGAGGACTCCGCCGTTGCCGTCGACGGCGATCGCGAGGATGAAGCCGATGGTGCCGGGGACGATGAGGGCGAGGACCGGGGTCTTGCGTTTGCCCGTCAGGGACAGCCACTTGGGCAGGTAGCCGGCGCGCGAGAGGGCGAAGAGCTGACGAGAGTAGGCGAAGATGATCGAGAAGAAGCTCGCGATGAGCCCCGCCAGGCCGGCCCAGTTGACGAAGGTCGCAAGGACGGAGTTCTCGCCGTAGATCGTGCGCAGGGCTTCGGGCAGCGGATTGTCCGATTCCCCCATCGCCGAGGCGCCTGCGAGTCCGGGGACGAGGAGGAGCATGAGGGCGCCGAAGACGACGAGCACGGCCATTGCCGTGATGATGCCGCGCGGCATGTCCTTCTTCGGGTTCGCCGATTCCTCGGCGGCCAGCGGGACGCCTTCGACGGCGAGGAAGAACCAGATACCGAAGACGAGCGAGGCGAGCAGGCCGGAGATGCCCATCGGCATGAATGCCGATGACCCGAGGGCGCCGGTGGGTTCGATGTCGAAGAGATTGCTGGCATCGAAGTGGCCGACCGCGGCGACCACGAAGACGATGAGGGCGATGACCGCGACGGCGGTGATGACGAACATCAGCCGCAGGGCCTCACCGACTCCCCATAGGTGGATTCCGATGAAGACCGCGTAGGCGACGAGATAGATCGTCCAGGTAGGCACCGATTCGGGCAGAATGCCGAGCGCCTGGACGTAGCCGGCGATGAAGGTCGAGATCGCGGCCGGAGCCATCGTGTACTCGATGAGGATCGCCATGCCGGTGGCGAATCCGCCCAGCGGGCCGAGCGCTCGGCGGGCGAAGCCGTAGCCTGCACCGGCAGTCGGCAGAGTGGAGGAGAGTTCGGCGAGGCCGAAGACCATGCATACGTACATGAGTCCCATGAGGAGAAAGGCGATGAGCAGGCCGCCCCAGCCGCCTTCGGCCAACCCGAGGTTCCAGCCGGAGAAGTCTCCGGAGATGACGTAGGCGACGCCGAGGCCTGCGAGGAGGATCCAGCCGGCCGCGCCCTTCTTCAACTGTCGCTTCTCGAGGTAGTGCTCATCGACATTGCCGTATTCGATGTTCTTGCTCATGGCTGCCCCTCGGGGTTCTGGTGAGTCTCGATCTCGTCGTGGTCGAACAGTCGCCCAATGGATCGTTACCAGACCATTAGACTGAGACGAATGTAATCTGACTCACAGACGACTGTCAAGGATTTTCCGCGAGAGTGGAAGAATCAACGAAGACGAGTTGAGTTGCGAGACCAGGAGAGGAGGCAGACTTGGACAGAGCAGAAGAGCCGGGCGGCCCAGGGACCGCGGGCAGCCAACCCCGCCCGGGAGGCAAGCATGCGCGCGGCGGAAATGTGTTCGAACATACGATTGCGGAGCTGCTGCGGGCGATCCGTCTCGGCAAGTACCTCGTCGGCGACAAACTGCCGGCCGAGCGCGAACTCGCCGCCCAGATCCGGGTCTCGCGGGCGACCCTGCGGCAGGCGCTCATCGAGCTTCAGACTGCGGGCATCGTCACTTCCCGTCGCGGTCGCTATGGCGGCACCTTTGTGACACGACTGCCGTCCGCCGACACCGATGAGCGCATCGACCCCGGCGAGCTCGATGATGCCGTCCGGTTTCGCTTGGTTCTCGAGACAGCCGCGGCCCGCATCGTCGCCGAGCAAGACCTCTCTCCGAACGAGGTCGCTGCCCTGACCGCAGCGGAGACGGATTGTCGTACGGTGTTCGCCTCCGCCGAACAGTTCCGCGTGCTCGATGCCAGATTCCACCTCATGATCGCCGAACTCACGCACATGCCGTCACTCATCTACGCCTCAGCGAGCACTCGCGATCGGGTCAACGCCCTGCTCGACCGGATCCCCTTCATCCATACGAACGTCGAGCACTCCTGCGATCAGCACCGAGAGATCGTCGACGCCATACTCGCCTCTGACCCTGATCGTGCCGCCGATCTCGCCGCACAGCATGCGGAAGGCACCGAGAAGCTGCTGCGCGGATTCCTCGAACAGAGGTGAGACCAGCGGCGAATGCTCTTGAACCTGACACCGTGTCAGGTGGTGGACTGTCGATGACGACGAGGAGAGCACATGAGGATCGGTGAATTCGCGCAGCTGGGGCAGGTATCGGTGCGCATGCTCCGCCACTATGAGTCGATGGGTCTGTTGGCTCCGGATTCGGTCGAACCGTTCTCCGGACACCGCAGCTACACGGTGGCGCAGCTGCCGCGCCTCAACAGAATCATGGCGCTCAACGCCCTGGGGATCTCGCTGCGGAAGATCGCCGAACTGATAGACGCCGACCTCAGCACGACCGAGCTGACCGGCATGCTCAATCTGCGTCGTCATCAACTGCGAGCCGAGCAGTCGGCTGCAGCCGCGAAGCTGGCCGAAGTCGAATTTCGGCTGGCACTCATCGAAGGGACTGCTATGAACCATCCGGACTGCATCATCAAAGAACTGCCTGCAGAGAGGGTACTCGGACAGACGGTCGTTCTCGGCGAGCCGCCGTTCGACACTTCTGAGATCGGACCGCTGTTCGGCAGTGTTGCCGACCGTCTCGCGGAAGCGGGGATCCGACACGCAGCCGGCGTCGGCATCTACTCCGACGCCGGACACGGGACCGAGGTCACCTGCGGGTATCGCACGGAAACAGCTCAGGATCTTGCGGATCTGCAGGTCACAGAGCTGGAGGCGTGCACTGCGGCGACTCTCATCCACGAGGGGTCGATGAGCCGCATCGGCGCCGGCTGGCAGCACCTTTCCAAGTGGTGCATCAGTCAGGGGTATTCCCTGACCGGCCCGTGCCGCGAGGTCTACCTCGAAACAGGTCACGACACCGCAGACGAATCCGACCAAGCTGGATGGATCGTCGAGCTCCAGCAGCCGATCATCGTGTGACGGTGACGTCCGAGGGAGCGGGGTTCCATTCCCTCATTCAAGGCGAACCGCGTCTGTCGGTTCGTGTACGGATCGACAGTCTCGGTTCGCCTTGAACGACGCTGCGGAACCGCCTCGGCGACGGTGTCCCGGTCAGCGCGACGGCGAAGTCGCCTCCGCGCCTTCGGTCACAGCCTTATCGGCTACAGCCTTGCCGACCACGACCTTCTTCCGCAGGGCGAGGAAGAACAGGACGAGGCTGACGGACAGGGCGATGTGACCGAGGCCGGCGATTCCGGCGATCATGGCGTTCGACTCTTCGCCGAGGACGGTGAGCGAGCCGTGCCAGACCATCATTGACGCGGTGAGGATCACGCCGACGTTGTAGAGCCAGAAGAACCACGAGAACAACTTCGTGCCGGAGAGTCCGAACACCTTGTCGAGGGCGAGGACGATGAGAAGGACGATGAAGCCGAGTGTGAGCAGGTGGGTGTGGACGAGGCCGAGCTGCGTGAACTCGCCGGAGGGGAAGTCGTTGGCCTTGGTGAACTCGCGGTAGAACAGTCCCGAGAGGACGCCGATGATCATGTACGTGAACGCTGCATTGAATATCTTCTTCATGCTTCCACTTCATCAGCACGCGGGCGCGGTTTCCTGACCCACAGGATTGAACTGCATCCCCAACTTTCGATTGATGTTCCATCACACAGGGTCCTGAGGCCCCGAAAATCGGTTCCGGAGCTCGTGATCCCGCTAGCCTGGAGGCATGGCCATGGAGAACTTGCTCGCGAAGATCGACCGCCTCGCCGGCGGCAGGAAAGCCGGAATCGTCGTGCCCTCGGACGGCCTCGCACACCCGAAGACCAAACGCGCCTTCGCGTGGATCACCTGGCTGCTCGTGTTCGAACTCGTGCTCGGCTTCGGAGCCGTGGTCTACGCAGTGCTCATCGCCCGGGCCGGGGAACCGGTGCCGTTCGCCGTGTGGATGCGCACGATCGTCGTCCTCGGCATGACCGTGACCCTCTTCTACTTCTTTTGGCGCGCAACGAAGGGCTTCTACTGGGGATACCAGCGCCTGCGCCTGTTCACGCAGATCTTCCCCGTCATCACCCTCGTCATGGCCGCGATCCCCGGCCTCTACCCGGTCTGGATGATCACCGAGCAGATCGTGTTCAGCCTGGTCATGATCGGCGTCGGCGACTTCCTCACCGGCGACCACCTGCGCGAGGTGTTCCGCAAACCCGAGGACTGAGCGGGCGGCATCCTCCTCGTGCCCGGGCCGGTACCGGAGGCCCATCGGATGAGGCCCCGGACCACGACCACCGAGGCGGCACCCGCCCACCACGTCATCCGACCTCAGCCGGAACTCACCCTGCAACGAGGCGGCGCGCCTCCTCCTGATGCGCAGCGATGAGCGCTTCTTTGTCGAGCGCGTGCCCGTTCGCGCCGATGGCGTGGCCGTCGACGACCCGCCACTGACCGCCGACCATCACGCGATCGGCCTTCTCTGCACCGCAGAGGACGAGTGCGGGGATCGGGTCGTGCGATCCGGAGAAGGCGAGGCCGTCGAGGCGGAACATTGCGAGGTCGGCCTGCTTGCCCACCTCAATGGTGCCGAGATCGTCGCGTCCGAGTGCCGCCGCCGATCCCTTCGTCGCCCAGTCGAGGACGCGGCCGCAGGTGACCGCCTCGGCGCCGTAGCGCAGACGTTGGATGTAGAGCGCCTGCCGGACCTCGCGGATGAGGTTCGAGGCGTCATTCGACGCGGATCCGTCGACACCGAGTCCGACGTTGACTCCGGCGTCCTCGAGTTCGACGGCGCGGGCGATTCCCGAGGCCAGCCGCATGTTCGAAGTCGGGCAGTGGGCGACGGAGACCCCGGCGGCGCCGAGGCGGCCGATCTCCGAATCGTCGAAGTGCACACCGTGCGCCAACCAGGTCCGCTCCCCCAGCCAGCCGACGGATTCGAGGTAGTCGACGGTGCGCAGGCCGAAGGTCTCGCGGCAGAAGTCCTCTTCGTCGATGGTCTCGGCCAGGTGGGTATGGAGGCGGACATCGAGTTCCGCAGCGAGTGCGGCGGATTCGCGCATGAGCTCGGTGGTCACGGAGAACGGGGAGCACGGGGCGAAGCCGATCTGGATCTGAGCGCCGGGCCCACGTTGGTGGTAGGTCTCGACGAGACGGCGGGAATCGTCGAGGATGACCTCCGAGTCCTGGACGGTCTGCTGAGGGGGCAGTCCGCCGTCGTCCTCGCCCAGTGACATCGACCCGCGAGTCAGCATGGCACGCATGCCGAGTCTCCGGACGACGTCGACCTGGATGTCGATGGCCTCGTCCATGCCGGTGGGGAACAGGTAGTGGTGGTCGGCGGCGGTCGTGCATCCGGATTCGAGGAGTTCGGCCATCGCCACGGTCGTGGCGAGTTCGAGCGCGCGCGGGGTCAGCCTGGCCCAGACCGGATAGAGGTTCTGCAGCCATCCGAACAGCGGCAGGTCGGCGACGGGCGCCCATGCACGGGTCAGCGTCTGGTAGAAGTGATGATGGGTATTGATCAGCCCGGGAGTGATGACATGCGCTGAGGCGTCGATGACTTCGAGGGCAGCCGTGTCACCGGCGGTTCCGCCGGCCCCGGATGAAGTGGGTTCGCCACCGGCGGGAACGAGTTCCACGATAGTTCCCGTGGCGGGGTCGATGACGATTCCCCGCGCCGCCCGGTTCGGATCGACACCGACACCGAGGTGGACGGCCAGCGGATCGCGCAGCCACAGTCGCGCGGTCGATGTGTTCCCGGAAGCCGGGGAGTTCCTCGATGCGCGGTCTCCCGTATTGAATGAGCTTCCTGGTGCCGAGAAGCTTCCTGCTGACGGTGTGCCGGTTCCATTGCTGTCGGTCATCGTGTCGCCTTTCCCTCTTGAACCGTGCGCGTCGAGCGCGCACTATTGGTCAGTGGCGACAGAACTGGGGCTGACGCCACCAGCTCAGGTTTTCCGGCGTCTGCTGCTCCGCCGGTCGGTATCCCATCCGGGATCCCCGACTGTACCCACCTATCGGCGAGACGGTACGATGATCCAAAACCATCGAACTGAGCGAACGTTCAGTAGATCGTCGGGGGATGAGTACACGACTGCCGTGAACTCTAGCATGTGCCGCGGGTCACTAAAATGGCTTGCGGCGAAAATGGTATTCCTTTAGAGTTTTGCGATAAGGAAATTTCCTTTCGCATAACGGAATTATGCAACCGATCCCTCGGTCGATCTGATGCCCGCTCGGACGCTACACCGGCCACTGAGGTCGGTCAGTCACAGTGAGGTCTTCGCCCGAGGACGCACTCAATGGAGAGATAGATGTCGGTATCCCATCAGTCACCCAGCAACGACCGCAAGTCCGCGGTCGCGAGCAAGCCGGCCCGTCCGGAGGACGAACGGCTTCCCGTCGGCAGTTCCTTCGCCTACGGTCTGCAGCACGTGCTCACTATGTACGGCGGAATCATCGCCGTTCCCCTCATCATCGGCAATGCCGCCGGTCTCGACGGCAACGGCATCAGCCTCCTCATCGCCTCCTGTCTGTTCATGGGCGGTCTGGCCACGATCCTGCAGTCGGTCGGTGTGCCGTTCTTCGGCTCGCAGCTGCCGCTGGTCCAGGGAGTCTCGTTCGCCGGCGTCGCGACGATGACGTCCATTCTGGCCGGCGGCGACGGCCTGCCTGCGGTCTTCGGATCGGTGCTGGTCGCCTCGGTGATCGGCCTGATCGTCGCCCCGGCCTTCGCACTCATCGTGAAGTTCTTCCCTCCGGTGGTCACCGGCACGGTCATCACCACGATCGGTCTGTCACTCATGCCCGTGGCCGCAGGCTGGGCCATGGGCGGGGATGCCGAGGCCGCCGACTACGGCAGCATGCGCAATATCCTCATCGCCGTGGTCACCTTGGCCATCGTGCTCATCCTCAGCAGGATTCCCGTTGCGGTGATCTCCCGCCTGTCGATTCTGCTGGCCATCGTCATCGGCACCATCGGCTGCCTCATCTTCGGCTGGGCCGATTTCTCCCATGTGCTCGATCGCGGGATCTTCGCGTTCCCCGAGCCGTTCGCCTTCGGTATGCCGACATTCTCGGCCGCGGCAATCATCTCGATGTTCATCGTCATCATCGTCACCTTCGCCGAGACTACGGCGGACATCATCGCCGTCGGAGAGATCGTCGATACGAAGGTCGATTCCAAGCGCATCGCATCGGGCCTGCGCGCTGACATGCTGTCGTCGGCGGTCTCGCCGATCTTCAACTCCTTCACCCAGTCGGCATTTGCGCAGAACGTCGGCCTGGTGGCGATCACCGGCGTGAAGTCGCGCTTCGTCGTCACGGCCGGTGGTGCGATCCTCGTCGTTCTCGGCCTGCTTCCGGTGATGGGCGGGGTCGTTGCGGCGGTCCCGACTCCGGTTCTCGGCGGCGCGGGCATCGTGCTCTTCGGCACGGTCGCCGCGTCGGGCATCCGCACGCTGTCGAAGGTCGAGTACGAGGGCAACCTCAATATGATCATCGTGGCGGTCTCGCTGGCCTTCGGCATCATCCCGGTCGTCGAGCCCGACTTCTACAATGCCTTCCCGGATTGGGTCGGCATCATCCTCCATTCGGGCATCTCCTCGGCCACTCTCATGGCCGTGCTGCTCAACCTCGTCTTCAACCACATCGGAGTGAAGACGAAGGACCGTTCTGATCGGTCGGTCTTCGTGGCCGGCACCGGACGAGTCATCCGCAAGGAAGAGCTGCAGCGACTCATCGACAACGAAGCCATCCTCTATGAAGGCGATACCGTCAAGGACGGCAAGATCGTCGATTGCAACGGAGAAGAGGTTCCGGTCGTCACCGAGGAGCAGCACGAGAAGGTCGTCGACGCCGCCCAGAAGGGTGAGGTTCGCACCCAGGAAGACGTCCGCCGCCTCATCGCCGAGGACGGTAACTGAGGCCAGATACGCCAACTGGACCCGGATACACCGAACGGGCCCCGGCCGCCGTCTGCGAAGGCGCGCGTCCGGGGCCTCGTGCGATTTCGGGCTGCAGTCAGATCGGGCTGGTCGTCAGAACGGGCGGGCCGTCAGAAAGGGTCCGCCGTCAGAACGGACCCGCCGTCAGAACGGGGGAGGATCTCCGGAGTCCCAATAGTCGTTCCACGGGGACTCCCGGCCGACGCTCAAGACGGGCTTGGCGCCAGCGGTCGGGGCACACTTGTCCCCTCGTTCCCTGGAGCCTGGTTCGGAGTCCCTTGGCTCGGAGGCTACTGGTTCGGAGCCCCCTGTTGCGGTGTGGCCCTCTGGTTCAGGAGGGCGAAATGCATCCGTATTGTCGAGTCGTCCGGCTGGGCCCAGATTTCCGACGTCGCGAAGCTGCTCCGCGTCGACGGGATTCTGCCGGTCGAGCAGATTCGGCAGTTGGTCATAGTTCTCCACCTGTCGAGCGTGCTCGGCGTTGATTGGGTTGTCCGGTGGATACAGTGTTGCGACGACTCCGCGGGTGAAGGAGTACTCCACTGCCCCGTCCTCGGTCATTCGGACCGCGAGCCTGCGGTCGGTCTTGGCCTGGTGGTCGGGTTTGCACAGCGGGTGGAGGTTTTCGAACGTCGTCTGACCGCCTCGGGCCGGATCGGCATGGTCGAACGGAATGATGTGATCGACTTCCGAGGTCTCCGCTCGTCGGGTGCAGCCTGGAGCGGTGCAGGACTGCCATCTGCCGACCAAGGGCGCGCGCACGGCTGCCGGGATGTGGTAGCTGCGCGAGCGGGCATCGATCGGTGTCCCGGTGGCGGGATCGGTGAGGATCCGGTGCCAAGTGGGGCTCTCGCCTGCGAGCGCACGTGCCGCGTCGGGCGGCACCGGGGTGCCGTCGGAGAACGTCCCCGGGAGCTCCGACTTTCCCACCGCGGTGAGGTAGGGAACCGTCACCATCATCTTCGTCTGCTCTCGCACCCACTGCCCGTGGGTGGGCATGACGAGCTTGATGGTGGTCGTCACCTCGACGCCGGTGTTGGCGGTCGCTTCCGCTTCACTCTGCGCCTCCTGCACGGCACGATCGACCGCGGCTGCCGTGATCGGAGCCGTGGAGTCGGATTCGTCGGCGACCGAGGAGTCCGAGCCGTCGGCGGCTTCGAGAGCGATCTCGTTCGTGGTGGTCTCACCGGTCATGGTGTCGTGCGTCGTCACGGCGATGCTCATCTGCGGGGTCGCTCGAGTGGCGATGTCGAACATGAGGGCGGCGATGCTGTCCTGGTCGGCGACCTCGAGGCCGGCGGTGCTCTCTTCGGAGAGCGCCGAGATGTTGCCGTTGCGGATCGCTCGGGCGAATGCTTCGATGCGCAGGTAGAAGGCGTTGAGTTCCACGGCGGGTCCGGACAAGGTCACCGAGGCGGTGCCGTCGGGGTAATTCATGATGTCGACCCGGCGACGCTTCTCGGCCAGTTCGGTCGGTCGTCGACCGGGACGAGTGCCGCGATCTTGAGGTTGAGCGACTTCTTGAAGGTCTCCATAGTGATATCGGCACGGCGGTCGCCCAGGTAGGCATCGAGACGGGGCAGATATTCGAAGGCGACGTCTTTGATGGCACGGGTCGCTGCAAGTACGTGTTCGATCGTGAATTCACCGGCGAGGCAGCGCTGCAGGAACTTCGGCAGTCCGAACGCCAGTGTCACGGCGTTCGTGATCTCGTTGTAGGCACCGTTGCTCGTCGAGCCGAGGACCGTGGTCAGCTCGGCGATCTCTTCGCGCGTGGCGAGGTCGTGGACCCAGCTGTTGAAGGATTTGTGCAGTCCGAACTTGGGGAAATTCGGAAGCGGGGCTGCCGGCGGAGCCAGTGGCTGCTCGACGATGCTCTCCCCGGTTTCGCCGTCGTCGGTGGCAGTGCCGGTGGAGGAAACAGCATCATCAGACCCGTCGAGAGCGCGGTCTTCGAGAACGAAGCCGGTGGATGTCCACGGGTCCACGAAGTCGTCCTTTTCAGGCAGCAGTCCGTCACGTGCCGTGATGAAGCGGCCGGCCGTTTCGGTGAACGTTGCGTGATAGTAGATCTTGTCGCCCTCGGCGTAACGGAGCTTCTCAATGACATCGGTCAGAAACAGTCCCGCGATGGCCTGGAATTCGGCGAGGCGAACTCCCGTGCTCAAATGAGCCAGACTGACGACCACGGCCATCGGCGAATCGGGTTCGACGTCGAGACGACGGGGTGAGTCGGGGCCGATCAGAGGAACCTGAGGTGACGAAGAGAGGTCTGCCGATGTCGCGGGTGAACCGGAGACTGATTCATTCGAGGCACGCTCGAGACCGTTGTTGCCCGGATCCTGAGGATCCTTCATCGATCTCGCCGCCTTTCACGTCGATGTGAATACCTTGACTCTATTTTACTCCCAAGGAGAAGAAATGAAGGTCACAACTCGATTACGAAAAGAATCTCTGCGAGTTTGGGTGCTGTTTGATGTATTTTGATGATGGAGTTTTGCCCCAGCCGAGGCTCGGCGAGCCAGGAACCTACTCAGTCAGCAGGCCGGGCAGCTGGTCCATCGCGTTGAAGGTCTCAGCGGCACCCGCTGCCAACAGCGTTTCCGCGCTCTGATGAACCGGAGAATCCGGGCAGAACCCGAGCACACGGGATCCGGCCGCAGCGCCGGCGATCACGCCGGTGGGGGAATCTTCGATCACGGCCGCCTCGGCGGGGTCGATCTGCAAGGATTCGGCTGCTGCCAAATAGACGTCCGGGGCGGGCTTCGAGTTCGGCTGCTCCATGCCGGAGAAGATCCGACCCTCGAAGGCATCGAACAGGCCGATCTTGCGCAGCTGCAGCTCGATCTTCGGACGATCCGCTCCCGAAGCGCAGGCGATCCTGCCCGGGTAGCTCTCGGCGATGCGGTGAACGGCATCGACGACCCCCGGAATCGCTTGGAGGGAGGCCTCGAGCTGGGCATTGCGCCGCCGCCGGAACTCCTCCATCCACTCCGCGCCGATGCGGAATCCGGTGTGCTCCTCGATGACATCAGCCTCATCGCGGAGCATCTTGCCGACGAATCGCGCAATGCATTCCTCGGCGCTCAGCTGCCAGCCGAGCTCCTGCAGCATCTGGTGGAGGACGCCGTTCGTGATGCTTTCGGAATCGACGAGGACTCCGTCACAGTCGAAGAGGACAGCGGAGAATTTCGGAAGTGGGGCCATACTCCGATTCTGCCACCCGGCACTGACGCGGAATCACGGGCATCCACGCCGGCTCGTCCCTGAATCTCGCGGACCCGACACTGCCGCTGTCACACCGTGCCGACCGACACCGTCCCTGCTGCTCCAGCTCAGGAAACGAAGAGAGTCCCAATCAGACCGCGCCGACCGACACCGCCGTATACAGCACCCGCGCGGTGGCGAGCGCGCAGACGATGATGACCAGCGCAAACAGCGTCAGCCAGGCACCGGCGGGCAAGGCCGAGCCCAGCGCGAGGATATAGGCATCGGACTGCTGCACATGGCGCCGGCGCGTATGGACGCGGATGACCTTGACTAGGTCCTTGAGCGACCCGATCGTCAGCGCCGTGCCGAGCGCGGCGACGAAGACCGAGATCCACTCCAGCGGCAGGAAAACGACGACGAGCTGCGCCGCGATCGCCGTGATCACGGCAATGACCGCGCCCGCGAAGTTCCGGATGAAGATGAGCGCGACCAACAGGATCAGCGCGCCCACAGACAGTGCCAAGGGGGCCCAACCGAAGGCCGCCGAGGTGGCCAGGACGAGTCCGAGCACGCCCGGAGCCGGATATCCCCAGAAACCCGCCCATGTGGCGGAGAAGCCGACTCGGCCGAAGGAGTTCATCTGCCCCGAATGATCGAAGTTCAGCGAGATCCCCTTGACCACTCGTCCCGTCATGAGCGCGGCGAATGCGTGACCGAGTTCGTGGATGAAGGTCACGAACAGTCCGAAGAACCTCCAGATCCCCGGAGTCAGGGTCACGACCAGGGGCACTCCGATGACGAGCACGAGCCCGAGGACGTCGAGCTCGAGCCCGTCCTGCCGCCCGAAGCCCGAGGTGATGGCATCCCACCACGTCGCCGTTGCCTGCTTGAAGTCCATAGCGGCCCAGTGTACGAACCGCTCCTGAGCGGGACCCTCAGGACCTCCTCAGCGATTCGGGAGGTCGGGACTCCTATGACTCAGGCGGTCAGAGTGCCTATGGTTCGGCAGATCGCGGTGCCTAGACGGCCAGCGGCTCTACATCGACCCAAGAACGTTCGTGTACCGACCGCAGCACGGCCTCAGTCACGAGCACGGCTCGCACCCCGTCTCGCAGAGTCGGCAGCCCCTCCGGTCGCTCGCCGGCGAAGTAGGCATAGGAGTCGGCGACGAAGCCGTTGAACGCATCCTGGTATCCCTGCGGATGGCCGGCCGGGACCATACACAGGCGCGCGGCATCGGCGGACAGGAAGTCGGGATCGCGGACGAGGAGGCGGCTGTCGGCGCGCTGACCGAACCACAGCTGCTCGGGCCGCTCCTGCTCGAAGCGCATGCTCGCCTCGGTGCCGGCGATCTCCACTGTCAGCCCGTTCTTGCGTCCGGGAGCCAGCTGAGACACCAGCAGCGAACCGATGGCGCCGCCGGAGAACTCGACGGTCACGGCCACAGTGTCCTCCGTGGTCACCGCGGCACCTCCTCGGCGTGGATGAACGGTTCTCGTGGTCGCCACCAGGGACGATATCCGATCATCGACGATGAACTCGATGAGGTCGACGAGGTGGGAGCCGATATCGGCGAAGGCCCGCGACGGGCCGCCGCGTTCGGAATCGACACGCCAGTTCTCGTCGCCCGAGCCGAGCAGCCAGTCCTGGAGGTATCCGGCGTCAACGGTCAGCAGCGTCCCGGCCTGACCCTCGCGGAATCGGGCGCGGGCCTCACGCACCATCGGGTGGTAGCGGTAGACGAATGGAACGGTCCCAAGCAGACCAGCTTCGTCGGCGCGGGCCAACACGGCACGCGCGGCCGTCGAATCAGTGGCCAAGGGCTTCTCGCAGATGATGTTCGATCCCGCGTCCAGCGCCTGCAGGGACTGCGCGGCGTGGACCTCATTGGGAGCGCAGATGTGGATCGCGTCGAGGGTGCGGCCGAGCAGTGCGTCGGACGCAGTCGAATTCTCGAAGCCGAGCTCGGCCGCCGCTTGTGCCGATCTCTCCGGCCGCGACGATGCGACCGAGTCGAGCACGGCTCCGGCCGACCGTGCGGCTCGACTGTGGACGCGGCCCATGAACCCGCCGCCGAGCATTCCGATGCGGAGACCCCGTCCCCGCGCATTGTCATCTGAGGGCATGCCTCATTATGCAATCACCGGTCGCACCGAGTCGACCGCATCCATCCGCACCGAGTCGACCGAACCGCCGCCCTCCGCGGCTGACACCCCCGCGCCACCGGGGGCCAATCCACCGGCGCTCCGGCCTGGGCCTTTACACTGTGAGAAGCGCCCGCGCAATCCCCCGCTCGCAGCGTGGTCCGCAACTCGCGAAGGAGTGTCATTGTCACAGCACCGTCGTTTCGCCCAGGTCGATGTCTTCTCTGCCGTGCCCTTCCACGGCAACCCCGTGGCGGTCATCGTCGACGCCGATGGCCTCGATGAGGAGCAGATGGCCCGCATCGCGAACTGGACGAACCTGTCCGAGACCACCTTCATCCTCCCGCCCGCCGACCCAACAGCCGACTATCGTCTGCGCATCTTCACCCCGCATCGAGAACTGCCCTTCGCCGGCCACCCCACGCTCGGTTCGGCCGCGGCCTGGCTCGACGCCGGCGGCGCCCCGAAGCACACTGACCGCATCGTCCAGGAGTGCGGTGCCGGCCTCGTCGACATCCGCAGATCCCCTCGCCGAGGCGACCCGACCGACCGAATCAACTCGACCGACCCGACCGACAGCACCGACCCAAGCGGCGATTTCTCCGAGACCCTCGCCTTCGCCGCCCCCGATCGACTGCGCTCGGGACCGCTCGACGATGCCTACGTCGACCAGATCGCGGTCGCCCTCGGCGTCGATCGTGCCGAGATCCTCGGCCACCAGTGGGCCGACAACGGCCCCGGCTGGGCGGCCGTGCGACTGTCCAGCGCCGAACAGGTACTCGCGCTCACCCCCGACTTCTCGGCAATCCCCGATGCGAAGCTCGGCGTCCTGGGCGCCCACCCGGAAGGATCAGACCACGAATACGAGATCCGGGCCTTCGTGCCCGGAGTCGGCGTCGCCGAGGATCCGGTGACCGGCAGCCTCAACGCCTCCGTCGCCCAATGGCTCGTCGGCGAGAACCTGGCTCCGAACAGCTACACCGCGACCCAGGGAACCGCCCTCGGCCGCTCCGGAGTCATCTCCATCACCGCCGAGGACGACGAGATCTGGGTCGGCGGAGACACGTCCATCTGCATCCGCGGGACGGTGCACACATGAATCGACATCTCACCGAAGTGAACAAACCGAAGAAACGACTGCGCATCTTCCACGGCCGCATGTACTTCGCCCTCCAGGCCCTCGCCGGAGCGGCTTGGTGGCTGGGCACCGCGATGATTCCCGGGGTGGCGGACGCGACTCTCGGCGGCATCGATCCGCTGCTCATCGCGATCGTCGACATTCCGCTGTTCGTCATCGGTTCGGCCCTGGCTGCACTCAACTTCCGCTGGGCGGTGTGGATCGCCACCGGGTGGACCGTGCTCGTGGCGCTGGGCATGGTCATCTACGCAACCGCCACCACCGAGGCGGGACTCGGCGCCGTCCTCATGATCCTCGCCGCACTCGGCAGCCTCCTTGCCGGTGTGCTCATGATCGTCGGCCGCATCCCGTCCGAGAAGCTCCTGGTCGGACCCTTCGCGTTCCACAGTTCGCATACCCGCATCCGGTCCCGCCTGCTGGTGCGGACCACCATCCAGATCGTCGTGTTCTGGGGCGTGTTCCTCATCATCATCCCGGTCATCATCAATGCCTTCGAAGACCGCTGGAACCTCGCCTACAAGTTCCCGATCCTCCTGGTCGTCGTCGGCTTCGCCCTGCTCGCCGTCTCCAGCGTCATCGGCGTCTGGTCGGCCCGCGCGATCGCGAACTTCGGCTCCGGCACCCCGCTGCCCTCGCAGATGGCCCACCACCTCGTCGCCCGCGGCCCCTACGCCTTCGTCCGCAATCCGATGGCCATCGCCGGCGTCGTCCAGGGCATGGCGATGGGTCTGCTCATCGGTTCGTGGCTCGTCGTTGTGTACGCGCTCATCGGCTCACTTCTGTGGAACTGGCTCATCCGCCCCCACGAGGAGACCGACCTCCTGGAGCGCTTCGGCGACGAATACCGCGACTACGCCAAGCGCGTGCGCTGCTGGTGGCCGACCTTCTCGACCGCCGAAACCGCTCCCGACCTTGTCGACGAGGACTGATCGGCCTACGCTCGGTCAAGACCATCCACTCACCGAGGAGGCCGCATGGTCACGTTCACCCCTGAACTCCTGAAACTCGGCAACAACGTCGGCATCGAAGTTCCCGAGGACATCGTGCTCGGCTTCGGCGTGGGCAAGCGGGTCCCGGTCATCGTCACGATCGAAGGCTATTCCTATCCCTCGACGACCGCGGTGATGGGTGGGAAGTACCTGCTCCCGCTCGCCAAGGAGCACCGGGAGAAGATCGGCGTCGCCGGCGGTGAGACCCACGAGGTGACGCTGACACACGACACCTCGAACCGGGAGACCCCGGTTCCCGATTCCCTCGCCGAGGCGCTCGCCGCCGCCGGTGTCCGCGCGGCGTTCGATGCGCTCGCACCGTCGAAGCGCAAGGAGCATGTGCGGCAGGTGACCTCGGCGAAGGCCGAGGAGACCCGCGATCGCCGGATCAAGAAGATCGTCGACTCGCTCGAGTGATCACCCTGCGTCGTGCAGGGTCACCGCATAGCCGTCGGGATCGGCGAAGGCGAAGGTCAGCCCGAAGGGGCTGGGAGCGGGCGCCCGGAGGATCTCCACCCCCGCCTCGGCGAGGGAATCATGCAGCGCCTGCGCATCATCGCACTTCAGCCACAGTGCCACCCCGTTGCCCGGACGGTCGCCGGAGTCGAGGTCGACGCCGGGCAGCGGCTCGCGCACGGCGAAGGGGATCGGCGAAGTCGTGAAGACGACCGCTCCGGGAGGGGCAGCCGGGGCACGGGTGAGGCCGAGCCGCGATTCGTAGAACTGTGCGGCCGCTTCCACGTCTCGGACCTGCAAGGCGATGAAGTCCGGACCGCTCACGGTGCCGGTCTCCTCGGTGCTCGTGGTGCCGGCTTTCACTGTATCGGTCGTCGATGCATTCATGTTCGTTCCCTTCTCTCGGCATCCCTCCCTTTCATGGAGAGCCGCCTTTGTCACATGTCAGTATCCTGACATCGATAAATGTATGTCAGAATACTTACATGAGTCAAGGGTCAGAGGATCACAATGCGGGAACCTGCGAAGAGCCGGTGGAACTCGAGTCGCTGCTCGGCTATCAGCTCAAGCATCTGCAGTCGGCGCTACGGTCGACAATGGACGAGACGCTGCGGCCGTTGGAGCTGACCACCCCGCAGTACAACTGCCTCGAACAGCTGCGCCGGAGGCCGGGAGCGTCGAATTCCGAGCTCGCGCGCGGCGCCTTCGTCACCCGGCAGACGATGAATACGCTGGTGCGCGGCCTCCAGGAACGGGGACTGATCACGAGGCCGGCCACGGCCGAATCCGGTCGAGTCCTGCCCACACGTCTCACCTCGGCAGGCGTTGAGGTGCTCGATCAGGCCGTCTCCCGCGTCGAGGCGGTCTCCGCTCGCATGGTCTCGCCGCTCGACGATGAGACTCGGACGATAGTCACCGAGGCGCTCCGCCGGTGCATCGCGGCCCTCGAAGAAGCCGAGGACGGCTGAGGGCCGGGAGATCGAGCGGTCACCGATAGGACGACTGGAAGACCGGCGGACAACCAGGGCCCTGGACCGATGTGATCGGACCTACACCGGCGCGAGCTCCTTGTCCGATTCCCTCCTCCTCGACCGTTTCGGCCATGCGGCCAGGCAGCACAGGCCGAGGATTGCGCCGATGCCGGCGCCGAGAGTGTTCGTGACGAGATCGCTGAGCGTGGCGAAGCGGGACTGAGTGAGCACGGTGCCTTGGAAGATCTCGATGGCGGCGCTGAAACCCGCGCCGAAGAGGAATCCGAGCCACCAGCGTCGGCGTCCGAAGTGCAGGGCCGCGAGGAATCCGAAGGGAATGAACATCGCCACATTGCCGAGCTTCTCGACCCGTTCATAGGTCAGCCAGGCGGTCTCCCGGTGAGCGGCGAAGAGGTCGAGTGCGTGCCCGATGAGAGTGTCCGGACCGGTGCCCATCTGCTGCGGGGTCAGCGTGATGGCGGCGATGAAGAGTGTGTAGAGGACGAGAAGAGCCAGCGGCGCACCGACTGTGCGCTGATCACGATCGGTCATCACCGCCCAACTTACGACCGAATCCTGGGCACATCCTCAGATGCGGATATGACCCGGCTCTCACCGGACCTCACGATCTGTCAACGAACCTCATGGTCGACGGGAACGACGTCCGTCCTCGGCGGCCAGATCCTCATGACGATGAGTCCGACCACAGCCCCGATGCCGGCACCGAGGCTGTTCGTGACGAGATCGCTGATCGTGGCGAAGCGCGTAGGTGAGAGCAGGGTCGCCTGAGTGCCCTCGATGAGGCACGTGAAGGCGATGCCCGCGACCCAGCCGACCCACCAGCGGCTGCGGCCGCACTGGAGGGCCACAAGCAGGCCGAAGGGAATGAACATTCCGACGTTCGCGAGCTTCTCGAGGATGTCAAAGCTGATCCATGCGGTCATCCGGTGGGAGGCGAGGAACTCGAGCAGTCCTGCGATGAACGAGCCGGGGCCTGTGTCCATCTGGTTGGGTGTGAGCGTGACGAGGCCGATGAAGACCGTGTAGAGGATGAGCAGCGCCAGGGGCACCGTCCGCAGCTGTCGCCTCGTGCCCGTCATCGCTCCCCTGTCCCTCGACCCGGTCTCATTGTGCCCGCCTGCGGCATGAGGGTCGAGGGATTCCCGCATCGATTGCGGGAATCACCCCGACCATTGCGGTCTCACGCCCGGGATTCAGACGAGGCGGATCCAGACGAAGTGCGTCAGGCGACGGCCTCGACGTCATCGAAGCTCGCGGTGTCGATGACGACGCGGAACTGCACGTCTCCGGCCACGACCCGGTCGTAGGCGGCGTCCGCCTCGGTGACGGGGATCGTCTCGATCTTCGCGGCGATGCCGTGTTCGGCGCAGAAGTCGAGCATCTCCTGGGTCTCGGCGATGCCGCCTATGTTCGATCCGGCGATCGCCTTGGCCCCGCCGATGACGGCACCGAAGGAGAACTCCTGCTTCTCCGGCGGGAGGCCGACGACGGCCATGACCCCGCGCGGCCCCAGCAGACGCAGGTAGCGGTTGACGGGGATGTCGGCGCTGATCGTGTTGAGGATGAGGTCGAACTCGCCGGCGTGGTCGGAAAAGAAGTTCTCGTCGGTGGTGGCGAGCATCCGCTGCGCGCCGAGTTCCAGTGCCGCTGCTTCTTTCTTCAGTGTGCGCGAGAGGACGGTCACCTCGGCGCCCATGGCCGCGGCGATCTGCACACCCATGTGGCCGAGTCCGCCGAGTCCGAGCACGGCGACCTGCTTGGGAGCGCCGTTCTTCTTCTCACCGGCGCCCCAGCGGTTGAGCGGTGCATAGGTGGTGATGCCCGCGCACAGCAGCGGGGCGGCGACGTCGAAGTCGAGCGCATC
The DNA here is from genome assembly GCF_013623905.1 of Brevibacterium sediminis. Classification (GTDB taxonomy): domain Bacteria; phylum Actinomycetota; class Actinomycetes; order Actinomycetales; family Brevibacteriaceae; genus Brevibacterium; species Brevibacterium sediminis. Next base: position 227,471 of record NZ_JABKDD010000004.1, read on the forward strand.
GGGGATCCGGCAGACGAAGCGTTCGTTGACGACGACCTTCTGTGCGTATCCGCCCTGGGTGATCGTGCCGTCGACGTCTTCGACGTTGTACGTTCCGACGTTGCCGTTCAGGCAGTTCTGCTCCTGACCGGCCCGGCATTCCTCGCACTCGCCGCACGAGTTGACCATGCAGCCCACGCCCACGCGGTCGCCGACCTTCCAATCAGTGACATCGGAACCGACGGCCTCGACGACGCCGGCGATCTCGTGGCCGACGGTGAGCGGGAAGTGCGCCTCGCCCCATTCGTTGCGGATGGTGTGGATGTCGCTGTGGCAGATGCCTGCAGCCTTGATGTCGATGACGACGTCATCGGGTCGGGGATCCCGGCGTTCGATCGTGGCCACGCGGAACGGCTGATCCGCTCCCGTCTTCTGCAGTGCCTTGACGCTGATGCTCATGTGATCTCCTTGGACTTGCGTATCCGTTGCTGGGCCACATCGTCCAGCGCTTGCGGCTCGCAGTCTATTCCATGCACATGGACTTATTCTTCGTAGATCCGCTCAGTCCTTCATTCGGCCCCATCGAACGGCTCAGTCCTTGATCGCGCGCTCACCGATGCTCAGGTCGAGGGGGAAATCGACGGGGGCATCTCCGAACAGCAGTCGACCCGCCGAGGCGGCCGCCGCCCTGATCGCCTCCGCCGCCTCCTCGGCCTGCTCGGTCGGGGCATGGACGATGACCTCATCGTGGAGGAAGAACACGAGGTGAGCACGGCGGGCGAACACCGGCCCCGAGGCGGCCGCCTCAGATGTGTCCTCGATCTCCGGAAGCCGCGCCAGGCGCAGCCGCAGGTCGGCCAGCCAGGCCAGCGCCCATTCGGCCGCTGTGCCCTGAACGACGAAGTTGCGGGTGAATCGTCCCTGGTCGCCGGCGGCCCGCCTGGCCCGCTGCTCATCGGCACCGGTGGCGTCGAAGCGGTTCGCCGCCCTCTGCAGTCTCTGCCACCCCTCGCCGGGCGGCGGGGAGGTCCGTCCCAACCAGGTGGATACGACTCCTCCCTGTCGTCCCGCCTCGGCGGCGGAATCGACGAGGTGCATGGCGGCGGGGAAATTCTGCCGCAGACGCGGCACCAGGGCTCCGGCCTCCCCGGTCGTCGATCCGTACATCGCCCCGAGCACCGCGATCTTCGCCTCCTGCCGGGTGGCCACGACGCCGGCGTCGACGAGCCCGGAGTAGAGATCGCGGCCGAATCCGGCCGCGGCCATCGCCCGGTCTCCGGACATGGCGGCGAGCGCACGGGGTTCGAGCTGGGCGACATCGGCGGAAACGAGCCGCCATCCCTCGTCGGCACGCAGGGCCGGACGCAGCTGTCGCGGGATCTGCAGGGCCCCTCCCCCGCTGGCCGCCCACCGTCCGGTGACGACCCCGCCGGGCACGTACACGGGTCGGTACCGTCCGTCATCAACCCATTCGTCGAGCCAGTGCCAGCCGTTGGCGCTCAGCAGCCGCGCCATCTTCTTGTACTCGAGCAGGGGCGCGATCGCCGGATGTTCGCTCGTCTGCAGCTCCCATTTCGAGGTCGAGGCGACATTGATGCCGGCATTGCGCAGCGACGCGAGCAACCGGTTCGGCGAATCGAGGTTGACCCGCGGATCCTCAAGGGCCGCGCGGACTTCCTCGGCCTTGGACAGCATCTTCTGAGGCTTCCCGTCCCGGATCGGCCGGGGACCGAGCAGTTCGGTCAGTATCCGATCGTGTTCGGCTTCGTCCCAGGGCACCCCTGCCGCACGCATCTCTGCGGCGACGAGTCCTCCCGCCGATTCCGCGGCCAGCAGCAGCCTCAGGCGTCCCGGATCGCTCGCGGTCTCGATCGCCGCGGTCTGCCGGACATGTTCGGCCAGGGCCGCCTCGAGGTCGTGCGGAACCTGTGGGATGAATCCGCGACCGGCATCGACGTCGAAGAGAGCGGCCGCCTGTTCGGGTGCGGCGGCGTCGGCGGGCGCGGCGTCCCATTCGTAGGCGGCGCGCACCGCCTCCGGTGCGGTGACGAGTTCGGAGCGGGCGAGGATCGCATGAGCCAGACGCAGATCATGGCAGCGCTCAAGGCTCACCCCGGCCGCGAGCAGCGGGGGGCACCATTTCGCGGTGTCGCTGAGGACCCAGCGAGGGCGGGCTCCGCCCGGTTCGCTCGGATCTCCCCCGGCTCCGCCCTCACGGTCACGGACGAAATCGGGCAGGTCCGCCTCGGCGAGGTCGATCCGACCGATCTCCCGACCTGCGCTGTCGAGGTCGGCGATTCCGAACCGCTGCCCCTCGAACCCGGTTCCGGGCACGGTTCCGAACACGCAGGCGGCGGGCCGCTGAGCGGGGGCGGAGGTCATGGATCCAGCCTACGCCGCGGGCTCGCTCGGACAGTCGCTCGGACGATCTCCCGCTCTCCTGTCCGCACCCTGGCCCTGGCCGCCTGCCGCGAACGTGATCCTGGTAACGTCGAGAGCGAACTCCGGGTGCCGAACTCCGCTCGAAAGGTCAGACACACAACATGGACGTTGTCTCCTCCCTCACCTCCGCTCTGCCGGCCGAAGCCGTCATCACCGATCCCGATTCGATGGACGCCTACCGCTGGGACCGTGCGAACGACCCCGATGCCGGGGTTCCTGCCGCCGTGGTCCGGGTGAGAACCACCGAGGAGGTGCAGACGGTGGTCCGCATCGCCGCCGAGGCGAAGGTCCCGATCGTGCCCCGCGGCGCCGGATCCGGCCTGTCGGGCGGCAGCTCCGCGATCGCCGGCGGAATCGTGCTGTCCCTGGACAAGATGCGCGAGATCAGCATCGATCCCGTCACCCGCATGGCCACGGTCCAGCCGGGCGCCTTCAATGCCGAGGTCAAGGCCGCCGCGGCCGAACACGGCCTGTGGTACCCGCCGGACCCCTCGTCCTTCGAGTTCTGCTCCATCGGCGGCAACATCGCCACGAACGCCGGCGGCCTGTGCTGCGTGAAATACGGTGTGACCACGGACTATGTCCTCGGGATGACCGTCGTCCTCGCCGATGGTCGGGCGGTCAAACTCGGCGGCCCGAGGCTCAAGGACGTCGCGGGTCTGCCGCTGACGAAGCTCTTCGTCGGTTCCGAGGGGACCTTGGGCGTGATCACCGAGGTCACCCTGCGGCTCATTCCCGCCCAGCTGCCCCCGACGACCGTCGTCGCGATGTTCCCGAAGCTCGCCGATGCCACGAACGCCGTGCTCGAGATCGCGAAGGCCATGCGACCCTCGATGCTCGAGTTCATGGACAAGCCCTCGATCAACGCCGTCGAGGATGAGCTGAAGATGGGGCTCGACCGTGAGGCCGAGGGCATGCTCGTCATCCAGTCCGACGAACCCGGCGAGCACTGCACTGTGCAGGCGAAGATCATCGAGGAGATCTGCAACAGCAACTCTGCCTCAGAGTGCTATCTCACCGCCGACCCCGACGAGGGCGAAGCCTTCGTCACTGCCCGCCGGATCGCGATTCCGGCCGTGGAGAAGAAGGGGGCGCTGCTGCTCGAAGACGTCGGCGTTCCGCTGCCGAAGCTCGGCGACCTGGTTCTCGGCATCGAGAAGATCGCGGCCGACCGCCAAGTGACGATCGCCGTCATCGCGCACGCCGGCGACGGCAACACGCATCCGCTGCTCGTCCTCGATCCCAAGGATGAGGAACAGCAGAAGCGCGCGCAGATCGCCTACGGCGAAGTCATGGACCTGGCCACGGGGCTGGGCGGGACGATCACCGGTGAGCACGGCGTCGGCCGACTCAAGGCACCGTGGCTCGCGCCCTACCTCGGCGAGGACGTCATGGAGCTCAACCACCGGATCAAGCAGGCCCTCGACCCGGACAACATCTTCAACCCGGGATCGGTCTACACCGGACTCGTCTGAGGTTCCGGCCGGGGTTCGCGGCGCAGCAGCGGCGCGAGGGCGAGCACGATCAGCAGCACGCCCATGGGGATGAGCAGAGCCGTCCGCAGCCCCCAGTGGTCCCCGACCAGACCGAGCGCGGGCGGTCCGACGAGGAACGCAAGGTAGCCGATCGTCGAGACCGCGGCCACCCGTTTGGCCGGCTGCGCGCCCGAGGCACCTGCCTCCGACAGTGCCACCGGAAAGCCGAGCGAGGTTCCGAGCCCCCAGAGGAGCACGGCGGCAGCGGCGACGATCTGACTGTCGACGAGGGAGGCCAGGCCGATTCCGAGGAAGCCGAACGCCGCGCTGACGAGGAGCACATTGGCGCGACCGAAACGCTGGACGATGCCGCCGCCGAGGAAGCGGCCGATCGTCATCGCCGCCGCGAAGATCGCATAGACGCTCGAACCGAGCGCGGGGTCGAAGCCGTGCCCGTCGACCATGACCAGCGGCAGCCAGTCGTTCGCGGTGCCCTCGGCGAGGGCCATCCCGAGCACGATCGCACCGATGACGATCAGCCGCGGGTCCCTCCACACCGAGGCGGTGCCAGCCGGCCGTGGACTCGACTCGGGACCTGAACCGGGGGCCGCCTCGGCGAGGTCCCCTGACACGGCAGCGTTCCGGCCCGTCCCCGCGGGGACGTGGCGCATCGCCGGCACTATGACGACGACGCCGAGGATGCCGATGAGGAGGAGGTGGACGAGAACGGGGAAGTCGGCGGCGGTGGCGAGGATCCCGATGACGGCGCCGATGACGGTGCCGAGGCTGAAGAAACCGTGGAGGCCCGGCAGGAAAGGGCGATCGAGATGCTTCTCGAGTTCCGCCCCCTCGACGTTCATCGCGACCTCTCCAGTACCCATGCCGAGTCCGAAGACGACGAGACCTGCGGCGACGACGAACGACTGCGACCAGGCGGCGCCGAGGCCGATGATGGGCATGCTCGCGATGACTCCGAGCGTGCCGAGGCCGATGATCGGTCGCGCCCCGAAGCGGCCGACGAGCGGCCCGGAGGCGAGGATTCCGAGCATCGACCCGATGGAGAGTCCGAAGAGGACGAGGCCCATCCGTGCCGTACTCGCGTCGAGGACGTCACGGATCGACGGGGTGCGGGTCACCCACGAGGCGATGGTGATGCCGGGGAGGAAGAAGAGTGCGAGCAGGGACAGACGGCGAGCGCGCAGGGTCGAGGAGCGATTCGTCGCGGGGGTCGGCACGGCCTGCTCTTCGGACATCGGATCATCTCCTCATCGGTGTGCACTGTGCTCAGGCGGACAGCCCTCGGATCGGTGTACGGATGTACACACATTGATCAGTGTACAAATGTACACTCTCAGTTGTCCGTCTGTCACAGCTGACAGATCTGTCGCGGGAGTCAAGAACCGACCGCACGGACTGATCACGGGATTCGACGAAGGAGGGGGCCGAATGAGTGCACGCAGCGGAGTGCCGAACGACCCCGGCCGCCGGGAACGGATCATCGCGGCCGCCCTCGAGCTCATCCTCGACGACGGCGTCGCCCGGGTCTCCCACCGCGCCGTCGCAGCACGCGCGGACGTCCCCCTGGGGTCGATGACCTACCACTTCACCAGCATCGACGAGGTGATCACCGAGGCGTTCCGTCGGCTCGTCGACAGACTCTCCGGCCGCTACCGCGCAGGTCTGCACGAGGCGGCGACCCCCGCCGAGGCGCGCGAGGCCGTCGTCGAGATCATCTGCGGCGATACCTTCGCCTCCCCTCGGGAGATGGCGGGGATCTTCGAGCTCTACTCCTATGGGCGCAGCTCCCCCGACTCCGCCGAGCTCGCCGCCTCCTGGATGGGCATCAGCGCGGCCGCGCTGACCGAACACTTCACCCCCGACGCGGCTCACGCAATCGATGCGCTCATCGAGGGATGGACGATCCATCACCATCTCGACGGCAAGGCACCCGACCGGGAACTCGTGCGCGCGGCGGTGACCGCGCTGACCTCCTCAGCACTGTAGAGACTTCCTCGGCATGGCATGACAGTTTCAGCGATATTCTGAGCACAGCTGTCGAATCGGCGTCGATTCGATCGTCTTCTCTGTGAGCGACCGAAATCCGGCCGCCGCACACAGAACGGAGCGAACCATGCGCTACTCACTGATCTTCCACGCACCCGAGCCCGGAGCCGACGGCCCCGCCCCCACCGAAGAGGACTTCCGGGAGATGATGCGCCTCATGGACGACTTCGGCCAGGCGCTGACCTCGGCCGGGGTCGTCGTCGCCTGGGAGATGCTCGCACCCCACTCCGAGACGAAGACCGTGACCCGCAGGACCGGAGAAGTCGTCATCGAGGATGGGCCCTTCGCCGCGGCGAAGGAGGCCCTGGCCGGGGTCGTCGTCATCGACGTTCCTGACATCGAGGCGGCCCTGGCCTGGGCCGAGAAGTTCCCCGGCACGAGCTACGGCACCATCGAGGTCCGACCCGCGGCGACTTCGTTCGTCGACGGCGCCTGGACCCGACCGGGTGACGAGCCGACTCGACCCGGCGACTGCCCGTCCCTCCCGGGCGGCTCCTCCTGATCGCTCGCCGATGATCGAGTATGCCGATCCTGCCGAGCGCGCGATGATCCTGTCCGAGGACGGCTGGGGCAGGATCATCGCGCTCATCGCGGCCGCCGATGGTGATATCTCCGGCGCCGAGGATGCGCTGTCCGCGGCGCTCGAACGTGCCGTGACCGCGTGGCGGGCCCACGGACCGCCCGCCAACCCCGAGGGCTGGCTCTACCGGGTGGCTCTCAATGCCCGCCGGGACGTGTGGAGATCGGCGGCGGCACGGACCTCGACGGCCCTCGATGAGGAGACGATCGACCGCATCGACGCCGGCACCGACCCTGCCCATCACGACCCTGACGCCCTGCCCGACCGCCGGCTCGAACTCCTCGCCGCCTGCGCCCACCCGGACATCGATCCTCCCGCCCGGCCGCTGCTCATGCTCTCGGCGGTGATGGGGATGACGGCAAAACAGATCGCGGCGGCCATGGCACTGCCCGCCGCCACCGTCTCTGCCCGTCTGACCAGGGCGAAGAAGCGCGTTGCCGGTCTCGGTGTCGCCTTCGGCAGTCCCGACCGTCTCGACCTCGAGTCCCGTCTGCCCGATGTGTTTGAGGCGATCTACGGGGCATTCGCCATCGAATGGGCTCAGGCGGCCGCGCAGCCGCGGGAGGGCATGATCGGCGAGGCCCTGTACCTGTCCCGCCTCGTGGCCGAACTCTGCCCCGGTGACGGCGAATCCCACGGACTGGCCGCCCTCATCCACCTCTCCGCAGCCCGGTTCCCCGCTCGTCGCAGCGACGACGGACGATTCGTGCCCCTGTCCGACCAGAACCCGGACCGCTGGGACGGAACTCTCACGGAGGCGGGCGAGCGCCACCTCGTCGAGGTCCACCGCTGCGGACACGTCGGCCGATTCGGGCTCGAGGCGGCCATCCAACTCCTCCATATGGCCGGAATCCGCACCGGATCCACGGATTGGCCGATGCTGCTGCGCCTCCACGACGATCTCGCGCAGGTGGCCCCGAGTCTCGGCGGGTCGGTCTCCCGAGCGGCCGTCCTCGCCGAGGTCGACGGCCCCGAGGCGGGACTGGCCGCTCTCGACGCGCTGGGCTTCGACCCGGACGGCCAAGACGATAAGCGCGTCTCCGCCTTCCAACCTGCCTGGGTGCTGCGGGCTCATCTGCTCACCCGCCTCGGCCGCACAGACGAGGCGGCCACCGCCCGCCGGCGGGCGCTCGACCTGACCACCGACCCGGCCGAACGCGAGTACCTCTCGGCAGGACTCACCTGAGACGGACGTCACCTCGTCTTCGGGATGGGCGGGGGTACGGCATATGATGGTGAAATCAATCCACAGACTCCGAAACCATCCTGCATGCACAATTCCTCTCAGACCGAACCCGCCCAGGGCACATCCCAGGGCTTCGCCCACGCAAAGGCGATCCTGTTCGGCGAACACGCGGTTGTCTACGGCTCTCCGGCCGTCGCAGTGCCATTGCACGGGCTCGGAGTCCAGACCGATATCCGCCGGTCCCCGCATCAGGAGACCCGGATCGAGAGCCAGCTGTTCTCCGGAAATGCGCAGACCGCTCCGGAGCCGATGGGCCCCGTCGTCGCCGGTCTCAACGCCGCGCTGAAGGCCGTGGGAAATCCCGACGCCGAGGTGGAGCTGCTCATCCGTTCGGCGATCCCCCACAGCCGGGGCTTGGGTTCGAGTGCAGCCGTGGCCACCTCCGTGGCCCGCGCGGTCGCGAACCTGCATGCGACGGTCTTCGACGAGAACACCCTCCACGAGATCGTGCAGGCGGCCGAGACCGTCGCCCATGGCCGACCCAGCGGAATCGACGCCTGGGCCGTGGCCAAACCCGCCCCCATCCGCTTCCAGACCGGTTGCGCCCAGACCATCGACGTCGGTCAGCGCCTCGTCTTCGTCCTCGCGGACTCCGGTCATCACGGGTCCACCGCCGAGGCGGTCGGAGGGGTCCGTGCCCGCCGTGACGCCGATCCTGTGCGCATCGGAGGGATGATCGACCGTCTGGCCGAGATCACCGATTCCGCCGTCGACAACATCCGCTCCGGTGATCGTCGGGCGATCGGCACGCTGATGAACGAAGCCCATGGACTGCTCGGCAGCCTCGGTGTGTCGACCCCGACCCTCGATTCCCTCGTCGACGCCGCCACCGCGGCCGGAGCCTGGGGTGCCAAACTCACCGGCGGCGGACTCGGCGGCTGCGTGCTGGCCCTGACCGAGGACGATGATTCGGCCGAAGAGCTCGCCGAGGCCCTGCGCAAGGCGGGAGCACCCCGCACCTGGACGACGGAGGTCAGACCGACATGAGAACGACGACGGCGCGGGCCTACCCGAACATCGCCCTGGTCAAGTACTGGGGCAAGGCCGATGAGGAGCTCATCCTGCCTGCTGCGGGCAGTCTGTCGCTGACCCTCGACCATTTCGAGACCACGACCACCGTGGTGCCCGCCCCGGACGCCGAGACCGATGTCCTCGAACTCGACGGCGCACTCGCCGATGCCGGTCAGACGGACCGCATCTCCACCTTCCTCGACCATGTCCGTGACCTGGCCGGACGCGATGATCGGGTCCTCGTCCGGTCCCGCAACTCCGTGCCCACGGGTGCCGGTCTGGCCTCCTCGGCGTCGGGCTTCGCAGCTCTGGCGACGGCCGCCGCCGGGGCCTTCGACCTCGACCTCGCACCCCGCGATCTCAGCCGGCTGGCCCGCCGCGGTTCGGGGTCGGCCTGCCGCTCGATTCCCGACGGCATCGCCGTCTGGCACGCCGGCGACGACGCCTCCTCCTTCGCCGAGACCGTTCCCGCTCCGGATATGCGGATGATCATCGTCACCGTCAACCGGGCCAGGAAGGCCGTGTCCTCCCGCGAGGCGATGCGCCTGACCGCCGCCACCTCTCCCTTCTACTCCGGCTGGGTGTCCTCGACCGAGGACTACCTCGAGCAGATGGTCGCCGCGTGCGCGGCCGGGGACTTCACCCGCATCGGCGAGATCACCGAATCCCACGCCCTGCGCATGCACGGACTCATCCAGTCCACCGTGCCGCCGATCCGGTTCCTCAATCCGACCAGCCACGCGATCTTCGACGCCGTGGCCGAAGCCCGCGAGTCGGGGATCGAAGCCTATTCGACCGCCGATGCCGGCCCGAACGTCGCCGTCATCGTCCGCCCCCATGACGCCGAGGCGCTGGCCGAGAAGCTCTCCGGCTTCGGCGACGTCCGCGTCGTCGGACCCGGACCGGGAGCCCACCTGCTCACCGCCGCCGACGCAGTCCCGCCCGCAGACGCAGTGAACCCGGCTGCGGGTGAGGGCAGCCGGACATGATCGAGACCCGGGCACCCGGCAAGCTGTTCATCGCCGGCGAGTACGCCGTCGTCGAGCCCGGACAGCCCGCCGTGCTCATCGCCGTCGACCGGTGCATCACCGTCCGGCTGACCGAGAGCGAAGGCGCCGGCCGCATCCATTCGAGCGAATACGGTCAGGCTCCCGTCGTGTGGCGGCGCGAAGACGACGGTGAGCACATCATCGTCGACGAGCGCCCCTTCGACTATGTGCTCTCGGCGATCTCCACCGTCGAAGAGCTGCGCTCCGGCCGTGGTGCCAGCCCCCGCTACTTCGATCTCGAGATCTCCAGCGAACTCAATGACTCGGACGGCCGGAAGTTCGGTCTCGGCTCCTCAGCGGCGGTGACGGTGGCGACGATCGCCGCGCTCGATGAGTTCTATCGCCTCGGGCTGACCCTGACCGAACGCTTCAAACTCGCCGTCCTGGCGACCATCGCGATCTCCACAAAGGCCTCCGGCGGCGATCTTGCCGCGAGCACCTTCGGCGGCTGGATCCGCTACTCCTCCCCCGACCGTGCGGCCCTGCACGCTCACCGCGAGGCCCACGGGGTCGTCTCCGCCATGAGCTGCTCGGAATGGGCCGGCTGCTCGGCCAGACGGGTCACCCCACCAAGCTCGCTCGACCTCCTCGTCGGCTGGACCGGATCACCGGCGTCGACCGAACATCTCGTCACACGGGTCCACACCCCGCGCGAGCGGACGGACGAATCCTCCTCCGAATCGTCCCCGGCAGCGCAGAAACCGCGCCCGCTCGTGTCCTTCGCCGCCGAGTCGCACACGCTCGTCGACGATCTCGTGGCGGCCTTCGACGCCGACGATGCCGAGGCGAGCCTGACCACGATCCGCGCCGTGCGTGGCCTGCTGCGGCGGCTGAGCGACTCCACGGGCAGCCTCATCGAAACCGAAGCCCTGCACGACCTGTGCGAGATCGCCGAAACCCACGGGGCCGCAGCGAAGCCCTCGGGAGCCGGCGGCGGTGACTGCGGAATCGCCCTCGCTCACCCCCACACCGAAGCACAGACCATTCTCAGCGGCTGGGAAGCCGCCGGAATCCGACCCCTGGACCTCGGTGCCCACCGAGAGGAAGGCGAGATCGATGAGTTCTGAGACCCCGGCATCAGTTGAGACACCGGAGACCAAGGCCTCACGGGCCTCCCGCAAGGACGACCACGTGCGCCTCGCCTCGGCGCAGCAGACGGAAGGCCCCCGCCGCACCGACTTCGACGACCTCGAATTCGTCCACCATGCGCTCTCGGGCACGAACCCCGAACTTGTCGACCTCAGCGTCGAACTAGGCGAGTGGACCTGGCCGACACCCTTCTACGTCAACGGCATGACCGGCGGCACGGAGACCACGGCGAAGATCAACCGGGACCTGGCCATCGCCGCCGCCGAGACCGGTCTGCCCATGGCCTGCGGATCGATGAGCGTGGCCCTCGACGACGCCGAGGCCGCGAAAGGCTTCACCGTTATCCGCGAGGAGAACCCGGACGGCTTCGTCATGGGCAACCTCGGTGCCGGTCGCAGCGCCGATGATGCCCGCCGGGCCGTCGAGCTGCTGAACGCCGATGCCCTCCAGCTGCACATCAATCCGGTGCAGGAGACCGCGATGCCCGAAGGCACCCGCGACTTCTCCACCTGGCTGTCCGGACTCGAGGACATCGTCGCCGCCTGCCCCGTGCCCGTCGTCGTCAAGGAAGTCGGATTCGGACTCAGCCGCCGGACCCTGCGGCTGCTCGCCGATATCGGGGTCCAGTACGCCGATGTCTCCGGCGCCGGAGGCACAGACTTCCTGCGCATCGAGAACGATCGCTCACCGGCCGATGACTTCTCCATGCTCACCGGCTTCGGCCAGTCCGCCCTGGCCTGCCTGCTCGACGCCCCATCCGAGTGGACTACCGAGACGACGATGGACGACGGCGTCTCGAACCGCGTGCTCCTGGCCTCCGGCGGCGTGCGCAACCCCTATGATGTCGTGAAAGCACTGGCCTGCGGTGCTCGCGCCGTCGGCGTCGCCGGCACGTTCCTGCAGACCGTGCTCGACCACGGACCGGACGGGCTCGTCGATCTCGTGCGCACCTGGCAGACTCAGACCTCGGCTCTGTTCGCCCTGCTCGGGGCGCAGCGGTCCACGGACCTCACGGCCACGGACCTGCTCACGCGGGGCCGCCTCGGCGAGTTCGCCCGCCTGCGCGGAATCGACGTCACCGCGCTCTCGCACCGATCCGACGTCCTTTCGAGGAGGAATCAGCTGTGAATCAGCAGACCACGATCACCGGGATCCCCACCACGTGGGTCGGTCCCCTGCGGGTCAGCGGCGAAGCGCTGGCGCCGAGTGGCACCCACACCGAGGTGGCTGTGCCCCTGGCAACGTACGAGACCCCGCTGTGGCCCTCCGTCGGCCGCGGGGCATCGATCTCCCGTGAGATCGAGGGTGGGATCCGCACCGTCATCGTCGATGAGCGGATGACCCGATCCGTGCTGTTCGTGGCCGAATCAGCGATCGGCGCCGAGGCGGCCGCGCAGGCCATCCGTCACCGCACCCGCGAACTCGAAGCCGTCGTCGACGCCGGATCCGGCCACTGCCGGCTCATCGAGATCCACCCCGAGATCGTCGGGAACCTGCTCTTCGTCCGCTTCGCCTTCCGCACCAACGACGCCTCGGGCCACAATATGGTCACCCAGGCCTCGGATTCGCTCATGGACACCATTCTGTCCTGGCAGCTGGGCCTCGACTACGGCTCGGTGTCCGGCAACTACTGCTCGGACAAGAAGGCCACCGCGGTCAACGGGATCCTCGGACGCGGACGCAATGTCGTCGCCGAGATCGTCCTGCCCCACGAGATCGTCGATCGTCGCCTGCGCACGAGCGCTGAGAAGATGGTCGAACTCGTCGTGCGCAAGAACCTCGTCGGATCGACGATCGCCGGAGCCCTGCGTTCGGCGAACGCGCACTATGCGAACATGCTGCTCGCCTTCTACCTGGCCACCGGTCAGGATGCGGCGAACATCGTCGAAGGCTCGCAGGGCATCACCTATGCGGAGAACCGCCCCGAAGGCCTGTACTTCTCGACGACGCTGCCGCACCTCATCGTCGGCACCGTGGGCAACGGCAAGGACCTGCCGCATGTCGATGAAGCGCTGGAGCGTCTGGGCTGCCGGGAGGATCGTGAGCCGGGAGCGAATTCGCGTCGACTGGCCGCACTCATGGCCGCGACCGTGCTCTGCGGTGAGCTCTCTCTGCTCGCCGCTCAGACGAACCCCGGTGAGCTGATGGACACTCACCGTCAGATGGAACGCAAGGCTGATGAGCAGCTCGCTGCCGAGACTCAGCGAGAGGACGGCGAGGCCGCATGACATCACACACTGCTGCGGGCACTGTATCGATCGGCATCGACGACATCGAACTGGCCACGAGCCATCATGTCGTCAGGCTCGATGACTTCGCCGAGGCGAACGGCACCGATCCGAACAAGTTCCGCCTCGGCCTCGGCCAAGACGAGTTCAGCTTCCCGGCACCCGATGAGGATGTCGTAACCATGGCCGCCGCTGCCGCCGCGCCCATCATTCAGCGCAGCGGTTCCGATGGCATCCGCACGATGCTCTTCGCCACCGAATCGGGAATCGACCAGTCGAAGGCCGCCGGCATGGCCGTGCACTCTCTGCTCGACCTGCCGTCGCAGATGCGCGTCGTCGAGGTCAAGGAAGCGTGCTATTCGGCGACCGCAGCCCTGCAGGCCGCCGTCGGCATCGTCACCCGGTCACCGGGTCAGCGCGTGCTCGTCATCGCCTCGGATGTGGCCCGCTATGCCCTCGATTCTCCGGGTGAACCGACCCAGGGTGCCGGTGCCGTGGCGATGCTCGTCTCGGCGGATCCGAAGCTGCTCGAGATCGAACCGGTCTCGGGCCTGAACTCGGCCGATGTCGATGACTTCTGGCGCCCGAACGATTCGACGACCGCGATCGTCGACGGGGCCCTGTCGGTCACCGCGTACCTCGATGCGCTCACCGGAGCGTGGACCGATCTGGCCGCGCAGGGCGGACCGGCCATCGCCGAGATCGACCGTGTGCTCTACCACCAGCCGTTCACGAAGATGGCGAAGAAGGCGCAGGTCCACCTCGCCGGACTCACCGGTGAGGATCTCGACACGGAGATCGTCGCGGGTGTCTCCGGCGCGGGCGCCGCTGCTGCCAGTCCCGGCCCGGCTGCCGCCCACTCGGCCGCCGCCACGGACTCAGCCACTGCCGGCGCTTCCGACAACTCCGTTGCCACTGGCCCGCGCGATACGGCGCTGGCCACGAGCACTCTGTACAACCGGCGCCTCGGCAACTCCTACACCGCTTCGCTCTACGCAGGACTGTGCTCACTGCTCGATCACGATGACGATCTTGCCGGCAAGCGCATCGGGCTGTTCAGCTATGGGTCGGGCAGCGTCGGCGAGTTCTTCACCGCCCGCGTCGTCCCCGGCTACGAACAGCATTCGCACCGGCAGTCCGTCACCGAGGCCCTCGATGCCCGGGTTCCGCTGTCCATCGACGCGTACCGCGCGCTCCACGCCGCCGAGCTCTCCAGCGCCGAGGACGTCACGACCCCGAAGGTGACTGCGGGACCGTTCCGCTTCGCCGGAATCCGCGGCGGCGCCCGCCACTACGAGCGCGCCTAGGCGGCTCACCCGACACTTCACGCACTGCGTTCGGCCCAGTTTGGGGCGAACAGCCCATGTTTGAAACTGGGCTGCTCAACTCAAACTGGGCCTTTCGCGAGTTTTCAACCGACCGCAGGCACGAAGAAGCCCCTCACCTTGACCCTGACGGGACCCGGTGAGGGGCTTCTCGTTCGCCGTGCGCGAGGGGGGACTTGAACCCCCACGACCTTGCGGCCACTGGCACCTGAAGCCAGCGCGTCTACCAATTCCGCCACTCGCGCGAACAAGGTAAAACTCTAGCATCGGAGACGGCGAAACTGAAAACCGAGGAAGCCGAATCGAGGCAAACGTGTCCACCTTCACATTTTCGCCCCGCGCGGTCACTCACGCTGTGTCGCCCGCGCGGACCACGTCCATTCCGCACGGTCACTCATCGCGCATTCCACGCGGCCACTCATCTTCGCCCTTTGCAGTCATACGCGCTCGACCCTCGCAGCCCCACGTCCTCAGCCTTCCCAGCGCCCGCCCTCGCCGCACACGGCCCCACCCGCTCGCCCCGCACTCACCCTGCGCGGCCACACACGCTCGCCCCGCACACAGACCCACCGGCACCGCGTGCACTGCCTCGATCTTCCCTGGACGCGCGCAGGGAATCCCGGCACAGCTCCGCCCCGCGAACACGCGTGACGTGAGTTGAGAGCCTCACCGCGTTAGGATTGGGTGTTGATGTGCCCAGAGTGCACGTGATCAGGACCACCTGGTCAGAGCACTCAAAGACGCTAGGCGAAGAGTTCGTCCGGCAACGGCAACACCTGATGAGGAGGTGCCATGGGGTTACTCGATCGCTTCGAGAAGGGGCTGGAGAACGTCGTCAACGGCGCCTTCGCCAAGGCTTTCAGATCCCAGGTCGAACCCGTCGAGCTCGCCGGAGCCCTGCGCCGTGAGGCCGACAACAAAGCCGCCGTGGTCTCCCGCGGTCGCACTCTGACGGCCAACCACTACGTCATCGAGCTCTCGCAGACCGACCACGACCGACTCTCCGGCCTCGAGTCCGAACTGCGCTCCGATCTGCGCCAGGTCGTCGGCGACCACGCCGTCGAACAGGCCTACAGCTTCGTCGGTCCCGTCTCCGTCGAATTCGCTCTCGCCGACGACCTCGACACGGGAATGTACCGCGTCGTGTCCTCGACTCAGCGCCCCGACGGATCCCCCGCCGCTCAGCCGGCCAACCGCGGCGGCTACGACCCGATCTCACGGGCGAATCCGATCGTCGGCGAGTCCCCGAACTCCGGTTCCCGGCCCGCGACCCCGCGCCGCACCCCCGAACCTGCCCGTTCGGCTCCGACCCCCGCCGCGACCTCGCGACCGAACCCTGCCGCCCGGCCCGCACCCGCGCGCTCAATCGAAGCCAGCGTCACCATCGACGGTCGCACGCAGATGCTGCGCCAGGGCACGAACACCTTCGGCCGATCCTCGTCGAGTTCGGACTTCGTCATCGACGATCCCGGCGTCTCACGACGTCACTTCGAGATCGTCGTCGAAGGCGACCGTGCCGTGGCCAATGACCTCGGTTCGACGAACGGCACGCTTCTGCACGGACGCAAACTGACATCGGCGACCCTGTCCGACGGTGATGTCCTCCTCGCCGGAGAGGCCGAGGTCCACTACAACGAGCGGGATGCCCAGTGAGCGAATTCACCGTCACCGTCTTCCGGTTGGCATTCTTCGTCATCCTCTGGCTCTTCGTCCTCGGAGTCGCTGGAGTCCTCCGCCGCGACATCTTCGGCCCCCGGAAGGCCCGCGCCGGAACGAAAGCTCGCCGAGGCGGCTCCAAGTCCGCCCCGCCGCCACCGTCGCGTCCGGCTCCCGCACCTCGTCCGGCGGCCGCCCCGGTCGCCCACGCCCATCCGGGCACCATCCGCATCACCGACGGCCCCTTGGCCGGGCAGACGCTGATGCTCTCGGGAGCGCCAGTGACCTTCGGCCGAGCCCCCGACAACACGATCATCATCAATGACGACTTCGCTTCCAGCCATCATGCGCGGATCTCGGCGAAGAACGGAGCCTGGATGCTCGAAGACCTCGGGTCGACGAACGGCACCATCGTCGACGGCTCGCGCATGACCGGGCCCATCCAGTTGGCCATCGGCACCCGGATCACCATCGGACATACGACCCTGGAGACCCAATCGTGACGACCGGCGGTACCATCACTCTCCGTTCGGCAGCCCGGTCTCATACCGGGCTGGTTCGTAAGAACAACCAGGACTCCGGCTACGCGGGACCCAATTTCCTGCTCATCGCCGACGGAATGGGCGGTCACGCCGGCGGAGACGTCGCCTCGGCGATCACCGTGTCCCGCTTGGCCGAACTCGATCACGAGCCCGGAGGCGAGGACGCCCTCGAAATCCTGCGGACCTCGATCCTCGAGGCCAATGACCGCATCTGCCGCGGCGTCGGCGAGCAGCCCGAACTCGCCGGAATGGGCACCACCGTCACCGCGGTGCTGCGCGCCCCCGGCAATCGCTTCGCTCTCGCCCATATCGGCGACTCCCGCGGCTATGTGCTCCGCGACGACAGACTCCAGCCGATCACCCACGACCACACGTTCGTGCAGATGCTCGTGGATGAGGGCCGGATCACCGCTGAGGAGGCCGAGACCCACCCGCAGCGCTCGGTCGTGATGAAGGTCCTCGGCGACGTCGGGGCCTCCCCCGACCTCGACCTGTCCCTGCGTGAGGCCCAGGTCGGCGACCGTTGGATGCTGTGCTCGGACGGTCTGACCGGATTCGCCGATATCGACGACATCACCCGCGTGCTCAAAGAAGTGGCCGACCCCGACGAGGCCTGCCGTCAGCTCATCGACCTGGCGCTGGCCGGGGGCGGAGCCGACAATGTCACCGTCGTCGTCGGCGATGTCCTCGAAGGCGAAGTCGAGACCACCGAAGGCGTGTCCGTCGGCTCCGTCCACCTCAACCCCCGCTACGCCGCGATCGGTGCGAACCCTGATGCCGAGGCGGCCGTGGACACCGAAGCCCATGCGACCTTCGCCGAGGATGACGTGTCCGCCGACACCGCCCCGATCCAGACCGTGGACGGCGAGGACGTCGAAGCACGGGACGGAACCACTCAGCAGCTGCGGACGAACACCGCGGCAGACGAGGAGGCCGACCTCGACGATGAGGACGAGAAAAGGTCCTACCTCGGATGGATCATCACCGCCATCGTGATCGTCGCGCTGGCCGTCGGCGGATTCTTCGCCTTTAACTACGTCAGCCACCAGTACTATGTCGCCGACGACGACGGCAAGGTCTCCCTCTACCGCGGTCTCGACACGACGCTCGGGCCCATCGAACTCAGCCGCCTCGTCGACACCACGGACATCGAGGTCGGCAGCCTCAACAGCTACTCCCAGGACCGTCTGCGCGGATCGATTCCCGCCGGGTCACGCGATGAGGCCGATCGCATCATCGACAATCTGCGCAAGGAATCCGATCGCTCCTCCGGCATGTCCGGCGATGTCGAGGACTCGACGAGTCCGAGCGACCCGGCCCCCTCACCTCCGGATTCGAAGTCTGCCGACCCCAGTGACGCCATCACCCGGGAGTCGCAGTGATGAACCAGGCTCCCTCGCAGACCGCGCGCCCCAGAACCTACCGGTTGGCCGAGCTCGGTCTCCTGATCCTGGCTATTGTCGTCGCCACTAGCTCTTACGCCCTGGTTGGACTCGGCGTCGAAGGCACGATCCCGGCCAACGTCTACGGTTATGCCGCATGGCTGGCCGTGCTCGGCATCGCCATACACATCGTCGTCTGGATCAAGGCGAAATACGCCGATCCGGTGCTCGTGCCGATCGCGGTGCTGCTCAACGGCCTCGGCCTGGCTATGATCTACCGCGTCGACCTCGGCCGCGATGAGTACCTCGGTTCAGGCATGACTCAGCTCATCTGGACATCTCTGGGCGTCGTCCTGGCCGGCCTGATCGTCATCTTCCTGAAAGACCACCGCCTGCTGAGGCGATACACGTACATCTCCGGGATGGCTGGTCTTGTCCTGCTGCTTCTGCCCCTAGTGCCCGGCCTCGGTTCTGAACACTACGGGGCGAGGATCTGGATCAAGGTTCCGCTCTTCGGGTCATTCCAGCCCGGCGAGGTCTCGAAGATTCTGCTGACTATATTCTTCGCCGGCTACCTGGTCAGCTACAAGGATCAGCTAGTCGCGGCCGGAAAGAAGTTCCTTGGCATCCAATGGCCGCGCCTGCGTGACTTGGGGCCGATTGTGACCGCCTGGGTTGCCAGTGTCGGTGTGCTCGTCTTCGAACGCGACCTCGGCACCTCGCTGCTCTTCTTCGGACTATTCGTCGCGATGCTGTATGTGGCCACCTCCAAGGCCTCGTGGATCATCCTCGGTCTCGGCTTCTTCGCAGCCGGAGCGGTCCTCGCCAGCCTCTACTTCACGCACGTCCAGCAGCGCATCGATGGCTGGCTCAATGCTCTGACTCCCGAGGTCTATAACAAAGAAGTCGGTGGGTCGTACCAACTCGTGCAGGGTCTGTTCGGCATGTCCAATGGTGGACTCATCGGCACCGGTTTAGGCGAAGGACGCCCAAATATGGTGCCCTTCGCGGAGTCCGACTTCATCTACGCAGCCTTCGGTGAGGAGATCGGCCTGGCCGGGCTCTTCGTCATCCTGCTGTGCTACCTGTTCATCTTCCAGCGCGGAATCCGCACCGCTCAGCAGCTGCGTGACGGCTTCGGCACTCTGCTGGCCACGGGCCTGTCGTTCACGATCGCCCTGCAGGTCTTCGTCGTCGTCGGCGGCGTCACGCGCCTCATCCCGCTGACGGGTCTGACCACGCCGTTCCTCGCACAGGGCGGTTCCTCGCTCATCGCGAACTGGATGATCGTCGGCCTGCTGCTGCGGATCTCGGACAATGCCAGGCGCCCCGTGGAGGAATTCCACACCGGAGTGCTCAGAATCACCGAGGATCCCGAACCCGTTCCCGCGGGTGCTCACGCCAACGACACGGCCGCCTCGGCGCGCACCGTCGACGAGGATGCCCCCACGACGAACCTGCCGCCAGCGGATTCCCGCGTGTTCGACGACGAAGCCCCGACCACGAATCTGCCACCCGCGGGCGCACGGCCCCGCGGCCAGGCACCGAACGACACCGATGCCACCGACCAACGACCCACTGGAGGTGAACGATGAAGAAGCCATTGACGCATATCGCCGTCGTCGGATTCGTCATGTTCGCGCTCCTGTTCGGGTCGACGAGCTGGGTGCAGTACGTAACTGCGGATTCGCTGAACAACAATCCGCTGAACAACCGGCGGATTCTCGACCAGCTGGCTCGTGATCGCGGTCCGATCCTCGTCGACGGCACACCGATCGCCTATTCGGAACCCGTCGACGACAAGTACAAGTACCAGCGCAAATACGGTTCGGACAACCTCGATCCGCGCGCCTACGCCTCGCTGACCGGCTACTATTCCGTCGTGTCCGGCGCCTCGGGGATGGAGCGCGCCTCCGGCGATTACCTCTCCGGCGATTCCGACGCCCTGTTCTATGACAAGGTCGGCAGCTTCTTCACCGGTGAGCAGCCGCGCGGCGCCGCCGTCGAGCTGACGATCGACCCGAAGGTGCAGCAGGCTGCGTGGGACGGTCTGGGCAACCAGAACGGCGCCGCCGTGGCTCTCGACCCGAAGACCGGGAAGATCCTGGCCATGGCCTCGACCCCGGGCTGGGACCCCAATGCTCTGGCCAGCCACGACTCGACCGAAGCCAGCCAAGCCTTCAAGAACCTCGAAGCCGCCGACGGAAAGCCCGCCTACAACCGCGCTATCGGCGGCAACCTGTACCCGCCCGGCTCGACGTTCAAGGTCCTCGTCGCCGCGGCCGCCCTGGAATCCGGCGACTACGAGCCCGATTCCCAGCTCAACGGACCCGCCACGCTCGATCTGCCGCAGACGACGGCGACGATCGGCAACTCGCATCCCGGTGCCTGCCGCAACGGGGGCAAGCCGACCCTGGCCGATTCGCTGGCCGAATCCTGCAACACCTCATTCGCCTCCTTGGGAATGGATCTCGGAGAAGACGCAATCGCGAAGCAGGCCGAGAAGTTCGGCTTCGGCGAGGATCTCGAGATCCCTCTCAATGTCACCCCGTCCTCGTTCCCGTCCGACCTCAATCCGCCGCAGCTGGCTCAGTCCTCGCTCGGTCAGTACGAAGTCAGGTCGACTCCGCTGCAGATGGCGATGATGACCGCAGGAATCGCCAACGGCGGCAAGATGATGAAGCCCCAGCTCGTCGACAGGGTGCTCAATGCGAACACCCTCGAGCCGATCTCCGAGACCCGCCCGAGCCAGATGTCCCGGCCCGTGTCCGGAGATACGGCCGACAAGCTCACCGACATGATGACCGGTGTGGTCGAGAACGGCACCGCCTCGGTGGCGAAGATGGGCGACACGAAGGTCGCAGCGAAGACCGGCACCGCCCAGCACGCCAAGGGCGCGGCACCCCATGCCTGGTTCATCTCCTTCGCCCCCGCCGACGACCCTCAGGTCGCGGTCGCGGTCGTAGTCGAGAACGGTGGAAACGCGGGCAACGAAGCTTATGGTGCGACGGTCGCAGGACCGATCGCGAAGAACATGATGGAAGCGGTGGTCGAGAAATGAGACCCGTCGAAGGCACCCTGTTGGGCAACCGTTACAAACTCACCTCCCGCATCGCCGTCGGCGGCATGGGCGAGGTCTGGAAGGGTGTGGACTCCGTGCTCGGCCGCGAGGTCGCGGCGAAGATCCTCAAGGACGAGTACCTCTCCGAATCGACCTTCCTCGCCCGGTTCCGTGCCGAAGCCCAGAACATGGGCCGAGTCTCCGACCCGGGAATCGCCGGCGTCTACGACTACGGTGACGAGCAGGGTTCGCCCTACCTCGTCATGGAATACGTGCCCGGTGAGGCTCTGTCGGCCATCATCGAGCGCAGTGCTCCCCTGTCCGAGACCGATACGCTCTCCATCGTCACGCAGGCCGCTCAGGCCCTCGGTGCCGCACACAAGGTGGGCGTCATCCACCGTGACATCAAGCCCGGCAACATCCTCATGACCCCGGACTTCCGGGTCAAGATCACGGACTTCGGCATCGCCCGAGTCACCGATCAGGCACCGCTGACGAAGACCGGGCAGGTCATGGGCACCGCCCAGTACCTCGCCCCCGAACAGGCCACCGGAAAGGGTTCGGGACCTGGTTCCGACCTCTATGCACTGGGCATCATCGCCTATGAGGCCCTGGCCGGTCAGCGTCCCTTCACCGGAGACTCGCAGGTGGCCATCGCCATCGCCCAGGTCAATCAGCAGCATCCGCCGCTGCCGGACACGGTCTCCGAACCGCTGCGCCGCTTCGTCGACTGCCTGCTGGAGAAGAAGCCCGAACGCCGTCCCTCGGACGCGTTCAAGGTCGCTAAGGCCGCCGAGGCGCTCTCGGCCGGGGACATCGCCGGGGCCGAGGAGCTCGTGCCGCAGATGCGCCACGGAGCCGCGGCGTCCGAAGCTCTGACCCAGGTCTTCAACAACCCGGAGCCGGCAGCCACGACGAAGACCCTGCCCGTCACCTCCTCGAACGATGCGACCCAGGTGTACCCGAACGGTGCCGCCTCCGGAATCGTCGGCGCTGGTGCCGCCGGTGCCGGAGCAGCTGCGGCGAATACGGGACAGATCGATCCCAACGATCCGCAGAATCAGGATCTGGAGAAGGACAAGCAGTCGAACAAGGGCCGGGTCCTCATCTGGATCCTTGCGATCATCGCCCTCATCGCGGTCGGTTCCCTGCTGTGGTTCTTCCTCGGCGGAGGCAATGCCGAACCCGAACCGGAGCCATCGACCTCGGCGCCCACCTCGGAGGCGGCGAAGACGATCGAGATCGATAAGAACGATTACATCGGACTCACGGAATCCTCGGCGACGCAGAACCTCGAGAACAAGGGACTCGAGGTCGAGACGACCGACATCAACTCGGACCGGGCAGCCGGAACCGTTGCGGACGTCGGCGAGGGCGACAACGGTTACACCTTCGAAGAGGGTGACACCGTGACCCTCTACATCTCCGCCGGCCCCGCCGAGCAGCCCGAAGAGCCGGCCTCGGACTCCGGATCCGATTCGGGTCTGGGCAATGACTCGGAGTCGAGCTCGGATTCCGGTTCCTCATCCGATTCGCAGGATCAGGGTTCGAACTCCGGTGACAACGGCTCGTCCTCCGATCAGGACTCCTCGAGCTCGTCGAGTTCGTCGTCGGACTCCGAGACCTCGAGCGAATCGGACTCCTCATCGTCGACGGACACGTCAGGCGAGTCGGATACCGCGAGCTCCGGCGATTCGGCCGACACCTCCGGCGGCTCCAACCCGAACAGCGGCAATAACGGAGCGGGCAGTAATTCCGGCTCGGCGAGCAGCTCGGAGGCCGGCGGCAACCAGAACGGAAACAACGGCAATGACTAGACAGTGATCGATACAGAGCAGCGATTACGAGAAGCGAAGAGTTTGAGATACTGAAACTCGACCCGGTTCAGGTGAGAATGAAGCCTGAAGCTCGGGTGAGACAAGCGGAGGACATACATGAGTGAACCCAAGGTGCTGTCGGGGCGTTACGAAGTTCGTGCGCTCCTCGGCCGTGGGGGCATGGCAGAAGTGCATGAGGGCGTCGACAATCGTCTCGGCCGTCGCGTGGCCATCAAACTTCTGCGCTCCGATCTCGCCCGCGATCCGTCGTTCCACACCCGCCTCAAGCGCGAGGCCCAGTCCGCGGCCGGTCTCAACCATCCCGGAATCGTCTCCGTCTACGATTCGGGTGAAGAGGAATTCGTCGAATCCGGCGGCTCGTCGGTGTCCGTTCCGTTCATCGTCATGGAATACGTCGAGGGCCAGACCCTGCGCGAAGTCCTCAATGAGCACGGCACACTCACCGTCGACGAGGCACTCAACGTCATCGCCGGGGTCCTGGCTCCGCTCGAATACTCCCACCGCAACGGCATCGTCCACCGCGACATCAAACCCGCGAACGTCATGCTCACCCCTGAGGGTGACATCAAGGTCATGGACTTCGGCATCGCCCGGGCGCTCAAGGACAATTCGGGACTGACGCAGACCCAGTCGGTGGTGGGCACCGCCCAGTACCTCTCCCCCGAGCAGGCCCGCGGCGAAGTCGTCGACGCCCGTTCCGACCTGTACTCGACCGCCTGCCTGCTCTACGAGCTGCTGGTCGGTCGTCCCCCGTTCGTCGGCGATTCCCAGTTGGCCGTGGCCTACCAGCACGTGGGAGAGACTCCGCAGCCGCCGAGCTTCTATAACTCGAACATCCCACCGGCCGTCGACCGGCTCCTCCTCCACGCTCTGCTCAAGGACCGCGACGCCCGCTACCAGGACGCCTACACCTTCCGCGAGGACGTGCTCGCCGCCCGCGACGGCCGTCCCATGAGCTTCGAGGACGATGTCGAGGCCACGCAGGCGTATCCGATGATGGCCCCGCCCATGACCGCTCCGATGGCTCATGCCAACGAGGCCGAGCCCACTCCCGAAACCGGGCCGGTATCGGCGATCATGACCAATCAGGAGGAGCGTCCTCCGCAGAAGCGGTCGCGCGCCTGGGTCTGGATCGGCAGCATCTTCGTCCTCCTCGCCCTGGCCGCCGTGGCCCTGTGGGTGTACGAGATCAACAAGCCGCCGGAGGTCATCGAGGTTCAGGTCACGGATGTGGCGAACATGGACGCCGATGAGGCCGAATCCGCGCTCATCCAACAGGGCCTGCGAGTCGACCGCGACGAGAAATACAGCGCAGAGGTCGATGAGGGCAAGGCGATCGAAACCGACCCGCCGGGCGGTCAGACCGTGGAGAAGGACAGCGTCGTCAAGCTGATCATCTCCTCGGGCCCCGAGTCCGTGAAGGTCCCCGACGTCTCCGGCAAGACCGAGGAGGAGGCGCGGAAGATCATCAACGACGCGAAGCTGCAGGCCGGCACCCATATCCCCCAGAATTCCCCGGACGTTGAGAAGGGCGTCGTCATCGAGACCAAACCCGGCGACGGTCAGGAAGTCGACGTCGATTCGAATGTCGATCTCGTCGTATCCTCTGGCATGGTCGAGGTCCCCGATGTCACCGGCCAGAGCGCCGAGGAGGCCTGCAAGACCCTCGAGGGCGATGAGTACCAGCTCAAGTGCAAGACCGAAGAGGTCGAGACCGCTGACCACGATGAGAAGAAGGTCTTCGAACAGTCCGCGACCGGCGGAAGCGACGTCAAGCAGGGCTCGGAGATCACCGTGAAGGTGGCCAAGAAGCCACCGGAGCCGGAGCCGTCGCCGTCGATCCCGTCGGTCCCCGGTGGAATCCCGACCGCTCCCGGCGACGACGGCGGAGACAACGGAGACGAAGGCGATAAGGACAAGAAGGACAAGGATTCGATGGGCGGAGGGCTCTTCGACAACTGGTCCGAAGGCATCATCGGCAACTGAGCTCTCAGCGCACAGCGGCCGGGTCAGTCATCGACTGTCCCGGCCGCTGTCGTCTCCGGTGTGTGTCTGTGGACGTCGGTGACGCCGTTCCTCACTCCAAGGTGAGGAACAGATCGGTGCGCATATCGGCGGGATCCGCCTCGGGGCTGGGTTCGGTGACATAGAGTTCGATGAACGGCAGTCCCGGACGATGCCCGGCCGCCACCGCGTCCTTGAGCAGCTGCGCCCAGGATTCCCCGAGGCCATCGTATCCGCCGAGGTGGCTGCGCACGGCCATGGAGCCGCCGGGCAGCTCCGCGGGGATGACGATATGACCGCCGGCGATCGGCTGCGCATTCGTCAGCCCCGCCGAGGTGGGGATCCCGACCTGCAGATCCACCGTTTCGCTCGGCTGTCGAGTGTAGAGGGCGAAGGCCGGTCCCGCGGGTTCGAGGCCCGCTTCGGAGAGCACGGGGAAGAGACCGGAGAACGTGGCATCGAAGAGTTCCGGCAGGTCTGACATGTGCACTTCACGCGCCTCGACGACCGCCGCCGGAGTGGCAGGGACCTCGATGACGGTGAGTTCGGTGAACGGTTCGTCGCGCAGATAGGTCGGTTCTGACATCGTCGGTGTCTCCTGTTCGTCGGCAGTGCACGGCTCCTGAGGCCATGCACGGATCCCGGCGCGGATTCGGATCATCTGAGCACAGGGATCACTGTGCTCACGATCATAACGATGAGCCGCCTCGGCGAGAACCCTGAGAACAGGGATCGGCGGGAATTCTCAGGCGATCGCGGTCGCCAGCGGCGACATGCCTGCCGCCGCCTGGGCGGCGCCTTCGAGACCGCACACCTCGAGCCAGTTGCCGAGCATGAGGTATCCGTGTTCTGTGAGCACGGACTCGGGGTGGAACTGGACGCCGAACATGGGCTTCTCCCGGTGTTCGATGGCCATGACGATGCCGTCGTCGGTGCGGGCGGTGACGGCGAACTTCTCGAGGTCGAGGGTCTCGTCGACGATCGCCAGCGAATGGTAGCGGGTAACTGTCAGCGGACTCGGGCAGCCGAAGAAGATGCCTTCGCCGTCGTGGGTGATGACCGAGGTCTTGCCGTGCATGAGCACGGGAGAATGGGTGACCTCGGCGCCGAACACCTCGCCGAGTGCCTGATGGCCCAGGCAGACGCCGAACACGGGCATGCCAGCTGTCTCCGCCCAGGACAGAAGGGGCGGGCAGACCCCGGACTCAGCGGGCACGCCGGGGCCCGGGGACAGGAGCACGCCGTCGTAGGTGCTCACGGTCTCCGCGATCGCGGAGGCGGAGATGTCGTCGTTGCGGACGACGTCAACATCCGCGCCGAGCTCACGCAGATAGGACACGAGCGTGTAGACGAAGCTGTCATAGTTGTCGATGACGAGGATCTTTGTCATTGTCCGCCTTCGGTCACTGTGGCGTTGTTGAAGGGCATGTACGGGGCGATCACGGGGAAGACGTACTGCATGAGCAGGAGGACGACCGCCGCGATGAGGATGAGGGCGAGGATGAGCTTGACCACCCAGTTGCCCGGGAGGATCCGCCAGATGAATGCGTACATATCAGGCACCGCCGTTCTTGCTGACCTTGTCATAGGCCTTCGAGTCCTTGATGTTGTCCGGTGCTCCGTCGCTGGCCGGCGTCCAGTCCGTGAGTTCGGCGTAGGCGACGTAGCGTTCCCGGGCGGAGAACATCGGGTTGCAGGCCGTCATCGTCAGGATCCGGTCCTTGCCCTTGAAGTCGGGTGCGTCGGGCACGGGCGAGAGCACTTCGACGGCGTCGGGGAGGATGATGTCGAAGTTGCGGAAGGTGTAGGTGTAGAAGCCGTCCTTCGTCTGGACGATGATCTCATCGCCCGGGCGCAGGTTCGCGATCTGGTTGAGCGGCTTGCCGTAGGTCACGCGGTGGCCGGCGATGGAGAAGTTCCCGACTTCGCCCGGCATCGCCGAGTTCGGGTAGCGGCCCACGCCCATCCGGTTGAGCACGGGTTCGAGATCGACGCCCTCGGCGACGGTGCGGTAGTAGTCGTCGCCGAAGCGCGGGATGTAGAAGATGCCGAAGGCCTCGTTCTTGCCCACGGGATCGGAGACCACGGGCTCGTCCGGGTCATCGGGCAGCTCGTTCGGATCCTGGTTCGCCCAGTCCTGAGTGAGTTCGTCGGCGAGCACTTCGTTGTCGCGGTTGGCCTGGATGTCCGTCCACCACAGCTGCCAGACGACGAAGAGGATGAGGACGAGACCGGCCGTGATGCACAGTTCGCCGAAGGTGCGCACGGTCCCGCGGATCGGACCGAGCGGTTCCTTCTCCACGGGCTGACGTCGCCGCTGACGGCGGGTCTGAGGCCGGCCCTGCGGTTGAGGTGCGGCCTGAGGTTGGTGTTGATCTTCGCCGAGGTGGCCATGCGTCTGCGGTCCACCGTGACCCTGCGGGACCGCGGGCATGGCCTGGGTGGCCTGAGCGTGCGTCGAATGGGGCTGTTCGTAGACGGGCGGGGCGTCGGAGTAGACGGCGGTCGGTTCGCCCTGGGCCGCAGCGGCTTCGGCTTCCCTGCGTCGCAGCTCGCGTCGGCTGGGCAGCGGCTGATCGCCGCCGGCACCGGAACCACCTGCAGACTGATCGGCGGAGTGACCGAGCTGCTGGTCACCGTAGTCAGATGGAGCCTGCCGTCTCTGAGCAGGACGGATAGTGGGTCGCGAGGGCGGATTCACGCCCGGCTCGTTACCCGAGGAGGAACTATTCACCACTTCTGCTCCGTGACTGTCACTGCATTGTCGGGGGCCGTCGAAGAAGACAGGCGGGGACACCCCTATGCACTTTATCCTATGAGAATCATCGTCCGGGGCGCGCTCGGGGCGCTTTCAGGGTAGTCGGAGTTTTTCACTGTGACCCCCGCCCCGAGTAGACTGGTCTGCGATCGTCCCCAACCATTCATTCGGCGACCCCAACGACGGTCGGCCGACAAAGGAGTACTTGTGGCCAAGTCCAAAGGACGCCCCCAGCGCACTTCTCGCACTTCGTCGGCGGCCAAGGCGAAGCAGGCCGAATCCGCAGAAACGGTCGAAGCGACCGAGATCGAGGAACTCGAGACCGAATCGCTCGACACCGATGTCGCCGAAGCTGCCGACACCGAGTCGGATGCGACGGAGTCTGCTGCGGATGACCTGAAGGACGATTCCTCGGATGAGGACGCAGAGGACTCCGAGAAGGCTTCCGCGAAGGACTCAGCGACCGCGGCCGCCGGGAAGAAGGACAAGGCGTCGACGGACGAGAAGTCGGCCACGAAGTCCGACTCGGCCAAGGATGCGAAGTCGGCCAAGGATGCGAAGTCGTCGAAGACCTCGGACTCCAAGACCTCAGGATCGAAGGCCTCTGATTCCAAATCATCGGCCTCCAAGACAACCGGCTCGAAAGGTGCGGCCGCCAAGCGCACGGCCCGGTCGGGCAATCCCGCCAAGCGCCCCCAGGGTCGCAAGACGGCGAGCTACACCTCGACCTCGGGCCAGCAGACCATCAAACCGAACCCGAGCTGGTTCCTGCCGGTCCTCATCGGCCTCCTGCTCATCGGTCTGATCTGGCTCGTCACCTTCTACATCACCCAGGGCGCTCTCCCCGTCGAAGCGTGGGGCAACTGGAACATCCTCATCGGCTTCGCCTTCTTCGTGGCGGGTCTGATCATGTCCACACGCTGGCGGTAGCCGACCCCGGCCGCAATCGCTGACGATTGTCTGGTCGATCCGCGGTGATTCTGAGCTCGGAATCACCGCGGATCGACCAGACAATCTGCATTCACCGGTCCACGCTCGCACCAGCAGCGGCGCCCCGCTCGCACCGGCAACGGCGCCCCGGCATCGACAATCCACAAGCGCCGAGTTATACCCAAGCCGGGTGCGTCGCTTGTGGAAAACTTAATTTAAGCCTCTGACCAGGCTAAACACACAGGTGTAAGTTATCCACGTTGTGGATAGAGCTTGTGGACAAAGAATTTTCCACTGCAGAGTGCACACAAAACGGCTTTTGTCTGGTAAAAGCCTGATAGCGCCTGTGCGACTTCGCCCAGCAGACGAAAACGTCGCACTCTGCGACTGAGTCCAGGGCCTCAGCCGAGTTCGGAATTCGAGCTCCTAGCTCAGGGCAGGGCTGAGAGGCCGGCCAGCTTCCACGCTCCGCCGGCCGCCAGGAGCACCACCAGACCGACCGCGGTCGACGTGAACACGAGCGTCCGTGAGCGCTGTGGCCCGAGCAGCCCCGCACACCCGAGCACGAACCCGGTGAGCAGACCGCCGAGGTGGGACTCCCAGGACACGCCCGCGACGAGGAATCCATAGCCGAAGTTGAGCGCCACGAACACGAGCACCCCGGCGATGTTCCGGTCGAGCCGACGGGTCGGGGCCAAGAGGACACCGACGATCGCGAACACCGCACCCGAAGCACCGATATGATGCGTCACCCAATCGACGCCGAGGGGATCGGCCAGCAGGAGCACCATGGCCGAACCACCCGCAGTGCCGATGATGTAGACGGCCAGGAACTTCCAATGCCCCAGCGCCCGCTCGACGAAGGATCCGAAGAAGAACAGTCCGATCATGTTCGCCAGCAGATGGAACGGTGAGGGCTCCTCGTGGACGAGGGCGACCGTGAGCACCCGCCACGGCTGTTCGATCGTGAGTGCGGGAACGAAGCTCAGTCGGCGCAGCAGGTCGAGGCCGGGAATGAGCTCCGCGAGGAACGCCACGATGGTGACGATGAGGAGTATGCGGGTGATCAGCGGCGGGGATGCAGAGAGGGCCCGGCCGGTTTCCCGTGCCGAGCCCTCCTCAGGTGTGTCCATCACACCATGGTACTCAGTGGTCCTCTACGGACAGTGACTCACTTCGCGGTGACGTCAACCTTCTCGATGACGACCGGCTCGACCGGCTTGTCCATCGCAGCGGTGCGCACACCCTCGATCTCGTCGACGACCCGCTGCGAGGCTTCATCGGCAACCTCCCCGAAGATGGTGTGCTTGCCGTTGAGCCAAGGGGTCTCGGCGGTGGTGATGAAGAACTGCGAGCCGTTGGTGCCGCGTCCCATCTGCTTGCCGGCATTGGCCATGGCCAGCAGGTACTTGCGGTCGAACTGCAGTTCGGGGTGGATCTCGTCGTCGAAGGTGTAGCCGGGTCCGCCGGTGCCGGTGCCCAGCGGGCAGCCGCCCTGGATCATGAAGTTCGAGATGATGCGGTGGAAGCCGAGTCCGTCGAAGAACGGGCGCTTGGTCGGCTCGCCGGTCGAGGGATCGGTGAACTCACGCTCACCCTGGGCGAGTTCGACGAAGTTGGCCACGGTCTTCGGAGCATGATTGCCGAAGAGGTTGATGGTGATGTCACCGTGGTTGGTGTGCAGGACTGCGGTATGTGTCGAAGCTGTAGTCATGCCTTCATTCTTCCACGCCGAGGCGGCGAATGCAGTTTCGCACCAGGTCCATTGCCCAACCTGTCAGGCGATCCGCAGACAATTCGATGACATCCGCTGTCCACAGGGTTGCCCCTAGGCCGTAGACTGGTCAATGATCACCTGACCACCGACATCTAAGGATTGGGAACTGTTTATGTCGAAGAAGCCCACTCGAGATCAGCTCACTTCGAAGCTCGATTCCGCGAAGCAGACGTCGCTCCGAGTCCTGGCAGATGCCAGCGAGAACGCGGCCCCTAAGCTGCGTGAGGCCGCAGACAAGGCTCGCCCCCAGGTCGAGGCGCTGGCCGGCAAGGCCGAAGAGTTCGCTGAGAAGGCGCGTCCGCAGGTCGAAGCTCTCGCCGACAAGGCCAATGATCGGGTCCACGACTGGGCCGACAAGCTCGAGTCCTACCGCCCCGAAGCCACCGAACGCGCCGGCAAGTTCGCATCGAACGCCGCGACTTCGCTGTCCGCTGCCGAGACCCCGAAGCTCATCGATGACCTGGCTGTCCGCCTCACCGGTGACAAGAAGGCCATGAAGAAGGCACGCAAGGCTCTCGCCAACGCCGGCAAGCGCATCGAGAAGGACACCGCCCGCAAGTCCGGTGGCGGAAAGGCCGCACTTGTGTGGACCCTCGTCATCGGTTCGGCCGCCGGAATCGGCTACTACGTGTGGAAGAAGGCCCAGCCGGTCGAGGATCCCTGGTCGACCCCGCTGCCGAACAACCGTCCCGCCGATGCCCGTCCGGTCGGTTCGACCCCGGCTTCGCGCCAGGCCGCGGCCACCGAGGTCTCGCAGACCGCTGTGCCCTCGACCAAGGCTGAGGCCGCGGACGAGGTCCCCGCACCGAAGCCGGCCGTCAAGCCTGCCGAAGGCTCCGACGCCAAGCACTGAGTCACTGACGACTGATCAGTGACGCTGTTCAGTCACCAGGCGAATCCACGGATTCGCATGACCGTCACCGAGGCGGCCCACCGTTACGGTGGGCCGCCTCGGTGTTTCTGTGCGCGCCGACTCCTTATTGCTACCTGACGGCGGCCCAGCAACCTGGCGCGAGGTTGCTGGGCCGCCGTCAGGTAGTAATTAGGGAGGGCAAGCCTATTCGGGGTCGAGGACCTCGCGCCCACCGCGGGGGAAGCCTCCGGCACGGCGGGCGGCCACGAGACCGGTGATCGTGAATGCGAGGGTTGCGGTGAGGATGAGCAGCAGCGGTGCCGTCCACCCGCCGGTCGCGGTGTTGAGCCAACCGGCGAACGGCGGAGCCAAGGTCGCTGCGAGGTAGCCGCCGAACTGCACGCGCGCCGATGCTGACGCGGTCTGGGCGTCGCTGCCGGCGGTGCGGGCGATGATCGAGAAGATCGCGGTGAACCCGCCGCCCTGGGCGATGCCGCCGGTGGTCGCCCACAGCCAGTACGAACCGGGTGCTGCCAGCAGACCCACGGGCAGCGACAGCCAGAGGACTGCGACGATCGCCACGGGCACCCACGGCTTCGTCTTCACGGCCAACAGCGGCACTCCGAAGGCGCCGAGGATCGCCGCGATCTGGAACAGGGACGCCGTGCCTCCGGCGGCGGTCGGGGCGAGCCCGATCGTGTCGCCGAGGTAGCTCGGCAGCCAGGTCGTCGTCACGTAGTAGGCAGTCGACTGCCCGGAGAACGTGATGATGAGCAGGGCGATGATCACTCGGAAGGAGGCGGGAGCCTCGGCCCACGACTGCTTCGCAGCGGGGGCGGCCGCCTCGGCGAGGGAAGGGTCAGTGGAATCGACGGCCTCCGCGGCAGCGCGGGCGGCCTCCCCCTCGCGGCGCACGCGCACGCGGATGAGCACCATCCAGAAACCGAGCCCGGCCAGGGCGAGAACGCCCCAGGCGGCCAGGGCCCACCGCCAACCGAACGCCGCGGCCAGTGGGCCCGTGCCGATGAGGGTGGCCATCGACCCGACGTTCATCATCGCCGAGTACAGGCCGGTGACCATCGACACCTGTTCCCACGGGACCTCGCGACGGATGATGACGGGCACGACGATATTGCCCAGGGTGATCGCGAGCCCGATGATGCCGGTGCCCACGAGCACGAGCCAGGGAGGGCCGACCGACCGCAGAACTGTGCCCAGCAGGACACCGGACAGACAGGCGAGAACCGTGGCTTCGGCCCCGAGGCGGGTGATGAACTTCCCCGCCAGCGGCGTGGCCAGCGCAAACAGCAGAACCGGCAGTCCGGTGAGCAGACCGAGTCCGGCCGCGCTGAATCTCGTGCCCTCCTGGATGTCGGGCAGGATCGCCGTCGGCGCGATGATCGGGGTGCGCAGGTTGAGGGCGAGGATGACGATGCCCAGAACGATCCAGGGCAGCATCCTCTTCGCGGAGGGCAGGTGAGGTGAACTCACATCCGCTCGGGAACGCGGATGCCGAGCACCCCGAGACCGGCCTGGAGGACCTCGAGCACGATCGCCGAGAGCCGCAGACGGGAGTCGCGCAGCTCTTCGGTCTCGGCGATGAGCACCGGGCACTGCTCGTAGAACGAGGTGAAGGCCTGGGCGAGATCGAACAGGTAGGTGCACAGGCGGTGGGGCGTCGACCCGGCGGCCACCTCGGTGACCACATCGGCGAAGCCGAGGATCGACAGGGCCAGCTCACGCTCGGCCGTCTCTCCGAGACTGATCGCAGCGTTCGCGACCTGGGAGGCATTGACGCCTTCGGCCTCGGCCCTGCGTCCGATCGAACGGATGCGGGCACCGGCGTACTGAAGGTACGGGGCGGTGTTGCCGATGGGGGCGAGCATTCGGTCGAGGTCGAAGGTGTACGAGGTGTCGTGGGCGACGGAGAGGTCGGCGTACTTGACCGCACCGATGCCGACGATGCGCGCAACCTCATCGGCCTCCTCGGGGCCGAAGTCCACGTGTGATTCTGCCAGAGTCGTCTTCGCCCGGGTCACGGCCTCTTCGAGGAGTTCGGCCAGGCGCAGCGGGGCACCGGAACGGGTGCGCAGGATCTTGCCGTCGGATCCGAGCACATTGCCGATCTTCACGTGTTCGGGGCTGAAGGTCTCCGGCAGCCAGCCGGCCGCGCGGGCGACGGTGAAGACCATTTCGAAGTGCATGGCCTGCGGGGTGCCGACGACGTAGAGCGCCCGGTTCACACCGAGGTTGATCGCCCGGTTGCGGACGGCCGCGAGGTCGGTCGTGGCGTAGCCGTAGCCGCCGTCGGACTTGCGGATGATGAGCGGCAGGGGTTCGCCCTCACGACCGGTGAAGCCTTCAGGGAACACGCACAGCGCTCCATCGGAGATCGTGGCCAGGCCCTTCGCCTCGAGCTCGTCGCAGACCTCGGCGAGCATGTCGTTGTAGGTGGACTCTCCGGCGAGGTCGGCGTCGGTGAGGGTGACGTCGAGGAGGGAGTAGATGCGGTTGAAGTACTCGCGGGAGTAGCCGACGAGCGTCGTCCACAGGCCCAGGGTCTCTTCGTCGCCGCCCTGGAGTTTGACGACGCGGGACCGGGAGCGTGTGGCGAAGGCTTCATCGGAGTCGAACTTCGCCCGGGCCGCCTGGTAGAAGGCGTTCGGGTTCTCGGACACTTCGGAGGCCTCGTCGGAGTCGACTCCCACATCGAGGAGGTGCTCGATGAGCATGCCGAAGGGGGTACCCCAGTCGCCGATGTGGTTCTGGCGGATGACCGTGTTGCCGAGGAACTCGTGGGTGCGGGCCAGGGCGTCGCCGACGACGGTGGTCCGCAGGTGCCCGACGTGCATCTCCTTGGCCACATTCGGGGCCGAGTAGTCGATGGCCACGGTCTGCGGGGCATCGTTTTCCGGTGCCGCTGCGGCGCCCCCCGCTTCGAGGGTGGAGGCGAGGAACTCCGGGGTGAAGGTGAGGTTGATGAACCCGGGTCCGGAGATCTCCGGTGCCTCGCACACGCCCTCGAGGTCGAGGTTCTCGACGATCTGTGCGGCGATATCGCGCGGCTTCGACTTCAGCTCCTTGGCCAGCGGCAGGGCCACATTGGCCTGGAAGTCTGCGAACTGGCTGCTGCGGATGACGGGGTCACGTCCGGCGAAGTCCTCACCGAAGGCCTGGGTGAGGGCGGCGGCGAAACGGTCCGTGAGCACAGAAGTCAGAGATGGCATGTGCCCATTCTATTGCCGGGTGCAAGTTGCCTGGGCATCGGTTCCGGCCCGCGGTCGCCGCACTGTCGAGCTTGTAATGTGGGTCACGTGACTTATCTTCGCTATCCCCATATCCAGTCCGATCTCATCACCTTCACCGCCGACGACGATGTCTGGCTCGTTCCCTCCGCCGGCGGCCGCGCCTGGCGGCTGACCTCCGATCATGCGCCGGTCCGGTCACCGAGGATCTCACCCGACGCAGCGCACGTCGCGTTCGTATCGTTCCGCACCGGCCAGGCGGAGCTCATGGTCGCCGAGGTGGCCACCGGGTCCCTGCGTCGGCTCACCTGGTTGGGGTCGAGCGCGATGACGATGCTCGGGTGGGCCGATGCCGCCCATGTCCTCGTCGGCGCGAATGCCGGGGAGTTCGAGGTCCGCAACCATGTCGTGAAGTCCGTGAGCCTCGACGGCGAGGTCGATCGGCTGTCGTTCGGTCGTGCCTCGGGTCTGGCCCGGCACCACACGGGAGTGACCGCTCTGTCGACGCCGTTCTCCCGTCCGCCCGCGCACTGGAAGCGCTACCGGGGTGGGACTGCGCCGAGGCTGTGGCTCGATCGAGTCGGCAGTACGAACGCTGCCGGCATCGGAGATGGATCCGGGGCCCGGTGGCAGCGGCTGCTGCGCGAGGACGAGGCCTCTCTGACCGACCCGCTGTGGGTCGGCGATTCGCTCGTGTTCACCTCGGACCGGGCCGCGACCTTCCCTCACCATGCCGATGAACAGGCGAACCTGTGGATCATCGACGGACTGGCCACCTCGGCGAGTTCGGGTGATGACTCGGTCGAACCACGGCAGCTCACGCACCAGTCCGAGGCCGAGGGCTATGTCCGTGACGCCACGACCGACGGCACCCGCATCGTCTGGCACTCCCGTGGGGAGATCAGGATCCTCGACAGCCTCGACGCCGAGGTCCGCACTCTCGCGGTGACTCTGCCGGGGACTCAGGTGCAGCCGCTCAGTCTCGACCCGAAGACCGGGCTCAACCACATCAGCCCCGACAGAGAAGGCAATGCCTCGGTGGTGGAATGGCGGGGCAAGACCTTCTGGCTCGCCCACCGCGAGGGCCCGGCCCGGGCGCTGTGCGCGGATTCGTCGATCCGCACCCGCGAACCTCTCGTCCTCGGTGACACCGGGTTTGCCACGTACATCACCGACGTCGAAGGGGAGGACGCGATCGAGGTCGCGTCCGTGACCGGGGACAAGCCGCCTCGGCGAATCGGGGCCGGAGCCCTGGGACGGGTCCTGCACCTGAAGGCGGATCCGGCGGGGAAGATGCTCGCCACGATCTCCCACGACGGGTCGATCCGGACCGTCGATGTGGGCAATGGTCGGACGCGTCTGGTCGGGCATTCGGGACACGGCGAGGCGCGCGATCCGCGGTTCTCACCCGATGGGAAGTACCTCGTGTGGTCGCAGCCGACGCAGGGTGAGGAGCTGCTCGCGCAGCTGATGATCGCCGAGGTGAAATCGGATCGCGAGGCCCAGCCGCTGACGACGGGCAAGTTCAATGACTTCTCGCCGACGTTCACCCGTGATGGGAAGTTCGTCGCTTTCCTCTCTGATCGCACCTTCGATCCCTCGTACAACCAGCATTCCTTCGATCTGTCGTTCAACGGCGTCACCCGACCGTGGCTGCTGCCCTTGGCCGCCGATGAACCTGCGCCCTTCGGACCGAGCGCCGGCGGATGGGCGATCAGCGAGGTCACCGAGGAGGCGAAGTCCGAGCGCGGTCGCGGGGACAAACCCGCCGCCACCGTCGAGGTCGAGCTCGAGGGAGCTGAAGAGCGCATCGTGCCGTTCCCGGTCGCCTCGGGGGTCTTCCGGGATCTCGAATCCGCTGAGGGAGGACTCGTCTGGCTGCGCACCGGCGACGTCGAAGCCGGTGAGCTCGGCACCGGACGGGCCGGAGATGCCGGTGAGAAACCCGCCGAGGTGGTCCAGTACTTCGACTTCGCCAAGCGGAAGGTCAGCACCGTCGTCGACAAGGCCGACGAGTATGAGATCTCCGGAGACGGCAAGCTGCTCGTCGTGCGCAGCGACGGTGCGATCAGCGTGGTCCCGGCGAACCGGAAAGTCGAGGCCGACGATGATGACAACATCTCCGTCGATCTCTCGCGTCTGCGATTCGAGCTCGACCGCCGGGCCGAATGGCTGCAGATGTTCGAGGAGAACTCCCGGATCATGCGCGATCACTATTGGCGCGAGGACATGAACGGGGTCGATTGGGAGTCGGTGACGCTGCGCTGGCGTGCTGTGGCCGCCAAGGCGCTGACTCATGACGACCTCGTCGACGTGCTGTGGGAAACCGTGGGCGAGCTCAACACCTCCCACGCCTATGTCAGCCCGCCTTCTGGGCTCGGCGATGGGTCGATGAAGCTCGGATTCCTCGGTGCGGATCTTGAGCGGAGCGCTGAGGGTTGGACGATCTCTCGCATCCTTCCCGGTGAGAGCAGTGAACCGGGGGCGAGGTCGCCGCTGCGCCAGGCCGGAGTCGGAGCGCAGCCCGGCGATGTCATCGTTGCTGTCAATGGTCAGCCCGTCGACGAGGCGGCCGGTCCCGCCGCTCATCTGCAGGGGGCCGCGGACACGATCGTCGAGCTGACTCTGCGCCGCGGTCGCAAGGACCGCGCGGTCGCCGTGATTCCACTGCCCACCGAGGAGAAGCTGCGCTATCAGGATTGGGTGCGCTCCCGCCGGGAGTATGTGGCCGAGAAGTCATCCGGCCGCATCGGCTATGTGCATGTCCCGGACATGACCTCCTACGGGTGGGCGCAGATGCACCGGGATCTGCGGCAGGCCATGGGCTGCGAGGGCGTCATCGCCGATGTGCGGTTCAACCGAGGCGGGCACACGAGTGCTCTGGTGGCCGAACGCTTCGCCGATCAGGTGGTTGCCTGGGGTGCGGCTCGCAGCTATGACCAGATGGACCGGGACCCCGAGGATGCTCCGCGCGGCCCGGTGGTGTTCGTGGCCAATGAGTTCTCCGGCTCCGACGGCGACATCATCAACGCGCGCGTGCAGGCCAAGGGCATCGGCCCAGTGATCGGCGTGCGCACGTGGGGCGGAGTCGTCGGCATCGACGGTCGCTACGATCTCGTCGATGGCACCGGAGTGACGCAGCCGCGCTATGCCTTCTGGATCGAGGGCAAGGGCTGGAGTGTGGAGAACTATGGAGTCGACCCCGATATCGAGGTCGAGCACGATCCCGGTCAGCTCTTCGCCGCCGACGATCCGCAGCTCGACCGCGCCATCGCCGAGGTGTTCGCCGGGCTGCAAGCCCATCCCGCCGCCCAGGCTCCGGAGTTCCCACCCCCGCGCGTGCAGCCGCTGAAGAAGGACGGCGCCGGGGTCCCCGAAGCCCCCGCCGAGGACTGACCCACCAACCCCTCCACCTGCCGGTAGGGCTTGGCCCCGCCACCTGCCGACGACCGCACTGCGTTCCAGCCATCAGTTCGCGTCCTGATGGCTGGAACGCAGTGTGGTCACGGGCCCAGCCACCTCGTGCAGCTTCATCGACTTTTGATCCAGTCATCGGGAGAAAACTCGATGACTGGATCAGAACCCGATGACGAACCGAACGAAACTCGATGCGTGCCGGCTCTACCGCTCGGTCGGGGTCAGGGCCCACACGGCGAAGGCGAGCAGCACGAATCCCGAGATGACGCCGCTGATGACCGGGATGAACGCCGGAGCCGCCGCGAAGAAGGCGATGAACCCGCCGATTCCGCAGAGGGTCACGACGGTGGCGAGCACGTGGAAGCGGTCGAGCCCGAACACGCGGCCGAGCGCATAGAAATGAGTGCCGACGACCACGGCCACCCACGCCACTCCGAGCTCCGGATGGCCGAGGCTCGTGAGCAGTCGGGCTCCGGCGAACAGGAGAACCGCCTCGATGAGCACGATGATCCAGTAGGCGCGACCGAACGGCGGTTCCCGACGACCACGGGTCCCCGATTCGCCGAGGCGGCCGCCTCCACCACGGTTCCGCAGCAGTCCGCGAACCGCGAGGACCGCGATGCCGGCGAAGACGATGACGCCGACCGCGATAACGAGTGTGCGCCCCAGGGTCGAGAACTGGCCGGTGTTGATGATGAGGAACAGCAGCCCGAAACCAGCGCCGATGAGCGCCCCGATCTCCGCACCGTCCGCTGTCCGCCGGGTGCTGAGTCCTGTCTTGTGGTCCGGGTCGGGTGCTTCTGCGGTCATCGTCGTCCGTCTCTCGTCGTCATCGTCAGTCACTCCCGACCCATTGCCGGGAGTTCGGATCGGCCGACACCTGAGCAGTGCATTCTGTCGGCACCCTTGCCGGCAACATTCTTCCACCAGTGCACCGTCGCTCCGATGCGGACGGACGAAACTCGGCGAACTCACAAGAATCTTCCGGCACCGCGACTCTTGACCTCGTTCATGAACTGATGTTCACTAGGTGTGAACATAGATTCATTTTTCGTTCGAGGAGGCAACGATGCCAACATCCACCAGCCCGACTCAGCAGACCGCAGCCACGGATTTCGACGACATCCTCTACGTGGTGGAAGAGACCTTCGCGGTCATCACGATCAACCGGCCCGATTCCTTCAATTCGTTCCGGTCGCAGACCGTCGACGAACTCATCGAAGCCTTCACTCTCGCCTGGGGCGACAACCGCGTCCGTTCGATCATCCTCACCGGTTCCGGGCAGAAGTCCTTCTGCGCCGGCGGCGACGTCAAACAGAAGGCGCAGACCGGCGACTACGGCCCCAGCCGCTACGGCATGTTCCGCATCTCCGAACTCCACAAGGTCATCCGCTCGGTGCCGAAACCGGTGATCTCCGCGGTCAACGGTGTCGCCATCGGCGGCGGAAACGTGCTCACCACCCTCTGCGACATCACGATCGCGGCCGCACACGCGCGCTTCGGCCAGGCCGGCCCCAAGGTCGGATCCTTCGACGCCGGCTACGGTTCGGCTTTCCTCGCCCGGGTCATCGGTGAGAAGCGCGCCCGTGAGATGTGGTACTTCTGCGAACTCATCGACGCACAGAAGGCCGAATCCTGGGGCCTGGCCACCGAAGTGGTCGACGCCGACGAACTCATGCCCCGCGCCAAGGAACGCGCCCGGGCCCTCGGTCTCAAGGCACCGACGGCGCTGCGCTTCCTCAAGCAGTCATTCAACGCCGATTCCGAGATGCAGACCGGCTTCACGAACCTCGCCATGAGCGCCCTCGACCTCTACGCGCACTCCCCGGAATCACACGAAGGAGCGGCCGCCTTCGCGGAGAAGCGCGATCCGGACTTCAGCCGCTTCGACGGCGCGTACTGACCCCCGGCGCCTCGCCGGCACAGATCCCACCTGCACAGACCCTGACAGCACAGAGGATTCCCGTGGACACGACTCTCACCCCCGATACCCAGACCCTGCTCGATGCGGCGGCCGGATTCGAGGAGCGGCTCATCAGCGAGGCCCGCGAACGCGAAGCCGCCGGCCGCATCGGTGCCGATATCACCCGAGAGATGGGCCGTGCCGGTCTCATCGCCCCCGAACTGCCGACCCACCTCGGCGGGACCGGACTGACCAAGGTCACCGCGGGTCTCGTCACCGAGGCCATCGCCCGTGGAGACCTCACCGTCGCCTATATCCAGGTCGTCGGATCCCTCATCGGACAGGTCATCGCCCGCAATGCCAGCACCGAGGTGGCCGCCCACTACTGCCGCCTCATCACAACCGGTGACGAAACGGTGGCCATCGGACTCTCCGAACCCGAGGCTGGTTCGGACGCCGGAAACCCCTCGACCACGGCCCGACGGGACGGCGACGACTGGATCGTCAACGGCACGAAGTCGATGTCGCTGGCCATGACCTCGACGGCAACGGTGATCTTCGCCCGCACCGACCCCGAGGCGGGGCGCGGAAAGGGCATCTCGGCGTTCCTCGTCGACCTCGACGCCCCCGGAGTCACCCGGAACCCCATCATCGACATGGGTCAGGCGGCCGTCGCTCGCGGCAGCGTGGACTTCACCGATGTCCGTGTGCCCGCCGACCACCTCCTCGGCGAGGTCGGTGGAGCATTCACCCAGGTCATGCAGGGATTCGACTTCTCCCGAGCTCTCATCGGACTGCAGTGCACGGGGACTGCGACGCGCGCGATCGAGGATGCCTGGGCCTACGCCAAGGGACGTGAGGCCTTCGATCAGCCGCTGTCGAAGTTCCAAGGGGTCTCCTTCCCCCTGGCCGAGGCGGAGACGAAGATGGCGGCGGCCCGACTGCTATGCCTGGACACTCTGCGCCTCGGCGACGAGGGCCACCCGCACACCTCTCAGGCTGCCATGTGCAAGTGGTGGGCCCCGCTCGAGGCCTACCATGCGGTCCATCAGTGCCTGCTTCTGCACGGACAGAACGGCTACAAACAGGACCGGGACGTCGAGAAACGACTGCGCGACGTGCTCGGCATGCAGATCGGCGACGGCACCGCCCAGATCATGAAGCTCATCATCGCCCGCAACTCCGCCGGTCGCGAATACGCCCCCTGACCGGGTGGAACACCGGCCGACCGGGACGAACACGGGCCGACCGGAGCGAACACCGGTCGACCGGAGCGAACACACCCACCTGACGACGCAGCATCAGACACACGACTGGAAGGACACCACCATGTCAGCACCCACTCAGACCGCACCTCTGACCGATCGCATCATCATCGTCACCGGTGCCGCCTCCGGAATCGGCAAGGGAATCGCGACCCGCCTCGCCGCCGACGGCGCCACCGTCGTCGTCGCCGACCTCGACGCACAGACGGCCGCGAACACCGCCTCGGCGTTGGGGCATGATTCGATCGGGCTCGCCGCCGATGTCACCGACCGTGCGGCCGTGGACGCCATGATCGCCGAGGTGGTCGAGCGCTTCGGACGCATCGACGTCCTCGTCAACAATGCCGGCTGGGACAAGGTCGAACCGTTCATGGAGTCGACGCCGGCGACCTGGCAGCGGGTCATCGCGATCAACCTCCTCGGCACGCTCAACTGCACGCAGTCGGCGGCCGAGCACATGATCGCAGCCGGATCGGGATCCGTCATCAGCATCGGCTCGGACGCCGGCCGGGTCGGGTCGAGCGGGGAAGCCGTGTACTCGGCGGCCAAGGGCGGGATCATCTCGTTCACGAAGACCTTCGCCCGCGAGGTCGCCCGACACGGGATCACCGCGAACTGCGTGTGCCCCGGACCGGCCGACACGCCGCTGTTCGCCGAGATCTCCGCGGACAATCCGAAGCTGCGAACCGCACTGGAGAAGGCGATTCCGATGCGCCGGCTCGCCCGTCCCGAGGACCTCGCGAACGTCGTGGCCTTCTTCGCCCGTCCCGATTCCGCCTATGTCACCGGCCAGACTCTGTCCGTCTCCGGCGGACTGACGATGGCCTGAGCATCACAACCGTCGCCCGGCGGCGACAGTTGTCAGCACGACCACCAGCTCCACCCGAGTCACAGGTACGACACCAGAGCAAAGGAGCCCTGCTATGCCCACCCGATTCGAGACCACCCTGACCGACTCCCTCATCGAGGAATTCACCTCATCCGGGGACTGGAAGAACCAGACCCTCCTCGACCACCTCGAGCACTGGAGTGCACAACGACCTGACGCGGTCGTCACCCGCGATCCCTACGGTGCCCACACCTATGCCGAGCTCAGCTCGGATGTCGACACCTGTGCCCAGGCGCTCGTCGACCTCGGGGTCGAACCCGGCGACGTGGTGGGTGTGCAGCTGCCGAACTGGTATGAATGGCTGGTCATCCACCTCGGTGCGATCAAGGCCGGCGCTGTGACCAACGGCCTCATCCCGATCTATCGGGACCGCGAGATCGGGCATATGGCGAAGAAGGCGTCGGTCTCGGTGCTCTTCGTGCCCAATCGCTTCCGAAAGTTCGACTATCCCGATATGGTCGACCGACTGCGTCCGAGCCTGCCGGAGCTGCAGCACACGATCGTCCTCGACACCCCTGGCGAGGCGACCTTCGACGGTCGGGACGGCTTCGAGAGGTGGACGGATTTCCTGGCTCGAGGGGAACGCGACTCAAGCTCGGACGGTTCACGGTCGGCCGCCTCGGCGATCGAATCCATCGCTTGGGACGGCCGGCGCCCGGACCCCAATGAT
Organism: Brevibacterium sediminis; assembly: GCF_013623905.1. Classification (GTDB taxonomy): domain Bacteria; phylum Actinomycetota; class Actinomycetes; order Actinomycetales; family Brevibacteriaceae; genus Brevibacterium; species Brevibacterium sediminis. The sequence goes on from NZ_JABKDD010000004.1 coordinate 270,149, forward strand.
GTCGGACTCATCCTCTTCACCTCGGGGACGACGGGCAATCCCAAGGGTGTGATGCACACGCACAACAACGTGCTAGCGGCCTCGCTGCCGTGGCCGGATCACCTGGGCCTGGACGAGGATTCGGTCATCCACATGGCCTCGACCTTCGGCCATCTCACCGGCTACATGTACGGAGTGTGTCTGCCTCTGCTCATCGGCGGTTCGGGCGTGTTCCAGGACGTGTGGAACGGCGAGGAGTTCGCCCGACTCGTCGCCGAGCACGGAATCCAGCACACATCGGGGGCCACTCCGTTCCTCCACGATCTGCTCGAGGTGGCGAAGTCGACGCAGCACGACCTGTCCTCCCTCAAGCACTTCTGCTGCATGGGCGCCCCGATTCCACGCGTCATGGTCAATGAGGCGCGCACGCTGCTTCCGGAGCTCAACGTCTTCGGCGGCTGGGGACAGACGGAATGCGGGCTGGTGACGATGACGGCGCCGGGCGATTCGGAGGAGAAGGTCACGAGCACCGACGGACGAGCACTGGGCTCGATGAAGGTCCGCATCGTCGATCCCCTCGGGGAACCCGTGCCCGCGGGCGTCGAAGGAAGAATCCAGGTCACGGGCCCATTCCTGTTCGTCGGCTACCTCGATGAACCGGAGCAGACGGCAGACGCCTTCGCAGGCGTTTGGCTCGATACCGGAGACCTCGCCGAAATGGATGCCGAAGGCTTCATCCGGATCGCGGGGCGGTCGAAGGACATCATCATCCGCGGCGGCGAGAACATCCCGGTGGCCTATATCGAGAACGTTCTCTACGAACATCCCGCGGTCTCCCAGGTCGCAGTCGTCGCGGTGCCGCATCCCCGGCTGCAGGAGATCGCGTGCGCAGTCGTGACCCTCAACGAGGGCCACAGCCTGACGATGGACGAGCTGCAGGAGTTCTTCGACGCGAAGGGAGTGGCCAAGCAGTACTGGCCCGAGGCCCTGCAGTGCCTCGACGAGTTCCCTCGCACGCCAAGCGGTAAGATTCAGAAGTTCAAGCTCAGAGAGGAAGTCGCCGCCGAGCATGTCAGCTGAATCCGAAGACCTCAACGCGATCGTCCGCGGTGCCCGCGCGGAATTCCGAGAGCGGCAGATCGTCGACGCCGCCGTGCGTCTGATGCAGGAGAAGGGCACTCATTCGGTGTCCATGCAGGCGATCGCGAGGTCCGGCGGGGTCAGTGTCGGACTGCTGTACAAGTACTTCTCGGACAAGGAGCAGATCGTGCTCGCCGCGATCACCCGCGTCCTCGAGGAGTTCCGTCTCCGTGTCCCTTCCGCCATCGCCGAGGCGGCCGAACCCGTGGACAAGGTCATCGCCGCGTTCACGGAGTTCTGCCGCATCGTCGGTGAACAGAGACATGCGGTCGTGCTCACCTATCAGGTCTCCAGGGCACTGTCGAAGGACGGACTGAAGTCGATCCAGGACCAGGAGCTCGAGACCCTCCAGCCCCTCGTCGACGTCGTCACCGCCGCCGTCGAAGCAGGCGACCTGCGTGGTGTCGATGCTCAGGTGCTCGGGCACGACCTCATGTCGATCGCCCATATGTGGGCGCTCAAGTACTGGTACTTCCAGCGGATCGGGCTCGACCTGGAGACCTATATCGACCGGCAGGTGCGCACGCTTGTGCTGAGCAACCTCAGCGAGGCTGCCCGCCGCTAGGCCACCTCGTGGGGAGTCATCGACTTCTGATCCAGTGATCGCAATATAACTCGATGACTGGATCAGAACTCGATGTGCAACCGTACAGAACCCGATGATTCAGGGGACAGAACCCGATGCCTAGGCAACTGCGGCCCTCTGCTGTGCAGCGCGACCTGGGGGCTGCGCCGCGACTCCGCAGGCGCAGCAGTTCACCGAGCCGGGCTCAGGGGTGCAGGGGGACGCTCGATTCGTCGGTGAGCGCGAGGAAGCCGAAGGTCTCCTGCAGGTACAGGTCGACTGTCTCACTGTCGTGGCCGCTGTAGCCGATCGACAGGTCCTGGCCGAGGTGGAGTTCGTAGTCACCACCGCGGGTGGACACGAGCAGGGCACCTTCGAGCGCCGGCGCCCAGACGATCTCCCCGGCACCGAGCTGGCGCGAGAGGTGATCGCGGATCGGGAAACCGTGGTCGGTCGACTCGGAGACCTTCGTGTATTCGGCCTCCGACAGCAGCAGGCTGTAGGGCCCGTCGACACCGGCCGTGCGCAGACCGGACAGCGCCTGCGCCACCGCGTCCGCATAGTCCTCGACCGCATCGGGCAGGGTCACGGCCGCGTTCGACGAGTTCGGGACGATGCCGCCGATGCCTGCGGAGTCGAGTCCGTGGAGGATAGCTCGGTCCTCGGCCAGGGCGATCGTCGTCGCCGCGTCCTTGATCGGCTGCCAGTCTGAATCGCCGGAGCCGCGCGCAACATCGTCGATGGCCTCACGCGTGACCGTGAAGGGGGCGCGCAGTTCGACGAATTCCTGCACGATGCGCTGTCGAATGTGCAGACTCGACGAATACGACTGCACATCCTTGATATGCCCCGTGGTCACCGAGGAGGTCTCGAAGCCGGTCGGCCCTTCGACGTCGACGATGCGCCGACCGGCGATATTGCGCTTGAAGGTGCGCCGAGCCTCTTCCTCGATCTCCGCCCAGGCCGGGCCGGTGATGGGGGCGAGTTCGCGATAGAGATTGTTCACTGTCGTCTCCTATTCAGGCTGCCGATTCCCAGGCTGCCGTCCGTGGGTGCTGAGGGGTCTGCGTCTGTCGGGTCATCGCTGTCTGTCGGGACATCAGCGAACGAATCATCGTCCGATTCGCCGTCGCTGTCCGATCCGTCGACCTTCGCCGAGGCGGCTCCACCGATCCCGAGTCCCGCCTCGGCGAGCTCCCCGTCGGGATCGTCGAGGAAATCCTGGGACGGGACGAAGAACAGCCCGCCGGTCAGCGCGGTCGAGAAGTCGAGGATCCGGTCGTAGGTGCCCACCGGATCTCCGATGAACATGTTCTCAAGCATCTGCTCGGTCGTCGTCACGTCCGCGGCATAGGCGATGAAATAGGTGCCGTATTCCCCTGATCCGACGGATCCGAAGACCATATTGTCGCGCACGATCTCCCGGTCGTTGCCGTCCTCGTGCTCGATCGAGTTGAGCACGAGGTGCGAGTTCGGGGCCTTGTCCTCCTCGGCGAATTCGACGTCGGAGAGTTTGTGCCTCCCGAAGGCCGCTTCCTGCTCCTCGACGCTGAGTGCGTCCCAGGCGGACATGTCGTGTGTGTACTTCTGAACGATCACAAAGGTGCTGCCCGGATAGCCCGGGGAGCCATCGCCGGGAACGGATCCTGGCCCGGAATCTCCGGCAACGGCGGCAGCGACATCGGGTCCCGCCTCGGCGGAATCCAGGACGGAACCCGGGCCGGAATCCAAAACGGAATCCTCAGCGACGTCATCCGGGTGGCGCAACACGGCGTCGACGGCACCCTGATCCTCGGGATTCTCGGTGCCGTCGACGAAGCCGAGGATGTCGCGTTCGTCGAAATAACGGAAGCCGTGGACTTCGTCGGCGACGTCGACGGCACCCTGCAAAGCATCGCCGATGAGTCGGGCGAGTTCGAAGCACATGTCGATGCGGCGAGCGCGGATGTGGAACAGCAGGTCACCTGGGGTGGACGGCGCCGTGTGGACGTCTCCGCGCTGTTCGATGAACGGGTGGAGACCCCGGGGGCGGGGCGCGGTGAACATCCGGTCCCAGAGGTCGGCGCCGATACCCGTGACACAGCTGAGGTCGGCTTCGCGGGAGCGGAAGCCGACGGTTCGTGTCAGCCCTGCGATCTCGGACAGGAAGTCCTTGGCTCTGCTCTCGAATCCGGGGCGGACAGTGAGGACGAGGAAGATCGCAGACGGCGACGGCGGAACCAGCACCCGTTGCGGACTCTTCCCATCGGGGAATGCCTGCTGCCAGACGGTCACTGCATCATCTCCTCCGCTCGCGGATTCGGCGCGGTGCACCTCGGGACACCAAGGTGACCTGCGTCTCGGAGTCTCCGCTTCACCAGGCGCGATTGGCCACGGTGCCAGCGCCGAAGGTCGACGGGGCACTGCCGCTGTATCCGCGTCGTAGACTCGAAGGGAAGCGAGCGAAAGGAGCGTCAGCCGATGTCCGAGAAGAAGAGCTCCACACACGTGGTCCAGGTCCGCCGCATCTACGACGAAGCACAGAAGTCCGATGGGACCCGGATCCTCGTCGACCGAGTCTGGCCGCGCGGGGTGAGCAAGGACAAGGCCGAACTCGACGACTGGGTCAAGGACGTCGCGCCCTCGACCGAGCTGCGCAAGTGGTACTCCCACGATCCGGAGAAGTTCGACGAGTTCGCTCGCCGCTTCCGCGAGGAACTGAAGAGCGATGATGCCGAGCAGGCCCTCGAGGAGCTGCGTGGGCTCGCGCAGAGGGGGACTCTCACCCTGCTCACCGCGGCCAAGCGCGACGACATCAGCCAGGCCACCATGCTCGCCGAGATCCTCAATGACGGCAAGAAGACGAGTGGCACGAAATCGAGCGGCAAGACAACCGGAACCACCAAGTCCGGAAGCAAGAAGTCGAGCAGTAAGGACGGCGAATGAGCGAGATCACCCCTGACGCCCGCGACTGGACCGATGTCCTCGTCGGCGGCTGCTCCGAATGCGGCTTCACCGGCCATGAAGATCCGACCGGCGTCCCGACCACCCTCGCCGAGGCGGCCGCCACCTGGCAGACGGTCCTGACCAGTGCCGACGCCACCGAACGGCGCAGTCCGAACCGATGGTCGGACGTCGAATACGCCGCCCATATGCGCGATGTCCTCGACGAATTCCGCCGCCGCACCGAGCGCATGCTGGCCGAGTCCGACCCGACCTTGGACAACTTCGATGGCGATGCGGTCGCTCTCGAATCCGATTACGCCCACGCCGATCCCGCCGAGGTGGCCCCCGCCCTCCGCGCGGCCGCCGAGTCCTATGCCGGCCTCCTGTCCCAGGTCAGCGGGGAGGAATGGGAACGTCGCGGCTTCCGCTCCGACGGTCACGCCTTCACCGTCGCCTCACTCACGCTCTACGGACTCCACGAAGTCCGGCACCACCTCGGCGACGTCGGGGCCTGAAAACACGACCGACACGGGGGGGTCGGGGCAGCCGATCCGAAATTATTGGACACGTTTGTCCAAAATGCTTTAGTCTCGTCACGTGGGCAGGAAGAAGAGTTTCGACGAGCAGTCGGTCATCGATGCCGCCATCGCCGTGTTCAGCGAGCACGGCTATGCGGGAACCGATGTCGGACTGGTCTGCGAACGCGCGAACATCGGCCGCTCGAGCTTCTACAACACCTTCGACAGCCTCGACGCCGTCTTCCTCCGCGCCCTGCGTGACTATACGGCCACGAGCATCCCGCTCAGAGAGGAACTCGAGCGCAGCCTCGAGCCCGCTCCCGTCCTGCTCATGCACCGCCTCCGCGGCGAGCTGAAGAAGCAGTGCGACGACGAGAACCGGACCGGGTGCCTGTCGGCGAACACGGCCGCCGAGCTCGGCCGCGAAGTCGATGTTGTGTGCTCGATCCTCGACCCCGACCGCAACGCGTGGCTCGACACCTACTCAGGCATCATCGAGCGCGGTCAGACCGCGGGCCATATCCTCGCTGACATCGACCCCCGGATCCATGCCCCACTCATCCACAGCGTGCTCGCCGGCCTGCGCATCGCCGCCCGCGTCATGACCACAGAGGACGTCCTCGCCCAAGCCCGAGCCTTCGTCGCAGGACTGTGCACTCCGGCCGGCAGGGCCACCCTCGAGACCGAAGGTGCCCCAGGTGCCTCGACGAAAGGCAGCCCCACCCCATGACCACTTCGACACCGCTTTCCCTCAGGCCTCGGGTGCCTGGTCAGGTCTATCTGTTGGCCGCCGTGATCTTCTGCCTCGGCACTAGCGAGTTCATGATCGCCGGAATCCTCGAACCCTTGAGCGCTGACTTGAGCGTGACGATCCCGCAGGCGGGCCTGCTCATCACCGGTTTCGCCGTCGGCATGATCGTCGGGGCACCGGCCATGACCCTGCTGACGCTGACCCTGCCCAGGCGGGCGACGATGATCGTCATGATCATCGGCTTCTCCTCCCTCCACATCCTTGCAGCGCTGTCACCGAGCTACGGACTGCTCATGGCCTCAAGGGTGCTGTCTGCCTTCGCCTGCGGCGGGTTCTGGGCCGTCGCCGCCGTCCACACCTCAGCCATCGCTCCCGCCGCCGTACAGGGCCGTGCACTCGCCAGTCTCGTCGGCGGACTCACAGTAGCCAACCTCGTCGGAGTGCCGATGGGAACATGGATCGGCACCCAGTTCGGGTGGCGGTCGACCTTCTGGGCGGTCGCCCTCGTCACTGCACTGGCCGCAGTTCTCATCGCCGTGACCACCCGGTCGGACGCGAAGCCCACCGACCCAGCGAAGCCTGCCGACTCAGCGAAGTCCACCGACCCAGACGAAGCAGAATCACCCACTCCCGCCGAGGCGGCTCCCGGCCTGCGCACTCTGCTCCGCGCCGAGATCGCCGCGTTCAAGGGACCCCGAATCTGGTTGGCCCTGGGCACGACGGCGCTGTTCCAGGCTTCGGTGTTCGCGTCCTTCTCCTACTTCTCGCCGCTGCTCACTCAGGTGGCCGGACTGTCCGCGGACCTCGTTCCCGCAGTCCTCGCGGCCTTCGGCGTCGGTGCCTTCATCGGTGTCGTCGTCGGCGGGCGCTTGGCCGATAGGGACATCTTCGGCAATATCGTTGGCAGCCTCACGGCACTGACTCTCAGCCTCGGCGCCCTGTGGCTGGTCGCGGACAACGCAATCCTTGCCGTCATCATGATCGTCCTCGTCGGCGCCAGCGGTTTCTCCATCGCCGGGGCGCTCAATGCCCGCGTCTTCCAGATCGCGACTCAGGCACCGACCCTGGCCGCCAGCGTCAACACTTCGGCCTTCAACGTCGGCAATGCGCTCGGCCCGGCCGTCGGCGCCTGGGTCATCGCAGCCGGGCTCGGCTTCCCCGCCACGGTCGTCGCCGCCATCGTCCTCGCGCTCGCTGCACTCGCCGTAGTGGCCGTGGCGATCCGCGTCGAACGGACGTGGGCAGGGCGATCCGAGCCCACCCTCGCCGAGGCGGCCTGCTAGTCCCAGCGGGACTCAGCTCAGAGTCCCGGCCGGCTGCAGCCGTTCGCGCACGTCCTTCCACGGCTTGTCCCAGGACATGTCCTCCGGCAGCAGCACTTGACCGCAGGCACTGCACACCTCGCCCTGAGTCGTCTCGGCGCCGCAGGCTTCGTGGATGAGTCCCATATGGCCTCCGCCGGCAGGCAGTTCGGTGTGCTTCTCTGCCCACAGGGACAGCTGCTGCAGGATCGGCAGCAGATCGGCGGCGGCCTCGGTGGCCGCATACCCCTGCCGGATGCGCGCCCCGTCGGCGTAGTCGACCTTCGTCAGCAGCCCGGCCCCAAGCATTCCGGACAACCGCCGGCTGAGCACGGCTTCGGAGATTCCGAGATTCTCACGCAGCTGGTCAAAACGCCCACGACCGTGGAGGACATCGCGGACGATGAGCAGCACCCACGGATCGCCGAGCACGTCGAGCGACCGCTTCACCGGACAGAACTCCTGCGACCAATCCGAACGCAAAGCCATCACGACTACCTTTCTTCGACGAAGTCTGCTTATACTTCCTCCAGTATAACTTCTTTGAAGAAAGCCCGAGGGATCGATGTCGACCACTCCACCCGCGCAGCGGAGGCACCGCCGCATCCACCCCGCCTGGTGGGTCGCCGCCGTCGCCTTCATCGCCCTGCTCGCCGCCGCCGGATTCCGGGCTGCTCCCGGAGCGCTGATGGTCCCGCTCCATGCGGACTTCGGGTGGTCGATGAGCAGCATGTCCCTGGCCGTGAGTGTGAACCTCCTTCTCTACGGGCTCACCGCTCCCTTCGCTGCAGCGCTCATGGATCGCTTCGGCATCCGCCAGGTCGTGGCGGCCGCTCTGGCTCTCGTCGCCCTCGGCGCCGGAGGCAGCGTGCTCATGACCGCCTCCTGGCAGCTGCTCATCTTCTGGGGCGTCCTCATCGGGCTGGGCACCGGTTCGATGGCCCTCGTCTTCGCCGCGACCATCGCCGATCGCTGGTTCGTCGCTCGCCGTGGTCTCATCATGGGCATCCTCACGGCCGGATCGGCCACGGGCCAGCTGATCTTCCTGCCGCCGGTCGCCACGATCGCCGAGTCCACCGGGTGGAAGCCGGCATCCCTACTCATCGGCATCGCGGCGATGGCCGCCGTGCCGCTGGTCTGGTTCGTCCTCCGCGATCATCCTTCCGACCTGGGCGTTCTGCCCTATGGTGTAGCTGATGCGAGCACGGAGAGCACGACCGAGCCTGAGGGCGACACCCCGACCAAGGCGGAGTCCGCTCCGACCACCCCCGCCGAGCGCCGCGGCGCAGGCGCCGCCCGACGCGCCTTCACAGGGCTCTTCTTCGCCGCCCGTCATCGCTCGTTCTGGGCTCTGGCCATCGCCTTCGCCATCTGCGGCGCGACGACGAACGGCCTCATCGGCATCCACTTCATCCCCTCGGCCCACGACCATGGAATGCCGGCATCGACGGCGGCCGGTCTGCTCGCGGTCGTCGGGATCTTCGACATCGTGGGCACCGTCTTCTCCGGTTGGCTGACCGATAAATTCGATCCCCGGATCCTCCTCGTCGCGTACTACACGTTCCGCGGGGTCGGCCTGCTGCTCCTGCCTTGGCTGCTCTCGGACACGGTGCACCCGAGCATGATCCTCTTCATCGTCGTCTACGGCCTCGACTGGGTCGCGACGGTCCCGCCGACGGCCGCTCTGTGCCGCGAGATCTTCGGAGACAACGGCACCATCGTCTTCGGCTGGGTCTTCGCCGCCCATCAGATCGGGGCCGCCGCCGCTGCCTTCGCCGCCGGCGCCGTCCGTGACGCCTTCGGTGAGTACACCTACGCCTGGTGGGGCGGGGCAGCCATGTGCGTCATCGCCGCGGTCCTGTCGTTCGCGGTCAGACGCCGTCTGATCGATGATCGCAGGAAACCCGCCACCGCCGAGGCGGCAGCATAGTCCCAGCTCGGCCGAGGTTCAGTCCTGTTCTTCCGGTTCCCACAGCTCAATCCGATTCCCTTCGGGATCGGTGACCCAACCGAAGCGTCCGATTCCGTCCATCTGCTGGGTCTCGTCGTCCACCTCGGCGCCGGCTTCGCGCAGCTGCGCGATCATCGCGTCGAGGTCGGCGACGCGGAAGTTCAGCATCGTCTGCTGCCGGTCCTGGTCCTCCGGCCGCGTCCCGAAGTAGTCGGTGTCGGCTCCGAACATCGCCATCACGGTCGGTCCGGCCGGCTGCCGCCACAGCCCGTGATCACCGAAGTCGACGCCGAGGAAGTCGCGGTACCAGGCCGTCATCGCCTCGGGGTCGGCCGCCCGCAGGAAGTATCCGCCGATTCCATTCACTCTCTCCATGGATGAATGGTAATCCCAGGCATGGACTCAAGTGTCGCGGAATGTCGGGAGACTGTAGTTTGTTACAGGGCACAGATCGTCAACCCGTGAAAGGACGTTCCATGAGCAAGTTCGCTGTCACCAATGCCAACACCGGCGAAGTCGAGGAGGAGTTCGCCTCTGTTCCCAAAGAGGAGATTCCCGCCTACATCGATCGTGCCCATGAGGCACATCTGGCGTGGAAGGAGACGCCGCTGCATGAACGCGCGGCGATCCTGCGCAAGTTCGCCGATCTCGTCGATGAGAATGCCGATGAGATGACCGACATCATCGGTCGTGAGATGGGCAAGATCAAGAAGCAGGGCCTCGGCGAGGTCGACAAAGTCGCCCGCACCGCCCGCTGGATGGCCGACAACGCCGCCACCCATCTGTCCACGACCCACCTGGCCGCCGCCGGCGCGGCCAGCAGCTATGTCGAGCACCAGCCGCTGGGCGTGCTGCTGGGCATCATGCCGTGGAACTTCCCGTACAACCAGATCGCCCGCTTCGTGCTGCCCAACCTCATGGTCGGCAACACGATCATCATGAAGCAGGCATCGATCTGCCCGAAGTCCTCCCAGTACTTCGAGGACCTCCTCACCGAGGCGGGACTGCCGAAGGGCGTGTACCAGAACATCTACCTCGACTCCTCCCACGCCGAAGAGGTCCTCAAGGACTTCCGCGTCAAGGGCTTCTCGCTCACCGGTTCCGAGGGTGCCGGCGCGTCTGTGGCCGCGATCGCGGCGAAATACTACAAGCGCGCGGTCCTCGAGCTCGGCGGAAACGACCCGGCCGTCGTCCTCGACTCGAAGGACGTCTCCTCGGTGGCGCAGAAGCTCGTCGGGATCCGTCTGGCGAACGCCGGCCAGGTCTGCACCTCGCCGAAGCGCATGATCGTCGTCGATGAGCTCTACGACGAATTCGTCGCCGAGGCGGTCAAGGCCGCCGAAGCCATGAAGATCTCCGACTTCGACGACCCCGAGGTCGGCATGGGACCCGTGTCCTCCGAAGGTGCTCGCGACGAGATCATCGAGATGATCGAGAAGGCCGTGGCCGATGGTGCGACCCTGCACACCGGCGGCAAGAAGCTCGACCGCCCCGGCTGGTTCATGTCCCCGGCCGTGCTCACGGACATCGACCCGCACTCGGACCTCGGCTGCAACGAGCTCTTCGGCCCGGCCGTGATGATCTACCGTGCCAAGGACGAGGAGGATGCTCTGCGTCTGGCCAATGATTCCGAGTACGGCCTCATGTCCTCGGTGTGGACCGACGATCTGGAGAAGGGCCAGGAGTTCGGCAAGAAGATCAACGCCGGCATGACCCTGATCAACAGCCACATGGAGTCCGGACCGGAGTACCCCTTCGGCGGCATCAACCGCTCCGGCTACGGCCGTGAGAACGCTCAGTGGGCGTTCCAGGCGTTCACCAACGAACACCTCATCCGCGTCCACGCCTGATCAGGTGTGAGACCTCAGGTTCACCCCTGAGAACCCAATCACCGAGGTGACCGGACGGTTTCACGACAGAACGAGCCCGCCGGGCAGCGACATGATCGCTGTTCGGCGGGCTCGTCCTCGTCTCTGTGATCCGATCATCTCACTCGAGTGAGATATCCCCATTGCCGGTGGTGACCTCGACGGAGTGCGGGCTGTCGGGATCTTCAGACAGCGAGTTCGACTCCGCACCGTTATCAGTTCTCAGTGATACGGCGTAGGTCCCACTGGGCAACGAGGTGCTCACAGCACCATTGTCGGTCGTCACCCTCAGACTCGACGGCGCTTCATCGAACGTCAGATCGACCGCCCCGTTCTCTGCCCGTGCCGAAACATTGTCTGAGCTCAGACCGCTGGCGTGCTGGTCACCATTCGTGCTCCTCAGCGTCAGATCGCCGGCAATGTCCGTCGCCGATATCCCGCCGTTCTCCGTCGCGATCGACACCGGCTTGTCGAAATCCTTTACAGACACCTCTGCATTATCGGCTTGCAGTCTCACCGCCGCGGACTGCGGGATGACCACTTGGTAGCGCACCTCGCACGAAGCGAGGAATCCGCAGTCCGTGGACAAGGTGAGCTCGTCGTCTGCGATCGCCCATGTCGCCTGCCCCGCCTTCCCGGTGAACCACCTCGTCACTTCGACTGCGTCGACATCGCCGGGCCGCAGAGCGATGTCACCCCCGGACTCCATGACAATACCCAGATCATCGCCGCCTATCCGAAAAGAGCGACTTTCGGGATCGACTGCGTCGAGCGAAGGTCCGCAGGAGCTCAGCCCGATCGCACCGAGAACCACCACGCTCGACAGTGCAATAGCCTTCGACCATCTCTGTACGTTCATTTCGACTCGCTCCTCGTCATGTGTCCTGCCACCGACACCATCGTCGTCAACTCCGCCGTTCGGATTCGGAGTGTGTGATCGCTTCGATCAGGGCGGCAATGGCCCGTTTGATCGCAGTCGAATCAACCTGCTCCGGGTCCGCCAGATGCTCCATCGACAGCCCGTTCGTCAGACAGTGCAGGACAAGAGCCGCCACACTGGGATCGATTGAGAGCTCCAGGCCGCTCCGTGCAGCGACCTCACGGATAGCACGCTCGGCGGCCTCTCGCTGTGTTCGCCGTAACGGCCCCCATGACTGTCTCGCTGCGGGGTCCCGTGCGGCTCGTGCCGCGAATTCGAGGCCGAGCCGACCCCGCTGCTCGTCCTCCGTGATGCTCTCTGCGACGACGCCCGCCACGAAGGCCGCGACTTCGTCTGCCGATCTCGCGGGAGCCTGCAGCAGTCGGTCTCGTTCGCTTGTGGAGCGGTCCTCGAGGACGGCAGCGAAGAGTCCCTGCTTGCTTCCGAAGTTCGAATAGACGGCACCCTTGGTGAATCCGGCTCGCAGCGCGATGTCGTCTACGGTCGCATCGGAGTAACCGGACTCGGCGAATGCCTCCGCGGCTGCGGCGATGAGTCGCCGTCGGACCTCGGACCGCGGGATGCGTTTGGCGACTTCTCGGTCGTTCTGCGGCTGGTGCATGCCGATACATTACAGTACTTTCAGTACTGAATACTAGAAGTATCCAGTTTGCCAACGGCTCACCCAGGATACTCGCAGTCTCACAGCAAAGAATCTTGGGCCGAGCTGCAGCCCATCATGGCTCAGACGACCGACTCGGCATAGAGGGCCGACACGAGAGGTGCGAGCTCTGGCATATCCCGTGCCTCGTCAAGAGCGAATTCGAGCACACTGTCATGCGTCGGATGGGCTTCGGCGAGCAGCGTCTCACCGGCAGGGGTGAGTTCGGTGTAGATGCCGCGACGGTCGTCGGCACAGAGCACACGAGTGAGCAGCCCGCGGTCCTCGAGGCGGGTGACCAGCCGCGTCGTCGCGCTCGATGACAAGGCGGCAGCGCGGGCGAGCTGCCGCATGCGCATATGCCAGCCGTCCTGCCGGCTCAGCGCATCGAGGACGGTGAATTCGACCACGGAGAGGTCGTGCTCGCGCTGCAGGCTGCGTTCGAGCTCGACCTCGATGAGTCCGTGCAGAGCAGCGAGCGTGCGCCAACCCTTGGCCCGGATCTCCACCGCGTCGTCCCTGATACCCACGTCATTCTCCTTGTTCTCGACGTCTCTCAAGGATACACCACTTGCGCGGATAAGACGCGTGTGCAACTATATTCATTGCGTCTGCAACTACTGCATACGCGCCCTATTGCACACGCACGTGATTTCGCGACCGCGGAATCCGCTCCCCACCGAAAGGTCTGCACCACCATGCCGCTCGCACTGCTCGCTCTCGCCATCGGCGGGTTCGGAATCGGACTCACCGAGTTCGTCATCATGGGCCTTCTACCCGAGGTGGCCGCAGACTTCGCGGTCTCCGAGACCGTCGCCGGCTACCTCATCTCCGGCTATGCCCTGGCCGTGGCGATCGGAGCCATCGCGATCACCGTGGCGCTGAGCCGGGTCAATCGGAAGACGGCTCTCATCGGCCTCATGGTCCTCTTCATCATCGGCAACGGACTCTCGGCTCTCGCCCCGAGCTACGAGATGATGATGGTCGGTCGCATCGTCGCGGCACTCTGCCACGGCGCCTTCTTCGGCATCGGCGCGGTCGTGGCCGCTTCCCTGGTGCCCGCGAACCGTCAGGCCGCGGCGATCTCGATGATGTTCGCGGGTCTGACCACGGCAAACGTCCTCGGAGTCCCCTTGGGCACCTTCCTCGGCCAGGCCGCCGGATGGCGGTCGACCTTCTGGACCATCGCGGTCATCGGCATCATCGCCCTCATCGGCATAGCCGTCCTCGTCCCCTCGATTCCGGCACGATCGGACGCGGCCTCGGGCATCCTCGGCGAATTCCGCATCTTCGCCTCCGGTCAGGTGTGGGCGTCGATCCTCATCACGATCCTCGGCTACGGGGGCATGTTCGGAGCCTTCAGCTATATGGCGTTCACGCTCACCGGAGTGACCGGCTTCTCCAGCGCCGCCGTCCCATGGCTGCTCGTCCTCTTCGGAGTCGGCCTCTTCATCGGCAACATCCTCGGCGGTCGGGCGGCCGATAAGAACCTCGGGGCGACCCTGCTCACCCTGCTCATCGGTCTCGTCGTCATCCTCGCCGTGTTCTCTCTGATCGCCGAGAACAAGGTCGCCACGATCATCGCGCTGGTGTTCATGGGCGGGTTCGGCTTCGCCACGGTTCCGGCCATGCAGATGCGCATCATGCGCCACTCCGGCGACGCGCAGACTCTCGGGTCGGGAGCGAACATCGCGGCCTTCAACGTCGGCAATGCCTTCGGGGCGTGGGTCGGCGGACTGACCATCGCCTCGGGCCTCGGCTATACCTCACCGCTGTGGGCGGGTGCGCTCGTCACCGTCGGCGGGCTCATCACCCTCCTCATCGCCGGACGCGCGCGGGGAGGGGAATTGCGCCAGAAGGCAGTAAACACCGAGGCCACCGCGGATCCCGAGTGGGAATCGCAGTCGGTCTGAGGCTCTGTCTGCCTCAGCCGAGGCCGGGACCGACGCGGATCGCGTCGGCGGCGTCGAGGGCGAGTTCGATGTTCTCGTCGCCGACTCTGACCGCGATCGCCGAGGCGGCCGAGCTGATCGATCTCACCTGCAGCTTCGTGCCGATGACGATTCCACGATCGGTGAGGTAACGCAGCAGTTCAGGCGACCGGTCGGAGACGCGCACGACCTCGACCTCGACGCCCGGGGCGGTCTCCTGCAGCCGCCGGCTCGGGAAATCGGCTGTGTGCCCGTCGGCATCGGGAATCGGATCGCCGTGCGGGTCACGCTGCGGGCTTCCCAACGCTGCGTTCATCCGTTCGAGCACGAGATCGGAGACGGCATGTTCGAGTCGATCCGCCTCGTCATGGACCTGATCCCAGGTCAGCCCCAGAGCCTCGACGAGGTAGGACTCGACGATGCGGTGGCGTCTGACGATCTCGACGGCGATCTGCCGGCCCACATCGGTGAGCACGATCTGCCCGTAGGGTTCGTAGTCGATGTAGCCGTCGCGAGCGAGCTTCTTGAGGTTCGCCGACACCGTCGAGGCGGTCACTCCCAGCTGTTCGGCCATCTCGGTGGTGGCGGGGCGACCGCCGGGCCATTCGTAGGCCTTCCAGATGAGGGTGACATAGTCCTCGACCATGCGAGTGACAGAGGGGCGCGGCATGATCGTCATTCTACGCGCGGGTACCGGTCGACTTCGGGTCGGCGGACATTGTGACGGGCGGTTCGCGCTCCGGATCGGCCGCCTCGGCGGGGTCTGCACCGTCGTCACTGCGCTGCGGTCTGCGGAACGGGGCAGCGAGCGTGGGGAGGATGTCACTGCGGTGGAGGATAAGGAAGACGATCGCCAGCACCGCTTGGATCGCGGAGAGGACATAGCGGCCGGAGGTGTCCGTGACGAAGAACTGCACCCCGAAGAGCGCGGCGAGTCCCAGCGCTGGTGCCCAGTGGAAGCGCAGGGCCAAGATGATCGCCACACCGAGGAGGGTCTGCGTGGCCGTGAGCGTGAACTCCTCGATCTGCCGCCCGTCCAGAGGCAGCCCGAGACCACCCCCACCCGCGAAATGCGCGATCGGCAGGGAGCCGACGAGCAGGCTCCATTGGTTGACCTTCGAGGCGATGAGTGTGCCGATGGCGGCCCCGCCCATGCCGCGCAGGGCGAACATTGCTGCGATGATGAACTCGGGGGCCTCCGAGGCCAGCGGGGCCAGCCACTGGACGAGGAAGTAGCTGTCGATGCCCAACGCCGAACCCGAGGCCACGAGCGCCTCGGCGAACGGTTCGGCAGACAGCAGGATGATCGCTGCCGAGACGACGAACATCGTCACCACCGTGATCCGACGGGCCTTCTGCGGCATGGCGACGATGAGAGCCGCGGCGCCGACGAACTCCTCTTCGTCATCGCCGGCGGCCTGCCCGGCCCGCCACAGATAAGCGACGAAGATGAGCACGAGGGCTGAGCCGAACCAGATGGGGATGCTGCCGAGCAGCGGAATGGCGAAGGCGATCACACCGAGGATGACGAGGAAGCCGATGTCCATCCGGCTGCCCGAGTCGATGTGCAGGGAATGCTGGAAGGGGGACTTCGTCCGCTTGGCCATGCGGCGGGCGACGAGGAGGGCGATGATGACGACGAGCGGCCACCCGAAGCCGAGCAGAAGTCGGTTCGATCCGGTCATATTCGCCGCCGCGAAGTGCAGGTAATCCGGATCCGTTCCGGAGCGGAACGCGTAGTAGAGGTCCACGGCGTATTCCGGGAGGACCGCGATGAGGGCGAGCAGGGCGATCGCGAGAGCACCCGAGATGTCCTTCGGCGCCGCCTCGGCGGCCCAGGCCAGGAGGAAGGCGGCCGCGACGATGGCGGCGCCGAACGCGAGGAGCTCGAGAACCGAGGCGAGTTCGATGCCGGTGATGCGCAGCACCACGGCGGGTGCGGCGATGACGAGGCAGATCGCGATACGGCGGATGATTGCGGTGGGCATATCTCAAGACTTCCCGCCGCGAATCGGGTGTGTCTACGCACAACTGAGACTTAGACGTCTCCAACAATTGCGGCGGGCCCCGGGATCCGCTTGTTTCTGGGGATCACACGGCCCGTTGAAACGGGTAGGTGTGCCTCAGATCACCGGAGTTCGGAGAGTGCCGCGGCGAGGTATTCTGCAGACGGCCCCTGCCCGGCGTCGACGATGTCGGCGGGGGCGCCGGTCGCCACGACCCGGCCGCCGTCATCACCGGCGCCGGGGCCGAGTTCGACGACGTGATCGGCGACTGCCACGACGCGCATATCGAGTTCGACCATGATGACCGTGTTGCCGGCGTCGACGAGGGTCTGCAGGTGTGCGACGAGCCGGTCGGCATCCGCACAATGCAGTCCGGAAGTGGGTTCGTCGAGCACGTAAAGGGTGTCACCGCGCTGGGAGCGCTGGAGCTCGCTGGCGAGTTTGACCCGCTGCGCCTCGCCGCCGGAGAGCTCGGTGGCGGGTTGGCCGAGGCGCAGATAGCCGAGGCCGACGTCGATGAGTGCGGTCAGGGAGCGCATGATGTCGAATTCGCCGGTGAAGAAGTCGTGGGCTTCCTCGACGCTCATCCCCAGGATCTCGGCGATATTGCGTCCGCGCCACAGGATCTCCAGGGTGCTCGATTGGAAGCGGGTGCCGTGGCAGTCGGGACACTCGGTGTAGACCGAGGGCAGGAACAGCAGCTCGACCATGACCAATCCTTCACCTTCGCAGGTGGGGCACCGTCCGCCGGCGACGTTGAAGGAGAAGCGACCGGGCTTGTAACCGCGCTCTCTGGCCTCAGGCGTCTCGGCGAAGCGGCGACGCACATGGTCGAACAGGCCCGTATAGGTGGCGACGTTGGACCGGGGCGTGCGGCCGATGGGCCTCTGATCGATGCTCACCACCCGTCGGATCCCGGTGAGTTCCCCGGTGACGGTGCCCTCAAGCTCCTCGGGTTCGTCAGTGAGCAGGAGCTCGTCATCATCGGACGCGGGTTCATCAGCAGTTGTGGAGGTGCCCAGTCGGTCGCCGACGATGGCCGGGAGCACCTGGCTGACGAGGCTGGACTTGCCCGAACCCGATACTCCGGTCACGGCGGTCAGCGAGCCCAGCGGCAGATCGAGGCTGATGTCGTGGAGATTGTTGCGGCGGATGTTCTCAAGGTGCATCCAGCCTCGCGGCTGCCGGGGTTCGTGGGGTTCGAGTCCACGTCCGCCGAAGACATAGCCCCTGGTCACGGATTCGTCGATCTCGGCAAGTCCGGCCGTAGGTCCGCTGTAGAGGACGTCTCCGCCGCGTTCGCCGGCGCCGGGTCCGATGTCGACGAGCCAGTCGGCATGGCGCATGATGTCCACGGAGTGTTCGACGACGAAGAGGCTGTTCCCGCGGTCCTTCAACCCGTCGAGGATGCCCAGCAGGGCATCCACGTCCTGCGGGTGAAGGCCGGCGGAGGGTTCGTCGAGCACGTAGACGACGCCGAAGAGGTCCGAGGTCAGCTGAGTGGCCAATCGCAACCGCTGCAGCTCACCTCCGGACAGCGTCGGTGTGGTCCGATCGAGTGAGAGGTACCCGAGACCGAGATCGACGATCGGCCGGAGCCGATCGATGAGACCCTCGCCGAGGCGGACGAACGCGGCGAGCTTGTCCGCAGCCGGGTGGTCGTCTGCCTCCGTAGCCGCCTTCGCCGAGGCGACCTCATCGCGGAGGACGGACATGAGTTCATGCAGCGGCAGCGCGGAGAATTCGGCGATGTCGAGACCGGCGATCGTCACCGACAGAGCGTCGGGTCTGAGTTTCTTTCCGTGGCACACGGGGCAGGGACCGGCACTGAGGAATTCGGCGACGCGCCGTTTCATCCCGGCGCTCTTCGTGTTCGCAAACGTGTCGAGCACGTACTTCCGGGCTCCGACGAAGGTTCCCGAGTAGGTCGGTTCGGCGCCTGCTGCGATCGCTTCGCGCGCCTCGTCCAGCGTCAGCCGGGAGTGGACGGGAAGGTGCGGAGTCTCTTCCGTGTAGAGGATCCAATCGCGGTGTTCGCGCGGCAGGTCCTGCCAGGGGACATCGACGTCGTAGCCGAGAGCGACGAGCACATCGCGCAGCTGGTGGCCGTGCCAGGCCTTCGGCCAGGAAGCGATGGCGCGCTCCCGGATCGTCAGCGTCGGATCCGGGACCATCTTGTCCTCGGGCACCTCGTAGACGCGGCCGATTCCGTGGCATTCCGGGCAGGCACCTTCGACGGTGTTCGTCGAAAAATCCTCGGCCAACAGCATCGACTGCCCCTCCGGGTACCGTCCCGCCCGTGAGTAGAGCATGCGCACGAGGCTGGACACCGTGGTGATGCTGCCGACGCTCGAGCGTGCGCTGCGCCCGCCGCGCTGCTGCTGCAGGGCGACTGCCGGCGGCATTCCCGTGATCGAATCGACGTCGGGGACCCCTGCCTGATCGATGAGCCGGCGGGCATACGGTGCCACGGATTCGAGGTAGCGGCGTTGGGACTCGGCAAAGAGGGTGCCGAAGGCCAGGGAGGATTTGCCCGATCCGGACACTCCGGTGAACACGACGAGCGCATCCCGGGGCACGGTGAGATCGACGTTGCGCAGATTGTGTTCCCTGGCCCCGCGGACTCGCACGTCCGGCTGGATCTCGGTCGAGGATGTCGGAGCCGAGGGCACAGAGGAGGTCATGAGGTCACCGTACCAAGGTCGGGACCTCCGATCACCGAGGTGGCCGACAACAGAACCCCTCGTTCCGGGAAATTCGGAACGAGGGGTTCGATGTGCCTCAGTCGACCGCTGTCATGGGCCGACCTTTATTCGGCGGGGCCGACCGTCATTCGACGGGGCTGGCCTCGGTCGGTTCGACCACCTCGGCGGGGTACTCTTCCTGGTCCTCCGGCTTGCGGATGAAGAACGCGAGGACGATCGGGACGATCGCGATGACCGTCGCCAACAGGAACGCGGCGTGACCGCCGGGGGCACCCGCCTCGGGGACGGACTTGCCCTCCGCCTGACCCGAGTGCAGGGCCGCGGAGTAGATCGAGATGAGCAGCGCGGTGCCGGCTGCTCCCGCGACCTGCTGCAGGGTGTTGAGCGCTGCCGAACCATGGGAGTACAGGTGGCGCTCCAGCGATCCCAGCGAGGCGGAGAACAGCGGGGTGAACGATGCGGCCAGGCCCAGTGACATGACGATCTGGACGATGATGAGCAGCCAGATCGGCGTTCCCACGCCGGCCGTCGAATACGCGAACATCGAGGACGCGATCATGATCGTGCCGGGCACGAGGAGCGTCTTCGGTCCGCGGGCGTCGTAGATCCGCCCCATCACCGGTCCGAGCAGACCCATGATCATCGAACCGGGCAGAAGCACGAGACCGGACTGGGTGGCACCGAGTCCGACGACGCTCTGCAGGTACAGCGGCAGCAGGGAGAAAGTGCCGAACATGGACAGTGCGACGACGGCCATGATGATGACCGAGAAGACGTAGTTCCGCGAATTGAACACGCGCAGGTCGAGCAGGGCGCGATCACCCTTCTGCAGGACGAGCTGACGCCATACGAAGAGCGCGAGGAAGACGACTCCGCCGCCGATCGTCGCCCACGCCAGGGTGCTCGTCGATCCGCCGCCTGCCTCACCGCCGTGGCCTCCGCCGAACTGGCTGAGGCCATAGACGATGCCGCCGAAGGCGAAGACGGACAGAACGATGGAGATGACATCGATCGGGGCGTGCGTCGACTCGCCGAGGTTGGTCATCCACTTCGCACCGAGTGCCAGTGCGATGAGTGCGATGGGCAGGATGATGCCGAAGAGCCAGCGCCAGCCCAGCGAATCGAGGACGATGCCCGACATCGTCGGTCCGATGGCCGGGGCCAGCGAGATGACAAGGCCGACTCGACCCATCATCCGACCGCGCGAATGTGCCGGGACCACGTTCATCATCGTGGTCATCAGCAGGGGCATCATGATGCCGGTTCCTGCGGCTTGGACGATCCGTCCGATGAGGAGCAGCAGGAAGCCCTGCGAGACGAGGCAGATGAGGGTGCCCGCAGAGAACAGGATCATCGCGGCCAGGAAGATCTGGCGGGTGGTGAAACGCTGCAGGAGGAAACCGGTCGTCGGAATGACGACGGCCATGGTGAGCATGAAAGCGCTGGTCAGCCACTGGCCGAGCTCCGGAGGGATGTCGAGGGCCTTGTTGAGTTCGGGAATGGCGATGGCCATCGTCGTCTCATTGAGAATGGCCACGAAGGCAGCCACCAGCAGCAGCCAGATGACCTTCATACCGGCGGGGTCGATGGTGTCGTTATGCTGTGTCTGCGCGTGTGCGGGTGAGCTGTCGCTGGACAAGACGGTGCTCCGTTCGGATGTGTCTGAGGGGCCCGGGATGTGGGCGGAGGTCGCACGCAGATGCCGAATCGACGCGCAGACGAAAGTGTCAACAGCATCTCAGACTAACGTATTCCCGAATACCTCCGACAGTGGGGAGAACCCGAAATCGCGGCGATCTTCGTCACTGCTTGCTCGGTCTCCTCAGCAGGTGTCGTATCGGTACCCGTGATCGCCTGCGGCGACGAGGTCGCGGTCGCGCTGGATCATCAGCGGCGGACGATCCGGGACGGTGCAGGCGGCGGCGAAGTCCAGCCCCGCCTCGGCGAGGGTGTCGGGATATTCGATGGCGAGGACACGGTCGCCGTAGATCTCGGTGTACGCGGCGCATTCGTCGAAGGCGGCGCATTCCTCGGCCACGGCGAAGTCGAAGCCGAGCTGAGAATGAGCGGTGTCGGCGAGCTCAGCGGCGTTCTTCTGTGCGATCGACAGACCATGGGCGTGGGCACGGTCGACATACGCGGCCGCGAGTTCCAGGGCACCGGTTCGGTCGATGTCGGGGAATCGGTCGGCCGTGTCGAGATTGTCGATCTCCACGGCGTCGAATCCGGATTCGGCGCAGCCGTCGATGACGGGGCCGATGACATCGAGGATCTGGGATCGTCGGTCTGCGGTCGAGGGGTCGAGGATGTGTTCGTCCGGCCAATCGGGGTCGACGACCAGGTCACCGGCGGCATCGTGGAGCAGCAGGTCAGCGTGGTCGCGCCAGTCCGCAGCCTCGTCAGGTTGGGTCTGGAAGCCGTTGACGTAGCAGACGGAGTAGGCCCCGGTCAGGGGTGCGGCACCGGCGTCGCGGACGACGATATCGATCCGACCCTGCGGATCCGGCAGCGAGTCATAGGTTCCGCCGAGCTGGTAGTCGAAGGTTCCTGACGTCGGCAGCGAGGGCGCTACTGAGGTCGGCATCGTCGATGGCGGCGAAGCGTTCGCTGAACAGCCGCCCATTGCCACCGCAATGCCGATGGCGACCGCGGCCGCCATCCACCGCGGTGGAATCGGGCTCAGCAGAGGTCTCATGGAAACACTGTAGACGGAGGCGGCCGGCATCGATGTCGCGGCGGAGTTCACACTCTCTTCGATTCGACGTATCGGATGTTCACTTAAGCGCTGTTAACGTCGGCAGAGGAGACGACCCGTCACCGAGGCGGATCGTCTCCTGGAAAGTCACTACCAGTCACACAGTCAAGCGGAACGAACGGATGAGAATGACTCTGAAGAACGTCACCACGAAGACCATGACAGCTGCGATGATCGCCGGAGCCGCCGTGCTCGGCTCCAGTTCGATCGCCTCCGCCGCCCAGCCGGCTGCACCGCCCGCCGCTTCCGCGGGAGCCGCCTCCGCCGCAGCCGAGAACTCGGCTGCGGACTCCGGCACCGCCTCGGCGAGCCCGGAGGCGGAGAAGAAGTTCTCGAACATCGGAGACTTCCTCAAGCACTACAAGGGCCAGTCGCTGGCGAACTCGCAGGGCGGCTACCAGGGAGAATGCGTCAGCCTCATCTCCCGGGCCCTCGAAGAGGTCCACGGCGTCGACCACGGAGCGTGGGGCAACGCCGTCGACTATCAGGCAGGCGGCTCCGGCGGTGACAAGATGAAGGCGAACGGCTTCACCTGGCACACCGACCAGAAGTTCGAGAACGGCGACATCCTCGTCTGGGGCGACGGCGACAACACCACCGCCTACGGTCACATCGGCATCTACTACGAAGGCCAGGTGTGGCACCAGAACTTCAACGGCGACCGCAGCCTGCACACCTATGACGGCCTCATCGATGGCTACTTGGGCTACTGGCGCGCCTGATAGGTTTTCGCAACGACGAAGGCTCCGAACCACATTGGTTCGGAGCCTTCGTTCTACGAGTGCTGTCTCAAAACTACTCGAGTGGAGGTAAGGGGACTCGAACCCCTAACCCTCTGCTTGCAAAGCAGATGCGCTACCAATTGCGCCATACCCCCGAAACGGGTTCACACCCTCACACCGAGTCGGTGTGTTCGGACCATTCGGCTTGGGCACTCTGGTTCTGGTGCCGCCACCCGAAGAACACTCCCAGTCCCACTAACGTGAGACCGCTGAGAATCCATCTTCTCATGATCCTCCTCGAAAGGAAATCCTGTTGTGACAGGACGTGGGCCTACCTGGACTTGAACCAGGGACCTCTTCGTTATCAGCGAAGCGCTCTAACCGCCTGAGCTATAGGCCCTCATCGGGTGAACCCGAAGTAAAACAATACCCATCGACCGCAGCTAAACACAAATCGACGCCCAGTGACCCCTCTCACACCCTCCCAGAACTACTGTGAGTATTGATGGTGGCTGGTCTGGGACTGGCTGGCAGAGTAGGAACTGACCGTCCCATCGATCATCATGACCCGCAGAACTACTGACTCGAACGATGTCCTCGTCGGGA
>NZ_JABKDD010000005.1 GCF_013623905.1 Brevibacterium sediminis
TGGAAGGGCAGCCGTGGACGTCTGTAGTGCGTGGTCATGGGGGTGTTCCTTCGTTCAGTGGAAACACCCGGTCTGATAGTGCTGGTCAGACCGGGTGTTGCACTAGAACCTAGAAACCGCCGGCCAATTTTCGGCATTCTTCGCACACTTAACCCTTTCTCCCCGCTGCTTCAGGCCGCTGCAGAGGTACGGAAGTAGATGAGTGCGCAAAGCCGGCTCGAGAGGCCGCGACTCAGGTGAGCGCCGCTTGACTGGCTCCGAACCTCAGACGCACTGACCTCAGCACTCGACGACCCGTCCTGCCTCAGCACTCGACGACGTTGACGGCGAGGCCGCCCATCGCCGTCTCCTTGTACTTCGAGGACATGTCCGCGCCGGTCTGACGCATCGTCTCGATCACTTCGTCGAGGCTGACCCGGTGCTGGCCATCGCCCCACAGCGCCATGCGGGAGGCGTTGATGGCCTTGCCGGCGGCGATCGCATTGCGTTCGATGCAGGGGACCTGCACGAGTCCGGAGATCGGGTCGCAGGTCAGGCCGAGGTTGTGCTCCATCGCGATCTCGGCAGCGTTCTCCACCTGTTCGGGTGTTCCGCCCATCACGGCGGCCAGTCCCCCGGCGGCCATCGACGAGGCGGATCCGACCTCTCCCTGACAGCCCACCTCGGCGCCGGAGATCGACGCCCGCTCCTTGTAGAGGACTCCGATGGCTGCCGCGGTGAGCAGGAAGTCGACGATGGCTCGATGCTTCGCGGACTCGCCGCCTTCCTTGACTGCGGGGACGTAGTTGAGCGCATAGTGCAGCACGGCGGGGATGATGCCGGCCGCCCCATTCGTCGGCGCGGTGACGACGCGGCCTCCCGAGGCGTTCTCCTCGTTCACGGCCATCGCGATGAGGTTGACCCATTCGAGGTAGTAGCCGGGATCCCGGCCGGGGTCCTCGGCCTTGAGTTTGAGGTACCAGTCGTGTGCGCGGCGGCGGACCTTGAGCCCTCCGGGCAGATAACCGGAGCGGTCCAGGGACGCCGAAGCGCATTCCTCCATCACCGAGTAGATGTGGAGCAGTCCGTGCCGGATCTCATCCTCGTCGCGCATCGACAGTTCGTTGGCGTGCATGATCTCGGCGATGGACAGATCGTTCTCGCGGCAGCGCTGAAGCAGCTCGACTCCGGAGTGGAAGGGGTAGGGCAGCTCTTCGTCGTAGGACTCGAGTTCGGCGTCGACGACAGAATCCGCGACCGCGAACTCGACACCCGCGTCTGCACCGCCGCCGTCGGCAGCTGCACCATCCTCGGCGGTCTTCTCTTTCTCCAGGAATTCGGTCTCCGAAGTCACGAATCCGCCGCCGACGGAGTAATAGGTCTCCTCGGCGAGAGTCTCCCCGGCAGCGTCGTAGGCGGTCACGGTCATGGCGTTCGTATGGCGCGGGAGGACGGTCAGCGGTCGTTTGACCATGTCATCCTCGGTGAACTTGAGTTCGACGCCGTTGCCGGTCGAGTCGCCGAGGATGATCGTCCCGGTCTCGGACATCCGTGTTCGCCGGGCGGTCAGTTCGTTGGCTTCGATGAGATCGGGGCGGCAGCCTTCGAGGCCGATGAGGATGGCGTCGAAGGTCCCGTGACCGGCGCCGGTGGCGGCCAGGGAACCGAACACGTCGACGCGCAGATCCGCCACGGAGCTCAGCGAATCGCTAAGGAGGTCGATGAAGCTCGCGCCGGCACGCATCGGTCCGACGGTGTGGGAGCTCGACGGTCCGATGCCGACCGTGAAGAGGTCGAAGACACTCAATGGCATGGCAATCACTTCGTTTCTGATGAGATGACGACGGGGCCGACCGAACAGCCGTGCACTCACGTGCATGGCAAGCCGATGCCGACGATGTGTCGGCACCGACCTCGACCGACCCCGCTTCAGGGTTTATATCCTCCGCCCGGAGGATGAGGCTCAGAGGGAGTTCGCCTCGGCGTAGCCGGCGGCGTCCATGACTTCGCCGACCTCGGTCACGGCGACCTCGAACAGCCAGCCCTCACCGTAGGGGTCGGAGTTGAGCAGACCGGGTGAGTCCACGGCCGCCTCGTTGATGGTGACGACCTCGCCGGTCACTGGGGTGTAGAGGTCGGACACGGACTTCGTGGATTCGACCTCTCCGCAGGTCTCACCTGCGGTGATGGTGTCACCAACCTCAGGCAGGTCGACGTAGACGACCTCGCCGAGGGCATCGGCGGCGACGGCGGTGATGCCGACCTTGACGGTCTTGCCGACGAGCTCATCGGCAGCGCCGTCGACCCATTCGTGTTCGGCGGAGTAGGTGAAGTTCTGCGGGAGCGGGGGCAGCTGTGCCATATGTCTTCCTTACTGTGACTGCCGCCGGAAGGGGCGGTCACGACGTTGTTGTGCCAGGTGGGACCAGTCTACGAGTCGCCGGTCCCACCAGGATGAATTGTGGGTGAGAGCTTCAGTCGGCCTGGCGCTTGTAGAACGGCAGCTGTGTGACGGTGAAGTCGTGTGCCTTGCCGCGGATGTCCACGGTCACGGCGGTGCCCACCTCGGCGCGGTCCCGATCGATGTAGGCCAGGGCGATCGGGTGGCCGAGCGTCGGCGAGGGCTGACCGGAGGTGACGGTGCCGACCTCAGCGCCGTCGATCGATACGGCGGCTCCGGAGCGGGCGGCGCGGCGTCCTTCCGAACTCAGGCCGACGAGCACGCGCGGCGGTTCGGTCTCTCCGAGCTTCGCCAGCGCCTCACGGGCGAAGAAGTCGTCCTTCGTGTTGAACCCGATCATCCGGCCCATTCCCGCATCGTACGGGGTGGTGTTCTGAGCGAGTTCGTTGCCGTAGAGCGGCATTCCGGCTTCGAGGCGCAGCGAATCGCGTGCAGCCAGACCGCAGGGAACGAGTCCGTAGTCCGCACCCGAAGTCACGAGCGTGTTCCACAGGCGGGAGGCGCCGATGTTGGGGACGTAGAGCTCGAACCCGTCCTCACCGGTGTATCCGGTGCGGGCGAGCATGAGGTCGATCCCGGCGATCGTCAGCGGCATCCACGCGTAGTACTTGAGTTCGCGCACCGACTGACCGATGGTGATCTTCGCATCCCCCGCCGAGGTGGCTCCCCCGTTGGCATCGTCGGTGACCTGGGCTTTCGCCTGGTCACCGGCGCCGGTGCGGGGTCCGAATTCGCCGTGGCCGGATTCGTCGAGGGCGCGCAGGATGATCGCCTCCGAGTTCGGTCCCTGCACGGCGATGAGTGCGGTGGCGTCGGATTCGTCTGTCAGGTGCACATCGGAGCCGGGTGCGACGGTCTGCACGAACTGGTGCACGCGTTCCTTGAGCGCGGCGACCACGGTGGGCGTGTTCGAGGCGTTGGGGACGATGAGGAACTCTTCGTCGCCGATGCGGTAGGTGATGAGGTCGTCGAGCAGGCCGCCTGACTCGTTGACGATGACTCCGTACTTGGCCTTGCCGATCTTCATCTTCGAGTACTTCGCGACGAGCGCGTAGTCGAGGAATGCGGCGGCGTCGGTTCCGCTGATACGCACCTCTCCCATGTGGGAGAGGTCGAAGAGGCCTGCGGCCTCACGCACGGCACGGTGTTCGGCGAGTTCCGAACCGTACTTCAGCGGCATGTCCCAGCCGCCGAAGTCGGTGAACGAGGCACCGAGCTCGGCGTGGATGCCGTGCAGCGGGGTCTCTTTCGGTGTGTTCGCGGTCGTATCGGTCATCACTTGTCCTCTTCCTCGAACTCTTCGAAGGCCTCTGGCGGCGGGCAGGAGCACACCAGGTTGCGGTCGCCGTAGGCTCCGTCGATGCGGCTGACCGGCGGGAAGTACTTCGTGAGGCGCAGCCCGGGAACGGGGAACACCGCGGTCTCGCGGCTGTACTTGCCGTCCCAGTCGTCCATCACCGCGGTCGCTGGGTGCGGCGCGAGGGCCAGCGGCGACTCTTCGTAGGTATACGACTTGCCGATCTCGTCGATCTCGGCGCGGATGGTGCGCATGGCCTCGACGAAGCGGTCGAGCTCGTCCTTGTCCTCGGACTCGGTGGGTTCGACCATGAGGGTGCCGGGCACCGGGAAGGCCAGGGTCGGGGCGTGGAAGCCGAAGTCGACGAGGCGCTTGCAGACATCCTCGGCGGTGACTCCCGTCGCCGAGGTGATCGCGCGGAGGTCGAGGATTGTTTCGTGGCCGACGAGTCCGTTCTCTCCCGAGTAGAGGATCGGGTAGACGTCGCCGAGCTTCTTCGCCAGGTAGTTCGCACCGAGCAGAGCCGAGCGCGAGGCTTCGCGCAGTCCTTCGGCACCCATGAGTTCGAGGTAGGCGAAGCTGATGGGCAGGACTCCTGCGGAGCCGAACATCGATGCGGAGATCGGCAGCTCCTTGGCATCCGGGTCACCGGCGACGAGCTCCGGCAGCGTGGCATCGCCGGGCAGGTACGGAGCGAGGTGTTCGCGCACCGCCACAGGGCCGACTCCGGGGCCGCCTCCTCCGTGGGGGATGCAGAAGGTCTTGTGCAGGTTGAGGTGGGAGACGTCGCCGCCGAATTCGCCGGGCTTGGCGAGTCCGACCATGGCGTTGAGGTTCGCACCGTCGACGTAGACCTGCCCGCCGGCGGCATGGACCTTGTCGCAGACCTCGCGGATCTGCGGTTCGAAGACACCGTGGGTCGACGGGTAGGTGATCATGATGCCGGCGATCTTGCCTTCGTGCTTGGCGATCTTCGCATCGAGGTCGTCCATGTCCACGGAGCCGTCATCGGCCGTCGCGACGACCTGCACCTGGAGTCCGGCGAGCACCGCGGAGGCGGCGTTCGTGCCGTGCGCGGACTGCGGGATGAGCACGACGGTGCGGGCATCTTCACCATTGGCCACATGGTAGGCGCGGATGGCGAGCAGTCCGGCCAGCTCACCCTGCGAGCCTGCGTTGGGTTGCAGGGACACGCGGTCGTAGCCGGTGACCTCGACGAGGGAGTCCTCGAGGCGGCCGATGAGTGCGCGCCACCCCTGGGTCTGTTCGACGGGGGCGAAGGGGTGGATGGAGGCGAATTCCGGCCAGGTGATGGGTTCCATCTCGGCGGCGGCGTTGAGCTTCATCGTGCACGAGCCCAGCGGAATCATCGTCCGGTCGAGTGCGAGGTCACGGTCGGCCAGGGTGCGCAGGTAGCGCATCATCGAGGTCTCGGAGCCGTGGGCGCTGAAGACGGGGTGGGTGAGGAATTCGGTGTCCCGGTGGAACGACGCCGCGAATGCGGGTTCCGGCACGGCGTTGGCTCCGAAGGTTCCTGCCGAGGCGGCTTCAAAGTCGTCCGCGTCGACCCGGGCAAAGATGCCGAGGGCCTCGAGCAGGCCGTTGGCATCGGCGACGGTGTGGGGTTCGCCGAAGGAGACGCCGACGGTGGTGTTGTCGATGACGCGGATGTTGTATCCGGCCTGGTCGGCGACGTAGCGGGCGGCTTCGGCATCGGCCACGCGCAGGGCCACGGTGTCGAAGAATTCCCAGGTGAGCACCTCGGCGCCGGGGGCGGTGTCCGCGGCACCTGCGAACGCGTGGGCGAGGCGGTGGACGCGGGAGGCGATGCGGGTCAGACCGACCGGGCCGTGGTAGACGGCGTACATGGAGGCGACGTTGGCGAGCAGCGCCTGCGCGGTGCAGATGTTCGATGTCGCCTTCTGGCGGCGGATGTGCTGTTCACGGGTCTGCAGGGCCAGGCGGTAGCCGGGCTTGCCCTGGGCGTCCTTGGACACTCCGACGAGGCGGCCGGGCAGCTGGCGCTGGAGTCCGGACTTCACGGCCATGAAGCCGGCGTGGGGGCCGCCGAAGAACAGGGGCACACCGAAGCGCTGGGCCGAGCCGACGGCGATGTCCGCACCCTGGGAGGCGCAGTCCTTGAGCAGAGTCAGGGCCAGTAGGTCGGCGTCGAAGGTGACGAGCGCACCGCGGTCGTGTGCTCCGTCGACGGCTTCGGTGAAGTCGCGGATGGCTCCGGTGGTGCCGGGCTGGGCGCAGACGATGCCGAAGATGTCTTCGCCGACGAGGCCCTCGGCGAGGTCGGCGACGGTGACGCGGAAGTCCATAGCCTTCGCCCGGGCGCGGACGACGGCGATGGTCTGCGGGTGGAGTTCGGAGTCGAGGACGACGGTTGTCCCCTTCTTCACGGCTCGACGCATGAGCAGGACCGCCTCGGCGACGGCGGTGGCCTCATCGAGGAGGGAGGCATTGGCGATGTCGAGGCCGGTGAGGTCCTGGACGACCTGCTGGAAGTTCAGCAGCGCTTCGAGCCGGCCCTGGGAGATCTCGGGCTGGTACGGGGTGTAGGCGGTGTACCAGGCGGGGTTCTCGACGAGGTTGCGGCGGATGACGGCCGGGGTGATCGTGTCGTAGTAGCCCTGGCCGATGAGCTGGGTGCGCATGACGTTCTGTTCGGCGAGGTCGCGCAGGTCGCCCAGCACATCGAATTCGGAGCGGCCGGCGGGCAGGTTGAGCTCTTCGTTCTGGATGGATTCCGGGACGGCAGCGGAAGAGAGCGCTTCCAGGGAGTCATAGCCGAGTTCGGCGAGCATGGCCTGCACGTCGTCGGCGCGGGGGCCGATGTGGCGGTCGGAGAAGGGGCGCGCGGTGTCCCCTGTTGCCTGCGTCGTATGGGCGAGTGAACTGGTCAATTGCCGTCCTTGGGTCGGTGTCGCGCCCACCGAATTGGAGGACGCAGCGATCGCTGAGTGTCCTCCCCGATCTGTCGGATGTGTGGTCGCACCGCACGTGTGCGGCGAACTCGCGTCCTTCAGATATGCCTGCAATCGGTGGTACTGGGCCTGAGAGTTTCCCGGGGAGGGAATTGCACCTACGGCGCTGCTCGGAAGCCCGGCTCGATTCGGCCCGACTGCGGCAGCTCTCCCACGTCTTGTCTTAGCGGCGTATGAAGTTATGTGCAGAACCAGTTGGGCCTCTGAAGCCCCCGGCTGAGACTGCGCCTCCGATTCTAGTGAATGAAATCACCCCCGACAAACCCCCTGCTGGCCCCCTCGCTGTGGCCACTCTTCCAACCGCCGCGAGGACCAGCTCCCCACGGCAGCTCGTCTGTGACTCCAATGCAGAAATAGGTCGCTATCGGATACTTTCCTTGCTCAGAAGTATCCGATAGCGACCTAGATTCGCCGAGGCGGCGCTGCGGTCCCGCCGCGATGTTCAGATCGCGTTGAGGTCCTTGCCCTTAGTCTCGGGCAGCTTGACCACGGCGACGATCGTTGCCAAGCAGAGCAGGACCACCCAGCCGCTGGAGAGCCAGCTGAGGTCGAGCGAGTTGAACAGTCCATTGAGATATGGTGCCGTTCCGCCGAACACAGCCACAGAGACCGAGTAGGCGAAGCCGATTCCCTGGGTGCGGACCTTCGTCGGGAAGGCCTCGGACAGGACTGCCGACAACAAGGCTCCTGCCATCGAGACCACGAGCAGTGCCAGCGTCGACGCAACGAACAACGTCCAGCCGGTGTCCGTGATCATGCCCATGAGCGGATACTGCAGGATCGCCATGAGCACTCCGAAGCCGATGAGCACCGGCCGACGACCGATCCGGTCGGAGAGGAATCCCCAGAAGGGCAGCGACGCGAGTGCGATGATCTGCGCACCGACGGTCGCCCAGTAAGCGGTCTGCGCATCCATACCGCGCTCGGTGATCGCCAAGGTCGACGCGTACGACGTCCAGGTGTAGTGAGCCGCGGTGATACCGGAGGTCATGAGCACGACGAGGACGATCGCACGGGCCACGCGGCCGCGATCCAGCGGGGTCGGGTCGACAACTTCTTCCGCTTCATCGGCTTCGAAGACATCGCTTTCGACCATTCCGCGCCGCATCCACAGCGCGACGAGCGCGAGCAGACCGCCGAGCGCGAACGGAATCCTCCATGCCCAGTCGGAAACTGCCGCCTCGGAGAAGACGTTCGTGATCACGCCCCCAATCGTGTAAGCGACGACCGAACCGCCGAAGATGGCGACGAAGACGATTGAGCCCCAGAAACCGCGCTTGTGGGCCGGAGCGATCTCAGCGATATAGGAGTTCGCCGTTGCCGACTCCCCTCCGTGGGCGAAGCCCTGTGCCACTCGGATGAGAAGGAGGATGAGTGAGGCGAAGACGCCGATCTGACCATAGGTCGGCAGGACGGCGATGAGGAACGAACCGCCTGCCATGATGAGCATCGTGACGATGAGAACGAACTTGCGCCCCTTCACATCGGCGATCTTCCCGAACACGATGCCGCCCAGGGGTCTCATGAGGAACCCGACGGCGAAGACGCCGAGGGTCGCGAGGACGGAGGAGACTGTGTCCTCGCTGTTGAACATCGCGGCGGCGATGAAGGGCGTGAACACCGCGTAGGCGCTCCACTCGTACCATTCGAGGATATTGCCGATGGTGCTCGCGACGACGGATCGCCGTTTCAGCTGCAGAGGCACCTTTGTCTCTGCGATCGTATCGGTCATGGCTTCCTTTCCACTGCTTCATTGGAGGTGGTGATGCTGTATATCTCTGTGGTGGTGTTCGGTGGTGCGGATACTCCTATCTCGCTCGCCGTCACACGACGGTGGAGGCGACGGCTTCGGCGGCTGCGATGAGTTCGGGGACCCCGGTCTCGAGGCTGCCGGTGAAGTTACCGGCCGACGGCGCCTCTCCGTTGAGCCATCTGGTGTAGATGGCTTCGCTGAAGATCGCGGCCTTCCACAGCGCGAAGGCCTCGTACCAAGGCAATACGGACAGGTCCAGGCCCGTCTTCTGCTGGTAGCGCTCGGCGAGGTCGGAACGGGTGAGGAACCCCTCCCCCGCAGTGACCGGGGTGAGGTCCATGACCGTGCGCGGATTCTCGCGGTCGGTGTAGGTGACGAGGAAGTAGCCGAGGTCGGCGAGCGGATCGCCGAGGGTCGACATCTCCCAGTCGAGGATCGCTGCGACCTCGACCGGCGTCGAGGACGCGATCATCGCGTTGCCGGCACGGTAGTCGCCATGGACGACCGCGTGCCGCTGAGTGGCCGGAATGCTCGCAGCCAACCACTCACCGAGGCGGCTGACCTGGGGCAGCGACCGCTGAGTGTTCTTCCCCCAGAGGGAGGCGAACAACTTCACCTGGCGCTCCAGGTACCCGTCCGGACGACCGAGCGCGGCCACCTCGGGAACTGCGACGTCGACCGAGTGGAGGTCGACGAGGCGGTCGACGAGGGCTTCGCTGAGAGCTCGACGGTCGGCCGCCTCGGCGAGGAAATCGGGCAGTGTGTCGGTGACGACGGTGCCCGGCACGAAATCCATGATGTAGAACGGCACGCCGAGGACCGATTCGTCCTCGCAGACGTGGAGGATCGTGGGCACGGCCACTCCCTGAGCGCCGAGGACCTTCTGGATCTTCGCCTCCCGGACCATGTCGTGAGTCGATTTCGGGATCGGCGGGCGCGGTCCGCGGCGCAGCACCACATCGAGGTCATCACGCCGGATCCGGAAGGTGACGTTCGACTGGCCCTCGCCGATGCGATCCCAGCGGACGGGACCGGACCCGAGGCCATGCGTGTCGAGGTAGTCGGTGAGGACGTCGACGATGAGCAACGGCGGTACGGACAGTGCCTGCGCCTCGGCCGCGGTGTCGACGACGTCGATGAGCTTCTCGGTCAACGCGCCTCCCTCACGATGTCGAGGCGGGGAGCTCCCGCGGCGACTTCCTTGCGCCGCTTCGATGAGGCACGACGGGAGATCGCGAACTTGTGCGTCTCGGTGGCGCCGTCGTAGATGCGGAACGGACGGACGTCGTTGAGGTACTGGACGAGTGGCAGCTGGTCGGAGACGCCGTCTCCGCCGGTGAGCTGGATGGCCCGATCGATGACACGGTAGACGGCTTCGGAGCAGTAGACCTTCGCGATCGAAGATCTGGAGTTCGCTTCCTTCGCATCGGTGGCGAGCACTTCGGAGGTCTTCGTGATCATCGCGTCAGAGGTTTCGATGTCGATGACCGACTGCGCGATGAGCTCCTGCGCGAGGCCCTGACGTGCGAGGACGTCGCCGAATGCCTCGCGATGTTCGGCACGGTCGAGAGCCGTGTCCAGCGCCCGGCGGGCCAGTCCCAGCCACCGCATGCAGTGCGTGAGGCGGGCGGGTGCCAGGCGAACCTGGGCGTAGGCGAATCCCTTGCCGGGTTCGCCGAGGATCGCCGAGGTGGGGACACGAACATCGTCGAAGTGGACGTAGGGATGGCCGCCGGCGATCGTGCGATCGACGGTGTGGATCGGCCGCCCTACGCTGACACCCGGGGTGTCCTTTGGCACGAGGAACATCGTGGCCGCCTGGCCCATCTTCGCCTGCGCGGAACCCGAGCCCTCGGTCGCAGCGGCCGACTCCTCGGCGTCGGTGGCGGCCATGAC
The DNA here is from genome assembly GCF_013623905.1 of Brevibacterium sediminis. Classification (GTDB taxonomy): domain Bacteria; phylum Actinomycetota; class Actinomycetes; order Actinomycetales; family Brevibacteriaceae; genus Brevibacterium; species Brevibacterium sediminis. The sequence goes on from NZ_JABKDD010000005.1 coordinate 10,380, forward strand.
GACGAAGAAGCTGCACAGCTCAGCTCCGGAGATGAAGCGCTTGTCACCGGTGATGACCCACTCGTCACCGTCCTTGACCGCGCGGGTCGCCAGCGCCGATGGGTCGGAGCCGGTGCCTGGATGTGGTTCGGTCATGGCGAAGGAGGAGCGGACGTCGCCGGCGGCCAGCGGGGCGAGGAACCGCTCCTTCTGCTCCTGCGTGGCGATCTGGGCGAGCATGTGCATATTGCCCTCATCGGGTGCCATGCAATTGAGCACGGCGGGCCCGATCGGCGAGTAGCCTGCCTCCTGGAACACCGGGGACCAGAACTCGATCGGCACGCCCTGGCCGCCCCACTCGGCAGGCACGTGTGGAGCGAAGACTCCGGCCTCCTTGGCTTTGGCCTTGAGGTCGGTCAGAACCCCTTCGTCGAGGTAGTCCCCGGGATGAGGTTCGGCGGGTATGACGACGTCGCGGATGAAGGTGCGGGTGCGCTGGCGCAGCTCTTCGACGTCTGCTGGAATGTGGCTCATGCTGTGCCTCCTGCTGTGATGAGTCCGCCGTCGGCGGTGAGGATCTGGGCGGTGATCCAGTCGGAGTCGGACGACGTGAGGTAGGCCGCAGCTGCGCCGATGTCCTCGGGAGTGCCGAGCCGGCCGGCCGGATAGGCGGCGGTGACTTCGGCTTCTCTGCCTTCGTATAGCGCGGTGGCGAAGCGGGTCTTGACGACGGCAGGGGCAATTCCGTTGACGCGGATATCGGGTCCGAGTTCGACGGCAAGGGTCTTCACGAGGTGGGCCACGGCGGCCTTCGAGACGCCGTAGAGGCCGATGCCCTTGCTCGGATTCTGGCCGGCGACCGAGGAGATGGACAGGATCCGACCCTTGTTCTCCCGGAACTTCAGTCCCTCGTGATGGACGGCCCCCTGGATCCAGGCCAGAGTGCCGAGAACGTTGACCTCGAGGATCTTGCGGGCGGCATCGAGCTCGATGTCGATAGTGTCACCGTAGACCGGGTTGATGCCGACGTTCGTGACGAGGACGTCGAGGCGGCCGAACTTCTCGGCGATCGTGTCGAACACCTCGGCCCGGTGAGCCGAGTCATCGGCCTTTCCCGCGATGCCGATCACGGTGCCGTCGGGGAATTCTGCGACAGTCTCGGCAAGCGGTTCGGGCTTGCGGGCGGTGAGGACGACGGTCGCCCCTTCGACTTGCAGCCGCTTGGCGATGCCGAGTCCGATGCCGCGACTCGATCCCGTCACGAGGGCGACCTGCCCTTCGAAACGGCGTCCGATCGTTGATTCACTCAATGTCTCTCCTGTCTTGAATGGTTGCCGGTCAGTGGTGCCTATCTATCTGACGCTGCTTCTCTTCCGGAGTCTCGCAGCAGCCTGCGTTGGATCTTTCCGGTATGCGTCTTCGGCAGGTCTGACATGACGTGGACGGTGCGCGGGTACTTGTACGCTGCGAGGCGTTCTTTCGCGAAGGCGATGAGCTCCTCGGCGCTGACGTCTTGGCCGGTGCGCAGGGAGACGTAGGCGACGACGGTCTCGCCGCGGTAGTCGTCGGGCTGGCCGACGACGGCGGCTTCGAGCACGGCCGGGTGTTCATAGAGGACGTCTTCGACCTCGCGCGGCCACACCTTGTAGCCGGAGGCGTTGATCTGGTCCTTGATCCGATCGACGAGATAGATCCAGCCGGCTGCGTCCATGACTCCGACATCGCCGGTGCGCAACCAGCCCTCGTCGAAGGCCGCCTCGTTGGCTTCGGGCTTGCCGAGGTAGCCGGGCGTGATCTGAGGCCCGCGCAACTCGAGTTCGCCGGCGCTGGAATCGGTGATGACGGTCCCGTCGGCGATGTCGACGATGCGGGCTTCGAGTCCGGGGAACGGCACGCCGATGGCCAGGGTGTCCGTGGCCGGGTCGACGGGCGCCTCCGTGTTCGGCGGGACTCCGATGACCGCGGAGGCGGTTTCGGTCATCCCGTAGATGTTGTGGATGTAGTGGCCGAACCGGTTCCGGAAACGCTCGACCGTGGCCGGCGGCACGGGGGCTCCACCGGAATAGAGGTAGCGAATGCTCTGCAGGTCCTCGGCTGTGGCGGACTCGTGTTCGAGCAGTGCGTTGTAGACGGTGATCGAGCCGATGGTCACGGTGACCTTGTCATCACGGATGGCGGCGACGATCTTGTCCGCGTTCACGCGGCCGATGAAGTCGAGCGTGATCGGGAAGATCAGCGAGGTCGCCGCGCAGGCGACGGCTCCGGTGATGTGGAAGAGCGGGGCGATGGCGAGCATGACGTCGCCTTCGTCGAGGTTCAGCCAATCTCCGTACGACCGGGCCACGGCGAGAACATTGCGGTGGGTGCCGACGGCGCCTTTGGCCGGCCCGGTCGTGCCCGATGTGTAGGTGAGCAGGGCGGCGTCGTCGAGGCCCGGCAGCAGTTCGGTGCGGTGATCGGGCGCGTCGGTGCGCTTGGAGGCGAGGAAGGGACCCCACGAATAAACGGCGATCCCGGACTCGGCGGGGGTCGCCTCGGCGGGAGTGGTTTCTGACTCACGGACAGCTGCGGTCTGGGCGTCGCCGGTGAGGTCGGAGGGGTCCCGATCGTATTCGTCGTCATCGGTGATGAGCACCCAGGTCAGGGAGCCGCCGGTGAGGGTCTCACGAACCTGGCCGAGGTCTGCTTCGTCGCAGATGAGCGCCGAGGCGGCCGAGTCGTCGATGAGCGCGCGCAGTTCGCGACCGCGGTACATGGGGTTGAGGACGAGGGGGACGACGCCGATCTTCCAGGCCGCAAGCAGTGCCACGGCGAACTGCGGGACGTTCTGGAGGTAGATGCCGACGATATTCGACTTCTGCAGGCCGCGGGAGAGGAACCCGGCGGCGAGCGCCTCGGCTTCACGGTCGATGTCGGCGGCGGTGAACCTGCGGCCACGGTAGGTCACGGCAATCTGACTTGGGGCCGCCTCGACACGGGCGTTCCACGCATGGGCCGTGGATGCGTCGTGGATCTCCGGCGTCTCACCGACTCCGGCAGGGTAGAGCCGCGTCCACACATGCTGCGTGGTGGTGGAAGTTCTGTCGGCTGCCATCTGACTGTCGCCCCTCATCGTGTCGGAACCGGAGCATCTCCGCTTCGGCCGACCGAGCGCTCGCTCGGTTAGTTCTGTATCGTAGGTCACACGATGACCGGGCGCAAGGGCGGCCGGGCCTGACTGTCAACCGTTCGGGCAGAAAAGCGATCGAACTCAGAGATGGAGGAACGCTTCGGGGGTCGAATGAAACCGCGGGGCACGAATGGCCGTAGATTAGGGATGAGAAGACAGTGAGATGGAGCAGGCAGGGACAACTCGTGAGCAATGCACCCATGATCGATTGGCGGGACTACGACGCCCCGCTGCTCTCGCCGATCCTCCAGGCCGCTCTCGACAGCTTCGTCACGGGCGGCTTCCACGGCACGAGCATCCGGCAGCTGGCCGGCGCGGCCGGACTGTCAGTGCCCGGCCTCTATCACCATTTCGCGTCGAAGCATGCGATCCTCGCCGAGATCGACCGTCTGGCGATGGAGGATCTGTGGCAGCGCAGCGTCGCGGCACTCGCCGACGGCGGGCAGGAGCCGACCGCACGCTTCGACCGACTCATCGAATGCCTGCTGCTCTTCCACGCGCACCAGTCCGATCTCGCCTTCATCGCATTCAGCGAGATCCGAGCGCTGAAAGATCAGCACCGGTATGCTCATATCGCCGCTCGTGACCGGCAGCAGAAACTCCTCGACGAGGTGGTCGAGGAGTGCGTTGCCGACGGCAGCTTCACCACGGAGTTCCCGCGGGACGCCTCACGAGCGATCACGACGATCTGCACGGGCGTCTCGCAGTGGTACCGGGCCGGCGGCGAACTCGACCCGGCCGGTGTGGCCGAACGCTACGGCGAGATCTGCGCGCACGCCGCCGGCCTCCCGATGAAGTAACGGTGGTGCCTGGCGACCCGGCGAAGTAACGGTCGCCTGGCCACAAGCTGCCCGCGAAATAGCGGCAGGCTGCTCGCGAAACGTTCCGCGAACCCTGCCCCCATTGGATTGTTGGGTCGATCCACGGTGGTTTCCACGCCTGAAACACCGTGGATCGACCCAACAATGCGCCTCAGTTTCAGGCGCTGCCGCCGGCGGTGACGACTCCCCCATCGGCGGTGAGCACCTGAGCGGTGATCCAGTCGGCGTCGTCCGAGGCCAGATAGGCGACGGCACCGGCAATGTCCTCGGGAGTGCCGAGGCGCTTGACCGGGTACGCGGAGGCGACCTCCTCTTCCCTGCCTTCGTAGAGCGCGGTGGCGAACTTCGTTTTGACTACTGCCGGAGCGACGGCGTTGACGCGGATGTCGGGTCCGAGCTCCACGGCAAGCGTCTTCGTCAGATGTGAGACCGCCGCCTTCGAAATGCCGTAGAAGCCGATGCCTTCGCTCGGGATCTGCCCGGCGACCGACGACAGGGTGACGACGCGGCCCTTGTTCTCACGGAAGTTCAGGCCCTCATGGTGGACGGCGTCCTGCACCCAGGCCAGCGTGCCGAGGACGTTGACGTCGAAGATCTTCCGCGCGGCATCGAGCTCCATATCGACGAGCGGGCCGTAGACCGGGTTGATTCCGGCGTTGGCCACGAGCACATCGAGGCGACCGAACTTCTCAGCAACCGTGTCGAACACCTCTGCCCTGTGAGCCGGGTCGTCGGCCTTGCCGGCAATGGCGAGCGCCGTGCCTTCGGGGAACTCCGCGACCGCCTCACCCAGCGCTTCGGGCTTGCGCGCGGTGAGGACGACGGTGGCGCCCTCCGCGTTCAGCCGCCGAGCGATTCCGAGACCGATGCCACGGCTGGCGCCGGTGATGACAGCGACCTGGCCTTCGAAACGACGACCGGATTTCGGAGCCGCCGAGGCAGCTGCGGGCTGAGCGGATGAGGTGCTGTCTGACATAGATGAACTCCAGTGTTCGTGCTGTGACATGGTCATTCGGCGCTGACCTGGCGAATTGCCCTGAAGCGAGCGTTCGTTCAGCGATCAGTTCTCATCGTAGGCACAGCCGTTCGAAGATGACAAGGACTACGGCCATCGAACGAGAGAACTGAACGAGAATGGAGTCATGAATCATCTCGAGTTCCATCTCGACCTCGGCTCGGGCGACCAGTTCCCGCTCGCCCGAGAAGCGATCTTCTCCTGGACGCTGCAGGAACTCGCCGGCGTGGTGGTCCGTCCGAGCCGTCGCGTATCCGAAGGTCAGATCGTCGACCTGGGACTCAATCCCGCATGGCCCGCCCCGCCGAGGCGGCCGCGCGGTCGCGATCTGCTCGTGCCCGTGGGTTCGTGCGTCGTCACACGGGTGTTCGATGAGAAGGATCGCGCCGGATTCACCTATCGCACCCTGCCGGGCCACCTCGAGAGCGGCGAGGAGACCTTCCTCGTATCCATCGGCGCTGACGGCCGCCTCGGCGTGACCATCAGCGCCGATTCCGTCCCAGCACATCCCCTCCTGCGCCTGGGCGCTCCGGTGACCGTGGCGGCCCAGGAGTTGATGGCCAGGCGCTATGTCGAAGGGCTGAAGAGACAGCTCCGAACGGCCGAGCGAAGCCGCCGATCCCGCGCACTCGCGACAGCTTCGGCCCTGATCGGCCGAGAGCTGAGCTACAAAGAGACCCTTGCCGGCGGTCAGCACGCGCTGACCATGGCGGCCCGCGACGGAAACGCGGAACTCGTCGTCCGCGCATTCCCCGCCGGCCATGATGCGGCGATCAGGGAAGCCGAGGTGCTGGACCGGCTGAGCCCGCTCGGTGATCTCGTCCCCCGCCTCATCGCCCACAATGCCGACACCAACGATCCGGTCATCGTCACGACCCGTGTCCCGGGCTCACCACCGGATCCGGCGACACCGCTGACCACCATCGCTCGAGAAATGGCGGCAGCCCTGATCCGCATCCACGAACTCGACGACACCGGTCTGCCTCCGACTCCGCAGTCCCCGCCGTCAGGAGACTCTGCCATCGCGATTCGCGCCCAGCGGGAGTGGGCGAACCTCGACCGCGACGAAGAAGTCCTCACGCACACGGATTTCTGGGCAGGCAATGCCTTGTGGACGGGCGGGCGCCTGACCGGAGTCGTCGACTGGTCGGGCGCGAGCCGTGGACCTCGCGGAGTCGATCTCGCTTGGTGCCGTCAGGATCTCGTGCTGCTCGGTTCCCCCGAGGCGGCCGCCGACTTTCTCGACGGGTACGAACGACTCCTCGGCCGCCGCATCCATGACATCCGCGCATGGGACGTCCAAGCTGCGGCACGTGCCCATGATCGCGTCGAGACCTGGCTGCCGAACTACCACGGGATCGGCCTCACGGACATGACCGCCGAGGATCTCCGCCACCGCCTCGACACCTGGAACGCGCAGCTGTGAACCGGCCCGCCACCGCCCTCATCCAACGGTCGGCAGGACTTCCTCGGCGAGGGTGAGCACCGCTTCCACGGAGGCCTTTCCGTGGTCGGTACGGTGGGCGAGGTAGAGCATCGTGGGCTCCTCGGGGATATCGAGGGGCACGGCCACGGTGCCGACCTCTCGGGTGGCGGCGGACACCGAGTCGAAGGTGATCGAGATGCCGAGTCCGGCCGCGACCAGGGCTCCGATCGTCTGCGAATCCGGCGCGCTCTGGACTACGCGCGGTGCGAACCCCGCTTCGTGGCACAGACGCAGCGTCGCCTCCCGCAACGTCGAGGAAGGATGCTCGGGCAGAGCGATGAAATCCTCGTCGGCAAGCTCGTCCACCCGCACCGAGGCGCGTCCCGCCAGACGATGACCCACCGGCAGGGCTGCCGAGAGACGCTCGACCATCACCGGCCGACCTGTGACCCCGGGTGGCTGCTTCGCCCACCTCACAAGCGCGAGGTCGAGCGAGCCGTCGACGAGGCGGGTGATCCCCTCCTCGGCGTAGACATCGGAGTGGAGCCCGAAGCTGACCCCTGGCCTGTGCGCGGTGGATGCAGTCACGAGCGCCGCGGCCAGTCTGCGCGATGACGAGTGGGCGAATCCGAATTCGATGTGTCCGGTCTGCCCATCGGCGGCCCGGCGCACTGTCTCGGCGGCCAAGGTTCGGTACTCGATCATCCTCCGCGCCGGCTCCACCAGCGCCTCCCCCGCCGCGGTCAGCGCCACATTGCGGGTCGTGCGTCGGAACAGATCGACGCCGAGGTGGACCTCGAGGGCGCGGATCGTACGACTGAGCGGCGGCTGCAGCATTCCGAGCCGTTCGGCTGCACGACCGAAGTGCAGCTCTTCGGCGACTGCGAGGAACGCTTTGACCTGCTGAATCTCCATCGACTGCTCCTTTTCCGAATCCGCGCTGGAGCCTCTGCCGTTGCCCCGACCGACATCCCAGCCAATACCCGTTTCGATAATAATCCATGTACATTATTACCGATCCTGCTATATAGTGGGACGGACCACGCGCCCGCTGCACAAGCACGGGACCAGAATGCCGAGCTCGACAACGCACAGCACCGCCGCCGGCCCGACGAGAGGAAGACATTCGACGATGAAGCAGTCGACCACTTCTGAGCACCACGACAGCGGCTCCGTTCGCGACCACCATCGGTCACCTGCCCACGATCGCCTCGAGGAGTTCCTCCCCCGCGCCGGCTCGGGTCCCCTGTCGGGACAGATCGTCGTCGACTTCTCCCGCGTGCTGGCCGGACCGTACTCGACGATGATGCTCGCCGACCTCGGCGCCACCGTCATCAAGGTCGAAGGCCCCAAAGGCGATGACACCCGGCACTGGGCTCCGCCGGTGCGCGATGAGGATGCCACCTACTATCTGTCGATCAACCGAAACAAATACGACATCGTCCTCGACTTCACCGACCCCGATGACCTCGCCACCGCACAGAAGCTCGCGGCCGAAGCCGATATCGTCGTCGAGAATTTCAAGCCGGGCGGGTTGGCGAAGTACGGACTCGACTACGACAGCGTCTCCGCTGCCAACCCGACGGTCATCTATGCTTCGGTGACCGGCTTCGGGCCGCAGAACCCGCTGCCCGGATACGACCTCCTCATGCAGGCGCTGTCCGGCTTCATGTCGGTCACCGGCAGCCCCGACGGCTCGCCGTACCGCGCCGGCGTCGCCGTCTTCGACGTCATGACCGGTCTGCACACCACGATCGGCGTCCTCGCCGCGATCCAACACCGCACGCTCACCGGCGAGGGCCAGCTCGTCGAAACCAACCTCATGTCCTCGGCGATGTCCGGCCTGGCCAACCAGTCCGGTGCCTACGCGGCCGCAGGGGTGAATCCGACGCGGATGGGCAACGCCCACCCGAGCCTCTACCCCTACCAGCCGATGGCCGCGAAGTCCGGTGAGATCATCATCGCCGCGGCCAATGACGGCCAATTCCGGATCCTCGCCGAGGTGGTCGGACGCCCCGATTGGTGCGACGACGAACGATTCGCCCAGGCGAAGAACCGCAACGCCAACCGCGACTCCCTTGAGCCCGAACTTCTCGAGGCCCTCCAGGCTCACTCAGCACAGGAATGGTTCGACAAGCTCTCGGCCGCGGGCCTGCCCTGCGCCCCGATCAACACGATCGCCGAAGGCATCGAACACGCCAAGAGCCTCGGCCTGGAACCGGTCGTGGACACCGGCACCGGCGATCGCGTCATCCCGACGGTCCGCAACCCGATCACCCTGTCGAAGTCGCAGGTCTCCTACGACCTCGCTCCCCCAGAACTCGGAGCCGACTCCGATCAGGTCCGCGCCTGGCTCGACAGCCTCTAGATCGCACCGTTTCGGACTCATCCCGACCGAACCGCAATCCCGACACTTGCACGCAGACTTCTGCACAGCATCCACCTGAAGGAGACACAGCAATGGACAACTCAGAACTCGACGACATCCTGTCTGCCGTCCGAGAATTCGTCCGCGAGAAAGTCGTCCCCCTCGAGACCCAGGTCGAGGACGAGGACGCCTTCCCCGAGGCGATCATTAAAGAATCCGCCGAGATGGGACTCTTCGGCTGGGCCCTGCCCGAGGAATACGGCGGCCTCGGCCTCAATGCCGAACAGGACGCACTGCTGGCTATGGAACTCGGCTACACGACCCCGTCGTTCCGCTCGCTGTTCGGCACGAACAACGGCATCGCCGGACAGGTGCTCGTCAACTACGGCACCGATGAGCAGAAGTCCGAATGGCTGCCCCGCCTGGCCTCCGGAGAGGCCGTCGCCTCCTTCGCCCTCACCGAGTCCGAGGCCGGTTCCGACCCCTCGGGTCTGCGGACGAAGGCCACCCGCGACGGTGATGACTACATCATCAACGGCTCCAAGCGGTTCATCACCAACGCCGAGGCATCCGACGTCCTCATGGTCTTCGCCCGCACCGACCCGAATGCCACGGGCTCAAAGGGCATCTCCGTCTTCCTCGTGCCCACGAAGTCCGAAGGCGTGACCGTCGGCCCGCACGATCACAAGATGGGTCAGGCCGGCGCCTGGACCTCGGAGATCTTCTTCGACGACGTGCGCGTGCCTGCCGCCAACCTCATCGGCGGTGAGGAGGAGAAGGGCTTCTACGCGGCCATGGCCTCACTCAACAAGGGACGCCTGCACATCGCTGCGATCTGCGTCGGCCAGTCGATCCGCATCCTTGACGAATCCGTGCGCTTCGCCGCCGATGCGAAGCAGGGCGGGGAACCGATCGCCCGATTCCAGCTCGTCCAGGCGATGCTCGCCGATATCTACACCGACGTCGCCGCCGCCAAGGCCCTCGTCCTCTCGGCCGCACAGCGCTGGGACGCCGAGACCGATCGCAAGCTCGGCCCCTCCTCGGCGAAGCTCTTCGCCTCCGAAGCACTCGCCCGCATCGCCGACAAGGGCGTGCAGATCCAAGGTGGAATGGGCTATATGCGCGAGTCCGCGGTCGAACGCTTCTACCGCCACGCACGCCTCTTCCGCATCTACGAAGGCACCTCCGAGGTCCAACGCGTCGTCGTCGCCAAGCAGCTGCTCAAAGGCGCGCACAAACCGCAGTTCAACCTCTGACCGGCATTTCTGACCTCACCAACGAAAGGAATCCCATGACTGAATCCACAATCGCGAACTCCGGCATCACCGTCACCGAAACCGGCGGAGTCACCGCCATCCCCGGCCTGCTGGACGGCAAGGTCGCCGTCGTCACCGGCGGCGGACAGGGCCTCGGCCTGGCGATGGCGCGCAGCCTCGTCGACTCCGGCGCGAAGGTCGTTCTCGCCGATATGAATGAGGAGAGTCTGCAGGCTGCTGTGACCGAACTCGGCGGAGATGGAGTCGCCACGGGCGCGGTGTGCAATGTGTCCGACCTCGAGGCCGTCGAAAAACTCGCCGAGGCGGCCACGACCGCATTCGGCGGTATCGACATCTGGGTCAACAACGCCGGTATCACCCGCGATGCGACGATCCGGAAGATGACCGAGCAGCAGTTCGACGACGTCATCTCCGTGCACCTGCGCGGCACATGGAACGGGCTCAAGGTCGCCACCGCGCTCATGCGCGAGCAGGGCCGCGGCGGCTCGATCATCAACGTGTCCTCGATCAGCGGCAAGGTCGGCAACCCCGGACAGTCGAACTACTCTGCTGCGAAGGCGGGCATCGTCGGCATGACGAAGGCCGTGGCCAAGGAAGTCGCGTTCAAGAACATCCGCATCAATGCGATCCAGCCCGGCTTCATCAACACCGCGATGACCGCGGCCATGCCGCAGCACGCGATCGATTCGAAGCTCGCCGACATCCCGCTGGGCCGCGCCGGCGAACCCGAAGAGGTCGCCTCCGTGGTGCTGTTCCTCGCCTCCGGACTCTCGAGCTACCTCACCGGCACCGTCACCGAGATCTCTGGCGGTCGCCACATCTGATCGAATTCGCCCTCGCCGAGGCGGCCCGACGTCCCCGTCGCACCTTTGCCGAGGTGGATCACCCGATCACCGTGAGAAACGGCCCGACGTCCCCGCGGGGACGTCGGGCCGTTCTCATTCCGTATCTCCGCGTCCGACGCGGCAACGTTTCAGCGTGACGGTCCGGCCGCCTCGGCGAGGGTCAGCTCTTGGCGGTTCGCCGACCGGGCAGGCGAACGACACCGAAGGCAACCATGCCGACGAGCGGCAGCACCGGCCAGATCCAGGTCACGCCCCTGTCGTTGACCATTCCGGTGTCGGCCATGATCGCGAGGCCCGCGCAGATGGCCGCCGAGGCGGCGATCGGCATCCACATGGGAGGGGCGGGACGGTCGTCTGGCGCGGGTGTTTCGAACCGGCCGAAGATCGCCACGAGCACCCCGGTGATCGCCAGCAGAACCAGTGCCCACAGCGGACGGGTGAGCCACCAGATTCCGGTCAGCGGAGTCGGCAGCAGGGCATCGGCGTCGAGTCCGATGAGGACGTTGGCCAGGGCAGTCAGCGCGGTCAGGTGCCAGAGGAACCAGGTCATGATGCGCTGGTTGACGAGCACCGTGAGGAACCACAGGCCGGGGCTGCGCAGCAGTTTCGCCAGTGGGCGCTGGAGCATGAGCACGATTCCGGCCTGGGCCATGCCGAGGAAAGCCATCGTCACACGGGTCGGGGCGGAATTCGAAATCGTGTCGGTGCCCGCGGTGATCATCGACACCGGGTAAGGGCCGAAGCCGACGAGGAGCCCGAGCCCGACGGCGCCGATGACGAAGAGCAGCAGGCAGCGTCTGATGCTGGAGAGTCGGCCGTCGAGCCAGGCATAGCCGAACTGGTGGAAGCTCGCCCAGACGAGCAGGTAGTTCGGGTAGCCGGCGAGCGTGCTCTCGGTGACGATGCTGATGAGGTCGATGATGCCGGCCAAGCCGATGCCGGCGATGATCGACCACCAGCCCCAACGCTCCCACAGGATCAGACACGGCGGGGCGACGATGACGACGAGCAGATATGCGGCGAGGAACCACGTCGGCACGAGTGCCATCTGGGAGGCCAGCTGGACCGAGGCGGGTTCGGCGCCGACGGCCAGGGCGATGACGCAGGTGGCCAGCCAGACGAGCAGCAGCGGGATGAGCGGAAGGCCGAGCCTGCGCAGGCGTGCCCGCAGCCATTCGGCGTAGCCGGTCTGTCGCCGCCTGGCCGAACGCCAGGACAGTGCGTTGGAGTAGCCGCCGACGAGGAAGAAGATCGGCATCACCTGGAACACCCAGGTCAGCGGGTGCGTCCACCTGGCCTGGTCGAGCAGACCATGCGGTTCGATGCCGCCGGTGGCGCTGACGGCGATGATCGTCCAGTGGCCGAGCACGACGACGGTGATCGCCGCGGCGCGCAGGAAGTCGACCTCGCGGCTGCGAGAGTCCGGGGTCGCCTCATCGACCTTGCGGGCCTGGGCCAGAAACGAGCGGGGCATGCGGGGACGTCCTTGTCGGTTGGTCGAGGGAGCGGTTGGTCGAGGGAGCGGTTGATCGACGGAGCGGGCAGTGCGGGTCCCGCCCACCGCCGAGGTGGTCGTCCACCTCGGCGATTCAGGCCCGGTATTTCACTTCGCCGCCGACGACGGTGAGCGCGACTCGGGTGTCGCGGATCGCCTCGGCGTGGGCGAACAGGGCTTCTTCGGAATCGTAGCCGAGGAGGCCGTCGCGCTCTGCTGCGGCGACACTTAAGTGGTCAACGTTGAGCCCTTCGGCCGCGCACGGATCGGTGTCGACGACGATGAAGTCGGCGTCCATGCCCGGCGCCAGATATCCGCGCCGGTCCTCGAGCCCGGCGGCGAAGGCCGGTCCCTGAGTGTGCAGGCGGATGGCCTCGACGGCACTCAGGCGACGGTGCGGCTGGAAGGTCGTCGACGCGTCTCCGGTGATGTCCGCCCTGGTCATCGCGGCATAGATCGCGGCGAAGGGGTTCGCATGCTCGACCGGACCGTCGGAGCCGAAGACCACGTGCGCCCCCGCATCGAGCAGGTCGGGCCAGGCATAGGCGGCCAGCTGCGCGGACTCGTCGATGAGGTGGAGCAGGTGCAGGTCAGAGATGCAGTGGCGCGGCTGCATCGACGCGAGCACCCCGAGCTCGGCGAACCGGGCAACGTCGGCCGGCTGGATGAACTGGGCGTGTTCGACGCGGTGACGCAGGGGTCGGCCGAACTTCTCCTCCGCGGCCTTCGTCGTCTCCCGCAGGCGGTCATAGACAGCGAGCACATGGTGGTTCGCCTGATCGCCGATGGCGTGGATGGCAACGGAGATTCCCGCTTCGGTGGCGATGTGCGCCTGGTCGAAGAGTTCGTCTTCGGTCATCTGCACGACACCGAAGTTCTCGTCCTCACCGTCGATCGCGGGAAATGCTGAGGACATGTGCGAGGTATGCGAGCCGAGCGCCCCGTCCGAGAACAGCTTCAGCCCGCCGCACTGCAACCAATCATCCCCGTCACCGGTGTGCCAGGCGGTTTCGATCGCCCACGGCACTTCGGGCGAGCGCAGGAACAAGGTCACGCGCATGTCCTGGCGACCGGCCGCGTGCAGGTCGTTCCAGCCCAAGGTCGCGGCGATGCCGTCGAAGTCATGGATCCCGGTCAGCCCCTGAGACAGGAAGAGCTCCTGGGTGGTGACGAGGCGTTCGACCTGATCCTCGCGGCTGGGTTCGGGGATGAAGCGGGCGACGAGGTCGGTGGCGTCCTCGCGCACGAGGCCAGTGAGCTGTCCGTCGTCGTCGCGGACGAAACTGCCGCCCGAAGGGTCGGGGGTCGCCTCGTCGATGCCGGCGATCTCGAGGGCGTGGGCGTTGACCCACAGGGTGTGCAGATCAAGGGACCACATCGCCACGGGGTGGTCGGGGACCTCGGCGTCGAGGAGTTCCCGGTCAGGGTAGCTCGGGTCCTCCCACTTGTTGAGGTCCCATCCGGAGCCGACCACCCAGGTGCCCACCGGGAGGGAATCGGCGCGTTCGCGGATGGCGGCGACCGCCTCGGGCAGTGATTTCGTCTGGGACAGATCGAGGTCGGTCAGGGAGTCGGCGTACAGGATCGAGTGGATGTGTCCGTCGACGAATCCGGGCAGAATGACCTGCCCGCTGCAGTCGATCTCATCGATCTCGAGGCCGGGGATGACCGTGGTGGCACCGACCCCACCCGCCGAGGCGAGCGCCGCCGTCGTCGACGATTCCGCGGCGGCGATGTCGAGAAGTTCGGCCCGGGTGCCGATGGCCACGATGGTCTCCCCATCGACGAGGATCGCATCCGGGGCCGCCTGTGTGAGGTCGAAGGTCGGCGTGGAGGTCGGGTCGGGGACCTTGTCTGTGTTCGATTCGCTCGGGTCGGATGCGATCGACGCAGGGGTGTTCGAGTCGGGGGCACTCGAGGCGGCTTGGGGTGCGAAAGTGCGCACCACGGCGTTGGAGAACAGACGCATGGACACCAGTCTAGAGCGGGTACGGCGAAGTCGCTGAGTGGGCCGATCACCACCCCTTCTTACTACCCGACGGCGGCCCAGATACCTCGCGCGAGGTTGCTGCGCCGCCGTCAGGTAGTAATTGGTGGGTGAAAGTGAGGGCGCTGCCGGCCTCTTCTACGAAGGGTAGAATCGAAGGCATGACTCACTTCTTCAGCACCGATGATTCGCGGCTGGCGGCGAGCGCTCGGATCATCCTGCCCGCCATCTGGCTCGGGCTCATCATCGGCATCTCGCTCATCGAGGCACCGCTGAAGTTCACTGCCCCCGGCATCACGATCCCGCTGGGGCTGGGCATCGGTCGGCTGGTGTTCGGAGTGATGAACTGGGTCGAGCTCGTCATCGCCGTGATCCTGCTGTGGGCGCTGCTGAAGTCGGGTGTCGATCGCGTCTACCGCAGTGTGGCATGCGGGCTCATCGGAGTGCTCATCATCAAGGTCGTCGTCATTCGGCCGCTGCTCAATCAGCGCACGGATGCCGTGCTCGCAGGTGTCGACGAGGGTGGGTCGTCCCTGCATCTGCTCTATATTGCCGCCGACGGACTGCTCATCGTGGGGCTGGTTGCCGCACTCGTGATGGCAGTGCGCCGTTGGGTATTGATCCGCCCGGCCGTCGCGGCAGACGACAGATAGAGGAGGCCGCTGGGTCGGCTCAGACCGAAACCGCAGCCGCCTTCCGCGCCCTCACCTGATCGAGGAAAGCTGAGAAGAGGATCCGACAGTCACGGACATCGGCGCCGTTCTCCTCCAGGTGCCACTCGAGGCCGCCGCAGCGATTGGTGCTGGGCCGCGCCTTCACCGAGCACCGAGCACCGAGCACCGAGCACCGAGCACCGAGCCATGGCAACTCAGCGGCCTCTTCGGCGAACAATCGCCTTCTGATCAGGTCATCGGGATAAAACTCGATGCGCCACACAAAACTCGATACCCGACTGTACAAAACCCGATGGTTACCGGCACAAAAGTCGATGCGCGAACCTTACATCATTCGTCCGGGCTCCCGACCATCTGCTTCAGCTCCGGCACCTGTGTGAAGATCTTGTCCCGAAAGTCGTTGAGTCTGAGCACGTCGTCGAAACTCAGATGGATGACCTTATAGCCCAAGCTGAGAAGCCGATTGTGCTGTTCGCCTTCCCTCCGGATCAGCGAGGGACCCACCAGAGCGTATTTCTCACTTCCGTCGACCGCGAGGATCGTTCGTGCCTGTTCATTGAGAAAATCGGCTCGAGCAATGAAGCCTCGGCTGTCTCGGACTTCGATCTGCTGTTCGAACCCCGTCAGGTTCAAAGCGATGAGGTTGAGTCGGCATTTGCTCTCGGCGGGGCTCTCAGAGAACGGCCCGATCGCATCAACCATCCGCTGCGCGGTGACCTGGCCCGATCGCATGCGAGCAACCGCAGGATAGAACGCCGTCTTGATGATCCGACGTGCCTCGGACTGAAACTTTTCTGTATACCCGGACCTCGGATTGAAGCCAGGGAAATGATCGGCCGTCGCCTGACGCAGTACCCATTCCAGTGCTGCAAAAGCTTCGTGTTGACCCGAAATCCGAATGAGGTCCAAGGCCGTCCTGATCGCCGAGGTGGCCGCAAGGTGACCGAATCGGACCTGATCCTCTGCGGGTACCTCATCCCGCACACGGATAATCTCCTTAGTGTGCGAATTGCTCCTTGGGTGTCTGACCGTGATCGCTTGCGATGCGTCCTTGTACAAAGGTATTCCGTGGAGGACAGCCGCCGATTTGCCAACGATCACGTCCTCTGGCCGGTACCAGCGGTAACTCTGAATGCGCAGCGCTCGGAGCTGGGTCTGATACCTGAAATCGCGCTTCAGGTCGGCTGGAGTTTTGCCGACGTGGAAACTGATCCAGTCGACGTCTCTGATAAATGCCGCAATCCGACTGTGGTCTTTCACTCCGCACTCACGGATCACCGAGTACACCCCGCGGCAGAGACGAATCAGACAACAATCCAGCGCGCTCTTGATCGTTTTGGAAGAGATGCCGGCGGCGGAGAACTCTTCACGATAGATCGTATTCTTCATCTGGCGAGTATCGGCATCAGCGAACTGCCGTTAGTACCCCTTGCGCTGAGGTTGTGGACAACGTTTCGTCGTCCACAAGTCAACGACGGTCGAGTCGAGATATTCTCCACAGGCCACTGATGAACGTCTCTGCACACGAATCCCTGAGAACTCGCAGATGCTGGGCACCGCTGAGACGGTTTAGCCCATTTGAACCTATGAACGCGCCGACTGTCTGGATTCTCTAAAGGTGCCGAATGAGAAGGTACTCCACAGTGTCTGGTGCGCAAGTGAGCGCTCAGTCCACTGGAGCCCAAGTCTGGTGATCGGCTTTTGCACCATCCGTCATCGACTTACGGGGCATCTGTCATCGCCTTCTGATCGATGCATCTGGTTCGAACTCGATGGTTCGGTCAAAAGGCGATGAGCGCCCGAGAGTCGCCTCAAGTGGCTCCTCACCATCCCCATGCTTCCCGGAACGTACCCTCCGCCGGCCCCGCCGGCGGCATGAAATCAGCGCAAAGGCAAAACTCACGCGCAGACTGAGGCCAGGTGGCCGCAACCGGACTCAGAAGTACACCGCAAGGGGGCCGCGGGGTCCGTCGATGACGTCGACTGGAGTGTCGAAGACACGTGAGAGCACCTCACCGGTCATGATCTCCTCGGGCGCACCGAATTCGATGACGGCGCCGTCTTTGACCGCGCAGATGTGGTCGGCGTAGTGACCGGCGAAGTTGATGTCGTGGAGAACGATGACGATGGTCCTCCCCATCTCGGCGGCGGCCCGGCGCAGGTGCTGCATCATCTGCACCGACCGCTTCATGTCGAGGTTGTTGAGCGGCTCATCGAGCAGCACGTAGTCGGTGTCCTGCGCCAACACCATCGCCACATACGCCCGCTGCCGCTGCCCGCCGGAGAGCTCGTCGATGAACCGGTTCTCCAGCTCCCCGAGCTCGAGGAAGTCGATCGCCTGCGAGATCAGTTCCTCATCGGCGGTCGTCAGTCGCCCCTTCGAATGCGGGAAGCGCCCGAAGCCGACGAGCTGGCGGATCGTCAGCCGGGTGATGAAGTGATTCTCCTGGCGCAGTATGGACACGATCTTCGCGAGATCCTTCGACTTCGTCGAACTGACGTCATAGCCGGCGACCGAGATCGCACCGGAATCCATCCCGAGCAGCCGCCCGATCATCGTCAGCAGAGTCGACTTTCCGGCGCCGTTCGGCCCGACCAGGGCGGTGACTCCCCCGGCTGGGATCTGCAGATCGACGGGCCCGATCGAGACTTCGTCGTCGTAGGATTTGCGGACCGATTCGAGCGTGATCACAGGCGCCCCTTTCTCAGGATGACAAGCAGGAAGGCGCCGCCGCCGCCGATCTCGATGATGATCGACACGAACCCCTCGGCGTAGAAGATGTTCTTCATGACGAAGTACGCCCCACCCAGAACCACGAAGCCGAGGAGCGCGGCCATCGGGAAGAGACGTTTGTGGTCATAGGTGTCGGCGAACTGGTAGGCGAGCATCGCGACGAGGAACCCGAGGAAGACCATCGGTCCGATCATCGACACGGACACCGCCATGAGGATGGAGACGAAGAAGAGGACCTTGAGCAGCTCGCCCTTGTAGTTGAGTCCCAGGTTGCTCGTCATATCCCGTCCCAGCGCCATCACATTCAAGCGTGAGGAACAGAGGTAGAGCCCGAGGCAGGCCAGCACGCACAGCGGGATCGATACCGGCAGGTAGCTCGAATCCGAATTCGAGATCGACCCGAACAGGCGGGCGGAGAGGACGTCGAACTCGCTCGGCGTCAGCGTCCGCTGCATGAATGTCGCCACCGATCCGAGTCCGCCGCCGATGACCACGCCGATGAGCAGCATGAGCGCCACTGAGGAATGCCGTCCGGAAAGCAGCCATCCGTAGAGCGCCAGCGACAGCCCGACCATGAGCACCAGCTGGACGACGAAGGGCACGAGCCCCTTGAGTTCGACGATCGCCGTGACCCCGAAGAAGTACATCGCCGAGGTCTGGATCGCCACGTAGAGGGATTCGAATCCCATGATCGAGGGCGTAATGATCCGGTTGTTCGTCACCGTCTGGAAGGCGACCGTGCCGAACGACTGGCACAGCGCAACCATGGCGATGACGACGAGGTTCGTCAGCCGCAGCTCCGCGATCAGCCAGAATCCCGGGTCCGTGATCGGCATCGGATTGTCCCAGGCCAGGATGCCCAGAGCGATCCCCGCCGAGGCGACCGAGAGAACGATGATCATCGTCCAGTAGCGACGCGCCGACTTCGCCGTCGGAAGCGGACCCGACGACCTGCGGACAGAGGCAGACTCGCGCCGAGGCAGCCCACCGTCCCGTACGCCTGCACCGGACCGATCCCCGCTGGCTTCGTTCGCGGAGCTCCGACGATCCCCACCGGGAATGTCGGTGACCGCGGTCGGGTCGGCCGCCTCGGCGCCGGTGTGACCCGGGGATTCGTCCTTCGCACGCATCGGCACTCACCCGACCTTTCGCTGACGCAGCAGCAGGGCGACGAACACGGCCGCCCCGACGACGCCGAGGATGAGGGAGACGGGCACTTCGAAGGGCATGACGATGATCCTGCCGATGAGGTCGCAGATGGTGACGATTGCGATGCCGAGCAGACACACCCAAGGCAGGTTCGAGCGCAGGTCATCGCCGCGGATGAGCGAGACGATGTTCGGCACGATGAGGCCGAGGAACGGCAGGTTGCCGACGACGACGGTGACCACTCCGGTCGCAATCGCCACGAACACGGTTCCCAGCAGCAGGATCTGGTTGTAGTTGAGACCGACGTTGGTGGCGATCTCCTTGCCGAGCCCTGCCACGGTGAAGCGGTCGGCGAGGATGAAGATGGCGACGACGACGGCCGCGACGATCCACAGGGTCTCGTACTGGCCGCGCAGGATCGACGTGAAGCTGCCGGCGAACCAGATGCCCAGCGACTGCAGCATATCCGTCTGCACCGCGATGAATGTCGAAACGGCGCCGACGACGGCGCCGAGCATGATGCCGACGATGGGCACGATGAGCGAGGATTTCAGAGAGACGCGACGCAGAAAGACGAAGAAGACGAGGGTGCCGACGAACGCGGCGATGATCGCGCCGACCATTCGCGCGACGATCGAGGCGTCGGGATAGACGATGACGGTGAGCATGAGGCCGAGCCCGGCCCATTCGGTGGTGCCGGTCGTCGTCGGCTCGACGAAGCGGTTCTGGGTCAGCAGCTGCATGACCAGTCCGCACATCGCCATTGCGGCGCCGGCCAGGACGAGGGCGATCGTGCGCGGGATCCGCGTGATCTGGAACATCTCGGCCCCGCCGTCACCGCCGAAGATGTCGTAGACGCCGGTGAGCAGCGAGAGCGCGAGGAGGATGGCGACCCCGACGATGCCCAACAGCAGGGGCCATCCGAACAGTGGTGCCTTCGCCGAGGCGGCCCCACGTGCGGACGAGACTGCCGACCCGCTGGGGGACGGATCGACCGTTCCCTGCGGGGACTCAGCCGTCCGGTTGCGTCGGGCTTCGTTCCGACGTCGGGCCGCCTCGGCGAGGGTCATCACTTCTGAGCTTCGAGCTTGTCGGCGAAGTCGTTGAAGAACTCGGTGTACGTCTGGATGCCTTCGTTGAGGTAGGTGTCCTCGGGGAAGTAGACGATCTTGTCGTCCTTGATCGCAGGAACATCCTTGAGCGCTTCGGAGTCTTCGAGGACTTCGGCAGCCGGGGCCGAACCTTCGTCGCGTTCTTCAGGGGCGAAGGAGGCGTCGCGGTCGAGGACGATCATGAGGTCGGGGTTCGACTTCGCGATGGCTTCGACGGAGACGTCGTCGCCCTGGTGGTCCTCGCTGCCCTCTTCGACCTCGAGGGCCGGGTCGAGGTCGAGGATGTCGAAGACCGGTCCGACGGTGCGGCCGACCGACGGTGCGGCATAGCCGATGTCGCCGGCCGAGGTGATCAGGCCCATGGCCTTGTCGTTGTCGTCGTAGGCCTTCTGGGCGCGTTCGATCGAGGCGTCGAAGTCGTCGACGAGCTTCTTCGCTTCGTCCTGTTTGCCGAAGACCTCGCCGAGGACCTCGGCCTGGCGGCGCAGCTCGGCGTCGAAGTCCTCGTCGTCGCGGGGATCGAGTTCGAGCACGGTTGCTTCGGGGGCCAGCTTGGCCAGGTCGTCATGGAACTGTGCGAAGCGCTGGCCGTTGACGATGAGATCGGGCTTGGCCTCGACGACCTTCTCGAGGTCGGGTTCGCGGTGGCTGCCGAGGTCGAGGATGGAATCATCCTGCGTGTAGTCGAGGTCGTCGCTCATCAGGGAGACGGCGCCGCCGCTGAGTTCGATGCCCCAGTCGCTGAGCGTCTGGAACGTGCGGTTGTCGGTGGCGACAACGGACTTCGGCGGGGAGGCGACGGTCTGCTTGCCGTTGTTGTCCTCGACCTCGATCGTGGATCCGGAGTCTTCGGCCTGAGCCGAATCGGAGTCTGCCGAGCCGCAGCCGGCCAGAGTCAGAGCGACAACGCCTGCCAGGGCGCTCAATTGAAGGCGAGTCGAAACCATGGGGTCCCACTTTCAGGAATGTACGTATGAGAAAAACGTGTGCGCACACTGAAAGTAAGCTTAGCCTATGCTTTGAAAATAAAGTCAAAAAAGTATGACGTTATCTGTATCACATCTGAAGTGAGATCGGATGGGCGCGCGGCGGGGTGGGTGCGCGGTGGGCCTCAGATCAGATAGCGGCGATGAGGCGGTCGACCTCTTCTTCAGTATCTGCCGCGGCGGTCGGCCCGCCGGATCCTCCGCGACTGACCTTGAGTCCGGCCTCTTCGACGATGACAGCCCCACCGGCGTAGTCGTAGATGCCCAGTCCGCGTTCGGCGTAGCCGTTGACCCGACCTTCGGCGACCATGCACAGGTCGAGTGCCGCCGATCCGCAGCGGCGGATATCGTCGTAGCCGGTCATGAGGTCGTCGAGCTTGGCCAGTTGGGCCCCGCGGTTCCTCAGAGCATAGGCGAATCCGGTGGCCAGGAGCTTGCCGGACAGCCCGGGCGGAGTCCCGTGCAGTCGTCGCGCCGGAATGGCGGAGCCGGCCTCGCGGTGGTCGGCCAAGCGCCCGTCGACCCGAAAGGCACCGCGACCGGCAGCCGCCAGCCATGTGGCATCCAACCCCGGCGAGGCGACGAGTCCGATCTGCCAGTCGCCGAGTCCTAGGCCGGCATCTGCCTCACCTGCGGCCGCGCAGACCCCGACGGAGAACGCGTGGTGTTCGATGTTGCGGACATAGTTGACGGTGCCGTCGATCGGGTCGACATGCCATTCCAGACGCGGACCCTCGTCAGCAGCCTCGTTGAGTGCACCGGTCTCCGGATCGAAAGCGTTGAGTTTGAGCAGGAAGTCCGCCGGGAAGAATTCGACCGGGTCGAGTGCCTCCGAACCCTCTTCGCCGACCATGAGGTCGTGGGGCCTGGCTCGGTTGAGATAGCCGCGCACAAGCGCCTCGATCTGCGCATCGGCGCGAGTGACGAGGTCATTCGGCGAGGTCTTCGTGTCGACGACACTGGCGTCGAGGCTCGCGCCGAGCAGCGGCCTCCAGGCGAGCATCTGCTCCCACGCCATGAGTGAGAGGTCGGAGGCGATGCGGATCAGAGGGTGGTCGACGATCTCAGCGGGCAGCGATTCGAGCTCGGAGTTCATACGGCCACTCTAGACAACCCTCTCAGCATCTCGCCCGGGTGTCCGCCGCCGACCGGAGACCGCCCAGATCTGCGGCATGTGTAACAAGACTGCAATACACCGGCGAATATGTACTTCTTGTATCTAAGCCGTCCAAGGAGGTCGGGAACTCCGATTGCACGGCTTTTCCACCGAGCTGGAAACGCACCTGAGGTTGTCGGCAGGGCACTTCAGCATCTGATATTTCACAAACAGTCGAAGAGTCGAATCGTGAAGCGATTTCCGCACGCAGGGCAGGATTCTCCTGAAGGCTTTCTCAGCCCATCAGCCCCGTTGTCTTCGTTCGGGAAATTCCCGCCTCCGGCTCCGCGAAGATTCGGTCACGGAATCGTCAGAAAACGTCCATGAATCGCACAAGGGCGGTGATCCATATCGAGTATGGATCACCGCCCTGGTCTTTGCGCGGGAAGTACGAACACAGAGGGGACCGGCGAACGCCGTTCTGCCCCTGTGTTCTCTGGGATCAGGCGGGGTCGGCGACTCCGGCCTTCGGCTCACTGCGCTTGACCGGTCCGTGCCTGCGCACGATCTCCTGAACGGCTTGCGAGGAGGTGCCGGCTGCCTCGGCGATCGCACCGAAGGTCGCGCCTTCTTCGCGGGCGCGCAGAATCGCCATCACATAGTCGGTGTTGATTTTCAATCGCTGCCGCGCGACCTTTCGGACCGCCCCGACTAATGCGGCTTGGTCGACTGTCAATTCACGAGCTCGACGAGACATGGTTTCTTCCCTTGCATTCATGTAGTGGCCCGTTGCCACGAATTGGTGTAGTCCCATTAGATACCATGAATATGTCAAGACGCCAAGAATTCCCGGATATAGGAACTCAGGCTACTGACTAGCACCGTTCTGAGCATGTGTCATAACGAATGTATAACTTTCGCTGGTTCGCGACGATGACTCTCGCTCGCCACTCCCCGCCGTGGAAGGTATCGATGTTCCAGCAACCCAAGTGGCACAATGCGGACATGACGACTATGGCCCATCCCAGCGAAGCGAACCGGGCGACCGTCGACGAAGACGAGTCCCAGACAGCGCTTCCCACCGCACTCGCCGAGCAGTTCCGCGCCGCGGGCATCCGTGATTTCAGCATCGACGACACCGACCGCGCCGCGTACTCCTCAGACGCTTCGCTCTTCCGGCTCGTCCCCGCCGCCATCGTCTTCCCTTACGACGAAGACGAAGTGGCGCGGGTCCTCTCCGTTGCCCGCCGCCTCGGCGTGCCGATCACCAGTCGTGGTGCCGGTACATCCATCGCCGGCAATGCCATCGGCCGCGGCATCGTCCTCGACTTCACTCTCCATATGAATGCGGTCCTCGACCTCGACCCGGACGAGCAGTCGGCTTGGGTGCAGTCCGGCTGCGTCCATGCCCATCTGCAGAGACAGGCCAAACCGCACGGTCTGCGGTTCGGCCCGGACCCATCCACGCACACCCGCTGCACGATCGGCGGGATGATCGGCAACAATGCCTGCGGACCGCGAGCTTTGGGCTACGGCCGCACGGGCGACAACATCCTGGCACTGAAGATCATGCTCATCGACGGCACCGTCGTCACCCTCGATGACTCGGACGCCTCGACGACGTTCCCACGGCTGCATGAACTCGTGGCACAGAACCTCGGCACCATCCGCACGAACTTCGGCACGTTCTCCCGCCAGGTCTCCGGGTATGGGCTCGAATCCCTCCTTCCGGAGAACGGCTTCGACGTCCGCCGCGCCTTCGCCGGCACCGAGGGCACCTGGGGTGTCATCCTGGCGGCGAAGATGCGCCTGGTCAAGGATCCGAGCTTCACCTCGGCGGTAGTCCTCGGCTACGCGGACATGGTCGCCGCCGCCCACGATGCGCCGCTGCTGAAGGATTTCCCCGTCGCCGCCTGCGAGGGTCTCGACTCGCGCATGCTCGACCGGGTCATCGACACCAAGGGCGCCGAGGCGGTCCCTCCGCTGCCGGAAGGTGGGGGCTGGCTCGTCGTCGAACTCACCGGTGAGGACGAGTCCGAGCTCGAGGCCGAGACTCAGCGCCTCATCTCCGAGTCGAAGTCACTCGACTCCGCGGTCCTGGACGCCCGGGCGGCCGCCGAGGTGTGGGCGATCCGCGCCGATGGCGCCGGCCTGGTCTCACGCACACCCGATGGTCGCGACGCCCACGCGGGATGGGAGGATTCGGCGGTTCCGGTGGACCACCTCGGCGACTATCTGCACGATCTCATGGAGCTGCTCGAGGAGCACGGACTGTGGGCCATTCCCTATGGGCACTTCGGTGACGGCTGCCTGCACATGCGCGTGGACTTCCCGCTCGAGGATCCGAACGGCGGGCAGGTGATGCGCGATTTCATGGTCGCGGCCACGAAGCTCGTCGCCCGCTATGGCGGGTCGGTCTCCGGGGAGCATGGGGACGGTCGGGCGCGCTCCGAACTGCTGCGGCTCATGTACGCCCCGGCAGCGCTCGATCTGTTCGCCCAGGTCAAACGCCTCTTCGATCCTCAGCATCTGCTCAATCCGGGTGTCATCGTCGACCCCGACGCTCTCGACGAATCGATCCGTCTGTCTCAGTTGCCGCTGCGCCAGGAGCTGCCCGGCACTCTGGCGATGGCCTATGAAGGCGAGTCTGCCGGTTTCGCCTCGGCGGTCCACCGGTGCACCGGAGTCGGCAAGTGCCGCGCGGATTCGGCGGCCGGCGGCGGCATCATGTGCCCGTCGTATCAGGCCACCCGGGACGAGCGGCATTCGACGCGGGGGCGGGCACGCGTGCTGCAGGAGATGGTGTCCGGGGATCTGCTCGAGCCTCGCTGGGACTCCCCCGAGGTGCACGAAGCTCTCGACCTGTGCCTGTCGTGCAAGGCCTGCGGGACCGAGTGCCCGACCGGCACGGACATGTCCACGTACAAGGCCGAGGTCCTGCACCAGACCTATCAGGGACGGCTGCGGCCGATGAAGCACTATTCGCTCGGGTTCCTTCCGCAGCTCGCCCGCCTGATCACCCCGCTCGCGCCGGTCGTCAACCGGGTATCGGGGCTGCCAGGGCTGACGACGCTGGCGAAGAAGATGGCCGGCATCGACGTTCGTCGCTCGATCCCGCAGTTCGCGTCCACGACGTTCAGGAAATGGTGGACCACCACCGCCGCCGAGGCGGCACCGGGGTCGCGTACGAACGCCGAGTCTCGCTCGAAGGCTGAGTCCCCGGCCAAGGCGTCGTCGCCGGCCTCGGATTCGTTGCGGCCGAACGCTGGGGTGATCCTGTTCGCCGATTCCTGGTCGAACCATTTCGCTCCGCGCATCCTCGCCGCGGCCGTCGCTGTGCTCGAGCAGGCCGGTGTGCGTGTGCGGGTGATCGATCAGACCGTGTGCTGCGGGCTGCCGCTCATCTCCACCGGTCAGCTCGATGGCGCGAAGGCGAATCTCTCGGAGACGATCACGGCTCTCGATGCCACCGGGGATGTGCCGATCATCGGCGTCGAGCCTTCGTGCCTGGCGACGCTCAAGGATGATTCGCTCAAACTCGTCGCCGATGAGGCCGCGCACCGAGTGGCCGACCGGGTGCAGACTCTCGCCCAGTATCTGCTGAGCATCGGTGCCGAACTGCCGGACCTGTCCGGGATCGAAGCGCTCGTGCAGCCGCATTGTCACCAGTCGGCGATCTTCGGCAACGCGGCAGATAAGGAGCTGTTGGCCAGGGCTGGAGCGAATACCGAGTTCCTCGGCGGGTGCTGCGGTCTGGCCGGGAACTTCGGCGTCGAAGACGGCCATTTCGAAACCTCGGTCGCCGTCGCCGAGGTGGCCCTGCTGCCGGCGCTGCGCAAGCGGGGACGGGCCGCCGGTGTGGGGTCTGGAACTGGTTCAGGAGTCGATGCTTCGCCGACCGGTGCGACAGGGTCCGGTACAGATGTGTCGCCGGAGCGTGCGACGCGTTCAGGTGCAGGCGCCCGGCTGCAGGTCGTTCTTGCCGACGGGTATTCGTGCCGCACTCAGATCACGGATCTCAGTGACGCCGAGGGCGTGTCGTTGGCCGAGCTCCTCGCCTGGGGATGGGGGCTGCAACCGCGGCGATGATCCCGAGGTCAGGGCCGCCTCGGCGAGGTTTCAGGCCTTGGCCGTCAGCACCGGGACCTCGGCTTCGAGGAGGATGCGCTGTGCCTGCGAGCCGAGGATGAACTTCCCGATCGCCGAGCGTTTGCGCAGGCCGATGACGATGAGCTGGACTTCGTACTCCTCGGCGAGGTCGTTGAGCGTGCCGGGCAGATCGTCTTCGTGATCGGGCTGGAGCACCTCGACGTCGACGTCCGATTCCTTGCCGAGGTCGACGATCCGCTTGATCTCGTCCTCACCGATCTCGGTCGGAGCTCCACTGGCACCTCGTCGCTGTGAGTTGATCACGACGGCAGCGCTCGACCGCAGTTTGGCCTCTGCGAATCCCGCGCGCAGAGCAGCCTCACCCTCGGGAGCGGGTAGGTAGCCAATGAGAATCGTCATGGCCCCCAGTATATGGACTCATCCATGATTCGTTCACTTCGGGATCACGCTTCGGTCAGCAACCCGCAACCCCCATTGCCCCAATTACTACCTGACGGCGGCCCAGCAACCTCGCGCGAGGTTGCTGGGCCGCCGTCAGGTAGTCCTGGACGCTTCGACGACCGCTTGCGCCCTCTCTGCGTGGTCGCGTAGGGCGTCGATGAGCTCAGGTGGGTCGAGCACTTCGATCTCGGCGGGGATGGACGCAAGGGTGGCCGCGACCCACCTGAGATCCCAGAATCCGCAGGTGATGCGCACCCCATCGGCCGCCTCGGTGATGGTGGCGCTCCGGGTGGGGAACCATTCCTTCGCTTCCCGCGCCGAGGCGGCAGTGCGCAGAACGACGGTGTGCGGATACGCGGTGGTGGTCACGGCTGCGGACACAGCCGCCTCGGCGTCGGGGTGCTCACGTGGGGTGATGCTCAATGTCGTCGCGTGAACCCGGCTCATCCGGTCGAGGCGGAAGACCCGATGGTCATCGCGGTCGAGGTCGAACGCGAAGAGGTACCAGTGCGCGCCGAAGACGACGAGACGGATCGGTTCAACGCGGCGGGCCGTCGAGGAGTGGTCGCCGTCCGGGCCGGCGGATGCGTCGGCCGTCAGGGTGCCGGTCGCGTCGGCAGTCAGGGGGTCGGCCGGGCCCGTGACGGTGGGGTCGTCGACGCCATGGCGCTGCATCTTCCGATAGTCGAAAGTCGCGATCGTCGACGCATTGATAGCCGAGGCGAGCGTGATGACCGCGCTGATGTCGACTCCGGGTGCGTGGCCTTCGGACACAGACACAGCCGTCGAGATTTCGGCGACGGTCGAGCGCATCGCGGCCGGGAGCATCGTCTGCAGCTTCGTCGTCGCCGATTCTGCGTGTTCGGTGTCCAGGCCCGCCCCGCGCAGGAGTGCCAGGCCGACCGCGGTGGCCAGCGCCTCCCCAGCCTCGAGCTGCAGAGGCGGCAGCACCGTCCGTGATTCGGCGCGATAGCCCCCGGTCAGGCCCGGTGCCGAGGAGATGATGTAGCCGAGATCGCGCAATTCGGCGATATCTCGACGGATGGTTCGTGAAGTGACGCCGAAGCGGGCGGCGAGCTCGATGGCAGTGAAGCTCCTGCCGGATGCGAACAGACCGAGCAGACTCAAGAGTCGCGTCTCCGACCGCATTCCGCCTCCGAATGAGAAAGTTTCGCCGGATTGATTGATGCGGACAGTATATGTCCGCATCACACCTCACGATAGGATCACCGCTTCAGCCATCCGGCCGCGGCGGACATCGCAAAGGAGAGATCATGCCGTTCTTCACCCCTTCCGTCACGAGCGAAGCCGATGCCGCGTTCACCTACCTCACTCAGCAGTGCACCCAGCTCAAGCTCACGGCTCTGGACCTGACCGATGAGCAGGCACGCAGCACGCCGACGGCCAGTGGATTGAGTATCGCGGGCCTCATCGTTCACGGAGCCCAGGTGGTCAATAACTGGCTCATTCAAGTCAAGGACCCGACTCGAGAGGTCGGCGAGGATGACTACCGGACGGTCAACGAGAAGTTGGGGCTGACGGCGATGTTCGACGGGTCCGCTCTCCCCGACCTCGACATCGCCGAGGCGGTCGCGATCTTCGACAAGGTCATCGACGGGATCGAGGACGCGAGGGCTGCAGTCGACGAGGCAGGGACCGACCTCGGCACCGAAGTTCCGATGCCGCATAACCCGTGGATGCCCAACGATTTCACCATGACCGTGCGCTGGATCCTGTGGCACCTGGCCACCGAGATCGCCCGCCATGCCGGCCACGCGGACATCATCCGCGAATCGATCGATGGCGCGATCGCCTACCAGCTCAACGCTCAGGCGGACGGCGAACCGTGGCCGCCCGAGGGCATGGACTGGAGCTGAGTCCCCACACGATCCCGCCCAAAACTACCTGACGGCGGCCCAGCAACCTCGCGCGAGGTTGCTGGGCCGCCGTCAGGTAGCAATTGTTAGGCGACGAAGGCTTCGCTGGCCTTGGACACCCGGTCGACCAGGTGGTCGGTGTAGGCCGGCATGGTGAGGAACTCGGCGAACTCCTCGCCCATTGCCGTCTCGCGGAAGATCTCCACGGCCTCATCGAAGTGATCGTCGGCGGTGCGCTCCATCAGAGCCAGCTCCTCGCCGAGGTAGCGCTCCACCAGACGCGAGGTCAGCTGCTGCCCGTTGTCCAGAGTCACCTCGTGGCGGATCCACTGCCAGATCTGCGAGCGACAGATCTCAGCCGTCGACACGTCTTCGAGCTGGTTCTCCAGAGCCACGTGCCCGTTGCCGCCGAGCCATTCGTTCATGTACCCGATGGCCACGCGGATGTTCACCCGCACACCCTCTTCGGTCACGACCGGTTCGAGGCCGGTGATGTCGAGGATGTTCTCGCTGGTCACCTGCACATCGGGGCGCTTGTTCTCCAGCTGGTGCGGCTGCGAACCCAGGGCGGCGTCGAACACGGCCAGAGCCGCCGGAACCAGTGCCGGGTCGGCCACCCAGGTGCCGTCGAAGCCCTGCCAGGCCTCGCGGGCCTTGTCCTCTCGCATGCGCTCGAACTCGGCGGCCACGAATTCCTGGTCCGGGTGATCGGCCATGAGGTTGGACATCGTGCCGATCGCGTGTGCTCCGCGACGGTGGCAGGTGGCCACGAGGCGGTCGGTGAACGCCTTCATCAGCGGCAGGTCCATCGTCAGACGCTCACGGTCGGGCAGAACGTAGTCGGTGGTGTTGCGCAGGTTCTTCACCACGGAGAACAGGTAGTCCCAACCGGCGGCCTCGAGGCCTGCGCAGTGCTCGCGCAGCTCGAAGAGGATCTCTTCCATCTGGAACACCGCGGTGATCGTCTCGATGTGAGCGGTGGCCCGGATGGTGCCGTGCGGGATGCCCAGCATGTTCTGCGCCAGGACGAACACCTTGTTCCACAGGCGTGCTTCCTGCGAGGACTCGAGCTTCGGCAGGTAGAAGTACGGGCCGGAGCCGTTGTCGATGAGGTGGCGGGCGTTGTGGAAGAAGTACAGACCGAAGTCGACGAGAGCACCGGAGGTCGAGAACTCCTGGCCGTTGTCATCGACGTAGATCAGGTGCTTCTCGGGCAGGTGCCAACCGCGGGGGCGCAGTCCGATGGTCGGCTGGTTGTCGTTGTTGACGCCGGGCAGCTGTCCGCGGATGGCGCGGAAGAGGTTGACCTGCCCGCCGATGACATTGGCCCAGGTGGGGCTCGTGGCGTCTTCGAGGTCGGCCAGCCACACCTTCGCCTGCGAGTTCAGTGCCGCCACGACCTCATCCTCGGTGACCGGGCCGGTGAGCTCCACGCGGCGGTCTTCGAGGCCGGGGGCGCCGGCGGATCCGGCGACCGACCAGGAGCGGTCGGCGCGGATGCGTGCGGTCTCGGGCTTGAAACGGGGGAGGGTTCCGCCGTTCATCTCGGCCGCGCGGGCCCGGCGCGTGCGCAGCACGTCGCAGATGGCGCCGGCGAACTCGTCGTGGAGCTTGGCGATGAACGTCAGAGCAGGCTCCGAAAGGACGGTGCCGAAGCCGGTTTCGAGCGGCGCGTTGATCTTGATGTAAGACATGGGCTTCTCCTCACCCGTCGTAGTGTGTGCCTGGAATGTGTGGCTGGTTCTGTGGGTGATCCTCGCCGAGGCGGCTCTGCCGTAAGTCGTGAGCCGTGCGTTGGGATCGTGGCGGGGTTTCGACTCGTCTGTGGTGTGACGGAGCGGATCGACAATGTAAACCCCGTGAAAACACTGCCGATCCGCCCCGGGTTCTGGGTGGGTTCATCCCCGCTGGTCAGCGGGGTGCGAACCCGGTGCGGCTCAGTGGAACTGAGCGGTTTCGGTGGAGCCGGCCAGTGCGGTGGTCGACGACTCCGGGTTGACCGCGGTCGAAACCAGGTCGAAGTATCCGGTGCCGACCTCGCGCTGGTGGCGGGTCGCGGTGTATCCGCGGTCTTCGGCTGCGAACTCGCGTTCCTGCAGCTCGACGTATGCCTTCATCTGTTCGCGGGCGTAGCCGTGAGCCAGATCGAACATCGAGTAGTTGAGCGCGTGGAAGCCGGCCAGCGTGATGAACTGGAACTTGTAGCCCATGGCTCCGAGCTCGCGCTGGAACTTCGCGATGGTCGCATCGTCGAGGTGCTTGCGCCAGTTGAACGACGGCGAGCAGTTGTAGGACAGCATCTGGTCCGGGTACTCGGCGTGGATCGCCTCGGCGAACTTCTTCGCAGCTTCGAGGTCGGGCGTCGAGGTCTCCATCCACAGCAGATCCGCGTACGGAGCGTAGGACAGTCCGCGAGCGATGCCGGCTTCGAGTCCGTTCGTGATCTTGTAGAAGCCTTCGGCGGTGCGCTCACCGGTGACGAACTGCTGGTCGCGCTCGTCGATGTCCGAGGTCATCAGCGTGGCTGCCTCGGCGTCGGTGCGGGCGATGACGAGGCTGGGCACGTTCTCGACGTCGGCCGCGAGGCGGGCGGCGTTGAGGGTGCGGATGTGCTGCGAGGTCGGAACGAGGACCTTGCCGCCGAGGTGGCCGCACTTCTTCTCGGAGCCGAGCTGATCCTCGAAGTGCACACCGGCAGCGCCGGCGGCGATCATCGAGCGCATGAGCTCGTAGACGTTGATCGTGCCGCCGAAGCCTGCTTCCGCGTCAGCGACGATAGGAGCGAACCAGTCATCGACCTGCTTGTTGCCTTCCGAGGTGTCGATCTGGTCGGCGCGCATCAGAGCGTTGTTGATGCGGCGGACGACCTGCGGTACCGAGTTGGCCGGGTAGATCGACTGGTCGGGGTAGGTCTGGCCGGCGGCGTTCGCGTCGGCGGCGACCTGCCAACCGGAGAGGTAGATGGCGTTGAGGCCGGCCTTGACCTGCTCGACTGCCTGGTTGCCGGTCAGCGCACCGAGGGCGTTGACGTAATCACCGGAGTGGATGTCGCCGGCGGTGATCTGGTTCCAGAGGCGCTCGGCTCCGTGACGGGCCAGCGTGTGCTCCTCGATCAGCGAACCGCGCAGTTTGACGACATCCTCGGGCTCGTAGTCGCGAGCGATTCCCGACCAGCGGGCGTTGGTCGCCCAGTCGCGGCGGATGGCTTCAGCATCGTGCAAGCTGTTCTGCGTGGTGTTCTCAGTCATTGTCCTTCTCTTTCTCGATCTCTCGGGGTTGTTGATGTATCCAGTCTGCGGGGGCCGCAAGGGCTCTCGCACTGAATTTCTGGATGAATAATCTCGATATTTCCGGTTTCAGAAATTTCACGGTTCTGTCATACTGTTTCTCAACCATGTGAACCAGCACACAGAAGCCGAGGGAGGCGCCTTGAACAGCGTTGGCGCGGAAGTCGAGAGCGAAGAGCAGCAGACCGACCCACTCAGCATCGGCAGAAGAATCCGCTTTTTTCGAAAGAAACGCGGTTTGACCCTCAACGAGCTGGGGCAGGAAGTGGGGCGTGCGGCCTCGCAGATCTCGACGATCGAGAACGGCAAGCGAGAAACTTCTGTCACGCTCCTGGCCGCGATTGCGAAGGCGCTGAAGACGGATGTCTCCGAGCTCATCGACCCCGCTCCGATCGACGAACGACAGGCCCTCGAGTTGGAGGCCGAACGCAATCAGGCCTCCCCCATGTACTCGGCCCTCGGCCTGCCGCAGGTGCGGATCAAGTCGCTGCCGGCCGATGCCCTCGAGGCGATCGTGGGCCTCCAGCGCCAGCTCGGCGAGGCCCTGGAACGGCGGGCGGCCACACCGGAGGAGGCCAGGCGGGCCAACCGTGAGCTGCGGGAACGGATGAAGGAGAAGAACAACTACTTCGCCGACCTCGAGGCCACCGCCGCCGAGCTGCTCGACCTCGTCGGCTACGAATCCGGAACGGTGTCACAGCGGCAGACGGCACTCATCGCCGAGAAGCTCGGCTTCAGCCTCCACTACGTCTCCGACCTGCCCGAATCGACCCGGTCGATCTCGGATACCGCGAACAAGCGGCTGTATCTGCCCAACGCCGACGCCGCATTCGATCCGCGGTCGCACCTGCTCATGAGCCTGGCTCCGCATGTGCTCGGCTATGACTCCCCGAAGGACTTCCACGAATTCCTCCAGCAGCGCGTCGAGGCGAACTATCTGGCGGCCGCGATCCTGCTGCCCGAGTCCGCGGCCGTGCCGATGCTCGAGGAGGAGAAGAAGAAGCGGGTGCTCTCCGTCGAGCATCTGCGCGATATGTTCGGCGTCGGCTACGAAATGGCCGCCCACCGGTTCACGAACCTCGCCACCGAGCACCTCGGACTGCCCGTGCACTTCATGAAGGTCCACAATTCCGGCACGATCCACAAGGCGTACTCGAACGACGGGCTGCCGTTCCCCACCGATCCGCTCGGCGCGATCGAGGGACAGTTCGCGTGCAAACGCTTCACGTCGCGCACCGTCTTCCGCGTCGCCGACCGATTCAGCCCCTACTACCAGTACACCGATACCCCGCACGGATCGTTCTGGTGCACCGCCCGAGTGCTGCCCGGCGGCGACTACGCCATCAGCGTCGGCGTCCCGTTCTCCCACGTCCGCTGGTTCGAAGGACGGGAGTCACCGATCCGCTCGCAGTCCGGATGCCCGGATCCGTCCTGCTGCCGGCAGGCCCCGGATGACCTGGCCGAGAAATGGGAGGATCAGGCGCTGCCATCGGCCCGCATGCACGCCTCCCTGCTCGCCGCGGTCCCACCCGGAGCGGTGCCCGGCGTCGACGACACCGAGGTCTACGAGTTCCTCGAACGCCATTCCGACTGATCGACGGCTCCGATCGACGATGCAGAAGACCCTCGCCGAGGCGGCTCCCCCACTTCGGGTGCTCCCCGACCCACGTTGACTGGCGTTCGGGTCATTCCGCCAGGACTTCGGCCAGACGGACGAGCATGAGTTCGCGCCACCACAGATACTCGTGCCCGCCCACGAACGACCGAGGTGCGAAGTCGATGCCGCGAGCAGCGAACTCCTCGGTCGCCTCGGCGACCGAGTCCGCAATGACAGTCTCGAGGATCCCGTGGTCGACACTGAACGTCGGATGTGCGGCGGTCGCCGGCCGGGTTTCCACCGTCCGAGACTCCGGCGCCCCTGCGCGTCCGCCCGCCTCACCGTCCGCTCGGCTCGGCGCGAGATCCCAGATCCTGCGCCCCTGATCGTCGGATTCCCAGAACGACGGCGAAAGGCAGATCCCGCGGAACGCTTCCGGGTGCCGCAGGGAGAAGTACGCCGCGGCCAGTCCGCCGTAGGAGGCGCCCGCGACGATCGTGCGGGCCGAGACCTCCGGCGCCATCTGACGAACTAGCGCGAGCACGTCGTCGCAGAACCGAGAGTTCATCACGAGGTCGTCGGCGCGCTGGCCGACGGCCGCGTCCTCGTCGGGGCCGGCGTCCACGACGGGTGCATGGTCGATGGCGATGACCGCTGACGGCGGGGACACCAGCTCGTCGATCGCTGCGAGCAGTCCCCCGCGGATGAACCTCTCCCCGTCGAAGACGACGAGCACCGGCGCCGAGGCGGGACCTCGCTGCGGCCGGTGGGTCCAGATCCGCCTCGGCGCGGAACCGAGGGTGATGACCTGTTCGTCGACGTCGGTCCGACCTTCGCCTGCCCCGCTGCGGGAGTCGGTCGCCGGCCGGTCCCCACCGGTCCAGATCAGGGGCTGGGCATCGGGTGCGGCGAGCTCGAGGACCTGTTTCCTGCGCATGTCCGTGACCGTGGGCAGATCATGGTCACCGGCGGGGACGAACCCCCGTTCGAGGACATCGAGCCATGTCGGACGGTCGGCAACTTGGAGTCCTCGTGGCACGGGCAGGAAGCGAAGCGCCCCGCGATACCCTCGCGGAACCGGCAGCTCGATCGAATACCTCGTCGCGTCGGCACCGTCGGCACTGTCGCCGCCCTCGTCCCGGGCAGGGCGCCGGGTCATGATCCCGCCGGGCACATTCCGTCGGTCGGTGACTCCGTTGAGGTCGACGAAGATCTCCTGCTCGTCTCCGGGGACTGCCTCGGCGGGGATGGCTGTGGCCGGAAGTTCCACCTGCAGCCTCCAGCTCTCGTCCGGGCCGATCTCTGTCCAGGTGCACAGGGCAGAGGCCGAACCGGTCTGCTCCGCCGACGAATTGATCGCGCTGGTCCCGGTCATGATCCGACCGCCGCCGTGTCGAGCTTCTCTGCGATGGGGCCGACGATCTCGGGCAGCGCGAGCGCGGAGACGGAGCGCAGCCCGCGCCATTCCTCATCGGTCGGCTGGTAGAAGTG
Source organism: Brevibacterium sediminis (assembly GCF_013623905.1). GTDB lineage: Bacteria > Actinomycetota > Actinomycetes > Actinomycetales > Brevibacteriaceae > Brevibacterium > Brevibacterium sediminis. The sequence goes on from NZ_JABKDD010000005.1 coordinate 45,316, forward strand.
GCCGCCTTCAACGGCTGGCAGGCTCGAGAACGTGGGGACTCCGTCGTACTTCTTCCGCAGCTCCGGATCGGGGAAGTAACCGACGAGGATATCGCTCTGCAGGACGTCGAGCTTCTCCAGGGACAGGCTGTCGGGGACCGACCCGTCGGCCATCTTGTCAGCCACGGGGTCGAGCGTCAGCCCGAGTTCGCTGAAGAATTGGACGGTGGCCGAGTCCCGATCGGTCAGCACTCCCACCTCGTCGGGGCTGTGGAAGAGCGCGACGAGGAAGGACCTGTCGGTGAGGTCCGGGTGGCCCTTTGCCGCATCGTCGATCGCTGTCTGCGCCGCTTCGATCGCTTCCTCCCCTTCGTTTTTCGCATCGAGAACGGTCGAGACCCGCTCGGCCTGTGACTGCCAGCTGTCGGGGGTATTCTCCTCGGCCGTGCCCAGGGTCGGCGCGATTTCGCTGAGCTGGTCGTGGGTATCCTTGCCGATGATGGTCCCGGTCGCCAGGATCAGATCGGGCTTCCACGCCGCGATGTCCTCGAATGGGATCGTGTCTTCGGTCGACCAGTGGAAGAGCTCCGGATCGTCGCCGCCGAGCTCATCGATCGTCTCCTCCGCCCACGGCATCACGGGCTCGACCGGAGCTTCGGTCATCGCCACGGGGACCACACCTACGGAAAGAGCAGCGTCCGCATCGGAGACGGAGAGAGCGACCACGCGTTCGGCCTTCCCGATGTCAACGGAGCCGAAGGCGTCGTCGACGCTGCCTGCACTCGCTCGTTCTGCATCGGTCCCGTCGGCGGAGCCTCCCCCGCACCCGGTGAGCGCGAGGGCGAACGCGAAGGTCAGTGCCGGCAATCGGCGCCGGCGGACCGCCAATGTCGGAGACGTCGAGGTGGAGGCGGGTCGAATCGCGGGCACGGGCATCGTCACTTTCGCTCATAGTTTGGTTAGCCTAAGCTAAATTACCATAGGAGCTGTCTGCGTCCCAGAGCGGCGGTGCAGGTCAGCTGGGAACGTCAGCGCGGCACGGTCCGCGGCGGGGCGATCTCAGCGGGCCGCGTTCTCGAAGGCCCGATCGACGATCGTTTCGGCAATCGCCAGCGCCGAGGTGGCCGCCCACTTCGGCACGGACCTGACCACGGTCAGCCTGCCGCGCCTGGTCATGGTGAGTTCGTCGATGAGTTCGCCTTCGGCGGTCATCGCCTGAGCTCGGACACCGCGGGCCCCGGGCGCCACGTCGTTCTGGTCGAGCTCGGGAACGAAGCGGCGGATTCCGTCGACGAAAGCAGTCTTGCTCACAATAGGCTTCACTCCGCGGGCCGCTGTCTTCGCAGTCTGTGCGGCGAACTTCCAGAACCCCTTGGACCGGGCGGTCGATGTGATGTCGGCCAGGTCGAATCCGTGCCGATCATAGGACTCGCGGCCGAGGGCGACGAAGGTGTTCGGTCCGAGGATGAGTCCGTCGTCGAGTCCTCGGACGATCGAGGTTTCGGCGAACGGGGACTGCGGGTCGGGAACGGACCCGATGATGCCGCGGACCACCTCGGTGTCGGTGGCCGGGCTTCGGTAGAAGTCGCTGGTGAAGGGTACGATCCTCGGTTCGGCGTCGAGTCCCGCAGAGACGGCGAGGCGATCGGCCTGGAGACCAGCGCAGACGATGACGATGTCGAAGGTGCCGAGCACTTCCTCAACTGGCGCTTCGCTGCGCGCGCTGCCGCCGGGCGTTCCACCGGTGCGTGAGCCAGAGTCGCCGAGGCGTGAGCCGTCGCGGTTCGCCCACGCGTCGGAGACCTTCTGCGTCCACTCGCCGAGCGTCGATTCGGCCTGTTTGAACCAGTCCTGTTGTCCGAAGCGATCGCGCAGCTCGTCTGCAATGCCGATGACGGGTTCGCGGCCCTCTTCTCCGCGATAGGTGCGCGGACGGTCATGGACCTGATCGTCGCGCTGGTCGCGGTCGTGGACCTGATCGTCGCGTCGGTCGCGGTCATCGACGGCATCCTTGCCCGACCCGCCCCGTTCGCCGGCCGTGTTCGCACCACGGTCGACCTGATCGGACTCTCCGGCTGGGGCTCCCTCCCCCGCCGGCGATTCTTCTGGCGGAACCGGGCGCCCACGCAGTCGGACTTCGTTGCTCATGGTGTCGAATCCGGTGACCTCGGTGCCGAAGCGGAATGTCCCTCCGGCGGCGCGCACATCGGAGGCGAGCGCTGCGGTGAGCGCCGAGAAGTCGGCGATGGCCGCATGGGGTGAGAAGAGCCCGAGAACTCCTCTGGCGGCCGGTTCGACTGCTCCGATCTCGTGGCGCTCGAGCAGTCTGGCGCCTGGAACCTCGTTGTCTTTGGCGCGGGCGAAGATCTCTTCGAGGCGTTCGGCCTCATCGGTGTTCTGGGCGATGAGCAGCTGCCCGCATTCCCGGTAGGGAACGCCTGCCTCAGCCATATAGGGAATGAGCAGCTCGAGGCCGCGGCGGGTGAGCTTCGCCTCCGCCGAGTCGGGTTTCTGGCCGAGACCCGAGTCGACGATTCCGGAGGTGTGACCGCTCTGATGTGCAGCGACGTTCTCAGCTTTGTCGAAGACGGTGATCTCGGCGTCGGGGAACCGCTTGGTGACTTCGCGGGCGGCGGCGACACCGAGGATACCGGCACCGACCACGGCCACTCGTGAAATACTCATACAGCAATCTTGGCACCGTTCGGGATGAAGGAGAAGGATGACGACCGTCTTGGAGTGGACCGGCAAGGCCGCCGCCTTCGACCTCGGTCGCCGCCTCGTGGACGGTGGCCCTGAACGGGAGGGCCACCTCGGTGATGGTCGTCCACATCTGTGGGACGTCGACGGCACCGCTCACGTTCCCGATCCACACGAGAATCTGCTCGTCGTCGGGGACAATCTGCCCGCGCTGACCGCCCTGCTGGCCACGCACCGCCGGCAGGTCAAGGTCGTCTACATCGATCCGCCGTACAACACGGGCAACGCGCACACCTACAAAGATCACGGGCACGATCACGCCAGTTGGCTGTCATTCATGGCCCCGCGGCTGCTGCTCGCCCGTGAGCTCATGCGTGAGGACGGGGTGCTTTTCCTCCATCTCGACGACAAGGAGAGCGCGTGGGCTCAGCTGCTCGGGCACGAGATCTTCGGTGAAGACAATTCGCTGGGCACGCTCATCCATCAGCGCGCGAAGGGCGGCGGCAACGCCCGCTCCTTCGTGCGCGGGCACGACTATGTGCACGTGTGGGCCCGCGATGCGAATCAGGTCGGGCCGTTCCTCACAGAGAAGAAGTCACCGGCGAAGCTCGAGGTCATCAACGGCAGGCGGATGCTCGTGGAGACCGATGTGCTGCGCGCCGGCTTCGGCCGCTATGCCCGCGGGTCCGAGCGGCGGCTGATGTACGAGGACATCGTCGCCGTCAAGGGTGAGGGTAAACTCGCCGAGGTGGACGCGAAGCTGGAATCGGGCGAGTACATCCTGCGACCCTGGGGCACAGAGGGCAAGCACGCGGTGGTGCGGGTGACCCCGGCGGAGAAGGCGAGTTCGAAGCTGTACTCGATCATCAAGGCGCTCGGCGGGCAGAACGATCTGGAGCCGCTGGGCCTGGCGGGAGTGTTCAGCTACCCGAAGCCGGTCGAGCTGGTGAAGGCGCTCGTAGCCTCGCAGACATTCTTCGACTCCGATGCCATCGTCCTCGACTTCTTCGCCGGGTCCGGGACCACTGCGCAGGCCGTGATGGCCGCGAACGAACGGGATCAGGGGTCGCGGTCGTTCGTGCTCGTGCAGACCCCGGAGCCGCTGCGGTCGAAGACGGCCCGGGCCGTGGTGACGGCAGCTGGTGGCGGAGTCGAATTCCCTACGATCAGCGAACTCACCGCCGAACGCATCCGCCGCGCAGCCGATGTCCACTCCCCCGGACTGACCTTCACCCAGCTCGAGGTCGTCGACGGCGAATAGCGCCCGGCGGCGACGTGCCAGCCGAAGACCGCCCCGCCGTACCTTCCGACTGAATTGCTGGGTCGATCCACGGTGTTTTCGACCTCCAGAACACCGTGGATCGACCCAACAATCGCCTCAACAATCTCCTCCGACGGTACGGCGCCGGACCGTTCCCAGAATGTGACGTCAGTGTGCGACCAGTGGTTCCAGTTCCGCTTCGAGGATTGCCTTCGCCGAGGCGGCGCTGCGCTCATCGAGCATGACTTCCTGAGCCAGCCCCTTGCCCAAGGCGATCATCCGCATCGCCCACGCAGTCGCAACCTCGCCATCGGTGCCACCGGAGTCATCGGTGCCACCGGTGCCTCCGGTGCCATCGGCGTCGTCGGTTTCAGCGTCACCATCGCCCCCACAGACCGCCCGATAGAGGCGGATTCCGAGCTCGAGAGTCGCACGATCGCTGGCGCGGATGATGTCGGCGATCTGCTCGTCCATCACCGCCCGGGCGACGTAGGTGTACCACACGGATGCACCGATGCACATCGTCTCACCAGCGGGAATGAATGCGAAACAGAACTCACGGAGCGCACTCACCGCCTCGGCGGAACCGGGGTCGGACGACGCATCGGCACCTTCCGGACCTGCCGCCTCGGCGCTGTCGACGATCTGTCGGCACCCCTCGAGGATGAGCTCACTGCGCGAGGGGAAGTAATGCTGCACGCGACCGATGGAGATGCCTGCCGCCTCGGCGACGGAACGGAACGACACCCCGTCGATCCCTTTGAGATAGATGACCTGCCACAGGGCATGGACGATCTCGGTGCGGCGCTGGGCATGGTCGACGATCTTCGGCATCCTCCCACTTTACAATACGTTCAACTTGCATCATTATTGCAGTATGAATGTATTGCCATCGGTCGATGAAGGCATCTCGGTCCGCGGTCTGACGAAGAGCTACGGCGGACACCGCGTCGTCGACGAACTCAGCTTCGACGTCGCACCTGGCCAGGTGACGGGGTTCCTCGGCCCCAACGGCGCGGGCAAATCAACGACGCTGCAGATGATCCTCGGCCTCACCTCACCGGGCTCCGGCACCGCAGCCGTCCACGGCCGCCCCCTGCCCGAGCACGCGGAGCCCGCACGCATCGCCGGGGCATTCCTCGGCGCCGAGCACATGCTGCCGGGGCTCACCGCACGAGGACATCTCGACTGGATCGCCGCGGCAACGGGAACCGCACCCGCCCGGATCGACGAGATGCTCGACCTCGTCGACCTCACCCGCGCACGCTCCCGCCGCATCTCACAACTGTCACTGGGCATGCGTCAGCGGCTCGGCATCGCCGCCGCCCTCCTCACCGACCCCGAGGTGATCATCCTCGACGAACCGCTCAACGGGCTCGACCCCGCCGGAATCACGTGGCTGCGATCGCTCCTCACGGATTTCGCGAGCACAGGCAGAACGGTGCTGCTGTCGAGCCATCTGCTGCGGGAGATGGAGCTCATCGCCCATCACGTCATCATCATCCGCGACGGCGCCCTCATTGCAGACCGGCCCCTCGAGGAGCTGCGGCGGGAATCCTCAAGCCGGGTGCAGGTGCAGGGGACGAACCTCGCACCGCTGCTCGATCACCTGCGGGACGAGGGCATCTCGGTCGACCCCGACGGATCGGGCACTCACGCCGCGATCACCGGACTCGAGCCCGTCGAGATCTTCAGGCTCTGTGTTCGTCTCGGGGTCGAACTCACAGGGCTCGCGACCGAGGAGCGCGGCCTCGAAGACACCTTTCTCGGCCTCACGGACACCGGCGACGATCGGCACAGGCACACACTTCGACACCCGATACAGGGAGCGACGGCATGACCTCGACACCACCGACCATCCCGGTCTCTCTGCGAGTATCGGCCGCACCGATCGCCCTCCGACCCAGCTGGATACGTGCCGAATGGGTGAAGTTCCGTGACCTGCGCCGGTCGCGTCAGCTGCTCGTCGTCACGCTCATCGCGGGCGCGGTCTCGGCCGTGCTGCTCGTGCTCACCATTCCCGCCACCCGCGGTGCCCCGCTGTCGGAGACGAGCACCGAGGATGTGCTCTCGGCCAGCGTCCTCAGCGTCGATGCCGCCGCGGCTGTGCTCGTCGTCCTCGCGGCATGGTTCGCCGGGGTCGAGTTCCGCACCGGCGCGATCACCGAGGCCCTGCTGCGCGCCCGCGGGCGATCAGGCATCGTCGCGGCGAAGGCCGTCGTCATCGGCGCGGCCGCCACGGTCGCAGCCGTCGCCACGGCCGTGGCCGTGACGATCAGCGGCAGCCTCCTCGCGGCCACGCTCGCCGGGGCCGACTGGTCGGAGGTCCTTGCCGTGGCCGGCAGCTCCGGCCATCTGCGGCTGGCCTTCGGCAGCACTTTTCTGCCCGTCATCTATTCGCTTCTCGCGGTCTTCGGTGCGGTCGTCTTCCGCTCGGTCACCGGCGGAGTTCTCACCCCGTTGGCCCTGTTGGTCGGGTCTATGCTCGCCGGCTGGCTGCCGGACGCTCTCGCGTCCGTCCTCCGACCGCTCCTCCCTTTGGGCGCCGTGCACAACATCAGCGGGGTCGCCGAGGCGGGAGGGACCGAGTACATCGGTGTCCTCCCGGCCCTCCTCGTCCTCGTCGCCTGGGTGGTCGGCGGAGCAGTTCTGGCGACGTGGCGGCTGCGCAGACAGGACTTCTGAAGCAGATTCCGAGACCAGCCCTGAGATCGGATCTGAGACTCTGCGGGCGAACAATCGGACTCTTCGGACAGCGCTCGGGTCAACGACGTAGGGTCGAGGTGACTCAGCTGCCAACTCGAACAGGAGCAACCATGTCAGTCGTCGCCATCAATGCCCTCACCGTCCCCGAACCCGCTCGGGCGGAACTCGAAAAGCGGTTCGCGCAGCGCAAGCATTCTGTCGATGGGGCGCCCGGTTTCGAAGGCTTCCAGCTGCTGCGTCCGGTGGCCGGCGGGGACCAGTACTTCGTCTACACCCAGTGGGCGACGAAGGAGGACTTCGAGAACTGGAAGGCCAACCGGACGTCCTCCCACGAATCGACCGGCAAGGCTCCGGTCTCCGAGCAGGCGAACCTCCTCGAGTTCGAGGTCGTCGACCTCGGCGAGTGACGGTCGCCGGACCAACCGCGGCAACACGGCCCCCAAGGACGTCGACCTATGCGTCGGCGTCCTTGTCCAATTCACTGAACGCTTCGACCTTCTTCGGGCTGCCGGCCACGAGGATCTCGTCGTCGGCGTAGAGCGTGACGTCCCGATCGGCGATGTCCCAGTGGGTGCCGCCGCGGCGTTTGAACGCGACGATCGTGACGTCGTACCTCGTGCGCAGCCCCAGCGAGGCCAAAGGCACGTCGGTCGTGCGCACCGGCGGAGTGGTGCGCGCCAGAACGAAGTCCTCGTCGATGGGCAGGAAGTCCGAGATATGCCCCCTGATCAGGTGGGCCAGACGCCTACCCATGTCGTTCTCGGGGCTGATGACGTTGCCGATGCCCAGCTGATGGAGGATCTCGGCGTGGGTTTCGCTGATCGCCTTCGCCCAGATGTGCCGATTGCCGAGCTTGAGGATCCGCGAGGCCACGAGGATGCTCGCCTCGAGGTCGCTGCCGATGGCGATGACGACGCGGGAGACCTCGTCGATGCCGAGCTGTCGCAGCACCACCTCGTCGGTGGCGTCGGCGCGAGAGGCATGAGCGAGGACATCGGCGAACTCGGCCACGACGGACTCGTCACGGTCGACGCCGATGACCTCGACTCCATGCTCTGCGAGTTCGCGCGCCAGGGATCCGCCGAAGCGGCCGAGCCCGATCACGGCCACCGCTCCGTCCTTCGCCAGCGGCGAGGGGTCGCCGGTGAAGAACGACGCGGAGCGCGCCATCCAGTTCTTCTTCTCGTTCATGGTCTTTTCCTTTCTGGGCCGCCTCGGCAGGGGTGTCGGCAGTCGTTGATTCGGCTTTCGACGGACCTGCCATCAGCCGATCAGTGGCCGTTCCTTCGGCAGTTCGTAGCGGATGGGGCGCTCGCGCAGGGCCAGACCGGACGCCACGGTCACCGGACCCAGCCTGCCGAGCGCCATGGTGAGGATGAGGACGATCTGACTGGGCGCGGACAGATCTGCGGTGATCCCGGTCGACAGACCGACCGTGCCGAATCCGGAGATGACCTCGAAGAGGACCCGGCTGAGGCCGAATCTCGGGTCGCAGAGGAGGATGACCATCGTCGCCAGCAGCACCCAGCCGAGCGCGAGGACGATGACCGTCGTCGCCTGTCGATGCACGTCACGGGAGATGCGGCGACCGAACAGGGTCACGGATCGTCCGCCGCTGATCTCCGTCCACGTCGTCGCCGCGAGCACCGCCATCGTCGTAATCTTCACGCCGCCGGCCGTGCCGGCCGGTCCGCCGCCGATGAACATGAGGACGTCCATCCCGAACCAGGACACCGTGTGCATCTGGCTGATGTCGATCGAGTTGAACCCGGCCGTGCGCGTGATCGTCGATTGGAAGGTCGCTGCTTGGATCTTCCCCCACGCGTCGAGATGGCCCATCGTCGCCGCATTGTTCCACTCGATGACGGCAATGAAGACAGTGCCGCCGATGAGCAGAACCGGGGTGATGACGACCATGATCCGCGTGGTCAGACCCCACTTCAGCGGAGTTCGGTAGCGCCGGACGAGTTCGATGAGGACGGGATAGCCGAGCCCGCCGAGGATGACCGCCAGTCCGATCGGACCGCAGATGAAGGGATCGGCCACGTAGTCGACGAGGTTGTCCTGACGGAGCCCGAATCCGGCGTTGTTGAACGCGGAGATCGCGTGGAAGATCGCATCCCAGATCGCGGCCGTGACGGGTTCGTCGTAGTGGAGGAAGAATCGGAGGAACAGCGCCGAGGCGACCACGAGTTCCGTGCCGAAGGTCAGTGCCGTGATGCGCAGGACGAGAGGCTTGACGCCGCCGATCGCATCGCTCTTCGTCTCCGAGGCCACGGATTGGCGGAGCCGGAGACCGGCCTTTCCCGCCAGCAGCAGGGCAAGCAGTGCGGTGAGCAGGAGCACGCCGAGACCGCCGGCCTGGATGAGGCAGATGATGACGATCTGACCGAAGAGCGTGAAGTCCTGACCGGTGTCGAGGACGACGAGTCCGGTGACGCTGAGCGCCGAGGTGGCCGTGAAGAGGGCTTTGAGCAGTGAGATGCCGCCGTCGGCGACCGTGGCCGCCGGGGTCATGAGCAGAGTGGTTCCGGTGACCAACGCTGCCAGGTAGCCCGCGATGACGCGGACGATCGCTGAGCGATGTGAGCTGTGCACCAGACGAAATGTAGCACCATCGCAACGGTTCGGCGTCACCCGCAGGCAACTCACCGGTAACGGTCAGAATCCTGCTACTCTGCCTTATCGGAGTTGCCGTGATTCGGCTCATGCCCGGGGCACGGCCCAGCACCTGTTCGTCCATCCACAGAGAAGTGTCGAGGAACCTCATGAGTCAACCTGAAACCCAGACCGTCACCGGAGATCGAGGCCACGGCTTCGTCCGGGCTCTCGGCACGGTCGACGCACTCTTCATCGGATTCGGTGCCATGATCGGCTTCGGCTGGGTCGTCCTCACCGGGGAGTGGCTCAACGGTGCAGGCACGCTCGGCGCCATCATCGCCTTCGCCGTCGGCGGCATCATCATGTGCTTCGTCGGCACCGTGTACTCGGAAATGGTGGCAGCGATGCCGCATGCCGGCGGGGAGCACAACTATCTCATCCGGGCGATGGGTCCCCGCGTCTCCCTGTTCGGATCATGGGCGATCACCGGCGGCTACATCAGCGTCGTCATGTTCGAGGCGGTATCGGTGCCGAAGACCGCCGTCTACCTGTTCCCGAACCTCGAGCAGATCAAGCTCTGGAACGTCGCCGGCTTCGACGTGTACCTCACCTGGGCACTCGTCGGCACGATCACAGCCATCATCATCGCCTGGGTGAACATCCGCGGCGTCAAGCTCGCTTCGATGGTCCAGACCTTCGTCGTGTGGTTCCTCATCATCGTCGGTCTCATGCTGCTCACCGGCGGTTTCGTCGGCGGCAGCCTCGAGAACACCGAGCCGCTGTTCACCGGCGGCGGCGCCGGATTCATCGGCGTCATGGCGGTCGTGCCGTTCCTCTTCGTCGGCTTCGACGTCATCCCGCAGTCCGCCGAGGAGGTCAAGCTGCCACCGGCGAAGATCGGCAAGCTCGTCGTCCTCTCCGTCATCATGGCTATCGTCTTCTACATCATCATCATCGGCACCACCTCGATGGCGATGCCAGCCGACGAGCTGGGCACTCATGACCTCGTCACCGCAGACGCACTGTCGATCATGTTCGATTCGGACATCTGGGGCAAGATCGTCATCGCCGGTGGACTCGCGGGCATCATCACGTCGTGGAACGCCTTCCTCATGGGTTCGTCCCGTCTCATGTGGGCGATGGCCGCGGCCGGAATGATCCCGAAGTGGTTCGGCAAGCTCCACCCGAAATACCGCACTCCGTCGAATGCCATCATCTTCATCGGCATCCTCTCCGCGATCGCTCCCTTCTTCGGCACTGCAGCGCTCGGCTGGATCGTCGACGCGGGCTCGCCCGCCATCGTCATCGCCTACTTCCTCGTCAGCGTCGGCTTCCTCGTCCTGCGCAAGCGCGAACCGAACATGGAACGCCCACTGCGCATCGGCGGAGATCGCAATGGCGGAGTGGTCATCGGCGTGATCTCATCGGTGCTCACGTTCATCCTCTTCATCCTCTACATTCCGATCACCCCGGTGTCTGCGCAGCTGGCATGGCAGTCGTGGGTCGGCTTCGCGGTGTGGCTGCTCGTCGGCATCTGGTTCATGATCAAGCTGCCCACCGGCATCAAGGCCGGCCCCAATGCCGAGAACGAACTCCTCGCGAAGGTCAAGGCCCTCCGCGGAAAGTGATCGCGGGAGCCGCCGTGTGAGGTGCGGCCGGGGCGCCATTATTCGCCGAGGCGAAGCGTCCTGATCCGCTTCGCCGCGGCGCAGCACCTTCCCCCGCCCCTCACCTTGAGTCGCACCCCGCACCACTAGTGGCACACCGCACCGTGAGTCGCAATCCGCACCGGCGGTCGCATCCCTCACCTTCAGCGACCTATCGCCCCTTTGCACCGGGGTGGTTTGTCGCTGTGAGTGAGGGGTGCATTGCTACCTGCAGGAGAAGCCACTCCGGGTGAGGGAGGCCGGCAGTGCCAACGGGAGGATTCGGCACCAACGGTGCGTGATGCCGCTGCTCTGAGCCGACTGTCGCGCCCGAATATCCGAGCGCATCCGGACATGCGAACGCGGCCGCCGGCTGTGCGCAACGGCGACCGCGCTCGGTCTCGGGGAGCGGGAGTCGGCTCAGACTGCGGCGTCGAGACCGCGCATCTTCAGGCGCTCACGCTGGTTGGGGTTCACGCTCGGGCGGAACGGCATCTCGACCACCTCGGCGCGAACCGGGACTCCGGGAGTATCTGCGAACGGCTCCGGCAGATGCACCCAGTATTCGGTGCCGAGCTCGGTTGCCGACACCGGCACGTGGGCCATTGCGATATTCGCTTCGAGTTCCGGCGAATACCACGGCGACGTCACGTACCCGACCGCCTCACCGTCAGCGGCAGCGGAGACGAGCCAGAAGTCCGGCGCATAGTCCGTAATCGGTTTGCCGCCGACCAGCAGGCCCACCAGCTGCGTGCGATACGGCGGGGTACCGGCCTCGATCAGCCCGCGCACCTCCTCGAGTCTGGCCTTGCCGATATAGTCGGCCTCCTTCTTCCGTGGCACCTGGTAGGACAGGTTGACCTGGAACGGGAGCGTCTCGAAGTCCATGTCCTGCCCCCACGAGAGGATGCCCGCCGCGATCCTGCGGTGGTGGCTGGGGGCGACGACCTTGATGTTGTACGGCTCGCCGGCTTCCAGGACGGCGTTCCACATATCCTCGGCGTACTTCGTCGCATCCTTGAGATAGATCTCGTAACCCTTCTCACCGGTGAATCCGGTCTGGGAGATGATGACGTCGCGGCTGCCGACCTGAGCTTCCATGAGTCCGTAGCTGGGCAGCGTGCGTCCTTCCTCCCCGACGAGGTCGGCGATGACGTCGACGGACTTCGGGCCCTGGACCTGCACTGGTGCGACGTCGATCTCAGCGATCGTGACGTCGAACCGGCCGCCGACGTTGACTCCCTGCATCCAGAGCATGAGGTCGGTGTCGGAGAGGCTGAACCAGAATTCGTCGATGCCGACCCGCAGCAGGATCGGATCGTTGAGGATGCCGCCGGCCTCGTTGCACAGGATGACGTAGCGGGCGCGCATCACCGGGATCTTCGTCGCGTCACGGGTGATGACGAAGTTGACGAACGCCTCGGCGTCGGGACCCTTGACCTGGATCTGCCGTTCGACGGCGACGTTCCACAGGGTCACATCGTTGACGAGGGACTGGTACTCGGCCATCATCCCGCCCTCGTCGCGGGGGATGTAGCCGCGTGGGTGGTACATCCGGTTGTAGATCGACGCCCGCCAGCAGCCCTGCTGCATAGACAGCTCCCAATAGGGCGACTTACGGACGCGGGTGTCGATGAGCATTTCGACCGGGGTGGGGCCGGATTGACGAAGGTTGATCGGGACTTCTCTGTCGCTTTGGTCCACTGACGGGACATTGTTGTCCATGGTGTTCCCCCTGCTTGCACAGTTTTATATTATGGAACTTGATTCCCATATCATGGGTACAATGAGTGTAGGATCGGACACACCGGGACGCAAGGGACTCGCACATGCGAGTTTCATGAATCGACCTCCGAGAAGGAGACGAGGATGTCACAGTCAACGCTGCGCAGGCTGTTGAGCACCGCCCGCTACGAGGTTCTGCCCACGGCCGGGATCGTCGAACGCATCGAGGAGTACGTGGCACCGGGCCGCGAGATCACGGTGACCGCGTCGACGGGGCTGACCCTCGAGGCGACGCTGTCCACGGCCGAACAGCTCCAGGCCCTGGGCTTCCGCGCCGTGCCCCACCTGGCCGCACGGATGATCCACGGCAGACCCGAGCTCACGGAGATCGTCGATCGTCTCGCCGAGGCGGCTGTGGACCGGATCTTCGTCCCCGCGGGAGACGCCACTCCCCCGGCCGGCGGATACGTCGGTGCGCACGACCTCCTCGTCGATCTCTCATCCATGGCCGCACCGTTCCAGCACATCGGCGTCAGCGCCTATCCGGAATCGCACCCGATCATCCCCGACGATGTGACGATCCAGGCGATGTGGGACAAACGCGACTACGCCACGCACCTGGTGTCGAACCTGTGCTTCGACCCGGCGCTCATCGCGTCCTGGGTGCCCAGGGTTCGCGCACGGGGCGTCGAACTGCCGCTGGTCCTCGGCATCGCCGGGAAGGTGGAGCTGGCGAAGCTCGCCCGGGTCGCAACGAAGATCGGGGTGGGTGAGTCCACGCGGTTCCTGCGGAAGAACACGGCGACCTTCACGCGAATGGCCAAGCCCGGCGGCTACAACCCGCGGAAGTTTCTCGACAAGGTCGGCTCGGTCCTCGACGACCCGGAAATGGGCGTCGCCGGTCTGCACATCTATACGTTCAATCAGATCAAGGACACCGAGGTCTGGCGCCGCAAGCAGCTCGCGGCCCTCGGCGGCGCCGAAGAGGTCTCGACCGCGTGGTGATCGAGTGGTGAGAAGCGACGATCGGGCCGATTCGATCACCCGATGTCGCTCCGGTGTCACACAATGGGATCCCCATCCGACACAGTAGGTGGCGGGCCGAAGCGTCGCCCGCCGCAAACGCATCAAGTGAAAGGGACCCCATGGCACGCATCAGCCTCGACCAGATGAACAAGAAGGCTTACGCCTCCGTTGCACATATGGATTCCTACTGCAGGCGAGCCATCGGCACAGAACTCTACGACTTCGTGAAGCTGCGCGCCTCCATCGTCAACGGCTGCGGATTCTGCGTCGACATGCACTCCAGCGACCTGATCGGCATGGGAGTCTCCTCGCGCAAGGTCGTCAACGTCGCCGCCTGGCAGCACACCGGGTCGCTCTTCGACGACCGCGAGCGCAGCGTCTTCGCCCTCACCGACGCCGTGACGAAGATCGGACCGGACTCAGTCACCGACGAGATCTGGGAAGAGGCGACGCGCCACTTCACGGATGAGCAGCTGGGAGACCTCCTGCTCGGCATCTCGACGATCAATGTGTGGAACCGCCTGGCGATCAGCACCGAAACAGTCCCACCGGCCGAGGCAGAGTCTGCTGCAGCACCGGCAGACGGCGAGCAGTCGTGAGCCGCCGCCACTAAGAATCCACGGTGGTCTACATTGGTGCACGTGAACGCGCCTGACACCGAATCACCGGCGACCCGCGCCTGGGAAGAGCGCCGGGGGCGACTCTTCGGAATCGCCTACCGCATGCTCGGAGACGTCGGGCTGGCCGAGGACATCGTCTCCGAGGTCGGCATCGCAGCGGTCGTCCAAGAGCGGAAGGGTGCCGCCGATCGTTCCGACGGTGCCGTTGGCCATTCGACTCAGCCGCCTTCCGGCACGTCGACTCAGCCGCCCGCCGGCCCCGGCAGGACCCGCAGAGTGCGTTCCTGGCCGGGGTGGCTGACGACGGTCTGCGTCCGCCGGTCGATCGACCAGGCTCGGCATCTCGAGAGCGTCAAAGAGGAGTACCCCGGGTCGTGGCTCCCCGAACCGATTGCAACCGAAGCACTGCCCGATGAAGCCGTGGCGAACAGAGAGCTGCTGTCGGTGACCCTGCTGCATCTGGCCGATCAGCTCACTCCCGAAGCCAGGGCAGCCGTGGTTCTGTCCCGAGCATTCGACGTCCCCGCGAGCGAGATCTCTTCGATCCTGGACAAATCTGCCGCCGCTGTCCGGCAGATGATTTCAAGAGCCGAACGACGGCTCGACCTCGACAGAGACCTACCGCGCTCGGGCAACAGGCAGGTGATCGACCGCCTCGTCAACGCAATCCGCTCAGGCGATCAGAGTTCGGCGCTGCGTCTGCTGCTGGCCGACGATGCGATCTTCTGGAGCGACGGCGGAGGGAAGGTCCCGGCCACTCGGAATCCGCTGTTCGGCATAGATCGGATCATCCGATTCTTCGCCGCGGTGTTCGATCCGAGCGATCCCAGCAGCCAGCAGGTGACAGGGGTGATCGCTGTCAACGGCGAAGCGGGCATCGGAATCGTCAAGGACGGTGATCTGCGTGTACTGGCCGTCGAGGTCGACGACACCGGCCGCGTGATTGGCCTGCGACAAGTGAACAACCCGGACAAACTGGAACGGGTACGCACAGATCACGTGTCATGATGCCGGGTCCGACCGTCCCTACCGGTGGGTGACCTTGCGTTTGAGACTGCGCGAGAGCAGTCCCGCCTCGTCGACGAGCAAAGCGCCCAGGCGGTCATGATGCTCGGCGATGCGCATCGTCGGTCCGGAGATTCCCACGGCCGCGACGACGTCTCCGTCGATGCCGAACACCGGTGCGGCCAGAGCGTCGAGTCCGATCTCGAACTCTTCGTGGACGATGGCGAATCCGCGATCGCGAACCGTGTCGAGATCGTCGGTGAGCTCCTTGCGTGAGCCCAAGGTCTTCTCGGTGCGCCGCTCCAGCCTGCCGGTCGGCAGCGGGATGACGTCATAGGCGAACATGACCTTGCCCAGAGCCGAGCAGTGCGGCGGCACCTCGACGTCCGCCCAGTTCGTGGCGCCGAGGACGAACGTCGAATCGACCTGGGCGACCTGGACGACTCCTTTGGGTCCCGGCATGGCGAGGTTCACCGTCTCACCGGTCTCCTCGCTGAGGCGCTGCAGGGTCGGGTCGGCTGCGGCGACGAGGTTCTCCACTCTGTCGAAGCGGGAAGCATAGGTCGCGAACAGCGATCCGCCGCGGTAGAGGCCGTCACCGTCGCGTTCGACCAGACCGTTGCGTTCGAGGGCGGAGAGCAGGCGTGAGACCGTCGACCGAGCCAATGCGGTCTCTTCGACCACCTCGGTGTAGGAGATCGGGTCGTCGGACCTCACGACCAACGACAGAATCTCTGCCGCCCGGTCGATCGACTGGGTCCCATTGCTCATCGTGCTCAGCTCCGTCGGGGAAAGGGGGTCGGCGGAATCGAGTCCCACCGACCGCACTCACCCTACCCCACGCTCTCAGACTCTGGCCGGGTTGCGCGTCGTGAGTTACAGTTTCGAAATGAGCAACAAAGACGCGGGCTCGGGCGGCGTCCAATCCGTGGATCGGGCCGTGACGATCCTCGAGATCATCGCCCGCACGGGGCTCGCCGGGATCACCGAGATCGCCGGTGAACTCGGCGTGCACAAGTCGACGGCTTCGCGCATCGTCTCCACTCTCGAAGCCCGCGGACTCGTCGAACAGGACCATCACCGCGGCAGATATCGCTTGGGCCTGTCCATCCTCCGCCTCGCCGGAGCGACGACCGCACGCCTCGACATCGTCCAGGAGGCCCGCCCGATCACCAAGATGCTCGCCGAGGCGACCGGCGAGACGATCAACGTCGCCGTCCTCTCCGACGGTGCCGCCCTTTACCTCGACCAAGCTTCGTCGACGTCCTCGGTGCAGAGCCACAACTGGGTCGGTCAGCGCATTCCGCTGCACGCGACCTCCAACGGCAAGGTCCTGCTCTCCGGCCTCAGCGAGGCAGGCATCCGGGAGACCCTGGGTGCGAAGCTGACCCGCTACACCCCGCACACCGTGACCTCGGTTGCGCAGCTGCTCACCCAGATCGCCGAGGTGGCCGCCACCGGATTCTCGCTCGTCATCGATGAGCTCGAGGTCGGGCTGACCGCAGTGTCCGCTCCCGTGCGCAATGCTCACGGAGACGTCATCGCGTCGATCTCGGCCTCGGGACCGAGCTTCCGCTTCACCGAGGACAAGGTCGCCTCGGCGAAAGACCTGCTCACTTCGGCCGCCGCCGACATCTCAGCCCGCCTCGGGTGGCGCGAACACTGAACCACGCCAAATCGGTACCCCACGAAATCGGCACCTGCGAAGCCGACACCCGCCGAAATCGGCACGGACACGCCGACGTCGGCCCCGCCTCGGCGATGGTGTGATCATCCTCGGTGGGGAGGTGGTCAGTCGAGGATGTACGTGGTGCCGCTGTCGATGCTCTCGACGGCGCGGCGGTAGAGATTGCCCACCGCCTCATCGGAGGCCGGCGGGAACCCGGGGAAGAAGTCGTGGAAATGCGTGGCCGATTCCAGAACGGTCGGGCTGGCGACGTTGATGCGGATGCCGCGCGGCATCTCACCGGCGGCGGCCATGACGAATGATTCGATGGCTCCACTGGCCATCGCGGCCGCCGATCCGGTGGGGATCGCGGCGCGGGCCGTCACCCCGGTCGTCAGGGTGATCGAACCGCCGTCCCTGACATGGGGCAGGCCGATGCGCACCAGATCCAGCTGGGCGAGCGTCTTGCCGTAGAACCCCGACTCGAAGTCCTCCCGGGTCAGTTCCGTGACGGGTTTGAACGGGACGTGTCCGGCCGTGCACACGATGGCATCGACCTCACCGACCTCGTTCAGCAGCGCCTCGATCGTCGCCGGATCGTCGAGATCGACCGCCGGATCCGTGCTCCGACCGACCTGAATGACTTCGTGCTTGCCTTCGAGCGCTCGGACGGCCGCGGTTCCGACGTGTCCCTTGGCTCCGATGATGAGTACCTTCATGGTGTCTCCCTCGTCTCGCTGGTGTGGTGGTCTGCAGCGAGCCTAAGCACGTTCGGAGGCGAAGAGAAATACTTCTGTGCGGATATTCATGTCTGAGACGCATGAAAAGGCTGTCGCTCCGCCAGAACGGCTGGTCCCCCTGGGTGCCTCGGTCTTCCCAAGGACTCCGCCTCTCCGCGCGGCCTGGAGAATCCAGATCGGTCGCTATACGCTGAGCGCATGAGTGTTGAGCTGCGTCATCTCCGCGCCCTGGTCGCCATCGACCAGACCGCGTCGTTCACGGTCGCCGCCGCGCTGCTCGGCACGACTCAGCCGACTCTGTCGCGGACGATTTCGCAGCTGGAGGAGCTTGTGGGGACGACGCTGGTCGAGCGGACCACCCGCAGCGTCGTGCTCACCGAGCGGGGAATGGAGTTCGCTGTCGAGGCCGCGTCCCTCGTCGGCCGGCTCGACCGGCTGCTGGAGCGCTTCGGCGACGATCGCGAACCCCTCCGGCTCGGATGGGCATGGGCGGGACTGGGCAAGCACACGCACGGGCTCATCAGGGAATGGCAGGCCACCTCGCAGACACCGATCGATGCGAGTCGGCCCGACGATCTGGACGCTGCTCTGGCCACGGCCGATATCGACATCGCCATCGTGAAACGAGCCGTCGGTGAACCGCAGGCGCCCGAGGGACGGGAGTGCCGGCCGCTGTTCCGCGAGTCCCTCGTCGCCGCCGTCTCCGTGTCCAACCCGCTCGCGGCCACTCCTCAGCTGAGCCTCGAACAGATCGCCCACAGCACGGTGGCTCTGTGCTCCGTCTCGCCGACGGCGAGTCTGCGACTCTGGGACGACCGCCCTGTCGCGCCTCGTCCGCTGATGGCGGGCAATACAGACGAATGGCTGGTCAACGTCGTCCTCGACAAGGCTGTCGGAGTCACCTCGGCGGCGACCTCATTCACCCACTCCCACCCCGAGGTGGTCTATCGCGAGATCGTCGATTCGCCCGAGGTCGACGTCACGATCGAGTGGAACACCCGCGGCGCCCACTCGGCCTGTCCCCGATTCGCCGAGTTCGCTCAGCGGTATTTCCGAGAGCTTACCGCTCAGCCCTGACGCTGTCGTTCGACGCGATCTTCCGACCGCGCAATGACCGCGCAAGCGACCTCTTGACACTCCCGCCTCGGCGGAGGACGATCATCGTACGCAGTTCCACATAGCGCGCATCGTTGCATAATTCGCAACGATGCTGGTGAAGGCGAAGATGCCTTCAGAGAGGAGCCTGCTCATGGCTTCCGTCCCCGCCCAGGCCAGCGTCGTCGTTGTCGGCGCCGGCATCGTCGGCAACAGCCTCGTCCACCATCTCGCCGAGCTCGGCTGGACCGATATCGTCCAGATCGACAAGGGCCCGCTGCCGAATCCGGGCGGCTCGACCGGGCACGCCTCGAACTTCATCTTCCCCGTCGACCACTCGCGTGAGATCACCGACCTCACCCTCGACAGCATGCGCCAGTACAAGGAACTCGGGGTCTTCACCGAGTCCGGCGGCTTCGAGGTCGCCCGTACCGAAGAGCGCATGGAGGAGCTGCGGCGGCGCATGGCCTCGGCACGCGCATGGGGCATCGAATCTTCCCTCGTCACCCCCGCCGAGGTCGCCGAGAAGGTGCCGTTCGTCGATCCCGAGGCCATCCTCGGTGCCTTCTGGACCCCGACGGTCGGAGTCGTCGATTCGGTCCGTGCGGGCACGATGATGCGCGAATCCGCGGAAGCGAAAGGGGCGCTTACGGTCTCGCCCAACACCGAAGTGACCGGCATCGATGTCAGGGACGGGCAGATCGCAGCCGTGTACACGACGAAGGGCGAGGTCGCGACGAACCGCATCCTCATCGCCTGCGGTGTCTGGTCCCCGCGGATCGCCGCCATGGCCGGTGCGGCCATCCCACTGACTCCGGCGGTCCACCAGATGATCAGCGTCGGGCCCGTCCCGCAGCTGGCCGAACGTCCCGGCGAGATCTCGTTTCCGATCGTGCGGGACATGGACACCTTCTGCTACGAACGTCAGCACGGCTCCGACATGGAGATCGGCTCCTACGCCCACCGGCCGATCCTCCACGACCCCGATGAGATCCCCTCGATCGAGGCGGCGAAGCTCTCCCCGACGGAGATGCCGTTCACCGAGGATGACTTCGACCCGCAGCTCGAACAGGCCGTCGAACTCATGCCCGAGGTGCTGTCGAATCCGGACGTCGAGATCCGCTATGCCATCAACGGACTGCTCTCCCTGACTCCGGACGGGGCGCCCATCCTCGGCGAATCACCCCAGGTGAAGGGCTTGTGGTCGGCGGCGGCCGTGTGGGTGAAGGAAGGTCCTGGCGTCGGGCGGGCGGTGGCCGAGTGGATGACGCACGGACTGCCGGAGATCGACGTGCAGGGTGCCGACATCGCTCGATTCCACTCCCATCAGCGCACCCGCGAACACGTGCGCGCCCGCACCTCGGAGGCATTCAACAAGACCTATGGCATCGTCCACCCCGGCGAGCAGTGGGCCAGCGACCGTGACGTCCGCCGATCCCCGATGTGGCATCGCGAGGCCGATCTCGGGGCCGTGTTCTTCGAAGCCGGCGGGTGGGAGCGGCCGCAGTGGTATCAGTCGAATGCCGGTCTGCTCGAGGAGTTCGGTGACGCGGTCATGGACCGCAGCGCCGAATGGGATTCCCGCTGGTGGTCACCGATCATCAACGCCGAACACCTCGCCATGAGGCAGCGTGCCGGGCTCGTCGACCTCTCGAGCTTCGTCATCTTCGACATCTTCGGTCCGGCTGCTCTCGACGCCGTCCAGCACATTGCCCTGGCTCAGATGGATGTCGCCATTGGCCGGGTCGTCTACACCCCGATCCTCGATGAGAACGGCGGGTTCCGTTCCGACCTGACGATCATGCGACTGGCGCACGACCGGTTCCGCGTCGTCACGGGCGCCGCCCACGGAATGGTCGATCTGAAATGGTTCGCCGACCGACTGCCGGATACGGGGGCTCAGATCGCCGATCTCACGAGTTCGTGGACGACGATCGGCTTGTGGGGACCGCGAGCCCGCGACATCCTCGGCGGTCTCACCAGCTCCGATGTCTCCCATGAGGCGTTCAAGTTCGGCACCGCCCGGACGATTGAGATCGGTTCGCTCGAGGTGCTCGCCTCCCGCATCTCCTATGTCGGTGACCTCGGTTGGGAGCTCTATGTACCGATGGAATCGGGGCTGAAGCTCTGGGATGCGCTCATGGACACAGGCCACGCGCACGGACTGCTCCCCGTCGGACTCGGCGTCTACGGCACCACGGGCCGGATCGAGAAGGGCTACCGCGCATTCGGGACTGAGCTCGATTCCGAACGCAGCGTCGTCGAGGTCGGGATGAGCCGACCGAAGGTGAAGTCCCAGGACTTCGTCGGCAGGGCCGCGCATCTGCGCCACCGCGAGGAGGACCCGAAGACGGTGCTGTGCTCGCTCACCGTCGACGATCACACGAGTGCCGGCGGGGAGAAGCGGTACATGCTCGGCGGGGAACCCATCGTCTCCGCGGACGGCGATCCGCTGATCGACGGGCACGGTCGCCACTCTTATGTCACCTCGGCGGGATCGGCTCCCAGCCTGGGCAAACACGTGCTCATGGCGTTCCTCCCACCCGCCGAGGCGGTGCTGGGCAACCGTCTGCAGGTCGTGTACATGGAGGAGTTCTATCCGGTGACGGTGGCATCGGTCGATTCGACGCCGCTGTTCGACCCTGACAACGAGTGCATCCGGAGGTAGCCGTGAACATTCTCGTCTGCATCAAACGTGTCCCCGATATCGCCGGTTCCGTCACCCTTGATGCCACCGGCACCGGGATCGACGAATCCGGTCTCGGCCACACCATGTCCTCACACGAGGAGTGCGCTGTCGAGCTCGCGATCCAGACCGCGGCCCAGGCCGGTGGGACCGTCACCGTGCTCACTCTCGGTCCCGCCGAGGCGGTCGAGCAGCTGCGTGCGGCCGTGGCGGTGGGAGCGAACGACGGCATCCTCGTCGAGGCGGCCGACCCGTCCGTGTTCGCCCCCGAGGATATTGCGCAGGTCATCGGTGATGTCATCCGTGATCGCGCCGAGGCGGGGCAGACCTTCGATCTCGTCCTCACCGGTGACGATGCCGCCGACACCGGCGATTTCCAGGTCGGGATCCGCCTGGCTTACGACCTCGGGTACCCGGTGCTCACGAATATCCAGACGATCAGTGTCGGCGGGGCGGCTGGAGGCGGCGGCGAGCGCGGCTCCGGGCGCATCGAGGCGCGCGGGATCGGACCGGTGGGAACGGAGATCTTCTCCCTCGATCTGCCCGCGGTCGTGGCCGTCCATGAGGGCGGGGTCGATCCGCGCTATCCCTCGATCACCGGGCGGATGAAGGCGAAGAAGGCCCAGGTCGTCGAATACGACGCGCCCGTTCCGGGGATGGGCAGCCCCCGGCTCCGGCTCGAACTGCCTGAGGTGAAGGCGAGTTCGGTGACCATCCTCGGCGAGGGCCCCGAAGCGGCTCCCGCCCTGGTCGATGTGCTCGAGGAGATCGGAGTGATCCGACCATGACTATGGTTTTCGTCGAAACGGACCCGGCAGGCGAGGTGACACTCACCTCCGCCGAAGCCATCACCTTCGCCCGCAAAAACCCCCAATTACTACCTGACGGGGGCGCAGCAACCTCGCGCGAGGTATCTGGGCCGCCGTCAGGTAGCACGGAGGGGGTGGTGATCGGCCCGCTCAGTGATGCTGCGGTTGAGTCGCTGGGGCGGCTCGGGGTCGGTGTCATCCATCATCTCGACCATCCGGATCTCGCGGAGTATTCTGCGGCGGCCTGGGCGCAGGCGATCGTCGACGTCGCTCCGGAGTCCGGCACACTGTTGGCCTCGGGCACCCCGCGCGGTATGGAGCTCATGGCCCACGCCGCGGTCCGCACCGGCGCCCGCATGGCTGCCAATGTCATCGCCGCCGACGCAGAGGGCCTGCTCCGTCAGGTCCACGGCGGCACCGCCTTCGAACGCCTCCGCCTCGACGGGGATCTGCAGGTGCTCACGATCGCCGGCCACGCCTGCACTCCCGAAGAGACGACCCCAATCACCCCGGAGGTCTACGCCTATGACCTCACCGTCGCCGAGGCGGACCTGACCACCCGTGTCCAGCGCACCGAGGTCGAGGCCGCCGATGATGCGTCCGGACTGACCTCGGCCAGGGCCGTGGTCGGGGCCGGTCGCGGAGTCGGTTCGGAGAACGGATTCGCCGAAGTCCTCGAACTCGTCGACCACCTCGGCGGTGCCCTGGGCGTCTCCCGTGTGGTCACGGGCCTCGGCTGGCGCCCACACGCCGAACAGGTCGGCCAGACCGGCAGCCGCATCTCCCCCGACGTCTACATCGCCTGCGGGATCTCGGGAGCAATCCAGCACATGGCCGGAATCGAGGGGGCGAAGACGCTCGTGGCCATCAACACCGATGAAGAATCGACGATGGTCCAGCGGGCGGACTATGCGATCATCGGCGACCTCCACGAGGTGGTCGGAGCCGTCAACGAGGAGATCGTCCGCCGTCGCGGCTGAGCGCAGTTCGGCCCGGGCTCCGCCAAGGCCGCTCCGGACAGTACCAATGCACTGAGAATTTCCGTTGGCGCTGGGCACCTGATTAACTATGGAACGATCGTTCAGACCTCGTTCCCAATCAGCTCCTGGAGGCAGTCATGGCCACTTTCGAACTCTCACCCGAAGTGCGCTGGTCGGATCAGGACCTGCTCGGCCACGTCAACAACGCACGGATGATCACCCTCATCGAGGAATGCCGCGTGCGCTGGATGCACGAGATCCGGGCCGGACACATCACCGGCGGCGGACTGCTCGTCGCCCGCCAGACCATCGACTACCTCGTGCCCGTCATGTACGGCCCCGAACTGAAGATGACGGTGACGGTGAAGAAGCTCGGCAACTCCTCGTTCACCGTCAACACCCGCGGTGACCAGGACGGACGTCAGGTCTTCGACCACGACTGTGTGCTCGTCCACATCGATCGGGACTCGCAGAAGCCCACTCCGCTGACGCCCGAACTGCGCGCAGTCTTCGAACCCTACCTGCAGGACTGAGGCCCGACGATTGGCGTAGGTGGGAGAAACAGTCACGCGAATCCGCTCCGGGCGTGACCATTCAGCCCACCCAGTATGAGCCTATCGCTCGCCCGACAGCAGCGAGCACCTCCCGGGGGACGCGCGATTATGGCCGATTCGTTCAAGCCGGCACCGCACCCGTCCGCATAGTCTGAAGTCATGAAACTCGACGCGATCTCGATCATCACCGCAGACATGCCCGCCGCCATCACCTTCTACTCCGCTCTCGGTCTCGAACTCGCCGACGGCGGCCCGGACGCCCCACACACCGAGTTCTCCTCCGGATCCCTGCGGATCCTCCTCGACACCGAGGCGGTCGTCCTCGGCATCGATCCCGAATGGACCCGCCCGACCGGCGGAAACAAGATGTCCTTAGCTTTCGACTGCTCCACCGCCGAGGCGGTCGATGCGACATTCGCCAAGCTCACCGGGCGCGGCGACGGGGGAAGCGATCCCGTGGCAGAAATCGTCCACGAACCCTGGGACGCGTTCTGGGGACAGCGCTACGCTGTGGTCTCCGACCCCGACGGCAACACGGTCGACCTCTTCGCCGCCCTCAACTCCTAATTGCTACCCGACGGCGGCTCAGCAACCTGGCGCCAGGTTGCTGGGCCGCCGTCGGGTAGTTCTGGGCGGGGACGAACCTACGGAACGAGCGCCACGAGCGCCCTCACCCGATGAGCACTCGCTCATCCCGCTACCCGATGAGCGAGCGCTCGTCCCGCCGCAGGTGAGCGGCATCGGCATACCCGACCTCGGCCGCTGCCGCTGTCCGCGACCACCCCGCATCGATGAGGTCTCGCGCGGCCTGCCAGCGCAGGATCTTCGCCAGGTGCTTGGGCCCGTAGCCGAACCATTCCGCGCTCAGCCGGCGCAGCTGCCGCGGTGAATACGCGAACTCCGCGGCCGCCTCGGTGACGGTCTGGGCCGGCGAATTCGAGCGCACATCCAAGGCCCGAGCCAAGGCCATCGGACGCGGATCCAGCATGGCTCGGTCCGTCAGACCGCCGGCCGTGTCGAGCAGCACCCGGGCAGCTCCCGTCACCGCGGCGGCCCCGCCCTCTCCTACAGCGCGAACCTCTGTATGCCGGCCGCCGATGACAGCGTCGAGGGGCGTCACCCGATCGGCCAGCTCCCCCGCCGAGGTGGTCAACAGCTGCGCAAGCACGCCGGAGTCGAATCGCAGGCCCACCGTCGGTGCAGCCGAACCGTGGAACATCCGTGCCGTGGAATCGGCGCCGGCGATGAGTATCTGCGAATCGATGACGATGAGATCCATGCACCCGTCGGGAACGATGAGCGATGGAGCCGCGGCAGCTGCGACAGTCGGCCCGGAAGCCAGACCGGCGGCAGTGTTCCCACGATCAGGGTCTGCCGCCTCGACGGAGGAAGCCGCCTCGGCGAGGGAATCGGCCTTGTCGGGAACGGAGACCCACAGGCTCGCCCGCAGGCGCGGAATCCGGGTTTCGCGATACACGGACTCGGCCTCCTGACGCTCTCGGCGGTAAACTCGTCTGTGTTCATCTGGTGCGGGCGGCGCGATCTGCCCCCAGAATAGCGCGCGAATCGCCCCAACAGAGGGCCGCACGACTGAGCTCACGGGAAGGAATGATGGCTGCAGCATCCTCGGCGCCGGTATCGGCGCGCAGGCAGGCTCGCCATGTCACTGTATTCCTCGATGTCGATGGCGTCCTCAACTCCTACCCGGTACCCAAGCTGCGCGGCATGGCCGAGGGGCGAAAGAAGCTGCACGCGTGGCACTACGAACTCCACTACCGGCCGTCCGTCGTCGAATTCTTCGACCGCATCGTCGAGACCCATGAGGTCGACGTCGTCTGGCTGTCGACCTGGTCGCAGCGATGCAAGTCCGAGCTCGAACCGAAATTCGGTCTGCGCAACTCCTTCGACGTCATCGAAATGCCCGATGAGACGCACAACCGCTTCGCCCACGATCCGCAGCAGTGGTGGAAGGCCCGCGCCATGGAGGACTGGCTGGCCACCCACGAACATGGGCGTGCGATCTGGATCGACGACGATCTGGCGTGGCCGGCCACCCGCGAATACTTCCTCAAGCACTACTCGCCCAACCGCCTCAAACTCATCGCCCCGGACTTCGCCCACGGCCTGACGAAAGCCCATCTAAAGGAGATCCGGGAGTTCGCCTACCCCAAGACCGACGATCCGAAGACCGACGAAGCCAAGCCCGGCGGCCCAAAGACCAAGGCATCGACGACATCCGACCTGAAGGGAACTTCATGACGCGCATCGGCCTGCTCGATTCCGGGCTCGGACTCCTCGGCACCGCCGACGCGCTGTTCAACCTCGCCCCCGACGCTGACCTCGTCCTCGCCATGGACCCGGACTTCACCCCGTACGGCAGCCTGAGCACCGAGACCCTCGAACAGCGGGCCCTGCATTCGGCCGGAGTGCTCGCCGAATGGGAACCCGACGCCATCGTCATCGCCTGCAACACCGCCTCGGTGCAGGCCCTCGAAGCCGTTCGCGCCCGCTACGAACCGGCTGTCCCCGTCATCGGCACCGTGCCCGCCGTGAAGATGGCCGCCGGCACCGGGCAGGATTTCGCGATCTGGGCGACACCGGCGACCACGGGCAGTGAGTATCAGCAGAATCTCATCGACTCCTTCGCCGCGGACCTGCACGTGGCCAAGATCGCCTGCCCCGGACTGGCCGAGGCCATCAACGCCGCCGATCTCAACAAGATCGACACCGCCATCGAGGATGCCTTCACCCGGATGGGACCGGGAATGGAGACCGTGGTGCTCGGCTGCACCCACTACGGACTCGTCGCCGACCGCATCATGGCAGCCCGAGCCGGAGCCCTCACCGTCTTCGACTCCCCCATGCCGGTGGCCAAACAGACGCTGCGCCGCATCGGCCTCGAACCCGCCGGAGTCGGCGAGGATCAGCCCGGCACCGGACGCGTGCTCGCAACCTTCGCGTCCGGCCGACGCGTCAGCCTCCCCCAGGCCTTGGATGCCTACCCGGCCGGCAAACGACTGCTCGCCCGAGAGGCCTGAGCACCTCCCCTCCGCGTTCCCTCCGAGCCGGGTCTTTCCGCGCCATACCGGCGTAGAATGGGACGGACAGTCAATCGTCAAAGGAGGCGATTCGACATGTTGGCGCTCAGTATCCTCGCCGCACTTGTTGCACTCGGAGCAATCACGCTGGGAAACAGCCTGAAGATCGTCAAGCAGTATGAGCGCGGGGTGGTCTACCGCCTCGGCAGAGTCAATGCCGAGCCCCGCCCACCCGGAATGACCGCGGTCGTCCCCTTCGTCGACAAACTCGAGAAGGTCAACCTCCAGATTGTGACCATGCCGATCCCCGCGCAGGAGGGCATCACCCGCGACAATGTCACCGTCCGCGTCGACGCCGTCATCTATTTCAAGGTCGTCGACCCGCGCAAGGCCGTCGTCGACGTCGAGGACTACCAGCTCGCCGTCGGTCAGGTCGCGCAGACCTCGCTGCGTTCGATTATCGGCCAGAGCGAACTCGACGACCTGCTCACCAACCGCGAACGCCTCAACCAGGGCCTGGCGATCATGATCGACAGCCCCGCCGTCGACTGGGGCGTCCACATCGATCGCGTCGAGATCAAGGACGTTGCCCTGCCGGAGACGATGAAACGATCCATGTCGCGCCAGGCCGAAGCCGAACGCGAACGCCGATCCCGCGTCATCATCGCCGACGGTGAGCTGCAGGCCTCGAACAAGCTCGCCAAGGCCTCCGAGGCCATGGCCCACACCCCGTCCGCCCTGCAGCTGCGCCTGCTCCAGACCATCGTCGAGGTGGCCGCTGAACGGAATTCGACCTTGGTCCTGCCCTTCCCCGTCGAGCTCCTGCGCTTCCTCGAGAACAACACCCCTGCTGCTCCTCCCACCACCGAGGCGGGCGCGAAGTCGACTACGGAAGCAGGAGTCACACCCACCACGGACACCCCCGCCGAGGCGGCCGACCGATCCGGATCGGACACGACGTCGAGTACCCCGGCTGACCTCGACGCCATCGTTCAAGCCATGTCCGAATCGCTTAAGCTCACCGGGCTGATGCCCGAGCAGGAGCGTGTCACCTCGGACATGCCGGAGCAGGAGCGGATCACCTCGGATTCGGCCGCACGGTCCGACTCCGCCGATCAGGAGGAGCACCTCGGGCACGCCTGAACCGTCGCACCCCGGCCGGCGACCGCCCTGGATCCGCCCACCGACCGCCCCCGGCGCCGTCTTCAGCGTCTGTCCAAACCGGAGGACTAGGCTGTGGGCATGGACCTCAAGCGCACTGGAAGAACAGTCATCGTCAACGGCGTCATCGCCCTCGTGATGGGTGCGCTGATGATGGTCTGGCCAGGCACCTCCGCCGAGGTGGTCGTGCGGATCTTCGCCTGCTGGCTCGCCGTCATCGCCATCTCCTCCCTCGTCTTCGCAGCGCAGGGAGGCCGCACCGGCAGCATGATCACACGCGCGGTCCTGCTCATCCTCCTCGGTGCGCTCATCTTCTTCACCCCGATGCTGTTCGCGTCCATGGTCACCGTGCTGACCGGATTCGCCATCATCTTCTTCAGCTTCCTCGCTCTCACCATGTCCTTCTTCATCCGCCGGATGGGAGTCAGGACCTGGTGGGCACTCACCGTCATCGGCGTCCTCGGCATCATCCTCGGCGGCTTCTTCCTCTTCGCCCCGGGCGCCGGGGTGACCGCGCTGATCTTCACCCTCGCCGGGTTCATCATCCTCGTCGGCATCGCCCTCATCGCTCTGGGCCGTCGACTGCGCAAGGTCGACAGGCAGATGAAGTCCGATCCGCATCGCAATCGTCCTGACGGCGACGGTGGCGGCGATGTCATCCGCGGGGAGATCATCGACTGATTCCGGCCGCCTCGGCGAGCTTTTCCCCTTTCGGCAGAGCCCGGATCCGCACATCTGCGGGTCCGGGTTCTTTCACGTACCCGCTGTTCACCGATTCACGTACCAATGTCGGCCCGAAGTGGTCATTGTCACAACATGACTTTCCGTCTCCGCCACACCCGAGCGCCCGCCTCCCGCAACGACCCGCACATATAGCATCTGACCTGGAACATTGCGTGAACGGAAGGCGAAAAGTACCGAGTGTGCATGAGCATTTCGCACCGCTCGGAATCGGAGTTAACCGTGCATTCATCTTCTCCGTAACCTGGCGGTCATCCGCCCTGCGAATCATGGAGGCAGACAGACACTGCCACATCGACTGAAATTCGCGAGGAGAACGAATGACCCAGGTTCTGGCACCGGAGCGCCACACTCCGCCACCTGTCGTCGGCCGCAGCAACGACCGCCTCTGGCATCTGGCCTTCGGCGGCCTGATGGCGATCACCCTCATCGCCTTCACCCTGTGGTCGCTCGACTTCGTGGGCCGGGACGCACCCCGCATGGTGCTCATCACCACGGTCATCTTCGGCGCCTTCATGGCTTTTAACATCGGCGGCAACGATGTCGCCAACGCCTTCGGCACCTCCGTCGGCGCCGGCACCCTGACGATGAAGCAGGCACTGCTCATCGCCGCGGTCTTCGAGGTCAGCGGCGCGCTTCTGGCCGGCGGTGACGTCACCGATACGATCAAGAGCGGAATCGTCGACCTCAGCGGGGTGGCGATCGACCCGATGGACTTCGCGTTCATCATGATGGCGGCCCTCCTCGGCGCCGCAGTGTGGCTGCTCCTGGCGACGCGGATGGGCTGGCCGGTGTCGACGACGCACGCCATCATCGGCGGCATCATCGGTGCATCATTGACGATCGGATTCGTCACCGGCACCGGCGGATTCGCCATGGTGCAGTGGTCCGAGGTCGGTCAGATCGCGATCTCCTGGGTGCTGTCGCCCGCCCTCGGCGGACTCGCCGCGTTCGTCATCTACGGGCTGATCAAGAAATACGTGCTCGGCAAGTCGCTGTCGCACACGCTGAAGCCGCATATGCTCGCCCCGGTCTCCGCAGCCGAGGGATCCGTCGACGCGCAGATCGACGCCGCCGCCGAGGATGCCCCCGCCGAGGGAGGATCGATCGGCACGCACTCGGCCCTGCAGCGGTGGGTTCCCCTCATCGCCGCCGTCGGCGCCGTCATCATCACCGCAATGCTGCTGTTCAAGGGACTGAAGAACCTCGACATGAGCGTGACCACGGTCGGCGGTCTGCTCATCATGACGATGATCGGCGCGGCCGTGTGGCTGGCAGTGTTCGTCTTCGCCAAGACGCTGCGCAAGCAGACGGTTCCTCGTGCGACCTACATCCTGTTCTCCTGGATGCAGGTGTTCACCGCCTCCGCATTCGCCTTCAGCCACGGCTCGAACGACATCGCCAACGCCGTCGGCCCCTTCGCCGCCGTCCTCGATGTGCTCCGCACCAACAGCATCAGCGGCGAGGCGACCGTGCCGTTCGCAGCCATGCTCACCTGCGGCATCGCCCTCATCGTCGGTCTCTGGTTCATCGGCCGCAAGGTCATCGCAACGGTCGGCACGAACCTCACCGAGATCCACCCGGCCTCCGGATTCGCCGCCGAACTCGCTGCCGCGGGAATCGTCATGGCCGCCTCGGTGAGCGGTCTGCCGGTGTCGTCGACGCACATCCTCATCGGTGCGATCATCGGCGTCGGCCTGGTCAACCGTTCGGCAAACTGGAAGCTCATGAAGCCAATCGCATTGGCCTGGATCATCACCCTTCCGGCCGCCGCAGTCATCGGCTCGGTCGGCGTCATCGCCCTGCGCACCATGATGGGCTGACCCACTGACACGAACGCTCACAGGCGTTCGCCGGACTCCGTTCGACACATCGCTTCGAACGCATCCGCACCTCCGCCCTGCCGACTTCCACACGAGGTCGGCAGGGCGATTTTCGTCCGGACCCTAGTCTCGGCAAAGCTCCCTGTGCTATCTTGTTCCGCATGGGAACATTGAACAGCAGCGCAATGACTGCGCCTTGCTTCTACATTCGTCACCGCAGCGCCTGACAGCGCGCCTGACGAATTCTTCTGCGATCGGCTGACCGACGACAGTCACCCTGATCTGCTCTGCAAGCGCGTTGTCCTCCCGGAGAGCCATCGGCATCCGGGCGATGCGACAATCGGCTGATCCCTTTCCGATTCACTGACCACTTCGATCATCATGATCGACCGGGTCTATACGAATCGATCAGACTCACCATCATTGCGCTGCCTCGGGTGCCTCCATCTTCTTTTTGGAGCACATCCCATTGCGACCCCACACGTCACGACACCATTCGACGCGCAGTCAGACCCGTTCGCGCTCGGCCCCGCGCTCACAGCACGGCGGGCGGCATGAACTCGGCCAGAACTTTCTGCGTTCGCCTTCCACCATCGACACGATTGCGAGCCTGGCTCGTTCCACCTCCGGACCGATCATGGAGATCGGTCCCGGGGATGGGGCAGTCACTTCCGAGCTCTACCGGCTCGGTCGAAAGCTCACACTCGTCGAACTCGACGAAACGAGGTTGGATCACCTTGAAGACACGTACCCGCGGGCCGAGGTCCGGCACGCCGACATCCTGACCACCCGGCTCGACCGGCCGGTCATCGTCGGCAATCTGCCGTTCCACCTCACCACCCCCATCCTCCGCAAACTGCTGCGTTCCGGGCGCTGGCAGCGGGCGATCCTGCTCACCCAATGGGAGGTCGCCCGCAAACGCGCCGGCATCGGCGGATCGACCATGATGACCGCGCAATGGACCCCATGGTTCGATTTCCGCCTCGTCACCCGCGTCCCCGCCGACGCGTTCACCCCGAAGCCCAGCGTCGATGGCGGCATCCTCACCATCGATCGCTGTCCCACCGGATCGATTCCAGACAATGCTCGATCCGAATATCAACAGTTCGTCCGTTCGGTCTTCACCGGTCGCGGGCGAGGAATGAAAGGAATCCTCTCGAAGATGAGCATCACCGATCATCGCACTCTGCAATCGACCATGGACCGCAACGACATCAGAGGAGACACATTGCCCAAAGACCTCACCCCCGCCCAGTGGACCGGACTGTTCACCGAACTGGTCACCGAAACAGATCACAAGGATGCGAAGAAGGGAAAGACCATGCGAAACAGCAAAGCACCCAAACAGAACCCCATCACCGAGGCGGCCCCGCAGACACCGTTGATCACTGGGGAGATGCCCATCGTCGGCGCCAAACCGGCGACCGAGAAGCTGCAGGCTTCCATCCCGGGCACCGATCCGAAGGCGAAGAGCCATGACAAGGGTCATCTGCAGGCCGAACGCGGTTTCATGAATCAGCATCAGAAACCGCACCAGCCCCAGCCGAGGTGGAACCTGCCGCGCAGGTGAGTCTCCGATGCTCCGGTCCGACGTTTCCCCGTCGGACCGGGGCGTTGTCCGGCCCGTGCTCCTCCATGCCGATGCGCCGACGGACCACGACACCGGCGGCTCCTCCGTCTTCTCCGGAAGTTCATCTTCGCCGATTGCCGGCGCTCGTAGACTGAAAACAGCAGGTCCACGCACTGCGCATTCGGTCGAGAGGTCAGCCGGAATGGACAATGAACACGGCACTCACATCAGACGCTTCATCAATGGGTGGTGTCCTGGCTGCGAAGAGAGCAGCAGCCTGACGCCGGGTCGACTCAATACCGACGGGACTATCGAATTCCGCACCTGTGTCGACTGTGGGGAAACCGTCGAGGACCACAATCCTCGATACTGGTCATCGGCCGCCGACGCCGATGAAGAAGGACTTGTCTAGATTCCTCCTCCGCCGGCCACGGAGGTCACCAACGCAAAGGTCGTGTCAGACCCTCCATCTACACTGAAATCACGTTCGCGAGCTGTGGCCATCGGTACCTGGCCGGCCACACGGCAACCCGTCATCGACCGGGTGCCCCAGGGGAAGAACGGGCCCGCGCCGACCGCTCGGGCAAGCTTCGATCCGGGTCAGCGCTGCGCAGGCGCGCCCGAGAAGGGCGGTTTGCCATGTCCGCAGACTTCAACGACTCCGCCGACTCCCACAGCCACTCCGAGAACCGCCGCAGGGCCGCCGAACAGTGGCCGGGCTTCGAACCCGAGGTGGCCCTGCACTGGTCGAAAGTTCTCCTCCACCACTCCCCCGACCCGCAACGCGCCGGCATCAAAGCTCAGATGAGTTCGGCGATCAAACGGGGCATTCCGATTGCCGGACCCGGCTGGGTGAGCACTGCCGATGCTGCTCGCAGTGATGGCTTCACACCGGTGCTCTATCAGACCCTGTTCGACACGCTGCAATCCATTCCCAGAACGGCATTCCGGTCTCACCCGGGGCATCGGCAGAACAGGCACGGAACCTACCTGCCCGGCACCCCGTATGAATCAGAACTCTGGTGCGACTGGCCGAAGCTCTTCCTCGTCGAAGGTTTCGACGCTCACGCAGCCACGACGCTGACCCTGCTGCGCGCTGAACCGAAGTTCCCACGCCCGCGAAGCAACAACTGAGCAGAGGGTCTCTGACCTCACCGAACCCAAACACCACTGCCGGTCGGATCAACAGATCCGACTCGGTCAACTCGCCGAGGAAGCCACGTCCAGATACACGGCCGCGGCGAGCGCGGAGTCGAGCGTCTCCTGCTTCCCTCCGATGTCCACGGTCACGGCTTCATCGGTGCGATCGACGACGTCGAGCGCGACATCGGGCAGCACCCCCGCCTCGGCGAGCTTCCCGAGAACAACAGGATCAGCATCGGAGACCCGCAGCACCTGATAACGACCGGGAGTCGCCTCGGCGAGCAGGGTGGGCGTGTGGGAATCCACGCGCCCGTCCGGTCCCGGGATCGGATCGCCGTGCGGGTCGGACGTCGGGTTGCCGAGGAACGCGTCGATGCGGTCGATGAGCCGATCGGAGGCGGCATGCTCGAGGATCTCGGCCTCGTCATGAACCTCGTCCCAGCTGTAGCCGAGCGACTTCACGAGGAACGTCTCGATGAGCCGGTGCCTGCGCACCATCGACAGGGCGATCGCCGTGCCCTGCTCGGTGAGCACCGGTGGCTTATATGGGACGCGAGTGATGAGACCGAGTTCGTCGAGACGCTTGAGCACCTCGGTGACATTGGCCTTCGTCGTGCCGAATCGGTTCGCAAGTTCGGTAGCCGTCATCGGGTCGCCGCCCCATTCCTGAGCCGACCAGATGGCCTTGAGGTAGTCCTGACTGACCTCGGAGACTTCACCTGCACGCATGCCCCCAGTATCCCATGGACGCATCGCCTCCCGCTCGTCCACTTCACCCGAAGTGGGCGAGCGGACACAGATGTTCCCAAACGATTACGACCGACCCACCCCCGCGCCGAGGCGGCCCTGGAAGAATCACATTCATGACCTCCCATTCCCTCCCCTCCGACTCGGTTCACCCAACCGACAACGCCGACCGCACAGGGTCGGTTCGGCCCGCCATCCCCGACGGCCCCTCCCTCACAGACGGCTGGTCCCCGTTCCGTGCGCTCCGCCGCTGGGCGAAGGCCCGCAAGCCGGCATCCCGACCAACAGCACGGCGAGGGCCGACGACCCCGGACAACCCGCGAGCACGATCAGATGGAATCAACGCAACCGGCCTGTTCCGCCCCGGCGAGATCGAATACGTGCGGCTGCGGAGCCTGCCGCCGTTCGACTCCGATCTGCTCATCCTCACCGACCAACGGATCATGCGGGTGCGCACCGATGTTCAGGGCTCCATCGCCCAGCTCTCGGAGGCGGCCGCTCGGCAGGTCGGCGCCGTTCGAGCAGAGGATTTCCGCGGACGCGCGACCGTGACCGTGGAGCTGCACGTCGGATCGTCGATGCGGCTGGAGGAGACCATCCCCACCGAGGCGCAGCGATTCGTCGACACTCTCACCGAGGTGGCCGCTCGCTCCCGGGGATGATCCCTTCCACCCTTCGGGCCCGTTCGAACCGGCTCCCGTGCCCGGCCCGACTGGACGACCCGGCAGCTTAGTCAACTTCCTGAAAAGAGGGGGTGCTGTCTTTGTGAAAATCCTCCAACCGTAGAATGGATCGGGCCCATTTTCGGGCCCAGTCCACTTTTGTCTACCGGAGGTCGATGCGTGCAGGATCCGAACGAAGAGAAGTTGAAGCGCCCAGTCGTCGAGCGTGAGCGATTCGGCGGTACCGACCGAGCTACGAGAATCAGCAGGGACGTCGACCCCGAGAAGCGCGCTCCGATCGACAGCACGGAGATGAGCAAGGGCCCGGAGGAGCTCTCCGACGAACGCGGCTCCCGGGTCAACTGGCGAGTCTTCATCGTCGCCTCTCTCATCATCCTCGCGTTCTCCGTGTGGGCGATGATGATGCCCGACTCGGCTCAGTCGACCATGAAGACGGCTGTGGACTGGATCGCAGAGAACCTCGGTTGGTTCTATGTCGTCACCGTCACCGTCGTCATCGGCTTCGTCCTCTGGGTGGCACTGTCCAAGGAAGGCGGCGTCAGGCTCGGCCCGGACCACTCCCGCCCGCAGTACAACCTCTTCACTTGGGTCGCGATGCTCTTCGCCGCAGGCGTCGGCATCGACATGCTCTTCTACTCGGTGACCGGACCGATCACCCAGTACCTCCACCCGGTCAATGCCTCCCCCGAATCGGCGGCAGCCGCTCAGGACGCCGTCGTGTGGACGATGTTCCACTACGGCATCGCCGGCTGGTCGATGTATTCGCTGCTCGGCATGGCGATGGGCTACTTTGCCTACCGCTGGGGCATGCCCCTGTCGATCCGTGCGGTCCTCTACCCGCTGCTGGGCAAGCGCGTGCGCGGAACCACCGGTGATGTCATCGACATCTTCGCCCTCGTCGGCACAGTCTTCGGCGTGGCCACCTCGATGGGCATCGGCGTCGTCCTGCTCAACGTCGGGTTCGCCACTCTCTTCGGTCTCGAAACCGGGCTGGCCCTGCAGATCGCGCTCGTCATCGTGGCCGTCGTCATGACCGTCGCCGCCTGCACCTCTGGCGTGGACAAGGGCATCCGCCTCGTCTCCGAGCTCAACCTCTGGTCGTGTGCGGCGATGATGCTCTACATCCTCGTCACCGGCAAGACCGCCTTCCTGCTCAACGCCATGGTCGAGAACATCGGCCGCTTCATCTTCACCCTGCCCGAACGCACGCTGTCGACGTTCGCCTATGTCGACGGCGGCTCCGAATGGATGGGCGGCTGGACCCTGTTCTTCTGGGCCTTCTGGCTCGCCTGGGGTCCTTTCGTCGGGCTGTTCCTCGCCCGCATCTCCCGCGGCCGCACGCTGCGTGAGTTCGTCATCGCTGCGATCACTGCCCCCGTGATCTGCGACTTCATCATCGTCACGATCTTCGGCAACTCGGCCCTGTCCGAGGTCTTCAACGGCAACGACGAGTTCGCGAAGACGGCCATCGCCTCCCCGGAACAGGGCTGGTACGACCTACTCGAGATGTTCCCGGGAGCGACGTTCCTCATCGGCCTGGCCACTCTGTCCGGACTGCTCTTCTACCTCACGAGTGCGAACTCCGGTGCCATGGTGATGTCGAACTTCTCCTCCTCGATTCCGAATCCGGAAGAGGACGGAGCCAAGTGGCTGCGCATCTTCTGGGCCCTGGTCACGGCAGTGCTCACAATCGCCATGCTCGTCGCCGGCGGCGTGACGACGATGGAGCACGCAACGCTGATCTTCGCCCTGCCGGTGACGATCATTGCCTACCTCGTCATGGCCTCGTTCTCGAAGGTGCTGCGCATGGAGCGCGCCGAACGCGAAGGCCGGACCCGTCGTCGCCGCACCACGGCCGCCCACGGTGGACGTGCTCCGGAGAAGACCTGGCGTCAGCGACTGGCGACCCTTCGCTCCTACCCGACGAAGAAGTCCGTCGAACGCTTCGTCGCCGAGGTGGTCGGACCGTCCCTGGAAGCCGTGTCCAAGGAGTTCCGCGAACTCGGCTACACCGTCGAACACATCCAGACCCTCGACGAAGACACCGAGATCACGACGAACACGCTCAATGTCGACATGGGCGAGCAGCGCGACTTCCACTACGAGGCCGCAGCCATCGAGGCGAATGTGCCGTCATTCGGTGCCCGCAACGCCCCACGAGGTGACGACAAGTACTTCCGTATCGAGGTCTTCACGCAGACCGGTT
Organism: Brevibacterium sediminis; assembly: GCF_013623905.1. GTDB lineage: Bacteria > Actinomycetota > Actinomycetes > Actinomycetales > Brevibacteriaceae > Brevibacterium > Brevibacterium sediminis. Next base: position 82,227 of record NZ_JABKDD010000005.1, read on the forward strand.
CGGAAGGATACGACCTCATGGGTCTGAGCTCACAGCAGATCATCGATGACGTGCTCGACCGGTACGAGAACCATCTGTCGTTCCTCGCCTACTCGCACGAGCACTCGTTCCAGTCGGTCGTCACTCCACCGACGCCGCCGACCACGGATTCGATTCCGGCGGTGCCCACGGAAGCCGACGATGTCGAGAACATCGAGGAACCGAAGCACTGAGTGAAACCCTCGCCGAGGCGGCCGTGTCCATTCGTGCACAGCCGCCTCGGTGACGGGGTGAGCACAGCGATAGAAGGAGCGGTGACCGATACGGTCACCGCTCCTTACTTATTCGCTGCCACGCAACGGATCCGGAACATCTCAGCGCCCCGGGTTCACAGAGTTCCTGCGAGGATGGAGGCATGACTAGGGACAGTCGCTCCAGGGGCAGTACTACTCTCGTGTTCGGGATCGGGTTCGCCGTTTTCGCCTCGATTGCCTTCTTCCTCGCCAATGCCGGTATCAACCCGATCAGCAATCACCGGTTCCGGGGAATCAACCCGGACCAGGCACCGGGCATCGGGATACTGGTTCTGTTCTTCTTCTCCGCCGTTGCCGCCGTCGTCTTCTACGAGGACAAACCGCCCGCAGGCAGCAGCGCCGCCCGCGCGCAGCAGACCGCCGATCCCCACGGAGTGAAACGCAAACACCCGCCCACTGCCTTCGTCCGGAACCCCTGGCCTCGGGTGTTCGCCGTCGGACCGGTGTGGGCCGTCTGCGGAGTCATCGCCGCCTTCATCTGGCACGCCTTCGCGATGGACACCGGCAATCCCGGCACCGTCTGGGGCGACCTGACCGCATCCCCACTGCCGGCCATCGCTCTGCTGTTCGGGCTGTGGTCCACCGTCAACTTCAGCCTCACCCTCGGAGCGATCGCCGATGCCTTCCACCGCACACTCTGGGCGGTCTTCCTCATCGTCTCTGTGCTCATCGCCATCCTGGCCATCACCATCGGCGTCATGGCCTCGAACATTCTCACGATGTCACCGCCGACAGGGCTGGCAGAGACCGCCGTCTGCCTCATCATCACCACGGCGGCCCTCATCCCCGCCCGCCTGTTCGCCGTCGCCCGAGCCCGCGTCACCAACCGGATCGATGCCGCCCACGAAACTCGACTGCAGTCGCTGCTGACCGCCCTCGCCCCAGGTGAGAACCTCATGCTCCACTTCGCCGACCGGGAGAACCCGGCCGGACAGATCCTCGCCGCCACGAACCAGCGGCTCCTCCTGGCCGCACCCGCCAGCACCGGAACCGGACCCACACGACCGGGGCAGATCCGCATCCTCGACCAGGCCCATCCAGGACAGCTGCGCGGCGCCAGCACAGCGTTTCGCCCGGCCGGGCACACCACCTCGGCGCACTTCCGGGACCGCCCGGACATGGAACTCGTCGGCGGGGACCCGAGCGAGGCAGACAAGTTCGCCGAGGCACTGACCTCTCTGGCCGCGACCGGCCGTCTTCCGCAGGAGGAGGATACTTAAGCCATGGACCTCAGCCAGGTGGTCGCTCTGCTCACCGCCGGCGACTACACGATTTCCCGCGAGATCATCCAACGCGGCTTCGGCGTGCTCTTCCTCATCGCCTTCGCCTCCGCGTTCAACCAGTTCCCGGCTCTCCTCGGCGAACGGGGGCTCACCCCTGCCCCACGCTTCATCGCTCTGACCTCGGCCCGACAGGCGCCGAGCCTCTTCCGCTGGAAGCGGTTTGCGTATTCGGACCAACGACTGCGCCTCATCTGCGTGTTCGGAATGGTCCTGGCCGCCTCGGCGATCATCGGTCTGCCCCAGTCCGGGCCCGCATGGGTGCCCATTCCGGTATTCCTGGCGATGTGGGCGCTGTACTTCTCGATCGTCTCGATCGGGCAGCGCTTCTACGGCTTCGGTTGGGAATCGCTGCTGCTCGAAGCCGGGTTCCTCGTCGGCTTCCTCGGCTCCCACGAGGTGGCACCGGCTCTGCCGATGATCCTGCTGCTGCGCTGGTTCGTCATCCGCATCGAATTCGGTGCCGGAATGATCAAGATGCGCGGGGACGACTCTTGGCGCGACCTCACCGCGATGGACTATCACCACCAGACCCAGCCGATGCCGAACCCGCTGAGCCGGCGCGTCCACCTCATGCCCGGCTGGTGGCACAAGAGTGAGACCTTGGGCAGCCATATCGTCCAACTCGCCGCACCGTGGCTGCTGTTCCTGCCCCAGCCGATCGCCTCCTTCGCAGCTGTCGCCATCATCCTCACCCAGCTCGCACTCGTCGTCAGCGGCAACTATGCGTGGCTGAACTGGGCGACGATCCTGCTCGCCTGCTCCGGCATCAGCGACACGTTCTTCCGGTGGATCGCCGGCGGTCCGTTCCCAGATTGGGGGTGGAATACCGTCATCGGAATATTCACCGATCCCACCACCGCCGAGGCGACCGACCCCGCACCCGCCACCGCGCCGGTCGAGGCGCTGCCGGTCTGGTGGCTGATCATCGTCCTCGTATTCGTCGCGTGGCAGGCCTGGTTGAACGTGCCAGCGCTGCGCAATCTCTTCTCACCGAATCAGCTGATGAACGCGAGCTTCAATCGGCTCGGGCTCGGCAATGCCTACGGCGCTTTCGGATCGATGACCGAGACCCGCAACGAGATCATCATCGAAGGGTGGGACGGCGAGAGCTGGCGCGAGTATCCGTTCAAGGGCAAACCCGGCGACGTTCTTCGTCGCGGGCCTGTCGTCGCGCCCTATCACCTCAGGCTCGACTGGCTCATGTGGTTCGCCGCACTCGGTGACTACCGACAGACGTGGTTCACCGAGCTGCTCCGCGCGATCGGCTCCGGCGATGTGCAGATCCGCAGACTGATGGGCCGCGACCCCTTCGGCGGTGCTGCCCCGGACCTCATCCGTGTCCGCGTCTTCACCTACCGCTATGCCACCCGCGCCGAGCGCCGAGCGGCCGCCGCTGCCGGAGAACCGAAACCGTGGTGGGTGCGCTCGGACCCGCGCATCCTCATCCGACCGATCGACCTGCGCAAGGGCTGACCGACTAGGCGCGCACTGAAGAGCTGACCATCCATGAGCACCCACAAGCGAGCACTGTCCCACGGACTGACCGGAGCTCTCACTCTCAGCGCCGTGGCGATGGTGGTGTTCTTCGTCGTCAACACCGGCTTGGCCCGTGCATCTCCCACCTCCGATAACCTCATGGATGCCGAGGCCGCCGCTCCGTTCACTTTCGCTTTCATCGGCCTGATCACCTTCGTCTCTATCATCTTCTTCACAGGATCCGACCGCGGCGAAGGACTCGAATCCGAGCTGAGCGGAGCCCCACGCGGATCGTTCACCCTCTTCACCAGGGATCCGCTCATCGCCGTCACCGGCATCGGGCCGCTGTTCGGGCTGTGCTTCAGCCTCGCAGCACTGCTGTAGCACACGTTCGCATCCGCACCCGGTGCTCCCGGAACCGTATGGGGTGACTTCACGAACTCGCCCCTGCCCTTCGTCGTTCTGTGCGCCGCAGCCATCGCCTCGACGAACTTCGGTCTGGCAATGGCCGGAGTCACAGTGGCGGTGCGCAGCCGCACCGGCCTGGCACTCTGGCTCGTGGCCGGCAACGTCATCCTCGGCATGGGCGCCGGGGCTCTGTTCGCCTGGCTCTCTTTCGCGAACACCGTCATCGCCGCGGCCATCACCGTGCCGCTGGCAGCGGTCTCCGTCGTCGTTCTGCTCGGAGCCCGCCGGATGGCCGTCACCAGCGTCGGCGAGGAGAAGCTCTCCGCGCGAGCCCGCCGCCGTGGGCCGACCCCGCCGCCCTATGACGCCCTCGACCGAGACGAGTCCGTGTGGCTGAAGATCGGCAACCGCAATCTGCGCGGTGCCGAGTTCCTCCTCATCACACCTTCCCGACTGGTCCACACCCGCCCGACTTCCTCAGGAAGCACGGAGATCATCGACGAGGCGGCACCGAAACAGCTGGTCGGGGCGAGTACTCGAGTCGATCACGGGCGAGCAACCGCCGTTGTGCAGTTCCGGGACCGACCGGCTTTCCGCCTGCACGGCACCGACCGCGAGGAGGCCGCCGAATTCGCGCGCAGGCTCACCGTCCTCGCCCGGTCGGGGATCCTCCCCGACTGAGGCGCCCCCTCGGCGAGGTGAGTCCCCATTCCACAAGGACACGTCGGTGACCTCGGAACTGCGAGCCGCCTCGGCGAAGGTCAGCCTCGGCGCGGGGCCCAACGAGACACGAGGCCCAATGACTTGGCTTTCCTCAGCTCAGAGCATAAAGTTAATGTACATTAACTTTTATTCGGGACCCCCGACGACAAGGAGCCGCCCCTCATGTCTGAGCACAGCCATTCCACCACTGCCGCCGACGCCGCATCTGCACCCGGAAACGCCCCCACGGGGCACCCGATTCCTCGCTCTCGTCGCGGACTCACTGCCGCCCTGGCCGCGGCCCTCCCCCTTGGTCTGGCCGCCTGCGGCAGCGCCGCGACGGCCGAGGACGCCGGCGACAAACCGGTCGTGCTCACGACCTTCACGGTGCTCGCCGACATTGCGGACAATGTCGCGGGCGAGCACCTCGAGGTCGAGTCGATCACGAAGGCCGGGGCCGAGATCCACGGCTACGAACCCACTCCCGGCGACATCCGCAAGGCCGCGAAGGCCGATCTCGTACTCGACAACGGGCTCAACCTCGAGCAGTGGTTCTCTCAGTTCGTCGACGAGGTCGACGTCCCTCACACCGTCGTCAGCGAGGGGGTCGACGAGCTCTCGATCACCGAGAACGCCTACGCCGGCAAACCCAACCCGCACGCCTGGATGAGCCCGCTCAACGTCCAGATCTACGCCGAGAACATGGCCCGCGCCTTCGCCGACCTCGACCCGGACCATGCCGAGGACTTCGCTGCCAACGCGAAGGACTACAGCGAACAGCTGCAGACGGTGCAGGACGACCTCGTCGACGATCTCTCCACGCTGCCGAAGTCCCAGCGGGCACTTGTCACCTGCGAAGGGGCGTTCTCCTACCTCGCACGCGATGCCGGACTGAGGGAGAAGTACATCTGGCCGGTCAATGCCGAATCGCAGGCGACACCGGGCCAGATCACCTCGGCGATCGAGTTCGTCGAGGACAACGATGTGCCCGCAGTCTTCTGCGAATCCACGGTCTCCCAGGCGCCGATGGATCGGGTCGTCGAAGCCACCGAGGCCGAATTCGGCGGCACGCTCTACGTCGATTCGCTGTCGGAGGCCGATGGCCCCGTGCCCACTTACCTCGACCTCATCCGCCACGACGCGCAGGTCATCGCCGAGGCACTGACCGGGAGCGAATCGTGAGTTCCGCAGCTCCCGCTTCCGTGACCGAACAGACGAGCTCCACGGTCGGACCGGCCGGCGATGCACCGCCGGCGATCACCGTCGACGAGGTGACCGTCCACTACGGGGACACGCTCGCTCTCGATCGCGCCTCCCTGACGCTCGAGCGGGGACGCATCTGCGGGCTGATCGGGATGAACGGCTCGGGCAAGTCGACCCTGTTCAAAACGATCATGGGCATCGTCGACCCCGACTCCGGGCGGGTGAGCATCGACGGCGGCCCGACACGGCGGGCCCGCAGGGCCGGAGCACTCGGCTATGTCCCTCAGAGCGAGGACGTCGACTGGGACTTCCCACTCTCGGTCCGCGATGTGGTGATGATGGGTCGCTATGGCCGCATGGGCCCGCTCCGGATGAGCCGGAGAGCCGATCGCGAGGCCGTCGAGAGCGCTCTGGACCGCGTCGAACTCACCGAGTTCGCCGACCGACAGATCGGTCAGCTCTCGGGCGGGCAGAAGAAACGGGCCTTCGTCGCCCGCGGACTCGCGCAGGGGGCGACGATCCTGCTCCTCGATGAGCCTTTCGCCGGCGTCGACAAACGCAGCGAGGCGACGATCACCGGCCTGCTGAAGGAACTCGCCGAGGCGGGGGCGACGGTGCTCGTGTCCACTCACGACCTCAATGCGCTGCCCGCACTCGCCGACGAAGCGATCCTCCTGATGCGCCGCGTCCTTCTCCACGGCTCCCCTGCCGAGGTGCTCCGCCCGGAGAATCTCGCTCTGGCGTTCGGCCTCGACCCGTCCGGTGCGAGCGAAACGCCCCGAGACGGTGAGCGTCCCAACTCGGACCGAGCCGACCGCATCGAAGGAGAGATGGCATGACTCTCATCGACTTCCTGATCGAGCCCTTCGGTTTAGACTTCATGCTTCGCGCCTTGGCGACGACCCTCATCGCCTCGGTCGTGTGCGCCGTTCTCTCCTGTTGGCTGGTGCTCATCGGCTGGTCGCTCATGGGCGATGCCGTCTCGCATGCAGTACTGCCGGGAGTCGTTCTCGCCTATGTCATCGGCGCGCCGTTCGCCCTCGGCGCGGTGGTCTTCGGATTCCTCGCAGTCGGACTCATCGGAGCCGTCCGCGATACCAGCCGAATCAAGGAGGATGCGGCGATCGGCATCGTCTTCACATCGCTCTTCGCCCTGGGCCTCGTCCTCATCTCCGTCACCCCTTCGCACGTCGACCTCAACCACATCATCTTCGGCAACCTCCTCGGCGTCTCGCGTTCCGAACTGGTCCAGGTGGCCGCCCTCGGGGCGATCGCCCTGCTTGTGCTCGCAGCCAAGAACCGCGATTTCACGCTCTACGCCTTCGACCCGACTCATGCACATGCGCTGGGGATCAATCCGCGCCTCCTCGGCGCCACCCTGCTCGGGCTGCTCGCTCTGACCTCCGTGGTCGCACTGCAGGCGGTCGGGGTCGTGCTCGTCGTGGCGATGCTCATCGTGCCCGGTGCGACCGCATACCTGCTCACGGACAGGTTTCAGCGGATGCTGCTCATCGCGCCTGCGATCTCGATTCTGTGCGCGGTGATCGGTCTCTATTCGAGCTACTACCTCGACACTGCTTCCGGAGGGATGGTGGTGCTTTCGCAGGGCGCGGTATTCGCTCTCGTCTACCTCTTCGCTCCTCGACATGGACTCATCGGTCGTCGCTTGGCAGCGATGCGCCGTAAGCGAGCGAATACACGAGTCCGATCCGCATCGACCCAAGCCGGCCGCCCCGCCTCGGCTCAGGTCAGTCGACGCCGAGCGCGAGCAGAACGATGAGGACGACGTTGAGGGCGATGATGAGCGCCGAGGCGGCCACGGCGATGAGCGTGATCCATCGTGCGTTCGCGAATTCGCCCATCACGCGGCGGCTGCTCGTGAGCCTGACCAGGGGGATCATCGCAAACGGGATGCCGAGGCTGAGCACGACCTGGCTGAGCACGAGCGCCCAGGTCGGGTCGACACCGATGGCGAGAACGATGAGCGCGGGGATCATCGTGAACGCGCGCTGCCACACGATCGGGATGTTCACCCGCAGCAGGCCCTGCATGATCGAGGCGCCCGCATAGGATCCGACTGCGCTCGAGGCCAGCCCCGAGGCGAGGAGACCGATGCCGAAGAAGAGGCCGACGACCTCGCCGAGGTTGGCCGTGACGACCGCGTGTGCACCCTCGATGGTGTCGGTGCCGGTCTGGCCGCGCAGCGCTGCGGCGGCCAGGAGCAGCATCGCGATGTTCACGGACCCGGCGACGACGAGGGACAGCACGACGTCCCAGCGGCTGGCGTGCAGCAGCTGCCCGGTCGAGGCAGTCGCGTTATCGCGATGACGATCGACCGACAGCGCCGAGTGGAGGTAGATCGCATGGGGCATGACGGTGGCGCCGAGCATGCTCGCGGCCAGCACCACGGAGTTCGTGCCTTCGAGCCGCGGCATGATTCCACCTGCGGCTTGCCCCCAATTCACGTCCCCGACGAACAGGCCTGCTAGAAAGCCGATGGCGATGACGACCAGGAATCCGATGATGACGAATTCGAAGGGACGCTGACCGCGAGTGGATTGGATCGACAGCAGGAACAGCGACACCACCCCGACAATGACGCCGCCGAGCAGGAGCGGCAAGTCGAAGAGGATCTTCAGTGCGATCGCACCGCCGATGACTTCGGCAAGGTCGGTGGCGATGGCGACGACCTCGGCCTGCCCCCAGTATGCGAGGCGGGACCTCTTCCGAAGGCGATCACCGAGGAGGCTCGACAGCGACTGCCCGGAGACCAGTCCGAGCTTCGAAGACAGATATTGGACGAGAACGGCGATGAGGTTCGCTGCCACGAGCACCCAGACGAGGAGGTATCCGTACTCCGCACCGGCGGTGAGGTTGGCCGCGACGTTGCCCGGATCGACATACGCGATGGCCGCGACGAAGGCCGGGCCGAGGAGCACTGCGGTGGAGATCTTCTTCCGGCCGTGCTTCTTCAGTCCACGTTCGCGGGTGCGCACCGATGCAGAGGGATCGACGTTCATAAAGTTAAGGTACATAAACTTTCCTGTTGAGGGCAACACGACACGTGGTCTGGAAAGTGAACACGGAAGGACCTAAGGTTCGAGCATGGCCAGTGAACACGTTCAGCTGAGGTCCGGCAAGCGCCGACAGACCGAGGACCGGATCATCGGTGCCGCCGCCGAGCTGTTCCTCGACCGCGGCTTCAAAGCCACAACCATTCGGGCGATCGCCAAGGCCGCGGAGGTGTCGGTGGGTCGAGTGATGGCGGTCGGCGACAAGGACGCGATCCTCGTCCGGTGCTTCGATCGGTGGATCGGTCAGCTGCAGGACGGGACCTACACACCACCGCCTCGGCGAGCGAGCCTGTCGGAGCGCGGGAGTCTCTCGGAACGCGGGAGCTCGACGGCCGCAGGTGCGGTCGGGGTGAGAGCCGGCGCTGGGGCAAGCCCCAGGGACACGGGCCCGTCCCGACCATCCTCGGCGGTGCAGCGTCATCTGCTCGAGCTCTTCCTGCCCTTCCTCGAGTTCTTCGCCGAACACGAGGACCTGTCACGGGACTACGCTGCGGCGATGATGCGGGTCAAGGGCGAGCCCGAAGTATTCAACACCCTCGCCGCGGATCTGCAGAGCCGCCTGAGCGAATCGCTGGTCTCGATCGGGATCAACGAGGACCATGCGCGGTCCAGCGCCGCAGCACTCTACGACTCGTACCTGGGCATCCTCTTCCGGTGGGCGGCGACGACGATGAGTCTCGACGACGCCGTCGAGGCGATGCTGGCCAGCATCGTCTTCCACACTCGCATCCGGAGCTCGCTATGAGGGGTTCACGATGATCCTGCTGCCCGATCCGATCTGGCCGACCCTCGTCCTTGCGGTCATCGTCTTCGGCGACGGTCTGCTCACCTTCCGTCCGCCGCGAGCGATTGCCGCCTGCCTCGACGGCGTCGGCTTCCCACGTGATTGGTGGTGGGCACTCGCGGTGGTGAAGTTCCTCGCCGCGACCGGCCTGGTGGCAGGGATCTGGATTCCCGGACTCGGCGCGGCGGCCGCGGCAGGCCTCGTCGTCTACTTCCTCTGCGCCGCGGTCGCTCATCTGCGGGCCGGCTATATCGGCCGGGATTTCTGGCTGAATTGCCTGGGCATGCTCGCCGTCAGCCTCGCGGTGCTCACCTTCTGCTTCGTCGTATAGGCGCCCACTTACTTCACGCCGGAGTCCATGTCTCAGTCCGGAGAATTCTTCGCTACTTCCCGCACCTCGAAACTGTTTTGGCCTAGAGTCGAAGTACGGCACCGGCGCCCCTGCGGCGCTGAGCCGTCCGGCAGAGTTGCAGAACTGCTCGGTGATGGTGCCGAGCCACCCGGCAGAGGAGTGTGGACATGCCCGAATATGCCGACAGCAGTCGCACGCGCGACGAGACTCCCCACGAACGCCACGAGCGATGGGCCTGGATCCACGAGACAGCCTCGATGACAGGGTGGAACTTCTCCCCGCTGGCCGGACGCCTCGTCGCCGATGATCCACCGTGGGACTTCGACCAGATCTGCCTCGACGCAATGGCCGAGTCGAGCAGTTGCCTCGACATGGGCACGGGAGGCGGCGAGCGCCTCAGCGAACTCATCGATCGCCTCGAGGAGGCCCGGCCTCCCGGCGAACCCTCGCCGACGATCTCCGCGACCGAGGGGTGGGAGCCCAACGTCCCCTTGGCCGCCTCGATGCTGGAGGACTACGGCGTCGAGGTCACCCGGTACGACAGCGATCACCACCCGGAGATGCCGTGGAGCGACGGTGAGTTCGACCTTGTGATGAACCGCCACGAAAGCTATGACCTCGCCGAGGTGGCCCGCGTGCTCTCCCCGGGCGGACTGTTCCTCACCCAGCAGGTCGACGGCACGGAGGCTCAGGAGTTCCGCGATCTCTTCGGCGGCGGGGTGGGCGATCTGCGCCAGCAGCTCGAACCGCGCATCAGCGACGTCGAGAGTGAGGGACTGGCGATCGAGGCGGCCCGCAAGTGGCAGGGAACGATGCGTTTCACCGACGTCGAGGCGGTCATCGAGTACCTCGCCTATATTCCGTGGGATGTCCCCGGGTTCACCGTCAGGTCCAACCTCGATGTCCTCAGACGCTTAGCCGAGTCGAGTGAGCCGATTTCGGTCACACAGAAGCGGTTCCTCATCGTCGCCCGCAAGCCCTGAACCCCGAATATAGGTCACAAACGGAGGTTCCTCGCGCCCGAAAGTATCCGTTTGTGACCTGAGTTCGCGGCTACTGGCCGGGCTCGGCCCGCAGGGAGGTTTTCCCGACCTCGCTCTTGGGATAGCAGGATGGGGCGCAGCCGGTCCTTGTCGATAGCGTCGAAGCATGACTTCGACGGACTTCTCGTACCCTCAGCCCACCGATGATGAGCTCGCGGCACAGCAGCCTCGAGTCCCGACTCCTCCTGCCCAACCCATCTATGCCTCCCCGCGCCCCGACGATCTTGCCGATGCTCATGACTCCGCTGTGGCCCGAGTGGACGGTGCCGCCTCGGCGAAGTCGCCGACGCTGGGCAAGGTGGCCGTGGCGCTCTCGATCGTCGCCATGGTCCTCAGCCTGGCCGCCTCGGTGATCCTGGGCGCCACCGTCGGGCCTTCGGAGGCAGCATCCGGCTATTATTTCACGGACACCCCGGACTGGTATCAGACCCTGGCGACCGTGCTCGTCGGAGTCCAGGGCCTGTGCACCTGCGCGGGAGTCACAGCCATCATCCTGGGCATCACGGCCGCGGTCACCGGGCGGGGGCGAACACCCGGCGTCATCGCCATCGCAGTCGCAGCGATCGCCCCGTTCGTCTCGTTCGGCACCTTCGTCGTCCTCAGCTTCCTCGCCGCCTGAGCCTCCCCCGACTCCGTCGAAGAACGGGCTGAGCGTCGAGAAACGGGTGCGTACATGCGTTTCTCGACACTCAGCCCGTTTTTCGGCGAACTGTCCGAATTCCGAACCGCTTATTGACACCGCCCCTCCCTCGATGCACGATTGAACAAATCGATTTGGCCGCTGTATTTCAGGCCGATCACGATGTGCATCGAGGAGCAGTGCCATGCCCGCAACACCCGATCCGGACCACACCGGCAGTACAGTCGGCAACGACGCCGACGCCGCCGCCGACACAACGCCATCCGCGGACGCTACCACTTCCGGCAAGGCCGTCCACCCCGTCGATCAGCTGCGGCCGATCCGCAATCTCATTCCGTTCGCCATCCAGCACGTACTCGTCATGGTGGCGACCCCGATCTCGTCGGTGTTCCTCATCGCCACCGCACTGGGGCTGGGCGCGCAGACCACCTCGGCGGTGCTGTCGGCGGTCTTCGTCTTCTCCGGTCTCGGGTCGATCCTGCAGTCGGTGGGCGTGCGGAAGATCGGCGTGCGACTGCCGTTCGTCATGCTCCCGGGCGGGGCCGCGACGATCCTGTTCATCACGATCGCGCAGGGCACCGATGTCGAGACCGCGGTCGGAGCAGTGCTGCTCACGGGAGTCTTCTACATCCTCGCGGTGACGCTGTTCGTCAAGGTGCTCAAGTTCTTCCCGCCGCTGGTCATCGGGATCATGGTCATCGTCATCGGCATCAACCTCGTTCAGGTCACCGGCAAACTCATGGTCGGCGAGCCGGACTCACCGGAATTCGGCGACCCGCAGAACCTGCTGCTCGGCCTCATCACCATCCTCATCACCATCGTGTGCTTCCGGTTCTTCCGCGGAATGCTCGGCAAACTCTCTGTGGCCGTCGGCCTCGTCGGCGGCACCATCGTCGGCGCGTTCATGGGCGCCACGGACTTCTCCGGTCAGACCGACGGCCCGCTGTTCGCCGTGCCGACCCTCTTCCCGTTCGGTTCGCCGAAGTTCGATCTCATCGCCGCGATCCCCATGCTGCTGTGGGCGCTCGCATCGATGGCCGAGGCGACCGGACAGACGATCATTAACGGTGAGATCGTCGGCCGGAAGGTCGAACCGCACCGCGCGGTCCCCCGCCTCATCCGCTCCGACGGCATCATCACCATCCTCGGCGGCCTCTTCGGCACCCCGGCGATGGTCACCAGCGGTGAGAACGTCGGAATCGTGCGCGCCTCCGGTGTGCGCAGCCGCTACGTCACCGCGATCGCCGGAATCCTCCTCATCCTCATCGGACTCAGCCCCGTCGCACGCATCCTCAACGGAGTGCCGTCGGCCGTCGTCGGCGGCACCGCCGTGGTCGTCTTCGCAATCATCGCCGTCCTCGGCATCCAGATGCTCGCGAAGATCGATTTCAACCAAACGGGCAACCTCATCACCGCGACCGTGGGCCTGGCCGCGGGCCTCATGCCGGTACTCCTTCCCGGAATGTACTCGAAGCTGCCGCAGACGGCATCGTCACTGCTGGGAAGCGGCGTCGCCATGGCCGCATTCGTCTCGGTGCTGCTCAACCTGCTCTTCCACCACACCGGCAAGCGCAACCGTCACCCGAAGGCCCGGACCCCGATCGCCGATCCGAGCAAGCTCGACCAGAGACCCGCCGACTACCGGATCTGAGGTTCGACGCGGCACCGTACCACTGGCCCGAGAGTCAGGCTCCGTCCTTGCTCCGGTCCGGCGGATGGCCGGCCGTCGATTCCCTGACGACGAGAACCGGACCGGATGAACCCGCCGAGGCGGCCGACCCAGTATCGTCCGCAGCGGCAGGTTTCGCGTCGCCTCCGTCCCGGGCGACGGATTCCGTGCTGCCGTCCAGGACAGCGGTCGCATTCGATGAATGATCACCGTCGAGAACGGTGACGAGCATCTCGACTGCCGCGCCCGAGATCGCCTCGAGCCCGAGGTCGACCGCGGTCAGCGGCGGATGGCTCGTGCGTGCACGCAGACCGTCATAGCGGGTGGCGACGAGCAGGTCCTCGCCGACCGTCCGACCGAATTCCTGAGCGGCCCTCACCGCGCCGGTGGCGAAGGTGTCGATCGGGGCGAACACCGCATCGATGTCCGGGTGCGCGGCCAACAGCTCCTCGGCGGCGGCGAAGGCTCCGTCTTCTCCGGAGGTCTCATCCGCCTCGGCGATCAGCTGTGCGAAACCGCGGGCGACTGCGGTCTCGGCATAGACCTCGCGGGCCGCGATCTGTGCTCCGCGCAGGCTGCGGCTGACCAGCAGCGCCGGCCGCGCGGCTCCCTGGTCGAGGAGATGATTGAGCAGCAACTGAGCAGTCGCCCGGTGGTGGAGGTCGATGCTCCACTTGCTGGCGGCTCCGGTCGAAGCTGTCGATGAACGCGCCGGACCTGCCTCGGCAGCGGCCAGGGCGTCGTCGCCAGCTTTCGAACTCGGTCCGTCGATCGTGACGTAGGGGATGGCACGGTCACGCAGCGCCTCGGCGAGGGGATCATCGACGGTGGGCTCCAGGAGGATCGCACCATCGATGTCGAGCAGATCGACGGGGTCAGCCGCCTCGGTGGGTGGAGCGAGGACGAAGACGTAGCCTTCGAGCAGAGCGGTCCGCGCACATCCCATGGCCAGTTCGGTGAAGAAGCCCAGCTGAGACGGCCCGGCGGACACAGCCGCGGGCATCGAGGACAACAGGGCGAGGGTCTGCGACTTGCCCGAGCGCAGACTGCGGGCACGGGCGCTGGGCCGATAGTTCAGCCGCTCGGCGACCTCTTTGACCTTAGCCCGGGTGGCGGCATTGACCTTGCCCTGACCGCTGAGTGCATGGGACACAGTCGTCCGCGACACTCCTGCCTCACGCGCCACATCGGCGATCGTGACGCGGTGCGCGCGCGGGAAGTCAGACATGGAATCAGCCTACTTCACTGCGTGGCGCCGACGAGGGCACAGCTGCACACGAGGTTCGCTGCCCGAAAATAGGTCGCAACCGGACAATTCTCGCGCTTGAAAGTATCCGATTGCGACCTAGGTTTGCAGCCCAAGATTCCGTTTGCGACCACTCTTCGCCGCACCTGGCACTCGCCGCCCTCACGCCTGAACGATGACGATGATGCCGGAGACGATCGCAAAGCCGAGGACGATATAGCGCAGCACCGGCCCGTCGAGGCGGTGGTGGACATATCGGGAGAGGAACGAACCGACCACGACGAACGGCAGCATCCACGCGGTCGTGACCATCGTGTCCGCCGAGACCTGCCCGCTGAAGGCGAGCACGATGAGGGAGATGATCTCTCCGACGAGGAAGCACACCGCCACCGTCGAGCGCAGCTCCGGGCCGGGACTGTGCTGATAGGCCAGCGCGTAGGGCGGGCCGCCGATGCCCGTCGAGGTCTCCGTGACTCCGGTGACGAGCCCGACCGTCGCGAGCACCGGCTTGTTCGGCGTGAACTTCGGTGCCAGCAGCGCGACGACCGCGGCGATGAGCGTCGACCAGCCGATGAGCAGCGCGAGCTGGTGCAGGTTGACGATGACGAGGATCCACAGACCCGCGAATGTGCCGGCGAACCGACCGACGCTGATCCATTTCACACCGGTCCAGTCGATATTCTCCCGCTCGCGCGCGGCGATGTAGAGATTGAGCGGAATCATCAGCACGAGCAGCATCACCGGAATGAGGCTCGGGTCGATGAACGTCACGACGGGCGCCAGGATCATCGCAAACCCCATCCCTGTCGATCCCTGCACGAACGCAGAGATGAGGACGACCGCGGCGATGATCGCAAAGGCGAGCATCGACATCAGAAGTCATCCCTCGCCGAGGTGGGGCCGCTGTTCCGCGGTGCGTTCGCCGAGGTGGGGCTGCCGTTCCACGGTGCGTTCACCGAGGCGGTCCCACCGTTCCACGGCGTGTTGGCCGGGGCGGTCCCGTGCTCGGCCATCCACCGTGCCCGGTGGTCGGCCGCGTTCGGGTCGATGCGGGTGATCGGGGAGTTCTCCACCACCCGTCGGGAGACGTCTTTCGCACGCTCGAGGAATTCGCGGCCGTCCCAGTCGACGGGCCAACCGTGTTCGAGGCGCAGCATGCCGTCGACGATGACCGCTTCGATCTGGTCGCGGTTGGCCAGGCGGACGAGTTCCCACGGCACATCCCAGGAGGGCACGAATTCCGGAGTGTCGATGTTGAGCACGAGCAGGTCGGCACGGGCACCGGGGGAGATCTCTCCGATCTGACCGCCGAGTCCGACGGCGTCGGCACCGCCGCGCAGGCCCTGTTCGAGCCAGGTCCAGCCTCCGCCGGCAGAGGAGTCGATGACGTCCATTCCGCCGGTGAGTCGCTGCGCGGTCTCGGCGGCGTCGAGGAGGCGGAAGGCATCCGAGCGGGTACCGTCGGTGCCGAGTCCGATGCGCATTCCGAGTTCGTGCATGAGCAGTGCGGGCGCCACGGCATTGCCCTTCCAGGAGCTAGCGACCGGGTTGTAGGCGATTGCGCCGCCGGAGTCACGGAGCAGTCGGATCTCCCGCGGGGTCAGGAGAGTGGCGTGTGCGGCAAGCAGTTCGGGACCCAGCGCACCGAGGCGGGCCAGTCGTTCGAGCGGACGCTCACCGCCGGAGATGAGGGAGCGCTCGACGGCAACGATGTGCTCGTTGAGGTGGGTCTGAAAGGGCACACCGGCTTCCCGGGCAAGGCGTGTGATCGCCACGAGCGCCTCGTCCGACGCCACCTCGGGGATGGACACGGCCAGGGACGGGTGGACCATGGACTCGGCGTCCCACCTGCTCAGATGGCGTTCTGCGGCGGCGACCACCTCGGCGACGGTCGAGGTGCGCACTCCCCCGCCGAGGTCGTTGCAGATGACCCCGAGCACGCAGCGCAGGCCGACCTCGGTGGTGACGTCGGAGATCGCGGAGACGTCGACGCTCGAGCGGGTGCCGGCGTCGGTGACGGTGGTGAAGCCGCCGCGCAGGGATTCCCAGGCGGCCAGGCGGGTGGCGACGTCGATGGCCTCGGCGTCCATGTTCGACTCCATGGGCACCCAGACGCGCTGGAAGATCTCCGAGGGTTCGCCGAAGACGAGGGACTTGCCGAAGGTCTGGGTGAGGTGGTGGTGGGCGTCGATGAAGCCGGGCATGAGCAGGCGTCCGGGCAGATCGATGCGGACAGGTTCGGCGGGCGTCCGGTCGGCACTCGGACTCGGGTCCGCGGGATTCGCGGTGGCACCGGGAATCGGGTCGGCGGCGTTCGCGTCGGTCAGCAGCGATCGGGCCTGGGCGTCCACCTCGGCGAGGGGGCCGACAGCGAGGATCCGGCCGTCGTCTACGAGCACCGCGTGGCCGGTCTGCGCGCCTTCGGGAAGGAGGACCTTCTCCGGGACGAGCAGTGTCGGGGCTTGGTGGAGGCTGCGCAGCTGAGTCATCTGTTCCTTCGGGCTTCGAGGGCAGAACCAAATCGATTTGGCTACGTTCAGTCTACGGTTGTCGGGCGTACCGGGTCAACGATTTTCCGGGGCCGATCGCCGATTAGAATGAGGGGATGACGACCTTGCCGCTCACCTCCGCCTCGGCGGATCATGGGCACCTGCCCTGCGGGTATTTCGAGCGCGGGGAGTGCCGTTCCTGCGCGCTCATCGAAACACACTACGGGCAGCAGATCACCGACAAGGAAGCTTGGTGCCAGGAAATCCTCGCCGAGGCTGCTCCGCGGGTGTGGCTGCCGACCTTCGCCGGTGGGGCCCGGGACTTCAGGAATCGGGCGAAGCTCGCCGTCGGTGGGTCAGCCGGGAATGTCACCTTGGGCATCCTCGATCAGGAGTTCCACGGTGTCGATCTGCGTGACTGCGGGATTCAGGCCCCGGCGATCCGGGCGGTGCTCCCAGTGCTTGCGGACTTCCTCGATGCCACCGGACTCGAGCCTTATGATGTTGCTGCTCGCCGCGGGGAGTTGAAGTTCGTCCATGTCACGGCGGCACCGTCGGGTGAGCTGATGATTCGTTTCGTCGTCCGCACTCAGCATGGGCTGGACGTGCTGCGATCGCGGAAGGGTCGGCTCTTCGAAGTCATCCCCAATGCGTCCGTGGTGTCGGTGAATCTGCTGCCCGAGCACAAGGCCGTGCTCGAGGGCAGCCGCGAAGAGATGCTGCGCGGCGAATCGCTGCGGATGAACCTCGATCGGGTCGATCTCCATCTGCGGCCGCAGTCCTTCTTCCAGACGAATACCACTGTCGCCATCGGGCTCTACAACCAAGTGGCCGAGTGGGTGGACGCTGTCGAGGCTTCGAGCCTGTGGGATCTGTACTGCGGCGTCGGAGGGTTCGCGCTCTACTGCGCTTCCCCTGCGCGACGGGTCACCGGGGTCGAGGTCAGCGAACAGGCGATCGAGTCGGCGAAGGTCAGCGCCGCCGAACTCGGCATCGAAGCTCGGTTCCTCGCCGGCGATGCCACGGAGTTCGCCGAGGAGAACCTGAGCACGGACGAACGGCCGGACTGCGTGATCGTCAATCCGCCTCGGCGGGGGATTGGTGCACGACTGTCGGCAGCGTTGGAGAACTCCGGTGTCGAGCACATCGTCTACTCGAGCTGCAATCCCGTATCGCTGGCAAAGGATCTCGCGCGGATGCCTGCCTATGAGGTGGCTCAGGCGCGGATCTTCGACATGTTCCCGCACACGAAGCACCTCGAGGTCGCGGTCCTCCTCCAGCGGCGGTGAACAACCGCGTGCCCGCGCCGATCGCTCGGGTTACCGCCGACCGCTCGCCTTGACTCAGTCTGCACTCGCCCACCGCTCGACATACCGCCTGGCGCGCGCCGCATAACTCGGTACAGCGACGGTAACTCGAGCGGTCGGCGACGTCGGGCGCTCGCGAAAGCTGTTCCGCTTCGACCCCTGGGGTTGTATGCTCGGTGGCGATGACCGGACAGGCGAACAGCCGCTCACGGATCGGTAACCCGGTCGACAGTTGAGCCGCAGAGGTCACGAGCGCTCTGCTCGCGGCCCTCCCCATGACGAAGCCATTTTCCCAATTGTCAGTTCTCCCTGCCCGAAAACGTTCTCGGGCGATCAGCGAACCACCACTCATTCGAAAAGGACTTCATCATGTCAGCAACCTTCAACCACACCATCATCGCCGCAGCGGATCCGGCCGCCTCGGCGCAGTTCTATGTCGATATCCTCGAGGCCGAACACACCGAATCCTGGGGACCGTTCGCCAACATCATGCTCTCCGACGGAGTCATGCTCCAATTCGCCACTCCCCCACCGGGATATGACATTCTGCCCGTGCACATGGCCTTCCTCTGCACTGACGACCATTTCGACCGAGCCGTTGACCTGCTCAAACAGCGCGGCCTCGATTTCTGGGCAGACCCACAGCGCACTCGCCCGCAGGAGACGAACACCGAACACGGGGGTCGCGGAGTGTATTTCCTCGACCCGTCGGGAATGTATCTCGAGCTCATCACTCGCCCCTACCTCTGACTGCCCCTGACACTCACCGACCGCTCGAGTCAGCGCCCACCGCTCGCCGCATAGCTCGGTCCAGCGACGGCAACATGAGCGGTCGCCGTGACCCAGCAGCGTCAATGCTCCACCGCGAGAAGACTCACACTCTGCCGTTTCTGCCCTCACACATGCGGTGATTCGGCGACGAGCGCATAGACTCGTCAGTCGCACGGCCCCACGAACGACCCAGTTCGCGGGGCCTGTTGTGTAATCTGCCGATCCCGACCGACCCGACGATCGCTCATGCCTGCCGCCGAGGCGGCCACGAGCGCGGAGACCACGATGACGATGCTGAACTCACCCTCCCCCGAACCCGCCAGCAGCACTGCAGGCGGTTCCGACCGCTCCACGGCGTCCACCTCCTCGGGCGGGTCGGACGACCCTCCCCCTGCCCCCGGGGCCGGCCCTGCCGCCGGAACCGGACCCGAGGCAGGGACAGAGTCCGAGGCTGCTCCGGGCACCACACAGATGGCATCCGTCGCGGCCCCACGCTCCAACCGGGTCGGGACAGTCTTCATATGCTCGGTCATCGCCGTCATCGCCTTCATGGTGTGGGCAACGATCGCCCCCGATGCCCTGTCGGACATCATGACGCGGGCGATGACGACGGTGTCCACCGGATTCGGCTGGATCTATCTCGTCGTTCCCTTCGCCGCGATCGCGATGCTCGTGTGGTTCGCAGCCAGCCGCTTCGGTCGCCTCCGCCTCGGCTCATCCGATTCCCGCCCCGAATACCGCACGATCACCTGGCTGGCGATGATCCTCGCTGCCGTGATGGGGATCGGCCTGGTCAGCTACGGAGTGGCCGAGCCGATGTCCCACTTCATGACCCCGCCCCACGGACTGGCGGAACCGGAGACCATGGACGCGGCAATTCGCGCGATGCAGTTCTCCTACCTCGACTGGGGCTTCCAAGCCTGGGCGATTTTCGGCGTCTTCGGACTGGCCATCGGCTATTCCACCCACCGAAAGGGCCGGCCAGCACTCGTGTCCACGATGCTGCGCCCCGTCCTCGGCCGCTTCGTTGACGGCTGGGTCGGCAGCTGCATCGACATCCTCACCATCATCGCCACGCTCTTCGGCACGACGACGTCCCTGGGACTCGGTGCCTCGCAGATCGGCGAAGGCCTCAACACCGTCCTCGGCATCGACTCCACCATCATCGGCCAGATCATCGTCATCACCGTGCTCACCCTCCTCTTCACCGGTTCGGCACTGACCGGAGTGAGCCGCGGCATCAAGTACATCTCCCAGATCACGCTGACCATGGCGACCCTGCTCGGGCTCTTCGTCTTCATCACCGGACCCAGCGGTTTCGTCTCCAACCTGTTCGTCCGCTCCATCGGCGCCTTCGCCGGAGACTTCGTCGAGCTCAGCTTCATGACCCCGACCAGTGCCGAGGACAGCGAATGGATGCTCGGCTGGACTTATTTCATGATGGCGTGGTGGCTGTCCTGGAGCGCCTTCGTCGGCATCTTCCTGGCCAAGATCTCGAAGGGCCGCACCATCCGGGAGTTCGTCGCCGGCGTCCTGCTCGTGCCCAGCGCCGTGTTCTTCATCTGGTTCACCGTCATGGGCGGTTCGGCGATCAAGTTCGACATCGATGGGGCCAGGATCGGTGAGGCCACTCAGAACAACCTCGACACCGCTTTCTTCAGCCTCCTCGACCAGCTGCCGCTGTCCATGCTCGCTTCGGTCTTCACGATCGTCATGGTCATCCTGTTCTTCGTCTCCTCCGCGGACTCGAACACCTTCGTCCTCAGCTCGCTGTCCTCACAGGGATCCTTCGCGCCCCGGCGTCCGGTGATCGCGACCTGGGGGTTCCT
The DNA here is from genome assembly GCF_013623905.1 of Brevibacterium sediminis. Classification (GTDB taxonomy): domain Bacteria; phylum Actinomycetota; class Actinomycetes; order Actinomycetales; family Brevibacteriaceae; genus Brevibacterium; species Brevibacterium sediminis. The sequence continues at coordinate 102,796 of NZ_JABKDD010000005.1, forward strand.
CACCGGCGGCTGCGCGGTGGTCCTGCTCCTCGTGGGCGGACTGCAGGCCCTGCAGCAGGCGGCGATGCTCTCGGCGGTGCCGTTCACCGTCATCGTGGTCGTCCTCGGCATCGCCCTGATAAAGGAACTGCGCAGCGATCACCAGATCGTCGAGGAGGTCGCGCGCGAGCGACGAGTGCTCGGACTCTGACGCTCGATCCGATCACACCGACCGCTCACGTTACCGTCCACCGCTCACCGCATAACTCAGTACAGCGACGGCAACGCGAGCGGTCGGCGAGGATTGTCAGCTCCGGCAGCCCAAGGAGGTGGCGTGACCAGAACTGAGCACCGTCACCGCAGCTTGGCGGTCACCTCGGCGGCGGCAGCCTTGACCCGGTCGACCACAGGACCGGTGTCCTCGGGCAGGGTCTCGGTGACGAAGGAGAGGCCGATTGCCGCGATCGGGCGACCCAGCACATCGAACACCGGTGCCGCGAGCGTCGAGATCCCCGGCGTGACTTCGCCGTGTTCGATCGCGCTGCCGGTCCGTCGTTCCTGGGCGAGCACGGCGTTGAGCGCCTTCACCGAGGTCGGGCCCTTGCCCGTGCGCGTGACGAACTCGGTTTCGGACTGCAGCATCGCCAGCACCTCGGACTTCGGCAGCTGGGCGAGGATCGCCCGGCCGGTCGCCGTGAGGTAGCTCGGCATGCGCACCCCGGTGGCGGTGATGACCGCGACGGATTTGAGCGACTGCTCCTTGAGCACGTACTCCGTCTCCCAGCCGCGGATGACCGCCAGCTGCGCGGTCGTAGCGGTATCCTCGGCGAGCTGACGGACGATCGGCTGCGCCAACCGCTGCAGGGGATTCGTCCGCAGGTAGGACGCCCCGAGCTCGTGCACACCGGCTCCGAGCACATACCCGGATTCGGTGCGCGCCACGAGCCCGAGCTCCTCGAGCACGGCGAGGATGTCATATGCGCTCGACCGCGGAATCTCCAGCGACCTGACCAGAGCACCGGCCGTGATCGACCGATTCGACGAGGCCATATGCCGCAGGATCGCGATCGCCCGCCGCAGTGCCGGAACCTCAGCCACGACTCAGCCCTCCATCTCCAAGACCGCGAAGGCCCGAGAGTAGAGCTCGGCGATTTCGCCGAGTTCGGTGTGCACTCCGTCGCGCACGCGGACTTGGCCGCCGCTGACGGTCAGATGCACGTCGCTCGAGCTGGCCGTGAGGATGATCTGCTCGTCCAGGGAGCCCATGGTGCGCATGCTGTCGGTGCGCAGAGCCAAGAAGTCGCAGGCCTTCCCGACCTCGAGCGCGCCGACGGGAAGGTCGAGGCTGCGTGCCCCGCCCTCGGTGAGTGCGGTGATGAGCTCGGCCGGGGAGAACCGTCCGCGCTGACCCGACCGCAGCCGCTCCCCCGCCTCGAGCCCCTGGGTCTCGCGCAGGGCGTCGAGGACGACGTGTTGGTCGGAGCCGAGGGAGATCACCGCTCCGGCGTCGGCGAGTTCACGGGCCGGTCCGATGCCGTCGGCGAGGTCCGCCTCGGTGCAGGGGCACATGACGATCGTCGATCGGGGTCCGCCGAGGATCGCGATGTCCTCCTCGCTCAGGTGGGTGGCGTGGACGGCCGAGAGCCGGTCGTCGACGACGCCCGAGCGGGCGAGCACCTCGGTCGGGCTGGCTCCGTAAGCCGCTTGTGAGGCGTCATTTTCGGCCGGCTGCTCGGACAGGTGCACGTGCACGGGGCCGGACAGTTCGGCGAAGCGAGGCAGGTTTGCGGCTGGGACCGCGCGGATCGAATGGATCGCCGCACCCACGTGAACGAAGCTCTCACCTGGAGCCTTGACGGGGAACTCGTCGGAAAACGTGTCGATCAGGTCGGTGTGCCGGTCCATGTATCCGTCGATCGTGCCGTCGCCGAACCGGGCCTGTTCGGCCGAGAGCTCGGAGTCGATGGCGCCGGTGAGGTAGCAGGTGTCGAGCAGTCGGATGCGGATCCCCGCCGAGGCGGCCGCTCGTGCCAGCGCTCGTTCCATCGCGTGGGCGCGCCGTTCGTCATCGTCGTTCGCGTCGCTCGCGTCCCCGCGGGGACGTTCGGTGTGTTCGTCCGCCTCGGCGACCGGATCCGCCGCGTCCCCGCGGGGACGATCGGCGCCGTAGGGTGTTCCGTCCTGAGCGTGGTGGACGTAGTGGAACTCCCCCACCGAGGTGTAGCCGCCGGCGAGCATCTCTGCGAAGACAGCGCGGGCCACGGTCTCGTAGGACTGGGGGTCGAGTTTCGCGGCGACGGAGTACATGACTTCCCGCCAGGTCCAGAAGGTGCCGCCGTCGCCGTGGGTGCGACCGCGCAGCATCCGGTGGAAGGCATGCGAGTGCGCGTTGACTCCACCGGGCAGGACAAACCCGTGCACCGCCTCGGCGTCGGAGGGGGCGGCGTCGATTCCGGTCTCGACCGCGGTGAGCGTTCCGGTGTCATCGGCGCTCAGCAGCACCCCGTGGGCGACGGCTCCGTCAACCCATGCGGATTCGCACCAGTAACGGGTGCTCATCGTGCACCTCCTGCCGTTGGGCCTCCGGTACTGCTGTCGGCAAGGGCGTGTTCGATGCCGAGTTCGCGGGCGAGAACCTTGACGAGCGCGTCGACTCCGGCCCTCTGGTCGTCGACCTCGCAGGCCTCTTCGGGAGCGTGGGAGACACCGGTCGGGTTGCGGACGTAGAGCATCGCCGCCGGCACATGGGGTGCGAGGATTCCGGCATCATGTCCGGCGCCCGAGGGCAGCAGCGGAGCGTCCGGCAGCACCGAGGTCAAGCGCGAGTTGAGGTCGGCGGTGAAGTGGGTCGTCGGCGAGTAGGACTCCTGCGAGACGGTCACCTCGACACCGGAATCGGCGCCGTGGTCCTTCGCACGTCGGCTGATCGCTTCGAGCACCTGTTTGACGACGGCATCGTCAGGATGGCGGATGTCGAGCCAGAAGCTCATGGTCGAAGCAATGACGTTCGTCCCGCCCGGATGGATGAGGGTACGGCCCACGGTCGCCACGGCGCTCGCGTCAGTGGCGGCCGCTAGGGTCGGGATATCCCCGATCACACGGGAGGCCGCGACCACCGGGTCGGCGCGATGACTCATCGGAGTCGTGCCGGCATGGTTGCCCTGACCGGAGAAGGCGAAGTGCCAGCGCCCGTGACCGATGATCGAGGAGCCGATGGCGACGGCCTGATCGGTGTTGATCAGACCGACGCCCTGTTCGACATGGAGTTCGATGAAGGAACCGATTCCGGCCAGCCGAGACTGGTCACGCCCGATCCGATCCGGGTCGAGGCCATAGCCACGGGCGACGTCGGCGAAGGTGTCACCGGCGGCGTCCTTGAGGCCGAGCGCGCGGTCAACGTCGATGGCGCCGGTGAGCAGCCGCGAGCCGAGGCAGGCGACACCGAAGCGTGAGCCTTCCTCTTCGGGGAACACGGCTAGCGCAAGAGGCCGGGTGGACTGGTCGAGTGCGCCGGAGGTCTTGAGCACGTCGAATGCCGCCAGCGCCGAGGCGACGCCGAGGGGGCCGTCGAACTCGCCGCCGCCGGGCACGGAGTCGAGGTGGGAACCGGTGACGACGGCGTTCGCACCCTGCGGGGTGGCCCATGCCCACGTGATTCCGTTGGCGTCGATCTCTGTGTCGAGGCCGCGGCGGTCCGCCTCGGCGAGGAACCACTCACGCAGCTCCCGTTCGGTGGCCGAGAATCCGGGCCGCTGGTAGCCCGGCCCGCGGGTGTCGCGGCCGGTGTCCTCGATCTGGCTCAGCAGCGAGACGACATCGCTCATTGTCAGTTCACTCCGTTCGAAATCGGTCGGGTCCGGTGATGTGTCGGAGCCGTGGTCAGCCTGCCCTGGCATCAGGGGCCCGACGGTCGGGTCCGGTGCGGACGAGCCGCGGGGCGGGACGGACCACACGCAGGTTCCGCCCCGGCCCGGCGTCAGTCCTGGTGGGTGGTGGCTGCGGAGATGCCCGAAGCCTCGGCGGCGGCTTCGAGGTTGCCCAGCGCAGTGAACTCGGGATCGTTGACGGCCGGTCCGCCGTCTTCCGGTTGCCAGGTTCCGGCAGCAGCGGTGACGGTGTGGGTCAGCGGTGCGACCGACTCGGCGGCGGCGGCGAGCGAGCCGTCCTTGACCTTCGCAATGGTCTCGGCGAGTTCGGGCGAGAGGAACCGGTCGGGTCCGGGCCCCGGCACCGTCTCACGGATCGCCGCGATCACGGCTCCGGTCACCGGTGCCGGTGCGGCGTCGCGCATATCGCAGGCTCGGGAGGCGGCATAGAGTTCGATGCCGACGACGGAGGCGAGGTTGTCGACGACCTTACGCAGCTTGCGTGCGGCCGACCACCCCATGGACACGTGGTCTTCCTGCATGGCCGAGGACGGGATCGAGTCGACCGAGGCCGGAGTGGCGCCGCGTTTGGCCTCGGAGACCATGGCCGCCTGCGTGTAGTGGGCGATCATCAGGCCGGAGTCGACGCCGGCGTCATCGGCGAGGAACGGGGTGAGGTTCTGGTTGCGGGCGACATCCATCATCCGGTCGGTGCGGCGTTCGGACATCGAGGCGACGTCGGCGGCGACGATGGCCAGGAAGTCCAAGGCATGGGCCAGCGGTGCACCGTGGAAGTTGCCGTTCGAGGACACCATTCCATTGGTGAGCACGACGGGGTTGTCGATGGCGGCCCGCAGTTCGCGTTCGGCCACCTGGGTGGCGAAGGCGACGGCGTCGCGGGCGGCGCCGTTGACCTGCGGGGCGCAGCGCATCGAGTACGCGTCCTGGACGAGGTGGGTGGAGTCGCGGTGGCTAGCAGTGATGCCGGAGTCGGCGAGCGCGGCGAGCATGTTCGCGGCCGAGGCGGCCTGGCCGTCGTGCGGGCGCAGCGCGTAGTGGAGTTCAGGGGCGAAGACGGCGTCGGTGCCGAAGAGTCCTTCAATGCTCATGGCCGCGGACACATCGACGGCGGTGAGCAGGTTCTCCAGGTCGGTCAGGGCCATGATGAGCATGCCGAGCATGCCGTCGGTGCCGTTGACGAGCGCCAGGCCTTCCTTCTCGGCCAGGGTGACCGGGGTGATTCCGGCCTTCGCGAGGATCTCATCGGCGGGCCCTGCCACTCCGTCGGGTCCTTCGGCCACGCCTTCGCCCATGACGACGAGGGCGCATGCCGACAGTGGTGCGAGGTCACCGGAGCAGCCGAGTGAGCCGTACTCGTGGACGACCGGGGTGATTCCGGCGTTGAGCAGGTCTACGTAGGTCTGGAGGACTTCGGCGCGGACGCCGGCCCGACCGGTGGCCAGGGTCCGGGCGCGCAGCAGCATGAGGGCGCGCACGACTTCGCGTTCGACGGGTTCGCCGACGCCGGCGGCGTGGGAGCGGATGAGGGATTTCTGCAGTTGGGTGCGCAGTTCCGCGGGGATGTGACGCTGGGCGAGCGCACCGAATCCGGTCGAGACTCCGTAGACGGGCTTCTCCGCCTGAGCGAGGGCGTCGATGGCCTCGCGGTACTTGTTCACCCGGGCCAGGGTGGCATCGGACAGGGAAACCTTCGCGTCGCGGCGGGCGACGTCGACCACCTCGGCGAAGGTCAGCGTATCGGGGTCGAGATCGATGAATGTGGTCATCGTGTGCCTTTCTGTGAGTGCGTCAGTGTGATGTCTGAGTCGTGGGTGAAGTTCTCATACGTCGACGCCGAGGTGGTTCCTCGCCGTCGACGCACCGTGCTGATGGGTAGGTGGTTCAGTCGCGGGGTCGATTGTCGACGATGAGCTCACCGCCGGAGTAGACGCGTTCGACCAGCTGCACACCGGGCCGGTAAGCCAGGTGCCGGTAGCTGGGTGCGTCGAGGATGGCCAGGTCGGCGCGGGCCCCCACTCCGAGGTGGCCGACGTCGGTGCGCTGCAGGGCGTTGGCCCCGCCGGCTGTCGCTGCCCACACCGCTTGCTCGACGGTGAAGTGCATGTCCCGGACGCCGATGGCGATGACGAACGGCATGCTGTTAGAGAACCCTGACCCGGGATTGCAGTCGCTGGCGATCGCCAGCGATACTCCCGCGTCGGCGTAGCGGCGGGCGTCGGGGTAGGGCTGGCGGGTGGAGAATTCGATGCTCGGCAACAGGGTGACGACGGTGCCCGCCTCGGCGAGGACGGCGAGGTCCTCATCGGAAGCGAAGGTCGCATGGTCGACCGACACGCAGCCGAGTTCCGCGCCGAGCTTGAGCGCCCCGCCCTCGGTGAGCTGATTGGCGTGCAGCCGCGGCTTCATTCCGACGGTCTTGCCGGCTTCGATGATCCGCCGGGTCTGGACCTCGGTGAAGGCACCGGTTTCGCAGAACACGTCGATCCACTTCGCTTTGCCTTCGGCCGCCGGGATGATCTCGTCGATAACGAGGTCGACGTAGCGTTCCGGCTCGTCCTTGAACTCCGGCGGGACGACGTGCGCGGCGATGAGGGTCGATTCCTCGGTGTGCCGGTTGATGATGTCGAGGGCCTGGATCTCGTCGGGCACGGTCAGCCCGTAACCGGACTTGATCTCGAACGTCGTCGTTCCCTGCCGCTTCGCCTGCTCGAGCAGGTGGACGAGGTTGGCCTCGAGTTCGGATTCCGTGGCTGCGCGGGTGGCGGCCACGGTGGTGGCGATGCCCCCGGCCGAGTACTTCTGTCCGGCCATCCGGGCCGCGAATTCCTCGGACCGATCACCGGCGAAGATGAGGTGGTTGTGGCTGTCGACGAAGCCGGGGATGACGGCTTTGCCACCGAGGTCGATCGTCTCGAGTCCGCCGAGGTCATTCGCCGAGGTGACTTCCCCGTTTGCGATGTCATCGTCGTTCAGGCCTTTTCCGACGCTCTCACCGAGGCGGCTCGACACCGCCGTGTCCGCCTCAGCGGACGGTCCCGACCAGATGATCCGACCGTCGTCGATGAGCAGCGCGGCATCGGTGATGATGCCCAGCTCGCCGAGGGTGTCGAGGTCGTTGACGACGAGTTCGCTGATGCCGGTGATGAGCTGCATGGCGAGTCGGGCCTTTCCGATCGAGAATGATTCCCTCTCAGTATGGACCGCTCGGTGGCGGGGCAGAACCTCTCCCGCAGATATTTGTCCGATATTTCGGACGGCCGAGTGATGGGGGTCTGGTGAACCCGCCCGCCGGCTCGGTCGGGAACTCCCCGCGGCCCAGAAAAAGGTGAGTAGCCCAAGTTTGAAACCGGGCTACTCACCTTTTTCTGAGCTATTCAGCGACCGCGCCGTCGACGCAACGCCGCTGACTGCTTACTGTGCGGCGGATTCCTCGTCGCGCTTGTCGAGCTCGGGGATCATCGGCACGCGCTGACCGCGCTCTTCGGCCACCTCGGAGGCGCGATCGTAACCGGCGTCGACGTGGCGGATGACGCCCATGCCCGGGTCGTTCGTGAGCAGGCGTGCCAGCTTCTTCGCGGCCAGCTCGGTGCCGTCGGCCACGGAGACCTGTCCGGCGTGGATGGAGCGGCCGATGCCGACGCCACCGCCGTGGTGGATCGACACCCAGGTCGCACCCGAAGAGGTGTTGACCAGGGCGTTGAGCAGCGGCCAGTCGGCAACGGCGTCCGTACCGTCGAGCATGGATTCGGTTTCGCGGTAGGGGCTGGCGACGGAACCGGAGTCGAGGTGGTCACGGCCGATGACGATCGGGGCCGAGATCTTGCCTTCCGCGACGAGCTGGTTGAACAGCAGACCGGCCTGGTGGCGTTCCTTGTAGCCGAGCCAGCAGATGCGTGCCGGCAAGCCTTCGAACTCGACGTATTCATTGGCGGCGTCGAGCCAGGTGTGGAGGTGTTCGTTCTCGGGGAAGAGCTCCTTGAGAGCCTGATCGGTGACCTCGATGTCCTTCGGGTCGCCGGACAGCGCGACCCAGCGGAAGGGTCCGAGGCCTTCGCAGAAGAGGGGGCGGATATAGGCGGGGACGAAACCGGGGAATTCGAAGGCACGGTCATAGCCGGCCTTGCGGGCTTCGTCGCGGATCGAGTTGCCGTAATCGAAGACCTCGGCGCCGCGGTCCTGGAATTCGACCATGGCCTTCACATGCTTGGCCATGGACTCCTCGGCGCGAATGGTGAACTTCTCGGCATCCTGCTCGGCCTCTTCGTGCCAGTCGTCGACGCTCACGCCCACCGGCAGGTAGGACAGCGGGTCGTGGGCCGAGGTCTGGTCGGTGACGATGTCGACTTCAGCAGCCTCGGGGCGATCGAGGATGAGCGGGAGGATCTCGGCGGCGTTGCCGACGAGTCCGACGGACAGGGCCTGCTTGTTCTTCTTCGCTTCGATGACCTTGGCCAGTGCGGTGTCGAGGTCGGTTTCGACTTCGTCGAGGTAGCGCTTGCCCTTGCGGCGATCGAGGCGGGTCTTGTCGACGTCGATGATGAGGCAGGCGCCGCCGTTGAGGGTCACGGACAGCGGCTGGGCTCCGCCCATTCCGCCGCAGCCGGCGGTGATGGTCAGGGTTCCGGCGAGGGTGCCGTCGAAGCGCTTGCGGGCGATGGCGCCGAAGGTCTCGTAGGTGCCCTGGAGGATGCCCTGGGTGGCGATGTAGATCCAGGACCCGGCGGTCATCTGGCCGTACATCATGAGGCCTTCGGCCTCGAGTTCGCGGAAGTGCTCCCAGTTGGCCCAGTCGCCGACGAGGTTGGAGTTCGCAATAAGCACGCGCGGGGCCCATTCATGGGTGCGCATGACACCGACGGGCTTGCCCGACTGGATGAGCAGGGTCTCGTCGTCCTCGAGGTCATCGAGGGTGCGCACGATCGCATCGTAGGCTTCCCAGGAGCGGGCGGCGCGACCGGTGCCGCCGTAGACGACGAGGTCCTCGGGACGTTCGGCGACCTCGGGGTCGAGGTTGTTCATGAGCATGCGCTTGGGTGCTTCGGTCTGCCAGGACTTCGCGGTGATCTCGGTTCCGCGGTCGGCACGGATGACGCGGGACGGGTCGTGCTGGGTGAACGACGGCTTGGTGGTCATGGGATTCTCCTTGTCGCTGTGTCCGACGAGGCGGATGCTTGGCTGCCGCTTCGCCGTCGCGCCGAGGTGTGGACTCCCCTGCGCTGTCGGCTCTGACTACACCATCCATTCTGACGACTGGAGCAGAATGCGGAAGTGGCCCGCATCAAGTTCCGTCCGACATTTCGGACACAGATGAATCGACGCCGGGTTCGCCGTTCCCCGAGACTCACGCAGCACTGGTCGGTTCCACGCGCCACCCACACAGATTTCCCACCGAGGCAGCCCCGGCAGTTTCGTTCAGATCCTCGCCGACTCCTCGACAGCCGCGTACACCCGACCGTCGACCTCCGCGCCATACTGCCTTTCGCCATCTTCCTCGCCGGAAACCTCTGCCACCCGCTGCACCGGCGAGATCCGGTAGCTGGCCGGAGTCCGGGCGAGCTTGATCGGCGAGGCCACCCCGCGGTAGCCGTCGCCCATCTCCACGACCATCTCCCGGTGCGCGGTATGCGGATGCTCGACCACCTCGGCGGCGTCGAGGATCGGACCGGCGGGCACGCCGATGCTCATGAGCTCCTCGGACAGCGCCTCTGCCGACGTGGAGACCATGAGCGCTTCGAGTTCGACCCGCAGCGCATCACTGTTGCCCAGACGCGCGGCATTGTCGACGAATCGCGGGTCCCGGGCGAGCCCAGGAGCACCGAGGTGGTCGACGAGCTTAGCGAACTGCGCGTCGTTTCCGGCGGTGATGAACACCTGCCCGGCCCCGGTCGCGAACGCCGAATACGGGGCGATGTTCGGATGGTCGTTGCCGGACAGCTTCGGCACGGCCCCACCGCCGAAGAAGTTCGGCAGGTGCGGATGCATGACGGAGATTCCGCAGTCGAAGAGCGTCGTCTCGACCCGCTGACCGCGTCCGCTGGTCACCCGTTCCTGCAGCGCCATGAGCACGCCGATGGCCGCGTTGAGCCCGGTGACCATGTCGACGGCGGGCATGCCGATGCGCATCGGCCCGGTCGACTCATCCCCGTTGACCGACATCAGTCCCGACATCGCCTGGATGATCGCGTCGTATCCGGGCCGCCCACCCAGCGGACCGTCATCGCCGAAGCCGGTGATGGACGCGTGCACGAGGTGCGGGTAGCGGTCCGGAATGTCCGACACCGGGTCAAGCCCCCACTTCGCCAGGGTCCCGGTCTTGAAATTCTCGACGAGCACATCGGCCCCGGCCAGCAGCCCGTGCAGCGCCTCCTGTCCCTCCTCGGTGCGCAGGTCGAGGGTGATCATCCGCTTGTTCCGGTTGATCCCGGCGAAGTAGCTCGACACTTCCGGCGCCACGAACGGCGGCCCCCAGCTGCGCGTATCATCGCCGGCCGGAGGTTCGACCTTGATGACCTCGGCACCGTGATCGGCCAGGATCTGCGTGCAATAGGGCCCGCCGAGGATGCGCGAGAGATCGATGACCGTGATCCCGGCGAGTGCTCCCGCGCTCACTGCCCGCTCCCTCCGGAACGCGCAGTTCCATCCTCGGCGGACTGAGCTGCTCCACCTTCGCCGAGGATCTCCTCGACAGCCGCGAACGCTTCGTCCCGGCCCATACCGACACCGTCGATGAGGGCGTCGAGTAAGGCGTCGTCTTCGACGACCGGGACGAGCGGGTTCTGCGGCATCAGCTTGTGGCGCAGTACCAGTGCGGCGATGACGATGCGCGACCAGTCGCCGCGGCTGTCTCCGATCCGCGCGCCTTCCGAGGCCATGATGGACGCGCACACGAGGTTGTAGGTCGCGGTCGCGAGCTGACGCACCCGTGCCTGCTCAACACCTTCGGGCGTGGACTCGAGCGCGTGCAGCAGCGTCGAGCTCAGCGATTGGATCTGGCTGCGGAACGTGGCCGGGAGGTCGGCCGCCTCGGCGATGAGCGTCTCCAGGTGCAGGAACAGCGGTTTGAGTGTGCCCGCCCGGTGGGCGGCGCGGATGACGTCGAGGGCGACGATGTTCGAGGTGCCTTCCCAGATCGATCCGAGCTGGGAATCGCGGAAGACGCGGGCGTCGCCGTATTCCTCGATGTAGCCGACTCCGCCGCGGATCTCCATCGCGTCCGCGGTGACCTTGCGGGCGTCGCGGGTGGCGCGGAACTTGATGAGCGGGGTGAGGATGCGCAGAACCGAGGCGGCTTCGGCGTCACCGGCATCGGCCCGGGCGAAGACGTCCGCCGTGTGCAGGGAGATCGACAGCGCCTGTTCCGTGGTCGTCATGATCTTCGCGAGCTGGCGACGCTGCAGGGGCAGCTTGCTCAACGTCGAACCGAAGGCTTCGCGATTGCGGCAGATGAACTTCGACTCACCGAAGGCCCGCCGCATGAGGCCGGCCGCGCGCACGGCATTGGACAGGCGGGAGGAGTTGACCATATCGGCCATCTGCACGAATCCGCGTCCGATATCGCCGACGAGGTAGGCCGTCGCTCCCTGCAGGCTCATCTCGCCGCTGGGCATCGATCGGGTACCGAGCTTGTCCTTGAGGCGGACGATGCGCATGGAGTTCGGCGAACCGTCCTCAAGAGTGCGCGGTAAGAGGAAGAGTCCGATGCCTTTGATTCCGGGCCGTGCACCCTCGGGGCGGGCGAGGACCATGGCGAGTTCGGCGTCGGCGTTCGAGCAGAACCACTTCTCACCGGTCAGCGCCCAGGTGCCGTCGCCGTTGTCGACGGCCGTGGTCGTCGCCCGGCCGACGTCGGAGCCGGCGTCCTGTTCGGTCATGAACATCGCGCCCTGGGTCAGGGTGTCGACATCGGTGCTCGTCAGTCCGCCGATGAAGCGCTCGACGAGTTCGGGTGAACCGTACTTGCGCAGGGTGCGGGTGAGCGAGTCGGTCATGTTCACCGGGCACAGCAGCCCGAATTCCGCCTGCGTGAACAGGTAGACGAGGAGGTATTTGACGATCGGCGGCATCGGTTCGTCCCAATCGAGGACACCCGGCCGGTGGCTCATTGCGGCCAGTCCGAGTTCGCCGAAGGCGACTTCCTGCAGGCGCCGGTAGGCCGGATGGATCTCGATCGACTGCTGATCGGCACCGTTGCGGGTGCGGTGCTTGAGCACCGGAGGGTTGACGTCGGCATCGTGAGCGAGGTCGTCGAGCTCTCCGCCGAGGCGGGGCCCGAGGTCCTCGAACACCGGCCGGAGGTGCGCGAGCAGCTTCTCGTCGAGGTAGAGCGGCAGGAGGTCCTTCAGCGACCGGTCGTCGGCGAAGCGGTCGATGCCGTAGCTGTCCGGAACGGGGGTCATGGTCGTATCGGGCGACGAAGCAGTCTCACGCAAGATAATCTCCTTTGATGGTTTCTTCGACCGTATGCCCGAGAACCTGGGACTGACAAAGACATTTCTCTTATCCCTGATAATCTTCGGTTATGGCTGAACCGAGTCTCAAGCGCCTCCAGTACTTCATCGCCTTGGCAGAGCACGGCAAGTTCCAGCTCGCCGCCGACGCGGTGAACATCTCACAGCCGGCGCTGAGCGCCGAACTCAAGAGACTCGAGGACTTCGTCGGCAAACCGCTGTTCCACCGCAGTCCCGTGACGAAGCTGACCGCCGCCGGAGAGGCGCTGCTGCCCTATGCGAAGTCCGCCGTCGGAGCCGCCCACCGTTTCAACGAATATGCGGCGGCCGTGAACACGGGGGCGCCGACGTCGATCTCGATCGGCACAGTGGCCACCTTCCTCCATCGCGGCCTGCCGCAGACGATCACGGACTTCTCCGCAGCGCACCCGGACATCCTCGTCACCACCGAGGAGGCCACCTCGGCGGCGCAGTCGGACATGCTGCTCGGCCACAACATCGACATCGCCTGCGGACACATGCCCCTCCAACATCCCGGCGTCGTCTGCACTCCGGCTGCCCGGGAATCGTTCTGGCTGTGCGCTCCAGCGGGCTCACCGATCACCACCATCGCCGAGGCGGTCGATTCCCCGTTCGTCATCTTCCGCAAGAGCGCGTCCCCGATCTATCACGACACCGTCGTCGGCATCTGCCGCACGCACGGCTTCGAACCGCAGATCCACCATCGGACAGCCAGCTGGTCGGCCGCCGTCGAGATGGTCGCCCACGGACTCGGCGTCTCGCTTGTCCCCTCACCGGTGGCCCGCAGCTACCACGGCGATGAGCGACTGATCTTCACTCGGGTCGGCACTCGCCCGAATGCCCCGCAGGCGTGGATCACCGTCCGCCGGGAGGATCAGTCGACACTCATCGGCGACCTCGCCCTCGACCTCGTCATCGCCTCGGAATCACTCGCCGACCCGGTCGCCGACTGAGGAACCGAGCCTCGCCGCACGGACACTCCGGCCCGGCTGGAACCGGGCGGCCCCACCCCGCCCGGCACCGCAACGGCGAGCGAGCGCATCCGCTTCGCTTCACGCGTGGGCACAGCCGCCTCGGAGAGGGCATGGCCGCACTCTGATACACATCGCGCAACAATCCGTTACTCGACTACCTGTGCCAGTATCAGCAGAAATTCTCTCCTCGCGTCCTACGGCCCGGTAAGCCGCAGAACATAAGGGAATCCGGCTGTAGCATCACTCTAAGTTATGACGGTATAACTAAAAAGTGTTTGCGCGGCCCACAAGGGCAACTTACGGTGAACGAGCACCCATGCCACGTCAGAGACGCCTGGCATCGGTCGGCGCAATGACGCTCCACCTGAGAGGAATCGCATGTCTGATTCGGTCAACACCGCGAAACGCGCTCGCAAAGCCGGAATCGCATCATTCATCGGAACCACCATCGAGTGGTACGACTTCTACATCTACGGAACCGCCTCGGCGCTGGTCTTCGGGCATGTCTTCTTCCCCGACACCCTGCCTGCCGGCGTCGGCACTCTGCTCTCCTTCGTCACGCTGTGGGCGGGCTTCCTCGCTCGTCCGCTCGGCGGCATCATCTTCGGTCACTTCGGTGACAAGTACGGCCGGAAGAAGACCCTCGTCGTCACGCTCGTGCTGATGGGCGCGGCATCGTTCCTCGTCGGTCTGCTGCCCGGATATGCGACCATCGGCATCGCCGCTCCGATCATCCTCACCTGCCTGCGCATCCTGCAGGGCATCGCGGTCGGCGGCGAATGGGGCGGATCCGTGCTCATCGCCAGCGAGAACGCCCCGAAGGGCAAGGGAGTCCTCTACTCGGCCTTCGCCCAGCAGGGATCACCGGCAGGAAATCTCATCTCCTCCGGCATGTTCTTCCTCCTCGCGCTCCTGCCGACCCCGCAGTTCCTCCTCTACGGCTGGAGGATCGCGTTCCTCGCCTCGATCTTCCTCATCGTCATCGGCCTCGTCATCCGCCTCAAGCTCGAAGAGCCGGAGAACATGAAGGTCGTGAAGAAGAAGGACGCCGTCGCCAAGGTTCCCGCCTTCGAGGCGATCAGGAAGCACTGGGTGCTCATCCTCCTCGGCGCCGGTGCGCTGCCGCTCATCCAGGTCACCTACCTCAAGACGACGTTCGCCACGGCCTGGGCCACGGACACCTCTCACTCTTGGGCGTACAGCTCGTCGACGTTCCTCGCCGTCGTCACGCTCGCGCTCGTGGTGCAGTTCATCGTCCAGCCCTTCGGCGCGATCATCCTCGACCGGGTCAAGGACATGCGCAAGGCGATCTTCTGGATCATCCTGCCGGAGTTCGTCCTCATGCCGCTCATGTTCTTCGCGATCGAATTGGGCCATCCCGGCATCGCGCTGGCAGCCATGGCCGCTGCGACCGTTCCGCACTCGCTGTTCTACGCCGGCATCGGCGGCATCATCGCCCGGGCGTTCCCCACGCGGGTCCGGTACACGGGAATCTCGCTGGCCTACCAGCTGTGTTCGATGACCGTGGGCGGCGGCACCGCTGCGGCAGCACAGTGGATGTACACGAGCTCGGGATCCATCGTTCCGGTGGCGATCCTCAGCGCCGGCTATGCACTCGTCTCCCTCGTCTGCACGCTCATCCTGCTCAACAAGACCGGCTGGACGGCCAGCGAGAATTCGAAGGCCGAGGCCGCCGACGAGGCGGAGTTCGCCGCAGCCCTCGCCGCCGAGCAGACCGAGCGCGACGCCGACTCGAAGGGCGCGCCTGGCGCGACCGGTTCCGTGTCAGCGGCCGCCGGTTCCGCACCGGCCGCCGACGCCACAGGCGCGGACTCAGAACCTGCACCGGCGCGCGCTCCCGTCACTCCCTAGGCCTCGGCTTTTACGACGGTGCGGCCCCGAGTTCCTATTGGACTGGGGCCGCATCAAGTTGTGTGGTCGCAGAACTGCGTCCCCGACTTCTTCGGCCAAATAAGCGCCAGCAGCCCTGTCTACGACCAATAGCACTAGTTGCAACATGTGCTATCCGTCGTAAACAGGGCCGTTGCGCGGGAGTCAGCCCGCACCCGCCTCAGCGCAGGTAGAGGCGGACCGTGTCGATCTCGTCACGGAGCAGGCGCACTTCTTCGGCCGTCGGCGCCTGGGTCTGCGTGACATCCTCGGCGACGGCGAGGTCCCAGCCGGTCGCTTCCTGCACCTGCTCGACGGTCACTCCCGGGTGGACCTCGCTGAGTTCGAGTTCGCCGAGGCGCTCACGCCGCCGCAGGATCCCCAGTGGGGTGATGACGGTGGAGACTCCGAATCCGCGCGGTTGGATGAAGTCTGGCTGCTCCGCCGCGCGCACGGGCGAGGCCGAGGTGACGAAGTCGAGTTCGGCGGGGAAGGCGGCCGGGTCATGGCGGCGGAGGACGACGAAGACCTCTCCGGCATTGGCCATGATGTCGGCGGCGCCGCCCGAACCGGGCAGGCGCACTTTCGGAGATTCCCAGTCACCGATGACGGTGGTGTTGAGCGAACCGAACCGGTCCACCTGCGCTGCACCGAGGAATCCCACATCGACGTTCCCTCCTTGGAGGACGTAGCCGAAGAGGGCATGCATGCTGACGACCGCCTCGGCCCCGGAGACGACGACGGAGTCCGCGATGCCTTCGGCCATCGATTCGGGGTGCGCGCCGGCGACCCCGGATTCGTAGATGAGCTGGATGCTCGGATTCACCGTGCGGTGGGCGAGGTCGACGGCCAGCGTGGGCAGCCCGACGCCGGCGAAGACGGTGCGGCTGCGGGCGAGCATCTTCGCAGCCGCGCAGACGATGAGTTCGGTTTCGGTGAAGTCCTTCGCCGAGGCGGTGCTCACTTCAGGCTCCCTTCGCTCGGTTGCATACGGCGTCCGTAATCGACCACGCCCGAGGGGCGCGGATCCACGAGCAGACCGCGGAGACGATCGTGACCGATCGATTCCAGGTATTCGGCATGGTCGCGGGCCCCGCGCACATGGACGTCGAGCCACTCCTGCAACCGGGCGGGGTCCTTCGAGATCGCGGTCCATTCGCGATAGAAGGCATTGTCGCGATCGTAGGAGCCCTGCACATAGGACGGGTGCGCCCCGGTTCGCACTTCGCACACCGCGTCGACGGCGTGAGCCGGGATGAGAGTGCGGTTCGGGTCGGAGCGGACGACCTCGTCGTCGACGATCTCCTCGACGGTGACGATGACATGGTCGGCCGCGTAGACGGCTTCCTGCTGAGTGCCGGTGATGCCCCAGATCTGGACGTTGCCATTACGGTCGGCGCGCTGGGCGTGGATGATCGTGACATCGGGGTTGAGGGGTGGCACGACGTACGTCTTCTTGCCCGAATACGGGTCGACGACGGAGCGGATGTCCGGGTTGATGCCGGGGATGTCGGAGCCGACGAAGGAGCCGATCGGAGCAAACGGCAGGCGAGCGGCTCCGGCGTGATAGCGCAGGGTCATCGCGTGGTGTGAGTACTCTTCGACCGCGAGCGGCCGCGGGTCGGCCGATTCGATGCGGCGCCGCACCTCGTAGAGGCTGCCGGCCGAACCGGAGGCGAAGAAGGAGCAGACAAGGCGATCGACGCAGTCGGCGGCGATCATCATGTCGCTGAGCAGATCGGGGGTGAGCCGGCAGAAGGTGAGTCCGGAGATTCCCTGTCGGATGATCTCGTGTCCGGCGGCGAACGGGATAAGGTGGGAGAACCCCTCGAGCGCCACCGTGGCCCCGTCCTCGACGTAGCGTTCGATGGCCTCAGGCAGACTGACGACTGTGTCACTGTGCATGGTTCGCAGGCTATAGCAATTACCGAAATCCGCAAAATATCTCTGTGATTATTGTCAATTCATGCAATAATTAAGGCATTCGCCCGGACCGCCTGATACAGGAGAACACAGTGGAGCTGCAGCAGATCCGCGCCTTCGTCGCCGTCGCCGAGGAACTCCACTTCGGCCGCGCCGCCGAACGCCTCGGCATGGCCCAGCCCCCGCTGAGCCGCACCATCCGCTCCCTGGAGACCGAACTCGGCGCCTCACTGTTCCAACGCACGACGCGCTCAGTCAGCCTTTCCCCCGCCGGTGAGGCTCTGCTCGAACCGGCCAAACACATGCTCGCCACCCAGCAGGCCGCCATCGAATCCGTCCACCGCTCCTCCAGCGGCGAGGTCGGACGCGTGCGCTTCGGCTACTCGCATCCATCCTCCCGGGACCTCGCCGCCACCCTCGTGGCAGCCTCGCACGAACGCAATCCGGGCATCGCCTTCCACCTCGAGTCGACGGTCTATGCCGACGAAGGCCTCGAGAGGATCATGGACGGCACTCTCGACCTCGCGCTGGTCCGCTGGCGTCGGCGGCCTCCGCTCATCGCGGGTCGCCCAGTGGCGATCGAGCGCCCATGTGTCGCCTTGCCGAGTTCACATCGCCTGGCGAATCGGAAGAAGATCGACGTCGCAGAGCTCGCCGATGAGCCTTTCGTCCTCCTGCCCGCGCGCCCGAATTCGAACCTGCGCGAGACCGCCATGCGCCTGTGCCTCGATGCCGGGTTCAGCCCGCGCACGGTCCAGGAGGCCCCCGATTCGCAGTCGATCTCTGCGCTCGTGGCCGCCGGAATGGGTGTGACGATCACGTTCGACTCCGTCGCCGCCGGCTACGACTCGCGGATCACCGCCGTGCCGCTCGATCTCCCGAACGAAGCTACCCAGCTTCACCTCGCATACCGCCTCGACCAACAGGACGCAGCCCTGAGCACGGTCCTCGATGTCGCCGAGGCGGTCTTGCCGACAGTCCGCTGAGCTCGGCCGGTCTCACCGCCGTTCGGAAAACCTCCACACCCGCCGCCCACGCGACCGACTCCACCATCGTTCACCGCGCACGCGTCCGCCGTCGGCACATCCGCCATCGGGGCGTCGGATGCCCATTCATTGAGATGACCTCTTGTCTCTCGTGATCTATTCGGATATGTTCATAAATCAGAATGTATTGATATCAGCATCGGCAGTGATGCCGAAGGGATCGATGCCTCACCGCCGCAGCAGGACGGCTCGATCACAACCCAAAGGGAGACTCTGTGTCCGAAGACATCGTCATCTGCGAACCTCTCCGCTCCCCCGTGGGCGGATTCGGCGGACAGTTCAAGAACGTTCCGCATGAGGAGCTCGGCCGACAGGTCCTCGCAGCTCTGCTGGAGAAGACCAACCTGCCGGGCGAGGCCATTGAGGATGTCGTCCTCGGCAACTGCTATCCGCACATGGAGACTCCGGCGATCGGCCGCGTCGTCGCCCTCAATGCGGGACTGCCGATCACCGTTCCCGGCCGCCAGGTCGACCGTCGCTGCGGCTCCGGCCTGCAGGCGATCGCCGACGCCCACGCGATGATCTCAGCCGGTTTCGCCGACCTCGTCGTTGCCGGCGGCGTCGAGTCGATGAGCCGCGCACCGTTCTTCAACGAGGAGATCCGGTGGGGCGTCAAGGGCGGCAACATCGAACTCAAGGACGGTCTCGTCCGCGGCCGCCTCACCGCCGGCGGCAACGATTACCCGGTGCCCGGAGGAATGATCGAAACCGCGGAGAACCTGCGTCGGGAGTACAAGATCTCGCGGGAGGACCAGGACGCCTACGCCGTTGAATCGCATCGTCGGGCCGCCTCGGCGACGGAAGAAGGGAAGTTCGCCGACGAGATCGTGCCGATCACGCTGCCGGCCACCAGGAAGACCCCCGAACAGGTCATCACGACCGACGAGCACATCCGTCCCGGATCGACGGTCGAGAAGCTCGCGAAGCTCAAGCCGATGCTCGGGAAGTCCGACGATGAGGCCACGGTGACCGCCGGCAATGCCTCGGGCCAGAACGATGGTGCCGCGCTGTGCATCGTCACCACCGCAGCCAAGGCCGCCGAGCTCGGTCTGCGGGTCTTCGCCCGCATGCGCAGCTGGGCGGTGGCCGGAGTGCCGCCGAAGACGATGGGCATCGGCCCGGTCCCCGCGACTGCGAAGGCACTGCAGCAGGCGGGTCTCGAACTCGGCGATATCGACCTCATCGAACTCAACGAGGCATTCGCGGCGCAGGTGCTCGCCTGCACGACCGAATGGAAGCTGTCCGAATCCGACTTCGCCGAGCGTCTCAACGTCAACGGCTCGGGCATCTCACTCGGCCACCCGGTCGGCGCCACCGGTGGGCGCATCCTCGCCACCCTGCTGCGCGAGATGGATCGCCGCGAATCGCGCTACGGCCTCGAGACCATGTGCATCGGCGGCGGTCAGGGCATGGCAGCCGTCTTCGAACGCGTGGCCTGACAGGACGGCCTCGCCTGAGGCTGATCGACTCGAGGAGCCAGCAGCTCACCGCAGGCCGAGTGAAGGGCCGTCCGCGTCTGTCGCGGGCGGCCCTTCACGCCGACTCAAGCCACCCCAGGGACGGACCGCCCGTCAGCGCTCGATCCAGTCCGGCACCTCGGACGAAATCCGCGGAGACCCCGTTGTCTTCGCCCAGGTCAGCGCCGAGGATGAGGAACATGAACGCAACGAAGCAGCTGCTGACCGGGGTTCGGGTCGCCGATTTCTCCCGAGTCCTCGCCGGTCCCTACGCCACGGCGATGCTCGCCGATCAGGGCGCCGAGGTCATCAAGATCGAGATGCCCGGCCACGGGGACGATTCCCGACATCTCGGACCCTTCACAGATTCCGGGTCGACTTACTTCACCGGACTCAACCGCGGAAAGCGCTCGATCGAGGCCGATCTCAAGGACCCGGAAGACCACGCTCGACTGCTCGATCTCATCGCGAGCTGCGATGTCGTCGTCGAGAACTTCCGGCCCGGCGTCGCCGCGAAGCTCGGCCTGTCCTATGAGGACCTCAAGGCCGTCAAACCCGATATCGTCTACGCGTCGATCTCCGGCTTCGGACAGCACGGCACCCAAGCCGAACGCCCCGCCTACGACACGGTCATCCAGGCCCTGAGCGGCCTCATGGCCTCGACCGGCTTCCCCGACGGCTCCCCCACCCGAGTCGGCGAATCCATCGCCGACGTCTCCGCCGGAGTCTTCGCCGCCTTCGGCATCTCCTCGGCGCTCTTCCACCGCCAGAGGACCGGCGAAGGTGCCCATATCGACATTCCGATGCTCGACGTCATGCTCGCCATGCAGCCGACGAACGCCTCCCTCCACTCCGCTGGATCCGCCCCCACCCGGGTCGGCAACCGCCACCCCGTCTCGGCACCGTTCGACACCTATCGCGCCGCCGACGGACTCCTCGTCATCGCCGTGGCCAACGACCGGCTCTTCGGTACCCTTGCCCAGACCCTCGGCAAGCCGGAGCTGGCCACCGATCCGCGCTTCGCCACCGACGCTCATCGGTCGGACAACGACGACGCGCTGCGCATCGAGATCGAAGAATTCACCACCGGGCGCACCGTGACCGAGCTGTGCGAGATCTTCGATGCCGCCGGAATCCCGAACTCCCCCGTCCTCGATTTCGCCGAGGCGGTCACCGGCCCCATCGGCTCCGATCGCGATCTCACTGCCACCGATCCCCGATCCGGGCACGCCTTCCTCGGCCACCCGCTCCTTGTCGACGGCACCCGCCCGGCGTCCGCGCTTCCGGCGCCCCGCCTCGGCGAACACAACGCCGACTTCGCCGCACCCACCGACGCACTCTGACCTGACCGGCTGGCCTCAACCTCGCCGAGGCGGCGCACTCCGCACGAATCCCCTGGCCTCTCAGTCAGGATTCCCCGATCCTCCTGGTCGGGACCCCGTCCAATTCCATCGAACCGATCCCCATTGCAAAGGAGCACTCTTATGGCCTTCGACATCACCGCCGATGAACAGGAACTCGTCGACGCCGTCGTCTCGATCGGCAAGGACGTCCTCGTCCCACAGGCCGCGGCCGCCGACGCGAACGAACGCGTCTCCGACGAAACCCTGAAGACCCTCGCCGAGGTGGGGGTCATGGGGCTCAACCTGCCCGAGGAATTCGGCGGGCCCGGCGTCGGTTCGGTGGCGATGAGCCAGATGGTCGCCGCCATCACCGAGGCGTGCGCATCGACCGCGTCGATCGTCACCGCGCAGTTCCTCGCCACCGACTCGATCCTCCTCGGCGGCACCGATGCCCAACGCGAAGCGTGGCTGCCACGTGCCGCTGCCGGCGAGGTCATCGGCGCTTTCGGGCTCACCGAGCCGGGTGCCGGTTCGAACCCGGCGGAGATGTCGACGAAGGCCACACGGGTCGACGGTGGTTGGCATCTCAAGGGCACGAAGTGCTTCATCACCAACGCCGGCTTCGCGGACTTCATCATCGTCTATGCGAAGACCGACGTCGATGCCGCCCACAAGGGCATCAGCGCATTCATCGTCGACACCGCGGCCGCCTCGGCGGGGCTGGATTTCAATCCCCCGGAGAAGACGATGGGCCTGCGCGGCAGCCCGGTCTTCGAATTCGTCATCGACACGGTCGTCCCCGAGGATGCCCTCCTCGGGAACGCAGGCGAGGGCTTCACCACGGCGATGCGCGTGCTCGACCGTGGTCGCATCGAGGTCGCGGCGATGAGCCTGGGAATCGGCAAGGCCGCTCTCGACGCCGCCGTGGATTGGGCGGGCGAGCGCAAGATCAGCGGGAAACCGCTGGGCCGCCTGCAGGGCATCGCGTTCAAGCTCGCGGACATGTACACGAAGTACCGGTCGGCGTGGCTGCTGACGATGGACGCCGCCGAACAGCGCGATTCGGGGGTCGATTTCACCCGGTCTTCGGCCACGGCAAAGCTCGCCGCCTCCGAGGCGGCCGCGTACATCGCCGATGAAGCCCTGCAGATCCACGGCGGCTACGGCTTCACCCGGGACTTTCCGCTCGAACGCTACGTTCGAGATGCCCGAATCTACCGCATCTACGAAGGCTCGTCGGAGATCCAGCGCACGATCATCGCGCGCTCTCTGTCGAAATAGCGGCCGGTGCGGCCGGGAGACCGGGCGCGAAACAGCACCGAAACGTGTCGGAGTCTACGATCGGCACGGTATCTGAGGGCGAGTCGGTCGCTCCTCGGACCCCCGCTCCGATGTCCGGACGTTCCGGGCCACCTCGGCGAGATTTTCCGATATTTCGGACAGAAAGTGTGATCCGGACCTCGTCGGGTGTTGTGCAGTGGTGCCACACTGAACCAGGTCCATCAGTTCAAAGGAGACAATCATGGCTAGTACGACCAATTCGGGGATCGAGAAGCGGTCCATCGAGATGGTGCCTGACGCCGAGCGTCACGGAACGCCACGTTCCCAGTTCACTCTGTGGTTCGGCGCCAACACTCAGATCACCGCGATCGTCGACGGGGCTCTGGCCGTCGTCTTCGGTGCCGACGCGCTGTGGGCCATCATCGGCCTGCTCATCGGCAACATCATCGGCGGAATCGTCATGGCGCTGCACTCGGCGCAGGGTCCGCAGCTGGGTCTGCCGCAGATGATCTCCTCGCGTGCCCAGTTCGGCATCATCGGTGCGATCATCCCGCTCGTGCTCGTCGTGCTCATGTACATCGGCTTCGCCTCGACCGGAGCGGTCCTGTCCGGCCAGGCCGTCAACCTCATCATCGGCGTGCAGACTCCGTGGATCGGCATCGTCATCTTCGGCGCACTCACCGCCCTGGTGGCCCTGCTGGGATACAAGTACATCCATGTGCTCGGGCGGATCTCCTCGGTGACGGGCCTGCTCGGCTTCCTCTTCATCACCTACTGCGTGCTCACGCAGGTCGATGTCCCCGGACTGATCTCGGGTTCGTCGTTCGCCTTCCCCGCCTTCCTCTCCGCGATCGCCCTGTCCGTGGGCTGGCAGCTGACCTACGGCCCCTACGTCGCCGACTATTCGCGGTACCTGCCGCGGTCGACACCGTCGTCGAAGACCTTCTGGTTCACCTTCGGCGGATCGGTCATCGGTTCGCAGTGGTCGATGACCCTCGGCGCGCTCATCGGGGCCGCCGCCATGACGGAGTCCGGCAATGAGTTCGTCGAGAACCAGGTCGCCTACGTCGGTGACATCGTCGGCGGTGGCGTCTTCGCGCTCCTCATCTTCATCGTCATCCTGCTGGGCAAGCTCACCGTCAACACGCTCAACGCCTACGGTGCGTTCATGTGCACGCTGACGATCCTCACCTCCTTCGGCAACAAGGCGACGATCCGCCGCTGGACCCGCGCGGTCTTCGTCATCGGCATCGTCACCCTCACCGTGCTTGTGGCGCTGCTGGCCTCGGCGGACTTCCTCGCGAACTTCAAGAACTTCGTGCTCGCGCTGCTCATGGTGTTCACGCCCTGGAGCGTCATCAACCTCACCGACTACTACCTCATCTCGAAGGACCGCTTCGACATCCCAGCCTTCTACGACCGTCATGGTCGCTACGGCAACTGGAACTGGCGCGCGCTTCTCGCGTACGGCATCGGCGTCGTCATCCAGATCCCGTTCCTCGCTCAGTCCTTCTACACCGGACCGCTGGTCGCCAAACTCGGCGGCGCGGACATCTCGTGGCTCGTGGGCATCGTCGTCACCTTCGTCCTCTACTTCGTGCTCATCCGCAACCACGGAGTCGCCCCGAAGGAGACGATCTACCCCAGCCTCGAGGAACTCGAGCGCAAATGAGCCCCACCCTCACCGAGGCGGCACTGCCCATCCCGGGCAGCTGACCTCGGCGGGGTGGTTCCGCTCCTCCAACGGCCGTCGGCCGGCAACGTGCTTCGCTGCCGACCGGCGGCCGTCGTCGTGTCCCCTGTGGGTGGATCCACCTCGAAACCTGCATGAAAATCAGGGTGGATCCACCCGCAGGGGACATCAACGGTTCCCGCAGCGCGGCAGATCAGTCGCCGAAAGCTCTCCCCAATCAGATCGCCACTTCACGCTCACAACGAGCAATCGATCATCGTCAAACCCACCCCTCCTGCGCAGTTCATGCACTATTGTTGCGCAAATCACGCATTCGATGGCACACTTGCATGAGCCGTGCCGACCGGGCCGTCGTCCTTCGATTCGCTCCGAGGCACCGGCACGAACAACGGACAGATCCACCTTCGTGCAAGGAAGCCGAGTATGACCGCGCAGAACATCGACCGGGACGACCGCGCAGGCGCCGACGCCGCCGTCGACCCCTACCATCTCGACCCCAAGGACGTGCTCGAACCGCCCACGACCTTTGCGGGCAAGCTCAAGTACCTCGGTCCCGGTCTTGTCATCTCGGCCGCCGTCATCGGCTCCGGCGAACTCATCACCACCACGGCGCTCGGGGCCAAAGCCGGATTCGTCCTCCTCTGGCTCGTCATCATCTCCACCGCGGTCAAGGTTTGGGTCCAGCTCGAGCTCGCGCAGTGGACCATCCTCTCCGGCAAGCCCGCGCTCGAAGGCTACGGCCACGTCGGTCCCCGCCTCATCGGGCGTGCCGGGTGGATCAACCTGCTGTGGATCCTCATGGACTTCGCGAAGGTCCTCCAGCGCGGCGGCATCATCGGCGGTGCCGTCGCTGCACTGAGCATCATGCTGCCCGTCTTCGGCGAGCCGCTCTCGACTCCGTCTCTCGTCTTCTGGACGGTCGTCTCGCTTGCGGTCGTCATCGCCCTGCTCGTGACGAACAGGTACAGCATCGTCGAGAAGTTCTCCGTCGGCGCGGTCATCATCTTTACCGTCTCCACCGTCGGACTCGCAGTATCGCTGCCCTTCACCGACTTCGCCTACACCTCGGCGGACGTCATGAGCGGACTGACCTTCGCCATTCCCGCCGGCACCCTGGGCTTCGCGGTCGCGATGTTCGGCATCACCGGCGTCGGCGCCGACGAGATGACGACATACACCTACTGGTGCCTCGAAAAGGGCTACGCCCGCTACACCGGTCCGAACGACGGCACCGCGGAACGCGCCCGCCGCGCCCGCGGCTGGATCTCGGTGATGCGCACGGACGTGCTCGTCTCCTGGATCGTCTCGACCGTGTGCACGATGTCCTTCTACGTCATCGGCGCAGCCATCCTCCACCCGCAGAACCTCGTGCCCGAGGGCAACGACATGATCACCACGCTGTCGTCGATGTACTCCTCGACGATGGGTGAAGCCGGACACTGGATCTTCCTCATCGGCGCCTTCGCCGTCCTCTTCTCGACCTTCATCGCCTCGACCGCGAGCGTGCCCCGGCTGTGGACGAACACGGTGTCCATCCTCGGCGTCTTCGAATGGGAGAACACCCTCACCCGTGGCCGCATCATCCGTGTGCTCACCGTGGTCTTCCCGATGATCTGGGCACTGAGCTACCTCATCATCCAGTCCCCGGTGATCATGGTCCAGATCGGCGGTGTGGCCAGCGGCGTCTTCCTCGTCGCCGTCGTCATCGCCGTCTGGTACCTTCGCTCCCGAGAGGTGCCGGCCGAGTTCAAGTCCAACCACTTCTTCACGGTGATGCTCGTCTTCGCCTCCCTGGCGATCGGCCTGCTGGGCATCTACACCGTGTTCGAGACCTTCGGAATCGAGATCGGAGCCTGATGCGCCTCACCGTCCTCACCCCGTCTTTCGGCAAGCAGTCGAATACCCCTCGCGCTCGCGCAGACGAGCTCGGCCTCGACCTCGACTACCGGACCGAGAATCATCCCAAATCCGGGCAAGACCTCATCGAGACGATCTCCGGCGCCGAGGCGGTCCTCGTCGGTCTCGATCGGATCAACGCCGAGGTGCTCGCCGCCTGTCCCGACCTCAAGGTCGTCGCGAAGCACGGAGCCGGAGTCGACAACATCGACCTGGACGCCGCCGCTGCCGCCGGAGTCAGGGTCGTCAACACTCCCGGAGCGAATGCCGAGTCCGTCGCCGACCTCACGCTCGGGCTCCTCATTATGGGCGCCCGCCGGATTCGCGCCGCCGAGGATTCGCTGCGCACCGGCGAGTGGGGCGTATTCTTCGGTTCGCAGCTGAGCGGCAAACGCCTCGGCATCCTCGGCTTCGGCCGCATCGGGCGGGAGGTCGCGAAGCGTGCCGCAGGATTCGGCCTGAGCATCGCCGCATACGATCCGTACGTCCCCGATGAGGCCATCGCCGAGGCGGGGGCCGAGCCCCAGAACCTCGCCGAGGTGGTCGCAGGGTCCGATTTCCTCACCCTCCACCTGCCCGGTGGCGACGAGCCGCTGCTCGATGCCGAGCTTCTCGCCACGATGCCCAAGGGTGCCGGGCTCATCAACGCGGCCCGTGGCGGGCTCGTCGACGAGGCAGCTCTGGCCACGGCTCTTGAGTCCGGGCGGCTGTCATTCGCCGCCCTGGACGCCTTCGCCAAGGAACCGCCGGCGGCGGACGATCCGCTGCTCTCCGCGCCGAATCTCATCGCCACCCCGCACATCGGCGCCTACTCGGATATTGCGAACGCGAACATGGGAACCTGGGCCGTCGAAGACGTCGTCCGGGTGCTGCAGGGCGAAGAGCCCCGCTTCCCCGTCGCCTGACCGATACGTCGATCAGCTCAGTTCCCCTCTGCCGGCTCGGCTGTCGACTCCGGCGCGTCCAAGCGCTGATTCAGATTTCGTTGGCGAGCAGGAACTCAGGGAGTCTGCGATGTTTGATTCCATTCACGTTTCCTCCGACAAGCGGGTCGAGTGTCAGCAGGTATTTCGGATGGTTGTCCGCAATCGCTTCGAGCGGCCGATGTTCTCGGTGGCGGGTATCCTCAGTCGCGATCGTCGTGGCCACCTGGATGTAGACGACCTCGTCGGCACGCTGAGCCACAAAATCGACTTCGGCTGTTCCGATCCGACCGATGGTGACCTCGTAGCCGCGTCGACGCAGCTCCATCCAAACGATGTTCTCCAGCACTCCCGGCAGACGCTGGTCCGAGTAGCCGAACAGGGCATTGACGATGCCATGATCGCCGACGAAGTGCTTCTCATCTGTCGCGAGGATGGCCCTGCCGTGCAGATCGAACCGAGGAACTCGTGCGATCACGAAGGCTTCGGACAGTGCCGTCAGATAGTTGAGCACGGTCTCATGGCCGATCGACCGGCGCTGAGACTTCATGAAGTCGGCGACACCTCGAGCGGAGAACGGATTGCCGACATTGTCGATCGCGAATGCGGCGACGCGTTCGAACATATCAGCGTCACGGATCCGATTCCTCGCGAGCACATCCCGGACGAGCGTGGACCTGTAGATGTCCATGATCATCGAGCGGGCGTCGATTTCGTCGAGCGGCAGCATGTGCACACCGGGGAATCCGCCGAGGCGCAGATAGCGTGTGAACTCGGCATCTGTGCCCGCCGTGTCGTCAGCGGCGAATGCCTCTCGGAACGACAGGTATTCGCGGAAGGACAGTGGCCATACTTCGATCGTCACGTACCGCCCGGCGATGTAGGTCGCGAGTTCGCCGGACAGCAGTCGCGAGTTCGACCCAGTGATGTAGAGATCAGTCCTCCCCTCGGCAAGAAGCGAATTGACCAGGCGCTCCCACTCGGTGACTTCTTGGATCTCATCGAGGAGGACGTAGGTGCGGCCCTCGCTCGGGAGCACATCCTTGAGGTGCGCATTGAGCGCTTGAGCCGATGCCAACGACGCATGTTCGAGGGAATCGAAGTTGAGATGCACGATGCGTTCGGGGTCGATGCCACGCGCGATCAGCCGCTCGACGACGAGGTCGAGGAGCCGCGATTTGCCGGACCGGCGCAATCCGGTGAGCACTTTGACGACCGGAGCGTCGATGAACGATTCGAGCTTCTCGAGATACTTCGGCCTGTCGACGATAGACATCGCACTACCCCCTCACTGTGGCGATCACAATCGCCGCACAGGTCGATCTGACCCATGGTGGCGATTATAATCGCCACAATTTGTTGAGTGAAGGATTCTGGCGGTTGTAATCGCCACGGAACGGGCGGATCAGGTCAGCCTGTCTCAGGCCAAGCCGCGCTCCACGTCCGCGGCCACTGTCGCAGCGACCTGCTTCTTCGCTTCATCCGAGAGCGCGTTGAACGGCGCCCGGGCCGGGCCGAGGCCGAATCCGCGTTCGTTCGCAGCTGCCTTGACGACGGTGTTCGGGTTGCCGAGCGCGAGACAGTTGCGGATCGGGCGGATGCTGTCCTGTGCAGTGCGCGCAGCATCGGTGTCGCCGGCGACGAACAGGTCGTAGATCGAGGCCATCGTCTGCGGGTAGATGTTCGCGATGCCGCTGATCCCACCGGCACCTCCTGCCAGCAGGGTCCAGAGGATGAGGGAGTCATTGCCGGAGATGACGTCGAAGGTCTCGCGATCGGTGCGCTCGAGGTACTGCAGGATTGTGTCGAAGTTCCCGCTCGAGTCCTTGACTGCGGTGATGTTGTCCACGGCTGCGAGCTTTTCGAGCGTCGCCGGTGCCACGACATTGCCGGTGCGTGCGGGAATGTTGTAGACGATGACCGGAACGTCGACGGAGTCGGCCACGGCCCGGAAGTGATTCTCGATCTCGACCTGCGAGGCGGCCGCGAAGTACGGGGTGATGATCGACAGCGCGTCGGCACCGGCCGCAGCGGCATCGGCGGCGATCGCGATGGTCTCCCGGGTCGTTGCGGCTCCGGCACCGATGACAACGGGGACGGCGCCGGCCACCTCGTCGATGACGATCCGCGCGGCCTCGGCGCGTTCATCGGCGGACTGGGCGTAGAACTCACCGTTGGTGCCGAGGGCGAAGATGCCGTGGATGCCGGCGTCGAGCTGACGGCGGACATGGGCTCGCAGGGCCACCTCGACGAGGTTCTCATCCCCGTCGAACGGGGTGGCGATAGCGGCGAGGATTCCTGAGATGGATGACATGATTTCCCTTCGAACGGTTGGTGCAGCCGAGCCTGTGCAGGGTTGCGAGATCGGTGGAGACGGATGCGGGCCGGCAGCTCTGCCGACAGCTCTTGATTCGTGAGTCAGCGGTTGTACTTCGGCTGGGAACCGCGGATTGCGGCGGTGGCGTCATCGACGGCGGTGAGCACATCGGCCGGCAGCGGGCCTTTGGCGATCGCGGCGATATTGCCCTCGAGCTGGGAGACGCGGCTGGCTCCGAGCAGCAGGGCGGAGATTCCGGGTGCCTCGGCGACCCAGCGCAGGGCGAGCTCGGCCTGCGGGATCCCGGAATCGTCGGCGACGGCGGCAAAGGCCTCGACCGAGGCGAGGACGGAGTCGGAGAGGTAGCGCTGCGAGTACATCTCTGCCAGCACGGATCCCGAGAAACGGTCCCCCGTTCCGTCGGTCGACGGGCGGCGGGCGAGCAGGCCCCCGGCCAGCGGGTTGTAGGCCATCGTTGCGATGCCGTGGGACTGTCCGCATTCGAGCCATTCGTCCTCGATCCGGCGGGCCAGGACGCTGTAGACGTTCTGCGCCACGACGGGGCTTGGAGCGCCCGCGCGCTCGGCGGCGGCGATGACGTCGACTGCCTGCCAGGCGGCGAAGTTCGAGATGCCCAGCGCGGTGATCTTGCCTTCGGCGCGCAGGGCGGCGATGGTCTCGAGCGTCTCGTCGAGCGAGGCCGCACGGTCGGGCTGGTGGAGATAGAAGAGGTCGATCGATTCGACGTCGAGGCGTCGCAGCGATCCTTCGACGCTCGCGCGCAGGCCGGCTGCGGACAGTGGCGAATGCTCGCCGGCGTCGGCGTGGGGCATTCCTGCCTTCGTCGCGAGCACGATCCGGTCGCGGTGCTTCTTCACCAGCGGCGAGATCAGGCTCTCGGTCGTCGACTTCGCATATCCGTTGGCGGTGTCGATGCCGGTGATCCCGGCCGCAACGGCCGCTTCGAAGACCTCGTGCGCTGCCGCTTCGGTCACCGTGTCGCCGAAGGTCATCGTGCCGAGCACCAGCCGGGACAGGGGGACGGAGACTCCGTCGAGCGTGATGGTCGAGTCTGTGGTCAAGGGAGTCTCCTCGTTGAGTGGGGCAGATCGTCAATACACTGATCTTCCCATTTGTGCGTGGATCGTGCAACGACTTGCGCATTTCGCGCACACATGTCAGTGTAGAGGGTGTTCAGTCGGACCGGACGCAAAGGAGTGCCATGTCAGCAGGCGAATCCGGTGTCCTGGTCATCGCCGACGATCTCAGCGGAGCCGCCGAGGTCGCCGCCACGCTCGATCCGGGTACCCCGATCGTTCTCACCCCGTCGAGTGCAGAGTCCGCGACCGGCTCAGATGACGCCATCGCCGAGGCGAACGCCGGCGCAGAATCCGATCGACCCTTCGCCGAGGCGGCCCACACCGATCCCCGGGACCTTGTCGTCGATCTCGACTGCCGTTATCTGCCGGCCGAGTCGGCCGGCGCCCGCACTTCGGCTGCGCTTCACGACTTCGGCTCGTCCCGCGCCACACTCATCAAGGTCGATTCCCTGCTGCGCGGCAACATCCGCGCCGCGCTCGCTGCGGCCGTCGGCCACGCGAGCGGCCCCGTGATCTTCGCTCCGGCGCTTCCGCAGCAGAGCCGCACGGTCATCGGCGGAGTGCCCTTCGACAACGGAATTCGGCTGAGCAGCACCCGCGCCTGGAGCCTCGAGGACGGCAGCGCACCGGAGTTGCTTTCGGATCTGTGCCCCGTCCCCGCCCGCCATTTGGACCTCGACGAACTGCGATCGCTGCCCGGCACCAATGCTGCCGACGTC
Organism: Brevibacterium sediminis; assembly: GCF_013623905.1. Classification (GTDB taxonomy): domain Bacteria; phylum Actinomycetota; class Actinomycetes; order Actinomycetales; family Brevibacteriaceae; genus Brevibacterium; species Brevibacterium sediminis. The sequence goes on from NZ_JABKDD010000005.1 coordinate 133,692, forward strand.
TTCGACGACGCTGACAGGCTCGACGACGCTGACAGCCGCGACGCCGCTGTCAGTTCGGACGCCGCTGACAGCCGCGACGCCCCTGCCAGTTCGGAAGCCAGTGTCGACGTCTCGAATGTCGGCGTCGGCGGCGATCGCCTCATCACCGCCGACGCCGAGACGATGGAGGATCTCACCCGTATCGTCGCTCTCGCCGAGGCGACCTCGGCCATCCTCGTCGGCACTTCCGCGCTCGCGCGCGCCTTGGCCGAGCGTCGACGAGCCGGACTCACTGCGCCAAGCGACGCATCTGCCCTGGCCGATGCGGGTGACACAGCAGCTGAACGGCCCGACCCCTCATCATTTCCGCGCACGCCCACACGGGTCCTCACTCTGCTCGGCACCGCAGCGGAGAGGATCGAGACGCAGATCGCACACCTGCGTGACCACTCGGACACTCGTGTGCTCGACTTTCCCGCCACAGAGGTAGCCGCGTGGGCCGACGATCCGCACAGTCTCGACGATTCCGCCGCACGCGTACGCGCGGCGCTGGCCGAGTCCCACCTCGTCGTCCGACTCACCGACACGGGAGCCTCCGTCGACCCTCGGCCGCTGCCAGGGCTCCTCGCCGAACTCACCACCCGTGCACTGTCCGGATTCGGTCCCATCGCCCTCGCAGCCGCCGGCGGCGAGACGGCACGAGCCGTGTTCGACCGCCTCGGCGTGCACCGGATCGAAACGATCCGCGAAATCCACCCGGGGGCGGTGCTGTCCACGGTCGGAACCGCCTCGGCGAGCATTGCCGACGACGTCGACCTCGCCTCCGTCGTCACCCGGCCCGGCGGCCAGGGCGGACCCGATTCCCTCACCCTCATCCACGCGGCTCTGAGCACCGGTGAGCCCACCACGACCACCGCGGCCACCGTCGCGAACCACGAAGGAGAGTCAATGAACGCGCTTCCCACAGTCGCAGTGACCATGGGCGACGGGGCCGGCGTCGGCCCCGAGATCTGCATCGCCGCCTGCCTCGACCCCTCGGTGCTCGCCGTCGCCGCGCCCGTCGTCATCGGGGATGCCGCGCGACTCGAACAGGCCGCGCAGGTGCTCGGCACCGCGGTCGAGATCCGCCGCGTCGACTCCCCCGCCGAGGCCGAACACGTGCCCGGAGTCATCAACGTCATCGACCTCGCCCTCCTCCCGGCCGACCTGCCCTGGGGCGAACTCTCCCCCGTCGCCGGAGACGCCGCGTTCCGCTACATCGAACGCGCCGCGCAGCTGGCCATGTCCGGTGAGGTGCAGGCGATCTGCACGGCGCCGCTCAACAAGGAGGCCCTCCACTCCGCCGGGCACAAGTACCCCGGGCACACCGAGATGCTCGCTGCCCTCACCGGCACCGAGGAAGTCTCGATGATGCTCTCCTCCCCCAAGCTGCGCGTCATCCACGTGACCACCCACATCGGACTCATCGATGCCGTGGCGAAGATCCAGCCCGGCCTCGTTGAACGCACCGTCCGCCGCGGCCACGATGCACTCGTCCGGGCCGGACTGGAACGACCGCACATCGGGGTGTGCGCGATCAACCCGCACGCCGGTGAGAACGGGCTCTTCGGCTACGGCGAAGAGGAGGAGAAGATCACTCCGGCGATCACGAAGCTGCGGGCCGACGGCATCGACGCCGTCGGGCCCCTGTCTGCCGACACCGCCTTCTTCCTCGCCGGGCGCGGCGACTACGACCTCATCGTCGCGATGTACCACGATCAGGGCCATGGACCGATCAAGGTCCTCGGCATCGATGCCGGCGTCAACATCACCGTCGGCCTGCCGGTCATCCGCACCTCGGTCGATCACGGCACCGCGTTCGACATCGCCGGCACCGGCAAGGTCGACACCGAGTCGATGAGCGAGGCGATGCGTCAGGCTGCGGCTCTCGCCGTCGTCTGAGCTCGGAAGGTCATCCGGCCGAGGCGAGGTGCGGTCCGCACAACGGAACACCGTGCCAGCGCCAAGGAGGTAGTGCGATCCGCGCGTCACCGTTGTCTGAGTTCTGCGCGGTTCGCGCGATAATCCGCGATACAGTGGCGATCAACGGCAATCCGACAGGAGAGACATGAACGCAGGCGAACGTCGCGAGGAGATCCTTCAGCTGGCGCGCACCCAAGGTGAGATGAGTGTCGAGACTCTGTCGGAGATGCTCGGAGTCACCGCGTCGACGATCCGCCGGGATCTGGCGAAGCTCACCGATTCCGGCGAATTGGCCCGCACCTACGGCGGTGTCCTCGCTGTGCCCACCGAGGCGGAGACCACGCTGGCTGAACGGTCGCACGAAGCCCCCGAGGTCAAACGCGCGATCGGTTCCTGGTGTGCCAAGCAGGTGCCGGCGGGCTCGCATGTGCTCCTCGACGCAGGCACGACAACCGCGCAAGTTGCGCGCGGACTGCGCGAGACGTCCCCGCTGTCGGTCGTGTCGACCGGGTTGACATCGCTGCAGCAGATGGCTGATCTCCAGGGGGTCGAGTTCACCCTTCTCGGCGGCAGATATCGTCCCGTCAGCCAGGGCTTCATCGGCCCCATCACCGAGGCGGGGCTGGAGAAGTTCACGTTCGACTTCGCCTTCCTCGGTGCCGATGCCGTCACCGCTGAGGACGGTGTGTGCGAAGCCCTGCCCGAACAGGTCCGCCTCAAGGAACTGATGAGCCGCCGCGCCACCCACGTCTTCGTCGTCGCGCACGCTGAGAAGCTCGGCCAGCGGCCCTTCCATGCCTGGGCCGACCTCGGCAGCGGATGGACGCTCGTCACCGACGATTCGGCCGATCCGGCGCAGATCACACCGTTCGAAGAGCGCGGAATCGCCGTCGTCCGTGTCGACCAGATGGGCAATGCCGTACAGAACTGACGGCACGCGAGCATATAGAAGCCCCGGGGGCTCAGCCCCAGAGTTTGCAGTCGGTGTGGACCTGGTCCTCGACTCCGGAGATCCACGCTTCGTCGAAGACGACGTGCCGGATCGCCCGTCGGGAGCCGTAGGCGTAGACGACGTGGATGAGCCCGTCGGCATCGACGATGCCGTGCGGGTACTCCTGACGGCGATTGCTGCGTAGGTTGCCGTCACCGGAGAACCCGTCACCGGGCTCGATGACTCGACGCACCGGCCAGGTGCGGCCCTCATCGTTCGACACTGCGATGACGATCCGCATCCGTTCGTACGGCCAGACCACCTCGCCGGGTTCCGTGGCGACCTGGTGTTCGTTCGAGACGAGAGCGAGCATGCCCGAGGGCAGACGGAAGGCGCTGATACCGGCATTGTTGTTCGGCACCTCGGTGGCCTCGGGCACCGACCAGGTCTCTCCTCCGTCGTCGGATCGGCTGAGGTAGACCCAGTCGGCGAAGCGTGAGCGGAAGAGGCTGACGAGGCGTCCCGGTTCGAGCTCGACGATGTTCGGGTGGACCCGACCGACTGCCTCGGGGAACTCGACTTGTCTCCAGATCGATCCCTGATCCGTGGAGATCTGGACGACCGGTTGGTCGGAGCCGTTTTTCGAATCGTCGTCGAGGCACAGCCACTGAGTGTGCACCCACGTCCCGTCCTCAAGGACCTGGATGGGCTGCCGGCAGAACGTCCCCTCCCGGTCGAAGAGCGTCTCCGGTTCGCTCCAGCTCACTCCGTCGGCCGAACGGATCACTTTGACCACGGAGGTGTGCTGGAGGTTGAAGGTCTCGGGGACCCCGGACTGTCGCGACAGCTGGGAAGTATAGACGAGCCAGATCGTCCCGTCGGGGGAGGCGAAGAGACCGGGGTTCTGATCAGATCGGATCTCATCGTGGGTCACCGCCGCCGAGGCGGTCCACCGTCCCGTATCGACGTCGAATCGGGAGACGAGGATGTCGATGTCCTTGTTTCCCTCATCGCTGCCGCCGAACCAGGCGGCCAGGAGTCCGCCGCCGGGCAGGGACAGGATCGACGGCGCGTGGTTCGAGCGCCGATCGGTCGGGATCACCGCGGCCGCGGAACCGTCGTCCTCGAAGAAGCGGAGCCGGCCGTCAGCCGACGGTGCGGGAACTCGTTCGAGTGCGGGCTGGGACAGCAGTGTCATGGGTGTCTCCTCCATGTCGTGGCAGTGAAATCAAGGTACGTAAGAGTGGGTCGCCTCGGCGGGATCGTTCGCACGGCAGCCGTGGGCCGCCTCGGCGAGGGAATCCCCGAACCGACGGTCCGGACTCATCATCCGAACACGGTCTGGAACATCGCGGGGATCTGCATGGCGATCTGGACGCCGACGACGATGGCGATGATGCCGAGGAGAAGCAGCAGTCCGGTCTGCCATTTCCGATTGACCGCGTAGGAGTGCATGTGCTTCTTCCGCGAGGTCAGCAGCAGGATGCACACGACGATGATCGGGAGGCTGAGCACGGTGGAGATCGCGGTGCCGACGATGTTGAGCGAGATGAGATCCGGGGCGCCGGGGATCGTCGAGGCCAGGGGCAGGACGATGAAGACGATCGCCTGGATCCACCGGAAGGCGGGGTTCTCCTCGTCGCGGCCGAGGAACTTTCGCATCGACGGCACGGTGTGGTTGATGCCGTTGATGGCCAGCTGCGAGAAACCGCGCGACTGCGGCGGGAAGCTCGTCATCGCGGCGAAGAAGATGCACATCCACAGCAGATACGGACCGACCGGGCCGACGGCGACCGAGAGCATGTGGGAGAGGTCGAATTCGTCGGCGATGGAGAAGCCGGGGTGGGCGGCACTGAATTCGGCGGCGACGATCCAGAACAGCAGGTTGATGATGAGCAACGGGGCCATGCCGGCGATGAGGTCGAACTGCTGAATCCTCCGGTACTTCGGTCCGACCCAGCCCTTGTCGCGCATGAACCCGGAATAGAGCAGGTTGGGCATATTGCCGGCGATCGTGCCGATGGTCGCCGAGGCGATGACGATGGGGGCGAATGCCGAGGTGTTCTGCTCCTTCGGGATTTCGAAGGCCATGCCCTGGACGAAGCCGGCGATGTCGAAGGTGCCGATCTTGATGAGCGCGTAGACGAAGGCGATGATCATCGCGACCGAGGCGAAACGGGCGAAGTACTCGAGGACGACGAACTGCTTGCGCAGCATGACCAGCGACAGGGTGAGAGCGACGATGATGATCGCGCAGAAGAACCGGCCCCAAGAGCCGCCCCACTCACCGCCGGTGAGTTCGTGGAGGCCGACAGCAGCGGCGAGGAGGAAGGTGGCCTGGGTGATGAAGCCGGCGATGAGGACGACCGCGGCCATGATCCCCGGCAGCACCGGCGACAGGCGGGCGAATCCGTCGAGGATCTGCGTGTCTCCGTGCTTGTTCATCAGCGTGTACTTCGCGATGGACGAGATGATGAACGTGCGGGCGACGAGCGAGAGGATGAGCGTCCACAGCAGCGCATACCCGTAGGAGGCACCCGAGACAGAGGAGCTGACGAGGTCGCCGGTGCCCAGGAAGGACATGGCCAGCACGAGACCGGGCCCGACCGAGGTGACGAGGCCGAGACCGCGCGGCAGCGGATTCTGCGCGGGCATCGAAGAGACAGAGCTGCGTTTCACGCTATGGACGTCGGCGGCCATGGCTGCACTCCCATGTGTAGATGGACAACTGGGTGATCGCCCGGCGATTGATGCAGCGGTGGAGGCGCGTCATCATCGTGCGCGATCTTCGTAAAGACTAGCCCATTCATGCGTGTTGTGCGCAAGTGTTTTCGCGAAGAAGATGGTGAGTTGTTCGGTTTGCGCATAGAATAGGTGCTCAAAACGCGCAGTCTGCGCCGCACGGCCATTGTTGTGAGCGGCGAGTGCCGTCTGACCGGAGGCCCGCAGATGTCTGACCGTGGCGCCCACAGCGGAGGAATGAGGAATCGATGGAGATCATCCAGTACCTGATCATCGGGATCGTGGTGCTGGGTTCAGCCTGCCTGCAGGGCTCCATCGGATTCGGCCTCGGCATGATCACCGCACCGGTGCTCGCGCTCCTGCGCCCCGACCTGCTGCCGTCCGCCCTTCTGCTGCTGGCCACCCTCACCTCATTCACGGCATTCGCCCGTGAGCGTCAGGACGTCGATTGGAAGCTCGTCGGCTGGGGCGCTCTCGGACGGCTGCCCGGAATCGCGATCGGCACCGCCGCCGTAGTGCTGCTGCCGGACTCCGGCCTGTCCCTGATGCTCGCGATCACAGTCCTCGCCGGCGCTGCATTCAGCCTGGTCGGCTGGTCACCGGCGGCCTCGCACCGCAATATGTTCTTCGCATCGTCGGTCTCGGGGATCTTCGGCACGGCCACGAGCATCGGCGGGCCCCCGATCAGCCTCATCATGCGCTCGCTCGATCCGTCGTCGATGCGCTCGACGATGAGCGCCTACTTCACCCTCGGCAGCATCCTGTCTCTGGCGGGACTGACCATCGGCGGCGAGGTCGGCACCAGGCACCTCATCGCGGCGGCGTTCCTGCTGCCATTCATGCTCATCGGACTGTGGCTGTCGAACTTCGTCATCCGACGCGCCGACCGCAGGCTCCTCTACCGCCTCGCTGTCGGCTCTTCGATCGTCGGCGCGATCCTCGTCATCGCCGAAGTCGTTCGCTCTCATCTCGCCTGAACCGGCGACCACTAGTCGCGATCTGACGAGACGGCATCCCGCCCGACGGCCGCCGTCGTGTCTCCTGCGGGTGGATCCACCTCGAAACCTGCATGGAAATCAGGGCGGATCCACCCGCAGGATGCGCCGACCCACCGACGCCAGACGCTCGGCACCAGACCGAATCTGTCACTTAACTACCACTCAGTTCTACTATCAAGTAATGTGTGTGGTGCCCGTCACAATCAGGGCGTCCAACGGTGAACACTCTGGCCGACGGCACCCCGTCACCACACTGATCTCACCGTCACGGTGCACTCCACCGCGATCTGCACCGACACTACTGTCCCGCACCTTCTCAATGCCGAGAGACATGGCAGAACAGGACCACCGCCTATGAGCACGCCAACTACAGCACTGCCGACCACCTCCTCGTACAGGCCCCGTCGTCGCCTCCAGGCTCTGAGCGCCGCAGCCGTCGTCGGCCTCGCACTCACGTTGTGCACGACCACCGCGCCGGCCCACGCCGCCGAACTCGTTCCGCAGACCGATGCCGAGGCCGAACAGTTCCTCGATGACCGTGCGGCAGAGGATCCGAGCACACTCGACCGCGAATCAGTCCCCGAGGGTATCAGCGTCGAACAGGCGAAGAAAGCCGTCGAGAAGACCGACGAGCTCACGCCCGCCGACGTCGAATACGCAGCCGCGCAGGAAGACCTGCCGGCATCAGGAGTCCCCGGAGATTTCTATGAGACCCCGGACTCGCTGCCGAGCGAGGACGGAACAGTGCTCAAGCAGGCCGACTCGGAGTTCTACCTCGACCCGGTGAAACTCATCAAGCATGACGCGAAGTCGACGGTCTTCATGTACAAGACCACTGATGAGAAGGGCCAGGCCCGAGCCGCGACCGCCACCCTGCTCACTCCGAACGGCGCGAGCGGCCATGCCGACGATGCCGTCGTCATCTCGCCGGGCACTCAGGGCATCGCCGACAAGTGCGCTCCCAGCCGTCAGCTGGGCATGGGAACCGAGTACGAGGGGATCTCCGTCGCCTCGGCCCTGGCCGCGAAGCATCCTGTCGTCGTCGTCGACTACATGGGCCTCGGCACCGAGGGCACTCACCACTTCGTCGATCGCGTCGAAGAGGGTCGGTCGGTCCTCGATGCGGCACGTGCCGTCCAGCAGGTCGATGGCAGCGAGATCGATGAGGACACCAAACTCCAGCTGCGCGGCTACTCGCAGGGCGGTCATGCCACGACGGCTGCCCTGGAACTCCAGAAGGAGTGGGCACCCGAGCTCAACATCGCCTCGGCTTCGGCCGGCGCAGTGCCCGTCGATCTGCACAAGACGGTGTCCGGGCTCTCGAGCGTCTACACGGCATTCGCGCTCTACGGTGTCGTCGGGTTCGCCGAGCAGGCCGACATCGATACAAGCGACTTCCTCAACGAGAAGGGGCAGAAGATGGTGGCCGAAACAGCGGACAAGTGCACCGTCGAAGCCCTGCTCTCGACAGCCTTCACGGATGGCAAGTCGCTGACGAAGAACGGCGAGTCATTCACCGACATCATCGACGAGAACTTCACGGACATCGTTGACCGGCAGCGGTTGGGCAAGTCCGAGGTGCCGGATGTTCCGCTGCTGGTCAATCACAGCCGCCTCGACGACGTCATCTCGTTCGATCAGGGCAAGGAACTCGCCTCGACGTGGTGCCGAGCCGGCCACAAGGTGGCGTTCGAGGACAACCTCGGGCCCACGCATGTCGGCGGCTACGTCGCCGCGTTGCCGCGCATCGAGACCTTCACCACCCGCACGTTCGCAGGCAAGGCTCCGCTCGACAGCTGCTGGAGGCTGTGACCTCCCACCTCACCGAGGCGGCCCACCCGGTTGAGGATTCTGTCCTCACCGAGGTGGCCCGCCCGGTTGAGGGTTCCGTCCTCACCGAGGCGGTCCACCCCGAACGGAGTGGGCCGCCTCGGCGATATTCACAGGGTTGGGCTGTGCCGGTGACGGTCACATGACGTATGAGAGGATCATCGAGACGAGGGTCGCGACGACGACGGAATTGAAGGCAAAAGCGACGATGACGTTCGTACGCACCAATCGCCAGGCTTTCCGCGACACCGCACGGCCGGGGAGCGCGGCCGTCATCGTCGACGACAGCACGGAGAAGGTCAGGTAGTCGCCGAACTCGCGTGGGCCTTCCATCTCGAATTCGAGTTGCCGCTCCCCCGGGCTGCCGCCGCCACTGAGGTCTAGACGCATGAACTCGAGTGCGAACGAATACACGAGCACCGCCCACGAGGCGATGACATTCGCGATGCCGAGCGCTGCAGAGATACCGATGCTGGCGCTCGAGCCAGAGGTGACGAGGAAGATGTTGAAGATGAATGCGAGGTAGGCAGCCATGGTCGCCCAGGACACTGCTCCGCCCATCCCGAACCACCGCGACCACCACCGTCGGCGGTTCGCCACTGACCACCGGGAATGGACGATGAGCTCGGTCTCGTCGAGGTCTCTCAGTCCCGCGTGGGTCCACAGCAGATAGGTCAGCGCGAAGAGCGGCCAGAAGACGAGGAAGAGGTTGATGACCTCGTGCGGCAGGGCCAGCGATGCAGCCATGCTCGGGCCAGAACCCAGTGGGTCGAAGTCGAATCCGAACACGAGGATGCCGCTGACGATGAGCGCAGGGACTCCCGCGATATTTGCGCGCGAGTCGTCGGAGAGGGTGAGCATCTGACTGTGCGTGGGTCTCATCGGCCCGGCTCCGGTTCGTTCGACTCGGCGGCTGTTCGAATTCAGCCTAGTCGAGAGGGAAGCGCGCACTCGCCGATATTGGCGAGTGCGCGCTTCCTCGACAAGCAGGTGCCGCTCAGTCAGACGGCTGACTTCCGAACTCTCATACTCGGCGAAGCCGCAATACAGCGACTATGTTGTGACAACTGACCATCAGTCCTGCGCTTCGCCGAACGTTTCAGTCTCGAGTGCCCATTCGCGAGCCTGTTCGCTCAGGCTGAACCCCAGTCCTGGGCGGTTGGGAACGATCATCCGTCCACCGGAGATCTCGAGCTTCTCGTTGAATAGCGGTTCCAGCCACTCGAAATGCTCGACCCAAGGATCGATCTCATAGGCGGCAGCCAGGTGCAGGTGGATCTCCATGGCAAAGTGCGGGGCCATTCGAATCCGCGCCTGTTCTCCCAGAGACATGATCTTCAGGAACGGTGTGATGCCGCCGACACGAGGGGCATCCGGCTGCATGAAATCAACCGAACGATTTCGAATGAGGTCCCAGTGCTCGGCAACGCTGGTGAGCATCTCGCCCGTGGCGATCGGTGTTGCAAGCTCCCGCGCCAGGTCAGCGTGCCCTTCGGAATCGTATGCGTCAAGCGGTTCCTCGATCCATGTCAGCCCATAGTCTTCCAGCGCCCGCCCCATTCGGATCGCAGTGCTTCGATTCCACTGCTGGTTGGCGTCGACCATCATGGGAAACTCGTCGCCAAGAGCTTCCCTGATCGCCTGGACACGCTTGAGATCGATCTTGGTATCAGGCTGCCCCACTTTGATCTTGATGCCACCGATTCCGCGCTCGACCGAAGCTCGAGTGTTGTCGAGAACTTCATCGATCGACATCGACAGATATCCCCCGGAAGTGTTGTAACACTGCACCGAGTCTCGATGCGCCCCAAGGAGCTTGGCGAGCGGAAGTCCGGCGCGTTTCGCTTTGAGATCCCACAGCGCGATGTCGATCGCAGCAACGGCCTGTGTCGACAGCCCGCTGCGTCCCACGGAAGCACCCGCCCACACAAGCTTCGTCCACAGCCGCTGAATATCATTGGGATCCTCTCCGAGAAGTTCCTCCGCGATCTCCTTGGCGTGCACATACTGTCCGGGTCCGCCGGCGCGCTTCGAATAGCTGTAGCCGACGCCTTCAAAACCCGCTTCGGTTCGGATCTCAGCGAACAGAAAGGCGATGTCGAGCAATGGCTTCTGCCGTCCGGTGAGGACTTTCGCATCACTGATCGGCGCGGCGAGCGGCAGGCTGACCAACGAGAGTTTGACCGAACTGATGCTGTCTGTGCTCGCTTCACCTCTCCTGAGAGCGGCGAAATGGCTTTCATTCACCGAACTGGTCTCCGTTGCGCTCGTCAGATCGAGGAACGATGCTGTCATGGTTTTCTCCTTCTGTTTTTTGCTGAAATCGGGGTTGGAGGCCAAGTGGACTCGGTGTCACTGGCTCACAGCGAAGTTACGACTGCGAGGCAGCCCTCGGCTGACCGGTGTCAGATCGTCGACCGTGGATTCTCAATAGGCGTTGTCGGTTCGTGCTCATCGGTAGACTCAGATTCGAAGCCTTCCACCTCATCGCGGTCATTGAACTCGTCTCCTTCAAGGCTCTTCGAGCCGTACCGCGTCGCGGCAAAAGTGATGAGACACAGAATCATGATGTAGACAGCGACCGGCCAGTAGTGCCCCGTCCACGCCAGCAGCGCAGTACCTATGACTGGAGACAGACCACCTGAGAGAGCCGCGGCGAGCTCCCTCGACGAAGCCACACCGCTGTATCGGACCTTCGTAGGAAACAGTCCCGATAGAAGCGCTCCCTGATTCGCGCCCAGCGCGCGGATTCCAAAGTTGTACATGATGATGATCGCAACGTAGATGAGTACGGTTGTCCCGGTGCCGATGAGCCAGAAGAACGGGAAAGCGAATACGAAGATGAAGATCGTAGCCGTTCCATAGACGCGTTTCACTCCGAAACGGTCGCCGAGGTATCCGAACACCGGAGTCGACGCGAGGCTGATAAGTGACGCAACAAGGATTGCGTTGAGCCCGATGCTCTTGTCAAGAAAGAGGAATGAGGCAATGTACGTGATGATGAAGGTCTTGACGAGATAGCTGGTTCCGTTTTCAGCCACCACGGCCGCCATCGATGTGAGGAAGTTCTTGGGGTGCTTCGAGAACACATCTTTGAGAGGCTGACGCTTCTTCGCTTCGCCGCTCTTGCGCATTGCGATGAAATCCGGTGACTCCATCACGCCCAGGCGGACCCACAGCCCCACTGCAATGCCGATGACCCCCAAGAGGAAGGGGATTCGCCATCCCCAGCTGAGCAGCTGATCCTCTGTGAGGACGGCACTCAGAAGCGAGAAGATTCCAGTGCCGAGCACAAGCCCGACTGCGTTCCCCCATCCTGGCAGGCTCGTCAACAGCGTACGGTGCTTCGGGGGTGCGAATTCGGCCACCATGATGACGGCTCCGGCGAATTCTGCCCCTGCGCCAAGTCCCTGTACCAGCCGCAGGAACACGAGGAGGAGAGGGGCGAGAATTCCGATGTCCTCATAAGTGGGAAGCAGTCCCATGCATGCTGTCGCCAGTCCCATCATGACCAGCGTGAAAATAAGAATCGAACGGCGACCGAAGCGATCCCCAAGCGCGCCGAAGACGAAGCCACCGAGAGGCCGAATGAGGAATCCCACCGCGTTCGCTCCGAACGCAGCGACCGTTCCTACCAGAGGGTCGAAATCTGGGAAGAAGAGAACATTAAATACCAGCGCAGAGGCTGTCCCGAAGAGGATGAAATCGTACCATTCGACGGTGGTTCCGACAGTGGAGGCAAGCACCGCTCGGGCGATCTGCTTTTTGCTCGGCTGAACCGGCAGTGATGTGTCTGACTTTGACATCGGTGGCTCCTCAACTTCATTGTCCAGAGAGGTGTTGATCGATTCGATTCCCATTCATTCGGAATTACGTGCCGTAAATGAGACGAATGAAGCATAGCGTGAGCCGCTCAACCGTGCAAGCGGTCACATTTTTCGCCGGCAGAACAGCAAAATGAAGGCAGAAACACAGACGCTCTCCCCAGCCGAGGAAGCGGCTGAGGAGAGCGTCGGGAACCTGGGACAGAACCTACTGTGGGAGCGTTCCGCCTGTGGTCAACGTGATCACCTCGGCGGCATGACGGACCTGAGGCCCCATCTGTCCGAGGATGCCCTCCATCCTCTCTGCTACACCGGCGACACTGATCGCCGCCACCGGATATCCAGCAGCGTCATAGATCGCCGCCCCGCAGCAGGCACTCGAGTAATCGAATTCCCGCTCGTCCTGCGACCAGCCCCGCTCCCGCGTTCGCTCGATCTCGTCGCGCAGTCGTCCCAGTGTGCGACTGGTCAGCGTCGACTGGGGGGAGTCCATGAGTCGTTGGATCATCGCCTCACGCTCGTCCTCTGGCAACGCTGACAAGTAGGCGCGCCCGACGGATGTGGTGTGCATAGGACGCGACGATCCCAGTTGCGCAGACACAGCGACCGGCCTGGGGCCCTGCTCACGGTGGATGAAGACCATGACGTCATCGTGCGGAATCGCCAGACTGACGGTTTCCTGCGTCGACCGCAACAACTCGCGCAGCGCCGGCACGGCCACATCTTTGAGCAGGCTCGACCCCGTGGCCGCGGCACCGACCCGAGCCGCCGCCGGTCCTAGCGAGACACGACCCGAAGGGCCATCTGCGCCGAGCCACCCCTGCTCGCGCAATTTGTCAACGAGACGATAGGTCGTGCTCCGCGTGAGGTCAAGAGCCGCCGCAAGATCAGCTACCGTACATGAGCGCACAGAGGAGACGTAGGTGAGAATCGCAAGCCCTCGATCGAGCGCTCCCGCATTGGCGGCGAGCACCGGAACCTCGGCGTCGTCCTGGGTCGTCAATTGGGGCACTCCTCACTGGATGGAACATTTTCACTCCCACTGAGACTACACGCCTCGCCCACCGCTGACAGCGCGTAAGCCGGTCGAATGATCCGCAGTCAGCATGTCCGCGTTTGCCGCTTTCAGCGTGCAGTCGACGTGCCTGCCGCGCTTCACAGCTGCCGTGCGGACGTTGTCATGCAGTCACCGCAACGGCGAGACCACCGGATTGCTGAGTTCGCCGACACCTTCAATATCAACGTTCACCACATCCCCGGGACGCAATGACCGCCGAGGCGATCGAAAGTCACCGCATCCCGCCGGAGTCCCGGTGAGGATGACATCGCCCGGGCGCAGAGTGAACCACGTCGACAGATACTCTATGAGCTGCGGGATGCCGAAGATCATGTCAGCCGTCGTTCCATCCTGCACGATTTCGTCATTCACCCAAGTTCGGATCCGCACGCCGTCGACATCAGGGGCTTCGTCCGCAGTGACGATGGACCCGAGGGGGCAGAATGTGTCCAATCCTTTGCCACGGACCCACTGACCATCCTGCTCCTGGAGGTCACGGGCGGAGATGTCATTGGCCGGCGCGTACCCGAAGACCACTTCGTGAGCCGCGTCCGCCGACACCGACCGACAGGTCCTGCCTATAATTACGGCAAGTTCAGCTTCCCAATCGGCACGCTTCGTAATGTTCTCGTCGACGACGATCGGATCCCTCGGACCGGTCACGCTTGATGAAAGCTTCGGGAAGAGATAAGGAGTGCTCGGTGTCTCCCACCCCATGTCAATGACAGTGTCTCTGAAGTTCAACCCGATTCCGAAGATCGTCGGAGGCATAAATGGCGTGGTCACCTCGGCGTCTTCGATTCGGACCTCGCCTCCGTCGAACGTCACTTCAGCGCCCGCGATCACGTCGAGCACGCTCGCCTTCTCGTGTCCCGCGATACGCCACTGCCGTCCGTCACATTCGGCAAGTCGTCGTCGGCCGTCGATCATGACTGTTCCCAGTCGCATCAGACGCCTTTCACCGTGGCTGCTCGGCTGCCGCCGGAGGAGTCTCCAGCCTCGTCCGCAACCAGAGCGCGGTCAACTGTCGATCCGGTTCTGGCTTCGTATGGGACGACGAGGTCCTCTTCAATCTCCTCAAGTGACTTGCCCTTCGTCTCACGGACAAAGAACAGGCAGAAAAGGAAGCCGATGATGTTGCATACGACGAAGACGACCATCGTCTGCGCGAGCCCGAGGCCGTCACGCATCAGCGGGAATCCGAAGGTGATCGCCAGTGTCGCGAACCATGTCACCATCGAAGCCATACCCATTGCGGCCCCGCGAATGCGCAGCGGGAAGATCTCTCCGAGCACAACCCAGTTCACCGGACCCCAGGTCAGAGAGTAGCTGACGAACATGACGGACATCGCGAGAAGCATCGACAGCGGGTTGATCTCCGCGCTCTTGCTCGCCTCAAATGCCATCCATGCCATTGAGACGGCCATACATGCGCTGCCTCCGACGAGAAGAGTCTTCCGCCCGACTCGGTCGATGAACTGCAGCCCGATGATCACGGAGATGACCTTCACCGTGCCGAGGATCATCGTGAAGATGAGGGCATTCTCGTGTGGCAGGCTGAGGCTCTCGAAGATCGTCGGAGCGTAGTAGGTGACCATATTCAGCCCTGTGGCCTGGCAGAGGATCGGGATGCCCACTCCGACGATGATCGCCGGTCGGACCCACGGAGCGAGAAGCTCACGCTTCGACGGCTTGCGATCGACATTCTCCATCGCAGTGAGATCCGTTTTCGACTCGGCCTCGGAACGCGTCGCGCGCAGCAGAGCTGCCGCTTCATCGCGACGCCCATGCGCGAAGAGCCACCGAGGCGACTCCGGGAGAAAGGGCAGCCCCACGACGAGCAGAATCGCCGGGAGAGCACCTGAGGCAAGCATCAGACGCCAGTTCCCTGAGTCAGCGAGCAGGAAGTTCACGCAGTAGCCGAGCAGCAGACCGGTGACGATCATCAGTTGGTTGAGTCCGGCCAGGCGACCACGTGTCTTCGCCGGCGCCATTTCAGAAAGATAGACAGGGACGAGGGCAGAAGAGCCGCCGACGCCGAGGCCGAGGAAGATCCGCCCCGCGATGAGTGTTCCATTGTTCGGCACTGCCGCGCAGACAAGGGAGCCGACGATGAAGATGACGCCGAGGATGAGAATGACCTTGCGACGTCCTATCCGATCGGAGAGGCGTCCGGCTGCGACCGCGCCGAAGACAGCTCCGAGAGAGATGCCACCGACGATCATTCCCGTGGTGAAGGCAGTCTGCTCGAACCCGGGAGTCTCGTAGATGTAGGACAGGGCTCCTGCGATGATGCCCGTCTCGTAGCCGAAGAGGATGCCGCCCAGGGCACCGAAGAAGTAGATGAGGAACGGTCGCGGAGCTCGGACGGCGGCCGCCGCTCTGCCCGCGGCGATGCCGGCAGTTTTCTGCATTGCTGGTTCCTTTCAGGAAGAATGACACCCCTCAGCGGACATCAATCTCATTAAGTAGGATTCACTTTAAAGCATTGAGAATGTGGTGTGCTTCACCGTAGCGTAGGCTAATGGCCAGCGCAACACTTTTTCTCAATGAACGCACCTGCTCCTAACGAATAGGACACGAAGAGAGGATTTCCTCATGTCATCACTGCCCGCACAGCTTGGCCCCCAACGCCCGACAGTCTCTGAAGTCGAGACCTTTCCCCTCGAGCACATCTTGGAGTCCCCCTACGGCACAGCGAAGGGACGCATTCCCGCCCGGATCGGCACACTCGTCAAGATCACTACCAGCGAGGGCTTCGTCGGCTGGGGCGAGAGTTTCGGCCCTCCGCGCTTCGTCGCGCCGGCACTCGAGGCGTTCTCCAGGGCACTCGTCGGTCAGCCGATCGACATTCGTGAGAACTTTGCACAGCGGATCATCGCAGAGAACTACCACCTGAGCATCGGCGGCAGCCACATTGCCGCGCTCTCCGGAATCGACATCGCCCTGTGGGACGCTCAGGCACGAACCCTCGGCGTGCCCATCGGCCACCTGCTCGGAGGAGTGATCCGCACCGAAGTTCCTGCCTACGCCTCGATCGGCTACGTCACCGAGAATGCCGATATCGATGACTTCCGAGCACAGCTGGCGTCGGCCGCTGCGGAAGGATTCCAGGCGGCGAAGATCAAGATCGGCATCGATCCGGTCGCCGATCGCCAACGAGCCGAAGCCGCTCTGGCCGAACTCGGCCCCCACGGCGAACTCATGGTCGACTACAACGCGAATGGGACCGTTGACTCCGTGATGCGCTCACTGCGCGGCCTGCTCGATCTCGATCCGCGCTGGGTCGAGGAGCCCCTGCCGCCGTATCAGCATGACGGCTGGGAACGCGTCCGCGAACTCGGCGTGCCGCTCGCCGGCGGCGAGGCGCTCTATGGTCGATTCGGGTTCCGAGAGCCCATCGCCAATGGGCATTTTGACATCATCCAGCCCGATGCGGCGAAGTGCGGCGGACTGACGGAGGCGAAGCTGATCAGTCAGCTCGCCTACACGTTCAATCGGCGCGTCTCTCCCCACTGCTGGGGCACGGGCGTCGCTCAGGCCGCCTGCCTGCAGCTTCTGTCGACGCTGCCCGACCTGCCGTTCGGCGAATTCGGAGGGACTCCGCAGTTCTTTGAATTCGACCGCGGACTCAACCCGCTGCGCGAAGGGGTGCTCGCCGAACCAATCCTGCCCGCAAACGGCACCGTAGCAATCCCCTCAGGACCAGGTCTCGGCGTGGAGGTCGACGCCGAGTGGGCAAGATTCCACCGGGTCGAAGGTCTATTCACTCACGTTGCATCCAAGTAAATTCCTATTTAATGCGATCCAGTTGCACTGAATAGGACTCAGTGTCATGATGGAGGAGCAACACATCTCGTCATAGGAGGCAAAGGCGCATGATCAACAGCGGAGAATCGGAGTCGGCGGCAGACCCCGCGCCACCCCGGCAGGAAACGACGCCAGGGATCGAGGCGCCTCTGCAGGGACGGGTCGCACTCGTCACCGGTTCCGCACGGAACATCGGCCGCGCAATCGCCGACCGGCTCGGCGCCGCCGGAGCCTCAGTCGTCATCGTCGACATCGATGCTGCCGCGGCTGATGCTGCCGCGGATCACCTCACCAGCCTCGGCATACCGAGCCTTGCGATCGCCGCCGATCTCACTGCGACGGAGGGAATCGACTCCGCCTTCGCACAAGCCGAAGACCGGTTCGGCGTCGTCGATGTTCTCGTCAACAACGCCTATGCTCGCATCGACGAGAACTGCTTCGGCCCTTTCCTGACGATCGACCCGAACAACTGGGAGCGATTCTTCGCCGCCAATACAACGATGTTCTTCGGAGCGTGCCAGCGATTCGCCCGTGCCCTCGCACATGCCGAGCAGACAGGCTCCATCGTCAACATCAGTTCGCACGGCGCGGCTCGAGCGCACCGAGAACATGTGCCATACGACTCGGTCAAAGGTGCGATGGAATCCTTCACCCGAGCCGCGGCCGTGGACCTCGCCCCGTGGGGCATTCGTGTGAATGCCGTACGGCCCGGATCGATCCTCGTCACCGATGAAGCCGTCGATTGGGGAACCGGGGGCCGACAGGATACGCAGATCCCTCTCGGGCGTCAGGGAAATCCTTTTGACGTCGCGAACTCCGTCCTCTACCTCGCAGGACCCGCCTCGGCGTATGTCACAGGACAGATCTTCAACGTCGATGGCGGACTCGCTGCTCAGGCCAGAGCTCCACAAGTCGAGCCACACGCACCGGCTGGGCCGACCACCCTCACCGAAATACCCGCCACGCTCCGCCCTTGAGCACGGCCACGATTATGAAAGGCACGACCATGACCACTCCGGACATCGCTCCGCTCCCCGAGAGAGTGTTCGAACAGCTCTCACAGGTGAGCACGGCGACCCTCGCCACCCAGCTCTACCGTCGCGGGATCAGACAGCCGTTCCTCGTCGGCGTCTCACCGGTGGGGACGGGCTTCGACGGTTTCGTCGGTGAAGCCTTCACCATGCGCTTCATCCCGGCCAGAGAAGATGTCGACCCCCTCGGCGATCCCTATCGGACAGGCAATGTCCTGCAATGGCAGGCAGTCGAATCCATCGGCGAACGTCAGGTCATCGTCGTCGACAGCCGCAATGACATCAGTGCCGCCAGTGCCGGTGACATGCTCATCACCAGAGCTCGCGAACGCGGAGCCGCCGGATTCGTCACCGACGGCGCCTTGCGAGATGGGGAGGCCATCGCCGCCCTTGACTTTCCTGCATATTGCCGGGCCAACACCGCGACCACCCGACCGGCTTCCTTCCATGTCGCCGATCTTCAGGTGCCGGTCGGCTGTGCCGGGGTCGCCGTGTATCCCGGTGATGTGCTCGTAGGGGATCGCAATGGTGTCATCGTCGTTCCGCGCGCACTCGCCGCTGAGATCTCTGGCCCCTCGCTCGAACAAGAACGTCTCGAGCACTGGCTCAACGAACAGGTCGCAGCAGGGGCCGAACTTTGGGGTACCTATCCCCCGAACGAAGAAACCCTTGCCCGTTACGACGAGTACCGCCGCACACGGTTTCCGACAGACACCGGATCGCTCGACCGAGCATCTGCGTTTCCGACCACCGATTCGAACGACAATCAGGAGGTAACAGCATGACCGAAAATGCCATCCAGACGCCCACAGTTCAGCCCACTTCCCTCGAGGAGCGCAAACAGACGCTCCGTAATCGCATTCGCGTCTACTTCGACGGCTGCAACGAGGCCGATGTGGACAAGATCGCTGCCCAGTTCACCCCCGATGCCGTGCACTTCTTCCCACCCGGCATCGGGGGGCCGTGGAGAGGAGCTCGCACGATCGGCGAGAACTGGCGTCGACTCGTCAAGACCGTCGGCTCGGCATGGAGTATCGAACGCTACATCGTCGATCCGGATGCACACGAAGCCGTCATCGAGTGGACCCACTGGAAGACTCGGAGCGGGCAGGCACTGCGCGGAGACGAATGGTACAAGTTCGATCCCGAGTCGGGGCTCATCACCGAGATCCGGGCGTTCTATGCGTCCCCCGCTGACGCTCGGACTCATATCCACCTTGAGGACTTCGACTACGTGGCCGAGGGATACCAACTCGAGCCCCCGGAAGCACGGCCTCATCCGGACGCCGAGTACACGGCCGAGCAGGCGGCGGCCGAACGCGAGGCAGCACGCTCCTACATCGGGAAGATCCAGTGATGGCACCCACCACAACGACGACGGCAGAGACAGCTTCGATGATCGAGAGCATCAGCCCGTTCACCGGCGAGTCCACCGGGGCCGTCGCTGAGGCGACCGCCACGACGCAGGTCGACGCGATCGCTCGCGCAGCCGCGGCTGCGGCTCCTGCATTCGACGCATTGGGACGTGGACGTCGTGCCGCGCTCCTCCGTAGACTCGCCGACTTCCTCGAAGAATCCCGAGACGAGATCATCTCCACCGCACATGCGGAGACAGCGATCCCCGAGGCTCGTCTCGGTGGGGAGCTCAACCGCACTGCCTATCAGGCTCGCTTCTTCGCCGACGTCATCACCGACGGCGCCTACCTTGAAGCGACTGTCGATCACGCCGGCGACACTCCGATGGGCCCCGGGCCCGACCTGCGGAGCATGCTGGTGCCGACCGGGCCAGTCGCCGTCTTCGGTGCCAGCAACTTCCCGCTCGCTTTCTCCGTCCCCGGCGGCGACACGGTTTCGGCGCTGGCGGCCGGAAACCCTGTCGTGATCAAGGCCCACAGCTCGCACCCGCGCCTGTCGCAGCTGACCTTCGGAATCCTCAATCGGGCCGCTGCCGAGATCGGCGCTCCAAAAGGCACGGTCGGCATCGTCTACGGCACGGCTGCTGGAGCTGCCTTGGTCGCCCACCCGGCGATCACCGCAGTCGGCTTCACGGGTTCGCTGTCCGGCGGTCAGGCTCTGCTCGACATCATCGCCGAACGCGAGAACCCGATCCCGTTCTTCGGAGAACTCTCGAGCATCAACCCGCTCGTGGTGTCACCGGGCGCGGCCGCATCCCGCGGAACCGAGATTGCAGCCGGGCTCGTCGGGTCCTTCACCACGTCCGGCGGACAGCTGTGCACAAAGCCCGGGGTCGTGTATGTTCCGGTCGGCGCCGACGGCGACAATCTCGTCGCCGAAGCCGCCCGGCAGGTCGAGGACACAGATTCTAGCGTGCTGCTCAATCAGAGGATCGCCGGAGAATACGCCGACTATGCGGCCGCCTCGGCATCGTGGACCGATGTCAGCGTCGTCGCCGAAGGGACTGCAGATCCTGATGGCACCGGTGTCGCCGCGCGCCTGCTGGAGACATCGGCGAAGAGCATCAACGGTCGTGAGCTCTCCGAGTGCTTCGGCCCGACGACGATCATCATCCGTTACGGAGATTCCGAACTTGATGCCGCGCTCGAGACCCTGCCCGGTTCCCTCACCGCGACTGTGCACAGTGAACCCGGCGAAGAGGGCTTCGCCGCACATGTGTTCGATCAGCTGCGGCCCAAGGCCGGACGTCTGCTGCACAACGGCTACCCGACCGGAGTACTCGTCTCGTGGGCGCAGACACACGGTGGACCGTGGCCGTCGACGAACACTCAGTACACGTCGGTGGGCGCTCATGCCATCAAGCGCTGGCTGCGGCCAGTGACCTGGCAGGACGTTCCGGAGGCGCTGCTGCCAGCCGAACTCCGCGAAGGACGGGCCGCCATCCCCCGACGCATCGACGGTGCTCTGATCACCCCGGCAGTCGGATAGGCATCATGTCACCGTCCGGTGCGAGCAGTGAGATTCTTGAGGTCTCTTCCGGTCCGAGCCGCCTGCGGGTGGCTCGGACCGGGGCAGAGCTCCTCTCTGCCGAAATGGCGATCACGTCATCCGCCTCATCAGCGAATGTCCTGTCGCGCGTCGACAATTCGGTCGAGTTCATCTGTTTCGGCGGCGAAACATGGCCGCATCATGCGCCAGTGCTGTTCCCGGCGATCTGCCGCCACCCGGATGACACCATCACCGTCGACGGTCGGCCACACCGTCTGGGACATCACGGGTTCCTCCGCGATTTCGAATTCAGCGTGGTCTCACACGCCGACGACGAGGTGGTTCTGCGCGCGACTGACACCGCCGAGACGCATTCTCAATATCCGTTCTCCTTCGTCGTCGACATCGCCTACCGAGCGGTGCCGACGGGGTTTCAAGTCGATTTCATCGTCACCAACTCCGGCTCCGACCCCATGCCCTATGGATTGGGCTGGCACCCGGCGTTCAGGCGAACCAACGATGATCGACCATCTGTGACTTGGGAAGAAGCGCCTGAACATGTGCACCGGGTCCGTGAGAATCTGTTGACTGAAACGATCCACCCGCCGCCGCACCATGGATCGGTCTGGCCGGCCGATGCGAGCCAATTCTCTGCCGGCGGCCTCATCTGCCCGGTTCCAGTCTCGTCTTCAGTTCGCTGCCGACTCGGCGGAGGACGAAGCGTGGAGATGAGTTGGCGGGGATTCGACCACCTCACCCTGTGGTCTCCGCCGACCGGAGAGGGCACATCGTGTCGTTCCGCAGGCGATGCCGATCTCCTCTGCGTCGAACCATGGCGCGGGCTTCCTGCCCGAGCGGACTGGACCGGGGAAGAATCCGACCGGGTCGATCTCGCCAAGCTCAATCCCGGTGACAGTGCGGCTCACACTGTTCGCTGCACACTTTCCGTGAGCGATACCCACTGAGCTGAGTTCTCGAAGAGCTCGGTTCGCCCTGCTTCTTCCAATCATTCGCCCTACCTCCATTTCGTCGTCCACAGGACCAAGGACGGTTCTGAAAGGTCACTGCTATGCGCACGTTCCTTCGCACCAACTATCGGTGGGTCATCGTCGGCCTTCTTCTGCTCGTCGGCATACTCAACTACCTCGACCGTTCGGCCCTGTCGGTCGCGGCCCCCTATGTCAAAGAAGATCTCGGGCTCGATGACACAGAGTTCGGGATCATTCAGTCGAGCTTCTTCTTCGGCTACGTCATCATGTGTTTCCTCGGCGGGTGGGCGGCCGACAAGATGGGCCCGCGCAAGGTGTTTGCATGGGCTGCTGCGGCATGGGCAGTGTTCTGCGGTCTCACAGCCGCGGCCTTCACTTTCGTCCACCTGTTGGTGCTGCGCGTTCTGTTCGGCATCGCCGAGGGCCCGATGGGGACGACGATGAACAAGTCGATCGCGAACTGGTTCCCCAAGCATGAGGTCGGCCGCGCCGTCGGAGCTGCGAGCGCCGGTCAGCCCCTGGGAGCAGCCGTCGCCACTCCGGTTGTCGGTCTGATCGCTCTCAGCATCGGGTGGCGGGAGTCCTTCGTCTTCATCTCTCTGCTCACGCTGGCGTGGGTCGTTCTGTGGGTGGTGGTCTTCCGCAACCGCCCATCCCAACATCCTCGGGTCAGCAGCGAAGAACTCACCGTCATTGACCGGGGACAGCAGGCCAACGCCCTCACCGAAGACGAATCTTCTCACGGAGTCTTCCACTACGTGTTCTCGTGGCCGGTGTTAGGAGTTGCCGCAGGATTCTTCTGCTTCAATTACATCCAGTTCTTCTTCCTCACCTGGCTGCCGTCCTACCTCGTCGAAGGCCGGGGACTGTCTGTGCACGACATGTCGTTCGTCGGCATGCTTCCCTGGCTCGGAGCCACGGTCGGCTTCCTCCTCGGCGGAACCGTCTCCGACATTCTGTTCAAACGCACCGGACGGCTGCTCTTCGCCCGCAAGACGACAATCGTCATCGGGCTCGGGGTCGCGGGTGTCTGTGTGCTGCTGAGTGCTTTCGCGACATCGACGGCCCTGGCCGTCATGTGGATCACGATCGCTGCCGTCTTCGCGTATTTCACGCCACAGAACTGCTTTGCGATGGTCCAGGACACCGTTCCTGCCGACCGAGTCGGCGCAGCCGGCGGATTCGTGCATCTCCTCGCCAACTTGGCAGGGATCTTCGCACCGGCACTGACGGGAATCTTCGTTCAACATCTCGGCGGTTACACAACGGCATTCGCCGTCGCCGGTGTCTCGGCACTCGTTGGGGTCCTCATGGTCCTCGGGCTCGTCAGGCCGAAGACAGTTGCCAAGGTAGCTGTCTGAGCAGCACGCGGACCGCACTCGAGCGCAGCTGACATACCTGAGCGCCGATCTGGTCAGCCGACCAAGTCTGCCAGGAGGGAGGAATCCCCCAAAGGACCGGCGAGGATGCGTCCGATCTGACACAGTTGAGCGGTCGCCATTCAGCCTAACCGCGAGGCGAAGGCGAGCAGGTCGCGGTCGCTGCCGGGGCGACCGACCAGCTGCACCGCTTGTGGTCCTTCGCCGGCTCCGGCCCCGGGCAGCGGGATCGTCAATGCCGGCCAGCCCAGGACGTTGAATGGCATCGAATAGCGCATGAACTTCGCCGCCGTGCCGGAGTCGATCTCATCCCAGCGGACCACGGGTCCGTCGATGGCCGGAGTGAGCAGGAGGTCGGTGCCACCGAAGACCGATAGTGACCGTTCCCGCAGTTCGGCGAGCGCGTCCAACTGCGTCCGGTATTCCGCCTGCTCGAGGCCCCGTCCCGCCTCGACCTTCTTGGCCACACCCGGTTGGTAGTCCGCGGCACGCTCGGCGAAGAGGTCTCTGTGGACCTCGAAAGCCTCATAGAGGCGGATGTAATCGTAGATCGGTGCGAGGTCGTCGAGGAGTTCGTCCAGGGCCGGCCCATTCGCCGAGGTGATCGTGAGTTCCGGGACCGACTTGAGCAGGTCCCGCGCTCGGTCGCCGTCATCCGCGAAGAGACTGACATCGATGGTGTGTGCACTGCTCCCTCGGCCATCACCCGAACCGGCTCCCGCGATCACGTCGAAAGCCGCGGTCAGCACGCCGAGGTCGGAGGCGAAGAGTCCGACGGTGTCGAAGCTCTGCGAGAGCGGGAAGACTCCGTCGACGGGCACGACGCCGAAGGTCGGTTTGAACCCGAGCACGCCTTGGCAGGCCGCCGGCACCCGCACGGACCCGGCCGTGTCGGTGCCCAAAGCCAACGGCACCACCCCGGCGGCAACGAGTGCGGCCGATCCGGAGCTCGACCCGGCGGTGCACAGTGCCGCATCAACAGGATTGACGACTCGGCCGAAGGCCGACTCGTCGCCGAGGATTCCGTAGGAGTACTCCTGGCAGTTCGTCTTCGCCACAGGGATCGCGCCCGCCGCTTCGAGTCGGTCGACGACCGGCGCCGAGTTAGCAGCCGGGGCATCGCTGCGCACATTCGATCCCATCGTCGTCGGGTACCCGACGAGGTCGATGACGTCTTTGATCGCGAAGGGAATCCCCTCCAATCGCCGAGGCGGCTGACCAGAGTCGCGACGCTCGACTGATTCCGCGGTGAGGGCATTCGCGCGGTCGACGGTCATCGCTGTGACGGCGTTGAACTGCGTTCCGGCTCGCTCCACCTCGGCGAGGGTATGCTCATCCATCCGATGAGCCTATCTGAACCGTCGGCGCCAGTCCGGGCCATGGGCACAGCGCTTCGATGGCGGCGGCGACGTCGAAGGCGCGGGCGTCGTCATAGGGGTGGGCGATGACCTGGACACCCGTGGGGATGCCGCAGTCGGCCATGCCGGAGGGGACGTTGACGATCGGCACTCGGTTGCAGATGTTGAATGGCATCGTCATATGCGCCTGCCAGTAGTGATCGAGGCGCACGCCGTCTCTTCCGCTGTTGTCGGACGCACCGTCCGCCCCGGATGCGCCCTCCCCTTCGCGACCGACGCCGTCGGCGCCGATCGTGATCCCGTCGAGGTAGCTGGTCCCGGCCTCCAACCCGGCCACCGCCGAGGTGGGTGCCAGGAGCACATCGAACCCGTCCATTGCGGACGCCAGCTCCGCCTGGATCTGTGCTTCCATGGCGAGTCCGTCGTAGAAGGAGCGGCGGCCGGCGACCGCCTCGGCGTCGACCATGAACCGCAGCGTGTATTCGGCCAGGGTGTCCTCGTGGCCGCGGGTGGCGGCGCGCATGGCGGGGGCGAGGAGATTCCCGAAGTGGGTGAACGCGGCTTCGAAGATCCGCTCGGCCGTCCACGGCAGTTCGATCTCCTCGACTTGTGCCCCGGCCGATTCCAGCGCCGAGGCGACCGCGCGGGTATTCGCTTCGATGTCCTTCCCGACGGGGAAGTCCCCCAACCGGACGCACAGCGCGACCCTGCGTCCGCGGAGTCGATCGGCCGCCTCGGCGGGGTCGAAGTCGTCGAGGAACCCGGGCGAGGCGATGGTCGCGTGGTCGCTCGGATCGACCCCGACCATGACCTTGGCGAGCAGGGCGGCGTCGGCGACGGTGCGCGCCATCGGCCCGTCCCCGCGGTACCAGTCCGCGGCCAGAGGTTGGGCACCGGGGATCCGACCGTACGGGGCTTTGTAACCGACGGTGCCGGTGAAGGCGGCGGGCAGCCTCGTGGATCCGGCGATGTCGGAGGCCGTGGCCAGGGGCGCAAACCCGGCTGCCAGCGCAGCACCGGACCCGCCGGAGGACCCGCCCGGTGAGAGGTCGGGGTTCCACGGATTGCGGGTCACGCCCCACATCGGCGAGTGCGTGATCGTCGCGCAGCTGAACTCCGGAGAGGTGGCTCGGGCGTGGACGAATCCGCCGGCGGCGCGGATGCGGGCGATGATCGCGGCGTCGTGGTCGGCGACGGTGTCGCGTTCGTGCAGCAGCCCTTGGGTGAGGCCGCGGCCGGCGAGCGCGTGCTTCTCCTTGGCGATCACGGGAAGTCCGAGCAGCGGACGGGTGGCGGCCGCCTCGGCGAGGTCATCGCTGGTGGCGTTCGCGTAGAAGTCCTCGGCTTCCCGCGCCGAGGTGACCGCCTCCTCGACGACTTCGGTGACCGCATTGATGCGCTCATCCTCGGCGGTGATGCGGCCGATGAAGGAGGTCAGGTAGTCGATTGGGGACAGCTCCTTGGACCGGAAGGCGGCGAGCGCCTCGGTGGCGGACAGGGTCCAGGGTTCGGCTGTCGAACTGGTCGGGTCTGCGGCCGAGGCGGCGGCGCTGGGGCGCGGGGTATCGGTGCTCATGCGCGCGCCTCGGCGACGGACGAACCGACCCAGACGGCACCGTCGCGGACATCGGCGAGCTCACCGCGGACGAGTTCACCGGCCACCGAAGTGAGCACGCGGACGCCGCGAAGCATGTCCTCATCGGTGGTGAACTCGCGTTCGCAGTGGGAGACGCCGTCGACGCTGGGAACGAACATCATCACGGCGGGCACGCGGTGATTCATCGCCACGGAATCGTGGCCGGCCATCGTCTCCAACCGACGGATGCTCAGACCTTCGTTGGCCACGGCCTTCTCGGCGAGTTCGAGGCCTTCGGTCGGGAAGTGGCGCTTGTCGCGGATGTCGAAGTCGCGGGCGTTGATGGTGATGTCGTGGGCACGGGCGATCTCGGCGATCTGCGTCTTCAGTAAGTCGCGGGCGGCTTGGACGATGGCCGGATCGGAGGAGCGGAGGTCGGCGACCATGTGGACGCGGCGGGGAACGACGATCGGCGAGTTCGGTTCGACGACGTGCTGGCCGACCGAGGAGACGAGGGCTTCTTCCTCGAACGCGTCGACCACCTCGGCGACGGCGAGGACGACCTTGGCCGCGGCGACGAGCGCGTCGTGGCGGTCGGCCATGGCTGTAGCCCCGGTGTGGGACTGTTCGCCGAGGACGTCGATGTCGAGCTTCTGCGTGTACCAGCTGGACTCGACGACGCCGATGTCCGTGGCTTCGCGTTCGAGGATTCGGCCCTGTTCGATGTGGATCTCGGCGTAGGTGATCGCCTTTGGCGGGGTGTCGGTGCCGGCATAGCCGATGGCGCCCAGCGCTTCTGCGACGGTGGTGCCTTCGAGGTCGGCGACGGCGAGCATCTCGTCGAGGTCGAAGAGCCCGGCGTAGACGGAGCTTCCCATGATCGAGGGGGCGAAGCGCCCGCCTTCTTCGTTGAACCAGTTGACGACGGCGAGGTTGAAGGTGGGCTGCAGGCCCGATTCGGCAAGTTCCTCTTTGACGCGCAGGGCCGCGAAGAGGGCTGCGATGACTCCGTAGGCTCCGTCGAAGCGGCCGCCGAGCGGCTGCGAGTCGAGGTGGGAGCCGATGAGGACGTACGGGGCATCGGGAACGAATTCGAGGCACGCGAACATGTTCCCGATCGCATCGACGCGCACGTCGAAGCCTTTGTCCGTCGCCCACCCGCGCATCCAGTCACGCGTCTGCTTGTCCTCGGGCGTCAGCGCCTGCCGGTCGACGCCGTTGTTGTCGGTGGCACCGATGGTGGCGACGAAGTGGAAGTCTGCGAGGAAGGCCGCGTCGGAGGATGGGGGTGCGGACGACGGGGCGGCGTCGGGCGACGGGGGTGCCTGATGGTTCATTGGTTATCGCTGCTTTCCTGTGGGTGGGATGTGGTTTGCAAAGGTCTGGGGCGCGGTTGAGGGCGCGGGCGGGCCCGCACATCGCTTTTCGTTCAGTTCAACGCTTTTCATCCCGATGATCTGTACAAAATGTGATGTGAAAGTGGACGAAACTCGATGTCAATGCAGGCTCACCCGTGCTCACCCCAGCCGTCCGCGGGTCTCGGGGAGGCGCGTGACGAAGATGAGGACGAGGCACACGGCGGCCGCAGCGGCCATGTAATAGCCGGGTGCGGTGTTGACGCCGGTGATGTCGACGAGCCACGTGCCCACGAACGGAGCGGTTCCGCCGAGCGCCGCGTAGGAGATGTTGTAGCTGATGGCCGCCGAGGTGAACCGCGTCTTCGTCGAGAATCGCTCACAGAAGAAGGTGTAGCAGCCGCCGCCGTAGCAGCAGAGCGCGAGGACGAAGATCGTCTGCCCGAGGAATGCCAGCCCCATGTGGCCGCTGGTGACCAGCCCGAATGCCGGCACCGAGGTGACCGCGAGCAGGATCGCACCCGCGATGAGCATGGGCCGACGTCCGAATCGATCACCGAGATGGCCGGCGATGGGCAGGAAGATCGTGTAGCTGGCCATCGCGATCGCGTTTGTCAGCAGCGACTGTTCGCGGCTGAGGTCGCCGGTGGTCTGGATGTAGGTGACGAAGTACGCCGAGAGCATGTAGAAGCCGAGCGCGGTGACGCCGAGGACGAAGAAGACCTGGAGCATTCCGACCCAGTTCTCGCGGAAGCTTTCGCGGATCGGGCTGAACTCTTTGGGCCGTTCGGCGGCGGTCTTCTTGAACAGCTCGGATTCGTCGGTCTTCGACCGGATCCACAGCCCGACGGCCGACAACGGCAGCGCCAGGAGGAACGGAACGCGCCAGCCCCATGAGTCGAAAGAGGCGTCACTCATCACAGTCGACAGCAGGAGGATGAGGCCGCCGGCGAACACCGAGGGCAGGGCGGTCGCGGCCAGAGTGATGTTGATCCAGAGTCCGCGCTTGGCAATAGGAGCGTGCTCGTAGACGAAGGACGGACCGCCGACGGATTCGCCGCCGGCGGAGAAGCCCTGTCCGAGGCGGGCGAGGATGAGCAGGATCGGCGCGAACCAGCCGATCGTGTCGAACCCGGGGAGGATGCCGATGAGTGCGGTGCAGGCTCCGACGAGGAAGATCGTGATGGTCAGGGTCTGGCGCCTGCCGACCTTGTCGCCGAGAGCTCCGAAGAAGAGTCCGCCGAGGGGGCGCATGACGAAGGCGACTCCGAAGGTCGCGAAGATGACCAGCAGACCGGTGATCCGGTCGCCGTCGGGGAAGAAGTACTCGGACAGGATCACCGCCGATAGACCGTACAACGTGAAGTCGTAGAACTCGACGAACTGGCCGATGCTGCCGCCCAGAAGCACCTTCCGCTGCATCTTCGTCGACGTGGTTCGCTGCTCGGTCGGGGCTGTGATGGACATCCGGGATCTCCTTAGGGCGCGGGGACGATTTCCACCATCTTTGCGATCCACAACACATTAGTCCAACAGATACTTTTGAAACTGGTCATGAGGAAAATCGATGAGAAGCCGAGCCGCGTAAGCCCCTTACCTCGGCGACGGACCGCTTCCCCACCGACCGCCTTCCCCGGCACCAGCGCAGTCCTCGGCCCGCGGCTCGGGTCCTTCTGTCCGCTTCAGCCGCCTAGGTCCCGAGGATCTCCAAGGTCAGCTCGCAGAAGGCTCGCGCACGCTTGCTCAGCCTCAGCTCTTTCGGCCAGACGATGGCAAGGTCGATGCTCGGGAAGTCGTCGAGCAGCGGAACGTCCACCGTCTTCGATCCGATGTACGTTCCCGAGGACACGCTCTGGCTCAGCAGCGAGTACCCGTGCCCCATCGCCACGAACGACCGCACGGTTTCGTAGCCAGCAAAGGTGTGCCGCACGATCGGCTCGACGCCGGCGATCCGGAAGAGCTCGTCATAGTATTGAGTGCTGAACGGCAGATCCAGTTGGATGTAGTTTTCATCTGCGAGCTCTCGCAGGTGGATTGGTCGCGGCCGTTTCCCACCCCCGCCGAGGTGGTGATCGAGTGAGACGAGGACGTGCGGCTTCACGACGTCGATGAGGAAGCGATCGAAGCGATCGGTCATTCCCAGCGTGTAAGTCAGTGCGAGATCGCAGTCGCCGGCGATGACAGCGGCTTGCAGCTCCTGAAGGTTCGCCTCGAGGTAGTTGATCCGAACATCCGGGTAGCGCTTCTCGAATTCGCTGTGGATGAGCGGCAGGCGGGTGGGCGCGATCGGCGAGAAGACTCCGACAGTGAGGTCTCCACTGAGACGACGTGAGAGGCCCAACGCAGTCTCGCCGAGGTTGTCGGAGGCTTCGAGGAAGGGTGTGACCTCTGAGAGGAATCGCTTCCCGGCAGGCGAGAGCACCACCGAACGATTGCGCTGTCGGATGAAAAGGTCGAGGCCGATGGTCCGCTCGAGCTGGGCCATCGCCGTCGAGATCGCCGACTGGGTGACGTTGAGCTGCTTCGCCGCCTCGGTCATGTTCTCCCGCCTGGCGACCTCCTGGAAGTAGCGCAGCTGCACCAGGGTGAAATCAAGGGCCATAGCTCCCCATCATCCCATCCGCGATGGCGATTCGCGGAGACCCAACCCTCGCCGAGGCGGCTCACCGTTATAGACGGACCATCCCCAACGAGGCGGCCCACCTTCACCGAAACACCGTCCCCACCGACGAGACCCACCGTCAGAGAAACACCCGCCACGACTAACCCCGGAGCATGCGACCATCACGACAGTCAACGTGGATCACGCGTCAGTGCCGACTGATACATTCGACGCCAAATCAGCAATAGGTAAAGTAGTCGTCCTCATCATATGCAGATCTACCTGCAATGACAGTTCCAATCGAATTCTTTTCGAAGTTTCTATTGCTTTCTATTCATCAATGGCCTAACATTTGACTAAGAGACCTTCAACGACGAACGGAACTCGACAGCGATGACCTTCACCCCCGACCGCAAGCGACGCAAGTCAGGAAAGCGCGACCGCCGCGCTGCCGCTGACTCGCGCGGTGGGGCGAGCAGAAGACCGCCGACGAACACCACACCAGCAGACCTCGTGGGTACCCCTCCTCAGAATGCCCACGCACCCGAGGACACCGCGCAAGCACAACTCGAAGAAACATCGGGCCCCGCAACACTGGCCGAACAGCTCAAGGCGGCCGGACTCGACCTCAGCGGCCACCACTTCGCCGAGGTGTTCGAGGCTCTTGACCCAGTTTCGACCGACGATGACGAACCGAACGACGATACGTCGATCGCCGACGTCGAAGAACCAAGCAATGCAGTTGGAATTGCCGGTTCCGACCAACCACACGAAACCGTCGAATCCGCGGACTCAGCAGAGCTCACTTCGACCGCACCGGCAGAATCGACTGCGCAACCCGAGCACGGAGACGATGATCAGCGCCCGACTTCGATGCACCCGATCCTCACCGACGCCGCCTGGAACGACCTGGCTGCGAGCGCACCTGAGATCACCGATTCGATTTCGTCCCTGACCGAACTGGTCGGAGGTCTTCGCGCCTTCGACCGGCCGATGGGGCCGAACGAGGCCCTGCAGGTCATCGATGGAGCCGAGGCTCTGCGTCGGCTCAGTGAGTCTCTGTCCACCCTGGCGCTGGCCGTCTACGAACGCGTCGGCACGCCCAAGGACAGTGGCGCCAAGTCGACCAAGGCGCTCATCCAGGAACGCCTCAACCTCTCGGGGCGAGAAGCGAACCGCCGGGCAAAGCTCGCAGAGAATCTCGGCAGACGAGTCGCACTCGACGGACAACCGCTTGAACCCGAACACCCGCTCGTCGCCGAGCAGCTCCACCTCGGCACCCTGCCCGCAGAGCACCTCACTGTCATCGAAGACTGCCTCAAGGCGCTGCCCGCATGGGTGGATCATGAGACGAAGTCCCGTGTGGAAACCGACCTCGTGAAATACGCGAAATCGGTGACTGTGAGCGAGCTTCGCGACATCTTCCGTCAGATGCTCGCTCTCATCGACCCCGACGGTGCCGAGCCGCTCGACCCCAGCGATCGTTCCGCCTACTTCATCACTGCCCGCCCCAAGCGCAATGGAGACTGGAGGCTGGAGGGCGTGCTCGATCCCGTGGCGGGATCCGAACTGCACGGACTGCTGACCTCGCGGATCCAATCGGCGAAAGACAACACATCAGACACAACAGAAACCGCCGGTGACAACCCGTCGAACACTGCAGAATCGTGCGACGGCACCACATCGAACAACGTCTGCCCCACCGACACTGAGACGATCGCCTCCGACACTGAAGCGGCCCGCTCCGCGGCCGACGACGCTCCCGCGCTCTTCCCGAACGTCGGACTCGGTCAGGCTCCCGGCGAAGAGAAGTTCGAACCCCTCGACGCAGTGCTCACCGGCGATCGCTATGACGCTCCCTCATGGGCTGTATTAGACGCGGCCAGCGACTCCGGTGCCGACAGTGAAGCTGCCGGTGACGCCGGTGCGGATACGACCGATCCTGCTGGCGGACGCTCCACTCCCGCGGGCCACGGCATCCGCGCCGACGGTTCGACTGTCGATCTCATGAGCGCGCAGCCCAGTGCGAAGGCCTGGATCTACGAACGTTTCGCCACTCTCATCTCGCGCATCAGCATGAAGGAAGCCGCCAAGGGTTCGCCCTACGCCCTGGTCGTCACAGCCAAAGCGTCCGACATCGCCAACGGCATCGGCGAAGCCACCACAGGCTCCGGCGACCGGTTCCCGATCGGCGACATCGCCCGACGCGGTCTCAGTGGCACTGTTTTCTACCACCTGATGGACGAAAAGGCCCGCACGGTGGAAGTCTGCGCGGAACAGCGCTTTGCCAACAAGAAGCAGACCGCAATCGTCACCGCCAGGGACCGCGGATGCGTGTTCCCCGGTTGCGACGCACCGGCGGGTTGGTGCGACGTGAACCATGTTGTGCCGCACGCCCTGGGCGGCAAGACCGACATCAACAACATGTGCCTGCTGTGCTCCTTCCACCACCACCTCATGGACCGCTCCGACTGGGAAGTCTTCATGCTCGGCGACGGACGGCCGGCATGGCGACCGCCCGAAAGCATCGACCCCGCCCGCACTCCCATCCTCCACTCACGATTCGTCACCGACGACATCATCGACGGCCTCTTCGGCACGTAGCTGCGCATGGCCATTCAATGGCACCGCTGTGCCTCCATTCTGATGTGAGCGCGAATGGCCTTGTCGCGGCTGCCTTCACCCCGCAGGACTCGGGTTTACGCGCTAGTCGGAGCGCAGGCGGCACAGCAATCGGCCCGAAAACGGTCCTCGCCGGTCAGAGACCAGACGCTGCATAAGAGATTCTCAGACGGGTGCAAATAGACTGGCCCCATGCACCTCGGCCTAGTGACTTCCAGCGCTGTCCCGCACGACATCTCGGCGGCAATCCCCAGCCCGTCCATCTCGAGCTTCCAACTCGGACCGCTGACGATCCATTTCTATGCACTGTGCATCCTCGTGGGCATCATCATCGCCATTGTGCTGACGAACCGCCGCCTGACCAGGCGCGGTGTCGAGGACTGGCAGGTGCTCGACATCGCGACTCTTGCCGTACCGATGGCCATCGTCTTCGCCCGCATCTATCACGTCATCACGCACTACACCGATTACTTCGGTCCCGGCCGCAACCCGTGGAACCCGTTCGAACCCGGCTCGGTATGGGCGATCTGGGAGGGCGGCATCGCGATCTTCGGTTCACTCATCGGCGGCACGCTGGGTGCATGGATCATGTGCCGCCGCCTCGGCCTCAAACTCACCACTCTGCTCGACGCCCTGGCACCGGGCCTCATCCTCGCTCAGGCCTGCGGTCGCTTCGGCAACTGGTTCAACCAGGAGCTCTTCGGCCTGCCCACCACGTTGCCTTGGGGACTCGAGATCGATCCCGGCAATCCGGCAATCCCACTGGGCACTCCCCCCGGCACCCTCTTCCATCCAACGTTCCTCTACGAGGTCATCTGGAACAGCCTCGGCGCTCTCGTCCTGCTCTACCTCGGCCGCAAGGTCTTCTTCCAGTGGGGACGCCTATTCGCTGTCTATCTCATGTGGTACGGCGCCGGCCGCATCGTCTGGGAGTCCATCCGCCTCGATCCGAGCTTCGTCATCCTCGGCCTGCGCACCAACGTGTGGGGCGCGATCGGCGCCGTCGCTCTCGGTGTGGCGATCATGCTCATCCAGTGGAAGCGCCACCCCGAGCCCGAAGAATCACCGTTCATCCCCGGCCACGACCCCGAACCCGCGAAGGACTGACACCCACCCTCGCCGAGGCGGCTCCCCGGGTCCGTGGATGCGCACCCTTCCGCGATTGCAACCTTTCACGACCGCATTCACCTCCGCGTCCGCGTTCGCCTCCGGGTCCACGATCGCCCTGACCGCATACGCTTTCTGCCCACGTTCGCCA
This sequence comes from Brevibacterium sediminis, assembly GCF_013623905.1. GTDB lineage: Bacteria > Actinomycetota > Actinomycetes > Actinomycetales > Brevibacteriaceae > Brevibacterium > Brevibacterium sediminis. The sequence continues at coordinate 167,899 of NZ_JABKDD010000005.1, forward strand.
GTCAGAGCCCCATTCACCCGGCAGGGTTATGGTCGTCCAGCAAACTACTGTCAAGTAACATAGTTCGCATGCACTTCTTCCGCATGATCCTGCACCTGCTGAGGTCCCACCGACGTTCCGCGCGCGACATCTGGGACACCTACTCCCTCCCCATGCGCGTCCACCTGGGCGAGATCGACATATTCATGCATCTCAACAACGGCAAGTACCTCTCGATCATGGACCTGGGGCGGCTCGACATGATGGTGCGCAGCGGAGCATGGCAGGCGATGCGTGAGCGCGGATGGACCGGCGTTGTCAGCGCCGAGACCATCAGCTTCCGCAAATCACTGAAACTCTGGCAGCGCTACAACCTCGAGAGCAAGGTCTGCGGAATCGACGAGCGCACCGTGTTCTTCGAACAGCGCATGGTCGTCGACGGCGAGATCTTCGCCCGAGCCTATGTCGCCACCCGCCTGATCTCCGACGACCGTCCGCTCACCAGGGACGACCTCATGGAGGCGTTCGGGATGCCGGAGAACGAACCCGAGCTGCCCGACTGGATCCACGATTGGCGCCGTGACAACGCACTGCCGAGCACTCGCCGACCTGCCTGGAGCAGCTGGACCTAGCAGAGCTGTGGTCGGCGCCGAGTTGTGGTCGGGACGGCGCCGCAGCCCGGTACCGCCGAATGCAACCCCGCCGAACGGACTACCGCCCCGCTTCGATCCACTCCTTGAGGCGGCCGAGACCCGTCGTGATCGCGGTTTCGTCGATACCCGAATAGGCCAGCCGAATGTAGGACCGGTCCTCACCGGGCTGCGGCGACCCGAAGTGCTCGCGAGTGCAGAATGAGACGCCAGTGGCATGCAGCGCCTCGGTGGTGAAGTCCGCCAGAGTCGCGATTCCCTTCGCCTCCATCGCCTCGGTGACATCGGGGAAGACGTAGAACGTCGAGCCCGGGGTCGCCACAGACATGCCGGGAATCTCGTTGATGAGCCGGCAGGTGGCATCACGTCGCTTGCGCAGCACCTCCAGCATCTGCCCGACCGGCCCCTGCGGTCCACGCAGGGCGGCGATCCCCGCCCACTGCACGTACTGGTTCGTGCAGGATTCGTCGTTGGTGTTCATCAGCGAGATCGCCTCGGCGACCTCTTTCGGGGCCACTGCACAGCCGAGCCGCGAACCCGTCATCGCGTACTTCTTCGAGAACGTGTAGAGAATGACGGTGCGCTCCCGCATTCCCGGCAGCGCGGCGATCGACTGGGACTTCCCGCGATAGCGCATCTCGAAGTACGCCTCGTCGGAGAGCACCCACAGGTCGAATTCCTGCGCAATCGCTGCGATGGCCTCACGCTCGCCCGGGGTGGACTCTGCGGAGATCGGGTTCTGCAGGTCGTTGTAGATGATGGCGGTGGTGTTCTCATCGATCGATGCCCGCAGGTGGTCGAGGTCGATGGCGAAGCCGTCGGAGGTCGGAACATATCGGTAGGGCAGGGCCGTACCGCCGAGATATTCGATCTGGGATTCGTAGATCGGAAATCCGGGATTCGGGTAGAGCACGCCTTCGCCGGGGTTCATCACGGCTTGGAGGAATTTCGTGATCACGGGCTTGCCTCCGGTGGTCACGACCACCTCGGCGGGGTCGATCGTCATTCCGCGTCGCGAGCCGATGTCATCGGAGAGCGCCTCCCGCAGTTCGGGAATCCCCGGCCCAGGGCAGTAACCGGTCTTGCCGTTGCGGATCGCCTGCTCCATCGCCTCGACGATGTGGGGAGCGAGCGGGAAATTGAGATCGCCGAGGTGGAACGGGAAGACCTCGTTGCCCTTCGCCTTCCAGTCGGCGGCGGCCTGGGCCACGCGGAAAGCGGTCTCGGTGCCGAGGTTGTCCAAGCGGCGAGCAGTCTTCATCGTCGACTCCTTCTTCGGGGTCCATCACTTCGGGGCAATACTGAGGTGTCGGTGCTGGGGTGTCCATGCGTGCCGCGCGCCGTGGGACGGAGCCCGCCCCAGGGCACGGTGCGCACCGGTTCACTCACGATAGAGCACCTGACCAGGGCTTGTCAGCGGTGTCCGTGTTTCATCCGGCGGCGAGCGGGCTGCGCCCGGCGAGCAGACACCACAGTCCGATGCCGAGGAAGACCGGAGCGCCGAGGATGCCGCACCAGAAGCTCGGCGCCGCGGTCTCGCGCGGCAAGATGAACGCGACCACCGCGACGATGGTCAGCATCAGCCCCGCCACGTGAAGGACGGGCTGGCCGAAGACGACGGCGAGCGCGAAGAAGTGGATGCCGACGATCGCGAAGATGAGTGGAGCGATATTCTCGGTCTGGCCGGTGCGGATGAGGAAGAAGCTCGCCACCGCCCCGATGATGACCTCGGCCCAGAACACGATGAGGTAGAGGGTGAACGCGGTGGTCCCGGTGGTGAAAGCGCTGGGTTCCGACCAGTTGCCGATGGCGGTGAGGATGCTCGGCACGGCGAGTGCGAGGCCCGCGATTCCGAGTCCGGCGAGCACGAGTCGCCAGACCAGTCCTCTGGGTGGCGCTTCCTGTGCCCAGCCTGACCAGATGAACGCGGCGAGTCCGAAGATCGCGCCGATCATGACAAGGTCGCGCGGGTGGGCCACGTCGATCATCATCGATACCTTTCGTCAAAGCTGGCTGACTTCGACACTAGTCAACGAGGCGAATCCGCGCCCATGACGTTTCCCCGACTCCCTCGTCCCTGCCAACCCTGCTGGCCAGAGAGTGAAGCTCACCCTTCGCCGGGCGCGATGAACAGCTTCCGCAGCGGCGTTCCGTCGATGTACCAGCGCGCCTTCATCCCATCATCGAGGCGAACCAGCGATCCCGGCGCCAGTTCGATGGGGTCGCGAAGGGGTTCGTCGAATTCGATGCGCCCGGTCCCGGAGATGACGAGGAAGACCTCGTCGCCTTCGATATCGCGCATCGCTCCAGCGCTCATCTCCCACAACCCGTATTCGGCACCGCCGATGGTGCCGAGTTCGGCGAATCCCGTTGTCACAGACGCCTCCCCCGCCGAGGCGGCCGCCCCTTCCAGCTCGACCGAGCTGCTCGTGCCGAAATCCCCCGCCGAGGCGGCCGGACCTTCCAGCCCCACCGACCCGACCGTGTCGGGTCCTCCCGTCGAGGCGGCCGGAATGGTCTGCCACTCCTCGATCAATTCATGGCTGAGAGGAAATTCGTGGGTGTTGATCGGCTCCATTGCGCTCATGCGAACAGTGTAATTAAACAGCCCACCCGAGTCCCGCCTCGACGAAGAAATCAGTGGGCAGTCGAGCGCGTTTCAACACTCAATACAAATCACCACAACTGTTTACTTCCCGTTGAGCGTGAGATAGAACTGTTTTCGTAGGCGACCACAAGGTCCGCCTCGAGTTCAGGAGATGATCCGTGTCCTACTTCAATGGCGAAGCCTCACACTGGCTGGCAGCATCCCCCGCCGACGACGTCGACGCCGTCCCGCTGCCGCGCGAGAAGCAGGATCTCGTCATCGTCGGCGGCGGACTGACCGGCCTGTGGTCGGCCTACTACGCCAGGCAGGCCCACCCCGATTGGGCGATCACCATTATCGAGGCCCGCCACATCGGCTACGGCGCCTCCGGCCGCAATGGCGGATGGCTCTCGACCCTGCTGCCGGGCAATCGCAGCAAGTTCGCCGAGGCGGTCGACCGCGCCCGGAAGAACGATCCCACCGGGCCGGTCGGCTCGGCAGGACTCGACGGCGTCGCCAGCGTCAGCGCCTTTCAGTCCGCACTCTTCGACTCCATCGACGAGGTCCTCGACGTCTGCGAGACCGAGGGCATCGATGCCCACCAAGTCCGCGGCGGCCACATCGACATCGCTCAAACGGAGGCCGGCCTGTCCCGGCTGCGCGACCTTGAGGCCGGCAATGAGCAGTTCGGATACGGGCCCGAGGACATGCAGTTCCTCGACGCCGAGGCGACTCGTGCCCGCATCAACGTCGACGGGGCACTCGGCAGTCTCTACTTCCCCGGTACCGCCGCCATCGATCCCGCGCTGCTCACCCGGGGACTCGGCCACGTGCTCAGGGAACAGGGCGTGACAATCTGCGAGGCCACCTCGGCGAGGCATATCCGAAAGAATTCGGTCGCCACGGACCGCGGGCCGGTGCGCGCGGACACGATCTTCGTGTGCCTCGAGGGGTATTCGGACACGGTCGGCGGCGACCTGCCGGGCCTGCAGGGACGGCAGGTCATCCCGGTGTTCTCGTCGATGATCGCAACCGAGCCGCTGCCGGGCGACGCGTGGGCGTCGATCGGCTGGGAGGGGCGCGAATGTCTCGGCGACACGGCGCACACGTTCATCTATGCCCAGCGCACGGCCGACGGCCGGATCGCGCTCGGCGGGCGAGGAGCACCATACGCGTTTCGCTCGGGTCTGCCCGGTGACGGCGAGGTCCCCGCCGAGGTGGTCGACCTCCTGGCCGGGCGCTTGTCCTCGCTCTTCCCAGACCTCGAGTTCGAGGTTGCGCATGCCTGGCGCGGTGCTCTCGGGGTGACCAGAGACTGGTGCGCCGGCATCTTCTTCGACTCCTCCCAGCGCATCGGAGTGGCCCGCGGCTATGCCGGGCACGGGGTGACGGCAACACATCTGGCAGCCAAGACCCTGCTCGATCGGGCCGCCGGAGCCTCGACGTCCTTGACCGCGCTGCCGTGGAACGACCACTTCTCCGGGCAGTGGGAGCCTGAACCGATTCGCTGGTTGGGCATCCGGTCGATGTACAAGGTCTTCGGTCTCGCCGATGCGTGGGAGTCAGCGACCGGGGCGAAGAAGACGAGCCTGCTCGCCCGATTCGGGTCCCGGCTGGCCGGGTTGCACGAGTAGGCAGGGCGGGGCGCTGCTTGCACTACCAGCTTGGTGAACCTGCAGCAGCTGGGTCCCTGCACCTAGCTGATGCAGGTTCACCAAGCTGATGCCAAACGGCCGGGGACCGGCCCCGGTCTTACGCTGTGGCCCACCCCTGTCGTCCCCGCAGGATCAGAGGCAGACTGAAGCCATGACGAGTTCGCACAGCCGCATCTCCCCCATGGCCGCCACCTACCCTGCGTCGAGCATCCGCAAGATGTTCAACCTCGCCCTCGACTTCCCCGATGCCGTGAGGCTCACCGTGGGCGAACCTGACTTCACCACTCCGGAGCACATCAAGACCGCCGGCACCCGTGCCATCGAGAACAACAACACCCGCTACGTCGCCAACGCGGGCATCCCCGAACTGCGGCAGGCGATCGCCCGGAAGTACTCGACTCGGTGGAATCGCGGCATCGCGCCCGAGAACGTCATGGTCTCCTTCGGCGCGATGGAGGCGCTCACCTTCGCCCTCGACGTCACTGTCACCCCCGGTGACGAGGTCATCATCCCCGACCCGAGCTTCCCCAATTACATGGGTCAGGTGCACCGCCTCGGCGGGATTGCGGTATCCGTTCCTGTCACCGAGGACAATGATTTCAAGCTCCGCGCAGAGGATGTCCGCTCAGTGATCACGGACAAGACCGCGGCCGTGATCATCAACAGCCCGTCGAACCCTTTGGGTTCGGTCATGGATCGGGCCGACCTCGAGCAGATCGCTGCGCTGGCCGATGAGCATGAGTTCACCGTCATCTCCGATGAGGTCTATGACGAGATGGTCTTCGACGACGCTGTCTTCACCTCCATCGCGGAGGTGAAACCATCCACCGCCGAGGTGGGAGCTGAGTTCGATCGGTTCCTGGCCATCGGCAGCTTCTCGAAGACCTATGCGATGACTGGTTGGCGGTGCGGTTTCGTCATCGGTTCGGAAGACCTCATCGCGCCGATGTCATTGCTGCAGGAGGGCCTGACCTCGAGTCTGCCCGGGTTCGTCCAGGAGGCTGCGGTCGCCGCGATCGAGGGACCGCAGACAGCTGTTGAGGAGATGGTCGCTTCATATGCCAGGCGGCGTGAGCTCATGATCGAGCGCATCAACGCCATCGCGGGCTTGAGCCTGCTGCGCCCGGCGGCGACGTTCTATGCCTGGGTGAACGTGTCCGAGTGGGGGCTGGACTCCTGGGAGCTGGCGACCCAGCTGCTTGAGAAGCACAACCTTGCGACGATTCCAGGTTCGGCCTTCGGCCCGGCCGGCGAAGGCTACCTGCGCCTGACATTCGCGGTGTCGGACGAGACCATCAACACCGCGTGCGACCGGCTGGAGGCGTTCGCCGCTAACCGGTGATGCCGGGAGTGTTGGGCCACCGACCGCTCAAGTTACCGTCGACCGCGCATCGCATAGCGTGAGCGGTCGGAGGAAGATGTACGGTCGCTGATCCACACTTCACTCCACCGCAGCGAGCGCTGAATTCCAGCTTCCGTAGAACTTCCGGACGGCCGCGGCCGAGGGCACCTCGCCCTTATGCTCGGCGGCGTATTCGGTGTAAGCCTTGTAGGTCGCGGCGGTCCCGCGTGATTCGCAGTCGGCGAGGAATTCGGCGATCGCCTTGTCGTAGGCATCCGAGTCGAAGCGCAGCTGGCCTTTGGCTCGGCCGATCTTGTTCGTCGCCAGACCCGCCGCCTTGAGCGCTTCGTTCCAGGACCCGAATCGCTGCACCGCGGTCTGACTGGTCGGCGGCCAGATCGTCGCCCCCTGCGCCGAGGTCGCTCCGAGACCGTCGAGCACCGACTTGCGCAGTTTGTCGTACCGGCTGGCGGTCAGACTTGGGACCTCCGCCCGGCCGCGGACGTACGCAACCGCCGCAGCCACCTCGGCGAGAGTGGACGTCACCGACGTCCCTGAATTCTCGAGTTGGACGGTCAGCGCGGACTCCACCTCGGCGAGGGTCTCTCGGTCGGTGGGGCTGAGCTTGGCCGGGTCGGCACTCGCGGGGATCCCCGGCGTGCCGGTGGCATCGAGGCTGCGGGCGGTGACGAACAGCAGCGCACCGAGCACGGCCAGCGACGAGGTGTGGGTTCTCCCGGTATCAGACATCCAGTCCATTGTACGTTTCAGATGGTTCCCTGTTCAGGATCACCGCCACCGTGGAGATCAGCACCGGGGCTGGGTCAGCTGGATCGTCGGAATCCTGTCGGTTTCATCGCCCGAACATCGAGCATCGTATTCAACGCGAAGAACAGACCGCTGATCACGACCGCAGTGATCGCGGCCAATGGGATCGAACCGGTGATCAGCAGGTAGCCTCCGCCGAGCACGAGCACCGACGCACCCGCCGACACAAGACGCCCGGTCATCTTGCCGCCGATGTCGCTTCCGCTGAGGACGACGTCGATCGTCCGCGAGATGACGAACCACGCGACGAGAATGCCCAAGGTCGCGAGCAGCGATTCGGGCAGACTCAATCGCATCTGCAGGTGCATCGTCTCGCCCAGCAGGGTCGCGGCGAACGGGACGATCAGCGGCAGTCCCAGAGCGATGAGGATCGGTCCTGTGAGTGTGAGGACCAGCCGGTGGCGATACAGCGAGCGCATGATTCGTCCTTTCTTCTTGCGGCGTCGAGGTCCGTGGGCGGTGGGCTGGTGAGGGCGGCACCTGCGGGGACCGCGTTTCCTGAGGCTTCAGCCGGCCAGCAGGGCGAGCGATCCGGTGGCGATGAGCGTGGTCAGGGTCGTCCAGGCGATGATCGCGATGCCCTGCCATAGCAGGATCCACGAGGTCTTCACACCAGCGCTGACGAGGATCGTGGAGGTGATCTGGGTGGGAATCGCCAGCGGTCCGAGCAGGCTCGCACCGGGGACGCCGAACCGAGTGAGGAACTTCTTGAACTTGACCCGCCCCTTGGACTCGGGCTTCCCACCTTCACCGAGGTGGCCCTCCGTCACCGTGTCACCGGCATTGCCGTCGGCCGCTGAATCCGGGGAGAGAACGTCGGCGGATCCATTCCGCGTGGCACTTGCCTCGGGCACAGCGCCATCAACCGATCCGGAGCCGACACCTGCGCCGACTCCCACGGCCGCGAGCTCACGCTTTTCGCTCTGACGATTCACGACGGCGCGGCGCGCCCGGGCTCCGAGGAGCACGATGACGGTGACGCAGATGAAGTTGCCGATGGCTCCGGCGACTCCGGCGAGCACGGGGTTCATCCCGGCCCACACGCCGATGATCGAGGAGATCTCACCCTCGATGAAGGGGATCGCCCCGGCCGCGGCGATGATGAACGGCTGAAGCAGGTCGGGAACCTGAGCGGCGAGACCTTGGAAGAATTCGATGATGGGATTCATGGTGTCCTCCTGAACGTAATCGGCAGATCCCGGCCCGAATGAACCGGATCTGATGGTTGATACGTTCAGTACAGACTGTGTTCTCAGAACAGGGTCAAGCCCTCATCGTCGAACCCAGCGAATCCTCAGCTATCTTCCCTAGTCACTGTCTTCAGCTCTCTCCCTCAGCTCCCGACATCACTCCTTTTCCTCCGCCTCAGTCCCCTGCCTCAGCCCTCTTCCTCTGCGGCCACGTGCTTGATGAAAGCGATGAACCGCTCGCGATCTTCGTCCGGAATCTTGAGAGTCGGGAAGACAGAGATGAAGGCACGCTGGATGACGTCGATCTGTGCGTCGTTGTAGAGCTCTCTGAGCGAGCCGATGATCGCAGCCTGCCCCATCTTCACGTCCCCGGTCATCCGCTCAGTCGGCGCGAGGAGCCAGGGTTTCGCTTCGAGCTGTCGCTTCATGCTCGGAGCGATCTGCTCTGCCAAGCGTTCGCGGGTGGCGTCGTCGGCATCCTCGGCGAGCTCATCGACTTCCTGGTCGTACGGTGTGGTCTCGGACATGATGGACCGCATCTCCGCGAGCGCCGATTCCTCATACAGGGTCGAATAGATGTTCATCAGTGCGCGATCGGAATTCGACATCCGGGCGGCGATGTCGATGAAGCCTGAAGCAGTATCGATCGGCGCTCCGTGTTCGAGGAGTTGGGACACCTCGGTGCGTGCTTTTTCCAGGGCCGCGATCTGCTCACCGAGATCGACCTCAAGCTGTTTGAGGGCGAGTTGCTGCTGTTCGTGATCGTCGTCGACCGAACCGATATCCGACAACGGGATCCCGAGTTCGCGCATCCGCCGGATCTGATGGAGTCGCAGCAGGTGGGAAGCCCCGTACTGTTTGTATCCGTTGCTCATCCGTTCGGGCTCGGTGAGCAGCCCGAGCTTGTGATAATGCCGAATCGTGTTGACCGTGGTGCCGGTCAGCCGCGCCAATTCGCTCGTGCTCCATCCCACGGTCAGGTCCTTCCGCCGATGCCGTGTAGTTCAGTGTCGATGAGGTCCTCGTCGACTCCCAACACCGCTCAGTCTAAGCGGACGGACTGACATGGTGAGCGGGAGAACCGACGTGGACGGTCTGATGTGCGCGGACTACCGTGTAACCATGAGAGCAGGATTCGATTCGGTCAAGGCCCTCGTCTTCGACATGTTCGGCACCGTCGTCGACTGGCGCAGCAGTGTAGCCGCCGAGGTGGCCGTGCACTTGCGCGACCATGTTCCCGATCTCGTTCCGCTTGAGTTCGCCGACGCCTGGCGGGCCGAATATCAGCCGTCGATGGAGCGGGTGCGCAACGGTGACCGAGAGTTCGTTCGTTTGGATGTGCTCCACCGGGAGAATCTCGAGCACGTGCTCAGAGGTCTCGGCGTCGATCCGAACTCGATTCCCGCGCCGGTCCTCGACGAGACCAATCTTGCGTGGCATCGGCTCGATCCGTGGCCGGATGCGGTCGCAGGTTTGACCCGTTTGAAGGAGCAGTTCATCATCGCTCCACTGTCGAATGCGAACATCCGGTTGGCTCTCGACGTCGCCAAACGTGCTGGTCTTGCCTGGGATGCGATCCTCGGCGCCGAGGTGGCGGCAGCCTATAAGCCGGACCCCGACGCGTATCTGCGGACCGCCGACATCCTCGGTCTCGAACCGCAGCAAGTCGCCATGGTCGCTGCGCACAACAGCGATCTCGCCGCGGCGCAGCCCCTCGGGCTCAACACGGCTTTCGTTCGGCGCCCTACCGAGCATGGACCCGATCAGACCATCGATCTCGAACCCACGGGCGACTGGGACGTCATTGCCGAGGATTTCGAGGACCTCGCTGACCAAATCGGCTGACGCATCGTTTCGAACGGGTGCTGGGCCGGCAGTCCCTGCGGAACGCCAAAGTGACTATTTCAGCGGCTTCAGCCCGCACCACTCGGCGATGAAGAGAGCGATGGTCTTCGTGATGTTGCGGACGGACTCGATGTGGACGCGCTCGTCGAAGGCATGGATGTCGAGGGATCGGGGACCATAGGTCAGAGTCGGCATCGATCCATAGTTCGTGTACACCCGGCCGTCGAGGTAGCCCGGCGTGGAGAACGACCGCAGGGGCTGGCCGAACACATCCCGGTGGGCCGAGCCGAGGACGGCCTCGGCTTCTCCGCCTTCGTCGAGTCGATATCCTGCGGCGAAGAAGCCGGTTCGCTCCAGGCGTGGCAGGCGACTGTCCTGACCGCGCCGGGCGATGCTCGCGTGCCGGACGTGCTCCTGGATCTCTTCCCACGCCTGTTCCGGGTCGATCCCCGGATAGATGGCGGCGCGGACGGAGATCTCACACCATGACGGGACGCTGGAGGGCCAGTCTCCACCCGAGATCTCTCCGACGTTGAAGTTGATGGGATGATCGACATCCTCGAAGCCCGGGTACCGGTCCTTCTGGCCATTCCAATCCGCCTCGAGTGTGCGCAGGTCGGCGATCACGTCATTTGTCGCGTCGAAGGCGTTGAAGCCCTTGCTCATCTCCCGGACATGACTCGGTTTCCCCTCGACACGAACGGTGAACCAGATGACTCCGACGTTGGTTCGCACCAGAGAGTTCTCTTCTGGTTCCGGGATGAGCACGGCGTCGCCGGTGTAGCCGCGCAGAAGTGCCGAAAGCGCTCCGTTGCCGGTGCTCTCTTCCTCCACCACGGATTGGAGATGGATCGGGGCTGCAGGAGAGAATCCGGCAGCGGAGATCGCGTCGAAGGCGAAGAGGTTGGCAGCGAGTCCGGCTTTCATGTCCCCGGCGCCACGTCCGTACAGCCAGCCGTCCTCGACTCGAGGCTCGAAGGGCGGAGTAGTCCAATTCTCCAAGGGTCCGGTCGGAACGACATCCACATGACCTTGCAGGATCAGGGATCGGCCTTCCGAGACTGCCGGCCGATAGCTGCCTACGATGTTGAAGTCTTCGTCGTAGGGCACGGTCATCGGTCCGAAGCCCACGTGATCCTCGATGTCCTCTTCGTCGATGCGCCAGCGGTCGGTCTCCAGTCCCCTGTCGGCGAATTCCTGCTCCATGCGGTCCTGGATCGCCGCCTCACTGCCGCGGACAGAAGGACAGCGGATCAGATCACCGGTGAACTCAAGCTGACGATCGAACGCGTTGTCGACGGCGTCGGTGATGGCCTGGGCGACTTCTCGATTCATGCTGTGCTCTTCCCAGTTCTCGTGTTGATGGTTGACGGTCCGAGCCCCGGAGACGCGGATGGCACGTACCTCTGTCGGCTATTCTGCATTCCTCAACGAGTATCCGGAAGAGTGACCGCATTTGCTGTGATTGATTGCGCACCCCCTCCCGTCACTTGGATCGAGCGTATAGCGTGGCCGTCAGGGACGGGTCGACCGACCCGTACTCCCGCCACCATCTGACGAAAGGTGACAAGCATGAATGAGACGAGCATCAGCGCTTCCCGCACGATCGATGCCCCCGTAGAGGACATCTTCCACGTCCTCTCCAATCCAGAGCGTCATGCCGAGATCGACGGCTCGGGAATGGTCCAGTCGGATGACAAGACCGATCGCATCACCGAGGTCGGTCAGAAGTTCTCGATGAATATGCACTGGGACAAGATGGGCGGCGACTACAAGACCGACAACCACGTCATCGGCTATGAGGAGAACAAGCTTCTCGCCTGGAAGACGGCACCAGCCGGTGAGGAGCCACCGGGTTGGGAGTGGGTCTGGGAACTCACGTCCCACAGCCATGACTCGACCGAGGTCTCCGTGACCTATGACTGGAGCGCGGTCACCGACAAGGAGGTGCTCAAGCAGGTCGACTTCCCGGCCGTCAGCGAAGAGGACCTCGAGTCGTCCCTCGGCAACCTGGCAGCAGCGGTGTCCGGAGTCTAACGCCGCGCAGCAGCGCGCAGGCGCGGGTTCCTCACGCCTGACAGCACCCTGACGGCCCTGTTCGAACTCAGCGCAGTTCGTTCAGGGCCGTCTCCGCGCGCCGACGACGGTCTTCGAGCGACATCTCCCACCAATATTCACCGCGTTCGCCGAGGCCGTTCTTCGCGACATCCACCCTCCGTCTCGCCTCCGCGAGATCTTTTCCATCGCCCCGCTTCTTCGCCTGCTTGACGGCGTTCCTCGCGGCGCCGAGGCGGCTCTTGAGTTCCTCGATCACGCTCGGTTCCAGTGCTGGGTCGGTTCGTCGCCACCGGCGTCCTTTGACGATCAGCCAACGCTCGTCATCATTGTCGCTGTTCTCGCTCATGCGACGAATATGCAGAACGGATGGCCGGAGGGATCGGTGAAGACATACAGCGGTTCGTCCTCATCGTCGGTACGATCGACGCGCAGTTCGGCACCCAGGTCTTCGGCACGCTGCAGCTGTCGTTCCAGCATGGTCCGGTTCGGCACCGTGAGGTCGAGGTGCATCTGCATGGGGATGTCCGTTGCCGGCCACGTCGTCGGTTCGAGGCGATCAACCTGCTGAAAAGCGAGCTTCCGGTTCCCACTCGCATCAGTGAGCACCAGCCAGTCGGGGACCTCGGGCTCGGCACTCGTCCCTGAACTGCGACCGTCGGTCGGTTCGTCTCCCGGGCGATAGACGTAGCCGAGCAGCCGTCGATAGAACTCCGCGAGCATCCTCGGCTCGGTCGTATCGATGACGGTGTGGAGCAGCTCAGGAAATCCAGCGTCTTCCGCCTCATCCGTCATCCGAGCTCCAACGGCGTGAGCACCGCGATTTTCCAGCCGTCTTCGATACGCACCAGCTGATACATGTTCCGCTCGTCGGGGGCACCTCCCTGATATTTCCACGTGACGTCGGCCCAGATGCTGTGGTCGGTCGATGCCGCCACCGTGACCTCGGCGTTCACCTCGGTGACGCCCGAGTACTGTCCGAAAGCGCTCGCGAAGAAGCTCTCCGTCTGCGCCGCCTCGGTGACGAGGATCCGCTGCCCCGGGAACTCGATGAGCGCCGGAACCGCGTAATGATCGGCGATTGCTGCGGCGTCCCGATCGATGAGCGCACGGGTATAGGTGTCGAAGAACTGCCTGTGAACCTCTTTGTTCTCATTCATGGGGCGACTGTACCGCTCGCTCCTGACACCGCCGCTGAGACCGAGCCTCGGAGGTACAGCCAAGGGACGCGCACCGTTTCGGTGCGCGTCCCGATGTGACTGTCTCGGCTAATCGAGAGTTTCTGACTCAACTCATCGAGACGAGGATCTTCACCTCGTCGAGGCTCTTCGTCAGGCGCTCGAATCCGTCGCTGACGATATCGTCGGCGAGGATCTTCGAGGTGATGAACGGAGCCAGATCGACCTTGCCCGAACGGACGAGTTCGATCGCCTCGGCGTGGTCATCGGCATAGCCGACGCTGGCACCGAGGGTCCGATCCTGCATCATCAGTTTGCCGGTGAGATCGACCTCGACCGGTTTGCCATGGATGGCGATGACCTGCAGGCGACCGGTGGCGCCGAGCACGTCGAGCAGCTGTCCGACGACGGGGGCGGCACCAGCGGCGTCGAATGCGACGTCGGCCATAGCATCCGAGGTCTGCTCCGACACGATCGCCTTGAGATCTTCGCTCGTCGGGTCGACGACGACATCGGCGACGCCTGAGCTCTGCGCCTTCTCGCGACGGATCTGCGAGACCTCGCTGATGATCGTCTTCAGTCCCTTGGCCTTGAGTACGGCGGCGACGAGGAGGCCGATCGGTCCCGCTCCGCCGACGACTCCGACCTGTCCCTCGGCGGCCGTCGTCTGCTTGACTCCGTGGAGTGCCACAGCGAGTGGTTCGATCATCGCCGCCTGGTCCAGCGGCATATCACCCACCGGGTGGACCCACCGGGATTCGACGACGATGTGCTCGCTCAGACCGCCGCCGAGGCCGGAGATGCCGATGAAGCCCATCTGCTCGCAGAGGTTGTACGCACCGCGCTGGCACGCCGGGCACGTGCCGTCGACCATCAGCGGTTCGACGACCACCGAGTCACCGACCGACAGACCTTCGACTCCTTCGCCCAACTCTTCGACGACACCTGAGAATTCGTGGCCGAGCACCACGGGGAGGGTCTCTCCCGACAGCGGATGGGCATCCTCGGTGGTGGGGGCGGGCGGAATCGGACCATCATGGTACAGATGAAGGTCACTGCCGCAGATTCCGTTGTAAGCGGGGGCGATCTTCACGGTTCCCGGGCGGGTCTGGGGCTCGTCGATCTCCTCGACTCGCAGATCCTCTTTGCCGTAATAACGGACTGCTTTCATCACTGCACACTCCTTCGACTCGAGGTCGGTCGGAGCCGGAATGTTCCGATCGACCGTTCACTTCCGACCGTACCCCCGCCCCGTATCGTCGGCAATGAATTCCCGGCGAAGGTGAGCAACGAGACAACAACGCCCCGACGTTGCCGATGACCCCGCCCCTGACACAGCTCCGTCACCCCATGTCACCCTCCAATGAGAAGATGGCATCGTGCCTGAAACCCGACCGTCCGCCGCCGCGACCGGTGCCGCCATCCCCGCCGATTGGCGTGATGCCTTCGCCCCGCTCGCCGAGGCGGCTCCGCACTCGCACACGCCCGTGGCCTTGGGATTCGAGCTCGTCCAGGTCATCCCCCGCACATGGTTCGAAGCTCAGCACTCCGTACTCCTCAACAAGGACGACGTCACCCCGGGCGCGAATCCGAGCCTCGCGATCCGCCCGCTCATGCTCAGCGAGTCCGGCAACTGGGTGAAGAAGTCCCTGACCTGGCGCACCATCGACCGCATGGCCCGGCAGTTCGACATCGACCCGGCTCACCAGGAGTGGTTCACCCAGCTCGCGGGACTGCGCACCCGCGGGAAGACGGACTTCACGCCCGACGGTGCGCCGTACCACCTCGGCGATTTCCGCACTCCCCTGCTGTGGGATCACTTCACGCAGGGGAAGAAGCTCGGCATCGAATTCGTCGGCATCAATCCGGATATGACCGTCCGCATCGGGCACACCGCCCGCGCCGCCATCGACATCCGCCGCAGTCACAACCGCCTGCAGGTGCAGACGCGGGCGACCATCGACGAACGCGAATATGCTCCCGGTCTGATCAAGCCGATCTGGACGCACGGCTTCTTCGGTGTCGACGTCACCAGCGGTTTCACCGTCACCCTGGCCCCCGCGGAGACCCCGACGAAGGAATCCGCACTGCCCGTGCTCCAGTCCCCGGGGCCGATCACCATTCCCGGGGCCGAAACCGAAGAATTCTTCGAGGAGTACTACCCGCAGCTGCGCTCCAGCGCCGAGGTCATCAGCAGCGACGCCACCGTCGCCTTCCCCCAGTACGGTCGCCCCCGCCTTGTCGTCTTCGCCGCCTTCGGCGCCGGCGACAAACTCTCCTTAAGCTGGTACTGGGAATATCAGGGACCCCGTCGCACCTTCCCCGTCATCGATCGGGCGAAGCTCAGCGCCGCCTCGGCGAGGGAATATGCGGGGCAACGCGAACTCGACTTCGAAGATGCCGTCGTCACCGAGGTCGACAAACTCCTCGCCGACACCCATGAAACCGGGTCCGCCCTGCCGGGCATCAAAGACGTCGAACTCGACGACGCGGACACCGCGGATTTCGTCGTCAACGTCCTGCCCGGGCTCGAGGAGATCGAGCACGTCAAGGTCATCACGCGCGGGAAGAAGCAGCCGTACCGGGAGCTCGGCGGGGAGCCGAACGTGAAGATCACCTCGGTCGAGTCGGAGAAGAACGACTGGTTCGACCTCGGCTTCCAGATCAGCATCGACGGCCGCCCGGTCCCCTTCGTCAAGCTGTACAAGGCGTTGGCCGCCGGGACGAAGAAGATCAAGCTCTCCGACGATTCGTTCCTGTCGCTGAACAAGCCGATCTTCGACAAGCTCAAGGCCCTCCTCGCCGAGGCGGACCTCATCCCCGAATGGGAGCCCGGAGCGCCGAAGATCTCACGGATGCATATGGGTCTGTGGTCGGATTTCGAGGACCTCGCCGACGAGTCCGAACCGGCCGTGACTTGGCGTGATTCCGTGCGCGCATTGGCCGACCTCGAACACCTGCCCGCGACCGAGGTCCCCGACCTGAACGGTGCGAAGCTGCGCCCGTATCAAGTGCAGGGATTCCGGTGGTTGGCACTGCTCTACCGGTGCCGCCTCGGCGGGATCCTCGCCGACGACATGGGCTTGGGCAAGACCCTGCAGACGCTCGCGCTCATCAAGCACGCGAAGGCTGAATTCCTTGCTGGCAGCCAGGAATTCCTCGCCGAGGCGGCCAGACGCTCCCTCGCTGACGACGATGCGACGCTCCCGCCCTTCCTCGTCGTGGCACCGACCTCGGTGGTTCCGAACTGGGTGAAGGAGGCAACCTCCTTCACCCCTGACCTCGATGTTCGTGTCGTGGCCGAATCGACGCGGGCGCGTGGGGTCGACCTCGCCGAGGTGGTTCGAGGTGCCGATGTCGTCGTCATGTCGTATGCGATGCTCCGGTTGGAGGAGACTCCGATCTCGCGGATGGAGTGGGCGGGGCTCATCCTCGACGAGGCGCAGTTCGTGAAGAACTCCACCGCACAGACCCACCTGGCGGCGAAGGAAGTGCGGGCACCGTTCCGCTTGGCGCTGACGGGCACTCCTCTGGAGAACTCGCTCAAGGACGTGTGGTCACTGTTTTCGATCACGGCGCCCGGACTGTTCCCGAGTCCACACCGGTTCGAGGAAGAGTACGTGCGTCCGATCGAGTCGGGTGAGAATCCGGGACGGATGCAGCGTCTGCAGAAGCGGATCCGACCGTTCATGATGCGCCGGACCAAGGATCTCGTGGCCGCAGACCTGCCGGAGAAGCAGGAACAGGTCATCTCGGTCGAGCTCAACGCCGCGCACCGGAGACTCTACGATCGGATTCTACAGAAGGAGCGGAAGAAGATCCTCGGCTTCATCGACAGCGAATACGACAAGCAGCGGTTCATCGTCTTCCGCTCGCTGACGCTGCTGCGGATGCTTGCGCTCGATCCGTCGATCGTCGATGCCGAACATACTGAGGTGCCGTCGTCGAAGTTGGCGGCGCTCCTGCAACGGCTCGACGATGTCATCGCCGAGGGCCACCGGTCGATCGTGTTCAGCCAGTTCACGTCGTTCCTGGCCAATGTCGCCGCGGACCTCGACGCTCGCGGGATCCCCTATGTCGTCCTCGACGGGTCGACGCGCAACCGCGGGGCGGTCGTCGATGCGTTTCGGTCGGGTGAGGCGCCGGTGTTCCTCATCAGCCTCAAAGCCGGCGGGTTCGGGCTCAACCTCACCGAGGCGGACTACGTCTTCCTCATGGATCCGTGGTGGAATCCCGCCTCGGAGAATCAGGCGATCGACCGAGCGCATCGGATCGGGCAGACGAAGAACGTCATGGTCTACCGCTATGTCGCCGAGGGCACGATCGAGGAGAAGGTGCTCGCCCTGCAGAAGCGCAAGGCCGAACTCTTCGACGAGCTCATGTCCGACTCCGGCACCTATCAGGGCCGCGGACCGGACGGCCAGGCGTTCAGCCAGACGGTCACAGCCGCGGATATCAAGGGGCTGTTCGAGGGGTAGAGGGCTCCGGCTAACCTCACAGATCGCACGAGAATATTTACTTTAGGTGGCTTAAAGTAAATATTCCCGCGGATCTCTTCCTAGCTGATGTAACCTTTCACCGTTTCTCTGATCGCGTCTGCGTGCAGATAGATTTCGTCGAGACCGTCGATCGGATGCCGGGACTCGTTCTTGTCTGCGTCGAAGATGCCAATGTATTTCTGCTTCTTACCGTTGAAGTGGAGCCGGGCAATCGGCTTCCGATTGTTGTCGTCCAAGAGCACAGCGAAGTAGGACTTGGCATCACGCTGTGCAACGCGCTCGGGCTTCACCTCACTGCAGCTGATCGCCTTGACGATCTGATAGCCCTCAAGTTCCTCCAGGGTTGTCTCAAGTTCGGTGTCTCGATCCAGGTCCGATTCGGCTACTTCCGCGCTGGTGACAGCCTCTCCGTTCGAAACTTGCACAGGCATTGCGGTCTCAGAGGCTCCTAACGCAGTCTTCAGGCGATCATTCACCCTTTCATTGAGGAATTGCTTCGCTGCTTTGGACACCAGCTGAGTGAACTGCGCCTTGGTGTCCTGAGTGAAGCGCCCTTCGTAGACGCGACTCGTGAATAGTCGCACGAACGCCTCGTCGGGCTCCTTGAACTGCCCCGCAATTTCTCTCTTGATGGCTCCGACGTACTTCAGTTCTTCTGCCGCGCTCACCACCGAGTCGAGGTCGAACACTTCTTTGGTCAACTTCTTGAGCTCCGGAACGATCGTCTCGTCGATCTCGTTGAGGTCGAGCACAAGGAACGGTCTGTCGTCCATTTTGTTCGGCGCATCGAGATCGGTGTAGAAGTTATAGACCTCGCCGTTTGTGAGCACAGCAATCCGCGCATTTGTCACGGAGAAGTACCGGAACAGCTGGGAAGCGTGTTCGATCTTCAGCGGCTCCGTCGATTTCTTGCACTCGATGAGGATCTGCACTTCGCCATCGCGCATGATGGCGTAGTCGACCTTCTCGTTCTTCTTCACTCCGACATCGGCAGAGAACTCGGGCACTACCTCAAGCGGGTTGAAGATGTCGTAGCCCAAGATGGTTGAGATGAAAGGCATGATGAACGCATTCTTCGTTGCCTCTTCGGTCTGAATCGCCTCTCGCTGGTTTCCAACCTTGGCAGCCAGGGCAGACAGTCGTTCTTCGAACTCCATTGTTCCTCCACAAATGCACTTCAGTGATAGTTTCGCAATTTCAGACTGTAGCCCGTGTGGAATGAAACCGGCGGCTCAGTCGTCCTTGGTATCGGCAAAGTTGTCAATCAGTTACCTACGCAGCCACCATCGGCTCACGCACCCGCCCCAATCACTGACGCGATTGCGACGATCGCGACTCTTCCGATCGGACGATGAACCCAACTATTGACAGTTGCCCCGCCGACGAACGACGGGGCAACTGCAGGCGACCAGCGACGAACTTGAGCGGCTCACCCCCAACCCGGAACGACGAAGATCAACCAAGTGACGATTGGTGCGATGACGACCATCGAGAAGCCCCACACCATGAGCTGCTTGAACACCCTGTCCCGCTGATCTTCCGGAGAGTTAGCGACGACGAGCGCCCCCGAGGTGGAGAACGGTGAGGAATCGACCACCGAAGACGAGATCGCCAAAGCGATGATCAGCCCGATCTCGCCCACGCTGCCCGTGAGCAGGAACGGCACAGCCAGAGGAATGAGTGCGCCGAGGATGCCCGTCGTCGACGCGAAGGCAGAGACGACTGCGCCGATGAAACAGATGATCAGGGCCGCGAACAGCGGAGCTCCCATGCCGGCGACCTGCCCGCCGAGCCAATCGATCGTGCCCAAACGTTCCATGAGTTCGACATAGGTGACGATGCCGCAGATGAGAAGGACGGTCGGCCACGCGATCTTGCTCACCGCGCCCTTGCTGATGCGGGGAGAGAAGAACGAAATAATCACGGCGATGCTGATCGCGGTGAAGCCGACGTCCTGATTGAGCGGGGGCACGACCATGACCGCGAGAACGATGAGTCCGACAAGTGTGACGATGCGATTGAGATCGAGGGTGGTGACTTCGACATCCTCCTCGGTGTCCTTGACCATCGTCGTCTGGACAGACCGTCGAGCTGCCCTCCGCTCGGGGTCGTGATACGGCGCGGGCGAGCCGACCGATCCGCTGCCAGAACCGCCCACCCCGGCACCGCTTGAGCCGGACGTACCCGAGCTGCCGCTGCCACCGGTGCCGCTGCCGGAATCGGTGCCGTCGCCCTCGCCGGAGGTTCCGACGTTGACCAGTTCCCCGTCCTTGTCCTCGAGCCCATGTCCGAGGTCGCGCTTGCCCAGCAGCTCCCGCCCGCCGAAGAGGAAGAAGCAGACGAAGCCGAGGACGACGTTGAAGACGAAGGAGGCAAGGAAGAGCAGCAGAGGGCTGCCCGGTAGGTCATTGCGCTCGACGACCTGGTTGGTGATCGTGCCGAAGATGCTCAACGGCGAGAATCCACCCGCAGTCGCACCGTTGATGACCATCAGCCCCATGAGCAACGGCCGAATGCCGTACCGACGAGAGAAACCCATCCCCATCGGCGCGATGATCGCGATGGCTGCCGGCACCACCGAGCCGAAGCCGGAGAGAAGCGCCGTGACGACGAAGAACACCCACGGGATGAGCGCTATTCGGCCGCCGACAGCTTTGACGAGTATATGGACGATCCAGTCGACCGTCCCGTTGTCCTTCGCCAAGGCGAAGAGATAGGTCACGCCGACGAGGATGAGGAACAGATCCGCGGGGAAGCCAGACAGCAGAGTGTCGACGTCCTCTCCCAGGACAAAGGTTCCGAACAGGAAGGTCGCCATGAGCGCGAGCGCACCCATATGGACCGAAACAAAGGTGGCGATGACGAACAAAGCCACCAGGACGAGTATCGAAGCAATTTCCAAAGACACAATTCGCTCCTATGCGATGTGTTAATCAGTCGGAAACGACCCCATTGCCGCAACCGACATTCCACGATGTGGAAATCTTGCTGCTACTTTATGAAAGTCTGCCCCGAGGAATTCCGAACCGTCAAGACCTCGACTTCACTTTCCCGAATAACAGGAGCATGTATACCAACCCGTGGTTTTCAAAGAAATCCTTTCGGCACAGAACAGCACAGAACTCCACGTCAGAAGCTCAGGGAAAATGGAATACCGAAATCCGAACTGGGCAGAAAAGGCTCAACTCGACCGGCGAGCAGAATGCCACAAATCTCCGTTCCGAATCCTGGAAAAGGCATTTTTCTCTCGAAACCATTGTGGTAGCGTCAAATGAAAGTGATGTACCGCATCGTGGAATCAGAGAGGATTCTTCAATGACAATCAGCGGACGGCATTTCCTTCAGATTCCGGGACCCAGCAATGTTCCGGACAGCGTTCTCCACGCCATCTCCATGCCCACGATCGACCATCGCGGACCGGCATTCAAAGAACTCTTCAGCCATGTGCTCACAGGCATGGCCGACGTCTTCGGCACCTCGAACCAGGTCGTCATCTACCCGGCCACGGGAACCGGAGCCTGGGAAGCCGCACTGGTCAACACCCTCAACCCCGGCGATGAGATCCTCTGTTTCGAAACCGGGCATTTCTCTTCACTGTGGAAGACGATGGCCGAGAAATGGGGACTCAAACCCACAGTCATCGCCGGCGACTGGCGCACCGGCGCCGATCCGCAGAAGATCGGTGAGGCCCTCGCCGCCGACACCGATCATCGCTTCAAAGCCGTATGCGTCGTCCACAACGAGACCTCGACCGGCGTCACGAGCCGCATACCCGAGATCCGCGCGGCCATCGACGCCGCAGACCACCCGGCCCTGTTCATGGTCGACACGATCTCCTCGCTCGGTTCGGTCGACTACCGTCACGACGAGTGGGGCGTCGATGTCACCGTCTCCGGTTCGCAGAAGGGCCTCATGCTCCCACCAGGACTGTCCTTCAATGCTGTGAGCGACAAGGCCTTAGAGGCCCACGAAACCTCGACCCTGCCGAAGTCCGTCTGGAACTGGACGGAGATGCTCGCCGCCGGCAGAAACGGGATGACTCCCTACACCCCGAACACGAACATCCTCTACGGCCTCAAGGAATCCCTGCGGCTGCTCAACGAGGAAGGTCTCGACAACGTCTTCGCCCGACACATCCGCTTCGGCGAAGCGACCCGAGCCGCAGTCGAAGCCTGGGGCTTGGAAGTGCTGTGCACGAACGAGAGCGAATACTCCCCCGTCCTCACCGCCGTCGTCATGCCCGAAGGGCACGACGCAGACGAGTTGAGAAAGATCATCCTCGACCGCTTCGACATGTCTCTGGGGGCGGGCCTGTCCAAACTCCAGGGGACGGTCTTCCGAATCGGCCACCTCGGCGATCTCAACGATCTCACCCTCGCCGGAACCCTCGCGGGCGTCCAGATGGGACTGCAGCTGGCGGGAGTGAAGGTCGACCCGGCAGGCCTCGGAGCCGCCCTCGACATCCTCCGCGAGAGCTGAGCTCACCATGAGCGCTGACACGACTGCTGACACGAACACGGACGTCACCGACGTCGTCACCGATCTCACCCGCAGCATCGCAGGCACCGTAGACACCTCGCCCCGCCGGCTGGCCGAATATGCCGTCGACGCGTCGAATTACCGAGTGGTCCCACAGGTCGTCGCCTTCCCGAAGTCCACGGCCGACGTCGTCTCGGTCCTCGATGTGGCCAGGTCGCATCGGGTGCCCATCACCTCCCGCGGCGGCGGCACCTCACAGGCCGGCAACTCGATCGGAACCGGGATCGTCATCGACTTCTCCCGCCACCTCAACCACATCCTCGACATCGACCCGACGGCGAAGACCGCCCGAGTCGAACCGGGTGTGCTCATGAGCGAGCTGCAGAAGGCCGGGAAACCGCACGGGCTGACCTTCGGACCCGATCCCTCGACGAAGAACCGGGCGACGATCGCGGGCATGATCGGCAACAACTCCTGCGGACCGCACGCGATCTCGGCCGGGCGCACCGTCGACAACATCGTCGAGATGACAGCCATCGACGGCACCGGCCGCTCGTTCCTCGCCGGCGCTGGGCTCGATCCCATTCCCGGACTCGCCGAGGTGGCCGGCCGTCACCTCGGAGTCATCCGCACCGAGTTCGGCCGGTTCAGCCGCCAGGCCTCGGCCTATGCGATGGAGCATCTGCTCCCGGAGAACGGCCCGAACCTCGCGAAGTTTCTCGTCGGCAGCGAAGGCACACTGTCGACGATCACCGAGGCGGTCGTCAGCCTCGGCGATCTTCCGAACTCACCCACGGTGCTCGTCCTCGGCTACCCGGACATGTTCGAAGCCGCCGATGCCGTCCCCCGGGTGCTGCCCCACGGCCCGCTCGCCGTCGAAGGCATCGACTCGCGGCTCATGGACATGGTCCGCAACCACAAGGGCAAGGATGCCGTGCCCGAACTGCCGGCGGGCAAGGGCTGGCTGCTCATCGAGGTCGCCGGCGCCACCGCGGACGAAGCCGTCGCGAATGCCCAGGTCATTGCCGCCGATGCCGACACCGATCACTTCCGTATCCTGCCCGCCGGCAAAGAGGCAAGCACCCTGTGGGGCATCCGCGCCGATGCCGGCGGACTGGCCGGACGCACCGAAGACGGCGACCCCGCCTGGACCGGATGGGAGGACGCCGCGGTCCCGCCCGAGGTGCTCGGCGACTACCTGCGGGACCAGGACGAGCTGATGGCCTCCTACGGAATCCGCGGCCTGCCCTACGGGCACTTCGGAGACGGCTGCGTACACATGCGCACGGACTTCCCCTTCGACCGCCCCGACGGCGTCGAGGTCTTCCGCGACTTCGTCATGGAGGCCGGACGTCTCGTCACGAAATACGGCGGATCCGCCTCCGGCGAGCACGGCGATGGGCGAGCCAGGTCCGAACTCCTCAGCCTTCAGCACTCGGATGAAGCGATCGCCGCCCTCGGCGAGGTCAAACGGCTCTTCGACCCGAACAGCCTGCTCAATCCGGGCATCATCGTCGACCCGCTGCCGATCATCTCCGACCTGCGCAGGCCGCAGTCGATCTCGATCGGCACGGCCGGCGGTTTCTCCTTCGCTCACGACAAAGGCAGCTTCACGAACGCCGTCCACCGCTGCGTGGGCGTCGGCAAATGCCGTGCCGACACGTCCGGGTCCGGCGGGTTCATGTGCCCGTCGTATCTGGCGACGAAAGATGAGAAGGACTCCACCCGCGGTCGCGCCCGGGTCCTCCAAGAGGTGACCAACGGAGGCCTGATCAACGCATTCGACAGCGCCGAGGTGGCCGAGTCCCTCGACTTGTGCTTGAGCTGCAAGGCCTGTTCGTCCGACTGTCCGGCCGGAGTCGACATGGCCCAGTACAAATCTGAGGTGCTCCACCGCACCTATCGCGGCAGGCTCCGTCCCCTCGCGCACTATTCGCTCGGCTGGCTGCCCACCTGGGGCCGCCTGCTCACCGCCGTGCCCGGAGTCAGCGCCGTGGCGAACGCGGCGCTGGGGTTCCGTCCCCTGGCCAAGCTCGTCCTGACCGGCGGCGGGATGGACCCCCGCCGGAAGATGGTCCGGTTCAATGATCGCCGGTTCTCCCGCTGGGCGAAGTCCCGCATCTCCCCCGCCGAGGCGCGCGATGCCTCAGCGGCGGATCGCGACGCCCTCATCGCCGACGAATACGTGAGCACCTCCCAGACTGAGAAGAAACAGGTCCTGCTGTGGGCGGATTCGTTCACCGAATACCTCTCTGATGCCGGGGCCAGGACGGCCGTCGACCTGCTGGAATCGACCGGATTCGAAATCCTCCTGCCGGAGCAGCAAGCCTGCTGCGGGCTCACGCTCATCTCCACCGGACAGCTCGACGCGGCGAAGCGGAAGCTCGAATCGACGATGGAGATCCTCGATCCCTACGCCCGGAAGGGCATTCCGATCGTCGGCATCGAACCGAGCTGCACCGCGGTGCTGCGCAGCGACCTCGGCGATCTCTTCCCCGATGACGAACGGGCTCGCCGGATCGCGGTGGCCACCTCGACGCTGGCCGAGGTCCTCGTCGACGCGAAGCTCGACGTTCCCGATCTCACGGGACGCACCGTCGTCGTCCAACCGCACTGCCACCAGCATTCGGTCATGGGCTTCGCCGCGGACCGCGCTCTCCTCGAGCGGACCGGTGCGACCGTGCGCGAACTTGCCGGCTGCTGCGGTCTGGCCGGGAACTTCGGTATGGAGGCCGGCCATTACGAGACTTCGGTGGCGGTGGCCGAGAACGCTCTGCTGCCGGCCCTGCGGGATGCGCCGGCGGATTCGATCTACCTGGCCGACGGGTTCTCCTGCCGCACTCAGGCGGCGGACCTCGCGAACGTGAACGGCATGACGCTTCCGCAGCTGCTCACCGGCGAGGCGTCGAAGCCCGGGCATTCGGCCCGCCCCTCCCGCCTGCCCGAAGCCGCCGAAGCGTGATTGCACAGACCAACCGATCAGAGAGGACGCAATGAGTGACGACTCAGCACCAGGACCGCTGTCGGGGGTGACCGTGCTCGAGCTCGGCGTGTTCATCGCCGGGCCATACGCGACGATGCAGCTGGCCGATATGGGCGCGCGCGTCATCAAGATCGAACCGCCGGGCGGCGATCCGATGCGCGCTTTGGGGCCCTTCGTCGACGGCGAATCGAGCCCGTTCATCCGGCTCAACCGAAACAAGGAATCGATCGTCCTCGACCTCAAATCCGACGCAGGCCGAGCCGGCCTGCACTCCCTGCTCGCCGAGGCGGATGTCCTCGTGGAGAACATGCGACCCGGGGCGCTGACAAAGATGGGCTTCGGATACGAGGATCTGCGCGAGGATCATCCCGATCTCATCTACGCCTCCGCCTCGGGGTGGGGTCAGGACGGTCCGCTGGCTCCCCTGGCCGGCCTCGACATCATGGCGCAGGCCCGATCGGGGCTGATGAGCATCACCGGATTCCCCGATCAGCCGCCGGCGAAGATCGGAGTGCCGATCTCTGACCTCTCGACCGCGCTCTACGTCGCGCTCGGCATCGTCTCCGCCCTCTATGAACGGCGCGATTCCGGGCAGGGGCAGTACCTCGATGTCTCCCTCTTCGAGTCCGCCGTATCCCTGGCGGTGTGGGAGGCCGGCGGGTACTTCGGTGCCGGGACGGTGAGTCGTCCGAACGGTTCGGCTCATCAGGCGCAGGCGCCGTATCAGGCGATCGAGGTCGGCGACGGCTTCGTCACCATCGGTGCGAACACTCCGGCCACGTGGACGCGGTTCTGCTCGGCCTTCGACCTCGCCGATCTCGAGCATCACCCGAAGTACGCCGAGCCAGCACTGCGGTTTGCCAACCGAGAGGCCCTCATCGCCGTCATCGAGGATCGGCTGCGCGCCCGCACCATCGCGGAGGTGGTCGAGGAGATGAATCGCGTGGGTGTCCCGGCCGCACCGATCAACGACTACGAGCAGGTCTTCACCGACGCTCACCTGCAGCAGCGGAACTTCTTCTGGGCCTCCCAGCACCCCCGCCTCGGCGAGGTGACGCAGCTGGGCAATCCGATGCGCTTCTCCCGTTCGCAGCTGACCCACGGTCCGGCCGGACCGTCGCTCGGTGC
Source organism: Brevibacterium sediminis (assembly GCF_013623905.1). GTDB lineage: Bacteria > Actinomycetota > Actinomycetes > Actinomycetales > Brevibacteriaceae > Brevibacterium > Brevibacterium sediminis. Next base: position 194,297 of record NZ_JABKDD010000005.1, read on the forward strand.
GGACACCGACCGGGTGCTCGCGGAGTTCGCGGGCAGTACCGGGACGGCCGGGTCCGACTCGGACTCCGCCCCTGCCGGAACCGACACCATCACCGAGGAGGTCCGGTCATGAGCGATCAGGTGATCACCGAGGTCGTCGGACGCACCCTTCGCGTCACGTTCAACCGTCCCGAGGCGCGCAATGCGATGACGTTCGAGATGTACCAGAAGCTCGCCGAGGCGGCCGCCCAGGTCGACGCGAATCCTGATCTGCGTGCCCTCGTCCTCCGTGGAGCCGGGGGCCGAGCCTTCGTGGCCGGCACGGACATCGCGCAGTTCCGGGGGTTCACCGGTGAGGACGGAGTCGCGTACGAGCAGCGCATCGACGAGGTGCTCGGGGCTCTGGCTGCGGTCGACAAACCGGTCATCGCCGTCATCGACGGCCACTGTGTGGGCGGAGGTCTGGGGATCGCGTGCTGCGCGGATGTGCGGATCGGATCGACCGCCTCGGCGTTCTCCGTCCCCATCGCCCGCACCTTGGGCAACACTCTCTCGGCGAACACGTTGCGCCGGTTGGTCCGGGCGTTCGGGGAACCGCGGACCGCGTCGATGCTCATCACCGCTCGGAAGGTCGACGCGCAGGCAGCGCTGGACTCGGGGTTCCTCACCGCGGTCGCCGAGGATCTCGACGCCGAAGCCGAAGCACTCATCGAGCGGGTCGTTTCCGGGGCACCGCTGACGCAGTGGGCGATCAAGGAGAACCTCCGCCGGCTGGGTGCCGGCGGACCCGTCGACGATGCGGATGTCATCGCGAAGGTCTACGGCAGCCAGGATTTCGCGAACGCCGTCGAAGGATTCCTCACCAAGACCCCGGTGGAGTGGACCGGGGAGTAAGTCGGTTCAGTCCTGACTCCCCTCGCCGAGGCGGTCGACGAGTCGGGCGATGATCCTGGCCCTGGTCGTCTCGGTGCGGGCGGTGAGGATCGGCAGCATGGCCGTGAACCTCTCCGCGCGGTTGAGGGTATCGAAGGCGGCCTGCGCGGCGGGCGCCTCGGCGAGGGCGTCACGCAGGTCATCGGGGACGGTGGCCTCCGACTGTCTGGGGTAGGCATTCTCCCAGCGGCCATCGTCCTGGGCCAGGCGCACCTCGGCGCGGCCACGATCCCGCAGACGACCGTCGACCTCGAGACTGCCGATGATCTCGACATTGCGCTTCGACCAGTTCGAGCGCGGACGTCGCGGGGTGAAGCGCTGGACGAACGTCGTCGCATCGAAGCTGCGGCGCTGACCGTCGATCCAGCCTCCGCACAGTGCTTCCTCGAGGGCGTCTTGGTAGCTCAGCGAGGTCGGTGTGGTGACGTTCTTCTTCGCCATGAGCAACCACACACCCTTTGACGAATCTTCGTTGGCGATCAGCCATTCGCGCCAGGCGTCGAGGTCGGCGAGGACCAGTGGTGACGTGGGCGAGTTCTCGACCAGGGGCTGGTCGTCGTTAGTCGTCACGGGGGTGCGCTGCGCCATCAACCGTCAGACAACGCGGCAGTATCGACGATCCACGGCACTCCGTACCGATCGAGGCACATGCCGAACCCTTCGGACCAGAACGTCGGCCCCAGAGGCATCTGAACCTCGCCTCCGTCAGACAGACCGGCGAACACCGTGCCGGCGGTCTCAAGGTCGGAGGCTGTGTAGGACAGAGCGATCCCCTGTCTCGGACCTCCATCGCCCGTGGTGTCATCCGATCCCATCAGCAGGGTGTCCCCGAATTTCAGCGCGGCATGCATGACGGTCTCGTCGGTCGAACCGGGCATTCGCTGATCTTCGGGAACGTCCTTCATCGGCATAATCGTCAGCTCGCCGCCGAAGATCTCCTGGTAGTGATTGAACGCTTCAGCGCATTGTCCGTCGCTGTAGAAGATATAGGCATCAATCGACATCGTGCGTCACCTCTCGGAGCTGTCATCGGTCGGAGAATCAGTGGTTCCACGTGCACAGTGCTCCTGCAAGGTTACGCGCGCGGGCACACGACATGTGCAGTCCCGCGCGAGCGCCTCACGCTTGCGGATCGGGGATGATCGGAAGCTCAGTCGTCACCTCATCCCGGGGAACCGCCTCGGCGCTGGTGGCGGTGTTGTCCACGGAATCATCGGCGGGCATCCCGGTCAGGCGTTCAGGCTTGAGGATCTCACCGAGCTGGTCACGTTCGAGCAGTCCGTGCTCGACGACGAGATCGGCGATGGATTCGTTCTTCGCCAGCGCTTCCTTCGCGAGCTTCGCGGCGGCGACGTAGCCGATGACCGGGGCGAGCGCGGTGATGACGGTAACCGAGCGGTCGACGGTGTCTTCGATGTGCGCCTCGTTGGCGGTGATGCCGTTGACGCAGTTGATGCGGAAGGTCTGGGCCGCGCGTTCGAGCCACGTGATCGACTGGAACAGCGAGTGGGCGACGATCGGCTCGAAGGCGTTGAGCTGCAGCTGTCCAGCCTCGACGGCCATGGACACGGTGACGTCGGCCCCGGCCACGGAGTACGCAACCTGGGAGACCGCCTCGGGGATGACCGGATTGACCTTGCCGGGCATGATCGACGACCCCGCCTGACGGGCGGGCAGGTTGATCTCGCCGAGGCCGGCCTGGGGCCCCGAGGACAGCAGGCGCAGGTCGTTGGCGATCTTCGACAACTTCAGAGCACTGCGCTTGAGCGCACCGGAGAAGGTGATGAAGACTCCGGTGTCGGAGGTGGATTCGACCAGGTCGCCGGCCGTGACGAGGTCGAGACCGGTGATCTTCCGCAGGTGTTCGATGACCGCTTCCTTGTAGCCGACCGGCGCGTTGATCGAGGTTCCGATCGCCGTGGCTCCCATGTTCACCTCGCCGAGGAGGGCGACTGCCTCTTCGAGCCGCTGAACGTCCTCACGCAGAGTCACCGCGAACGCGGTGAACTCCTGTCCGAGGGTCATCGGCACCGCATCCTGCAGCTGGGTGCGCCCGACCTTGACGATGTGGGCGAATTCCCGCCCCTTGGCCGCGAAGGCGTCGGCGAGCAGGGTGAGCTCACCGAGGAGGTTCTGCAGTGAGAACGCCAGTGCGATCTTGATGGCGGTCGGGTAGGTGTCGTTCGTCGACTGACTGTGGTTGGTGTGGTCGTTCGGGTTGAGGAAGGCGTAGTCTCCCTTGGGTCGACCGGCGATCTCGAGGGCGCGGTTGGTGATGACCTCGTTGGCGTTCATATTCGTCGAGGTGCCGGCTCCGCCCTGTACGACGCCGACGGTGAACTGATCGTGGAGCTTGCCGGCCTTGATCTCTTCACACGCGGAGTCGATGAGGTTCGCCCGCTGCTCGTCGAGCGCCCCGATCTCCGCATTCGCCCGGGCCGCGGCCTGTTTGACGCAGGCGAAGGCGCGGACGAAATCGGGGTAGACGTTGATCGGGCGGCGGGTGATCGGGAAGTTCTCGTTCGCCCGGGCAGTGTGCACGCCCCAATAGGCGGTGTCGGGGATCTCCATGCTGCCGATCGAGTCGGTCTCGGTGCGGGTGGGCACGGTCTGCGGGTTCTGCGAGGTCAGGGGAATCGAAGCGGTCTGCGGTGAGGATGAAGTCGACTCAGTCATAGTGTCTTCAGACTCTCACATTTCGCCTGTCGGCCGAAGAGCCGAGAGAACGAGGGCGGAACGAAGTGGTGCCTCGCGATCAGGGTCGTCACGACGCAGCCTCTGCGAAAGCATCGGTGGTCGATGGCGCATAGTCACGGTACATCCGCTGGATGCCGATCTGGTCGGCGAGGTACTTCGCGTCGTGCCAGACTCCCCAGATGAAGCTCGACCCGCGTCGGGACAGCCAAGGCAGCCCGAGGAAGTACATGCCAGGGACAGGGCTGACACCGCGCTTCTGCACTGGGTATCCGCTTTCGTCGAGGACGCCGTCGACGCTCAGCCAGGAGTAGTCGACGCCGAAGCCGGTCGCCCAGATCACGGTGCGGATCCCCGCTGCGGCAAGGTCGAGTTCGTGGATCGGGTCGCTGACGCTGTCTGGGTCCGGTCCGAGGATGTGCGCCTCGGGCTCGGGCGGCAGGTCAAGGCCGTTGCGTTCGATGTACTCATCGGCCTCACGCAGCAGCGACAGGTAGTTCTCGTCGCCGCGGGCGATGTTGCGCTGCAGGTCGTCACCGATGTGCAGGATGCCGTCGGCATAGGAGTTCGCTCGGCCGAGCAGGGTGATGCCCGAATTCGCGAGGTCACGGAAGTCGACGGTGTGCCCGCCCTGCGCTCCGCTGACGGCGATCGTGACATGCTCGGCTCCAGCCGGCGGTGTGGCCATGTCCCATCTGCCCAACACGCCGAGCCACCAGCAGAAATCGCGGCTGCGGTAGGCCCGCGGCGGACGGTCGTGGGGACCGACGGCGAGGTGGACCGGTCGACCCGACCGCTGGATCTCGGCGGCGATCTGCACGCCGGACGACCCGGCGCCGACGACGAGGACACCGCCGTCGGCGAGCTGTTCCGGGTTCTTGTAGTCGTTCGAGTGGATCTGCGTCAGTCCCGCCTCGGCGGGGATGATCTCGGGGATCCGCGGGGTCTGGAACGGGCCTGTGGCGGCGACGACGTAGTCGGCGTCGATGACTCCGGCGTCGGTGGTCACGCGGAATCCGCGGGATCCCGCGTTCTCCGTCACCGAGGTGGCGCTGACCCCGGTGCGCACCGGCAGGTCCTTGGCCTCGACGAGGGTCTGGAAGTATTCGGCGACCTGTCCCTTCGTGGCGAAGCCGTCGGGTTCGGTGTCCGCGAATTCCTGCGTGGGGAAGCGATCGTGCCAGGCGGGCCCGTTGGCGACGAGGGAGTCCCACCGGCGGGAGCGCCAGGCCTCGGCGACCCGGTCGCGTTCGAGGACGACATGGGCCACTCCCCGCTCGCTGAGATGCTCACTCATCGCGATACCGGCCTGGCCGCCGCCGATGACGACGACTTCGGTGGTTTCTGCGGCTGTGTTCGACATGGACACCCTTCCGTCGGTGCCGCGCTGCGGCGGCATGTGCTTCGTTGCTGGCGGGCACAACTTCGATGTTGCCCTGACGCCTTCCAGCAAACCGCAGGTGGAAGCGGCAATGCCAATAGTTCTTCACGGTCCACTGCATCTTATGAATAGATGCAAGACTTAGTCGTCGATCACTTGGGGGTATCTAATGGACACGCTCTCAGCCTGACTCGGGGGCCACCTCGGCGAGGATCTCGCGGACGACGTCGGCCACGGCAGCGGCCTTCGCCGTCTGCCCGGATCGAGCCAGGGTGGACACAGCCACATGCAGGGTGGGGACGGGATCGGAGATCTCGAGGATCGTCGTCCGCTCCCCCGTGTAGGTCTGTCGGATGCGCGGTCGCTGGTTGAGGATGGAGAACCCGAGGCCCATGGCGACCATCGAGCGCACGGTCTCGTAGCTCGAGCTCCGGTAACGCACATGCGGGGTGATGCCGGCCAGGCGCAGCATGTTGAGGAAGTACTCGCGGCTGTCGGGCAGGTCGAGGACGACGAAATCATCCTCGGCGAGCTCGCTCAGAGAGACCTTCTTCCGACGGGCGAGACGATGGTCGGTGCCGACGATGACGTGCGGCCGGGCCTCGCCGACGATCTCGGCGCGGATGCCGTCGGATTCGGTGAGGTCGTAGTTGAGCGCGAGTTCGACCCGACCGCTGCGCAGGGCATCGATGCTCTCCTCGTGGTCTCCCTCGACGACTTCGACGGTCAGGTCGGGGTGACGCTCGCCCAATCGCTGGAGCAGCTGCGGCAGCAGGAACGGTGCGATCGTTTGGAAGCAGGCGATGACGATGGTTCCGCGTACCTCACGCTGACCGGCCTGGATCGAGTCGACGGCGTCGGTGATCCGCCCGAAGATCTCCCGCGTCTCGTGGAGCAGGCTCTCGCCGGCCGAGGTGAGCACGAGGCCCTTCGAGTGCTGACGCACGAACAGCGGAGCCCCGAGGGCCTTCTCCAGCTGGTTGATCGCCGTCGACACAGCCGACTGGGCGATGTGCAGCTCCTGGCTGGCCTCGGTCATATTGAGCGTCTTCGCGCATTCGGCGAAGTAGGACAGCTGGGTGAGCGTGATCGCGAATCTCTGCACCATTGCGGCTCCCTGCGATGAAGAATCTGTTTTGTAGATGCTCTGACTAAATTATAACTATTTCACAGATGAATGGAATGTCTCGAGAATGGGTGGCAGACAACGACCGCTTCACTCAACGAGGAGACGCACCATGGCAGAGCCGACGCACACACGACTGAGGATGTTCAACACCAAGGACACCTATCCGGAGCAGAATCTCGACAACGATCTCTGCCAGGCCGTCGTCGCCGGCGGTGTCGTCTACCTGCGCGGACAGATCGGTCAGGACCTCGAGACCCGGGAATCCGTAGGCATCGGCGATGTCACCGCCCAGGCGGAGAAGGCGATGGCGAACATCGCGATGCTCCTCGAAGAAGCCGGCAGCAGCCTCGCCGACATCGTCAAGGTCACCGTCTACATCATCGATCCCCGTTACCGCGAGGACGTCTACCGGACCATGGGCAAGTGGCTCAAGGGCGTCTACCCAGTCTCGACGGGCATCGTCGTCCAGGCCCTGGCGCGCCCCGAGTGGCTCGTCGAGATCGACGCCACCGCCGTCATCAGCGAGAACTCCGCTGCGAACAACGGTACCGAGGCGGGACGGACCGAGGTGGCCCAGTGACCTTCTCGCTCCTCCTCCACGATCCCGAGACCGGAGAGTTCGGCTCCGCGATCTCCTCATCCTCGCCGGCCGTCGCCGCACGCTGCATCAGTCTGACCGACGGGGTCGGCGGGGTGAACTCCCAGAACATCACCGACCCGCGGCTCGGTCCGGCGATCATCTCTGAGATGGCTTCGGGCAAGAATGCGCAGTCGGCGCTCGACGCCGTCGTCGCCGCTGCCGATCCCACCGGGATCGACTTTCGGCAGCTGCTAGTCATCGACGCCGCCGGGAACACCGCCGCGCACTCGGGCGCGCAGGCGCTCGGCGTCTTCGGTGCCCGCACCGAGAACAACGCCGTGGCCGGAGGAAATATGCTCGCCGACCTGACAGTCCTCGACGCCTTCGTCGAGACCGCGCTGTCTGCAACCGGTCGTCTCGAAGAACGCCTCTTCGCAGCCTTCGAGGCAGCGATGGCCGCCGGCGGCGAAGCCGGACCCGTCCACTCCGCCGGCCTGTCCGTGGTCAACGGCTCCGGCTGGAGGGTCACCGATCTGCGCGTCGATTGGGCCGATGAGGATCCGATCGGGCAGCTCGGCCGCCTCCTCGAGATCTGGATGCCCCAGCGGGACGACTACATCACGCGCGGCCTCGATCCGGCCGCCTCTCCGTCCTACGGCGTGCCCGGTGACGATCGATGAACGACACGACCGTCGCAGTCAAGGACCGCATCGCCGCCAAGATCTCCGAGGTCGCGCCGCGGCTCATCGAACTGTCGAATTCCCTCCACGACGACCCCGAGCTCGGTTGGCAAGAGTTCCGCTCCTCGGCCGCCGTCGCCGGAGTCCTGGCCGAGCACGGGTTCACCGTCGAACGCCCCTACCTCGGACTCGAAACCGCGTTTCGCGCCACGTTCGGATCGGGCGAGTTCACTATCGGCTTCCTCGCCGAGTACGACGCCCTGCCCGGCCTCGGTCACGCCTGCGGCCACAACCTCATCGCCGCGATGAGCGTCGGTGGGGCGATCGGCCTCGCCGAGGCGGCCGGGGAACTCGGCATCACCGTCGAGGTCATCGGCACACCGGCCGAAGAGGGCGGAGGCGGCAAGATCGAACTGCTCGACCGCGGTGCCTTCACCGAACTCGACTTCGCGCTCATGGCCCATCCCGCACCCGTCGATGTCGCCGAGGCCGAACCATTCGCCGTCACCCACTGGCACGTCGAATATACCGGGCGAGCCGCCCATGCGGCCGCATACCCGGAACGCGGCATCAATGCCAACGACGCGTTCCTCATCGCCCAGGTGGCCCTCGGTCTGCTCCGCCAGCAGCTGCCGAAGACCGTACGGGTCCACGGGGTGATGACGAACGGCGGTGAGGCGCCGAACGCCATCCCGTCCAAGACCGAGGGCCGCTGGTACGTGCGCGCCGAGACGACGGAGGAGCTGCTCGCCCTCGAGCAGAAGGTCATCAACTGCTTCGAGGCCGGGGCCCTGGCCACTGGGGCACAACTGACCATCACTCCGGAGAGCCGCCGCTACTCGGAGATGCGCACCGATGAGGTCGCGCTCGAAGCCTACCGGGCCAATGCGCTCGCACTCGGCCGGAACTTCGACGTCGACCCCGTCGCAGCGACGATGAACCGCGCGTCGACGGATATGGGCAACGTCTCCCAGATCGTCGACGCCATCCACCCCTACATCGGGGTCGGCGGCGAGGCGAGCAACCATCAGGCGGCGTTCGCCGAGTCCTGCGTCGGCGAGAAGGCCGAGAGCACACTCATCGACGGCGCAATCGCGTTGGCCTGGACCGCCGCGGATGTGAGCGTCCAGCGCGGCTGACGGAAGGCCGCACCGCCAGCACAGCGCTGGCAACCACGATTCCAAAGGAGGATTCGGACATGTCAGGTGACACACAGGCTGCCGAGGGGCTGGCCTATCAGAAAGGTCTGCGCAAGAGCGTAGTCGCCGGCTCCATCGGCGTCCTCGTCCACTGGTTCGACTGGGCCGTCTATGCCTATATGGCCACGACGATCGCAGCGATCTTCTTCCCCGAGGAGGACAGCACGGCAGGTTTGCTCGCCACCTTCGCGGTCTTCGCGGTCTCCTTCCTCGTCCGGCCGATCGGCGCGGTCATCTTCGGCCGCCTCGGCGATAAACTCGGACGCAAGCACACCCTGTCGCTGGTCATCCTCGCCATGGCACTGTCGACGCTCGCGCTCGGAGTGCTGCCGACCTACGGAACCATCGGCATGCTCGCTCCGATCCTCCTCATCGTCACCCGCATCGTGCAGGGGCTGGCCGCCGGTGGCGAATTCGGCAGCGCGGCGGCCTTCCTCGGCGAGTTCTCACCGCCGAAGCGCCGAGGCTTCGGCTGCAGCTGGCTCGAGGTGGGCTCCTTGGCCGGATTCCTCTTGGCCTCCTTCGTCGTCTTCCTCCTCAACCAGGCGCTGACGCCCGACCAGGTGAGCGCCTGGGGCTGGAGGATCCCGTTCCTCATCACCGTGCCCTTGGGCTTCATCGGCCTCTACATCCGTCGGAAGATCGAGGACACCCCGGAGTTCTCTGCCCTGCAGAAGATGGAGACCGTCGCCGAGGCACCCCTGCGTGAGGTGTTCAAACGCAATCCCAAACAGTTCCTCCAGACCTGTGGGATGGAGACGTTCATGAACGTCACCTTCTACGTCGTCCTCGTCTACCTACTCACCTATCAGGAGACCGCGGTCGGCATCGACCCCGGACGGGCAGCGCTGCTGTCGACCCTGGCCTCGGCACTCGGCCTCGTCATCGTCCCGCTGGCGGGCCTCGCCTCGGACAGGTTCGGACGCAAGCCTGTGCTCATGATCGCGGCGATCGCACTCACGGTGCTCTCGGTTCCGCTGTTCCTCCTCATGGGCGCCGACTACCCGTGGGCGTCGTTCGTCTCGACCTTCGGCCTGGCGTTCATCCTCGCGATCATCCTCGGCACCCACGCCGCCACCGTCGTCGAGCTCTTCCCGACCCGGACGAGGCAGACGGGACTGTCCATCGCCTATGCGCTGACCGCCGCACTCTTCGCCGGCACTGCGCCGTACATCCTCACCTGGCTCATCGACACCACCGGCAGCACGCTCAGCCCCGGCTGGTTCCTCGCCGTGGTCGGCGTCATCGGCATCGTCACCGTCGCCTCGCTGCCGGAGACCCGCGGCATCAACCTGCTGCACTCCGATGACATCGAGGAGGCACCGGCCTCCCCCGTCGCCGAAGCGGCAACGCCCGTCGAGTGCCCCAGCCCCTCGCCCGTCGAACCCTCCAGCGACCGCTGATCGCAGTCACTGCCCACTCGCTTTCCGCACCACTTTCGAAGGAGACCTTCCATGACCGCGACTCTGACCGACACCACGACCCGACCGGCGACCCTGGCCGAATGGCAGGCCGCAGCAGCGGCTCTGACCATCGACGGACGCCCAGTCATCAACGGGCAACGGGTCGATGCACGCTCGGGGCAGACTCATCCGAAGACGAACCCCGCCACCGGTGAGGTGATCTCGCAGCTCCACCTCGGTGACGGATCCGATGTCGATGCGGCGGTGGCGAGCGCCCGCGCCGCGTTCGATGGCGGCGAGTGGTCGCGCGCCTCGGCGACGCATCGGCGCGAGGTGCTGCTGCGCCTGGCCGAGCTCATCGAAGCGCGGTCGGACGAATTCGCCCTCCTCGACACACTCGACATGGGCAAGCCGATCGGTGAGTCCTCGACGATCGACGCCCCGGGGGCCGCGGCCCTGTTCCGCTTCTACGGTGAGGCCATCGAGAAACTCAGTGACGAGATCCCCGTGACCCCGGCCGGGTCGACGGCGCTCGTCACCCGTGAACCGCTGGGCGTCATCGGGGTCATCGTGCCGTGGAACTATCCGCTGGAGATCGCGACGTGGAAGATCGCTCCGGCACTGGCGGCCGGCAATGCCCTCGTCGTTAAGCCTCCGGTCGAGGCCTCGCATTCGGTCCTGCTGCTGGCCGAGATCGCTGCCGAGGCGGGGCTGCCCGCGGGCATCCTCAACGTCGTGCCCGGTCGCGGGTCTGTCGTCGGAACCGCGCTCGGTCGGCACATGGAGGTCGACATGCTCGGCTTCACCGGGTCCACCGAGGTCGCCAAACAACTCCAGGTCTACGCCGGTGAGTCCAATATGAAGCGTTTGGCGCTCGAGGCCGGAGGCAAGAGCGCCAATGTCATCTTCGCCGATACCGACGACTTGTCAGCTGCGGCCCAAAAGGCTGCGTTCGGCATCTTCTACAACCAGGGCGAGGTCTGCTCGGCCACCTCGCGGATCTTCGTCGAACGCCCCGTCTACGAGGAGTTCGTCCATCTGCTCGAGGACGCAGCCGAGAACTTCCAGCCCGGGGATCCGCTCGACCCCGACTCCGCGATCGGCTGCCTCGTATCCGAGAAGCACGCCGACGAGGTGTGGGAATGCATCGAGCAGGCCCGCGCGGACGGCACCATCGTCCAGGGCGGCAATCGCCCGGCGATCAACGGCCGCCGCACCTTCGTCGAGCCGACGATCGTCACCGACCTGCCGGTCGATCACCGTCTGCACAGCCACGAGATCTTCGGCCCCGTCGCCCTCGTCACCCCTTTCGACACCGAGGAGGAGGCGATCTCGAAAGCCAACGAAACGCCCTACGGTCTGGCAGCAGCACTGTGGACGGGAAGCATGGCCCGAGCCCATCGAGTCTCCGCGCGCCTGGTGGCCGGCACCGTCTCGGTCAACACCGTCGACGCACTGGGCTTCACCACACCCTTCGGCGGCTTCAAACAGTCCGGCTTCGGCCGCGACCTCTCCGTCCACGCCCTGGAGAACTACTCGGACTTCAAGACCACCTGGCTGCAGTGGGGGTGAAGCACCCTCGCTTCCGCAAGCCCCACCGACACTGAAGCCCATTCTCGGCGCGGTGAACCGGCAACCACTCCTGTTCGGATGGACGCCGGTTCACCGCGCCATTGTCGTCTCGACCAGCCTGCACCCGGTCAGCACCTCGGCGTTGGCGGCGATGAGCCGAAAGATGTCGTCGGCGTCGAGCGGGGTTCCGCCCATGAAGTGCAGTCCGTAGGCGTCTTCGAGGGCGACGAGGTTGCTCGCCGCCGTCCCCACGGGCAGTGTCATCGTGAAATCGCCCTCCTCGACGCCCTCGTTGAGGACCGCGGCATAGAGCGAGACCTCGAGTCGGTAGAGCTCGGCCATGAGACCGGCATGGAAAGTATCCCTGTGCGCGTGGGTATGCAGCTCATTGAGCACTTGGAAGTCGACGTCGTCGCGAGAGCGCGGGATGCCGCTGCGGATGATCCTGGCCAGCTTGGCCTCCGGAGTCTCACCTGCGATCCCCTGCTCGCGCCGGTTCCAGTAGAACCGTGACACCGCGTCTTCGTGCACCTCACGCACGAGGTCTCCGAGGTCGGGATAGTAGTACGCCACCGAACCGGCACCCAGCTCTGAGTGCGCGGCAACGTCGATGGTTCGCAGCCCGTTGAGTCCGCGCTGCGCGATCGCCTGCTTCGCCGCCTGCACCAGCTGTGCACGGCGTCCCGCCTGATTCTTCGGTCGTGCCATGGCCCCATTATCTCCTGAAGTGATGCAGGCAAACGCGGATCGGTATGGCCGTACCTCTGTCAATCGGCGACCGCCCGTGCAATTCTTTACGGTGTAACTCAAAGAACTCTATCGGACGCCCACTCACAAGGAGGTGGATGGTGTCTTCCCTTGAACGCACGACCGCATACGCGGACGAACAGAAGCAGCATCTGAAGAAGACGCTCGGCCGATTCGACATCGTGCTCATCGTCATGTCGGCGGTATTGAGCATTGAAGTCCTCGCCGAGACCGCAGGATTCGGCGCGGAGACCTTCACCTGGACACTCGTCCTCGCGATCTTCTTCCTCGTGCCCTACGCGCTCGTCTTCGCCGAGACCGGCAGCACCTTCGTTGGTGAAGGCGGAGCCTATATCTGGGTCCGCCAGGCCTTCGGTCGGCCCGCAGGTGCGATCGCCTCGATACTGAGCTGGGTCACTCAGCCCGTGTGGGTCGGCGGTTCGATGGCGTTCCTCGCCACCGGCACCTGGAACCAGTTCATCAGCCCGCTCGAGGCCGGGTCGATCGGCGACTGGATCTTCAAGATCGTCTTCATCTGGATCACGGTAATCGCGGCGATTCTGTCGTTGGCGAAGGCGAAGTGGCTGCCCACGCTCGGCGGCGTGCTTAAGGTCATCTTCATCGCGTTCTTCCTCTTCACCACGATCATCTACGCCGTCCAACACGGCGTTCAGCCGCTCCACCTCTCGGACTTCAGCCCCAGCCTCGGCGGTTTCCTCGGGCTAGTGCCGCTGCTGCTCTTCTCCTACCTCGGGTTCGAGGCATCGAACAGCGCCTCGGACGAAATGAAGAACCCGAAGAAGGACATCCCCGTCGCGATCGCACGTTCTGGATTCATCTCCGCGCTCTGCTATCTCCTGCCGGTCCTCGCCATGCTGCTCGTGTTGCCGACCGAGACGATCACCGGCATCGGCGGACTCCTCGATGCCGTGCAGACGGTGTTCACCGTCTACGGCCCCGCTGCCGAGGTCATGGTCGTGCTCGCGGCGCTGATGTTCGTCATCATCCTCGCCTCACAAGGCGCGGCCTGGATGATCATGAGCGATCGGATGCAGGCACTGACCGCGGCCGACGGAGCATTCTTCGGAGGCTTCTTCGGCAAGATCTCCCGCACACTGGGCACACCGGTCAACGTCAACCTGCTCTCGGGCACCGTCGCCACGGTCTTCCTCATCGCGGCCATGCAGCTCAGCGGTGATGCCGGTGCACTGTTCGGGGTCGTCCTCTCGATCTCCATCTCGACGTTCCTGCTCAGCTACTTGCTCATCATCCCCGCGGCCATCAAGTTGCGCTGGAAGCACCCCGGCATCGAACGCCCCTTCCGCGTGCCCGTCGGCAATGTCGGGTTCACCATCCTCGGCGGCATCGCCTTCCTCTGGATCCTGCTCGGCTCCTGGGTCGCGATCTTCCCCGGCACACTCGATCGGCTCTTCGGACAGGAATACAACTTCCTCGACGAATGGGGCGTCGCTCAGGGACCGTTCACGGCCCTCACTCTCGGCACCCTCGGCGCCCTCGCCGCGCTGGCCCTGATCGGATACGTCCGCGGGCACCGGGTCCGCGTCTTCCGCCCCACACCCGCCGATCCTCAGGATCTGCTCGACGACCTCGACCCCGCTCTCGACAGCAAACTCGATACACAGAAAGGCATGTGAAGACCATGACTGCACCGACAACGACCACCGTCGGCACTTCGACTGCACATCCCCTCGACCGCCTGACCGGTGAGGAGATCGAGCTCAACCGGGCCATCATCGTCGATGCCGGCCACGTGAGCGAACAGACGCTGTTCGCTCTCGTCAGCCTCGTCGAACCGGATAAGCGCGAGGTCATCGCAGGTGCCACCGACCTCGACCGCCGCGTGCGCTCGCTCATCATCGATCGCGACACCGGGGAGCAGGCGGAGCTCCTCGTCTCGCTGACCGAGCGCAAGGTCCTCTTCGCCCGTGTGCTCGATGTCGCGGCCGAGGGTCAGGCTCCGATCACGATGACCGAGTACGAAGAAGCCGAGCAGATGATCCGCAACGATGCGACGTGGCGGGCGGCTGTCGAGGCTCGCGGCATCACCGATGTCGAGACCGTGCGCATCTGCGCGCTCTCCGCCGGATGCTTCGACATTCCCGGAGAGGCCGGCCGCCGCCTCGTGCGCGGTTCGTCCTTCATTCAGTCAGACCCGCAGGACAACGCGTGGGCGCATCCGCTCGAGGGGCTCGTCGCCTACCTCGATCTCAACACCGGCGAGGTGGTCGAGGTCGTCGATACCGACGTCGTGCCCGTGCCCCAGGAGCGCTTCGACTATCATCTCGATTCTTGGCTGCCCGAGCCGCGGACGACGCAGAAGCCGATCGAGATCACCCAGCCCGAGGGCGCGAGCTTCACCCTGAACGGGGATGTCCTCGATTGGGAGAAGTGGCAGGTGCGACTCGGCTTCGATCCGGTCGAGGGCCTGGTGCTCCATCAGATCAGCTTCGATGACGAGGGCGAGCGCCGCCCCATCGTCTACCGCGCCTCGGTGGCGGAGATGGTCGTGCCCTACGGCGACCCCAGCCCGGTGCGCTTCTGGCAGAACTACTTCGACGCCGGCGAGTACTCGATGGGCAAGAACACGAACTCACTCGAACTGGGCTGCGACTGCCTCGGCGAGATCCACTACTCCGATGCGGTGCTCGCCGATGATCAGGGGCATGCGCACACGATCACGAACGCCATCTGCATCCACGAAGAGGATGCAGGCATTCTGTTCAAGCACACCGATGAGTTCACCGGCGCCGTCGATGTGCGCCGCAACCGCCGCCTCGTCATCTCCTTCTTCATCACCGTCGGCAACTACGACTACGGCTTCTACTGGTACCTCTACCTCGACGGCACGATCGAGCTCGAGTGCAAGGCCACCGGCATCGTCTACACGGCCGCGTACGGCGACGAGGAGCAGCGGCAGCGCTGGTCTTCACCGCTCGGCGATGAGGGACTGGGCATGCCCTTCCATCAGCACATGTTCTGCGCCCGCCTCGACATGCAGGTCGACGGCAGCGCCAACGCCGTCGATGAGCAGGAAGCTGTCCGCGTGCCCTTCGGCGACGACAATCCCTACGGCAACGCTTTCACCCGCAAGCTCACTCGGCTCACCGCCGAGGGTGGTCGGACTGCCAATGGGGAGACCGGCCGTGTCTGGCACATCGTCAATCCGGAGAAGAACAACCGGCATGGGTTCCCCGTGGGCTATGAGCTGCGCGTGCCCGATGAGCCGACGATGATGGCGGCCGAGGGGTCGTCGATCTCGAAGCGGGCCGGTTTCGGGTCGAAGCACATGTGGCTGACGCACTTCGATGCGGATGAACGGTTCCCCTCAGGTACGTATCCGAATCAGAACCCGGGTGCCGGCACCATTACGCAGTGGGTCGAGCAGCAGCGTCCGGTCGATGGTGACGACATCGTCGTGTGGGCCTCGTTTGCGATGACGCACTTCCCCCGTCCCGAGGACTGGCCGATCATGCCCGTCGACAAGCTCGGGTTCACAATGAAGCCCTATGGCTTCTTCGACAGGAATCCCGCACTCGATGTGCCGCGCCCGAAGTCGGGACACTGCGGCACGGAGACCGGGCGCTCCTGCGAGTGCGACTGAGGGGTATCCACGATGAGCAGCATGGCATCGTTCCTCATGGTCGCCTCGGGGATCCTGTGCCTGACCGGCGCTCTCGCGTCGAAGGGACGACCGGCGATCGTCGCCGCGGTCGTGATGGTTCTTGCCATGATCGACTTGGCCTACACCGCCATCGTCCCGACAGTCGTCTGGTCGGGGGCGCTGCTCCTCGCCGGGATCTGCTTGGCAGTGTTCCTGCGATCGTCGTCCAGGGTTCCCTCGCCGAGGCGGTCCCCCGCTCTCGTCACGAGTGGCCCGGGCGGCGCGTCGGTGTCCAGGGACGAGGGTAAGGTTCGGTCGCCGATTGCACCCGACAGGCATAGTTCTCAGGGATCTCACCAGGGACCGACGGCTGCTGTCCTCTCCGCCATCACCTATCCGGTCATGGCATGGCAGGTCCTCAACCATGGGGCGCACATGAGCGGTTCGGCGCATGCCGGCGGCCATGCAGCTGGCGGCCACGGGCATCATGCCGGTGACATTTCGCTCATCAGCACGTTCCTGACGGTGGGCGTCGTCGTCCTCGCTGTGCTCTTGGTGATCTGTGCCGTCCACGACATCGCCCGCAGGCGCCCTCTGGTTTCACTCGACTGTTGGGGAATGGCCGCGATGATCGTGGTGATGCAGTTCCTTCACTGACCGGGTTCTTCACTAGCTGGCGAAGTAGAGATCCGAATGCGCCGCGCAGCGTGGGTTGAACGGAGCGGCGCATTTCGGACATTCATCGACGCTCTTGTACGTCACGATCGTCAGTTCGGTCCAGCACATTCCGCAGAGGATGGCGGGCTGGTTCCACTGTTCGCGCGGCCACTGCTGCGCGGGATGATCCGCGGTCTCGGAGTGGCACAGGTGGCAGGGAAAGTAGCGGTCGCAGCAGGCGAAGCGGATGGCGATGATGTCGAGATCGGTGGCGTAGTGCACGCACCGAATGTGTTCATCGGCGGTCTTGCCGAATACTTCGGGGGTCCGCGTCATTGCTTGCCCATCCTTCCTAGCTGTCGCGACTAGGGCTGGTCCCGGTCAGATCCAGCCTAGCCGCAGAGAATCGCTGCCGGTTGGCCGCAGGCAACCGGTCGCACTCATGTTCGCCCGCGTAGAGTGGAAACCCCGAACCGATGAGGATCTATGCCGCCGACTGCCGATTTCGTCCACCCCTTCGCCGAGGTGGCGATGAGCAACATCACCCGTGAGTATCCGTTCGCCTCCCATCATCTGGCGTGGAGTCTGGCCGATATCGTGCCTGCGGTGGAGAAGCACCCCGCATTCGCGAACTCCTATGACTGGCATTCGAGCGTGCACATGCACTACCTGTTGGCGTCGTTGCTGGAGACTGAGGCAGCGCGGAGTACTGATTGGCGCGAACGCGCGATCGAGATCCTGTCTTCGCATCTGAGCGAGGAAAATATGCTCGCCGAGGCAGCCTTCCTCCGTGAGAATCCTTCCTGGGAGCGGCCATATGGTTGGGCGTGGGCGGTTGAACTCAATCGGGTGCTCAATGCCAGTGGCGTAGCGGAGCTGCGGGCATTGGGAAAGAACACCCAGGTGCTCGGTGAGACCGTCTTCGACCTCGTCACCGCATGGCTGCCGAAGGTCGCCGAGCCGGTCCGTCACGGGGTTCATTCCAATACAGCGTTCGGTTTGCGCAGAATTCTCATCGGTGCGCGAATAGCTGACCTACACGACGCCGTCGATACCATTGCGGGTGCGGCCCGTCGCTTCTTCGCCGAGGATACTGCGTGGAATTTCCGTCAGGAACGCAGCGGTCACGACTTCCTTTCCCCCGGCCTGTGCGAGGCTGACCTCATAGCAGAGGTCTTCACCGAAGACGAGTTAGCGACCTGGTTGCCTGGGTTCCTCTCTGAGCTCTCTCCCGAGTCACCGGCTCTTACACCGGTCAAGGTCCTCGACCCGACCGACGGTCAACAGAGCCATCTTTACGGTTTGGGACTCTCAGTTGCGGCATCGGTGATGCGATTGGCTCCGAAGTTAGAGGCGATCGCTGAGAAGTCGGGAGACGAGGACCTTCACGCCCAGGCGAAAGGCATGCTCACCCGAGTCGATTCGCTGATGGCTCCCGGCCTCGAAGCCGCTATCTCGGACGAGTATGTGTCGTCGCACTGGATCGCGACGTTCGCGTGGGAGGCTCTTCGTCTTAATTTGCCCGTGTCTTGAGTCGCCGAATAGTTAACTTCGATAATGCAATCCTGATCAGGAACGACATTGGTTGATCGTTGACATAATCTAAGAACATGGTGAAAGTCATCCGAGTCGTCGGCGCTGTGATCGAGCACCACGGCAGGATTCTCGCTTGCCGGCGCCGCCCAGACAGGGCCGAAGGTGGCAAGTGGGAGTTTCCTGGCGGAAAAATAGAAACTGGCGAAACTCCTCAGCAAGCGTTGTCTCGAGAAATAGCCGAAGAACTCGACCTACACGATGCAAAGGTCCGCGATCTAGTCACGCGAGCCACCACCCAGAGCGGCGACAAACGCATCGATCTGGCGTGCTACTTCGTTGCAGTGACCACACTTCCAAGCTCTAGCACCGATCACGACTCGATGAAGTGGTGCACTCGAGAACAGCTCTCCACTCTCCAATGGGCGAGGGCGGATTTGCCAACTGTGGAAAAACTCGCCACCGGCGCACCAACACCTGAAAACCATTCAGACAGGAGCAAAGATGCCCAACGGTGAACCCGGCGGATTGCGCGCAGCCGCGATCGACTGGTTAGAGATGAGAACTGACAGCGGGCGAGAACCACTCACCCGTGAGGATCTCAGCGATTTCCATTTTGCAAAAAGTGAAACGCGCCTAATCGCACCGATGCAGGGCATTTGGAAGCCCGGCAACTACTCGGCCGCTTTGTCTTTTCGCACGTCGTACACAGCACCGGGTGAATCTCCTCCCTACGAAGACTCCACTGGAATTGACGGTCGATTTAGGTACAAATGGCGAGGCACAGATCCCAACCACCCCGAAAACGTTGGACTACGGGAGGCTCTGAACAACCGCCTCCCACTGATCTGGTTCCGCGGAGTTGCACAAAGCCCTGCCCGTTACCAAGTCATTGCTCCGGTTTTCATCGTTGATGAGGAGCCTGAGCACCAACAATTTGTGTTTGTCGCCGCTGAGGATGCGCAAGCAGCATTTGAGCTCAGCGATTCAGCACACGAAACGGTCGCTCGACGCTATCTCAATAGAATGGCGAAAGCTCGAGTGCACCAGCCCGTTTTCCGGTCCATGGTGCTTTCTGCCTATGAGAACCGGTGCACTGTCTGCATGTTGGCTCACCCCAGTCTTCTGGATGCCGCTCACATCGTGCCCGATAATGATGAACGCGGCATCGCCTCAGTCGTCAATGGACTGGCGATGTGCAAAATTCACCATGCAGCTTTCGACCGGTACTTCCTCGGAATTCGTCCAGACCATGTCGTCGAGATTCGACATGATCTGTTGGAAGAGGTGGATGGCCCGATGCTTAAACACGGTCTTCAAGAACTCCACGGCAATAGCTTGATGACAGTCCCCAAGAGTCGGCGACAGCGCCCGGAAAGAGACCTACTCGAGCACAAATACGAGCAGTTCCGGAACGCGACCATGAACGACGTAGCTTAGTTCTGCCCTCCCGGTTCTTCCGAGCTGGACGTTTCACTGACGTCCCGCTGCGGCGAAATCTACCTTCGCAGACTGACCCGTTACATTCATTGTCAAGCAGCAACCGGGGTCTTTGCCTCGTAGAGGGCCCCGGTCTTGACCATCTCGAACAGAACGTTGAGCCGGCGACGAGCCAGGCACATCACCGCCGCATTATGCCGCTTCCCCTCATCTCGCTTCCGGTCGTAATAGGCCTTCGACAACGGGTCATGACACGACGCAACCCACGCCGAGTGGAACAGGGCGTTCTTCAACCGTTTGTTGCCCGCCTTTGACGGGAACTCACCCCTGATTGATGTCCCCGACCGCCGCGTCACCGGTGCGATCCCGGCATACGCCGCCAAGTGTCAGGCAGTTTTGAACGTATTGAAATCACCGGCTGCCAGGAGGATCTGGGACGCGGTCTTAACGCCGACTCCCGGCATGGACGTTAAGACCTGAAGAAGAGGGAGCGAATCAGCCAACTCCTCAGCTTCAGCCTCGATCTCTTTACGCTCAGCTTTCAACGCCTTGATCCTGGCAGCATGCCGCGGCACCACCGACTCCGACGCCTCGCTCCCGGGCACGGTCACCGTCTGCTCGGCCAGGGCGTCAAAGATCGCATCAATCAGGGCCGACGGGTCTTTACGGGTGTGGTTCTTCGCCCACCGCTTCACCCCCGACTTCCCCGCCGTGCGCAGACCCGCGGGACCGCGGTACCGGATCAGCAGATCCAGCACGATCGTCCTGGTCACGACAGTGCCTTTGAAGACCCGTTCCAGTGCCGGGTGGATCTGCAGCAACAAGGACCGCAACCGGTTGATCACCCTCGTCGTGTCGTGCGCGAGGTCCTCATCCGTGCCGGCCAACACTTTGAGGTTAGCCAGCACAACCGATTCCCTATCTACCGAGCGTAGCGTGTGCGGCATCGTGCGCGCGGTGTCGGCGATGATGAACGCATCCCTAGCATCCGTCTTCGCCTGCCCCGGATACAGATCGGCTGCTTTGCGCATCGCCAACCCCGGAAGATAGGCGATATCGGCACCACAATCCCGGGCGACCGCGACGGGAAGCGCACCGATCGTGTTCGGCTGATCAACAATGACGAGCACACGACCGAACCCGTCCTGCAACCTCGTGATCACGTCCCGAAGCGCGGTCTCATCCTGCGCCAGTTCGTGGTCGAAAACCCGCTCACCTGCCGGATCGAGTCCGCAACCGTGATGGCTGGTCTTGCCGACGTCGAGGCCGAACCAGACGTCGTATTCAGTGTTCATGACAGTCCTCCTCGACCATCCAAACCAGTGGCCGCAGGTTTGTCATGACACCCGATGCTGGCACCCACGTTACGACGAGACCTCAGTTCAACTGGGCCGAGCCCCTATCAGCAGTCAACGCGCGTCCTGGATTCCTGGCGGCAACACCCCCCCCCGGATCATTAATGACAGGGCAAATCAGCCATACCAGGACCAGCGACCAGACCCCGTGCGGGGCCTACGAATAAATATAGGGGCACCCCCCCAATGTTCGATTCGGCCAATGCAAAGTGGCGTGGACTCTTGCGTACCTGCATGGCAATTCGGCGCTCTTCTATTCCTACCCCGGCGCCCAGGTGCACCACCTCGGACATGCAGGGAACACCACAATCGCCTCCAACGAATCCGAGCTGAAGAATTTCCTAACGGGCATCGCCCTTTCAGGGCCGCGGACGATCGATGTGGATCAGATCGTTCAGGCACTCAAGTGAGAGACTGGCGGCATTGCGGGCTTAGGCCGTTGGCGGGCGACCTGGCCCAGCTCGCTCAGCTGATCTCTCCGCATGCCCTGCAGTCAGCTGCGGGTCGATGCGCAGCAGTAGCTGCGCGGCGAAACGCGCATCCGCATCCTCGAGATCCAGATCAGCGATCTCGGCCAGACGTCGCAGACGATAGCGCAGAGTGTTCGCATGCACATGGAGGAGATTAGCCGCTCGGCTGACGTCGCCCATGCACGCCAGCCAGGTGTCGAGGGTGAGCACGAAGTCGGTGCCGTTGTCGAGATCGTAATCGTGCAGCCTGTGGACCGGCCCGGACAGCTGGTCACGCCGCAGCGACACCTGATCCCGCAGGTCCAGCAGCAGAGAGTCGACATAGACCTGCGATAGTACAGCCACCGAGGTACCACGATCTCTCCGATCAAGACCCACGCGCAGGGCTCGACGTGCACCTTCTCTCGCGCTGAGGAGGTCTCGGGAATCCGTGACGATCGGCCCGATCCCGCCGCAGACCCGCACGCGTGTTCCGGCCCGGACCACGAGGTCGCCGACGAATCTCCGTGCCTGCTCCTCCCCGTCGTCAACCGATTGGATTGGCAGTATCCCGAAGATGGTGTCACCTAGCCTCGCCGCACTGGCCTGTGGACGCACCGCCGCGAGATAGACGTTGATGGCGTCGACGATCCGCTGCGCCTCGATGGCTTCGTCCAGCTGCGAGGTCTCCTCCTGATCCACGCCGAGAGCGAAGACTGCGATATGGGACGATTCGATTCCCAGTCTCCTGATGGCGTACTCGGCGCCGTCGCCGCCGTCGAGGGCGGTGGCCAGCAGATCCGCTCGCAGACGACGATCCAGGCCGTCACTTGCTCGCAGCCTGAGCATGTGCAGTGCAGCGATCTTGGCCATGTCCCGGAGAACTCGTGCCAGCTCCTCATCCATCTCATCGGACAGCGCCGCCCAGATCGAGCCGAGGATCTCGCCTCCGGCACGGACCGCGATCGCCGCCCGATTCTTGACGTCGACTCCGTCGACATCGAGCCTGATCGACACCGGCTCGATCGACGAGTACAGCTTCGTGAAGAACCCGGCCGATTGCAGCCTGCGGGTATATTCGACGGGCACCTGACGGTCGAGGATCGTTTCGATGCGCGGTCCGTCCGCGGTGTCCTGGCCCGAGGAGAAGGCGAGCACCCGCGAATTGCGGTCCTCGATCGTGATCGGGGCATCCAGCAGCGAACCGATGGCATTGGCCACGGCAAAGAGGTCCCCACCGGGCAGGCCGTCAATGGTTTCGGTGTCGTCGACCCCGCGCGGGTCGACGAGCAGAGAATTGATGAGGTTGCTCAGCTGCGTCCAGGATGCTCCGGCCACCAGAGTGAACACGGTCATGCCGTATCCGCGAGCGACGTGCGACATGGTCTCCATCAGGTCACGCGGCCCGCGACCGATGAGCACATTCGCACCCGCTGCGCTCATGCTCCGCAGACATCGCCGGACGTCGATCGCATCGGACAGACCGATACCCAGAACGATCGCTCCGGCCGGGATGACCTGATCATCGTGAGGATCGAAGGCAACCACCCCAGTCACGGCCTGATGCGGGTCATCGATCGCGGTGAGCGGGTTGAGCAGAGTCGAGCCGAGGTCATCGAGGACCCGTTCGAGAGTGAGCTGGGACGAAAGTCGCGGCAGCGGCCCACGCGGGGGCAGAGGCACTGGCGAAGCCTGGGTACGACGCGACTGTGCGGAGAGATCAGGCACCATTGGTCCATCCTAGTGCGTGTGCCGCCGCTGGACAGCCGAGTTCAGTCTCGGTCGTCTTCTGACTCATCGACCGTATATCCGCTCGATAACCTCGTCGATCGATGCGATGACTGCATTCGGCTGTTCATGAGTCATCGCATGGCCAGCACCTGGGACGAGTCTCAGTCGGGCATTCGGCATCGATGCCGCGAATTCCTCTGCTGCGGCGTTCTGGCGGTCTCTCATGCGCGCCTCCCATCTGGCGTGCCGCCGGGTGCCCTGCAGCACGACCGCCGGGACTACTGGACCGCCCTGACGTTCGAGGTGCCGCAGCAGGGGCAGCGACGACACGATCTCCTGAGCTTCGCGTCGTCCCGCTCGCGCGCTTCGAGGCGCGGTTAGGTCCCTCCGTCCATGTCGGCGGCGGCAATCTCCGGGGACTCTCCTTCGGGCAGCAGACCACGCTTGAATGCATGCGTACGCCGCAACCTGAACAGCAGGGAGTTGACCCCGAACGCCGCTACGTTGAGCACCGTCATCGCGCCGGACACCACGGTCGCCGAGGTGGCGTCGATGAGGACGAGACCGGTAGTTCGACTGCAATGCAGGCTGGCGAAGACTCGGACGATCGGGCCTCCCCAGCTGTGGCCGACGAGCAGTACCGGACCGGTCTCGCCGAGAGCATCGAGCACCTGAGTGAGATCATCGACGATGCGCTCCAGCGTTGGTCGCGAGTCAGCAGCATCACTGCCTCCGACGCCGGCTCGGTCATAGGCGATGGTCCGGTATCGCGAACTGAGTTCGCGCTGAATGTGATTCCACTGAGAAGCGGCCGAGCCCATGCCGGCCTCGAAGACCACCAGGGGGCCGTCTCCGGTTCCCGCTCGTACGACGCGTATGCGTCGGCCGCCGTCGATGCTGACGAACTCCTCGTCGAGACCGCTTCCGGGGTCGAGCGAACGGTCGGTCGGTCAATTGCCTCGTATCATTCCGATTTCTCCTTCAGGTGCGCGTCAGGCACTGCGCCACCACCACGCCCCTGTGGTTCGGGCGGGACGTTCTCGTCCCATCTCTGCACGTCTTCAAGCTGCTTCGCCACCGCCACAACCGCGGCGTCCTCCTGATGCCGACCGACAATCTGCACTCCCATCGGCAGCCCGCTGGGCGTGAAGCCCGCCGGCACCGAAACGGCCGGCTGACCCGTAAGATTCGCCCATGGTGTGTGGCAGGACCACTCGAGCATCAGGCCGAGCACTCCGTCGGCGCCGTCGGCAGTGAAATGCCCGATCGGCACCGGGGGTGCCGTCGTCGTCGGCGTCAATGCCGCATCGAACTCGTTCAGAGCGACCAGGAATGAGCTCGCATAGGCCGCCTGCATCGCTTGGGCCAGAGCCAGGTCCGCGGCAGAGAGACGCTTCCCGGAGGCGACGAGGTACCGGGTGAAATCCGTCCGTGTCGCTCGACGCCGCTCCGGCACCGCCTGCTCCACTGCCGCCGACACCGTCGCTGCGAACGTCGCTGTGAAGGACCGGATCAGCTCCTCATCGAATCCCGCCGGGATGGCGATCTCGGCGACGTCGTGGCCGGCCTCGCGCAGGACCGCGGCCGTACGGTGAGCGGCCGCGACGATCTCGGGATCCGTGGACACGGAGGAGACTCCGCTCTCGGTCCACATCGCGATCCTCAGCCGCCGGCTCGCCCTCTGTCTGACCGCCTCGGAGATTGGGGTCGAATGGGGCTAACCGTAGAGATCACCCGGTTGGGAATGCGCCATCGCCTCGAGTCCGATCACCAGATCGTCGACCGTGCGCGCGATCGGCCCCTCTGTGCCTGAGGCGAAGAACGTCGAGCGTGGTGCGGTGCTGATGAGGCCTCTGCTGGGTTTGAGGCCCACGAGGTTGCAGGTGGCGGCGGGGGGGGGGTGCGGATCGACCCGGCACTGTCACTGCCGTGGGCCAGCGGGAGCAGACGAGCCGCAACAGCACCGACGGCACCGCTCGCATAGCGTCCGAGGTCGTACGGTGTCACGCTCGGCCGACCGGTCAGCTCTCCGTCGGTGAAGCACGCGGCACCGAACTCCGGGGCACTCGTCTTCCCGAGAAGCACCACACCCGCGGATCGCAGCCTGGCAACAGTCGAGTCATCGGTCGGCGGAACAGTGTCCGAAAGAGCTCGAGTGCCGAACGTGGTGCGCACTCCGGCCGTGGCGAAGAGATCCTTGATCGCCAACGGCAGTCCCGTTAGGCGATCACCCTCACCCGCCGCCAGCCGCGCGTCTGCCCGAGCCGCCTCGGTCAAAGATACCTCGGGACAGACGGTCGTGAAGGCTCCGAGGCGACCGTCCAGTCGCTCGATGCGCTCAAGGTAGTGCCGCGTCAGCTCATATGAGCTCACCTTCCGGCGCCGCAGCGCGTCCAGTTGGGCACCGGCGCTCAGCTCATGCAGCTCAGTCATCGCGTCGGGCCTCCCTGAGTCGCCACGGCCGTGATGGTGTCCGCGAGCAGATCGAGCTCGCTCGGAGTCATGGCCTGCCTGCCGATGAGCCGTTTGTGTATGAGCGGCCCCTCCGCCAGCCCCTGCAGCAGGGCCAGATCGGGCAGTTCTGTGATTTCGCCTCGTCGCAGGGCCCGGGTCACGGCCTCGGTGAGTGGCTGCGAGCGATGTTTCGCCGTGTTCAGGAATGTGACCTCGGCTTCGGGGTCCTTAGGCAGCTCGGCGAGAAATCCGACGAGGCCTTCCGTCCACGGTGCGCGCCAGCTTCTCGAGAGATCGTCGAGGAAGTGGCGGAGATCCTCGCGCAGATCGCCGGTGTCACGCGACGTCACGGGAGGCAGATGGGCCGCGAGGACCTCGGCGACCAGCTGTGCCTTCGTCGTCCAGCGACGATAGACATCGGACCGGTGGGCACCGGCTCGTGTGGCGACCTCGGACATTGACAGCGCATCGAAGCCGCCTTCTGCGAGGAGGTCCCACCCAGACTCCAACAGTCGCTTCTCCAGGGAAGGGTCTTTCGGACGAGCCAACACGTACCTGCTTTCACTACATCATGTTGCGTCAAAGACTAGACGGCCTCTGACATACAATTCAATAGAAGACAGTGTTTTCCCGACCCTATGCGCAGTCCAAGACTCGGTAGGGCTACACACTGTAGCGGAATCCTCCGCATCGGATCCGCGTGCTCCCACGGTGCCGCCCCCATCCATTGGCCACTCGGACAAACTCAGCGAAGCATCGCTGGGCGATTCGACGAGGTGGTGGCAATGGTCACCTTGGAATACTCATGTCTGGAGGTTCTCACCGACTCAGCGAGGAGGGTGGAGTGACAGGACAATCACCGACGACCATACGAACGGCTCCCGGTCGGGCGCGTCCGACACGCGCTTCGGCTCTCGTCAGCCATCCGCTGACGACGTATCTGCTGCGCAGATTCGGCTACATCCTCATCTCCCTGTTCGTTCTGGTCACGATCTCGTTCCTGCTCGTCCAACTGATTCCCGGCGACCCGGCTCGAGCCTCGGCGGGAGAGTCCGCTCCCCCGGAAGCCGTCGAGGCCAGACGAATCGAACTCGGGCTCGACAAACCGCTCGTCATCCAATACCTGGTGTTCTGGAGAGGTCTCTTCGCCGGGGACCTCGGTGATTCGATCAGTCTGCGCATCCCGGTCATCGACGTCATCACCGGACGAGCACCGGCGACGCTCGAACTCGCCTTCATCGCCGTGGCCATCGCACTCGTCTCGGCCGTGTGCCTCGGGCTCATGTTCGGCGCACTCACCCGCTCGGGCCGCCGGTACGGCACCGAGGTCGGCTTCACCTCCGTCACCGCCGTCGTCGCCGTGATTCCGGAGTTCCTGGCCGGCATCATCCTCGTCTACCTCTTCGCCGTCAGCGTCGAGCTTCTGCCCGTAGCCGGGCGCACGGGTCCCGAGTCCTATGTGCTGCCGGTGATCGCTCTGGCGATCGGGCCGTGCGCGGCCCTGACCAGGATCGTCCGCGCCGAGACCCTGACGGTTCTGCGCCAGGACTACATCCGAACCGCACGCTCGAAGCGGATGTCACCGGTCCGTCTCTATGGCCGACACGTGCTGCCGAATCTCCTCACCTCGACCCTGACGATCTCCGGCCTACTCCTGGGCGGAATGATCGCCGGAACCGTGCTCGTCGAGTCCATCTTCGCGTGGCCGGGTCTGGGCGGGGTCATCGTCGACTCCATCCAGGGCAAGGACTATCCGCTCATCCAGGCGATCGTCATCTTCTACGGACTCGTCGTTCTACTCATCAACCTCGTTGTCGACGTGGCTCTCATCCTCCTCGATCCTCGCACCACATTGGACGCTTCATGACCACTTCCCGCAGGCTTCTGGCCGCTCTGCGCACACCGCTGGGAGCACTCGCCGTCCTCGCGTGCTCGGCGCTGCTCTTCCTCGTCGTCTTCGGTCCTCTCCTCTGGGGCTCTTCGGCCGCAGCCACGGACACAACCGCGATCGCTCAGGGCACGAGTCCGGAGCATCCGTTCGGCACCGACGGCAGCGGTCGCGACATCCTCCTGCGCACCCTCGTCGCCGCTCGCCTGTCCGTGACGATGGCCCTGGCCGCCACCGCTGTCGGCGTCTGCGCGGGAATCATCGTCGGACTGCTCCCACTCATCCTCGGCGGCAGAATCGGGAGGTGGATCGTCGCGGGCATCAACATCGGCGTCGCCTTCCCCGGGCTGCTGCTGGCCATCTCCTTCTCGGTCATTCTCGGACAGAGCGGATTCGCAGCGACTCTGGCGATCGCGCTTGCCATGGTTCCGTCATACGGGCGACTCACCCATAACCTCGCCGCCTCGGTCTGGGGGCGTGACTTCATCTCCGCGGCCCATGTGCTCGGCGTCCCGGTCTGGAAGACGGTGCTCCGGCACGTCCTGCCCAATGTCCGCGACCCGCTCATCGTCAACGCCGCAGTCACCGCGGGCAACGCCCTGGTCTCATTCGCGGGGCTGTCGTTCCTGGGCCTGGGCATCCAAGTGCCCCAGTACGATTGGGGGCGGATGCTCAGCGAAGGCATGAGCCGCATGTTCGTCAATCCCGCAGCTGCCCTGGTTCCGGGCGCGGCGATCATCCTCGCAGGGCTCACCTTCGTCCTCCTCGGCGAAGTCCTGGGGGTCGCCCTCGGCACCGGAAACCACGGCTCGGTCATCGCCAGATTCCACCGTCGCCTGAGGGCGCGCGGAGCAGCCGATCCAACCGCAGCCTCCGCCCCTGTCACCGACACCGCAGGTGTCAGTGCAGACACGCCCGGCGCGAGCACCGTCTCTCCCCGCCACGGCAAGGGGGCAAGTTCCCACCCTGAGACCGCGGTGTGCTCCGTGCGCAATCTGCGGGTGAGCGCGCCCGGGCCCAAGGGTGAGCCGAACGACCTCGTCAGAGGAGTGTCCTTCGATATCGGCCGCGGAGAGATCGTCGGCATCGTCGGCGAGTCCGGTTCCGGCAAGAGCCTGACCCTCATGTCCCTTGCTGGCCTCATCGAATCCCCGCTGCATGTGAGCGCCGATGCCGCCCATTTCGACGGGGAGGACCTCACCCTGCGGGCGGACGGGCACCCGAGACGGCTGGACCGGCATTTCGGTGAGAAGTTGGCCATGGTGTTCCAGGATCCGATGTCCTCGCTCAACCCCGCCCTGCACGTCGGCGCGCAGGTGGCCGAGACCGGCCGGCTGCACCTCGGGCTGAACCGAGCCCAGGCCCGGGATCGCGCCATCGGTCGGTTGGAGGACGTGCGCATTCCCGAGGCTCGCCGTCGCTTCGGGCAGTATCCGCACGAGTTCTCCGGCGGTATGCGTCAGCGCGCGATGATCGCTGCCGGGCTCATGGGCACGCCGTCTCTCATCCTCGCCGATGAGCCGACCACGGCCCTCGACGTCACGGTGCAGGCGGAGATCCTCGCACTCCTGCGCCGGATCAACACGGAGGTGGGGACGTCGATCGTCTTCGTCTCCCACGACATCGCCGTCGTCACCTCGCTGTGCACGCGCGTCCTCGTCATGTACCGGGGGCATCTGGTGGAGAACGTCTCCGCAGAGGATCTGCGCGCCGGCCGTGCCGACCATCCCTACACGCGAGCCCTCCTGGCAACGGTTCCGACCATGTCGACGCCCCGGGATGCGCCTCTCGCGTCGATCCCGGACGGCGCGGATTTCCTCGCCGAGGCATCGGCTCTCGTCGAGAAGGAGGCACCATGACCAGAGCACTTAGCTTCGAGACCGTGAGCATCAGCTACGGTCGCGGAGCGCAGACGTTCACGGCCGTCGATTCGGTCAGCCTGCGCCTGGAGCCCGGAGAGATCCTCGGCCTCGTCGGAGAATCGGGGTCGGGAAAGTCGACGCTGGCCAGAGCCGCCGTCGGACTGGTCGAACCGGCTGCCGGGAGCATCCGCCTCGGCGATACCGTGATCTCCCGTGCGACGGGGACAGACCTGAGGGAACGCAGGAGGATTCAGATGATCTTCCAGGATCCTCAGTCCTGCTTCGACCCCCGTCGGACCATCGGAGAATCCCTCGACGAGGCGCTCGTGTCGGCGTATCGGAGGGAAGGCGAACCCTGTCCCTCCCGGCAGGCGCGTGCCGCCCGGGTCGGTGAGCTCCTTGACTCCGTGTCCCTGCCGGGCGAGCGCGCTGCGAGCCTGCCTGCCGAGCTCTCGGGCGGGCAGAGGCAGCGGGTGGCTGTGGCCCGGGCCATCGCGGCTGAGCCGGAGGTCATCCTGGCCGATGAGATCACCTCGGCGCTCGATGTCTCCGTTCAGGGCACGGTGCTCAACCTGCTGCGGGAGCTGCAGCGCGACCTCGGGTTCTCGGTCCTCTTCATCAGCCACAACCTCGCCGTCGTCCGTGCCGTCTGCGAACGGGTCGCGGTGATGCGGGGAGGGCGCCTGGTAGAGGTGGGCGAGACCCTCAGGGTCATGGAATCACCCGATCAGGAGTACACGCGCGACCTCATCGCCGCCGTGCCCTCCCTCTGAACCGGGGAGCAGCTCACAAGGCAGGCAGCCATGGCAGTCGCCTCACACTGCACGCAGCTCACCCGGCAGGCGTATGGGTCCTCACCCAGTCGATGATCTGCTGGTTGAAGTCTCGCCGGTATGTGACCGGTCCGTTGAGAATGAACACGTGCGAGCCCTGCGGATAGATGACGAGCCTCGTGTCGACGTCGTTGCCACGCAGCCTCGAATACCACAGCTCGGCCTGGTCGAGCGGGCAGCGCTGATCCTCCTGTCCGTGCAGGATGAGGGTCGGCATCGTGACCCGATCCACCCGGTGGATCGGTGAGAGGTGATCGAAGGCCCGGCCTCCGAATTCCACCTCGCACAGGTGCGTGCCCATATCGCTGGTGGCGGCGAACAGGTCCAGATCACAGATGAGCCCTCCGGGAACGGCAGCAGTGAACCGTTCGGGATGCTTCGAACTCAGCCAGCAGGTCATGAATCCGCCATAGCTGTACCCGGTCACGGCGACCCGGTCGGCGTCGACGATGCCCTCGGCAATGAGGGCGTCGAGGGGTTCGAGGAAGTCCTTCTCATCGGCTTCTCCCCAGGCTCCCGCGGCGGCACGTAGGAATCGGGCGCCGTAGCCGTCCGATGACCGGGGGTTGAGGGTGAGGATGTTCCATCCCTCTGCTGCGAGCACCTGATGGTAGAGGTGTGCGGTGTCGGCAACACCCGTCCAGGCGTTATGCGGTCCGCCGTGAATGTCGAGCAGAGTGGGAGCGGGACCCTCGGTCGCTTCGGCGCGCAGCAGCCATCCGTGGACCTCGAGACCGTCGGAGATGGGAAACCTCATGCTCCGGGGCCGGATGAATGTCGCCTCGGGCACCGCCTCGTCCCAGAAGCACGTCAGCGCCTGGACGTCCCCGGTCGCGAGGTCGAGCGCGATGAGCTCACCCGGACGGTCGGCGTCACTGATGCGCATCACTGCAGTCGCACCGACCACATCGAGCCCGCTGATGACCGCGGTGTCGGAGACCGGGTGGCGGAGCATCGCCGCTCCCCCACCACCGTCATTCGTCTCCTCGAGGTCCATCGAGACGAGAACGGTCCGCCCCTCCTCGCGGACACAGAAATGCAGCCGCGCACCCGAACCGAAGACGGGAGCGCCCCCGGGATATCCGGGACCGCCGCCCATCACGCCGAGGTCGAGATCCTCAGTGAGCACCGTCAACGCCGAGGTCGTGAGGTCCAAGCGCACCAGCCGTGGCAGTTCGATGCCCTTCACCGTCTGACCGATCGCGATCACTGAGGCGCTGTCGGGCATCCAGACCAGGGGGCCGGCCAGAGAGTCCGCAGCCCAGGGAAAACGCAGGGTCCCGGCCGCATCGTCGGTGTCGACGATCCCGATCTCCTGGGCAGGCACTCCCGCCGAGGTGCCCGCGCAGGTGCGCACGAATGCGAGCCTGCGTCCGTCCGGTGACCACATCGGATCGGTGCTGTTGCCGACGGTGAGGATGTCCGTGCTGTCTTCTCCATCGACAGCCAGGATCCGGATCCGGCTGCGGGCCGTGCCGATCCACCCCGGGCCGTCAACCTTGTACTCAGGCTCGCCGTCGACCACGAGCGGAGGCCGCGGATACTCCAGGGGTTCATCGACCAGACAGCTCAGCGCAATCGTCGTTCCGTCCGGAGAGAACACAGGGGTTCCGAGCGCCGCCACGCCGGAGGTGTGGACGGTGACGTCGCCGCCGTCGATCGGCATGAGGCAGAGATCAGAGACGCCGGAATTCGCTCTGAGGAACGCGACTGTCATCCCGTCGGGAGACAGCGCAGGCGCCGTGTCGGTGTGCCCGCTCGTGAGTGTCCGTGAGGGCCCGCCGCCGGACAGCGGTGCCACACGCAGCTGAGATTCGCTCGGCCCGTCCAGCCGGTTGCGTGTCGCGACGAAGAGGACGCTCTCGCCTCCGGGAAGGATGAGCGCCGAATGCGGGTCGGTGAGCCGGTGGAGGATGTCGAGAACGGGTGCGGTCACGGCAGCGCCACCTCCTGCAGACGAGTTCGGTACTTCTCCACCTTCGCGCGATCGATGTCGACGCCCATGCCGGAGCCGCGCGGGACCTCGACGATGCCGTCGTGCATCCGGATCGTCGTGGTCGTGATGTCCTCGGCGAAGAACCGGTCCGAACCCGAGATGTCACCGGGCAGGGTGAAGCCGTCGAGGGCGGCGAGCGCAGCGTTCGCAGCGCGTCCCAATCCGGTTTCGAGCATTCCCCCGCACCATACCGCGATGCCGTTGGCCACGGCGAGATCGTGGATCTTCCGCGCGGCGAGGTATCCGCCGACCCGGCCGGGTTTGATGTTGATGATGTCGACGGCTCGCAAGGCGATGGCATCCGCGGCGGCTTCCGGGGAGTCGATGGATTCGTCGAGGCAGATGGGCGTGCGCAGCGATGACCGCAGCTGGGAGTGCTGCCGCAGATCGGCTTCGCCCAGGGGCTGTTCGATGAGGAGGAGACCGTAGTCGTCGAGCTTGGCCAAGGTGGTGGCATCGGCCAGCGTGTACGCAGCATTCGCGTCCACCTGGAAGAGCAGGTCGTCGCCGAACTCTTCGCGCACGGCCGCCACTGGAGCGATGTCGGCGCCGGGTCGGATCTTCAGTTTGATCCGGGCGTAGCCTTCGTCGATGTATCCGCCGATCACCCGGACGGTGTCGGCTGTGGAGTCCTGGATGCCGACGGAGACACCGGACGGCACCGAGGTCCGCACTGCCCCCAGATAGTCGTGGAAAGATCTGCCCTGCGCTCTCAGTGCGGCATCGAGGATCGCCATCTCCAGCGACGCCTTCGCCATGGGCTGACCGATGACATGGGACAGCAGGCCCGAGACGCGTTCCGGGTTGAGGTCTTCGCGGGCGGCGAGCGCCGGGGCCAGCCACCGGGTGACCACCTCGGCGGCACCGTCGAGGTGTTCGGCCGAGTAGAACGGACGGTCCAGTGCCACGTTTTCACCCCAGCCTGTGACGAGTGCTCCGTCCGTGGTTTCCACCTGCGCTTCGATGAGGAAGCAGCGCTTATGGGTCTGGGTCATGAACGAGGTGGTGAATGGCGAAACCAGGGGCAGTTCGAGGTGGTGGATAGATAGGTGCTTCAGTCTCATCACGGTCCTTCCGTCAGGCAGTGTCAGCGGTGAGTGGTCAGGGGCGGCGCAAGACATACTGCCCATGGTGGGGGCTGCGGCGGGAGAACCCGGTGATCCGCCAGCCATTGCCGAGTAGATCGGTGAACGCCTCTCTCGTGGCCAGCCGCCAGGTGTGGGCCCGCACCGGGTCCTCGCGCCGCAGGGCTTCGATGTCCCAGGGCACGGCGACGCCGAGGGATTCGGTTCCGACGACCGGCGGGGCATAGGGCGTCGGTGCCCCGCCCCTGTCCTCGACCGCCGGGGTGGCGTCGTCGCCCGTCTCCCACGATCGGGCGGTGGGATCGCAGGTGAGATCCCAGAGGATGAGCATGCGGTCCGAGAGTTCGCCCGCGTTGATCGAATCGGTCATCTGGCCGTAGAAGTCAGGGAGGTAGTCGATCGGGACCGCTCCGAGCCGTGAGATGTTGAAATGGGCGTTGCGGCACACCAGGGGGTCATAGGTCCAGGTCATCTCCACGATTCCGTTCTCCAGGCACCAAGCCCGCTGCCGCAGTTTGATGGCATGGCCGAACCCGCGTCCCGCGGAGTCCGGGAGGAAGCCGACGATATGGGAGTGGAACGGCGATCCGGCTGGACCGCAGAATCCCACTGCGGCTCCGACCGCCTCGGTGCCGTGGCGAGCCAGGAACACCGGATTGCCGGCATGGGTCATGGCGGTGAGCACCGCATGATCGATGATCGGTGTGCCCGGAGTCCTCCAGATCCGTGAGAGGACCTGGGACACGGTGTGCAGATCCTCAGGGGCATGGACTTCTCGGATGTCGAGTCCGAGGTCTGCGCAGCGCGCATCGGCCATGTGCTCGGCCTCGAGCACGAAAGACCGCGGAGGCGCCAGACGAGTCATACTGTGTCCTTTCACCGGTGGAACCTTTGTCCCAAGCTTGTCCCGTGCACACGGGCGGGCACATCGGAGGATCGGCGCAGGGTTCACCCGCGATGTTGTCGGGACCGACAAACCCACTCCGCCGACGACCTGTCCCGCTGTCGACTCGGACGAAGCGGGTCCCGCAACTTTGTCCTGAACTCCGAAGCCGAGCCCGTGTGTAGTTGAGGAAGATGAGGGTATGATCTTCGACACAGCGATCGAACGGCTCGAAGATGAGCTCGGCATCACCTGTTTCGTCCATGCCCGTGACCTCGACCGACGGCTCCGCGAACCGGACAGCGCCGAGGTTGGAGTCAGGGAAGACGAGCCCGTGGTCACGGCCAGCGTGTTCAAACTGCCGGTGCTCGTCGAAGCCTGCATCCGCATGAGCACGGGCGAGGTCCCCGCCGAGCGCCGAATCGCGCTGGGCCCGGAGGACTTTCCCGTGGAGGGCTCGACCGGACTCGCTGTCTTCAGCGATGCCGTCTCCGTGTCCTTCCGGGATCTGTGCCTGTCGATGATGACCGTCTCGGACAATCGAGCCACCGATGTGGTGATGGACATCCTCGGCCGCGCCCGCGTGAATGCGAGGCTGCGGGAGCTCGGTCTGACTTCCACCGTGATCGAAGGCGACTGCCGGCACCTCTTCGACACAGCGGCCGCTGACCTGGCAGCTCTGGACCCGCCGGTGGCTTACGCCTCCGCGGACGCCGGAGCGCACTGGCTGAAGACGAGGACGCTGGACCCGGGGCGGACGAACCGTTCGACTCCGGCCGAGACGACGACGCTGCTCGCGGCTCTGTGGAGAGACGAAGGGCTGCCCGCTTCGGCGTGCGCGGAGGCGAGGCGGATCCTCGGTCTGCAGGTATGGTCGCACCGCCTGCGCCGAGGCTTCTCCGACGAGGTGACCGTAAGCGGAAAGACGGGCACCCTACCCTACATCCGCAACGAGGCCGGAGTCGTCGAGTTCCCTGACGGCGGCAGATATGCCGTCGCCGTATTCCTGCGGACCCCGTCACCCCGCTCGATCGGCCCCCGGTTCGACGATGCCATCGCCGACCTCGCAGCTGCGGCGGTGGCCGACCTGCGCTCAGTTCGCCCACTCACTCAATGAAGAGGACACCATGAAGAAACGAATACTGGCCGCCGTCGCCGGGCTCTCCGCACTCACCCTCAGCGCCTGTGGCGGAGGCGGCGGAGCGGGAACCTCGAGCGGGGACGGCGAGCCTGTCATCGACGGCACCCTCAAGGTCGCCATCAACGAAGACCCGGGCAACCTGTTCCGGCACGTCAACACCTCTGCGACTCTCAGCTATGTCTACCCGTGGGCGTATGAGTCGCCGGTCTACTTCGATGACAGCGGCGAACCGCAGGGATGGCTGGCGGAGAAATGGGAGGCGACCCCGACCTCGCTGAGCTTCACCATTCGGGAGGGCATCACGTGCGAGGACGGGTCCGAGCTGACGGCGGAATCCGTGGCGAACAACTACCGGTGGATCCTCGATCCAGAGAACGCGTCCAGCTTCAAAGGTCTCGTCGTCCCGGCCGATGCCACCATCGACGACGATGCTGCGGCGAGGACCGTGACCGTAACGACGAAGTCCCCCAATTCGTTCCTGCTGCCTCAGATGGGGATCCAGCCAATCTACTGTCAGGGCGCCCTGGACGATCCCACGAGCGTCGAGTCCGCCACGAACGGCACCGGCATGTACTCGCTCAAAAAGGCGGTGCCGGGAGATCACTACACCTTCGAGCGTCGAGACGACTACAGTTGGGGACCGGAGGGCGCACCGACCGGGGAGACGCCCGGCGTGCCCAAGGAGGTCGACGTCAGCATCGTCGACAATCCGAGCACGCGCGCCAATCAGCTCCTGTCCGGGGAACTCAACATCGCAGCCGTGCAGGGACCCGACGAGGAACGTGTCGCCTCCACCCTCGAGCCGTTCTATCAGGACGACCTCATCACCGGCGGATTCGCCTACAGCCAGGCCGAGGATGCGCCGACGGCCGATGAGGATGTGCGCATCGCCCTCACCGAGGCACTCGATCTCGATGCGCTCATGCAAGTCCAGACGGCGGGCCAGGGAAAGCGCGCCGAGAGGCTCGCGGTGCTCAATCCGACGATCTGCACCTACGATGCGGCCACGCCGAACCTGCCGTCGAACGACCTCGCCGATGCCGAGTCCCGGCTCGACGCGGCCGGTTGGAAGAAGGGTTCGGACGGCAAGCGCAGCAAGGACGGACAGCCGTTGACCTTGGACTTCGGGTGGTACACGCGCTGGCCCGAGACCTCCTCGACAGCTGAGCTCATGGCCGAACAATGGTCGAAGATCGGTGTCGGCGTCAAGCATCACGGTACGGACGCCGGGGCGTTCCTCGAGAAGATCAATTCCCCCGGAGCCGCCGAGGACTTCGACGTCATCTGGTTGGCGTCGAACTACTCGGTGCCCAATGTGCTCGCCACCTTCGTCTCCGGGCCCGTGCCCCCGAAGGGCTCGAACTACGCCGGCATCAGCAACCCGGACTTCGATGCCCGCGCCGAGGAGGCGTCGCAGGTCACCGGCAAGGAGGCCTGTGGCAGCTGGGAGAAGGCAGAGGCCGCCATGTACCAGTCAGCGGACTATGTTCCCTTCGCCGTGCGCCCTGACATCACCTTCGGCCAAGGCGTCAAGAACTCCCTCGGTCAAGGATGGACGAACGTCAACGGCATCACCCTTGTCGAATGAGACCCCGACAGCAGACTGAGAACAACGCAAAGGAGCAGCACATGACAGCCCGAACCGACCCACAGCTCTTCGACCCCACACGATGGGAGGGCCTTCTGGCCGATGTCGCCCGCCGGCACGAGGTGCCGGGCATCGTGGCCGGCGTTCTGCACGTCGATCCCGTCTCAGATGCGGAGCAACGGTTCGTTGCCGCCACCGGAATCTCAAACCTGCGCACCGAGGTCGGCACCGACCGGACCACGCTGTGCCAGATCGGGTCGATCACCAAACTCCTCACCTCGACGATGATCATGCAGCTCGTCGACGAAGGGAAGCTGAGTCTGGACACTCCGGTCTCGGAGATCCTTCCCGACCTGAGTTTCGCTGAGCTCGATCCTGCCGAACTCACCGTGGAGCATCTGCTCACCCACACTTCGGGCCTCGACGGTGACCTCTTCACCGACACCGGCCGCGGAGACGACTGCGTCGAGAAGTACGTGGCCACATTGTCCGAGGCGAAGTCACTATTCAGCCCGGGCACCGGATTCTCCTACTGCAACTCCGGCTTCGTCATCGCCGGACGCATCATCGAGGTCCTCGACGAGGTGAGCTGGGATCGGGCCCTGAACATCCGGATCTGTCAGCGCCTGGGCAACGAGCACATGTTCACCCTGGCCGAGGACATCATGTCCCACCGTCACCAGCACGGTCACGTCGCGGTTCCCGGCACCGACACCTGGATGCCTGCACCGGTCTCCCAGATTACTCGCTCCATGGGACCCGCAGGACTGGTGACCTGCAGCACGGACGATCTGCTCGGCTTCGGTGCCGCCGTCCTACGTTCGGGACGGACGAGCACGGGGGTGCCGATCCTCAGCCAAGACTCCCTTCGGCTCATGTCCGAACCGCGGCACACCCTCATCGATCAGGCAGCATCCACCGCGCCTCAGTGGGGGCTGGGCTGGATGATCGATGAGTGGGAGGGCCAGAAGCTGCAGTGGCACGGGGGCACCACGATCGGCAACAACGCCTGGTTCCAGGTCCTGCCGGCGTCCGGCCTGGCCTTCGTCGTCTTCTGCAACGGGGGTGTCGCAGCGCATGCGGCCGCTGAGATCTACGGTGCCTTCGCTCGCACCTTCGCCGGAATCGACGCCCCTCCGGCGACCCGGCCCCGGTCGGATCGACCGGCGGCCGCGATACCCGAGAGCCGCCTCGGCGATTATGCCGATGCGAGCACTGCACTCACGGTGCTGCGGACCGACGACGGCACCTATAGGGCTCGCATCCGCAGCTCCCTGGGCGAAGGTGACGAGGCACCGGTGCAGACGATGGATCTGCATCCGTCCGGTAACGAGGCCTTCGTCCTCGGCCGGCCCGATGCCCGCAGCGCGTGGATGCCGATGGCATTCGCCGAGGTGGACGGCAGGGACGTCGCGTACGTAGGCATCCGCTGCCTGCCGCGGGCCGAGGCCGGACCGGACTCGACGGACACGGAGTCGGCCGACGCGCCCGTATCGGGGGACGACGCATGAAACCGACGATTCTCTTCACCGGAGGACGGTACGTCGACCCGGCCAGCGGGGTCGATGAGATCAGCGATGTCCTCATCAGGGACGGTCGGATCGCCGAGGTGGGGCCGGCCCTGGCACACGATGACGCCGAAATCGTCGATGCGTCCGGTCTCATCATCGGGCCCGGTTTCATCGATCTGCACTCGCATGTCAATTCCATCGCCGGGCAGAGGCTGCAGGCCATGGACGGTGTGACCACCGCGCTCGAGCTCGAAGCGGGACTGCTCCCGGTCGACCGTGCGTACACGCGGGCGGCGGAGGAAGGACGTCCGCTGCACTACGGGTTCTCAGCATCGTGGGGCATGGCGCGTGCGGCGGTGCTGTCCGGGCTGCACTTCGATGCGGACCTGGTCAGCGGTCTGTCCATGCTCGCCGATCCGCACTGGCAGGCAGATTCCAGTCCCGTTCAGCTCTCCCAGTGGCTCGGGTTGCTGGAGACGGAGTTGGAGGCCGGAGCGCTGGGTGTCGGCATTCTTCAGGGGTACGCACCGCGCACGGATCCGCGGGAGTACCTGGCGGTGAATGAACTCGCGGCCAGGGCCGGGGTGCCGACGTTCACCCATGTGCGTGAGATCGTCGAGTCCGATCCGACGACTCCGTTCGACGGCACCGAGGAGGCGGCGCGGGCCGCGATGGAATTCGGCGGTCAGGTCCACCACTGCCATGTCAACAGCACCTCGCGTCGGCACATCGATCGGGTGCTGTCGACGATCGATCGGGCGCAGGAGGGCGGAGCGAAGCTCAGCGTCGAGGCCTATCCCTATGGGGCGGGCAGCACGGGGATCGGTGCTGCGTTCCTCGCACCTGAGCGGCTGCCGGCCTGGGAACTGACCCCGAGCAACATCGTTCTGGTCGCCACCGGTGAGCGCATCCGCGATGAGGCCCATCTGCGTCATATCCGCGATGCGGATCCGGGGGCTTCATGCATCGTCGAATTCCTCGACGACGACGATACCGGGGATCGGGAGCTGCTGGCGAGTTCTCTGGCCTTCCCCGACAGCATAGTCGCCTCCGACGCAATGCATGTGACCTGGCCCGACGGTTCCACAGATACCCGTGCGTGGCCGCTGCCTCCGGGAGGCAGGACCCACCCGCGCACAGCGGGCACCTACGCTCGATCGCTGCGCATGATGGTCATCGATCATGGGGTGTGGACGTGGTCGGAGGCCTTCCGCCGCTGCAGTCTGCTGCCTGCCCAGGTGTTGGAGAGTTCGGTGCCGGCGCTGCGCAGGAAGGGCCGCATCGGAATCGGAGACGATGCCGACATCGTCGTCATCGATCCCGCCGAACTGCGGGACCGGGCCACCTATCTCGACAGCACCCGCACCTCAGAGGGTGTGACTCATCTGCTGGTCGACGGTGAGTTCCTCGTCCGGAACTCCGAGCTGGTGCGCGATTCCTATGCGGGGCGAGGCCTGCGCGCCGAGGCGGGGTGAGAGCTGTCAAGCGATCGGCGGAGTCCAACCAGAGCAATTCTGTATCGGCTGTACCGTCCGTATCGTTTGTCGGCAGCATCCGTGCCTGTCCTGATGACGGCGTGGGTCCGCGGGAAAGCGACCTCAGATCCGGTCCAAGGCATCGCTCAACACACTCTCCGTGTCTCCGCCCAGTTGCGGCGCGGCCACGGCGTCCGCCACGGTAGACCCACCGAACTGCAGCGGCACTCGCGGGGCCAGCACTCTGCCCACTCCGGGCTGATCGATCTCGGTCAGCAGCGGATTCTGCACCGAACAGCGCGGGTCGTCGTTGACAAGTTCTTCGAAGGTCTGGAAGCCACCGACCAACACACCGGACGCTTCGAGCGCCTCCTCGGCCTCAGCCAGGGTGTGCTCCGCGAACCACGGGCGCACCACAGCATCAATAGCCTCCCGCGCCTCGAACCGACCGCCCTCGGTGTTCAAATCCACGTCCAGCAGGGGCCCGATCATCTCGAGCTTCTCGCTCAACCCCGTCGCCTTGCCCAGGCCTCGCCAGTGCTTGTTCGAGATGACCACGACCATTACTTGTCGACCATCCGCACACTCGAACGACTGACCATACGCCCCATACAACCCATTACCTAAAGCACCACGCGTCTTCCCCGTCGCCTGCACCTCGGCGATATAGCCGAGATTGCCGATGGTGGCGAGCATGACATCCGATAAAGCCAGGGTGATCTCCTGCCCCTTGCCCGAGGAACGACGATCGAGTTCGGCGGCCATGATCCCGTTGGAAATATAGAGCCCCGCAGCAACATCCCATGCCGGCACAGCATTGTTCACAGGCCGCTCGTCATCACCGGTGATGATCGGGAAACCACTGGCCGCATTCACCGTGTAATCAACTGCCGGGGAACCGTCATGCCACCCGCCCAGGCGGAGCATCACTAGGTCCTCGCGATGCTGCTTGAGATTCTCATAGCTCAACCACCCACGAGCTGGCAGGTTCGTGATGAGTGTGCCCGCCTCGGCGATAAGGTCGGTAGCGATCCTCTGGCCCTCCTCTGACTTGAGGTCGAGCGTGACCGAGCGCTTCCCTTTGTTCAGGGATGCCCAGTAGATGCTCGTGCCGTCATCGCTGATCGGCCACCGATTCGCATCGATGTTCCCGCCGATCGGGTCGATGCGGATGACATCGGCGCCGAGCTGCGCGAGCGTCATCGACCCCAGCGGGGCTGCGACGAATGCAGAGATCTCGACGATTTTGAGGCCGGTCAGGGGTGCGGGGCGGGTATCGGACATAGTGGTGCTCCTCAGTTCTTCGTCGTCACCGTGGCGGCGATCGCGGTCTTCCCGCCTGGGGCGATGGCCTGCAGTTCGTGGGTGCCAGATTCGGTCTCTCTGCCGACGAGGTGGATCTGTTCGTTCGCGAACAAGGGGGACTTCGCGGTGAACCGGTACCCGGTCACAGCCGCCTCGGGGTGGGTGGACATGAACGCATCAAGCAGCAGCGTCGCGGTCAACGGTCCGTGCGTGACGAGGCCGGGGTAGCTTTCGACCTCGGTGACGTACGGGTGGTCGTAGTGGATGCGGTGGGAGTTGAACGTCAGCGCTGAATACCTGAACAACATGACCTCATTCGGCCGGACCGAGCGCGACCAGTCCCACCCAGCGGGGGCGGGCGAATCTGTTCGTGGCGGCTTCGCTGCTGACCCGTCCGGCACTGAGGTGGCCTCGCGGTAGACGATCGTGTGCCGATCCGTCGTGGCAGGCCTTCCGTCCGCGGTGAGCTCCTGGCGGAGCACGACGAAGCACAGGCGCCCGGTGCTGCCGGTCTTCTCCGTGATCGATTCGATCGTCGTCGTCCGCTCGATCGTCTGCCCGGGCAGGATCGGGGCGTGGAAGGTCAGGTCGCTGCCGGCCCACATCCTCCGTGGCAGTGGCACCGGGGGCATGAACCCGCCGAGTGCGGCATGCCCGTCGGCTCCGAGTTCGCTCATCGGCACATCGTCTTCGGAGAAGTGCAGCCAGTGCCCGAGCGGGAACAGCGGCGCAGCCGGGTCCCCGTCATGGCCGAGCAGGGTCGCCAGGCGTGCGGCTCGTTCCCCGTCGGCGGTTTCGGTGGCGGTGGCGCTGCGGCCGGCCCAGTCCTGGAGGTTCGTCTCACTCATCGCAGTCAAATTCCAATCGGTAGTTCGTGAAAAGCACCCACAACCTGCTAATTACTACGTGACGGCGGCGCAGATACCTGGCGCCAGGTTGCTAGGCCGCCGTCAGGTAGTAATTCAGCGGCCTAAGAGTTCGTCGGAGATGATGCGCATCTGGATCTCCGACGAGCCCTCGAAGATCTTCGTCAGCCGGGCATCTCTCCAGTGGCGTTCGACGGCGAAGTCCTTCGTGTACCCGGCACCACCGTGGATCTGCAGCGCCTCCGAGGTGACCTTCTCGCTCATCTCTCCGGCCAGGTACTTCACCATCGCCGCTTCCTTGTCGCAGCGACGACCCGAATCGATCTCCGTGCACACGTGGTACATCAGTTGCCGGCACGCCTCGATCTGAGCGGCCATGTCCGCGACCTTGAACCGCAGATGCTGGAAATCAGCCAACGGATGGCCGAACTGCTCGCGTTCTTTCAGGTATTTGATCGAGTCCTCAAGTGCCGCCTGCGCCAACCCGATCGACCTAGCCGCCGTATGGGCGCGGCCCACTTCGAGACCGGACACCGCCTGGTAGAAACCGCGTCCTTCCTCACCGAGGAGGGCATCGGCAGGCAGGACGAAGTTGTCGAACGACAGCTCCCACGTCTTCCACCCGTGATACCCGATCTTCTTCGCCGGCGCCCCGGAGATCCCCTCGGGGAAGGTGCCGCGTTCCTTCTCGACGAGGAACACCGAGATCCCCCGATGCCGCTTCTCCTCTGTGGAGGTGCGGGCGAAGAGGATGATGTAGTCGGCCTGATCGGCATACGTGCACCACATCTTCGTACCGTTGATGACCCAATCACCATCGGCATTACGTTCGGCCTTGCACCGCAGGTTCGCCACATCCGACCCAGCCTCAGCCTCAGACAGGGCGAAGGCACCGAGGTACTCACCACTGGCAACCTTCGGCAACAGACGGGCCTCCTGCTCAGGAGAGAACCCACCACCCATGCCGTTGCCGCGAGCCAACAGCCCGGCCACGGACATCCAGGCGCGGGAGAGCTCCTCAGCAACAAGGCAGTACTCGAACACACCAAGCCCCAGTCCCCCGTACTCTTCGGGGATGAGGATGCCGAAGAACCCCATCTCCGCCATCTGCTTGACCATCGACTCGGGGAACTGCCCTTCAACAGGGTCGAGTTCGTTGGCGATGGGCAGGACGACATCACGGGCGAACTCGCGGGCGAGCGCCTGGATCTCGAGGCGCTCCTCGGTCATCATGTGCGGAGTGTCCGGACGCGGACGCGGCTTATGAGTCATCTTCTGCCCTTTCTGGGGTCTTCGTGTCTTCTTCGATTCGTATCACTGTCCGACCACCGCCGGCTGAGCCGCCCATTCTCGGAGGACGGCGGTTTTGATCTTCGAGCCGTTCGTTCCCGCGGTGACGGGCATGGTTTCAACCAGACGGACTTCGGTCGGGACCTTGAAGCTGGCGAGCTGCTGTCGGCAGTACTGCCGGATGTCCTCAGGTTCGGGAGTAGTTCCGGGCACTGGCTGGACGAAAGCGACTACTTCGGGCTCGCCGACGTCGCTGCTGCGCCCGACGACCTTGACCAACTCGATGTCCGGATGGGTGATGAGGTGCAGCTCGATCTCTGCGGGATCGACGAGGAACCCCCGCAGACGGATGACGTCACCCATTCGGCAGACGTATTCGAAGGCTTCGGGCCCATGAGCGCGCCCGAGGTCCCCCGTCTGGAACCATCCGTCGGAGGTGAAGTTCTTCCTTCCTTCTCCCTGATCACCGAGGTAGTGGTCGACGACGTTGGGACCCCGGAGTTGGACTTCACCTTCCGAGCCTTCGGACACAGGCTGGTCCGTGACCGGATCGGCGATGCGGTATTCGTAGCGAGGGTCGACGAGGCGACCGCCTCCCGAATACCGCAGCTCTTCCGGGGTGTCGTTCGGCCAGAACGAAGTGAGTGCGAAGACTTCGGAGGATCCGTAGACGCCGACGGTGCGGGTGCCGAACTGTTCGGCCGCCCATTCGGCGATGTCGGCGGACATTCCTTGGAAATCGGCCACGCCTGCCCACCGCCACGATTCGAGTTTCGTGCCCGTGTCTTCGCAGACCTTGCGCACTCGGGAGAGCATGTCGTCGGCTCCGACGAAGTGTGAGCCGGAGAAGGTGCTCCAGGCCCGGACGAGTTCTTGTTCGTCGAAGACCGGGTGAAGGAGGACTGCCGCTCCGCCGAAGAGCGCCCCCATTCCCGCCGAGTATCCGAAGACGCCCGAGTACGGGAGGGGTTCGACGAGGACGTCACCGGTGGTGAAGCCGATTCGAGAGGCGACCTGCTGGGAATGAGTGATGACGGCGGACTCCCGGTGAGCCGCGAGCTTCGGCATCCCCGTGGAGCCGGAAGTCGTGAAGGCAACCGACAGCCGGGATTCTTCGGGTGCGGCCGCGGCGAATGAAGTCGCTGCCTGATCGATGGTTGACGACTCCGCGGGGACGAGCACCGCCCCAGCGCCGAGGTCGTAGTCCGCGATCGTGGGTTCGCTCGCGGCTCCCGGCACCGCCCAGACGAATGCCTTCGGCGGGGTGAACGGCT
Source organism: Brevibacterium sediminis (assembly GCF_013623905.1). Taxonomy (GTDB): domain Bacteria; phylum Actinomycetota; class Actinomycetes; order Actinomycetales; family Brevibacteriaceae; genus Brevibacterium; species Brevibacterium sediminis. The sequence goes on from NZ_JABKDD010000005.1 coordinate 238,832, forward strand.
CCCCCGGTGAACGGTCCTGCTGTGCGGCAGTTTCCTGGTCCACCTCGGCGATGGCCTTCCGTGCGGTAGCGAGGAAGTCGAGGTTGCGGAATCCGTGGGCCACGACGAGCACCTGCGGGCGGGCCTTGGTGAGGACGTGCCCCACCTCGGCGACGTTGTAGCGGGTGTTCACCCCGATCACGTGGGCACCGAGCGCGGAAGCCGCGAACTGCCACGCATAGGTGTCGGACCAGCTTGGCAGCCAGACCGCGATGCAGTCGTTCGGGCCGACACCGTGCTCGGCGAGCAGATCGGCGAACTCGTTGGTGCGGGCGAGCAGATCCGAGACACTGATGCGCACGTGCCCGGACTCGGTACCTTCGCTGGCGGCATCGGTCGGCAGCGGATCGATGAGAGCCGTCCGCTGTGGGTCGGTTTCGGCCCAGGATTTCAGATGACCGAAGAGAGTGGTGGGCGAATTCATGAGCGGGCGGCCTCCAATTCTTCGGTCTTGCGGTCAACGCTGCCGGAATCGGCCCCGCCGGAATCGGGAAGATCGGTATCGGCACCGCGAGTGCCGGCACTGCGCACCCAGGAGTCGACCGCCTCGGCGAAGTCCGGCATCTCCTCCATCGGATAGTGCCCGATTCCCGGCAGGAGAACGAAGGTGCCTCGAGGGATGGACTCGGCGTCACGGCGGATCGCTGCGGTGTCGATCCACAGGTCGTCCTCACCGGCGACGAGGACCGTCGGGCAGGTGACACCGGGCAGGCCCGCGCTGACGTCGTGGCGGCCCCAACCGATGAGATCAGAGTTCGACACGATCGGGTCCTCCCTGCAGTGCATGCGGGCGATGAGCTCTCGCCGCTCTTCGTCGATTGCCGAGCCGACGACGGCTCGCGTCCCCCAGTAGGTTCGATCGCCGCGAGACGGCGTCGAGATGTCGACGAGCTCACGTGTCAGGCCTCGCAGCGAGACATGACCGGGACGGGATCCGGCGGCCATGGCGATGGCCGCGATGATGCGTTCACCGGCGCGCCCGGCCAGGTCGATCGTGATCTTGCCGCCGATCGAGCAGCCGACGGCGACGAACCGATCGATCCCGAGCTGGTCGAGCACGTCAAGACCGAATCGTGCGTATTCGCCGAGGTCGGTCACCGGGCCATTCTTCGCCGGCTCCGTGCGGCCGTGCCCGGGCAGGTCGGGAACGATGACCCGGTAGCCGACGGCAGCGAGGTCCGCCGCCACGTGGCGGTACTGGACTCCGGACTGTCCTGCGGTGTGAACAGCGAGCAGCGGCGTCGCGTCGATGTCGCCCCAGTCCTCGACGAAGGCGATGCGGTCGTCGATGATCAGCTGGTGAGCGCGGAGGGTCGTCGCTGCCGGAGCGTTCGTGTAGTTCAGTGTCGTCATCTCAAGCCACCTGCAGATTCGTGTCGAGGACGCGTTCGGAGCCGACATAGCCGGCTGTGACGGCCATGGCTCGAGCGTGGTCGATGATGCGGATCAGTGCGCTGGTCATGCGCAGGTACTCGTACCCGGATCCGGAGGAGCGCATCCTCCCGCTCATCGCGGTCTCCATGAAGCGGTTGCGCTCGGCGGTCACGAGATCAACGAAGACGTCGCCGGGGATGGAGAGCACGAAGTCAGCGCCGAGGATGGAGCGGGCGACGACCTCGAGCACGTGACCGCGGTAGCAGCGAAAGTGCACTGGGCGACCGCCGATGGCGATGCCGATCGTCCCGTCGTAGGCCTCGATGAGTGTGGAGAACTCGGAGTCCTCACGCAGGCGATCGCGCAATGCGCTGTTCCAGCCGGCGCTGCCGGGGCAGAGCAGTTCGGACACGTCGTCGCTGTTGTCGATGGCTTCAGCGAAGGCGAAACGCACCGAGGCGGAATAGGCGGCGTCCCCTTCGAGGTGAACTGTCACCTCGGTCCGCAGCTCCTGTCCCTTTTGAGGCAGGACGGCCGTCACCACTGCAGACGGGGAGACGAGTTCGCTGTCGTCGGTCTGGGCCTCGCCGTTCGTCTCCAGCTCAGCCGAGACCAGTCGGACCGACTGCCCCAGCTCCTGACCGATCGCCTCGGCAACGGAGTCGGCCAGCGACAGCGGACTTGACGCAGCCAGTGCGTCAGCATCGGCGAGCAGTCTTCGGCCGGGTTTGAGCGGGGTGGTCATGAAAGTTCCTTCCGGGTGTGCTTATGAGTGCAGGTGAACTTATGAGTAGATTGGTGCCCATGGAGGACACCCCAGCCAATGCGAACCGGCGGCGAGCAGCGCCGAGATTCATCGACCGTGACACGGTTGTCCACGCTTCTCTCGAGGTGTTCTCCGCCCAGGGGTTCCACGGTGCGTCGACGCGGCAGATCGCGAAGGCGGCGGGCACTTCCTTGTCGAATCTGTACAACTACTTCGGGTCGAAAAGTGAGATCCTCGAGTTCGTGCTCGAAGAGACGGCGCGAACCCTGGCCGATTCGCTCGAGGAAGCGGTCGGCGCAGCGGGAACGAACCCGTTGTCGAGGCTCGAGGCCGCGGTGCGTGCCTACGTCGATTTCATCGTGGCCCAGCCCCGCGCCTCGGTGGTGGGCATCACCGAATTCCGCTACCTCGAGGGGGAGAACCGCGCCGAGGTGGTCACCGAAAGAGACAGGACGGAAGCGGTGTTCCGGGCTGCGATCGGTGACGCTGCTGCCGCCGGAGAGTGCGAGGTGCGCAATCTCGGCTCGGCGGTGCGCGGCGTCGTCACCCTCTGCAACTCGATGTCCACGTGGTACCGGCCCGACGGTGAACTCTCGCCCACCGAACTCGCCGATCTGCAGGTCGACCTCGTCTTCGGTCTGGTCCGTGCCGCCAAGCGGCCTGCCTCTTCCGACTGACATCATCCGAGCCGTTCGACCGTTCGGGCATCGGCCGCGTCGACGGCGGGCGGGAACGAGAATCGCGCCGCGTCCCATCCGGATTCGAGCGACGACCAGAAGAAGAACGAGACTCGACGCTCTTGGAATCGCCACCCGTGTGCCGTCCTGACCATCGTGTCTTCGTACCGACCCGCCGCGATCTGGGATTCGCCGTCGACGACGCAGGGCTGGAGCAGCCAGGTCGTCCCCGCCGCAGTGTCTCCGTCGAGCTCCACGGTTTCGTTGGAGCTGAAGTGCCACCACGATGTCACGGTCGAGGAGTTGAGCTGTGGGAAGAACTCGAGCATCTCCGCACGGCCGCGTGCAGTGGACAGACCGACGAACGCGCCGTCCTCGGTGAACGTGTCGGCGAGGTCTTCCCAGCGACCGTCATCGAGTGCCTGACAGTACCGGGCGCGGAGCTGCCCGATCTCGTGGATGTCTTCGAGGCGAGTGATCCTCTCTTCGAGGGTCAGAGTCGTCTCAAGCATGTTCGGCCTCCTCCGCAGTTGTCGGTTTCGCAGCCACATCGAGCTTGCCTGCTTCCCGAAGTTCGCGTTCTTCGATGTCTGCGGCCGTCTCATGCAGGTTCGTCTGGAAGCGTTCCCTGATGGAGTACACGGCGACGAAGGTGATGACGGCCATCGCGATGATGTAGAGGGAGACACTCGCCGAGGTGCCGGTCGCTTCGATGAGCGAGACCATGATCATCGGTGCGAGACCACCGGCGAAGACACTCGCCAGCTGGAATCCGAGGGAGGCGCCGAAGTACCGGACGTCTGCGGGGAACATCTCGGCGAACAGTGCCGCCTGGGGCCCAAACATCATGGCATGCAGGGTGAGGCCGACGATGATGGCTGCCGCAACGAGGAACGGATTGCCGGTGTCGACGAGCCAGAAGAACGGGAAGGCCCACACGGCCATGAGAACGGTGCCGAGCAGGAAGATCTTGCGGCGGCCGTGTCGGTCGGACCAGGCCCCGAAGTAGGGGATGGTGAAGATCTGAGTGGCGACGGCGAGGCAGACGATCATGATCATCGTCGTCTGAGAGAGCCCGACATTCGCGGTGCCGTAGGACAGCATTCCGGAGATCATGATGTAGAAGGTGCCGTTGACGACGAAGAATGCGCCGGCAGCCTGCAGAATCTGCTTCCAGTACAGCCGCAGGGCGCGCAGGAAGGACACACGCGGCATCTTCGTACCGGCGGTTGCGGCCTCCGCCTTGGCCTGCATCGACTTGAAGACCGGGGTCTCTTCGATCTTCATCTGCACGAAGATTCCGACGGCGACGAGGAGGATGCCCGACAGGAACGGCACGCGCCAGCCCCACTCGATGAAGGCGCCTTCATCGACGAAGAGCAGGATGCAGAGGAAGAAGGCATTGCCGATGATGATGCCGGCGACGGTGCCCAGCTGGACGAGGGAGCCGTAGAAACCACGACGCTTCAGCGGCGAATGCTCGGTCAACAGCAGCGTGGCGCCGCCCCATTGTGCGCCGACGCCGAGTCCTTGGACCAAGCGTGCGGTCACCAGGAGGATCGGCGCCCAGATTCCGATTGTCTCGTGGCTGGGCAGCAGTCCGATCGACGTTGTCGCGAGCCCCATGACGATCATCGAGGCGACGAGCGGTCCCTTGCGGCCGAACTTGTCGCCGAGAGCACCGGCGATGATGCCGCCGACGGGACGGGCGATGAAGCCCACCGCGAGGGTGCCGAACGAGGCGATGGTTCCCAAGGCTCCTTCGAGCGAGGGGAAGAAGACATGGCCGAAGACGAGCGCCGAGGCGGTCGAATAGATGAGGAAGTCGAACCACTCGAGCGCTGTGGCGATGACAGATGCGGCAGCGAGGCGGGTCATCTTGCCTTCGTCGGGTGTTTCGAGTTTGGTCGTGGTCATGCCGGACGTGGTCGCGTCAGGGCCGGTGGGCGAGTTGGGTGCTGATTGCATTATCACTCCTCATTGAGCAGGGAAGAACGTTCGTTCTTGTATGCTGAGTATGACAGAGGCGCTCCACCCAGGCAACAGGCGCCCGATTTCGGCCCCTGACCCAGGAGGACTCCATGCTCGAGAAGCGCACCACTGACAACAGCCTGTACTTCGAGGACCTCGAGGTCGGCCAGGTCTATCGGTCCCCCGCGCGGACGCTGACGGAAGCCGACCTCACAATGTTCTCGATGCTCTCGGGCGACTGGAACCAAGTCCATGCTGATGCCGAATACATGGAGGACCGAGGCGGACGGCTGTTGCACGGCGCCTTGGGAATCGCCGTCCTCACCGGGCTGATGGACCGAGCTGGCTGGTTCGCGCAATCGGCGATCGCCATGACCAGCCTCGACGACTGGAAGTTCCTCACGCCGCTGCGCATCGGAGACACGGTGACCCTCGAGATGGAGATCCTGTCCTGCCGTAAGGTCGCCGCGGGCGACAAGGGCTTCGTCGACCGGCGATTCACTCTGTTCAATCAGCACGGCGAGAAGGCGCAGGAGGGGAGATCCGGATTCCTCATCGAGCTGACACCTTCCACGCCGTGACCAAATAGGCCGATGACCCTCAGGCCTTATTCCGACCGATGAGCTGCTTGGCGATGACGTTCATCTGGATCTCGTTCGTGCCTTCGCCGACGATCATCAGCGGAGCATCACGGTAGTAGCGTTCGACGTCGTATTCGGTGGAGTATCCGTAACCGCCATGGACGCGGATGGCATCGAGGGCCACCTCGGCGGCCATCTCCGAGGCATAGAGCTTCGCCATTCCTGCCTCCATGTCCACACGCGCACCCGAATCATAGGTGCGGGCGGCGTGGAGGACGAGCTGCCGGGCGGCCTCGAGCTTCGTCGCCATCGTGGCGAGCTTGTTGCCCACCGACTGGTGCTTCCAGATCGGCTTGCCCATCGACTCGCGCTCCTGCGAGTACTTCACTGCATCATCGAGGGCGGCCTGCGCAACGCCGAGCGACCGGGACGCGACCTGGATGCGGCCGATCTCGAGGCCCTTCATCATCTGCTTGAACCCGACACCCTCGGCCTCACCCAGCAGCTGCGACTGCGGCTGCCGAAGACCGTCGAAGGACAGCTCGCAGGTCTCGACGCCCTTGTACCCGAGCTTCGACAGATCCTGGGAGACCGTGAAGCCCTCCCCCTTCTCCACGAGGATGATCGAGATGCCCTTGTGACGGGGTTCCGCCTCGGGGTCGGTCTTGCACAGCAGTGCGATGAGGTCGGATTTCCGGGCGTTCGTGATCCACGTCTTCGACCCGTTGATGACGTAGTCGTCACCGTCCTTCGCTGCTGTGGTGCGCATGGCCTGAAGGTCGGAGCCGCCGCCGGGTTCGGTCAGCGCCATCGTCGCTCGCAGCTCACCGGTGGCCATCCGAGGCAGGTACTTATCCTTCTGCTCCTGGGTGCCGTATTCCTGGAGGAGCTTCGCGACGACGGTGTGCCCGCCCATGGCACCGGCCAGGGACATCCACCCGCGAGCGAGCTCCTGAGTGATGAGCGCATAGGCCTCGGTCGAGACCTTGCCCATCCCCCACGGCTCGTCGATGGCGAGCCCGTAGATGCCCATGTCCTTCATCGTCTGTATCCACGCTTCCGGGTATTCGTTGGCGTGCTCGACCTTGTTGACGCTGGGCTTGACCTGCTCGTCGATGAATTCGGCGACCAGGTCGATCATCATCTGCTCTTCATTGCTCACTGCCATGGTGAAATCCTCTGTTCGTTCGTCATTTGGAAAGTTCAGTCCAGTCGGGTGCCGTCACGCACCGTGCGGGTCCGGCCGAGGCCCAGCGTCGGCGGACCGGTGCTGTCGAAGAAGTCATTGCCCTTGTCGTCGGTGATGATGAACGCAGGGAAGTCTTCGACGTGGATCTTCCACACTGCCTCCATCCCGAGCTCCTCCATATCGAGGACCTCGACCGAGGTGATGCAGTCCTGAGCCAGCCGGGCGGCAGGGCCGCCGATCGATCCGAGGTAGAAGCCGCCGAATTCAGCGCAGGAGCTCTTCACCTGCGCGGACCGATTGCCTTTGCCGAGCATGATCATCGATCCGCCGGCCTCCTGGAACTGCCGCACATAGGTGTCCATCCGCGATGAGGTGGTCGGACCGAACGACCCCGAGGGCATTCCCTCGGGTGTCTTCGCCGGTCCCGCATAGTAGATCGGATGGTCTTTGAAATACTCGGGAAGTTCCCCACCGGCATCGAGGCGGTCGCGCAGCTCCGCGTGGACGATGTCGCGGGCGACGACGACCGTTCCCGTCAGCGACACACGGTCTCCGACGGACAGTTCGGACAGCTGTTCCTGCAGACTCGGCATCGGTCGGTCGAGGTCGATGGCGGTGACATTGCCGGATTCGATCTCCTCGACGCGGCCCATCGCGGGCAGGAACCTCGCCGGATCGTGTTCGAGTTCTTCGATGAACACGCCGTCTGCGTTGATGCGGGCGATGATCTGCCGGTCGGCCGAACAGCTCACGGCGATCGCGATCGGCAGGGATCCGTTGTGCCGGGGCAGCCGGACGACGCGGACATCGTGGCAGAAGTACTTGCCGCCGAACTGGGCACCGAAGCCGAGGTTCTGGGTGAGTTCGAAGACGGTCTGCTCGAATTCCCGGTCCCTGAATCCGTGCCCCAATTCGGCGTCTCCGCTTTCCGGCAGGTCGTCGAGGTAGTGGGCACTGGCGAGTTTCGCGGTTTTGAGCGTGAATTCGGCCGACGGCCCGCCGATGACGACGGCCAGATGATAAGGAGGGCAGGCTGCGGTGCCGAGGGTGGAGATCTTCTCGGCGAGGAATTCGAGCATCGCCAACTCGTTGAGTACGGCCTTCGTCTTCTGATAGAGGAAGGACTTGTTCGCACTGCCTCCGCCCTTGGCCATGAACAGCAGCTCATAATCATCGGCGGGGCTCAGCGCCACCTCGATCTGGGCGGGCAGGTTGGTGCCGGTGTTCGATTCCTCGAACAGGCTCGTCGGCGCCAGCTGCGAGTAGCGAAGGTTGAGCTCTTCATAGGCGCGACCGATTCCACGCGACAGATGCCTGGCATCATCGCCGTCGGTGAGCACGTTCGGTCCGCGCTTGGCCGAGACGATCGCCGTGCCTGTGTCCTGACACATCGGCAAAATCTCCCCGGCCGAGACCGCGGCGTTCTGCAGCAGGTCGAGGGCGACGAAGACGTCGTTGTCGCTGGCTTCCGGATCGTCGATGATCGCGCGCAGGCTGGCCAGATGGTCTGTGCGCAGGTAGTGCGAGATCTCCTTGAAGGCGACCTCGGCGAGGTCGGACAGGGTCTCCGGCGCCACCGTAAGGAACGAGCGCGACGTCCCGCCCACCTCGACGGTGGTCGTCTCCACTCCCTCGATGTCGAGCCTGCGCATCCGCGGGCCCTCACCTTCGGTGGGCAGCAGAGGTGAGTAGGCGAAGTCAGGCTGTCCGTCCTCGACCGCCGAGGCGGCTCGACTGTCCGTCGTGCGTGCTGGTTCGCTGTCCATCGCCTTCAGATCACCCCGTTGTGGCGCAGTTCGCTGATCGCCTCGGCGTCCATTCCCAGCTCGCCGAGGATGGACTCCGAGTTCTGTCCCACCGCCGGGATCGGGTCCATGCGATGGCCCACCCCAGACATCTCGACCGGTGGTGCGAGCATGGAGATCGGACCGGCGGGGGTCTCGACCTCGTGCCAGCGGTGGCGTTCGGTCAGCTGCGGGTGGTCGGCGATCTCGCTCATATCGCGCTGCCTCGAGTGGGCGACCGCGGCTTGTTCGAGGAGGGCGTCGCAGGCTCCGCCGGTGAGGGCGGAGAAGGCTCGCTCGATGATCTCTTGGAGTTCGTGTCGGTGGGCGTAGCGGTGAGCGGCACGGTCGAAGCGTTCGTCGGTGACCATATCGGGACGGTCGAGAACCTGAGTGGCGAAGCGTTCCCATTCGCGTTCGTTCTGGATCGCGAGCATGATCTGAGTGCCATCGCCGCAGGTGAACGCGCCGTAGGGGGCGATGGCGGCGTGGGAGGTGCCGGCTCGGGTGGGACGGGTGCCGCCGTAGCGGGTGAAGTAGAGGGGGTAGCCCATCCATTCGACGAGGGAGTCGAAGAGGCTCGTCAACAGGGTGGCGCCAACACCGGTGCGCTCGCGGTTGTACAGAGCGGTGAGGATGCCTGAGTACGTGTACATTCCCGCGGCGATGTCTGCCGTCGAGATTCCCGTCTTCGCAGGGAACTCCTCTGTTCCGGTCACGGAGACCAGTCCTGCCTCGGCCTGCACAAGTGCATCGTAGGCCTTGGCATCTTTGTACGGCCCGTCCGTTCCGTATCCGGAGATCGAGGCGTGGATCAGCCGAGGGTTGATCGACCGAAGGTCTTCGGCACCGAGGCCGAGTCTCTCTGCCGCGCCGGGGGCGAAATTCTGGATGAAGACATCCGCCGAGGCGATGAGCTCGTGCAGGATCTTAAGTCCGTCGGGGCTCTTCAGGTCGAGCGCCAGGCTCTCCTTGTTGCGGTTGATCCACACGAAATGGCTTGAGAGTCCATTGACCGTCGTGTCGTATCCGCGGGCGAAGTCGCCGACGCCTGGGCGTTCGATCTTGATGACCCGGGCTCCGAGGTCCGCCAGCTGGCGTGAGGCGAAGGGGGCAGCGACTGCCTGCTCGCAGCTGATGACAGTAATGCCGGACAGCGGCAGGTTCGAGGCGGTCGCGTCGTCCTGGCCCGCGGGGCTCGGTACGGACGTCGGTGCAGCAGTGGCCATCGGCCCTCCACGACGAGGTATGAAACGTTGACATCCACATCATACATATCGTCACAGATAATGCATTCTTCGGTCTCAGTTGATGCCCGAGCCTGTAGACTGGGACCACCGAGACATGAAACTGACACCCCAACAGCGGGTGACGCATGAACGAAAGGCATCGGGTGGATCAGGAGTCGGCATCGACCAAACGGGACGTCATCGTCCTCGGCCTGCGCCGAAAGATCCTCTCCCGCGAGCTCGATCGCGGCGAACGACTGCGACAGGATCAGGTCGCCGACTGGTTCAATGCCTCCATCACGCCGGTCCGCGAGGCCCTGCGGATCCTCGAAGCCGAGGGTCTCGTCACCTCCGAAGCTCACCGCGGTGTACGCGTCGCCGGCGTCGACGTCGACCGTCTCAAGTCCCTCTTCGTCACCCGAAAGCTCACCGAGACCTTCGCCATCGCCCGTGCGACCACGCGGATCTCCAGACACGAGCTGCGCCAGGCCGAGCGCCTGCTCGAGGCGCTTGACGAGGCCAGCGCCGACGGTGATTCACTGGGACGCAACACCCGCAACGAGGAGTTCCACTTCTTCTTCTACGACCGCTGCGGAATGCCCGCGCTGCGCGACGACATCGCTGCACGCTGGCGAGCCTTCCCGTGGGACCTCACTCTCGACAGCCCCGAGAGACTCGACCAGGTGCACGCCGAACATCAGTCGATCGTCGACGCTGTCCGCGACGTCGATCCGGACGCGGCGGCGCGCCACCTCGGCGATCACATCACGAACGGCTTCCTCCGCCTGGCCGAGTCGACGACCGGTCAGGCAGTCTCCGACCCCTTCGACTTCGACACGGACTGACGCCCTCGAGGCAGGCCGCGAACTCTCAGTTCAACAAATAATGCATTCTTTTGCCGATCATATTGGAAATCAGCGAAAAGTCCTCTAGGCTCGTGAACGGTCGATCGAGAACCTGACTCGGCACGAACTCTCCGCACGGCAATGACCAGCCGTCGAAATGGCGGGCTCGTCCGTCCGCACACTCCCGATCGGCATCGCCCCTGGCCAACCAGACTGGAGCTGACGATGACGTCAATGAGACGACCGAGGTGGAAGCCGCTCATCGCGGGCCTCTCGATAAGCCTCCTGCTGCTGAGCGGATGCAATCCCGCACGCAGCGGAGACCAACAGAAATTCGAACTGCGCTTCGCCCATGTCACCTCGGTGGGCACACCGAAGGGACTGGCCGCAGACTTCTTCGCCGAACAGGTCGAGAAGAAGTCCGGCGGCCGCATCGAGGTCGAGGTGTTCCCGAACTCGGAACTCTACGGCGATAAGGACGAGATGCAGGCCATCCAGTCCAATGCCGTCCAGGTCTTGGCCCCGGCGAGCGCGAAGTTCACGACGATCGCACCGAGCCTGCAGGTTCTCGACCTGCCGTTCATCTTCGACGACCCCGACGAGATCCCCGAGGTCGCCAGTCCCGATACCGAGATCGGCAAGGCCATCTACGCGAACCCCGATCTCGAGGAGAACGGGCTCAAGGTCCTCGGTCTGTGGGATTCGGGCATGAAGCAGATCCACTCGAACAACAAGACGCTGAAACCCGAAGACATGAGGGGCAAGAAGTACCGCATTCAGCCCTCGGACGTGCTGCGCACCCAGTTCGAGACCTGGGGTGGGATTCCGACTCCGCTTGCGTTCGCCGAGGTCTACAGCGGACTGCAGCAGGGTCTCATCGACGGAGGCGAGAACACCTACTCGAACATCCAGTCGCAGAACATGCACACCGTCCAGAAGTACGTGACCGAACTCGATCACGGCTACATCGGCTACATCCTCACGGTGAACAAGCGCTGGTACGACGAGCTTCCCGACGATCTGCAGACCGCAGTCGACGAGGCTGCCGATGAGGCCAGCGAATTCAACCGCAAGGAAGCTCAGAAGGTCAACGAAGAGTCGAAGCAGACCATCGAGGAATCCGGCGGCACGGAGATCGTCATCCCGAGCAAGGAAGAGCGTCAAGCCTTCAAGGACATGGTCGTGCCGTCCGAATACGAGAAGTACCGCGACGTCATCGGTCCCGAGGTCGTCGACGAGCTCCTCGAACGCAACGAGAAGAGGGGCTGATGATGAAGACCATCGACAAGTACCTCAGTCGGCTCGAGAACTTCCTGGCCGGCGGCTGCCTCATCGCGGCCACCGCCTTGGCGGTCTTCGCCGTGCTTCTGCGCAATATCACCGGTGACGTCCTCTTCTGGTCCGAGGAGGCGGTCATCTACCTCATCATCTTCTCGACGTTCTTCGGCGCGGTGGTCACCCTGCGCCACAACGAGCACGTCGCCGTCGACATCATGCCGGCTCTGCTCAAGGGCAAGGCGAAGAAGTTCTTCGTCGTCCTCGGCGGACTGGCCACTCTGGTCTACGCAGGCTTCATCGCCTACCTGTCGTGGGCGCTCATCACCGAACCGTTCTCGCGGACGACTATCACCCCGGCGCTCAAGCTGCCGCTGTGGGTCGTCGAACTCTCGCTGGCCGTAGGCATGACTCTGTTCTTCATCCGCGCCGTTGAGATGACCATCCGTGCCCTGCGCACTCCTGCGACGGAACTCGACAAGGATGTCCTCGCCGAGGAGGCCGCCGCCGTCGGCATCGACGTCGAAGACATCGCGATCGTCGATGACGGAAGCGACCGCACAAACCGCACGGACGGAGCCAACGGGGGCGACCGCCTCGGCGATGGCGGGACCGACGAGAAGGGAGGCGATCGCTGATGTTCGAAGCCACCATCGTCCTCATCGTCGTCCTCATCGCACTGCTCGTCACCTCGGCGCCGATCGCGGTCGCTTTGGGTCTGACGAGCATCGTCTACTTCTACTACTTCACGCTCATTCCGATGACCCAGGTTTCGGAACGGCTGTTCAATGCGCTTAACTCGTTCCCGCTCATGGCGATCCCGTTCTTCATCCTCGCGGCGAACATCATGTCCCGCGGCGGGATCTCCCGACGGCTGACCGACTTCGGTGCGGCCATGGTCGGGCATCTGCGCGGCGGCATGGCGATCACCACGGTGCTCGCGTGCATGTTCTTCGCCGCGGTCTCCGGGTCCTCACCGGCCACGGTCGTCGCGGTCGGTGCGCTGATGATTCCGGCGATGATCAAGAACGGGTACCCGAAGGAGTTCTCCACGGGACTCGTCGCCACCTCGGGGTCGTTGGGCATCCTCATCCCGCCGTCGATTCCGCTCATCGTCTTCGGCATCGCCACCGAGCAGAACATCGGCGACCTGTTCCTCGCAGGCGTCCTGCCGGGCATCCTCGCCGGCGTGATGCTGTTGGGCATGGCTGTGTTCGTCGCTTGGAAGAAGGGCTACGGTCACGCCGGGGTCGGCTTCCGGATGTCGAACAAGGACAAGTTGAAGGCGTTCCGGGATGCGATTCTCGCTCTTGCGCTGCCGTTCCTCGTCCTCGGCGGAATCTACTCCGGATGGTTCACCCCCACCGAGGCGGCCGCCGTGGCCGTCGCTTATTCGCTGGTCGTGTCGCTGCTCATCTACCGCGAGATCAAGATCTCGCAGCTGTGGGAGGTCACGCTGGCGTCGGTGAAGACCTCGGCGATGGTCATGTTCATCATCGCCAACGGCATTCTCTTCACCTTCGTGCTCGCCAGTGAGCGGATCCCGGGTCAGATCTCGACGACGATCACCGAATGGGACCTGCAGCCGTGGCAGTTCCTCATCCTCGTCAACATCCTGCTGCTGTTCGTCGGCTGTGTGATGGAGACATCCTCGGCGATCCTCATCCTCGCCCCGATCCTGCTGCCGATCGCGATGGAGCTGGGCATCGACCCGATCCACTTCGGCATCATCGTGGTGATGAACCTCGAGATCGGCATGATCACACCGCCGCTCGGCCTCAACCTGTTCGTCGCCTCGGGCATGTCCGGGATGAGCGTGATGGGAGTGGCGAAAGCCGCGATCCCGAGTGCGCTGGTGCTGCTGGCGGCACTCGTACTGGTCACGTTCGTGCCGTTCTTCGCCACAGCGTTCGTGGGGTGACACTTCGGCAGTGATGACCGACCGTTGCGGGGCGGCGTTTGTGAAGTTTCGCTTACGTCGCCCCGTTTCTATTCCTACTACAGACATCAACCAGCATCTGCCGTTCTAGGACACCGAACCGGCTCCGTGTCAGTACCGGACGAAAGAATTTGTCTACGAATGGCAAGCCCGCAAGAGCACCCGGTTATGGATGAGGAAGCGATGATGAAGACTCTTCGGACCAAAATGTTGCAACTGTTCCTCTGGTGCCGCAAAGTTTTCGAAGCCGGCTCTACAAAGTGGTGGCCCGGGCTTGCGCTTATTCTCGTCGGACTCCTTGTATCCGCAATTCTGTACTTGCTCGTCGAGTACGTCTTCGCCCACTCGTTGATTTCAGTCGGTTGGCATGAGGCAATGCCAAAGATCGCATCGGTGTTCACAAGCCCATTGATCGTCACTGGTGTTTATATGCTGATATTCCATTTGCGAGCAAAACATCGGGCCGACCCTCTCTTCATCGTTGTCGGCTCTGCCCGGCTCGGCTATTGGTTGTGGGGGCTGACAACAACGCTGATCTGTGTAGCTGGACCAGCTTTATGGCTCACCGGGGTCAGCCCTATGGCCGGGGCCACAGCCGCTTTCTCGGCCGTGTTCATCACGATCGGAGCCACGCTGGTAGAGCAGCCAAAGCCCGAGATGAAGATCAATTCCCTTCTCCTCTTGAAGCGAGTCGCGAACTGGCAACTTATTTCTGGAAGCGCAGTGATAGCAATGTTGTATGAGTCTCCCAAGCCTCATATGAATCTGTTTACTCAGCTTGGTGACAACAGAGGATTCATGTTCTACCTCATGATGTTGTGGGTGATCGGCGCTGGTGGACTCACTGTTCTACTTGAGCCTCTCAAATACAAGTTGGAAGAGGAAAGAACCTCTGCGCCACCATCTGCCTCTTGGTACAGCAGTTCTCGATATGTTTGATGGATTTGCCTAGTTCGATCCCTTGACTTCGAGTGCACTCAAACCTCTAGCGTTGGCGCTATGCCACCTACTACGGACAGTGCATCGATTCCGATCGAGACCCTATCGATCAGCGAAGTCTGCAACCGACTCGGCATCACAGCACACACTGCGCGGTACTACGAACGCATAGGGCTGCTCCACGTGGGACGTTCACCCTCAGGTCGCCGCGTCTTCGACCAGAGAGCCGTCGACCGGCTCGATTTCCTCGTGCGCATGCGGTCCTCGGGCATGGGCATCTCCGAACTCACCCGCTATGTCGACCTCGTCAACCAGGGCGAGTCGACCACACCTGAACGCCTGCAGATTATGCGCGACCAACGGCAGCGGATCATCGAGCAGATCCGCGACCTCGAACGAGCACTGACCGCCACCGAATACAAGATCGCCGTCTACGGCGGCGCTCCCGACGACACTTCTCATTCTCCGAAAGGACACCACTCATGACCACCACAACCAGCCGCCTCGGCGACCTCGAGGTCTCCCCCATCGGCTTCGGCTGCATGGCCCTGTCCCACGTGTATGGCGGCACCACTGACGACGATGCACGCGCCACACTTGGCAAGGTGGTCGACGCCGGCATCACTCTGCTCGACACTGCCGACGTCTACGGCGAACCTCGCGAGGGCACCACCGGTCCCGCTGGAACGAACGAGGAGATGCTCGCTCCGTTCCTCGCCAGGCGCCGCGATGATGTCCAGCTCGCCACGAAATTCGGCATCACCGGGCTGCGAACGCTCTCCGACGGATCGACGAAACGAACCGACGGACGGCCCGAGTACGCACACGAAGCGTGCGACGCTTCGCTGCGCCGCCTCGGCGTGGATTCGATCGATCTCTACTATCTGCATCGGCCGGATCCCGATGTTCCCATCGAGGACACGGTCGGGGCGATGGCCGAGCTGGTCACGGCCGGCAAGGTCGCGCACATCGGACTGTCCGAGGTCACCGCGGACGAGCTGCGTCGTGCCCATGCGATCCACCCGATCACCGCGGTCCAATCCGAATGGAGCCTGTGGTCGCGTGATGTTGAAGACCACGTTGTGCCCGCCTGCGCGAAGCTCGGGGTCGGGTTCGTCCCGTACAGCCCGCTGGGTCGCGGATTCCTCACCGGAACCCTGACGAAGGACCAGGTGGCAGGCGATGTCCGCGGCGGGACCGCGCGCATGGGTGATGCGTGGGATGCCAACCAGCGGATCGTCTCCATCGTCGCCGAGGTGGCCGACCGTCACGGAGCGACCAATGCTCAGGTGGCGTTGGGTTGGCTCCTTCACCGTGCAGCAGAGATGGGAGTCGGCGCGGTTCCGATTCCGGGCTCCCGCAAGCCCGAACGCAGTCTGGAGAACTTCGGCGCTCTCGACTTGCGGCTCGAGCCTGAAGACATGCGGCGACTTGATGAGATCCGCACCCTCGTCGAAGGCGGTCGCAACATCGTCGACAACCCGAAGTGGATCAGTTCCGGACGGGAGTGAAGGACACGCGAAACAGCAGCGTATGAATCCCGCAAACGGTAGCGTATAGACTCCGCAAACAGTAGCGTAGCCGATCGTCGGCAACGTCGGATTGCCCGAACATCACCCACCCTGACCTGGTACTTTACCGTTCGTCACGCCTCAACCAATAAAACCCATCACCGACTCCTTGACCTGCAGGGCAGCGAGGAACCCGAACAGGGCCAAGCACACGGCCAGCAGCACGTTCGACCACTTCGTGTTGCGCAGCTGAGCCGGAACGGATGAGCGGTTGAGGATGACGAGCAGCGCCAGGGCGAGCACCGGCAGGATGAACGCGCTGATCGCCGCGTAGACGAGCACGAGGGTGACGGGTTTGCCGAGGCTCATGATGACCAACGTCGCGATCGAAAGGTAGACGAGGACGCCGCGGAACTCGATCGACCTCGCCGACATCTCATTGGCCGGCTCGTCCTGGTGCGGGTACCGACGCAGCACGCGCAGGCAGTCGGCAGTGACGTAGGCAATGCCCGAGAACCCGCCGAGGACACTCGTGTACACCACGGCGAGGAAGCTGATGAGGAACACCAACCGCCCGGTCTCACCGATCCGACCCACCAGGTCATCGGCGATCGCGAACAGCGCATCATTGTCCGCAATAGTGAAGCCCTGCCCGTAGAGGATGAAGGCTCCCACAGCGCTCATCGCCACGGCGAAGATGAAGACGAGTCCATAGCTGATGACGAGGTCAAGGCGGACGACCGGCTTCCAGTCAGGGGTCCGCCACGCCTTCTCGCGGATCCAGAACGAGTAGGCGAGGATGCCGGTCGCTCCCCCGACCCCGCCGATGAGCGACATCACCGTGATGATCGAAGTGTTCGGGAACGTCGGCACGATCGTCTCTGCGGCGACCGCTTGAGCGTCCTGGCCTTGGAACACTGAGATCGCCAGGGCCAGGATGCCGAAGAACATGATGATTCCGAAGCCCATCATGGCCTTTTCGACGATCCCGTAGCGGCCGATGCCGACAAGCACCGCCGCGGACAGCAGCACAACGATCGCGGTCGGCCAGAACGGCAGAACCGGGAAGATCGCCTGCAGAATCGTCGTCGTCACCGCGACGACTCCAGCTCCGAAGAACAGCCCGACGAGCAGCTCCGCGATGAGGAACAGCACGGGGAACGTCCGCCCGCCAAATCGAGTGAGATGGGAGATCAGGGACCGGTCGCCGCTCATCTGCAGCCGCGACACCGCCTCGGAGAGGACGAACTTGAGGATGATGCCGACCGTGAACACCCAGATGAGCGCCAGACCATATTCGGCGCCGGAGTTCATCGTCGTGATCATGTCCGAAGCGCCGACGCTGGCCAGTGCCAACACGATCCCCGGACCGATGAGGCGGAGGCGTCCAGCCCATGATGTCGGCGCCGAGGCGGCGTTCTTCGTCTGCGATGTCGTTTCGGCGGACATTGGCGGGGTGGGCTCCTTCACGTGGGTTCGTCGACGCCGCCGGAATCGTTCGCACGGGCATCGTTCGCTCAGGAGAGTATGGCCGAGGTCGTCACATTCCGGGACGAAAGTCTCACCACCCGGGAAACGCCGCTACCTCAATCCGTTCCGCAACGCTCCGCGTCAACCGCTCAAGGCCCATTCTAGTCGCCGAATCCGAGGCCGATTCGCAGTCTTCGAGCGTATATTCGACGCCATGGCTGACGCACTCGATGAGGGACCCTTCTTCCATGGCACCCGTGCCGAACTCGCTCCCGGAGACCTGCTGACCGCAGGCTTCGCCTCGAACTACCGACCCGAAGTGACGATGAATCACATCTACTTCACGGCCCTGCCCGACGGTGCAGGATTAGCCGCCGAGGTGGCCGCCCTCAACGGCGGACAACCGCACGTCTACGAGGTCGAACCCCTCGGCGACTACGTCGACGACCCGAACGTCACCGACAAGAAGTTCCCCGGCAACCCCACCCGCTCATTCCGCAGCACCGAACCGCTGCGCATCGTCCGCGAGCTCACCGACTGGAAACGCCTGAGCGAGCAGGACCTGCAGATGTGGCGCGAACGCCTCGCCGCCATCCGTGAGGATGACAGCAAAGAGATCATCAACTGACACCGCCGAGGCGGCACAGCGCTGTCCGGTGCGCCCGCGTGGGCTCAGTCCTGCTTGGCTCCGAAGACAGGGTGGTCGCTGGCGATCGAGATGCGGTTGAACGCGTTGATGAGGATCGTCGACCATTCGATCGCAGAGATCTGTTCGGTCGTCAGGTACTGCGCCACCTCAGCGGCGATCGCGTCCCGATCCTCCGTCTTGTCCAGCACGGTCAACGACTCGGCCAGGGTCAGCGCCGCGAATTCCTGATCGGTGAAGATCTCGGCCTCATGCCAGCTCGGCAGCACGTCGAGCTTGAGCTGGGAGACGCCGGCCTTCCTGGCCGCCGGGGCATGGATGCTCAGGCAGGTGCGGCAGCCGTTGATCTGCGAGACCCGCGTATTCACGAGCTCGATGAGCGCATCGTCGAGCCCCGCTTCGCGCGACGCCTTCCGCGAACTCGCGGCCGCCTGGGCCAGCGCCTTGTAGTTCTCGGGGTGGATCTTGTCGATGAATGGTCGACTTGCGTTGCTCATGCCCTCACTCACGCCTGTCGCTTGACGATGTCGATGTCGGCGCCCGTCGCATTGCGGAACTTTCCGCCTTGAGCGATGTAGTCGTCGCCGGTCTCCTTCAGCTTCTTGACGAAGAGCGGGCAGACGGGCACGACGGTCACACCACGCTCACGGGAGTCATCGAGCGCCTCGGCGACGAGGAACTTCGACAGCCCGCGGCCGCCGAACTGCTCGTCGACGACCGTGTGGTGGAAGATGCGTTCGGTCTCCGCGTCGGGTCCGGGCAGGAAGAATGCGCTCCCGGCGACTGTCCCATCGGCCACGGCGACTTCGTAGGCCTGAGTTGATTCGTTCAGCGAGACCGTGACCTCGGCCCCGGTCTTGTCTTCGAATGTCTTCGACATGGTTGACGCTCCTTCTGCTGTGGCGGCTGGGTCTCGGGTTCTACGGTGCCGGCTGACTGACGCGGCGAATTCGGTCGCCGCTGACTAGGACAGAAATCGGCGCGAACTTATTCCGCGGGCCCTCCCTGGACCTGCGGGGGCGGATTCCTCCGCGCTTTGATCGTCACGTCGGGCATCCTCGGCGCGGGGAGCCTGCCCATCCCATCGGCGTTCTGACCGGGCCCGCCCTTGCCGACGTATCCCTCGACGGCGCCGAAGCGATCGCCCTCGGCCTGCCATTCCTCGCGGTACCGGGCGATCTCCTCGTGCGTGCGGCCGATGAAATTCCACCACATGACGATCTCTTCGCCGAAGGGCTCGCCACCGATGAGGATGAGTCGGCCGGGTTCGTCGCCGCGGTTGGCGATGCGCAGCTCCTCGACGCCGGTGCCCGTGTAGCCGATCGCCGCGACCGGAAGATCGACGTTCTCCAGTGCGATATCACCGGAATCGACGAGGAGGCCGTGCTCGAACCGCGGATCGACGGGCAGGTCGATGGTTGCGCCCGGATCGAGGCGGATCTCCGCCCCGAGCAGCGGAGAGTGCGTCTTCACGGGCGACGAACCTTCGCCGAGGCGGCCGAGGAAGACGAGCATCTCCCCGCCGTCAAGCGACACCGGCTCGGGTTCGAAGTGCTCGAATTCGCGTTCGGGCTGGTGGCGAGCGGCATCGGGCAGAGCCAGCCACAGTTGGACGCCGTGCAGGGTCGTCGTGTCGTCGGTCGAGACCTCGGAGTGGCAGATGCCGGCGCCGGCGGTCATGAGGTTGACCTCACCAGGCAGAACGAGGCCCGCGTTGCCGCCGGAGTCGATGTGCTGGATGGCGCCTTCGAACAGCCAGCTGACGGTCTGCAGACCGGTGTGCGGGTGGGGTGCGACGTCCATCCCACCAGTGACGGAGACATCGGCCGGGCCGTAGTGGTCGACGAAGCACCACGGACCGATGAGGGAGCGCTGGCGCTGCGGCAGGGTCCGCCGCACGGTCATCGCGCGGGGCCCGCCCAACGGCACGTCGCGGGAGGAGATGATTTCGACAGGGGAACGTCCCTGCTGATCACAGGCCGGCCCGGGCAGTCCCCCGGCCTTGCAGACGACCCGCTCGGGACGGGTCTCAACGTTGCTCATGGCCACAGCCTAGCCGTCTTCTCACTGGGCGGGGAGGGGCCTACTCTCCCCTGCGGATCGCTCCCCTACCCCACCGGGCAGATCTTGGACACGAGCTGGAAGATCTCCTCCGCCTCGGCGTCCGTGAGACCGGAGAAGGCGGAGATGATGATCTCACCGTTCGTCTCAGCCGCCTCGGCGCAGAGCTTCTGCCCCGCCTCGGTGAGGGCGACGAGCACACCGCGGTGATCCTCCGGGTCGGGCTCCTGGGTCACGAGCCCGCGCCCCTCGAGTTTGCCGAGCAGGCGGCTGAGCGCACTGCGGCTGATCACCAGACTGCGCAGCAGGTCGCGGTGCCTGACCTGCGCCGAGGTCGACGCGTTGATGAGCACATCGAATTCGTTGGCGCTGAGCCCGTGACGGGTCCGAAACTCGTGTTCGAACCGCGTCATGAAGTCCTGATATTTCTCCATCATCAACCGCCAGGCCGCGATCTTGATCGGGCCGTTCTGCCTGATCATGCTGCTGACGGGAGTCGTCTCTTCCATCTGCCCTTCTATCCCTCACGAACTGCCGGCTGACGTGTCGGGCGGCACATTTGTTGCGCCGTCAACAAAATCGTAGTTCAATGGTATACCTGGCCCTGAGTTGTAGGGCCACGTCGACGATCCCCTCGTCGAAGTACCGGAGTATCCCCCACGAACCCCCGGCGATCACGGATGAAAACGGTCTCCCCACGACCCTTCAACACCGGCCGGGGGTATCGTATTGCCTCCCGCCTCTCCGCTCAGACCCAGGGCATCCGCTTTCCGGCCCTGCGGAACCCACCCGCCCAGTCCGGGGACATCCGCGCTTCAATCCCGGGGAATCCGCTTCCGCCACGGCCACCACACGCTGCGCCCGATGTCGTGGACGAGCGCCGGCACGACGAGCGACCGCACAAGGATCGCGTCGAGGATGACGCCGAAGGTGACGATGAAGGCGAGCTGGAAGAGGAACATCACAGGGATGACGGCGAGCGCGGCGAAGGTCGCGGCCAGCACGATTCCCGCCGAGGTGATCACCCCGCCCGTGGAGACGAGTCCCTTGAGCACGCCCGGCCGGGTCCCCAAGCGCAGCGATTCCTCCCGCACCCTGGACATGAGGAAGATGTTGTAATCGATGCCGAGCGCGACGAGGAAGACGAACGCGTAGAGCGGTACCGAGGGGTCGGCACCGGAGAACCCGATGACGTCGTTGAACACGAGAGCGGAGACTCCCAGCGCGGTGCCGAAGGACAGGACGGTCAGCGCCACGAGCAGCAGCGGTGCCAGCAGGGACCGCAGCAGCAGGATGAGCACGATCGTGACCACGACGAGGATGAGCGGGATCGCCAAGGCCCGGTCCGCCTCGGCGGTGGTGTTCGTGTCGAGGTCGACCGCGGATTCCCCGCCGACGAGGGCCTCCCGGTCGATGTCGTGCACAGCCTCGCGGATCTCGGTCACCGCGGTTTCGGCTTCGTCCGAATCCGCGACCGACTTCAGCGTCGCTTCCAACAGGACGTTGCCGTCGACCTCGGTGGGGGCCGGCGTCTCCGGCTGACCGGATCCGCCCGACTGACCGGACGCGTCCGGCCCGGCCCCGCTCGGCATTCCGCGCGGTGGGTCGATCTCCCCGTCCGTGCCGATGGACAGCGTCCCGCTCGGGGAATCGTTGGCGACGACGGTCATCGACTCGACCTCGCCGAGGCGGCCGATCGCCTGTGCCGCATCGCTGAGTTCGTCTTCCGCCACGACGATCTGCGCCGGCGATCCGGAGCCGCCGGGGAAATGCTCAGCGAGGATGTCCTGGCCGTCGCGGGCCTCGGAATCGCCGAGCACGAAGTCGGACTGTGGGACTCCCTCGGCCTTGAACTGCGGGAGGGCGAGCAGCGGGATGGCGAGGAGGATGACGAGCTTGACCCAGATGCGGCGCGGATGCCGCGCGACCGCCTCGGCGATTCGGGCCCAAATCCCGCGCTTGGGCTTGGCCGTCTCGGCCTGGGGGCGCGGAAGGAAGGGCCAGAACACGGCGCGGCCGATGATCATCAGCGCGGCGGGCAGGAAGGTCAGTGCCGCGAACATCGCCACGACGATGCCGATCGCCGCGACCGGCCCGAGCGCCCTGGTCGAGGCGAGGTCGGTGAGCAGGAGGACGAGGAGCCCGGCGATGACGGTTCCGCCGGAGGCCGCGATCGGTTCGAGCACTCCCTTGAGGGCGCTCAATCCGGCTCTGACTCGGTCGGGTTCGTGGAGAAGCGCGTCGCGGAACCGGGCGACGACGAGGAGGGAGTAGTCCGTGGTGGCGCCGACGACGAGGATGAAGAGGATTCCTTGGACCTGCCCGTTGATCAGGAGGATTCCGGCGTCGGCGAGATGCCAGACGATGAAGATCGAGGCGGCGAGCGCGGCAACCGAGGTGAACAGGACGATGACGGGCAGCAGCGGGGACCGGTAGACGATGATGAGGATGACGAAGACGGCGATGAGCGCGACGAGCAGGAGGATGCCGTCGATGCCGGCGAAGGCTTCGGAGAGGTCAGCGGAGAATCCTGCCGGACCGGTGACGTGGACGTCCGCCGAGGTGGTCGGGGCTTCCGCGGCCTGATCCGGTGTCATGTCGGCGGCAGTCGCGGTCGGGAAGACCTTCCCGACCGCGTCTCTGATGGATTCGACGTCGTCGGAGGTGGTCGTCGAGGAGACCGGGAGGATGAGCTGGAGGGCCTCGCCGTCATCGGACGGGATGGCCGGTGAGGGGTCGGCGGCCAGCAGGTCGTCGTCTTCGAGCGTCTTCGTCAATTCATCGAGCCGGGACCGGTCGTCGTCGGTGACTCCGTCGCTGTTCTCGAGCACGACGATGGCGGGAACGTAATCGAGGTCGCTGAATTTCTCGATCTGGTCCTGGGCGCGAGTGGACTCCGCGGATTCGGGGAGGAACGATGAGCGGTCGTTCGTGGCGACCTCGGAGATCTTGCCGAAGTACGGACCTCCGACACCGGAGATGCCGACCCAGGCGACGAGGAGGACGGCGAAGAGTGCGAGCAGTGCCCCACGGCCGCGGACGGGACCCTTGGGGTGCTGTTTGGGCGCGGCAGCTGTGTCGGCGCCGTTTACGTCGTCACCGGCGGGACCCCCTCGGCGAGGGTCGGGGTTCGGCGGCGTCGAGGTCAGGAGGTGACGGGGCATGGTCTCAGGCTACGCGTGTTCGGCGGAATCGAGACATTGCAGTGCGAGGACGATTTCTGCGGCCGTCCGTGGATCGGTGAGGCGTGCGCCCAATACCTTCTCGATCTGCCCGATTCGGTAACGAACAGTGTTCTCGTGCACATGCAGCCGACCTGCAGCCTCAGAAATGTTGCCGCCGCTTTCCACGTAGGTGCGCAGTGTGGTGGAAGATTCGGGCTTGGCGATTATCGGGTTGAGGAAAGCAGCGACGAGGCGGCGGTCGAATCGTGAACTCATGCGGGCCGCCGCCCATTCGATCGGGCGCATGCGATCGACGAAAGCGAACCTCGACTCCCCCGCCGAGGCAAGCGCCACGTCCGCCGTCTGCAGCATCTCCGGTACCTGACTGAGTGCCGTGAAGAGTCCGGAGACCCCGACTCCGATGAGGCCGAAATCGTCGAGGCTACCCTCGATATCGAAGTCTGCTGTACACAGCGCGGTCCGTTCGACCATCGAACTGACGTGCCCGGAATCCTTTATGACCAGACCGCGCCCCGGGTTCGGGGTCGGTTTCCCATGCCCCGAGTCGGAGGCGTCGATGCGGAGGCGCAGGGCGCGAATCGGCTCGTAGGCTGCAAAGCCGAAGGTCTCGAGGACCCGCCAGAGCGCCGGTTCGCGACCGGGAGAGACACCGGCCTCCAAGTCGCGCAGAACCCGCGACGATTCCTCCCGTCGATTGCTCATCGAAAAGGACTCGAATCCCTCGAAGGCGCGCAGAAGTTTGGACAGAACATCGAGGATCACCTCGGCGGAAGGGTGGGTGGTGCCCGTGCCGCTGCCAGCTCTGCCCTCCCCAGTTCCACTTCTGCGCTCGCTGCCGGCAGTACCGGCCTCTTCGTCATCGGCGTGGACGGCGACGACGATGACATGGGCGCGACTGCGTAGTCGCACTGTCCGAGCGTGCACCTTCCAGCGGCCGATCGCACCGGACGTCGACTCGGCCCAGCCCGCTGGTGTCGCCGGACCGAGGACCTCCTCCTGAGTCCACCGGGCGATGAGGTGGACCGGGGCGGAACCGACGGACCTGACGACTTCGCCGAGTTCGTTGATGACGAGACCTGCGCCCCGACTCATCCGCGCTACCCGGGAGAGCGCCGATTCAAGCGGATCTGCAGAATTCATCGCGCTCAAAAGTTCATCGAAGATCCGCTCTCGCGCTAGGGCGTCTCGGCTCGAATCCATCGGATTTCACCTCTGCTCCCACTCGCCTGCTGCATCATTCCGCGCCGTCGGCACGCCTTTGTGATTCTTACAAATCTAGCCGTCTTTTCCTTCGTCTGCTCCATTGACCGGCCCGATCATCGAAGGCCAGGCTATGAGGGAAACCACAATCAAAGGAGATGACCGTGGCAGATCTACGCGTCGCAGTTGACGTCGGCGGAACATTCACCGACATCTGTGTATTCGACGAATCCACCCAGACGATGCGGGTGACGAAAGTCCCGTCCACCCCGGACAACCCCATGGAAGCTGTCCTCAACGGAGTGAAGCGGGCGAACATCGACCTCAGCCAGGTCGAGCTCTTCTCACATGGCACGACTGTTGCCACCAACGCGCTCATCACTCGCAGATTTCCCAAATCAGCGATGGTGACGACCAAGGGTTTCCGCGATGTCATTGAGATCCGCGATGGCACGAAGGACGATCTGTGGGACGCCTATTCCGATGTATCCGGCCCCTATATTCGTCGCCGTGACCGCTTCGAGGTCACCGAACGCGTCGACTACGCGGGCAACATCGTCACCGAGCTCGACGAAGACGAGGCCAGGAAGCTCGGCCGCCTGCTTAAGAAGCGCGGTGCCGACACCGTGGCCGTCTGCTTCGTCAACTCCTATGCGAACGCCGCGAACGAGATCCGGATGCGCGAGATCCTCTCAGAGGAGCTTCCCGGAGCCAGCATCTCCACCTCGGCCGAGGTGCTGCCGGAGATCTTCGAACACAACCGGTTCAACACGACTGTCGCCAATGCCGTTCTTGGTCCGTTGGTATCCGGCTACGTCGAACAGCTCGACTCCAACCTCACCGAGGACGGCTATGCCGGAGAACTCCTTCTCCTCCATTCGGGCGGTGGATCGATGACCTCGGAGATGGTCAAGCGGTTCCCGGTGCGACTCGCGGCCTCAGGAATCGCCGCCGGCGCGATCGCCGCTCAGCACGTGGCCGAGCAGTGCGGTCATGCCAATGCCGTCGGACTCGACATGGGCGGCACTTCGACGGACATCTCACTCATCGCCGACGGCGAACTGCGGGAGACGAACGAATGGGAAGTCGAATACGGCCACCCCATCGTCTTCCCGAGCATCGAAGTACTCACCATCGGCGCCGGCGGCGGCTCTTTGGCTCACATCGACATCGCCGGCTCCCTGCGCAACGGGCCGCAGTCGGCCGGTGCCGCTCCCGGTCCGGTCTGCTATCGCCGCGGCGGCGACCAGCCGACGAACACCGATGCGAACCTCGCCCTCAATCGTCTGGGCACCGACCTCGCCGACGGTGAGATGACGCTGGACCGTGAGAGCGCACGGGCAGCGATCAAGGAGAAGATCGCCGATCCGCTCGGCCTCGATGTCGACTCCGCGGCCGAATCCATCGCCCAGGTGGCCAACGCGAACATGGCAGATGCGGTCCGCCTCGTGTCCATCCGTCGCGGGCTCGACCCCCGGGACTTCGCACTCATCGCCTTCGGCGGTGCCGGTGCACTGCACGGGGCGGACGTCGCTCGCGAACTCAACATCCCCACTGTAATCGTCCCGCCCAGCCCGGGAGTCACCTCGGCGCTGGGGTGCCTCCTCGTCGACATCCAGCACGACCTGTCGCAGATGTTCACCGGCGTCGCGGACTCCGCAGACGGAGAAACGGTCGAACAGCACTTCCGCGAACTCGAACTCGAAGGTCGTGATCGACTGCGGCATGAGAAAGTCGCCGAGGAAGACTCGGTCTTCGAACGTGGTATCTCGATGCGTTACCACGGCCAATGGCGGTCGCTGCAGGTGAAGATGGGCTCCGGCCCGAACGCGCTGCGCGAGGCCGTCCAACTATTCCACGAGGAACACGAGAAACAGTACGCGTTCCGGCAGGACGACACCCCGGTCGAGATCTACCAACTCCACCTCAAGGCACTTGGGAAGACACCGAAGCCGACCTTCAAACCGACCCCTGTCAGCAGCAAAGATCCCGGTGAGCCGCTCGAGGTCCGCGACGTCTACTTCGACGGACAGTGGCATTCGACGCCGGTCTACCAGCGGGAGAACTTGCCCTCGGGTGCTGCGTTCATCGGACCGGCGATCCTCAACCAGATCGACTCGACCACCGTCATCCCGCCGAACTCGTCCGCAGTGATCGATGAGTGGTTCAACATCCGCATCGCACTGACGGCAGAGACAACAGAGCCTGCGCTGTCAGCTGCGAACAATTCAACACAGAACGGCCTGTGAGGAGAGACCCATGACCACAGCAACGGAACAGTCGACGTCCACGCTCGACCCGGTGACTTTCGAAGTACTCAAGAACGCTTTCGCAACCAGCGTCGACCTCATGAGCGAACAGATCCTGCGGACCTGCTATTCGTTCGTCATCTATTCACGCGACTTCTCGTCGGCACTTTGTGACCGCGACGGCAACACTGTCATGCAAGGAAGTGCAGACATCGCCGTCCACGTCGGCACCCTGCATTTCCAGTGCAAGGCCGTTATGGAGGAGTTCGGCGACGACATCAACCCAGGTGACGTCTTCCTCATCAACGACCCCTATCGAGGCGGTACCCACTTCAACGACGTCAGCTTCATTCGTCCGATCTTCGCTGATGACGAGATCATCGGCTTCGCGCAGAACAAAGGCCACTGGGCCGATATCGGTGGGTCCGTCCCGGGCTCGTTCGATGTCTCCGCCAGTGAGCACTTCGGTGAGGGTCTGCGCATCACCCCGCTTCGGGTCTGGCACAAGGGCCGGTTCCTCCACGATGTAGCTCAGCTGCTCGTGTCGAATACGCGTGCTCCCGATCAGGCCCTCGGCGATCTCAACGCCCAAGCCGAGGCCACAGCTGTATGCGAACGCGAAGTGCTCCGCCTCGTCGACAAATATTCGAAGGACACGGTCCTCGATGCGATGCAGGAGACGCAGGACTATGTCTGCCGCACCGTGCTCGCCAGCCTCGGCGATCTGCCGAAGGGCGAGTGGGAGACGGTCGACTTCCTCGACGGCGATCCGGCTAAGGGCGAGGGGCTGGCTCCGATCCGGGTGAAGCTCACGCTCGATGGGACAGGTATCCACTACGACCTCACGGGATCTGCCGAGGCGGTCTCAACGTTCCTCAATTCCGGCTACGGGACGACCTTCTCTGCGATCTACGCGGGCACGAAGACGTTCTTCCCCGAGGTTCCGCTCAACTCCGGGTTCTACCAGGCGGTGACCGCAGAGATCGGCGAAGAGGGAACCGTCGTCAACGCCGGCTGGCCGCATGCAGTGACCGGGTTCTGTTCGGGCCCGTACGAGAAGGTCATGAACGCGATCTTCGAACTGTGGTCCCACATCATGCCCGAACGCGCGATGGCGTGTGCATTCAACCTCGAGTATCTGCTCGTCGGCGGTCATGATGCCAGGACCGAATCGAGCCCGTACTTCATGTGGTACGACTGGATGGCTGGCGGTTGGGGCGGCCGGTCGACGAAGGACGGTTCATCCGCGACCTCACCGGTATTCGGCACCGGACTCGCCGTGCAGCCGGTCGAGGGACAGGAGCGCTTGACTCCGGTAATCACGACTCAGCACTCGATCAACATCGACTCCGGCGGGCCGGGCAGATTCCGCGGAGGATGTGGAGTGAATAAAGGCGGCATCCTCACAGATGCGACCGGTGCGGTGATGAGCTACTGCTGCGACCGCGGGCGGTCGACGACGTGGGGCATCAATGGCGGACTGCCGTCGATCCCACACGGAGTCTGGCTCAATCCTTCGTCAGAGAACCCGCGCTACTTGGGTGCCACGTTCTCGAATGTAACCATCAGCCCCGGTGACACGTTCGAACGACCAAGCGCCGGAGGTGGTGGCTTCGGTGACCCGCTGGATCGGCCGACTGTCGAGGTGCTCGAGGACGTCATCGACGGCTATGTCTCCATCGACCGGGCGGCGAAAGACTACGGCGTCGTCATCCGTGAGATCGATGCCGAGCTCGATGAGTACGAGATCGATGAGACCGCGACAGCGACGGAGCGGGAACGGATCCGCTCCGAACGTGCGTCCTGGCTGGAGGCCGACCCCGCCGAGGTGGCCCGCCGTTACCGCGATGGTGAGATCACCGTCCACGACGTCATCCGCCAATACGGCGTCGTGCTCGATTGGGGCACCGGAGAGTTGTTGGAGAAGTCAACGGGACAGTTCCGCGACAGTATGCGGACTCGGTCTGCTTCGCACTGGAGCTGATGACTCGAATCAATCGGGGCGCTCGTCCATTCGAGGCGAACGCCCCGATTGTTTGACCTGAATCACCTCGCGTTCGAGAGTGATAGCAGGAGAATCCACAGAGAAAAGAGGGTCGAGCATCATGAACACAGTGGCAATAGTCCAGGCAGGGTCCGTTCCATTCGATGCCGAAGCGTCGACCGACAAGGCGATCGCCCGGCTGCGGGAGGCCGCCGGCCAGGGGGCCGGGCTCGTCGTGTTCCCCGAAGCGTTCATCGGCGGCTACCCGAAGGGCAGCACGTTCGGTGCTCCCGTGGGAATGCGCACCGGGCAGGGCCGGGCGCAATTCGAACGGTACTTCGACGGAGCAGTCACCGTCGATGGACCGGAAATCACCAAGCTCGCCGAGGCGGCCCGCGAGGTCGGTGCCTTCGTCGTCATCGGCATCATCGAACGGTCCGGCAACACCCTCTATTGCACAGCAGTGATGATCGACCCGAAACTCGGGATCGTCGGCGCACACCGGAAGCTCATGCCCACCGGCACCGAGCGTGTCATCTGGGGATTCGGAGACGGGTCGACTCTCGACACGATGGACACACCTTTCGGCCGAGTGGGCAGCGTCATCTGCTGGGAGAACTACATGCCACTGCTGCGCCAGGCGATGTACGCCAAGGGCGTCTCCGTCTACTGCGCGCCGACGGTCGACGACCGTCCGACCTGGACGGCGACGATGACGCATATCGCCTTGGAGGGCCGCACTCACGTGCTCTCGGCATGCCAGTTCATCACGAAGAGCGAGTTCCCCGACGACCACCCCTTCGACGAGGAACTCCCCTACGGCGAGACCGCGATCCGCGGCGGCAGCGTCATCGTCGCACCCACCGGCGAGGTGCTGGCGGGACCGGTCTATGACGAGGAGACGATCCTCTACGCCGACATCGACCTCGGCGCCAAGACCCGTTCGCACCTCGATTTCGACCCGGTGGGCCACTACTCCCGGCCGGACGTTTTTGAGCTGCGAGTCGACACTCGCGCGAAGAGCTCCGTGACGTTTGAGTGAAGCGGCGGGCGGCCGATCGCGAAGGCCGCTCGACTTCGTCCTTGCCGGCCAATGCATCCGGTCGCATCACTTCTAGGACAGGTCATCGGTTCGCGTCCTGATGACCTGTCCTAGAAGTGATGGCGGATTGCACTTAATGTGATGACGGCATGTACCTGTTGCGGTACCTCCGCTTATCGGCCGGTGCTGTGAGCGTTAGATCCTCATGGACTGCCGCTGGCGACGCCGCTCCCTCAGCCCGAGCAGAACGTCGATGACGACGAACCCGACGAGGCTGATACCAACAAGCGGCAGGAACACACCGATCACGATTGCGGCAGCACCGACCGCAGCCACACCCCACCACGGAGCCCCATTGAGCACACCGCGCGCGGGTGCGCGCCCGAACCGTCTCGCCGGACCGCGCTTCGGCCGACGCTGCCACCACATGACATATCCCCAGATCACCATCGACGCGATGGCGATAGCGAGTGCAACGAGCACGATCTGGTTGGCCAAGCCGAACAGTGTGCCCATGTGCAGGTCGACACCCCAGCGGGCGAGCTTGGCCGCCACACCGTAATCGGAGAAGTCGACCCGGTCGACGGCTTTCATCGTCTCGGGGTCGAAGGCGACCGTGTCGACCTGAGTGGGCCAGCTGCGCTGAATCTCCTGCACCACCCATGCGGATCCGTCTTCCTCGGGCGGCAGGATCTCGACGGACTCGGAGTCGATGCCGACCCCACGAGCCATGGCCAACATCATGTCGAAGTCCGCCGGGTCGATGGCGGAACGAGCAGCGGCAGAGTCGGCCGCCTCGGCGGAGGTTCCATGGTGCGCATGCGCACCGGCGCTCGCTGCACCGGCTGCGTCTTCCGCATCGTTCTGACCGCCGAGTTCCGTCGACACCGCCGGAGTCTCCCAACTCAGCGCGGCACGCAGCTTCGTCACGTTGTCCCCGCCCAGCTGCGACCAGGTGATCCCGGTGGCCGAGAGGAACAGCATCCCGATCGCCGCCCAAATACCCACCGAGGCATGCCAGGAGAACGTGCGTCTCAGCCCCTTGTGCTTCCGGTTCGGTCGCAGCATCGCGGCGGGCTTCTTCGTTTTGCGAGCGCGGAGGATCCAGAGGACGAGACCCGCGGCGGCGACGATTCCCAGCCATGAGGCGGCGAGTTCGCTGTAGATCCGTCCGACGTCGCCGAGGTGGAGGCTCCGGTGCATCTGATCGATCCACGTCCGCAGCGGCAGGGCACCCGAGGTTCCGTAGACGGTGAGGTCTCCGACCACCTCAGCGGTGGCGGGATCGACGAAGATCGCCCGGGATTCGCTCTCGCCGAGGCTGGGATCGGAATACATCACTCGCGTGGTATCGCCCGGCTCGGGGGCCGGCCGCACGGCGGACAGCGTCGAATCGCTGCCTGCGATGACAGTGTTCGCGGCGTCGATCTGGTCCGCCAGTGGCAGAGGGTCGTCGGTGGCGGGGACGCTGAGCTGGTCGGCATAGACCAGCTTCTCGAGCGTCGGGCTGATCGCGTAGGCCGCCCCGGTGAGCGCGGCGATGAGGATGAACGGACCGATGAGGATGCCCGCGTAGAAGTGGAGACGGCGCAGGAGCGGACCGAGCCACGGAATAGGACGGTCGGGGCGGTCGGGGCGGTTACGGTGGCGGGTCGGTTCCGGGCCCGAGCTTTCGGGCACGGTTGATGAAGGTGTGGTCATGATAATGCTTTCTCTCAGGTGCGCTGAGCCGGATCGGGTCGGCCCGATGCCCTCGACGAGCAGATGCGGTCGACGACCAGATGCGGTCGACAGGCAGTTGCGGTCGGCAGTGGTCGCGCACGACACGCAGTCGCGGTCGACGACCAGATGCGGTCAGCAGTGATCGCACCGGCTCACGAGAGCCGATGCGCGGATGTGATGAGTGTCAGAAAGCAGGCTGGGGTGGCCCTCGCCGCAGCACCGGGGATCGGCACACTCCGAGGCTGCGTGGCAGTTCGGGTTCGAAGCAGATCAGTGACCGCGGCTTCTCGATCTGCGCCCGCAGGACGACGATGCGCGGGACGACCGCCCTGATGATCAAGCGGGCGAAGTCGCCGAGCATGACCGGCAGTCGCTCGGCCCAATAGATCATCGCGATCGTCACGATCCCGGCAACGCAGTGGGCCAGCAGCATCCCCGGCGACGAGTGCGAATGCATTTCGGCTGCTGCACCCACAGAACCGTCCATGGCAGGCATGACTGCTGAATCATGAGCCATCTGCATCGCACCACCGGGTGACGCATGCATCGCCTCGTGGTGGGCTCCATGCACCGGCGAGTGGTGAGTGTGCGAGCCGAGGAGCGCGGCGAGACCGTGGTCGGAGCGCGCCATCGCGTTCGGCGATGCAGAACCGTGCGGAGTGAAGAGGGAGAACAGAAGGTGGAAGAGCGTCTGGCTGATTCCGACGGAAACTGTCAGCCGCGGCAGCGACAGGTGGCTCCCGGACAGGAGGACACAGACGAGGATCGACAGCGCCAGAGGCACGATGACGCCCATCGCAGTCGGAAACGATCCACCGCCGAGGATGTGCGACGTCAGCGCGACAAAGGTCGCGAACGCTGCGGCGAGAGTGCCGCGCAGAGCGCGCCGGTGCCTGACTCTCATCCTCACCGTGCCATTGTCACACAGGTGGAACCCACCCGAATGATCGTGCGGGATCGACCCTTGCGCCAGGCAGTGAACCATAGGTACAGTACCAACATGACTACAGCTCCGCAGACGTCATCGCCCGCCAACGCCCGAACCCTTTTGCTCCCATACACGCTCGGTCTCATCATCGCCATGACCATCGTGCAGATCGTCGTCGCTGCCACCGGCGGCGAGGTCACGATCCTCGCCGGTGGACTCACAGCACTCGTCGCCATCGGAATCGCGGTGTGGCTGTGGCGGAACCTGACCGCGCTCAAACGTGTCCGCTTCGGCGTGGTCATCGCCCATGCCATTGCCTTCGTCACCGTCACCACCTCCTTCAATCTGCACGCGATCCTCCGGGTGATGTTCCTCGGCTTCGAAGTCGACGGCGCCGGAGACGCGACCCACACCCTTCTCGAGAGCTCTTGGTTCGGGGCCACGCTCGTGATGAGCGCCCTGTGGGGTCTCGGACTGCTGGTCCACCTCCTCGGCTCAGTCCTCGGCCGCGGCTGGGAGGATTGAGGTGGCGGCACAGTCTCGCGACACCACGAACGAGGCAATCGACATCACGACTGCGGCGAATGGCAACCCGGCCGCAGTCACCCCGGAAGAGCGGGAGTGGCTCGACCACCGCGTCGAGTCCTGGGTCGAGACGTATAAGAAGTCGATGCTCACCCCGATCACGCTCTCCCTCGTCGCGACACATCAGCCGGCCGAGATCTCCACCATCGCCGAGGCGGTCACCGCAGCCACGGGATGGCAGATCACAGAACGCGGCCTCTATCGCACCATCAAACGCCTGCAGGACTCCGGATTTCTGGTAAGCACGGCGGTCGATGCTCCGCGGACTGGGGCGAAGAGAAAACTGCTCTCGCTCACTCCGCTGGGAGCGAGCTATCTGTCGGGAATCAAGGGCAGCCTCGTCGAGGTACCGGAAGAGAGATGACAGCGCCGGGAGTTCGGTCTCCGCATCGACAACAGCACCGAGGCACGAACCAACGGCGACTGCACCTCGAGCCTAGACTGCCAAACCTTCAAGGACGATCCCGGCGATAGATGACGTGCCACCCGTCGTCGATCGGGTTGTCGGGCTGGATGTGCCCCGCGGCGAACCGTTCATATCCAGCAGCCTCGAGAGCCCTCCACGACGCCGGATTCCCAGCGATCACCGGCACAATGATCGCCGAGGCGGCCGGGCAGTCAGCGAAGCAGAGCTCGGTGAACTCCCGGATCATCCGCGTGCCGATGCCCTTGCCTGTCGCGGTGACCTCTCCGATGAAGTAGTCGATCGTCAGCGCATCTGGCGGGGCCTCGGCTAGAGCGATGAGCTCCCGCTGCTCGTCCGCATAATCCCAGATCGCACTGCGTTGGATGAACCCGACCGGCACCCCGGCGTCCTCGACGATGAAGTCGAATGACGGTTCGATGCCATCGATGCTGCCGCCGAAGTCTCGTTCGATCGCCTCCGGGGTAGTCTCGTGGTTCCAGAATCGAGCGACGCGGGGCGACCCGAGCCACCGCGCGAGCAGCGGAAAGTCAGCCCGCGTGGTCCGTCGAAATTCCACGTGTCCTCGCGATCGGCTTCACCCGCCGCTGCGCCGCCTCACATCTCCTCGTGAGTGAGCGGATCCCGGTCCTTCATGCGACCGCGCTCGAGTCCGGAGATCGCCGCCACCTCGGCGGAGGTGAGTTCGAACTCGAAGACGTCGGCATTGGACCGCTGACGTTCGAAGTTCGCCGATTTCGGGATCGGGATGCTGCCGATCTCGATATGCCAGCGCAGGACCACCTGAGCCGGAGTCACGCCATGGGCGGCGGCCGCCTCGGCGATGGGGGCTTCATCGAACAGTCCCTGGTCACGGTAGAGCGGGGACCAGCTCTCGGTCTGCACGCCGATGGAGCGGTGGAAGGCGACGAGCTCGGTCTGCGGGAAATACGGGTGGAGCTCGACCTGGTTGACGGCCGGGGTGACGCCGGTCTTCTCGACGAGCTCGGTGAGCATCTCCGCGGTGAAGTTCGAGACGCCGATGGACTTCACCAGCCCGCGTCTGCGCAGTTCGATGAGGCCCTCCCAAGTCTCGACGTACTTGCCGACGCTGGGGTTGGGCCAGTGGATCAGGTGGAGGTCGAGGTAGTCGAGGCCGAGGCGGGCCAGGGATTCCTCGGTGCTGGCGATGGCTTCGTCGAAGCCGTGGTGGCGGCCGGGGATCTTGCTCGTGACGAACAGATCCTCGCGAGCGACGGAACAGTCGGCGATGGCCCGGCCGACCTCGTGTTCGTTCTCGTAATTCACCGCGGTGTCGAGCAGGCGGTAGCCGACATTGTCGACGGCACCCACGATGGCGTCGACCCCCTCGTCGCCTTTCATCGCGTAGATGCCGAGCCCGAGCTGCGGGATCGCGCGTCCGTCGTTGAGGTCGAGGGTGGGGATCGGTGAGTTCTGTGCGGGAGTGTTCGCTGGAGTCGTCATGTATTCACCCTATGACCGCCGAGGTGGCGCTGGCCAGGGTGTTCACCATGAGTTTGAGCGGGGTGTCGTGGGTGAACTCTTCCTGTGAGGTCCTCCGAGGAGGCACTGACGCGGGGTTTTCACAATGCTGCTTGGGCTAGCGTGGTCGCATGGAGACGAACGCGCGAGCTGCGGAGCGGGGATTCCTTCGCCGTATTCGCAGGCTTTCGCGGTGGCAGGTGGCGTTTCTGCTGCCGAGCGCCGGATTGGTGGTCGCCGTACTGCTCCACGTCGCCCAGTGGGTGACCTCGTGGATTTCAACAGCAGTCGCCCGTGCACAGGGTGCCGGCGATGCCTGTTCCGATCTGGCCGATACCCTTGGCGTCGACCCCGATGCGATCGAAATCGAGGATCGCGCACCGTCCGGGTTCGTCTGCCAGGCCCCGACCTACGACGGCGGCCACGCGATCATTGAGCACTCCGGGGCCACCTCGGCGCTGTTCATGCTCGCTTTGGCATTCGCCGCTCTGAGCGTCGCGGTG
This sequence comes from Brevibacterium sediminis, assembly GCF_013623905.1. Lineage (GTDB taxonomy): Bacteria > Actinomycetota > Actinomycetes > Actinomycetales > Brevibacteriaceae > Brevibacterium > Brevibacterium sediminis. The sequence goes on from NZ_JABKDD010000005.1 coordinate 274,432, forward strand.
CTTCTCGGTGTGCTGATCGCGTTCATGGTGACCCGGTTGCTCGGGCTGTACCGGTCGCCGTTCGCCGAGCCTCGTCGCGATCGGTGGCCGCTGCGGCTCATCGGGATCGGGGTCTTCATGCTGCCGGTGATGATGCTCGGCCAGTATTTTCAGTGGTACTCGAAATCGGACGGCTTTGGGATCTGCCCCTTTACCGTCGGCGGCAATGATGTGCTGGGGTTTTCGGTCACGGCCGACTATCTGCCGCCGAGCCTGACCTGCTCGGGCGACACCGTCACCGGTCAGGAGTTCTCGGTGACGCAGTACGGGTTTCCCTTCTACGGGTTCCTTGCAGGAGTGGTCGTCGCCGCTGTGGGACTGGGCCTACTCGTCGTTGCGAGGATGCGGCGCACAAGAGTCGAAGCTGACCAGCAGCGTCTGCGGACCGCTCGAGACTGATCGCCGAGCGGGAACATTGAGCGCTCATTCCTGAGCGTCAAGGGCCTTGATCAACCTCGTCGAGGCGGTGTTCCGATAGGAATCAATGGTCAGTTCGCGCAGCTCCTCGTCGTCGAGATCGTCGAGTCCGAGTCCGACCCAGCCGGAGGGGCCGAGGTACATGGGAACGAAGGACTCCGGTCGCTCGAGCACCACCTCGGCGTCCATGGGGTCGAGCAGGACGAGCAGCGCCTGCGGGTGCTGCACCATCTCCCCCGATGCCAGCTTCTCAGTGCCGCCGTAGTGAGCGAAGATCTTCTTCGTGAAGAAGGCCGGTCTGCCGTGCGAAATCTTCTCGGCCGATTCGGGCAGGCTGAGTGCGATCGCGCGGACCCGCTCGAGCAGCGGATCGTCGTCATCGAACATCTGCGGATGCGCCATGAGTCAACGGTACGCCGTCGGCAGGTGGGATAGGACTCTTCAGACGATGAGTCCGATGGGTTCCTTTCCGTCGAGTACATCGATGACTGCTTGAGCTGCTGCGAGACCGGCGCGTTCTCTGGCTTCGACTGTCTGCCCGGCCAGGCGAGAGGTGATCCAGACGTTGTCGAAGCTGCGCAGCGGGTCGTCTGCGGTCATCGGTTCGGCTTGGAGGACGTCGAGAGCGGCGCCGGCGATTTGTTCGTGGTCGAGGGCGTCGACGAGGGCCGCCTCGTCGATGAGTGATCCGCGAGCGGTGTTGATGAGGAACGCGGTGTCCTTCATCGCAACGAGCCTGTCGGCGCCGATGATCGGGCTGCCGGTCGCTCGGGCGTGGAGAGTGAGATAGTCGGCGGCCGCGACGACGGTGTCGACGTTGGCGAATTCGATGCTCGGGTCCGCCTTGGTATCGGGGTGGGCAGTGCCGACGATGACTTTCATGCCCAGAGCTGCACCGATTGCGGCGATTGCCTTGCCGCTGGGCCCGTATCCGAGGACGCCGAGCGTCTTGCCCCGCAGTTCCGTGCCTGCCGTGCGGGGCCACTGCCCGGCTTTGGTGCCGGCGATAACGTTGCTCAGGTGTTTGGCGCAGTTGAGCATGAGGGCGAGTGTGAGCTCGGTGACGGCGTGATGGTTGACGCCGGGCGTGTTGGCGACGTGGATGCCGAGTTCCTGGGCCGCGGTGGTGTCGACGGAGTCGTATCCGACTCCGCTGCGGGCGAGGATTCGGAGGTCGGCCGCCTCGGCGAGCATGTCTTTGGTGATCGGTTCGCTGGCGACGATCGCACCGACGGCATCGACGAGGAGGTTGCGCTGTTCATCCTCGGTGCGGGAACCGACTGCCGGGGAGTAGACGGGTTCGAGCCCGTGCTCCCGCAGCAGCCGGTCGACGCTGTCGCCGGGTTCGAGGTAATCGGTGGTGATGACGATGCGGCGGCTCATGATGGCGAGCCTATCGCGGCGCTCACGTGAGTGCGCCGAGCACCTCGTTGAGCGCCTCGGTGGCGGAGGGGTGCGTGTAGATCGTGTCACGCAGCTCGGTCGCGGTGACGTCATGGCGCATGGCGAGCGCCACGGTGTTGATGACCTCCTGCGAGTGCACGTGGACGAGGGCCGCGCCGAGGATGTGGTCCGTTGTCGCGTCGACGACGAACTTGACGATTCCGCGTGGGTCGCCTTCGATCTTCGCCCGTGGTGCCGCGGCGATATCGGCCTGCAGCTTCGCTCCGACCTTGATCTCGTAGCCTTCGTCGCGAGCGGCCTTCTCGGTCAGGCCGACGCGGGCGACGGGCGGGGTGAGGAACATCGTGTACGGCACGGATCCGCGGTCCTTCGTCGACCGTTTGCCCTCGCCGAGGAGTTGGTCTGCGAGGATCCGGTTGTCATCGAGGGAGATGTAGGTGAACATCGGTCCGCCGTTGACGTCGCCGAACGCGTACACGCCCTCGGCGGAGCTTCGCAGGTGCTCATCGGTGACGATGAACCCGCGGTCGTCGGTGTCGATGCCGGCCTTCTCGAGGCCGAGGTCCGCGGTCGCGGGTTTGCGTCCGACGGCCAGGAGGACCGCCTCGGCGTCGATGGTCTTCGTTTCTCCGTCGACCTCATAGGTCACGGTCGCGGCGTCGGCGCCGTCGTCGACTGCAGTGACGGAGGCGTCGTTGACGATGGTGACTCCGTCGTCGGCGAGGGCTTGGGCGACCACCTCGGCGACGTCGTCGTCTTCGTTCGCTAGCGGGCGGGGTCCGCGGTCGAGGACGGTGACCTGCGAGCCGAAGTGGGCGAACATCGATCCGAACTCGAGTCCGATGTAGCCGCCGCCGACGATGACGAGGCGTTTCGGGAACGGGTCGACGTGCTGCAGCGATTCGGAGTCGTGGATGCGGCCGCCGAGCTGGGCACCGTCGATGGGTGGGATGTTCGCGACGGATCCGGTGTTGACGATGACGGTGTCGGCGGTGATCGTCATGGTGTCGGCGCCGCCGGTGACGCGGACTTCGCGTTCGCCGGTGAACTCGGCGCGGCCGTTGACCAGCAGCACCGAGTCGAGGTCGGCGAGCATCGAGTGGTTCTTCTTCCCCATCGCCCCGGTCAGTGTGTCGCGGCGTTTGACGGCCTTGGCGAAGTATTCGTCGGTGTCGTCATCGGCGCGTTTGTTCTCGGCGTCGTGGACGAGGATCTTCGTGGGGATGCAGGCGATGTTGATGCAGGAGCCGCCGTTCATCGTCTCCGACTGTTCGACGACGGCGACCTTCTTGCCGGCGCGGGCCATGGTCCCGGCCAGAGTCTTGCCGCCCTTGCCCCAGCCGATGACGAGGAAGTCGACATGCTCGGTGTGGTCGGCTCCGGTGGGGGTGGAGGATGGGGTGGTTTCGGTCGAGGTGCCCTACTGCGTCACTGTCTCTGTGGTCATGCTCTGTCCTCTCGAGTCGGTGTCTGTCACTGTACCCGCCCCTTATTGCTACCCGACGGCGGCCCAGATACCTCGCGCCAGGTTGCTGGGCCGATCCTTCTATGTCTGTCAAGCCGGCGCGGGACTAGTTTCTAACCCGTTGAGAATCCTGAAGACCCGACGCGCTAGATACCATTTGAGCTTGCGTTTGAGCTC
>NZ_JABKDD010000006.1 GCF_013623905.1 Brevibacterium sediminis
CTCAACCGCAGGCCGCGGAAGGTCCTCGGGTTCGCGACCCCGGCCGAGGTCCTGGCTGATCTGTTGCATGAGCAGGTAGCCTGAGACCAGCCCAATGTTGCACTAGAACCCTGAGACGGCCCGCGGCAAAGTGGACCAATTCGTCCACCCAAGGAGCTCTGCCGGCCGCCCGCGCCGACCACGCCCGCACCGTCCGCGCCAGCCGGCTGTGACTGCGCCCAGAGCACCCAGCCCTCAGCTCCCGGCGACGACCAACCCGGACTCATAGGCGGCGACGACGATCTGGGTGCGGTCGCGCAGTCCCAGCTTCGACAGGATCCTCGAGACGTGGGTCTTCACGGTCTGTTCGGCGAGGTACAGCTGTTCGGCCACCTCGGCGTTGGCGTGCCCCTTCGCCACCAGGGTCATCACGTCGATCTCCCGGTCGGTGAGCTGACCGAGCACCGCGGTGTCCTTGGCCACGGTGGGCCCGGCGACGTATTCGGCGATGAGGCGGCGGGTCACCGAGGGCGCGAGCAGCGATTCCCCACCGGCAACGACCCGGACAGCGGTGATCATGTCTTCGGCGGTGGCGTCCTTGAGGAGGAATCCGCTGGCACCGGCCCGGAGCGCGGAGAACACGTATTCGTCGGCGTCGAACGTGGTGAGCATGATGACTCGCGGGTGGTCGCCGGGCATGCTGAAGATCGCTCGGGTGGCGTCGAGTCCGTTGAGCGTCGGCATCCGAATGTCCATGAGGATGACATCGGGGCTCGTGCGGCGGACGAGGTCGACGACAGCGGATCCGTCATCGGCGCTGCCGACGACCTGCATGTCCGACTGCGCGTCGAGCAGCGCCCCGAACCCCTGCCGCACCATCGCCTGATCGTCGACGATGGCGACCCTGATCGTCGTCTCCGACGGAGGCGGCACACTCGCCGAGGCGGCTCCCCCGTCTCCGTTCCCCGCGTCCTCAAATCCCGGCATGGTCCAAACCTACCGGACAGCGAGGTCGCAGAACCCTCGCAATCCCCGAGAATCCGCCGCTTGGGTCCGGTTTCGCGCAGATCTCATCCTCACGGGTGATACGTGCGGCGCTCATTTCACTCCTGCGTATGATGTGCCGGCGCATACCGGCTCCCTAACGTTCGAGTCATGATCATCACCGCCGTCATCCTCGCCACCGCAGCAGCGTTCTGCCTGGCCTTGGGCACCCACTTCCAGCAGCATGCCGTGGCCACCATGGCTCCGGGCCTGCGCCGTCGCGCTGCCTGGGCAACCGGGCTCGGCCTCATGGGGCTGGTCACGGTGCTCAACGTCATCGCGCTCGGACTCGGCCCGGTCGCCATCGTTCAGCCCATCGGCGCGGTCTCTCTCGTCTTCGCCGTCCTCATCGGCCGGCGGTACTTCGGGCTCCGCCTCGGTGCTCCGCTGCTCATCAGCATCGCGGTCACGCTCTTCGGGATCTTCTCCTTCGTGGCCACCTCGGCGAGGTTCGCCCACGACATCTCCGTAAACGCACAGTCGGTGACGTGGCTGCTCGCCGTGCTCATCGCCCTCACCGTCTTCGCGGGGCTGTTCTCGTTCAGCTCCGCCGGCCACATCCCCCGGGTCGTCATGACCGGGATCGTCTTCGGCACGGTCGCCGCGGCCACGCACGTCCTCGCCCGATCCGTCGTCATGTCGGGACTGCCCGGACTCGATACGTTCGGTCTGCGCTGGTGGGCGCTGTTGGGCGCGGTCGGCCTGGCCTCGGCGGCGGGGTTCTGGCTCGTCCAGACTGCGTACGCCTGCGGCCCCGCCGAGACCGTGCTGGCCGGCCTCACCGTCATCGATCCGATCGTCGCCGTCATCATCGGTGCCGCATTCTTCGGCGAGTACACGGGCCTGACTCCGCCGGCCACTCTCGGTCTGCTCGTCTCCGCAGCCATCGGCATCGGCGGAGTGTGGATGCTCTCGCGCTTCCACCCGAAGGTCCTCGAATCCCGCAGCACCGCTCGCACTGACACTGCGGTCGGCACCGCGCAGACGTCCTCGCACACAGCACAGGAAGGAATCACGCTGTGAACCACTCCCCCGATCTCACCTCCCCCGCACCCGCCGACGCGTACGCTGGAGACGTGCCCCGCCCAGCAGAGCCTCCGCAGATCGGCCCGAACTCCCAAGCGGCCGCCGATTCTCAGGCCGCAACCACGCCGAGTTCGTGGTGGGCCAGAGTGTGGCACAATCTCGGCCGCGATGCCGGCCTCGTCGCCCCGAGCCTGCTCATCTCCCTTATCGCGTTCCCGGTGCTCATCGCCCTGTTCTCCGTCTCGATCGCCACTGTCATCGTCTGGGTCGGCGTGCTCCTCCTGCCGCTGACACTCACCGTCGCCCGCGCGTTCGGCGACCTCTCCCGGGCCCGTGCTCGTGCGTGGGGTGCCCCCATCGCCGAGGCGGCTCCCCGTCCCCGTGGACGCGGACTCCGCTGGTGGTTGGCTCCGCTGTCCGATGCGCGTGCGTGGTTGGATCTGCTCTTCGAGGCCGTGTTCGCACTGCCGATCCGGCTCTTCACGTTCTCGATCTCCCTGGCCTGGTTCGCAGGCGGTCTTGGCGGGATCACGTTCTTCGTCTGGGGCAGGTTTCTCCCCGAAGACGAAGGCGACACCGTCGACTGGGTGGTCGCCTGGGTGACGAACTCCCCGGTCACTGACCTCGGGTTCTCCGCCGAGGCGACGTTCCAATTCGTCACGGGCATCGTCCTGCTGCTGACTTTCCCCTTCATCCTCCACGCCATGGCACTGCTCGAGATCGTTTCGATCCGCGCTGCCGGGTCGACTGATGGGGCAGCTGTCTCCGCGCAGGCGACTCGCTCAGAGCGGTCGGCTCATCCGGCGCAGTCGTCTGCACTGTCGGCCATCGCCGGGAGTCAGGGGTGGTTCTGGCTCATCGCAGCGTTCGTCGGGGTCGTGCTCGTCGCGGTCGCCTGGCCGGTGACCACCGTGCTCTACGGTGTCCCGACAGTCTTCGCGATGGTTCTTGCGTTCAGTCTCAGCGCCGCGCTCCTGCTGGCAGTGCGCTGGCCGATACCGGCGATCGGCCTCGGCCTCGTCGCTCAGCTGGCAGGCATTCTGCTCACTGCGGAAGTCTCGGGAGTGGTCCGACCGTTCACGGTCACCTCGCTGCTGGCTCTCGTGTTCCTTCACCTCATCATCGGTCTGCGGCACCGCTGGATCCACCTCGTCGCTCTGTGGTCGGGCAGTGCGCTCATCGGCGGGCTCGCTCTGGTCCTGCCGCATGCCGGCGAGCTGCCCGGGGCCTTTTCGAACGTCATCACCACCGCGGCCGTCGCCGCCGGTGCCGGAGCCATCGGCGTCATCGGCAACCTGCTCATCAAAGGTCGCAGGCAGCTCGAATCCGAACGCGAACTCAGCGCCGCGGAGCTGGCGAAACGGCAAGAGCTGGAAGAACGCAACCGCATCGCTCAGGAACTCCATGATGTCGTGGCGCACAGCATGTCGGTCATCAGTGTCCAGGCGACGACGGCGAAGTACCGGCTGCCCGGACTCGATGAGCGCAGCCTCGGCGAATTCGATTCGATGGCGGGATCGGCCAGGCGGGCGCTCACGGAGATGCGTGGGCTGCTCGCAATCCTCCGCGGTGGCCGGGATGCCGACCTGGCGCCGCAGCCGACCGTCGATGACATTCCCGCTCTCGTCGATGTCACGCGCGGCTCCGGTGCGGTCGTCGATCTCGACTTCCCCACCGAGCCCATGTCGCTGCCGCCGACGACGAGCCTCACGGCGTTCCGCGTGGTTCAGGAGAGTCTGTCGAATGCGCTGCGGCATGCCGCCGGCGCACCCGTGGCGGTCACCGTCACGGCCATCGGCTCCCGGCTCGAGATCTCCGTGCTCAACGGGGAACCCGACGGCGGCGCGGATGCGGATGGGCACAGCCACCTCGGCGAAGGTTTCGGCATCAAGGGGATGCGCGAACGCGTAGAAGCCTTGGGCGGAAGCCTGCGGGTGGGTCCGACAAGTGCTGGCGGGTTCGAGGTCACCGCGTCGCTGCCCATGGAGTGAGGGTCCGCGGATCGATGACATAATCGATCAGGGATCCCTGCTGTCTGAAATCCCCTCCGAAAGGTGCAGAAACAGTGACTCACTCATCCCCATCGACGCCATCTGACCCCTCGACGCCGGCACCGGAACCCGCGGCGCGAGAGCAGTCCCGGTTCGTCCGGGACCTGCGGCGCACGATCGCCGTCATCATCGTCGTGGCCTTCAGCGTGGCGGCGATCGGCGGGATCATCGTCATGCTCGGCGATATCGAGTCCGAACCGACGTTCCAGGTCATCGCCACGACGGCGGTGACCGGCGCCTGCAGCGTCGCCGCCTTCTGCGGGGCGACGCTCATCGGTCGGCGAGCCCAATGGTTCGGCAGCGCAACGATCCTGCTGGCGTTCATCACCCTGCTGTTGAGCATTCTGTTCGTCTGGGGCGATCCGTACATGTGGGACGACCCCGTCCCCGGCTCCACCGGCCAGACCATCGGCGACATCCTCTACCAGGTGCTCGCGTCGATCGTGCTCGTCACCGCCGTCGCTTCGGTCAGTTCGCTCATTCTGCTGCTGGTACCCCGGTCTCGGGTGGTGCGGATCGGGCTGCCGATCACGCTCTGCCTCCTCGCGCTCGGCACGAGCCTGATTCTCGTCACGATCTGGGTGGAATCAGCGTGGGAACTCGAGTGGCTGACCCGCCTCAACGGGATCGTATGGATCCTCGCCGCACTCGGGGTCGTCGTCGTGCCGCTGACTTCGCTGCTGCTCAGGACCGGGTCGAAGCCTGCGCGCGCCGACCGCGCCGGCGAGACGTCAGCCCGATCGACTCAACCGTCGTCGTCCCAGCCGTCGTCTCAACCGACGCCGGCTCTGTCGCCTTCGACGCTCGATCGCATCAACGCCGCCGCGCGGGCCGAGGGCATCACTGCAGATGAGCTCATCGATCGGCTACTGACCGCGGAGCCTCGAACCCCTTCGGCAGACGAGAGTCGATGAAACCTGCGACGAAGGCGCCGATGACGAGCAGGACGAGGAGCGCGATCATGCCGGCGAAGTTCGACAGCACGGGGTTCGTGAAGTCGAACAGTCCCGGCCAGATAGCGTAGACGACCACACAGCACACGCCCACGAATCCGAACACGTTGAGCGTCGCCTGGCCCGCGGACCGTGCGCGCTTCCCGCTGTGCTTTGAGGCTTCCTCTTCGGGAGTGCCGAACTCGGCGTCGGGTGTCGTCCCTGCCGCCTCCGCTCTGTCTTTGACCTCGTGGAGGACGGTGAGGACCTGGTCTTCTTCACACCCGCGCTTGCGCAGGTTCTGGGCGAGCTCGCTGTAGTAGCTCATGACAGGTTCGCTTTCGTTTCGGTGTCGGCATTCACATCGCTGTCCACCGCGGTTTCCTCGTTCTCTGGGCTGTCCCCGCGGGGACGCATCGGTTCACGGTCGGTCGGGCCGCCTCGGCGAAAGATCGATCCACCTCGGCGGAGATGATCGAGGACGACGATGATGCCGAAGACGATCGGAGCCGCTATCGACATGACGACCTCGACTGTAGGGGCGCTCGTCGCATTGAGGTCGGCACCGGCGAGCACGCCCAGACCGAACGCGAAGACGTTGTTGACGATGTGGAAGGCGATTCCGGCCTCGAGACCGCCGGTGATGATGGTCAGGGTGCCGACGATGACGGCGAAGATGCCGACGTCGATGAGTCCCGGCAGGTCGTAGACGTGGCCGACGACGAAGATCGGCACGGGGATGAACACGGCCCACGCGGGGTGGCGCAGCCATGAGCCGATGATGTTCATGGCCAGGCCGCGGAAGACGATCTCCTCGGCCGTCGCCTGGAACGGAACGAGGAGGATGATTGCGATGAGCATGGCGAGCACTTGGCTGTTCCACACGATTCCCGAGGTCAGGTTGCCCATCGACCCGTCGGAGAAGGCGACCATGACGATCGCGCAGACCACCCATACGGCCGCACCGACCAGCAGATACCGGCCGAGCTGCCCCCATCGCATGCCGCCGCGGAGCGAGATCATCGAGGAGAAAGAGCGCCGGTAGATGCATAGGGTCGCGAGCTCGGCGGCCGGCCACATGAGGATGACGTTGACGAGTCCGAAGAGGACGCCCGTGGTCGTGTTCATGTCGATGAGGCGTTCCGACCATGTGTTGAAGTCACCGTCGACGCCGAGGGCGAAGAGTGCCCAGAGAAAGAAGCCGACGAACAGGACGACGATTGCGATGAGGTAGAACACCGCGGTCAGGAGCGCGACGAGGATCGGCTTGAACCACCTGTTGTCGGGCAGTGCGGCGAACTGACGATGATAGTGCAGAGTGTAGGGTCGGTTTCTCATGTCTCCACCCTTTCGAAACCGGCGGCCGCCCACCATCGGTCAAGGGCATGATTCATGTCATCCGATCGAATGAATGCGCACGTCAGGGCGCATCCGGCCGGGCTGCCGCGCCCTCGCGGCCGCTCCGAATTCATCCTTTCGGGCGACACCCTCGCGGCCCGCGCCCGGGTAGGCTCGAAGGGTGACACCTCGCCCCGCCCGCCGCCCGCTCGCGCATGCCCTCCTCTGGACCGGCATCTCCGCGGTCGTCGGCGCGCTCATCCTCTTCGTTGTCATCGGAAACCAGTGGCCGAACCCGAAACCCACCGGTGCTGAGGCGGACGCGCTCAGTGCCGAAATCTTCGTACACATCGTCTTCGGGCTCGTATCCTTCGTCTGTCTGCCAATCGTGCTCGTCTTCGACGGACGCCGGATTCCGCGCAAACAACTGCGTCCGAAGGTCCTTGCCTCAGAGAAGCTGCGCGAATTCCTCACAGTCACCGGGCACGGCGGTGATGAGTTCCTCGCCGCCGACGGATCCGTCGAATCGCTTCAGCGGCGACCGGGAGGCTGGATTCCCGTCACAGTCGGGATCATCGGCATACTCCTCGGCACGGTCAGCATCCTCGGCGCCTTCGCCGCTTCGATCATGCTCATCTCACTGTCGGCCCGGCGCAGTTGGGCCCTCGACTTCGTCGCACTCGCCGCCACACTGGCAGCCTTCTCAGCGACCTATGTGCTCACTCCACAGGCCGCGGGAGCCTTCGATCTTCCCGTGTTCGTCTTCGGCGGCACGATGTACGCCGTTATCGTCATCGTCGGTGTCATCCGCGGTGCCCGCGAGCAGGGCTTCATCGACTCCGCCGCCCAGACCCTGCTGCGCGAACGCTCCCGGCAGGACCGCGCCATCGCCGAGGTGCGACGCGGCATCGCCCGCGATATGCACGATTCCCTGTCCCACCACCTCTCCGTCATCGCCATGTATTCCGGTGCGCTGTCCGTGCGGCAGGACCTCGACCCCGACGAGGTGCGGGAGAACGCCCGCCTCATCGCCGATGCCGCCCGCCGCTCCGGCGTCGAACTCCGGGAGGTGCTCACCATGCTCCGCAGCGACGATCAGGGCACGGTCATCGACCCCGACATCGACCGCCTCGTCGCGGCCAGGGGCGACACCGCTGAGCTGCGCTACCTCGAACCGGTGACGGGCGCGGCGCTCCACCGATGCGGGGCACTCGAGCAGACGACGATCTACCGCTTCGTCCAGGAGGCGATCACGAACGCGGTCAAGCACGCACCAGGCCAGACGGTGACGATCAAGGTCGGCTTCGATGAGGCCGACGGTCACCTCGTGCTCGTCGCCAGCAATCCGCACACAGGCCTGGCCCCGGCCTTCCGCGCCGGAGCGCAGCAGCTCGTCTCCGGATCCGGGTTGGGACTGCTCGGACTGCGGGAGAGAATGGAGGCCATGGGCGGCGATCTCACCGTGACGACCACTCCGGAGTTCACTCTCCGTGCCCGCATCCCCGTCGACGCCGACATCTTCACAGACGGCGACGCCCCGGGTATGACCGAAACGACCGACCCCCGCGACGAGCAGGAGACACAGCCATGAGCATTCGGGTACTCATCGCCGACGACGAATCGCTCATGCGCTCGGGTCTCAAGCTCCTCCTCGGCGCGGCGACCGATATCGAGGTCATCGCCGAGGCGGTCGACGGAGTCGAAGCCATCGACCTCGCCCGTCGGCTGAGTCCCGACCTCGTACTCATGGATATCCGGATGCCCCGTCTCGACGGCCTGGAAGCAGCTCAGACGCTGCTGTCCGATCCCGAACACCCGCAGGTGCTCATGCTCACGGCCTTCGGGACCGACGATTTCATCCACCGCGCCCTGCAGTCCGGGGCGGCAGGCTACATCCTCAAGGACACTCCACCGGAAGAGCTCATCAACGCCGTCCGTGCGGCGGCCGACGGCACCCGCACCCTGTCGGCGACTGCCCTGGCCACGTTGATGTCGTCCCGTCCGGCCGCCTCGGCGCCGGGTCAGGATCCGCTGGCAAATCTGTCGACCAGGGAACGGGAGATCGCCGAGGCGGTCGCTCAGGGTTTGACGAACGCACAGGTGGCGCGGTCGCTGTTCGTCTCGACGGCGACGGTGAAGACCCACCTGGCGCGCATCTTCGACAAGCTCGAGGTGACCTCGCGGGTGCAGCTGGCGCTGCTCGTCAACGCCCGCCGCTGAGCCTCCCTAGTCGATCATTTCGGGGCCATGCGGATGGCGCCGTCGAGGCGGATCGTCTCCCCGTTGAGCATCGGGTTGGCGACGATCGCTTCGACGAGCTGCGCGTACTCGGCGGGCTTGCCCAACCGGGCCGGGTGCGGCACGGACTTGCCGAGGGATTCCTGCGCCTCGGCGGGTAGGCCGGCCATCATCGGGGTCTCGAAGATGCCGGGGGCGATGGTGACGACGCGGATGAGAGAGGCGGCGAGTTCGCGGGCCATCGGCAATGTCACGGCGGCCACGGCGCCCTTGGACGCCGAGTAGGCGATCTGGCCGATCTGCCCGTCGAAGGCTGCGACGGAGGCGGTGTTGACGATGACTCCGCGCTCTTCGCCGTCCGGCTCCTGCTGCTGCATGGCCGCAGCGGCGAGGCGGCAGACGTTGACGGTGCCGACGATGTTGATGTTCAGCACCTTCTGGAATGCCTCGAGCGGCAGCGGACCCTTGCGGGAGACGAGCTTGCCGGGGGTCGCGACGCCCGCGCAGTTGACGACGACGCGCAGGGCGCCGAGCCCGGTGGCGGTGTCGACGGCGGCCTGAACCTGCTCTTCGTTCGTCACGTCGGCGGTGACGAAGTGGGCGGAATCGCCGAGTTCGGCGGCGACCTGCTGCCCCACCTCGGCGTTGAGGTCGACCATGACGACCTGGGCGCCGGCGGCCAAGAGGCGTTCGGTGGTGGCGCGGCCGAGTCCGGAGGCTCCGCCGGTGACGAGGGCGACGGTGTTCGTGAGATCCATGAGTGTCCTTTGCATCGCTGAGCGAACAGTTGATCACTGCGACTCTAACGCAGATGTGGGGACGGTCACTGTGCACGGTCGGGTGGGGCCGCCTCGGTGAGGGATCACCCTGACGGCGGCGTCGGTCGCGACGGGGACGGTGTCAATCGACACGGGGACGACAAAGCCCGCCGGTCGGGTGACCGGCGGGCCTGTCTCAGCTCAGCTGCGAGGGCGGACTCAGGCGGCCTGCTCCTCGGCGCCGGCTTCGCGCACGGACTTCAGGGCCTCGCCCCAGGCGACGATGTCGCCGACCATGGAGGCGAACGGGGCGGCCGAGACCTCGGTCGGGGCGAACGTGCCGTCGGCGACGTCGGTGAAGATCGAGAACGATGCCTGGTCGCGGACGACGGCGAGCTTGTAGTTCGCGAGGATGTGGCGCAGGTGCTCAGCGGCGCGCACTCCCTTGTCGGCGCCGTAGTTCACGATGCCGGCGACCTTGTGGTTGAACTCGGTGGCGACGAAGTCGAGGGCGTTCTTCAGCGAACCCGAGATCGAGTGGTTGTACTCCGGAGTGACGAAGATGAAGGCGTCGAACTCTTCGAGCTTCGAGCCCCAAGCCTTCGTGTGGTCGTTGGCGTACATTTTCGCACCGGCGGGGATCACCTCGTCGAGGAGGGGCAGGTCGAAACTGCCGAAGTCGACGACCTCGGCGCGGACGTCATCATTGGAAGCCAGCTGCTGCTCGACCCAGTTCACGATCTGCGGGTTGAGCGCCTGCGGGCGAGAAGTTCCGGGAATGATGGCAATGTTGAGCATATGCGTCCTCAAATCGTTGAGCGGTGTCCACCGGCCGGGCGGCCATGGCGGTCGAGTTCACGGGCCGAGCCTGCGACCTCGGCGAACCGGGTCGGCTGCAGCTCCACCGTGACCAACATTGTTGAACACTCAATCATTCCCGGATAGAGAGTGACGCTGGTCACAGGTTGGGGCTGGGTCAGGTCGCTGACCAGGCACTGCTCGATCACTGTTCCGGTGACGGGGCCACACGAAGTCCGCGACCGGTCGCAACGGACGCCGAACACGGTGATACCGTAATTCCGCGCGAAATCAGGCCCGCAGAGACCACCTGTCGTGTATGGTCGTTGGGCAAGTGAAAGACTGTTCGTTAAAAAGTCGGCTTCAACGGAAAACAAGGCAAGGAGTCCGGTCATCGTGCGCTCAACCAACGGCCGCAACAATATTCTCCGCTCGGCCCGGGACACCTTCGCGGACAAAGGATTCGACGGCGCGTCCATCCGCGATATCGCACAGACAGCAGGTCTGAGCCTCTCAGCGCTCTACTACTACTTCCCGTCCAAGCAGGAAGCTCTCTACGAGCTCGTCCACACAGCGTATACCTGGTACGTCGAACACTGCCGAGCGGTCATCGCCGATGTCGATGACGATGTCGTCGATCAGCTGGCCGTGGCGGTGCGCTACCTCGCCCGCTATCGCATGGAGAACGTCTCGGTCTCCACCGTGCTGCTGCGCGATACCGAACGGCTCACCGGCGACAACGCCGTCCGCGTGAAAGAACTCCAGCGGGAGGCCCGCGAGATCATGGGCGATATCGTCCAGGCCGGCATCGACTCGGGTAAGTTCCGCGTCAGCAGTGCGGCTCTGGCCACTCGCGCCATCCACTCGATCTGCAACTCGCTCTCGCTGTGGTACCGGCCGACGGGCGACCTGACGCCTGACATGATCGAGCGCGACTTCACTCAGTACTCGATGCGCATCCTCGGCATCGACCCCGACGAGGCCGAACTCGACCGCCTGCTGGCACTACCGGTCAACCAGGCCGGAATGCTCGACTTCATCGCCGACACCAATTGACCCCCTTGCTACCTGACGGCGGCGCAGCAACCTCGCGCGAGGTTGCTGCGCCGCCGTCAGGTAGCAATTAGGGGCGGAGGGTTCTTGCCAGCTCGCGGCGCTTCGCCTGCTCCTTCGGGTCCGGGACCGGCAGTGAGGCGATGAGGCGTTTCGTGTAGTCCTCCTGCGGCGCACCGAGCACCTGCTCTCCCGTGCCCTCTTCGAGCAGCTCGCCGTGGAAGAGCACCCCGATGCGGTCGGAGAGCATGTCGACCACGGCGAGGTCGTGGCTGATGAACAGGGCCGCGAAGTCGAAGCGGTTCTGCAGCTCGACGAAGAGCTCGAGCACCTTCGCCTGCACGGACACATCGAGCGCAGAGGTCGGCTCGTCGGCGATGAGCAGCTCCGGATCGAGCGCCAGTCCACGCGCCAGGGACGCCCTCTGCCGCTGACCGCCGGAGAGCTCATGCGGATACCGCGCCGCATACGCCTTCGGCAGCTGCACAGAATCGAGGAGTTCGGCCACTCGCTGCGACCGGTCGTTCGCACTCATCTCCCGGCGATGGATCGCGAACGGTTCGGCGATGCACTCCCCGATCGACAGATGAGGATTGAACGAGGCCGCCGGGTCCTGGAACACGAACCCGATCCGTCGCCGGATCTTCGAGAACTCACGCTCCTTGAACCCGACCATCTCGTGCCCGAGGACGGAGAGGCTACCGCCGCTGGCCCTGGTCAGGCCCGCAATCGCGCGTCCGATCGTCGTCTTGCCCGACCCCGACTCACCGACGAGCCCGTAGACTTCGCCGGCCTTGATATCGAAGCTGACCTTCTTCACCGCGTGGAAGTCCGACTTGCCGATCCCGCCCGGATAGACGATATCGAGCTCGCGCGCGGTCACGATCGATTCGCGTGCGTCCCCGTCCTTCGCCGAGGCGGCTCCCTCCTTCGCCGAGGCACCCCCGTCCGTCGTCTCCCCCGCCGAGGCGACCCCACCCGAGGCCTCCCCCGTCGAGTCAGCGCGCGCTGAGGCGGCGGCCGCCTTGCGGCTTCCGGCCACGGTCGACCCGATCCGCGGCACCGCGGCGAGGAGTTCGCGCGTGTACTGCTCCTGCGGATCGTTGAAGAGCTGCTCGACGGTCGAGACTTCGACGAGGTCGCCGCGCAGCATCACGGCCACTCGATCGGCGAGGTCGGCGACGACGCCCATGTTGTGGGTGATGAGAACGATGGCAGTGCCCGTCTCGTCTCGCAGATCGCGCAGCAGGTCGAGGATCTCTGCCTGCACGGTGACGTCGAGTGCGGTGGTGGGCTCGTCGGCGACGATGAGCTTCGCCCCGAGAGCGAGGGCCATGGCGATGACGATGCGCTGCTTCTGCCCGCCCGAGAACTGGTGCGGGTAGTAGTCGAAACGGCTTTCGGCATCGGGGATCCCGACCTGCCGCATGGCCTTGACGACGCGCGCCTTGAGGTCGGCCTTGTTCGCCTTCCTATCGTGCGCGCGCAGACCTTCGGCAATCTGCCACCCGACCGTGAAGACGGGGTTGAGCGCCGTCGACGGCTCCTGGAAGACCATCGCCACATCCCGGCCGCGCATGGCCCGCAGCTCATCGGCGGAGACGCTGAGCACGTTCGCACCGGAGATGACGATGGCCCCGGTTCGCTGCGCCGTCTCGGGCAGCAGACCGAGGATGGATCGGGCGGTCACGGTCTTGCCGGACCCCGACTCACCCACAATCGCCAGCACCTCACCGGGCGAGACGCTCAGCGACACGTCCTTGACCGCATGGACGTCCCCGCCGTCGGTGGAGAAGGTGACGTCGAGACTGTCGACATCGAGGATGCTGCCCGTCGCCGAGGCGGTCCGCTCGTGTTTCTGCTTGCTCATGCCGTGACCTCCGCGGGCTTGACGTTCTTGACCTTGGCTTTGCGTCGCACGCGCAGACGCGGGTCGTTGAGGTCGTTCATCGACTCACCGACCAAGGTGATTCCCAGCACCGTGAGCACGATGGCCACGCCCGGGAACACCGCCGTCCACCACACACCGGAGGTTACGTCCGGCAGTGCCTTGTTGAGGTCGTATCCCCATTCCGACGCCGAAGTGGGTTCGATTCCGAAGCCCAGGAACCCGAGTCCGGCCAAGGTCAGAATCGCCTCGGAGGAGTTGAGTGTGAAGATCAGCGGCAGGGTCCGAGTGGCATTGCGGAAGATGTGCTTGGAGATGATCCGCGTCTTCGAGGCGCCGAGGACGATCGCCGATTCGACGAACGGTTCGGCCTTCAGCCGCAGCGTCTCGGCACGGACGACGCGGAAGTACTGCGGGATGAAGACGACCGTGATCGAGAATGCGGCCGCGGCGATGCCGCCCCACGCACTCGACTGACCGCCGGAGATCGCAATCGACATGACCAGCGCCAGCAGCAGGGTCGGGAAGGCGTAGACGGCATCGGCGATGACGACGAGGATGCGGTCGAGCCATCCGCCGATGTAGCCGGAGACGAGACCGAGGATGACACCGGCGAAGATCGACATGACCACGGCCACGACGATGACGGCCACTGCGGTCTGGGCGCCCCAGACGACACGGGAGAAGACATCGTAGCCGCCGACGGTCGTGCCCCAGATATGGGTGCCGCCGGGTGGCAGCTTCGACCCGAAGTTGCCCTCGGAGGTGCCCAGCTGGTTGAAACCGTACGGGGCGATGAGCGGAGCGAAGATCGCGCAGATGAGCACGATTCCGCACAGCACGAGGCCGGTGATGAGCATTCCGCGCTGCAGCCCCACGGACTGGCGCAGATGCGAGATGATCGGCAGGCGGGAGAACCAGGACTTCTTGGCCCGGTCGTCGAACGCCACTGCCGGTACTCCGGAGCCGGGAGCCTCCTCGGCGAAGGTCTGGGCCTCTTCAGCCGGGCCCTGGTTCTGCGGGTTGTCTGAAGTGGACATCAGTACCTCACTCTCGGGTCGATGAACGCGGCGATGACGTCGACGAGGAAGTTCGTGACCGCGACGATGACGGCGAGGAACACGACGATTCCCTGCACTGCCACGAAGTCACGGGCGGTCAGGTACTCGGCGAGTTTGAAACCGAGTCCCTTCCACTCGAACGTCGTCTCGGTGAGCACGGCGCCGGCGAGCATGAGCGCGATCTGCATCCCCATGACCGTGATGATCGGGATCAGCGCTGGACGGTACGCATGCTTGGTGACCAGGCGGTATTCGGAGATTCCGCGGGATCGACCGGAGTCGACGTACTGCTGCTCGAGCGTGCCGATGAGGTTCGTGCGCACGAGCCGGAGGAACACTCCGGCGGTGAGCACGCCGAGGGCGATCGCCGGCAGCACCGCATGGGCGAGCACATCGCCGAGGACCGAGAAGTTGCCGATGCGCAGGGCGTCGATGAGGTAGAACCTCGTCGGGCCGACGACACCGGACATGATGTATTCGGTCTCTGTGGTGCCGCGGCCAGCGACGGGCAGGATCGGCAGGAAGACGCCGAAGACGAGCTTGAGGATCATGCCCGCGAAGAACACCGGGGTCGCATAGCCGAGGATCGCGAGCACACGCAGTGCCGCGTCGGGGGCCTTGTCGCGGTGGTAGGCGGCGAGCATGCCCAGCGGGATGCCGAGGATGAACGCGACGATGAGCGCGTAGAAGACGAGTTCGACGGTCGCTGCTCCGTAGTTGAGCAGGATCGACGAGACCGGCTGCCCGTCGGAGACCGCTGTGCCGAAGTCGCCCTTGAGCAGATTGCCCAAGTATTCGAAGTACTGGACGAGGATGGGCCGGTCGTAGCCGGCGGCGTGGACGCGCTCGGCCAGTTGGGCCTTCGTCAGGCGTCCTCCCAACGCTGCGGTGATCGGGTCACCGGTGATGCGCATGAGGAAGAACACCAGAGTGGTGAGAATGAAGATGGTGGGAATGATGAGCAGGAAGCGGATGAGGACATAACGTCCCAGACCGCCTCCCGAGGGCTTCTTGACCGCGACCGAAGTCTCGGCGGCCTCAGCCCCTGGTTCGCTGATGGCAGCAGACATGTGTTCCTTATGGGATGTGTTTCGATGCGCGAGCGGCAAGGGACGGCTCGGCGGGGGTCACTGCAGGTGTACGGACCTCACCGCGGACGCGCCACGAGGTGCAGGCGGCCTGATCGGCTCACCTGCACCTCGTGTGGGTGATCACTTGCTCAGCAGTGCCAGACGGAACTGGAAAGCGGGGTCGAGGGTGTCGTCGACGCCCTTGACGTCCTTGCCGGACACGGCGATCTGGTTGCCCTGCAGCAGCGGCAGGGTCGGCAGTTCGTCGGCCAGCTCACCCTGGATCTTCTTCAGGGCATCTTCGCGCTTGCCCTTATCAGCGATCGAGGACTGAGCGTTGAGCTCCTTGTTCATCGCCTCGTCACGGTAGTGGTTGGCGAGGAACGACGGAGTCTCATCCGTGTCATAGAAGAACGGCATGAGGTAGTTGTCGGCATCCGAGTAGTCCGGGAACCAGCCCAGCTGGTACATCGGGTAGACGTCGTCGGTGCGGTCCTTCGAGTACTGGACCCACTCGGTCGACTGCAGCTTGACGTTGAACAGCCCGGTCTTGTCCAGCTGGTCCTTGACCAGGGCGTACTCATCGCCTGAGGAGGGGCCGTAGTGGTCAGGGTTGTACTGGAGCTTGAGCTCGACCGGGGTCTTGACTCCGGCGTCCTTAAGCGCCTTCTTCGCCTTCTCGACGTCGGCGCCGCCCTTGCCGTCGCCGTATTCGGACTTCAGCGGTTCGTCGGAGCCGGGAAGCCCGTCGGGCACGTGCGAGTACAGCGGAGTGAAGGTGTCCTTGTAGACCTGGCTGGCGATCGCCTGACGGTCGACGGAGTCGGCCATAGCCTGGCGGACAGCGAGCGCCTTCTTCTCGTCGGCGTCATCGGTCTTCGCGCCGAAGGGCATCGTGTCGTAGTTGAACACGATGTACCGGATCTCGCCACCGGGACCCTTGTGGACCTTGAGGTCCTCGTTCTTGCCGAGGTCCTCGACGTCGGTGGCCGAGAGCGAACGCCACGCGACGTCGATGGTGTTCTCCTGGACGTCGAGCTTCATGTTGTTCGCGTCCGAGTAATACTTCATCTGCACGGTCTCGGTCTTCGCCGGCTCGATGAAGCCCTTGTAGTCCGGGTTCGCCTTGTAGGTGATCAGCTCGTTGAACTTGAAGCCGTCGATCGTGTACGGGCCGGCGAAGGCCTTGCCGTCGACGATCTCCTGGTCCTTCGTGACCTTGTCGGCCGAGAACACGTCTTCATCGACGATCGGTCCGGCGGCGCTGGCGAGGACTCCGGGCCAGGTCTGGTCGTTCTTGCGCTTGAGGTTGAAGACGACGGTCTTCTCATCCGGGGTCTCCACGGACTTCAGACCGCCCAGCAGCGAAGAGGGCCCGTTGGGATCCTGGATCTTCAGCTGACGATCGAAGGAGAACTTCACGTCCGAGGAGGTCAGTTCGTTGCCGTTGGCGTATTTGAGTCCGTCCTTGAGCTTGACCTCGTACTTCGTCGGCTCGGTGAAGTCAGCGGACTCGGCGATCGATGGGTTGAGTTCGGCCGTACCCGGCTTGTAGGCGAGGATGTACGGGTAGATCTGCTGTTCGACGAGCGAGCTTCCGTTGTCGTACGCAGCAGCCGGGTCGAGAGCCACGACCTTGTCCGTGGTTCCGACCGTGAGCATTCCGCCTTTGTCGTCCCCGCCGCCGCCTCCGGTCGTCGAGGTCGAGCAGGCGGAGAGGAGCAGAGCTCCGGCCGCGGCGATGGCCACAGCCTTTGCACCGGTTCGTCGTTTCATGGTGTTCCTGTCTTTCACAAGTGCTCTTCGTGTCTTCTTTGCTCGAAGAGATCCGCACCACATCTTACGGTTCCCGTCCCAAATAGTGAACTGAAGCACATGAAGTGATCCAGTTCGCAACGACTTCGCAACAATTCGCCGAGGCGGCCCTGCTCGCCACAGCGAAACTTCCCTTGCCGGGACAGCCGGGGCACTCCCCGCCGTCACCCCACATCACGCCCACAACCGCCGCGAACCGCTCCCAGCCGTAGCCCATCCAACGGCCGCGACTTCCGCGGCGCAACGGGGAGCCGCCTCGGCGAATTCGATTTGCGTCACCGATGACAATCGGTTTCACTTATGAGGTGCATCACAGAGAAGACACAGGTCCTTCACTGTTTCGATGCTCAGAAACCCCTGCCCCCCCCTCTGATTGGAAAAGCGTGTCCGCAGTCCTTGATTGGCTCAACGGAATCATCTGGTCCTCCGCCCTCGTGTACCTCTGCCTCGGTGCCGGCGTGTACTTCACGATCCGCTCCCGAGCCGTCCAGATCCGACAGATCAAAGCGATCTTCACGCAGATGTTCCGCGGGAAGAGCTCGAACGAGGGCGTCTCCTCCTTCCAAGCTCTCGCGATGTCGTTGGCCGGTCGCGTCGGCGTGGGCAACATCGCCGGTGTCGCCACCGCAATCGGCTTCGGCGGACCTGGCGCGGTGGTGTGGATGTGGATCTCCGCGCTGCTCGGAGCCTCAACGTCCTATGTCGAGTCGACTCTCGGCCAGGTCTTCAAGGAACAGGACCCCAAGAGCGGCGAATACCGCGGCGGACCGGCTTTCTACATCGAGAAGGCCTACCGGCACACGAAGGCCAAGGGCCTGTTCAAGGTCTACGGTCTCGTCTTCGCCGCTGTCACGGTTCTCGCGATGAGCTTCATGCTCCCGGGCATCCAGTCGAACGCGATCTCCGGTGCGGTCGAGAACGCGTGGGGAACTCCGACATGGATCACCGCGGTCATCCTCGCGGTCATCATGGGCTTCATCGTCATCGGCGGAGTCAAGCGCATCGCCCACTTCGCCTCACTCGCGGTGCCCTTCATGGCCGTTATCTACATCATTGCGGCGATCGCTGTCACACTCGTCAACGCCGACCAGATCATCCCCGTCTTCCAGCTCGTCTTCACCTCCGCATTCGGCGTCGACGCAGGACCGGACGCGGCCTTCGGCGGCATTCTCGGCATGGCTGTTCAGTGGGGCGTCCAGCGCGGGATCTACTCGAACGAGGCCGGACAGGGCACCGGCCCGCACGCTGCCGCTGCCGCCGAGGTCTCGCACCCGTCGAAGCAGGGACTCGTGCAGGCCGGTTCGATCTACATCGACACCCTCTTCGTGTGCTCAGCGACTGCTTTCATGATTCTCTCCACCGGTATGTACAGGGTCTTCGATGCCGACGGCGAGACCATCATCGGCACAGGACGCGGTCAGATGGCCGAAGCCATCGCTGCAACACCCGGTGAGAAGTGGCCTCAGGCCGGACTCGACACGATGATCTCCGGCTTCGGTGCGGGCTTCATCGCGATCTCGATCTTCCTCTTCGCCCTGACGACGATCGTCGCCTACTACTACATGGCGGAGACGAACCTCGTCTACCTGCTCGGCAAGGCCAAGAGCACATTGGCCCTGACGATCGGCACTCGTGTGCTGCAGGTAGTCATCGTCATCGCGGTGGCCGTGGGCGCGATGTCGACCTCGGGCAGCGCCTGGGCGCTCGGCGACATCGGAGTGGGCCTCATGGCCTGGCTGAATGTGATCGCGATCCTCATCCTCCAGCAGCCGGCGTTCAAGCTCCTGCGCGACTTCGAACGCCAGACCAAGCTCGGCCTGGATCCGGTGTTCGAGCCCGAGAAGATCGGCGTGCGCAATGCCGACTTCTGGGATCAGCGCGTGGCTCGCCTCAAGGCCGGCGAGGCGGTGCCGGAAGGCTGATGCCCCTCGCGGTCGGCTGCCTGCCACCCGGCAGGCCGCCGATCGGCAGGAAGGCCATTCGGCAGACTACTCGTCCGCCGATGCGAGGGACAGATTGCGAGGTCCGGGACAATGGCGTCCCGGGCCTCGTGGCATTCACAGCGACGCACAGAGCAGCGGCCGCCGCCCTGAATCGGGCGACGGCCGCTGTCGGTTCGCGGGGCAGACTCTGCTGCCCTCCGGCTCACCAGCCGAGCTGGCTAAGCTGGCTAAGCTGGCTAAGCTGGCTAAGCCGACCGTGCTGGCCCAGCCGGCTGAGCCTCACTTGTTCAGGCTGGTGCCTGCCGAGCCGAGGTTCTGGCAGGCTTCGACGATGCGCTCGGCCATGCCCTTCTCTGCGGCCTTGCCGTAGGAGCGCGGGTCGTAGAGCTTCTTGTCGCCGACCTCGCCGTCGATCTTGAGCACTCCGTCGTAGTTGCGGAACATGTGCTCGACGACGGGGCGGGTGAAGGCGTACTGGGTATCCGTGTCGATGTTCATCTTCACGACTCCGTGGCGGACCGCCTCGGCGATCTCTTCAGCACTCGAGCCCGAACCCCCGTGGAAGACGAGGTCGAAGGGAGCCTTCTTGCCGACCTCGGCCCCGACCTTCTCCTGGATCTCACCGAGGAGTTCGGGACGCAGCTTCACATTGCCGGGCTTGTACACGCCGTGGACGTTTCCGAAGGTCAGAGCCGTGAGGTAGCGGCCCTTCTCGCCGGTACCCAGCGCTCGTGCGGTGGCCAGCCCGTCCTCGACGGTGGTGTAGAGCTTGTCGTTGATCTCGTTCTCGACGCCGTCCTCTTCGCCGCCGACGACGCCGACCTCGATCTCGAGGATCGAGTGCGCTGCCGTCGAGAGCTCGAGCAGTTCCTCGGCGAGAGTGAGGTTCTCGTCGAGCGGAACGGCGGAACCGTCCCACATATGCGACTGGAAGTAGGGATCGCCGCCGTTCTTCACGCGCTCGGTCGACGCGGCCAGCAGGGGCTTGACCCAGGCTTCGACGGCGTCCTTCGGGGCGTGGTCGGTGTGCAGCGCGATGTTGACGTCGTAGCTCTTGGCCACTTCGGCGGCGAAGACGGAGAACGCGATGGCGCCCCGCACGCGGTCCTTGACCGTCGGGCCGGACATGTATTCGGCACCGCCCGTGGAGATCTGCACGATGCCGTCGGATCCGGCCTCGGCGAACCCTTGGATGGCGGCGTTGATCGTCTGCGAGGAGGTGCAGTTGATCGCGGGGTAGGCGAAGCCCTGGGTCTTCGCGCGGTCGATCATCTCGGCATACACTTCGGGGCTGGCGATGGGCATACATGCTCCTTGGTCGGGGTCGGCCGTTTCTGCTGCCACCAGCCTACTCGTTCCGCCCCGCCCATGGCAGGAGGTCCCAACGGCGGCCTCACCGAGGATGCTCTCCCCTGGCACCGATCGTGGACGAATCCTGGAAAGCAATTTCGGATCCTGCTGCCGAGGAGGCCCGACCCTAGCTCAGACCTCGCTTCGGACGCGGCATTCAGTACAGTGGCCTCATGGCCTCGACGCTGACTCCGCCCGGTTCGGGCAATCGCCTGCGCATCTTCAATTGGGCTCTGTGGGACTGGGGCTCGGCGTCCTTCAACGCCGTGATCATCACCTTCGTCTTCGCCCCGTATCTGACGAAGTCCGTCGCCGCCACCGAGGAGGCCGGATCCTCGGCATTGGGCTGGTCGATGGCTGCGGCCGGCTTCGTCATCGCCGTCGTCGCCCCGGCCGCCGGCACCCGGGCCGACGCCGGGGGTCGGCATCGCCTGTGGCTGGGCGTGCACACCGCGATCGTCGTGCTCACGATGTTCGGACTGTTCTTCGTCCGCGACTCCCCCGACTATCTGTGGCTGGGCCTTCTGCTCTTGGCCGTCGGCAGCGTCTTCTTCGAATTCGCCGAGGTGTCCTACAACGGGATCATGGTCCGCATCACCACACCCGACAACGTCGGCAGGGTCTCCGGATTCGGCTGGGGAATGGGATACGTCGGAGGGCTGGTTCTCCTCGTCATCCTCCTCGTCCTCGTCATCCAACCCGAGGTCGGCTTCCTCGGCGCCAGCGACGAGGAGGGACTGCGGTTCCGCATCGTCGCGGTCCTGTCCGCCGTGTGGTTTGCGATCTTCGCGATCCCCGCTCTGTTCTCGGCACCAGGGGCGAAGGTCAAGGGCACTTCGGGTGGGCACCCGATCCGAGCATTCATCGCCGACTACGCCGCACTCGTGCGCCGTCTGATCCGGATGTGGTCGACCGAGCATCAGACGCTGCGGTTCTTCATCGCCTCGGCGGTCTTCCGGGACGGTCTGGCCGCGATCTTCTCGTTCGCGGGCGTCCTCGCCGCCGGCAGCTACGGGTTCTCCGCCTCCCAGATCATCATCCTCGGCGTGGCCGCGAACGTCGCCGCCGGTGCCGGGGCGATGATCGCCGGGTGGTTCGATGATCGGCTCGGACCGAAACCCGTCATCATCGCCGGTCTCATCGTCATCATCCTCGGCGGACTGCCGATCCTCTTCAGCGCCGAGGCGGCCGTGTTCTGGGTCTGTGCCCTGATCTTGAGCTTCTGCGTCGGTCCGGTTCAGGCGTCGAGTCGGTCGTTCCTGGCCCGCATCACTCCGCCGGAGTCGGCCGGGGAGAACTTCGGCCTCTATGCCACGACCGGAAGGGCCGTGAGCTTCCTGGGCCCGGCGATGTTCGCCTTGGCGATCACGGTCTTCGGCTTCCAGCGGGCCGGGACGCTGGGCATCCTCATTGTTCTGGCGGTCGGCCTGGCGCTTATCATTCCCGTCCGACCCGACGCCCCGGCCCACTCCATGCAGGCCCGCGAGGAAAGCTGAAGCATTGCGGAGAGGCCGGGCGCCGGCCGCACCGGCTCACTGCCGGGCGAGCAGATCGTCGATCTGGTTGATCGCTCCGGTCGAGCCTTCGATGACACCCATCTCCAACACGGTGCGCAGTCCCTCAGCCGAGTCGAAGACCGATTCGTAAGTGGCACGAGTCCCGGTCTCGGTCGCTTCGAAGCGGTAGATGCAGCTGCTTCCCGGCATCGATTCGACGACGCTGAAGTCCTCATCGGCGAAGTAGTCGCGGAACTCCAGGCGCGCGGAACGGTCGACGGCGGTCAGTTCCCACAGTCCGCAGAACTTCTCGCCCTCCGGGCTCGTCATAAAGTATGTGACTCTGCCGCCGGGCTCGAGCGAATGGTCGACGACCGTGGCCGGATACGTCGGCGGACCCCAAATCTGCTCGAGCTGGCGGGGATCGGCATAAACTTCCCACACCCGTTCGCGCGGCGCCGCGAACTCGGCGACGATCGTCAGCGTCAGTGTCTCTTCGTCATGAAATGTGTCGATGACCGGCATGGCTGCTCCTTAAGCATTGCGGTGGTTTGCCTCACTACCCGGCCTGTTCGTCCCCGGACAGAAGGTCGTCGATTCTCTGCACTCGGTCGACCCACTGGTCTTCGAGTTCGGCGAGCATGCTCCTGATGGTGCGAAGCGGACCCACCTCTGCGTGAGCGATCTGCTGCTTTCCGACTCGTCGCTTCGTCACCAGTCCTGCACGTTCGAGGACCGCGACGTGCTTCTGCACTGCGGCGAAGCTCATGTCGTAGTCGGCGGCCAGATCGGTCACCGAAAGCCCTTCTCCTGCGACTCGGCGTACGATATCGCGCCGGGTGCGGTCGGCCAATGCTTGGAACAGCGCATCCGCCTCGTCATCGAGAAGTCCTTTCATGCGATCAATCATACAACCGAATGGTTGCATGTAAATAGGTGCAGGCAAAGATTCTCGCGACCCGTTGACATTCGACATTGAACACGCGTTTAATATTAAACATGCGTTCAACGAACCCCGATTCCAACTCGCGCCGCTCTCCCAACACCTCTCCGGAGACTGCCGAGAAGATCCTCTCTGCCGCCGTCGCCGAGTTCGCCCGCCACGGGTTCACGAAGACGACGGTCCGCGGCATCGCCGCTGCCGCCGAGGTCTCCCCCGGCCTGGTCATCCACCATTTCGGGTCGAAGGACGCGTTGCGCAGTGCGTGTGATGAACACGTATTCGAGCGAATCGCTGAGTTGAAGGCGGCGAAAGCCGGCTACGCCACCATGGCAGTGCAGATGATGTTCGACGACCCCGAGATGTCCACTGCTGTGGACTACCTCGTCAAGTCCCTGCTCGACCCCAGCGAGCATGGCCAGCGCTACTTCGACCACTACGTCGACCTCGTCGAGTCCTATATCACCGAAGGATTCGCCGGCTACACCTTTCGACAGAGCGAGGATTCTCGTGGACAGGCGGCGACCATCGCGGTCATGGCCCTGGCCCCCTCCCTGCTCGAGCACCGCCTGCATTCGGTCCTCGGCACCGATGACACCACCGCAATGATGACCCGACTCGCCCCGCATCTGCTCGACCTCTACCTGCACGGTGCCCTCGAGTCAGTCCCCGACAACTCTCAACCAGGAGATGAGGAACCATGAGCACATTGACCCGTCCCCGCCGCACCGACGACGGCCGCGCATCCGCCTCGGCGGCGATCTCGATGCGGGAGGTCGTGAAGTCATACGGACGCGTCCGCGCCCTGGACAGCCTCGACCTCGAGGTCGCCCGCGGCGAGGTCCACGGCTTCCTCGGCCCCAACGGCGCCGGCAAGTCGACGACGATCCGGATCCTGCTCGGAATCCTGCGACATAACTCGGGCACGGTGCGCCTCCTCGGCGAGGATCCCTGGGCGAAGGCGGTGCCCCTGCACCGCCGCCTGGCCTACGTCCCCGGCGATGTGGAGCTGTGGCCGGGGCTGACCGGTGGTGAGGCGATCGACCTGTTCGCCCGGTTGCGCGGAGGGGTGGACAGACGTCGTCGCGATGAGCTCATCGAACGCTTCGACCTCGACCCGCGGAAGAAGGGCCGGACCTATTCGAAAGGCAACCGGCAGAAGGTCGCGCTCATCTCCGCCCTGGCCTCGGACGTCGAACTGCTGCTCCTCGACGAGCCGACGGCCGGACTCGACCCGCTTATGGAAGCGGTGTTCCAGGACTGCATCCGGACCGCGAAGGACGCCGGTCGCACGGTGCTGCTCTCCAGCCACATCCTCGCCCAGGTCGAAGCCCTGGCCGATCGGGTGTCGATCATCCGCTCGGGTCGCATCGTCGAGACGGGGACCCTGTCCGAGCTGCGGCACCTGTCGCGGACGACGATCACCGTCGGGCTCGAACACGATGTGCCCGCCCTGTCCGAGATGACCGGAGTCCACGACCTCGTCCGCGAAGGTTCGCGACTGCATTTCAGCGCCGATACGGCGCAGCTGCCCCGTATCATGCGGGCGCTCGGCGAACACGATGTCGAATCGCTCACCGCGACCCCGCCGACCCTCGAGCAGCTGCTGCTGCGTCACTACGGCAAGGAGGAGTCATGAATCTGCTGGCCGCATACACGGACGACGGGGATCGCACTGTCCACGGAGGCCCCGGGAACTCACCGCGAACCGGGCATCATCATGGTGCACATGAACGTGTTCGGCGTGGCCGCCTCGGCGAGGGAAACCTGGCAGGGGTGGGGAATCTGCTGAGATTCATGCTGCGGCGGGACCGCCTGTGGCTGCCGATCTGGGTGCTTGCTCTCTCTGCGCTCACCGCGTACTTCGCTAATGCGATCGCCGTGGTCATGGATTCGGATTCGCTGCAGGCGATGACGGCGTTCGCGAAGAATCCGGTGATGGCGCTCATCACGGGGCCAGGTTACGGGCTCGACCAGATGACGATCCCGCGGTTCATCGTCGGCATGTACGGGGTGTTCCTCATGATCGGGGCGGCTCTGATGTCGATCCTCACCATCTCCCGCCACACGCGCGCCGAGGAGCAGACGGGGCGGGCCGAACTCGTTCGCGCCGGCGTCACCGGTCGGCACACTCAGCTCATCGCCTCCCTTGCGCTCACGGTGTTCATGAATCTCCTGCTCAGCGCGGGCATGGCTGCGGCGTTCGGATTCTCTCAGGCCGAACCGGATTCGTGGTCGGCGACGGTGCTGTTCACGGTCGGAATCGGCGCGGTGGGCTGTGTCTTCGCCGCCGTCACCGCGGTCACTGTGCAGCTGAGCGCGTTCGCCAGGGCCGCCTCGTCGATGGCCGGAGCGGTGCTCGCACTCAGCTTCGTCCTCCGCGGGATCGGTGATATGTCGCACGTGTCCGGGGGTGGCCTCGATTGGCTGTCGTGGCTCTCGCCCTTGGGGTGGGCGCAGCAGACGGCACCGTTCACCCTCGACCGCTGGTGGCCGCTGCTGTACTCGGCTGGTCTGTTCACGGTCCTCGTCGTCGCGGCCGCGATGCTGCAGTCTCGTCGTGACCTGGGTGCCGGAATCGTCGCAGAACGGCTGGGCCGGTCGCAGGCGGGACCGCTGCTGTCGACGCCGCTGGGTCTGGCGCTGCGCCTGCAGGCCTCGAGCCTGATCTGGTGGTCGATGAGCATGCTGGTCATGGGTGTGGTGTTCGGATCGTTCACCGGGCCCATGGACGAAGGAGCGGCGGGGATGCCGCCGGAGATCCTGTCGATCATGGGCGGTCGGTCCGGAATCGTCGACGGCTACCTCGGATACATGGCCCTGTACTTCGCCATCATCGTCGCCGCGTATGCGGTCATCGCCGCTGGTGGGCTGCGGTCGGAGGAGTCCTCTTTCCACACCGAACCGGTGCTCGCGACCGCGGTCTCCCGCAGCGGATGGTTGGCTTCCTGGGCAATGGTGACTCTGGTCGGGGCCGGTTGGCTGATGGGCATGGCCGGCCTCGGTGAAGGGGTGGGTGCCGCGATGTCGATGGACGATTGGTCCCTGGTGTGGCCGACCTTGCTCGGGCATCTCGCGCAGGCGCCGTCGATCTGGGCGCTGCTCGGATTCGCCTACCTGCTCTACGGCCTCGCCCCGCGGCTGATGAGCCTGAGCTGGATCGTCTTCGGCGCCTCGGCGGTGCTCGCCCTCTTCGGCGGGCTGATGCAGCTCGACGACGCGGTCCTCGATCTGTCCTTGTTCACCCATATCGGCCAGTATCCGGCCCAGGATCTCTCCGCCGAGGCGGTGCTGTGGTTTGCAGGGATCGCTGCGGTCCTCGTCGGGGCTGGGATCCTCGGATTCCGAAGGCGGGACCTCGTCACGGCGTGAGGTACCCCAAGGACCGGGCGCGGCTGAGGACGTCCGCCCGGTTCGAAACTCCGAATTTGCGGTAGAGGGCCGAAAGACGGTTCTTCACGGTTCCTGGCACCTGCTGCAGTTCGCCGGCGATCTCGGCAACGGACAGGCCACGTGCCAGCAGGTCGATGAGTTGGGCTTCGCCGACGTTGAGCTGCGGCGCTTCTGCCAGCTCCACGGAGACCGAGCCGATGCGCCGCAGCCGCTCCATAAGCTGCTCCGGTGAAGCGAAGGACGCGGCGAACTCGTTCGCGGCTTCCGCCCATACGGGCGAGTCGGCTGTGAGGTCGACGAGTCGGCTGCGATCGGTCAGCGGCAGCAGTGCAAGCGGCAGCAGCGAGCTCACCCAGGTCGAGAGACTCACAGCCGTCGTGAAATCACTCTGCGCTGCGGCCTGGTCCCCCGTACGCAGTTTGGCTGCTGCTCGGATGGCGGCGAGTTCTGCGCGGCTGCGCGGGCTGAGCGAACGGTGATAGAACCAGGTATCGGCGCACGCGATCGCCTCGGCGTTGCGACCGGCCACGAGCTTTGAGCGGACGTCGAGGACGATGCGCGCATCACACGCCGGCGAGAGCCTTTCTCGGTCGAGCTCGGCCCAACGCAGCTGGCCGAGCGCGATGAAGACCATGCTGCGTCCGAACGCAAGCAGATCCTTCTCAGCAGCGGATAGAACTCCGGAATCGCGATACCGCTCGGCATCATCGTTGACGAAGAGCAACCCGGATTCGGACTTTGCGGACAGCACTGCCAAGGTCCGAGCGATGAGAGGCAGATAGACCCACAATGTTCGCAGCTCGGGGTAAGCGGACAACGCGTCGAATTCCGTCCGAGCGCGTTGCACGTCGAGACGGTCGAGAGCCCGCAGCGCCGCCGCGATACGCAGCGGCGGAGTGACGAGCTCGTCGACGATGCCGCTCGGCCGTGTTGCTGAACGAGCTGCGACAGAGCCGGTTCCATCACAGGCTCGGCTGAGCTCGGACGACTCTGCTGCCAATGCGAGATGGATATCGGCTCGTTCACAGTCGCCGCTGACGGCCGAGATGAGAGCTGTCCACGCGATGATTGCCGGCAGCAGGAAGTCGCCGTCGATGTGACCGGCCCGAGCTGGCCCCTCGATCTCATGGAGCAGGGACAGTGCCCGGCGAGACTCGGCTGCATGGTGGAGTGCGATCGCAGTGAGGAGTCGGACGACGGAACGCCCACGCACACTGGGCATCTTCGCCGCGGCACGGATGCCCAATTCTGCGGCATCACCGTGCCGGCCGGAATCGGCGAGACCGATCAGTTGACGAACGGTGTCGATGACATCCACCGGCAATCCGTCCGGCCGGATTTCTCCGCTCCCATCTTCTCCCGGTGCCGAGTCGCCGAGAATCGCCGGCAGTCGTGACCTCAGCAGTCCGGGCCCGGTATGCCTGATCACGGCGGCACGGATGCGTGCCGGATCGGCGGCAGCGGAATCAGCGTCGATGTCCTCGGCGAGTGTTCCGAAGAATTCGAGTCCAGGCCAGTTCGCACGAGTCTTGGGCGGCAGAAGACGAAACGCGGTGCAGGCGGTCCGCGGAGTGAGCAGGAACATAGGTATGCCCACTGCCTCGGTCACTCGCAGCAGCTGGGGCCAGCAGCCGCCGTGTCGGGCCAAGAGCAGCACGTCGCTGAGGGGTTCGGGCTCAACGGCGCCTGCCGATTCCATATGTTCGATGAGCACTTCGAGAAGTGAGGCGACCACCGGCCCCGCATCGGGTGTGGTGGTGAGGTCATATCGCAGCTTGGCCGCGATGAGGGTAGGAACCTGCAGCAGTGAGCCCCGCACCGAATCCTCAACACGAGTGAGCATCCCGCTGGAGTGGAGTCGGATCAGCACTCCTTCGGGGTCGTTGACCCCGATTCCGCCGAGGAGGTCATCAGCCACCGCGGTCAGCGCCCGCACGGCGGTCGGCTCTGACACAGCGCTGAGTTGAGCGAGCACCGAGGCTGCCGCCGTGTCACCGGGTCCCAGCTCCAGGGACAGCCGTGGACACAGTTCGACGACCCAATCGGCGAAGGCAGCAGACTCGGGCTCCACTGTGACGCCGGCGGTGGCTGCGGCACGGAGGACCGCCTCGGCGAAGAGAGCACGACCGGCGCATTCATTCCACAGCAGGTGGCAGAGCTCGGTGTCGACCGGACCCACGCCTGAAGATTCGAGTTCGATGATGAAGTCTCCCAGACTGCGGCGAGGATCTTGCGCTTTCCCTTCAGCATTCGAGCTCATGGTCGCCCATCCTTCATCTCGGCGGATCGCACCCGCGTCACGCTCATCGACGTACACGTGAGCTCCCCTCTCAGACGTCCCGCTGTCAACAATCGGATGACCGGCACGCAGCTTGCTGACCTGTCCGGACTCCCAATGTGCCTGTCATCCGTCGGCGATTGTCGACCGACGGGAGCGATATGCGGTCATCCGCCAATGGAGTGCGGATGCACGAAAGCTGCATCGTGATCTCCGGTTGCCCCCTCCGTACCTCCCTACCCTGATTCCATGCATACGGTTGAAACCCTTGAAAGCGCCGATTACCACCGGTTCCTCGAAAATTTCGAGACCGCAAGCTATCAGCAGACTCCGCAATGGGGAGACGCACGCGGCCAGATCTGGGACTATGAGCTGCTGGGTATCCGAGACAATACGGGAGCACTGGTCGCTGCGACGCTCGTCAAGTACAAGAATCTGCCTGGGACTGGGCTCCGATTTGCATATATTCCGCAGGGGCCACTGATCGACTGGGCCGCCCCGGATGCGGTTGAGCAGCTGCACGCCCTGACCTCTCATCTGCGCGCAAAGAACATCTTCGCCGTCAGAATTGCTCCGCCGATGAAGCTGCGAAGCTGGCATGCCGACACTGTGAAGAAGGGTCTCAAGGATCCCGGCGTCGCACGATTCGACGATCTCGCCCCCGACGACACCAATCCTGTCGGAAGTGACATCGTGCGACAGTTGTCACGACTCGGCTGGAAGGAAGTCCGTGGCAACAAGGAAGCCGAAGCCACCCAGCCCAGATTCAATTTCCATCTCTCGCTGGAAGGCGGCTCAGAGCAGGCCGTCTCTTCACGGATGTCGAAGACGTGGCGAAAGAATATCCGCAAGGCCGACCGCGCGGGAGTGCAAGCGCAGACCGGCGAACTGGCAGATCTCGATGAAGTGCTCGGAATATTGGCGGAGACAGCCGACCGCAACCGTTTCAATGCAAAGCCTCGAAGCTACATAGAGGCAGTCCTGACA
Organism: Brevibacterium sediminis; assembly: GCF_013623905.1. GTDB lineage: Bacteria > Actinomycetota > Actinomycetes > Actinomycetales > Brevibacteriaceae > Brevibacterium > Brevibacterium sediminis. The sequence continues at coordinate 29,439 of NZ_JABKDD010000006.1, forward strand.
ACATTGACTGTTGACTTCCCCGGTCGAATCACGTTTGACGTCGCCAGGCACAATGGCGAGGTTCTCGCCGCCGAGGCGACAGCGCAGCTCGGTCGAAGGGTGCAGGGCATCTTTGCCGCAACAAGCACTCTCCGGCCCGAGGTGAGGCCGTCGAATGCCCTCTATTGGGAGATCATCTGTCGTGCCGTCGCAGACGGAGTCGAAGTCATCGATATCGGCGGGGTCCAAAATACCTTGGATCCCGATGTTCCGACTGCGGGTCTGATTCACTTCAAGGCCGGCATGGGAGCCGATGCGCACGAATACATCGGAGTCTGGGATCTGCCGCTGCGACCGCGGATCTACACCGCATTCTCTTCCCTGCTGGCGCTTCGGGACCTGGTCCGATCGGATGTCACGCACAAGATGCGTGACTTCGCCACCCGCCTCGGCGAAAATTCGCACCGGAACGTGAAAGTCGGCAGCTGAGGGCGACGTCATCTCAACCTCACCGAATTCACGTCTGGGTCCTCTTCGTCAACCCGTGACGCGGATGCTCTCATATTTCGCGGAGACGACGTCCAATTCGTATCGGTTCCAGCTCTCACCGATATCAACCCCGAGGACCTGTGCAAGATAGTAGAGAGGCACATCTGCACCGGCGAGGTGGACGAATGGATATCCACCGCCGAATCGAGGGTTGATGTCGATCACGGAAGCCCCACCGAAGTCATCGACGAACACGTCAACGTCGATGAGGCCTGTCAGGTCTGACACTTCGGCGATCCGCTCAGCGATTCGAGTGAATGGTGCGGGGTCGACGGTCACGGCTTTGTCTGTCTCTCCAGCCCTCATGCGAACCTTGCGGCGCGCCAGCACGCCGCTGAGCATTCCACTGTCTGTGAGGCTCCCGATGATGTCGACACCGTATTCGGTTCCCGGGAGCTTCGGCTGCACTGCAACATCATCCCGCGTACCCGAATGCCCACCTGCCGACGGGGCAGAAAGCGAGGCTTCTGTCACCGCCTGACGGACGTGATCTGCTGAGACCACCCGCAGGCCCGAGGACCCGCTGCCGAATCTGTGCTTGACGACGAACTCGTCGGTCTGGGCACTCAGCTCATCGATTCCTTGGTCGTCCGCGCCGCTGACGGTCGCCGGCGTCGGAACCTCGATGGAGGCGAGCATCTTCGCCATCTGCAGCTTGTCTGCGCAGCCGGCCTGCCATGCTGCCGATACTCCCGGCACAAGCACGCCCCTGTCCCGAAGAGAGTTCGCAAGTCCACTATTCACATGGACATGCATGAGCTCGTAGTCGTTCGCCGAAACGAAGATCCTGGGGTCGAATTCGACAACCAGGCGCATCAGCTCCGGACCATAGTCCGGATCATCGTATTTCGGCAGACTCCGGCTGACGTCGCCGTAGGAAGCGGAGGAGCTTGTCGGATCGTTTTCGGCAACGATCACTCGCCCTTCGACGCCAAGTGCGTCGAAAGCCTCGCGAAACCAGTCGATGAGGTACAGACGCCTCCCGGCTGAGCTGATGATGATCGCCTCTGGCTTAGCTGTCATACCGTCCTCCTCGGTCTGGTCTGAGTCTCCCCGGCCGGAAGGCGTCAGGGAGTGCAGTCGGCGGCTTCTTCGGTTGGACACGACTGGCAACCAGCTTCCGTTTCAAGCGTGAATGAGACCACACGAGTCAGCACGCTCACCGGGTACATCAAGCGAATTCTGGATAGCTGGATTTCGCCCGAACCGAAATCATGAACTACAGAATTCAAACATCAGGACGCAGGAGATTACTGCGAAGACTGAGATTCAGATCTGCCTGCGCTGACTTGATTCTATTTCTATCATCGGACGCCCCGATTTCAGTATGCGGTTCTCCGCAATAAACAGCGGACCGCCCCCGCACCCCAACTGCTCTCCGTAGACTCCTTGAATACACGACATGAAGCACAGAAGAGAGTGATTGAAGTGGCGCAGCACGGGACCCGGCAGCACGAGCCCCAAACGCCGGCTTTTGTCTTGGACTCATCAGTCCTCGAAGAATTCATCGATAGATTTCGCCAAGCACTTCTGAATCAATGGCCGAATTCAGTGCTGTCGTATTCTTTCAAAACGAATGCACTGCCATGGCTTCTGTCTTTCATGAATACGCAAGGCGTCTGGGCAGAGGTGGTATCGGATGCCGAGTACCAACTTGCGCTGTCCGTGGGGTATCGCCCGGATCGCATCGTATTCAATGGCCCGGTCAAGAGTTGGCAGCGCTTGCGCCAAGCCCTCGCCCACGGGTCAGTCGTCAACCTGGATTCAAAGCGAGAGGTCAGGTGGGCCGCCGAGTTTGCCACGGAGCAGCCCGAGCAGACGCTTTCAGTGGGATTGCGTGTCAACTGGAACCTCGAAGAGAGATGTCCCGGGGAGAGCACGACGTCGGGACAGCACAGCCGTTTCGGGTTCAATGCGGAGAACGGTGAACTCGGCGCAGCGATGTCCACGCTGAAGGCCGCAGGGGTGAGGGTGGCTGGTCTCCATATGCACCGGAATTCGCTCACACAGAGTTTGGGAGTCTACACGGCGTCGGCAGAGCTCGCTGCCGAGCTCATCTCCGAGTTCGACCTCGATCTCGAATGGATCGATATCGGCGGCGGGTTCTTCGGCAGCCCTGTCGGAACTCCGACATTCGACCAATATGTGTCGACGATTCGCAGAGGACTCGAGGGAGCGGTCGACATCGATCGAACTCAATTGATCGTCGAACCGGGCGGTTCGCTGATCGCAGTGCCTGTGGAATTTCATTCACAAGTAGTCGACGTCAAATTCGTCGGAGATCACCGGTACGTGGTCACTGATGCCAGTCGCACCAATATCGATCCCCTCTTTCGGAGACAGAGGGAGTTCGATGTGCGAATCGATGCCGCTTCTGAGGAATCGATTCCCGAACAGGTGATCTGCGGCTTCACCTGTATGGAGGACGATCGCCTGACAGTCCTGAGAGACGCGCCGCAGCTGTCGGAAGGTGACCGGATCGTCTTCTACCGGGTCGGTGCCTACACGATGTCCTACCAGTCCTCCTTCATCGAATTCCCTCCAGCTGTCTTCGTCCGGGACGACGATTCTCTGAAATTGGTGAGGCGGAGGGGCTCGGTGGACGACTATCTGGGCGGACATTCGTGGCTCCATGCCACGGCATCTGTACCTGCCTCGGTCGCAGCTGGTTCATGACAGAACCTGAAGCAGAATCCTGACGCTCCGAGGCGGCTCATGCCGGCTGTTGGCCGGCACTATCGACGGAGAACGGAGAATTCGTCTCTTCTCGCCGTCGTCACCCCGACTTCATAGTCCAACAGTGATGGGGCATCGGCCAGTCCCGCCAACTCACGGACCAGATAGGCGGGAACATTCGCTCCCGCAAGGTGACAGAACGGGTACCCTCCACCGAACCGCGGATTGATATCGATGATCTGGGGAGAGCCTTCGGTGTCTTCTTTGAAGTCGACGTCGATCGGACCCACCGGTTTGAGAAGGTCCCCAAGTTCCGCCAGCGCCTGGGTGAAGCCCTTCGCCGCGACAGTTGTGGCGACATCGGTGTCTCCGCCTCTCATCCTGTCCTTGCGTCGCGCAAGTGCCCCATTCAGACGGCCGGTTCCATCGAGGGCAAACACTCCATCGACGCCGAACTCCGTTCCGGGTAAGTGGGTCTGGACGATGACGGCGTCTTCGCCGTGAGTTGTCGGTCGTCCGCCTGCGTCTCTTGCCGTCTTCGCCGATTCGATGACCATTTCCTGCAGAGTCTCACCTGTGGCAATGCGAAGCCCGTCTGATCCGCTTCCGAAACGGTGTTTGACGATGAAGCTGCCGCCCGAGTTCGTCGCCTGCGCCATGTCAGCCTCACTGCCGAGCCAAGTTGCAGGGGTGGGAAGTCCTCGGTCACGCAGTCTCGCAGCCATCAGGTGTTTGTCGAGGACGATGTTCTGCGCATCGGCGTCGAGTGCTGCGACCGTGCAGCCGCCCCTGCGCAGCTCTTCTGCCAAGCCACCGGCCAGCACCTGAAGCTCGTAGTCATTCACTGAGACAAACAGGTCAGGCGATTCTCTCCGAACCCAGTTCAATACCTCTTCGCGGTACTCAGGAGAGTTGTATGCCGGCATCACCACGCCACGGTCTGCCAGGGACAGGGTCGGGGCCGTGTCTCGATACTCGAACGCGATGACTTCGCCGTGGATTCCCTCGGTTTGCAAGGCCGTCTTGAACCACTCCACATAGTGCGCCCGGTGCGCGGCAGAGGCAATGACAACAGTGAGCCCGTTCGAATTCTTCATCCGGAATCCTCCTTCGAGTGCGTTTCGACATTCACACCGACCGCTCAGATCACGGTATCTGAACAGACAGTACTGGCTGAGCACGGAGACAGTAGCAAGCGCCGACGCACTTGCGCATTGCCCTGTGCAGCCGAGGTCGGGCCGATGTCGAGAATCATTGCGGTTCCGAGACGGCTGAGAACTTCACGTATTGGGCCGTTCGCCGGCGTCGGTGGTCGAGGGAGTCGGCGGATGAGTCTACATTGTCAGCACGGCGGTCCGGCTCCCCCTGCTGGAAGGAGACGAATTGCGGAATGATTCGGCGCGGAAGGTAGAAGGTGAGCAGCCAGAGGACGACGAGTGCTGCAATTCGTGCGTACATTCGCACTATCCATGTGTGGAATCCGGACCAGACTATGTCCCCGACCCCGCCCAATAGGGCTGCGAAGAACACCAAGAGCAGAAGGTCGCGTGGCCCCTGGACAGCACGTCGGTAGATGCGGAGCGTCCATGAGTCGATGCGATCAAGCATCACGGCGAGAAGCGGAACCCCGATCACCAAGCCCAGCGCTCCGAAATTCCACCAGAGATCGCCATAGACGGTTGCCACCGTGGAGAACCCGGTTCCGTACAGCTGCGGATCTGTCAGAGCAGCGAGTTGGTAGCCGATAGCGTCGGGTATCCAGTCAGGCGCGAAGCCATCGGGCAGCGCTGCCCGCAATGGTGACAGAAGCGATGCTCCGAGAGTCGGGAGACCTCCGAGGTCGAAGTCATGTATCAGAGACCCGAAGTTGCCGATGCCGACGAACATCGATGAGAGGCCTGTGTCGTTCCCGTGCTCGCCGCTCAACGAGGCTTCGTATTCCCTGCGCCATACACCCAACACCGCAAGAATCATCGGGGCGAGGAAGACTCCGACCACTTTCAGCCATTGACGCCCGTACCTGAGGAAGAAGATGTAGACGGCGGCCAAGATGAGCGCAATGGCTCGCAAACGGCCTGTCCCCGAGATGATGGCGGTCGGATACACCAGAAGTGCACCGGCGATGGTCACGGTATTCCAGGGGTTCTTCAGACCGCGCGGGCTGAGCAGAATCGCAATGCAGATGAGCAGAATCGCCGCTGACCCGAATCCGTCCGCCAGCACGCCCAGCCGATCTCCCAGAAGAACTGTGGCCGCGATCGTGATGACTCCGGCGCCGAGGGCCCACCGCACGCAGCGGATAGGCAGCACCACCTCATGAGGACGTCCTATTGAATCGGATCTCAGGCAGAGCATTCCGATCCCGATCTGAGTCAGCGTACTGCCGAACAAAGCCGTATTGAGGTAGACCTCGGGATGGGAGCCGACGATGAAAGACGGATCCCGGATGACGAGCAATCCGCTTACTCCGACGATTGCTGCACTCGATGTCATGAACAGTCCCGGCATAGTGATCCGATCACGTCCGAGGATCACGAAAAGGGTCATGCCGTGGGCAAAGGAGATTGCGGCGATGACCCCGCTCGAGAATGCGGCTGCTTCGACGTCCGTGGAGAAGCATATGCGAGCAATGACGACGATCAGCGCACAGACTGCGGTCAGTGATGCCACGAAGATCGGAGAATGAGCAGGGTCCATGAGGGCGCCCGTCCGGGCCCCGGACGGGCTCTGCTGAGTGCGGACAGATGACGGCACAATCATTCACCTTCTGCGGAGCTGACCGGACTCCAGATCGCGCGCAGAACCGGCCCTTCGAACCTCCTCGGCGATTCACCACTTCGATCAGTTCGATCCCTGTGCAAGAACTCAATCATTGCTGGTCACCCTTGTCCCGGGGAATACAGATCTGCAACCCAGATCCGGACGACGCGAGCTGTCAGAGGCTGAGAGGGGGACCTCACGGTCGGAATCTGGAGGAGCCTCCGCCTGCCGGACCGCCAGCTGCTTCGAATAGATGTTCTCCGGCTCGGCGCGGTGCGCCCAAGTGTCGGGATCTTTCCGAGTTGAATGCGCGGCATAGCTGCTGCCATAACTCTGCGAATATGTTGTGCCTGTGGTCCGGGGTACCCCATTGAGCACGAGTCCGAGAAGGCGCGCCCGCACGAGTTGGATCTTTCGCAGCGCCTGAGTGATCTGCGTTCGACGCACAACCCCGTTTCGAGCGACGAAGACGGTTCCAGACACTCGAGTAGCCATCGCTATTGCGTCTGTCGCAGCAAGCACTGGCGCAGAGTCCAGGACAACGGCGTCGTACTGCTTGGTGGCTTCTTCGAGGAAGACTGTCATCTGCTCGCTGTCCAGCAGTTCAGCCGGGTTCGGAGGTATCGGCCCGCTCGCAAGAACGGCGAGGTTGACGAGTTCCATAGGTTGGACGACGTCTTTCAACTCGGTATCCCCGATCAGCACTGTCGACAGACCTGCGCTCCCTTCTATTCCGAGATACCGGTGCACAGAGGGATCGCGTAGGTCAGCATCGACAAGAAGCACGCGGTCCCCGCCGCGGGCGAGGGCGGAAGCGAGGTTGATGGAGGTCACCGATTTTCCTTCGCCTTTCACGGAAGAAGTCACGAGCAGAGATCGGCTCCTGCCCCGCGGCTCAAGGAAGCGGAGGTTCGATCGCAGCTCCCTGTACGGTTCAGCCTGAACGTTCTGCGATCCGTGCTCTGAAACGAAGACGTGGTTCTCTCCTGCAGTGATCAGCGGGACCGTCCCGATCACCGCGGCGTCGGTCAGCTGCTCAATGTGATCTGCTTTGCGCACTCTGTTGTCCAGTCGATCTCTGAGCACGGCGGACAACATCCCTGCGAGTATCGCGGCGATCAATCCGAGCACGAGGTTCTGTGTGAGGTTCGGCGAGGACGGCGTTTTCGGCGCCGTCGCCGGAGTGACGACCGTCAGTTGGACTGTCGCCTTTCCGCTGGTGGTTTCGAGGTCTGCGACCTGCTCTCGCAGGCTTTCAGCCACCGCATTCGCAAGTTTCGCCGACGCTTCGGAACCGTCTGCTCTTGCGGTGATCGAGATGAGAAGAGTGTCTTCGGGGACATCTGCTGAGACCCTGTCAGAGATCTGTCCGGCGTCGGCATCCAAGTCGAGGGATCTGATGGCGGGATCAAGCACGATAGGAGTGGTAACGAGATCCGCATAGGTGTCGATCTGCTGCCGAGCGTAATCAGCCGCGGCCGAACGGTCGGTGACCGAATTGCCGGGATCGGTACGGACGAAGACGTTTGCGGACGACTCGTACACAGGGGGCTGCAGCGCCGTGATCCCGGCTACCGCAGCTATCACGACGAAGGCGGTCGACAGTGCGTAGACCCACCGTTCGCGGAGGATCGTCAGATAGTGCTGAACAATCATGATCGTTCACTTCCTACGCGGCAGTGTTCAGTTGGCTGAGAGGTGTGAGAAAGAAGTGCACGGCATTGCCCCTGTGGGTGGACATGACCACCCAGGGAGCCTCCACGATCAATGTGCATCGAGGACCACCCCTCCGAGGCGTTCGTACGTCTTTGACCGGTCGAAGTGGTCTTCGGCCATTCGTCTGGATCCTCGGCCGCGTTCTGCCAGTCGACGGTCATCGGCCATCTTCTTGAGGGCCTCTGCGAATGCGGCCGGAGTCGATTCGCAATTGATACCCGCTCCATACTCGGTGAGGAGATCTTGGTACTCGGCGCACTGCTGAGAGTTGACGACAGGGAGTCCTGCGGCTGCATAATCGCAGACTTTGTTGATGATGCTCGCCGCCGAGTTCGCAACAATGGGATTGATGGCGATATCGCACCCGCGCAGACGCGAAACCATCTCCGGGTATTCGAGCTTGCCGTAGAACACCACGTCCTCATCCAGATCCCCTGCTTCCTCACGCCAGCGATCTTCGAAGGGACCCGTACCCATGACGTGCAGGCGCATGCGGATGCCTTTCCTTCTCAGTTCGCGAAGAGCCCCGAACACCGACGGCAGGTCGTAGCTGTGTCCCAGAGTTCCGATATATGCGAGCTCCGCGATTCCTGTTCGGGGAGGACGCAGAACCGGATAGGAGTCGAATCTCGTCAGATCCGACCCGAGGTACACGGTGGAGACAGTCGAGCCGTCCCTGCGTGCCGAACTCACTCGTTCTGAATAGGTTTCGGAAACGGTCACCACTGCATCCGCAGCTCGGTAGATCGCCTCGGCATGCCTACGGATGGGGATCAGAGCCTGGCGCACCATCCAGCGTGGTCGCAAGACCATTTCAATGGCCTCTGGCCATAGGTCCTGCACGTCGAGGATGAATCTCACATCGTTCTTCTCAGCGAATTCGGCTGCGGCATGCGCCACCTCGAGAGAAGGCATGGAACAGTAGATGATGTCCGGGACCTTCCTCCGCCGCAGGTATTCAACAAGGTTCCTCCCGAGGGCCCGGTGGCTGCGCAGACGACCGGCAGAGACGTTGCTCCGATACGACGGTTCATGCACATAGGTGGTCGAGTACAGCGGGTTCCGTTCCACCGAAGTGTCACGTTGCGTCTTGAACGCGTGCTGGAACGAGGATGTGACCAGCTCGACTTCTGCACCGCGGCGAGCAAGAATGCTCGCCAAGCTGTCGAAGCGATCGTTCGGCAGCCATCCAGTTGCTGTGTAATGGGCGATCATCAATACGTCCATGACTTCACTTCCTTGTCCGGTCCGGATATCGGTCTATGAGTTCGACGTCAGATCCTGCAGGCTCTGCTGCCGACGGTGCGATGTCTGACAGGTCCGCGCCACCATCGGCAACGTCAGCGCTCGGCCCATCTGCATACGACTGCATTGCTTTGCGCCTGATCACCCGCGCGAGCGTGAAGGCTCCGGCAGCGGCGCAGACGGCATATCCGATGATCGACCCGTAGGCCGCGCCGAACATTCCGTAATGCGGTATCAGAGTGATGTATGCAATGAGCGAGGCCACGGTGCCGATGATTTCGACGACCGACACCGTTCCCGGGGAGTCCGCAGCGATGAGGAGGCCCTGTTGGACGCGTGTAACTCCGAAGATGACGGCGGATACAGCCAATGGGATGATTGCGGCTGCCGCCGGCGCATAGGAGTCTGGCAGAACAATGACGATCATGGCGTATGCTGCGGCTGCGAGTACCGCGGCAGAAGCCACCAGCAGCAGAACGCTTCGGGCGATTATTCGCACCACTGGGAAAGAATGGGAAGAGAAGCCCTGAGACCAATTCCGCAATGAAGCATCAACCCACTGCTGCACCGGCCAGGTGGCCATCTCGAGAACAGTGGCTACTGTGACGTACAGGCCCAGCGCGGCCGAACTGCTCAAGATCGGCAGAAGCAGACGATCGGATCGAAGCATGGCGGAATTGCTGAATTCGGATGGGAGAAGCACCCAGCCCCGCCGGCGGAGTCCTCGCTTCTCGGTTCGGGTGGGTTCCAAGTGCTTCGAGGGGCGGGCTGCGACGAACAGGAGGAACGCTGTCGGTACCGCAGAAGCCGCATAGGCCCACATCCACACCACCGGGTCATTGACACCGATCAGCACCAGCAATACCGCTCCGACGACGATGATCAGCTGGGTGACGATCGCATTGACGGCAAACCATTTCCACTCACGGCTGCACACATAGGCGACGCGCAGAGCATGCACCAATGAATTGAGCGCAACGTAGGCGGCGATCGCGATCACACCCATCCACATCCATCTGGTGCTGAACGGCGACAGCGCTGCTGCGATGAAGGCGATGGGCAGAACGCAGAGCGTGCCGGGCGTCACCATGCGCGCAAAGACACGATATTCGGTGCCGAATCCTCCAGAACGCGAAGCGATGAAGGGCCGTTCGAGCCCCATGACCGCGAACACGGAAAGAAAGTATGCCAACTGCAGTGCAAAAGCCAGGTCTCCGCGCCCCGCCGGACTCAACACGACAGCGGCCAGCAGATTGACTGCCACTGCACCACCGGCCGCCAAGATCTGGGCTGCCACCAAAACTGCTGCGGCGATCTTCGTGCCCTTCTGACTGTCACTGGCTGACATCACTGGAGTTCTCCCGTCCAGTGAACACAGGCACGGTGTCGTGTCCGTGTTTGCTGATTCCCCGCCGACCGACGACTGTTCGCACCGTCTGCAGAAGAATGGAGAAGTCGATTCGCAGACACCTGCCGTCGACGTATTCGACGTCGAGACGGAAACGGTCTGCCCACTCAAGATCGTTGCGGCCCCTGACCTGCGCCAATCCGGTGATACCAGGACGAACCTCATGCCGTCGAGCCTGCTCAGGCGTATAGAGATCGAGATATTCGACGATCAATGGTCGCGGACCGACAAAGCTCATATCACCGCATACGACATTCCACAGCGAAGGGAGTTCGTCGAGGCTCGAAGCGCGTAGGAACCGGCCGAGTCGCGTCAGGCGCTGTCCGTCAGTCACACGCTCTCCGTCGGGCTCCACCATGGTTCGGAACTTCAGAATGTCGAAGACCTTGCCACCCAGCCCTGGCCGAGACTGCCGGAAAAGCACCGGTCGACCGTGGACGGCCAGGACGACCAGGGCCACTCCGGCGATCACAGGGCACGCCAAGATGAGTCCGATCACGCTGAAACAGATATCGGCAATGCGTTTCACATTGTCATAAGAGATCCGTCCGTCCGAAGGGTGCGCACGTCGCGTACTCATTGCCGCCGGCCGTCGTCTGCCTTTCAACATCATTCCCCCTCGCCGAGGTTCAGCGCTCTTTGAAACAGAACCGATACCCCTTCGACAGCGGGGGCGAGCTGGAGGGCCGAAAGTGCATAGATGTCCCGAGAGCAGCCGTAGGGGTCAACGACATCGTCGTGCGCCGGAAGTGTGAGGTTCCGCCTCCTGCTCCGGCGCCGACCGGCTGCTTCGACTGCAGCACGCAAGCGGGTTGCGCGGTCAGCTGTCGGAACTGCACCTTCAGTCACAATGTCCTCATCTCGGGTGACTGCGGCGAGACTCGAAATCTCTCTGATGGTGAAGGTTCTGCGAACGATGCGAGGGTTGAGCTCGACGACCTCACGCCTTTGATCGCGTGTCATCGTAAGCACGAGGTCAGCAGCGCCGAGCAGATCTTCGTCCACTTGCCGAGCGTGTACGGCCCGCCCCTCGATGACCCCCATGAACCCGGCGATCTCCCACACTTCTTCCGGCGTCCGATGCCCCAAGGCCGCACGAGTGCCGGCTGAATGAACGCGGATCTCGCAGACCTCGGCAAATCGCTGCGCAATCGCGAGCTCTGCCAGGGGCGACCGGCAGAGATTGCCCGTGCACACCGTGAGGACATTGAATTCTTCCGACATCAGTTCTTGACCGTCCGCCTGCAACTTATATACACGACCGCAGGTTCCACCCGATCGGTGTTCTCCATTCCTGTACCCTCCTTGACCATGGAATCCGTGCGACAGATCCGAACTGAAGCGCGCGATTCCCTTGCGGCGGCTCACAGAACGACGCCGCACTGCCCGCCCAGTGTTCGAAGCCCGGAGGCGAGTTCGAACTCACGCTATCTTCGATATTTCCTGCCCGGCCCATTCCGGTCCGTGCCCTGCGGAGGCCCGCATAGGGAGTGCGGATATCCACTCTCGCTGTGCCGTCTACACAGGAAGTGGGCGTTGAACTGTTGGCTCGGCAGTTCGACACTCATCGCGGGGCTCAACGAGCTCGCCGGTCGAGGAACACGTCGACGGTCGCGATGACCCGCTCGACATCGTGATCACTCATCGTCGATCCGCTCGGCAATGCCAGACCCGTGCTGAAAATGCCTTCGGAGACCTCACCTCCATACATCTGAGTTCCCGCGAAGACCGGCTGCAGATGCATCGGGTTCCACAGCGGCCGCGTCTCGATATCGTGCTCGGCCAGCCATGCACCGAGCTCACCGGCAGTGAAGCCCGTACGACTCTCATCGACGAGGACCGCCGACAGCCAGGCGTTGTCATGGTGCTCGTTGTCGTCACCGAAGAGAGTGATCCCGTCAGTCATTGCAACGATCGAGTCGCGATATCGTCCGCGGATCTCCCGTCGTCGTTCGACCAGACCATCGAGTCGAGCCAGCTGCGCCCGCCCAAGTGCAGCAAGCAGATTGCTCAGACGGTAGTTGAAGCCGATCTCCCTGTGTTCATAATGTGCCACCGGCTCCCTGGCCTGAGTCGAAAGATACCTGGCGTACTCAGCCAAATGCTCGTCATTCGTGAGCAGCGCTCCCCCACCCGAGGTGGTCATGATCTTGTTTCCGTTGAAGGACACTGCCGCGCCCTCGCCGAGGCTGCCGCAGGCTTGGCCGCGAAAGCGAGATCCCAGCGATTCCGCGGCATCGACGAGGACGGGGACGTCGAATTCGGCAGCGATCGGAAGAATCCGATCATAGTCCGCAGGCCGACCCAGCAGATCGACCGGGACGATTGCCGCAGGCTTCGTTCCACTCACGATCGAGTCTTTCAGTGCCCGATGGAGCTGAATCGGATCCATGTTCCCGTCGTAGACACAGTCGACGAACACGGGTTCGGCCCCGCAGTAGGTGATGGCATTCGCCGTCGCCGCGAACGTCATCGTCGACGTGATCACCCGGTCTCCCGGTTTCACTCCGAGACCCAGCAGACCAAGATGCAGAGCGGCTGTGCCAGACGACAGTCCGACCGCATAGGCGACTCCGGCCTTATCTGCCAGTTCCTTCTCAAAGGCTTCGAGGTCGGGGCCGATGGGAGCGATCCATCCGCTGCGGAAGGCACGGAGCAGGTATTCTTCTTCGAGATCTCCGACGTCGGGTCCCGACAGCAGAATCCGTTTGGCAGCCGGGATGATCTGAGACGGAGCTGCCATCAGAGGCTTCGTCGGCACTGCATCCGAAATCGTCATGGCCTGACCTCATCCTTCACCAGCTTGACCGGCGCCGGCAGGTCAGCGGCTCCGCCGACTGGTTCCCGGCGGCCGACTTCCGGATGAGGGCGACAGGAGCGGTCACAGAAGGTGTCGATGATGCCGCGGTCAGCCGTGAATTCCGGGAGATCGACGGGTGAGAGAACCGGTGCCTCAACACGGCTGATCTTGTCGTGGATGCGGATGACGGTGCCTTCGTAGTCACCGAAGAGCTCCTCGTCGAGCTTCTCACCCTCGCGCAGGCCGGTATAGACGATCTCGGTGTTCTGATTCGACATCGCAACCAGACTCCGGGCGATGTCGACGATGCGCACGGGTTCACCCATGTCGAGAACCATGACGTAGCCGTCCTCGCCGATCGTCGCCGCCTGCAGCACCAGCTGGCATGCCTCCGGGATCGTCATGAAGAAGCGTCGGACCTCCGGATCGGTGACCGTGATCGGACCGCCCTGTCTGATCTGTTCCTGGAAGGACAGGAGCACCGATCCGCGGGAGCCCAGAACATTGCCGAAGCGAACCGAGAGGTAGGTGCCTGGCGACTTCGCTGCGAATCCGCTGACGAGTCTTTCGGCGATCCGTTTGCTCCGGCCGAGCTCGCTCGTCGGTGCGGCGGCCTTGTCCGTCGAGATGTTGACGAAGGTTTCGACTCCGACTGCGCGTGCTGCTTCGAGGACGTTGAGGGTGCCGTGGACATTCGTCTTCCACGCCTCCTCGGGGAACCGCTGCAGCATCGGCAGATGTTTGAGCGCCGCCGCGTGGAAGACGATCTGCGGCTTCGCCTCGGCGAAGACATGATCAAGTGCAGCCCGGTCTCGGATGTCGGCAAGCACGGTGTTCGGCGACATCAGCAGCGCCGAGCCGTAGAGCGTGAGTTCGACTCCGTGCAGCGCCGTCTCATCGCGATCGAGCATGACGAGGCTCTCCGGATGGAGAGCGAACAGCTGTCGGCAGAGTTCGCTGCCGATCGATCCACCCGCTCCCGTGACGAGGACCCTTTTGCCGGCCACCTTCTTGGCGATCTCTGCCAAATCGGTGTGCACCGGGGCACGGCCGATGAGGTCTTCGACCTTGATATCGCGGATATCGCCGATCTCGACCTTGCGATTGACCATCTCGGCCAACGGCGGGATCGTCCTCAGCCATTTCCCTGTCGGCTCCAGGGACTCGCGGCATTTCTGCAGGAATTCCGCGTCGGAATCAGCGATCGCGACGATGACACCAGCCGCATTCAGCCATCCGGCCGCCTCGGCGATGTCCCTACTCGTCCCACGGACACGGACCCCGTGGATACTCAGATGGCGCTTGTGCGGATCATCATCGATGAGTCCGACGGGCAGATATTCACCGTCAGGGTTCGAGAGCATCTGGCGGATCAGGGATTCAGCCGCGTCGCCGGCGCCGACGACGAGTACTCGCTCGCCCCGCAGCGGACGGGTCGCGATCTGGTGGGACCAGCGGATGAGGTAACGGCTGCCGGTCATGAAGATGACTGCGGAGAAGACAGTGAGCAGGACGAACGGCGAATCCCCCAAGGTGACGGCCATCAGTCCGCACGCAACGATCAGGGCGATGACGGCGATACCGCCGTATTCGGCGAAGCTTCCGTAGTGATAGCGACTGCGATAGAGACCGGTGAGCAGGCCGAGGAGCACTTGCAGAACCACTGCCGCCCCAAGCGCGGAACCGAGTTCGACTCCGCTGACGACTCCTGAACCCATGACCGTCGAGGCGAGCAGGCCGGCAGCCGTCCAAGCGACGGGATCGAGGACGAGCTGGAACCTGGCCTTGCCCTTCCAGACCCGCGTTGTCAGCCGTGCCGGCCACGTCGATCCAGAAGTCGCTGAAGGTGGCGAAGCCACACCGCCAGCCCTCCCCCGGGTGAGTGGATTCGGATGTTCTGACACAGTCATCGTGATCTCCCATGTTCGACTCTCCCGGCCCCGTCACTGTGGCGGCCGGGCATCGTCGGTGAGAGCCGACGATGCTGCGATTCCAACTGCGGAATGCGTCGACTTCACGCTATGAGTGCGATGACTCTGTTCTGGTGCTTGCGGAGGGGAGACTGCGGTCATCCGCGACTGCGGTGCGGGTCTCCGCGGGGCGTTCTGCCGCGGACGGCGCGAACCGTCTGCGGCTCACGCTCCGCAGGGACGCGAATTCAGACCGCGGCGAGACGCGGGTTGCCCGCGAGCCTGGATACGAGCTCTGTGCGAGACCCGACGTCGAGCTTGCGGTAGACAGCGGTGAGGCGGAGTTCGACGGTGCGCAGGGAGACGAAGATCCGTTCGGAGATCTCCCGGTTCTTCATTCCCGCACGAACCAGTTCGACGACCTTGAGCTCCTCGTCGCTGAGTTCGCCGAGGCGCGGCAGCTCAGGCATCGTCGGCACCTTCGGCTCTTCGACGATCTGCCCGGTGCGGTGATGGTCGGCGAGACGACCGGCCCCGACTTCGCGAAACAGCGCCGCAGCGGCGAGTCTCTGTTCACGTGCTCTCAGGTTGGAACCGTTGTCGGTCAGGCGAGAGGCGAACGCCGCATGAGTGACCGCCTTCTCGAAGACGAACTCTGAGGTGCTGGACTGCCGCAGCACTCGCCCGAACAGGTCGGTGGCAGTCTCCCCGGCGGCCAGAAGCGCTTCACTCCGGCTGACGGACAGATCGGTCCACCGAGAAGGGCATGCCTTCGCGCGGTCACGCAGCTTCTGAAGCAGAAGAGTCGCATGCTCTCTTCTGCCGATACCCACCAAGGCTTCGATGAGGTCGCCCTCGAAACGACGCACGTTCGGGTTGGTCTCGTCCGCGGACAGCTGTTCGCAGCGCCGAAGGTGTCCGATCGCTTCGGCCGCGCAGTCGGTGCGCAGCAGGTATCTGCCCTGGAGCGCATTCAGCTCGGCCAGCAGACGGTGGTTGTTCGTCGCCGAAGCTCGGACCGCGGCCTGTTCCTCGACGTGCCCCGCTTCACCGGCGCGTCCGGTCAGCAGCAGCTTCCAGGCGTGCAGCAGCAGGATCCGATCCTGCCGGACGGCGACGAGCCCTCTGCGCTTGTCGGCCTCAGATTCCGCGATGAGCCTGTCGATGACGTCGACGGCCTGGCTGACTCGGCCGAGGCGCAATTCCAGATCAGCACGGACACAGTCCACCTGCCGCTTCCAGACCCTAGTCGCGGCACAGGTCTCACCGATGTGGTCGAGCACAGCCGAGGCGGCTTCATAATGCTCGGTGAGCACCAGTCCCTGGGCGACGGCGAGTCCGAAGCTCGGCCTGATCGCATCCTGGTGTTCCTGCAGGCTCGCGAATCCGGCGAGCGCCGACCCGTCCTTTCCGCAGTTGACGTCAAGCAGGATGCGAACGGCATGGACAAGCTGTGCCTCGCTGTCGCGAAAATTCTCATCGGCGGCTTCGGCAAGTGCCAGAAGCTCCTGCGCTCGAGCGAATTCGCCTCGTTCACAATGGCAGAGCGCCAGCGTCAGCTGCAGGCGCGCCACTTCGGTGGGTGCCTGCTCCGATTCGACCCTGCTCCACGACGTGAACAGTGAGGACGGCAGCGTCTGCGTCTCGAGGAAGACTTTGCGGACTTCGAGAGTCCGAGCGCGGACCACGACCGCGGCCCGGTTCGACCGAGAGGCGATCTGCACATAGCGGCGGGAGAAGGCGAATTGCCCGTGATCGGACAGCGTCTCGGCGATCTCGACCAGCTGACCGCGCAGCTCCTCGAGATCGTTGCAGACCCGGATGGCCCGCTCGGCGAATTCGGCCCCTCCGGCGGTGAGTCCGCGTCGCACCAGTCCGAGAGCGTGTGCCGCCAGCTGCTGTGCGGTCTCCTCACCCGGGTTGATGAACGAGACGTGCCAGGCTTCGACCTGCGGCCACGTGTCGGCGCAGTCTTCGGCCAGGACGAGGTGGGTTCGGCGTCTCTCGCTCGCCCCCATCGACTGCTGCACCATGGCACGGACGTATCCGTGGGGTATCCGCAGAAAGGCCCCTCGACGTTCGATCGTCCCGCGCGATTCGAGTTCGTCGACGGCTTCCCAGAATCCGGGCAGCCTCCTGGCCAGAGGCCGCAGCGGTGTCAGTGGGGACAGAGACAGACATCTGAGCAGCGCTTCGGCATTGGGCGTCAGCCCTTCGACATAGTCGGCGATCATCGGCCGGCTGGCCGGTC
The DNA here is from genome assembly GCF_013623905.1 of Brevibacterium sediminis. Taxonomy (GTDB): domain Bacteria; phylum Actinomycetota; class Actinomycetes; order Actinomycetales; family Brevibacteriaceae; genus Brevibacterium; species Brevibacterium sediminis. The sequence goes on from NZ_JABKDD010000006.1 coordinate 46,733, forward strand.
CCACTCTGACCGGGATCGACAGCGCGATCTCCCCGCGCATCTCACTGGGTGCCATCTCCTCGAGGATGTGGCTGACCGCCAAGGGACGACCCGCGGCGGCATGGGCGGCGACCTGGGCTGCCTCCTCGGCGATCCTCGTGTGTCCGAAGCGGGCCAAGGCGAGGTCCCGGGCGAGCTCGATGAGCTCGGCGATGCTGAGATCCGCAAGTTCGATCTCCGGCACCGAGGCGAACGGACCGTCATCGTCGATCGACCGAACCGTGATGACGATGTGCAGACGTCCTGACTTCAACCGGCGCAGCGCCTGACCGAGCACCCGCTGCGAGTCCATGTCCATCTCGTCGGCATTGGGCACGAGGATGAGTGTGTCCTCGTCTCCTGGAATCGATCGGAGAGCCGTCATCATGTTCGGCACGATCTCATCATCGGCGAGCTCCGCCGGATCGGAGGGGCCGTTCACGGATGCGCTGACTGCGGCGAGCAGACCGCCTATCCCGGACCAGGGCGTGTCCTCATCGAGCGGACTCGATGCGACCCTGATCACCGTTCCATCCCACTCCGACTCGAGTGCCGACAGGATCGATCGCCGCCCGGACCCGAAGCCGCCGGTGAGGGCTGCGGCACGGTGCCGCGAGAGGAGGGAGCGGAGCTCGCCGACTTCCTTGCGGCGAATCACCTGACGCATGATCCGCCTCCCGTCGTCGAGTCCGGGGAACTCGTTCGGAGAAGGATTTCCGGCCCGGAGACGGACGCCGCCGTTCGCACGGCGCGGGGGTCGGTTCGATGAGGAGACTGAGGAGACTGAGGCGTGATGTCCATACTCAGATACTGCTCGCCGGCAGCCGTCTCGGACCAGGTGGTCGATACTGGAGTAGCCTTCGGGTCACTACTCAGTCACCACCAGGTCACCACCGGAGCACCGCAGTGAGTACTCACCCGAGCCCGAAATCCCGCAGTCGGTGATACTCGGCTCACGCTCAGGCGCGCAGTCGGCCTTCGGCATCCCGCATCGCCTCGGCGACCTGGTCCCTGCGTTCGACACCGAGCTTGCGGAACAGCCGGTACGTGTGGCCCTCGACCGTTCGCACCCGCACTCCCAGTTCCAGCGCGATCTCCGCATTCGATCGGCCCGCGACGATGAGCGCGCTGATCTGCTTCTCCCGGGCGGTCAGTCCTATGTTCTGCCTGCCCGGTCCGTTGCTCTGACCAGCTCCGAATCGCGCGGCCAGAGCGATGCACTTACCCGCCAGGTCAGGCATAGACGCTCCGTATTCCTCCGCAAGAGACGTCAAGGCTGCACGATCATGATCACGCAGTGCAGCGCCGAGGCGGCCGACGATGACGAACTCACGCCCGGTTCCGTGCGCGGCCGCTTCACACATCGCCTCAGGTGCGATCTCGTCGAAGTGCAGGAAGAGGTGCAGGCGGATGAGCACGACGATCGCCGCTGCCCCATCGGCTTCGGCTTCGTCCAACATCCGACGCAGCTCGCGCTCGTACCGGGTCTCACCGGTGCGTATGGCCCGCGCGGTGGTTCGCAGAACGAGGGCTCGACGATATTCGTGGTAGAGGGCTGTGACGGGCAGCTCGTCGAAGCGGGCGTGCAGCTCGTCGGCGTCAGCAGCGGTCCCGACACGAGAGACCGCATATTCGGCCTCCCCCAATGCGATGGCCAGCTGCGTGCCCAAGTTCCAATAGGTGAGCGATTCTATCGCGGCGCGAAGCGCTTTCATCGCCCCCGGCAGATTGCCCTCGAGCAGGTGAGTCTGCGCCCACAGCAGGTCGATCGGCCCGGACCGGGCTGACAGGTACGCAATGTCATGCGTCGACAGTGTCGTCATCAGCTCTCTCGCCTCAGCGATTCGTCCCAGCTGCAGAAGTGTGCGCCCCTGCAGCATGGTCAGGTGAAGTGACCCTGTGCTTTCGTTGCTGAAATCGGCTTGAGCGGATTCGAGGAGTGCGAGTGCTTCCAAGGCGCATCCTGAGTCGAGCATGTCGGTCGCGTGCAGCATCGTGTCGAGCAGATGGAAGCTGCCCGTGGCCCCGCTCTCGGGCGTGAGTCCGTCGAAGACGTCCACGGTGATCGGTCGTTCTTCGGCCACAACGGCAGCGACTCGGTCGAGGAATTCGAGTCCGAACGCTGCGTCCACTCCCCTTCCGGGGTGTCCGTCACCTTCCTCGTGCAGCCGATTGAGAGCGGTGCGGAAGTCCGCAAGCCGCAGGGCCGGAGACATGGAGGCGGAAGAGCGGTTCATCCAGACCACGAGCGCATCGACGACCAGCGGAGCACAGCATGCGGTGCGAACCGCATGGGCCAAGATGTCGAGTCCGAGGGGAATCTTATTGCAGCCGCAATAGAGCAGAGCGACCGAGAGCAGCTCGTGTGGGCTCAACTTCTCCGTCGGGATCTCCGCGATCAGCCGCATGGCCCGATGCCAGTCTCCGAGGCGAGCGGCGATGAGTGCGGCGTCGATGGTCCTCGACTCGCCGACTTCCGCTCCGCAGATCAGTCCCCACTCGGCCCTGACCACCTGCGACCACTCCGCAGGTGCATCTCCGCTGGAGTCGATGAAGTCGAACCACTCTCGACTCCGACCGGTCGGGGTCGTGTACCTGATCGTGTCCGAGGTGTGGTTCTCCACTGCCTCATAGATATGGGGTCTCTGCGCGTCGATCTTCAGTTCACCGGCGGCCACGAGGGCATCCGCGGCTTCCCCGAGCCCCGCCTCGAGCAGTGTCGCCAGCTCCACCTCCCCCGCGAGGACGACCAACTCGAGGGCCTCCGTCTCCTGCGGCGAGTGGTCGGCGAGACCGATCCGTGCGTAGTCGCGGGCACGCGCATCATAGTCGGTGTCATGTCCGTCGAGGATCCACACACCTCGGCGCAGGAGGAAGCGCGACCGTCGTGCGGTGTATTCGAGGAGTTCGATGAGCTTTCCCGGATTGCGCTTCGAATGGAAGTCGACGATGTCGACCACTGCTTGGGACACGATGTGACCGAGGCGGTGTTCGATCATCGACCGATAGTCCTCACGCGGCAGAGGACCGAGGACGAGATGCTGGAGCACACGGTCTTCGACCAGAGTCGAGAACGGCATGACCCCACTCTCGGGGTTGGACCGCGACATCGCGATGAGCCTGATCGAGCCAACGCTGGCCAAGTCGGTCAGGACCTCCTGCGAACGGGAATCGAGCAGGTGGGCATCGTCGACGAAGACCGCCTGCGAGGTTCGAGTCGAGGTGAGCCGGGACACGATTCGTCCCAGCAGTGTGGACGGGTCACCGTCGAGGTCGATGAGCAGACCGAAGACGCCGAACTCGGTGTTCTGGTGCACGCGGTCCCCGCGGATCCAGATTCCGTCGTTTCCGTCCTCGAAGGCTGTTCTCGCCAGAAGGGTCTTGCCGACGCCGATCTCACCTTCGATGAGGATGCCGGAGCATTCCGAGCAGCGCAGCGACTGACGAATCAGTTCGAGTTCGCCCTTGCGCCCGAAGATCGTCGTGCCGTCCTGGATGCTCTCGCCCGATGATGTGGTCAGCTCTTCAGCCATTCCGTCACCACCTCTCGCAGCTCCTGCCGATTGGCCACATGCACTCGGCGGTAGAGACGTCCGAGGTGCCATTCGACGGTTCGGGCCGAAAGGTGCAGCTCTTCTCCGATCTCTGCGCTCGTTCGACCCTCGACGATGCCCGTGATGATCGAGTGCTCGAGCTCGCCCAGATTCGCGTGGAACCGTTTGCCGTCGGCATCGAAGTCGAGCACGCGCCGGCTCCGGCCCAGCAGGATCCGGGCTTCCTTGGTGGCGGCAGCATTGCCTGAGGCAACGGCGCGTTTTCGGGCCTCGCCGGACAGCTGGGCGCAGAGCACGACCGCGCCGAAGATCAGCGCCTCACGGGCCGCGGTGATGAGCGCCTGCAGATCGTCAGTGCTGAAGGCATGTGCCACGGCGCGCAGCAGGCGACCGAGGGAGCCGTCGACCCTGCCGGCCGACGCGGACAATCCACCGATGGCCTGTTCGTGCCCGAGTCGACCGGCTTCGAGCCAGGCCAGGCAGGCAAGGGTGTGCGCACCGTGTTCTTCTGCCCAGGCCCCGAGCTCATAGAGTTGCGGGGTTGCCGGCTCCGGCGACGTCTGCGCCAGTGCCTGCAGATCGAAGAGTCTGGCTTCGAATGAAGCCCACCACGAATGCCGACTGGCTTCGGCCTCCTCATCGACAGCGATCGAGACGACCTCCGTCCGCTGGTCTGTCAGCACAGCGGAGAGAGACAGTGCCGACCTGGCCATTCCAGCGATATCGACGATGTCGCAGGGGTCGGCACCGAGATTGAGTTCGCCGAGGATGCAGTGGGCTTTCGCCGCGTTTCCGGTGCGCAGGTCGATGAGCGCGTTCGTCAGCCTGGTCAGCCGCCGACTGGAGGTCAGTTCATCCATTGCCGTTCGTGCCTGGGCCCAGTTGCCGGCGATGAAATTCGCCACGAAGAACTGCGGGATGGCATCTTCCCGTTCGAACGATTCGGGCCCGGGAAGTCCGAACATCAGCCCGGCCTGCGCGATATAACTCAGTCCCAGTTCGATCCGCCCGGACATCACTTCGGCCACGCCGAGGAACGCACACGCGCGCAGACGGTGGCGCACCGAGCTCGCATGGTTGAGATAGACGCTCTCCGCCAGCGCACAGGCAGCGGCGATACGACCTCCTTTGAGGTCGAACCTGGCGCGCGTCGCATCGAGCCGACCGACGTCGATCGGCAGCGAAAGCGTGTCACGGACCCAGTCCAGCCGCAGATCCTCGGGCTTCCTTGGGTCCATCAGCCTCAGTTCCATCGAGGCGAGGCGGGACAGATACTCTTGTACTGAGGTGTCCGGATTCAGACACGCCTCGGAGACAAGCGGGTCGACGATCTCCCGGGCCTGGCGGAGCCTACCGGCTCCCCATTCGCTGCGGGCGTGCTCGAGGTCGAGTTCGGGACCGCGATAGCCGCTGGTGCGGATGATCTCTGCGGCTTCGCGGTATCTGCCCCGCGCGTTTGCCCAACCGGCGGCATCCAGAACCTGTTTGGGAGTCGGCACCCGGCCCAAGGAGATCGACCACGCGGCGTAGCCGAAGAGCGTCCTGCCGTGAAGTGCCGAAAGATCCGCTCCGGCATCGAATCGGGTGAGCAGCTCGAGGCTGCGAGAGGGAGGGACCATGGCTCGGACGTTCTCAGCCGTGACGGGTTCGTGCATGCTCACCGTTCCCCCTCGACCCTTCGAAATCGAGAGCAGACCGTCCTCCGCCAAACAGTCGATCGTCTGCGGACTGGTGAACCCGACGAGCACGTCATAGGGCACCGCTTCGATGAGAGCGACGGTTTCGATGACCTCGCGGCTGGACTGATCGACCCGGGCGATCGCGGTTTCGACCCCGCTGGTCCGGCTCCGCCCGAACAGCAGCCTCTCGAGCAGCCGCGGATTGCCGTGGGCGAGTGCAGTCAGCTCCGAGACCGATCTCGTCTCGGTCTCCGAGAGTCCGATGCTGTTGATCATCGCAGCCGCATCCGCCTCGTCGATACCGTCCAGATCGATCCTGACAATGCTTCCGGACAGCCACAGTCCGGCGATGAGATCGACCGGCGGACGCGCCGATTCGGCGGCGATGACGAGTTTGATCCTGCGCGCATCCGTCAGCTGGGCCAGCACTGCGAGGGAATGATCGTCCACGAGATCGGCATTGTCGACGACGACCAGAGAGCGAACGCCCTCAGCTCTGCGCTCGAACAGATCACCGATCACCGACAGCGCCCGACCGGGCGGAAGGTCTGTGTCGATGCCCTCCCTCGACAGCAGGATTTCGAAGATTCCGAGGTTCCGGACACGCGCGTTCTCCGAGCCGCGCAGGCGGGTGACCGCAAGATCGGGGTCGAGACGAGAGAGCGCAGCATTCACCAGCGCGGTCTTCCCGATGCCCGCCGCGCCGATGATGAGAGCGCCCAGATGCCCCTGCCCGGAGATCGCGCCGACGACCGTCGAGAGCTCGGACTCATAGCCGAAGAGCCGACGCGACGGTGCGACCGGGGGGATATGCGTGGTCCTGCCTGACACGTCACTCAGCTTTCCGTACCCCTGGGGATCTTCTGCAGCGGGGAATGCGGAGCCCAGCGGCGCGGGGTTCAATCCGGAGAAGCTCACGTCTCGGAATCACCATTGGAATTCCTGGATCAGTATTACCACTTGGGATAGGTGTAGTAATACATCTCCGAAATAAAGTTAGGCGATTGTGACATCAACATCCGATCCCACCGGAGGGCCGCCTCGGCGAGGATCTCCGTCGTCTCCCACTTGTGAGCCCGAACACCGAACCGTACCATTGGAGGAAAGTTACTGAACGATCTATAAGGAGTTCGCATGGACACCCTACTGAATGCTGAGGAGCGCGAGTTCGCGCAGCAGATGCGTCAGTTCTACCGCACGGAGATCCCCGAGGAACTCCGCTTCAAGGTCGCCACCGGCCAGGAGCTGAGCAAGGAAGACATGGTCACCTCGCAGCGGATCCTCAACCAGCACGGCTACGCCGTGCCGAACTGGCCGGTCGAATGGGGCGGCCAGGACTGGACCCCCGTGCAGCGTCACATCTGGCTCGAAGAGATGCAGCTGGCCTGCGTTCCGCAGCCGCTGCCGTTCAACGTGTCCATGGTCGGACCCGTCATCGCCACCTTCGGCTCGCAGGAGATCAAGGAACGTTTCCTGCCCGCCACCGCGAACATCGACATCTGGTGGTCGCAGGGATTCTCCGAACCCAACGCCGGCTCGGACCTCGCCTCGCTCAAGACCACCGCGGTGCGCCAGGGCGACAAGTACATCGTCAACGGCCAGAAGACCTGGACGACCCTGGGCCAGTACGGCGACTGGATCTTCAACCTCGTGCGCACCGACCCTGACGTGAAGAAGCAGGCAGGCATCTCCTTCCTGCTCATCGACATGAAGACCCCCGGCGTCACCGTCCGTCCGATCCAGCTCATCGACGGCGGCCACGAGGTCAATGAAGTCTTCTTCGACAATGTCGAGGTCCCCGTCGAAAACCTCGTCGGCGAAGAGAACAAGGGCTGGACCTACGCGAAGTTCCTGCTCGGCAACGAGCGCACCGGAATCGCCCGCATCGGCGGTTCGAAGGTCAACCTCGCCCGCGCCAAGGCCTACGCCGCCGTGACGAAGACCGCTCGCGGCACTCTGCTGGATGACCCCCTGTTCTCCGCTCGTCTGACGAAGATCGAAGCCGAACTCACCTCGCTCGAGATGACCCAGCTGCGGATCCTCTCGACCCAGGCCGCCGGGTCCGACAAGCCGGATCCACGCTCCTCGGTGCTCAAGCTCAAGGGCTCCCAGCTGCAGGAGGACATCTCCGAGCTCCTCGTCGACGTGCTCGGCCCGCAGGGTCTCGACTTCGTCTCCGACCGCGTGCAGGGCCAGGGTCTGTCCGACCTGCCCAACGGCGCTGTCGACGCCCTTCCCGGCTACTTCAACACCCGCAAGGTCACCATCTACGGCGGTTCGTCCGAGGTGCAGCGCGGAATCATCTCGAAGGCACTGCTCGGTCTCTGAGATACCGACGCTCACTCGATCTCCCAAGAAGGACAACAATGGATCTTGAACTCAACGACATTCAGCAAGAACTCGCCAGCACACTGAACAAGTACCTGCGCAGCGAGTACGACATCGCCAAGCGCGAAGAGATCCTTCGCAGCGACGAGGGCATCTCCCGCGAGAAGTGGCAGGCCTTCGCCGAGATGGGTCTGCTCGGACTTGCGATTCCCGAGTCCTACGGCGGCGCGGACATGACCTTCAACGAGGTGGCCGTGGTCGCCGAGGCGTTCGGTCGCTCACTCGTCCTCGAACCGTTTCTGGCTACCGCAGTCCTCGGTGCCAATGCCGTTCTACTCGGCGGCAGCGAGGAGCAGAAACAGGCCATCCTGCCCGGTGTGGCAGAGGGCCAGACCTTCCTCGCTCTCGCAGCACTCGAACCCGGACTGCGCTACGCGATCGACGCTCCGCAGACTCAGGTCTCCGGTGCAGACGGCAGCTTCACCCTCACCGGTGAGAAGAACAACGTGCTCGGCGGAGACGTGGCCGACCACTTCGTCGTCACCGCCACGCAGAACGGCGAACTGGGTCTCTACCTCGTCGCCGCCGATGCCGAGGGTCTGAGCCGTGTGGCTCAGCGCCAGGCCGATGGTCTGGGCAGCGCGAACCTCAAGCTCGAGGGTGTCGCCGCCCAGCGCCTCGACGCCGCCGATGCCAACGCCGTGCTGTCCGAAGTCCTCGACCTGGGCAACGCCGCAATCATGGCTGAGGCCGTCGGTGCGCTCGAAGCCTCGCTGACGATGACTGCCGAGTACCTGAAGACCCGCGAGCAGTTCGGTGCACCGATCGGTGCGAACCAGGCTCTGCAGCACCGCGCCGCCGACCTCTACGCCGAACTCGAGTACGCGCGCAGCATGGCTCTGTACTCTCGCCTGGCCGTGACCTCCGAGGTCCCCGGGGCTGAGAAGGACCGTCACCGCGACGTCATCGCCGCGAAGATCATCGTCGACCGGGCTGCTCGCAACATCAGCCAGGAGTCGATCCAGATGCACGGCGGCATCGGCATGACCATGGAGTACCCTATCGGTCACTACGCCAAGCGCCTGACGGTCATGACCCGCACGTTCGACGACTCGGATTCGCTGACCGCGGAGCTCGCCGAACTCGGCGGACTCATCGAACCGCACGCCGCCGACCTCAGCTGAGACAGCGGAACTTCAGCGCCGCACGTTCGACCCCGAGCGTGCGGCGCTGCGTCGTCGGAGCCTATCAACGCCCACCGAGGCGGCCGGATCCCGGCAGCACGGAAGCGCCGAGGCGGCACGATCATCGTCGTGCCGCCTCGGCGCTTCTTCGTCTCTGTATGCCGGTCGGAAACCTCCGTGGCGGCGACTCGGTCCACCGCACTCCAACAGAGTTGGATTGTTGGGGCGATCCACAGTGATCTGAGCGCGGATAACACCGTGGATCGACCCAACAATGCCGTCAACCGCACCTGCGCAAGGAAGACAGGGCCTCCTCGGCGAGACCACGGCCTTGTGGACGAGGAGGACGGGATTTCCTCAGGGAGACCAAGTCCTCCGCTGCGAGGCCTGCGCTGCCGGCAGCGAACTCAGTTCACGGGTTGGTCGTACACGTGGCGGCGGATCCAGGAGTGCATGGTGATCGCGGCGGCGGCTGCGGCGTTCATCGACCGTGTCGAACCGTACTGCGCGATCGAGAGCACGTCCCGGCTCGCCTGGTGCGCTTCCTCGCTCAGTCCCGGTCCTTCCTGACCGAACAGCAGCAGGCAGCGCTTGGGCAGGTCGTAGGTCTCCAGCGGCACGGAGTCCGGAAAGTTGTCGATGCCCAGCAGGGGCACGTCGTTCTCGGCGCACCAGCTGAGGAGGTCGTCCACGCTCGGATGGTGGATGACGTGCTGGTACTTGTCGGTGACCATCGCTCCACGCCGGTTCCAGCGGCGTTTGCCGACGATGTGCACGGCTGCGGCGTTGAAGGCGTTGGCGGTGCGCACGACCGAACCGATGTTGAGGTCGTGCTGCCAGTTCTCGACTCCGACGTGGAAATCGTGCCGCGAGTCATCGAGGTCGGCCACGATCGCATCGTGCTTCCAGTACCGATACTGATCGACCACATTGCGCCGATCACCCTCAGCCAGCAGCTCCGGATCGAAGTGCTCACCCACAGGCCAGGGGCCGATCCACGGACCGACCCCCACCTGCGGTTCAGCGCTTTCGGTCACTTGTCGTCGCGGGAATCATCCGCCGACTTCGCGTCCTCTTCGTCTTCTCCGCCGGACTTCACGTCCGACTTCTTCGTGCCGGATTCCTTCGCCGAGGCGGCCGCCGCCTTCGCGTCCTTGTCCGCGTCCACGTCGTCCGTGTCGTCCGAATCGGCATCATCCGCGTCGTCAGCGCTCGAGTCCGACTTCGCGGTGCCCTTCGCCGAGGTGGCGGCACCGACCTTCTGCGCGCGCTTGCTCATCTTCACGGTCTTGCCGCCGCGTCCGCCACCGGACAGCACCGAGCGCACGTACGCACCCGAGGCCAGAGCATGGAGGATGACAGCGAGGACCAGGGCGATGCCGGCGGCGACGAGGCCCTCCCACCACTCGGCCTGACCGGCGAAGGAACGACCGGCGATGCCCAGCGGCGATGTGAACGGCGTCCACGACAGCACCTTCGCAACGGTGCCCGAGGGTCCGATGATGACCGGAGCGAAGAAGCCCGCCACGGTGATGACGCCGATGATCGTGAGGAAGGTGGCGCGCGCCTTGGAGCCGACGACGGTCGACGCCCAGACGAGCAGGGCGAACACCGACCAGGCGGTGAGCAGCAGGGCCAGCGCGAACCAGCCCAGGCCCGGCAGCATGGCGAATGCCAGGGACGTCTTGCCCGACAGCGAGAGTCCGAGCTCGGTGATGACGGCGGCCGCAACGAGGTGGACGACGACGAGGGTCAGCATGCCCGTCACTCGACCCGACGCCGAGGCGCGCGGCGGAATCGTGGCTGCGATGATCTCGGTGATCCGGTTTCGCTTCTCCAGGCGCAGGTTCTGGTACAGCGCAGTGCCCAGTGTGGCGACGACGAGCAGCGACAGCGCGACCATGCCCCACAGCAGCGGGGTGGCCACGGCACCGTCGACGGCCGGGGTCTCGAGCAGCGTCGCCTCGGTCTTCGGTGCGAGCTTCTCGAGCAGGGCATCGGGCTGCTTGTCGAGGGCGATGATCGTCGGCTGTCCCTGACCGCTCGGGTCCTGGATGAATGCGGCGTCGACCTTGCCCTCACGCACGAGCTTCTCGGCGGCGGGGGCGTCCTTGGCGTCGGTGATCTTCACACCCAGCTGCTGCTCATACATCGCCGCCTGCTCGCCGACTCCGACCATCGCCATGGTCGGGGTGCCCGAGTCCTTCTGCACGTCGGCGACGATTCCGGAGATGATCGCGGCCAGCACGCCGAGGATGATCACGGCGGCCGTGACCAGGAAGTAGGGGCTGCGCATGGCCGTGGTGGACTCACGATTCGACACGAGCCACGCGGCCTGGCGGTTGCCGACATCGACGAACTCCGAGACCAGTCCGGTCTCCGGCAGTTCGTCGGGGTCGGGGGTGTCCTCGGCGAGTTCGAAGGGAACGTCGTCGAGGCCGGCGGTGGCGCCGGACTCGTCCGCTTCCTTCGCGTCGGAGGCCTTCGCGGCTGGATCCTTCGCCTCGGTGCCCTTCTTCGCCGAGGCGGCCGATCCCGTGGTCGCACAGGCGGCGGTCGCCTCGTCGTCCGAGTCGACCTCCTCGGCGGCGGCCGCGTCTTCGATCACATCGTCATCGACAGGCACACCGAGGTCGTCGATGCCTTCGCCGGCCGTGCCCTTGGACACGAGCGGTTCCGGGGACTCGTCATTCGCACCATTGTCTTTGCGCGCCATTACAGAGCCTCCTTGTACTGCTCGGCCAGTGTCGGGCGGACACTTTCGAAGTTCTTCACATTCTTCAGCTCAGCCACAGCAGCGGCGGCTGACTTCGCATCATTCGCGCGGAAGCTCACGCCCTCGCGTCCGACGGTCTTCACATCGCTGATTCCCGTTCGGGATTTCAGCGCCGAGGCGGCCGCCTCGGTGTCCGTCGTCTCGACGCGGTAGTGCTGGTCACCGAGCAGCTTCTCGACGCTGCCCGAGGCGGTCACCTTGCCCTGGTTCAGAATGATGACATCATCGGCGAACGTCTGTGCGGCCTCCCAGTCGTCGGTGGCCAGGATGACAGGCACTCCCGAGGATGCATGGGCCCGCAGCAGGGACGTGACCAGGCGCAGCGAGGCGGCGTCGAGGCCGGCGAAGGCGTCGTCGATGACGACGACGTCCGGGTCCGCGGCCAGGGTCGCGGCGATGTCGACGCGGGCGATCTCGGCGCCGGAGAGGTTCTTCAGCGGTGCGTAGCCGCGGTCGGCGAGCTCGAGATGGCCGAGTAGGGTCAGCGCATTCCGTTCGGCCGCACCCAGGGTGATCCCGTGCAGGCGGGCGAGGTAGACGATCTGGTCGAGCACGCGCATGTTCGGGTATCCGCCGCGCTCGGCGGGCAGATAGCCGAAATTCTGCCGGTCGCCGAAGTCGAGTTCGAAGTCCTCGAGTTCGATGGTGCCCTCATCAGCGGCGATGAGGCCCATGATGATGCGCACCAATTCGGTGCGGCCCGCCGAGCGGGTTCCCACGATTGCGGTGATCCGGCCCGCCTCGGCGGTGAAACTCACCTCGTCCAGATATGTCCGCTTCCCTTTGCGCAGGGAAACCTCTTTCAGTGTGAGCACGCGTCATCCTTTACATCAAACAGTTCTTGGGGAGTGTCTCATCTATCGTGTTGAAATAAGAGACTTGTTTCAAACCACGTCCTCGATTTCGACAGAATTGCCAGTCGAGTCCCAGGTCGTGATCGGTGAGCCGAGTTCGCCGAGGCGGCACCTCGCAGGCCCACCTCGCCGAGGCGGGACTCAGTCGAGTCCGAGATCCGCGGTCGTCAGCGCGGTCAGGTACGGAATTCCCGTGGCTTCGACCCGTTCCTTGGCGCCGGTGTCGCGGTCCATGACCACGGCCACGGCGACCACCTCGGCGCCGGCTTCCTTGAGCGCTTCGACGGCGGTGAGCACGGAACCGCCCGTGGTCGACGTATCCTCGACGGCGACGACGCGCTTGCCGGCGACGTCGGGGCCTTCGACGCGACGGGACATTCCGTGCTTCTTCGCCTCTTTGCGCACGACGAAGGAATCGAGCGGGGTGCCGCGCACCACCGACCGGTGCATGACGGCGGTGCCGACCGGGTCGGCGCCCATCGTCAGGCCACCGACGGCATCGACCTTGTCGAGCAGATCATGAGCCTCGAGGAGGTCGAGGACGACATCGCCGACCAGCGGTGCCGAACGGTGATCGAGGGTGACCCGACGCAGATCGAGGTAATAGTCGGCCTCCTTGCCGGAGGAGAGGGTCACCCTGCCGCGCACCACGGCGAGTTCGTCGATGAGGTCGAGCAGTTGTCGGCGAGTGTCAGCGCTGTCGGTCATGAACTCCAGTCTACTGGGCGGTCGGACCACGGCCGTTCAGCCCCGTCTCAGTGACCGGGCGCACTCCCTTTCAGCGTCCGGAAGACCTCACGCAGGCCTCCCGCCTCAGAGCCCAGCCGCCCTTCTGCCGCGGCCTGCTGACACCGGGCGTGAGGATCCGGCTGGCTCTGCGTCTGTATAGATGTCATAAAGGATCAACAAGACTTGGCACTTACCCTGCGTTTCGGTTGTACAGTGGCAACAGCACCGTGCAACCCGGCCGGTCAACTGTCTCAGAAGGGACGTGAGCAACATGGGTTTCATCGCATACCTCATCCTCGGACTCATCGCCGGAGCCATCGCTAAGGCGATCCTGCCCGGCAAACAGGGCGGCGGCTTCTTCGCCACGCTCATCCTCGGCGTCATCGGAGCCATGCTGGGCGGCTGGCTCGGCGGCATGATCTTCGGCGCCCAGATGGATAAGTTCTTCTCACTGTCGTCCTGGCTGTGCGCGATCGGCGGCTCGCTGATCGTGCTCATCATCTGGGGCCTCATCACCGGACGCTCGAAGAGCAAGGCCGACTGAGGGACTGCAGCCATCTAGAGAGCCACTGCCCGGCGGCACCCCGTTGCGGCCAAACACAGCCGCAGACGGCAGCGTCGGCAACAGCCCAGAAAAAGGTGGACAGCCCAAGTTTGAAACTGGGCTATCCACCTTTTTCTGTGCCGTTCGCGTCTTGGGTGCCGCCCGCCGCACGACCTCAGCGGCTGCGGCTGACGATGTGCACGTCGATGTCGATCTCCCCGATGGGCCCGTCGACCGCCGCCTGCAGGTCGACGGCGATGACGGCGAAGAGCTCGTCGACGATCTCGGTCACGGGCCGACTGTCATCGAGATGCGCATCGATCCGGACGCCGAGATCCTCGCCAGTGCGCCAGACCTCGACGCGCAGCGGTTCGGATCCGGTTCGGCGCATCACTCGAGCGGCCGCGTTGGCGATCATGTCGCGCAGCCCCGGGGCCAGGCCGGTGACGCCGTCGACTCCGGTGACGGATTCGGTCAGGCGGGCCGAGACCGCCGCCTCGTCGAATCCGCGTGAGGTCCCGCTTTCAAACCTCGGCTTTTCAACTCTCGCCTTCTGAACCCTCGGCTTCTCAGTCATCGGCGGCCTCCTCATCGACGAAGACGTCCTCGACGGTGACGTCGACTCGCATTGCGGGGATCCCCACCTGCGCGATCAGGGCACCGGCGACGCTGCGGCGGACATCCTCGGCGGCGGAGACGAAGGCCGTCCCCGCGCTCATCGTCACGGTCAGCGAAACTTCGACGGCGCTGCCCTCCGGCTCGCCCGCGGGGGTCAGATTCACGCTGCGGGCGCGGATCCCGGGCACGGAGTCGACGGCCTCGCGGATGATTCCGCGCACCTCTGCCGTCGCCATCCGGAAAGGGTTGCCGCGCTCGGTCGTCAGCTTCGTGGCCGGCGCCAGGACCGCGTCCTCGCGCACGATCTGCAGGATGCGTTCGCGCAGACCGACGGATTCCGCGGGGTCGGGTTCGAAGGCCCCCATGTATTCGTCGATGATGCCGCGGAGGTGAGCGTCCGTGGCGTTGACGGACTCGTCGCTCATACCCATCCTTCCATGCCCTCGGCGATGGCGGTTCGGGCGCGGTGGATGCGTCCGCGCACACTGCCTTCGCTGATTCCCAAGGTCTCGGCGACCTCGGCGTAGCTGAGACCTTCCATCTGGTGGAGCACCCACGTTACACGCTGCTCCGAGGACAGAGTCTGCAGAATCTCGGAGAAATGCTCAAGCGCCGTGCGTGCCTCGACGGACCGTTCGACCGAGGCGGCACCGTCGACGTGATGGCCAAGGTCCTCCGGATCCGAGGCTTCGGAGGGCCGGGAGGTGCGTCGACGCAGCACATCCGTGCAGCGGTTCGAGGCCATCCGGTAGATCCACGTGCCGAAGGCAGCGGGTTCGGCCAAGGCGTCGAGCGATCTCCAGGCCTTGACGAGCGTGTCCTGAACGACGTCCTCGGCATCCTGTCGATCCCCGAGCGCACGCCAGGCGAAACGCAGCAGCTTCCGCTCGTATTCGTCGACGAGGGCCTCGAACGAGGCGATATCGCCCTCGCGAGCGCGCACGACCAGGGTGACGATGTCAAAACGATCATCTCCCCTTGTCATATCCCCATCGTAGGCCACGGTTCCGCGGAACCGGCCGGCCTCCTCGGCGAAAATTCCGCCTCGGCGAAAAATTTCTGCGAACACCGCGTGAGGATTCTCATCAGGCTGCGTCTGTACCTGTGTAAGCATCCTTCAGACGAAGGACTTGCGAACCGCATGCACCTCCAACGAAAAGGAAGAACGATGCCGGAACCCAAGCAGTCCGATTCGAACCAGAAGGCCCAGACCACCCAGAACGATGACGTGCGCAGCCCGCTCGTCACCGAGATGGGCACCACCACCATCGCCGAGAACGTCGTCGCCAAGCTCACCGGAATCGCCGCCCGCGAGGTCCCCGGCGTCTATGGAATGGGCAATGCCGCACGCCGCGCCTTCGACACCCTCACCGACCGCATCCCCGGCTCGCAGACCAACGTCTCGGGCGGAGTGTCCGTGGAGAAGGGTGAGAAGCAGACCGCCATCGACCTCACCATCGTCGTCGAATACGGCACCTCCATCGTCGACGTCGCCGAGGCGATCCGCCGCAACGTCGTGCGCGCCGTCGAACAGGGCACCGGACTCCAGGTCGTCGAGGTCAACATCGACGTCACCGACGTCCACCTGCCCGAGGACGACGAAGAGGCTCCGGCCAAGGATTCGCCGGAACTCAACTGACCCTCATCCGCTGCACCACCTCGGCAGAAGGAATGCCATGTCGAAAACTCTCATCGGACTCCTCGTCGGCCTGACGCTGGGAATCGTCGCCTACTTCGGCGGTTTCCTCGCGTTCCTCGTCGTCGCCATCTGCGGCGGGCTCGGCCTGGTCGTCGGCCTCGTCCTCGACGGACGCCTCGACCTGTCCGCGCTGAGCTCACGCTCGACCACGCGGAGGTAGCGCCGTGGCCCCGATACTCGACGACGCTCCAGCTCGCCGAGGCGGCCTGACGATCGCGGACAAGGTCGTGGAGCGCACCGCCGGGCAGGTGCTGAAAGACCTGCCCGGCGTCGGCGGCACGAGCTCGGGTCTCTTCGGAATCGGAGCGAGTTCCAGCCTCGACACGCGCCCGTCCGTGGATGTCACCCTGTCCGGGCGCAGCTGCACGCTCGCCGTCCAGCTGGGCCTGGCCTACCCCACCCCCATCGTCGAGGCGACCGAACACGTCCGCTCCACCCTGAGTCACGAAGTCGAACGCCTCACCGGTGTCACCGTCCGTCAGGTCGACATCAGCGTGCGGTGGCTCGCCCCGGAGTCCTCCGGTGCGAATCGAGGAAGGAATCGCCTGCAATGAGCACACGCCTGCTGCGCAAGCGGCCCTCCCGCATCGGTCCGGCCGTGGTCGTCGCCCTCATCCTGCTGCTCCTCGCCGTGGGACTCGGTTGGGCCGGCATCGCCGCATTCGTGAGCTTCGGATCCGTCGCAGCCGCACTGATCGAGGCGCCGGATTCCGCCATCGCCGAGGCGGCCGGGAACCTGCATTGGAATTCCGCGGTCGTCATCGCGGTCGGCATCGTCCTGGCTCTGCTCGGACTCATCGCCTTCATCCTCGGCATCTCTCCCGGAGCACGCCGGATCCTCGGCGTGAGCGCCGCTGGGTCAGAACACATCGGTGATTTCGAGGTCGCCCTGCCCACCTCGGCGCTGTCGCAGATCGCGGCCGCGGCCGCCGATGGGGTCGACGGCGTCAGCGGGGTCAAGGCCTCGTCGAACGCGAGGTCGACGATCGTGACGTTCTCGACGCCGATCCGCGACGTTGAGCCGATCCGCGCCGAAGTCGAAGCCGCCGTCAGGGAACGCTTCGCCTCGATCTCATTCGACCGCACCCCCACGGTGAAGGTCCAGGCCAGAAGGAGTC
Organism: Brevibacterium sediminis; assembly: GCF_013623905.1. GTDB lineage: Bacteria > Actinomycetota > Actinomycetes > Actinomycetales > Brevibacteriaceae > Brevibacterium > Brevibacterium sediminis. The sequence continues at coordinate 63,834 of NZ_JABKDD010000006.1, forward strand.
AGTCATGAGACGCACGGCCGCCGCCGCCAACCGCACGGGACTGATCATCCTCGGCCTCATCGCGCTGATCATCGGATTGGCAGTGCTCGCCATCGGGTTCGGTCTCACCGCCCCGGTCGACCCTGCCCTGGAGGCGGGAGCGGATCTCGGTCCGGTCGCCTCGGTGCTGGCGCTGCCCTATTCGGCGCTCATCGCCGTGGTCGTGGCCCTCATCCTGGCGATCATCGGGCTCCGCTGGCTGAGCGTGCAGGTCCCGCGCAAGGACTTCGCGAAGCCCTTCCGGATGCAGGCCGATGCCCGCACGGGTCTGACCACGGTGAATGCGGAGGTCATCGCCGAGGCGGTCGCCGCCGACCTCGAATCCACCGACGGAGTCTCCGACGCCACGGTGATTCTGCGCGGCACCGCGCGGAGTCCGGAGCTGCTCATCCACGTCGACGCCGATGAACGCGCCGACATCGATGCGATCATCGCCGAAGTCGCCGAGCGCGCCGCCGGCAATGCGGCAATGGCACTCGGTGCTCCGCTGAGCGCGGTGGCCCTGGAGATCGGCATCGCCCGCACTCGCTCGCGCCGCCAGCGCAGCGTCAGCGTCCAGTAGCGCCGACATCCAAGAGCGCCGCAGTCGGCAGAAGCCGGCAGCTGCAGTTTCTGCTTCAGCAGCAGGCAGCGGCGAGGTCACCATCGGATGCGGCCACCGAATCCAGGTCACTATCGGATACTTTTCGCACGCAGAAGTATCCGATAGTGACCTAGATTCGAGTTCGGATGTCCGATAGTGACCTGAAGACAGGCAGGCGGTCGCGAAACACTGCTGTGAATGACAAGAACCCCGGGGCGCGTAATCGCGACATCCCGGGGTCCTCGCAGCACTCCCCTCGAGTACCCGGACGCATCCCCATACGTCCGTTATGTCCACCCGATCCCCACCGGGCGAACACATTAATTTGACCACACTTTCGTGTCGCTTGTAAAGAATCTCACGCTCCGTCTTGAATCCTGTCGGGCCCTATAGCACAGAAGCGATCAGAATAAAACCCCTGGTCACAGGCTCAGCCCCCGGTAGTTCAATCCTCAACTCAGTTGTGCCGCCCCTGCCGAAAATTGCATATAGGTCACATCCCGCGGTGAGCACACGACCACAGTTCGATGACCGCCGGCGCATCTCGCGAATCCCGACTCAGTGATCGCGGGTGCGGGCGAAGGAGAATCCGGCCGACCCCCATCGCATGAGCGGACGCGGCACCACAGGGGCAACGAGCGCGGCAATGCGATATCCCCACCCCGGCACAGAGACGACCTTCCCCGCCCGCGCATCACGCAGCGACTCCCGCACCACCTGATCGACGCTGAGCCAGATCAGGCCGGGTCCCGGACGCTCCACGCCGAGGCGGCTGTGGAATTCCGTCCGGATGAAGCCAGGCAGAACGGCGGTGACCGTCACCGGGCCGCCCCTGAGTTCCCCGGCGAGCGCCTCGGTGAAGACCAGAGTCGAAGCTTTCGACGCGGCATACTGTCCCATCGTCGTCACCGCCGCCAGCGAGGAGACGTTGATGATTCCTCCGCGACCGCGGGACTGCATGCGCCGAGCCGCTGCCAGCGACAGCTCTCTCACCGCCCCGGCGAGCACCCGATCGAGCGCATCGAGCTCAGCAGCATCGGTATCCAGCAGTGTCCCGCGCAGCCCGAAGCCGGCATTGTTGATGAGCACATCGATCGGCTGCGTCGCGATGATCTCGTTGACCGCGTCGATACCGTCACGGGTCGACAGATCGGCCACGGCCGCCTCGGCGTGGGTACTCTGCGTGGTTCGCACCTGCTCGGCCAGCTGATTCAGCCGGTCCGCGTCCCTGGCGACCAGGACGAGGTCGTAGCCCTCGGCGGCCAGGGTGCGGGCATAGCCGCGCCCCAGCCCGGAGCTCGCCCCGGTGATGAGGGCACGCGGCCGCGGATTCATACCGCGCCTTGACCTCGACGAACGGTCAGGGACTGAACTGCTGTGCCGATGGGTCCGTCGACGTCGCTGAGCACGCTCGTCGTCTGCCCCAGTCCGGTCGGCCCGAAGGCCACCTTGGTGTCGAAGCCGACCCAGCCGGCTTCGGGCACGCGAGTGAGGTGGATAGAGAGGTCGACGTTCGGGAAGAACGTCGTCTTCGGATCCTCACGGACGGCCAGACCGTTGGCGGTGTCGACGAACTTCACGAAGGCCGCGGTCGGCGGGTCGATCTCACCGTCGACGAGAGGATAGGGACTGCGCACCCAGGACCGTGCGCAGCCGGGGTGGGCGTCCGCTCCCTGGCGCCCCTCGAGGGACGCAATGTAACCGCCGCCCCAACGGTTGGTGAAAGGAATCTCGGGCACTTCGGACACGGGCGGCATCGCGGACCATTCGTCGCCTGCGACCGCCTCGGTGTCGGAGGCCTGCAGTCTCCACACCCGAGCGGTCACGCTGGTGCGCTCACCGTGGCGCATATGCGCTTCGACGAGTTCGATGGTGCGGCCGGGGCGGACGACGTCGACATCGATGGTGAACTCGCCGGAGTGGATGACGCCGAGGACGTCGAAGGTCACCCGGGAGATGAGCTTGTCGCTGGGCAGTCGACGTTCGATCTCGGCAAGCACCATCCCCGAGGCAGGCGCGAGGTGCTGCTCGCCGGGCTGCCAAGCGCCCTGGCTGTGCAGAGTCGAGACGAGGCGGTCCTCGGACAGCCGCACATAGTAGGAGTCCGGGTAGGCGGCACCGTCATGGCCGAGGTGTTCATTGGGAGCTTCAGGCATGGTCCCAATCCTATCGACCCGTCGAGACCCCGCTTTCTCCTCCGGCGCGGACGGCTTAGGGTGGGAGGGTGAGAATCGCTACGTGGAATGTGAACTCGATCCGTGCCCGCCATGACCGCATCGGGGCCTGGCTGGATCGTTCGGATGTCGATGTCCTGGCCATCCAGGAACTCAAGTGCAAGGACTCGCAGTTCCCCGAGGAGCTGTTCACCGAGCGCGGCTACGAGGTCAGCTATCACGGCCTCAACCAGTGGAACGGTGTCGCCATCGCCTCGCGCGTCGGACTGGCCGACGCCGAGATCGGGTTCAAGGACATCCCTGCCTTCGGTTCGGAAGAACCCGTCGTCGAAGCCCGGTCGCTGTCGGTGACCTGCAACGATGTACGCGTCTACTCGCTCTATGTGCCCAACGGCCGCGAACTCGACCACCCGCACTACGGCTACAAGTTGGAGTGGTACAAGGCGCTGACGGCCGATATCGCCGCCCAGCTGAGCGCCGAACCGGAGAAGAAGCTCGTCCTCTGCGGTGACTTCAACGTCGCTCCGCTCGACGAGGACGTCTGGGACATGGCCGAGTTCGACGGCGCCACCCACGTCTCCGATGCCGAGCGTGCCGCTTTCGATGATCTCCTCGGCGCGGGCCTGAGCGAAGTCACCCGCCAGTTCACGCCCGGACCCGGCGTCTACACCTTCTGGGACTACCAGAAGCTGCGCTTCCCGAAGAAGCAGGGCATGCGCATCGACTTCCAGCTCGCCTCGCAGGCGCTGGCGAAGACAGCGACCGCAGGCGAGATCGACCGTGAGGAGCGCAAGGGCAAAGGCGCGTCCGATCACGCTCCCGTCATCGTCGACTACGACCTCTGAGGCACCTTCGTCTCACCTTTCGGCACCCCGGCGCAACTTCAGCGTCGAAGCCATAGACATCTCCCCTCTCTTCTGGTGAAGTTGAATCAGGAGCTAGGAAGGTGACGAGGATGTCAGCAACTGTCCGCGAATTGGTCGACGAAGCCTACGACCGGCGTGAGTCCACCTGGAGGGCCGCCCTCGAGACGGTCAATGACTGGGTCGAGTCCGTCCGCGCTCCATCCGCACTGCTCTCCGGAGATCGAGTGCGCGTCGTCGACGGTCGGATCAAGGATCGACTGCGCACCGGCGAGAAGCTGCGCCGCAAGCTCGCCGATGCCAACGACGAGATCCACGAATCCGTCGAGGTCGAGAACCAGGTCATCGATGTCGTCGGTGCCCGCGTCATCTGCCGCACCGAACGCGAACAGTCGGCCCTGTGGGACCTGCTCACCGAGGTGAGCGACGATACGAACCTCTCCATCGCCGAGGTGCGCGACTATTCCGCGACCCCGAAGCCCTCTGGGTACCGCGGCCGCCACCTCATCGTCGAGGTTCCCTTCGATTCCGAGCCTTCCGTCCTCGTCGAACTCCAGCTGCGCACGATCATGCAGGACGCGTGGTGCGTGCTCGCCGAGGAGCACCTCTTCAAACCCGGGCAGGCCCTGAAATCCGATGCCCAGCAGGAACGGCTGTCGGTGATCCTCGCAGGTCTGATGGCGCAGGCCGACTCCGTGGCCGGCTACATCGCCGATGACGTCGGCGCGTATCTGGGCATGGGCAATTCCGCCCCGCCCCGCGCCTTCGCCGAGGCGGACGAACCGACAGATCCGGCCATCGAGGTCACGATCCGCGAACTCAACCACTCCTATGTCCTCGCCGCCGACGAGGTGGGCCGCCACGGCATCATCCGCTTGGAGACGCTCGGACTGACCCCCGACAACCCGGAGCGCTCTGCGTTCCCTCATCCGGGCGACAAGTTGCAGGTGCGCATGGACGAGTCGAACAACACGCGCTACTTCATCCCCGTCGGCCACGACCGCTGAGTCGAGTACGACGGCTGAGTCGAGCACGTCAGCTGAGCTGACTGCGACAGGCAGTGGCTGCTGTTCGGTCAGTCGCGTTTGACGCGCTTGAGCCCGTCAAGGGTCCAGGCGAAGGAATCCGGCCCGTCCCAGATCAACACCAGCCATTCGTCAGCGGTCAGGTCATAGCCGATATCGAGCTGATGCGACTGCGTGTTCTTGCTGAGTTCGGACTTCACTTCATCGTGCAGAGCGGCTACGTCGACAGCTGGGATCTCGGCGGGTCTGAGCCATTTGTCTGACGGACTCTGGCTCGTGTCGGTGTCGACCGTCGGACGAAAGCCCTTCCGGAAGCGGACCGTGATCCACTCGTCGTTCTCGTTCGACCCCTTGACCGTGACGTCGTCTCCTCCGCCCTGAATCCGCCCGACCATGGTCAGCCCGAGTGCCGTCGCATGTTCGATTGCTGAGGGCACAGTGTCCTTGCGCCAGTTCAGCACCTGCACGAGATCAGTGGGAACGGTCTCCTCATAGTCGTCCTCAGACTCGGAAGAATCAGACTCAGAGGACGCCGAGTTCGACCCCACTTCGCCTCCACCGCCTCGGACAGTCGCCTCGGCGCCGTCTCCGCTCTTCACCCACGCTCGGGTGCCGACCCACGATGCGGCAGTGATGCCGACCAATGCCCCGATGCCGAGCACGAACCGCCGGCGGTCGGTCGTCTGCGTCCGTTCGAACTTCTCGTCATGCCATTCGAAGGGCAGATCGGCGACGAGGCCGTCGAGGGTGGTGAAACTGGTGGCCGCCTCGGCGGAAGCGATCCGCTCGTCGTGTTCGTCGACGCTGAGCCGTTCGTCGGCGAGCGCCTCATTGAGCGCGGAGATATAGGGCGCGCGTTCGTCACGGGAGGGGCGCCAATCGTCCTTCTTCTTCTCGGCCATTTCGATCCCCTTCATTCCTCGCCCGTGCGATGGATGGAGATGAGCTCTCTCCCGTCAGCAGTCCAGCGCAGTTCGCCTCCGCCATCGCCGTAGTCGCCGCCCGCCACCACCACAGAGATCACCGGTTCCGCTTTGCTGTTGGACGCGTCGCTCTCGGTCCGCAGCTCCACTCGCAGGCCCTGCCCGCTGCCGAGTTTCTTCGCTGCCGCCTGGGCCATCGCCGGGATGAGGCCGAGAGCGAAGTCGTCGAGTGTGAAGAGCCTGTCGCCTTCGCCCAAGCGACTGCTGGGGGTGATGTCTGGCTCTGCACGCCCGTAGACGATGACGCTGTCGATGCCGCGAGACGATTTCAGACTGCGGGCACCGGCCTGGAACACATCCGGATCGATAGAGATCTCACGGAAATGCGTGTACCCCTTGTCCTTCACCTTTGTCAGCACATCTTCGAGGGCAGCAGGATCAGCGATGAAGTCGACCTCAGGCGAGTCCGAGCCCGAAGTTTCGACTGCCTTTGAGTCCACGCCGAAGAGCCGAGAGGCTCCGCCGGCGACGACGAAGCCCAAGGCAGCGGCACCACCGGCGAGCAGGAGGCGGCGGCTGACCGCCGGGGCGCCGGAAGTCCGCAGCGAACGGCGCCGCTTGAGCGCCTCGGCGCGGGTAAGTGTGGTCGGGAACTCGACCTCGGGTCGGGGCAGATCGGCCAGGGCTCGCTGCAGGTCCGCGGCATGGTTCCCGGTTTCGATGAGAGTGGAGCGGCGCTCGAACTCTTCATCGTCGATGCGCCCGTCGGCATAGGCCGACGACAGAGCGGTGCGAAAGGCGTCGCGTTCGACGAATGAAGGGCGCAATTCTTTCCGGGCGGCTCCGGCTGTATCGGACCGGTCGTCTGGGTTCCCGGTCGACGTCTGCAGAATAGCCACGGATAAATGATGCCACCGTTGCCAAGCGTGGGCCACTTCAACTCACCGTGCTGCGCGGGCCGTCGCACTGGATGATGCACCGATGACTCCACCGACTAGACTTGCGTCCCATGGGAAAGAAGTCGAAGCGCTCCAAGGAAGAACTCATCGCCAAACGCCTCGCCAGGGCGCAGGCCACGGCATTCGTCGCGCGTCCGTTCGCGGACCTGCCGTTCGAAGCCGACCTCATCTGCCTGCGTGAACTCGTGCCCGCGGCCACCGCGACCGCGAAGCTCACCGAGGAATACGGCGGCCACGAGGTGACCATCACGTCCCTGCTGCCCGCCGCATGGCAGGCCTGGCGCCGCGACGACGGTGAGATCCTGGCCGGAATGCAGGTGCCCGTGTCCTCGACAGACGCCTCCCGCGACGTCGCCCGCGGTCTGCTGGCCGCCGTCGACGCCGAACCCGGCACCTCCATCGAGGCGACCACCGAACCCGGTGAGGGCCCGCGTCTGCAGGACATCCTCGACACCTCTCACCCGTTCGACGTCCGCGTGCTCGAGAACTTCGACTACTGGGCCCTGCCCGAAGCCGAGTCCGATGCCGACGTCGCCGCCGCCCTCCAGCGGGCCAACGACTCCGTGGCCCCGACCGAGAAGCTCGCCTCCGTCGCCTCAGCCTACTGGACCGAGATGTCCGGCCGCACCTACGTCCGGTGGGCCCGCCCCGAAGGTGAGGACCGCGTCGTCGATGCGATGGCCCGCCTGCAGGCCGAGAACGCCAACGACCTCAGCGGAATCGGCACCTTCCTCGGCTACTTCCGCGCCCACGGCATCATCGTCCCCGTCTGGGAACTCGAGTTCGGGACCCAGGTCGACGACGTCGAAGAGCCCATCGCCGCGTTCGGCAAGCGCCTCGACGAGGCGCTGAACACGACCGAGCCGATGAGCACCGAGGCCCGCCGCGTCCGCTCGGGCATCGTGTCCCGCCAGCTGACCATCCACTGATATCCGTCACCACCCCATCACCGAGGCGGGCCCCGAAAAGGGTGCCCCGCCTCGGTGCCGGTGACGGACAGGAGAACCGACATGAGCGCACAGCCGCACCCCGCCCCCGAGGCGGTCGCCGCCATCATCCCCGCGATGAACGAATCCCAGCGGATCGGTGCCACCGTCGCTGCGGCCAAGCAGATCCCCGGGGTCGACATGGTCCTCGTCGTCGACGACGGATCGGCTGACGATACGGGGACTCGGGCCCGCCGCGCCGGCGCCGAGGTCATCACCCACCCGAAGAACAAAGGCAAGGCTGCGGCCATGATGACCGGAGCCTTCGCACTGCGCAATCGGGAGATCTCCGACGCCGATCCGGGCGTCGACCCGCACCACCGGGCGCTGCTGTTCATCGACGGCGACCTCGAAGACTCCGCCATCAACACCGCTCCCCTGGCCGAGCCTGTGCTCGCTGGTCGGGCGGACATGACGATCGCGATCCTGCCCGCGCAGAAGCGCAAGGGCGGAGGCTTCGGCTTCGTCGTCGGACTGGCGAAGAAGGGCATCGCCGAACTCTCCGGATTCGACGCCACCCATCCGCTGTCGGGCATGCGCTGCCTGTCGCGGGAGGCCTTCGACGCGGCCCTGCCGTTCGCCGCCGGATGGGGCGTCGAGGCGGCCATGACCATCGATGTCGTCAACGCCGGACTGCGCGTGGAAGAGGTCGAATGCGACCTCCACCACCGCGTCACCGGTCGCGATCTGAAAGCCCAGCTGCACCGTGCCGCCCAGTACCGCGACGTCGCCCGCGCGATCCTCGTCCGCCGCCTCCGTGCGAAGCGGAAAGGCGGGACGCCGGCCGGCGGCGTCTCCTCCACCCCCGCCGATTCCGGGTCGTCCGAATCCACGCAGAATTCCTCCGACCCACACAAGGAGACCGACAAGTGAGCCTCAACCGTTTCGCGTACCTCGGCCCTGAGGCCACTTTCACCGAGGCGGCCCTGCTCAGCTTCCTCGACTCCCGAAACCTGCGCGCCGAAGCCACGACTCATCCGATGCGCAATGCCCCCTCGGCACTCGACGCGGTGCTCGAGGGTGACTGCGATGCCGCGGTCGTGCCGATCGAGAACTCCCTCGAAGGCGGAGTGCCCGCCACGATCGATGCGCTCACCGAGAACGGGCGTCTGCAGATCATCGCCGAGGTGGTCGTGCCCGTCCGCTTCGTCCTCGCCGTCAAGCCCGGCACCACCAGGGAGGAGATCTCCTCCTTCGGTTCGCACCCGCACGGCGAGGCGCAGGTGCGGGCGTTCATGAACGAGAACTTCCCCGAAGCCGTCTACCTGCCGACGTCCTCGACTGCCGCAGCCGCCAGGGACCTGGCCAATGACGCCGGCGACCATATGGCCGCCGTCTGCCCGGCACTGGCCGCGCAGCGCTATGGACTCGAGATCGTCGCCGAGGACATCGGCGACCGAAAGGACGCCGTCACCCGATTCGTCGTGGTCACCCGCCCGGGCCCTCTGCCCGCCCCGACCGGCGCGGACAAGACGACCGTCGTGGCAGCCCTGCGCTCAGACCGGGCGGGTTCGCTGCTCGAACTGCTCGAACAGTTCTCCAGCCGCGGGATCAATATGTCCCGCATCGAATCCCGGCCGACCGGTGACGGGTTGGGCCTCTACCAGTTCTCGATCGACCTGCTCGGACACATCCACGAGGCCCGCATGGCCGAGGCCCTGCAGGGTGTCCACCGGGCGGCCCTCAAGCTGCACTTCCTCGGCAGCTACCCGAGCTCCGACGGAGCAGTGGTGCCGGTCGACCCGACGACGACGGACGAGTCCTTCGCCGCCGCCGCCGATTGGCTGGAACGCACCCTCGAAGGCTGATGGACACCGACCGAAATTGCGCGTGACTACGGACCGCTTGCGCCTCTTCACACCGGGAAAATCTGCAATACTGAAACCTACTGGTAGGTAAGTGTGCGCAGATTGCCAGGAACCCGCCGGTTTTGGGCAATCTGCGCACACTTGACGTCGGTTCACTAGCCGACAGAGACGACAGAGGAGTCGACGATGAGTTCTTTCGACAGCACGGGCTCGTCCCACGCACCTGGTGACGGCGGAGATATTTCCGAACCCGGTGATCGTTCCACCCCGGATCGCCGCTCTCCCGATGCGATCGTCGTCGGGGCCGGGCTCGCCGGTCTCGTCGCCGCCCACGAACTCACCCAGGCCGGCAAACGCGTGCTCATCCTCGACCAGGAGAACCGCGCGAACCTCGGCGGACAGGCGTTCTGGTCCCTCGGCGGACTCTTCCTCATCGACTCCCCCGAACAGCGGCGACTGCGCATCCACGATTCGCTCGAGCTCGCCAAAGACGACTGGGCCACCTCGGCGGGCTTCGACCGAGATGAGGATCATTGGCCGCGGAAGTGGGCGGAGGCGTACCTCGAGTTCGCGGCCAGGGAGAAGCGCCAGTACCTGCGTGACCTCGGCTTACGCCTGACACCGATCGTCGGTTGGGCCGAGCGCGGCGGTTCCGGTGCGGGTGATCACGGCAATTCCGTGCCCCGGTTCCACCTCACCTGGGGCACCGGCCCCGAGGTGGTCCGGGTCTTCCGTGAACCCGTCGAGACCGCGGAGGCCGCCGGACTCGTCGAGTTCGCCTTCCGTCACCGCGTCGACGAACTCATCACCGAGGATGGGACCGTCGTCGGCGTCCGCGGGCGGACGCTCGCCCCCAGTCACACGGCCCGCGGAGTCGAATCGAACCGCGACGAACTCGCCGACTTCGAACTCCGGGCACCCGCCGTCATCGTCACCACCGGCGGCATCGGACACAATTTCGAACTGATGAAGAAGTACTGGCCGGTCGACCGCCTCGGCGAGTTCCCGGACACGATGCTCGCCGGAGTGCCCGCTCATGTGGACGGGCGGATGCTGCAGATCGCCGAGGATGCCGGAGCCAGCCTCATCAACCGGGACCGGATCTGGGCGTATACGGAGGGCATCGAGAACTGGAATCCGATCTGGCCGGGGCACGGGATCCGCATCATTCCGGGGCCGTCGTCGATGTGGTTCGATGCCGAGGGCAATCGTTTCCCGGCGCCGAACTATCCCGGCTTCGATACGAATCGGACGATGCGCACGATCCTTGAGACCGGGCACGACTATTCGTGGTTCGTGCTCAACGAGTCGATCATCCGCAAGGAATTCGCGCTCTCCGGTTCGGAGCAGAACCCGGATCTCACCGAGAAGGACATTCGGATCACGCTCGATCGGGTGCGCTCCTCCGATGCTCCGGGACCGATCGAGGCCTTCAAGAAGTACGGCTCCGACTTCGTCGTGGCCGAGACCACCGAGGAACTGGTGGCGGGAATGAACGAACGCTCCCGCGGGCCGGTCATCGACCACGACCACCTCGTTGAGCAGATCCGGCAGCGGGACCGGCAGACCGAACACGCTTTCTCGAAGGACGCGCAGGTCCAGGCCATCCACAATGCGCGGTCCTACCTCGGTGACAAGATCGTGCGCGCGGTCAAACCGCACAAGATCCTCGACCCGGCACACGGTCCGCTCATCGCGGTGCGTCTGAGCCTGCTGTCACGCAAGACCCTCGGAGGGCTGGAGACGAACCTCGACGGGCAGGTGCTGGCGGGATCCGGCGCTGGTGAAGAGGGAGGTCGCGAGGCTGAGCGCACACCGATCCCGGGCCTCTACGCCGCCGGCGAGGTCACCGGTTTCGGGGGCGGCGGAATGCACGGGTACAACGCGCTCGAGGGAACGTTCCTCGGCGGGTGCATCTTCTCCGGCCTCCGCGCCGGACGCGCTGCCGCCGAGCAGGCCGGCCGTGCGGTGACCTCTCTGCGACCGGAAAGCGGGTCTGCTAGAGGCGAAGCAGCGCACTCGTGACCGGCAGCGCGCGTTCAGCCCTCACAGTCTTGGTCACCGGCGGCACCTCGGGAATCGGTCGAGCCGTCGCCGAGGCGCTGGCGGCGAAAGGCTGCACGGTGCTGGCAACCAGCCGGAACCCGGACCGCATCTCCCCTGCCGACCGGATCCCCGGTGTCAGGTATCTTCCGCTGGACCTCGCCGACCCGGATGGTCCGGACCGACTGGCCACAGAGCTCGAGGAACTCGGCCTGCTCGACGGCATCGACGTGCTCATCAACAATGCCGGTGAGAGCCAGTCGGGTCCGTTCGAAGAGCTGCCGGCCGATGCCGTCGAACGGCTCTTCCGTACGAACGTGTTCGGACCGGTTCGACTGAGCCAACTCGTCCTGCCCGGGATGCGTGCGCGACGGGCGGGGCGCATCATCATGGTCGGGTCGATGCTCGCCAGCTTCCCTTTGGCCCACCGCAGTTCGTACTCTGCGGCGAAGGCGGCTCTGCGCGCTTTCGCCACGGCGGCTCGGCAGGAGCTCTCCCCCTTCGGCGTATGGGTGAGCACCGTCGAACCGGGATCGATCGCCACGGGTATCGGGCTGCGGCGGACGAAGTACCTCGAAGAGGGGTCGCCCTATACGCAGGACGTGACGACGATGCTCGAGCACCTCGACGCCAACGAGCGCGGCGGCATTCCGGCCGCCAAGGTTGCGGCCACGATCGTCGATGCGATCATTGCGCCGAGGCCGCGGGAGTTCTACGCCGTCGGCAGCAGAGCACCGCTGCCGTTCCTGCTGGGGCGTGCGCTCCCGCGCGAACTCGTGTCGAAGATCGTCGCCGCCCAGCACGGGCTCAAGCGGTAAGCGTCTCAGTCGCCGGGTCCGGCGGATTGCTGTACCGCTGGTGTCCGGTTGAAGCGCTGAACCTGGTCGCTGGGGGCCCAGCGCCCTACTGCAGGCGGGACGGGATGAGGTGCTGGGTCGTCGAGATGCCGAGCACCCGCTGCTGCCGGGACAGGTTGTACGTCCGATCCGACTGCAGGTATCTGACGAGGAAGAGCTTCGCGCGGTCCCCGCGCTTGAACACGCCCTTGATCTTGAGTCCGAGCTTCGCCGACACCAGCGCCTTGTCCTTCGCGACACCCTCGATGACGACCTGGTCATAGCCCATCCGAGCGAAGTGAGTGACCACAGCCTCTTTGAGCCGGTACGGAATCGGATCACCGATATTGAAGGGACCCGCCGCCGACGGCACGTCGAGGCAGGCGAGCGCGGCCCGCACCACATTGTCGACATGCGTCAGGGTGATCTTCTGCCTGCCGCCGCCGGGCAGCCGCAGCACACCTCTCTTCGACATCCGCGACAGGAACGGCATGAGCATCGTCTCCCCCGGACCGTAGACAGCCGCGGGACGCAGGATCGCAGCATCGGGACGGAGCCTCATGACGAGTTGCTCGGCGAGAGCATGGGTGCGAGAGTACGCGTCGGCGAAGTCGTTGGGGTCCTTCGGACCGGCTTCCTCCCACAGCTCGGCGTGGGGTTCGGACTCGGAGTACACCGTCGTCGAGGACACGTGCACGATGCGGGCCTTCGGAAACGCATCGAGGACATGACGTGTGCCCGTCACCTTCACGTTGTAGAGAGCGTCGTCATCGGCGCTGACGGAGGCGATTCCGGCACAGTGGAAGACCGCGGTCACATTCTTGGCCAGGGAGGTCACCGAAGCGGACGCAGGTTCGGTGATGTCCCAGTGTTGGAAGTTCACCCCGGGGATCTCGGGATCTCGCCGGGACAGCGCGTAGACCGTTTCGTCCCTTTCGGCGAGCGCCCGTGCAATGGCACCACCGATGAAGCCGCTGGCTCCGGTCACTATCACCGCCACGAGGTTCCCTCTCTCATCTTCACGCCCACCGCCTCAGCGGCGGTGCTGCCACTGCGGCTCCCTCTTCGTCAGGAAGGCGTCGATCCCTTCCTGCGCATCGGCCGCGACGGCATTGTCCGCCATCACCTGCGACATCCGCGCATAGGCGTCGGCCACAGGCAGCTCCCGCTGTTCGTAGAATGCGGCCTTTCCTAGGGCAACTGTAGCCGACGAGGCGGACGCGACTTTGAGAGCCAATTCCAAGGTGGCGGATTCGAGGTCGGCGTCGGCGACGACATCGGAGACGAGACCGAACTTCAGCGCATCCTCGGCGGTCACGAAATCACCGGTCAGCAGCATCCGCATCGCCTGCTTCGCCGGCACCGCACGGGAGAGGGCCACCATCGGAGTCGAACAGAACAGACCGATCTTCACTCCCGGAGTTGCGAATCTGGCGGACTCGGCGGCAACGGCCAGATCGCAGGTCGCCACCAGCTGGCAGCCGGCCGCCGTGGCCACGCCCTGCACCTGCGCGATGACCGGCTGTGGGATGGATCGGATGAGCTGCATCAGTCGGGCACAGGCGTCGAACGTGGTCTGCTGCGTCTCCAGATCCGCCCCGCGGATCTCGGTGAGGTCATGACCGGAGCTGAACACATGACCGGCGGTGATGAGGATGACCGCGCGTACTTCGGTACGCTGCCCCACCTCGGTGAGGGTGTCGATGAGGTCTTCCATGACCGTCAGCGACAGCGCGTTGCGCGTGGACGGCCGGTTGATCGTCACGGAGACGACTCCGTCGTCGAGCTGCGCGAATACAATTGATTCCGACATAGCCTCATTCTGCCAAAGGTCGCCGGGCCCGGCGCGGAATCTGCGCAGACGATTTCCGCCCGCCTCCGGACACATCTGCCCCGGTGGGAGCGATTCGGAGGGACTGGCATGACCACACTGCTGATGATCATCGGATTCGGTGCCGCCACCTCGGTGGTGGTCGGATTGGGGCAGAAGCTCAAGCTCCCGTGGCCGGCGCTCATGGTCCTCATCGGCATCGCCGGTGCGTTCATCCCCACCTTCGCCGAGGTGGCCATCGATCCGGAGCTCGTCCTCCCTCTCTTCCTGCCGCCCCTGCTCTTCGCCGCCGCACAGAAGACATCGTGGGCGCTGTTCGCGATCCGGTGGCGCACGATCCTCGGCATGTCCGTAGCTCTCGTCGGTGTCACCGTGGCCGCCGTCGCCGGGTCCGCGGTCTTCCTCGTCCCCGGAATCACCATCGCCGCGGCCATCGCGCTCGGCGCCATGCTCGCCCCACCCGACCCAGTCGCTGTCGAAGCCGTGGCCAGCACCGTGTCGATCCCCCGCCGCATCATGTCGACCCTGCAGAGCGAAGGCCTGTTCAACGATGCCGCCTCCCTGGTCATCTTCCAGACCGCGATGGCCGCGGTATTGGCCGGCACCGAGGTGGACTACGCAGATCTGGCCGTGTCGTTCGTCGTCTCCGCCGTCGTGGCGATCATCGTCGGCCTGGTGCTGTCCTTCGCCGCCTGGTGGGTGATGGAGAAGATCGATCACACGATCGCTCGGTCCTCCCTCATGCTCGTCCTGCCCTTCGGCGTCTACCTCGTGGCCGAGCACTTCCACGCCAGCGGGGTCATCGCCGTCGTCGTGGCCGCCCTCGAAGTGCGGCGCCGCGATGTCGAGGGGAACTCGGCGGAGCGGGTGACGCAGAACTCGACGTGGCAGGTCCTCGAGATGCTCATCACCGGAATCGCCTTCGGACTCATCGGCCTCGATCTGCGTCTCATCGTCGAATCCGAACACGCCGACCTCGGGCGAGCGCTGCTCGTCGGCGCGCTCATCGCTCTCATCGTCGTCGCCGTCCGCTTCGTATGGCTGCTGCTCGGCACTGTCATCGAACGCAAGAGACGCGAGGAGGATCCGGATGCCGCACCGTTGAGCGTCCGCGATGCCACGCTGATGACCTGGGGCGGGATGCGCGGCCTCGCCACGGTCGCCTTGGCGCTGTCGATCCCGGCCACGACGAGCTCCGGTGCCCCGTTCCCCGGGCGGTCCTATGTCGTCGTCGCGGCCGCGGTGGTCCTGCTGGTCACTCTGGTGCTGGCGGGCCTGAGCTTTCCGACCGTCGTCGCTATCCTCGGCATCGACGACGAGGCGGAGAAGGAACATCAGGCGACCAGGGACATCGCTCTGCGTGCCTACAAGGCTGCGATGCGCGAGATCAAGAACGATGACAGTCTGCCCGACGACGTCATCGAACCCCTGCGGGCGAGGTTCAAAGTCCTGCACGATCAGCTCAGCGGAACCACCGATGACCAGGCGAGCTCGGAGCAGGCGATGGCGTTCAAGGAACACCGGGAGCAGATGCTGGCCGTGCAGAAGAAGGCCATGCAGTCCGCCCGTGCCGAGGTGCTCAAGGCCCGGCGCGAACGCGGCACCGATCCGGAGATCGCCGACCGCGTGCTCCACCGCTTCGACCTCCAGTCGGTCATCACGAGGTAGAGGCGGGCCGGTCCCGACCGGGCGGGTTTCCGAGCCGGCCCCGGCTGGGCAGGGACACGTATCCGAGCGGGCCGCCTCGGCGAGATTCTTCTCGATTTCCAAAGTTGAGCGGAATAGACTCAACTTTGTCGGTGTTGTTCTTTTCGAGAGCTGAAATCAGCACAGAATTTGAGAAGGAGATGCGTACATGGACGCACAGATGACAACCAAATCCCGGGAGGCGCTGCAGACTGCGGTCAACGACGTCGTCGCCCGGAAGAACAATCAGATCGAACCGGCCCACCTCGTCGCGGCCCTGCTCGGCCAGCCCGATTCGCTCGCCGCGACCCTGCTGACGAAGGTCGGTGCCGACCCGCAGACCGTGCTGCGGTCCATCGAGTCCGTGATCAGCGGGTTCCCCACCGTCAGCGGATCCTCCGTCAGCCAGCCGGGACTCTCCCGCGCCGGCCTGGAGATGATGAACCTCGCGCAGGAGGAGATGACGGCCCTCGGCGACCAGTTCGTCTCGACCGAACACCTGCTGCTCGCCGCTGCGGCCGGCAAGGACGGCGCCGGTGAGGCGCTGCGCGCGAATGGGGCCAACAGGGACGCGCTGCTCGCGGCCCTGCCCGAACTGCGTGCCGGAAAGAAGGTCACTTCGGAGAACCCCGAGGAGACGATGCAGTCGCTGGAGAAGTTCGGCATCGATCTCACCGCCGTCGCCCGGGAAGGCAAGCTCGACCCGGTGATCGGCCGCGACAAAGAGGTTCGCCGCGTCGTCCAGGTGCTCTCGCGGAGGACGAAGAACAACCCCGTCCTCATCGGTGAACCCGGCGTCGGCAAGACCTCCGTCGTCGAAGGCCTGGCCCAGCGGATCGTGGCCGGAGACGTGCCCGAATCGCTGCGCGACAAGACGCTCATCAGCCTCGACCTGTCCGCCATGGTCGCCGGGGCGAAGTACCGCGGTGAGTTCGAGGAGCGGTTCAAGGCCGTGCTCGAGGAGATCAAGAACGCCGACGGTCGGATCATCACCTTCATCGACGAGCTCCACACGATCGTCGGTGCCGGTGCCGGCGGAGACTCCTCGATGGACGCAGGCAATATGCTCAAGCCGATGCTCGCCCGCGGTGAGCTGCGGATGATCGGTGCCACCACGTTGGACGAGTACCGCGAGAACATCGAGAAGGATCCCGCTCTGGAGCGCCGGTTCCAGCAGGTCTTCGTCGGTGAGCCCAGCGTCGAGGACACGATCGCGATTCTGCGCGGGCTCAAGGAACGCTACGAAGCTCACCACAAGGTCTCGATCAACGACGGCGCCCTGGTCGCGGCCGCAACGATGTCGAACCGGTACATCACCGGCAGGCAGCTGCCGGACAAGGCCATCGACCTCGTCGACGAGGCGGCTTCCCGCCTGCGGATGGAGATCGATTCGGCTCCGGTCGAGATCGATGAGCTCCGCCGCGCCGTGGACCGCCTGAAGATGGAGGACATGGCCCTGGCTAAGGAGACAGACTCCGCGTCGATCGAGCGGTTGAGCGCCCTGCGTGCCGATCTCGCCGACAAGGAGGAGGAGCTGCGCGGACTCGAGGCCACCTGGGAGTCCCAGCGTGCCGGCCTCAACCGGGTCGGTGAGCTGAAGACGAAGCTCGACGAGCTGCGTTCGGCCGCCGAGAAAGCTCAGCGCGACACGGATCTCGAGACCGCGTCCCGTCTGCTCTACGGCGAGATCCCTGCCGTGCAGAAGGAGATCGCCGAGGCCGAAGCCGCCGAGGCCCAGGCCGAGGCGGGAGCGAATTCCGATCAGATGGTCTCGGACAAGGTCTCGAGCAACGACATCGCCGAGGTGGTCTCCTCGTGGACGGGCATCCCCGCCGGACGCCTCGTCCAGGGCGAGGTCGAGAAGCTGCTGGGAGCCGAGGGCATCCTCGGTGAGCGTCTCATCGGGCAGAAGAACGCCGTCGCCGCGGTCTCCGACGCCATCCGCCGTTCGCGGGCCGGGGTCGCCGACCCGGATCGCCCGACCGGTTCGTTCCTGTTCCTCGGACCCACCGGCGTCGGCAAGACGGAGCTCGCGAAATCTCTCGCGGACTTCCTCTTCGACGACGAGAAAGCCCTGATCAGGATCGATATGAGCGAATACGGTGAGAAGCACACCGTGTCCCGCCTCGTCGGTGCACCTCCGGGCTACGTCGGATACGACGAGGGCGGCCAACTCACCGAGGCGGTCCGCCGTCGCCCGTACTCCGTCGTGCTGCTCGACGAGGTCGAGAAGGCGCACCCGTCCGTGTTCGACATCCTGCTGCAGGTCCTCGATGACGGTCGGCTCACCGACGGTCAGGGACGCACGGTCGACTTCAGGAACACCATCCTGATCCTGACCTCGAACCTCGGTTCGCAGTTCCTCGTCGACAAGAGCCTGTCGACCGAAGAGCAGCGGTCCAAGGTGCTCGATGTCGTGCATGCGACGTTCAAGCCCGAGTTCCTCAACCGTCTCGATGACAT
Source organism: Brevibacterium sediminis (assembly GCF_013623905.1). Taxonomy (GTDB): domain Bacteria; phylum Actinomycetota; class Actinomycetes; order Actinomycetales; family Brevibacteriaceae; genus Brevibacterium; species Brevibacterium sediminis. The sequence continues at coordinate 82,053 of NZ_JABKDD010000006.1, forward strand.
CGTGCTCTTCGACGCGCTCAGCCAGACCGAGCTCGCGTCGATCGTCGATCTGCAGATCTCGCACATGTCGCGACGGCTCTCCGACCGTCGAGTCTCGCTCGAGGTCACTCAGGGAGCCGAGGACTGGTTGGCGCTCGAAGGCTACGATCCGGCGTTCGGTGCCCGGCCGCTGCGCAGGCTGGTCCAGCGCGAGATCGGCGACAAACTGGCCCGCGCTCTGCTCGCCGGGGACATCGTCGACGGGGACACTGTGGTCGTCGACCTGCCCGAAGACCCCGAGGCCACTGGCCTGGAGCTGCGCCCCAAGCGGTAAGGCTCCCGGCTGGGGCGTGCTGCGCGGAATCAGCCCAGTTTGAGTTGAATAGCACCTATTTGAACATGGGCTATTCAACTCAAACTGGGCTGTTTCGCTGACCGCAGCGCGGCACAGCACAGAAATGGGACACCCTGCTCTGGATCGCTCACTTTCTTCGGTGAGCATTCCAGAGCAGGGTGTCCCATTTCAGCATCTGCCGGTTGCTGAGCGCTATGCGCGACGGTTACTTGCCGCGAGAGCCTGCGGACGACCGCGTACGAGTCTTCGCAGGCCCGCCCTTGGCAGCACCCGAACCGCCGCGGCCACCGGCGGAACCGCCACCAGCCCCACCAGCACCCCGCGGGGCCGATGAGGTCCACCAATGCCGCAGGTAGGCGCTGACCTTCGCGAATGAACGATCGCGGATGAAGATCGCATCGACGGCGATCATCGTCAGCGAGAACCACGGCAGGCCCATGAGCAGCGCGATGCCCAAGTGGAAGGAAAGGATGCCCAGCAGCGCGATGACGCGGGTGTAGCGGTTGAAGAGCATGAACGGGAAGGCGCACTGGAAGAGGATCGATCCCCACGAGATCGCCACGACCATCGGCCCCCACGCCGTCATCAGATCCGACAGCACCGGCCACGTGCCGAACTGCTGAGTGTGCAGCGGGTTGTACACGGCGAATCCGTGCTGCCAGGCCTCGCCTCCGGCCTTGTACAGACCGCCGGACATGTAGATTGCGCACACCTGGAACGCGAGCACGACGATGGCGAGATTGTTGGCCATGATGAGCGCCCAGCGCCACTGCCCGCCGTCGTTGTCCGGGAACTCCGGGTTCCGCGCGCGCCGCCTGGCGTCGAGGGACCATCTGCGGGTCGTATCGGCGAAGAGCATGGCGATCATGAACATCCGGTAGGCGTTGTCGCCCTGATCCCCTGCCCCGTCGTTGAGCTCGATGAAGCTCACCCACAGCACGAGGTAGATCGGCAGGACGATCCTTGTGCGCCACCCGAGGATGACGACGATCGCCAGCAGCGCGAGCCCGATCATCATCGCCGTGAACAGCGGCGGCGTCGTCACCGCTCGGTGGAAGAGGGAGAAGAGCCAGATGGTCGGGAAATCGCTCTTGGGTTCGGCGATCTCCCCGTTCCAGGCCGATCCCACACCGAAGGTGTAATGCCGAGCGCTGAAGTTCGTGAGGATGAGGCCGAGACCGGCGAATCCGATGAGGATCCGTGTCACCGCCAGCCCGTATGTCGCGTGGTACCGGCCGGTGAGCATCTCCTCGAGCCAGTTCCACCCCTGCGCGAGCTTCGTCCGCACGAGGGTCGTCACCGGGACCAGCCCGAATTCAGGAGCCGAATCACTCGCCGAGGCGGTCCCATCGTTTCCGCGGCCGGCGGAGTCCGAACCGTGGTCCTTCTCCGGTTTCCGCGCCGAGGCGGTGCCGGCGTTCGCGTGGCCCGCGGAGTCCTTCACCCGGCCCTGCGCCGAGGCGGCCGTGCCGGTCCGCTGGTCAGTGACCTCTGCATCGTGGTCGTCCCCGCCTGTGCGGGTCGTGTCATCACTGTTCACCGACGCACCTCACTTCGTCCGAGGCACAGAAGTACTTCGTGAATTCCTCTTGGGACTGATGATCTTCGACGACGAGTGCGCGCCATCCCACGGGGACGGGTTGGATGTTCGGACGCTTCGCGTCTTTGTCGTTGCGTTCGGCGAACGGCACGACGTTCTGACGGGCGGCCTGGTATTGGACGCGCTGGACGTCGTCGCCCCAGATGGCCTTCGCCACCTGCGTCGCATACGCCGTGGCCAGATGTTCGCTCTCCAGGTAGGCGGGAATCGCGTTCTCCGGGTCGTCGTATTCCCCCAGCTTCGTCTCCAGCCGGTCGACGGAATCGTCGCCCTTGAAGTAGTCGAGTTTGACGATCGCCTTCTGATCGTCGGGCAGATCTTCCCACGAACCTTTGATGTCCGAGGCCACTCCGATGCCCAGCCCCGCCGACCGCGGCGGGAACAGCTTGTATGTCGAGTGGTCGAGTTCGACATCGGTGGCCCGCACCCATTGAGTGATCTCTTCGCCGCTGTCGGTCTTGATCACCGCGCGCACATCGAAGTAGTAGTCGCCGTTGATCGGTTCGGGGGCGAACACGCTCCACGACTGTCCCCACAGCGGGATCATGTATTTGGAGAGCAGGTCACCGGGAATCACCTCCCTCGCCGTCGAGGCAGGGGCGATCCACAGGAAGCTGGCGAAGATATGGAACCCTGTGATCGCCATCGCGATGACCATCAGGGTCCGTTTCACCGCCGAACGTCTCCGAGGTGTGACCTCGGTCGGCTCATTGTCCATCTCGGTTCCGGAATTCTCTTGGGAATACGACTGCTGTCACCGCAGGTCCCGCGCCTCATCGGTCGCTTGGCAGATCTCTCGGTGACAACGCACAGTGACTAGGGTACTTCAGCTGTGGCACTGCCCGCCCGGGCAGCGGCAGAATCATTCGCGGTCATCAGACGCACGATGACTTCCGCACGACGACTTGCCGATTCGCGGCGCACGCCCGAGGTCTACTCGGCCGCCCGCAGCCAGGCCTTGACCGCTTCCGTGGAATCGCCGAGCGTCGGCGGTGCCAGTTCGTAGCTGGGCGGGGTCTCGGACAACCGGATCGGGTTGCGGACCGTGGGGATGACGCGATCACCCTGACCCGCCTCGGCGACGGGCTCGAGGCCCAGCGACGATGCCAGGTCCACACCTTGGGCGATCGAGTTGATCGGCGCGCAGGGCAGCCCCGCCTCGGTGAGGATGTCGAACCATTCCTGGTTCGTCTTCTCACTCAGCGCGGCGATGAGCTCGGGTTCGAGGTCATCGCGGTTGACGTTGCGGTCGGCGAAGTTCGCGAACCGTTCATCGGCCGCCCATTCGGGGTGGCCGAGCACCTCGGCCAGCCGGGCGAACTGTTTGTCGTTGCCACACGCGATGATGATCTGGCCCTCGGCAGTGGGCATCGGCTGGTACGGGTAGAGGCTCGGGTGCTTGTTGCCCATCGCCTGCGGAACCACGCCGCCGGCCACGTATGCCGAGGTCTGATTCGCCAGCCCGGACAGCGCCGAGGACAGCAGATTTGTCTCGACCAGCTGACCGGCCCCGGTGTCCTTCCGGTGATTGAGCGCGCCGAGGATGCCGACGGCCGTGTGCAGTCCCGTGATCACGTCGACGACGGCGACACCCGCCTTGACCGGGCCCGACTCCTCGGAGCCGGTGACCGACATGAATCCGGACAGACCCTGGATGAGCAGATCGTAGCCCGGCTGCGGATTGTCGCGGCCGAAACCCGTCACCGAGGCGTAGACGATGCCCGGATTGACCGCGCTGACCGTCTCATAGTCGAGGCCGTACTTCGCCAGTCCCCCGGCCTTGAAGTTCTCCACGAGTACGTCCGCACGAGCGGCGAGCTGCTGGGCGCAGGCGAGGTCGTCGGAGTCCTTGAAATCGAGGACCACGGAGTGCTTGTTCCGGTTCGCCGTGAGGAAATACGTCGCATCATCCCCTCGCCGAGGCGGCGCCCAGTGACGTGTATCGTCCCCGGTCTTCCCCTCCACCTTGATGACCGTGGCACCCAGATCCGCAAGCATCATCGTCGCGTAGGGGCCGGCGAGGACTCGGGAGAAATCGGCCACGATGGTTCCGGCCAGCGGCCCCGTCCCCTGCCGTCCGAATGCTGCGTCTGCTGCTGACACTTGATGCCTCCTTTGGCACGTTCTGCTTGCCTGTTCTTCGCCTGACTATACGGAATCGACATGGCCGCCCTGGCCTGTGGGGTGAGCGTCCGCGGAAACGAGCCGAGAGCCGGGCGGGCGGCAACGAAATCCGTCGACCGCCTCGGCGAGATTCTGGCTACACTCGGCTCAGCGACAGTCCACCAGCGAAGGGACGAACGATGACGTTGCACATGCCGGCGGAGACCGCCGCCCAGGACCGAGTCTGGATGGCGTTCCCGTCCTCTGGCTACGCGCTCGGCGACACGGAAGCCGAGGCCGAGGCGGCACGCGCCACGTGGGCCGCAGTTGCCCGCGCCACCAGCGAATTCACCCCTGTCACGGTCGTCGTGACCAGTGCACAGACCGATCATGCCAAGCGCCACCTCGGCGAGGGGATCAACCACGAGATCACGCTCGTCAACGCCGAACTCGATGATGCGTGGATGCGCGATATCGGGCCGAGCTTCGTCGTCGACGAGGCGGGTGCGCTGCACGCTGTGGACTGGGTGTTCAACGGGTGGGGCGCGCAGGAGTGGGCGACGTGGGATCACGATGAGCGCATCGGAGAATTCGTCGCGGGCCTCGCCGGGACTCCCGTGGTGTCCTCGGATCTGCGCAACGAAGGCGGCGGATTCCACGTCGACGGTCAGGGCACGGTGCTCGCCACGCGCAGCGTCCAGCTCGACCCCGGCCGCAATCCGGGACTGACCGAAGCCGATGTGGAAGCCGAATTCGCGCGCACGATCGGGGCGAAGAAGGTCATCTGGCTCGACCGCGGACTCCACCGGGACAATCAGACCTTCGGCACCCGTGGACACGTCGACATAGTCGCCGCGATGCCCAGCCCCGGCGTCGTCCTCGTCCACGATCAGCGCAATCCCGAACATCCGGACTTCGAATTCAGTCGCGCACTCAAGGAGCAGTTCGCGGCCGAGACCGCCGCCGACGGCACGCCCTTCGAGGTGGTGCCGATCCCGGCTCCCGAGGTGCTGCGTGACGAAGAAGGGTGGGTCGACTACTCGTATGTCAATCACCTCGTCACCAATGGCGGGGTCATCGCCTGCACCTTCGACGATCCGATGGACGCCGAGGCGGCAGCCGTGCTCGAGCGCGTCTACCCGGGGCGGAAGGTCGTCGGGGTCGATGCACGCGAACTCTTCGCCCGCGGCGGCGGAATCCACTGCATCACCCAGCAGCAGCCGAGCCTCGGCTGAGTCGAGTCTCGGCTGAGTCGAGCTGGGACCTGCTGCAGGTCCCACTTTCCAACCCCGGGCCGCGCGTGCCGAGCCGGGATCCCGCGTGCCGAACCCGGGATCGTCGAGAATCTGCGATGACGGCGCGGGTGAATCCATACCCGTACGAGCACGACTCGGTATAAGCTGGATCTTGAGGGCACAGTGCCCGTGCGCTGCCACATCGTTGCCCGGACCTGCGTCGCACAGCAGAGCCGAATACGGTGACGTCGAGTTGCGAAGAGGAGCAAGACCATGAAGAAGAGATTGATTCTCCTGGCCGGTCTCGGAGTCGGATTCATTCTGGGATCACGCACCGGGCGCCAGAGCTACGAACGGCTGAAGGCCCAGGCTCAGGATCTGTGGACCGACCCGCGCGTCCAGGACACCGTCGAGAAGGCCAACCAGTCTATCCGCGAGAAGTCGCCGGCAGTCGCCGATGCCGTTCAGACCGCGGCCGACAAGGTCAACGCCGCCGCTGCCACGAACACTCCCGTCTCCGAATTCGACGGCGACGAGGACTCGACTGGTGCGAAGGCAGACACGACCGCGAAGAGCACCACCGCCGCGCAGGAAGCAGCGAAGTCGAACACCACGGCTAAGCACAAACCGTCGCCGAAGGCCCAGGATTCGATCACCGATCCGGAGCGTCACCTCGACGACGAAGGACCGGCAGGAGCCGCCGACGACGACTGAGCAACGGCAGACGGGCTGAGTCAGTCGGCAACAGCCCAGGAAAAGGTGAACAGCCCATGTTTGAAACAGGGCTGTTCACCTTTTTCTGGGCTGTTCGCAGAATCCGCCGCTTTCTGGGCTGTTCGCAGAATCCGCCGCTGGTGGGCCGGTGCCTACAGCAGCGAGCTCGTCAGGCGGGCCACGTTCTCCAGATACTTCTTCAGCAGCGGCCGCGCCTGCCACTCCTCCGCATTGAGCTCGACCGAATTCGGTGCATAGCGTTCGGCTTCGAGGTCGTACATGCGCTGCGTGAATTCCTTGTTGACGATGAAGAGCGTGACCTCGAGGTTCATTGCGAAGGACCTCTCGTCCATATTCGACGAGCCGATGATCGAGACCTCGTCGTCGATCATGAGGAACTTCGAGTGCAGCACCGTCGGAGCGTGGTACATGAAGATCCGCACCCCGGCGCGCACCAACTCGTCATAGTACGACTGCTGCGCCTTGTGGGTCAGCCAATGGTCGCTCGTCTCGCCGACGTACAGACGCACATCGACTCCCGATCTGGCCTCGGTCGTCAGCGCGTGCAGCAGGGACTCGTCGGGCACGAAATACGGCGAGCAGACGACGACGCGACGATTCGCGTTGTAGATGAGGTGGTTGAACAGGCGCAGATTGTTCTCGTCCTCGAAGCCCGGACCCGACGGCACGATCTGCGCCTGGACGCCGCCGAATTCGGGGGCCTCGAGCTCGAAGCTGTCGGGTTCGTCGAGGATCTCGTCGGTCTCCGAATACCAGTCGGTGATGAACACGGCATCGAGCTCTTCGACGACCGGCCCACGACATTCCACCGACAGGTCCTTCCACTGGAAGCCCTTCCTGCGGTTGCGGGCCTTGTTGTAGGTGCGGTCGATGATGTTCTGCGAACCGGTGAACGCGACCTCCCCGTCGACGACGAGGATCTTGCGGTGATTGCGCAGGTCGGGCCGCTGGTATTCGCCCCTCCAGGGGCGGATCGGCAGGGCACGGCGCCAGCTGATGCCCGAACCGTCGAGCTTCTTCACCAGTTCCGAGTAGCCCGGGTAGCCCAGCGATCCCACATGGTCGATGAGGACCCGCACACTCACACCGCGCCGGTGCGCGGCCAGCAGCGATTCGAGCAGCCGCCTCGTCGTGTCATCGATGGCGACGATGTAGAACTCGAAGTGGACGAACCGCTGTGCTCGGTCGACGGCATCGGCCATCGCCTCCATGCAGGCGTGGTTGTCGACGTGGAGGTCGAAGGAGTTGCCGTGGGTCATCGGCAGGGCACCGAGATCGAAGTTGAGCTGCGCTGCGGTGCTCAGCGGTTCGGGCATATGGTCCTGGCGTCCGACGATCGCCTGGTGGCGGATCTGATCGCGGAAGAGGTCATTCATCTTCGACTGTTTGTCCCGCCGCCGCTTCGGCAGCTTCGACGATCCCAGCAGCAGGAACGCCGCAATGCCCACATAAGGGATGAGGAAGATCGCAAGCAGCCAGCCCAGCGCGACCGACGGCCTGCGATTGTGCGGAATCCACCCGAGCGCGATGATGCGGATGATCATGTCGACCAACAGCAGGATGACGATCAGCCAGTTCGGCCAAGCCTGATTGATGTTGAAGAACGGATAGATCCCGAAACTGCTCATATAGTGCCCGTTCAGCCCCGCCCTGTTCGTCACCGGTTGGGTTATCGGCCTCAGATGGAGGATGTCAGATTGCCATCCATCGTATCCTGCCCGCCCCGCGCGCACTCGCCCCACCCCGCCATCGGCCCTCTGCCCGAGCCCGGGCATACTGGAAGCAGACATCAATTGCTGAGAGCGAAGGTGCTGAATGTGATTCGAGACATCAACCCCGAAGGCTCCGACCGTTCGGATACCGCCGACAGCGCGAGCCGCGGTCCCGATATCGCCGACGCCGAGGCGGTCCCGATCAGGCCTGCCGTCAGCGTGCTCATGCTCCGCGACGGGGAAGAGGGTGTCGAGGTGTTCGTCCAGCACCGGGTGTCGACGATGGATTTCGCCGCCGGCGTCGTCGTCTTCCCCGGCGGTCGCGTCGACCCTGTCGATGCGACGATCGCACCGACCATCGCCGTCCCCGATCCGCAGGTGCACACCTCCGCATGGTCCGATTCGACCATCGCCGAGGATGCCGAGGGTTGGCGCGTCCTGCTCGCCACCGCTGTGCGCGAGGTCGAGGAGGAGACGGGCGCGGTCCTCGACCCGGCCGGGCTCAAGCCGTGGGCGAACTGGGTGACTCCCTTGGGCCGGCCCAAACGCTTCGATACGTACTTCTATACGATCGCGGCTCCCGAGCTCGCCGCCGCCCAGCATCAGACGACGGAGGCGCACACGAGCGAGTGGCGCTCGGTGACCGGGATCCTCGCAGACGAGGGAGCCGGACGGCTGAAGCTCATGCGTCCGACGTTCGTGCTGCTGCGTGAGCTCGCGGAATTCTCCACCGTCGCCGAGGCGATCACCGCCGAGAGGATCATCGATCCAGTCCGCCCGGAGTTCCCCTCCAACCGCGGTTCTTAGGTCACCTCATTCGCCTGAGTCCGACTTCCCGCGCCTGAGTCCAGGATCCCGCTGTTCGCAGCAGGACCCTGGCGATCTCGACCTCAGCCCTTGGCGCGGGCCTTCATCGCGGCCAGGCGAGAGGCGACGACCTGCTTCTGCTCGTCGGTGCCCAACAGCGCGGCGAGCGCTTCCTGTTCGGCGTCGAGTCCGGTGCTGAAGTCGGAGTCATAGGACAGGTCGACGAGCCGCTTCGCCCACACCAGTGCCGACCGTGGCTGGCCCGCGATCTGCCTTGCCAGTTCGAGAGCACGAGCCAGAGGGTCCTCGGCGATCTCTTCGACGAGGCCGATGCGCAGGGCTTCTTCGGCACCGATCGTGTCGGCGGTGACGATGAGCTTCTTCGCCTGAGCCGGTCCCACGAGTCGCGGCAGCAGCTGGGTGCCGCACATATCGGGGATGATCCCCCAATTGAGTTCCATGAGTGAGAGCTTCGCATCTGGTCCGGCCACACGCATGTCCGCGCCGAGGGCGATCTGCAGCCCGCCGCCGAGCGCCGCCCCGCGTACCGCCGCGATGACCGGAACCTCGACGAGCGACCATACGTGCACGGCTTTCTGCGCCAGGGCCCGGGCCGAACCGAGCCGCTCGCCGATATCGACGGCGGTGGCCACGGAACCCGCCGCTTCCGGTTCACCGGCACCGGCGGCCTGCTCGGCCGCTTCCTCAGCGAATGAGCGGGTCGCTGCTCCGGCCTCGGCGATCCGGGCCATCTCGGTGAAGTCGAGACCGGCGCTGAAGGCACGACCGCGACCGGACAGGACCACGGCCTTGACTTCGCTCGAACCTTTAAGTGCCAGCCCCGCCTCGACGAGGTCTTCGAAGACCTCGCGGGTGAGCGAATTGAGCTTGTCGGCACGGTCGATCTCGACGTGGGCGACGCCGTCGGTGATCGCGTAGACGACGGTCGAGTTGGTGGTCTCGGACATGAACTGGCCTTTCGACGACGATGCCGGCGCGGAAGCCACCGGCGGATGAGCAACACGACGAAACCGCAGGCGACAGGCCACCGACGCCAGCGGCCCTGAACGAGCGATCAGCTGCGTTTCCTGAAGCCTATCGGAGCACCGGTCAGGGTCAAGACGAAGACCACGATGAGGGAGCTCGCGCACATGGCGACGACTCCCGGCCAAGCGAAGTCGGCGAAGAGGACCGCCGAGAGCCAGGCGCCGAGGCTCGTGCCCAGGTAGTAGACGGTGAGGTAGATGGCTGCAGAACGGGTCGAGTCGACTCCCGGCCGGGCGGCACTCGCCGCCGCGGAGGCACCCGTATGTCCGAGGAAGAATCCGGCGGTGAGCAGCGACATGCCGATGATGATCACCACGAGCGAATCGACCAGAGTCAGCCCCGCACCGGCGAGCGCGATGACCATTCCCGCCAGGGTGATCCGAGTGCGTGGGTACTTCGTGGCCAAGCGGCCGTAATACGTGGTGACGACGGTGCCGACGAGGTAGATGAGGAAGAACAGCGCGACTGCGCCCTCGCTCAGGTGCCACGGATCCTGCTGGAGGCGGGTGCCGAGCATCGTGAACGATCCGCCGAAGACGATCATGCACAGGAACCCGGTGAGGTAGATCCTCCACAGACCTCCGCGCAGCGGAATCGCTCGCCGAGGCGGCTGCGCGCTCCCAGCCCCACCGTCGTCGGCGGCGTCGCCGGAAGAGTCGGCATCGCCGTCGACGGACCCATCGGTGGCGGCCGGGACGCCGTCACCGTCGGCGAGAGCATTGCTGGCACTGCCGTCACCTTCGGTGACAGCGTCAGGGTCGGCCGCCTCGGCGAGGGTGGGATTCGTGTCGGACGGAATGGAGTCGTCCGTGTCGAGGACAGCCCGGCTGCGGGCGGTGGAGAAGAGATCGTGGCGCAGCAGCCAGACGACGATGAGCCCGAAGATCAGCGACACGACCGCGGTGAACGCAAGCCCACCGTGCCAGCCGAGGAATTCCGACGCCAGCCCGGTGAGCAACCTCGAGCAGAGCCCGCCGATCGTGTTGCCGGCGATGTAGACCCCGATCGCCCCGGGCAGCGCGGCCGGCGGCAGACGAAGCGACAGATAGGCCATGGCCGTGGCCGGCACCGAGGCGATCGCCAGTCCCTGGAGGAACCGGACGACGATGAGCAGCTCCGGGGTCGGAGTGAAGGGAAGGACGAGCGCGAGGATCGCCGCGACGATCACCCCAGCACCGATCTGGCGGGCGTGGCCGATCCGCGGGGCGAGCATGGAGAAGGGAATGAGGAAACAGGCCATGGCCACGTTCGTCGCGGACACGGTCAGGCTCGCCGTCGGACCGTCGATTCCGTAGGCGTCGCGGATCGCCGGCAGCAGGCCCTGGGTCTCGTAGAGGACGAGGAAGACGGAGACTCCCGCGAGGAAGACCGCGGCTACGGTACGCCGAGTGCTCGTCGGACTCGGCTCACCTGTGCTCATGAGCCCTACGCTATGCCTCCGGCATTCGCGGCTCAAACGATTCCGGGTCCCGGACCGTGTGAGTCCGGACACCGCGGGTGGCTGTGGGCACCCGACGCCGGTGTGCCCCGCGTGTACCTGCGGGATCGCACAACACCGCGGGGATGCGGAGGATAACCCCATCGCGGAGGCGGCCCTGCGACTTCTAGGCTGAAGACCATAAGTTCGACGAGCAGTGAATGGACGTGCCAGCGATGACGGCGACCAGCGAGATTCCCGCACTCAGCGCAGACCCCGCGAACCGCTCTGCCGCACCCTCTGACTCACCCTTTGCTCCACAGAACCCAGCCGCGCCCTCCCCCGGTGACCCCACCTCGTCCCTGGAATCGCTTGCGCCTTCCGAAAGCCAGCCCGCGGACGTGCCCGGCAACCGCTCCTTCGTCATCACCTGGCTGCTGTCGATGCTCTTCGGGGTCCTCGGTCTTGATCGGTTCTACACCGGCCGATACCTCACGGGCGCGCTCAAGCTGCTCAGCCTCGGCGGGTTGGGGATCTGGTGGCTCATCGATCTCGGCATCGTTCTCGCCGGCGGCCTGCGTTATCGGCGGGAGCCGCTGCGCGGTTACGCGCAGGACAAGGAGATCGCGTGGATTGCCACCGGATTCACCCTCATCGTCGCCTATTCGATGCAGGTCGACGAGCTCGTGACAACGCTGCTCGGCAGCCTCTTCTGAGACGATCCAGCCTCCGGTTCTGATGCGTCTCGGCAGCCTGTTCTGAGACGGTTCGCCGACAGTTCACGACTGTCTCAGGTCTGCCTTTCCTGAAAACTGCACGTTCTCGGTCTAGGCTCGAGATCAGGACAGTCCAAGGAGGCACAATGAAACGGCAATTCCCCATTGTCCGGATGGTCACCGGCGACACGGCAGGCAAGCAGATCGCCGGAGCGGCGGCGGCCGCCTCGGCGCTCGGACTCGGCGCGCTGGCAGCATGGGATCTCACGCAGAAGAAGCACTCGATCCTGCGCAACTATCCGATCGCCGGGCACGCTCGATTCCTGTTGGAGTCGATCCGACCGGAGATCCAGCAGTACTTCATCGAACGCAATTGGGACGGGCGCCCGTTCAATCGCGACACCCGCACCACCATCTACGAACGAGCCAAAGGCACCCACTCGGAACACGCGTTCGGCACCGAGCACGATGTCGACCGCGCCGGCTACGAGGCGCTCATGCACTCGAACATGCCGATCCCCAATCCGCCCAGGCCACCGCGCGTGCGCATCGGCGGTGACGAGTGCACTCAGCCCTACGACATCTCGCTGCTCAACGTCTCGGCCATGAGCTTCGGCTCACTGAGCAACAACGCCATCCGAGCCCTGAACAAGGGTGCGGCGCTGGGCGGATTCGCCCACGACACCGGTGAGGGATCGATCTCGCCGTATCACCGTGAGCACGGCGGCGACCTCATCTGGGAGCTCGGCACCGGATACTTCGGCGCCCGCACCCCCGAAGGAGAATTCTCCCCCGAGATCTTCGCCGAGAAGGCGCAGGACCCGCAGGTGAAGATGGTCTCGCTCAAGCTCTCCCAGGGTGCGAAGCCGGGCATCGGCGGCGTGCTGCCCGGGCCGAAGGTCACCGAGGAGATCTCCGAGATCCGCGGCATCCCCGTCGGCCAGACCTGTATCAGCCCTCCCGGACACACGGTGTTCTCGACTCCGATCGAGCTGCTCGAGTTCATCCGGCAGATGCGTGAGCTCTCCGGCGGCAAACCCGCCGGATTCAAACTGTGCATCGGCTCGCGCACGGAGTTCCTCTCGATCGTCAAGGCTATGGTGGAGACGAAAATCCTGCCGGACTTCATCATCGTCGACGGCTCCGAGGGCGGCACGGGTGCTGCACCATTGGAGTTCGAGGACAATGTCGGTCTGCCTCTGACCCAGGGGCTGATGATCGTCCACAACGCGCTCGTCGGCGCGGGCCTGCGGAAGCAGATCAAGGTCGGCGCCTCGGGCAAGATCGCCACCGGCACTGATATCGTCAAACGCCTCATCCAGGGTGCGGACTTCACGAACTCCGCCCGCGCGATGATGATGGCAGTCGGCTGCATCCAGGCCCAGGCCTGCCACACGGGCAAATGCCCCGTCGGCGTCGCCACACAGGATCCGCGGCGAGCGCGCGCCATCGACGTGCCCACCAAGGCCGATCGTGTGCGCAACTACCACGACGGAGTCGTCGCCGAGGCGGTCCGCCTCATGGCATCGATGGGTGCGGCCGCACCGGACGAGCTGGAGCCGACGATGCTGCGACGCAATGTCTCGGCCTCGGAATCCTGGTCCTATGCTCGCCTCTACGACTGGCTGAAGCCCGGCGAGCTCCTTGATGACACCCCCTCGGAGTGGGCCGACGACTGGGCTACGGCCCGCGCGGACACGTTCTCGATCCCCCGCGGACACAGCCGCTGAGCGAGAGGATTCCTATGACCACGCTTGTCCTTCTCCACTCGGCGCTGGGGCGGACGTCCGGGATGGACGCCATCGCCGAACGCTTCGCCCTCGCCGGGCATGCCGTCCACACTCCCGACGTCTACGCAGGCAGGACCTTCGACGACGCAGAATCGGGAGTCGCCCACTCCCAGGAGCTCGGGTTCTCGACCCTCGTCGATCGGGTGAAGGACGCCTGCGAGGACCTCGGCGACGATCTCGTCTTCGGCGGATTCTCGCTGGGGGCCGCCCTCGCTCAGCAGATGGGCAAGAACGATCCGCGTGCCCGCGGCGTCCTGCTCTTCCACGGCGGCGGCTTCCCGAAGCCGACGCGCTGGCAGGCCGGGGTTCCGGTGCAGGCTCATTTCGCCGTCGATGACTCCTGGCGCAGCCCGGGAACGATTGAGACGCTCATGGAGTCTGCGACCAAGGCGGGTGCGCAGGCGGAGTACTTCCTCTACCCGGGCAGCACCCACCTGTTCAGCGACCCGACCACCCCGGACTACCGCGAAGACAGCGCAGAACTGCTCTACGAACGAGCTTTGGCTTTCCTCGACCGTTTCTGAAGTCCACTTCCCGGCTCCGGGACGCCCTTGCACGCAGACCATCGGTTGTCCAGCCTCGTCCACGCTGGCGGGCGCGGCCCGCCCATGTCACAGTCGGCCGCCTCACCCCATGACGAGGCCGTTGTCGACGATGAGGTTCTGGCCGGTCACCGCACGCGAGGCGGGAGAGGCGAAGAACACCACCGCCGAGGCGAAGTCCTCCGGAGTCGTCACCCGTCGCAGCGCACTGGCGGCCGCGATCTGGTCGAAGACCTCTTCGGGTGTCGCCGAGGACGCATCGGTGGTGCGCAGCAATCCGCCGGAGACCATGTTCACCCGCACCCCGGCCGGGCCGAGATCCTTCGCGAACGTCCTGGTCAGCGACAGCAGCGCCGCCTTGCCTGCCGTGTAGTCGTGGTACGGCACGACCGGGTCCTGGAACAGGTTGGTGCCGATGTTGATGACGCGGCCGGAACCGAGCTCGCGGAAACCGTGCATCGCGGCCTGGATCGTGTTGACCGCACCTTCGACCGAACCGCGGAACTGATCGGCGAAATCCGAATAGTCGATCTCGTCGGCCGGTTGGCGTTCATCGCCGTTGAACGAGAAATCTGCGAGAGCGTTGTTGACCACAGTGGATACGGGAGTACCGAACTCGGCGGCCGCGGTTTCGAACATGGCATCGACGGCGCGGGAGTCCGTGACATCGGCCTCGATGGCCACGGCACGTCCACCGCGAGCGCGGACCGCCTCGGCGAGCTCTTCTGCAGTCTCGGCAGAGTACCGGTAGTTGATGACCAGGGCCGCACCCTCGGGCGCGAAGGCCTTCGCGATCGCAGCGCCCAGGCCGCGTCCGGACCCGGTGACGAGCACGACCTGCTCATCGAGTGGCAGAGCCTCGGAGGTGAATGCCTGTGGGTTGCTCATCGCGTGTCTCCTTCGGACGTCGGTGGGCGGATCCTGACCCCACCATACCCAGGAACCGCCAGCACCGAGGCCGAGCGCCGCGAGACGGTCTGCAGCGCGACAGATGTTGGGTCGATCCACGGTGATGTCGCGGCTCAGAACACCGTGGATCGACCAGCAAATCGCTGCGAACCGCGCGCACATGGGCCACGGAACGTGCTCTGAGCGGCATGAGTCCATAGACTGAAAAGAAGACCACCGTTGTCCATCCCCAGGAAGTCACCCTTATGAACGAGCTCGGCGCCGGCATCTCCATCGGAGTCCTCGCGGCTCTCGTCGTCTTCGTCATCTACTTCATCGGAGCGAAGCTCGGACGATGGCAGCCCAGGAACCCCGCCAGTGGAGGCGGCGCCCAGGGCGGCTACCCGCAGACTCAGGGATACGGCCAAAACCCCTACGGCCAGCCCGGCTACAACCAGTCCGGTCGCCCGTGGAGCAGCGAGGATGAGACCCGCGTTCTTCCCAGCAACGCGCAGGGCTACAACGCACAGGGCTACGACGACGACGCCGATCTGCCGCGAGCGACGAAGAACGAACTCGCCGCCAACGTCCAGCACTCCGGCCAGATGATCGAGGCCAACCGACGGGCTGCCACCGCGGCCAACGGCGACACCGTCGCAGTGTTCACCTACATCCTCGGTGCCGCACTCATCGCCGTCGTCGCCTTCGTGTTCTTCAACAACCTGCTGCTGCCGGCCACCATCGGCGCGTTGACAGGCGCGATCATCTGCGTGGCTCTCTCGGCGACCTACACGATCAAGCACCTGGACTTCTGGCCGGACAATGCGACGATCTCGATCGTCAACCTGCTCGTCGCCCTGGCCGCGTCGATCTTCATGTACATCGGGTCCGTGCAGACGGTGCGCGACAACATCAGCCTGTCCACGATCACCGACTCGTTCGACGCCCTGCCCTTCGGCGACGGCTTCTCCGCCTTCGCCGTGGCCATCGGCGACCGGGTGGTGACGTTCTTCAAGGACTTCGGCTTCTTCGGCTTCGTGTTCCTGCTGTTCATGGGCATCGGCTGCATCATCGTCTTCACCCTCGCCGCTAAGTCGCTCGTCGACGTCATGGATTGGCGGATCTTCGCCCAGTTCGGCCACAACGTCACCGATCGTCCTATGTCGTATTCGCGTGCCGTGCGCTTCCAGACGTCGAAGGTCTCGCACACTGTGACCTCGCTCGTTCTCGCCGTCATCGCTGTGCTCGCCGCCACAGGATTGCTCTATGACGGCTTCACTTGGTTCACACGCTGATGAACATCTCAGAAACCGGGCGGTAAGATAGGTCCGGAATTCCCCCGTCGTGACGCGTCACGCGCGCGCCTCTGCGGCCGATATCGACACCGACGAACGACCCGAAAAGGGATGAGTACTTCAATTGGCGAATGGCAATGCAACATTTCGGCACTCGAACGTGGCCCTGCTCGGCCTGACCGAGACCCTGGCCCCGAACGAAGTGACCTCGCAGGAATTCGACGAGCGCCTCGCCGATACGCTGTCATCCCTCAACCTGCCGCAGGGTCTGCTCCAACGAGTCGCCGGTGTGTACGCCCGCCGCAACTGGGATGAGCCCCACCAGTTCGCCGATGGTGCGATCACGGCCGGAAAGAAGGCCCTCGCCGAGGCGGGGGTCCCTCCCGACGCCATCGGACTGATGGTCAACACCTCCGTGACCCGCGAACACCTGGAACCGTCCGTGGCCGTCGGCGTCCACGCCGGCATCGGACTCGGCCCCCAGGCGATGAACTTCGACATCGCCAACGCCTGCCTCGGATTCGTCAACGGAATGACCCTGGCCGCGAACATGATCGACGCCGGGCAGATCGAATACGCCCTCATCGTCGCCGGCGAAGACGCCTCCCGTGTTCAGGAGGCGACGCTGCGTCGCCTCAACCGTCCGGACATCACCCGCGAGGAATACCTCAACGAATTCGCGTCTCTGACCCTGGGTTCCGGCGCTGCCGCCGCCGTCCTCGGCCCTGCCGACAAACATCCGGAGGGCCACCGCATCCTCGGCGGCATCACCCGTGCGGCCACCCAGCATCACGAACTGTGCGTCGGCGACCACAACGGAATGTTCACCGACACGAAGGGCCTGCTCTCCGGCGGCATGGAACTCGTCGTCGCCGCGTGGGAGGAAGCCCACGAGACCGGTTGGGACTGGCGGGAGATGGACCGCTACGTCATGCACCAGGTCTCCGATGTGCACACGAATTCGATCACGAAGGCCGCGAACCTCGATCCCGACCGGATCCCCGTGAGCTATCCGGAGCTGGGCAACGTCGGCCCCGCTTCCCTGCCCATCACCCTGTCCCGTGAGGCCGAGAACCTCAAACCCGGCGACCGCATCCTGTGCATGGGCGTCGGCTCCGGACTCAACACCGCCATGACCGAGATCGAGTGGTAGAGACTTCATGAGATTTCCTGCACGGCCGGCCACGACTCCCCCGCAGCTGCCCGAGTGGGACCCCGCCTGGTCCCGAATCGTCGAGGCGGAAACCTCCGATGGGACGCACGCGTTCCATGTGCTCGACACACTGCCCGCCCTGACCGCTGCCGGGGTGGAGCCGGCGGGCACGATCGTCGCCCTCCACGGCAACCCGACCTGGTCGTATCTGTGGCGCAGGCTGGCGCAGGCCACCATCGATGCCGCGCAGTCCGGCGGCCGCGCTTGGCGGCTCATCGCCCCCGACCAGCTCGAGATGGGCTTCTCCGAACGGCTCGCCCACTCCTCGATGCCGGCCCCGAAATCCGCAGAGGTCCGTCGCATCGCCGATCGCATCAGCGATTTCGATGCGGTCGTCTCAAACCTGTTCGCCGAGGTGGCCGCCACCGGATCCGCCACCCACCCGATCGTGACGATCGGTCACGACTGGGGCGGAGTCCTCTCCCTCGGCTGGGCCGCCAGGAACACCGAACTGGTGTCCGCGGCGATCAGCCTCAACACGGCCGTCCACCAGCCCGAGGACGCCCCGGTGCCCGCGCCGCTGCGCGCGACCCTGGCCGGGCCCATGCTGCCTGCGGCCACCGTTCTCACCGACGGTTTCCTGCGCGTCACCCTCGCCTTGGGTGACCTCGATCCCGGGACCAAGGACGCCTTCCGTGCCCCGTACCGGAGGGCAGAGGACCGGTGGGCGATCGGCAACTTCGTCGCCGATATCCCCGTCGATGACACTCATGCCTCCGATCCCGAACTCCAGCGCATCGGCCAGGACATCGCTGCCTTCGACAAGCCGGCCCTGCTCGTCTGGGGCCCGAAGGATCCGGTGTTCCTCGAACGCTATCTGCGCGACCTGCGCGAGCGCCTGCCGCAGGCCGATGTGCACCGATTCGAAACGGCCTCCCACCTCGTCAGCGAAGACCACGACGTGCCCGGTCTCGTCCTCGACTGGTTGAGCGCCCAGTTCGATGCGCCCACCACCGCGAACACCCCCACCGAGGCGGCCCCCGCGAAGGGATCGTCCGAGCGGAAGGGCACGGCCGCCTCGGCGACGGGATCGATCCCTGCCGCCGCCGGCTCAGCGTCCGAGGCTGATATCCGCGCGGTGACGGCGATCCTCGATGCCCGCCGTGACGACGAGGCGATCGCCTCGGTCGACTTCGCCCAGAATCCGGCGCAGCAGATCACGTGGCGCCACCTGTGGCACGTCACCACGTCGATCGCGAACGGGCTGCTCGACCTCGGGGTGAAGCCCGGGGACCGGGTGTCCATGCTTGTGCCTCCGGGCAACAATCTCACCGCTGCCCTCTATGCGTGCCTGAAGATCGGTGCGGTCGCCGTCGTCGCCGATGCCGGACTCGGCCCGAAGGGAATGACTCGGGCGATCACCTCGGCCGATCCGCAGTGGATCATCGGCGAACTGCCCGGACTCGCTCTGGCCCGCGCCTTCGGCTGGCCGGGACGACGCATCTCCGTGCGTCCGCTCGGACCTGTGCGCTCGCGGTTGTTCAAGGCGGAGACGAGCCTGACGGAACTCTCCCGCACCCCGCACCGGGCCGAGCTGCCGACCCCGTCACCGGATGCCGATGCGGCGATCCTCTTCACCTCCGGGTCGACAGGACCGGCGAAGGGCGTGCGCTATACGCATGCGGACATCTCCGCGTTGGCGGCCGTGCTGACCAGGACCTTCAATGTCACCGAAGGCACCGGTCTGGTGGCTGGGTTCCCACCGTTCGCCCTGTTGGGACCGGCCATCGGGGCCACCTCGGTGACACCGGACATGTCGGTGACGAAACCGAAGACGCTCACGGCCGCTGCGATCGCCGATGCGATCATCGCCGGACGGGCCACCATGGTCTTCGCCTCCCCTGCCGCATACACGAATGTCGCCGCGACCGCCGGCGAGCTCGACGAGCAGCAGCGGGAAGCGTGCGCCGGGGTCGAACTCGTGCTCTCGGCGGGTGCGCCCGTGCCGCTGGAGCTTATGGATGCCATTGCCGAGGTGTTCCCGAACGCGTCCATCCACTCCCCCTATGGCATGACCGAGGGGCTCCTGCTCACCGACATCGACCGTGGCGGCGTGGCTGCCGCCGATGCCACCGGTGGTCTCGGGGTCTGCGTGGGGCAGCCGATCGACGGCGTCGAACTCGCCCTGGCCCCCATCGATGAGTCGGGACGTTCGGCCGATGAGCTGCTGCAGGGCGCGGCCGTACAGGGCCGCCTCGGCGAATTCGTCGTCAGTGCCGCCCATATCAAGTCCGGCTACGACAATCTGTGGCACACGACTGCGGATTCGGCGCGTGATGATCTGCACGGTCTGACATGGCACCGCACGAACGACATCGGCCACATCGATGAGAACGGTCGTGTGTGGCTCGAGGGACGTCTGCAGCATGTCGTCACGACCCCGCGCGGGCCGGTCGGGCCCGGAGGCCTTGAAGCGCTCATCGACGCCGATGCGCAAGTCAGCCGCAGCTCCGTCGTCGGCATCGGTCCCGTCGGCACCCAGGCGCTTGTGGCCGTGCTCGATGCCGAGGGCACCTCGCTGTCTCCCGGTCTGGCGCCCTTGGACCTGACGGCGCGCCTGCGGGAGAAGGTCGCCGAGGCGGTCGGTCATGATCTGACCGCTGTGCTCGTGGCACCCGAGTTCCCCACCGACATCCGCCACAATTCGAAGATCGACCGCTCCCGCCTCGCCGCCTGGGCCGACAGCGTCCTGGCTGGTGGGCCGGTGCGGGGAAGCGTCTGAGGCTGAAATGAGAATCACCGTCACCGGAGCCTCTGGGCTGCTCGGTTCGTCCGTCGCGCGTGCGCTCGTCACCGCCGGTCACGAGGTCACCACTCTGCAGCGTCGCCCCTCAGGGGTTGACCGTGCCGTCGATGTCATTGGTTCGGTGACCGATGCGGCCGCCGTCGATCAGGCCGTCACCGGCGCCGAGGCAGTCGTGCATTTGGCCGCGAAAGTGTCCATGATGGGTGATCCCAAGGATTTCGAGGCCGTGAACATCGGCGGGACCCGCACACTCGTCGATGCGGCGCGGGCCGCCGGCGTGCAGCGGCTGGTCCATATCTCGTCGCCGTCGGTGGCACATACCGGTGAGTCGATCATCGGCGACGGTGCCGAACCGGCGTCTCCGGAGTCAGCGCGCGGCGAGTATGCGCGGACGAAGGGCGCCGGTGAGCGGATCGCTCTGGGCGCGGACTCGTCCGACTTCCGGGTGCTCGTCCTGCGTCCGCACCTCATGTGGGGTCCGGGTGATACCCAGCTCACTGAACGGGTCATCGACCGTGCCCGATCTGGACGAATGCCGGTGCTCAGTTCGGGAGCGGCGCTGGTCGACACCCTGTTCGTCGACAATGCGGTGGAGGCGATCGTCGCGGCGGTGACCGCGGTCGATTCCACCCATGGTGAGGCATTGGTGGTGACGAACGGTCAGCCTCGGCCGATCGGTGAGCTGATGTCACGCATCGCGATCGCCGGCGGTGCGGCGGAGCCGAAGCTGCGCATTCCGGTGGCACCGGCGCTGGCAGCAGGGTCTGTGGTCGAAAAGGTGTGGGAGTTCGGAGAGCATGACGACGAACCGCCGTTGACGAGGTTCCTCGCCGAACAGCTGTCGACCGCGCATTGGTTCGATCAGCGGCGGACGCAGGAAGTCCTCGGCTGGACTCCCCGCGTCAGCATCGAAGAGGGCCTGCAGATCCTCGCCGCGCACTACGCCTGAGGGTGTGCCGGCTCAGAGCCGGTACTGGTTGTTCTCCTCGGCCGACGGTTCCTCGCTCTCACGTGCCCGGTCGTCCGCAGTCTCGTCTTCGGCAGGCTCTTCCTCGGCCGAGTCGGCGGCCTCCTCGGCCTCATCGGGCATCTTGCCGGAGAGCGCGTCAGCCGACATTCCGGGTTCACCGGTCGGCGGTGCATCGAGGGAGGAGCCGCTGGCGGATTCGTCGAATTCCTCCGGGTCGAGCGTCGCCGGGTCTTCGGCGGGTCCTTCGAGTTCGAGGTCGGACGCCGAGGCGGACCCGCTGTCACTGACATCGTCCTTATTCAGCGACGGAGCTGCAGTCATGGTCTCGTCAGCCGTATCCGCAGCCTGTGGTGCGGCGGTGGGCTGAGCCGGGAACGCCGGCGGCATCGGTGGAGGCGGAGGCAGTTCGGACGAATCGCCTGACTGCGCGGCTGGCTTCTCAGCGGGCCGAGCCGGTTCATCATCGACAGCGGCTGTGCCGCCGGTTTCGGCGTCACCGACGCGGGTGGTTCCCGCTTCGGTGTCTGCGACGCTGGCGTCGGCGGCTTCGGAGCCACCGGACGGCGCAGAGGCGGATGGCTGTGCGGGAGCGACGGGTGCTGCCGGCTGTGCGGGCTTCACCACCACTGCGGGCTTCGAAGAATCCGTGGGTCGCTCCTCATCTTTCGAGGCCTCGCCGCCTTCGGTTCCGTCCGACTCCAGGGACGAATCCGTCTCACCGTTCTGCTCAGCCGCGTGCTCGGTCGCGTCGGTCTCAGGCGCCTCGTCCGACCCAACGGTCGTCGCCTCGTTCGGCGAAGCGGTCGCCGCACCGTCGGCAGCGGCGCTGGTCCCAGCCGATTCCTCGCCCTCGGTCGTCGCCGCGGCCCCAGCCGCGTCCGAGCCTTCAGCTGGCGCACTGCCGGCGGACTCGCTCGCAGTCGGAACCGTTTCGGTGGGTGTCGACTGAGCCGATGCACCCTCGGTGGAGGCCTCCTCGGCTGACCCATCGGACGAGGCCGCCTCCGACGATTGGGCGGTCGACCCCGGCAGGGCACCGTCGATGCCTTCGAGGCTCACTCCCGCCTCGGCGGCGAGTCGGGCACGTCGTTCGGCACGGGCCTTCGCCCGCTCGTCTTCGCTCTTCTGCGCCTTCGCCTTGGCCTTCGCCGATTCGCCCTTCGGCTGGGTCGGGCGCACGGCCTCCCAGATGAGCAGGACGACGAGCATTGTCAGCCCGACGATGACGCCCATGAGGATCGAACCCCACGGTCGCGCCATCGCGAAGAAGTCGAAGATGGCGTTCAGACCGAACATGACGGCGAGGCCGAGGATCAGTGCAACCAGGAATCTCATATCCCCATTGTGCCCTCTCCTGGTCCGAGTGCAGGGAAATGGGTCCACTTTCGTGCCGGTGGCGATCCCCGAGGATGAGCCCCACCTCGGCACACAACTGTGCTATGCGTCACAATGGGAGCATGAATACCACCATCGAGAACTCCGCTGAAAGCTACGACGACGTCGTGGCCCGCATCGCCGAGGACGCGCACGGCTTCTGGCTCGAGCAGGCCAAGAACCACATCGACTGGGTCACCGAACCGACGAAGGCCGTCGACGATTCGAATGCGCCGATCTATCGCTGGTTCCCCGACGGCGAGCTCAACGTCTGTTACAACGCGCTCGACCGACATGTCGCGAACGGCCGCGGCGACCAGGCCGCCATCATCTACGATTCGCCGGTCACCGACACCGTCCGTTCGATCAACTACGCCGAGCTTCTCGACGAGGTCTCCCGCTTCGCTCGGGCCCTGGCGGACAGAGGTGTGACCAAGGGCGATCGCGTCGTCATCTACATGCCGATGATCCCCGAGGCGGCCGTGGCCATGCTCGCGTGCGCCCGCCTCGGCGCGATCCACTCGGTCGTCTTCGGCGGCTTTGCTCCGAACGAGCTCGCCGTGCGCATCGACGACACCGCCCCGAAAGCCGTCATCTCCACTTCCTGCGGAGTCGAGAAGAGCCGAGTCCTCGAATACAAACCGATGCTCGATGAGGCCATCGAGATCGCCGAGAACAAACCTGACTTCACCGTCATCGTCCAACGCGACGAACATCGCTGCGAACTCGGCGAGAACGACCTCGACTACGCCGAACTGCTCGACCAGACACCCGAGGGCATCGACCCGGTGACCGTGAAGGCCACCGACGAGCTCTACGTCCTCTACACCTCGGGCACCACCGGCAAACCGAAGGGAATCGTCCGCGATTCCGGCGGATATGCGGTGGCCGGAGCGTTCTCGATGCCGACCGTCTTCGGCCTCCACCCGGGCGACACGATGTTCACCGCCTCCGACGTCGGGTGGGTCGTCGGGCACACGTACATCATCTACGCGCCCCTGTTGGCCGGCGTCACCTCAGTGCTCTATGAGGGCAAACCCGTGGGCACACCCGATGCCGGAGCCTTCTTCCGCGCCATCGAGCAGCACAAGGTCAACGTCCACTTCACCGCCCCGACCGCCATGCGCGTGGTGCGCAAGGAGGACCCGAACGGCGAGCTGATGAAGAAGTACGATCTGTCGAGTCTGCGTGCGGAATTCCTCGCCGGCGAGCGCCTCGATCCCGACACGTATGAGTGGACGACGAAGATCCTCGCCGAGGCGACCGGACGCGACGTCCCCGTCGTCGACAATTGGTGGCAGACGGAGACCGGCTGGCCGATCACGGCGAATCCGCTGGGACTGACCCGGTTCCCGCTCAAGGCGGGATCCTCGACGAAGCCGACTCCCGGCTTCCACGTCGAGGTCGTCGACCCCGGCGGTCAGCCAGTTCCGGCCGGGGAGGAAGGACTCATCGTCATCCGGCTGCCGCTGCCTCCGGGCACCATGGCCACGGTGTGGGGTGACGACGAGAGGTTCATCTCCTCCTACCTCGCCGCCTTCGACGGCTATTACCTCACCGGCGATTCCGGCTATCTCGATGAGGATGGGTACGTCTTCGTCATGGGTCGCACCGACGATGTCATCAACGTCGCCGGCCACCGCCTGTCCACCGGCATCATCGAGGCGGTCGTCGCCTCCCACCCGGCCGTGGCCGAGGCCGCTGTCATCGGCGTCCACGATGATATGAAGGGACAGATCCCACGTGCGCTGGTCGTGCTCGGGGATTCCGCCGAGGCGGCCGACCCGGACACCGTCATCGACGAACTCGTGGCGCTCGTCCGCAAAGAGATCGGACCGGTCGCCGCATTCAAACGCGTCGACATCGTCGCGGGTCTGCCGAAGACCCGGTCGGGCAAGATCCTGCGCAAGACGATGCGGCAGATCGCCGATGGCGCCGACGACCCGGCAGTGCCGTCGACGATCGAGGATCGCAGCGTGCTCGATGACCTCGGGGCGGTGCTCTCCCGCAGCTGAGCGTTCAGCGGCCCGTGCTGCCGCATGATCGCTGCGCCGGCAGAAGTGCCGTGGATACGCCTGTGCACCGCGCGGGGAGTCTCGGCGCACAGACGCAGACGCGATCCGGTGCGAACCGTGGAGGTTCGCACCGGATCGCGTCGATGTTTCACGGTGCCGTTCTGTTGATGGACAGCGCGGATGTGCGGGCCGGCATCGCGTTCTCGGGTGGTCGGGAGAGTGTCTTCGCACGACCCAACGGTCGGCCGCCGGCGGAGAGCACTCCACCGGCGGCGTCGCTTACGAGTTGCGTCCCTGTTCGAAGCCCGCGGCGAATCCGCGCTCGAAGGCCTCTTGGACCTCCTGTTCGCGGCTGCGGCGCTCATCGGCCCAGCCGAAGGGGTCGAATCCTCGTCGGCCCGGACCGAAGCCGGGACCGAAGTTCGGGCCGAATCCGCGCCGTCCGCGGCCTCCCCCGCGGCGGCGGTCGTGGTCGCCGTTCCCACCACGGGGTCCATGAGCCTCGTGACGGTCAGGGCCGCCTCGGTGATCGTCATGGTCGTGGGGGTGTTCGCGGTCGTACGGTCCGTTATGGCGGGCCGAGTCGTCGCCGCAGCGATCGGGGCCGAAGTTGTCGACGATCTTCGCCAGCGAGGCCTTGAGGTTCTCGAATTCTTCGGAGGTGAGCACCTCTTCGATGCGATCGCCGACTCCGTCGCGCATATCGCGGAAGCGCTGGCGCAGCTCTTCGGGATCGATGTTCTTCGATGGCCCCCATCCACCTCGGCCGCGCGGCGGACCGTAGGTCACAGGCTCTTCCGGGTAGGCGGCACCGTCGGCGACGACCTCATCGGAGTCCCAGCGGCGACGTCCTCGCCGCATACGCCCGAAGTCGCGAGGGTCGAATCCGGAGTCGACCGCAGCCGAGCGGAATTCGCGACGCAGCACGTGGCTGAACTCGCGCAGCAGCTGCGGCAGATCGGTGTCGGTGTCATCGCCCTTGCCGTCGCCGGAATCGGCACCGTTCACGGGCTCAGTGCGTGCGGCCGAATCATTCTCCGCCGCATCGGTCTTGCCCGCTTCGCCCGGCTGTTCGCGATCGGAGCCGAGACTCGAGGCGCTGCCGGCGACGGTGTTCTCGTCGGTGTTCGGCGAGTCTGTCCGGCCATCGGCACCTGTTGCGCCGGCTCCTCCGGTCGGGGTGGTGAAGTCGTCGTTGTCATCGTTGAAGTCTTTGTTTTCAGTCATGTCATCTCCTTAGTTGTCATCTGACATGTACATGCAGAATGACATGCAATTCGATTGCATGTCAAGTGGCATGTAAAATCGAATCATGAGCACGAACGATGACATTCAGGCGATCGCCGAGGCGCTCACCCGCCTGCAGTGGCGGCGCGGGCCCGGCGGTCCGCGTGGATTCGGCCCCTTCGGCGGGCTCGGTGAGCACGGCGGCCCTGGCCAGCGCGGGGGCTTCGGTGAACGCGGTGGATTCGGAGACCGTGGTGGATTCGGTGGCGGTCGGAACTCAGACGATTTCCCCTTCGGCGGCAGGCGTCATCCCGGTGGGCCGTTCGCCGCACACGGCCGTGGGCGTGCGCTCATCCGTCTGCTCGTCTCACTCGTCCAGGCGGGCACGGCGCTGGGAGTCAGCGCACTCGGCGATGCGATCGGCGTCGATCAGCCGCGCGCGTCCAGGCTCGTGTCCCAAGGCGTCGAGCTCGGACTACTGCGTCGCGAGGCAGACCCGGATGATGCCCGGCGAACCCTCATCGCGCTGACGGACAAGGGCCGCGCGATCACCAACAGATTCCGCGGCGCCCAGCGTGACAACGTCGATCAGGCATTGAGCACATTCACCGAGGACGAGCGGGCACAGCTGGCATCGCTGCTCACGCGTCTCGCCGACGCCTGGCCGAAATGAGTGCCTCTATCCGTCTGTTCTGACCGGACTGCTGTCCCGGCGGGACGGTCACTCGGACGCGGTAAGCAGTCAGGCCTCGGCCGCGGCTGTCTGCCAGGCGCCTGATCTCAGCCTTCGGCGAGCTGCTTGAGTCTCTTGAGCGAGGCGAGCAGATTAGCCGCGGTCGTCGACTGCGCCCGCGACAGACGCTTCGGATCGCGCAGCTCGGTCCAGTCATAGGTGTGACGAACCAGGACCGAGTCGTCTCCGGTCGGTTCGATCTCCCACACCCACTTCTGACCGAACGGCTCTCCACCCACTTCGGAGGGCTTCCAGGCGATGAGCCTGCCCTCGGCGAAGTCGACGATGTGGTTCTCCCGGTCCACGCCCTTGGTCAGAGTCGTGACGAACGAGCTCCCGGCCCCCTGCACTCGCTGGCCCTCGACGGCCGAGCCGAGGTTGTCATTGCCGTCCCATTCCGGCTGACGCTGCGGGTCGGCGATGAGTTCGAAGACCGCCTCGGCGGGAGCTGAGATCTCGATCTCGGCGGTGACGACCTTGAGGACCGGATCGATCGAATCGAAGACGGAAGCATCGGGGGTCTGGTCGGTCATGGAGTCCTGCCTTCGTGTGTGGTCCAGCCTCGGCGTCGAGCTGAAGTGCGGAGTGGATCGGACACGGTCAGAATACACGGACCCGCCACCCCGGGCCCTGCGGGCGGGAACCCGCCGCCCCGTTCCTCGCGGGTGGGAACCCGCCGCGTCAGTCCTCGAGGGCGCGGTCCTGTCGTTCGGCACGCAGGGCTGCGGTGCTGAAGCGGGTGAACATCCGGGAGGAGTCGCTCGACAGCGCCAGCAGCACCGCCACCTGCATGGCGATGGTCGTCAGCGCATACATGTTCGTCGCCAGGTCGCGGTCTCCGGTGAAGTAGTTCGTCATCGACACGATCACGGAGATCGTCGAGAGCGTGAGGATCCACAGCCTGGCCCGGTTGCTGCCGCGGAACACCGACGTCGAAGCGATGACCTGCAGACAACCGATGAGGAGGCTGACGCCGACGAGCACTCCAGCGACGATGCGCGTGGCCGTGTCATCGCTGATGGCCGCGATGTCCGAGCTGTAGCCGACGACTTCGGAGCGCAGTCCGTTCCAATCGAGGAGCATACTGATCACATCCCACGCTTGGAAGAGCAGCAGGACGAGCACGAGGGCGGCCCCGACGACGGTCTGCAGCGGGCGCTGTCGCCACAGCGTCTTCGTCACTTCGGACACGCTGCGTGAATCGGAGTAGATGCGGGTGGCGTCGAGCGCCAGCTCCAGGCGTTCGGGATGGTCGGCTTCGTCGGCGACCACCTCGGTGACGTCCACGATCGGCAGGTGCCCGTCGGTGATGATCGCATCGCCGCCGCCGTTGCGGGAGTGGTATCCGGTGGAGAAGTCCTTGATCCGATCGACCGCGATCACTTCATTGGCACGGGTGACTGTATCGACGATGTGGTCTCGTTCGACGTCGGTGTTCTCTTCGATCTTGTGGGTGAACTGGAGGGTGAACAGGGAGATGCCGACGGCTTTGTCATAGGTTCCGGCGGCCAGCCAATCGGCCTGATGTCCGCCGGGCAGCAGCCATCCGCGCGGGCATTTCCAGAACCGCACATGGTGGCGCTGGCCCGGATCTCCATCGACTTCCTGCTGGTAGGCGAAGTCCTGACGGCGGCCGAACAACAGCAGCGGGGACACCGGCGCCTGCGGGTAGCTGCGCTTCGTCACCGTCGACCGGATGATCTCCCACGTCGATGCGGGAGTGATGCTGTCGGCGAGGATCCATCCGGCTTCGCGCATCGCATGGTGGATCTGCGCTTCCTCACCACGCCAGGCGAGATTGACCGGATCGCCGAGCAGACCGTCAGAGGTGCGAGTGCGGCCGATGAAGTAGTTCGGCACATAGATCTGGGACAGGATGCGGTGCAGCCTGGGCAGAGCCAGATAGGACACGACTCCCCAGAACACGAGCAGCGTGAGCACCTGCCACCAGCCGAGGCTGAATCCCTTGAGCAGGATGAGCAGCGCCAGCCAAGTCGAGGCCGCACCGGCGAACAGGAAGAACAGGTAGTCGAGCACTCCGGTGGGCGTGAAGTGGTGTCGCCGATAGACGAACGGCTGCCTCAGCCGCCGCTTCTGCCCGACCGCCGCACCGGCCGCATCCGTTCCGTCCGTCGTCCCGCCCGTTGTCATGAGGGCCAGTTTAGTGATCCGGCAACAGCCACCGGAATGAGGAAGACCCGACATCCCTTCGCCGAGGCGGCCGGAACGCAGATTCCCACCGCCCCTTCACCGAGGCGGTCGGAACGCGGATTCCCGTCTTCCCCTCACCGAGGCGGCCCGACCGAAATCGGCCAGGTTCACTCCTTGTCCGATGTCTGCTCCCGTCGTCGGCGATCGAGTGCGGCGAGCGCGGTGGCTGCGAGCTCCGGGCTGTCATCGCCGCTGAGCTCGGCAATGAGGTCACTGCTGCGGTTGCCGGAGATCTCGAGGAGGACTTGGAGCACCCGGAACCGTATCTGGGGATCGTGCGAGTCCGCTTGTCGGTGCAGTTCGATGAGAACCTTTTCTCCGATGTCGGCAGTCGGTCCGGTCGCGTCGACGATGAAGCCGAGGGTCTCGGCTGCCTCGATGTCCCTCGGTCCATTCATCGCCATGTCGAGCAGCACAGGAACAGCTTTCTCGTCACCTGAGCGGCCGAGGGTGAGCGCGGCGATGCTGCGGATATCAGAGTCGACATCGTCGAGTCCCTTGTCCAGTGCCTGACGGATCATCGATATCGAGCGTGAGTCGAGTTTCTCGTCCGGTGTGGTTCTGCGGATCTCGTCGAGGGCGAGCAGGGCATTGCGACGCACTTGGGCCGATGCGTCGTCCATTCCGACCACCACATGGGGCACGGCCTCGGCACCGGCTTGGGCGAGCGCCCACCGCATGGCCCCGGCCGCGTTGAGCACGGTCTCCTGCAGGACCGCCTGCGCCAAGGCCTCGATCGGCATTCCTCCGTCGACTCCGCTGCCGAGTGCGGCTTTGTGCCGTTGGATGACATCGCCGGATTCGAGAGAGCGCATGAGTTCGATGGTGTACAGGAGAGACTCGCCGTCGGCTCGACCGAGCCGAGCGACGGACTGGAGGTGGTCGAGCAGACGCTGCTCGGCCGCGATCCGCTCACGTGCCTGGTCGATGAGGTCCCCGAGCACTGTGCCGGGGTCGAAGTCCGGCTCGGACAGCACCCGACCGACTTCGGTCAGAGACATCCCGAGTTTGCGCAGACCTTCGATATGGAAGATGCGCCCGATGTCGGCGTCGGAGTACTCCCGGTAGCCGCCGGGCGTCCGCTGGCTGGGCGAGACGAGGCCCAATGATTCGTAGTGGCGCAGCATGCGTGCGCTCACACCGGAGCGCCGGGCCACTTCGCCGATGAGCATTGCTACCTCTTCTCTGCTGTCAGCCACTCTATGCCGCAATAGTGGCGCTCCGGGTGCATTGTTCCGAAGTTCTTCGATGCCTGGGACCTTTCGGACGTCGTTCAACGGTCGCAGGCGAATTTCGCACAGGTGCTGGAACCGCAAACTGAAGGAAGGGATCCGAGACCTCGGCCGTGCGCCGGCGGGCTTGCCCCACCCGTCGGCACACGCACGATCAGACCTTCCCTGTGCCGATCTAGACCGTGGCCTCGGACCCCAGTGCGACCACCCGCTTGGCTGCGTCCAAGGCGTGGGCGAAGCCGGCATCCGGGTCATCGAACATGTCCCGAGTCGCCATGGCGTGAGCCCGCACTGTGTCGTCCTCTGCATGAAGCCTCTCATCGACCACTGACACGAGATCCTCGCCGAGGGACACAATCGCTCGACTGAGGCTCTTCTGCATCTCGAGATCCCCTCGACCCAACTGTGTCACCAGGGCGGATGCCAGTTCTTCACGATCTTCACCGGGCACAAGGGCAACGGCGGCTCTCCACGCACTGCGGGCCACCTCGGTGTCGGTATGGGCGATGAGCGCGGTGCCGATCCGGGCCGGGTCCATGGGCGGCCAGGCACGCACGTCACCGATCTTCGACAGGGTGTGCAGGGATTGGCTGATCGCCTGCGACAGCGGCGAGTCGAGTTCGGCGACGAGGCGGGGAACGGTGTCGCCGGCGGGCAGCCGAGTGAGCGCCCAGGTGAGCATGTCGCGGACGAAGAAGTCCGGTTCGATGCGGCACCGGGCGATGAGCACGTCGAGGTCACGGGGCTCGGCTCGTGTGCCGATGGCCATCGCCGCCTGCAGGCGCTGCTGCGGGGTCGACGCACTCAGCGCTTCGATCATGGGGTCGCCGGTGTCGGTCCGGTGGTGTTTGAGTGGATGTGTCATGGTCTCCACCTCCTTGCCACCCAGTGAAGACCCTGACATCGTGTCAAGGTCAAGCGGATCAGACTCATCTCATTCCCAACCCTGGAGCGGAGCCTCGTATGGACAAGATCGATTTCAAGAGATCGCTGCCTGGTTTCCGCGCGAAGCAGGGGCGATTCGACCTCATCGAGGTGCCGGAATCGCAGTACCTCATGATCGATGGCCACGGAGACCCGAACACCTCGCCGGATTTCGCATCGGCGCTGACGAGCCTCTATCCGCTCGCCTATGGGCTGAAGTTCTTCAGCAAGCTCGAACTCGGCCGCGACTATGTCGTGCCTCCGCTCGAAGGGCTGTGGTGGGCTGATGATATGGCGGCGTTCACGAGTGCTCGGGACAAGTCAGCGTGGGACTTCACGCTCATGCTGCTCGTCCCGGACTGGTTGGACGCAGGCCACGTCGACGGCGTCAACGGCACGGTCCGGGCGAAGGGATCGGCGCCCCGCCTCGGCGAGATCCGATTCGACACACTGCGGGAGGGAACGTGCGTCCAGACCCTGCATATCGGTCCCTTCGACGACGAAGGGCCCGTCCTCGAGCGCATGCACACCGATGTCATTCCCGAGGCAGGGATGACGATGGCGGGCAAGCATCACGAGATCTACCTCAGCGATGTTCGCCGGACCGCGCCGGAGAAGCTGCGCACGATCCTCCGCCAGCCGGTGATCCCGCAGGATCACCGAGGCTGATTCGGATCGGTGATCTGGACGGGCGCCGACGATGCTGCTCGCCCGTCCTACCAGGGACTCAGCCGCGGCCCGAGACTCAGCCTCCGCTCGTCCAGCCTCCGGACACCGGGGCAGTGGTGCTCGGACCGGGGCCGCCGTCCGAATCGGAATCGGAGGATGAGGATCCGATCGACGAGGAGTCCGAGGTCGGCGATGAACCTGTCGACGACGACTCCGCGGAGAGGAAGATGATGGCGACGAGGATGCCGGCAACGGTCAGGATGCCGACGGCGACGAAGGAGAAGACCACAATGAGGCAGGTCATCAGAGGTGGGCGGTTGTTGCGCCGAACGATTCTCACCATGGTTCAAGCCTAAGCTGTGCGGGGCCCTCCGAGACGAGCTCACGCTCGGCTCCGCCCTCCCCCTCACCGCCGCCCGGCCGTGACCTTCCTGTGATAAAAACCTCGGCGTTGCCCCATGCACTCTTAAGTTTGTTGCATTATCGTTATATTCATGCCTCGTCTGACCTCATCTCGCAAGGGCCGCCGGTCCGTGCTCACTGGTGCCCTCATCGGGCTCGGGGCTGCAGTGATGGCACTGGTCGTGGGCGCCGTCATCATCCTCAATTCCCCCATTTCGTTCGGTTCCACGAAGATCAGGCAGATGCAGATGGCTTCGGTCAACCAGCTCAGTCAGCAGCAGATCGACAATGCTCGGCTCATCATCGGCGTCGGCCGCGGGGGCAACTTCGACGACCATGCGATCAGGATCGCGCTCATGACAGCGCTGCAGGAGTCCTCGCTGCGCAATCTGGATTCCGGCGACCGTGATTCAGTCGGCCTGTTCCAGCAGCGTCCTTCACAGGGCTGGGGCGAGCCCCATCAGCTCACCGATCCCATCTACGCTGCCAAGGCGTTCTATGGGATCAATCCCGAGGTCGAGAACCCCGGCCTCAACCAGATCGACGGCTGGGATTCGATGTCACCGACCGAAGCGGCACAGTCCGTGCAGCGGTCGGCACTGCCGGACGCCTACGGTCAGTGGGAGTCCTTGGCCGATGACCTCCTCGGCTCGCAGGCCGACGTCGAAGCCCTCGACTGAGGCGCTGGCGGTCCCGACCGCCCGAACCCCGCGACTGCCGCGACCGCCTCACGGTGCCGGATATCGCATGACCACGCCGGTTGTCCGGTAATCTGCACTCATGGCTTCCATTCCCGATTCCGTCCCCGTCAATGACGATGTCGAGCAGCTCCTGCTCAACCCCGAGGACCATCTCGAAGCCATCACCGAGACCGCCGACCTCTTCAAGGCACTCGCCACACCCTCCCGGCTGAAGATGCTGCTCGTCCTCACCCACGGCGAGGCCACTGTCACCCACATCGTCGAGGCGACCGGACTGTCCCAGCCGCTGGTGTCCCAGCACCTGAAGTTCCTCCGCGGACTCCACCTCGTCGGAGTCAATCGGATCGGCCGCGAAGCCTACTATTCGCTCAAGGACGACCACGTCGCCCACATCATCGTCGACGCCATCGCCCACACGATCGAGGCCCACGAACACTGAGTCCCGCCTGGGGCGGGGCTTCCACAGCGATTCCTTCGCCGAGGCGGCCCACCGTTCCCAGCCCACCGCAGCGCCCGGATCGCCGAGGCAGTCCGCCCCTACCGACGTCGCCGACGTGTCAGGGCCGCGGGTCCTCCACCGACGATCCAGACGATGAGGGCCACGAGGACGGCGCCGATCCACTGTCCCGCCTGCAGCCGCTCCCCGGCGACGAGGGATCCGAGCACCACTGCGGACAGCGGTTGGAGCAGCATGAGCGCCGCGGTCATCGGCACCGGCACCAACGGGCTGGAGATGCTCAGCAGCACCCATGACAGGGCCTGACCGCAGACGGCCAGGGCGATCATCCAGCCCCAACCGGCCCAGCCGAGGTCGAAGTCGAGGCCGCCGAGGGTCAGCCCGGCGACCGCGGTCATCACCCCGGCGGAGATCGTGCCCACTTGGACCGGGGCGACGATGAAGTCTCCGGCGACCTTCCGGCTGTGGTGGATGCCGAAGATGTAGACGCCGTAGAGCACACCGGACAGGACCCCGAAGATCGCTCCCCGCATCGGATTCGCCGCCGTCTCGTCGGCGCCGAACACTCCCCCGGTCAGCAGCATGCCGATGATCATGATCGGCACGCAGCCGATGAACAGCCATCCCGGCCGGGAACCGCCGAACGCCCACACCAGCGCCGGGAACACGATCACTTGAACGCTGATGAGGACCGTGGACACGCCCAGACCGGCGTCGAGCACGCTCTGCGCCCACAGCACATAGTCGATTCCGAGCGCCGCTCCGGAGACCGCGGCGATGAGGATCGCCTTCGGCGGGAAACGGCCGTACCGTCGCAGCTCGAGCCACGCCAACGGGGCGAGCACAATGACCGCGATCCAACACCGCAGGAAGGCGGCGGTGGGGGCGGTCGCCTCGGCGAGGATGACGAACAGTCCGGCCGATCCGAGCAGGACGGCGGCCAGGATGATGCCGAGCACCGGCAGGGCCTTCGGGGGCGGAGGCGGCCCGCCCGCTCGCACATCCTCGGCGCTCATCGGATCCCCTCGGAAGGGCTCATCTCACGACGTTCAGGGCTCATCCCATGAAGTTGAGGATGCGGTCGATGGCTTCGGCCGTGCGGTCCGCTCCGACGGCCAGCGACAGGCGCACCGAACGGGAGCCGTCGACGGAGTCGAAGTCGTCACCGGGGGCGAGCGCGACGCCGGTGGCCTCGAGCACCCGCGCGCACCACTGGCCGGCAGTGGCAATTCCCGCGCGGTCGAGGATGTCGTCGATGCGGGCGTACATGTAGAAGGCGCCGTCGGGTGGGGCCATCTCGCCGAAGCCGAGGTCCGCGCGGGCGCCCAGGACATGTTCGCGTGCACCGGCGAACGAGGCCACTGCGGCCTCGCATTCGGCATAGGATTCGTCTGCAAAGGCCGCGACCGCCGCGTACTGCGCCGGCACCGGGGCGCACAGGGAGAGGTTGCCCGTGACGTTCTGGGCCGGCGCGACGAGCGCTTCGGGCAGGATCGCCCAGCCGAGTCGCCACCCGGTCATGCCCCAGTATTTGGAGAACGAGGAGATGACGACGGCAGAGTCGTCGTGGGCGAGTGCGCATTCGCCGCGGGTGCCGATATAGCTGATGCCGTGGTAGATCTCATCGGAGATCACCTGCACCCCGTTGGCCCGGCACCAGTCGACGATCCGGCCGAGCGCCTCGGGGCCGATCATCGTGCCGGTCGGGTTCGCAGGTGAGGCGAGCATGAGCCCCTTGAGAGGGGCCTTCGCATGGGCGGCGGCCAAGAGGTCGACGGTGGGCTGGAACCCTTCATCGGCACCGCAGTCGAGTTCGACGACCTCACAGCCGAGTGCCGCGAGGATGTTCTTGTACGCCCCATACCCGGGTCGGGCCAGAGCCACCCGGTCACCGACGTCGAAGCAGGTGAGGAACGTCGTCTGGAAGGCGCCGGAGGATCCGGTCGTCACGGCGATGCGGTCGGGTGCGATGTCGAGTCCGTACCAGTCGCGGTAGTGGGAGGCGATGGCTTCGCGCAGTTCGGGGATGCCGAAGATCGGCGAGTATCCGAGTCCGGTGCCGTCGGTCATGACCTCGGCGGCACGGGCGAGCACGGGGCCGGGCGCGCCCTGGGTCGGTTCGCCCAGGCACATGGCGATGGTGTCACGGCCGGCGCGCTGCATCTGCCCGACGGTGGCGACGATGCCCATCGCGGCGAACGGTTTGACGAGCCCGGATCGGGCGGAGGCGGCCGGGAGGGTTTCGGCGGGGGTGGATGAGGTCATCGGTTCACTTCTTCTCACGCGGGAGGCGGCCGAGGGTGTAGAACTCCGGGTTCGGGAGCATTCCGGAGATGTGGGCTATGCGGTTGGACAGGCCGAAGAAGCCGGTGATCGCGGCGATGTCCCAGGCGTCTTCGGCGTCGAATCCGTGGTCGGCAAGCCTCTGGTGGTCGGCGTCTCCTACGGCCCACGGCTCCTCGCAGACCTTGACGGCGAAGTCGAGCATAGCCATCTGACGTGGGCTGATATCGGCTTGGCGATAGTTCGTGGCGACGACATCGGCGATGAGCGCGTCTTTCTGGAAGATCCGCAGCATCGCTCCGTGCGCGACGACGCAGTAGAGGCAGTGATTGATCGCCGAGGTGGCCACGACGATCATCTCCCGATCGGCCTTGGTCAGGTTCCCCGTCTCCTTCTCCATGAGCGCGTCGTAGTAGGCGAAGAAGGCGCGGAATTCGTCCGGTCGGCGGGCCAGTGCGAGGAAGACATTGGGCACGAACCCCGACTTCTCGGCGACCTCGAGGATCTGGGCGCGAATGTCATCGTCGACGTTGTCGATGTCAGCAAGTGGGTATCGCATATCCCTCATGCTAGCCCGGGTGGATCGGTTCAAGTCGAGCCCGCTCAGGGCGATACAGTGAGGGCGTCAGGTCCGTCCCGGCTTCTGCCGCAGGCCGCTCGCGTATCGAAGGAGATCACCATGACCGCAGACAATACAGAAGACACCGGTTCGACCGGCGAGGTCCAGCTCGACAACGGAGTGTTCCGGGTGACGAAGTGGACGATCCGCCCCGACGGCGTCATCCCGATGCACAAGCACGAGTACGAATACGTCGTCGTGCCGATGGTCACGGACACGATGCTCGTGCGCAATTCGGATGGCACCGAGATCCGCGCCGAACTCGAGGCCGGCGTCTCCTACACGCGTCCGGCAGGATCCGAGCATGAGGTCTCGAACCCCGGAGGCAGCGCCGACGTCGTCTTCGTCGAGGTCGAACGTCTCTGAGGCTCGTCGCCTGAGCCCAAAACTAGGTCGCTATCGGATACTTTCTGCGTCGCGAAGTATCCGATAGCGACCTAGTTTTGGCGCTGAGTATCCGATAGTGACCTGCATTTGGTGCCGAACGGCCATCAGCGAGTGGGGATCTCCCAGGTGTGGACGGGCTTCCCTGTCGCCTGGTTCGCGAGGTAGGCATCCATCATCGCCGTGATGCCCTCGGCGCGTTCGGGCGAGTCCTGGCGGCTGCCGGGCGCGAGGCTCTCGAGGGCCTTCAGCTGCCAGGTCGCACCATTGACGCGGCTTTCGGCACGGCCTTCGATGATCGACATGTATTCGTCGATGACGTCCTTGTCGATGTTCAGTCGCGAGAGTCCGCGCCTGGCCTGCGGCGCGAGCACATCGGTGACGAGGTCGGCCACGCCGATGCGTCCGATCTTCGGCCAGGTCACCCGGGCCTCGATCCCATCCTTGGCGCAGGCATTGAAGTTCTCCTCCGCCTCGGCGAATGACATCCGCGACCACACGGGACGGTTCTCCCCGACGAGGAACTCGGCCAGGCCGTAGTAGAAAGCGGCGTCGGCAACCATGTCGACCGGGGTCGGACCGGCCGGAAGCAGGCGGTTCTCGACACGGATGTGCGCGCCGCCGTCGCCGGAGTTGTAGATGGGGCGGTTCCAACGCCACACCGTGCCGTTGTGCAGATTGAGTTCGAAGAGCTTCGGAGCGTCGGCGGCACGGAATTCGACGAAGTCCTTGATCTCGGGCAGCAGCGGCGGGAAGTAGCGGACGTTCTCCTCGAAGAGGTCGAAGACGCTGGTGATCCACCGTTCGCCGAACCATACACGGGGACGCACGCCCTGGTTGACGAGTTCGGGCGTGCGGGTGTCGATGGACTGCGCGAAGATCGGGATCCGGGATTCGTGCCACAGCTTGCGGCCGACGAACAGCGGTGAGTTCGCTGCCATCGCCACCTGCGCCCCGGCGATCGCCTGCGAGGCGTTCCACGCGTCGGCGAAACGGTTCGGCGCCACCTGCAGGTGCAGCTGCATCGACGTGCAGGAGGATTCCGGAGCGATATCGGCGAACTCCGCCTTGTACCGCTCTTCACGACCGAGCTCGATGCGGACGTACTCGCCGCGGGCGTCGATGACCGAGTTGCTCAGCGCCTCGTAGCGGTTCTCCTCCGTCATCCACTTCTCGTCGGTGAGGAATTCGGTGGTCAGGGTCGGCAGGGTGCCGATCGACACCACCTTGAGTCCGTCTTCCTCGGCGGCCTTCTGCGCTTTCTCCAAGCGATGAGCGACACCGGCCTCCAAGGTCTTCAGCCCCCGCCCGGCCACTTGGAGCACCGGATGGTTGAGTTCGAGGTTGAAGCCGCCGATCTCGGACTGATACTCGTCATCGAGTCGATCGAGCACCTCCTTGTTCCGCAGGCTCGGCTGATTGCCCTCGCCGACGAGGTTGAGCTCGAGTTCGAGCCCGATCGTGCCCGCCGATTTGAAATCCGCATGACGAAGGTAGGTATCGAAGAGCTCGAGATTCTCCGCGAGCTTCTCCCGATACAGTGTGCGTTCCTCCGGCGTGTACCGCTTCGAGCTGACTGCCTCACCCATAGGACTAGCAAACCACAGACGGCCGGGTTTGTGCGCGGCCGCGGTCCACAGGCCATTCCGCACGGAGACCGCGATCCTTCCCACGGCGCACCGCACACCGATTCGGCCGCGGTGCGGACAAGCTGCGCATCGGGTCCGTCCTGCATCATTCGGACACCTGCGATGTCGGCAACCGGCCTTCCGTAGACTCGCCCTATGACTTCGACCACATCATCTGCGCCCCAGCCCGCTGACTTCGTCGAACAGGCGAAGCGACGTCTGCCCGACATGCTCGCCGACATCGAACGGGTCATCTCCATCGAGACCCCCTCACACGACAAGGCGGCCGTGGCCGCAGGAGCACGGGACTTCGCCGCGCTCCTGGGGGACCGCCTCGGCGCGGAGGCGGAACTGCTCGAGGTCGACGGCACCGCCCACCTGCGTCTGCGCTTCGGCACCGGGCCGGCCCGCGTCGTCCTGCTCAACCACCAGGACACGGTGTGGCCGCACGGCACCCTCGAACGCATCCCCTTCTCCACCGAGGACGGCATCCTCCGCGGTCCCGGCAGCTTCGACATGCTCACCGGGGCGATCATGAGCGTGCACGCGACCGCGATGGTGGCCGACCACCTCGGCGAGGGCGGACTGGACGGTCTGTCGATCCTCGTCACCGGCGATGAGGAGATCGGATCCGTGTCCTCGTCGGACCTCATCCGCGCCGAGGCGGCCGAGGCGAAGGCTGTGTTCGTCATGGAGGCGAGCGCTGACGGGGCGCTCAAACTCGAGCGGAAGGGCACGAGCAACTACGTGCTGAAGTTCACCGGCAAGGCCTCGCACGCGGGGCTCGAACCGGAGAAGGGCATCAACGCGGGAATGGCCCTGGCTCTGACTCTGCCGTTGGTGGCCGACCTGGCCGACGCCGAGGCGGGGACGACGGTGGTGCCGACCGTGATCAGCGCGGGGACCACGTCGAACACCGTGCCGGCCGAGGCCCGGGTGGACATCGATGTGCGAGCCCGGACTGCGGCTGAGCTCGAACGCGTGGATGCGCAGATCCGTGAGTTGGCTGCGAAGCCGCAGGTGGAGGGCTCGATGACGGAGGTGCTCGGCGGAATCAACCGGCCTCCTTTCGAACCTGAGCAGTCGGCTGTGCTCTTCGAACGGGCGACGGCCCTCGCCGGCGAACTCGGGCTGCCCGCGCCGCAGGGAGTGTCCGTGGGCGGCGCCTCGGACGGGAACTTCACCGCCGGTGACGGCATCGCCACCCTCGACGGTCTGGGCGCCGTCGGCGATGGGGCGCACGCCGAACACGAACACGCCGTCGTCGATGAGATCGCCCCGCGCACCGCGCTGCTGGCCGCTCTCATCGCCGATCAGCTGCAGGGCTGAAGCGGAGCGGCGAGCTGCTGCCTTTCGCTGCTGCCGTAGTTCCCAGACACCGACAGTGCGCCGGGGCCTTCCCTCCTTAGTTAAGTGTGCGCAGATTGCCAGTTTCGAGCCGAAAATGTGCAATCTGCGCACAGTTGACTGTCGGCAGCAGGACTTCAGTCGACCGGGTAGCCCGCCGCGCGCATCTGATCCGGTGATTTCAGCGTGAACAGCCAGTCACGCAGGCGCGGATCCGGCCGAATCGTCGTCCGCGCGTACAGTCGATCTTCGCCGACGAGGTAATAGCGGTAGCCGTGCTCGCCGAGGTGGCCCATGAGCTCCCGCGGTTTCGCGCGGTCATCGAGGACTTCGCAGAGAATGTCCGGGTGCAGCGCAGCGAGGAAGTCCTGCCCGTGCGCGAAGACGTCGTTCTCACCGCCCTCGACATCGATCTTCACCGTCACGCGCGGTGCCTCTCCTCGATTTGAAACGTCAGGAACACCTTCACCGGCGTGCAGCTGCGGATCTCGCTCCGACGCCTCGGCCAGCACCTCGGGCAGGAGTGCGTCGAGGGAAGTGAAGCGCACCTCGGCGTCGGAGTCGAAGCGCATATCGGAGGAGTAGAACGACGGCAGCGCCGACCCTCCGTCCCCGATGGGCACCTTCATCCAGGTGTCGGGGCTGCCGACCCCGGTCGGGTGGACGGTCACGCGGCTGTTGAAGCCGTTGCGTTCGACGTTCTTCTCCACACCCGCGACGACGGCGGGGATGATCTCGAAGACGTGAGCGCGCACATGCTCGTTCGCGGCGAGGACGGCCATGGTGAAGACCCCGGTGTAGGCGCCGATGTCGAGGAATACATCGGCATCGGCGCTGAGCGCGACCATGAGGTCGAGGGCGAACGCGTCTTCGGGTTCGGTGCGTCTGCCCCTTCCCCAGTAGAACTCCTTGGCGATCTCGCAGCGGAAGGGCTCGACGAGGATGAAGTCCGCTCCGCCCGCTCTCCCGCGGATTTCGGTGAGTTCGATGGGGGCGGGGAGACGACCGATCTTCAGCCCCCTGATCCGGGGCGCGATCGTTCGCAGCAGCGGGTGGAGCGCCGGTTGCGCGAGAGCGGTCTTGACCGGCAGCTTGAGGCCGAACCAGGACTGTCTGCGCGCGGTGAAAGTGCGCAGGTGATCATTCACGACGGTGGCCCCCTTGCTGACAGGAAGACTTTTGTTCACACTATCAATCGCCGGCCCGCCGCTCCAGGGTTCTTCCGGACCTGATTCGCGATACTCGCCGCCTCTTCGCGGACCACTGGCATAAGGTGGAAGCGAAGACCCACCCGCCCCGTTGCAAAGCAGGAGCCCGGCATATGAAGCTCAAGTCAGTCACCCTCCACCAAGTCTCGATTCCTCTCGTCACCCCGTTCGAGACCTCGTTCATGCGGGAGACGGAGAAGGACTGCTACCTCGTCGAGGCTGTCTTCGACACCCCGCAGGGTGAGATCACCGGGTGGGGAGAGTCCGTGGCGATGATCTCTCCGCTCTACTCCTCCGAATATGTGGCCGCCGGCATCGACGTCACTCGCCGCTGGCTGGCACCGCTGCTCTTCGACGTCGAAAATCTCACTGCGGAGACCGTCGGCTGGCACCTGCGTCATGTCATCGGCCACCCGATGGCGAAGTCGGCTCTGGAGATGGCCGTCATCGAGGCCCAGCTCAAGCTCAACAACCAGTCGTTCAAGGACTACCTCGGCGGAGTCGTCGACTCCGTGCCTTCAGGAGTGTCGGTGGGCATTCAGGATTCCGTCGAGGAGACCGTCAAGGTCATCGGCGGCTACCTCGAAGAGGGCTACGCCCGGATCAAGCTGAAGATCAAACCCGGCAAGGACATCGCCCCGGTGGCCGCCGTGCGCAAGGCCTTCGGCGACGATTTCGGCTTCCAGGTCGACGCGAACGCCGCCTACACCCTCGTCGATGCCGCACACCTGCGTCGCCTCGACGACTACGGTCTCCTGCTCATCGAACAGCCCCTCGGCGAAGCCGACATCCGCCAGCACGCCGAGCTCGCCAAGCTCATGGACACCCCGATGTGCCTCGATGAGTCGATCGTCTCCGCCGAGGCTGCCGCGGACGCGATCATGCTCGGCGCCACCTCGGTGATCAACATCAAGCCCGGAAGGGTCGGCGGGTTCATCGAAGCGAAGAAGATCCACGATCTCGCCGCCGCCCACGGCGTCGCCGTCTGGCACGGGGGAATGGTCGAAACCGGTCTGGGTCGGGCGGCGAATGCGGCCTTGGCTTCGCTGCCGGGCTTCACCCTGCCCGGCGATATCTCCGGATCGAATCGGTTCTTCCACGAGGACATCACCGAGGAGATCGTCATGTACGACGGCAAGGTCGACGTGCCCACCGGCATAGGCTTCGGCGTCTCCATCGACCCGGCCAAGCTCGAACGCTTCCGCACCGAATCAGTGGAGATCCTGCCCGCCCAGTAGGACAAGATTCGCCGAGGCGGCCCTCCCCTCACCGGTCACCGACCGGCAGCTTGGGCCGCCTTCACTGCAGGATCCCGCCGGCGCGACCTCACTGACCGAGGCCGACGACCCCGATCATCACCGGCACCAGTGCCACGATGAGGATGGCTCCGGCGATGTCGAAGGAGAATCCGGTGCGGATCATCTTCGTGATCGGCACGGCTCCGGTGCCGTAGACGATCGCGTTCTGCGGCGTCGAGACCGGGAGCATGAAACCGAATGACGCTGCGAAGGTCGCGGCCATCGCCGGCACGAACGGATCGATGCCCGCCGCCTGGCACAGCGGGATGACGATCGGCACGATCACGGCCGCCGCTGCGGTGTTCGACGTCGTCTCCGAGATGAGGATCGCCAGCACAACAGACACTGCGGTGATGGCGAGCAGACTCGTCACGCCCAGGCCGTCGGCGAATCCTGTGCCGATCGTCTCGGCCAGACCGGTGTCGGCCAGCAGGGCTCCGAAGATGATGCCGCAGCCGAAGAGGATGATCGTGCCCCAATCGATCTTCGCCGCTTGTGTCCAGGTCAGCGTGGGCTCGCGACGCTTCCAGTCGACGGGAAGAATGAAGAGCAGCGAGGCGCCGATGACGGCGACGATCCCTTCGTCGAGGCGGGAGTCGAGGAACTCGTAGATCGCCGAATCGGTGCCTGTGAACAGGGCCGCGAATGCCGGCAGAAGCCACAGCACCACGGTGACTCCGAAAGCGAAGAGGGTGTTCTTCTCCGCACGGGACACGGGACCGAGGTCGGCGAGCTCCTTCTTCACATACTCTTCGACGCCTTCGATCTTCCGGATCTCCGGCTTGTTGAGCAGGAACAGCACGACGGCGAGGATGACGAACATCGCCACGCAGATCGGCAGGGCCACAGCCATCCACTGGCCGAAGGAGATCTTCGTCCCCGTCGCCTCCTCGATGAGTCCGCGTCCGATGAGGTTCGGAGGTGAACCGACTGGAGTGAGCAGCCCGCCGACGCTCGCGCCGTAGGCCAGCATGAGCAGCAGTGCCGCACCGACCCGGAGCCGCAGCGGGTCGAAGTCCTTCTTCACGATGCCGCGCTCCTGCATGAGCTCGGCGATCACGGCGAGGATGCCCAACGCCGTGGGCATGAGCATCGCCACAGTCGCCGTGTTCGACACGAAGGCGGAGAGCACACAGGTGATGAGGCCGAAGGCGAGGATCACGCGGTAGACCGACTTCCCGACACCGGGCAGTGCGAGAACGGTCAATGCCAGCCTTTGGGCGATTCCGTGGTGGAGCATCGCTTGGGCGAGGATGAACGCACCGATGAAGGTGAAGATCGTCGAAGAGCCGAAGGGCCCGACCGCATCTGCGGCCGGCACGATCCCGAGGACGACGACTGCGCCGACACCGATGAGACCGCCGATGGGGATCGGCACCGGTTCGGTGATCCAGAGGACGATGACGCCGAGGAGGATCGCCGCCAGCATGTGCTGCTGATAGCTCAGCCCCATCGGGATGAGTGCGAAGACGATCGTCACAAGCGGAGCAAGGATGAAACCCGAAGTCATCCGAGCCCGTTCGAACTTCTCCTCCCGCGGAGAGAGCTTCTGCTCGCTCAGACTTCGAAATGTCTTGCCGCCCAGCAGGGCCTCACGCACATCGGTCATCAGCCCTGACGCACCGTTGCTGCCGTATTTCTGCGAAGTACTCACCGTCATTGGTCCTTTCATCGCCGTCGTTTCAGCCTGACGGACCTGGCTCAAATAGTCCAAGGCTATTTCTCGATGCAATCGATAGTCTTGACCTATGGATATTCGTCAGATCCGCCATTTCCTCGCCGTCGTCGACACCGGCAGCTTCACGAAAGCTGCGGAGTCACTCCTCGTCGCCCAGCCCTCCCTGTCGCAGACGGTCAAAGGGCTCGAGAGGGAGCTCGGCGTGACACTCTTCCACCGGGTCGGACGTCGCATCACGCTCAGCGAAGCGGGCAGGGAACTCGAGGGACCGGCCAGGCTCGTCATCCGCGACCTCGAGACGGCGGAAGCGCACGTGCGAGGCCTACGCGGACTGAGGTCGGGTCGGATCCAGATCGCGGCGATGCCCACCCCGAGCATCGAGCCGCTGACGTCTCTGCTGTCGACTTTCACGCGTGAACACCCGCAGGTCTCGTTTGATCTCAACGGCACCTTCACCGTCGACGAGACGGTCGAAGCCGTTCGCTACGGTCGCGCCGAGATCGGATTCCTCGGCGGACGCGGCCCTCTGCTGGTCAGCGACCTTCAGGTCGTCCCATTGGCGGACCAGCCCCTCATGCTCGCCACCGGCCCGTCCATGTCCGCTTCATTCGATGCCGAGGCGTTCACCCCGGAATCCCTCGCCGGCACACGACTCATCGTCTCCCACAGGGGCTCGCTCATGCGCGCGTACGTCGACGAGCTCATCGGGCGCGGCATCGATATCGACATCGTCGCCGAGGTGACTCACCGCAATTCGATCCTCCCCCTCGTCAGGGCCGGCATCGGCCAAGCGGTGCTGCCCGCCTCCTGGCAGAGCTTTGCCGCCGAAGGCCAGGTGCGCCTGGCCCCGATCTCCGGCGCACCGTCTCTGCACGTCTCGGCCATCGCACGTCAAGAAGGTCTGACGCCCGCGGCAGCTCGACTGCTGCAGCTGGCGATCGATCTTCAGCTATAGGCACCACCTATCTGAATCATCACAATCCGATCTTGGACTTATCAACGGATCGAGTGCTCAATGGAATCAGAGCGATATTCCCGGACGCCGCAGGCGCCACGAGTTCTCCACTCCCTTCGACCAAGGACGAAAGAATCATGACCCAACCACAGACCTTCTCGATCGCCTCCATCCCCGGCGACGGCA
Organism: Brevibacterium sediminis; assembly: GCF_013623905.1. Lineage (GTDB taxonomy): Bacteria > Actinomycetota > Actinomycetes > Actinomycetales > Brevibacteriaceae > Brevibacterium > Brevibacterium sediminis. The sequence continues at coordinate 126,734 of NZ_JABKDD010000006.1, forward strand.
TCGGCGGCGAGGTCGTCGCCGCCGGACTGCGCGTGCTCGACACCATCGCCAAACAGTCCGAAGGGACAGTCGAGTTCGAGGTCACCGAGTATCCCTGGAGCTCGGAGTACTACCTGAAGAACGGCCGGTACATCCCCGAAGGCGGACTCGAGGAACTCGAGAAGCACGACGCCATCTACTTCGGTGCGGTCGGTTCGGCCGACGTCCCTGACCACACCAGCCTGTGGGGGCTGCGTCTGGCGATCACACAGCCCTTCGACCAGTGGGCGAACATCCGCCCCGTCACTTTCCTGCCCGGCGTCGAGTCCCCGCTGCGGAAGGCCGACGATACCGAGCTCGACTGGATCGTCGTCAGGGAGAACAGCGAAGGTGAGTACGCAGGGATGGGCGGCCGCAACCTCAGCGGACGCGGCCCCGGCAACGAGGTGGCGCTGCAGACCAGCCTGCACACGGAGAAGGGATGCGAACGAATCATCCGCTTCGCGTTCGATATCGCGCGCACTCGGGACGTGAAGAAGGTGTCCAGCGTGACGAAGTCGAACGCTCAGCAGTACGGAATGGTGCTGTGGGACGAAGTGTTCGTCCGTGTCGCCCAGGACTACCCCGATGTCGAGACCGAGAGCGTCCTCGTCGACGCGATGAGCGCGAAATTCGTCCTGTACCCGGAGCAGCTGTCCGTTGTCGTCGCATCCAACCTGCACGCTGACATCCTCTCGGATCTCGGCTCGGCGTTGGCCGGCAGCCTCGGCCTCGCAGCGAGCGCGAACCTCAACCCCGAGCGACGCTTCCCCTCGATGTTCGAACCTGTGCACGGCTCCGCCCCGGACATCGCCGGACAGGGAATTTCGAACCCGATCGGAGCGATCTCGTCGGCCGCACTCATGCTCGACCAGTTCGGACTGACAGCAGAGGCCGACCGCGTCCGCCGGGCCATCGAGAATGCCACCAGAGCCGGGATCCTGCCACGAGACTTGGGCGGCGAGTCGAATACCGTCGAGATGACCGAGGCGATCGTCGCTCAGCTCGAAGCCATCCACGCCGAGGATCTCGCAGCCGTCTGAGCAGCGCCCGGCAGAGACCCGAATCCCACCGAGGCGGCCCTCCCTTCACCGGTCACCGACCCACACGGGGAGGGCCGCCTCAGTCGTGGGTGTGAGTCTCCTCGGCGGCGTCCTTCGCCCGATCGAACTGGAACGTCGAGTGTTCGATCGCGATCTTGTGGTGCTCCGTCAGGCATTCCTGCAGAGCCTTGAGGATGCGCGGAGCATGCCCGTCATAGAAGCATTCATCGGCGAGAACGACATGAGCGGTGAGCACCGGCAGGTTCGAGTCGATGCGGGTGATGTGGAGGTCGTGGACTTCCTGCACGTGTTCGACTGACTCGAGATGCTCGCGGACCTTGTCAAGGTCGAGTTCCTTCGGCGCCTCTTCGAGCAGGATCGATCCGGTCTCGCGCAGGATGGCGAACGCCCTGGGGACGATGAGCGCCGCGATGACCAGAGCAGCCACGGCGTCGGCCCGGTCCCAGCCGAAGAGCCAGATCGCCAGGGCTGCGAAGATCACGGCCACCGAGCCGAGCGCATCGGCGATGACCTCGAGGAATGCGGCCTTGAGATTGAGGGAGTCTTCCTTCGAGGAGCTGAGGATGACGATGGAGACGAGGTTGCCCACGAGGCCGATGGCACCGAAGAGCAGCAGGCCCGGTCCGGGCACCTCCGGCGGGACAAAGAACCGCTGGATGCCTTCGATGAGGCTGTAGACGCCGAGCCCCAACAGCAGAGTCGCCTGAGCGCCGGCGGCGAGCACTTCCGCCCGGCGGAACCCCCAGGTCTTCTGTCCGCCCGTCGGTTTGCTGATCAAGCTCGCTGCGAAGAGCGCGATGCCGATGCCGATGAGATCGACGGCGTTGTGGCCGGTGTCGATGAGCAGCGCAAGACTGCCCGTGACCACCGAACCGATGAGCTGAAACACGAAGATCGTCGCGACGATGCCGAAGACGATCCGCAGCTGCCGCCGCGAACCTGAACCATGCGCATGATCGTGAGCCATTGATACCTCCTCGACTCAACACATTAACATATGCACATTTGTTTATGCATCTGACGAACCCCACGAAAGAAGCGGCCGACGAGGATGTCCTCGGCGGCCGCTGCCTGCACGATGTGGGCGCCCCTCACCTGGGGCCGCGGTCAGCCCTGGGAGCCCTTGCCGTCGTCGTCCTGACCGTCGCCCGGCTCATCGCCGTCGGGCGAGGCGCTGCCGTCGCCCGAGTTCGAAGCCGAACCCGGACCCGCCCCCGAGCCGGCCCCGGACGCGCCTGTACCGCTCTCGTCGAGGCGACGCTTCGCCTCGTCGATATAGGCCTGCACATCGAAGCCTGTAGCCTTCTTCACCTCGTCTCCGATCCGGTCGAGGTCGACGCCGCTGTCATCGAGGAAGGCCTTCGGGTCGAATCCTGTGCCTGTCGATCGCGGACCGGCAGCCGCGCCGTCTGCGACGACCCCGTCGACGATCTCGTCCGAGGCGCGGTCCGCCCCAGATGAACCATCGGGAGCAGTCCCGCCAGAACCACCGGCCCCGCCGTTTCCACCGGCCCCGCCGTTTCCACCGGGCTCGCCCGAACCATCACCACTCGAGCCGGCTCCGCCGGAGCCCTTCGCCTTGGCGACGAGGTCGGTGAGGTCGACACCGGTCGTTCCGCGCACGACCTCGAGGACCTGCGAGAGGTTGTTCGACACGGAGTTCGCGAGCTTCGACTCGCCATCGGTGGACACGATGGAGAGGTCCTTGATGTTCGCATACGGCGCCACGAGCTCCCCGGCGACCGAGGGCAGCACCTCGAGCACCTTCGACAGCACGGCCGCGTCGTTGAACTGCTTGTAGGCCTCGGCCTGTGCACGCAGCGCCTCGGCTTCGGCTTCACCGCGGGCACGAATCGCATCGGCCTCGGCTTCACCTTCGAGGCGGATGGCCTCGGCGTCCTTCGAGCGACGGTGGAGCTCGGCGGCGGCCTCGGCCCGGCCCTGCGCCTCGATCTCATAGGCACGGGCATCGGCCGCGGCCTGCTGCCGGTAGCGTTCGGCGTCGGCCGGTCGGCGCACCTCGGCGTCGAGCTGTTCGGCACGCAGCTCCGCAGCTTCCTTCGCCACGATCCGGTCTTTCTCGAGCAGCTTCTGCTTCTCGGCTGCCGCGGCCAACGGGCCGGCGTTGTCGGCCGTGGCCTGTCGCTGATCGGCCTCTTCCTTCAGCGCGGCCCGGCGCAGTGCCAGCTGCTGCTGCTGTTCGGCGATCGCCTGATCGGTGAGCGCCTGCTGCTTCTGGGTCTCCTCGTTCTGCTGCGCCTGTTCGACGGCCGAAGCACGGCCGGCGTTCGCCTCGGCGATGGCTGCGTTCTTCGCCACTTCGGCGGCCTGCGGACGACCCCAGTCGCGCAGATAGCTGCCTTCGTCTTCGACGGCAGAGATCTGGAAGGTGTCGATGATGAGGCCCTGATTGTTCATCGAGTGCGCGGACTCTTCCTGCACCTGCGCGGCGAAGGAAGCGCGGTCCTGGATGATCTGCTCGACGGTGAGCGTGCCGACCACTGCGCGCAGGGTGCCGGAGAGGATCTCCTTCGAGTAGTGGTCGATCTGGTCCTGCTGATCGAGGAAACGCTGTGCGGCCTTGCGCACATCGTCTTCGGTGCCGCCGACCTTGACCTGGGCGACACCGCGCAGACGCAGGGCGATGCCGTTGATGGAGATGCCGTCGATCTCGACGGAGATCTGCCGCGAGGACAGCGAAAGGATGAACGCCTTCTGCACGATCGGGTAGACGACCGAGCGGCCCCCGATGACGATGCGCCCGGTTCCCGACGCGCCCGAGGCGTTCCGGCCGGTGATGATGAGCGCCTCGGACGGTGAAGCGATCTTGTAGGAGCGCAGGATCACGAACAGGGCGATCAGAATGATGAGGACGAGGACGCCGATTCCTCCGGCGCCTAAGAGCAGGTCCATCAGTGGGCCTTTCATCGCGGTGGGGTGTGCCGACCGGCCGATCGCCGGCCGATCCCCTCCATCCTATGCGAGCGCTCTGACACGCGACAGGGCAGAAACCCCCACGCGACAGGGCAGAATCTCGCCGAGGCGGCCGTCCCGACCGTCAACCGTGCGGTGGAAGTCCGCCCTCACCTCGCCGCGGCAGTGATCAGGTTCACTTGCCCCAATCGCCGGGAGGGCCTGCCAGGAGCAGCCCCGAGAAGACGAGGATGACGAAGACGATGCCCAGCCCGATGGCCAGCCAGGGCGAACGGATGCACCACGAGGTGAGCTTCTCGAACCAGGTCTGCGGGGTGCGGCCGTTGCGGCCCAGACCCCAGTCGCCTTCGAGAGATCCGGTCTTCTCGACGGAACGCTCGAAGGGAATCGTGGCGTAGGGAATGATCGCCGATCCGAGACCCGTGGCGATGCGACGCTTGCTCCACTGCTGCGAGGTGCCGACGCCGATGACGGCGATGACGAAGCAGATGAAGATGAAGCCGTGGATGCCTCCGCCGATCCGCACCCCCACCTCGGTGGTGTGGGTGACGTATTTGAGGAACATGCCGATGAGCAGCAGAGTCCAGGTGACGGTCTCGGCGATGGCGAAGAAGGTGAAGAAGCGTTTGGGAGTCACAGAAGACCATTGTGCCCGGACAAGGTGAACGCCCCCTGAGGAGCGCCGCCAGGTGAGTCGCTCGATCTCAGATCTGGTTCAGGGCAGACTCAGCTGCGTCATCGGCGCCGGATTCGAACCGCGGCCATCGTCATCATCGCGGACGAGAACGGCCCGACGCGGGCCGGCGACCGTCTCCAGTCACCGGCCCACGTCGGGCCGTCCGTGCCGTTCAGGGCACGTTGTCTCGGATGCCGCTCAGCTGCGGCGGCGGCGTGAACCCAGCGTCATCGCCAGACCGAGCACGATGAGCGCTCCGGCCGAGAGGATCAGCGGCAGGGCTTCGTTACCGGTGCGCGGCAGATCTCCTCCGCCGCCACCGTTGCCGCCGTCACCGGCACCCGGCCCGTCACCCTCGGCGACGACCTCGAAGGATCCGGTCAGCGGATTCCCGCCTTCACAGTCGACCGTGACGTCGTAGGTGCCGATGTAGCTGTCGACCATCGACGCATCGAGTCCGCGGACTCCGAATCGAGCGGTGCCGTCGGCTCCGACCTCGGCAGTCTGTTCGAACTTCTCGATCTTCCCGTTGTTCGGGGTCACCGTCATCGTCGCGGTGGAGTCGGCGGTGCAGCCGGTGGCCGCGACCTGGACTCCCTTCTCGCTGACGAAGTCCGGCGCCTCGATCGTCTTCGGATCGATGCTCAGAGCCCGCTCATCAGGAGCCTCGGTCGGCGTCTCCGTGGGCGGATCAGTGGGATCCGTGGGCGGAGTCGTCGGATCGGTGGGAGGATCCGTCGGCGCGTCGGTGAGGTCATAGGCCAACGTGTGGACGGCGAAACCGATGGCGGGAGCGAAGATGTCGATGGATTCCTTGCTCACGTTCTCGATCGTGTCCGTGGGCTGGTGGTAGTTCGTGTCATGCTTCTCGCCGACGGTGCCGCCGAACATCTCGGCCTCCTCGGCGGTCTTCGTACCGTCGGCGCCGGAGAACAGGCCGCTGGCCGGGATGCCGTTGTCGATAAACGCCTGATAGTCCGAGCGCCCGGAGAAATCGGTGCCGACGTTGGGCTGGTCGATATCGGCGAAGTAGTCAGTGAAGACCTTCTCGAGTTCGGCCGAGCCTTCGGGGACGTTGACGCCGTCGGGAATCGGCACATCTGAGCCATCCGAGTCGAGTGTGCCGACGATGTAGTTGTCGGACCCGATCATGTCGAAGTTCATGTACGACTTGATCTTGCCCAGCTCGGCATCGTCGAGGCTCTCCACGTAGTGTGTCGAACCGACGAGTCCCTCTTCCTCGGCTCCCCACCAACCGAAGCGGATGGCGTTGTCGACATCGGTCGGCTGTTTCGCGAGCGCCTCGGCGGAAGCGAGCAGCGCCGCAGATCCCGAACCGTTGTCGTTGACGCCGGGACCTTCTGCGACACCGTCGAGGTGGGCACCGAACATCTGGACGTTATCGTGGTCGCCGGCCTTGGTCTCGGCGATGACGTTCCATGTCGTCGAGGTCACATACTCGGTCTCGAGCGTGAAGTCGGCCGTGAGCACGGCGGCCGCTGCGGCATCGTTGCCGGCCTCAGCCTCGTCGCCCGTCGTTTCGTCTGCGTCGTCGGCTTCACTCGCCTCGCCTCCGCCGGCGAGGCCGCTGCCGGCCTCGGTGCCGCCGTTCTCAGCCGCACCCTCGGCCTCTGCTGCGTCTTCGACCTTGGAGAGGAGATCCTGGCCGACCTTGTAGGTCACCGTCACGGTCGGGGTGCCATTCTCAATCCGCCCACCGAGGGTGGCGTTGAGCTCCTCGTCGGGATTGTCGGCGTCATTGTTGTAGATGATGAGCGCGGCGGCACCGGCATCGGTGGCGGCCTGCGCCTTCTCGCCGAATGAGCACTCTCCGCGGGAGGCGAGGACGAGCGCGCCTTCAGCAGACTCATCGTAATCATCGGCAGAGCAGCCGAGCTGCCCGCCCGCAAGGTCGCTGTTGTCATCATCGACCGGCAGGACCACGGGTATGCCAGTCAGCGGTTCTTCGGTCGCCTCGGTGTAGCTTGCGGTGTTGACATCGACCTTCTCGCCGTCGACGACAACCTCGACCGTGCCGTCCTTCTGCTGTTCGTGCTCGAAGGCCTGACGCTTCACATCGAAGGCACCGGTCGCCTCGAGGGTGGATTCGACGTATTCCACGGCTTCTTCGTAGCCGGGCGTGCCCAGCGCGCGGAATCCTTCATCCGCGTGCGAGGTGGAGATGTCGGAGATCTTCTGCAGATGCTCCATCACGGCGTCGCCGTTGACGCCCATATCGGTGTGTTCAGTCGGCCCCGCGGTGCCCGCCGCCAGTGCCGGGCTCACCCCGCCGAGGACCAGTCCGGCCGTGGCGGTGACCGCCAGCCAGCTCTTCGTGCGCAACTTCATGGAGTTCCTTTCGCTCCTTTGTCTGTGTCCAGAGGAATCGCACATGACGGCGCACCGGAAGCGACCGGCGCGGCATGACTCCTCGGCCATACCGGTGCCGGCCCATCTACGGCTGCACTTGCGGGGAAGCTCGATTCTGACGCTTCGCCATGATTCGTCGTTGGTAACGAATCACATGCTTCTATAACGAAACGGTGACACAACTCACATTGGTCATTAATCTAACGCACCCCAGCGGGCTTTCATGTTACGAATTGATAACAACCGGTCACTGATTGATTTCGCACACGCGGACTGTCTGCGGTTCACATGCGGATTCTCTGCGGCGACTGCGGCCGCACCACCGGTCACTCCCGCGACGCCCCGGCCTCACCTGCTGCCTGCCCGCGCATCGCACCGCGCAACCCGGCCCGTCTTCTCAGCCCCCTCACGGCCGCCCGTGCCGGAATCAGACCGCACGACTAGACTTGGACCAGTGACGACCAATGACTCCGCTGGAGGGACTCCGCCCGCCTCCCCCGACCGGCGGACCATTCGCCGCTGGCAGCGCTACCTCGCCAACGAGCGGCTCGAGGAACGGGTGTATCGCAACCTCGCCGAACGCCGCAAGGGCGAGGACCGCGAGATCCTGCTCAGCCTCGCCGCAGCGGAATCCCGGCATCAGGAGCATTGGATCTCCCTCCTCGGTGAACACGCCCAGAAGCGCCGCTCCGCCGATCTCGTCACCCGCTGCCTGGCGTTCCTCGGCCGCATGTTCGGCTCCGTGTTCGTCCTCGCCCTGGCTCAGCAGTCCGAGACGAGTTCGCCGTATGACGAAGACGAAGCCGCCTCGGCCGAGATGGCCGCCGATGAACGCATCCACGCCGAGGTGGTCCGTGCTCTGGCCGCCCGTTCCCGCGCCCGCCTGTCGGGGAACTTCCGTGCCGCCGTCTTCGGTGCCAACGACGGCTTGGTCTCGAACCTCGCCCTCGTCCTCGGTGTCGGCGCGGCTGGAGTCTCGAACACCGTCATCCTGCTCACCGGCGTGTCCGGACTGCTCGCCGGAGCCCTGTCGATGGGAGCCGGCGAGTACATCTCGGTGCGCTCCCAGCGCGAACTCCTCGACGCCTCCACTCCGGATCCCGAGTCCCGGCACGCTCTGGCCGACCTCAACATCGACGCCAACGAGCTCGCTCTCGTCTTCCGCGCCCGCGGAATGGAAGCCCGCGAAGCCGAGGCCCGCGCCAACCGCACGATCGCGGCGGCGAAGAACAAACAGGCACCGAGGCTGCCGAACCTCGACTCCGAAGTCGACCGCGACGAATTGGGCACCGGCCTCGGCGCCGCCCTTTCAAGCTTCTGCTTCTTCTCCTCCGGCGCGCTCATCCCGATCCTGCCCTACATCTTCGGCATGTCCGGACTGCCCGCCGTGTTCCTGTCCGCCGGCCTCGTCGGCATCGCACTGCTGTTCACCGGCGGCATCGTCGGCCTGCTCTCCGGCAAATCGCCCGGCCCCCGCGCCCTGCGCCAACTCGGCATCGGCTTCGGCGCCGCTGCCGTGACCTACGCCCTCGGCCTGCTCTTCGGAGGTACCGCATGACCGATCCGCTCATCCTCGTCAACCCTGCCACCGGCACGTTCGAACTCACCGACCTGCGTTCCGCCCAACTGCCCGTCACGGACCTCTCCGCTCATCGCGGGGACGGGATCTTCGAAACCGTACTGGTGAGCGTGGGTGCGCACGGTGCCACCGTGGTGTCACGGGAACGGCACTTCACCCGGTTCCGCGCATCCGCCTCGGCGCTGGATCTGCCCGATCCCGACCAAGGACTGTGGGATCGGGTCATCGATTCCCTCATCGCCGAGGTGGCCGCCGCCGATCCCGAGAATGTCGAGTTCGGGATCCGCTACGCCCTCTCCCGCGGGGAGCAGGACGCGAACGGAGATTTCCGGGGCCGCGGGTGGGCCTTTCCCGTGCCCGTGGACGACCACATCCGTACAGCTCGGGAGCAAGGTGTCACCGCCGTCAGCCTCGACCGCGGATTCGACGCCTATATCGGCAGCAAGGCACCGTGGCTGCTCATCGGCGCGAAGACTCTGTCCTATGCGGTCAATCAGGCCGCCGGCCGCTATGCCGCGGCCAACGACGCCGATGAGGCGCTTTTCGTCTCCCATGACGGAATCGTGCTCGAAGGACCGACCGCGAATCTCATCATCCGCCGAGGCGACCACCTGCTCACTCCGAATCCGGAGGCGGGCCTGCTGTCGGGAACGACGCAGCGCCTGATCTTCGATCATGCGGAGGAACTGGGCCTGAGCGCCGAATATGCCGACCTGAGCCTCGACGACGTCAAGGCGGCGGATGGGGCTTGGTACGTCTCGTCGATGCGCACGGCGGTCGCGCTGCGCGAACTCGACGGGAACGCGATCTCAGTCGATCAGACTCTGACTGACAGGTTCCAGGAGATCATCCGCGGACGGTGAGGCCGTGGGAGCCGCCGGCTCCGAGCGGCGGCAGGCGCCTTCGGGGATACGCTGCCCCGGGGTGGCCGGACTCTGGGCGCCTTCGGGGATGCGCTGCCCCGAGCCCTCAGGCTCGGGGCAGAGCGTCGGCGGGTTTCGCCGAGGGGAGAGTGAAGGCGAGAACGAGCCCGAGGATGCAGGCGGCGCAGCTGATCAGCCACACCGGCCAGAAGACGCCGGACATTCCCGGCAGCAGCGCAAGCAGGAATCCGAGGGCGCCACAGACGAACAGTCCGGTGACGACGCGCGTCTTCCACTTCCTCATCATCGTGTGCCTTTCTCTTCACGTTTCGACCCAGACCTTCCCTTGCCCGATCGAAGCGTGCTCTCACGCTATCTCCCCCGGTCTGCCCGGCACATCCCCCAAAAGTATGAAATGAGCGAACTTTCTCGACCTCGTTCAATCTCGGGTGGCCTCGCGCGCATCGTCCTGCGTTAGTGTTGACTTCGACGGAATACGTTCCCGCGTCTCGTAAGAGTCGTGGGACTCAATGTTCAAAGGAAAGGACACGAGCATGGGAAAGCTCGCTTGGCAGATCATCGGCGTGGGAGCGCCTATCGCAGCTGCATTCGTCGCTCGCAAGACCCTGACCTTCGCGTGGGAGAAGTCGACGAAGCGCCCGGCGCCGTCGAACCCCGTCGATGACGAGATCTCGATGTCCGAGGCCCTGGCCTGGACGATCGTCTCCGGTGTCGGTGTGGCCGTGGCTCAGCTCGTGGTTCAGCGCATCGCCGCGAACACCGTGCGAAACAACTTCGGCGATGAGGCCCTGCCGAAGAAGTTCCGCAAGCAGATCGAAGAGGTCACTGACTGATCTTCCGCTGACCTTCTGCTGCTTCTGCAGCAGCGAAGCGGCCCGCGAAGCTCATGCTTCGCGGGCCGTCTGCTTCCCTGGCGAAATCTGCCGGTTGAGCCCGGCCCGCCAGCAAACGCGAGTCAGAAATTCATACGCCCTGATCAAGATCACTACGTATGAACTTTGAGGCCGCTCATCCACACCTAGGTCCGACGCGGTCGAGGATCTCGGCGAGGACCGATGCCTCGACCTGCCCCGGCGCCGAAGCCTGACCGATCTGCGCGAATGTGGCGCAGCTGCCGAAGTCGGCTCCCATGATCCTGCTCGTCCGGCCCAACGATCCCATCGAGATTCCGAGCACGGGAACCGGCAGCGAGGCATCCGCCGCGGCAGTCGCCTCCAGGAGACGCAGAACATCGGCCGGCGCCTGCGGCATCATCGCCACCTTGGCCACATCAGCACCGGCCTCACCCATCGCAGCGAACGTCTTCAGCAGGCGCTCGGGTGAGTCCGTGGACTCGAAATTGTGGTGCGAAGCGACGACGGGCACGCCCGCTTCCTGCGCCGAGGCGATAAGGGAGACCGACGCGGCCCGATCGATCTCAACGTCGATGGCCACGGGAACGCCCGATGATGCGCTGCCGGGAACGCCCGAGGCGGCGGTGCCGGTGGGACCGGTGCAGGCAGCAGTTCCGGCGTCTGCCTCGACGTCGGCGACCCCGGCGATGAGTTCCCGCACCACCTCGGCGTAGTCGTCCTCGGTGATCTCCACCTGCCCGCCCTCGAATCCGGTGCGGACGGTCAGGAGGATCGGCAACCCCGCTGTGAGTGCACTCGGAAGCAGGCGAAGGGCCGCCTCGGCGAGGCTGTGCACACTCTTGCGCACCCCACCCTGCGCAGGACCGGAGGCGACGACGAGCAGCGGATCGATGCGCCATTCGACGGCGTCGACGATTCCAGTCGCGGCGGCCGCGGCGCATTCGGCAGTGAGCTCATCTGCATCGATTGCCTGTGTCGGCACGATGACGGCAGGTCGCCCAGGATTGCGCACCGCGGGCGATCCTGCGGCAGGATTGAGGAACGGCAAGGATTTCATTTCTCAAGCGTAGGCGGTGACCAGGCGCGCGCGGGCAGGAGGACACGGGTGGAGACGAAGCAGGTGGGCAGGATCAGCGCACGCGATGGCTTCCCCCTCGAGGTCCAGGTCAGCGGGCCGGAGGACGCTCCTGCACTGCTCCTCCTGCAGGGCCAGTCGAATTCGCACGAGTGGTGGGACGATCTGCGCGGGGACGTCGAACCGGACTTCCGCACAATCACGTTCGACTATCGCGGAACGGGCGGCAGCCGGGGTGAGCTCGGGGAACTGTCGACAGCGAGCTTCGCCGAAGATGCCGTGGACGTGCTCGACCACCTCGGCGCGGACCGGGCCGCGATCTACGGCACGTCCATGGGCGGGCGGATCTCGCAGATGCTGGCACTCAACCATCCGGAGCGGGTGAGCGCTCTGGTCCTCGGGTGCACCTCGCCCGGCGGGCCGCATGCCGTCAAGCGTCCGCGTGAGGTCGGCCAAGCTCTGGCGAGGCTGCGTGGTGACGAGCACACGCAGTACCTCTTCGACCTCTTCTACACCCCCGAATGGACGGTATCGGCGGAGTACAGCAAGATGCTCGGCGACGACACGATGACGGCGGCCGAGTCATCCGCCCATCTGCGCGTGAGCGCCAATCACAATGCCTGGGACCGGCTGCCCGAGATCTCCGCCCCGACGCTGATCATGCACGGCGATGCCGATCGGATGAACCCGGTCGGGAACGCCCGCATCCTCCACGAGCGCATCCCCGGATCTCAGCTGCTGATTCTGCCGGACGGCCGACACGGATTCTTCGAAGAATTCGCCGAGGTGGTCACTCCGGCCGTGGTCCGATTCCTCACGGAATCGCTGCAGAATTCCTGAAGGCAGGAATTCCGGAGGCAAGGCCGCCTACTGCATCAAAATCCCATATCCGGTATCAAATCCATTAACGGCATACCTACATGCTCCAATCGATGATTATAACAATCAAGTAACGCACGAACATCTGTTTGCCCAGGTCAGAGCGCTAGTCAAGGGCGACGCGCCGCATAATCCCAACAAGATCTCTACCGAAAACCCTGAACAAAACTACAATGGTGGATCAGATATCCGTGTGCGGTGAGGCGCGTGCGCAATTGAGCTATTCGGATCTGATCTGCGAGCACCGAACCGTGCAAACGGGGGTGAAGCCTCTCGTTCTTGCGGACTGCCAAGAATGCAAGGAGGAAGCACGTGAGCGTTGTCAAAGCGTCACACGTCTACAAAGTTTTCGGAAAGCGCGAAAACGAAGTCGTCAAACGACTTGAAGAGGGCGCCGACCGAGATGATCTGACAAAACTCGGAACCGCCGCCGTCATCGATGCGAGCTTCGAAGTCGAGGCCGGCGAGATCTTCGTCGTCATGGGCCTGTCAGGCTCGGGCAAGTCGACCCTGATCCGCACTCTCAACGGACTCTGGGCACCCACCGCCGGATCCGTCGAGGTGCTGGGCACCGACATCGCGAAGATCGATCCGGCCGCACTGCGCAAGGTCCGCAGCGAACACATCTCGATGGTGTTCCAGCACTTCGCACTGCTCCCGCACCGCACCGTCCGCGACAACGCCGCCTATGCGCTCGAGATCCGCGGAGTCACGAAGGCGGAGCGGGACAAGGCCGCCGACCGCTGGCTCAAGGCCGTCGGCCTCGAAGGCTGGGGCGACAAGTTCCCCGAACAGCTCTCCGGCGGTATGCAGCAGCGCGTCGGCCTGGCCCGCGCGCTGGCGGCAGAGACCGACATCCTCCTCATGGACGAAGCCTTCTCCGCCCTCGACCCGCTGATCCGGCGCGAGATGCAGGAACAGCTCGTCGAACTGCAGCGGGAGCTGAAGAAGACCATCATCTTCATCACCCACGACCTCAATGAGGCGATGTTCCTCGGTGACCGGATCGCGGTGATGCGCAACGGACGCATCGTCCAGGTCGGCACCCCGGAGGACATCCTCACCGACCCGGCCAACGACTACGTGGCACAGTTCGTCCACGACGTCGACCGGGCCCGCGTGCTGACTGCCAACAACGTCATGGAGAAGGCTCGGCAGACCGTGAGCAATCAGAACGGTCCCCGAGTTGCACTGCGCACCATGCGCGACAACGGCGCCTCAGGCGTGTACGTCACGGACAGGGACAGGAAGTTCCTCGGCCTCGTCAGCGACCGCGACTGCATCGAACACATCCGGACAGGTGCCACGACTCTCGACGAGATCATCAAACCGGTCGCCCACCCCGCATCTCCGGACGACCTGCTCATCGATCTCTTCCTCCCGACCGCGGAGATGCCTCTGCCGGTGCCCGTCACCGACGCGGACGGCGAACTCGTCGGCGTCGTCCCCCGAGCCACGCTGCTCGCCGCGCTCGGCACGCAGAACGGCAACGACGAGGCCTCGACGGAAGCCGCTGTCGAAGACTGGCCCGAGCCGGTCGACACCGGAATCATCGACCAGGTACTCGCCGAAGGCGATGATGCAGTCGCACCGCAGGCCACCGGCGGAAGGAGTGAGAGCTGATGGAGAACATCCGAATTCCGATCGGAGCCTGGGTCGACACCGTCTTCGACTGGCTCAAAGACAACGTCGCATGGTTCTTCGACGCCGTCACCTGGCTGTTCAACTTCCTCATCGAAGTCCTCACCGACGTACTCGTCGACCTCCACCCGCTCGTCATCATCATTCTGCTGGCGCTCATCGGCTGGATCTTCCGCTCGTGGCAGATGGCCGTGGGCACGCTCATCACCCTGTTCTTCATCATGACGATGGACCAATGGGTGGCCGCGATGCAGACCCTGGCGCTGATCATCATCGCCGCTGTCATCGCCATCATCATCGCCGTCCCGGTCGGCATTCTGGCCGCGCGCAGCAACAGAGCCTCGGCGGTCATCAAACCGATCCTCGACTTCATGCAGACGATGCCGGCATTCGTCTACCTCATCCCGGCAGTCACCTTCTTCGGCATCGGCGTCGTTCCCGGCCTCGTGGCCACGGTGATCTTCGCTCTGCCCCCGGGTGTGCGGTTCACCGAGCTCGGCATCCGCGGGGTCGATTCGGAGACGGTCGAAGCCGGACAGTCCTTCGGTGCGACTCCCGGCCAGATCCTCCGCGGAGTCCAGCTGCCCTTGGCCACCCCGACGATCATGGCCGGCATCAACCAGGTCATCATGCTCGCACTGGCGATGGCCGTCATCGCCGGCATGGTCGGCGCCGACGGACTCGGAAAGAACGTCGTCGAAGCGATCGCCACCCAGAACCTGCCGCTCGGTGTCGAAGCCGGACTCGGTGTCGTGATCATCGCGGTCTACCTCGATCGCGTCACCGCAGCCCTGGGCAATGCGAAGGACTACCCGCACTCGCTGGTTGCGGGGATGCGTCGTCGCAGCGCGAAGAACAAGGCGGCTGCGGCAGCCGCCTGAGTCGATGGACCACACAGTCTGAATAGTCGATCACTAGAGAAAGGGAACACACAATGAAGAGAAGATTCCTCACCCCGATAGTCGCTGCGGTCGCAGCCCTCGGCCTTGCCCTGACCGGTTGCTCACAGGAAGCATCGAAGGACGGTGGCGAAGGCGGCGACAAGGGCGACATCAAACTCGGCTACGTCACCGGCTGGACCGACGGCCAGAGCATCTCGCTCCTGCTCGAAGATCAGTTGGAGAAGATGGGCTACAACGTCGAGACCCAGACCTTCAACGACGCGGCCGTCCTCTACGCCGGTGTCGCCAACGGCGATATCGACATGTATCCGTCCTCGTGGCCCGAGGTCACGCACAAGCAGTACATCGATGAGTACGGTGACGACCTCGAAGACCTCGGCGCCTACTACGACAATGCCGTCCTCACGATCGCCGTCCCGAAGTACATGAAGGACATCAACTCGATCGAGGACCTCAAGGGCAAGGGCAAGGACTTCGGCGGCGAGATCATCGGAATCGAGCCCGGAGCCGGTCTGACGAAGGCCACCAAGGCGATGATTCCCGAATACGGTCTCGACGACGAATACGAGCTCGTCACCTCCTCGACCGCTGCCATGCTCACCGAGCTCGGCAATGCGACCGACGCGGAGAAGGACATCGTCGTCACCCTGTGGCGTCCGTTCTGGGCCAATAACGAGTACCCGGTCAAGGACCTCGAGGACCCGAAGGGTGCGATGGGAGACCCCGAGAAACTCCACTTCACCGCGACCAAGGGCTTCGGCGAAGAGTTCTCCGACGCTGCTGACTACGTCGGGAAGATCAAGATGGATGACAAGCAGTACGGAGACCTCGAGGACCTGGTCGTCAACAAGTACAAGGATGATGGCAAAAAGGCCATCGCCGAGTGGCTGAAGGCCAACCCCGACGCCTACGAAGGTGAGCTGCCGGACGAGAAGTGATCCTGACGCCGCGGCAGCAGCCGCACTGAGGACGACATCGTCGGCTCAGCTGCGGGCTTCCCCATTGCCCGGCGTGCGGTCATGAAATGCTGTGCCCTTCCGACTCGGACGAGTCGGGAGGGCACTGCTTTGTGAGTAGACTCGGCTGAGAATCGCCGTTGACACCGTTTTCGGTGTGCCGGCCCGGACGGAGGACATCCCATGACGACCGATTCGGCAACCGTCGACACTTTCGTCGGCCCCCTCACTGTGACCAGCGACGGCCGGTCCATCGTCCGACTCGAATGGCACATTTCCGCCGAGGCGACCGACGCCGCCGATCCGATCCCCACCGAGACGGCCGCCGCCTCGGATCCGACCCTCGTCGAGGCGGTCGCCCAGTTGCGAGCGTACTTCGACGGCCGCCTCGGCGATTTCGACCTGCCCGTGGACTTCGGTCAGATCTCGGACGTCGCGAGGACCGTTTTGACGACCTTGGCCGAAGAGGTCCCGGCAGGGACCACGGTCACCTACGGACAGCTCGCCGAAGCCAGCGGAACCGGGATTCCGGCGCGTGCCGTCGGCGGAATCATGGGACTCAATCCGATCCCGATCATCGTCCCCTGCCATCGTGTTGTCGCCGGTGACGGACTCGGCGGGTATTCGGGCGGGCTGCCCGGGCACGAGCTCGAGACCAAGCGGCGTCTCCTCGAGTTCGAAGACGCCCTGCCGCAGCCCCTGTTCTGACGCTGCCGAAGCGTTCTTGGCCCGCGTCTGGCTCGCTTCGGTCCCGCACCGGGCTCGTTTTGGTCCCGTTCCGTGCCGGTAGTCTGCCGCATTCAGCTGTCCGCCGGGCGGAGCTCTCCGGACACCGGTCGGGGGCCACGGCAGATCTGGAGGACGCCACTGGAAGTTACGCGAATAATGTGATTACATTGCCGTACCAACTTTTGTGATCACAAATGATCCTGCATTCACATGTTCCTGCTCGGACGATCGGAATTGCCAGAGTCGGCGGTTTCACCGCGCTCGAGCAGCCACCGCGAAGAGGAAACTGATGAAGTCACGCACAATCACCACCGTCGTCGCCGCCTGCGCGGCCCTGGGTCTCGCCCTGACCGGGTGCTCCCAGGAAGCCAGCAAGGACTCCGGCTCCGACGGCGACAAGGGCACAATCAAGATCGGCTACATCTCTTCGTGGTCCGACAGCCGCAGCACCGCGTTCCTGCTCGAGGACCAGCTCGAGAAGCTGGGATACGAGCCCGAGCTGAAGACGATCTCCGAGGCCGCGATCCTCTATGCGGGAGTGGCGAACGGCGACATCGACATCTACCCCTCCGCCTGGCCGGAGAAGACCCACAAGCAGTACATGGATGAGTACGGCGACAAGATCGAGGACATCAGCACCTATTACGACAAGGCGCAGAACACGATCGTCGTGCCCGACTATGTCGACATCGATTCGATGGATGAACTCAAAGACAATGCCGACGAGTTCGACGGCAAGATCGTCGGCATCGAGCCCGGGGCCGGTCTCACCAAGGTGACGAAGGATTCGATGATGCCTGCCTACGACCTCGAGAAGGACTTCGAACTCGTCACCTCCTCGACCCCGGCCATGCTCACCGAGCTGGGCAATGCCATCGAGGCGCAGGACGACATCGTCGTCACCCTGTGGCGTCCGTTCTGGGCGAACAACGCCTACGACGTCAAGGAGCTCAAGGATCCGAAGAACGCCATGGGCGATCCGGAGAAGATGCACTTCCTCGGCACCGAGGGCTTCAGCGACGAGTTCCCTGAGGCGTCGGAGCTCATCAAGGGGATCAAGCTCGACGACAAGACGTACGGAGAGCTCGAGGACCTCATCGTCAACGAATACAAAGAGGGCCAGGAAGGTGACGCCGTCGACCAGTGGGTCAAGGACAATCCGAAGGCCTTCGACTCCGAGATCACCGACTGAGCCGCTGCGCGAACATACGGTGCGGCCGCCGCCCCCGCTTCTGCGGTTCCGGCGGCCGCGCCGCTTTCTCAGCCGTCGAACAATTCCTGCCCGACGTACCCGTCCTCGGTCGCTCCGGGCGGGATCGCCCACACGGTCGACCCGATTGGGGTCGTCCATTCGTTGAGCAGGTCCACCTCGGCGAGGCGGCGCTGGATCGGCAGGAACTGCCGTTCGATATCGGCCTGGAACGACGCGAACAGCAGCCCCGAATCCCCACCCGCACCGGTCTCGTAGTTGAACGTGCGCCGGTGGATCTGCACCTCCGGACCCAGTCCGTCGCGGGCCCGGGCGATATGTGCGACCTGCGAGATCTTCGTCAGTCCGCGCTGATCGACAGCGGTGAAGTCCGGATCGTCGAACTCGTCCTCACCCGACAGCGGTGCCCCGGTGCCCATGGTCCGCCCGACCGCGAACTCCCGTGCCGGTCGGTCGGCCTGATCCCAGGTGTCGAGGTTCATCGCGATATCGCGCAGAACCAGCGTCGTTCCCCCGCGCATCCACACCGGCAGATGCGCACCGAGGTCGGCCGGCGGCTCCCCGCGGGCGGAGAACACCGGGTTCGCGGCCTCGGTGGCCTGCCCCCAGATGATCCGCGCGAAGTCCTCGGATCCGGGTCCCGGATTCGCCGTGCCGTCGAGCTGACCGAAGAGGTTCCGCTGAGTCTTCCCCTCCCCCGCGCTGCCGTAGGCACGTCGGAATCCGTCCCGCTGCCAGGCCACCTCGGCGAACGATCGCGAATCCTTGAACAGCATGCGCCTGGCATGTGCCAAGGTCAGCGGGTCGTCGCCGCAGATCTGCAGGAGCAGGTCGCCCTTGCAGCGGTCCCGATCGAGGCGATCGATCGAGAAGGCCTCCAAGGGCTTCAGCCAATCCGGGACGTGCTCCTTTCCGGCCAGCGACACCAGCTCGGATCCGAACCCGAAGGTCACCGTCAGTCGGGCAGGGTCGACGGCGAGCTCGGATTCGGAGTCGGCCAACGGGGCCTGCCCCTGCGTCAGCGCGGCTGCATCCGCGGTGAGCAGCCGCAGCCAGCGCACCGCCTCGGCGGCCTTGATCCCGGGCCCCAGCGTGAACGCGATGAAGTGCGCGAAGGCCTGCGGCGGGGTCTCGACCCCGGATTGATGAGTGCCGTAGAACGGCTCGGTCTGCGGCCCGTTCGCCCCGTCCAGATCTCGCCGAGGCGGCCCACCGTCGCCGCCGCTCCCGCCCGGAGACCCGGCGCCGCGGCCGAGTGCGAACCCGGCCGTGGCACCGACGACACCTGCGCCGCCGGCCGCGGCCGCCGAGGTCAGGAGACCTCGGCGGCTGAAGCCGGTGCAACCAGGCTCAGTGGTCACCGTGGTCTCCCTGGTCGGAGTTCTCGTGCTCTTCGCTGTCGGCGCCGGTGTGTTTGCCGTCGTCGCCGTGCTTACCATGGTCGCCGTGGTCATCGCTGGAGCCTTCGGCCTCACCGGGAGCGTAGTCTTCCTGGGCTCCGGAGTACTCCTTGGCCACGGCCGTGACCTCGACGGTCTCGTCATCGGCGGTGACGAGATCGAGCTTGATCTGCTCGCCCGGCTTGATCGCCTTCTTCAGTCCCATGATCATGATGTGATCGCCTCCGGGCTCGAAGCGGAGGCTCTCCCCGGCCGGGATGGTGAAGCCGCCCTTCTTCTCCTGCATGGACATTCCGCCCGAGCCGTCGCCTACGGTTTCGTGGAGTTCGACCATCTCCGCGTCCGCGTATTTCGCCTCGACGAGGTTGATGTCGGCGTCGGTGTTGTTCTTCAGCTCCCCGAAGACCGCGGTCATTCCGTCGTCGGCGGCCTTGACCCATGCGCCGTCGAAGCTGAGCGCTTCGGCGTCGACCGCGCTTTCCGATGATTCCGCCGAGGTGGAGCTGCCGCCGTCGGTCTGTGTCGAACCGGTGGCCTTGCTGTCGTCTTGGCCGCAGCCTGCCAGGCCGATGGCGACGGCGATGGGCAGGGCAAGGGCCAGGGTGATGTTCTTTCGCATGATGTCTGCACTTTCGTCATTCAGGTGCTGTCGAGCACATGTCGGCGCGCGCCGCGGTCACCTGTTGGCACAGGCAGTCCCGCGTGTCCCCCACCGTCAGACGACAAGGATCTTCGGTCGCAGTGTCTCTGCTGCCCGAAGCTGCGGGCACTCAGCCGCATCGCGTTCGTATGCCTGTGTGCAGGGAACGCGGCTGACCGGCAGTGCTTTCGTGAGCCTTTGCGCAGGTCACGGTTGCCTGCGCGCAGCTCGTGCGAGTGCAAGTGCGCGGGGCACGTGCTGGCCAGGGTGCGGGGCACGTGTCCTCTGCGCGCAGCGGTGTGCGCGAACGTGTTCGACTGTCACCGAGGGGCGGCCCGCCGCTGTCCAGGCGGTCGCCCGAGGATGGATGGTCACCCGAGAAATCGGGTGCGGGTCGGCGGTGCAACCGCCGATTGGGATGTCAGCCGAACGCGGGCGGGCCGCGGCGGTAGTTCGGGCCGACCACCGCCGATGTGACCGGCTGCGGCACCCGGAACGAAGCGCAGAGCTTGCGGAACGGTTCGTCGGCCAGGACTCCGGCCGCCTCGGCGAGGGCTCGCAGTGCGCCGATCACCGGGCCCAGGGCCAGCTGCAGAATGCTGAGGACGATGTCCTCACCGCGTTTGAGGATCACGGCGGTGACGAGGACGGCGACGACGTGGGCGATGATCATCCCCGCCGAGGTTGCCCCGTGGCTCGCATGTCCGAGCGCGGTTGCGGCAGGACCGAGATCAAGGGAGCCGGAGGCTGGGACGATGTGTCCGGCGTGGGCGTGGAGGACCGCCTCGGCGGAAGTGGATCCGGCACCTGCAGCTCCGGCCTGCCCGCTTCCGGATTGAGCGGTTCCCGCGTGGGCCCCCGCATGAGCGAAGGTGTGTGCAGACCAGCTCATCGTCAGGTGCATGAGCACCTGTCCGAGGCCGAGCAGGCCCGCCAGAGTCAGGTAGCCCAGGCGCCTGCCGGCGACGATCATCGCCGCCCAGAGGACGAGAACGAAGACGACCACAGTGCCCGGAATCGAGACGCCGCCACCGGCACCGAGGTGCATGAGCAGGGCGAGGAGAGTCGTGAAGAGGGCAGCGAAGAGCGCACGTACGGATTTCGTCCATCCGGTCATGGGCCCTCCTCTCAGCTCGCTCCCACATTCTACTCAATGTAGAACAATTTCGGGAAGGCGACTGAGCCTACATCCGCAGCCAGGTATCGGCGGTCTTCTTGACCATGGCACCGGCATCAGCGGCAGCATCCCCCCAGGCGACGAGGTTGCCATCGGGGTCAGTGGTGGAGTCGGAAAGGACGACGACGTCGAAGTTGCACACAAGCCCCGCCATCGCCGAGGCGTAGACGGCTCCGGGGGTGCCCGCCGAGGACGCGTCCACGCCGGCGATGATGATCCGGTCGACGGAGAGGTCATGCAGACCTGCGGCCAGATCGTCGACGCCCTCGAACACATCCGGACTCTCGGATCGGAGCACGAGATCCTCCTCATCGGGGACGAAGATGCTCAGCTCCTCATCGGGAGTGTCAGCGAGGTCGGCCTTCGTCGACGCGAAGATGAGCACACCGCCCACAGCGCGGGTACGGGTGACGATATCGCCGAGGGTCTCCATGGCGTCATCGCTGGGGTAGCTGGCGTCGTCGGTGTCAATGAGGAGCAGGGCATCCATACTCCAATCGTCCCACGACCGACTGACACATTCGAAGCCGGTTCACCTCGGCCACAGCCGACACCACCCCTGACCTGCATGCACACAAGCAATCTTGTGAGCATCCTCGAACTGTGACGAACACTGAATTTGTGTTCGAAACTTTTTCGATCATCTATTGCTTTTCACGCATTATGAGCGTACACTGGATTCCAACAACAACGATGTTGGTGAACGGAATTCATCCCCATGACCCTCACTCCCGAACGCAGCTCCGATCATTCCGATCGGAACGCCGACAACTCCTCGCAGACCAGCGGACACCCGCTGCTGGCCGACGAGGAGTGGGCAGATCTCAGCCGCTTTGCGCCCGAGGTCACCTCTTCGATCACTCAGCTGATGAGCCTCAAAGATGAGCTGCGCTCGTTCGATCGCCCCATGGGACCGGATCAGGCCATCATGCTCGCCGATGGGGTCGAGGCGATCACACGCATCAACGATGCATTGTCGACGCTCGCGCTCTCCGTCTGCGAACGTGTCGGAACACCCAGCGACTTCGGCGCCAAGTCGACGAAGTCGCTCATCGAGAACCGATTCAACCTCACCGGCGCGGAGGCGAATCGCCGCACCGATATGGCCAAGAACCTCGGCGGACGCGTCGACATGGCCGGACAGGCTCTGCCGCCTCTCTACCCTGTCGTCGCAGATGCGCTCCATGCCGGCACGATCTCCGCCGCCCAGGCGTCTGTCATCGAAGACTGCATGCGCAAACTGCCCACGTGGGTCAGTCAGACGGTCCGTACCGACGTCGAGACGCGCTTGGTCGACAACGCACCCAAGGTCCGTCTCAAGGACCTGCGCGAGATCTTCGGCAAGCTCATGGGCTATATCGACCCGGACGGCGCAGAGCCGAATGACTCGGCCGACCGCTCTGCGTACAACATGTCCATGCGCGCCAAGGCCAACGGCGACTGGGAGCTGCGTGGACTGCTCGACCCCGTCACCGGCGGCACTCTCAACGGACTGCTGACCTCACGAATCCAGTCTGCGGGAGAAGCCGACAAGGCCGGTGCTGACAAGACCGGTGCCGACTCGGCGACCGGCGCCTCCGGGATCGCGGCCGCGGGCAATCCCGCCACCGTAACCGCTGCTTCTGAGGAGACGAGCTCGCCGCTGCCAGACAAAGAGCTGCTTGAGATCGTCGACGCGGTGCTCTCCGGTGACCGATATGACGCGAAGCGAGTTCCGGAACCCGATCTCAACGCAGCTCGCACGAGCGGAAATTCGGCTGCCGTCCCCGGCGTCGGCGTTCGTGAGGACGGCGGATTCGTCGACGTCAGCGCCGAACAGCCCTCGGCGCGCGAATGGATCTACGAACGATTCGCCGGCCTCGTCACGACGATCGACAAGCAGCGGACGGCTGCAGGAGCGCCTTATGCTCTCGTCATCAACGCCACCGCCGAAGATCTGGCCAAAGGAACAAGACACGGAACCACGGGCGCCGACAATCCCATTCCCATCAAGGAACTGATGAGAAACGGCCTCAACGGCTCGCTGTTCTTCCACCTCATGAGCGACAGGGCCAAGACGATGCAGGTGGCCACAGAACAGCGCTTCGCCAATCGCAAACAGTTGGCAGTGATCACCGCCCGTGACCGAGGTTGCACCTTCCCCGGCTGTGACGCCCCTCCCGGTTGGTGCGATGCCAACCATGTGTTTCCATGGTCGCTCGGCGGAAAGACGGAGATCAACAATCTCGCGCTGCTCTGCAGCTATCACCACCACCTGCTCGACCGCACCGCCTGGGACACGGTGATGCTCTTCGACGGGCGACCCGCCTACATTCCGCCCGCCGCAAAGGACCCGGCTCGTAAGCCGATCCTCCACGCCCGCTTCATCGCGGACGACATCGTCGACTCCCTGTTCGACAAATAGCCGCCCCAACTTTCAGGGGACAGCTGTGCCCACTTTCCAAGTTCAGCCGTGTTCAACTCGGTTCAGTCCGGTTCAACTCGGTTCGGCTCGATTCAGCCCGGTTCATGCGGGTTCAGTCCCCCAATGAAGAGGCTCGGATGCTCATGTCCTCATCGAGGAGCAGGAGGTCAGCCGGCATTCCGGGAGCCAACAGGCTTCCGGCACCGGCGGCACTGCCCGCCGCCTGCAGAGAATCACCCGGCTCCGGCACTCCGCCCACCGCACGCAATGGAACGAATCCTGCGGACTGCACAGCGTCGAACGGGCTGAGTCCCACCTCGGCGACGGCCCGCTTCACAGCCTCGTCCATCGTCAACGTGGACCCCGCGATGGCGCCCTGAGTGCCATCCGCGGTAACCAGACGAGCCACCGAATCCTTGACCTCGACCGGGAGCGAACCAAGGTGATAGCTCCCATCGTGCAGGCCGGTCGCGGCCATGGCGTCAGTGACGAGAGCGATGCGCCCGGGCACGAGTTCGTGGAGCATACGCGCGACCGGGGCGACGACATGGACGCCGTCATTGATGAGTTCGACGGTGACATGCTCGGCCTCGGCCGCGGCGAGGACCGGCCCCGGAGCACGGTGATGGATTCCGGGCATCGCATTGAACGCGTGGGTGAGGATGCTCGCCCCCGCCTCGAAGGCCTGCACGGCCAGCGCATAATCGGCAGCCGTGTGACCGACGGCCACACGCACCCCTGCCGCAGAGAACCGACCGATCGCATCGAGAGCACCGGGAAGTTCGGGCGCGATGGTGATCTGGCTCAGAGTTCCATCGGCCGCCTCGAGGATTGCTTCGATCGCCTCCGGAGTCGGCGATGTGAGCACTTCGGGCGCATGCGCACCTTTGAAATCCGGGGACAGGAACGGGCCTTCGGCGTGCAGGCCCATGACCATGGCCCGCTCACGGACGAGTCCGGCGCCCGCGCGCAAGGACTCACACAGCCCCTCGATCGTGTCGGAGACGTAGGACAGAGCGAGCCTGCCGGTGCCGTGGGCCCAATGCACGTCGAGGATCGCATCGATCCCCTCGCTCCTGTCCTCGGCGCTCGCACCGCCCGCACCGTGACAGTGGATATCGACGAACGCGGGAGCCACGTATCCGCCGGCGGCGTCGATGACCTCACCTCTCGCCGAGGCGGCCCCGTCCTTCCAGCCGTCCCCGCGGCCCCGTGCCGTGACCGTTCCCTCGGCGACCGCGATCCACGTGTCCGCGGTCCCCTCGGTGAACGTCACCCGATCGCCGTCGAGGATGCACGCATTGTGGATGACCGCCTCGGCGGGGATCTGTTCGGTCTGTGTCATCGGGGTCCTTCCATCGCTCTGCGAACGCCTCATTCAGGGTACGGAATCAGTTGGTGAATTTCCCCACTGCGGAGTGCGGACGAGCGAGCTGCCGCCCCGGCGCGGGGCGCGGACGAACCGGTTGCCGCGCCCACCTCAGGAAACCGACGAACCGACTGCCGGCTCACCCCAGTGTGCGAACTCGGTTCGCGTCGATGCCGAGCACATGCGTATCGAGGAACGCGAGCACGGTGCGGTACCAGACCTCGGCGTTCCCGCGGCCGAGGATCCAATGCCCCTCGTCGGGGAAGTAGAGGAACCGATGCTGAGTGTCGCCATCGGCGTCGAGGGGAGTCTTCGCCCGAGTGAGCAGATCCAGCCACAGCTCCTGACCCTGACCGATCGGTACCCGGTAGTCCTTGTCGCCATGGATGACGAGCATCGGCACCTCGATGTCATCGGCGAACAGGTGCGGCGAATACTGAGTCGACTGTTCCCGCATCGCCTGATCCCACGACGAATTGTCCGTCGTCCGCCCCATCGACGTGGTGTTCCACAGAGAGGCGTGGGTGACGATGCACTTGAACGCACTGCCGGTATGCCCGGCCACCCAATTGGCCATGTATCCGCCGTAGGACCCGCCGGCCAGGACGACACGTTCGAAATCGATGTCCGCCCTCTCCCCTGCGGCCTCGGTCAGCGCCATGATGTCGGTGAAAGGAGTGCCGCCGAGCTGCTGCTGACCGCGATCGATCATCGCCTGCCCGTAGCCGGTGGAGATCGCCGGGTCCGGCAGCAGCACCGCATAGCCGGCAGCCGCGAAGGGACCCGGATTCCACCGGTAAGTCCACGCATTCCACGACCCCCACGGTCCGCCGTGGGCGAAGACGACGAGCGGATGCGGCCCCTCCCCTTCCGGAAGCACCAGCCACGCACGGATCGGCGTGCCGTCCTCGGCACGAACCTCGACCTCGGTGAGGGTGCCTTCCTCGTCGAGCACCGTCGCGGGGTTCGCGAGCTCGCTGATGACCCCGGTGCGGAGGTCGACGGAGATCGGCAGCGGCGCGACATCGATCGCCGGGGCGGTCGCCACGACCGTGTCCTCGCGCAGGGCCAGCCCCGAGAACGAATACTTCTGATCGGCGCCCCCGACGAGCCGCCGAGGCTGAGCATCATTGATGTCACCGATGAAGATGCTGCCGCGACCGTGATCATCCGCGGTGGCCACGATGGTCGAATCGTCTGCCCAGATCGGGGAGAACCAGAAATCACCATCCGGCCACACAGGATTCAGTTCCGCGGTCTCGAGATCGAGGACCATGAGTTCGGCCGCGAGATTGGTCTGCGGAGTCCAGTTCTGTACGCGAGTGACCAGTGCTTTCGTCCCGTCCGGGCTGATCGCCTCGATGTCGAAGCTGTGATCGGCAGCCGGTTTCGTCAGACGATGCAGTTCGGGTTCCCCGTCGAGGTCCACGCGCCAGATCTCACTGGCCTCGAGCTGTCCGGGGATCGGCTTCTCGAGCTGGACGAGGGCGAAGCGCGCCCCATCGTCGACGGCCCAATCGACAAGTCGCCCAGACGGCAGGGACAGGTACCGGAAGTCCAAGCCCGCCGGGGCACTCAGCTCGTCACTGACTTCGGGGAAGTCGGCGGCCGCCTCGTCGAGGGTGGCCACAGCCAGGGTCTGCCGTCCCGGCCCCAGATCATGATCCCAGCGACGGACGGGGAAACCGGTGTGGAGGATTCCGCTGACCTTCGCGTCGCTGCGCTCGGAGCTGAATTCCTGATGCTCGTTCTCGTCGGCGGCCCACGTATGGACGGGGAACTCGACGATGATGGTCTCGCCCTTGACCTCGATGCGGGAGAATCCGCCCTCATGATCGGCAAGCTTGCGAGCCTCACCGTTGTCCGGCAGAGCCCACAGGCTCGGAGACTCGGCATCCTTGCCGTCCTCGCCCTTGCGTTTTGAGGCGAAGACGATCGTGCCGTTCTCGCTCAGCGCGGCCGGTCCCACAGACTGGTCACCGCGAGTGATGCGTCGGGGCGTCTCCCCGCTGATATCGGCGAGGTGGCTGAGGGAGGAATTCCCCTCGGAATTGAGAAACGAGTACTGGGCGATGACGCGGCCGCTCTGATTCGTCAAGAGGCCTTGCAGGCGGCGGGCGTCGAGGAGTCGGGTCACTGCGTCGTGGGTCGTCATCTTCCCATCCTAGATCCCCGCGCAGATTCCGGGGTGAAATCCAGAGAAACCCCAGATCGCCGAGGCGGCTGAACGGATCCCAAGGGCGTATCCGCCGAGGCTGCCGGACCGATCCTCAGGGCGTGATCCCCGAGGCGGCCGGACGGATCTCAGGGCGTGATCGCCGAAGCTGACGACCGGGATCGCGGGCGCGTGACCTTCGCATCGCGAGTGCCCGACCGCCGCGTCGTTCGAAACCTCCTAAGTCGTCAGTGGAAGCTCGGTGACGGGACTTTCTCACCATCGATCGTCACCGTCGGAAGCATCTTCTTGAAGTCCTCCGCCACTTCGGTGTTCGTCTTCGGTGTGCGCATCTCGATGGACAGATTCACCAGGCGCCCGTTGATCTTATACCCCGTCTGCACCCCGAAGGCATAAGTCGGTTCGTTGTTGATAGCGAGGATCTCGGTCGGACCGAGTTCACCCTGATAGCTCCAGAACTCGCCCGCGGCCAGAGACCCTGTCTGCTCGGCCAACACCTGTGAGTCCTGTTCGGAGAAGTTGTACCGCCTCTTCTGATCAACGACTTCCTGAGCACTGTCACCGTATTCGTCAGTGCAGTTGACGAGGATGGTATCGCCGCGAGTGGTGTCTTCGCCATGGTTGAATACATGGAACTGCTCGGTGCTCCCGGTGCTGTCTCTCCAGTCATCACCGATTGCGAAGGTGAGTTCGACCGGGCAGCTGCTGCCGAACGTCACTGAAGTCTTCGTCATCCCCTCGGGGATGCCGGCTTCGGTGGGCTTGCCCGTAGGCTCGGGACCGGCGGTCTCCTCCACGCCGATCCGCACCGGCCCTGCGGACTTGTCTTCCGTGCGGATCTGGAGGACCGAGCATCCGCTGAGGAGGACGGTCAGTGCGAGTGTGCCGGCGGCCGCGGCTCGTCGCGCCGAGGCGGGTCTGCCCGCGTCGGGACTCCCCGCGGCACGACTCCCCAAAACGGGTCTCTTCGCTGCGAAGATCCCCACGGATGAGGTATCCGATGCCTTGCGCCCAGTCACTGGTGTCGCTGGTGTCACTGCTGGTCACCTCGGCGGCGACAGTCTGGGTACCCCGCTTCCGGGCCGTTCTGATTCGGCTGAGCCGGCCCGTACCCGTGCTGAGGCATTTGCGGACCTGATCCGGACTGGCTTCCGACAGGTGGTTGTCCGGTGGACTGGGGGCCGCCGGCGGGCTGACTGCCTGCAGGCGGCTGACCGTTGTACGGAGCACCGGGCCGGCTGCCGACGGGCTGCTGGCCGAAGTTCTGGGGTCCCGAATTGGGCTGACTTCCCGCGTAGGGCTGGCCGAAGTTCTGCGGACCGGAATTGGGCTGACTGCCCACAGGTGGCTGCCCGAAGCTCTGCTGACCCGAGTGCGGCTGACTTCCGACCGAAGGCTGTCCGGGCTGTTGCGGGCCGGATCTCTGAGGACCCGAGTTCGGCTGGCTGCCGGCAGGCGGCTGCCCATAGCCCGGGTTCTGTCCGCCGGCGTTCGAGGCCTGACGCGGCGGTTTGAACTGCGAATGCTGACCGGAATCCGGCGGGAACCCACCGGAGACGGATTCGCCCGTCCGACGATTGACCAGGTTCCCGTCGACCCTCTCGAGACGACGCTTCGACGTCCGCCGCGGAGTGCCGAGGATCCGTCCCTGCAGTTCGGCCTCATTGGGCTGACGCGGAGGCAGGAATCCGGGCGCCTGCCGCGAATCCGCCTGCTGCACCGGCTGCACCGCATGCGAACCGGCAGCGACCCGATCCATATGATCCGACATCTGCGGAACGGTCACGGGCGCGGCATCGGCAAGGACGGGGAGGACCATACGCACCGAGGTGCCCACACCCTCCTGGCTGAAGAGCTGCACGGATCCGCCGTGCCGAGTGACGATGGCGCGCACGAGCGAGAGTCCCATGCCCGAACCGGCGACCGCGCGTACACGTGAACCGCGAGAGAGCTCGTCCCAGACGTTCTCCTGTTCGGCCAGCGGGATGCCGCTGCCCGTATCCGCGACCTCGACGACGACCCAGCGGTGCCCGTCGATGATCTGCTCATTGGCACGCAGCTCGACGACTTCGGCCTGCGACGAGTATTTGAGGGCATTGCCCAGCAGGTTGAGGATCGCGGTGAGCAGCAGATCCTCTTCACCGGCGACATCGGGCAGCCGCCACGGAGCACGGGCGACAGTCGCCACGATCATCCGGTCCTCGGCTCCCGGCGCCGTCGATGCATCTTCGACGGCCTGATGGATGAGCGCATCGAGATCGACGCGGGCGTATTCGATGATGCGGGTCTCGACGTCGGCGAGCTTGCGCAGATCGGCCAGCAGTCGGGCGACCCGGCGCGAGGACACGTCGACCTGCTTGGCGGCCGGCTCAACCTCGCTCAGCGTGCCGCCGTCGCGGACGACCTCCCGGATGCTCGCCGCCGAGGTGCGCAGCGCCGTCAGCGGATTCTTGAGCTCATGATCGAGTCGGATGAGCATCCGATTGCGCTTCGTCATCGAATCCTCGGCCGCGGCCGCCTCGATGGATTCCCGCAGCGCGGCCTCACGCCTCTGCAGATACCGCCAGCCGAACCAGGCACCGACGGCGAGACCGCCGAGCACGATGACGAGCAGCAGCAGGAACAGCCAGACCTGGATCTCGAAGACAAGGAAGTTCGTCATAGACGGCTCTGTCCGTCCTCGCCGCGGACCTCACCGACGAAACGATAGCCGCGCCCCTGCACGGTGGCGATCCACCGCGGTTCTGCGGCGTCCTCGCCGAGCACACGACGCAGCTCGGCGACCCGGGAGTCCACGGCACGGGTGCCCACGGCCTCTTCGAATCCCCACAGCACTTCGAGCAGGCGGGAGCGTTCGATGAGCTCGTCCTTGTGCACCATGAGGTACTCGAGCAGGGTGAAGCCCTTCGGGGTGATGACGAGTTCACGCTGCCCCAACCACGCCCGGCGTCCGACACGGTCGACGCGCAGGCCGAAGCTGGACACGAGCACCGGTGCCGTGGCCAAGGGCGGACCGTCATTGCGGGTCCTGCGCAGCACGGCACGGATGCGCGCGACGAGCTCGTGCGGATCGAAGGGTTTGTTGAGGTAGTCGTCCGCGCCCTCTTCGAGCGCCATCGCCCGCTCGACGCCCTCGCCGACCTGGGTCAGCAGCAGCACCGGAACCCAGTTCTCCTCTTGGCGCAGGCGGCGCAGCACCTGCCGGCCGTCTGCTCCGGGCATGAGCACATCGAGGACGCACACATCGGGTTTGTGACGATGGATCTCGTCGAGAGCGAGCAGTCCGTCACTGGCCGGAAGCACCCGGAAACCGGAGCGCTCGAGGAACGGTACGACCGCCCCGAGGACGTCGGGCTCATCATCGGCGACTAAGACGAGTGGTTGGGGCTCGGTGTGATTGTCAGCCGTCATGGTGGTCTGTTCCGGTTCCTCTCTGGCGTTCCCAGGCGATCTCTCGGGCCTCGGCACGGTCGACCGCCTCGGCGAGTTCATCTCGGTACAGCATAGATCGACGCAGGTGCTTGGTGCGATAGCCGGCGCGGCCGACCATATGGGTGGCGACGGGAATCGTCACGAGCTGGAAGGAGATGATGATCGCCAGAGTCGTCACCGTCGCCCAAGTCGGGAACTGGATCGCGATCGCCACGGCAACGAGCACCAGGCCCAGCACCTGGGGTTTCGCGCTCGCGTGCATTCGCGAGAGAAGGTCGCCGAAGCGGACGAGACCGACCGCGGCGGCCAGGGACAGGACCGCGCCGAGGAAGATGAGCACGGCCGAGATGATGTCAAGAACCACGATTGCTCTCCTGCCCGTCGCCATCCGACACGTGCTCGGCGTCATCGGGTCCCGGGTCGGGTCCGGTGCCCTCGCCCTCTCCGCCGCTGTCGGCGTGGGCGTCGTAGGTGGGATCCGCGACCTCGGTGACGTCATCGCCGGGTCGAGCCCGGGGCACAGAGGTCGATCCGGGCCCGGCGCCCTGCTCGTCCGCATCACGGGGCATGTGCCAGTCAGAGGCACTGAACTCGGACAGGGCCCCCGCCTCGGCACCGGGAGTCATCGAATCGGACTTCGATACATACCGCGACACGCTCACCGAACCGACGAAGCCGAGCATCGCGAGCACGATGAGCACGGGCAGCAGATCCGTCCGGTCGGACAGAGCCATATACCCGCCGAGGCCGCACATGATCGCCGCCAGCACGACGTCGGTGCCGATCATGCGGTCGAGGATCGACGGACCGCGGACGATCCGGAAGAGCGCAATGACCACCGAGGCGGCCAACAGCACCGAACCGGCGACGACGAGGGAGTGGAGGACGATCTCACTCATGAGCGGCCCCCTTCGGCTTCGGCCAGCGGATCCGGTCTGGTCCGCAGGGCGGCGAGATCACGGTGCGAACCGAGAGTGCGGATGAGCAGCTCTTCGATGTAGTAGACCTGCGCTTTCGCCTTGCGCACCTTCTCCTCGGAATCGCAGTCGAGGAAGTGCAGGTAGAGCATGCCCATGGCGCGATCGCTGTCGATGATGATCGACCCGGGGATGAGGCTGGCGGTATCGGCGATGAGGGTGAGCACGAGGTCCGAGCTCGTGCGCAGATCGCAGGCGACGACGGACCCGGCGCCGACCGCTTTGCGACGGAACGCATACCAGGCGACTTCGATGGAGGCGTGGAGAACCGAATAGAGGAACCACAGACCGAACACCAACGCATGCCAGACGTTGAACCGTCCGGAGAGCACAACGGGCGGGAGGTAGAAGACGCGCGTGATGACGAAGGCCAGCACGATTCCGGTGACCACGGTGACCACAGTGATCGAATCCCACAGCATCAGCCACAGCAGAACCAGCGAGACCAGCAACACGAGCTGCTGGATGAATCCGCGGCCCCGGCTCATCCGCGCCCGGTTCGCCGGCACCCGGTCCTGACCCATCGCCCGGTCCTGTGCCGCTGCCCGGTCCCGGCCGCGGACTCGGTCCTGGCCGTCAGCTCGGGTCTGTCCCTGGTCTCGGTCGGGGCTCATCACTCATCACCTCCGAGCACGTTCGTGACGTAGTCGATCGGCGTCGAGAGGTTCTCGGCCGCCCGGTTCGACATGTCCCACAGAGGTTCGGCTGCGACGGTGAGAACGATGGAGGCGATCACCACCACCGAGGTGGCCGCCACCATGGCGGGGGGAACGCCGATCTGAGATTTCCACTTCTTCCCCGCCAGCAGCGTCTTCTTCCGCTCCGTGAACTCCTCGACGAGGTCCTCGTTCGGCTCCTCCGCATCGGCCGGATCACGCCAGAATGCGAGGTTGAAGGTACGTCCGATGACGTAGAGAGTGAGCAGACTCGTCACGGTGCCGGCGACGATGAGGACGGTCGGCAGCCACGCGTGGTCGTCGAAGCCGGCGAGGAAGAGTGCGACCTTGCCGATGAACCCGGAGAACGGCGGAATGCCGGAGAGGTTGAGAGCCGGGATGAAGAAGATGATCGTGATCACCGGCGAGAGCACCATGAGACCGCCGAGCGACCTCGTGGAGGTGGACCCGCCGCGCATTTCGACGAGGCCGATGGCCAGGAACAGCGCGGTCTGGACGATGATGTGGTGAACCGTGTAGTAGATCGCCGCAGACAGGCCGACACTCGTGCCCAGCGCCACGCCGAAGAGCATATAGCCGATATGGGAGACCAGGGTGAAGGACACGATCCTCTTGATCTCCGACTGTGCGATGGCGCCGAAGATGCCCACGAGCATCGTCAGCCCGGCCGCGATGAGCAGCGGCACCCGCAGGGAGGATTCGGCGAACAGCAGGGTCTCCGTGCGGATGATCGCATAGATGCCGACCTTCGTCAGCAGTCCTGCGAAGACCGCTGTCACCGGGGCCGGTGCCGTCGGATAGGAGTCGGGCAGCCAGAAGGACAGTGGGAAGATCGCGGCCTTGATGCCGAAGCCCAGCAGCAGGAGGACGTGGAGGATCATCTGCACATCGGCCGGCAGGTCCGAGATCCTCTCGGACAGCTGCGCCATGTTCACTGTGCCGCACGCGGCGTAGATGACACCGATGGCGGCGAGGAAGATCACCGAGGACACAAGCGAGATGATCACATAGGTGACTCCCGCCCGGATCCGCTCCGCCGTGGCACCGAGGGTGAGCAGCACATAGGAGGCGACGAGGAACATCTCGAAGCCGACGTAGAGATTGAACAGGTCCCCGGCGAGGAACGAGTTCGCAATGCCCGCGCACAGCACCAGATAACTGGGGTTGAACACCGAGATCGGAGTCTCGTTCGAATCGTCGTTGGCGTCCTGACTCAGGGCGTAGACGAGCACGCACAGTGTGACCAGTGCAGACACGATGAGCATGAGAGCTGACAGCCGGTCGGCGACGAGCACGATGCCCGCAGGAGGCTGCCACCCGCCGATTGCCACGACCTGCGGCCCATGCGCATCGACTCCGAAGAGGATCATCGTGGCGATGACCATGACCGCGACCAGGATCGCGATCGACACGATGTTCTGCGCCCGCGTGTGCTTCGACAGGATGAGCGCGATTCCGGCGCCGATGAGCGGCAGCAGTACCGGCAGGGGAACGAGCACGGGCAGAAGATCGATCATGCGTCGTCTCCCTGCTGTTTCGCATCTTTGGCCTCTTCGGTGACCTCGGCCTCCTCGGCGCCGTGCGCTTGCGTCTGCGAGTCCGCGGCCTCCTCGGCGATGGCATCGGCCTCGGCCGGTGTCGACGCGTCCTCGATGTCGTCGGCGAGGTCCTCCCTCTCTGCGGGCGTGCCGTCGTCGTCGAGGTCGATGGCACCGGTGATCGGGGACTCCGCTTCGTCACCGAACTCGGTGTCGTCGTAGTCGGTGCTCGCCTCCGCCTCGGAGTCGATGAGCTTCGTGATCGCCACCTGGAGGTCGGTGTCGTCGTCCTGCAGCGAATCGGCGCGCATGAGCCTCCAAGAGCGGTAGATCATCGCCAGCAGGAACGCCGTCACGGAGAAGGTGATGACGATGGCTGTGAGGACGAGGGCATGCGGCAGCGGATCGGACATGCCTTCGGTCGACAGGTTCTCTCCGTCGGTCAGGGGTGGGGAACCGCGGCCGGCGGTGAGGATGATGAGCAGGTTCGCTCCGTTGCCGAGCAGGATGAAGCCGAGCAGAACGCGGGTCAGGGAGCGTTCGAGCATGAGGTAGATGCCGGCGGCGAAGAGGACGCCCATGGCCAGGACCATGGTGAAGGGGACGCTCATAGGCGGCCACCTTCCGCACCGTTGTCGACGTCGAGTTCGTTGACGCGGTCGATGATCTCGGACACGGCCCGGTGTTCGGCTGTGGCGCCCATGTCCTCGGAGAAGTTCACATTGTCGTGGATGCGGTTGGTCAGCATCGCCTCGTCGCGCTCCTGGTGCAGATCGACCTCGGCTCCCAGCGAGCGGAGGATGTCGAGCATGAGGCCGACGACGATGAGGTAGACGCCGATGTCGAAGAACGTCGACGTACCGAAGGACAGGTGGCCCAGCACCGGCAGATCACCCTCGATGTAGACGGACTCGAAGACCGTCCCACCCCAGATCCACCCGCCGATGACGGTGAGGATCGCGGTGACCAGACCGGTGCCCAGCATTCCCGAGGGGGTGAAGGGGGCCGCTTCGGCGAGTTCGTACTTGCCTCCGGCAAGATAGCGCACGACGAGCGCGAGCCCGGCGACGAGGCCGCCGGCGAATCCGCCGCCCGGATCGTTGTGGCCGGCGAAGAGCAGGTAGACGGAGAAGACGATGACGGCGTGGAAGATCAGGCGGGCAGTGACCTCGAGGATGATCGACCGATTGCGCGGAGCCAGGGTCCGTCCGGCGATGAGCCAGGACGCACGCTTCTGCGACAGCCCTTCCACGCGGCCGGCGTGGTGGAGGTCGACGACGTCCTCGGCCACGGGTTGGAAGCGGATGCGACCGGCCGCCTCGGTGCCGTCTTTCTTTCGTTCGAACCGATGCAGGTGTCCTTCGCGACCACGGACGAAGATGAGGCCTGCGATACCGGTTCCGGCGGCCACGAGCACCGAGATCTCGCCCATCGTGTCCCACGCGCGGATATCGACGAGGGTGACATTGACGATGTTCTTGCCGTGACCGAGCTCGTAGGCGAGCTGACCGAAGTCGATGGAGATCGGATCGGCCATGCGCACACCGGAGGCGATGAGGACCACTAGCATCATGGTGATGCCCACGGCACCGCCGATGATCGCCCGCCAGGCGGGGGTGAGTCGACCGGTCGACTCGCCGATGCGCGCTGGCAGCCGGCGGAGGACGAGGACGAACACGACGATCGTGATGGTCTCGACGAGCACCTGGGTCAGGGCCAAGTCGGGAGCGCCGACGAAAGCGAAGTAGGCGACCATGGCGTAGCCGGAGATGCCGGTGACGACGACGGCGGTGAACCGCTTCTTGGCTCGGGTGGCACCGATCGCGACGATGACGAGCACGGCCGCGACGATGAGGTCCAGCGGGGTGTCCCAGAGCCGGAACGTGATGTTCCACGTGTCGTTGGAGATGATCGCCAGTCCCAGTCCGGCGACGAGGACGAGGTAGACCACGCCTTGGTAGAACGGCAGCGAACCGCGCTGGGTGCGGGCGGTGACCCACAGCGCCAGGGCCTCCATCCAGCCGATGAGCATTCGGTAGAGCTCATGGAAGTCCAGTCCCGACGGCAGCGTCGCCTGGACCTTCGCGAAGGGACGGCGGTAGATGAACAGAGCGAGGCCTGCGGCGACGGTGACGGCGGTGAAGGCGAGCGCCGGTTCGAATCCGTGCCACAGCGCGAGGTGGTAGTGCCCATCGCCTTCGGCCACTGCCGGCAGCCCGGAGGTCCACGCGGAGAAGTAGCCGTCGAGCAGGCCGACTCCCGGGCCGAGCGCCAGAGTCAGGGCGGTGAGGATGAGCGGGGAGACGACGAGGGTGAGCTTCTCGTCACGGCGGGCGATGTCGTCGACGCCCGGCTTCGAGGAGAACGCGCCCCAGACGAAACGGGCCGAGTAGGCGACGGTGAGAATCGAGCCGATCATAATGCCGATGAAGGCGATGACCGAGGCCTTGTCCGGCGAGGACAGAAGGGTCGAGTACGCGGCTTCCTTCGCCGCGAAGCCGAGCAGAGGGGGCAGTCCGGCCATCGAGGCGGCAGCGATCGTCGCGCACACGGCGACAACGGGGAAGGCCTTCCAGCCGCCGGAGAGCTTCGTCAGGTCACGGGTGCCGGCACGGTGGTCGATGATTCCGACGCACAGGAACAGACACGACTTGAAAAGGGCGTGGGCGATGAGCAGACCCAACGCCGCCTTCGTGATGTCCGGAGTGCCGAACGAGGCCATGGTGGTGAGGAATCCGAGCTGCGAGACCGTACCGAAGGCCAGCAGAAGTTTGAGGTCGGTCTGCTTCAGCGCCTGCCAACCGCCGATGAACATCGTCAGCAGACCCAGGGTGAGCAGCACCTCGGACCAGCCGGGGATGTTGTTGTAGCCCGGCGCCAGGCGCAGGACGAGGTAGATTCCCGCCTTGACCATGGCCGCGGCGTGCAGATAGGCGCTCACCGGAGTGGGTGCGGCCATGGCGCCGGGCAGCCAGAAGTGGAACGGCATGAGCGCGGACTTCGAGATCGCGCCGACGAGGATGAGGATGACGGCGGAGATGATGATTCCGCCGGTGTCCATGCCCGACTGGGCTCGATCGACCAGGGTCGAGATCTGCCCGGTGCCGGTGGCGGTGATGAGCAGGATCATGCCCACGAGCATGGCCAGCCCGCCTGCGGTGGTGACGATGAGGGCCTGCAGTGCCGCCTGCCTGGAACGGCGGCGGGACTGGCTGTGCCCGATGAGCAGGTAGGAGAAGACGGTGGTGCCTTCCCAGAACAGGTAGAGCATGAGCAGTTCGTCGGCGATGACGAGCCCGTACATCATTCCGGCGAAGGCCATGAAGATTCCCGCGAACCGGGCCAGTCCCGGCTCGTCGGGCGGGAAGTAGCGTGCACAGTAGACGAAGACGAGGGCTCCGACCCCGGTCACCAGCAGCGTCATGATCCAGGAGAGCACGTCGAGGCGGAAGATTCCGGCGAGACCGAGCTCGGGCAGCCAGTCGAGATTCTCCACGACCGGTTGGGCGGCGGGGCCGAAGATCTCTGGGATCGTCGACAGGCTCCACAGCAGTCCCGCGAAGGGGACGAGAGCGAGGAAGAAGAAGGCGTTGCGACCGAGCAGGCGAACCAGAGGGTAGGCGATGACAGATGCCCCGAAGAAGGCCCCTGTCATGACTATCACCGGCGGCCACCTCCGTCATATGCCTGTTTGTGAGAAAGGTTCGTCATGTCATTTTCGCACGAACAGGTGTCGTTTCCCCAATTGCTGGGTGTGAGCTGAGACAGGCTCTGCCCCGACACGACACCGCTCACGCGCGGATCCGACAGCTGGTCACGCGCGCAGCTGTCTGCTGGTCACGAGGAAGCCGTTCTCGTCGAGACCGATGCCGTCCGAGCCGACGAGCAGCTCGGCTCCGATCGCATCTGTGAGTTCGGCCACCCGACCGCGCATCCGTCGGAAGCGGCGACCCTGGTTCGGCTGATAGCGCTTCGACTCGGTGTCCATCCAGTGCACGTGGTATTCGATCTGCGGGGCGACGGTGTGGGCGGCGACGATCGGCGGAACCCACTCGGCTTCCATCACTCGGATCTCGAGGCTGCCGGCGGATTCATCGATCTCGCCGAGCGGAACGAGCAGGGCATAGCCGTCGAGGATGACCGGGGCCGAAGGGTCGAAGAGCGGATCGTCGATGCTCGCTTGGGCCAGCACATCCTCGTCGGGGGTGGGCAGGGACTGTTGGAAGGCGTGCGGGGCATGGCGGCGGACGAAGTCGAGCGCGACCGACGGCTCCATCCAGTACGAGGAGTAGATGTAGAGGTCGACCTTCGCCTCCGGGTCGGGGATGATCACCCGCGTCGGCAGTCCGGGCTCGTCGGCCAGGCGCACGCCCGTGTGGAGGCGGGAGGCGACGGAGAGCATGAGGCTGAGCATCCGCTCCTCCTCCCGATCCGGCATTCCGTTGGGGAAGGCCTCGTGGAGTCCGTCGGCGTCGGCGAACCAGTCCGGCGGCGGGGTCGGCTGCCGATCCCGGGGGCAGTCGATGACGATGGCATGCCGAGCCCAGTCGGGGACTTCGAGCGCGGCGGCATCGGCCGGGTCGAGGGCAGCCCCGGAGCTCAGTCGGGAGTGCCGGCTCAGGCGCAGCTGCCCGTGCTCGTCGAGCACGGGGCGCAGATCGGGCAGCTTGTTGTGGATGAGCGCGAGGACGTCGGAGACCTCGACCGCATCATCGAGGAGGATGAGGTGGAAACCGCGCAGATCCGCCGAGGTGGCCGTGTCCTCGGGCGCAGACGTGCCACCGCCGTATCCGGGCCGTCCCGTCGACGGCATCCCGGTCCGCCGCCTGCTCGCGGCCTGAGCGTCGGGGGCCTGGTAGCGCGCGGCATCGGCCTGTTCCCGGGCGGCGCGTTCAGCGGCTTCGCGTTGCAGCCGCAGTTCGCGGCGGGTGATCACATGTCCCTCCGATAGAAATTGAGGTGCGAACGGGAAGCGGTCGGGCCGCGCTGGCCCTGGTAGCGGTTGCCCGTGGCCTGGGAACCGTAGGGGTTCTCCGCCGCCGAGCTGAGTCGGAAGAAGCAGAGCTGGCCGATCTTCATCCCCGGCCACAGGGTGATCGGCAGGGTCGCGACGTTCGACAGCTCCAGGGTGACGTGGCCGCTGAAACCGGGGTCGATGAAACCGGCCGTCGAATGGGTCAGGAGACCGAGACGTCCGAGCGAGGACTTGCCCTCGAGCCGAGCCGCGACATCGACGGGCAGAGTCACGAGCTCATGAGTGGATGCGAGGACGAACTCCCCCGGGTGGAGGACGAAGGGCTCCCCCGGAGCGGCTTCGACGAAACGGGTGAGTTCGGGCTGCTCGAGGCTCGGGTCGATGACCGCGTACTTGTGGTTGTCGAAGAGCCGGAAGTAGCGGTCGAGACACACGTCGACGCTGGCCGGCTGGATCAGCGACGGGTCGTAGGGGTCGAGGGCGATGCGTCCGGAGTCGAGCTCGGCGCGGATGTCGCGGTCGGAAAGGAGAGTCACGCTTCCGATGGTAGTCGCTGCAAGCCCCGCACGCTTGAGCTTTCTCTCCTCTCCCTTCTGCCGAACCATGGGTCGAATACGCATAACCGGCCGGCAAAATCTACCGACACGCCGAAACTATGTCACAAAACGGTAACGATTCTCGGGAATTCTCCTGATTTTTACCCGTGTGTCTCCCCATAGCGGCGGATGAATGCTTTAGGGTAATGAGCTGTACGGACCCGCGCACGATGGTGCCTTCCCCTTCTTAAGCCAAGGAATGCCGGGAGTCCATCGTCTTTCGTGGGTAGACAACAATCGAAAGGCATTACTGTGAAGACCTCGCGTCTTGTGCTTGCCCCCGCAGTAGCCGTTGCATTGACAGGTCTTGCTGGCGCCCCGGCGTTCGCAGCGACAGAGTCCACCGCTTCGGTCCCTCAGCAACCGCTGTGCGCCCAGGGTGATCAGCAGTCATCGAGCAGCTCCGAATCGGATTCTTCGGTTCCCGACGAGTCGGATCCGCAGGCGACCCTTGCGCAGGCGCAGGTGACCCGCGCCGACATAGCTGACGACAAAAAGGGAATCGGCTTCTCCGGCACCGGATTCAGTCCGGACCAGAAGGCCACGGTGACCGTCGTCGGCACCGATGGCACCGAATACTCGCCGGACAAGAAGCTCACGGTCGACGAAGACGGAAAGGTCTCCGGCACCTACTTCTTCACCGTCACCGACGGTGCCCAGGTGCCTGTCGGCGAGTACTCGCTCTACCTCACCGATCTCAAGTCCGAGAAGAAGTCTTCGAAGGTGACCTTCGAGGTCGTCTCCAAGGCCTCCGAGGTCGACGAACCGGGCAAGGGCGACGACGATAAGTGCGATTCGGCCACCGGTCCCATCAAGACTCCGGACGAGACTCCCAGCGAAACGAAGTCCCCGGAGCCCTCTGAGACGAAGACCGAGGAGCCCACCACCGAGGCACCGAAGCCCAGCCCGTCGGAGACGAAGACCGAGGATCCGACCACGAAGGCTCCCGAGCCGACGGAGACCAAGACCGAGGAGCCCACCACCGAGGCACCGAAGCCGAGTCCGTCGGAGACGAAGACCGAAGAGCCCACCACCGAAGCGCCCAAGCCGAGCCCGACGGAGACCGACAAGGGCGAGGACAAGGACGACAAGGCTCCTGCCGACGGTGTGAAGCCGGGACCCGCCGAGGGTCCGAAGGACGAAGCGCCGAAGTCCGACGAGCCCAAGGTCGATGAGCCCGACGGTGCCGAAGACGCGGCCGAAGACGACAAGAAGGCCGAGGGCGAGGCTCCCGAGTCCACCGGTCCGGCCAGCCCCGGCACCGAGGACAAGAAGCCTGCCGCAGCCGCACAGGCGTCCATGTTCATCAACCCCACCGAGGTCAGCTCCGAGGACTTCCTGAACGACGGCATCAAGATCGGCGTCAGCGGGGCTCAGCCCGGCGAGAAGGTCTCGATCACGGTCGAGCATGCCCAGGGCAAGGTCGACCGCTACACGATGACCAAGGAAGCCGATTCCGATGGCAAGGTCACGTTCGGTGTCCAGGCCAAGGTCAAGGCCGTGCTCGGCACCTACAACGTGCGTGCCCAGGCCGAGAGCTTCGATGAGCCCCAGGGCGGAAGCTTCACCGTGCTCACCAACGGCACCGCCGTCGACGAGGGCGGAAACGGGGCCGGGAACGGCAGTGGCTCGAACGATTCGGGCAGCGACCTGCCGCGCACCGGTGCCGAGATGACCGGACTGGCTCTCGGTGTCGGTCTGCTCGCAGTCGGTGCAGCAGCTGTCATCATCACCCGTCGGCGGATGAACGCCTCCGACGATCCCGCGGAGTTCTAAGCCGCGTTGAACGATGAATTGTCCCTCGCGGGGCTGCAGCTCGACGGACGCGAGATCGACCTCGGACGTCTGCGAGCAGGGACAATGCTCGGACTCATGGGCAGCCCGGACAGCACCACCTCAGTGGTGCTGTCCGCGGCGGCCCTGCCCCACGTCGCACCACCACCACGCTTCCCGACCGGTCGCCGGTCGGGTCGCTTGCGTGTGCGCAGCTGGATGAAGAGCTATCTTCGCGAAGCCGATGCCGGATCTGGGGAGGCGGCATCGGCAGCGGATCCACCGGCTGCATTGACTTCATTCGGACTGCGTCCCGATGTTCTGCGCAGTCGCCTCGACGACCTCGACGCGACCGATCGTGCCCGCCTCGCCCTAGCCGCGGCCTGGGCGAGCGGCGCGAAGTGGCTGACTCTCATCGACCCGTTCGGTTCGGTCCCCGGCCATCTGCGCACCGGGCTGCGGGGTCGCTTCGCCGAACTCGTCGCCCAGGAGGGCCGCGGTGTCGTCTTCAGCTCGAATTCGCTGACCGACCACACCATCGCCGAGGCGGGGGTGGCCGACATCGAAAAGGACCAACTCGTCGCGCTCGGCTCCTTGGAGCAGATCGTCACCGAACCGCGAGGTTCGCTGCCGGCCGAGCTCAGCGGCGTCAATGTCTATTCCGGGCTGGCCCGGAAGGGATGGCTGTCCATCGGCCATTCGGCCGTGCGCGCCCGCACCGAACTCGACGGGAAGGTGTTCGTCACCCTCGGGTGGCGTGCCGCCCTCCTGTCACTGGACGAACACGACCCGGCGTTCACCTCGGCGACGGTGTTCGAAGCCATCGTCACGGGACTGCGCGATCGCGGTTCCTGTCTGCAGGCGAAGCTCTCACCGGTCGACACGGAGATGGGACTCGCGCTCGACGTCGACCTCGCCGACCTCGCCGGAGTGCCGAGAACGCAGCCGGATTCGACGAAGTCCGACGCATCCGCCGAATCGGCTGAGGATTCTGCGGCGACCGACGAGTCAGACGCGAGCGAAAAGCCGACCATCGGATTCGGTGTACTGCACCCGGGACTCGGCGCGACGATCTCCGAACTGCGAGCCAACGTCAAGGTCGGCACACATGTCTTCGTCGAGGTCGACACCTCTGCCCTGCATGCCTACCCGGTCGAGTGATCCGCGGCAGATAGACTGAGAACTGCCCAGTCCCCTCAAGTCCCCAACCGAATCAGGAGCGCCATGCGAACGTCGCGCAGACTTCTGATCTCAGCGCTGACGGTCGTCGTCCTCACAGTGGCAGCGGTCCCCCTCCTCAACTTCACCGTCTACACGCCCGCGCGAGCCGCCGAATCCTATATCTCGGCGATCGAACGCGGCGATGCGCAGAGTGCCTTCTCCTACCTGTCCACGCCGACTCCGACATCGACCTTGGCACTCAGTGACGAAGTGCTCTCCGCGGCTCCCGATCTACCGCGCGAGCCCGAGGCCGAGACCGTTTCCGTCGACGGCGATCACGCGAAGGTCAGCCTCAGCTACAACCTGTCCTCGCGGGAGCAGACCGTCGATCTCAACATGGTCCGCCTGCCTGCCAGCGCGGGACTCTTCAACCGCTGGGCCATCGAACAGGAAGAATGGCCGACCTTGACCCTGGACGTCGCCGGTTCGTCGACGGCGACGGTCAACGGATACGGGGTCAGCACGGGGAGTGTGCCCGTGCTGTTCCCGGCGAGCTACCTCGTCGGTTTCGATGCGACGTATCTGAAGTCGCGATCCCTACGCACCGAGGTGACCGCCCCTGGCGACTCCCCCACCGTGAAGCTCTCGCCCGAACCCACGGCCAAGCTCGAGCAGACCGTGGAGGAGCAGGTCACCGACCATCTGCAGGACTGCATGAAGTCGAAGACGCTCATGCCGGCCGGCTGCGTCTTCGGCTACGACACGGACAACGAGATCATCGGCGATGTCTCCTGGTCGCTCGAGCGCAGTCCGCAGATCGGGCTGACCTCGTCCGGCAGCGATCTCGAACTCACTCCCTCGACGGTCGAGGTACGGGTCAAGGGACGTTACCGCGACATCGTCACCGCTGCCGAACACGACTTCGACGAGAAGCTCTCCTTCGTCCTCGGCGGCTCGGTGGTCGTCAAGTCCTCACAGGTGAGTTTCGAACCGCGCCGCCTCGGCGACGTCACCATCGCCTGAGGGGCGCTCCTCCTGCTGAGGTCCCAGTCCCGCTCCACAGGCCCGTGTCCGGACCTCCGACGGATGCGCCTCTCGCGGTTCTCCTTGCCACAGTGATTGTTGGGTCGATCCACGGCGTTCAGAACGCCGCAACCACCGTGGATCGACCCAGCAATCTCCGTGCATGGGCGATTCTGCGACTACCGTCCGCCTGATCGACAGCGGCCCTCGCTCCGGTGGCCGAGCGCTCAGGCGCCGCGGAGGTCGAGGGTGAGTGCGTTCGGAGCCGAATCCACGAGCTCGACGGGGATGCCCCAGTCCTGCTGGTAGAGGTGGCAGGCCGCGTGCAGCGGGATCTCTCCCCCGGGCTCACCGTCGCAGGCTGCAGCACGCGCTGTCACGTGCAGCACTCCCTCGGTGTACTCGGGATTGATGACGATATCTCTGCTGAGCCCCTCGGCTCCGCCTTCTCCTGAGGAGATGAGTTCCGGCGGCGTCGCAGACACCTGCAGGAACGTGGGATCACCCCACCGGTCGTCGAGCTTCTGACCAGCTGGGACAGTGAAACTCACGGTCAGCGACACCGGACCGGAGGCGATCTCCGTCGAAGGGCGCTTCGTCGTCAATGCGCCTTCGTCGACCTTCTGGGCGTCCTTGGGCAGCTTCACCCGGGTGAGTGCGTGTGCGGCGGACTCGACGACGATGAGTTCGGCGTCATCGGGGGTGCCTTCGTTGCCGATGAGGACGATGTCCGAGGGTTCGCGCAGGCCGCGCGCCAGGGTCGTGACTTCCTCGGTCCTCGGGTCGAAGCGGCGGATCGCACCGTTGTAGGTGTCGGCGATCGCGACCGACCCGTCAGGCAGGCTGCGCACTCCCAGCGGGTGCTGCAGGCGGGCTTCGGCGGCCGGTCCGTCGCGGAAGCCGAAGTCGAAGAGTCCGACGCCCACCAACGAGGACACCTCACCGGTGGCGGGGTCGAGGCGGCGGATCGCCGAGGTCTCGGAGTCGGCGACGAACACCTCGCCCGCTGGCCCGAGGTCGAGACCGGAGGATTGGGCGAACCAGGCTGACTCGCCGTCGCCGTCGACCAGGCCCTCGTTCATCGTGCCCGAGAGGATGCGGATCGTGCCGTCCTTCGGATCGAAAGACCAGATGGTGTGGTTGCCGGCCATCGCCACGACCACCTCGGCGGTGGAGGGGACGAAGAGGACATCCCACGGCGACGACAGCTTCACGTCTACCGCGGGTCCATCGTATCGTCCCAGCTCACCGGGCTTGCCGCGGACGTTGTCGATGGCACCGA
Organism: Brevibacterium sediminis; assembly: GCF_013623905.1. Lineage (GTDB taxonomy): Bacteria > Actinomycetota > Actinomycetes > Actinomycetales > Brevibacteriaceae > Brevibacterium > Brevibacterium sediminis. The sequence goes on from NZ_JABKDD010000006.1 coordinate 171,105, forward strand.
CCATGTGCTGCTCACCGGTGCCGGCGATGGTCGTGACCGTCTCGTTCGTCAGGTCGATCCCGCGCAGGGTGTGGTTGACGGTGTCGGCGACGACGAGGTCGTAGCCGACTTCGGCCGCCAGATCGGCAGGCAGCACAGTGATTCCGCCGGGTTCGCTGAAGCTCGCCGAGGCGAAGTCGCCGTCGTCCGCGCCGCGCTCACCGGTGCCGATACGGCGGATGATCGTGGCCGCATCGTCGTCGTATTCGACGAGGCTGTGGTGTCCGGAATCGGCGACGATGAGGTGGCCCGAGGGCAGCCGGGTGGCCTTTCCGGGGTAGAACAGGTCTGTCTCCGGGGCAGGCGGCGGAACGTAGGGTCCGTCGCCGGAGTGGAGGGTGCCCTTGGCCGAGTGCTCCTCGATGAGGCCCTCGATGATCTCGGTGAGACCGGCCGCGTGGCCTTCACCGGACATGGTCGCTACGAGGTAGCCCTCGGGGTCGATGACGGCCAACGTCGGCCAGGCGCGGGCGGTGTAGGCCTGCCAGGTGACGAGGTCGGGATCGTCGAGGACGAGGTGCTCGACCTGGTACCGTTCCACGGCCTGGTCGACGGCTTCGACGGTGCGTTCGAACTCGAATTTCGGCGAGTGCACGCCGATGATGACGAGCTCTTGTGCGTACTTCTCCTCCAACGGGCGCAGTTCGTCGAGGACGTGGAGGCAATTGATGCAGCAGAAGGTCCAGAAGTCGAGGAGAACGACCTTTCCGCGCAGGTCGGCCAGGGTCAGATCCTTGCCGCCGGAGTTCATCCATCGGCGGCCGACGAGTTCGGGCGCACGGACCTTGACGTCCCGTGCCGACGAAGTGGCTGACGCGGAGAATTCTGGACTGCTGTTCATGGTTCTATGATCGCAGATCCCCCACCGAGGCGGCCTCCCCGGTGTCATTGTGTGACAGTTCCGCTCGCGCCCGGTCCGGCGTTGGCTCTGTCCGCAGGCAGCCCGGTGCCGGTTCCGACTGTGATCGGTCCGGCGTTGGTTTCGGCCGCCGCCGATCAGCGGCGGGAGGGACTGTCGTTCAGGTGTAGTCGCGGGCGCCGAAGATGCTCGAGCCGACTCGGACGATCGTGGCGCCCTCGGCGATCGCGAGTTCGAAGTCGTTGCTCATGCCCATCGACAGCTCGGTCGCCTCGGCGGGCATGACCCCGGCCCCGCGCAGCTTCTCGCTGAGTTCGCGCAGGTCGGAGTAGCTTGGGCGGATCTCTTCGGGACTGCTGCCGGGAAGGCCGATCGTCATGAGTCCGCGCAGCCGCATCCGGCCGAGCTCCCGTGTCGCGGTGACGAGCTCCTCGGCGTCTTCGGGCGCGACACCGAACTTCGAGTCTTCGCGGGAGGTGTTGACCTGGATGAAGTAGTCGATGGTCTCATCGAGGACGTCGAGACGGTTGTTGATCTTCTCGGCCAGCGGGAGGTTATCGACGGACTGGATGCAGTGAGCGTGCCGCAGGGTGTGATTGACCTTGTTCTTCTGCAGGGGTCCGATGAGGTGGGTCTCGGGGTTGAGGTCGGCGAGAGCCTCGGCCTTGCCGGTGATCTCCTGCACCTTGTTCTCGCCGATGAGGGTGAACCCGTGCTCGAGGGCGACGCGGATCTTCTCTGCCGGCTGCGTCTTCGTGGCCAGCAGCACGCGCACATCGTCACCGCTGCGACCGCTCGACTCGGCGGCGGCACGGGCACGGTCAGCCACCTCGTCGAGGTTGCCGATGATGGCTGCGATGTCGTCGGCGGACAGTGAGGGGGAATCTGGCGTACTCATGTCTCCAGTCTTGCATGAGCCGCGCGAAGTTTCAGGTCGCCGAGGATGCCCGGCCGAGAAACGAAATGCGGACGATCCGGGTCGAAATCATCGTGATTCCTCGACCTGGATCGTCCGCAGCTCGGTGCCGCCGTTGTGAGCGGGCTGTGCTTGTTCCAACCGCCTCGGCGTCGGTTGAGTGCTTACTTCGGCAGGCCCTCGGCGTTCGGGTCGATGTTCTTGATCAGCGCGGAGGTGTCGAGTCCGCCGAGGTCTTCGTCAATGAGCTTCTGCAGCTGTGCATGGACGAGGGTGGCCGCCGGGAGGTCGACCCCCTGGGTCTCGGCGCCGGCGAGGGCCAGGCCGACGTCCTTGTGCATGAGTGCGGTGGCGAAACCGGGCTTGAACTCGTTGTTCGCCGCGGCCGTGGTGGTCACGCCGGGCACCGGATACCAGGTCCGCAGCGGCCAGGAGTCGCCGGAGGACACCTTGGCAATATCGTGGAAGACCTTCGGATCGAGGCCGAAGCGATCGGCCAGCACAGCGCCTTCGACGACACCCTGAAGGCTGATCGAGAGCATCATGTTGTTGACGATCTTCGCGGCCTGACCTGCGGCGTCACCGCCGGCGTGGAAGATGTTCCCGGCCATTGCCTCGATGACGGGTCGGGCCTCTTCGATGTCGGCGTCGTCGCCGCCGAGCATGAACGTCAAGGTGCCGGCCTCGGCACCGGTGACGCCGCCGGAGACGGGACCGTCGATGAGGCGGAAGCCTGCCTTCTTCGCCTCGGAGTGGAGGAGGCGGGCCGAATCGAAGTCGATCGTCGAGGAATCGATGAGGAGGGTCTTCCGGTCTGCGTTGGCCAGGACTCCGTCGGGCTCGAGGTATGCGGTGCGCGCGTGCTCGCCCTTGGGCAGCATCGTGAAGACGATATCGGCACCGGCGACCGCCTCGGCGATGGAATTCACGGGGTTCACCCCGCTCTTCGCGGCTGCGTCCACGGCCTCGGGGACGAGATCGAAACCATTGACGGTGTGACCGGCCTTGACCAGGTTCGCAGTCATCGGGCGGCCCATATTTCCCAGGCCAACCCATCCAATCGTCGACATAATATGCCTCCTCGCATCATGTTCAGCAACTCTTTCGTGTTCCCTCTCACAGTACGCCAGTGAACGCGCGGAAGCCCGGCGGGGAGCCTCACCTCTTCCGCACCGGTTATGTGCGCGTACGCAGATAGAATGGGGCCACTATGGCTTCCTATGCACCTGGCAGTTCCGGTCCGCAGATCGCCCCCGAGGATCTGCTGACTCTGCTCGCCGTCGCCCGGCTTGGGAAGTTCACGGCCGCGGCACACAGCCTCGGCCTCAACCACACGACCGTGTCCAGACGCATCGCCGCGCTTGAGAAGGCGTACGGCGATCGCGTGCTCGTGGCCTCGCCCGACGGGTGGGAGCTCAGCGCCGCCGGGCGTCAGCTGCTGCCGATCGCCGAGGACATCGAGGCCGCTCTGGGGCGCATCGATGCGCATTCGAATTCCGCTCTGTCCGGAACGATCCGGCTGGCGTGCCCGCAGGCCTTCGCCCTTGAGTACGCCGTTCCGGCGCTTACCGAACTGCAGGGGCAGCACCCGGGACTGCAGATCGAACTGATCACCGCTACGCAGCGGGCCCGGCAGTATCGGTCGGGCGTCGATATCGAAATCGTCGTGGGACGTCCGGATGCCCCGCGCTCGATCGCCAAGCACATCCGCGACTACAGGCTCCAGCTCTACGCTTCGCAGGATTACATCGCCTCGCATCCGATGCCGCAGACGCTGGATGATCTGGCCGACCACCGGATGGTCTACTACATCGAGAATTCGCTGCGGGTCGATGATCTCGACGAGGCGGCCGACGCACTTCCGCGCGGGAAGGGATTCTTCCGGTCGACCTCGGTGCATGCGCATGTGCTCGCGACCTCGCACGGGGCCGGGATCGGCATCCTGCCCGACTTCCTCGCCCACGGCAATTCCCGCTTGGTGCAGGTGCTGCCCGAGCTGTTCTCCAAGCAGGTGTCGTATTGGGCCTCGGTCCGCCACGAGTCCCTGCGCAACGCCGGAGTCCGCAAAGTCCTAGAATCCCTCTAATTGCTACCTGACGGCGGCCCAGCTACCTCGCGCGAGGTTGCTAGGCCGCCGTCAGGTAGTTCTGGGAGGGGGAGCGAGATGCGGGAGAGTTCAGGCGGCGACCCAGCCGCCGTCGATGCTGTGAGCGCTGCCGTTGATGACTGCGGCATGGTCCCCGGCCAGGAAGAGCGCGATGGCCGCGACGTCCTCGGGTTCGGCGAGCTTGGGCACCGCGGAATGGCCGAGGAAGACCTGCTCGAGGACCTCGTCCTCGCTGATGCCGTGAGTCTTCGCCTGGTCGGCGATCTGTCCCTTGACCAGTGGCGTGAGCACGTAGCCGGGGTTGATCGCATTGCACGTCACTCCGTGCGGGCCGGCCTCGAGTGCAGTCGTCTTCGTCAGTCCCATGAGACCGTGCTTGGCCGCGACGTACGCGGACTTGTTCGCCGAGGCCCGCAGACCGTGGACGGAGGAGAGGTTGATGATGCGTCCCCAACCGCGTTCGTACATCTTCGGCAGCACCGCCTTCGTGAGTACGAACGGCGCTTCGAGCATGAGCGTATTGATCAGCCGCCAGTCCTCGAGCGGAAATTCCGTGATCGGGTGGATCCGCTGGATGCCGGCATTGTTGACGAGGATGTCGACGTCGAGCTCGGTGCCGTCCAGCGCCGCGGTGTCCGCCAGGTTGACTGCCCACGCTTCGCCGCCGATGTCGTCGGCGACGGCCTGTGCCGAGTCGGCGTCGACATCGGCGACGATGACGGAGGCTCCGGCCCGCGCGAACGACTGTGCGATCGCTTTTCCGAGCCCGGATGCTCCGCCAGTGACGAGGGCGCGTTTGCCGGTGAGGTCTCCCATGAGATGTGCCTTTCGTGGTTCGAGTCTGTCGTACGTGTCCATCTTCCACCCTGCGGAGGCCGAGGAATCATCGAGGTGGGCACCGAGGCGGCTGCCGAGCGTAGGTCGCAGTCCGACAGGTGAGGTCGGCGCCAGGCAAAGGGGCGGTGCCGATATTCACCGACACCGCCCCTCACCGGGTCACCATTCGGCCTCAGCTGGCCGTGGCGACTCCGCGGCGCACCTTGTCTGCATGGTCGAGCGAGCGCAGGTCGATCCCCTTGGTCTCGCGGGTGAACATGAGTGCGATGAACGAGATGATCGCAGCGGCCAGCAGGTAGAGCGCGATCGGCACCGAGGAGCCGAAGGCGTCGAGCAGTGCGGTGGCGATGATCGGCGCGAAGGATCCAGCGACGATGGCCGTCACCTGGTAGCCGGTCGAGACGCCCGAGTTGCGCATGCGGGTCGGGAACATCTCGGACATGATCGCCGGTTGGCCCGCGTACATCAGTGCGTGGAAGACGAGACCGATGAGGAGGGCGAGGAAGATCATGCCGGCACTGCCGGTGTCATACATCGGGAAGGCGAAGAAGCCCCAGGTCGCGGTCAGGAAGATGCCCACGGCGTAGGGCATCTTGCGTCCGATCCGGTCGGTGGCGGCACCGACGAGTGGAACGAGGACTGCGTGGATCGCGTGGGCGCCGAGGAGGAGACCGAGGATCTCGGCGGATTCGATCTTCACCTGCGTGGCGAGGTAGGTGATCGAGAAGGTCACCACGAGGTAGTAGTGGATGTTCTCGACGAAGCGCAGGCCCATCGCGGCGAAGACCTCCCGCGGATAGCGCTTGAATACGGCCTTGATGCCGTAGTCGACGCCTTCCTCGATCTCCTCGGCCTGAACCTCGTCGAAGATCGGCGCATCGGAGACTCGGGTGCGGATGTAGTAGCCGATGAGGACGATGACGGCCGAGAGCCAGAACGAAATGCGCCAGCCCCACGACAGGAAGTGCTCTTCGGTCAGCGTTGCAGTGAGAACGAAGAGAACCGCGGTGGCCAGCAGGTTGCCCAAGGGCACGCCGGACTGCGGGAATGATGCCCAGAAACCGCGCTCCTTGTTCGGAGCGTGCTCGGCCACGAGGAGGACAGCTCCGCCCCATTCGCCGCCGACTGCGAAGCCCTGGACCACACGCAACAGCACGAGCAGGATCGGAGCGAGGTAGCCGATCTGGTCGAAGGTCGGCAGACAGCCCATGAGGAACGTGGCCACACCGACGAGGACGATCGAGAGCTGCAGCAGCTTCTTGCGTCCGTACTTGTCGCCGAAGTGACCGAAGACGATGCCACCGACGGGGCGGGCGATGAATCCGACTGCGTAGGTGGCGAAGCCGGCCAGGATCGGCGTCAGCGGATTGTCAGAAGGCGGGAACAGAATGTGGTTGAACACCAGCGTGGCGGCCGAACCGTAGAGGAAGAACTCGTACCATTCGACGACCGTTCCGGCCATCGAGGCAGCGACGACCTTGCGCAGCTGAGCGCGGATCGACTTCCTCTCAGCATTGTTCTGAGAACTCATGGGACTCCTTCGTTTCCACAATCCGCGTCACCGTTGAATGCGCGAATAGGCTTGCTCCGGCGCCGACCGGCTGACAACCCGGAGCACTCAGACCGCATCGGCGCGGCCGGTGTACCCCTGCTTCAGCGCAGTGTTTCGGGCGCTTGGATATTTCTCATCCAAGGATCAGTGTGCGCCACGTTACGGAGTTTTTGGTAACGACCTGGCCATAATCCGAGAATTTCCGGTGCACATTCGTGCACAGCGGTTGTGCAGCAGTCAGCTGTGACTGCTGCGAGCTCGCAAGGCCCATTGCGGCGCGAATCGTCCCTGCGCGTCAGGCCAGCTCCCCCGCGTCTGATCACCACGCCGGCCATCGAGGTACCACCGCAGTCAGCGCAGCGAGCACAACCCCGAACCTCACCGTCGGCGCGGAGGCGCCTTCGCATCGCGTTCGGCCATCGACGCGAGCATCGCATTGTAGGCGCGCAGCTCGGCGTCGTCGGTGCGGTCTTCGCTGCGGTCGATGCGCTTGGCCTCCCGGTCCGAGGACTTCGCCCATTGGACGCAGACCATGATTGCGATGAACAGGGTCGGGAATTCGCCGATGCCCCACGCGATGGAACCGCCGAGCTGCTGGTCGTCGATCGCCGTGTAGCCCCATCCTGCGCCGACGTTGCCGAACCAGTCTCCGGCGATCAGCACGTTCGAACTCATGATCGAAATGCCGAAGAAGGCGTGGAAGGCCATCGTCACCAGCAGCATCACGAGCCGCATCGGGAAGACAGGGCGCTTGACGCCCGGATCGATGCCGATGAGGGCTTGGGCGAACAGGTACCCGGCGCCGAGGAAGTGCGCGATCATCAGTTCGTGCCCGATATGAGTATCGAGCGCGTAGTACATGATTCCCGAGTAGTAGAAGACGACCAGCGAACCTGCGAAGTTCACACTCGCCACGATCGGGTGCGCGAAGAAGCGCAGGTACGGAGTATGGACGAGCCAGAGCACCCATTCGCGCAGGCCGACGGACCCGTCCGTGCGCGCCTTCGTTCCGCGCATGAGCATCGTGATCGGTGCCCCGAGCACGAGCGGCAGGGGCACGACCATGACCAGGAGCATGTGCTCGATCATGTGCGCGGAGAACTGCACCTCGCCGTAGACCCGGGGTCCGCCCGAGGTGACGTAGACGAGGAAGACCATGCCCACCAGCCAACTGATGAGGCGCAGCACCGGCCATTTGTCGCCTCGCCGGCGGAGGTTGATGAACGCCACGACGTAGGCGATCGAGGCGCCCGCTGCGATCGCGATCCACAGCGGATCCATCGACCATTCGCTGAAGTAGCGGGACAGGTTCGGCTTCGGCGGCAGCGGATCACCGGTGAGGATCTCGGCCGGGGTGGGGTCGCCCACCGGCTCCTGCGGCACGGGCGGCTGTGACCGGGCCAAGGCCACGGCCATTCCCATCGTGACCCCGAAGAGGATGAATTCGACGGTGATGAGGCGCCAGAATTCCACTGTCGCCGAGGCGGCTGTGCCCAAGCGTGAAATGACGAACTGACGGTGCCAGAATCCGATCAGACCGAGCAGGACCGTCGCGAACGCCTTTGCGAGGATGACCTGCCCGTACGTGGTCATGAGGTCGTCGAAGCCCTGCACGCGCAGAAGCGAGTTGACGACTCCGGAGAAGACGATGAGGCCGAAGGCGATGAGGGCGATCGTCGAATACCGTTCGACGACCGGCTTGAGGTTCTTCGAAGCGGCCAGACGGGTGCCCAACAGGGCGATGACGAAGAGCCCACCGAGCCAGAGGACCGCGCCGAGGATGTGCAGACCGAGGCTGTTGACGGCCTGCGTGTGCCCGGAGGCCTCTGCGGAGTGGCCCATCAGAGCCAAGGGGAGGATCACGGCGACGCTGAGCACTCCGGCGGCGGCGATGCCGATATGGGAGCGGGTGCCGAAGCACAGGGTCGAGGCGACAGCGATGAGGACGACGATGAGCACCCACAGCTGCCCGTAGGCGATCTGAGTGACGAACACGCCCAGTTGGTTCGAGAAGTCGAGATAGGCCTGGGCGCCCACAGTATCGACGAATGAGAAGACGAGCACGGCGACCGCAGACAGCGTCCACACGACTGAGGAGTATTCGGCAATCTGAATGGCCTTCGTCCACAGCGGGTCGAGAGGCACGTCATCGTCCGTGGCCTTGTGCCGGCGGGCGCGACCGCCGGCCGTGCGCGGGAGGATGAGGACGGCGAACATGAGGGCGCCGACGGTCAGCGACATCGCAATATTGAAGACGAACTTCGCTGCGGGAAGACCGAAACGGACGACAGAGCCGGGGTCATTGAGCAGAGTCGGGTTGGCTGCTCCGGTGAAGAAGAGTGCGGCCAGACCGGCGATCACCCCGAGGAAGACGACGATGGGGACCGTGGCACGTTGCACGAACCGTGTGATCGGTTCGAAACCTGTAGAACTCACTGCGCGCGGACCGCCCCTTCTGACATGACCCAAGGATATCGTTCGGCGTCGCGCCACTGCCAACCGAGAGATCTCTTCGTGGCCGAGATCTCGGGGAGCCGCCTCGGCGAGGGTGGGTTCAGTCGTACGGGACGACGATCCTCCCTGTTCGAAGGCGGTCTGAAACGGCTGAAGACGCTCAGAGACAGCAAATGGCCCGGATCATACGATCCGGGCCATTCGACGCTGCTGCGTTGATCAGTTCGGGCTGCCAGCGGCACCCTTCAGCTTCGAACCAGCGGACAGCTTCACGGAGTAGCCGGCCTTGATCTGGATCTCTTCACCGGTCTGCGGGTTGCGACCCTTGCGAGCGGCACGCTCGGTGCGCTCAACGGAGAGCCAGCCGGGGATGGTGAGCTTTTCGCCCTTGGCCACGACGTCGGAGAAGACATCGAAGACACCATCGAGCACGTCCGAGACCTGCTTCTGGGTCAGGCCGGACTTCTCGGCAACTTCTGCAACGAGCTCACTGCGGTTCTTAGCCATAAAAGTGTCCTCCTTAGGACAAGTCGGTAGGTCACCGGTCCGTTTTTCCGATGACGAACTTCCTCGAGATTACCAGCTCGACTTGGTAACGCCGGGCAACTCGCCGTTGTGTGCCATTTCGCGGAAGCGAACTCGCGAGAGTCCGAACTTCCGGAGGTAGCCACGCGGACGGCCATCCACCTGGTCGCGGTTGCGAACGCGAACCGGCGAAGCATCGCGGGGAAGCTTCTGCAGTGCGAGGCGTGCTTCCTCGCGCTGCTCATCGGTGGAATCGGGGTGGGTCAGCTGACGCTTGAGAGTCGCGCGGCGCTCTGCATAGCGTTCAACGATGACGCGACGCTGCTTGTCTTTTGCGATCTTTGACTTCTTAGCCATGTGCGCTCAGCGCTCCTCTCGGAAATCGACGTGCTTGCGGACTACGGGATCGTACTTCTTGAGCACGATGCGATCCGGGGTGTTGCGGCGGTTCTTGCGGGTCACGTAGGTGAATCCGGTGCCGGCCGTCGACTTGAGCTTGATGATGGGACGAACATCCTGTGCCTTAGCCATCAGAGCTTCACTCCCTTGGCGATGAGTTCGTTGACCACAGCGTCGATTCCGCGAGCGTCGATGACTTTGATGCCCTTAGCGGACAGGGTCAGCGTGACGTTGCGGCGCAACGACGGAACGTAGTAGCGCTTTTTCTGAATGTTCGGGTTGAAGCGGCGCTTCGTGCGGCGCTTCGAGTGGGACACGTTGTGTCCGAAACCGGGGACTGCCCCGGTTACCTGGCAGGTTGCTGCCATGTCTCTCCTCCAGTTCACAAGTTACCGACTCTCGAAACAAGCCCCTGCGGGATTGCACTTGCGCGCTCTCTCCGCTTGCTTGCGCCGATGTCGGAAGACATCAACAAATTCTCTCGACTGTCACCGTGAAAATTGTGTACGCCAAAACAGGTCTGCCCGTTCGGGCGAGATGTCTCACCAGCGCTGAAGCCGTAGCCTGTGAGAGATGGCCGAAGCTGGAGTGCAGCGGTGGGTGAGCACCATGTGTGTCCTAGCAGATCGATCGGTGACCTACCCGCTACGACACAACAAGAATCAATCTTACTGAGATGCCGGGCCGGAGGGCAAATTCATCCTGGTTTCTGCGGTGGGGCCTTCGTCACTGAAATCGCCCGCGTGGAAGGGCTTGTACGGTCGTCATCGATGCCCGGAGGGACCTTTGTCGACGCCCGGAGGGACTTTCACAGCTGGGGCCAAGCCAACTCGGTGATTTCCGCAGTAGGCTTTCGTCGGCAACGCGTCCTGTCGGCGATCCTGTTGAACGACTGCTCGACTCGTGCCAAGGTAAGTAGATGATTGCCACCACATCTGGCATTCAGGAGGACTGATGAGCGACGTTCCACAGAGGCCGCGCATTCGTCCGGCGACTAGCGACGACTGGCACAAGGGTTCAGGTGAATCTGCTGGTCAGACCCCGTCGTACGGGAATGACGCGGAACGTTCGTCTGCCGATTTCGACAACTCGACCTACTACGAGTACCTCGAACGGCACACGGGGGAACAGTCGATCTCGAAAGCTCGCAGCGGCAATGTCTTCGCCCCTGCCGGACGCTCACCCTTCGATGACGCTCACTCTGCCGGTTCCCACCAGTATGTGAATTCTCAGCAGTCTCAGCAGCCTGCCGGCGGTGGTGCCGGCAATGGCGTCGGCGGCTCGACACAGAATGGAGCCCAGACTCCTCCTTCCCCACAGTTTCCGCCCACCGTCCAAGACGATTCTTCCTCGCGCAATGGTCTGAAGATCGCTGTCGTCATCATCGTCATACTCATGGTTCTGGCCTTGGTGGGATTCTTCGGTATCCGGTGGCTCGCGCCGTCCTCGGGAACCGTCCCTGTGGATGTCGGATCCAGCGAGCCGGCCAGCCCGTCGCCCAGCCCTTCGGATGACCTTGTCCAACCGACGAAGAGCCCGGAAGACCAGCTCGACGCCTATACCGAAGAAGGCACCGAGAAAGCCGCTGACCTCGAAGGTGAGTGGGTGACTCAGGTGAGCGCGAAGAACGTCGGCCTCAAGGCCGACGGCAAGACCTGGTCAGCGCAGGACATCCTAAACGAGTACGAGGCCAACAAGGTCAAGTACCCGGGCGCAATCCTCATCCACAGCGGCGACTGGGCCTCGTACAGGGACGGCAGCTACTGGGTCACGGTCGTCGACACCGGCTACAGCAATCCGGAGCAGGCCCTCGACCAGTGCCGCTCGTGGGGTCTCGACCGCAACCACTGCATCGCCAAGCGACTCGTCAAAGACGGCAGCCCCAAGGACAACAGCGCCTACCTCGACGGGTAGACCGCACCGTCGGACCGGCCGGAGCACATGCAGGTCTGCCCCTCGACGAGCATCCCGCTCAGTGCTTCAACTGCATCGTCAGCAGGTGGTAGCTCAGCGTCTTTCCATGTCCGTCGAGGTGGCTGACTCCCGTGACACCCCTGCCCAGCATTCCCTTGAGTTCAAAACTCATGGCGTTCAGCCGCGGCAATAGACAGCGGCGGACTCGCGAGACCGGCAGCCCGAAGTGATGCGCCACTGCCTCCTCGGTGACCGCGCGACTCAGCACGGAGAATTGGGCCCCTTCACGGGCAATGACACCGAGGATGAGCGTATCCCCTTTGTCTCCGGTCCTGACTGTGGCCAGGTCATCGACGGTGAGCATGTGCTCAGACTTCGCGGCCATCAGACGCCTCCTCGTGGTCAGTCAGTTCGTCGGCGTGAATGACGGAGACCTTCGTGAGTGCACGCGGCAGCGAACACGATTTGACACTGAGGCTCTCCCGAACGGACGTCCTTGCGCCGCCTCCTCCCGCCGGCCCGTTGGTATAGAGCGCCTCGACCTCGGCTCCGATCGCAGAGGCGCGTCTGCGGCTCTGAGCAGCTCCTGCCACCCGCAGTCGCACTTCGGGCGGATCTGCCACATCGCTGAGACCTCTGAAGCTGGCTCCGGCGCCGATGAACTCTACCGAGAGTTCGGATTCCCGATATCCGTGTATGCGCTCCAACCGACGTACGACGATGTCTGCCGCGAGCTGGGCACGCAACAGAGCCCGCGGGCCGGCATAGGTGATCTGTCCTTCTGCTTCCCACCCGCCGAGGTAGCCCAATGTCACCTTGAGCTCGACTGGTGCGGCAACTCCTTTTCCACCAGTTACAGCGATCCGGTCGGACCCGACCTCTCGGAGTACTGTTCCAGTGAAGTCTGCGACCACGTCCGGGGTGACGTAGGCACCGGGGTCGGCCACTTCGTAGAGCAGCTGCTCCGTGCAGGTCCGGACGGTGACGGCGCCTCCGGTACCCGCGAGCTTCCCAATGACGGCGTCGCCGCTGGGTGAGACATCGGCGTAAGGGAAGCCGAGACGGTCCAACCCTGCCACGGGCTTCGTCATCGGGTCGGCGAAGTATCCACCGGTGACCTGGCCTCCGCATTCGAGGAGGTGGCCGATGACAGTGGCCTGCCCGATGTGGTCGGAATCGTCGTCCGACCAGGAGAAGCTGTGGCTCAGCGGCCCGACGTACAGCGAGGGATCGGCAACTCTGCCGGTGATGACGATGCGTGCACCTTCGTCGAGCGCACGTCGGATGCCGGATGCGCCGAGGTAGGCGTTGGCAGAAGCGAGCCGGGGCTCCGAGCTGGCAGCCGGTTGGGAGTCTTCCCACCTAAGGGGATCCGTCGCAAGCACTTGGTCGAGCACATCGTCACCGATGACAACTGCCACCGGCATGTCAATGCCCATGTCGTCGAGAAGCCCAGCGACGGCGCGCCCTGCTGTAAGCGGATTCGCTGCTCCGCCATTGGTGATGATGCGAGTTCCGTTGGCCGAGCAGTGCGGTGCGGTGAGCCGGATCCTATCGAGCAGAGTCGGATCGTAGCCCGCAGAGGGGTCATTCAGCCGGGCTTTCTGAGCGTTCGCGACCGTCCGTTCGCCGAGGAGCTCGAAGACGAGGAAGTCGAGATGCCCAAGCTGCGCGAGCTCGAGGGCCGGGTCGAGACGGTCGCCGGCGAACCCTGCTCCCGATCCGATGCGAACTGTCCCAGGTTCTGGCGGATCAGCTTCTCTGGCCGTTGAGCCCAGATCCTGTGCTTTTACGATACCCACAGCGGAATCACTCCTAGTGCGATGGCGACGATGGTGACGACGATGCTGACCAGCCACAGCCAGCCGGTGGCGCGGATGATGTGCTTGCCGATCGGGACCCCGGCTAAGCCGACAAGCAGATAGAAGGAGCCGGTCAACGGGCTGATGGGGAAGCCCAGTGTCTCCTGCCCGATGATCGATGCCTGACCGAGGACGACCGGATCGATGCCGTAGGTGCTGCCGACGCTCGCCAGCACGGGCAAGAGCCCGAAATAGTATGCGTCCGGGCCGAACAGCAGACTCATCGGCACGCCGAGCACAGCGACGATGATCGGCAACACCGGCATGACGCCGGCGGGAAGCACAGCGGTCGCCGACTTGGCCATCGCCTCGATCATTCCGCTTTCGTCGAGCACTCCCAAGAGCACACCCGCTGCCAACAGAGTGCTGGCCATGAGCATGCATGATTTGGCGTTGAGGTCGAACTGTTCGGACTGACCCGCCATTCCGCGATGGTTGATCAGCAGAGCGAGAATCGTTGCAACCATAAAGGTCAGTGCGGGTGAGATCACGCCAGTCATCATCGTCGCCAAGGCAGCGACGAGCACGACACCATTGAGGACGAGCGACAGCACCGTCGGCCCCGCCTCCGCTGGACCGCGAGTGGAGTTCGAATCACCCGCAACATCGGTTCCGTCGGGTGAGCCCGATCCCGCCGTCTGGTCGGTTCCAGCCGTTTCCTCCGAACCCTGTGCTGATCGGATTGTGCTGGATGCCTCCGCCGAACGGCCGGCTTCTGCAGCCGACGTCGCTGCGACCATCACCGAGTCGGCAGAGTCGTCAGCAGGCACCCGGTCGAGCCGCTTTGCTTCACGATGCCCGAGGTACCAAGCCACTGCCAGAGCCGCAATGATCCCAGCGATCTGAGCCGGGATGAGAGGGACCCACAAGTCGTTCGCATCGACCTTGATCGTTGCCGCCGCACGGGCAGTCGGCCCTCCCCAGGGCAACATGTTCATGACGCCGGCGCCCAGCGCCACGCACGTCGACAGCGTCAACCGGCTCATCCCGAGACGCTGGTAGAGCGGCAGCATGGCTGGGATCGTGACCAGGAACGTCGTCGCACCTGCACCGTCGAGGTGAACGACACATGCCAGAAGTGTGGTCGCAACGGCTACGTTGCGCGGTGAGGATCCGCCGAACCTGATGATCCGATCGATGATCGGGTCGAAGAATTTCGCATTGCGCAGGATTCCGAAGAAGACGATGGCGAAGATGAACATGACGACGACGTCTGCGACTCCCGCGATTCCGGCTGAGACGAATTCACTGATGTCGGTCGGCGACTGTCCGGCGATCAGCGCCGCGACGAGCGGCACTCCGGCCAATGCGACGACCGGAGAGACCTTCTGCGTGAGCAACAACGCCAGAATGATGAGCATGGTGACATAGCCGATAAGTGAAAGCACCTTTGATTCCCTTCTCGATGAACGTATTCATCCTCGTTGAGCATGAGTAGGACCGTCCAATATCCGTTGCGGCTAGACTCATGATTTATGGTTATCAATCTGTCCTTGCACCACCTGCGAGCAATCGAAGCGGTGCAGCGCACGGAGAGTTTCACCCGTGCGGCCGAGGAGATCGAGGTCAGCCAGCCGGCTCTCAGCCGTACCGTCGCGGAGGCAGAGCGACGCATCGGCACACAACTGTTCGAGCGCACTACCCGCAAGGTCACCGCAACGGTTACCGGCACCGAAGTGGCACTGTACGCCGCACACGCAGTTCGCTCGTTCGACTCGGCATTGGAACGGATCTCCGGCTTCGTCACCGGCAGTTCGGGGCAGGTGAGAATCGCCTGCCTGCCATCGTTGGCAGCAACCGGTTTGCCCGAGGTCGTTCACGCGTTTCGCCGGGAGTTCCCGGAGGTCGAACTCGTCATCCGTGATGCGGCTCAGGATCAGGTCGTGCCGATGGTGACCGAAGGGACGGTGGACATCGGCCTCGTCGCCTTCACGGACTCTCTCCCTGCCGATCTGGCAGTGACTCCATTCCTGTCCGATCCTTTCGTCGCAATCGTTCCACGCGGTCATCGATTGGCTGCACGCGCATCTGTGCGGTGGGAGGAGTTCCACGGCGAAGAGTTCGTCGGCTTCAACTCCGTGACGAGCATCGCGCCGATGGTGCGGCGAACTCTGCTCAAGGCAGCAGCAGAACCCCATGAAGTGCAGACGGCAGATACGATTCCCGCGGTCGGCGGCATGGTGGCAGCAGGTATGGGCATCACCGCAGTACCGAGGTTGGTCGTCCCCCTGATGAATTTCAGCGATCTCGTCAGCATCCCGATCATGCCCACCATTGAACGCAAACTGGTGATCGCCTACCTTTCCGATGCTCCGCTCCCGCGCCCGGTCTTCAACTTCAAACAGCGACTGATCGAGTCAGCCGCCGAGTGACTGGCGAAACGCTGAAACGCCCCGGCTTCGCACTGTGCGAAGCCGGGGCGCTCAAGCTCCCGGAGCCGGTCAGAAGCCGGCGCCCGGGCGAGAATCAGGCCAACATCAGAGTCGGGTCCTCCAGACCCCGTCCGACGTCGGCGAGGAACTTCGAGATGATCTCGCCGTCGACGACACGATGGTCGGCGCTGACCGACAGCGTGGTGATCTCGCGCGGAACGATCTCGTCGTCCACCACCCACGGCTTCTTCCGGACCTGTCCGAACGCGAGGATCGCGGCCTCACCAGGATTGATGATCGGCGTACCGGCATCGACTCCGAAGACACCGACATTCGTGATCGTGATCGTGCCCCCGGCCTGATCGGCCGGCGGCGTCTTGCCCGACCGCGCCAGAGCGGTGAGATCCTGAATGCCCTGCGCCAGTTCGCCCAGCCCCATGGCCTGCGCGTTCTTGATGTTCGGCACGATCAGTCCGCGCGGAGTGGCGGCCGCGATGCCGAGGTTGACGTACTTCTTCACGACGATCTCGTCGCCCTCGAGGCACGAGTTGATCCGCGGGTTGCGTCCCACGGCCCACGCCACTGCCTTGGCGACGATGAGCAGCGGCGAGACCTTGACGTCCTCGCCCAGGAACTTCGTCGACTTCAGCCGGCGGACCATCGCCATCGTCTCGGTGACGTCGACGTCGAGGAATTCGGTGACGTGCGGCATCGTGAATGCTGAATCGACCATGGCCTTCGCCATCATCTTCGTCACGCCCTTGAACGGGATCCGCTCTTCGAGCGCTCCCTGATCACTCGCCGAGGCGGCCGCCGGTGCCGTCGCACCCGACGTGGGAGCGGCGGTCTGGTTGGCGGCGGCGTGCACATCGTCGCGCGTGACGTCCCCGCGGGGCCCGGTCGGTGTCACCTGGGAGAGGTCGACGCCCAGATCCTTCGCGAGCTTCCGCACGGGCGGCTTCGCCAGCGGCTTGCTCGGTGAAGCGGGAGCCGAAGCGGACTGCGACTGCGCTGCCGGAGCAGGTGCCGACGCCGACTGTGCCTGAGCCGCCGGAGCCGCGGCCGGTGCAGGCGCGGCCGCCTCCGCAGCCTGGGCAGCTGAGGCAACCGGGGCAGCCGACGCTGCGGGAGCGGCGCCAGCGGCGGGAGCGGGGACGGAAGCGCCCTTCCGCGGACGCCGCTTCGACGACGTCTCCTTCGCTCCATAACCGACGAGAGTGGCTCCGCCGTCGGCATCACCGGAGGCATCGACCGACTTCTCAGCCGAACCGGAAGCCGGCGCATCAGCGGAGGCGGGGGCCGCCTCGGTGTTGGCATCATCTCCGCCGAACCGGATGATCGGGGTGCCGACCTCGATGGTCTGGCCCTCCTCGACAAGGAGCGCACCGACGGTGCCGGCCTGCGGACTGGGCAGCTCGACGAGCGATTTCGCGGTCTCGATCTCGACGAGAATCTGGTTGACGGTGACAGTGTCGCCGGGGGCGACCTTCCACGCGACGATGTCGGCCTCGGTCAGGCCCTCACCGACGTCGGGAAGAGGAAATTCGAATGACATTCTTGACTCTCCTCGAAATCAGTAGGACAGGGCCCGATCGACACCATCGAAGATGCGATCGAGGTCGGGCAGGTAGTGCTCTTCCATCCGCGAACCGGGGTACGGGGTGTGGTAGCCGCCGACCCGGATGACCGGGGCTTCGAGGTTGAAGAAGCAGCGTTCGGTGATGCGCGCGGCGATCTCCGAACCCAGCCCCAGGAAGGTTGGAGCCTCATGGGCGACGACCAGTCGGCCGGTCTTCGTCACGGACTTCTCGATCGCGGTGAAGTCGATCGGGTTGAGGCTGCGCAGGTCGATGAGTTCGACGCTCTTGCCTTCCTCGGCGGCCGCGGTGACCACGTCCTGCGCGGTCGGCACCAGCGGGCCGTAGGCGACGAGGGTGACGTCGGTGCCTTCGGACACGACGCGGGCGTCATGCATGCCCAGCTCGCCTCGGGCCGACGTGTCGACGTCCCCGCGCATCCAGTAGCGACGCTTGGGTTCGAAGAACATCACCGGATCCTCGCTCTTGATTGCGTCCTGGATCATCCAGTACGCGTCATGAGCGTTCGACGGGGATATGAGCCGCAGTCCCGCATGGTGGGCGAACACGGTCTCGGGGCTCTCCGAATGGTGCTCGGGTGAGCCGATGCCGCCGCCGTAGGGCACGCGGATGACCAACGGGATGTTCTCTTTGCCCAGGGTGCGGTTGTACAGCTTCGCCACCTGGGTGACGATCTGGTCATAGGCCGGGAAGATGAACGCGTCGAACTGGATCTCGATGACGGGACGGTAGCCGCGGATGGCCATGCCGATCGAGGTGCCGACGATGCCGGATTCGGCCAGCGGGGCATCGATGACACGCTGCGGACCGAAGTCCTTCTGCAGACCCTCGGTGACGCGGAAGACGCCGCCGAGTTTGCCGATGTCCTCGCCGATGAGGACGACCTTCGGGTCGTCCTCCATGGCCTTGCGCATTCCGGCGGTGATCGCCTTCGAGAGGGGAAGTTTCTCCATCAGGCCTCACCCGCATCGGCGAACGAGGCCTGGTATGCCAGGAATTCGGCACGTTCCTCGTCGACGAGGGAGTGGGGTTCCGCGGTGACATGGGCGAACATCTCGACGCCGTCGGGGTTCTCCATGGTCATGCAGTTGTGGCGGATGCGGGCGGCGAGGGTGTCGGCCTCGGCGTCCACCTCGGCGAAGAATTCGTCGCTGGTCTCGGTGTGCTTGCCCAGGTAGGCCTTGAGGCGGGTGATCGGGTCGCGGTCCTCCCAGATCTCCTCTTCGGCCTTGTCGCGGTACTTCGTCGGATCATCGGCCGTGGTGTGGGCGCCGCGACGATAGGTGAAGGCTTCGATGAGCATCGGGCCGTGGCCGGCGCGCACGGAGTCGAGGCTGGCGCGGGCCACGGAGTACATCGCGATGATGTCGTTGCCGTCGACGCGGATGCCGGGGACTCCGAATCCTTCGCCGCGGGTCGACAGCGGGGCTGCGGACTGGACGTGAGTGGGTTCGGAGATGGCCCACTGGTTGTTCTGGCAGAAGAACAGAACCGGGGCGTGGAAGGCTCCGGCGAAAGTCAGCGCCTCGGAGACGTCGCCCTGCGAGGTCGCACCATCGCCGAAGCAGGCGATGGAGACAGTGTCGCGTTCGATGTCGCCGGTGCCGACGTCGCCGTCCATGGAGATGCCCATGGCGTAGCCGGTGGCGTGCAGGGCCTGCGAGCCGATGACGATGGTGTAGGTGTGGAAGCGGTGCTCCTGCGGATCCCAGCCGCCGTGGTTCTGACCGCGGAAGATGCTGAGCAGGGTTTCGGGTTCGACACCGCGGGTGTAGGCGAGGCCGTGTTCGCGGTAGGTGGGGAAGACGAAGTCTTGGGGGCGAGCGGCCCGTCCCATGCCGATCTGGGCTGCTTCCTGTCCGAACAGAGGTGCCCACAGGCCCAACTGTCCCTGACGCTGCAGAGCAGCTCCTTCGGCGTCGATGCGGCGGACCAGGACCATATCCCGGTAGAAGCCGCGCAGATCCTCATCGGTGAGTTCTGCTGCGAAGGCATCGTACTCACCGGATTCGACGCGGTTTCCGTCTTCGGTGAGCATCTGGATCATTCTGGGCTCCGAGGACTGACTGTGGGCAGCGCCGGTTCCCACTGAAATGTTGGAGGTCATTTCAGTTCTCCTTTGTTCGAGGTCCATCTTCACCGGAGGTGACCAGTGGTGGACCGTGTCCGTCGGGCAGGCCCTCGGATGTGAGAACTCGCCCTCGAGTGATCTGATTCACAGGTGATATCACAATACCGAATCCACTCACTGCTTGCCACTCTCCCCATGCGGTTCGAGTATCAAAAGTGCAGGTCAGGAACAGACTATGGCCCGAGCTCGACACATGTGGCCGAGTTCCAAAGCGTTCCGTGGACAATTGTCGATCACGGCAGAGATGCTCCATCGTCCGACCAATGCACATCCGAGCACCGAGGCGGCCCTTCTTCGGGAGGTCGTGCGCGGGTTTCGCACGATCCCATCGCTCGCCGGGGCGGCCCATCTTCGGGAGATCGAGTGCAGGTCCCATGAGCTCCGTTGGTGCACCGGGGTGTCCCATCGTTTCGATGCCGAGTGCCGTTCCGCGAAACCGAGTTCAATGACGTCTGCGCTTGCCCTGGTAGTCGCGCGTCTTCCCGAGATCACCGGTGAAGAAGCCTGAGTTCTTCGAGGTGAAACGGTCGACTGCGGAATTCCCGCCCTTCAGCAGCAGTCCGATCGAGGCCGCATAGGCGACGGACGAGTGCGCTGCCCCGGCCGAGGCGAACATCGCATCGAGTTCGGCATCGGTCTTGTCCGCCAGTTCGGGGACCTTGCGCAGTTCGTCGGGGTCGTAGTCGACAGTGATCGTCGACCAGTTCTTCGTCGCCGGGTTCTCATTGCCGTCGAGATCGGGGACGAGGTCCTGTTCGTGCTCGATCGAAAGCACGTCGATTCCCGAATCGATGGCGAAATCGGAGACCGGAGCACCGACCGTCATCAGGGCAGTGACGTTGACATCGTCGAGGAACGCGGGGTCCGCGGCCAGAGAGCCTGCGGTGATTCCTCCCTGCGAATATCCGACGAGCATGACCTCGGCGCCGCGACCGATCCCGGCATCGGCGATCGCCTGGCGCACCATTTCGCGCATCACGGTGTCGTTGCCGGCCATGCCCTGCACGTTGGTCGTCAGGTCCGTCGTATTGTCACCCGACTTCGGAGACCAGTCGGTGGTGGCCGGGACGTAGACGATATAGCGGGTCGTCCCATCGGGTCCGACGACCTCCTCGATGCGGACCTGTCCGGAATCGGCTCCGCGGTGGCAGTTCGCTTCGCGGATGAAGAGGTCTTCGACGTCACGCGGCGGTTCTTTGTGCGGAGCAGTCAGGCCTTTCGCCCTCCACACCTCGACATCGGAGGGCAGCAGCAGTCCGAACGCGTTCGCACCTGCCAGGACCCAGATCGTCATCGACGTCGAGTCGTGCGGCCAGAACGCGTGATCACCTTCGGAGTCGAGGATGAACGGAGGCAGCCCGAAGAATCCGACGACGAAGCCCGGCAGCACATGCTCGATGACGGCCCCGGTGACGTCGGACTGTTCGAACGCGAACGTGATCAGCGCTTCCTTCGCTTTCGCCTTCGTCTTGCCCAGGTCGATGCCGAACTGCTTGGTGATGACATCGTCGAGTCCGGTGACGTCGAGGATCTTCGTGAGCACGACGACCTGAGCGCCGACGACGAGCGCAACGGGAATGATGACGGGCAGGCTGAGTGCGATGATGCGGCCGGTCGCGTACCCGAGAGCGTCGAGCAGTCCGCCGAAGACTTCGCTGATGCCCTTCTCCGCCTGCCGGTATGCGAAGGCAGCGGCACGAACGGCGAGCAGTGTCGCCTCGAGTTCGAGCACCGAGGCGGTCAGCTGGGCGTGGAACCGGATCCGGCAGGCATCGAGGTTGAGCGCCGTCACCGGAGCGGGGACCTGGGTGAGCAGGGTCGCGAGGTCGAAGTCTCCGACAGCGGCGTCGACGGACAGATCACCGACGTCGGCGATGACGGTCTGCAGTGCGTCTCCGCTGCCGTCGGCGCGTTCGTCGACGGTGATCCGACCGCCTCCGCGGGTCGTCGAGTCGATCATCGCGGGTCTCCTCTCATGCCCCGGTCGCTGCCGCCCTCATGCCCCGGTCTCTGCCGGTCGCTGGTGCCACGAGCCCACGGGGCCACGAACTCCCGGTCGTCAGCCGCTGCCGCCGTCAGTGCTGCCGCCGTCAACTCGGAGCTCCTGCCGTCAGCGTCCGCGTGAGCACGGCGCTCAGCAGCTTTCGCACCGCTGATTCGCCGGCGTCGACGTCATCGTCGACGGTGACGGAATCGCCGGCGCGCTCGATGACCGGCCGGAACCATGTCCCGCCCTCTCGGCGGAGGAATTCCAGTCCTGTCGCACCCCGTCCGGACGCCCAGCTGAGCGTGAGCACACAGTCCTGGTTGACGAGCTCGGTGAGATCCTCGACGACGTGCCCGATCCGTCCCGGCTCGATCCGGCGCAGCAGCTGGTGCCGCGCGAAGTCCTCGAGTCCCTCCCCCTGCAGCGCGAGGATCGCATGCGCGATGCCCGGCCCCAGGCACAGTGCCAGGTGGACGGTCTCGACTCCCGATGACACGACGACGCTGATGCGCGTGCGCACCCGGTTGAGTTCGGAGGCGAAGCCGCGCAGCCATGCGGTGAGCACATCGAGGTCCCGTTTCGCGCCCCCGCTGCCCTCGCCCATTCCCGAGGTTGCGGCCGCAGTCCGCGAACCTGCGACCGCAGCCCCCGAAGCTGCGCCGGAGATCTCCTCCTCCGCCGAGGCGGCTCGGGAGTCCCGGTCGACCCGGCGAGGGAGCAGATCGGGCGGCCAAAGACGACGCAGCCGTTCGGGCAGTCTGCTGATCCGGTCGAGGTCGACGACGATCCAACTGTCGATGCCGGCGCCCTCACGTTCGGCGGGGTGAGTGTTCACAGCTGGATCCGCCCGCCCACCGACACGACCTGCAGGTGGAGGTCATACGCCTCGGCGAGCTTCTCCGCCCTCTCACCCAGCTTGTCGATCGATTCTGCGCACGAGGCCACCCGGTCATCGAGCAGCGCTCCCGCCGGGGAATCCCATCCGTCGATCTGTCGGCAGCTCTGCGCCAGGGAGTGCAGCACCTCCGCTCGCCGTCTCCACTGCTCGCGATTGCGCTCCAATTCGTCAGTGATCATGCCTCTGCCCTCCCGCCTGCCTGTTCGGCATCCGTGCCCGAATCACTCGACCGTAGGAGGCAGCGGTTCGAGCACGGAAGCCTCGATTTCAGGGCTGGGGAAGAGACTTGAGCATCCACAGGGCACAGATGTCGAAGTCACCACCGAATCCACAAGGGGTGATGCTCGAGTCCCGTCCTCCGCCGGCGCCTGGCGATCGGTCGGCGCGGACGGGTGCCGCTCCGATTCGCCGCTCATGAGAAAATGAGGGCATGCCGACTGTTTCCCTTGCCGAAATCTCGCCCGCCATCGCTCTCGGACCGCTAGATGGTCGCTACCGCAAAGACACCGCTGACCTCGTCGATCACCTCTCCGAGGCGGCGCTCAACCGCAACCGCATCATCGTTGAGATCGAATGGTTCATCCATCTCGCACAGAACTCGGTGATCGAGGGCGTTCGCACCCTCACCCCCGATGAGGTCGACGGACTGCGTGCCTTCGCCGCCGACTTCGACGCCGACACCATCGCCACGCTGGCCGCCCATGAAGCCGTCACCGTCCATGACGTCAAGGCCGTCGAATACACAATCAAAGAAGCCCTAGTGACGATCGGCGCCGAGGACCTCGGCGAGCTCGTCCACTTCTGTTGCACGTCCGAAGACATCAACAATCTGTCCTGGGCGTTGGGCATCAAGGGTGCCACCGAACAGGTGTGGCTGCCGCGAGCGAAGGCCCTCATCGACGCTCTCGCCGAGTCCGCCGCGGAACTGGCCGAAGTTCCGATGCTCGCCCACACCCACGGTCAGCCGGCCACTCCGACGACGATGGGCAAGGAGCTCGCGGTCTTCATCCACCGCCTGCGTCGTCAGTACGAACGCATCGCCGCCACAGAGTTCCTCGGCAAGATCAACGGCGCCACGGGCACCTATTCGGCCCATCTGGCCGCTGTGCCGGGAGCGGATTGGCCGCAGATCGCCCGCACCTTCGTCGAAGACCGTCTCGGGCTGACCTTCAACTCGCTGACCACGCAGATCGAGTCCCACGACTGGAACTCCGAGCTGTTCGCCGATATCGCTCGGTTCAACCGGATCGCACACAACCTGGCCACCGATATGTGGACCTACATCTCGATGAACTACTTCAAACAGATCCCCGTCGCCGGTGCGACCGGTTCGTCGACGATGCCGCACAAGGTCAACCCGATCCGCTTCGAGAACGCCGAAGCGAACCTCGAACTCTCCTGCGCCCTGCTCGATTCCCTCGGCTCGACGCTGATCACCTCGCGGATGCAGCGCGACCTCACCGACTCGACCTCGCAGCGCAATATCGGCGTCGCCTACGGCCACTCGGTCCTCGCGCTCAACAACCTGGTCAAGGGCCTCGGTGCGCTCGCCATCAACGAGGAGGCTCTGGCCGCCGACCTCGACGGCAACTGGGAGGTCCTCGGTGAAGCCGTCCAGTCGGTCATGCGTGCCGCCGGACTGCAGGGCGTGCCGGGAATGGACAACCCGTACGAAACGCTCAAGGAACTCACTCGCGGCAAGCGCATCAACCAGGCCGATCTGCAGACGTTCGTCGACGGTCTCGGACTGCCCGAGGAGCGTGCCGAACTGCTCAAGGCCCTCACGCCCGCCACCTACACCGGTGTCGCGGCTCAGCTCGCCGAGTCCGAGGTCTCGGACTGGAAGGCCTTCAGCGAAGGCTGATCTCAGGGCCTGACAACGCCTCGAGGCCGGTCTCCGAATGCGGAGACCGGCCTCGATGTGCATTTCCCTGGTCGGCCGACGCCGCCCTGACTCAGGCTTGGCGGGTCGCAGCCACATG
This sequence comes from Brevibacterium sediminis, assembly GCF_013623905.1. Taxonomy (GTDB): domain Bacteria; phylum Actinomycetota; class Actinomycetes; order Actinomycetales; family Brevibacteriaceae; genus Brevibacterium; species Brevibacterium sediminis. Next base: position 195,537 of record NZ_JABKDD010000006.1, read on the forward strand.
ACTCACGGTTCGCAGCCGCCCTCGCGAGTCAGCCTCGAGAGTCAGACGGAGGGGATGTCGAAGGTCGTCGTGAACTCCGGGACCTTCTCGTCGGTTCCCAGCACCTTGCCGGGTCCGCGTTCATAGCGGATCGTGTAGGCGTCCTGCTTCTCGTTCGGAACATAGGCGAGCCAGCCCTGGTGGGTTCCGCCGTCTCGGCGTCTGACGTCTTCGAAGGGCTCGTAGCCAGCAGCTCGCATCTCGGCTTCGAGGCCGTCGGTCTGGTCGTATCGGTAGTCCGCCCCGCCGTCTTCGGAGATCTTGAATGCTCCGGACTGGATGAGTCCGCTGTATTTCTGCCCTGGGGTGATCTTGACCTCGAGGAGGACGACTTCGCCCCCGAGTTCGATCGCCGATGCCCTCTTGGACGACTCGAAGTTCCGCACCGCAGAGAGCACCTCGATCTTGTCCTGCATCTCCGGATCCTCGAAGCTTTCGCCGATGCTGACCTGCCCCTGGCTGCCGGACGACGCTCCCGAGTCCGAACCCGTGGACCCGTCAGCCGACGAGGTCGACGACGAGGAGCCCGAGGTCGACTGATCGGAACTCGCGTCCTGACCGCCGGTCTGGTCCTGTCCGGCCTGTTCCTGGCCGTTCTGGTCGGCACTCGACTCCTGACCATTTTGGTCGCCCTGATCCTGAGCGTCGGCATTCGGCTGCTCTCCGCTCTGGCCCTGTTCAGGCTGGACGGCCTGGCTGATGAGCGAGCAGCCCGAGAAGGCGAGTGTGCAGCTGAGCAGGGCCGCAGCGGTGAAGGTGGCACGCTTCATGCGTTTCATGATGACTCCTTGATCGGTCTCTCGCACCCGGGAGTCGTTCGCCCGAATGCGTGTTCTGAAACCAACCTATGAGTTCGTCGAGCGCGAGATGTGCGCAGAGTGTGGCAGAACGGCAACGTCTGTCACCGATCCGCCGCAGCCCCCGAAGAGTCTCACTCCGCGAGGCGTCGGTGTGCCGCTTTGAGCGGGTCGCGCGAATTCCCCGGCCACGCGCTCAAGCAGGGACGAGATGCTTGTCCGCGTCCACCTCGGCGAGGGTCTTCTTGCCCATGCTGCGAGCGAGGAACAGGGTGGGAACGCCAGCGACGACGATGACGACGGTGGCGTAGATCGCCGGTGCCAGAGTGATGCCGGTCGACGACATGAGTGCCGTGGCGATGAGCGGCGAGAGACCGCCGAAGAGGACGGTGGCGACGTTGTAGCCGATCGCCATGCCGGAGAAACGGCTCGTGCCGGTGAACTGCTCGGGCACCATAGCGGCGGCCACCGCGCTCCACCCGGCGGCGGGAATTGCGAGGAACGCAACACCGAAGACCGCCCCACTCGAGGAGCTGCCGCCCAGCAGAGCGTATGCGGGAATGATCGTGAACACGAAGACAGCCATGAGAACGGCCAGGGCGGGTTTGCGCCCGAACCTGTCGGAGGCCAGGCCGAAGAACGGAGTGACGACGATGGCGACGACGGCCGCGACCGTGCCCAGGGCCAGGGAGCCGGAGTTCGGAACCTTCGCCACCTCTTCGATGTACGTGGGCACATAGGTGATGTTGAGGAAGTAGCTGACCGAGCCGATCGAGGAGATGAGGAAGGCCACGAGGATCGCCCGCGGCTGTTCGAGGATCGCAGTGATGAGCGGGGAGCGCTCGAGGGCCGTGTCCTTCGTGCCCTTCTTCTCCTTCTCTGCCTGCTGCAGCCGTTTGAAGGTCTCGGTCTCCTCCATCATCGACCGCAGCGGAACCATGAGGATGGCGAGCACAGCACCGAGGACGAACAGCAGCCGCCAACCCCAGGAGTCCATTGCCTCGGGGCTGAGCGTATTCGCCAGCAGCGCACCGGACCCCACCGCCAAGAGGGCGCCGACCTCGCTGTTGGCCGCAGCCCAGCTGGCCGCCAATCCGCGCTTTCCCGGTCCCGCCGATTCCATGAGGAAGACCATGATTCCCGTGTATTCCGCGCCGACGGAGAATCCGGACAGGCAGCGCAGGGCGACCATGAGCACGCCTGCCCAGATGCCGATCGTGTCGTAGTTCGGGATCACCGCGATCCCGAGCATGGAGATCGCCATGAGGACCGCGGAGATGATGAGCGTCGATCGTCGCCCGATCCGATCACCGAGGTGGCCGAAGACCATCGCGCCCAAGGGCCGGAAGAGGAATCCCGCCGCGCCGACCCCGAGGGTCAGCAGCAGAGAATCCGTCTGATCGCCGAAGAACTCCTTGGTCAGGGTCGTGGCGACATAGAAGAAGATCGAGAAGTCGTACCATTCGACGACGGTGCCGAATGCGGCGACGAACATCGACCTGCGCCGGCCTCTCTCCCGCTCGCGGCTGGTCGCCTGAGTGGGTGATGCGGGATGGTTCCGATCCGACGCGGTCATTCCCCGAGCGTACCAGCACGCTCGGACATGGGATCCTGCGAAGGACTTCGGTGGAATACTGCCGAGGATTACGGCGGGGACGGGCCGGGGATTGCATTGGGAGGGCGCCGAACACGCCGGCACGGATGGCGACGCCGAAAATTATATTACCGACTAGTAGCATCCTGGCGTCGTGGTGATTACGCTGAAGGATATGGACTCACTTCTCAAACAGGACGTACGCATCCCGGTGCCGAGCCGGTACGGATCCAACGACCTCGAGGGACATCTCTTCCTCCCCACGGCCGACCCCCGTGCGGTGCTGACGATCCACCCGGCGACCGCGACTCCGGAACGCTTCTACTTCTCCTTCGCCGAGGCGGCCGCCGCGAGAGGGTTCGCCGTGATCACCTACGGCTTCCGCGGCGTCGGCGATCGAACGGAAGCTCGCGCACATCGGCACATCCGCATGCGCGACTGGATCTCCGAAGATGTGGCGGCAGCGGGTGCCTGGGCGGAGGAGAGATTTACTGATCTGCCGCATACGGCGTTGGGCCACAGCGTCGGCGGGCACGCTCTGCTCCTGGGATACGGCGGTCAGCGCCTGAGTGGAATCGCCACGGTCGCCACAGCGATGGTGGCGGCGCGCCAAATCGCACCCCGCAGCGAGCGATTTCGGGTGGAAGTCGGCCTCGGCGTCTTCGGCAGAGCGATCACTCGGGTGTTCGGGTACATGCCAGGCAGCCGAGTGGGACTCGGTGAGGACATTCCCGCTGCCGCTCTCTACGAGTGGACGAAATGGCTGCGCCGCCCCCACTTCTTCTTCGACGACCCGAGCTTCGATGCCGAGGCACGAGCCTCCCGACTGCGCACACCTGTGCTCGCCATCGGCACCTCAGACGATCCTTGGGCGACGCAGGCGTTCATCGATGCGATCACCGACCGGCTGCGACTGGCCCCGGTTACTCGTCGTACTTTCGCCCCGGAGGAGCTCGGAGTGAAGAGCATCGGACATCACGGCCTGATGCGCAGATCGACCGCCGAGGCCGCCTGGCCGGAGATCCTCGACTGGCTCGACGCGCGAGCAGCCGAAGAATAGGTCACTGCCGGAGCTCTTCCGCGCCCAGAAATATCCGATTGCGACCACTTTCCGGTCGCCAGTATCCGTTTGCGACCACTTCTCGGCTGACCGGCCCTCAACTGCGGGCGACGCCGAACACTCTCAGCCGCGGGTGACGTCGACGGACCTCAGCGCCGCGTGACGCCGAACAGCGAGTCGGTGAAGCGATTGCCGAACATGGCCTCCGGATCCAGTCGAGCCCGCAGATCGCAGAAGTCCGCGAATCGCGGATAGAGCTCGGGCAGGTCAGAAGCGGTACGAGTGTGGATCTTGCCCCAGTGCGGGCGGCCGCCGTGCCGGCACAGGATCTCCTCGACGACGCGGAAGTACTCGGCGAAGTCCTCTTTGATGAAGCGGTGGACGGCGATGTACATCGTCTCCCGCCCCGATGCCGTCGACAGCGGCACATCGTCGGCGGCGGCGCACCGAACCTCGAGGGGGAATGAGATCGCCCACCCCTTGGCTTCGATGACGTCTCGGATCTCCCGAATCGCCTCGGGCCCGGAGTCGAAGGGCAGCGCGTATTCCATCTCATTGAACCGCACCCGCCGTGGGGTGACGAACACATCGTGACCCGGCGCCCGATACGTCCGGTCTGCCACGACGGACTGAGCGATCCGATTGATCGAGGGCACCACGGCCGGGACCTTGGCACCGAGCTCGACGGCCAGCCGCAGCGCCCCGTTCTCCACCACCTCTTTGTCGAGGAGGTTGAGCCACCGGTTGCGCACCCCCGCCTCGGCGAGGTGACCCGGCCCGGCCTGCCCAGGCTCGACCCGGGTGTTCGTCTTCGTCAGCACCGAATCGGTGTGCGGGAACCAGTAGAACTCGAAATGGTCTGCCCCGCGCATCCGCTCGGTGAGCCCATCGAGGAGCTCGTCGAATCCGGCGACCTTCTCCTCGGCGATGAGGTCGAAGGCCGGCACGCACTGGAGTTCGACCTCGGTGATGACTCCGAGGACGCCGAGGCTGACCCGTGCGAGGTCGAAGATCTCCGGTTCCGCCTCGGCCGACAGTTCCCGTACTTCGCCGTCGGGGCCCATGAGGCTCAGTCCGGTGACGGTCCCGGCGAACCCGGTGAACCCGATCCCGGTGCCGTGTGTGCTCGTCGAGATCGCACCGGCAAGGGCCTGCGGATTGACGTCACCCTGGTTCTCCAGGGCCAGGCCGAAGGGTGCGAGGAGGGCGGGAATGTCCCGCAGCCGGGTGCCGGCGTGGAAGCGGACCCGGCCGGCCGCCTCGTCGACGGCGACGATCCCCGACAGTCCGTCGAGGCTGACCATGACGTCATCGCCGGCGGCCACGGGAGTGAACGAATGCCCGGCCCCGACGACCCGCAGACGATCCCCGGCAGCTGCAGCGGCCGTGACGATTCCCGATAGCTCCTCCGCCGAGGCGGGACCCGAGAATGTGTGCGGATGTGCGTGGACGTGCCCGGCCCAGTTCCGGAACGCTCGTCGCTGCGCGGTCCGAGCGCGCGCTTGAGTGCTTCGGCCTCTGTTCATCGTGCTCACAGCACCAGTCCCTCTCCCCTGTATGTCGACCAGGTGTCGATGATCGTCGATCCCGAGACGACGAGGAATTCGTTGAAATGTTCGGCCAGTTCGCCTGCTTTCGCATGCCTGAACCACACGAGATCGCCGATGCGCAGCGATTCCGTGCCGGGCCCGGTCAGCGGAGTCTGCACCTCGCCGGGACCCTCGAGACCGGAGTACTCGAGGCCCGGCGGCCAGGCGATGGTCGGCAGCCGGTCGGAACCAGGAACCCCCGACGCGATGAATCCGCCTTTGAAGACCGTCACCCAGCCAGGGCCGGGCCTGCGCACGACGGGCGTGACGAAGTACGCGGCCGGCCGATGCCGAAAGTGCGTGTAGCCGTCGAAGAGTCCCGGGGAGAAGAGGCCGGATCCGGCGGCGAGTTCGGTCAGAGTGCCCTCGACGGAGCTGGATTCGAACGAACCGGTCCCGCCGCCGTTGACGAATTCGAGGTCGGCAACCTCGCGGACTGCGGCGATGACGGCTGCTCGCCGTTCGGCGAGTTCGGTGATCGAGGCCTTCTGCATAGCGCGCACGATCGCCTGCCGCACCGAGCGTCCGGCATCGGCGGTGCCGGCGATCTGCCCCTCGTAGAACATCATCCCGACGAGGTCGAAACCGGGCCGCGCCGCGACCTGCCGGGCAAGCGCGATGGCCGCTCGCCCGTCACGGATCGGCGAGCGCCTGGCCCCGATATGGACGCGGTCGCCCAACCAGGATTCGGCCGGTCGATAGGAGGAGTCGACGTCGATGCACACCCGCACCGAGGCGGCTCCCGCCTCGGTGAGGTTCTTCCCCTCCCCTGCCGGACCGGTCCCGTCCGAGGAGGACTTCCGCCCCGCCTCGGCGAGGTTCTCTCGGACGTCGTCGATGATGTCGAGGTGGTCCACGGAATCGATCATCAGGGTGATGTTCGTGCACGCTCCCGACTCGGCGAACATCCGACTCAGGGAAGCTCGGTCGAGGCTGGGATAGCCGATGACGATATCGCGGATGCCGCGGGCGTGGAGGAACAGCGCCTCGGGGACGGAATAGGCGAGCACCCCGGAAAATGCGGGATGGGCGAGCGCCCTGTCGATGGCGGCGGGCACGCGCAGGGACTTCGTGGCCAGGCGGATCGGCAGTCCGCGAGCCCGCTCGGCAAGGGCGTCGAGGTTCGCGTCGAAGGCGTCGAGATCGAGGACGGCGGTGGGTGCGCCGGTCCCCTTCAGCGCCCTCCGCAGATCACTCGAAACCATATTCGGTAGTCTAGCCTGCGATGACCTACGTCACAGAAAGAGGAAGCCGATGAGTACAGAGACCACCGCACGCACCTCCGAAGCAGACGCTGCCCGGACCCCTTCCGCGCATGTCACCGCGGCGCTGCGGGACTTCCTCGACACCGATCCGTACGCTGACGCCTCCGGCTCGGGCGAGGTGATGCGCGGAGTCGAGCCGTTCACCGGCCAGGAGGTCGACAGGTTCGCCCGGAACACTCCCGACGATATCGAGGCTGCCTACGCCACCGCGCGCATTGCCGGCGAGGCATGGGCCGCTCAGTCGGTCGAGCACCGAGCGAAGGTGCTCACCCGACTGCATTCCGCACTGGTCCGGAATGAGGATCTGCTCCTCGACATCATCCAGTACGAGACCGGCAAGGCCCGCATCCACGCCTATGACGAGATCCTCGATACCTTCAATGTGCTCCGCCACTACGGGGTGATGGCCGCCCGCTATCTGCGCCCCGAACGTCGGCGCGGAGCCATCCCCGTGCTCACCCGCACCGAGGTCACCCGCACCCCACTGGGCGTGATCGGCTTCATCACACCATGGAACTACCCGCTGACCCTGGGGGCGACCGACCTGTTCGCCGCCCTGACCGCCGGCAATGCCGTCGTCCACAAACCCGATTCGACGACGACGCTGACCTCGGTGTTCATGCGCAGGCTGGCGATCGCCGCCGGCCTGCCCGCCGAGGTCTGGCAGCTCGTGCCCGGGCCCTCCGCCGAGGTCGGACCCGCGCTCATGGCCGGCGCCGACGGAATCTCGTTCACCGGGTCGACGGCTGCTGGGCGGTCGATCGCCGCCGAGGCGGGGCAGCGTCTGCTCCCCGCCGCGCTCGAGCTCGGAGGCAAGAATCCCCTGATCGTGGCCGCCGATGCGGATCTGGAGAAGGCCGTCGAGGGTGCCGTGCGCGGATCGTTCTCGTCGGCCGGGCAGCTGTGCATCTCCATCGAGCGCATCTACGTCCACGAGGACCTCTATGAGACCTTCTGCGCCCATTTCGCCGAGGCGGCCCGTGCCTACCGTCTCAGCGCCGCGTTCGAGTACGGCCCGGACATGGGCACCTTGGCGGGACCGAAGCAGCTCGAGACGATCACCAACCATGTCGAGCAGGCGCGCAGCGCCGGTGCCACGGTTCTCGCCGGTGGACACCCGGTGCCCGATCTCGGCCCCTACTTCTACGCCCCGACCGTGCTCACGGATGTTCCTCCTGAGGCGGAGCTGCATCGCGAGGAGACCTTCGGTCCCGTCGTCTCCGTCTATTCGGTGCCGTCGGATGCCGCGGCGATCGCTGCGGCCAATGACAGCGACTACGGACTCTCGGCATCGGTGTACTCACGCTCCCACGGGCTTGAGATCGCGCGGCAGGTCGAGGCCGGAATGGTCAACATCAACGAGGTCTACCCGGCCAGCTGGGGATCCATCGACGCACCAGCCGGCGGAGTCAAGGCCTCGGGAATGGGCCACCGGCACGGCCCTGAGGGCCTCTTTCAGTTCATGCACTCGCACACGATCGCGCAGCAGCGCCTCCACCCGATCGCACCGGCCGGCCCCCTCGACCAGGCGAAGTTCGCGAAGGCCATGACCGGGGCGCTGCAGGCCATGCGGTCCCTGCGCATGAAGTAGGCCGGCGAAACTCAGTTGACGTTGTCGAAGAATTCGTGCACCACCGGCACGGCCGCCTCGGCGCCGAATCCGCCGTCTTCGACGAGCACGGCCACGGCCAGGTCGCCCTGGAATCCGGCGAACCACGAATGGGTGCGCGGCGGGGAGTCATTGCCGTATTCGGCTGTTCCGGTTTTGCCGTGGACGGGATCGCCGGGAACGTCCTTGAGATCGGTGGCGGTGCCCTCGGTGACGACCGCTCGCATCATCTTCGAGATCTCCTTCGCCGCTTGGCCATCAAGGGCCGGAGGATCGTCAGCCCCTTCCGCACCCGACTCGTCGACGCCGACATCGTCGAGGGCATCACCGAGCACGAGCTGCGGGTCCACGGTCTCCCCGGCCTGCACCGAGGCGGCCATCGTCGCCACGGACAGCGGGCTCGCCTGCACCTTGCCCTGACCGATCATCTGCGCAGCATGCGTGACCTCGTCGTCGTCGGCCGGCACCGAGGCGGTCTTCGCCCCGATGCCCAATGTCGCAGCCGTCATGCCCAGCTGCTCGGCTGCTGCGATCAGGTCGTCCCCTGTGACTTCGTCCCCGGAGGAGACGAAAGCGGTGTTGCACGAGTGTGCGAAGTCGCTGGCGAAGCTGACGTCGCCGAGCACTTCATCTTCGGCGTTCTTGAACCTCTTGCCACCGACCGTCGCTGTCTGCGGGCAGTCGATCGTGTCGTCCGGCTTCACTCCGGATTCGAGGAGCGCGAGGCCCGAAGCGATCTTGAACACCGAGCCGGGAGCGTACTGGCCGCTCAGCGCTCGGTCCCAGGCCGCTCCTTCCGGGGCGTGGTTGGCCACGGCGAGGACGTGACCGTCGCTCGGTCGGATGGCGACGAGAGCTGTCGGTTTCCCGCCGGTCGCAGCCGCCTTGTCCGCGGCTTCTTGGATCCGCACATCGAGGGTGGTCTCGAGATCCTCGCCGTCTTCGGCTGTGAAGGCATGGAGACTCGTCAGCTTCGTCGTTCCGCCCGTGTCATCGCTCGCATCGCCTTTCGCGAAGACTTCGACGCCGCCGGGTCCGCTCAGCCGATTGTTGAATGTCTTCTGCAGACCCGTGCGGCCGATGATCTCGCCGGGGATGATCGTGGCCTGGGATTTCTCGATGTCGTCGGCGCTGGCCTGCCCCACGGAACCGAGGGTGGCCTGGGCGAACCCGCGGGACCGGGTCAGGGTCTGGGTATCCTCGGTGAACAGCACTCCCGGCAGATCGTGGATGGCGTCCTTGACCGACTTGTAGTCGTCTTCGCGCAGCGTCACGACGGGGACGAGCTGGTTGCCTTCGGTGTCATCGACGGACTTCTCGAGATCATCGGCGTCGAGGTCGAGGGAGTCGACACCGTCGTTGAGTCCGCTGACGAGTCGGCCGATGGTGTCGGGTTCGAGTCGATTCGGGTGGACGCCGATGTCGACGACCTTCCCCTCCTCCATGAGCACTTCATCATCGGCGCCGAGGATGTTCCCCCTCCTTCCCTGGTTCGCGCGCAGTTCGAAGCGACCGCCCTTGCCGAGCTTCGGGTGGATGGCCTTCACCGTGAGATCTGCCCACCAGAAGAGCCCGTTCTTCTCCAGGGGCAGCTGTGAACTGTATTCCCAGGACTCTCCGTCGTTGTTCGCCCACGTCCAATCGAGTGTGGCCACGGTCCGACCGTCGGCCTCGGTGATGTCGTCGACGGTGACCGACCGCAGGTCGACTCTCGTGCCCAATGCCTTCGTGACGCGGTCGAACAGGCCCTGGGCGAGGTCCTTCTCATGCCAGATGTCCGAGCTCAGCTGCTCTTCGGCGAGGTCGTGGGCGGCCGCCTCGGCGGCGGAGGACTTCGTCATCGGCAGCCGGAAGAGAGCGAAGACTCCGGCTCCGGCGAGCAGCACGAGGACGAGGGCGACGGCCAGCCAGACCCGGGACTTCTTCGACATGGAACCATCCTCTACCGGGGTTCGCCCGATGTCCATTGCCCTGCGGCGAGACCGGCGCAACGTCGGCCCCACGACCGATTGTTGGGGCGATCCACGGCGGTTTCGGCGTTCAGAACGCCGTGGATCGACCCAACAATGCTTGCGGCGTCGGTCACGGGCGCGGTGACAGAGCGATCAGCCCGCGGCGTCGGTCACGGTCGGCTGCTCGCGCAAGTAATGCGCGGTCAGCCTGCGTCGGGGACGACGGTGTATTCGAGGACGGGACGACCGGCCGAACCGTATCGGGGACGGCGTTCGAGCATGCCGGCGTCGGCCATGGATTCGAGGTAGCGGCGAGCGGTGACTCGGGAGACCCCGAGCCCTTCGGCCAGCTCTGCTGCGGACTGGCCGGGATTCTCATCGAGCAGGCTCTTCACCTCGGCTTGGACCGCATCGGGCACTCCCTTCGCGGTCGCCGCCACGGTGTGCGTGCGCAGAGCCGAGATCGCTTTGTCGACCTCGGTCTGGGTGACCTCGCCGTCGTTCGAATCCCCGCCGAGGCGGTTGCGGAAGGACGAATACGCCTCGAGTTTGGATTTGAAGACGGGGAAGGTGAAGGGCTTGATGATGTACTGGGCGACGCCGTAGGACAGAGCCTCCTGCACGATCTGCATGTCCCGGGCAGCGGTGACCGCGATGATGTCGACGTCGACTCGTTGGCCGCGGATAGCGCGGCAGACCTGCAGCCCGTGCCCGTCGGGCAGGTTCATATCGAGGAGGACGAGATGGACGCCGGAGGGATCGAGGCCGTAGATCTGACCTGTGAGAGCAGCCATCGCTTGAGTGGCATTCTTCGCCACTCCGGCGACGTGATAGCCGTCGATGCGGTCGATGTACTTCGCGTGAGCACGGGCGGCGACCACCTCATCCTCGACGACGAGCACACCGATGCTCGATTCAGGCGCAGTTGTGTCCGACATGCCGCCAGTCTATCTTCACCCGTTTGACAGCGTCCCGGATCGTGTTGCAGTCCCGTCACATCCGGTTCCGGTCCACCTGGGAGGTGCCGGCACCACCGGCGATCACCCGCCCCTATCCGACCTGCCCGTCGCCGGACTGTCCGGAACCCGACCGGCCTGCCGCGGTCTGACCCGCATTCCCCGGGTCGGGCAGCCACACCGTGAGCACTGCGCCCTTGAATCGGTCGCAGTCCTCCCCGTGGCCCTGCACGTCGACGGCTCCCCCGAGGCGGCGGATCGCCTGCACGACCAGGGACAGCCCGACCCCGCGGGTGCCCGTCTGCTGGCGACCCTGTCCCTGGTCGGTCTCGACGCCATCGTGCTTCGTCGACCAGCCGCGCTCGAAGATCGCGTCGAGGTATTCCTCGTCGATTCCCGGGCCGTCATCGCTGACCTCGATCGTGAATCCGCCGGGACCGCCGGAGCCGGAGAGTTCGACATGGACTCTCTTGTCCTCGGGCAGTACGTCCTGCCGGCTCAGGGCGTCGAAGGCATTGTCGACGAGGTTGCCGAGGATCGTTGCGAGGTCGCGATCGTCCCCGCCGAGGTTGCCCGTGAGGTCCGCGGTGTCCACCGTCATCTCGACGCCCGCCTCGGCGGCTTGGGCGATCTTCGACAGCAGCAGCGCCGAGAGGACAGGATGGTCGAAGGTCATCGACCCGTCACCGTTGACCCGGTTGAGATCGTCGATGTCCTTGGCCGCGAAGTCGATGGCCTCGTCGACGTGCCCGGTCTCGAGCAGGGACACGACCATGTGCAGCCGGTTCGCGTATTCATGGGTCTGCGCGCGCAGGGAATCGGAGAAGGAGCGCACGGAGACGATTTCGCCGGAGAGTTCGGCCAGCTCCGTGTGATCGCGCATGGTCACGACCCACGTGTCGCTGGCCGCCTCGGTGGGCTGCTGATTGACGACGAGGACACGGTCGTCGGTGTAGTGGATCTCGTCACGAGCCCACCGTCCGGAAGCGAGCAGATCGTGCAGCGCCTCGGGCAGGTCGAGTTCGCGCAGCGGCATCTCCTCCGCCGAGGTGGGGCCCGAGTCCGCATCGTCACCGGCGGGCGGCATGCCCAGCAGTTCCCGGGCCTCGGTGTTGATGAGCACGATCCCGCGGGCTCGGTCGACGAGCAGCAGTCCTTCGGAGACGGCCGTGAGCACGGAGGAGTAGAAGTCGAGCATGCTGCGCAGCTCGTCGGCACCGTAGTCACCGGTGACCCGGCGCAGTCCCCGCGATGTCACCCAGGACGAGCCGATGCCGAGGACGAGGGTGAGGACGGCGATGCCGATGAGCCATTTGCCCTGCGCCAGGAAGCCTTCGCGGACCGAATCTGCGGAGCTGCCGACGATGACGGCGCCGACCACGGTGTCCGACCTCAGTCCGTCGACGCCGACGTGTTCGGCGTAGACCGGGGTGACGACGTACATGGTGCCGTCGGCCGGGCCGCCGTCGTTGATGAAGCGCACGGTCGACCTGCCATTCTGCAGGGCCTGTCCGTCGACGGCCTGGGCCAGCTGGTCGATGGAGTCCTCGGGGATCTTCCCGGAATCCGCCGAGGCGGTCTTCGCTTCCAGCGCCTGCTGGCGTCCGGGTGAGCCCAGGGTCGGCGGCGTGAGGAGGAAGTCGATGGGCACGACCGCGGCGATGTCGAAGCCGTATTGGCTGATGACGTTGTCCAGCAGCGTCTGAACGTCGTCGCGGGATTCGGAATCGAGGTAGTCGTCCTGGCCGACGTCACCGGTTCCGACGAGGCCCAGTGACATCGAGATGTTGTCTGCGGCCGACCGCAGCAGGTCCTGTTCACGCTTCGTGTTGAGTTGGGAGAGCTGGAGGTAGAGCAGACTCGTCGTGAGCACCATGATGCCCACGAGCATGATCGAGTTCGCGAACATGATCCGCCCGGCCGCGGAGAGGCGGACCCACCGACTCAGGCGACCCACCGGTCCGGCGGGCCCCTTCGACAGCACGGTGCGCTTCTTCTTCGGCATGGAATCCATTGTGCCACCCGCCCAGCCGCCGTCTGCCTGATCGGGCCGGCAGGTCATTCGGCGGGTTCAGAGGGCCGGCTGGGTCAGTCTGCCTAGTCAGTCAGCCGCGCCATTCCGGCCGGTCGGCCTGCCGGGTTCAGAGGGCCAGACTGATGGGTCCGGCGGGGACCGCGGAGCACACGAGCACCTCGTCGCTCTCGACGCGGGCGGCGGGTTCGATCGGATAGAGCACGGACCCGGCGGCCAGGGACACCGAACAGGTTCCGCAGGATCCGCCTCGGCAGGAGCTCGGCGAGCGGAATCCGCGCGCTTCCAAGGATTCGAGCAGGGTGCCTTCCTGCGGCTGCCAGACGAAGCTCGTGCCCGATTCCTCCAGTGTCACCTCGGCGGGCGAGCATGCGGCGATGGCCTCGCTCATCCCCGTGTTCGGAGAGGCGAAGGTCTCCTGGTGGACGGCGGGAACGCCGGCCTCGTCAGCGGCGGCGAGCACGGCCGCCGTGAAGTCGCGGGGTCCGCAGACCATGACGTTGTCACAGCCGGCCACCCAATCCACGAGCTCCCGGTGGCCGGGTCGACCGGCCGTCGCGGTGTCGCGGTGGTGGGTCTCGACGGGCACGGCACCCGAGTGGGCACGGTCCTGCAGCCGGTTCCACAGGCAGGCGGTGCGGTGGTCGCGGTCGACGTGGACGAGGCGGATCCGGTCGGTGGCGGGCAGGTCGGCCAGCCCATCGCTGCGCAGCAGTCCGAGGCTCGGGGTGATGCCGATTCCCGCGGTGATCAGGGCCGTTGTGCCGCCGAAGACGCGGGAGGCGGTCATGGTTCCGTGCGGGCCGGAGGTGAGGATCCGCTGCCCCTCGTCCAGCGACGCCACGGCGCTGGAGCCCTTGCCTTGGGTGCGCACGGCGATGCGGACGATGTCGCCGTCGACGTCGGTGATCGTATAGGTTCGCCAGAACGGTGCGCCGAGGTCGAGATGGACGCGCAGGTTCGTGCCCGGCTCGTCGAATTCGCGGATCCAGCCGAGGTCGTCGCGCAGGGCGACCTCGACGATGTCGTTGCAGATCTGCCGGCGGCCGACGACGGTCATGAACCGCGGAGTTCGTGCGACCTTGACCAGTTCCCGCGGGGCCGGGCCTTCGACCGTGATCTCGTCGCCGGCCGCGACATCGCCGGTCTCGAGGATCTGCCCGTAGATTCCGCAGTGCAGATGCCCGCAGGCGGAGTTGAGCAGACGTGGGACGTTGACGTCGACCTCGGTGGTCGTCGGGTTGACGGTCGTCGCCGGGCAGCGTTCGATCGTCGAACGGATCGCCAGGCGCACGCCGCCGAGGCGGATGATCGAACCGATGAGCGCGAACTCCTCGAACGGGGCGAGTCCGTCGACGAGGATGTTGCCGCGGAACCGCAGCGGGTCGAGCTCGGCTGTGGGAGTGACCGGGTCGTCCGTGTCCGCCGAGTCGACCGCCGTACGACCGGCAGCTTCCGCGCTCAACCCGAGGGCCGCGCGGCCCTCGTCGGTATCGGCGATCGCGGCGACCGTGGCCGGGTTGATGAGCGAGATTCCCGAGCGCTGCGAGTCGAACATCCCCTGATCGGCGACGGCCAGGCCGCGCGGGAATGTACCCTGAGGGGGTATCCGCTCGGAGAGGAACATCGCCGAGGCGGCCCTGCCCTCTTCGTCATCAGTGGAGAAAGTCGTCGACTCCCCCGTCGGGGCCGTGAGGGTCACGGTCGCGGAAATATCGTCGACCGCCTCGGCGGGGGCGCTCCGGCCATCCGGATCAGGTCCGGGCGCGGATTCGGCGCCGACCGCCTCGGGGAGGGTCGTTGCGACCTGCCATTTCTGCAGGTCGGTGTCGTTCTTGAGCACGGTGAAGGCGGAGTACGAGTGCCAGGCGTCGGCGGGGACGTCGAGGCTGCCATTAGTGAACGCCGCGATCCGGTCGCCGCGGATTCCGCGGTCCTTGACCACTCGGGCCTCGGTGAGCTCCTCGGCGGGGAATCCCTTGACCGGGAACCGGAACAGTCTGGCAGCACGCATGATTCGATTGTAGGAGCCGGAGAACACGTCAGGGTCAGGGTGAGAGCAAACGCACAGCCGCCTCGGCGAGGATCGACCTTGATTTATACCCCATAGGGGTATACGGTGTGATTATGACTGAGCAACATGGATACACCCCGCAGAAGGACGCTCTCGCACGGAGGATGAAGCGGATCGAAGGTCAGGTCCGCGGAATCGGGAAGATGATCGATGAGGACAAGTACTGCATCGACATCCTCACCCAGGTCTCCGCCGCGACAGCCGCGCTGCACGCGGTCTCCATCAACCTCCTCGAAGAGCACATAGCTCACTGCGTGGTCGACGCCGCCTCATCGGGCGACGACGAAGAAGCGCGGAAGAAGGTCGAGGAGGCATCAGCCGCCATCTCCCGACTCATCAAGAGCTGAGCGGAGGGCCGCGTCCGCCCGACTGGGGTGCGACGACGCCTGAGGCTCTGACATCGGGAAGCACTCACAGCTGATTGGAGAGCACAATGACGACCACCACCATCACCGTTTCGGGAATGACCTGCGGACACTGCGAAGCCGCGGTCAAGGAAGAGCTCGGCGCACTTGCGGGCGTCTCGGACGTCGCGGTCGACCTCAACGCCGGGGGCGATTCCCCGGTCACGATCACCTCGTCGGACGCACTCGACGATGCGGCGATCCGTGCCGCCGTCGATGAGGCCGGCTACGAGGTGAAGTGATGCCTCGCGAGCTCGAGCTCGACATCACGGGCATGACCTGCGCGTCGTGCTCGGCGCGGATCGAGAAGAAGCTCACCCGCCTCGACGGGGTCACGGCGGAGGTCAACCTGCCGCTGGAGACCGCGCATGTGGTCATCGACTCCGAACTCAGCGACGACGACATCACCGACGCCGTCGAGAAGGCCGGCTACGGTGCCACGGTGCGCAGCCCCGGCGCGGGCGGTGCCGGTCCGGAGATCGTCGACTACGATCCCCGCCACCTGCGGCCGCGCTTCGCAGGCGCCCTCATCCTGGCCGTGCCGATCGTCGCGATCTCGATGGTCATGAGCTGGCACTTCACCGGGTGGCAGTGGATCGTCGCGATCCTCGCCCTGCCGGTCGTCACCTGGGGCGCGTGGCCGTTCCACTCGGCGGCGTACAAGGCTGCCCGCGGTGGATCGACGACCATGGACACCCTGGTCAGCGTCGGCATCACCGTCGCGAGCCTGTACTCGTACTTCACGCTGGGCCGGGCCGTCGCCGACGGTCACGGCTGGGCGATTCCCGCCGAGTACCACGTGTGGTTCGAGGCGGCCGCGGCGATCACGGTGTTCCTGCTCATCGGCAAGCTCACCGAGGACCGGGCGAAGAGCCGGGCGACGGCAGCGCTCAAGGCGCTGCTCGACCTCGGCGCGAAGTCCGCGACCGTGCTGCGGGAGGGTGCCGCCGCGGACAGTGGGGCCGCTTCGGGCGGGGCTGCTGCGAATGGCGGCCGTGTCGAAGTGCAGGTGCCGATCGATGAGCTGACCGTCGACGATGTCTTCCTCGTCCGCCCCGGCGAGAAGATCGCCACCGACGGCGAGGTGCTGACCGGTCATTCGGCCATCGACGAGGCGATGCTCACCGGCGAATCCGTGCCGGTCGAGGTCGGCCCCGGAGATTCCGTCACCGGCGCCACGATCAACACCTCCGGTGCGCTCGAGGTCCGTGCCACCCGAGTGGGTGCGGACACGACGCTGGCGGCCATGGCCGATCTCGTCTCTCGTGCGCAGAACGGCAAACCTGCCGTGCAGCGGCTGGCCGATCGGATCTCGTCGGTGTTCGTGCCGATCGTCTTCGGCATCGCCATCCTCACCCTGCTCATCTGGGGCTTCGTCACCGGTGAGTGGGCGGCGGGGCTGCATGCGGCGCTCACCGTGCTCATCATCGCCTGCCCCTGTGCCCTGGGTCTGGCCACGCCGACGGCTCTCGCGGTCTCGTCTGGACGCGGATCCCAACTGGGCATCCTCGTCTCCGGGCCCGAGGCGCTGGAGTCGACGCGGTCGATCGATACGGTCGTCCTCGACAAGACCGGCACCCTGACCACCGGCGTGATGCGCCTGACCGGAACCGAGCTCTCGCCCGCGGACTTCGATGTCCTGGCCCGATTGGAATCGCGCAGCGAACATCCGATCGCCCGCGCCATCGTCGACGCCGCGCCCGAGATCGTCGGGACGGGTTCAGCGGGAGCCGCCGCGACCGAGTCTGTCTCGACCGGGGCTGCCTCGACTGAGCCGGATTCAATGGGATCGGCCGAGGATTCGGCCAGGGCCGCCTCGGCGAGGTCGGTCGAAACCGCGACCGGGTCATCGGTCACGGAGTTCGAGAACATCGCCGGCGGCGGACTGCGGGCCACGATCGACGGCGCCGAGGTGCTCGCCGGTCGCCCTGATCTGCTCCGGGAACGCGGAATCGCGGTCGACTACCCGACCGATTCGATTCCGCGTGGGGCCACGATCGTCGCACTGGCGATCGACGGTCAGTTCCGCGGGTTGAGCTTCGTCTCCGATGAAGCCAAACCGACGGCCAAGGCGGCGATCGACGAACTGCATTCGCTGGGACTGAGCACCGTGCTCCTGACCGGGGACAATGCTCAAGCCGCCGAGGTGGTCGCCGAGGCTCTCGGGATCACCGAGGTCCGCGCGGATGTCCGCCCGGAAGGCAAGGTCTCCGTGGTCAGCGAACTGCAGGGGCAGGGCCGGGCCGTGGCCATGGTGGGCGACGGGGTCAACGACGCCGCCGCACTGGCCGGTGCCGATCTCGGCATCGCGATGGGGTCGGGCACGGATGCGGCGATGGCGGCTTCGGATGTCACCATGGTCAAGTCCGATCCACAGCAGATCCCGCAGGCGATCCGCCTCTCGCGCCGAACCTTGGGGCTCATCAAGGGCAACCTGTTCTGGGCCTTCGCCTACAACACGGCAGCGATCCCGATCGCGGCGTTCGGTCTGCTCGACCCGATGATCGCCGGTGCAGCGATGGCGTTCTCGTCGGTGTTCGTCATCCTCAACAGCCTCCGCCTGCTGCGCTTCAGGTAAGCGCGGCGGGGCCCTCCGGCGACGGAGCTGCGGCGGGCACACGTCGGCCGCACAGCGGTAACCGACAAGCTGCCTCTTCCCGGACTGCGAGCATCCCCCACTGAAAGCGCCATAACACCCTGCAGGAGCAGGGCGTTATGGCGCTTTCGGTGTCTGATGCCTCAGCAGCTGTAGGAAGTGACAGTCACGCGAGGTGGTGCCGCGAGAGGGAAGTCGATGCCGGCGCCGCAGTGAACGTCTCAGCGGAGGGCCGGCGAGTCTCAGCGCAGGACTGGGGCGTCTTACCGCATGACCGGGTAGGACTGGTTCTGGTTCTGCGTATCCTTGCGCATCACCCAGTTGAGGTAGCTCGTGAAGCCCGACACCAGCACAAATGCGGCTCCGGCGTAGATGAACGCGTAGCCGAAGGCGCGGCCGTCCTGCCAAGCTCGAGTGACGATGATCGCGAGGACGAGAGTGACGATTCCGCAGACGGCGCCGACTTTGATCGCGTCCTTGTAGGACACCGTGCTGGTGGGCTTGCCGCCTGTGGACTTCTTCTTCGGGGTGTTCGTGGGCGCCATGCCGCTCATTCTACCGGTCCGACCTGAGAGCAGTCCCATCCTGTGGGCGAGATCAAATCTCGGTCGACCCCAACTGGAACTTCGATTCCACCGGCACCGAGGTGGGCCCCGCCGACCGTCCATCCCAAGCACCGAGGCGGCCACAAGACGCCTTGAGACCACCGGACGACACGACGGCAGGTGGATCCGACGACGGCGCTGAGCCCTCTGCGCCGATGATCAGGTGGACTACAGGCTCGGAACAGGCAAAAATGAGGATGTGCCCCTCACTGTCAGACGCGCCTCCGGGGAGGAGCTGCGCTCATTTCACTCCAGCCAGGCCCCGCCTGGCTGTGAATCATGCGCGGACACCACTGCACCGACGACCACCGCCGCAGGCGTCGCAGCCGTCGCAGCCGTCGGCCCCGGCCCCCTCGATATTCCCCACTCGGCATCCCCCCGTCGCACACTCCGCACCTTCACCGCACTCCTCCTCGCGGCAATCATGACTCTCACTGTCACAGCCTGCGGCCCCGATCGCGGCCTCAAGGTCTCCCCCGAGGGCAACCCCTCCCCCTCTCTCTTCGCCCCCAACACCGAGGCAGCCGGCCAGGCGAACGAACCGTTCTCGCTCGACGAGGTCCGCAAGGCCATCGAATCGTCCTCGGGAATCGCCGTCACCGGCAGCGCCACGGAGACCGCCAAGGTCGTCGCCGACTGCAAGGACTGCCTGAAGTTCGCGTCGCCGTTCCTCAGCGGCAAACAGAAGTTCCAGCTGGTCACGGTGGCCAACCCCAAACAGCGGAATGAGATCATCGCCGGCGCTGTCATCAGCGAACAGAAGGGCGAGCCCCGCCTCGAGCTCATCGCCACGGGCAATCAGCTCAAGGTCAGTCCCGGCAGAAATGGGACACTGGTGGTGCAGGAGGCCATGTTCGCTGACGGGGACAAAGCATGCTGCCCCTCCGGCTGGTCGGTGCAGGTGTTCCGCCTGCACGACGGTAGGTTTGAACCAGGTCAACGCTTCACGCGGCTTAATGGAGAAACGTAATGCACATAGTTCTGGTCGAGGATGACGAGGTCATCCGCGAAACGACGCAGATCGGACTCGAACGCTTCGATTACACGGTCTCGGCCTTTGCCGACGGCCGCGAGGGCTACGAGTTCGTCTCCGCCAACGGCGCCGACGTCCTGCTTCTGGATCTCATGCTGCCGACGATGAACGGCGCGTCCATCTGCCGTGCCGTGCGCGAGCGTTCGACGATCCCGATCATCATCATCTCCGCCCGTTCCGATGCCATCGACATCGTCCAGGCGCTCGAGGCCGGAGCCGACGACTACCTCACCAAACCCTTCGACATGCAGGTGCTCAACGCCCGCATCCGCGCGGTCGTTCGTCGATTCATCACCACCGGCACCGACCGGTTCGGCTATTCCCCCGCCCCCGAGGCGGATGAGCATCACGAAACCGTCATCGGTCCCGGCGGCATGGTCACCGGCGACGGCATCCCCGAGGTCCTCGGCGCCAGCCCCGGAATGGACACCCGGGATCGGCTGCGAGCGCAGCTCGAATCCGATGACACCTACCTCGGTGCCGGTGGGAAATTCACCACCGCCCCCGAGACGGATGACGACGAAGAGGCGATCGGCGGCACCGGGGTTCCACCCCGCCCGAGCGGCACGCCCACTGTGGCCCAGGAACCGTCCGGCTCCGACGGCGGGCTGGGTCCGTTCCGCACACGACTGGGATCCCTCGTCCTCGACACCGGCCGGCTGACCGTCGAGGTCGACGGAGAGGAAGTCCACCTCACCCCGACCGAGCTGCGCGTCCTCCTGCTGCTGACCGAGCAGCCCGAACATGTGTACTCCCGGGAGAAGATCGCGTTCACGGTGTGGGGATACGAATGGGCCGGTGACTCCCGCGTCGTCGACGTTCACATCCAGCGCCTGCGGAAGAAGATCGGGGCGAACATGATCGAAACCGTTCGCGGATTCGGTTACCGCTTCGCAGGCTGATCGCATGTCGCTGCGCTGGAAGATCTCTCTGCTCATCGTCGCCTCGGTGATCATCGCCGTGCTGTCGTGCTCGATCGTGTTGCGCCAATCCGCCGCACGAGCCGAGGACGACCGGATGCGTTCGACCGTGACGGAGCAGCTGACGAATGCGACGGCCATCTTCTCCGAAACCGGAGTGCTCACCCTCAATGCCCGCATCGACGATCCGGAGCTGCCCAAGGAAGCGCGCAAGTCCGCGCTCAAGGGCCAGAGTGTGACGATCCGGTCCGAGGTCGACGGTGAGGAGATCGTGTGGGCCGCCGCCCCGATCGAGGTCGGTTCGCACACCCAGGTGATCTCCGTGCGCGCCTCGACGAAGGACAGCCAAGAGCTCATCGGCCGCATCGACCAAGCACTGCTGGTGGGCATGATCGGCTCCGCCCTCGTTGTCGGCGGTGTGGGATCGATCGTCGCCGGCCGCATCTCCCGCAGGCTCACCCTCGGCGCTCAGGCTGCCAGGAAGATCGCCGCCGGGGACACGACGACGCGCATCGCCGATGTCATCGACGAATCCGATCAGGAGGTGTGGGCCTTCGCCACTGCCGTCGATACCGCGGTAGCCCGACTGACCGAACGCATCGACTCCGAGCAGCGCTTCACCGCCGACCTTGCGCACGAGATGCGCACCCCGCTGACCGGTCTGGTCAACGCCGCCAACCTACTCGAAGAGGATTCCCGCCCGGCCGAACTCGTCAAGGACCGGGTCGTGCGCATGCAGGTCCTCGTCGAAGATCTCCTCGAGGTCTCCCGCCTCGACGCCGGCCGCGCCAACCCGGAGTTCACCCGCGTCGACGTCGATCAGGCGATCCGGTCCCTGCTGGGCACGATGGAAGCCTCGGGTGCCCTCGCCGGTCATCAGATCGACACCCATCTGGCGGCGCTGAATTCGACGCTGGTCACCGATGTCCGCCGTTTCGAGCGCATCGTCTCGAACCTGCTCGTCAATGCGATCAAACACGGTGGAGATCCCATCCGCCTGGAGACGAGCACGCGCAGCATCGTCGTCACCGACTCCGGCTCCGGCTATCCACCGGACATCGTCAACACCGGCCCGACCCGTTTCGTCTCCGCCGGCGGCGGCGGAATGGGCCTCGGTCTCGTCATCGCTCAGGGGCAGGCTCGGCTGCTCGGCATCACGCTGATCTTCAGTAACGACCCCGTAACGGGAGGCGCGCGAACCGAGGTGATCTTCCCTGACGAGGAGGCCCAGGATCGCGCGCTCCGGGAGTACATCGAGAGCCGATCCGAATGATTTCGCCGAGGCGGCCCCTCAACTCCATTCAGGGCGCTGACCTGGTCTGTTGCCCGGATTCCGAGGTTTCGCTGGACCCAGCCTGGACAACGGCTGACCGACCGCGAGTGCGACTCGTCACCAAAATATGACAGGTTCTATATATTCCCGTTACACTTTTGTGATGTTGTATTGAAGTCGTCGAAACCTCGGCGGTCTTCGACGAGTCACAGTCACACGGAGAGTTATGTCAGAGTCATCATCGACCACAGAACCAACGGTGCGTCGACGGGATCTGCACAGGCGTCGCTCATCGTCCCCGTTCTCACGCGCACGCACCTCGTCGCGCAGCACCGGGGCACCGACCGCGCCTGCATCCACTGACTCTTCTGCCGAGTCCCTGTCGCCCAGGCGCGCAGCAATGGCCGACGAGGCGCGGGCCGCTCAGGCGTCTCCGCGTCGTGCCGCAATGGCGCGTGAAGCAGCCGCGGTCCCCACGACCTTCGGCTCACCGTCTGGCTCGTCTTCGTCTGGCTCGTCTGCCCGTCGGGTCAGCGCGGGAGCCGCCGAGAGCCGCGGGTCCGATGGTGCGCTGCTCAAGTCCGTGCGCAAGAAGAAAGTGCGGACCGTCTCGACTCTGGCAGCCGTTTCCGTGGCGGGTGCCGCCACTGCGGTGACCATGCTGGTCAACAACCTCAGCGGAGGTGCCGAGGTCAAGACCGACCCGACCGCTGCCGGTGAGCCCGCCGCCATCAATGCTGAGAAAGTCAACGCCGACGTCCCGGAAGTCAAGGGAAAGTCATCGATGGAGATCGGCGTGCCGAGCGCCAAGCAGAAGAAGGTCGAAGCCGCGTCCCGCGCTGTTGAGAAGAGCGCCCTGCCCGGCTGCGATGCGAAGCAGAACTTCGACCAGTCCGCCGGCAACGGCGAACTGCCCGACGAGTGGCTGTGCGACCTCGGCAAGGAAGACCACCGACTCCGCGCCGACGCCGCTGTCTCCTTCGCGAAGATGAATGCCGCGTACAAGAAGGACACCGGCAAGGAGCTCGAGATCACGGACTCCTACCGCGACATGGCCGGACAGCTCTCGGTCGCCGGCCGGAAGCCGGGGCTGGCCGCCAAGCCGGGCACCTCACTGCATGGTTGGGGAATCGCACTCGACCTCGGCGGCGGAGTCGCCAACAAGACCGGAGCCTGGAACTGGCTCGTCGAGCACGGAGACGAATACGGCTGGGAGAACCCCGACTGGGCCAAGGCAAGCATGTACGAGCCGTGGCACTGGGAATACACTCCCGCCCGCGACTCGATTCCCGGCAAGTGATCGATCAGCGGCGCAAGGCTCGTCCGTAGCGCCGGCGGTAGATGATCTGAGCGAGCCGGACGAACGGTTCGCCGAGTCTCCAGATGCCCAGCCCCGCCCGCGAGACCGATCGCAGGACGAGGAAGACCCGGTCATCGGCGGTGCGGATGAGGATGAATGACTCCTCTCCGGTGATCGGATGTCCCGGCTTCGTGCCATAGGTGAAGCCGCATCGGTCCTCCGCTTCGAAGACGTCGATGACTCGTGAGGGCTCAGGCAGGCGGAAGGGCCCGAGGCGCACGCCGATCGTCGGCTCCTGCCCCGGCTCCACACGAGGCGGCCTACCAGGTCTCACTCCGTCCGCGCGAGCGTCGACATCGGCCGTCGACTCCGCTCCAGCCGCTCGACTGACCGTGTCCGCACTTCCGACGAGGACGTCGCCGACGTCCACCTCGATGTCGAAGCCGCTGCGGATCTTGACCTCCCAGTGCAGTAGCTCCTCGGCGCAGCGCTCGAACGTGTCTGTCCCGTGGCCGACGAAGTACGCGGATTCGAAGTGACGGTAGCCGTCGGGACGTTCCAGCCACCTCGGCGAGAGGGGATGCGTCAGCGTCTCCGGGCGCTCCTGTGATTGTTCGGCCATGCCTCCAACCTAACGGACTTGAACCGTCAACCGAACGGACTCGGACCGTCAGCCTAACGGACCCGGACCGTGGGACTCACAGTCCGGACGGCTGTGCGGCGTCGACCGGACGGCCACGTATGATGCCAAGAACAGCGGACCTCAATCGAATGTCCGCTCAGCATCTGAGCCAGGATCAAAGGAGAACCACGTGCGCACAATCAACGGCATCGACGAAATCGAATCGCTCATCGGCCAGGAGCTCGGCTCCTCCGAATGGATGACGATGGATCAGGACGCCATCAACACCTTCGCCGATGTCACCGGCGACCACCAGTGGATCCACGTGGACGAAACGCGCGCGGCCGAAGGGCCCTACGGTGCGACGATCGTCCACGGATTCTTCACCCTCTCGCTCATTCCGAAGTTCTCCACGGAGGTCTTCACGATCGAAGGCGTGTCGATCCGAGTCAACTATGGCCTGAACAAGGTCCGCTTCCTCCAGCCCGTCCTCGTCGGCTCCCGACTGCGCGGAACCATCAGCGTCAAGGACGTCATCCGCGGAGAGAAGGGCACGCAAGTCATCCTCGAACACACGATCGAGATCGACGGCCAGGACCGCCCCGCCTGCGTCGCCGAGGTGGTCACCCTCCTCGTCGAGTGAGCGAGGCTCGGTGCCACAGGACGGTCGGCTCCACCGAGTGCTGGTCGTCTGACGGCAGGATAAGTGTGCGCAGATTGCCCATTTCCAGCTCGGAGTTGGCAATCTGCGCACATTTATCGCGCGGACATGGTCCGCCGCGGCAGGCAGCGTTGCCTCAGCTCGGGCGGTGGGCGTCGAGCTGTTGGGCGACGCGGATGTAGCCGAGGTGTGAGTACGCCTGCGGGTGGTTGCCCAGGTGCATCTCGGCGACGGGGTCGTATTCCTCTGACAGCAGCCCGGTGGGCCCGAGCAAGTTGTCGACCTGCCGGAACAGATCCCAGGCGTCGTCGATGCGACCGACCTTGATGAAGGCTTCGATGAGCCAGGTCGTACAGATGTGGAATCCGCCCTCGAGCCCGGGCAGCCCGTCATCGTAGCGATAGCGGAACACCGTCGGGCCGACCCGCAGCTCGCGTTCGATCGCATCGACGGTGGACACGAAGCGCGGATCGTCGGCGGCGAGCAGTCCCGAGAGTCCGACGAACAGTGCGGCCGAGTCCAGGTCCGTCTCACCGTAGGCGACGGTGAATGCTCCGACTTCCTCGTTAAAGCCATGCGTGAGCACGTCGTGGGCGATCTCCTCGCGCAGTTGCCGCCACGCACCGGGCGGCTCACGATCGAACCGGTCCGCGATCCGCAGCGCCCGATCGACCGTCACCCAGCACATCACGCGCGTGTACACGTTGTGCTTCGGCGGACGCCTCGCCTCCCAGATCCCGTGATCGGCCTCGAACCACCGTTTGCCCACGGCCTCGACCATCTGACAGGTGAGCGTCCAATAATCCTCGGGCAACTCGCCGAGGTGGTCGCTGAGTTCGTCGAGGAGCTCCGTGACCGGGCCGAACACGTCGAGTTGGACCTGATGTTCGGCGGCGTTGCCGACCCGCACCGGCCGTGATCCGGCGTATCCGGGCAGGTGGTTGAGCACCGCCTCGGTGGTCAGGGCCGAGCCGTCGACGGCGTAGAGCGGATGCAGCTGTTCGGGTGAGACCGTGCGCTCGAGCACCCCCGACAGCCAGGAGAGGAATCCTTCGGCCTCACCGGTGGAACCGAGGGCGAGCAGGGCGCGGACGGTCATCGATCCGTCGCGCAGCCATGTATAGCGGTAGTCCCAGTTGCGGACGCCGCCGATTCCCTCGGGCAGGGAGGTCGTGGGGGCGGCGAGGACTCCGCCGGTGGGTTCGTGGCACAGAGCGCGCAGGGTGATCGCGGAGCGGATGACCTCTTCGCGGTGGTGACCGGGCAGAGTCAGTGATTCGACCCAGTTCGTCCAGAAGTTCAGGGCGCGTTCGCGCACATGATGCTCGCCGCCGGTGGCCATGTATCCGGCGTCGCCCGTGCCCGTCCCGCAGGCGAGGACGAGGACGACGGATCCGCCGGGCTGCTGCGAGGGGACGACGGTCGCCTCGGCGGTGTGGGAGTCGCCGTTCTCGACGATGTCGAAGTCGATTCCGGGGGCGTGGAGTTCGATCGGCTCGGCGGTGCCGAGCACCGCCACACCATCATCGGACCGGGTCATGCGGGTGGGAACCGTGGCGTAGTCGAGCCTGGGTGCGAAGCGGATGCGGGTCGGGGTGTCGCCGGTGAGCACGCGGACGACGATCGTGTCATCGCTGTGCCCGTCGACGGGAGCGAGGTAGTCGACACAGCTCAGTCCGGCCCACCGGGTCTCGAGCAGGGTCGAGTTCCCGAGGTAGCGCTGGGTCAGCGGGGCGGCCCCGTTGGCCGGTGCCACGGCGAAGAATCCTGCCGCCTCGGAGCCGAGGATCTCGGAGAACATCGACGCCGAATGCGGCAGCGGGTGCGGCATCCAGCAGATGCTGCCGGTGGGGTCGATGAGCGCGGTCGACTGTCCGTTGCCGATGAGGCTGTGCCGCTGGATCGGGGTGGCGCGGCGGCCGAAGAGCCAGGACTTGCGCAGCTCGAACAGGGCACTGAGGACGGTGGAGACCTCGGCCGGTGAGTCCAGCCGGAAGTCGGCGTGAGTTGGTGCGGTCTGAGTTCCGACCTTGAGCCCGAGGTCATCGGCGCCGAGGGTTTCGAGAGCGAACTCGTCGGCGGTGTCATCGCCGATGAAGACGACGGCTTCCGCCCCTGTCTGACTGCGCAGACGGGTCAGCGCGTCGGCCTTCGACGACGGTACGACGGACAGGTCGATGACCTGCTTGCCGCGGGTGGGGTGGATCGGGTGGGCGTCGGCGAGCTTCTCGACGGCGGCTTCGATCTCCCGCCGGTCGGTCTCGTCGAGTCCGCGCAGGTGCACGGCCGCGCCGGTGGTCTTGTGCTCGATGACGTCGCGCGGCAGGGCGCGAGTGAGGTCGGCGCGGAAGTCGGCGAGGACCGCCCGCTGCTCTTCGGTGAGCGTGTCGATGGTGAATGTGTCGGTCTCACCGCCGTGGGACCCGAAGAGGTGGACCTCCCGGGGCAGGCGCGACATTGCCGCGAGGTCACGCAGACTGCGACCGGAGATCACCCCCGCCGAGGTGGACGGCAGCAAGGCGAGCGCGCGCAGTGAGTCGACCGAGCTCTCCAAGGGAAAGGCTTGGCTGGGGATGTCGACGATGGGGGCAATCGTCCCGTCGTAGTCGGTGGCCACCAGCAGCGATGGGGAACGGGAAAGTTCGAAGAGGCGCCGGAAGAGGACGGGGTCGAGTGCTCGGCTGGCTTCGGCAAGGTCGCCCAATAACTCGGAGGACCTCACCGAGGCGGCGATGGTGGCCAATCGGGATTCGGTTGCGCTCTCGTGCTCGACAGTGCTCATCTCACCTCGGGTGTCTCGGTTGGCTCGGGTGCCGGTCAGGGCTCTTTCTTCACTGGGGTATCGGTGTCCGGATCGTCCGGATCTCCGGGATCGGCCGTGCGATCGGCTTCGCCGGCGGCATCGGCTGGGTTCGACGTGTCCGCGGCATCGGACGAGTTCGCATCGTCGGCGGCTTCAGCGGCACCCGAGGGGGAAGCGTCGGCGGGGTCGGCCGCCTCGGCGGGGGAGTCGATCTGTTCGGGCAGGGCACCGAGCTTGGCCAGCTGACGGCCCTTGCTCAGGCGGGAGTAGCCGCCGATGATGAAGATCACGCCGGCGATGAGGGTCGCCGCTCCCGTGAAGCCGAGGATCGACAGGGCCTCCATGCCGTCGCCGAAGACGAGGATGATGCCGAGCAGGACGTGGACTCCGGAGGCGATGAGGAAGTCCGAGGCCATGGGCTGAGACCGCAGCTGCCGGTAGGCCCAGAATTCGAGAGCGCCGTGCAGCAGGGCCCAGATGCTCAGGGCCGCGCGCAGCTCGGCGGGCTGGTCGGCCAGGAAGAGGAAGACGATTGCCGGGATCGCGATGACGGCCTGCCCGAAGATCGCGGTGCGCACGTTCAAGGCCGAGCGCACGGCCTGGAAGACCAGGGCCAAGGCGAAGAGGATGAGGTAGCCGATCGCGAGGTGGTCGACGACGTCGGTCGGCAGGCTCAGCTGCAGCGGATTGCTCGAATCGCGGGGCCAGAAGACGGTGACGATACCGAAGGCGACGCCGAGGACTCCGCGTACGACCATGGGCCAGCCGAGTCGACTCGCTGCGGCAATGGCCTGCGGGGCGGCTTCGTTACGCGGGGCTGTGGATTCGGTGCGCGGATCTTCGGTACTCATCACGGCACCAGTCTAGGTCGCCTGCCTGAGTCTGTCCGATCAGCGTCGGTTCAGGGTCGAGTGAGTGGCGGTTCTTCGCGTTTGATGCATTTACGTAATTACGTATTTCCTGTATTGTCGAAGCATGGAACCAACACCGTCGGCAGAAGATCGCCTCTCCGCTCTCGAACAGCGAGTCGCCGAGCTCGAGGCTGCAGCCGCAGAATCCTCTGCATCGCAGGAGCCCGGCGCGACGCCTCAGAAGGCGGACGGAACGTCGTCGATCAGAGCGGAATCACCGGCGCCATCCGGTTGCCCGGAATCGTCAGTCCAACCCGCCGCCGGGAACACAGCCCTGCCGGGCGACACCGAGACGTTCTGGGCGCTGCACGGGCTCGTCGACCACCTCGGCGAGGAGGGCGGAGTGACCTACACCGGGTACACGACTCCCCCGGGCGGCAGCGGTCCCGTGGCGTGGCAGATGGGTCTGAGCAGCGCAGGGCTGGCGCAGATCGATTTCGCCGAGGCGGCCGGATCCTTGGCAGCCCTCGGTCACCCGGTCCGCCTGCAGCTGCTCCAAGCGATCTATGAGGGCACGAGCACGGTGGCCGAACTGGGCAAGGACGAACGGTTCGGCACGTCCGGGCAGATCTATCACCATGTGCATGCCCTCGCCGGAGCCGGCTGGTTAGAGAGTGCCCGCCGCGGGCACTGGCGCGTGCCCGCTCAGCGAGTCGTTCCGCTGCTCACCCTCGTCCTCATCGGAACGCACTGACAGAACCTCTCGCCGGCGGGCCGCTCGCCCACTGCGCGACCCGGACCCGACCATCACCCATTCCACCCCTGCTGACCAGGAGGAACGATGACTGACTCCGATCTCAACCGCACATCTGCGGCTGCGGGACGGCCGCCTCGGCGAGTGTTGATTGCCGTGATCGCGGCAACCGTCACGGCTGCCGTGCTCGCGGCGATCACCCCGTGGCCGCGCGGCTTCCAGGGCACGCCGACAGGGGACGCCGAGCTCATGACCGAACTCGAGGACGCACTCGGCAGCCAGCATTGGCAGCACGTGGTCGCCGCCCGCATCGACGGCGACGAAGTGACTTTCGCGGGCACCGGAGCCGACGAGCACACCGAGTTCGAGATCGGATCGATCACGAAGACGTTCACGGCCGCGCTCTTCGCCGATGCGATCGAGCGAGGCGAGGTCGAGGCGGACACCCGCCTCGGCGAGATCTGGCCGAACCTGGAGGGGAAGGTCGCCGAGGTGACGCTCGAGTCGATTGCGATGCAGCGTTCCGGTCTGCCCTCCCAGGAACCCGCTCCGAGCTTCAGCGACGGGGTGATGAGCGTGCTGTCGAACTACCTCCACACCGACCCCTATCGCGGGGACGCCGGGGACATCGTGGCCAGCCTCGATGACGTGGAGGTCGGTGAACCCGAGCCCGAGTATTCGAACTTCGGGTTCGCCGTTCTCGGCCAAGCACTCGCCGAGGCGTCCGGGCAGGACTATGCCGAGCTCGTCCGTGACCGCCTCACCGAGCCGCTGGGAATGAAGGAGACGTTCGTCCCGGACTCGGCCGATGGGCTGTCCCACGGGTTCACGGCATCGGGGCTGCCGGCCGCCCCGTGGACCCTCGGTGGTGCGGCTCCGGCCGGGGCGATCCGGTCGACGACTCATGATCTGGCGATCTGGCTGCGGGCCGTCCGTGACGGGAACGCCCCCGGCGCCGAGGCGGCCGAACCCCGTGCCGATTTCGAGGATGACCGCATCGGCTGGGCGTGGTTCACGACGACGCACGGCGACTCGACCATCACTTGGCACAACGGCGGCACCGGCGGCTACCGGTCGTTCCTCGGCTTCGACCCGAAGTCCGGAGCCGGGATCATCGTGCTCAACGACTCCGCCAATGACGTCGACGCGGCCGCCGCACTCGTCGGGGCCGAAACTTCAGCGAAGGGAGAACGCTCATGAGTCCCGAACTCGTTTCGACGGTCATCGG
Source organism: Brevibacterium sediminis (assembly GCF_013623905.1). Taxonomy (GTDB): domain Bacteria; phylum Actinomycetota; class Actinomycetes; order Actinomycetales; family Brevibacteriaceae; genus Brevibacterium; species Brevibacterium sediminis. The sequence continues at coordinate 225,554 of NZ_JABKDD010000006.1, forward strand.
GGCACTCATCGTGGCCTGGGGTGCGTTCACCGCGTGGCGAGCTCCCCACGCGGCATCCCGGATCGGGCTGCTCTCGGGGATCGTCACGGCGGTCGTGTTCATCCTGCTCATCCGCCTCATCACACCGTTCGGAGGCTGGGAGAGCTGGTTCATCTACGTCTGGCTGGCCGGAATGCTCGTCATCGTCGTCTCCGTCTTCCGGGCCGCACTCGTCTGGTCGGGCCTGCCGTGGCGGTCCGACGATGAGAAGTCACGTCGGAATGAAGCGAGCGGACTCGGCTTCTCCGCCCTGCTCGCGCTCCTCATCGCCGGAGCCCTCGTCCTCCCCGGGCTCTTCCTCTGACGGAGAGTGCCCGACTCCGCGAACGGCCGACCGCGGCGGGCTGCGTAGGCCGGCAGCGGCCCGCATCGGGCTCTACGTGCCCTACTGCCCCTTGACCGTCAACGTGCCGCCGCTTTCGGAGACGTCGTACTTCGGCAGCGGTTCCTCGGCCGGACCGGACATCACCTCTCCGGTGGTCACCGAGAAGTTCGAGGAATGGCACGGGCAGATGATGGCCTCCTCGGTGACCCGGGTGACCTGGCAGCCCTGGTGGGTGCACACCGATGAGAACGCGAAAAACTCGCCTTCCTTCGGCTGAGTGATCACGTACGTGTCCTCGATGACGGTGCCGGAACCGACGGGAACGTCGGAGGTCGGCAGGCTCGCATCCTTCGTCGGCTCCGCCTCCTCGTCGGACGAACACGCCGAGGTGGCCGCCACGGAGCCGCCGATGACCGCCACCGTTCCGGCCACGCCCGCCGTCTTCATCATGCGGCGCCGGCTCGGATCCGCCGGTGCGGCCTGGTCGGCTTCGGCGGGGCTGTTCGGGGTCGTCGTCATCGGAATCTGCTCCTTCTCGCGGGTGCGCACAATCCGCCATGCTCTCTGACGGGCATGGGCCTCGGCAGTTCCAGCGTACAATCGCAGTCGGTTCACCGCCTGCAGACACCTGTCAGGATCGAGTGGCACCCGACCGATCCTTGGACGACCTGGTCAACGGGTGCGGTGAGCCGCCTCGGCGAGAGACGATTGCGGACGGAGAAGGGGGTGCGGCAGTGGCCGACGAAACGGCGGCAGCACACCGGCCGCGACCGGAACCGCGCGTCGCGACGGGATGGGGTCTGGCCGCCTCGGTGTACGTGTTCACCGTCGTCATGATGGGCACCACCCTGCCGACGCCCCTCTACCCGCTCTATGAGCAGCGATTCGATTTCGGGACGGCGTTCACCACTCAGCTCTTCGCGATCTACGCGGTCGGGGTCATCGGCGCGCTCGTCGTCTTCGGGAGGCTCTCCGAGGGACTGGGGCGGCGTCCGATGCTCAGGCTCGGGGTGATCTTCTCGATCGCCTCGGCGACCCTCTTCCTCATCGGCTCCCACACCGGGCTGCTGCTCACCGGCCGGGTCCTGTCCGGGCTGGCTGCGGGGATCTTCACGTCCACGGCCACCGTCACCGTGCTCGAGAACGCCCCTGCCGGCCGCGAACGGCTCGCTGGTTCCCTGGCCACAGCGGCGAACATGGGCGGGCTGGGGCTCGGAATCCTGTCCTCCGGACTGCTCGCCCGCTTCGCTCCCTCTCCCCTGCTCACACCGTTCCTCGTCAACGCGATCATGCTGGTCATCGCCGGGATGGCGCTTCTCCTCGTCCGGGATCGGACGCGGGGCGGGGCAACGGCTGTGCGACTGCAGCTGCCGGGGATTCCCGCCTCGGCGAAACGGATGTTCCTGGCCGCCTCACCTGGGGCGATCACCGGATTCGCGGTGTGCGGGCTGTATTCGGCGATCGCGCCGAGCTTCATCGGACAGACCCTGCACGTGACGTCGACCGCGGCCACCGGCACCGTCGTGTTCCTCCTCTTCGGGGCCTCGGCGACCGCGCAGGTGCTGCTGCGCGGGATCAGCGACCGCCGGCTCATCGTCGGCGGGACCGTGACCATGATCGTGAGCATGGGCGCGCTCGTGTTCGCGCTCATGGCGGGGTCCCTGCCGGTGCTCATCGCCTCCGCGGTGCTGGCAGGAGCCGGGCAAGGACTCGTGTTCATGACCGGGATGCGCGCGATCACCGCGGTGACAGCACCCGAACGCCGCACCGAGGCGACCACCTCGTACTTCATCCTCGCCTACGTATTCATGTCGGTGCCGGCCATCGGCGCCGGATTCCTCGCCGCCACGGTGGGACTGGCGAACGCGACCGTGATCTTCGCCGTCGCGGTAGCCGTGGTGTGCGTGTTGGGACTCGTGGCGGCACGGAGGTTCTCAGTGCGGTAGGGCCAGAGCTCCCGGGTGGTGGGGCCGTGCGGGGCCGCGGTCGTGCGGTGCGAAGATTCGGGTCAGTGACGTGAACTAGGGTGGGTGCCATGACCTCCGCAGCCACGACCTCCGCCCTCGATGTCCTCCACGATGTCTTCGGCTATGAGGAGTTCCGTGGTCAGCAGGCGGCCATCGTCGACCAAGTCGTCGGCGGCGGGGATGCGGTCGTGCTCATGCCCACCGGCGGCGGAAAGTCCTTGTGCTATCAGATCCCTGCCCTGGTCAGGCCCGGTACCGGCGTGGTCATCTCCCCGCTCATCGCGCTCATGGCCGATCAGGTCGCGGCGTTGGAGAACCTCGGTGTGCGGGCGGCATATCTCAACTCGTCTCTCGATTTCGATACCGCGCAGCAAGTCGAACAGCAACTGCTCGCCGGTGAGATCGACCTGCTCTACCTTGCGCCCGAACGTCTCGTCCTGCCGCGGACGATGCGGCTGCTCGAACAGGCGCAGATCTCCCTGTTCGCGATCGACGAGGCCCACTGCGTGTCGCAGTGGGGCCATGACTTCCGGAGCGATTATCTGGGGCTCGGCGTTCTGGCCGAACGATTCCCCGATGTTCCCCGCATCGCCCTGACCGCCACGGCCACCCCGGCCACCCATGCCGAACTCACCGAGCGCCTCCACCTCCAGGATGCCGAGCACTTCGTCGCGAGCTTCGACCGACCCAACATCACCTATCGGATCGAACCGAAGGCCTCGGCGAGGTCACAGCTGCTGAACTTCATCACCACCGAACATTCCGGCGACTCGGGCATCGTCTACTGTCTGTCCCGCCGCGGTGTCGACCAGCTGGCCGAAGCGCTGGCAGCTCGCGGCATCACCGCTCTGCCCTATCACGCAGGGCTGCCCGGTGAGGTGCGCGCGGAGAACCAGGCGAGATTCCTCCGCGAAGACGGCATCGTCATGGTCGCCACGATCGCTTTCGGCATGGGCATCGACAAACCCGATGTCCGCTTCGTCGCCCACCTCGACCTGCCACGGTCGGTCGAAGGTTACTACCAGGAGACCGGTCGCGCCGGCCGTGACGGACTGCCCGCGGATGCGTGGATGGTCTACGGACTCGGCGATGTCGTCTCCCAACGCCGCCTCATCGAATCCGGCGAGGGCGACCAGGTGTTCAAACGCCGTCAGATGAGCCACCTCGATTCCATGCTCGCCCTCTGCGAGACCGTCGACTGCCGACGCGTCCAGCTGCTGCGCTACTTCGACGAGGAATCCGCACCGTGCGGCAACTGCGACAACTGCATGACACCCCCGGTGACCTGGGACGCCACCGTCGCCGTGCAGAAGCTGCTCTCGGCGGTCATCCGACTCGATAGGGAACGCGGGCAGCGTTTCGGATCGGGCCAGGTCATCGACGTGCTGCGTGGCAACCACAACGACCGGTCCCGAGCCTCGGACCATGAGAGCCTGAGCGTCTGGGGCGTCGGCGAAGACCTGTCCGAGAGTCAGTGGAAGACCGTCATCCGCCAGGTGCTCGCCCGCGGACTCCTCGAATCCCACGGTGATTACGGGGTGCTCGTGATCGGTGAGGCCGCCGGCCCCGTCCTGCGCGGAGAAGAGGAGATCTCACTGCGTGTCGACCCGGTGAAGAAGGCAGGGTCGAAGAAGGCCGGATCCCGTCGCCGAGGCGGCCCCGAGGTCGAGCTCGACCCCTCCGATGCCTCCCTGTTCGAGTCCCTGCGCTCCTGGCGCGGAGAGCAGGCGAAGGAGCAGGGCGTGCCCGCCTACGTCGTGTTCCCCGATGCCACGCTCTACGGCATCGTCGATGTCAAACCGACGACGATCAGCGAACTCGGCCAGGTCAGCGGTGTGGGCTTGAAGAAGCTCGACCGCTATGGCGATTCCGTGCTCGAAGTGCTCGCCGCGCACGCTGGCTGACTCAGCCTTCGGCGAAGGCCTCGAGGCCCTGTTCGGCTGCCGTCGGGTCCATCCACATGAACTCGAGGATGTTGCCGTCGGGGTCGGTCATGCTGATGCCGTACATGAACCCGAGATCCTGCGGTTCCTTGTTCTCCCCACCACCGGCGTCGAGGATCGAGGCGCGCATCGCGTCGACCTCGTCGCGGGATTCGCGGCTGAGGGCAGTGAGCGCCTGAGCTGTGGTGTGCGGGTCGGCAATCGGTTTGTCCGTGAAAGTGGCGAGGTAGTCCCGGGTGAGGATCATGAAGAAGATGTCGTCGGTCCATCTGATGCACGACGACGCATTGTCATCGGTGAACTCGGGCACCACCTCGGCGCCGATGGACTGGTAGAAGGTCTTGGCACGCTCGAGGTCGGTGGTCGGAAGGTTGACGAAGATCTGCGTCATAACTGCTCCCTTGCAGTGACGGCGACGCATGAGCGGATGCGAGCCCAGACGAACCATGACAGCCGGACGGCTGAACGATGGGAGTCTGATTCTCTCCGCGCACCCACCCCAAGTCAACACCCTGCTACCTGACGGCGGCCCGGCAACCTCGCGCGAGGTTGCTGGGCCGATCGGGACTGCTGACGGTTTAGTTGACCCCGGGGTTTATGCCGCCAGAGCGACAGCCTTGTGATGAACAAGCTCGTATTCAACCGGAGTCAGTTTACCCAAACGCCGTTGCCGACGCTTCCGGTGA
>NZ_JABKDD010000007.1 GCF_013623905.1 Brevibacterium sediminis
GATCAGATTCAGTCGATGCAGGATCAGCTCAACCGCAGGCCGCGGAAGGTCCTCGGGTTCGCGACCCCGGCCGAGGTCCTGGCTGATCTGTTGCATGAGCAGGTAGCCTGAGACCAGCCCACTGTTGCACTAGAACACTGAGCCCACCGGCTTCAGAGTGGCAATCTGCGCACACTTAACACGCACCGAGGCAAGGCGAGGAGCGCCCAGAGATTACTGGAGGAACTCTCCGCAGGCTTCAGTGAGGTAGTCGCCGGCGACTCCGCCCTCTTCGCCGAGGCTGATAGCGGTCATCTGGATGCCCCACCACACGCGCGGCGAACCGCCCCACTGTTGGCGGAACTCCTCGCGACGACCGGGATCTTCGGCGAGGTCGTCGGCGGCCAGGCCGATGCGGTCCTGGGCATCATCGGCGGTGCAGCGCTTCTCGTCATCCGGGCCCTTCGGGTCGAGCTCGGGGATGTCTTCGTCATCGACGGTCTTGAGGGTGTAAGCCGAGTTGCCGATCTCTTCGACCTCGAAGGTGCCGTGGATGAGCAGGAACGGGGAGGCACCGTCGTCGACGTTCTTCGAGTCGACGGTGACGCTGACGCTGTCGGGGCTGTCGGCGGTCACGGTCGTCTCGCCGGAGTCGGGGACTTCCGGGTTGCCGGTGTGCACGTAGACCTTGAGGTAGGCCTCGGTCTTCTTCTCGGCCGCCTCGGCGAGGCCCTGCCACAGCGGGTCGGTGTCCTTCGCCCCACCTGGCGAGGAATCGACGATGGACACCTTCGGTGCATCGTCTGGCGTCTCGATCGGGGTGACCTCCTCCTTGCTCACCGAAGGGCGCGGCTGGGGTCGGGTCTCATCGGGAGTCGACACGCAGGCCGTTGTCGTGGCCAGCAGTGCTGCGGCGGACAGCAGGGCAAGGGGGCGAAGTCGCATGGTTCCTCGAGGTATCTTCAGCGTCCAAGTGGTGTCGCTTCCAGCGTAATGCGCGGGACGGTCCGAGCCCGGGTGGACGCGCGGCGAGGCGGTGAAAGCAGCGCGGGTGCGAGACTTCTGCGCCGGGGTGCGACGCACTGACCCTGACGTCACAGGCCGGCCGCCCAACCGCGGCGCCCGACCCTGCTGCCTCAGCCGCGGCGCGCTGCGGCGATGAGTTCGCGCAGGCTCTGCCGCTGGCCGCCCGCGGCATCGAAGTTCGCTTCGTCGAGCCACTGCTCATACGCCGATCGCAGCGCCGGCCATTCGCTGTCGATGATCGAGAACCACGCGGTGTCGCGGTTGCGGTCCTTGTACACGAGGTGCTGTCGGAACACTCCTTCGAAGGTGAACCCGAAGCGTTCGGCGGCCGCTTTCGACGGGGCGTTCGCGTCATCGCACTTCCACTCGAAGCGTCGGAAACCGGAGGCGAAGGCGAGATCGGCGCAGAGGAAGAGCGCCTCGGTGGCTGCTCGCGTCCGCCGCAGCGCCGGACCCCAGAGGATGTGCCCGATCTCCATGACTCCGTTGGCGGTGTCGATGCGCATCAGTGCCTGCCGCCCCTCGGCTCGACCGGTGGATCGGTCCACGACGGCGAAGAAGAGGGGATCGGACGACGTGGCCGCCTCGGCGATCCAGGTATCGAAGTCGCTGCGTTCGGTCTGCGGAGACTGCGGCAGGTAGCGGAACCGCTCCTCGATCCCGTCGGCAACTGAGACCGCGGCGAACAGATCATCGTCGTGGACGGCAGGATCCAGGGGTTCGAGATCGACGTAATGACCGTGGATGGGCTCTCGCCGAGGCGGCTGTGCACCTGTGAAATTCGTGAGGTCGTCGTTCATGGCTGGGTCCTCGTCATCGGGGTTCGGATGGGTTTCGTGTGTCCGTGTCTGTGGTTGGGCAGGTGTGACTGTGCTCGGAGTGGGTTCAGTCTTCGCTGCCGTCGAAGCCGGTGGACAGCTCGCGCAGAAGTCCGGCGAGCTTGCGGCTGCCGGCGGAGGTGAGGCCGCTGAGGATCTCGCGCTCCTTCACGAGCAGGTCCGCCAGGGCGGAGTCGACGGTGGCGCGGCCGCTGTCGGTGAGGTGGACGAGCACTCCGCGGCGATCACCCGGATCGGGGCGACGCTCGACCCATCCGCGGGCCACGAGGCGGTCGATGCGATTGGTCATGGTGCCGCTCGTGACAAGCGTCTCCTGCAACAGGGTCGAGGGGGAGAGCTGATAGGGCTCACCGGCCCGGCGGAGGGCGGAGAGCACGTCGAAGGCCCATCCCTCGATTCCGTAATCGGAGAAGCTCGCCTTCCGTGCCAGGTCCAACTGCCTGGCCAGCCGCGAGACTCGGGAGAGGATCTCCATCGGGGAGACGTCGAGATCCGGACGCTCACGTCGCCAGGCTGCGACTATTCGATCCACTTCGTCCATGAATCGATTTTACGTCCATATCAAGAATCTTGAGCGCAAAGATACTTTTTGACGAGAGATTCCTTACTCTCAGGGTCCGTTTAACCTGCAGGTTTGGATGGACGGGTGCGTTTGGGAATATGGTTGTCCTTGGTTGTTGCATCCGTCAACGAACCTGCAGGGGCCAACCACCCGGCAGCAGAAACGAAGGAAAACACGTGGATCTTTTCGAGTATCAAGCACGTGACCTGTTCGAGAAGCACGGAGTGCCCGTGCTCAAGGCCCAGGTCGCGACGACGCCAGAAGCAGCGAAGAAGGCAGCCGAAGATCTTGGCGGCGGTGTCGTCGTCGTCAAGTCGCAGGTCAAGATCGGCGGCCGTGGAAAGGCCGGCGGCGTCAAGGTCGCCAAGAACCCCGATGAGGCCGAGGCTCGCGCCAAGGACATCCTGGGACTCGACATCAAGGGCCACATCACCGAAAAGGTGATGATCGCCGAGGGTGCCGACATTGCTGAGGAGTACTACTTCTCCGTCCTCCTCGATCGGTCCAACCGCACCTATCTGGCCATGTGCTCGAAGGAAGGCGGCATGGAGATCGAGCAGCTGGCCGTGGAACGTCCGGAAGCGCTCGCCAAGATCCCCGTCTCCGCCATCGACGGCATCAACGATGCCAAGGCAGCAGAGATCGCCGAGGCGGCCGGCTTCGATGCCGACACCGCCGCGAAGGTCGCCCCCGTGCTGACCAGCCTGTGGACCGTCTTCGAGAAGGAAGACGCTACCCTGGTCGAGGTCAACCCGCTGGTCAAGACCGGTGCCGGCGACATCATCGCCCTCGACGGCAAGGTCTCGCTCGACGACAACGCCGACTTCCGCCAGAAGGAGCACGAGGAGCTGCGCGACATCAGCGCAGAGAACCCGCTGGAGCTCAAGGCCAAGAAGCTCGACCTCAACTACGTCAAGCTCGACGGTGAGGTCGGAATCATCGGCAACGGCGCAGGACTGGTCATGTCGACCCTCGACGTCGTCGCCTACGCAGGTGAGAACCACAACGGCGTCAAGCCCGCGAACTTCCTCGACATCGGAGGCGGCGCCTCGGCTGAGGTCATGGCCAATGGACTCGACGTCATCCTCGGCGATGATCAGGTGAAGTCCGTCTTCGTCAACGTCTTCGGCGGAATCACTGCCTGTGACGCCGTGGCCGACGGCATCGTCAAGGCCCTCGAGATCCTCGGCGACCAGGCCACAAAGCCGCTCGTCGTCCGCCTCGACGGCAACAACGTGGAAGAGGGACGCGCCATCCTCCAGAAGGCCGCGCACCCGCTCGTCACGCTCACTGACACGATGGACGGTGGAGCCGACAAGGCCGCCGAACTGGCTGCTGCCAAGTAAGGAAAGGTCTTTACAACAATGTCTATCTTCCTGAATTCCGATTCGAAGATCATCGTCCAGGGCATCACTGGCGGAGAGGGCTCGAAGCACACCGCCCGCATGCTCGCAGCCGGATCGAACGTCGTCGGCGGTGTCAACGCCCGCAAGGCCGGCACCACTGTGAAGCACAACGACCAGGCCGGCAACGAGGTCGAACTCCCCGTCTTCGGGTCCGTCGCCGAGGCGATGGAAGCCACCGGTGCCGACGTGTCCGTGGCCTTCGTGCCGCCGGCGTTCTCCAAGGACGCCGCGATCGAGGCCATCGACGCCAAGATCGGTCTGCTCGTCATCATCACCGAGGGCATCCCGGTGCAGGACTCGGCAGAGGTCTGGGCCCGTGCGCAGGCGGCCGGAAACGCCACCCGCATCATCGGACCCAACTGCCCGGGCATCATCACCCCCGGTGAGTCGCTGGCCGGCATCATCCCGGCCAACATCACGAAGAAGGGCAAGCTGGGCCTCGTCTCGAAGTCCGGCACCCTGACCTACCAGATGATGTACGAACTGCGTGACCTCGGCTTCTCGACCGCCATCGGCATCGGCGGAGACCCGGTCATCGGCACCACGCACATCGATGCGCTCGAAGCATTCGAGGCCGACCCGGAGACCGAAGCCATCGTCATGATCGGCGAGATCGGCGGAGACGCCGAAGAGCGCGCAGCAGCCTTCATCAAGGAGAACGTGACGAAGCCGGTCGTCGGCTACGTCGCAGGCTTCACCGCTCCCGAGGGCAAGACCATGGGCCACGCAGGCGCCATCGTCTCCGGCTCCTCGGGAACCGCTCAGGCCAAGAAGGAAGCCCTCGAAGCTGCAGGCGTCAAGGTCGGCAAGACCCCGACCGAGACCGCCGAGCTCATGCGCGGACTCCTCGGCTGAGTCGAGCACTCCCGCATCGGGTGAGCGCCTGACCGGCACTGATCCGAACCACACTGCGGCCCGCCTCCACAAACGGAGGCGGGCCGCAGTGCGTCTCGGTCGGTTGGGGCGGCGCAGAGCCCTGCAACTGGTTCAAAGTGTGATTGCCGCGCACGAATGATCTGCGTATGCATTTTGAAGCCGTTATTGCCCGCAGGAGGGGCGTCTGAAGCTCCGTTGACATCGCGCGGACCGTCGTGTCAGGGCCCCGCGGAGGGTCTAGGCTGGGATCGTGAACTCTCAGACATCTGATCAGACAGCGCAGTCGACGAACCCCGCGGACCTTCTCCCCGACACCGGCACCGCAGCCCCACCTGTCGACCCCAGCCCCGAGGCGCACCCGCGCAACTTCGGGTCCGATAACTGGGCCGGGGTCCACCCCGAGGTCATCACGGCCATTGCCGAGGCCAACGTCGGCCATACGCCCGGCTACGGCGGAGATCCGTGGACACAGCGCTTCCACGACATTATGGCCCACCACTTCGGGCCCGAGGCTCAGGCGTTTCCTGTCTTCAACGGCACCGGCGCGAACGTGCTCGCCCTGCAGTCGGCGCTGCCGCGGTGGGCGGCGGTGATCACGGCCGCCTCGGCGCATATCAACTACGACGAGACCGGCGCCCCGGAGAAGGTCGGCGGGCTCAAGATCATCGGTGCTGCCACCGAGAACGGCAAACTCACCCCCGAGACGGTCAAGGGTGCGATCATCGGCCGCGGCAGCGAACACAATGCGCAGTCGTTGGCCGTGTCGATCTCCCAATCGACCGAATGGGGCACGACCTACACCCCGGACGAGATCGCGGCGATCGCGTCCACCGCGCACGAGAACGACATGATCCTCCACATCGACGGATCCCGACTCGGCAACGCGGCCGCCCACCTCGGCGTCGGCCTCGGCGACATCACGACCGCGGCCGGAGTCGACATCGTCAGCCTCGGCGGAACGAAGAATGGCTTGCTCGGCGCCGAGGCGGTCGTCGTCCTCAACCCGGAGATCGGCCAGGGACTGCGGTTCCTGCGCAAGATGAACCTGCAGCTGGCCTCGAAGATGCGCTACCTCTCCGCCCAGCTGAACGCCCTGTACGAAGGGGACCTGTGGCGAACCTCCGCCACCCGGTCGAACGAGATGGCTCAGTATCTCAATGAGAGACTCGCCGAGGTGGCCGGCAGCGGCCGTGTCCCCGGACTGGAGATCGTGCAGAAGGTCGAGTCGAACGTCGTGTTCGTCCGCATGCCCGCCGAGGTGGCCGCTCGCGCCCGGCAGAAATTCGCCTTCGCGGACTGGCCCTTGGAGAAGGACATCGTCCGCCTCATGTGCGCCTTCGACACGACGGCCGAAGACGTCGACGCCCTCGTCGCCGCCATCGCAGGGGACTGAAAGACCTCAGGCGCGGCGCTGGGAGTCCTTCGCCGCAGGCTACTTCTTCTTCCGGCGATCGACCTTGACGGAGACGACGGGGACGTCGGAGTCGAGGATGATGCGCTGGGCCGTCGAGCCCATGATGAGCTTACCCACGGGGGAGCGGCGGCGTGATCCGATGACGATCATGCGGGTGTCGGCGGTCGCCTCGGCCAGCGCCAGAAGCTCTTCGACGGGGTCATTGCCGCGGAGGAACTGAAGGATCTCGTGGGAGACCTCGGAAGACTTCAGCGTCTCCTTGAGTTCCTCGATGTCTTTGCTGGTGGCGACGCCGCGCTCGTCGGGAGTCTCACCGATTCCGGCATTGAGCACGACGAGGACATCGTCGAATGCGCGGGCCTGCTCGATGCCGAATTCGACAGCGGCCTTGCCTTCGGGCGAGGGGGAATAACCGACGAGGATTGTCATGATCTCTCCTGGTGCGACATTGGACGAAGCTCTCTCAATTAGTAGCATATCCGCGCTGTTCGGACGGGCGGCAGCTCACTCTGCGACGGGGGAAACGGGGAGCTTCGACTGAGATCTTCCTCACCTCACCAGGTGCGGGATCGTCAGCCTCGAGCGACTTCTGCTCTGTAACCGCGCGTAAACCGTGCGAAAACCCCGCGGAATCGGGCCTCCGACCCCAAATCTCAATTACTGACTGAATCGTCAGTTCGATTGACTCGGCAGTAAGGTGACCTGGGCGCTGCGTGCGCCGCGTACGAGTGAGAAAGAAGAAGCATTGACAGATCAGAATACGCATCTCGACCAGGCAGAAGCCGGTGAGACCCCAGCGCAGAAGAAGTCGGAATGGAAGACGGTCAAGGCCATCATGGCTGCCTCTTCGGGCAACCTCGTCGAATGGTTCGACTTCTACATCTACGCCTTCTTCAGCGTCTACTTCGCCGACCAGTTCTTCGTCGCTGACAACCAAGCACTGTCACTGATGCAGGCTGCCGGCGTCTTCTTCGTCGGCTTCCTCATGCGTCCCATCGGCGGCTACATCTTCGGTCGCGCCGCCGACCGCCTCGGGCGCAAGAACTCGATGCTCATCTCCATTCTGCTCATGTGCGCCGGTTCGCTGATGATGGCTCTGCTGCCCACGAGTGCGGTCGTCGGCTCCTGGGCCGCGATCCTGCTGCTCATCGTGCGCATGATCCAGGGGCTGGCCGTCGGCGGCGAGTACGGCGCCACCGCCACCTACATGTCCGAGGTCGCCACCGAAGGCAAACGCGGCTTCTACTCCTCCTTCCAGTACGTCACTCTCATCGGCGGCCAGCTGCTGGCCAGCCTGCTGGCCGTCATCATGACCCACACTCTGGGCACCGACCAGATCGAAGCCGGCTGGTGGCGACTGCCCTTCGCCATCGGCGCTGCCGCCGCGATCGTCTCCCTGTGGCTGCGCCGCGGACTCGAGGAGACGACCTCGGCGGACACCCGCAAGGACGAGAACTCCGGCAGCTTCCGCGAAGTGCTGCGCCACCCGCGCGCCTTCTTCGTCGTCCTCGGCATCACCAGCGTCGGATCGCTCGTCTTCTATGTCTTCACCACTTACATGCAGAAGTTCCTGCTGCTGCAGAACGAAGGCACCCCGGGCGAAGCCGTGTTCAACAAAGGCTCCATCGCTGACCTCATGACAATCTGCCTGCTCATCTTCGTCGTCATGCAGCCCATCGCGGGCAAGATCTCGGACAAGATCGGCCGTAAAAACAACATGCTCATCTTCGTCATCGGCATGATCGCGCTGCCCATCCCGCTGCTCGGCATGATCGGCAAGGCCGATTCCGTCCTCACTGCAGGCATCCTCATCGTCATCGCCATGGCGTTCATCAGCATGTACACCTCGATCTCCGGAATCGTGAAGGCCGAGATGTTCCCGGCCCACATCCGCGGAATCGGCGTCGGCTTCACCTATGCGGTCGGCAACTCGCTGTTCGGCGGCTCCGCCGAATACGTCGCGCTGTGGTTCCGCAACGCAGGAATCGGCACCTGGTTCGCCGTCTACGTCGTCGTCATCGCGATCGTCGGCTTCGTCGCCGTGGCTTTCATGCACGACAACCGCAAACACTCAACGATCGACAACGCCGATTCCTCGGCGTACAAACGCATCGGCAGCTGAGTGACAGACGGCTGATCCCATCACCGAGGCGGCTTACCCGGTCCACTGATCCCATCGCCGAGGTGGCCCACCCCGACCGTGAACGACGAGTGCCCCTGAACGCTGAGTTCTGGGGCACTCGTCATTCATAGATCTCGCCGCCTCGGCCGAGCCGCCTCGGCCGAGCCGCCTTGCCGGGTCGACCACTAGGTGATGTGGGAATAATTGGAAAGATGTTGGAATGTGATTGACGGTGCGTGAATAGAGTCCTAAGATCGTTCAAACCAACAGATAACCACGTGGTTATTCGTCCGTATGACGATGAGCCGCGCGAAGGGAAAGGCCGGACGTGTTCGCTGAAGAACGGCAACGACGCATCGCTGAGCTCGTCAGCGAAGCGGGCCGGGTCAATGTCACCGATCTGGCCGCCGATTTCGACATCACGACGGAAACCGTTCGACGCGACCTCGCCGCCCTCGAAAAGGCCGGAGCCCTCCAGCGCGTCCACGGGGGAGCGGTGCCTTGCCGTCCCCACAGCCTCGAAGAGCCGGCCTTCGACGACCGCGAGATCCACAACCTCGATGAGAAGACAGCGATCGCCCGGTCAGCGCTGAGCCTGCTGGAGGAGACGATGAGCATCTCCGTGGACGGCGGCACGACCTGTGCGGCCTTCGCTCGCGCGATCGCCGACGAAGCCCATGGCCGCCTCGTCGCCGGACAGGCACCGCGACAACTGCGCGTCATCACGAACTCCCTGTCCGCCATCGACAGCCTGGCCGGAGCGCCCGGCGTCGACATCTTCGTCCTCCCCGGCCGGTTCCGACCGGTCACCCGGGCCATGGTCGGACCGCAGACGATCACGGCCATCGAGGGCCATCGAGTGGATCTCGCGGTGCTCGGCACCAATGGACTCACCGGCGACGGCGTCTCCACGCCCGACCATGACGAGGCGGCGACGAAGTCAGCGTTCGTGCACTCCGGACGCAGGGTCGCCGTGCTCGCCGACTCAGCGAAGTTCGATGCCATCTCTCTGGTGCGGTTCGCGGAACTCGACCAGATCGATGTCCTCATCACCGATGACGCGCCGGAAGAGTCGTTGTCGGCCGATCTGGAGACTGCGGAAGTCGAGGTCGTCACTCCATGATCCTCACCCTCACCGCCAACCCCAGCCTCGATCGGACCATCGAAGTGCCCGGCCCCGTTCTCCGCGGCCAGGTGCAGCGCGCCGTCTGGGCCGGACAGCAGCCCGGCGGCAAGGGAGTCAACGTCTCCCGTGCCGTGGCGGCCTCCGACCGTGACACCCTGGCGGTCCTGCCCGGAGACATCGACGACCCGGTGCTCACCGGACTCGACGCGACCGGACTGGCTCATCGCTCCGTTCCCACCGGCACGCCGCTGCGGTCCAATATCACCGTCACCGAACCCGACGGCACGACGACGAAGATCAACGAACCAGGCTCGCCTCTGAGCCCGCAGGCTCAGGACGAACTGCTCGATCTCGTGGCCGAGCAGGCAGTCGGTGCGAGCTGGGTCGTCCTGGCCGGTTCGCTGCCTCCAGGAGTCGACGATGACTTCTACGCCCGCGCGATCAAACGTATCCGCCAGCTTGATCGTCCGCCGCTGATCGCCGTCGACACCTCCGGTGCTCCTCTGACTGCGGCCCTGATGGCCTCACCAGATCTCATCAAACCCAACGCCGAAGAACTCGCCGAGCTCCTCAACGCCGCCGGCCTCCTGCACGCCTCCGGTCTCCGGGACGATTCTGACCCACGTGTCGCCGTCGAATCCCTCGGCACCGCCGAACTGCAGACGATCGCCGACCGCCTCGAGTCCTCACCGCAGCTCACGGCTCGCGCCACATCGACCCTGCTCAACGCGCGCGGCCCCCGCCCGCGGTCGATCCTTGCGACCTTGGGCGCCGGCGGCGCAGTGCTCGCCCAGCCGGACGCTGCCTGGCATGCCCAGCATCCGCCTACGGACGTCGTGAGCACCGTGGGCGCGGGCGACTCCACCCTCGCCGGGTACCTGCTGGGTCTGACCGACGGCCGTGAACCCGATGCGGCTCTGGCGCGAGCCGTCGCCTACGGATCCGCAGCCGCCCGGCTGCGCGGCACCGGAGTGCCGAGCCCGGCGGACGCCCGGACCGACGCGGTGACCGTGACGTCACTGGAGACATCCGCAGCACCGCTGACAGGTAGTCCCACAGCACATACAGACACGCATACCGACGACACTTCCCACCGACATGAGGGCACAGCCCCCGAAGCCGAGGAGGCACGATGACATCGCTCATCACAACAGACCTGGTGGTCCTCGACGCGGATCAGGGGACGGCGTCGTCCGCTGTCATCCGCGCTCTGGCCGCCACGATCGCCGAACAGGGCCGCGCGAACTCCGCAGACGGATTGGCGGACGCGGCGATCGCCCGCGAAGAGAAGACCCCGACCGGCGTTCCCGGCGGCATCGCCATCCCGCACGCCCGCACCGAGGCGGTCACCGAACCCAGCCTCGCAATGGCGCGACTGAACCCGCCGGTCGACTTCGGTGCCAAGGACGGCCCCGCCGACCTCGTGTTCATGATCGCCGCCCCCGAGGGCGCCGGGAAGGACCACCTCAAGCTCCTGTCGAAACTCGCGCGGTCACTGGTGAAGAAGGACTTCGTCGCCTCCCTGCGCGCGGCGACGACCGAGCAGGAAGTCGTCGACCTCGTCGAAACCGCCCTCGGCCTACGCGAGACGCCCGAAGAGCAGACCAGCACCGAGGCGGCCCCTACCGGCGCACCCACCACCGGTGCCGCTGGGGCCCCCACCGAATCCGCCTCATCCTCGACCGACCACCCCCGCCGCGTCGTCGCCGTCACGGCCTGCCCGACGGGAATCGCCCACACCTATATGGCCGCCGACGCCCTCGTCCAGGCCGGAGCCGAGATGGGCATCGACGTCGTCACCGAGACTCAGGGCTCGAGCGGCACGACTCCGCTCGACCAGTCCGTCATCGATGCCGCCGATGCCGTCGTCTTCGCTGTCGACGTCGACGTCCGCGACAAGCCGCGGTTCGCCGGCAAACCCTATGTGCAGGTGCCGGTCAAGGCCGGAATCGATGATCCGCAGGGCCTCATCGCGAAGGCCCTCGCCGAGGCGGACGCTCCCAACGGCCGCAGGCTGGCCGCCGCTCACGCCGCCGCCGACGACGAATCGTCCACGGCAGGAAACTCTCGCGAAAGCATCGGCGCCCACCTCAAGCGCGTACTGCTGACCGGTGTCAGCTACATGATCCCCTTCGTCGCCGCCGGCGGACTGCTCATGGCACTGGGGTTCCTCCTCGGCGGATTCGACATCCCCGACTACGCCGAGGACATCGTTCTGGGCAACTCCCTGTGGAACCTGCCCACCGAATACGGTGACCTGGCATTCGGACCCGTCGGCGCCTACCTGGGCGCCGTGGCCTTCCAGATCGGCAACCTGTCGATGAGCTTCCTCGTCGCCGCCCTGGCCGGATACATCGCCTACGGCATCGCCGACCGCCCCGGAATCGCTCCCGGCTTCACCGTCGGCGCCGTCGCCGTGCTCATGGGCGCCGGGTTCATCGGCGGCATCATCGGCGGACTCCTCGCCGGCTATATCGCCCACTGGATCGGCTCCTTAGCCGCACCGAGGTGGCTGCGCGGACTCATGCCTGTCGTCATCATCCCGCTGGTGGCCTCCCTTGTCTCCTCCGGCCTGATGTTCATGGTCCTCGGCGGGCCGATCAGCGCCCTGACCAAGGGTCTCGACAGTTGGCTGAGCTCGATGACCGGAACCGCCGCCATCGTCCTCGGGCTCATCCTCGGCGCGATGATGGCCGTCGATCTGGGCGGCCCCGTCAACAAGGTTGCCTACTCGTTCGCCGTCGCCGGCCTCGCCGCAGGCTCCGTCGGCAACCCCGTGCCGTGGGAGATCATGGCCACGGTGATGGCCGCCGGAATGGTTCCGCCCCTGGCCATGGCGCTGGCCACCGCCGTCCGCCCACGCATCTTCTCCCAGGCGGAGAAGGAGAACGGAAAGGCCGCCTGGCTGCTCGGCGCCGCGTTCATCTCCGAAGGCGCTATTCCCTTCGCCGCCTCCGATCCGCTGCGCGTGATCCCTGCCTCGGTCGTCGGTGCCGGCGTCACGGGCGGCATGACGATGGCCTTCTCCGTCACCAGCCAGGCCCCGCACGGCGGCGTGTTCGTCTTCTTCGCCATCGACTCGTTCCTGCTGTTCCTGCTCTCCGTCGTCGTCGGCACGATCATCAGCGCCGTGCTGGTGCTCGCGCTCAAGATCCTCGTCCGCAAGGGCGGAGCGGCGGGCCTCGCCGAGGCGGCCGACCGGTCCGCACCGGCGACGACCGCAGCCACGTCGACCGGTTCGACCACCGGATCCGGTTCGGCCGGTGAGGCTCAGCCGGCCGAACCGGTATCGTCGAACGCTGACGCCACACGAGTCTGACCGCTCTCACCGACGAGGCAAGACAGGAAGGAATGGGGATGTCCGCAGAGTTCTCAGGCATCGGAGTCGTACCCGGACGGGTCATCGCCCCGGCGCTGACCATGCCCGACCCCGTGTCCGCACCCGTGGCGAAGCCCGCCCCGGCTGATCCCGAAGCGGAGGCGAACAGGATCCGAGAGGCCTCGGCCGCCGTCCACGCCGAACTGCGTGAGCGCGCCGAATCCGTCACCGGGGACGCCCGCGACGTGCTCAAGGCCACCGCCCTCATGGCCAAGGACCCCACCCTGGTGAAGACGGCGATCAGACGCCTGTCCGACACCGACGCGGAGACCGCGATCTGGACGGTGGCCGCGGAGACCGCTGCACAGTTTGAGAAGCTCGGCGGCTATATGGCCGAACGCGCAGCCGACGTCCTCGATGTCCGCGCCCGTCTCGTCGCCCATCTGCGTGGAGTGCCGGCCCCCGGCATTCCACACGCGGCCGAGCCCTTCGTGCTCATCGCCACGGATCTCGCTCCCGCCGACACCGCAACTCTGGATCCTGAGCTGGTCGTCGGACTCGTCTGCGCAGAGGGTGGACCGCAGAGCCATACGGCCATCCTCGCCAGGTCGTTGGGCATTCCCGCCGTGGTCGCAGCCGCCGGCGTCCGCGAGATCACCGACCACACACCCGTCTTCGTCGACGGCGGTGCCGGAGTCCTGCGCACCGAACCCGGAGCGACGGAGACCGGCCTCGTCGAGGCATGGGCGGAGACGGCTGGCCGTCTGCAGTCGTTCACCGGACCCTGTCTCTTGAGCGACGGCACCCGGATTCCGCTGCGTGCGAATGTCGGCGACGGCGCTCAGGCACGGGCAGCGGCAGCCGCCGGTGCCGAAGGCGTCGGTCTGCTGCGCACCGAGTTCTGCTTCCTCGATCGTGACACCGAACCCAGCGTCGAGGAGCAGGCCGAGGCCTATGGGCAGGTGTTCGCAGCCTTCGATGATCACAAGGTCGTCGTGCGCACCCTCGACGCCGGAGCCGACAAGCCTCTGCCGTTCCTCACCGACGCCGATGAACCGAACCCGGCCCTGGGCGTACGCGGATTCCGGACCAGTCGCCGGGCTCAGGGCGTCCTCGAACGTCAGCTCGAGGCGATCGCGCTCGCCGCCTCAAGGCATGCGGTGACCGTCCACGTCATGGCTCCGATGATCGCCACCGCCGAGGAGGCCCGACAGTTCGCAGACCTCGTTCGTGCGGCAGGACTCCCCACCGCCGGTGTCATGGTTGAGGTCCCCTCGGCGGCGCTGCAGGCGGCCACGATCCTCGAGGAAGTCGAGTTCGCGTCCATCGGCACGAATGATCTCACCCAGTACGTCATGGCCTCCGACCGCATGCTCGGCGGCCTGGCCGAACTCAGCGACTCGTGGCAGCCGGCAGTCCTGCAGCTCATCGGCATCGCCGCCGCCCAGGGCGCTGCGGCGGAGAAGTCGGTGGGCGTGTGCGGAGAGGCCGCGGCCGATCCGGCATTGGCCGTCGTGCTCGTGGGCCTCGGAGTCACCAGCCTGTCCATGGCGCCGCGGGCTCTGCCGGCAGTCGCCGAGGTGCTGTCCGGTGTCACCCTGGAGCGGGCACAGCAGATCGCCCGCAGCGCACTTGCGGCGCGCAGCCCGAGCGAGGCGAAGGCCATAGTCCGTGCCGAGCTGCCGATCCTCGACGAGCTCGGCCTGTGAGCCCGGACGTCAGGGGAGTGGCCCCGTGACGTACTCAGCACCACCGCAGACACCACCAACAGGAAATGCCGAGACACCGGTCCGGCCGAACCGCGGCCGGTCTGATCAGGAAGGACAACTCATGGCAGAGACCATCGCAACAGTCGGAAGCACCGTCGGCCTGCACGCCCGTCCAGCAGCACTGCTGGCCGAGGCTGCCGCAGACTATGACCTCGAGATCACCATCGCCCTGGAGGGCGAACCGGCCGAGGACGCCCTCGATGCGGCCAGCGTGCTCTCCCTCATGGGCCTCGGCGCGGAATACGGTCAGAAGGTCGTTCTGCGCGCCGAGGGTGACGGAGCCGATGAAGCACTGGCCAACCTCAAGCAGCTCATCGAGACCGACCACGACGCCGAAGGCTGAGCGGCACACCCTCGAGGAGGCGGCGACCGGTCCGCTCAGTTTAGACTGATCGAATGTCCGCCTCCCTGCTGCCCTCTGACTCTGCCGCCGCCCACCGCAGCCGGGGTCTGCTGGCGGTATTCCCTCAGCTGAGCGACTTGCCCGGCCTGCCGCAGGCGCGGATGCTCATCGACTACGTCATCGGTCGCCGCTGCGGAGCCCTCGACGTCTCGGGTCGTGACACCGAAGGCACCTTCGTCGCCGCCGAACTCTCAGCCGAGGTCCCCGAGAACCTCATCCTCGTCGACGACGCGCACGGTCTGCAGGCGACCCTGCTCAGCCGGCTGACTCAGGTATGCACATACAACGACCGGCTCGACGAGGCACGGACCTTGGCCGCAGCGGTCGAGTCCCTGGCCGGAGCCGGCGAATCCGCCGGAGAGGCCGGAGAGGCCAGTGCCGAAGCGGCCCCCGTGCTGGCGGTGAGCGAGCTCAATGAGATCGCGGGACTGGCCGAACTCGGCGTAGGGGAGACGTGGGCAGTCGTCAACGCTCCGAAGGCGATGAATGCGCTCACCGAGACGATCGCGGTACTGCAGCCGTTGGCGAGCACCATCATCGTCATCGGCCGCAGCGATGCGATGAGCCGGGGCGTCAACAAGGAGCTCGCCCGCGGATTCGGCCGAGTCGATGTCTCTCCCGGGGTCGGCAAGCACCGGATGATCATCGGCAGCCGCCCCCTGTCCTCTCCGAGCCTGCCGGAATTCCCACGCCGTGGGGCGATCACCCAAGGCGGTGTCGGTGAGCTCGAAGTCCGCGCACATGGGGCCTGCTTTTCCGGGACGAAGAGCGATGAGGGCTCGGAGCTGCTCATCGACTCACTGCTGAGACTGCTCCCAGGCGGGGCGCCGGAATCTGTGCTCGACCTCGGCTGCGGCAACGGCTGGCTGCTCACCGCAGCCATGCGGGCCTCGGGGGCGAATACGGGGCTCGGCGTCGATGTGTCGAAGGCGGCGGTCGCCTCGGCGAGGGCCACAGCGGAGGCGAACGGAGTCGGAGTCGATATCATCCTCGGTGATGCCGCAGATCCGGGAGAACCGGCGCTCGCGAACTTAGGCGAATTCGATGTCATCCTGCTCAATCCGCCGTTCCATCAGGGAACGGCCATCGAGACCGAGACGGCCGCGGCGCTCATGGCCACGGCCGCCGAGCATCTGGCGCCGGGCGGGCAGGTGCTCACGGTGTTCAATTCGCATCTGCGCTACCGGGATCGTCTCGAATCGATCATCGGACCGAGTCGGCAGCTGGCCCGGAACAAGAAGTTCACTGTCATCGCCAGCCGCCGCGACTGAGATCTCTCACCAGCTGTGCGATCGGGTCGGCAGGTGGCCGTCCCGATCGCACAACTTCACCGACGATTGCGGCGATAGATCCGCCAGGTGCTCACCTGATCCCAGACGGTGATGATCCAGATCGCGATGACCGTGATGATCTGCTGGAAGTCGGCGTTCCCGGTGTTCGTGAGCTCGGAGTGGAGGACCGGCTGAGTCAGCAGCGCGATGGTGAGGAAGACGGCCATGGCGATGTCGACGATCCCGCCGATGATGGCCACGGTCGGTTTCGCCGAGGCGGTCGTGAACTTGATGACCTCGACTGCGGCCATGAGCGCGAGGAAGGCCCAGTAGCCGAGCAGCCAGCCGACGCCGAGGTCGGGGTTGACGAACGTCTCCCCACCGTTGAGGTGGCCGACGTAGAGCAGAGAGGTCGGGATGAGCGGGACCATTGCCAGGGCGACGATGAAGACCAGCCCGAGCCCCGCCTCGGCGCGGATCTGCTTGCTGCGGGAATCACGTCGGTCGAGATCATCGATCGTCCACGTGCCCGGTTTCCGCTTCCGGAGCGAATCGGATGCGCCGCCGTCCATTCCGCGATCGCCGAGACCGATGATGATCGTGATGGCGGCGAAGGCGGTCAGCAGGGCGATGACAGTGTTGCCGGCCGTCTTGCCGATGATCTCTCCGATCTGGACTCCGGGGGAGACGGCGATGGTGGTCACGATGTTTGTGAGCACGGCGAGCAGACCGACGATGGGCAGGACCCAACGCAGCGCCCAGATATAGAGCGGGTAGGAATTCGGGCCGATGAGGTGCTGCGGAGAGTTCGAGTACTCCCGCGACAGCGCGACGGGATCGCCGAGCTCTTCGAGGACTTCGCGTTCGACGGTCGCCGTGTGATCCGGGGACGAATCCGCATCCTCGCCAAGGCGGGCGTCGACCATGTCGTCGATCGTGGCGGTGATCTCGGCGGCGATGTCGGGCCGGGAGTCTTCGGGCAGGTGGCGGGTGACGTTGTCGACGTAGATTTCGGTGAGCGCACTCATGGTGTGCCGTCCTTCCAGAGCTTGGTGATGCTGGAGTTGAGTTCGAGCCAGTGGCTGTGCAGTGCGGCGGCGACTTCGGCGCCGCTGTCGGTGAGTGTGTAGTACTTGCGGGGGCGGGCTTGTTCGGTGTTCCAAACAGCTGAGAGCAGGCCCTGTTTCTCGAGCCGCCGCAGGAGGGGGTAGAGGGTGTTGGCCTCGGTGGCGATGCCAGCTTCGGTCAGCGTCGTCAGCAGCGAGTAGCCGTACTGCGGCCGTCGACAGGCGACGAGGCTGGCGAAGACCACGGTGCCGCGTCGCAGCTCCTGTTCGTGGGTGGCCAGTGCCTTGTCTTCATCCTCGTTCATGCATCACACGATAGTGTGTGTCACACACTATTGCAAGAGGCAGGGTATTTCTTGCTGCGGCACGGTGCGCGGCACGGTTTAGGGTGAGCAGCCCACGTTGGAACATGGGCTATTCGCCTCAACCTGGGCTTTCCGGCACACGAGTAGCGCGGGCATCGGTAGGTAGTCTTGCCTCATGAGTTTGAGGAAGTGGGTGCTCTTCGATATCGGGGGAGTGCTGGAGGTCGTTGATGATGACACCTGGGGACAGCTTTTCGTTCGCCGGTGGCAGGAGCGCTCTGGATTCTCAGCGGAGGAGTATCGGGCGCGCATTCTGGCGGCGGACTTGCCGGTCATCGACCGTAGAGCGGACACGCGGGACGAGTACTGGTTGAAGCTGGGTCGAGCGCTCGAGATGGATTCGAACCTGATCGAGGCTATGCAGGCCGAGATGTGGCACGAATACTGCGGGAGTCTCAATACAGAGTTGTTTGAGTATGCAGCTGCGCTGCGGCCACGCGCCGGTGTGGCGATTCTGTCGAACTCAGTGGACGGGGCGCGGCGCGAGGAAGAACGGCGGTTCGGGTTCAGTGAAATCTTTGACCCGATTCTCTACAGCCACGAGACCGGTCTGCTCAAGCCGGAACCGGAGGCCTATGAGAATGCGCTTGAGCGGATGGCTGCGGACGCCGGAGCCGTGTTCTTCATTGATGACCACGAAGTCTGTGCTGAAGGCGCCCGTGCCGTCGGCATGGATGCGATCGTGCACCGTGACAATCGGTCGACGATTGATGAGATAGAGCAGTTTCTTCTTTAGGCGGCTTGACTGAACAGGAGTGAATGAAATGGCGAACAACAGTGCTTTGGCTGGTTTCATCCTCGGGCTGGCAGTGTCTGCTGGGGTGTTGATGCTGTTGATTCCTGGGCTTCTTGAAGGGCCTGAGGCATGGCAGGTGTGGGTAGCTTGGATGGCTGCCGGATGTGCCATCGCCTGCGCGCTCGGGACGAACAAGGCAATTAGCCTTCGATGATCAGAAAATCACCTTTCAGCCGAAGTTCACCGACCGTGATTACTTGGAGGTCGCCGACTACAAGCTTCTTCCGGGCGTTCTCTTCTTGGAAGTAGATGTCTTCGACGGCGGCGTCGCTCAGAAGCTCGATGGCTTCCCCGCCATCTGGTGTCGGTCTATAGGTGGCCATGTAGTGGTAAGCGTAGACGGTGTCACCGGGCTCGATCGTGTGCTCACCCGCATCCTTGACCTCACGTTCCTCCCAACTGATTTTGTATTCTGGCCGCTCCTTCTGGAGGCGAAGACAATCGGCCCCATCGGTGAAAATGCCGACCAGCGGATCTATCTTGACCTCAGGGTCGAATGGAGACGTCTGTTCAGCAAACAGAAGGTACACCGTTTGGTTGTTCATATGTCGACCATCTCTCTATTCCGGGGTGCACGGCGCCTGAGAAAGACACCCGATCCGACAGTTAACGCGACTCCCGCACCGGCCATGGCTCCACCGACTGCCACGTTCTTCTTCGCGTCGGCACGACATTGGACGATCCCATCCGACAGTGGATACCCGTTCGCTTCAGTGATCCGCATGGCGTTGGGGCCGGAGGGGCAAGCCCATATTCCCTGATCATCAATGTAGGACCCGTGCCAACCCATTTGGACGAAGAATCCACCAGCAATCAGACCGACTGAAGCCACTCCGAGCAAAGTGAGTGGCAACCATGCGTGCTGCCTTTTCATGATGATAGTCAGGAACCAGATCGCTACGGCGGCACCAACTACGAACCAGCCGAGCAACACCCATTCCGCCCACTGCACATCTTCCATGTGGTACAGCTCGACAGTGTCGTCGGTGGCTTTGATCATCATGTGCGCCGAGTAGCCATGCCTCACTGCGAAGCTCCCTTATGCCCTGTCGTAATGGTCTGGTCTCAATATGCCACACTGGCATCTATGGCTCCTGGCACAGTGCATGAGTTCGCCATGCCTGATCGGTTGATCCTCGATCTGGAGACGACCACGCACACGGTTGCTGTGCGTGACGCTTTGTGCTGACGTATCAACCTGTCGGTCGAGAAATACGCTGTTGTGCTCGAAGGGCTGGTGGATACGGAGGCGAACGGCAGTTACGCCCCGGACATTGTGGATCGGGTCAGACGGTTACGGGCTGAGCGGTTCGCGTTCTCGAGCGGCGGCAAGGTCGCTGGAAGTCGTTCATGCAGTAGCTCGTCGCGTTCACGTTGGATGCAGTATTTCGGATTGAGATGCTGAGATCCTCTGAAAAATGGAGTGACGCCTGTACAACTTTGATCCCAGTATCCCGGCCGCAGTTTCGAGCAGTGATTGTGCCGGTGCTGATGCTGCGCTCAACAGGGCCGTCGCTAGATATAACGACGCGGAGTCGGCGAAGGCAATCACGGGGTGGACGTACAGGCGGTCTCAGAAGTCGAGTAGTCCCGAAATTGAGAACTTCATTGATTCGATTTCCGAAGTCGAACAGAGTGCGAGATGTGGGACGAGCACCGCGGGCGTCTCAACACGGAGTTGTTCGAGTATGCATCCGTGCTGCGACCGTGCGCCGACGTAGCGATTCTGTTGCACTCGGTCGACGGTGCTCGCGCCGAGGAGGAACGACGATTCGGATTCTACGGTCTTGGACCCGATGCTCTGCAGTCATGAAACCGGTCTGCTCAAGCCCGAGCCGGAGGCTTATGAGAATGCGCTTGAGCGGATGCGTGCAGATGCCGGAGACGTGTTCTTCATCGATGACCACGAGGTGTGCGCTGGGGTCGCGCGTGACGTGGGTGCGAACGCGATCGTGCACCTCGGCAGCCTGTCGACGATCACGGCGATCGAGGAGCCTCTCCGATGGTCAGTCTGAGCCGAATCAGTCGAATCGACAGCTGGCTTCAAGGCCTGGGTGCGGAGACCTCAGTCAGCGAGATCAAGCATCGGTGTCGGT
Organism: Brevibacterium sediminis; assembly: GCF_013623905.1. Taxonomy (GTDB): domain Bacteria; phylum Actinomycetota; class Actinomycetes; order Actinomycetales; family Brevibacteriaceae; genus Brevibacterium; species Brevibacterium sediminis. The sequence goes on from NZ_JABKDD010000007.1 coordinate 20,437, forward strand.
TTCCGGAAACCGCGTGTGACGAAGGCGAGGTAGCCGACTCCGAGAACCAGCCAGATGGCGCCGATGAGAAGAGTTCGCGGAGACAGGCTCGTCCACAGCCACAGGGTCAGACAGAATCCGATTCCCGGCAGAATGATCGAACTGAGAACAGCACGTGAACCACGATTCTTCTCGTCGATGATGAAGTGTTTGATGACCGACAGATTCACTGCTGAGAACGCGATCAGAGCACCGAAGCTGACCATCTCCGATATGAATGCGAGGTCGACGGCGAGCGCAAGCAGAGAGACTCCGCCGACTGTGAGAGTCGCAATCGTGGGTGTGTGAAAGCGTGGTGACAAGCGGCCGAAGTAGCTTTTCGGGAGCACGCCGTCTCGACCCATCGCGAAGAGAATGCGTGAGACTGATGCCTGCGAGGTCAGAGCTGAGCCGCATGCTCCGGCGACATAGGCGGCGGTGAAGAAGGCGGTGAGGAATTCGCCGCCGGCCGCCGCCATGACGTCGAGCGCGCCTGAATCGACATCGGCGAACTGATTCGACGGGTAGACCAGCTGAGCCAGGTATGACAGAACAATGTAGATGAGGCCGCCGGTGACAGTGGCGATGACGATTGCGCGGGGGACTGCTCTCTTCGCGTCCTTGGCTTCCTCGGACAAAGTCGAGACCGCATCGAAGCCGAGGAATGACAGACACAGTATCGCTGCGCCGGCCATGACATTGTAGAATCCGGGTGCCGAGCCGTCACCGGTGAATGGGGCGGTGAGGTCGACAGAACCGGATCCGGTGAATGAGGCGATGCCGAGCGCGGCGAAGACAACGATGAAGATTGCTTGAGCAGCGATGATGACGATGTTGGCCCGTGCAACGGAGACGATTCCGATGACATTGAGGATCGTGACGAGAACAATGGCAGAGACCACGAAGACCCAGGCAGGAATCATGGGGAAAGCCGCGCTGAGGTAGATGCCGATGACAAGATAATTGATCATCGGCAGGAACAGGTAGTCGAGAAGCAGTGCCCAACCGGCAACGAAACCGATTCCAGCTCCGAAGCTCTTCTGCGTGTACGTGTATGCCGAACCGGCAAAGGGCATGGCGGCAGCCATCTTCGCATATGACCGCGCGGTGAACACCATTGCCAGCAGGGTGATGACGTAAGCGGCTGGGACGCGGCCCCCGGTGACCTGGGTGACGATTCCGTAAGTCGTGAAGACGGTCAGCGGAACCATATAGACGAGGCCGAAGAAGACTAGTGAAGGTACCCCGAGTGCACGTTTCAGGTGGGTTTGGGAGGTGTCTTGAGCGGTGGCGTTGTGATTGGAATGGGACATCATTGTCCTTTCGATTCAGTCCGTCGAATGGACGGCCACGCCGCGCAGGTATGTGCGGCGAACAGGGGCATCAGACAGTTCCTGTGGGAGAAGTGTTCGAGGATCCGAATCGAGAACGATGAAGTCGGCGCTCGCGCCCGGACGGATCACTCCCCACTCGTCGGGTCTTTGGTCTGCAAATGCTTGGTGGGCAACCGCAGCCGAATAAGCGTCGAGAGAGCGTTCGACGTCGAGGATCTCTTCGGGAGTCCACCCGCCGTCGGGCTCACCGTCATCGGTCTGTCTGCTCACGGCAACGGCGAGACCCTCGAGCGGCGCCCCTGAAGTGCAGGGCCAGTCCGAACCGAACGCAAGGTGCCCGCCGCTGTCGAGGACGCTGCGCATCCGATATTGCGCCACGGCGCGTTCTCTGCCGATCCGGGGGACGGTGAGTACTGTCATGAGGTCATCGAGCTGAGCCCACAAAGGCTGCATATTCGCGATGACGCCGAGTTCAGCAAAGCGGGACAGGTCGGCAGAGTCGATGATCTGGGCATGTGCGATCACCGGCCGTCGATCACGGGCTTCGTTGTTCCGGATTGTGTACTCGATGGCATCCAATGCTTGTCGAACGGCCGCGTCGCCGATGGCGTGGATGTGGATCTGAAAACCTGCCGCGTCGACTTCGCGAACCGCCTCTGCCAGCGAATCTCCTTCCCAGACTCGCATGCCGTGGTTGTGAAGGGAGGAGCAGTAGGGCTCGATGAGCGCACCGGTTTCGTTCTCGATGACTCCGTCGGCGAAGAACTTCACGGTCTGAGCGGTCAGGAACGGATCCGAAAGTTCCTCGATCCTTCGGCGCGCAGAAAGCATTTCGGGCAGCTGTTGCGTGAAGCGGCGGGGATCGGCGTAGAACGCGAGGTTGAATCGCAGTTTGAGCCGATCCTGCTGAGAGGCGGACGCATAGGTCTCGACATCGGCTGGCTCCACCCAAGCGTCCTGGACCCAAGTGACGCCTCGAGCCAGGTAATAGTCGGCTGCCCGATCGAGAGCGCGAAGTCGGACGGAATCGTGGTGTGGCGGACGAACGGCGTCGATCAGATCAATTGCACCCCATTCACGCAGAGTGCCCAGCGGTGAGCCGTCGTCTCGGCGAGGAATCTCGCCTATCTGCGGCTCCGGGGTTGCCGCGGTGATTCCCGCGAGTTCCAATGCTCGAGAATTGCACCACACGGTGTGGTAGTCCCAAGCGCGAAGGACGACCGGTCGGTCGGACACGGCTCTGTCAAGCCATTCGGCGTCGAAGAGGCCGTCGCGTACGAGGCTGCCGTCATATGAGGCACCAGTGATCCAGTCGTCGTCGGGATGAGCCTCGGCGTACCGTTTCACTTCAGCGATGATCTCTTCGACGCTCGTGCACGATCTCACCTGTGGGCCCTCTGCTTCCATGCCACCGAAGATCGGATGAGCATGGCCGTCGCCGAAGGACGGCATGAGGAACCCGCCGTCGAGATCGATGGACTCAAACTCTGCGCCGTCGTGGCTCGAAACTTGATCGAGGACGGCCGCCACCGCATGTGAACCAGAGGCAACGACAGTGCCATCTTGAACCACAAGGGAATCCTCAGTTTGGGCGCCGGCGCCCAACCAGATGGTGCCGTTGTGGAAGTGCTGTGTCGTCAAGACTGCCGTCCTCCTGCTCCATTGCTTGTGGCCGGCCGCACCGGCGTTTACACGAACAGTGTTCGTATGTGACTGGGAACACGATACACTGCTCGAAAGATGTAGGGAAGTGCGAAATTGAGAGCGAGCATTCTGTGAGATTGAATCAGGATCGGCTGGTTGATGCCGCGCTCGCGCTTGTCGACGACCTCGGCGAAGAGTCATTGTCGATGCGAACTCTGGCGGCTCGCGTCGACAGGCAGGTGTCCTCTCTGTACAACCATGTCTCCGGCCGAGGTGAACTCATCGAATTGATGCGCGCCCGTATTGTGGCTGGAATCGACGTTCAAGTATTTTCTGGGATCGAGGAATCGTCGGAGAGCGTGCCGTGGGACAGAGCTCTGGAGCTGTGGGCCCGGACGTATCTCAGAGCCTTCGCCGACCACCCGAACCTCATCCGATTGCTGGCCACGACCTCGATTCGAGACCTCTCAACGTATGAAATGTATGACTCAGTGATCGGTGGACTTCGTCGAGGGGGATGGCCGCAGGGTCAGACCGTGGCGGTGATGCGGTCCGTTGAAGCCTATGTCCTCGGTTCCGCTCTGGACATCGTCGCTCCAGTCGACCTCATCACTCAGGAATCGGCCGGAGACAGATTTGCGGAGATTCGAGGTGCGCTGGATCCTCGATTCGGCGAGAACTCGTCAGCGGTGGCGTCCTTCGAGTTTGGGCTGACTAGCCTGATCCAAGGTCTGAAGCATCGGCTTGAGGCCGTGTCGTGAGTCAAACGGCAAGGCTCGATGTCACACTCGACTCGTTCTGGGTGCGGGTCCGCAGCTGCATCCCAGACCTACCGGAGGCGATGCCTGAAGCATGGGCCTTCGGCGCGACTCCCGAGCATGCGGACGACCTCCTCGCTCTCGTGCTGGCTGGGACCAAGACGGGCACCGCCTCGGCGCTGTGGGACATCGAAGCCGATGACGAATCCGTACCCGAGGTGGGTGAACTGAGCATCATCCTCGACGGCCGAGGCCGGCCGAGAGCCCTCATCGAAACCACGGCGATCGACATCGTTCCGTTCTGCGAGGTGACCGCCGAGCATGCCCATTCGGAAGGGGAAGGCGACCGAACCCAGGCCGCCTGGCGCGAGATCCATGAGCGTTTTTGGCAAGAGCATGGCCGGCGCGGATTCGCGCCCGAGATGCCGGTCGTCTGCGAACGCTTCCGGTTGCTGTTCGACGTAGAAGACGAGGGGTGCGTCAGCGTCTCGGGCGACGAATCACAGGGGACGAGCAGATGAACGAAGCCGAATACTGGGACCTCATCCACACGGAACGCGCGCGCCTGGCCGATCTGCTCTCCACGCTCGAACCGGAGCAGTGGGCGCTCGCCACTCTGTGTGCAGACTGGATGGTCGAGCAGGTCGTCGCCCACCTGACAGCCGCAGCCAACACCGGGAAGTGGGCCTGGATCCGCAGCATCGTTCGGGCGGGATTCGATCCTGCCAAACACAATGCGCGACTGCTCGAGCGCCGTCTCGGTGGCTCACCTGAGGAGACCCTTGCGAAGTTCCACAGCTCGATCCCACTGACTATCGCGCCGACCAAAGACTTCCCGGCCTTCCTGGGTGAAGTCATCGTCCACGGCCAGGACATCGCACGACCACTGGAACTCGACCTGACCCCTGGCGCCGAGGCGACCGTCGAGGTGGCCCGATACTTCGCCTCTAAGGACTTCGCCGTGAACTCGAAGACCCTGGTCAAAGGGCTGAAGCTCAGTGCTGTCGACGCCGACTTCGAATCCGGAAGCGGGCTGGAGGTGACCGGTCGTGTCCTCGACCTCGTCATGGCCATGGCCGGTCGACCGGAAGCGCTGAGAGATCTGACCGGGAGCGGAGTCGCCGAACTCCGGCGACAGATGGACTGAAACCTCAGAGGTCAGAGTGCTGCGACGCGCGTGCCGGAACATCCCTGACGGCGAGATGAACGTTGACGGGTGCTCAGGCGAGTCCGACGGCTCCGACCGCGACAAGAACGAATCCGAGCAATTGCAGTGAAGCGCGCACGATCTGGAAGGCGTCCCACCGTCTGCGCATGGCGATGAATCCCTCGGGGGCGGTCTCCTCGGTGATCCGTCCCGTCCGGGTGTTGATCGGGACGTTCCCGATGATCGTCACGACGAGGGCGACGCTGAGGCTGATTGCTGCCGATGCCAGCCATGCGTTGGGCTCATCGATGGCAATGATGATGGCCAGGGCGGTCGCCGCGGTCATCCCCCACCGGCATCACCCGGCCGAACGTCTTCAGCAGGCCCCTCTCCATGATCAGCTGATCGTCCGTCCTCAGCTGACGGATCACTGGATGAACCAAGGCGGCCGATCCGAATTCCGCTGAGCCGACGAAGCCGGTGACGAGGACCGCAGCCAAAGTCAAGGCATCCATGACCTCTCCTCTTAATAGGTAGTTATACTATCCATAATAGATAGTAGAGGTATCTGCTAGGGTCGAGCAAGATCAGTCACCGAACATTGCTGTCAGTGCCGGGAGGAGATGACGATGCAGGAATCAGCGGAGAAGTCGGGGATGAGGATGGCGGAGCTGTCCCGTCGTTCGGGCCTCAGCGTGCCGACCATCAAGTACTACCTCCGCGAAGGACTGCTGCAGCCGGGACGACGGACAAGCGTGAATCAAGCCGTCTACGATCGCACTCATCTCGAGCGGCTGCACCTCATCGGGGCGCTGACGTCGGTGGCCGGACTGCCGTTGGCGAAGGTGCGAGCCGTCGTTGATGCGGTGGACGGGCAGGCCTCGGAAGTCGAAGCGATGGGCGTCGTCCAGGACGCGCTCATCGACGAGGCCGAGACGGACGATACAGCCGCCTCGGCGATACTCGACCGCGCGATCACTGCGCGAGGGTGGCACTGCGCGAAGTCGTCACCGGCCTATCGGGCGGCTGTGAACGCGGTTGCCATGTTGACTACGGAGAACCTGACTCCGATCCTCGACCGGCTCGACGCCTATGTCGAGGCCGCTGAAGACGTCGGTCGCACCGACCTCGACGCGATCAGCGACGCAGTCAGTCTGGAGGAGCGGATCCGCGGAGTCGTCCTCGGCAGCGTGCTGCGCCGACCGCTGCTCGAGGCGCTGGTCCTGCTCGCACAGCAGCACTTCGCGCAGGACCTCACTCGGTCGGAAGAAAGCTGACTGGGAACAGCTCCGTCCTGGCGATGACGCGATCGCGTTCGGCGGCCTGCGCCTGACGTCGCGGATCTGCGAGGTAGGAATCGAGCGCTTCCGTGGATTCGAACCGATAGAACTGCACCTCGTTGGGACGCCCCTGGGCCCCGTCGCTCTTGGCACGATTGACGACGCGCCCTCCGTGCTCGGAGATCAGCGCGAGAACACCGTTCTCGTAGGCTGTCAGTGCCTCGGCCTGTCCTTCGCGCGCCCACAGCAGGCAGCACAACAGCACCTCGCGGTCAGCACCGGCGTTCGCTGAGCTTGCCTGTTCTTCCGGCTCCACCGAGCTCGGCCTCTCCTCACTCGGCAACTCAGTGCTCACGACTCCGTCGGCTTCGCGTCGTAGGTGAGCCAGTTCGTCTTCGCTGCGACATCGTCATAGAGCACCTGAGCCTGAGCGTTGTCATCGGCGGTGATCCACCGGACCACCGAACAGCCTTCGGCCGCGGCGATCATCTGCAGCCGGGAGATCAATGCACGACCGACACCTCGGCCGCGCGCCTCGGGATCGGTGAAGAGATCGTCGAGCCAGATGCCGACGCTGCCTGTCGAGGGACGCGAGAAACGACGATAGTCGGCGATTCCGACGATCGATCCGTCCGCCTCGGCGACGAGTCCCTGGCACTCATGGGCGGAGTCGGTCAGCCACGACCACACGCGGGAGACGATCTCCTCGGAGGGCTCCAGTCGGTAGAACTCGCGGTAGGCGCGGAAGAGCTCCTTCCACCGGGCCTCGTCGGCGGGAGCGGTGGGGCGGATCGTCGGGGCCGGGGACGTCGTCATCGGCAGTCCTCTCACTAGGTTCGGTGCACCAATGACCACACTACGTTCTCCGCGTCTGTTCGCGTACAGAAGTGACGACAGAAAAGTCCCCGGCGCGGAAGCCTCTCGACTTTCGCGCCGGGGACCGCGGTACGCGAGAGGGGACTTGAACCCCTACGTCCGAAGACACTGGAACCTAAATCCAGCGCGTCTACCAATTCCGCCACTCGCGCTGAAGCGGCCACCCTCGCGGCCGCAACGTCCTCAAGATTAGCAGGGGCGGCCCGAGTTGTTGAAAACTCGGACCGCCCCGATGCTCACGTTGAGCACGGGCAGTTCAGCCCGCCCGACGCTCAAGTTGCAGCAGACTCAGGCAGCGTCGATGCCGAGCTCCTTGCGCACGCGGGCGACGTGCCCGGTGGCCTTGACGTTGTACTGGGCGAGTTCGACCTTGCCCTCGGCATCGACGACGACGGTCGAGCGGATGACGCCCTGGACGACCTTGCCGTAGTTCTTCTTCTCGCCGAAGGCACCCCACTCGGTCATCATCGTCTTGTCCTCATCGGAGAGGAGGTCGAAGTTGAGACCTTCCTTCTCGATGAACTGCTGCAGCTTCTCCGGCTTGTCCGGGGAGATGCCGACGACGGCGATTCCGGCGGCCTTGAGTGCCGACAGCGAGTCCCGGAAATCGCAGGCCTCGGTCGTGCAGCCCGGGGTCATAGCGGCGGGGTAGAAGTACACGACGACCCGCTGACCTCGGAAATCGCTGAGGCTGACGGACTTCCCGTCCTGGTTGACGAGGGTGAACTCCGGGGCGGTGTCGCCGACCGACAGACGTGACATGAATGCTCCTCCTGATTGGGGTGGTCTCCATGATGGACAACCATTGCTGACCACCACTCTATTCCGTTGCCGAGCCCGATGCCTCGACCGATGCACGCAGTCACCTCGACCGATCCTTTCGCCGAGGCAGCCCGCCGTCTCAGTCGACCCGTGCGATGGCCTGCCCGACCGCCACGACGTCGCCGACCGCCGCGACCTGGCGCAGCGTTCCCGCGACCGGGGCTTCGACCCGGGTCTCCATCTTCATCGCCGAGAGCACAGCGACCTCGTCACCGGCCGCCACCTGCTCGCCGTCTTCGACGAGGAAGTCCACTAGGCTGCCCGGCACAGGAGCGGTGACATCCCCGGCACTCGCCGAGGCGGCTCCACCGTTTCCGGCGCCACCGACCTCGCCGCCTTGACCCGTGCCGCCCTGACCGGTCCCACCGACCGAGCCGAGGGCAGCGAGCAGTCCGGCGGGCAGCCCGATCGTGGTGAGCTTCCCATCGATCTCGATCGACATCCGCTGCATCTCGCCATCGGCGACCGGGGCCGGGCGGTCCTGAGTCTCGAAGCGCGGCAGCAGCTCGGCCTCGATCCACTGCGTGTGGATGCCGTCGACACCGTCGACGCCGAGACCGGTGAACGCCTCATCGGTGAGGATCGCCAGGGAGCACGGCACCACCGTGGCCGGACCCTCGACATGGAGTTCCTTCGCCGCTGTCACGGTGCGCGCGATCGCCTGCTCGCGGTCGGGACCGTGGACGATGAGCTTCGCGAAGAGGGAATCGAAGGCCGGCTGTACGGTGTCACCGGCACGCACACCGGAATCCCATCGCACGCCGAGGCCCCCGGGCACGTCGAGGACATCGATGCGTCCCGGAGTCGGCAGGAAGCCGCGGCCGGGATCCTCGGCGTTGATGCGCAGCTCGATCGCATGACCGACCGGCTGCGGGGTCGACTCAAGCGACAGTCCCTGTCCGAAGGCTATGCGGAACTGTTCGGCGACGAGATCGACCCCTGAGGTCACCTCGGTGACGGGATGTTCGACCTGCAGTCGGGTGTTGACCTCGAGGAACGTCATGGTGCCATCGGCAGCGAGGAGGAACTCGACGGTGCCGGCACCGCGATAGTCCACCTCGGCGCAGATGGCTTCGGCCGAACGGTGCAGGCGCTCACGCTGCTCATCCGTCAGTCCCGGGGCGGGTGCTTCCTCGATGAGCTTCTGATTGCGCCGCTGAGCGGAGCAGTCGCGGTCACCGACGGCCACGACCCGACCCTGACCGTCGCCGACGATCTGGACCTCGACATGGCGGGGACGCTCGAGGAACTTCTCGACGAAGCACTCGGGCCTACCGAAAGCCTCGACGGCCTCACGGGTCGCCGATTCGAAGGCACCGGCTACCTCGGACAGCTCGTGGACGATCTTCATTCCGCGTCCGCCGCCACCGTGGGCGGCTTTGATGATGATCGGCAGTCCCGCCTCGGCGGCGAAGGACTCGACCTCGGCCGCGTTCTCGAGGGGACGGTCGATGCCCGGTGCCAGGGGAGCGCCGACCTTCTGCGCGAGCTGACGGGCCGTGACCTTGTCGCCGAGGGCCGTGATCGTGTCCGCGGTCGGACCGATCCAGATGAGGCCGGCGGCTTCGACGGCGGCGGCGAAATCGGCGTTCTCGGACAGGAATCCGTACCCGGGGTGGACGGCATCGGCACCGGCGGACTTCGCTGCGGAGAGGATCGCATCGATGTTGAGGTACGTGTCACCCGCTGTCGTCCCAGGCAGAGCGAACGCTTCGTCTGCGAACCGGGCATGCATGGCGTCGGCGTCCTGATCAGCGTAGACAGCCACCGAAGTGTGCCCGTGCTGGGCGCAGGCGCGGATGATGCGGACGGCGATCTCGCCGCGGTTGGCGATGAGGATTCTCGACATTGTTCAGCCTTCGTTCTCGTTGGTGCGGGATCCTGCTGCGGTGCGGGACGGCTCGGCCGGGTGGGCGTTCGACGTCGGTCGGGCAGAGGTGGTGAAGCGCAGCTTCACGCCGGGAGGCAGCTGCGCGGCGAGGTCGACATCATCGACGCTGGCGATGATCGGATAGCCGCCGGTGAGCGGATGGTCGGGTCCGAAGAGCACCGGCTGACCGTTCGGCGGAACCTGCAGGGCACCGGTGACCGCGCCTTCGCTGGGCAGCTCTCCGGTTCGGGCACGTTCGAGTGGAACCTCACCGTTCAGGCGCAGTCCGACCCGGTCGGATTCGTGGGTGACCGTCCACTCCTGTGACAGCAGAGTCTCGATCCCGGCCTCGGTGAACCAATCCTCGCGCGGTCCCAGCGTCACGCTCAGCATCACGGTCTCACCCGCCTGGGGAAGATCCCTTGGCTGCGTGGGATTGGGATCGACGAGGTGGGGCGCCGTCCGCGGATCGTGCACTCCCACCGTGGTGCCTTTGTCCACGGCGGCCGGACCGAGCCCGGCCAGGGTGTCGGCGGAGCTGCTGTCGAGAGCCGTCTCGACAGCGATTCCACCGCGCACGGCGAGGTAGCGGCGGACTCCGCGCTCGGTTGGTCCGAGCTCGAGTTCGTCCCCGTCGGCCAGGGCAAAGGCCTCGCCGAGGCGGGGCGTGAGGACCGTGCCATCGGCAGCGGTCACGGTGATCGCTCCGGTGGCCCCGGTGACAGCGGCGACGCCGTCACCCGTGGAGCGCAGGAGCACTGCGCCCCCGAAGCTCTCCAGCCCGGCCGCGGTTTCGGCATTGCCGACAAGACGGTTGGCGGTGGTCAACGCGGTGCGGTCGGCGGCACCGGCGGCGGAGACTCCCATCGAAGCGAAACCGGGGCGACCGAGATCCTGGACGAGCAGCTGCAGCCCGGGACGCAGCACCTCGAGGGAGTGGGTGGCAGCAGCCGCCGAATCGGACGCCGAATCCGCTGCTGAATCCACCGCAGAATCCGACGCCGAACTTGCCGCACCTGACGAACCTGCCGCACCTGACGAACCTGACCCCGCACTCGAGCCCGCGACCTCGACGGTCTCGCGCCCCGCCTCGGCGAATTTCACGATCGTGCCGGGTACGAACAGGGCCGGTGGTTCCCGGTCCAGGTCCCACAGCTTCGCATCGGTGCGTCCGATGAGCTGCCAGCCGCCGGGGGAGGAGCGGGGGTAGACGCCGGTGAACTCGCCGGCCAATGCCACCGATCCCACGGGCACTCGCGTGCGTGGGGACGAGCGGCGGGGAACGTTGAAGAGTTCGTCGTCGCCGGCGAGGTAGCCGAAGCCGGGGGCGAACCCGGCGAACGCGACCTGCCAGGTTGCGGCCTGGTGGCGTTTGATCACCTCGGCGGGGGAGACAGAGAGGAGGTCGGCCACCTCGGCGAGGTCGTCCCCGTCGTAGTGGACATCGATCGTCACCTCACGGGCCGCATCCGAGGCCGACTCGGTGTGCCCGAGCCCGCGCACTGCCTCGGCGAGGATCTCGGCGTTCGTGCGTGCGGGATCAAAACTGATCAGCACTGTTCGGGCGGCGGGGATTAGTTCGGTGACGCCGGGCAGATCGGCGGCTTCAAGACTGTGGTGCAGGGCCATCGTCGTGCCCAGGTCCGCGCATTCGACGAGGAGGTGGCGCGTGGAGGCGGTGTGGAAGGTCAGGGAGTCGGCCGGAGGTGTCGAGGTCATTGGCGGTAGGTGTCTTCCGGTTCGTCAGTGATGAACATCTTCCCAGGTGAGTGGGTGATCGCGAAGGGGATTCTCGACGCCTGGATGGCTGCCTGTGGAGTGACTCCGCAGGCCCAGAAGACGGGAATGTCGCCGTCTTCGATGGCCGGAGCATCACCGAAATCCGGGGCGCCGAGGTCATCGATGCCGATCTGGGAGGGTTCGCCGATGTGGATCGGTGCACCGTGGACGGCGGGGAAGCGGTCGGTGATGCGCACTGCCTCGGCGACTTGGGAGGCCGGGATCGGGCGCATGGACACGACCATGTCTCCGCTGATCCGGCCGGCGGGACGGCAGGCCGTCGACGTGCGGTACATCGGCACGTTGCGACCGGCCTCCTGGTGGCGGATCGGGATGCCCGCTTCGGTGAGGCCGTTTTCGAAGGTGAATGAGCAGCCGATGAGGAAGGACACGAGGTCCGGATGCTGCTCCCAGACTGAAGTGGCGTCGGTGACCTCGTCGGTCAGGGCGCCGTTCTCCCAGATCCGGTATCCGGGAATGTCCGTGCGGATATCGCTGCCCGGGGCGAGTGCGGATGCCAGCTGTCCGGGTTCGAGGACGTCGACGACCGGGCACGGCTTCGGGTTGCGCTGGGTGAAGAGGAGAACGTCGAAGGCCCAGTCCGCGGGGACGGAGATGAGGTTCGCCTGGACGAGTCCCGGTGCCATCCCCGAGGTGGGACCGTCGAATCCTGCCCGGATGCGTGCGCGGGCTTCCGCACCCGCAGCCCGCATCGTGTCCATGGCAGATGTGCTGGTGGTGGCAGTGTTCATCGTCCGGCTCCGGCGAAGGCGGCGATCGTGACGCCTTCGGATTCGAGGAGATCACGGGCGGCCCGGGCCATGTCGATGGATCCCTGGCTGTCGCCGTGGAAGCAGATGGACTGCGCGTCGACGTCGACGAGGGTGCCGTCGACGGCTTCGACCTGTCCGGTCTGGACGAGGCGCAGGACGCGGGCGGCCACGGCCTCTGGGTCGTGGAGGACAGCGTTCGGTTCCGACCGGGAGACCAGGGAGCCGTCGGGGTTGTAGGACCGATCGGCGAAAGCCTCGGCGGCCACGGTCAGTCCCGCCTCGGCGGCGACGCGGTTGGCCACGCTGCCGGCGAGTCCGAGGAAGACCAACGAGTCGTCGATGGCTGTGATCGCGTCGACGACGACCTTCGCCTGCGCCTCATCGTGGACGATCGCGTTGTAGAGACCGCCGTGGGGTTTGACGTAGGAGACGGTTCCGCCGACGGCTGTGGTCAGGCCGATGAGCGCGCCGATCTGGTATTCGACTTGGGCCTGCAGAGTGGCGGCGGGCACGTCGAGGGCGCGGCGGCCGAAGCCCTCGTAGTCGTCGTATCCGGGGTGGGCCCCGATGACGACACCTTCCTTCGTGGCGGCGTCGACGGTGGCGCGGATGCCTTCCGGGTTGCCGGCATGGAACCCGCAGGAGACGTTGGCGCTGGTGACGAGGCCGAGCATGGCGGCATCGTCACTGACGACACGGTCGGGGACGTTCTCCCCGAGGTCAGAGTTGAGGTCGATTCTCAGTTCGCTGTTGACAGACAATGTCACCCTCCGATTCCGATCATGGCGAAGATGGGGCCGATGGACTGTGTGGCCGTGTACCACGTGACCAGTGTTGCCGCGGTGCCGATGATGAGCAACCACTTCGGGTACGAATCAGTGCGCAGCAGGCGCGGCCTGAACCAGCCGATGTACATGAAGATCGTCAGACCGATCGGCAGAATGAGCCCGTTGAAGCCGCCGACGAAGACGAGCAGTGTGGCAGGTGCCGTGCCGAGGACGAGGTAGACGACGAGCGAGACGACGATGAAGGACACCGTCGCCAGCTGCAGCGGCCAGCCGCCTTCGAGGCGTTTGGAGAACGCCGAGAGGAACGTCGCCGAGGTGTAGGCGGCGCCGATGACCGAGCTCAGAGCCGCGGCCCAGAAGATCGCGCCGAAGATGCGCATTCCCGCATCGCCGAGGACTGCGGCGAAGGCCTGACCGGCGGGGTTGGCCACGCTCGAGTCGAGGTCGAGAGCGACGCCGGAGGCGACGACGCCGAGGATGGCGAGGAAGAGGACGTAGCGCATGACACCGGTGACGAGGATCCCCGACAGAGCCGAGCGCATGACAGAACCGGCATTCTCCGGGCCGGTCTTGCCCGAGTCGAGATAGCGGTGGGCACCGGAGTAGGTGATGTAGCCGCCGACGGTGCCGCCGACGATCGTCGTCACGGTGGCGAAGTTGATGGTGTCGGGCACGAACGACTGTTTGATCGCCTCACCGACCGGCGGGTTCGAGACGATGGCGACGACACAGGTGAGGATGATCATCCCGACGCCGAGGACGAGGACGACGGCGTCGACGACCTTTCCGGCGCGTTTGAACAGGAAGATGCCGATCGCCAGGACGCCGGTGAGCAGTCCGCCGAGCTTCGGGTCGATGCCCAGCAGCGCATTGAGGCCGAGGCCGCCACCGGCGATATTGCCGATGTTGAAGGCCAGTCCGCCGACGACGATCAGGACGGACAGGAGGATGCCCGATCCCGGCACTGCCGAGGAGGCCAGCTGGGCTGCGCGTTTGCCCGAGGAGGTCACCATTCGCCAGATATTGAGCTGGATGGCGATGTCGATGAGGATCGACGCGAAGATCGCGAAGGCGAAGGCCGCACCCATCTGAGCCGTGAATGTGGCTGTCTGGGTGATGAAGCCCGGACCGATCGCCGAGGTGGCCATGAGGAAGATGGCGCCGATGATCGCGCTGCGGCTGATCTTGGATCCGATTTCGCTCTTGGCATTGTCAAGGCCCGAGGCGGCCCCATCCGTAGAAGAGGATTCCGGCGGTTGGGATTCCGGTGCGTGTGACATGGGAGTCTCCGACTGTCTGGTGGTCAATTGTTCCTTCGTGTGCGCCGATGGGGTGAGAACAGCGATGTCTGTGTCCTGGCACACGTGAAGTGGTAAACAATCTAGCACTCATTGTTCAACAAACATAGACGGGGGTCACACTTTTCTTCGTCGCTTTGTCGACGGACGGATGGGAGTTCGGGGTGCTGTTTCAGTAGGATGGAGAGGTGAATCACGATTCGTCCCTGGTCAACAGGCTCACTGACCGCCTCATCGCTGGAGAGCTGCGCCCCGGTGAGCGGCTGTCCGAAACCGCGCTGGCGAAGGAATTCGATGTGTCGCGCAATACTCTGCGTGAGGCGTTCCGGGTCCTCGGGGAGCAGGGCCTGGTCACGCATATCCCGCACCGAGGCGTCTCAGTGGCGTCACCGAGCACCGCCGATGTCGTCGACATCTACCGGGTGCGCCATCATGTCGAGTGCTCGGTGCTCGAGCACGCTCCGCGCAATCACCCGAACGCCGTGAGGATGGAGGCGGCCGTCGAAGCCGCCGAGAAGTTCGCTGCCGAAGAGAACTGGCTGGAGGTCGGCACGGCGAACATGGAGTTCCACAATGCCGTCGTCTCGCTCTCGGACAGCAGGCGGCTGATGCAGTCGTTCTCCAATGTGCTCGCCGAGCTGCGGTTGGCATTCCTCAAGGTCGAGGTCCTCGACTTCCTCCATGCGCCGTTCATCGGCCGCAACAAGGAAGTCGTCGAGATCTACCGCACGGAGGGGCCGGTGGCTGCGGCGAAGATCCTCGGCGCCTACCTCGGTGATTCCGAGCGCCAGGTGCTCGGCGCCTACGCCCGCGCCGGCCAGGACTGAGCCGCGGGGCGGCAAGCCGTATGCCATGAGCGGCCCGGCCGGAATCCCGCAATAGCCCACTCCGAGGTGAGCAGCCCAGTTTCAAGCATGGGCTGCTCACCCCCAGTTGGGCTATTGGCAAATCCCGCAGGCGAATGCTCCTCGCCGGAAACAGAACCCCACCGGCAGATGGTGTGAATGCGAAAGAACCGCCTCCGACCGAAGTCGAAGGCGGTTCTCTCTATGCTGTGCACCCCCCGGGACTTGAACCCGGAACCCACTGATTAAGAGTCAGTTGCTCTGCCAATTGAGCTAGAGGTGCTTGCCGCACATGCTGTGCAACGAGAATTAATATTACTCAGGTGTCGACCGATCATGCAAACCGAGATCGGCCCATATTCAGTTTTGTGATGAAGGTCGCAAGCCCCTGGTCAGAGTCCCTTTGCCCGCGAATCCGGCGACCCGGAACCCACTGATCAATAGTCCCTCCACCGCACCGGATTCGCCCTCGATGCCCGGAGGCACTTCAGAGATACATTCCGGAACTCGACTGTTCGGCCGGTTCGGAGATCGCGTGGACGTCGCGTTCGCGCAACAGCACATACGCGCGTCCCTCGAGCTCCACCTCGGCGAGTTCCTCGGGATCGTAGAGGACGGTATCGCCGAGGTTGGCCTGCCTCACATGGGGGCCCGCCGCTACGACCTTGCCCCACACGAGGCGTCTGCCCATGCTGGCGGTGGCGGGAATGACGATGCCCGCCGAGGATTTGCGTTCCCCGGCTTCCGCGCTGGGTTCGAGCAGGATCCGGTCATGGAGCATCCGGATCGGTAGTGCGGCATCAGCCACGCTTGCGACCGGAGAGTCCGACGATGAGGGCGGCCACACCGAGGACGGCACCGGCACCGAGTGCGATGATCTCGGGCTTGGGGGAGCCGTCTTCCTCGACGACCTCGGACTTCGCCTTGTTGACTGCCCGCGTCGCCAGCACCTTCGGGTGGATGCGGCCGACGAGCTCGTCGATGTTCTCGGCGATGCGCTCCTCGCGCAGTCGGATCGACTCCGCGAGCTGCGCGGTTGTCGCCTGGTCGACGGTCACATCTGAGGTGTAGACGTTGTCAGTCATCGGGTCGAGTCCTCCCGGTCGAGAATGCTTTGCTGCGTCTGTGACCTTGTGCCACAGTGCTTCGCTGTCCAGCTTAGCGGCTGGGCACTGTGAGTGTCAGATATCGGCCGCGGTTCGACGGAATCTTACGATCTCGACGCTCGCGTCCGCGGGCATGGTCGGGTAGTGACCGCGGAGATTGGCGATATACCGCTCCAATCCACTCGGGCGGGTGAGGTCGAGATCCTCAGGTCGCAGTTCGTCGAGTCGCTTCACCATCACCGAGGCGACTTCCACGGGGAGCGTGCCATGCGCGGTGTTCTCGAAGTACGCCAGAGCCGGACCCGTGCAGTGGCCTTCGTTCCACCGCACCGTCAGCGTCTTCGTCCCGTCCGCGACGGCCTCGAAGTATCTAGCGTGGAACCTCAGTAGCCGTTTGGGATCAGAATCCGGGTGCCGATAGGAGTGGGGGAGCAGGGCGGGGATCGGGGCAATCGACGTCTGGCCCGTGGTGTCGTCGGGCACGACGACGAGCGCATCGGGATGGAGGTCGAGGATGACCTGACGGCAGCGTCCGCACGGGGCCAGCACACCGCGGTTCCGGTCGCCAACCGCTGCGATCGTGACCAGGGGTCCGGCGTTCGCTGCCGCGGCGGCACCGATCACGACGAGTTCCGCGCAGGGTCCGCCGGTGAAGTGAAAGACGTTGACGCCGGTGTGGATGCGACCGTAGCGTCCATCGCGGCAGCGGCAACGGTGTGGTTGTCATCGCTGCCGAGTCCGCTAACGAGCTGCTCGGCAGCGGCGATGACTCGCAGTTCGGAGTCGAAGAGGCCCACGCGGCCTCACTCCTGTTTTCTGCGGCGTCCCATGAGGTAGATGATGAACCCGACCGCGGCCATTCCGGAGGCGGCGAGGACGAAGATGGGCCAGGAGCTGACGATCGTGGAAATGATGGATTCGCCGAACGAGGTCGCCGGATTCTGGTTGGCTCGCGGGGACGGCTGATCGCCACCCGTGATGAGGTCCGTATCGTCTTTGGGCGCAGGCTCGTCGGGGTTGCGAGGCACAGGGTCCGAGTAGTCAGGGGTTTCGGTATCCTCGTCATCCCCGGGCAGCCATTCGTCACCAGCGTTGCCGGGAATGGTCTCGCGCTCATCATCGGGGGAGCCGTTGCCGTTCGACGGGTCCGGGGTGGTGCCGTCGGCATCAGAGGCTCCGATCGACGAGCCGGAACCATCCTTGTCCGATTCCTTCTCGTCATCGTCGCCGGAGTCCGAATCGGAGCCCGATCTGTCGGAATCGCTGCCGCGTGAGCCGTCCGAGCCTGAGCCGGTGTCGGCGTCAGATTCTCGGCCGTCGGAGTCCTTGTCACCCGAGGTGTTCGCGCGACCCTTCGATCCCGAATCCGATGAGGTGGAGCCATCGGTCGAGGTGGTGCTGTCCGTTGAGGTGTCGCTGTCCGCAGACGACCCGTCCTTGCCGGCCCCGCGGTCGTTCGCAGAGCCGTCGTCGGAGGTGGCGCCGTCCTTGCTGGCGGTCTTGCCGCCGTCCGGGTCACTGTCTGCCTCGGCACCTTCGGATGAGGTCGACCCATCCGCTGTTGGAGAGGGATCGCTGTCTGCCGTCCCATCCTTTTCGGTGCCGGTCTCCGAATCGTCCGGCGTGGAGCCGTCGGGGTCGGTGGATGCGTCGGCCCCGTCCTCGTTGTCGGGATAGGGTTGCCCATCGGTGACGACGATCGTCCCGTCTTTGACCTCAAACGTCCATTCAGGGTCGGGTCCGGAAGGCGCGAACTCTTTGAAGTCCATCGGGTCGGCCTGGCCCTTGGCAACGACCTTGCCGTCGCTGTTGAAGAAGTACACTGTGGGTGCTGCTTCAGCGGTCGCCTCGGCAACGGACTGTCCGCTGTCGTCGGTGTCCGAATCACTCGTGCCCGAATCAGCGTTGTCGTCGGCGGACGATTGTGCCGGAATGCGCTTCATCGACTGTTCCGGTGCCTTGAAAGTCTTTCCGACCCAACTCTCCGGCAAGGTGCCTTCAGGGTTTTCCTGATTGTTCTTCGGAACGGACAGCTGATTGCCGATCATCTGCCACTTGGCGGTGAGTTCGCCCTCGATCGCGCACGGTTCGTCCGAGGTCCACTCCTGATCCTTGCAGGCCTTGTCACCGTCTTCGGTTGGACCCGGATCGGGGCCGCTGTCGGCCCCTCCCTCGGATTCGGCGCTGCTCGAATCCGCGTCGGCACCATTGGTGCCGTCAGCAGTTGAACCAGCGTCATCGCCGGAATCGGAATCTGCTCCGGCGGAAGCACCTGCCTCCGCGTTCGAACTGGCTTCGGCCGTGGGGGTCGGACTCGGCTGCGCGAATGCAGGTGTGAACGTCGCCGAGATAGGTAGTGCTGCCAGGGCAAGCGCGGCGCCGATTGCGGCGGCTCTGCGGCTGAACCTGTGTGAGACTGGCACTACGTTCCTTCGCGGTGGGGATTCCGACTTCATTGGGTCAAGGGGACATGACGTTCAGACACATCGGGCACTATCTTAATGTCTCGGCCAGATGTGTTAAAGCCGTAGGCGTGTTTCGCCGTGGCGCGGAATCAGCGATCCTGCGTCTCTGACTTCTTCGGATATGCGCGAACGGTCGAGTCGTCACCGAGCACCAGGGCCTCGTTGCCCTTGTCGACGACCGCCAGCAGGTCGGTATCGGTCTTGAACGCCTGTTTGCCGGCGAGCAGGCACGAGGTGCTCGTGTCCATCGTGCAGGGCACGATGGATCCGCGCGGTTCGGAGAGATGGATATCACGGCTGGAGACGTCCATCAGCAGCAGACCCGTCTCCAGGTCGAAGAGATATGGACCGATATAGGCGCGTTCTCCCGCCTGCCCGCGCACCCAGGACTTCTCGCCGACGATGTCAGTTGTCGTGGTCACAGTCGAGAGGATCGACCCGTCGTCGAGGGAGTGGACGACGAGCTGGATCCTGTGACCCGAGTTCGTCGAAGCGCCCTGTTCGCCCCACAACGTGATCGCCTTGCCGTGGCCAGCGGAGATCCAGTCGATGATCTTCAGTTCGTCACCGGGGCTTTCGAGCTTGATGCTGCGTTCGTCGCCGGACTTGATGTTCTTCGCTGTGACCGGACCGTTCCAGTCCGAACTGAAGATCTCATCATCGTCGATGGCCATCGGTGTCGAGCCGGCCTGCGGGGTGGGCACGTCTTCCAGGCCCTCGGCGCCGAAGGTCGAGAGCTTGTTGCCCGACTTGATGAGCACGCTCTTGCCTGCGGAGGTGATGCGGGCTTTCTCCGGCAACTGGTAGGTCTTCGGCTTCGATTCCCCGTCGAAGAGCGCCTCGGCGGTATTGCCCGACTGCCACAGCAGGGCCGGGCGGCCGTCGATGACGGTATCGACGGCAAAGGTCGGGGACTGATCGATCTTGGCTTTGTACCGGGACTTGCCGGTGTCGGCGTCGAGGACTTCGAGGCGGTTGTCGTTGACGAGGAGCACGCCGCGATCGGAGGCTGTCACCGAGGCGCGCTTGGGCACCTCGGCTTCCCACGTGGGGGAGTTGTCGTAGCTGGGAACTATGTCCTGGGTATTGTCGACGGAGAGTTCGGAGGCGGGGTTGACCTGCTGCTCCGAACCGATCGTCTGCGGGGTATCGGGGGAGTCGACGGGGACGATATTGGGAACGACGAAGGCGCCGATCATAAGGATCGCCAGACCGATGAGCACGAGTCCTGGGATGGTGATCTTCTTCAGTCGCTGCGGACGGTTGCGTGTCGACCGTTTGCGCACCGGTGTCTTCTTCACTGTCGGCGTGGCCGGTGCGGCCGGTCCGGAGAACGGAGTGCCCATCGGGTAGCTGTCGCCGTTCGACCCTGATGAGTCGTCATAGGCTGCGAAGCCGTTCTGCCCGCTGGCGGACTGGCCGTGTGTGCTCTGGCCGTTCGTGTTCTCGCCGCCTGTGTTCTGGTCGGCGTCGTCCGGTTGTCCGGCCGTCTCAGCCGAACCATGCGCGGACGAAGCGGTCGATGATTCGTCCGCGACCTCCTCGGCGCCGGTGTTGTATTTGGGAACCGCCCCGACTCGGCCATTCACATCGATGCCGATCTCGGTCGTCTTCGTACCGTCGTCGATCGTCACGGTCAGGGGAGTCGCGGTCTCCTTGGCATAGTCGCCGAGGTAGGAGATGGCCTGTCCGGTGTCCGAATAGCGACTCGTCGCCCCGTTGAGGGTGGTGTAGGTGAACCCGTCATCGGAGACGGAGATCAACGCACGAGGCATGTACAGGGTTCCTTGACATCTATCGAGGACAGGGCCGAGTCAATACTAATGAATGTCGAGGGTCGCTCCTACCAGTTTTCCGAAACCGTTATAGATCGCTACTGAATCGTTGCATGTAATGAGATCTGCGTCTCATCGAGCCGAAGGGGCGGTTCTGGTTTGCCCGGGTCAGGCGGGTGCGGTTAAGATGTATCTTGCTGTCTGCGCCTGAAGGCGCAGCGCATGTGGTGGGTATAGCTCAGCTGGTAGAGCGCCGCGTTGTGGTCGCGGATGTCGCGGGTTCAAGTCCCGTTACTCACCCCGATCGGGAAGCCCCGTGATCTGTGCAGATGGATCGCGGGGCTTCTCTCATGTTCGCTGTGTGCCCACGTTTTGCCAACACCCGCCCGATTCCGATCGCCGACAATCGTCGTCGATCCGCCCTCTTTCGATCGTCGATAATGGGGCCATGACCATCGACTGCTCCCTGACGGTCGTCGGCAGCATCAACGCCGATATCACCGCCACCACTTCCCGACTTCCCGCCGCCGGCGAGACCGTGGGAGGAGGCAGACTGTCCCGTTCTCCCGGCGGTAAGGGGGCGAACCAGGCCGCCGCTGCCGCCCGCCTCGGTGCGCGGACCCGCATGATCGGTGCGGTCGGCCCAGACTCCGACGGCAGGGCAATGCTCGAGGCCCTCCGCGCCGCCGGGGTGGATACCGATGACATCGCCGAGGCGACCGCCGAGACCGGGACCGCGCTCATCATGGTCGACGCCCACGGTGAGAATCAGATCGCCGTCTGCGAAGGAGCGAATGCCGAGGTCAGCCTCGACGGTATCGAATTCCGGGCCGACGAGGCCGTGCTCACTCAACTCGAGATCTCCCTCGATCTCATCGTCGAGCTCGCGAACCATGTGCCCGGGTTCCTCGCCGTCAATGCGGCTCCCGCCCTTCAACTGCCCGCCGAGGTGGTCGACCGTGCCGACCTCATCATCGTCAACGAATGCGAGTACTCCCAGCTGCCGCAGCTGCAGACCGCGAAGCTCGTGGCCGTCACCTACGGGGCGGAAGGGTCGGCACTGTTGCAGAGAGGTGAGCAGATCGCCTTCGCCGAGGCGGTCCCCGCGAATCCCGTGAGCACCGTCGGTGCCGGAGATGCCTACTGCGCGGCGCTGACCATCGGCCTGACCAGCGGACTCGAACCGGAGCGCGCGCTGCGGGCGGCCAACGCCGTCGGTGCGGCGGCTGTGGAAGTCGCCACGGCGCAACCGGAGTTCGATCGGTTCGAGATGTACCTGCCTACTCTCGACTGACCTGGCAGACTGAACGCAAGCGGACCCATCCGCTGCTGCCGACCGCGTTTCGTCGCGACCACCCGAGGTTCGCGCCATCGGTGGCCCGCGTCCACCCGAGGAGGATCATTGACGAACACCCCCGACCCGTCCCTGTTCACCGGGCTGAGTGCCTTTCCGCTGACCCCGCTGAAAGGTGGTTCCCTCGACGAGGATGCCTTCGTCGGTCTCATCGAACGTCTCGTCCTCGCCGGAGTCGACTCGATCACGGCGCTCGGATCGACCGGTTCGTACGCTTACCTCGACACCGACGAACGCGCCCGGGTGGCGCAGCTGAGCGTCGAATCCGCCCTCGACATCCCTGTTTTCATCGGAGTCGGTGCACTGCGGACGAGAGACGTTCTGGCCAATGTCGCCTCCGCCGAAGCTGCCGGGGCGCAGGGGGTGCTGCTGGCGCCGGTGAGCTATCAGCCGCTGACCGATGACGAGGTGTTCGCACTCTTCCGCAGCGTCACCGAGTCCACGGATCTGCCCGTCGTCGTCTACGACAACCCCGGAACCACGCACTTCACTTTCACCACTGAACTCTATTCACAACTGGCCGGGCTCGACGGTGTGGCCTCGATCAAGATCCCCGGAACACCGGCCTCGCCCGCCGGATGGGACGAGCGCATCGGAGAGATTCGTGCGGCCATCGGCAGTGAGGTGACGATCGGCATCTCCGGCGATGCCCATGGAGCCGAGGGCCTCATCGCCGGCTGTGATGCCTGGTACACGGCGGTCGGCGGCACCATCCCCGAGCCGATGCTCGAGATCACCCGGGCCGCGGAACTCGGCAATGCGCAGCTCGCCCGCGAACTCTCGGCCGAGCTGCAGCCGTTGTGGGATCTGTTCACCGAATTCGGCGGAAGCCTGCGCGTGACCGCCGCCATCGCCGAACATCTCGGACTCGTGGGTGCAGACACCCTGCCTCTGCCGGTGCGTGACCTCGATGCGGCAGCGAAGCGCAAGGTCGCCGAGGTGGCCGAGAACCTCGATCTCGGCTGAGCTCTCCCTGGCGACCTCACCGACCGCTCGCCTCAGCGCCGAGCGCTCACTGTATACGTATAACGTGAGCGGTCGACGTTAACCGAAGCAGTCGCTGAGTGTGTTCACCATCCGTCCATCTGCGGTTCGGAACCGGTCCATTCCGGGTGCCTATGAATAGGTGTTTGCGGGTTCAGCCGGCCCGCGACGCCCAATCGATCCCGGAGAACCGATGACGATCCCACTGTCCGCGAAGACGCTCACGGCCTCGGCGGCCGCCCTCCTGTTGGCCACCGGTTTCACCGTCGGCGGCACGGCGCCAGGCACGAGCACCGCTCACGCCGCGGAAGTGGACGATCCGATCAGCTCCTCGGCCTCGGACGCTCAGATCGAGATGGGCTTCCTCGGGTCCCACGAGACCGGACAGTTCGACGAGTCCGCCGCCGAGATCACCGCCGTCCACGGCGATACGGTCTTCACCGTCAACGCCCAGGCGGCCACCGTGGACGTCATCGACGCCTCCGACCCGACCAACCCGCAGAAGGTCTCCGAGATTAAGGGCACCGGGGTCGCGAACTCGATCTCCATCCGTGAGGACGGCCTGGGCGTCATCGCCCTCGAGGCCGATGACAAGACGCAGCCGGGCACCGTGATGTTCTTCGACGCGAACGACCCCGAGGCGGACATCCTCGGCGAGGTTCCCGTCGGGTCCCTGCCCGACATGGTCACCGTCACTCCGGACGGCAGCCATGCCCTGGTCGCGAACGAGGGCGAACCGGCCGATGATTTCTCGACCGACCCCGAAGGCTCGGTGTCCGTCATCGATCTCCCCGCCGAGGTGGCCGCGCCGTCGGACTCGGACGTGCACACTGCGGACTTCCACGAGTTCGAGGAGGGCGGAGCGAAGACACTGCCCGAGGATGTGCGGATCTTCGGACCCCAACCCGAAGAGGATCTGCCGATCTCGCGCAATCTCGAACCCGAGTACATCACTGTCGCCGGGGACAGGGCCTACGCGACCCTGCAGGAAGCGAACGCGATCGCGGTCGTCGATATCGCCTCGGCGTCGGTCGAGGAGATCCTCCCGTTGGGCCTCAAAGATCATGGCCAGGCCGGCAACGGACTCGATGCGTCGGACCGGGATCCCGAGGATGTTCCGACCGTGAACATCACGGAATACGAGGGGCTCAAGGGCGCCTATATGCCCGATACGATCTCGACGTTCACCTCCGGCGGCACCGATTACCTCGTGACCGCGAACGAGGGCGACTCCCGTGAGTGGGGCGACTTCGTCGATGCGGCCAGGGTCAAGGACCTCGGCGAGGACGGCCTCGCACCGGTGTGCGAGACCTCGCCGCTGGCTGACAGACTCGGCGACGCGGACCTCGGACGGCTGAACATCATCACCGATCTGGGTCTCAACGACGCCGGCGACTGCTATGAGGAGCTCGTGGCTTTCGGCGCCCGCTCATTCTCCGTGTGGACCACCGACGGGAAGCTCGTCGCCGATTCCGGGGACGAGTTCGAGAAGCTGACCGCCGAGGCGGTGCCCGAGTTCTTCAACTCCAACCATTCCGAGTCGAACCTCGAAGGACGCAGCGACGACAAGGGCCCAGAGCCCGAGGCGCTGACCATCGGCGAGGTGGGGGAGACGACCTACGCGTTCGTCGGCTTCGAACGCATCGGCGGAATAGCGGCCTTCGACCTCAGCGACCCGAGCGCCCCGAAGTTCGCGACCTACTTCAACAATCGGGCCTTCTCGGTCTCCGTCGAGGACGAGATCGAAGATGCCTCGGATCCTGCTGCGCTGCTCGCGAGCGCCGGAGACCTCGGACCGGAGGGCATTACGTTCCTCGGCTCCGATGAGTCGCCGACGGGTGAGGCTGCGCTCGTCGTCGGCAATGAGGTCTCGGGCACGACGAGCCTCTACTCGGTGGCCGATCTCGCGAACGGTGGAGACGACGGCGACGATGAGAACGCCGGGACTGACGAGGATGCTGGTGCTGATGAGAACGCCGGGACTGACGAGGATGCTGGTGCTGATGAGAACGCGGGCGCCGATGAGAACGCCGGGACAGATCAGGACGCCGGCGCAGACGACAACGCGGGTGCCGACGACAACGCGACCGAGGATGCTCAGGTCGACGCGGCCGGCAGCGAGTCCGACTCCGAGTCGGGTGCGAACGACAGCGCTCGGGCCGATGCGGGCAGCGAAGCGGATTCGCGCGCTGACGGTGCGGTTGCTGACGGGGCGGAGTCGGATAGCGAAGCTGGCTCGAGTGCAGACGGTTCCGAAGCATCCAGCGACGGTGACGGTGACCCGCTGCCGCGCACCGGTGCCGATCTCGGTCAGTACCTCATCCTCGGCGGCATCGCTGTAGGTCTCATCGCCATCGGCACTGCGGCCTACTTCTTCGCCCGCCGTCGCAGCTGAACCCCAGCCGCACACGACCGCCGACAGCTCACCTCGGCGTCGACCGCTCACCCTATGGCACGAGCGGTCGACGGCAACTCGAGCGGTCAGCGGCGGCGCCGACGCTGACTAGAGCGGTCGACGGCAACCTGAGCGGTCGGTGTGACCAGGCAGGGAAATCAGTCGATCTGGCCGATGGGCTCGCGCTTCTCGGCCTGGAACTGGTCCTCGGCACGGCCGCGGGCCCAATACGCCGAGATCGACAGCGACTCCCGCGGCACTTCGCGGTCCTTGAGGATCTTGCGGATCGCCTTGATCGTCTCGCGCTCGCCGTGGGCGAAGACCTGCGGAGTGCCCGCACGCCACTCGAGCCCCTCAACTGCGGCAATGAGCTCGTCGTCCGAGTCCACCCATCTCACCTCGACGCCTTCCGGCGCCTCGGGCAGAACGCGATCGGCGTCGTCGGCGACATAGGCCAGGACGACCCCGGTGGCTCCGGTGGGCATGGCTTCGATGGCCGAACTCACCGCGGGGATCGCGGAATGGTCGGCGATGAGCAGGTGCCAGTCGGACTCGGCGGCAGGGGCGTACTTGCCGCCCGCGCCGGAGAGGACCAGCGTGTCTCCCGGCTTCGCGCTCTTCGCCCACGGTCCGGCGATTCCGTCATCGTCGTGGATGACGAAGTCGATGCTCAGCCACTTCTCGTCCAGGTTGATCTCGCGCACCGTGTAGGTACGGCGACTCGGCAGCTTCTCGGGGGATTGCTCGCGCAGCTTCGTCAGGTCGTAGGGCGGGACGAGCCCGTGTGCCGGATCGGCGAAGAGGAGCTTGACGTACTTGTCGGTCGCATCGTTCGAATCGATGTTGTCGAAGGTGTCCCCGCCGAGGCGGATCCGCACCAGGTGCGGGCTGACTTCGGTCGTCTCGAGCACGGTGAGAACAGCCTGCTGGCGGACGGGTCGTGCGGTGCGTTCGGGGGTGTTGGGTGCGGTCGTCACAGGCGGCCTTTCTCAAACGGGGTGCCCCTGGAAGCTCACGGTCGGCCTTGAAGTGTGGAGCCGCCTCGGCGCAGGGGTTCAGTAAGGCTCACCTTATCAAATCTCTGTCGACCACCCACCGGCCCCCGTCAGTTGGAGCGGTCGGCCATCTCCCGACGACGATCGTCGCGGATGCGTTTGAGTCCTTTGACCGATTTGAGCGAATCGAGGATCTGCACACCTGGAAGGGCGGAGTTCGGTCCTTTGCACTGCATCATGTCGTCGGGGTCGAGCAGGACCACGCGGATCCCATCGTCCTTCATTCGTGACAGCGCCTCGGTGAGCATGCTCCGGGCGACGGAGTTGATCTCGTTGACGCGGCGCAGGTCGAGGACGAAGGTGTTCGTGGTGGAACCGGGTTCGTCCATCGTGCGCAGGACGTTCTCCGAACCGCTCCACTGGATGAGTCCCTGCAGGCTGCAGATGCGGACCATTTTGCCCTCAGAGTCGACGAAGCGACGGTCGCGGCGGATGATCGAGCGGGCCGGTTCCGGAGCATCCATGATGTGCAGGCTCAGCCGATCTGAGAGGTCCTGGAAGATCTTCGCTCCGCGGACGCTCGTGCCGTGCCTGTCCAGCCGCGGAGAGAACGTGGCGATGCCGACCTGACCGGGCATGACACCGAAGACACCGCCGGAGACTCCGCTCTTGGCGGGGATCCCGATCTCTGTCATCCAGTCGCCGGCCGCGTCGTACATGCCGCAGGTCATCATGACTGCGAGCACCTGCCGATTGACCCTGGGGGAGAGCACCTGTTCGCCGGTCAGCGGGTTGATGCCGCCGCCGGCCAGCGTCGAGGCCATGATGGCGAGGTCCTTGACGGTGACGGTGATCGCGCACTGTTCGATATAGCCGCGGACCACCTCGTCGGGGTCGTCATAGAAGATGTCGTAGGACCGGAGCATGTTCGCGATGGCGACATTGCGGTAGGCTTCCCGCCATTCGCCGTCGGCCACCGATTCGTCGATCGACAGCTCTCGGCCGGCGAAGCGAGAGAGTCCGGCGCGCACGATCTCCGTGCGTTCGGCCAAGCTTGCACCCGGATCGCCGAGGATGGAGTGAATAGTCATGGCCCCGGCGTTGATCATCGGGTTGAGCGGCCGACCCGACTTCTTGTCCAGGGAGAGCTCGTTGAACTTCTCACCGCTGGGTTCGACGCCGACCATCTCGAGGACCCCGGCCAGGCCCTCCTGCTCGAGGGCGAGGCCGTAGATGAAGGGCTTCGACATCGACTGGATCGAGAACTCATAGTCGGCATCGCCGGAGGTGTACTCGACGCCGTCGAGGGTGGAGATGCAGATCGCGAGCTTCTCCGGATCCGCTGAGGCGAGGTCCGGGATATAGTCCGCATTCTCGCCGGACCGATCCGGTCGGAATCGGTCGAGCGTCTCATCGAGGAAATCCGGGATAGGCGATCGCATGGCACCTCCTGCTGCAGTCGTGGTCGGTTGGCACAGCGTAGCTTGACGCAGACTGCCATTCTCACACACTCCTCCGCCGGCTGCCGATCGTCGGCAGCAGAGCCACCGGTTCGGCCGAACGGGGCCGGTGCGGAGGTACTTCGATGACGCACTCAGCGGCACAGTCTCAGCGCCGCACCCAGCGATTGTTCCAGGTCTGGCACCGACTGTGCAGCTCCTGTGACGGGACCCGGCCATAGTGTGAAGTCATGACCCGCCCCAAGCTGCTCCTCCTCATCGGCATCGCGTTCACTGTCGCCGTCATCGGCGTGATCGTGACCGCGCTGGTGCTGCGGTACTCGGCTCCCCACCCTGAGACCAAAAGCCTGCCCGAACATGCGCTGTCCCCGCAGGAGACCATCACCGAGGTGGCCCCGCACAAGGACGGTACAGTGCAGATCCGCCAAAGGCTGATCTTCGAGAGCCCGCCTGAAGGCGGAAAACCGGTCGGTCTGTGGATCAGTGATGTCGGCGTGGGCAGTGATCCGCGGACCGGCAACAGGCTGGCGATGATGCCGAAGCCGTCGGCGCTGAGAGCAGTCGAGCTGAGCACAGCCGACGATTCGACCCAGGCATCGCCGAAGACAGTCGGAGAGCTGCACATCGACGTCGAAGAGACGAAGCAGGAGGGCTTCGACCAACCGCGGGTTCTCTTCGAGTTCACCCCGCAGGATTCCGACGGAAAGGCCGTGCCGTGGAGCGAAGGCCGTCATGTCGTCGAGCTCGAATACGTCCTTGACGATGTGTTCATCACCGTGGCCGGCGAGGAATTCTTCGCCGTGCCCGTCCCCGTGATCGGGAATGGTCAGCGCACACCGACGACGCACACTTTGGACATCGACACCGACGGGCCGGTGTACTGTCCGGCCGACAACGTCGACTTCGATCTTGGTGACGGGTGTGACGCTGAGGCATTCTCGCGAGTCGATGACAGCGATGCGATCAACAGCGGCGACGCGGCCGAAGACGGAACCCATATGGTCTGGCGGGAGTCCCTGACGGACAGTCATGAAATCATCGCCTTCACTCCTCCCACGGGAATGACAGTATCCCCGATCCCTGCAGAGGAGAGGCAGTGATGAGCGAGACGAAGAGAGGATTCGGAACCCGGGGAGCGTTCTCCATTATGGCGGCGCTCGCCGTGACTGCGGTGATCACGACTGTGATCGTAGCGCCCGGCGGAGTGGATGCAGCGCCGAACCCGCTGCGAGACAAGACTGCTGAGCACACGGTCAGCATCGCCGTCGATGGCAGCTACTCGGTGCGGATGGATACGAAACTCGAGCTGGCGCTGGAGACAGCATGGGGATTCGGTGGTGACATCCATGACGGATTCCGCCTGCCCGACTCCAAGTCTCTGCTGCCGCCGTACCTGCGTGCGCGCTATTCGAATCCGCAGGGAACCATCGATTCGGCTCCCGCCGAGGCGACTATCGAGGAAGAGCTGCATTCCGTCGATATCGGATTCTCCACAGACAGGCTCACTGCAGGAGCTCATCGAGGGGTCCTCAACTACGAGGTGGCGGGGGCAGCGGTGCCTGCAGCAGACATGAACGGCGATCAGGACAATGGCGTCGTCGTGTATGTCCGTCCCTTGGACCGAGGAGACCTCGTCATCGAGTCCGCGGCACCGATCTCTGCCGTCGACTGTGAGGTCTTCTCTCCCCGTGGCGAGTCATGCGGAGAGAAGACGGGGGACTCGTGGACTGTGCCGGCCGAGGATCTCCTGCACGATCGTGCTGTCATCGACGCAGTGCGGATCACGATCGACGCCGATCCGAAGGGTGTGCCGGCCCCGGACATCGATTCCTGAGCCAGGATTGTCTGCACAGTCGCATATCTGACCCTGCTGGCCGCACCGTCAGCCGCACCGCTGCGTCCGCTTAAGACCGCCGAACAGAGATCGAGCCCCTGCCGCAGTCGGCAGGGGCTCGATCAGGTGACGCAGATGATCAGCGGTTTCCGGCAGGTCCGTTGCCGCCGTCGAGACCGTTGTCGCCACGATCATCTCCGCGGACATCGTTCCCACGAACGTCGTCGCCGCGGTTCGCACCGCCGGGCTGATCGTCGCCGCGGTTCGCACCGCCGGGCTGATCGTCGCTGCGATTCGCTCCACCGGTCTGATCACGGTCATTGCCGATGGCATTGTCGGCGGCGTCCCGGGCCTTCTTGATCTTGTCCGAGTGCTTGCCTCCGGTCAGGGAGTCAGCGACACCGGCGGCCTTGTCGAGGACGGAGTCGGTGACCTTCTCAGCTTTGTCAGAATTGAGCTTGTCCTTGACCTTGGGATCATTGGCGAGGTTCTTGGCCTTGTCGAGGAATTTGTCGAATGCCATGGCACGGTCCTTCTCAGTTGGTCGGATGCACTGTCGATGCTGATCGTGGGGATGAACACGGACGTTTCGAAGCCTAGTGCGGCTGTCTGTGACGGAACTGGCAATCGGCTGCTTCGGTTTCGCCGGTCACCGACGGACCACATGCCCGTGACCGTCTTCCTTATACGCCTGAGGCGGACTGCTTTCGTGCCTGAAGCAGTCGACGATAGTGGGCATTCCTCACAGCGAGGATGAGCGCGGCGGATACGGCCGAAAACAGGGAGGCGCTGAGGACGGCGACCTTCGCCACATCGTGTTCGACCGAACCGGCGGTGAAGCTGAGCTCGGCGACGAGGAGCGAGACGGTGAAGCCGATGCCGGCAAGCAGCCCGATGCCGGTGAGGTCGGCCCAACGCAGACCAGGATTCAACCCACCGGTGAACCGGGTGACCAACCAGGTGGAGACGAGGATGCCGACAGGCTTGCCCACGATCAGTGCCGTCACGATCCCGTAGGTCAACGGGTGGGAGAACGCCGAGGCCAGACCGTGGGTTCCGCCGATATCGACGCCGGCGGCGAAGAATGCGAAGACCGGGACGGCGAAACCGGCCGACAGCGGTCGAAGGCGGTGTTCGAGCGCCTCGGCGAGGTCGATTCCGGACCTACTGTCGGCATCCGGATGGAGGTCGCTGGAAGCACCGTGGTCGGTGCCGATCGCGCGGTTCGAACCACGACCGACGACGGCGGGGATCGTGAAGCCCAGCAGCACTCCGGCGATGGTCGCGTGGACGCCGGAGGCGTGCATGAACGCCCAGGCGGTGAGTCCGAGGGGCAGGAGGATGACCCACGAGGCCCAGGTACGGTCGACGAAGAAGCGACGGAAACGGCTCGCGATGAGCCCGTAGACGATGACGATTCCGAGCGCCGCGACAAGGGGGAGAACCGCGATGGACTCGGTATAGAAGATCGCGATGATCGCGATCGCCAGCAGATCGTCGACTGCGGCCAGGGTCAGCAGGAAGAGGCGCAGCGCTTTCGGCAGGTGGGAGCCGACGATCGCAAGGACGGCGACGGCGAAGGCGATGTCTGTCGCGGTGGGGATCGCCCAGCCGCGCAGGAGCTCCGGGCGGGTGAGCAGAAACGCCGCACAGATGAGGGCGGGGACGAGGACGCCGCCGGCCGCCGCAGTGATCGGGACGACGGCGGTGCGGAGCCGACGCAGGTCACCGCGGGTGAATTCCGCCTTGAGCTCGATGCCGACGAGGAAGAAGAAGATTGCGAGCAGTCCGTCGGCGGCCCATTGCCCGATGCTCAGCCGCAGATGCCACGGTTCGTAACCGAACTCGATATCGCGGAGTGCGAAGTATCCGGCCGACGCCGGTGAGTTCGCCCAGATCAGAGCGGCAGCTGCGGCGACGAGGAGAAGGGCGCCGCCGACGGTGTCGCTGCGGAGCGCCTGGAACAAGCGCTGTCCCAGAGGGGTCGGTGAGGCGAGTGGTGAAGCGGTTGCAGAAGTGGTGGTCACAGTGATCCCGTTCGTGGTCGGCAGAGAAAAGGGTTCGACCCGAAGAGTGGATGTGCAGACTGTGCTCAGTTCGTCGACGCTGAGCGTACGTACGTGAATCGAGCGGACGTCGTCGGCTCGGACGATGAACTCTGTCGGAAGATCACACCAGGGGTCGGGGCGGACGATCTCCGCGTCCGAACGGCTGTGTGCCCGACTGCATTTCGCCCCACGAAGTGATGTAGCCGTTGGTGCCCGAGTGCGGAAGAACCCACACTTTCGGGCGGAAAGCGGCATCCGGGGCTGACTGTGACATTGCGGACAGTCTACCTCAGCGGATCGCGCGCCTGCCCGACTTCACCGGGCAGTTATCCCAGCCCGCCGGAGAGTCGCGTATGCAGAGTCTCGGTATACGCATTCATTCCGGTGATCTCCACGTTCGTGCCCAGCGCCTCGTACTTCGTCACGATCGCATCGAGGGCGGCCACTGTCGATGCATCCCAGACATGCGATTCCGTCATATCGATGACGACCTGATCGGGATCATGTGTGTATCGGAACTGAGTGGTCAGGTCATTCGAGGAGGCGAAGAAGAGCTCGCCGCGGACCACATACCGGGCGACCGCCTCGGTGACCGTGCGCTCGACGGTGACGAAGTGGGCGACCCTCCGAACGAAGAGCACACTGGCCACGAACACTCCGACAACAACGCCGATGGCGAGGTTGCCGGTGGCGACGACGACGGCGACGGTGGCGATCATGACGAAAGTCTCGGACTTCGGCAGCATCTTAAGCGTCGAGGGACGGATGGAATGCCAGTCGAAGGTGTCGACGCAGACCATCATCATGATGGCAGCGAGTGCGACCATCGGGATCATGCCGACGATGTCGCCGAGCACGACGACGAAGATGAGCAGGAACGCTCCGGCCATGAACGTCGAGATCCGAGTCCTCGCCCCCGAAGCGCGGACATTGATCATCGTCTGCCCGATCATCGCGCAGCCGCCCATCCCGCCGAAGAGGCCGGAGATCATGTTCGCGGCTCCCTGACCCCAGGACTCACGGGTCTTGTTCGAGTGCGTGTCGGTGATCTCGTCGACGAGCTTGGCCGTCATGAGCGACTCCATCAGCCCGACCAGTGCCATGGCCAGCGAGTAAGGGGCGATCGTCGTGAAGGTCTGCCAGGTCAGCGGCACATGCGGGATGAAGAGTTCGGGCAGGCTGCGCGGCAGCTCGCCCTGGTCGCTGACAGTAGGGACATCGATGGCGAACACGACGACGATGCCGGTGATGATCACGATCGTGATCAGCGGTGCCGGTACGATCTTCGTCAGCTTCGGCATGAACACGAGCACGACGATGGCGATGGCCAGCAGCGGGTAGACCATCCACGGCACTCCGATGACGTGGGGGACCTGTGCTGCGAAGACGAGGATCGACAGGGCGTTGACGAACCCGACCATCACGCTGCGGGGGATGAACCGGATGAGCTTCGCGACTCCGGCCACGGCCAGCAGGATCTGGAACACACCGGCGAGCATGACGGTGGCGATGAACATGTCCATCCCGTGCTCGCGGGCGACGGGGGCGATGACGAGCGCGACGGCTCCCGTCGCCGCGGAGATCATGGCCGGGCGCCCGCCGAGGAACGCGATCGAGGTGGCCATGATGAATGCGGAGAACAGCCCGACCTTCGGATCGACTCCGGCGATGATCGAGAACGCGATCGCCTCGGGGATGAGGGCGAGCCCCACGACGAGTCCGGCCAGGACCTCACGGGTGAGCAGCCTCGGTGAGGTCAGTGCGGTGAGGACGGTCGGATCGGGGCGGTAGCGGCGGGCATCGTCGGCGGTTTCGGCGGGAATGGGAGTCGTCACGACCGGAACATTACCCGCCCCCGCGGTCAGCCGCGACTGCGGCGGTCGATGCGCAGAATGGTTTCGAGAAGGACAGAGATGCCGGGCATGATGTCGGCAAAGTCGGTGAACTCTTCGGGACAATGGCTGCGGCCGTCGACAGACGGAACGAAGATCATTCCCACCTGGGTCTTTGCAGCGATGATTCCAGCATCATGACCGGCACCCGAGAACATGGTTGCGCGCGTGAGACCGAAATCGTCGGCCACTTCAGTGATTGTGGAAGTGATCGGCTCATGCAGGGGGACCGGCGCATCATCGGTGGTCCATTCGATTTCGACCTCGACTCCGCGCTTCTCGGCCTCGTTCCCCGCCGCCGCAGTGAGGCGGCGCTGAGCTTCGTTGAGCCAGGAGCCTTCGGGGCCTCGGAACTCTCCTTCGAAGCTTGCGATCTGCGAAACGACGTTGACTGCCTCGGGAGTGAAGCTGATCTGTCCGCTGGTGCCTCGAGTATTCAATCCGGACTCGGCGATCGATTCTACGGCGAGCACCGTTCCAGCCGCCGCGCAGCCGGCATCGGCCCGTACGTCCATCGGAGTCGTACCCGCATGGTCCTGGCGGCCGGTGAAGAGGGCCCGGAAGTGGTTGATACCAGTGATTGTCTCGACGACGCCGATCTGTCGCCCCGCCCGTTCGAGCTCTGGGCCCTGTTCGATGTGGAGTTCGAGGAAGGCCGTGACCGGATTGAAATCGTAGGCGGCGGAGAGGAAGTCGTCGGGGTCGATACGGGAATCAGGCAGTGCGTCTGCCAGAGAACGTCCGGTGGGATCCGTCATGGCTAGGGTCTGACGGTCGACCTGACCGGTCATCGCGCGGGAGCCGACGCAGAAGAGGCCGAAGTCATTGGGCTCCTCGTTGAAGAACACCACGACCACAAGATCGTGATCGACGCGGATGTCGTGCTCCCGGATGAGCCGCACTACCTCGATTGCGCCGAGCACTCCGATGATCCCATCGAAACGTCCGCCTCCGTCGACGGTGTCGGTATGCGATCCGAGCATGATCTGACGACCACCGAGGCGGCCGGGCAGCACTCCGATGACATTGCCGGCGCCGTCGATGCGGGTGTCCATCCCGGACTGTCGCATGAGTCTGCGGGCGAATTCTCGACCCGAAACGTCGAATTCGCTCAGGGCGCGCCTCGTCCAACCGGGACGATCGGAGTCAGTCAATGTCGACAGCTCGGTGAGTTCGGAGGCGACGCGTTCGCGTGCGGGAGTGATCATGCTCATCATTGAGTCCTCTCATCAGTCAGTGCCGGAGCTTCCGCGACCCCGAATCTTCACGCAGGTTCTGTTGGGTTCGTCTACTGCAGGCTGACGCCGGATCCGTGGAGGCGGACTTGCAGTCCCGAGTCGGTGGCGGTGATGTCGGTGAGCTCGAGTCCGGCGGGCAGGAAGTCGAGATCGATGACGATATCGGAGATCTCAGAGGTGAGGAAGCCAGGCAGGCGATCAAGGGAGAACTCCGCCGAACCCAGCTTGATCGTCGTCGCGTCGACGACGGCCCGCCTGCCGTCGGCCTTCGGGTCGATGCCCACAAGCAGATCCTGACCGAGCATCGACCCTTTGAGGAAGAGTTCGCCGTCGACGGTCGTGAACGACATCCCCTCGGGCAGGTTCGCATGTTCGGCGGCGAGCTCGTCGAGGGTCGAGTGGGGGAGCACCGCAGTGCCGTCGACGGTGCCGATCGGCTTCGACCCGCCGGTGGGAACGTCATAGAGCTTCGCATCGACATCGGTGAAGTCGACACCCTCATAGGTGGCCTCATCGGCGGTGACATGCACCGAGTTCAGTTCTCTGGAAGCCAGCTGCGTGAGGATGGGGAAGCCTTCGACGGAGACCTCGGCTTCACCGTAGTCGGCAAGTCCGTCGGCGATGCGCTGCTCCGTGGTGTAGTCGACGATGCGGTCGGCCGCGACACTGCCGATGATGAGGGTTAGGACGATGACGACCGCGGAGACGATGAACGTCGTCCGCCGACTGCGACGTCGAGGCCGGTCATCCGGCCGCGGGTACTGAAGGGTCTGCGCCGTGGTCATGAGCTCCATTGTTCCGCACTCGCCGGTCCGTTCGCATTCGCCGGTCCGAGTGCGCTCGCCGGCTCGGCCGAGTCGAAGGTCCTCGCTGCGCTCATCCGTTGAGGATGATGACGTCGAGGGTGCGCGGTCCGTGGACTCCTTCGACCCGGCTGAGCTCGATGTCGCTCGTGGCCGAGGGCCCGGAGATGAACGTCAGCGGTGCGTGCGCGTCGAGCCGGGAGATTCCCTCGGGGACGATGTCGACGATGTCGTCCGTCCGGACGATGCACACATGATGGTCGGGCACGAGCGTGATCGCCCTCCGCCCGCACTCGTCCGATCCGTCGAGGACGATGGTGCCCGTCTGCGCGATCGCCACCGCCGAGGCGGTCACCACCGCCCCCTGAGCGTCGAGTTCGTCGACGCTGAGGAACTCACCCGGAGCATCGACCCGCACCCCACCGGAATACCCCGCCAGCCAGGACGAGTCGAGGCCGCGGGGGACGACGACCGAGGAATGGTCGCCGATGAGCTCGGAGATCGTCGCGCTCGGGTCGCCGTCGGCGCGGTGGACGTTGGCTCTGTAGTCGACGAGGCGGTCGATGAGCAGTTCGACGAGGGCCTCACCCGTGTATGTGCCCTCATGGTGGTATCCGGCGTCGGCGGCCGTGGCGGCAGTGTTCGCCGAGGCGACCCCACCGGATTCGGCATGTGCCGTGCCGCCGGTGCCCGGTACCGCCGTCCGCGGAGACGACGACACGTATTCCCCGCCGCCGCGGCGACCGAGTGCTTCGCTGATGCGGGCGAGGATCTCCTCGCGGGCGGTATCGGTCATCGCTGTCCCTCCTCGTCGCGGTCGTTCGCTTCCTCTTCGGCCCACAGCTGTCGGAAGCTCTTCTCGGGCAGGGCCGGGATGTCCCGGCTCGATGTCCAGGCGCCGGCGATTCCGGGCAGAGCGTTGATCTGCTCACCGCCGGTGACCTTGTGCGCGAGAGGCAGTCCCTTCTCCGCAGCGGCCATCCGCTTCCCGTCGCCCATCATCCACGACGCACCGGTGAGGGCGGCGTCGAGCTGGGAGGACACAGGGGAGTGGTTGGCCTTGACATCTTCGCCCCGCAGATGGACGAGGATCTCGGGAATGTTGATCTTCACCGGGCACACGTCGTAGCAGGCCCCGCACAGGCTCGACGCGTACGGCAGCGAACCGTTGCCCTGCTCTTCGACACCGGTGAGCAGCGGGGAGAGGATCGCCCCGATGGGGCCGGGGTAGGTCGAGCCGTAGGCGTGGCCGCCGGTGCGTTCGTAGACCGGGCAGACGTTCATGCATGCCGAGCAGCGGATGCAGTTGAGCGCCGTGCGTCCGTGCTCATCGGCCAGGGCCCGGGTGCGTCCGTTGTCGAGAAGCACGAGGTGGACGTTCTGCGGCCCGTCGCCATCGGATCGACCGGTCCAGAACGAGGTGTAGGGGTTCATCCGCTCACCCGTGGACGAGCGCGGCAGCAGCTGCAGGAACACCTCGAGATCGGCGAACCTCGGCAGCAGCTTCTCGATCCCCATGACGGTGATGAGCGTCTCCGGCAGGGTCAGGCACATGCGCCCATTGCCCTCGGACTCGACCACTCCGAGAGTGCCGGTCTCCGCGATACCGAAGTTCGCTCCGGAGATCGCGACCTTCGTGGTGAGGAATTTGTGGCGCAGGTGTCGGCGGGCCGCCTCGGCGAGGACGGCCGGTTCGTTCGTCAGCTCCCCGGCGTCGGGCATCTTGTCCATGAAGATCTCACGGATCTCATCCCGGTTGCGGTGGATGGCGGGAACGAGGATGTGGCTGGGTTTGTCCTCGCCGAGCTGGACGATGAGCTCGGCCAGATCCGTCTCGAACGCATCGATGCCTTCGGCCTCGAGGTGCTCGTTGAGACCGATCTCCTGGGTGGCCATCGACTTGACCTTGATGACCTCACGGCGGCCTGTCTCGAGCACCGGCGCATTGTCCTCGACGAGTTCGGCGACGATGGCATTGGCCTCATCGGCGTCGCGGGCCCAGTGGATGATGCCGCCGGCGGCGGTGAATGCCTCTTCGAACTGCGCGAGATACTCGGGCAGGTTTGCCATCACTTCGTTCTTCGTGGCCTCACCGGCGTCGCGCAGGGCTTCCCAGTCGTCGAGCTCGGAGACGACCTCGGCGCGCTTGGACCGAATCGTCGAGGTGGCGTGGCCTATGTTGTTGCGCAGCTGCTGGTTGCTCAGATGCTCGTGCGAGACCTCGGGAAAGGCCTCGGCTTCGATGATGTTGCCCTGCCCGCCGGGCAGATCGCCGCGTCGCTTCGACGGCAGCAGCGGCATTCCCAGAAAGGTCATCGCAGGCTCCCTCCGCTCACTTCTGCTCCTTCGCTCGGCACCCGCAGCGGGTCCTCCTTCGTCGACGCGAGGATCCGGGCCAGATGGACCGCGGCCTGACCGACGCGGAACCCGGACTGGGTGCGGCTCGGCTCAGCCGGAGAGGTGCCCCGATGGCCTGGGGTGAGGTGGTCGTCATCGTCGGCACCGACGACCGTCGTCAGCGTCTCGGTCGTGTGCCCCCGCTCATCGGTCGAACTCGTCTCCTTGACGTGGACGGCGGTGACGTCCGGGGCACCGTCGAAGCTTCCGGTGCGTTCGAACCGCGACATTCCCCCGCCGATGTGCAGCAGACAGGAGGCATCGCCGCCGGTGCAGACATCGGCTTCGGTCGCCTGGATCGTGCGCACCTTGTCGGCGAGCATCGCCGAGGGCACCTCCGGGTTCTTCACGGAGAAAGTGCCGCCGAACCCGCAGCAGGAATCGGCCAGAGGCAGTTCGACGAAGTCGATGCCCTCGACGGACCGGACGAGGGAGGACTGTCGATCGCCGAGGCGCAGCAGCCGCATTCCGTGGCACGACGGGTGATACGTCACACGGTGCGGGAAATAGGAACCGAGATCGGCCGCGGCATCCGTGACGCCTTGGACGTCGGTGAGGAACTGGGTGAGCTCATAGGTGCGGCCGGCCACCTCGGCGGCCTCGGAAGCCAGGGCATCATTGCCCACCCGGGTGGCGACCATCGGCTGCTGGTGGCCGAGCGAGGCCACGCATGAAGCGGACGGGGCGACGGCGACATCCCATTCGGTGCTCGTGAAGGCGCGGACGTGATTGGCGATGACCGGTTCGGCCTGCGCGAACTTGCCGGAGTTGATGTGCATCTGCCCACAGCACGACTGGCCTTCGGGGAAGATCACCTCATGGCCGAGTCGGCGCAGAATTCTCACGGTTGCCTGCGCAACCTCGGGATACATCGCATCGACGATGCAGGTGGCGAACAGTGCGATCCTCATCTGACCTCCAAGCCGGACGCTGTGCTGATGCGGTTGGCGGGATCGGCTTCCGACCGGGACGATGCCGTGGTCGCAAACGGTCCGTGTCACTCCATGCTCAGACCGTAGCACCGGGTCCTGACGCGGCAAATGTGCGCGACCGGACGGGCGCGCCGGTGCGAGGATCGACGCGGGAGTCCGGCCGCCTCGGGGGAGGGGGAAAGCGATTTAGGACCTATGAGACTGCGCTATTGACCTGCGCCGGTCGGTGCGGGCAGCGACACACGCGCAGACCCATTTACCTGGGAGGAGACCGCCCATAGGATGACGATATGGATTCCCAGCGCACACAGAACATCAGAACGGTCTCGGCCCGCATCAACTCCTTCCACTCGTCGATCTACTTCTCGCAGACGGTCGGCGCCGAGTACGCCAAGTACGGACTCGAACCCGGTGTCGAAGGCAATATGGCCGCCCGTTCGGCTCCGCTGGGACGGGTGAATCCCGGAGTCGTGTCCGCCGCGTACTACAACTATTCCCCGAATTTCGTCGCCGGAATGCTGCCGCGCCTGTGGGAGACGGTGAGCCCGGAGCAGATGGTCCAGGCCCGCTTCGACGCAGTGGGCGCGTACATGGCCGAACTCTTCGGTGACCGTGATGACATCGCCCTGCTCACCGAGGCGGCCACCCAAGTGACGGAGACGCTGGCACCCGTGCTCGCCGCCATGGACTTCTCCGGCCGCACCCTGGCCGCAGCCACCGCCGACGTCATCGGCGGCCACCAGGCGGCCACCGCATTCGAGAAGATGTGGGACGTGGCGACCGTGGCCCGCGAATTCCGCGGCGACGGCCATGTCGCCTCCCTCGTCACCGCCGGTGTGCCCGGAATCGACGCCCTCATGCTCGACGTCGCGACCGGTGCCGGGTTCCGTCCGCGAGCGGCACAGAAGACACGCGGCTACACGGATGAGGAATGGCAGACCGCGCAGTCCAGGCTCGCCGAGGCGGGGCTGATCACCGTGGACAAGGATGAACGCGGGCACGACCTCCCCACCATCACCGAGGCGGGACGTGACCTGAAGGAACAGGTCGAAGCCCTCACCGACGGCACCGTTGCAGCCGCGTGGTCGGTGCTTGACGATCAGACGATCGAATCTCTGCTCTCGCCGAGCCGTGACCTGCTGCGCGTCATTGCGAAGTCAGGTGCCTTCCCGTCGAACATCTTCGCCCGCCCCGAGAAGAAGGCCGGCTGAGACACGATCAGCTCTGCCGCGCCCGCTCCACATGCGAGCGGGCATGGGCGAGGGCAGCCGGAAGCTCATCGAAGAGATGCTTGTGGTGACGCAGTGCGGCGAGCACCCCGACCTGTTCGAACAGTCCGGCCTGGCTGTCTCTGACGCCCTTGATGAGCACCGTGATCCCGCGGCGTTCGAAGGCTGTGACCATATCGGTGAGGATGTGTGCGCCGGTGGCGTCGACGAGTTCGAGCTGCGACATGCGCAGCACGACGACCTCGACTCCCCGCAGCCCCAGAACCTCATCCGAGATGCGATCGGCCGAGGCGAAGAACAGCGGTCCGTGGAAATGGACGATGGCAATCCTCTCATCACCCGGATACTCGGACTCTGATTCCGAGAGTCGTTCGATGCGCACCGAGGTGATCGACGACAGCTTCCGCAAAGCGAAGACCGCGGCAACGACGACGCCGATGCCCACGGCGACGATGAGGTCGAATGAGATGGTGATGAGCGCAGTGATGACGAACCCGAAGGCATCGGACTTCGTCGAGCGCAGAATCGACCGCATCGTCTTGAGATCGACCATCCGGACCGCCGTGACGAAGAGGACTCCGCCGAGGGCCGCCAGCGGAATCCGACTCACCGGTCCCGCAGCCACCAGCACGATGAGCAGCAGCACGGCCGCGTGGACGATCGAGGCCAGGCGCGTGCGACCGCCGGCACGGATGTTCACGGAGGTGCGGGCGATGGCACCGGTGGCAGGGATGCCGCCGAACAGCGACGATCCGATCGAGGCGACGCCCTGGCCGACGAGCTCACGGTCAGGCTGGTAGGCGCCGGCGTCGGACATCGACGAGGCGACCCTGGCCGAAAGCAGCGACTCAATGGCCGCGAGCGCGGCGATCGTGCCCGCCGCCGGCAGCAGTGACGGCAGGGAGGCCGGGTCGACGACCGGCAGGCTGGGGGTCGGCAGCGACTGGGGGATCTCTTCGATCGTGGCCAGGGGATTGGGCACGATTCCGGCGAGCACGGTGACGACGACGATGCCGACCAATGATCCGGGGATCGACTCATGGAACTTCGGAGCCAGCAGCATGCAGACGGCGACGATCGCGACCGCACCCAGGGAGTAGGGCAGATACGAACAGTCCGCCGACGAAACGAGCTGCACGGCGGCGGCGAAGGCATTCGTGCTCACCTCGCCCGGAACCAGATCATCGGGGGTCGTCACGAACGGCACCTGTTGGAGGAAGATGATCGCAGCGATGCCGACGGTGAAGCCTTCGATCACCGGCCAGGGAATGAAGGACACCGTCCGGCCGAGCCGCAGCAGTCCGGCCACGACGACGATGAGTCCGGCGATGAGGGTGACGGCGATGACGGCCTCGGCGCCGTGGCTGGCGACGATCGGCACGAGGACGACGGCCATGGCACCGGTGGGACCGGAGATCTGCAGGTGGGATCCGCCGAAGACCGCGGCGAGGAAGCCTGCGACGATTGCGGTGATGAGTCCCTGTTCGGCAGTGAGCCCGGAGCTGACTCCGAAGCCCAGAGCCAGGGGCAGGGCGACGATGCCGACAGTGGCACCGGCGAGGAGGTCCTTCGGCCAGGAGCGGCGGGTCTCACGGTAGTCGGCGACCGACGGCAGCAGAGACCGGGTGCGGCGCAGCGGAGATGTCGGGCTCATGCCGTATCAGCGCCCGGGATCTTCGGCAGCGAACGGGCTTCGGCGAGTCGCTGCTCATCGTCTTCGAGCATCGTCAGCAGCAGGCTCCTGGCCACCGCGAGCAGCTCTGCGGTGCGCCGGTCGGCCAGACGGTAGTAGACATGGCTGGCCCGACGTTCGGATTCGACGAGACGGTGGCGCCGCAGCACTGCGAGATGCTGCGAGAGGTGCGAGGCCTCGAGTGCGGTCTCGGCCTGCAGATCGGCCACGCTGACCTCGTCGTTGCCGGAGAGGAGCTCGAGGATGCGGATGCGGAAGGGGTGGGCGAGGCCCTTGAAGAGGTTCGCCTTGACCTCGTACAGGGGTCGCTGAAGCTGATTCAATGGCATGATGAA
Source organism: Brevibacterium sediminis (assembly GCF_013623905.1). Taxonomy (GTDB): domain Bacteria; phylum Actinomycetota; class Actinomycetes; order Actinomycetales; family Brevibacteriaceae; genus Brevibacterium; species Brevibacterium sediminis. Next base: position 62,604 of record NZ_JABKDD010000007.1, read on the forward strand.
ACCATCATATCGAACGCTCGGGTTCAGATCCGGCTGGTCTCAGAGAATGAACAGCCCGGTTCCGCAGCTGCGGAACCGGGCTGTGCTCACGATCGCCTCGGAAGGCGGCGGTCAGTCCTCGTCGGTCGCCTTCGGGTAGGCCTCGGCCACCTCGGCGGCAATCGATTTCGCCTCATCGGAACTCGGCCCCTCGGCGGAGAACACGGCCTTCCGGTAGTACTGGAGCTCGATGATCGAGTCGATGATGTCTCCGAGTGCACGGTGGCCACCGTGCTTGGCCGGTGCCTGGAAGTAGGCGCGTGGGAACCACTGCTTGGACAGTTCCTTGATCGAGGAGACATCGATGATCCGGTAGTGCAGGTGCTCGACGAGTTCGGGCATCTGTTTGGTGAGGAACACCTTGTCGGTGCCGACCGAGTTCCCTCCCAACGGTGCCTTGCCGGCCTCGGGGACATGCTTCTTCACGTATTCGAGGACTCGGGTCTGCGCCTCGGCGACGGTGGTGCCCGCGTCGAGTTCGGTGATCAGGCCCGAGGTGGTGTGCATGTTCGTGACGAATTCGTTCATGTTCGCCCGTGCCTCCGCCGAGGGCTTGATGACGATGTCGATTCCGTCGTCGAGGGGGTTGAGCTCGAAGTCGGTGACGATCGCAGCCACCTCGATGAGTTCGTCCCGCACCTCGTCGAGGCCGGTCATTTCGCAGTCGATCCACACAATTCTGTTGTTGCTCACTCGCCCAGCTTAGGGCAGACAGCAGGGAGCGGGACATTCCGGGGCGCAATCGGCGCCGCTGCGCGGCTTGGGCGTGTGAACGTCGACACACACTGAGCGTGCGCACAAAGGCGATGTCCGGTATGTGACTTAAACTTGAAGAGTCCCCGAACTGGGGTGCCATTTTTGCTCGGCTGAGGGAAGGTTCGCTCGTGCGTTACACATTCGCTGTGATTCTCATGGTGGTGGGTGTCGTCGTCGGTGGCCTCGGCATCCTGCAGAAGACCCTGTGGGCGCCGGAGGATACGATCACTGCCACCGCACAGATCGATGCCGACAAACCGGCAGTCATCGTCGACCCCGGAATGCTCAACCTCTACGAAACCCCGACCACGCTCACGGTCAAGGGCAGCGGTGACCTCACGATCGCCCAAGCTCCGATCGAGAACGTCGAAGCCTGGGCGGGACAGTCCGCCTATGACCGCGTCACCGGACTCGCCGAAGGCGGCAAGCTCACGACCAAGGCGACCGATGGTGAGGGCAAGGTTCCCAATCCCGCCGGGGCCGATCTGTGGCAGTCGGAAGTCACCGGCACCGATTCGGTGGAGCTGGAATGGAACGACGAGGCCAACCGCACCGGATTCCTCATTGCCGGTGACGGCGAAGCCGGAGCCGTCAAATCCGTGACCCTCACCTGGCCCAACCATGCCGAGACTCCCTGGGCGCTCCCGCTGATGATCATCGGCGGTGTCCTCTTCGTCGTCGGCGTCGTCCTCCTCTTCCTCGGTGCGAACAATTCGAAGAAGGAAGCGAACCGCCGCAAGGCGCGCCAGGAGCGCCGCCGCAAGCTCGCCGAATACGGCACCGCCTTCGCCGTCGTCCCCGTGCTCGCCCTGAGCGCCTGCGGGCCCGAAGAGCTGCCGAAGCCCGAGCCCTCCGAGGCTCCGAGCTCCGCGGCCGCGGGCGTCACCGATGACCAGGCCAAGCGGATCCTCGACTCCGTGGCCGCCGACGTCAAAGCCGCGGACAAGAAGACCGATAAGAAGGCACTGGCCGAACGCGCCGCCGGTCCTGCGCTCAAGCAGCGTGAAGACCTGTACAAGGTGAAAGACGATGTCGAAGACCAGAAGATGGCGCCGGAGGTGGCCAGCGAAGAGATCGTCGCCAACTACACCTCGGCCACCGATGCCTGGCCGCGCGTGACCAGCCTGATCACCTCCGCCGGTGGGAATTCGCAGCTGCTCGTGCTGACCCAGGAGGATCCGCGCAGCAACTACAAACTGTGGTCGCAGACCCAGCTGACGGCCGGCACGAAGCTGCCCGAACTGCCCGACTCGCGTCAGGGGGCGAAGATGCTCGAACCCGGATCCAAGGACTTCGTCACCACTCCGGAGAAGGCCGTTGCCGATTACGCTAAGGCCCTCGGCAGCGGGGCGGACTCGAAGGAGGCGAAGAAGTTCGAGTCCGATGACTTCTCGAAGTCCATCTGGAAGAACCAGAAGGACCAGAAGGCCAGCGCCGAAGAAGGCAAGGCCGAAGTCGACTACAAGTACACTCCGGGCAAGGAACTCGTCGCCCAGGGCACCGCCGGGGACGCCGCCATCGTCACCGGAGTCATCGACGCCGAATCGACGATCAGCCCCGAGTCGAAAGAGGGTCGCACCGGCACCCTGTCGCTGTCGTCGCCGCAGAAGGAACTCGTCGGCTCCGCGACGACCAAGGAGCCGGTGACGACGAAGACCACCCAGGTGCTCACCTTCCTCGTCCCCAAGGACGGCAAGGTCAAGCTCATCGGCGGTCTCGAGACTCTCGCCGGAGCCGAAGCAGGCTGAGGCGGAAGGGTCGGCACCGTGGTGTTCCTTCCCTGACGGCTGAGGAAATAGCCGTGAGCGCACCGGTGTTGATACGTTCTGTTGGATAAGCAAGGACCAGGTGCGTCACGGTTTGCGCCGAGCCCACCGACCGCGTCACAAAGGAGACCACGTGTCAATGGATCCCTCGCAGGAGAGCACGCAGCCCAATCAGGGACTCGACCTGTCGGCGGTGCGCAGCAAGAACATGCCCGCCGAACAGGCCGGTCAGACCGGTCAGGGCGGTCAGGCCGCCGGTGCGGGAGCCGGTGCTGACGGTGCCGCCGGCGGCCCGGCCGGTGGGGATCCGAATGCGGTCGCCGTTCCGGGACTGGTCTTCGACGTCGACGAATCGACGTTCACCAGCCTGGTGGCGATCTCCGACCGCGTGCCCGTCGTCATCGACCTGTGGGCCGAATGGTGCGAACCCTGCAAACAGCTCTCGCCGATCCTCGAACGCGTCGTCACCGCGTACGGGGGACGTCTGGTGCTGGCCAAGGTCGACGTCGATGCGAACCCGCGTCTGCAGCAGGCCTTCGGCGTTCAGTCGATCCCCACGGTCGTCGCCCTCATCAAGGGTCAGCCCGTGCCGCTGTTCCAGAGCGCTCTGCCCGAACCTCAGGTCCAGGCGTACTTCGACGAGCTGCTCAAGCTCGCAGGTGAGAACGGTGTGACCGGGCATGCGGCCGTCGGGGGAGCCGAGCCCGAACCGGCCGGCCCTGCCCACCCGGAGGCCGAAGAGGCACTCGCCAAGGGCGACTTCGACACAGCCGAGAACCTGTTCAAAGCCGCGCTGGCGAACTCTCCCGCCGATGAGGAGGCGAAGTTCGGTCTCGCCCGTGCAGGCCTGGGCCGCCGCCTCATCGACCAGGAACCAGCCGATCTCATCGCCGCCGCCGATGCGGACCCCAAGAACGTCGAAGCCGCGAAGGCCGCGGCCGACGCCGAAGTGGTCAGCGGCAAAGCAGGTAGCGCCTTCAACCGACTCATCTCACTCATCCGCACCACCGCGGGTGATGAGAAGGAGTCCCTGCGCCTGCGGGTCCTCGATCTCTTCGAGGTCCTCGGCGCCGACGACCCAGCCGTGACCAAGGCACGGACCGCACTCATGAGGGCACTGTTCTGATCCAGCGAATCCGACTCATCACCGCCATCCTCTTCGGCGTAGCGGCACTCACGCTCGCCGGACTGGTCATCTCTGCGCTCTCGGTCGTCGGCACCGACGAGATCACCGAGACGCCGGCCTTCAAGGTCAAGGACGGTGCCTACGCCGTCGTCCTCGACGAGGCGATCGTGCCCTATTCGGGTTCGAGCGTGACCGTGACGGCGAAGAACTCGAAGGGCACGGAGCTGTTCGTCGGCACCGCCAGCGGGGTCGACGCCGACAGCTACCTCGACGGGGTGGCGCAGGAGCAGATCAGTGATGTGTCGTTCCCGAACTCCGCCTCCCACCGGTTCACTCCCGGTGATGCGAAGCCTGAGGCCGATATCGCCGATCGCGACTGGTGGATCAGCTCGGACACGGGAAAGACGGTCGCGAAGACCTTCGACCTCGATGCCGAACCGCAGGTGCTCGTCATCGCTCCTGCGAACTCCGATGACAGCCTCGACGGAACGACGGTGAGTCTCCAGATGCGCGTCAAGGGCGTGTTCGCACTCAGCCTGCTCGGCATTGCCGGCACGATCATCCTCGCCGGATTCTCGGTGTTCTTCTTCATGCGCTGGTGGGCCTCGCGCATCCGCCCGCCGAAGAAGGACGTCGGACCCCCGAGCGGCAGCGAACCCGACAGCAACGACAGCGGACCCGACGGTGGCGGAGACGGTCCCTCGGGCGGCTCTGGCCGCGGCGGCCCGGAACCGGCCGCAGACCGCACGGTCAAGGGCGAGCCGGGACCGGCGACCCAGCCGATCTCGACAGTGCAGCCGGACACGGCCGGCCAAGCGCCGCCTCGGCGACGGGATCTGCGGAACCGGCGGTCCTTCCGCGCGGTGACGGCCTCTGTCTTGGGCACCGGACTCGTGCTCAGCGGCTGTGCGAATATGCCGATCGCCAAACCCAGCAGCCCGGACACCACTCCGTACGAGCGCACGGCGGTGCGTGCCGGAGAGGCCGGGAAGTTCATGACGAACTACACGGAATCGCTGGACAAGACACTCGGCGACAAGGGCTCCGACCTCGACAAGATCCAGGCGGCGCCGCTCATCGACCACACCCGCGCGCAGATCCAGATCGCGGACAAGGCGAAGCAGAAGCTGCGCGCACCAAACTTCACCGAGGTCGTCGCCGGCAGCCCGAACTTCACCGAATATCCGATGTGGTTCTACGCCTTCGGAACCGCGGACAAGAAGTCCACGGATGGGGACAAGCAGCTGACCCAGGTGATGCTGGTGACGCGGGAATCGGCGTCGACCGATCCGCTCGTGCGTTCGGCGTCCTATATCCCCACCGACCAGATGCCGACCCTCATGGCCGATGACAGCGGCGCCGTGGAGAAGGGACCCGAGGACTTCTCCGAGGATCTGACGACCGCGTCCGGTGACGTCTCGTCATTCCTCGTCGACGGCAAGGCGAAGTCCGGGGGCCCCGAGGGACTCAAGGAAGGCGGATTCAAGGGATTCCGCGACTACCTGGGTGACCTGCGGGACAAGGACTCCGGCTTCGACAAGGTCGATGTCGACTGCAAGCCCTATGAGGACCTCAAGTTCGAGGACATGACCTTGAGCACCGAGAACGGTGCGATCGGAATGGGCGAGGTGCGGTGCACCCTGACGATCAAGGCACCGTCGGACTACGCACTCGACCTCGGCGACACCGTCGAAGCCGTGAAGACGAACGACAAAGAGGGCGACACCATCAAGGTCGACACCGCGCACCCCTATGTGCTGATGAAGACCGGTGATGAACTCACCGCCGTCGCCACCGACTGGAACGTCCTGTCCTCCAAGGTGGAGTGACCCGGGCTCAGCCGCGGTTCGCGTGGATTGTCAGCCGCGGCTGGCGCGGCGGCCGACGCGCAGCAGCCACCACAGGCCGATGAGCGGCAGGAGCAGCGGAATATAGCCGTATCCGCTGCCGAAGTTCGACCACACCGACGGCTTTGCGAAGTCCTCGGGGTGGGTGTGGCTGAGGATGCCGACGACGATGACGCCGAGGAACTCGATCGCACAGGCCGCGACGGCGATCCGGTGCGAGACGCGGTTGCCGATGACCAGGCAGACCGTGGCGAGGATGTAGATCACCGCAGCGAAGGCCGAGAGCGAGTACGCGATCGGCGCGACATCGAATTCGCGGATGAGCTGGTAGCCCGCCCGGGCCGTGGCCGAGAGCGCGAAGACCCCGTACACCGCCGTCAGCGCCCGTCCCGGTCCGGTATGCATCGCCGAGAACGGCGACCGTCCCGTCTGTCCCCTCGCCGAGGCGGCCGTGGAGTCCGCGTCGCCCGCTGACTTCGCATTGCCTGCCGCGTTCGCGCTGCCTGCTGAGTTCGCATCGTCGGCGGAGTCCCCGCCGAACCGATTGCGCCTGGTCACTGCCAAATCTGGTCCAATCTCTCGATCATCACGATCACCGTCAGTCCTGCCGCGGCCAGCACACCCGGCCCCCAGCGGCTCAGTTCCGCAAACGCCCAGAACCCGGCCAGCGCCATGACCATAATCGCCGTGATGATGTAGCCGAAGTAGAGCAGCGGGTCGACATCATGCGTGGAGCCGAAGGTCGCAATCGAGATGATCAGCTGCACGATGAGCAGCAGCAGAAGCAGAGCGGCACCGCCGAGCAGGGCCTTGCCGGCCGGACGGTTGCGGATGGTCTCGACGATCGACCACAGGGTCAGGATGCCGGTGGCGGCATAGAGGACGATGGTGAAAACGGTGAACACGGAGACCAGTTTAGTCGGCCACACCGGCGGGCAACTCGTCCGGATGTGCCGCTGCGCAGGTGAGATGCCGCACGGATCCTGGCCGTAGCCTGGCTCACGCCCTAAAATTGCAGGGTGCCCATCTATCTCGATCACGCAGCCACCTCGCCGATGCCCGCCGAGGTGCTCGAGGTGTACACGAAGGAGCTGGCCCGCCGGGCCAACCCCTCGGCCCTGCACGCGGTCGGACAGGCGGCACGGATGCGCATCGAAGAAGCACGCGAAGGAATCGCCCGCGCGGTCGGTGCGGCCACCTCGTCGGAGGTGATCTTCACCTCCGGAGGCACCGAGGCGGACAATTTCGCTCTCAAGGGCCTCTACCTCGCCCGCAACAACGGAACGTTCACGGAGCCTGCGCGCCCGCGGGTGCTGACGACGACGATCGAACATCCTGCGATCCTCGAGACCGTGGAGTGGCTGGAGCGCCTCGGCGCCGAAGCCGTCTACCTGGACGTCGACTCGGCAGGGCGTCTCGATCTGGACGCGGCGACCGCCGAACTGCGCCGCGAACCCGAACGCACCGCGCTCATCAGCGTGATGGCCGCGAACAACGAGATCGGCACTCTGCAGCCGATCGCCGAGATCGGTGAGATCGCCGCCGAACTCGGCATTCCCTTCCACATCGACGCCGTGCAGGCGCTCGGACAGATCCCGCTCGACTTCGCGGCACTCAAGGCGACGGCCATGACGATCACCGCGCACAAGATCGGCGGCCCCGTCGGCATCGGCGCACTCCTGCTCGACCGCGCAGCGAGCCCGACGCCCATCCTCCACGGCGGGGGACAGGAGCGCAGCGTGCGTTCGGGCACCCTCGATGTCGCCGGTGCCGTGGCTTTCGCCGCCGCCGTCGATCTCGTCACTGCCGACCTCGAGTCCCGGTCGGCCCGACTGTCGGGGCTGCGGGACCGCCTCATCGCGGGAATCGAATCGAGCATCGACGGTGCCGTGCTCTCCGGTCCGCGCGGAGCGGACCGCCTGCCGGCCAATGCCCACTTCACGTTCCCGGGCTGCGAAGGGGACTCGCTGCTGTTCGGTCTCGATGCCAGGGGATTGGCCACCTCGACGGGATCGGCCTGCTCTGCCGGTGTCTCCCGTCCCTCCCATGTGCTCCTGGCCTGCGGGATGGATGAGGACAGCGCCCGCACCACCCAGCGCTTCACGCTCGGTCACGACACGACCGAATCCGATGTCGATGCCCTGCTCACGGCCCTTCCCGAGGTCGTCGACCAGGCACGCCGAGCCGGGATGGTTTCGGCAACACCCCGATGGATGCAAGGAGCATCATGAGAGTACTCGTCGCCATGTCCGGCGGAGTCGATTCCTCCGTCGCAGCCGCCCGTGCCGTCGACGCCGGACACGAAGTCGTCGGCGTTCACCTCGCCCTGTCCCGGATGCCCGGGACCCTGCGCACCGGATCGCGCGGCTGCTGCACGATCGAAGACTCCCGCGACGCCCACCGGGTGGCGGGAATGCTCGACATCCCCTTCTACGTCTGGGACTTCTCCGAGAGGTTCAAGGAAGACATCGTCGATGACTTCATCGCCGAATACGCCGCCGGACGCACCCCGAACCCGTGCATGCGCTGCAATGAGCGCATCAAGTTCGCCGCCCTCCTCGACCGGGCCCTGGCGCTCGGCTTCGACGCCATCGCCACCGGCCACTACGCCGAGGTGCTGCGTGACGACGAGGGCCGGCCCGAACTCCACCGCGGTGAGGATCTGGCCAAGGACCAGTCCTACGTCCTCGGTGTGCTCACCTCCGACCAGCTCGAGCACTGCTACTTCCCGATCGGTGCGACGGCGTCGAAGGCCGAAGTGCGCGCCGAGGCGGCCGAGCGCGGATTCTCCGTAGCGAACAAGCCCGACTCCTACGACATCTGCTTCATCCCCGACGGGGACACGAAGGCCTGGCTGGCCGATAAGATCCCGATGCGACCCGGACTCATCAAGGACTCCGAAGGCGAAGTGCTTGGGCGTCACGACGGAGCGATGACGTATACGATCGGTCAGCGCAAGGGCCTCGGCATCGAGAAGCCTGCCGCGGACGGCAAGCCGCGCTTCGTCACCGGCCTCGACCCGGCCACGAACACCGTCACCGTCGGGTCGCGCGCCGACCTCGCGGTCTCGCATCTGACCGGAATCCGCACCTCCTGGGCCGGAGCGGCCCCCTCGGACATGGGTTCGACTCCGGAGACCGGGATCGACTGCGAAGTGCAGATCCGTGCCCACGCCGATCCGGTGCCGGCCCGTGCGTGGCTCGGCGAATTCGTCGCCGAGGCGCCCGAACACGAAGTCAACCCCATCGTCGACGAGGTCGAGGTGCCTGCCGCACGTCCGGCCGGGCAGCTCATGCACGTCGACGTCGATGAGGAGCTGTCCGGAGTGGCCCCGGGCCAGACCATGGTCATCTACCGCGGCACCCGTGTCCTCGGCCAGGCCACCATCGACTCCACGGCCAAGGACCGCATCACCCCGGCACCCGAATTCGCCGGTGCCTGAGCCGCTTCACCTCACTGAAGCGACGGCCCCGGGACCGATGTCGGTCACTGGCGATACTCTGGGGGCATGAAGGAAAGTCCCCAAGATGTCGTCACGGCACCTTATGGAACCTGGTCCTCACCTCTGGGCGCCGCCGAGGTGGCCGCCGGTGCCGCTCCGATCTTCGACGCCGCCTTCAGGGGAGACGAGATCTTCTATTCGACGAAGATCCCCGCCGAGAAAGCCCGCACCGGGCTCGTCCGCACCTCACTGTCGCGTCCGGGAGAGCGTGAGCAGGTCATTCCGACCGGGTTCAACATCCGCTCCGCCGTCCACGAATACGGTGGCGCCTCGTGGGCTCTCGACCAGAACAGCGAAGTCATCTACTTCGTCAACGCCGCAGATCAGCGCGTCTGGCAGATCATTCCCGGGCGAGCCCCGCATGCCCTGACCCCGGACACCTCGGGGCGGATCCGCTACGGAGATCTGCACATGAGTCCGTGGGGACTGCTGTGCGTGCGCGAGGACTGCCGGTCCACCCGTCGTGAACGCGCGATTGTGCTGCTGACCAAGCACGGGACGACGAATGTGCTCTCGACCCACTCTCATTTCATGGCCTGGCCCAGACTCTCACCCGACGGCAGCAGCTTGGCATTCATCGGCTGGGAGCACCCGAACATGCCCTGGGACGGAACGACCCTGTGGCTGGTCGATGTGCGCACGCCGGCCACCCCTGCGGTCGCCGTGCTCAGCGGCGACGGCGTCGAACGGCCACGCAGAGCCGATCCGGGCATGCCGAGCCCGACCGATCCGGGCATCTCCCTGCTCCAGCCGGAGTTCACCTCCGATTCCTCCCTCCACGTCATCTCCGACCATCACGGGCAATGGTCGTTATACGGGCTCGACATCGACCCCGTCGCCTCGCGTCCCCTGGTCACCGACGACCGTCAGACGCCGGCGCCCGAAAGAATCGGATTCGACCGGCTGCGACCGGTCATCGACACCGGCGAGGAGATCGGTGGTGCCCTCTGGCAGCTGGGCACGCGGTGGCACCTCAACGACGGGGATGAGGTGTGGGCGCATTCTCAGGCGGCCACCGCGACGCTCGTGCGCTGCCGCCTCACCCCCTCCGATACAACGCTGGGTCCTTCCGACACGGCCTGGGAGACCATCGACACGACGGGGGAGACCTTCGGCACGATCGAACTCCTCGACCTCGGACGCACACACCTGCTGCTGACGGCGAAATCGACAAGGCGCCCCGGAGTCCTCTATGCCGTCGACCGGGTGACCGGACTGTTCACCGAGATCGCAAGCGAACGCCTCGACACCCACCAGGGCTATTACTCCCGCCCGCAGGTCGGCGAGCTCGGGGGAGTGCCCGTCGTCATCCACCCGCCCCACAACCCGCGCTTCGCAGCTCCCGTCGACGAACTCCCGCCCTTCGTGGTCTCGATCCACGGCGGACCGACGGGACAGGCGACTCCGGAGATGACGGCCCGCACGAGCTTCTTCACCTCCCAGGGCATCGGCGTCCTCGAGGTCAACTACGGCGGGTCGACCGGATTCGGTCGCGCCTGGCGTGACCGGCTGCGCGGCGGGTGGGGAGTCGTCGACGTCGAGGACACCGTCGCCGCCGTCAACGGACTCATCGCAGCCGAACTCGCCGATCCGAATCGCATCGCCATCTCCGGAGCCTCCTCGGGCGGGTGGACGGTGCTGTCCGCCCTGGCCTCGACGAACGTGTTCGCCTGCGGCACCTCGTATTTCGGGGTGACTGACCTCATGCGCTTCGTCGTCGACACCCACGACTTCGAATCCCACTACATCGACGGCCTCGTCGGACCCTGGCCCGCAGCCCAGGACGAATACATCACTCGGTCGCCGATCCGCCGGACCAGCGATATCACGGTGCCCGTGGCCGTCATGCAAGGCGACCGCGACCCGATCGTCCCACCCTCACAGGCCCAGGAATTCGTCGATACACTCGAACTGGCCGGAGTGGAGTACATTTACCGTCTGTACAAGGGCGAATCCCACGGCTTCGTCCGCGCCGAAACCATCATCGATTCCCTGGAAAGCGAGTTCGGATTCTATGTCGACGTCTTCGGAATCCCCCGCGCCCACCAGCATGGCTGAACCCCGATCTTCCGACCGCGAAAGCTCCGACCGCGACCGTCCCGGTGCCACCTCCACCGAGGCGGCCGCCCCCGATGTCCCGATGTCCGTTCTGCCCGCCGCCACGACCACGGGAATCTGGCTGCCCGGAGCCCGCGATCCGCACCGCGGCTATATCGCGACCAGTCCGGTCCGGGAGGCTGCGGCCTCCGGTTTCGACATCCTCGCCGACCAGCTTCCGCCGGTACCCCTGACCGCTCACCAATCCGAGGGCAGATGGGGCGCCGACGCCATCGGTCGCGCCGTCGGCCTGCTCACCGAACTCCACGTCGACCGCACATCCTACGGATGGCGCCTGACCGCCTCGGCGGGCAAAGACGAACGGCTCGAGGACTCGGCATTGATCGAAGCCTTCGACGCGATCGCCGAATACGGTGGGTCCCGGCCCGGGCAGGTCCAGATCAGCCTGCCGGGACCGTGGTCGCTCGTGACCGCGTTGAGCCTGAGCTCCGGCGCTCGTGTGCTCGGCGACTATGGGGCACGCCGCGACGTCGTCCAGGCCTACGCCTTCGGCATCGCCGCCTTCACCGACCGCATCGCGAGCCTGGGTATGCAGCCGACCGTCCGCCTCGTCGAATCCCGCCTGAACCCGGTCCTCACCGGCACCTGGCCGACGGTGTCCGGGTGGGCGAGCCTGCCCGCCATCAGCGAAACCCAGGTGTGGGCGGCGCTCGAATCCACGCTGCGCCACCTCCCGCCCACCGTGCTCGCCCTGCCGGACCTCGATTCTTTGAACCTGCAGGGCAAGGAGATTCCCGCCGCCGAGGCGGTCCGCCGCACCGGCGCCCGATCCGTGTCAGTGCCGTTGGCTAGCCTGAGACCACACAGCTGGGAGCAGCTGGCGATCCTCGCCGAGGCGGGGCTCGGCACCTGGATCCACCTGCCGGCAGCGGCCGGTGTGCGATCGGACGCGGTCAACCACTGGTGCGAACGGATCCGCACCCCGTGGTCGCGCATCGGCATGGGGGTCGCGAGTCTGCGCGAATTCGGGATCATCGCCGGACCCGAACTGCCGCTGACCTACCCGCCGCTGCTGGAAGACCAGCCGGGGATCGGACCCGAGCACAATCGGGGAACCATGACCATCGCCGCCGGTCTGCGGCGGGCTCTTGAGGAGATCGAATGACCACGACACCGGAGAACGCCGACTCGTCGACGCCCGAGCATCAGACCTCGGATTCGACCACACCCGACCTGCAGGGCGTCGACCTCACCGACGCGACCGCTCGCGCTCAGGCCCATGCTCAGCTGACCGAGAGGATCGAGGAGCTGCGGGCCGCCTACTATCAGGACTCCCTGCTCGTCTCCGATGCGGAATACGACGAACTCGTCCATCGCCTCGAAGACCTCGAGGCGCAGTTCCCCGAACTCGTCACCGACTCCTCGCCGACGCAGACCGTCGGCGGCGTCGTCGACACCTCGACCTTCGACCCGGTCGAACACATCGGTCCGATGTACAGCCTCGACAACGTCTTCGACTACGACGAACTGCGTGCCTGGTACGAACGGGTGCGGTCGGCCACCTCGGTGAAGTCGAAGTTCCTGTGCGAACTCAAGATCGACGGCCTCGCCGTCAATCTGCTCTACCAGAACGGCGAACTCGTGCGGGCGGCGACCCGCGGCGACGGACGCATCGGTGAGGACATCACCGCGAACGTGCGCACGATCTCCGATATCCCGCACCGCCTCGACACCGAGCACCCGCCGGCCGAGGTCGAGATCCGCGGTGAGGTGTTCTTCCCCGTCGAGGACTTCGCCGAACTCAACGCCTCCCTCGTCGCCGAGGGCAAGGCCCCGTTCGCGAACCCGCGGAACTCCGCGGCCGGTTCGCTGCGGCAGAAGGACCCGGCCGTCACCGCACGCCGGCCCCTGCACATGCTCGTCCACGGAATCGCCGTGTGGACACCGGCCGATGATTCGCATCCGGAGCCTGCTCACCAGTCCGAGGTCTACGAGCAGTTCCGGTCGTGGGGTCTGCCGATCAGCGACTACTTCAAGGTCCTCGCCACCGTCGACGAGATCGAAGACTTCATCTCCTATTACGGCGAACACCGTCACGATGTCACCCACGAGATCGACGGAATCGTCATCAAGATCGACGATATCGCCGTGCAGGAGACGATGGGCTATACGTCTCGCGCACCGAGGTGGGCGACGGCCTTCAAGTACCCGCCAGAGGAAGTCACGACGAAGCTCATCGACATCCAGGTGCAGGTGGGTCGGACCGGGCGCGTGACCCCATTCGCCGTGATGGAACCGGTCACCGTGGCCGGATCGACCGTCGAGCGGGCGACCCTGCACAACGGGTACGAGGTCAAACGCAAGGGCGTGCTCATCGGCGACACCGTCACCCTGCGCAAGGCCGGAGACGTCATCCCCGAGGTGCTCGGCCCGGTCGCGGCGCTGCGGGACGGATCCGAGCACGAGTTCGTCATGCCCACCCACTGCCCGTCCTGCGGGACCGAGCTCGGTGAGCAGAAGGAGGGCGACAAGGACCTGCGGTGCCCGAATTCTCGATCGTGCCCGGCGCAGCTGGCCAACCGCATCTTCTACTTGGCCTCCCGCGCGGCCTTCGACATCGAAGCTCTCGGCGAGGAGGCCGCACTGGCGCTGACGGCGCCGGCCGAACCGGACACGCCCCCGCTGACGTCGGAGGCCTTCCTCTTCGACCTCACCCCGGAGGATCTGGGCGATGTCAAGATCTGGCGGAACAAGAAGTCCAAGGGAGTGGAGACCGGTGAGCGAGAGCTTGTCCCGTATTTCTACACCCGGGGAACCGCGAAGAAGCCGAGCGCCCCGAGCGCGAACACGAAGAAGCTCTTCGACGAGCTGGAGAAGGCGAAGGATCAGGATCTGTGGCGGGTGCTCGTCGCCTTGTCGATCCGCCACGTCGGACCGACCGCGGCACGGACCCTGGCCGCGAAGTTCCGGACTCTTGAGGCCATCCGTGAGGCAAGCCTCGAGGAGCTGTCGGCCGTCGAGAGCATCGGTCCGACGATCGCCCAGAGCATCCGCGATTGGTTCGAGATCGACTGGCACGTCGAGATCGTCGAGACCTGGGCGGCCGCCGGGGTGCGGATGGAAGACGACGAGGTCGAGGCCGCCGCGCAGACCCTTGAGGGGCTGACGATCGTGGCGACCGGTTCGCTGAGTTCGTTCACCCGCGATGGCATCAAGGAGGCGATCCTCGGTGCCGGCGGCAAGGCGGCGGGATCGGTCTCGAAGAAGACCGATTATGTCGTCGCCGGTGAGAATGCCGGGTCGAAGTTGGAGAAGGCGGAGTCGCTGGGCGTGCCCGTCCTCGACGAGGACCAGTTCAGGGTTCTGTTGGAGACCGGCAGCCTCGACTGAGGTGTGCCCTGGCCTCGTGCCTGGTCCCTGGTGCCTCGCTGCAGGAGGGAATACATCCCGGTTCCGGGAGGTTCCATGGTGCGGCTGTGATTCGTTCGTGACCGAACTCGAAGTCGGGGTTCAGACTCAGCCAAGCTCAGAGACAGCTTCGAGTGGAAGAGTGTGGGACATGAGATGGATCCCCAAAGTCCTCGCCGGAACCTGCGTGGTCGTCGCCGCGGCACTGACCGCGGTGCCGGTGACGGCGGGCCTGGCGGACCTGGTGCTGGGGCCGGGACCGAACAGCACCAAACGCAATGCTCAGCCGGCACTGACCTCGATGCGCACCCCGGCCGCTCCGGTCACCGCGCGGACCGAGGAGTCGACGATTGCGTTCGACGGCATCTCGACGGACGCGCACGAGGTCATCGAAGGCACCATCGTCGACGATTCTGCGGTCGGCGCATTCTCAGCCGGCACGGACCTCGTCGCCGCCACCGCGGCCGACGCCCGGACCCGCATCGCCGATCTCGCCGCCGACCTCCAGGCCGGAGTCTCGGCCGGAGAATTCACCCAGGCCGACGCCGACCGCGTCGTGGCCGACATGGCCGGATACATCCACGGCACCCGCACCTGGCCCGAACGCCTCCCCGCCTAATAATTACTACCTGACGGCGGCCCAGCAACCTCGCGCGAGGTTGCTGGGCCGCCGTCAGGTAGTTCTGGGGGAAGGTCACAGTGCAACGGCGGGGGCGGGTCGGCTGAAGAGACTAGACTGGTGGCGAGTGAAAACGACGATGAAAGGCAGGGAATGACGGAGTCTTCCGCAATCACCCCCGAACAGGTGGAGTATCTGGCTTCACTGTCTCGGATCGCCATGAGCGACGATGAGCTGAAATCGCTCGCCGGTGATCTGAGCACAATTCTGGGAAACGTCGCCAGGGTCAACGAAGTGGCCGGCGACGATGTGCCCGCAACCAGCCACCCCATCCCGCTGACGAACGTCATGCGCCCCGACGTCGTGGGCGAGACGCTCTCCAGCGAACAGGCACTGGCCTCGGCCCCGGCAGCCGAGGACGACAAGTTCCTCGTCCCGCAGATCCTCGGGGAGGAATGAGATGACTGAACTGACGAACAAGAGCGCCCTCGAACTCGCCGCAGGTCTGAAATCCGGCGAGTTCTCCTCCGTCGACGTCACACAGGCGCACCTCGACCGCATCTCCGCCACCGAGGATGACTTCAACTCCTTCATCACCGTCACCGACGAGCTCGCTCTGGAGACCGCGAAGGCCGTCGACGCCAAGCGCTCCGCCGGTGAGGACCTCCACGCCCTGGCCGGTGTTCCGGTGGCGCTGAAAGACCTTGTCGTCACCGAAGGCACGCGTACGACCGCCGGGTCGAAGATGCTCGAGAACTGGGTTCCGCCCTACGAATCGACCGTCCACAACAAGGTCAAGGCCGCAGGACTGCCGGTGCTCGGCAAGACCAACCTCGACGAGTTCGCCATGGGCTCGACGACCGAGCACTCGGCCTTCGGCAACACCCGCAACCCGTGGAACCTCGACCACGTGCCCGGAGGATCGTCGGGGGGCGCGGCCGCAGCGCTGGCCGGATTCCAGGCCCCGCTGTCCGTGGGCACCGATACGGGCGGATCCGTCCGCCAGCCCGCCGCGTTCACCGGCACCGTCGGCGTCAAGCCGACCTATGGTTCGATCTCGCGCTTCGGCATCATCGCCATGGCCTCGAGCCTCGACCAGGTCGGACCGATGGGCCGCAACGTCGCCGACGCCGCAGCCCTGCACGAACTGCTGGCCGGACATGATCCGCTCGACTCGACCTCGCTGCCCGATGAGGTCGGCGGATTCCTGAGCGCCGCCCAGACCAGCGAGCTCAAGGGCAAGAAGCTCGGCGTCATCAAGCAGCTGGCCGGTGAAGGATACCAGGACGGAGTCCGTACCGCGTTCACGGCAGCGCTGGAAACCGCTGCCGCTGCCGGAGCCGAGATCGTCGAGGTCGACTGCCCGTCGATCTCCTACGCCCTCGACGCCTACTACCTCATCATGCCCTCCGAGGTGTCTTCGAACCTCGCTCGCTATGACGGCATGCGCTACGGCCTGCGCGTCGAACCGGAATCCGGTCCCGTCACCGCCGAGACCGTCATGTCGGCCACTCGTGCCGCAGGCTTCGGATCGGAGGTCAAGCGCCGCATCATCCTCGGCACCTACGCCCTGTCGGCCGGCTACTACGACGCCTACTACGGCTCGGCGCAGAAGATCCGCACCCTGGTCCAGAACGACTTCGCGAAGGCCTTCGCCGCCTGCGACGTCCTGGTGTCCCCGACGACCCCGACAACCGCACTGAAGTTCGGTGCGGAGAAGGCCGCCGACCCGATGGCACTCTACCTCGGCGACGTGGCGACGATCCCGGCGAACCTCGCCGGAATTCCCGGACTGTCTCTGCCTGCGGGCCTGGCCGATGGTCTGCCCGTCGGCTTCCAGATCCTGGCTCCGGCCCGTGAGGACGTCAAGCTCTACGAGGTGGCCGGACCCTTGGAAGCCGCACTCGAATCCGCCGGCGGACGCGTGCTCGACACTCTCGCGGAAGGACTGAACGCCAAGTGAAATACGAAGACGCGATCAAGAAATACGATCCGGTCATCGGCATCGAGGTCCACGTCGAACTCGGCACCGCGACCAAGATGTTCGACGCCGCCCCCAACACCTTCGGCGGGGGACCGAACACGAACGTGACCCCCACCTCGCTCGGCCTGCCCGGATCCCTGCCCGTGGTCAACGAGAAGGGTGTGGAGTACGCGATCAAGATCGGTCTGGCCCTCGGCTGCGAGATCGCCGAAACCTGCCGGTTCGCTCGCAAGAACTACTTCTACCCGGACGTGCCCAAGGACTTCCAGACCAGCCAGTCCGATGAGCCGATCGCGGCCGAAGGCCAGGTTGAGGTCGAGCTCGAAGACGGCACCATCGTGACCGTCCCCGTCGAGCGCGCCCACATGGAGGAAGACGCCGGCAAGAACACCCACGTGGGAGGGGCCACCGGCCGCATCCAGGGGGCCGACCATTCCCTCGTCGACTACAACCGCGCCGGTGTGCCGCTCGTTGAGATCGTCACCCACCCGATCACCGGTACAGGGGAACGGGCCGCCGAGGTGGCCGCCGCCTATGTGCGGACCCTGCGGGACATCTTCCGCGCCCTCGACGTCTCCGAAGCCCGCATGGAGCAGGGCAACGTCCGCGCCGACGTCAACGTGTCCCTGCGGGAGAGCCCCGAGGCTCCGCTGGGCACCCGCACGGAGACGAAGAACGTCAACTCCTTCCGCTCGATCGAACGCGCAGTGCGCTTCGAGATCGCTCGCCAGGCGACTCTCCTCGAGGCGGGGGAGAAGGTCGTCCAGGAGACCCGTCACTTCCACGAGGAGACCGGAGAGACCTCCTCGGGGCGTCCGAAGTCCGACGCCGACGACTACCGCTACTTCCCGGAGCCGGACCTCGTCCCGCTGCAGCCGTCCCGCGAATGGGTCGAGGAGCTGCGGGCGAGCCTGCCCGAGCTGCCGGCACAGAAGCGCCGCCGCCTCCTCGGGGAATGGAAGTTCTCCGACCTGGAGATGCGCGACATCGTCAACGCCGGACTCCTCGAAGCCATCGAGGACACCGTCACCGCCGGTGCGAAGCCGGCAGCGGCACGCAAATGGTGGACCGGTGAGGTCGCCCGCCTGGCCAACCAGGAGGACAAGCACCCCACCGAGATCGTCACACCCGCCCAGGTGGCAGGACTCGTCGATCTCATCAACGAGGGCAAGCTCAACGACAAGCTGGCCAAGGATGTGCTCACCGGAGTCGTCGCCGGCGAAGGCGAGCCCGCCGAGGTGATGAAGGCCCGCGACCTCGAAATCGTCGAGGACACCGGTGCACTCGAAGCCGCCGTCGAGGAGGCTATCGCGGCCAACCCCGATGTGGTCGAGAAGATCAAGGGCGGAAAGATGCAGGCCATCGGAGCGCTCATGGGTCCGATCATGAAGGCCACCCGCGGGCAGGCCGATGCCGGAAAGGCCAAGGACCTCATCCTCGCCAAGTTGGGCGTCTGAGTACAGGTCCGACTCCGATCCTGGTCGACGGCGGCGCCTGACAGTGCCGAGCAGGACTCAGGATTGATCCAGCCACACCCTCTAGACTGTGCGTCCAAGGGAACCGACCGGTTTCCCGAGCACAGCGGAGGGTGTGGCTGTTCGCATTCCCCGCAGCCGATGGCCCGCAGGGACAGGGCCGAGTGCGTGACCCACACGCGTGGAGGTGAAGCGGTGTCTGAGTGGAAATCGCTGTGGAAGAGCGAATGCGGGAAGTCCGCGCCGATCTATCGGGTGCTCGTGCCCGACAGCGTCAACGAGGCGGTGCTGCGAGCCTGGAGTGCCCGCGGATACCGCTACACGGCCGGAGCCCCGAGCGCGATCATGCTCACCGGTAGGATGAGCCGGAACTTCTTCCGCTCCAGCGTCCTGTTCAAGGGCGGCACTGCCGCCGGCACCGCCGTGACCGCGGGATTCGCGGCTCCCGGGGGACTGGCTCTGGTCTCGGGATTCGCCGACGCCGCACTGACCTTCGGCGGAATGGGTGCGGCTACCGCCCTGGGCACCGGAATCTTCGCCGCCGTCACCGGGCGCAAGTACCTGCGTGACCCGAAGCGACTGAGTCGGAAGAACCGGCGCAAGGTCGCCGGCGCCCAGTGGGTGACTCCGGCCAGTCTCGGCTATCTGCCGGGGCGCAAGGAAGGCCGGGACACCGACGAACAGCGTCTGTTCCATCTCGCGGTCACGATCGCTCGCAAGATCGTGCACACCCGTGCCTGGACCCACCCGATACTCAAAGACCACGTCTCCCGCGTCGACCTCGACCATGCCGTGGCCTCCATCGGAGTGCGGCTGCAGGAACTCGTCAGCCTGCGCGAGGAGATCGAAGGCATCCGCGATGCGGGAACCGCGAAGTCGGTGGAGACCTATCTGTCGAAGCTGGCCGTCGCATTCTCGTCGATGGCCCGCCGGGTGGAGTCGATGCACGAATACTACGAGCGGCTGCTCGAACTCGATCAGCAGCTGATGCTGCTGCACAACTCCGAACGCTCCCGCGAGCTCGGCGATCGAGTGCTCGATGTGCTGTCTCGCACCGCAGCCGATGATTCCGCCGATTGGCAGTTCAGGGAGCTGCGCATCGATGCGGATTCGCAGTCGTCGATCATCTCCGGACTCGTCGCCGAACTCGACCAGACTGCCGATGATTTCGACGACTTCGACACCCGGCTCGCCGCGGCTCAGAAGTCCGTGGACGAACTCGAAGCCTGAGCTCGCCCCCGGCTCAGTGACCGAAAGGGTCGGGGTCGACTCCCGGCATCCATGACTGGCCCGGCTGGTTATAGCCGTGAGCCTCCTGGGCTTTCTTCCACTTCTTCGACCACCGCTTGTCGAGACGGTCGACGTAGAGGGTTCCCTGCAGGTGGTCGTATTCGTGCTGCATGATGCGCGCGAACCACCCGTCAGCGCTCAGGGTCACCGGTTCGCCTTTCTCATCGAAGCCGTTGACGGTGACCCTGTCGGCACGTTTGAGGGGGAAATCGAGACTCGGCACCGACAGGCATCCTTCGGTCTCATCGTCGGGATCAGGACGGGTATCGGGAACCTTCGAGGCAATGAGCACGGGATTGACGAAGGTGCCGCGACGACGCACACCATAGTCATCGTCGGCGTTGAACACGAAGATGGACTTGCCGACACCGATCTGCGGTGCGGCCAGTCCGACACCGTTGCTGGCGTCGAGCGTCTCGTGCATGTCTGCGACGAGTTCGGCAAGGTCCTCGTCGAACTCGGTGATCTTCTCGGCACGACGATGCAGAACGGGCTCGCCGTAGACGACGATGGGATGAATAGCCATGGGGACAATCGTATCGGTCACCTGAGACCGTCTCAGACTCGGCCCGATCGCAGCGCTCGGGCGCGATCTCGGGGGAGGGCCGCCTCGGTGACCGTGTCCACCGATTGCTCAGCGGTTGATCGTATCCCGCGCTCGATCGAGTGGATGGATATGCGGCCATCTCGGGTATGTGATAGGGGCCGTCATAAAGTTTCGCCCCCAGCGAACACAGATTGTTGAGCAACATATCTGGGAACACGTTCAAGGTCGGCGTGGTTATGATGAGGGCAAGCCGTCTCGGACCACGAGATGCAAGCTGTCGCTCCACCCGTTCAGGTGCACGTCCGCCGAACGGCGAGTGGCCGCCGACGGCGGTGCACAAAGAATCGTGAAAGGACTTACTTTGACCATCTTCAACAACGTCTCCGAACTCGTCGGCCGCACGCCGCTGGTGCGCATCAACAAGGCCAGTGACCGGTCGGGCGCCGAGATCGTGGCGAAGCTCGAATCCTCGAACCCCGGCAACTCCGTCAAGGACCGCATCGGCGTGGCGATGATCGACGCCGCCGAGAAGTCCGGCGAACTCAAGCCCGGCGGAACCATCGTTGAGGCGACTTCGGGCAATACCGGCATTGCGCTGGCCATGGTCGGCACCTCCCGCGGCTACAAGGTCGTCCTCACGATGCCCGAATCGATGTCGAAGGAGCGCCGTGCTCTGCTGCGCGCCTTCGGAGCCGAGCTCGTCCTCACCGACAAGGCTGCGGGTATGAAAGGTGCCGTGGCGAAGGCGGAAGAGGTCGCCGCCGAGGGGGCCGTGCTCGTCCGTCAGTTCGAGAACAAAGCCAATGCTGAGATCCATAAGGCCACGACCGGCCCCGAGATCCTCGCCGACACCGATAACAAGGTCGACATCTTCGTTGCCGGCATCGGCACCGGCGGCACCATCTCCGGCGCAGGCGCCGCTCTGCGTGAGGCGCTGCCTGAGGTCAAGATCGTCGCCGTCGAACCCTCCGCCTCGCCGCTGCTGACCGAGGGCACTGCCGGACCGCATGCCATCCAGGGTCTGGGTGCGAACTTCGTGCCGGGCATCCTCAACACTGAGATC
This sequence comes from Brevibacterium sediminis, assembly GCF_013623905.1. Classification (GTDB taxonomy): domain Bacteria; phylum Actinomycetota; class Actinomycetes; order Actinomycetales; family Brevibacteriaceae; genus Brevibacterium; species Brevibacterium sediminis. Next base: position 84,084 of record NZ_JABKDD010000007.1, read on the forward strand.
TACGACGAGGTCGTCGACATCGACAACGAGGTCGCCATCGAGCGGGCCCGCGAGGTCGCCAAGGAAGAGGGTCTGCTCGTCGGAATCTCTTCGGGTGCTGCCCTTGCTGCGGCTGAGCAGGTCGCTTCGCGTCCCGAGAACGCGGGCAAGCGCATCGTCGTCGTCCTCCCCGACTTCGGCGAGCGCTACCTGTCGACACCGCTGTTCTCGGAATACCTCGACTGAGCGCGAGTGAACAGCGTGAGGGCGTCAGACTTCGGTTTGGCGCCCTCGCTGTCTGAGACGTTCCCTGTCGGAGGGTCGCGGGAATTCTTCCGACCGGATCCGACTTGCACGAGATAGACCGAGACGACTGAGCAAGGGAGTCAATGATGAAGGCACTGTGGGCAGCGGCCGCGGCAGCTGCGGGGGCGGCCGCCTTTGGGCTGAGCCGACCCGGTGTGCGCGAGACGCTGAGAGAAGACCTCGAGACGGTGAAGCGACGCGATCCGGCGGCGCGCAATGATTTCGTCTCCCTGGTCTCCTACCCCGGGATGCATGCCATCTGGGCGCACCGCGGACTCCACCGGCTGTGGCAGCACGATGCCGGAAAGGTTCCGGCGCGACTGATGTCCCAGCTCGTGCGGACGCTGACCGGGGTGGAGATCCACCCAGGGGCCAGGATCGGGCGTCGCTTCTTCATCGACCACGCCAACGGAGTCGTCATCGGGGAGACCTCGGAAGTCGGCGACGATGTCATGCTCTACCATCAGGTCACCCTCGGCGGTACGTCGATGGCACAGACGAAGCGCCACCCGACGATCGGCAACCACGTGCTCGTCGGAGCCGGGGCGAAGATCCTCGGCCCCGTCGTCGTCGGCGACAACTCCGCGGTCGGAGCCAACGCCGTCGTCGTCAAGGACGTGCCGGCCGACTCGAGCGCTGTCGGCATCCCCGCGACCGTGCGCTCGAAGAAGAAGGACGGCGCCGCTTCGGCGAAGGCGGGAGCCGAGTCGTCGACGACGCACCCGGATTTCGTCCTCGAGGATCCGGCCCTCTGGATCTGAGTCCACCGCCGCGGCCATGCTCCGGTTCGCTGCTGTGCTCAGCGAACCGGTCTCGGCGAACAGACACGAAAAGCGGTTCCTGCCTACGGGCGGGAGCCGCTTTTCGTGCATTGTTGGGTCGATCCACGGTGAAAATCGGGCTGGAACCGCGGAAACACCGTGGATCGACCCAACAGTCGACCGTTTGCGATCATGGCCTCGCGTCCCACCCAGGTGACCGCTCTGGGGCCGGGAATACTTTCGCGACCATCTCTGTTAAGATTTCAACTAGTTACTTCAAAATTGAAGTTAGTCCAATCAGCAGGGCGGACGCGAGAACCGCAGCAGCCCAGATGCAGGAGGCGTCATGGAATTCGGAATCTTCACCATCGGCGATGTCACCACCGACCCCACCGACGGCACCACCGTCAGCGAACACCAGCGGATCAAGAACACCGTCGAGATCGCCAAGAAGGCCGAGGAGGTCGGACTCGACGTCTTCGCCACCGGGCAGCATCACAACCCGCCCTTCGTGGCCCCGGCGAACCCGCCGGTCCTTCTGGCCAACATCGCCGCACAGACGGAGAAGCTCGAACTCTCGACGGCGACCACGCTCATCACCACGACCGATCCCGTGCGCATCGCCGAAGACTACTCGTACGCGCAGCACCTCTCCGACGGTCGCATCAGCCTGATCATGGGCCGCGGCAACACCGGCCCCGTCTATCCGTGGTTCGGCAAGGACATCCGTGCCGGCATCCCGCTGGCGGTCGAGAACTACAACCTGCTCTACCGTCTGTGGCGTGAGAAGAACCTCGACTGGGAAGGCAAGTTCCGCACACCGCTCAACGGCTTCACCGTCACCCCGACCCCACTGGACGAAGTGCCGCCGTTCGTCTGGCACGGTTCGATCCGCAGCCCCGAGATCGCCGAACAGGCCGCCTACTACGGTGACGGGTTCTTCCATAACAACATCTTCTGGCCGACCTCGCACACTGCGCGGATGGTTCAGCTCTACCGTCAGCGCTATGAGTACTACGGCCACGGCACGGCCAGCCAGGCGATCGTCGGCCTCGGCGGTCAGGTATTCATGCGCAAGAACTCCCAGGACGCCGTCCGCGAGTTCCGTCCCTACTTCGACAACGCCCCGGTCTACGGCCACGGACCCAGCCTCGAGGACTTCTCGACGCAGACTCCGCTGACCGTCGGCTCGCCGCAGCAGGTCATCGAGCGGACCCTGAGCTTCCGGGACTGGGCTGGGGACTACCAGCGCCAGCTCTTCCTCATCGATCATGCGGGACTGCCGCAGAAGACGGTGCTCGAACAGCTCGACCTCCTCGGCGAAGAGGTCATTCCCGTCCTCCGTGAGGAGTTCGCGAAGGGCCGCCCGGCCGACGTCCCCGACGCTCCCACCCACGAATCCCTCGTCATCCGCCATCGCGAAGGCCGGGACCCGATCCCCGGCGGCGGAGAAGGTTCCCGCGCCTTCGAGGACCGTCAGGCACGCGCCGCCGAAGCGGCCCAGAATCCGACACAGGAAGGAGCCGACCGCTCATGAGCACGAACACGATGAACATCGTGGCCGTGACCACCTCCCTGAGCGAGGACTCGACCACGCTCAAGCTCACGAACCGGATCCTCGGTCAGACCGCCTCGGCGGGGGAATCGGTGGGCATCGACGTGACCACGGACGTCATCAACGTCCGCAACCTCGCCACCGCGCTCACGGATATGACCCTGACCGGGTTCCGCTCCGAAGCGTTGGAGCAGGCCTTCGCGACCATCGCCGCCGCCGATGCGATCGTCACCGTCGCACCGGTGTACAAGGCAGCCCCCGTCGGCCTGCACACCTTGTTCTGGCAGCTCGTCGACGACAGGGCGCTGAGCCGCAAGCCCGTGCTCATCGCCTCCACCGGCGGCACTGCCCGCCATTCGCTGGCCGGGGACGCGGTGCTGCGGCCGATGCTGTCCTACCTCAAGGGCATCGTCGTGCCCACCACGGTGTTCGCCGCGACCGACGACTGGGGAACCGTCGAAGGCGGCCGTGCGCTGACCGCCCGGATCCGTCAGGCGGGGGAGGAACTCGTGTCCCTGACCGCAGCGATCATCGGCGCCGGAAACGACGACCTCGCCGAGGTGGCCGACCCCGATTCGCACGCAGGTGCAGGGGCGAACGCGACCCGGGGCACCTCCTCGGCGAATCGCGGAATCGTCGACGAATTCGACCCCGCGAACGTCACCCCGTTCGCGCAGCTGCTCGAGGGCTGAGATGACGGAGATCAGATTCGGGCTCGGAAGGGAGGCGCTGGCGCAGAACGCGTGGCGGACCTATTTCGAGACCTCGCAGCGCCTCCGTCAGGCCCTCGAGGTCCAGCTCAAGGACGATGCAGGGCTCGACGTCAGCGACTACAACACTCTGCTCCTGCTGTGGGAGGCGCCGGAGCGGACGCTGACGATGAGTGCCCTGGCGAAGAAGCTCGTCTTCTCGCCGTCGCGGCTGAACTATCGGATCAAGGTCCTCGTCGACGCGGGACTGGTGACGAAGACCCAGTGTCTCGATGACGGGCGTGCCCACAATGTCGCTCTCACCGAGGCGGGGGCGCGGGCATTCCTGTCCGCCGGGTCCCAGCACAAGAGCTATGTCGACGAGATCTTCTTCGATCATGTCAGCGATGCCGAACTCGAGGTGATCGAGGCCGTCTTCACTCGGATCGGAAGAGCGCTGCCCGAGTGACGAGGCGCGTCATCTCAGAGTGACGAATCCCTCGGCACCGGGCCTGGCCGCGTGCCACAATGAGGGCATGTCCATCACCACAATCGCCTTCCCGAACTCCGAGCTCCGCAACCGTGTGATCGCTCGGATCCCCGCTCACCAGCGCGCGAACGTCGACCTCGTCGTCTTCTCCGATTCCGAACGGTCGGCCAAGCTCAGTCGTGACGATGTCGATGTCGTCATCCTGCCGTACATGGATTCCGGGCCGACGATCGAGCTGCTCGACGAGCTGCCCAACCTGCGCATGGTCATCACTCAGACGACCGGATTCGATCCCGTCGCCCACCTGCCCGAACGCGGAATCCAGGTGGCGACCGCCTCCGGCGTGCACACCGGGGGCACCGCCGAGCTCGCCCTGGCGCTGACCCTGGCCAGCCTGCGCGGAATCGATGACGCCGTGCGCTCGCAGGTCTCGCGGGTATGGGAGCACCAGCGTCACCGCTCGCTGCAGGACCGGCGGGTGATGATCATCGGCGTCGGCGAGATCGGCTCGGCCATCGCCGACCGCTTCGACCCCTTCGAAGTCCAGCTCACCCGAGTGGCCTCGACCGCACGTGAGGACGAGCGCGGGAAGATCCACGGCGTCGACGAGCTGCCGGAACTACTGCCCCACACCGAGGTGGTCGTGCTCATCACCCCGCTCAACGAGGGCACCCACCACCTCGTCGATGAGAAGTTCCTCAGCCTGCTTCCCGACAATGCGCTCATCGTCAACGTCGCCCGCGGCAAGGTCGTCGACACGGAGGCGCTTGTGGCGGAACTCGCCGCGGGCCGGCTCCATGCCGCCCTCGACGTCACCGATCCGGAGCCGCTGCCGCGCAACCACGCGCTGTGGGGCACCCCGAACACCCTCATCACACCCCATGTCGGAGGCGACACCTCGGCGTTCGAACCACGGGTCGTGAAGATCCTCGCCGAGCAGGTCAGGCGGATCAACGACGGCGAGCAGCCGGTCAACCTCATCAAGGCCTGAGATGCCGTGAGCTGGGGCCCGAGGCGCAGCGAATCGCGGGCCTGAATCGCCGGCAATAGGTCACGCGAATCTGACCTAAGCAGGGCCGGAACATGGCCCCGCGGTCGGACTCTCGCATGGTTCCCACGAGAGGTTCCACCATGCGAGAGTCCGGCATGCGGATGCTGAAATCGGGCGTAGCATGCCTGCATGAGCATCGATACAGACAACACCACTCCCGACATCAAACCCCGTTCTCGCGATGTCACGGACGGCCTCGAGGCCACCGCCGCACGCGGCATGCTGCGCGCCGTCGGCATGGGCGACGACGACTGGGTGAAGCCGCAGGTCGCGATCGCGACATCGTGGAATGAGATCACCCCCTGCAACATGTCGCTGCAGCGTCTCGGTTCGGCCGCCAAGGAAGGCGTCCACGAGGCCGGTGGCTTCCCGCTGGAATTCGGCACCATCTCCGTCTCGGACGGAATCTCGATGGGCCACGAGGGAATGCACTACTCGCTGGTCTCCCGCGAGGTCATCACCGACTCCGTGGAAACCGTGATGAGCGCCGAACGACTCGACGGCTCCGTGCTCATGGCCGGCTGCGACAAGTCGATCCCCGGAATGCTCATGGCCTCCGCCCGCCTCGGGCTCTCGAGCGTCTTCCTCTACAACGGTTCGATCATGCCCGGAACCGCGAAGATGGAGGACGGCTCGGAGAGGGAAGTCACCCTCATCGACGCCTTCGAAGCCGTCGGCGCCTGCCGTGCGGGCACCATGTCCCAGAAGGACGTCGACGCCATCGAGCGCGCCGTCTGCCCCGGTGAGGGTGCCTGCGGCGGAATGTACACCGCGAACACGATGGCCTCGGCCGCCGAGGCCATGGGCATGTCCCTGCCGGGCTCGGCTGCTCCGCCGGCCATCCACCGCAACCGCACGATGTTCGCTCGCAAGTCCGGTGAGGCTGTTGTCAACATGCTGCGCCAGGGCATCACCACGAAGGACATCATCACCCGCGAATCGCTGCACAACGCGATCGCCGTGGTCATGGCCTTCGGCGGTTCGACGAACTCGGTCCTCCACCTGCTGGCCATCGCGCACGAAGCCGGAGTGGAGCTCGAACTCGATGACTTCAACCGCATCGGCGACAAGGTTCCGCACCTGGGCAACGTCAAGCCCTTCGGACAGTACGTGATGAACGACGTCTTCAAGATCGGCGGCGTGCCCGTGATCATGAAGGCTCTCCTCGATGCCGGTCTGCTCAACGGCGACTGCCTGACCGTGACCGGCAAGACCGTGGCCGAGAACCTTGAGTCGATCAACCCGCCAGACCCGGACGGGAAGATCCTGCGCGCGCTCAACAACCCGATCCACGCCACCGGCGGCCTCACTGTGCTGCAGGGATCGTTGGCTCCCGAGGGTGCGGTCGTGAAGTCCGCGGGCTTCGACGCCGATGTCTTCGAGGGCACCGCTCGCGTCTTCGACCAGGAGCAGCCGGCCATGGACGCCGTGCTCAATGGAGAATTGAAGAAGGGCGACGTCGTCGTCATCCGCTATGAAGGACCCAAAGGCGGACCCGGAATGCGCGAGATGCTCGCGATCACCGGCGCCATCAAGGGCGCGGGCATCGGCAAGGACGTCCTGCTGCTCACCGACGGTCGCTTCTCCGGCGGTTCGACCGGCCTGTGCATCGGCCACATCGCCCCCGAGGCAGTCGACGGCGGTCCGATCGCGCTCGTCGAGGACGGTGACAAGATCACCGTCGATATCGCGGCCCGCTCGATCGAGCTCCACGTCGACGAGGAGGTGCTGGCCGAGCGTCGCAAGACCTGGACGCTGCCCGAGAACCACCGCCTCACCGGTGTGCTCGGCAAGTACGCGAAGCTCGTGCAGTCGGCATCGAAGGGCGCGGTCTGCTTCTGATCCAGTTCTAGGTCCGTTGCTGATTCCGCTTGCCTTCGGGTGACGCTCAGCGATATGGAACGGTTTCACCATCGCCGAGGCGGTGCAGACGTCACGTCTGCACCGCCTCGGCGATCGGCTCTAGGATGTAGGTCACACGACTTCAGGAGAGGAACACAATGCGCATCGTCGTTCTCGATGACTATCAGCAGGTGGCAGGCAAGTTCGCGGACTGGAGCGGTCTCGACGCCGAGGTCGAGTTCATCGATCGTCACATCGTCGACGACGATGACCTGGTGCAGGTCCTCTCCGGCGCCGAGGTGGCTGTGGCGATGCGGGAGCGAACCGCCTTCACCGCCGGCCGGCTGGAACGGCTGCCGGACCTCCGTCTGCTCGTGACCACGGGACGGGTCAACGCCTCCATTGACGTGGAGGCGGCGCGTGCGCAGGGGATCGTGGTCTGCGGAACCGAGTCGACCACCTCGGCGACACCGGAGCTGACCTGGGGACTCATCCTTTCCGTTCTGCGCAGCATCCCGGCCGAGGACGCCGCTGTCCGAGGCGGCGGCTGGCAGTCGACCGTCGGGGGAGACCTCGATGGGCACCGCCTCGGCGTGGTCGGTCTGGGACGTCTGGGAACGAAGGTCGCGCGGGTCGGTGCGGCCTTCGGAATGGACGTCGTGGCGTGGAGCCAGAACCTCGACGCGGAACGGGCGGACGCCCTGGGCGTGCGCGCGGTGAGCAAGGACGAACTGTTCTCCACCGCGGACGTGGTGACGATCCACTACAAACTCAGCGACCGCAGCCGAGGACTCGTGGGAGCCGCCGAACTTGAGACGATGAAGCCCGACAGCATCCTCGTCAACACCTCGCGCGCCGGACTCGTCGACACCGACGCGCTCATCACCATGCTGGAAGCAGGTGGGATCCGTGGGGCCGGACTCGACGTCCACGACGAAGAGCCGCTGCCGGTGGACCATCGCCTCCGCAGCACACCGCGCACTGTGCTCACCCCGCACCTGGGATACGTCACCGAAGACACCTATCGGATCTTCTTCACTCAGGCGGTCGAGGACATCGCAGCCTGGGTCACAGGAGAGCCGATCCGCGTGCTGGGCTGATGCGCCAACGGATATGGTGAGGTGGGAGAGGCGCCACGCAACTCGGCTCCTCCGTGCGAGAACTATGAACGAAAGCAGAGGCACAATGGTCGACCAATCCGACAGAGACGACGGAGAGAAGACAGTCCTCGACGCGAGTCTGGAGGTCTTCCGTGCCCACGGGATGACGACGATCTTCGGAAATCCGGGATCGAACGAACTGCCGTTCCTCGCAGGACTGGGCGACGACTTCCGGTTCGTCCTCGGTCTGCACGAGCAGGTCGTCGTCGGTATGGCCGAAGGATTCGCACGGGCCACGGGAGGGCCGGCGTTGGTGAATCTGCACGCCGCCTCGGGGTCGGGCAACGGCATGGGGGCGTTGACGAACGCCCACTACGGCCACGTTCCGCTGGTCGTCCTCGCAGGTCAGCAGGTGCGCCGCACCGTCGGTCAGGAGACGATGCTCGCCAGCGTCGATGCCTCGATGCTGCCCGCCCCGCTGGTGAAGTACTCGCACGAGCCGCTGTCGGCCACCGACGTGCCGCGCACGCTGTCGCAGGCGGCACTCGAGGCAACCACCCAGCCGAGTGGTCCCGTCTATGTGTCCGTTCCGCTCGATGACTGGGACGAACCGGCCCTCCCCGATGACGCACTGTTGGCGAAGCGTTCGGTGACGACGGCAGGAACCATGCCGGAGTCGCTGCGCCGCGAACTCACGGACGTTCTCGACGGGGCACAGAACCCTGCCCTCGTCCTCGGCCCGCAGGTCGATGCCGCAGCCGTGGCTGATCCGACGGTCTATGAGGACGCAATGGTGCTGGCCGAACGCCTGAACGCCTCCGTCTACGTCGCACCCTCACCGACGCGGTGCCCGTTCCCGACGACCCATCCGAACTTCGAAGGCGTCCTGGTTCCGGGCATCCGATCGGTGCGCGACCGATTGTCCGGCCACGACGTCGTGCTCGTTATGGGAGCCGCCACGTTCCGGTACCACCGCTGGGAGCCGGCGAACTATCTGGCGCCGGGCACCGAGGTCATCCAGATCACCCAGGACCCGCGTGAGGCGACACGGGCACCGTTCGGCCGCGCCGTCGTCGCGGACGTCGCGACCGCGCTCGCCGACCTCGCTGCAGCGACGACGGATCGAGGAACTCGCCGAGGCGACCGTGGGTCTCGAATCGTCACCTCCCCGCCGCGGTCAGAGCAGGGAATGACCGGCACCGAGGTGCTCGCCGTGCTCAACGATCATGTCGACGACAGCGTCGTGTACGTCAATGAGACGACCACCCTCGACCTCGACTACCTCGAGCGGATCGTCATCGACAGGCCGGGCATGTACCACTTCCCGGCCTCGGGAGGGCTCGGCTTCGGGTTGCCGGTCGCGCTGGGTTTGGCGATCGGCGACCCGGAGAAGACCATTGTCGCCACCGTCGGTGACGGGTCGGCGAACTACGGGCTCACAGCTCTGTACACGGCCGCCCAGTTGGGCACGAAGACGATCTTCGTCATCGTCAACAACTCCGGATACGGTGCGCTCTCCGGATTCGCCGAGCGGATGGGCGTCCCTGACATCCCGGGGCTGACTCTGGGCACGATCGACTTCGTGTCGTTGGCGCAGGGCTACGGTGTCCCGGCCAGCCGGACCACGACTCGCGAGGAATTCGACGCGGCCTACCGTGAAGCGCTGCAGGCCGACGGACCGGTGCTCATCGACGCCGTCGTCCTCGGCGTCGACGGGCGGACGGTGGCGTGACAGAACGACGAAGCCGCCGGAGAGTCGGAACTCTCCGGCGGCTTCGTCATTGCTCGACCTGACTGCCCAACCGGCCACGTCGGTCACGATCGTTGGTCGGGGTGGGCCGCCTCGGCGAGGTTTTGGTCGAACCTGAACGGGTCAGTTCACCTCGGCGGGATCGGCCGAGACGCGGCCGCCGTTTTCGAGCGCGTCGATGGCTGCCACCTCGGCGTCGGTGAGTTCGAAGTCGAAGACGTCGAAGTTCTGCTCCATGCGGTCGCGGTTGTTCGACTTCGGGAAGACGACGTGACCTTTCTGCAGGTGCCAGCGGATGATCGCCTGAGCCCAGGACTTCTCATGGGCGGCGGCGATCTCACCGATGACGGTGTTCGCGTAGTCGACCTTGCCCTGGCCCAGCGGACCCCAGGCTTCGATCTTGATGTCGTGCTCGGCAAGCAGCGGACGGGTCTCGACCTGCTGGAACTGCGGGTGGACCTCGATCTGGTCGACGGCCGGGATGATGCCCGTATCGAGGATCTCCGGCAGGAAGCGGTGGTCGAAGTTCGAGACGCCGATCGAGGTGGTCAGGCCCTGGTCGCGGTAGCCGGGGAAGGCCTCCCAGGTCTCGACGGAGTTCTTGTTCGCCGGGGTCGGCCAATGGATGAGGTAGAGGTCGACATGGTCGAGGCCGAGCTTCTCCAGGGATTCTCCGAGGGCCCGCTTGGATTCCTCCGCACCGTGGCGGTCATTCCACAGCTTGGTCGTCACGAAGAGTTCGTCGCGGGAGATCCCGGACTTCGCGATGGCCCGGCCTACGCCTTCCTCATTGCCGTAGACGGCAGCGGTGTCGATGTGGCGGTAGCCGACTTCGAGGGCGTCGGTGACGATGCGTTCGGTCTCGTCGGGGTCGACCTTGAAGACGCCGAATCCCAGCTGCGGGATCGTCTTGCCGTCGTTGAGAGTGAGTGTGGGAACCGTCATGGTGCCGCCTTTCGTCACGTATGCACTGGTCAGGACGGATCCGAGGCTGATCGGGTCCGCCGGTTCGGCACCCGGTGAGGGCACCGAACCGAGCGTATAACGTCACCGGGCCCCGGAGCATTCCATGGACGGTCAGCTTCTGCCCTCGTCCTGTGCGCGCTTCTTGCCCGTGGACTCTTCGGCGGCGATCTGGGCTTCGTCGAAGACCGAAGGAGCACCGGTGCCGGTGTCGGTCTCGTCCTCGCGGCCCGGGGTGTGCAGATTGAACTTGATGATCGCCCACCGGAACAGGAAGTAGTAGATGACGGCATAGGCCAGGCCGATGACCAGCAGAAGCAGGACCGGTCCGATGCCGCCGGACAGTTCCGACGCTCGACCGAGGTTGAGCAGATAGTCCAGCGCACCGGCCGAGAAGCCGAATCCGGATTTGATGCCGAGCGCATTCACCAATGCCAGAGATGTGCCGGTGAGCACGGCGTGGACCGCGTAGAGCGGGAATGCGACATAGGCGAAGGCGTATTCGAGCGGCTCCGTGATTCCGGTGATGAACGCGGTCAGCGCCACCGAGAGCATGATGCCGCCGACGACCTTGCGACGCTTCGGGTGGGCGGTGCGGTAGATCGCCAGGGCTGCGGCCGGCAACGCGAACATCATGATCGGGAAGAAGCCGGTCATGAACGACCCCGTCCAGTCGGCCGTGCCGTCCACACCGGAGAAGAAGCAGGTGATGTCGCCGTGCGCGGTGTCCCCCGAGGAGGTCGTGCACGAACCCAGCTGGAACCAGGGCAGATTGTTCAGCAGATGGTGCAGTCCGAAGGGAATGAGGAGACGGTTGATGGTACCGAAGACGAACCCTGTGCCCGGGTTGGCGCCGTGCTCCATGAGGAAGCCGCCCACGCCCTTGTTGATGAGGGCGTCGAAGACAGGGTAGATGAGGGCCATGATCACGGCGATGATCATTGTCGCGACCGCAGTGACGATCGGGACGAAGCGGCGTCCGCCGAAGAAGCCGAGGTAGGTCGGCAGTTTGATCCGGTGATAGCGCTGATAGAGCAGGGCGGTGATGATGCCGACGACGATTCCGCCGAGCACTCCGAAGTTGATGACGTTCTCGCCCTCACCGTTGTCCGAGCCGAAGCCCGGAGCCATGGCGGTGAAGACTCCGGTGAGGACCATATAGCCGACGACGGCAGCCAGTGCCGTGGAGCCGTCGGCCTTCTTCGCGAAGCCGATGGCCACACCGACGGCGAAGATCAGCGGCAGGTTGTCGAACAGAGACGAACCGGCGGCCGCGAAGACCGTCGCCACCGGCAGCAGCCAGTCCGCGAACTGGCCGAGTCCCTCGGCGCCGAGCATGTCCGGCTGGCCGAAGCGCATGAGCAGGGCCGCGGCCGGAAGCACGGCGATCGGGAGCATGAGGGAGCGCCCGACGCGTTGGAGCTGGGCGAACCCTGGTATCGCCTTCCTGCGCTTCTTCGGTGCCTCAGCGGATGCGGTGGTCATCGGATTCCTCCTCGGAAGTGGGGCCGTCGGTCACGAGTCGCCGTAGACTTGTGACGCAGATCGCAGAACGTGAAATCGACGCCGGCGCGTGGACGCCGGAGATGAAGGTGACAGACATGGACAAAGCAGCACAGATCCTCGCCGGACTGGGCGGTGCCGACAACATCGACGACATCGAAGCGTGCATCACTCGCCTGCGCGTCGAGGTCGACGATGACTCTCTCGTCAACGAACAGGCGCTCACGGCAGCCGGTGCTTTCGGTGTGGTGGTGCAGGGAAGCGCGGTCCAGGTCGTCGTCGGTCCGGAAGCCGACAACCTCGTCGATGACATCGAAGACCTCATGGGCTGAGTCACGTCTTCGTCTCCTCTGCTCGCCGGTGAGCATCTGCTGGTCGACAGTGATCCTTGTCTGTAGTCTGAGGTCAGTCTAGGCGAAGTACAACTGATTTTGGAGAAAGGCGGCCTGCTGACTATGGCAGTCACGATCGCTGCACCCATCACCGGCACGGTGATCCCATTGACGGAGGTTCCCGACCCCGTCTTCGCAAAGGCGCTCGTCGGCCCCGGTGCGGCCGTCGACCCCGGCGAGGCCGCGACCCTGACGGTCACGGCTCCTGTCGCGGGAAAGCTGACGAGCCTCAAACCCCACGCCTTCGTCATCTCCCACCGACCCGATCAGGGTGTGCTCGTCCACCTGGGCATCGACACCGTTCACCTGAAGGGAGGGGGTTTCACGCTCCGTGCCGAGGCCGGGCAGCAGGTCGAGGCCGGCGAAGAGATCGTCGTCTGGGACTTGGCCGCCGCCCGTGAAGCGGCGAAGTCCGTGGTCGTTCCGGTCGTCGTTCTCGAAGCCGACGCCGAAGACCTGTCTCTCGCCGAGGCGGGGCCGATCGCGGCCGGCGACGTCCTCATCCGCATCGGCTGAGGACGTCCGAGTCAGCTGAGGCGTCTCACTCCGCGAAGAGGGTATGAACCTCGCCCGTATGCTCGCGTCCGCCGAGCGCGGTGAGCTCAAGGACGACGGCTGAGCCGATGACCTCGGCGCCGAGATCGGCGACCAGGGACTGGGCCGCTGTGAGCGTTCCGCCGGTGGCGAGGATGTCATCGATGAGCAGCACGCGCTCGCCCTCCTTCAGAACATCGGGACCTTCGATCGTGGCAGTGCCGTATTCGAGCGTGTACGACACAGCAGCCGCTGGGCGGGGGAGCTTTCCAGCCTTGCGGATCGGCAGGATTCCGACTCCCGTCATCGCGGAGATGGTACCCGCGAAGAGGAAGCCACGGGCCTCGAGCCCGCCGACGATATCGAACTGACCTGCGAAAGGCTCGATGAGCGCCTCGGTGACGGCCCGCATCGCCGGACCATCGGCGAGCAGCGGGGAGATGTCGCGGAAGACAACTCCCGGTTCGGGATAGTCAGGAATTGAGGTGATGAGGCTCTGGGCGCGGCCGAGATCAGATTGAGTCACGGCACAACGATACTCGGTGACGCCATTGTGCCCTCAGCGCGGATCGGCACAATGGGAGGTGCCGGGGGGTCGCTGGGGATCGGAGGAACCATGACAACGGATGAGACGCACGATCGAATCGCCGAGGCATTCGCCCGGGTTCCGCGCGAACCGTTCTTGCCGATGGCGGAACGTCAGAACGCCTCAGACAATGTGCCCCTGCCGATCGGGCACCGGCAGACGAATTCGCAGCCGAGCACCGTCGCGGACATGCTCCGGCTGCTTGATCCGCAGCTGGGGGACACCGTCCTCGACCTCGGATCTGGCTCCGGATGGACCTCGATGCTGCTCGCCGTCCTCGTCGGGCCGACCGGGCGGGTGCTCGGGGTCGAACGGCATCCCGAGCTCGTCGAATCCTCGCGGGCGGCCATCGAAGCTGTCACCGCCGATTCCGCTGGCCGAGAGACCCTCGCCGAGGTGGTCCTCCACGAAGCCGTTACAGGTGCCCTCGGCCTCCCGGCTGAGGCACCGTTCGACCGGATCCTCGTCTCCGCCGGGGCAGAATCACTGCCCGACCAGCTCGTCGATCAGCTGACCGTCGGCGCCACCATGGTCATTCCCGTCGCAGGGGAGATGCTCCGCGTCGTTCGAGACGGTCCTGGCTCCGACGAGCTGACGATCACTCGTCACGGCCGGTATCGGTTCGTGCCGCTCGTCGTCGGCGAATGAACCAGGAGACAGTGATGGCCAAGCCGGCAAAGGCCATCGGCATAACCATGTACAAGTCCTCCGAGTCGTAGAGGGGAGTCCTCCACGACCACGGCAGCAGGGGGTGGCCGAGCTTCGCCTCGGCCACGATGAGTCCGCAGAGGGCGGGGAAGAAGACCACTCCGATGATCAACCCGAACCAGGACGTCTTCTCGGTCTCATCAATGGAAGGAACGTCCAGCTCGATTCCACGCTTGCGCGCGAAGCGCTGGGTCGCATGGCGTGGCAGATCGAATGTCGTTGCGACTATCACAAGCCCTCCCGCCCACCACAGTCCCGAGGCAACGAACAGGAGGGCGATGATCGCTGCGGTCCACCTCGTCGCCTGGCCGCCACGGGCAATGGCGTCGCCGATGATCCGACGCTCTTCCGTTCGGCTGCTCATCTCGGCATCGCTGTCGATCTCGACCACATCGTCGATGTCGGCCGCTGCTTCGGTCTCGTTCTGTGCCTCGGAGTTCACGGGTGTCCTCCTCGTCGATTCGATTCGTCTTTTACACAGCAACATACTTTGCCGGAACTGCTGAGTCGACCACGCTGGTGATGGCGAAGGGACGGAAGTGGGACGGCAGGAGGACGAGAGGACCTCACACGAGGGAGTCGCGCCAGGCCTGGTGCAGCTGTGCGAACTTCCCGGTGCCGGAGATGAGTTCGTCGGGTGTGCCGTCCTCGATGATCCGACCGGATTCCATGACCAGCACGCGGTCGGCGATCTCGACAGTGGACAGGCGGTGGGCGATGATGATGGCTGTCCTGCCTTCGAGCACCGTGGCCAGGGCGTTCTGCACCAGCCGCTCCGACGGGATGTCGAGGTGCGCGGTCGCCTCGTCGAGGACGACGACATCCGGATCGGCGAGGAACACCCTGGCGAAGGACACGAGCTGACGCTGGCCAGAACTCAACCGGCCGCCGCGCTTCTTCACATCCGTGGCATAGCCCTCGGGCAGCCGGCGGATGTACGCATCCAAGCCGACCGCGGTCGCGGCCGCCACGACATCGTCATCGCTGGCGTCCGGATTGCCGATGCGGATGTTGTCGGCAATGGTGCCGGCGAAGAGGAACGACTCCTGCGTCACCATGACGACCGACGATCGCAGCTGTGCATCGTCGAGGTCACGCAGATCCACCTCGTCGAGGGTGATCCGTCCAACGCTTGGATCGTAGAAGCGGGTGACGAGCTTGACCAGGGTCGACTTGCCCGCGCCGGTGGCGCCGACGAGCGCGACGATCTGTCCCGCCGGGATGTGGAGATCGAAGCGGGGGAGGACGTCGGAGCCGTCGGAGTAGGCGAAGCGGACGTCGTCGAGATCGAGGGCACGACCGCTGGCAGCCGCGTCACTGGTTGCGTGCGCAGGCAGAGCCTGCGGCTGGGTCGGTTCGACCACCTCGGGGTCGGTGTCGAGCACCGCCGCGATCTTCTCCAGCGCCGCCGAGGCGGACTGGTAGAGATTGAAAGCCTGAACGAGTTCATCGAGAGGACCGTAGAAACGACGCAGGTAGAGGATGAAGGCGGCGAGCACGCCGATCTGCGTCCACCCCTCGATGACGAGCCACGCACCGATGACGATGATGACCGTCTGCGTGACGTTGCCGATCAGCCGCGTCCACCCGGCGAACCAGGCCACCCCGCGCAGGGCATCCGTGTTCGCATCCCGATACCGGGCATCCTGATCGCTCAAGGTCCCGCGCCGCTCGGGCTGACGCCGGTACGCCTGCACGGCGCGGATGCCGCCCATCGTCTCGACGAAGTGGACGATGACCTTCGCGATCGACGTCCGCGTGCGCCGGTAGGCGCTGCGCTGAGTCGAATGCGCCGCCTTCGTGATGAAGAACAGCGGCACGAATCCAGCGAAGACGACGATCGCCAGCGGCACATCGAGGACGACGAGAGTGACGGCGATGAAGAGCATCTGCAGCACCGCCAGCGCCGTGTCGAAGAGCGAATACGACAGGAACTGCTGCACCGATTCCATGTCCGAGGTCTGCCGGGACACGAGCCGTCCCGAGGTTGACGTCTCGTGATAACCCAGGTCAAGACGCTGAACATGGGTGAAGACCCGCTCGCGCAGGGTGAAGAGGATCCGCTGAGCGGTGATCCCGACGAGCCTGGTCGACGTGAACGCCAAGATCGCCGAGGCGATTGCTGAGACCACGAAGAGCGTGACCGCCCGGATCAGGGGATCCATATCGCCGTCGAGGGCTGCGGGCACACCTCGATCGAGGGCATCAGCGATGAACACCGGCCCGATGACCATCAGCGCAGCCGTGAGCACGACGATGACGGCGAGGAAGACGGCCATCGCCAGGTGCGGCCTGACCAGCGACATCAGCAGGGTGCGGGCCTTCTTCGCAATGTCCGGCGGCAGCGACTCGATCTCGTCGTCGCTGTCGAGACGTGGCATGCTCATGGTGTCCCTCCTTCCTTCGCCGAGGCGGCCGCACCCGGATACGTGTGTGCATCGGCTTTCGCGCTCGCCCCCATGAGTTCGCGGTAGAGCTTCGAGGACTCGAGCAGCTGTTCGTGGGTGCCGAGCGCTGCGATCCGGCCCTCGTCGAGCACCGCCACCACATCGGCCAATGCCGCTGTGGATGGGCGGTGGGCGATGATGAGAGTCGTCGAATCCGGCAGGATCTCCCGCAGGGCCCGCTGCACCCGATCCTCGGTGTCGACGTCGACGGCCGAGAGCGGGTCGTCGAGAACGAGGATGCGCGGACGCCCGATGACCGCACGAGCCAGAGCGAGGCGCTGACGCTGACCGCCGGAAAGCGACAGTCCCTGTTCGCCGACCTGCGTATCCAGACCATCGGGCAGTCGGGAGACGAAATCCTTCGCCGCCGCGATCTCGAGGGCCCCCCAGATCTCTTCCTCGCCCGCGCCCGGGGAACCCATCTCGACGTTCTCGGCCACGGAAGTCGAGAACAGGATCGGGTCCTCGAAGGATACGGACACGAGGTGACGCAGCTCGTTCACCGGCATGTCTCGGATATCGACGTCGTCGATGCTCACCGTGCCGGCAGAGACGTCCTGAAGCCTGGGCACCAGAGACGCCAGAGTCGTCTTCCCCGAGCCGGTTGCCCCGACGAGAGCGAGAGTCTGACCGGGCTCGATGGTGAGATCGAGACCGCGCAGGGTCAGTCGCTCGGTATCAGAGAAATGGAAATCGACGTCGTCGAAGCGCAGCTTCCCGCGGTAGTGGCCGACTTCGGGAGCATCGTCGACACCGCCGTCGGTATCGGTGATGTCATGACGGATGTCGATGACCTCCCAGTACCGTCCTGCGGCGGTCAGCGCCATGAGCGCATCGGCGAGCAGGAAGCCGAGCATCTCGATGGGCATCCGCAGCACCATCGAGATCGTCACGGCCGCCACGACCGTGCCGATCGTCGTCCAGCCCTCGATGACACCCCACGTGCCGACGGCGACGATCGCGGCCTGAGCCAGGGTCGGCAGCAGCAGGAGCACGCTCCACAGCCAGGAGTCGAGCTTCGCTTTGCGGATCTCCAAGGATTTCAGCCGGGTGGAGATCTCGGAGAAGCGCTCGGCGGCCCAGGGGGAGCGTCCGAACGACTTGAGGATGCGGATGCCCTGGATGGACTCCTCGACGTCGGTGGTCAGTTCGCCCATAGTGTCCTGCGACCGACGGGAGGTCTCCCGATAGTGCTTCTCGAAGACGGCGACCGCGATGATCGCCGGCACTGCCATGATGATCATGATCAGACCGAAGACGGGCTGCATGATCACGAGCATCACCGTGCCGACGGCGAGCACGATCGGTGTGGAGAGGAGGAACGGGAGCCCGAACGCGAAGAAGCGACGCAGCTGAGACAGATCATTCACCGCGCGCGAGAGGAGCTGGCCGGACTCCCAGGAGTCGTGGATCGCCACCGAGGTGTACTGCAGACGATCGAACAGGCGCGAACGCCACGTCACCTCCCAATGGGAGACGACGGGAGCGACGACCATGCGCCGTGCCCACATCCCGACAGCCTCGGCGATGCCGATGAACAGGACCCCGAGGACCGGCAGCCACAGGCCCGACAGATCGCGGTGGGCGATGGGTCCGTCGACGATGTAGCCGGTGATCACGGGGACGATGAGCTGGATTCCGTTGGCCAGGAGAGTGAGGACGAGCACGAGGACGTACACGCCGATGCGGGAGCGGAGGTCAGGCCAGAAACGGAGGAGGGGGCGCACGAGAATCCAGCCTAGTCGCAGACTGTGATCTATTCCACGAATCTGGCAAACAGGCTTCCCGTTTCTCTGTGCGCTGAAAATTGAGGTCGAGCGGAACGGCGGTAGGGAATGGGGACGCTGTGCCGCCTCGGCGAGTCTCGCCTGGCAATCATCGTCGGTCTCGAATGTCGGGACGAACGTTTGCGAGGTTTGACACCCTCGAGTGCTGCGGGGAACTATTGAGGCATGACTCACCTTCTTGTCGTCGTTATTACCCAGCGCGCGGATCTTCCGTAGCCTGTCGAGACGACACGTTCCGCGCGCCCCTACCGAATCCGGAGGGGCTTTTTTAATGCGGAGATGAGAAGGAAACCCAGGAAGGATAGGAATCGATGGCAGCCAAGCCCTCGACCGCGAAAGACACGGGCACTCAACCCGCGTCCGCACCGGTCACAGCCACACCGTCCAGCATTCGCCGCAACACCGGGCCGGAGGTCCTCACCGGCGCACAGGCGATCGTCCGCAGCCTCGAGAAGCTCGAGGTCGACACGGTATTCGGGCTTCCCGGCGGAACCATCCTTCCCACCTACGACCCGCTGTTCGAGACGGACAAGATCCGTCACATCCTCGTCCGTCACGAGCAGGGCGCCGGCCACGCGGCCGAAGGCTATGCGGCCGCATCGGGCAAGCTCGGCGTGTGCATCGCCACCTCGGGTCCGGGCGCGACGAACCTCATCACGGCCCTGGCCGATGCGCACATGGACTCCGTGCCGATGCTCGCGATCACCGGTCAGCAGGCCTCATCGTTGCTCGGCACCGACGCCTTCCAGGAAGCCGATATCGTCGGCATGACGATGCCGGTGACCAAGCACAGCTTCCTCGTCACCCGTGCCGAGGACATTCCGGCGGCGCTCGTCAACGCCCACCACATCGCGACCACCGGCCGTCCCGGCCCCGTGCTCGTCGACATCACCAAGGATGCGCAGACCGGCACGGCCCCGTTCGTCTGGCCGGAAGAGCCGGTGCTGCCCGGCTACCGCCCGATCCTCAAGCCGCACGCCAAGCAGATCCGCGAGGCCGCACGCCTGATGTCCGAGGCTCAGCGCCCGGTGTTCTACATCGGCGGTGGAGTCATCCGCTCGGAGGCCGAGAAGGAGCTGCTGCGCCTGGCAGAGGCCACGAACATCCCCGTGGTCACCACGCTCATGGCGCGCGGAGCCTTCCCCGACTCGCATCAGCTGCACTTGGGCATGCCCGGAATGCACGGCAGCGTGCCTGCCGTCACCGCCTTCCAGAAGGCCGACCTGCTCATCGCCATCGGTGCCCGCTTCGACGACCGCGTGACCGGCAAGCTGGACTCGTTCGCGCCGAACGCCCAGGTCATCCACGCCGATATCGACCCGGCCGAGATCGGCAAGAACCGAGAGGTCGATGTCGCCATCGTCGGCGATGCCCGCGAAGTGCTCGCCGAGATGCTCGCAGAGATGCGCAGCAAGTTCCCCAAGGCTCTGGAGCGCCAGCGCGAACCGTGGTGGCGCTTCCTCAACCGTCTCAAGCAGACCTACCCGCTCGGCTATGAGACGCACGGCGAACTGTGCGATCCGCAGTACGTCATCTCCCGGATCTCTGCGCTCACCGGCCCCGAGGCGGTCTATGCCGCAGGCGTGGGGCAGCACCAGATGTGGGCCGCTCAGTTCATCGAATTCGAACGCCCCAAGTCCTGGCTGAACTCCGGCGGGCTCGGCACCATGGGCTACTCCGTGCCCGCGGCCATGGGTGCGAAGGTCAGCCAGCCCGACCGCGTGGTGTGGGCGATCGACGGTGACGGCTGCTTCCAGATGACGAATCAGGAGCTGGCCACCTGTGCGCTCAACAACATCCCGATCAAGGTCGCGATCATCAACAACTCGTCGCTGGGCATGGTCCGTCAGTGGCAGACCCTGTTCTACGACGGCCGCTACTCGAACACCGACCTCAACACCGGGCACGAGACGATCCGCATCCCCGACTTCGCCAAACTGGCCGAAGCCTACGGCTGTGAGGCGATCCGCGTGGACCGCAACGAGGATGTCGACGCCGCGATCGAGAAGGCGCTGTCGATCAATGACCGACCGGTCGTCCTCGACTTCACGGTCCCACCGGATGCGATGGTGTGGCCGATGGTCGCGGCAGGCGTGTCGAACGATGAGATCGAGTACGCCC
The DNA here is from genome assembly GCF_013623905.1 of Brevibacterium sediminis. Taxonomy (GTDB): domain Bacteria; phylum Actinomycetota; class Actinomycetes; order Actinomycetales; family Brevibacteriaceae; genus Brevibacterium; species Brevibacterium sediminis. Next base: position 104,648 of record NZ_JABKDD010000007.1, read on the forward strand.
GCGGCATCCGTCCCGAGTTCGACGGAGAGGGCGAAGAGGAGGCCGAGGCTGCCATCGCCGAGGCCGGAGCGAACGAAGACGGCACGGTGCGTTCCGTGGCTCAGATCGAAGGAGGCCTGGAATGAACAGCAGCCGACACACACTCTCTGTCCTGGTCGAGAACAAGCCCGGCGTGCTCACCCGGTTCACCGGGCTCATCGCCCGCCGCGGCTTCAATATCCACAGCCTCGCCGTCGGTGTGACAGAACATGAGGAGCTGAGCCGGATCACCGTCGTCGTCGACGTCAACGACGTTCCGCTGGAACAGGTGACGAAGCAGCTGAACAAGCTCGTCAACGTCATCAAGATCGTCGAACTCGAACCTGAGTCCTCGGTGCGCCGTGCGCACATCATCTACAAGGTGAAGGCGAATGCGGCCACACGACCCCAGGTCGCCTCGGCGGTGGAGATGTTCCGCGCGAAGATCGTCGACGTCGGACCCGACTCCGTGAGCATCGAGGCCACCGGTGAGCTCGGCAAGGTCGAAGCCCTGCGCGAGGTCCTCGAACCCTTCGGGATCAAGGAGATCGTGCAGTCGGGAACCGTGGCCATCGGCCGCGGGGCGAAGTCGATCACCGACCGCGCACTGCGTGGCTGATTTCGCGTTCCAACTTGTGGAACCCCGCTCATCTCAATACGTGAACAGCAGTACCGAACTGTGAAACAATGGGGACATCACCCCGTAACCCGAAGGAGCTAGAACTATGGCAGCAGAACGCTATTACGACGACAATGCAGACCTGTCGATCATCCAGGGCAAGAAGGTCGCCGTCATCGGCTACGGCAGCCAGGGCCACGCCCACTCGCTGAGCCTGCGCGACTCCGGCGCCGAAGTCCGCATCGGCCTCAAGGAAGGCTCGGCCAGCCGCGACAAGGCCACGGCAGAGGGCCTCGAGGTCGGCACCCCCGCCGAGGTGGCCGCATGGGCCGATGTCATCACCATCGCCGCACCCGACCAGGTTCAGGCCGAGATCTTCAACAATGAGATCAAGGATCAGCTGGCTCCCGGCAAGACCCTCGTGTTCATCCACGGCTTCAACATCCGCTACGACTACATCAAGGCTCCCGAGGGCGTCGACGTCATCATGGTCGCACCGAAGGGTCCCGGCCACGTGGTTCGTCGTGAGTTCGTCGACGGCCGCGGTGTGCCCGTGCTCGTCGCCGTCGAGGTCGACGCCTCCGGAAAGGCCTGGGACACCGTGCTGTCCTACGCCAAGGGCATCGGCGGCCTGCGCGCCGGCGGCATCAAGACCACCTTCACCGAGGAGACCGAGACCGACCTGTTCGGTGAGCAGACCGTGCTCTGCGGCGGTGTCTCGCACCTCGTCCAGTACGGCTTCGAGACCCTGACCGAGGCCGGATACCAGCCCGAGATCGCGTACTTCGAGGTCCTCCACGAGCTCAAGCTCATCGTCGACCTCATGGTCGAGGGCGGCATCGCCAAGCAGCGTTGGTCCTGCTCCGACACCGCTGAGTACGGCGACTACGTCTCCGGCCCGCGGGTCATCACCCCCGAGGTGAAGGAGAACATGAAGGGCGTCCTCGACGACATCCAGAACGGAAAGTTCGCCGAGCGCTTCATGAACGACCAGAAGAACGGCGCACCGGAGTTCAAGGAGCTGCGTGCCAAGGAAGAGCAGCACCCGATCGAATCCACCGGTCGCGAGCTGCGCAAGATGTTCGCATGGCTCAAGGACTCCGACGACGACTACACCGAGGGCACTGCCGCTCGCTGAGTCGGAATCATCGGCTGAGTCTCAACCTCGCCGAGGCGGCCCCAACGCTGCGATGCTGTGACCGCCCCAGCTGGGAGAGCTGAGAGAAGGAGCCCTGGACACCATTCGGTGTCCAGGGCTCCTTCACATTCACAGATCTCGGCTGGTCAGACGGCCGGTGCTGTCGCTCTGGCAGCCGGCTCGCCCGGTCAGGCGGCCAGCCGGGCAGCGCGTCTGGCGGCTTGGATCTGCGGATCCGGCAGGGGAGCGGATTCGATGAGCTCCTTCGTATACGCCTGCTGGGGCGCAGTGAGCACTTGAGCGCTCGTGCCCTGTTCGACGATCGCTCCATGCCTGAGCACGACGACGGTGGAGGCGAGCTGCTCGATGACTGCAAGGTCATGACTGATGAACAGACAGGCGAAATCGTGGACCTCGTGGAGTTCGGCCAGCAGACGCAGCACCCCGCGTTGGACCGAAACGTCGAGCGCGGACGTCGGCTCATCGGCGATGAGCAGCTTCGGATCCAGAGCGAGTGCCCGCGCAATGGCCACACGCTGACGCTGACCACCGGAGAGCTCGTGCGGATAGCGCTCGGCGAAGTCACCGGGCAGCTGCACATCGTCGAGGAGCGCAGCCACGCGTGCGTCGATCGTGTGAGAATCGAGGCGACGATGGACCCGCAGGGGCTCGCCGATCTGAGAACCGATGGTCCGCCGCGGATTGAGTGCGCCGCGTGGGTCCTGAAAGACCACACCGATATCGGCGCGGCGACGTCGCTGAGCCCGGTTCGGGCGGGTGGACACGGCCTGACCGTCGACGAAGACCTGACCGCTGCTGAGCTTCTGCCCGCCGGTGAGGACAGTGGCGATCGTCGACTTCCCGGAACCGGATTCGCCCACGAGTCCGGTGATCGAACCGGCAGGAATCTGCAGGTCGATGCCCTCGATCGCGGTGACCGGGCCCGCCGAGCTCCTGTGCACGACTGTGGCAGATCTGAGCTCGGCGGCGATTGCCGGAGCAGTTGATCCATCTGGTGCTGTCGATGCATCCGGAGCGCTGGATGAACCGGTCTCCGGTTTCGACCTTCCAGATCCGAAGTCACCGAGGCGGGGGACCGCAGCCAGCAGCTGGCGCGTATATTCTTCCTGCGGGTCCGAGAACAGTTCGTCGACCTTGCCCTGTTCGACGATGCGACCGTTCTTCATCACGGCCACTTCGTCGGCGATATCGGCGACGACACCCATATCGTGGGTGATGAGGAGGACGGCCTGCCCTTCCTCAGTCGCTTGGGAGCGGAGAAGGTCGAGGATGCCCGTCTGGACCGTGACATCGAGAGCCGTCGTCGGTTCGTCGGCGATGAGCACACGCGGGGCATTGACCGTCGCCAAGGCGATCATCGCTCGCTGCAGCTGACCACCCGAGAGCTGATGCGGATAGGCTCGCATGATCCGGTCCGGGTCGTCGAGGCCGACCTTGACCAACTGGGCTCGTACCCGGTCTCTCACCGATGTTTCGGCAGCAGATGCGGCACCGGCCGTCGCCTCCGCACCTCCAGCGGGTTCTGCTCCACCCGGCGAAGAGCCCGCGCGGTGACGGTGAGCACGAACCGCCTCGGCGATCTGATGACCGAGGCGGAACATCGGATTGAACGCGCTCATCGGCTCTTGGAAGACGACGCCGATTTCCGCCCCACGCACTCCGCGCAGCCCAGTGGGGTCGAGCCCGACGAGTTCACGGCTGTCTGCAGCTGTACCGGTTAGGCCCGCAGAGCTCAGAAGCACGGACCCCGTCTGCTCCGCGCTTCCTGCCAAGCCGAGTGCAGCCAGTGCGGTCACGGACTTGCCCGAACCGGACTCGCCGACGAGGGCGAGGATCCGGCCGGGAACGAGGTCGAAAGACACCTCACGGGTGATGACCTTGGGCCCGAACGACACGCTGTGGTCACGATAGGACAGTGCAGCGCGGTCAGTCGGAACGGTCTCAGGCGACGGCGCAGAATCGGCAACCATGGATCAGCCCTTCAGCGATGCCTTGAAGTAGACCGGGTAGGCGGGGAAGTCGCCGATGACGAAGTTCTCCACGTTCGACCCGTGCAGGTAGGAGTTCTTGTTATAGGTCAGCGGTACGATCGGCGCCTGCTCCATGATCGCCTTGTCGGCCTCGGCCCAGACCTTCTGAGCTGCGGTCGGGTCGACGGTCTCGGTGGCCTTCTTGATGAGGGCATCGACCTTCTCATCGGAGAAGTGCGAAATGTTGTAGTTGCCGTTGCCGATCTGTGAGGAGTCGAAGAGCGGAGCGATATTGCCGTTTGCCGATGGGAAGTCCGGCTGCCAAGAGCTCAGGGCGAGATCGTAGTCGCCCTTGGCATCCGTTGCGTCGGCGGAGAAGGTGTTCGAGTCGACGGATTTGATGGTGACCTTGATATCGGCGCGTGCCAGCGCTTCCTGGACAGCTTCTGCTTCGGACACGGAGGTGGCGTCATTGGCGACGAGCAGCTTGAGGTCACCGAGCTTCGCTCCGGATTCCTCGAGCAGGGACTTCGCCTTCTCCACAGAGCCTTCCGGCTTCGCCTCGTACAGGTCGTAGTCGACGCGTCCGGGGATGCCTGGGGTGATGAGGGTCGAGGCGAAGTCGCCCGAGATCTCGCCTCCGGCGGCGATGCGGAACGTGTCCTTGTTCACCGCATAGTTGATCGCCTGACGAACCTTGACGTTGTCGAGTCCCTTCGAATCGTTGTTCATCGCCAGGTATGACAAAGCTCCGGGGCCTGAGGTGACCAGACGCGACTTCGCATTCGGATCGTTCTGCACCTGGGCGAGCTGAGCAGCGGGCACGAAGCTTGCCGAGAAGCCGTTCTTCGCATCCCCGGAATCGGAGATGAGCGCCTGCGCAGTCACCGAAGCATCCTGACCGAGTTTGAAGACGACTTCGTCGGGGCCGGCGGTACGCACCGGATCGGTCTTCTCATCCCAATTGTCATTGCGGGTCAGCACCGCCTCGGCACCGGACTTGTTCGACTCGACCTTGTACGGACCCGATGCGATGGGATCGAGGCCGTATTTGCCCGGATCGTCCTTCGATTCGGGCACGGGGGAGAAGGCCGGCATCGACGCGATCCACGGGAAGTCGCCGAATGAGGAATCGAGGTGGAAGACGATCGTCTTCTCATCAGGAGTCTCGATGGACTTGAGCTCCTTGCCCTTGAACGGGCCCGCATAGTCATCGCCGCCCTCAAGCAGCGTCTTGTGATAGCTGAGCCCTCCGGAGAGTTCGGTGGAGAAGGAGCGTTCGATGCCGTACTTGATATCGGCCGAGGTGATCTCCGAGCCGTCTTCGTACTTCAGCCCGTCCCTCAGCGTGAAGGTCCAGGTCTTGCCGTCGTCGCTGGCTGTACCGGTGTCAGTGGCGAGATCCGGGACGACCTTCGCCTGTTTGCCTGGCTGGATGTCCCAGGTGGTCAGGCGGCGGTGGACGAACGACAGGGACGTGATCGCCAGGCCCTGGCTCTTGCCCGGATCGAAGTCCATGTCCGGGGCGTCGGAGAAGATGTTGAGCGTCCCTCCCTTGTGCGTTTCGCCGAGGGTGTTGGACTCCCCGCCGTCCTTGTTCAGTTCAGGGTTGGCATTGCAGCCGCTGAGGACGAGACCCAAGGACAGGGTGGCGGCGATGAGTGCTGCGCGTTTCATGGTGTGCCTTTCAGATGTGCGGCGCTGACTGCGTCGCGAAGTCGGTCAAGAGACGAATGAGGAGGAGAGCTGGTATCGACATCGCCGCCGAGGCGGCCCCGTGCGCATGTGTTCGTGTGCGGTGCTCATCGGCCGGTCACCGTTCATCGGACGGCCTTGATTCGCGGGTCGAGCAGCGAATAGCTGAAATCGGCCAGCAGGTTGGCGATGATGACGACGGCGGCTGCGAAGAGAGTCACACCGACGATGACCTGGATGTCGAGGTTCGACACCGCTTCGAGCAGCAGAGTCCCGACTCCGCCGAGCCCGAAGACCTTCTCCGTGATCACGGCGCCGCCGAGGAGTCCGCCGATATCGATGGCGAAGAGGGTCGTCAGAGGCACCACGAGGTTGCGCAGGCCGTGTTTGCCGATCACCGTCGTTTCGGACAGTCCCTTGGCCCTGGCAGTGCGGATGAAGTCCTGGCTGAGCACTTCGAGCATCTGTCCGCGAGTGAGCCGGGCATAGATGGCGCCATTGGCGATGGCGAGCACGATCCACGGCAGGATGAGGTGGAAGGCCCACATTCCGGGGTTCTCGGTGAACGGCACGTAGCCGCCGATCGGCAGCACGTTGAGGGTGAAGCCGAAGAGGAGGATGCCGAGCAGCCCGAGCAGATAGGTCGGTGCGGAGATGCCGGTGATGGCGGCGCCCATGACCGTGCTGTCGGCGGCAGTTCCGCGTTTGAGAGCGGCGATGAGACCGGCGGCTATTCCGCCGATGCCCCACAGGACTGCAGCTCCGAGGGTGAGCGAGAACGTGATCGGCAGGCGGTCGATGACGAGATCGGTGACCGAATCGCGCAGACGGAACGAATACCCGAAGCAGGGTGCGTTGCAGTGGATTGCGGCCGCGCCCTCACCATAGGTGCGCCCGCCGACGATGCCGCCGAGGAAGTCGAAGAGCTGCTTCCACCAGGCCTGATCGACGCCGAGATAGCGCTCGACCTCGGCCAGACGTTCCGGGGAGCAGGGTTTGCCGCACGAATACTGTGCTGGGTTCGCAGGCATGAGGTAGAAGATCGCGAAGCACGCAGCGGCGATGATGAGCAGTACGAGGGCCGCGCCGAGGAGGCGCATGAGGATGAATTTCGTGCGGTTCATGCCTGCCCTCCCGCGCTCAGCGGATCAGTCGAGACGGGAGCAGCCGCGGGGGCCGCCTCGGTGCTGGTGGTTGTCGAGGCCTCAGCCTCGGACGGGTCGAGGGCATCGCGGAGCCCGTCGCCGAACATGTTGAATCCGAGCGTGACGAGGAACAGAGCCATTCCGGGGAAGATGAGATACATCGGGTCGACTTGGACCCAGCTGATGGCATCGGAGATCGACCGGCCCCATGACGGAGTGGGCGGGTTGACGCCGACGCCGAGGAAGGACAGCGCCGCCTCGGCGCCGATCTTGCCCGGAATCGACACTGTCGTGAAGACGATGATGGTGGCGAGGATGTTCGGAATGATCTCGCGGATGATGATGCGGCCGCTGCCGATGCCCTGCGCCGCGGCGGCGCGGACGAATCCGCGCTCCCGCAAGGACAGGGTCTCGCTGCGGACGACGCGGGCGATCGACGGCCAGCCGAAGAACCCGATGACGAGGATGAGCAGCAGCGGTCGGGGGACGCTGGCCGGGACCGTTGCGGACAATGCGATGGCGAAGATGAGGAACGGGAAGCCGAAGATGATGTCGGTCAGCCTGGAGAGCAGACGGTCAGCGACTCCACCGTAGAAGCCGGCGATGAGACCGACGGCGACGCCGACCATGATGGACACCGCGGTGGAGGCAAGACCGATGAGCAGTGACACCTGCGCCCCATAGCTGACGATGGCGAAGAGATCTCGGCCCGTGCGGGGTTCGACGCCGAACCAGTGTTGAGCACTTACCCCGCCCAATGGTCCGGTCGGGGCTGTGTCCGGGCCGAGTGCATCCGGGTTGTAGGCATACGGGCTGTTGCCGGTGATCGCAGAGAATGCGGGAGCGAGCGCAGCGAGGGCGACGAAGAAGACGACGAGCGCGAGGCCGATCATGGCGGGACGGGACCGCCTCAGGCGCGTCCAGACGGTGATGCGCTGACCGCGTGGGGGTGGTGCTTGAGCCATGTTCTGCTTTCTTAGACGGCGTCGCCGTTCTTGAGCCGAGCGGGTGTGCTCGGAGAAGGGCGGGTGCGACCCGGAGGTGGCCGGGTTCGGCTTGGTTGCCTGAACTGCTCAACAATTATTACTCCTGAATTCCTCCTGGGCAAAGTCTGGATGCTTTCTCGGTCTGTGGACGGTCGGCTCCCGTGGGCGGCGATCGGCCGGTCCGTCTGGGATCTGTGAGCCCTCTGCCTAGCCTGAGCGCAATCATTCGTGGGCATGGAGGGTGATCTGGACTACTGTGGATGTGTGACGAATTACAGATTCGAAGACTTCGAGCCCACCATCGACGAAGCCACCGGCGAGCCGGACGAGCGCACCAAGGCGTACTTCGCCTCGACGAGTGTGGGCTTCCACGACCCGCGTTCGACGGATGCGGCCCTGGTGGGCAGGGTGAAGCGGGCGATCGCCGATGGGCGCAAGCTCACCGCCGTCTACGCCGACCAGGAGTTCGGCCACGGATTGGATTCGTCGATCCCGGTCGCGACCTTCGCTTGGTTCGAAAAACTCGTCAACGTCGGCGGCGGTCGGCTGGTCCCGGGTCACCTCATCACCTGGATCACGGTGCGACCGACCCACCGGCGGCGCGGTCTGCTGCGGTCGCTGATGACCACGGACCTCGCCGAGGCGAAGGCGGCCGGCTACCCGTTCGCCGCACTGACCGCGACCGAAGGCGGAATCTACTCGCGCTTCGGCTTCGGTGTGGCCACCTGGCTGCGTTCGATCGAGGTCGACACCTCTCCCGGCTTCAAAATGGTCCGCGAACCCGATCGCCGTGTCGAGATGTGCCTGCCCAGCGAGCTGCGCGAACTCGCTCCGAAGATCTACGACCGTTTCATGCGGACCTCGCCCGGAGCGATGGAGCGCCAGCAGACCTACATCGAACGCGCCACCGGCGCCCTCAACACTGAGACGGGCGAAGAGGACCGCGGTGTCCGCGCGGCCCTGCACTTCGACGAACAGGGCGAGCCCGACGGCTATGTGTCCTACAAGTTCGCCGGCTGGTCGAAGACCCCGCCGACCGTCGACATCATCGACTTCGTGGCCGTCACCGATGCGGCCTACGCCTCCCTGTGGTCGTTCCTCGCCGCCATCGACCTGTCGACCCGCGTGACCTTCGGCGAGTCCGCCGAATACTCCCCGCTGCCGTGGCTGCTCACCGATTCCAGGCGTGTGAAGACCGTCGCGAGCGAGGACAACATCTGGATCCGCATCCTCGACGTCAAGGCCGCACTCGAAGCCCGGCCCTGGTATGTGCCCGGAACGCTGACGATCGACATCGACGATTCCCTCGACCTCGCAGGGGGACGCTTCACGATCACCTCTGACGGTGAGAGCGCCGAGGTGACCCCTGCCTCCGATTCGACGCCGGCAGACCTGGGGCTCGGCATCGCCGAGCTCGGGTCCCTGTACCTCGGCGGCGCCGATCCCGTCATCCTCGCCCGGGCCGGACGCATCGATGAGCAGACGCCGGGATCCGCCGTACTCGCCAGCGCAATGTTCAGCCTCGGTCGGGCACCGTATTCTCCGAACGGATTCTGAGCACGCCACGGATTCTGAGCAACCCGAACGGTCTGTTGAGCGATTCTTCCCAGAATCTGAGACCTTGTGAAGGAATCCTGAAAGTCTCATAAGGTGGACGCGTCCCGGACGCAACAGGAGGAAATCAGTGCCCAAGCCCGTCGTGCTCATCGCCGAAGAACTGTCACCGGCCACCATCGAAGCTCTCGGAGGAGACTTCGAGATCCGTCACACCGAGGGCGCCGACCGATCCCAGCTCCTGCCCGCCATCGCCGACGCCGATGCGATCCTCGTCCGGTCTGCCACGCAGGTCGACGCCGAAGCCATCAACGCTGCGAAGAAACTCAAGGTCATCGCCCGCGCCGGCGTCGGACTCGACAATGTCGATGTCCCCGCGGCCACCTCGGCGGGTGTCATGGTCGTCAACGCACCCACGTCGAACATCATCTCCGCAGCCGAGCTGACGATGGCCCACATCCTCGGCTCGGCTCGCTACTTCGGTGCCGGAAACACCTCGCTGAAGGCGGGGGAGTGGAACCGGAAGAAGTACACCGGCGTCGAACTCTACGAGAAGACCCTGGGCATCGTCGGCCTCGGCCGCATCGGCGGACTCGTCGCCGAACGCGCGAAGGCCTTCGGCATGCGACTCGTCGGCTACGACCCCTACATCACCCAGGCCCGCGCGGCTCAGATGGGCGTCGAGGTCCTCGACCTGCCCGGTCTGCTTGCCGTGTCCGACTTCGTCACCGTGCACATGCCGAAGACGCCGGAGACGGTCGGCATGATCAGCACCGAGGAGCTCAAAGCCGCCAAGCCCGGAGCCCGGTTCATCAACGTCGCCCGCGGCGGCATCATCGACGAGGCAGCCCTGGCCGAGGCTGTGGCCAACGGCGAGGTCGGCGGTGCCGGAATCGACGTCTGGAACGTCGAACCGCCGGAGCACTCGGCACTCATGGATCTCGATGCCGTCAACGTCACCCCGCATCTGGGCGCCTCGACTCATGAGGCCCAGGAGAAGGCCGGCGTCGCCGTGGCGAAGTCCGTGCGCAAGGCCCTGGCCGGGGAACTCGTCCCCGACGCGGTCAACGTCGCAGGAGGCGCCATCCACGAGGATGTGCGCCCGGGCATTCCCCTGGCCGAGCGTCTGGGCCGGGTCGTCAACGCTTTGGCCGACTCCTCGGTCACGCACTTCAAGGTCGAGGTCAACGGCGAGATCGCCGACAAGGACGTCTCCGTCCTCAAGCTCTCCGCGCTCAAGGGCCTGTTCAAGGACGTCGTGTCCGATCAGGTCTCCTATGTCAACGCTCCGCTGCTGGCCGAAGAGCGTGGAATCGGCGTCGAGCTCGTCACCGATCCGTACTGCGAATCGTTCCGCAACATCACCCGACTGACCGCGACGACGAGCACCGGGCAGCGCATCTCCGTGTCCGGCACGGTCACCGGTCCGAAGCTCGTGCAGAAGCTCACCGAGGTCGACGGCTACTCGCTCGAGATCGAACTGACCGACAACCTGCTGATCTTCCGCTACGAGGACCGTCCGGGAATCATCGGTCAGCTAGGTCTGGCACTCGGTGCGAACAACGTCAACATCGCGGGAATGCAGGTCTCGCCTGCATCGACGAGCAACGAGGCGCTGTCCGTGCTCGCCGTGGATTCGGTCGTCTCGGACGAGGTCGTCAAGGCCGTGGCTGGTGCCGTGAACGCCTCGGCCTTCACCGGCGTCTCGCTCCAGGAGGACTGAGCCCCTCAGCAGAAGACCCGTTCACCCCGCAAGCCACAGAGCGAAGCGGGGTGAACGGGTCTTCTGCGCTGTCAGGGTCCAGAATTCGTCGACGAGAACGGCGACGGCGATGCCGATGAAGGCGCCGGCGATCGTGTCGGTGAGCCAATGGACCTGGAGCGCTGTCCGAGACCACATCATGCCGAGGATCCAGATCCCGGCGAGGATGAACGACCAATGGAAGCCCATCCTCGGTGCTTGTGCTTGTGCTTCCTGGGCTGTCGATCCGCGCAGCTGATGACGGCGGCAGGCGATGATGGCCAGACTCATGGCCAGTGCGGCCGCGCCCATCGAATGCCCCGAGGGATAGGAGAACCCCAAGGATTCGTAGAGCTGGTCGCCGGGGCGCAGCCGGGTGACGATGGCCTTGAGGATCTCCGAGGCGGCGATGCCGGCGAGCATCGTGGTGACGAGGAAGAGCGCCGAGCGCAGGCGTCTGCGCAACACGAAGACGCCTGTGAGCAACGCGGTGCAGATGACCACACCCGTGCCGCCGCCGACCTCGGCGAGGACGACGGCGATCCAATATGGCACCGAGCCTCTATCGAGGCCGACGAACTCCAACCAGGACTGATCGACCGGGGTGGGCCCGATGCGCTCGAGATGCAGCCACAGTCCGAAGGCGATGACGAGCAGGACGGCGGGCAGTGTTGCCCGCAGCAGCCAAGGCGGCTGTCGGCTCAAGCGTTCCAGAGACCGTAGGCGTCGGCCATGGACGCGATCTTCTTGGCGCGGGCCAGGCGCGGCAGGTAGGAGCCGTCGGTGATCTCGGATCCGCCTTCGGCGGCTTCGAGCATCTGGCGGGCCCAATCGCGTTCGTCTTCGCTCGGGCTCATGGCCTCGTTGAGGGTGTTGACCTGGTCGACGGTGAGGACGAGCTTTCCGGTCATGCCCATCATGTGTGTGACTTCGGCATCGGCCCAGACCTTCTCATCATCGGCATCGGCGGCCGAAGGGCCGTCGATGGGTCCGGGAAGGCCGCCCATGCGAGAGGCGATCGTCAGGCGTGAGCGGGCATAGGCCAGAGCCATCGGATCGCCGGAGAAGCCGGTGTCCTTGCGGAAGTCATTGGTGCCGAAGGCCAGACGGAAGGTGCCGGGCGCCTCGGCGATGCGGGTGGCGTTCTCCACTCCGCGGGCCGATTCCAAGAGGGCGAGCACGGGCAGGCCGGCCTTCGCGCGCATCGCGGTGTAGGACACCTGCTCGGGGCGTTCGGTCTCGGGCAGCATGACTCCGCGCAGGCCCGGAAGCATGGCGACGGCGGCGAGGTCGTCGGCCCAGAACTCGGATTCCACCTTGTTGATCCGCACCCAGGCGGACATTCCCGAGTCGAGGGCGCGCACGACATTGTCGCGGGCTTCGATCTTCTTGTCATCGGCGACAGAAGCCTCGAGGTCGAAGATGACGGAATCCGCTTCCGAGGTCTGCGCAGGAGTGAACAGCTCCTCCCTCGCAGCATTGACGAGCAGCCAGGACCGGGAGAGTTTGGCGGGCAGAGCTGCGGCGCGGGCGTTGCGGATGATTTCGGTCAATGATCGACTTTCTCTCGGGGCTGGTTGCGTGCGGCCCCCACGGGGTTTGGGGTGCTGTCTCCATTTTCGTCCCTGCGGCGTCGGATGTGTAGCCGAGAACAGTGATTGAGACGTGAATTTGTTCATGTCGGCACACGGAGCGCGGGGCAGCGGCGGGTGCGGCGGTCGTCGTCCGAAGTGTTCGCGCCACTGTTGCGCCGACGTCGCTGCATCTCCGCCCCTCTGCGACGGCGCAGACGACGGTTCACATTGTAAGACGCTGTAGTTGTATCGTGAGATTGAGTCCTATTCTGTGAGCATGAAGTTCTCAATCGCAGTCATGCCCGGAGATGGAATCGGCAACGAGGTCGTCCCCGAAGGCCTCAAAGTCCTCAAGCGCGCCATCGAGGTGTCCGGCGAGCCCGTCGAGCTCGAGCTCACCGATTACAAGGTCGGTGCTCAGCGCTATCACGAGACCGGTGAGACGCTCACCGACGAAGAGCTCGAATCGCTGCGTGAACATGATGCCATCTTCTTCGGCGCCTGCGGAGATCCGTCCGTGCCCTCCGGCGTGCTCGAGCGCGGAGTCATCCTCAAGATGCGCTTCGGGCTGGGGCATGCGGTGAACCTGCGTCCCTCGAAGCTGTTCGCCGGAGTCACCAGCCCGCTGGCCGAGCCCGGGAAGATCGACTTCGTCGTCGTCCGCGAGGGCACCGAGGGCTCGTACACCGGATCCGGCGGTTCCGTGCGCACGGACACGCCACAGGAAGTCGCGACCGAGGTCTCGGTCAACACCTGGTACGGCGTCGAGCGCGCCGTCCGCGATGCCTTCGCCCGCGCTCAGGCGCGGAACAAGAAGCTCACCTACGTGCACAAGCACAATGTCATGGTCCACGCCGGTCACCTGTGGCGTCGCGTGGTCGAGAAAGTCGGGCAGGAATTCCCCGAGGTGGCCGTCAACTATGAGCACACCGATGCGTGCACGATCTACATGGTCACGAATCCCGAGCGCTACGACGTCATCGTCACCGACAACCTCTTCGGTGACATCCTCACCGACCTCGCAGCCGCGGTCACCGGCGGTATCGGTCTGGCAGCCTCGGGGAACCTCAACGTCGAAGGAACGGCGCCGAGCCTGTTCGAACCGATCCACGGGTCCGCTCCGGACATCGCCGGGCAGCAGATCGCCGACCCGACCGCCTCGATCCTCTCGGGGGCGCTCATGGCCTCCCATCTGGGGCTCGAGACAGTGGCCAAGGCGATCGAGACGGCCGTGGAGGCCGACCTCGCCGAGCGCGACGGAACGAAGCGGTCCACCGCCGAGGTGGGCGACGCGATCGCGGCACGCCTCGGCTGACCGGATCGACCGCCTCGGCGAAGGGGTGAGTGGGTGACCACGGGGTCACCTCTGCGAGGATGAACCCAACCGAGCGACACCCGATTTCAGGTTTGACGGCATCACCCCGGTGCGACGAGCGCCGGGGTGATGGACTACCCTGAAAGTGTCACTCATCACAAGTGAGAAAAGAGTTTTCATGACAGATTTCACCGTTCTTAAGAACCTCCAGCCGCAACCCGAGCTGGTGCGCGAGAACATCAAGAAGGATCCCGGCTTCGGCCAGTACTTCACCGACCACATGGCGCACATCCGCTATACGATCGATGACGGTTGGCAGGGACACGAGGTCCGGCCGTATGGTCCGCTGCTGCTCGACCCGGCAGCCGCCGTCCTCCACTATGCCCAGGAGATCTTCGAGGGGCTCAAGGCCTACCGTCATGCCGACGGATCGGTATGGACGTTCCGACCCGAGCGCAATGCCGCGCGCATCAACAAGTCTGCCGAGCGTCTCGCGCTGCCGCAGCTGCCCGAAGAGGACTTCATCGACTCGCTCAAGCACCTGGTCAGCCTCGATCAGGCGTGGGTTCCGACGCCGGAGTCGGACGCCGACGAGTCGAGTCTCTACCTGCGCCCGTTCATGATCGCCACGGAGCGGTTCCTCGGCGTGCGGGCGAGCCACGAGGTCGACTACTACGTCATCGCCTCACCGGCCGGACCTTACTTCTCCGGCGGCATCAAGCCGGTGTCGATCTGGCTCTCGCCGAAGCTCAAGCGCGCCGGCGCGGGCGGCACCGGATTCGCCAAGTGCGGCGGCAACTATGCATCGTCGCTGGTGGCGACCAACGAGGCGGCCGCCAAGGGCTGCCAGCAGGTGCTGTTCACCGACTCGGTGGAGAACAAGTACATCGACGAGCTCGGCGGCATGAACCTCATGCTCGTGACGAGGGGCGGCAAGCTGCTCACCCCGGCGCTGAGCGATTCGATCCTCGACGGCGTCACCCGCCGTTCTCTGCTCGAACTGGCACCTCAGCTCGGACTCGAGGCCGAAGAGCGTCAGATCTCCATCGAGGAGTGGCGCGAGGGCGCGGCCAGCGGCGAGATCGTCGAGGCGTTCGCCTGCGGCACCGCCGCGGTCATCACGCCGATCAGTAAGCTCGTCAGCGAAGACTTCACCATCGACCATGGTGAAGAGGCCGGTGAGAAGACCATGGAGCTGCGCAAGACGCTGCTCGGCATCCAGTACGGACGCGTCGAGGACAAGAACAACTGGCTCGTGCGGCTGGCCTGAGGGGCGGGGCTCTGGAGGGCCGGGCGTCGCGATGATCGCGGAGTCCGGCCCTTTGTGTCAGTCCGTCTGCTGTTGCGGAGCCGTTGATTACGGGTGACCGGTCGGCAGTTATTTTACTCAGCTGTGCGTTAAATGGGGTACTGTGTCTTCGTGCACACGACCACCTCGGCGTCGGTACCGACAGCCTCCGAAGTCATCGCTCACCTGCCATGGAAGTGGCGCACCCAAGGTGCCATCTTCATCATCGGCGGGCTCGGTTTCATGTTCGACGCATGGGACGTCGCCCTCAACGGATTCCTCATTCCGCTGCTCAGCGACTATTGGAGTCTCACCGTCGGCCAGGCCGCCTGGATCGCGACTGCCAACCTCATCGGCATGGCACTTGGTGCCTTCATCTGGGGCGGCATCGCCGACGTCATCGGTCGGAAGAAGGCCTTCACTCTCACGCTCCTTGTGTTCTCGATCTTCACCGTCGCCGGAGCCTTCGCGCCCGCATATGGGTGGTTCATCCTCTTCCGCTTCTTTGCGGGATTCGGGCTCGGCGGATGTATCCCCGTCGACTACGCCCTCGTCGGGGAGTTCACTCCCAGCCGTCACCGCGGACGCGTGCTCACGGCTATGGACGGCTGGTGGCCGATCGGCGCCTCGCTCTGTGCGTTCGTGTCGGCTTACCTCCTCGGCTTCGGGGACTGGCGCCTGATCATGCTCGTCATGATCGTGCCGGCTCTGTTGACGGTGGCGGTGCGTTTCGGGATTCCGGAATCACCTCTCTATCTCGCCTCGGTCGGCCGCTACGCAGAGGCCGATGCGATCATCAAGCGACTGGTCGAGCGCACCGGCGCCGACGTGCGTGAGTGGACACACGAGCCGGTCGGAGGGGCTGCTGCGACGCCGACCTCGAGTGCAGAGCCCAAGGTAGGTGGGCAGCTGCGTGCGGCCAGTGGTCAGCTGGTGCAGCTGTGGCAGCATTCCGCGAGAACGACTCTCGTCGCCTGGTCGCTGTTCGTCTCCGTCCTTCTTGTCTACTATGCGGCGCTGACATGGCTGCCGGGGATCCTCAAGAAGCAGGGGCTGGCCGATCAGGCGGCATTCCTCGTCACCGGGTCGATGACAGCGGTGGGCATCCTCGGTGTGATCGTCTCCGCGCTCATCGTCGAGCGATTCGGTCGCAAATGGGTGCTCGGGGTCTCGTCGATCGTGGCCGCGATCCTCCTCGTCGGATCGGCAGTGTTCATCGAAGCCTCCGGCGCCGACCTCACCTGGACCGCGAAGGCTGCGATCATCGGGTTCGGCTTCGTCATCCAGATCGCCATCCCGACGCTCTACACCTACGTCTCCGAGCTCTATCCCACCCGCCTGCGCGGATCCGGATTCGGATGGGCGTCGGCAGCGTCTCGACTGGCGACAGGATTCGCCCCGATCGTCTTTGGTGCGTTCATGTGGCCCGTGCTCGGACTGACGCTGACGTTCGTCCTCACCGGCGCGCTTGTGGTCGTCGCCGTGCTGCTCATGGGCTTCCTGGCCCGAGAGACGACCGGCGAAGAACTGAGCTGAGGCAGTCGCGAAAGCGACGGGGCAATTCCACTTCGGGACGCTTGGCATCGGAATTGGTTCCATGAGGCGGTGACCTGCACAGATGGTCGCGCGAAATCTCGTGTCAGTGGCGAACGATAGTGTTCTGGACATGGAGGCAAAGCAGGTTCCAGACGTACCCACCGAGATCGCTCGGTGGTGTGAGAGCCTGGCCGAAATGCCTGCTGCCGCGACCGAGGAAGAAGCGATCGATCGCATCACGGCTCTCGAGGAGCTGACCTCCGCCTGTGCCGCCGCGCAGGCCCGCGAAACCCTGACGTTCGATATGCACCGCAGGAATCGGGAAGCCGAAGACGGGATACCGAGCAAGAAGCAGGGTCTCGGAGTCGGTGCGGAGATCGGCTTGGCCAGGAAGGTCTCCCGGCACCGTGGCAACGCGCTGCTCAAATTCTCTCGGACCCTGCTCTTGGATCTGCCCAATGTCTACAGGGCGATGAAAGGTGGCGACATCTCGGAGGAGAAGGCCCGCACGGTCGCAAAGGAATCCGACTGGCTTCCCCGGGAGAAGAAGCACGAGCTCGACGAGCGGATGGCCGGACGCCTAGCCGAGGTGGGTGTCAGGCGACTGGGCAACGAAGTGAGGGCTCTCGCACAGAGACTCGATCAGAAGGCTGCAGTCGACCACCTCGAGCGCTGTATCGAGGAGCGCTCGGTCAGTGTGCGTCCGGCACCGGGAAATATGGCGTATCTGACCGCTCTGCTGCCGATGCCGCAGGCTGTCGCCGCATTCGCCAACCTCAAGAAGTCGGCGCAGACTGCCATCGCCACCGGCAGAGCCGACGGTCGAGGTCAGAATCAGATCGCTGCGGATCTCTTGGTCGAGCGACTGACCGGGCAGGCTGCTGCTGCGGCAGTGCCCACTGAAGTCCACCTCATCATGCAGGACAGCAGTCTGTTCGGGCCCGGGGAAGAATCGGCATGGTTCCCCGGAGTCGGCCCGATCCCGGCACAAGCCGCCAGGGCCGTCGTTGCCGAGAACGAGGCCGCCACCTTCATCCGCAGGCTCTACACTCGGCCCGAAGACGGGCAGCTCGTGAGGATGGACTCGCGCCGCAGGGAATTCTCCGGGCTGCTTCGACGCATGGTCGTCTTCCGCGACGACCTCTGCCGCTCGCCGTGGTGCGAGGCCCCCATCCAGCACGCCGATCATGCCGACGCGGCTGCCGGCGGCGGCGAAACCGAGTGGGACAACGCCTCTGGACTGTGCGCCGCCTGCAACTATCTCAAAGAGCTCAGCGGGTGGCGCCACAAGGCAACTGCCGACTCCCTCGAGGTCGTCACACCGACCGGTCACCACTACAAAACCCGCACCAAACCACTCAGCGGTTCCGATCCCGGATGCGCCTCCGGTCAGGACGGGGGACTCGGTGCGAGGCATGGCCCCGGCCAACAGGATCCTCCTGATCAGCAGCACGATCGGGAACGGCAGCAACTTCCCGGTCGACAACACGGTCCCGAGCCGGGACGAGACTATGGCCCCGAACCGGGACGAGGGCCCGTTCAAGCAGCGGAGGCGACGGCGTCGACCGGTGACGGACCTCGTGCCGCGCCGCCTGGCGAGGGAACACGTGCCGCGCCGCCCGGCGAGGGAACACGTGCCGCGCCGCCCGGCGAGGGAACACGTGCCGCGCCGCCCGGCGAGGGAACCCGTGCCGCGCCGCCGGACGACAGAGCTCGTGCCGTTCCCCCGAACGACCGTGAAGGTGCTTCACCAGATGAAGCCGAACACGAGTTTTCGGTGTTGATTCCATGGCGGTACGTCCGCCGGACCTCGCAGCCGGCAACCGTCGAAGTCGGCGGGTCGACCATCGGAATCGACATCTTCGATGCCGACGAACGCCCGATGAGTCCCACCGAAGAACTCCTGTGCGCCGCAATCCTCGAACACAGAGGCAGGCTGTGAACCGAGTCTGCCGAGGCGATGACAAGTGGTCACCGAAAGTTCAACTGCCCGCTCCGTCACGGGACTATGGTGATAGTCATGAACGACCTCAACGGGCAGTCGTCGCCCGCTGACCACATCGCGCCCTCCGGCCAGGCGGACGTTCCCGCGGTCGAAATCGTGTGGGGGATGCCGATGGGAATGGGTCCGTTGTGGCAGGGCGTGCCCTCGGGGCCGGGAATCGCCGGAGTCCTCCCGCCCCGCGACGAGGTCGAAGCAGTCTATGGGGCCGCTGCCGCCGAGCCGCCGCTGAACGAGGACCCGAGGTTTGCGGCAGTGTTCGCCGACGTCTACGAAGTCTCCGTCCGCAACGGGCAGGTCCTCATGACATTGACCCGGACCCAGCCCGACGGCCGGCTGAGCTCATTCGCCTACGGACACCATTGGAAATGGGAAGAACAGAAATATCCGTGGGCCTTCGAACTGCAGCGCCGCCTCGGCGAGGTTTCGACCGAACTCGAATCGACCTTCGCTCTCAACCTGCTCGCCCGTGATCCGAACCGGCGCGAACGAGGACTGGGACGGCGCACTCTCGAGGCGTGGATCGGGGAGGTCGGACGCTTCGGCTGCTGGCTGCAGACCGACGATATCGACAGCCCGGCACGACGGCTCTACGAGGAACTCGGCTTCACCGAACTCGGCCACGGGCCCGAAGCACCCAACGGGCACCCCGGCTTGGTCATGTTCCGCAGCCCGCGGTGAGAAATCCTCGGCAGAACAGTTTCTCGTCAGCGGCGACACGTGGCCGCGTCGGCGGCGGTCACTAGGATGGGAGCATGCGTGAAGAAGACTCCTCGAAGGCGGTCTCGACGGTGAACGCCGAACTGCCCGACGACGAAAACCTCTGGCTCGAAGACATCTACGGCGAGGAGCAGATCGCCTGGGTGAAGGACCAGAACGCGAAGACCCTCGAACGTTTTCACGACGGCCTCTTCGACGACATCTCCGGTGATCTGCGCACTGCGCTGGACTCCGACGACCGCATCCCAATGGTCACCAAACGCGGGGACCACTTCTATAACTTCTGGCGGGACAAGACGAACCCGAAGGGCCTGTGGCGACGCACCTCCTGGGACAGCTACCGCACGGCCACCCCCGACTGGGAAGTGCTGCTCGACCTCGACGAACTGGCTGCAGAGGAAGACACCGCCTGGGTCTGGTCAGGAGCGATGGTGCGCCGCAGCGACAACCGCCGCGCACTCGTCCTCCTCTCCCCGGACGGAGGTGACTCACACCGAGTCCGCGAATTCGACCTCGACGACCGCGCCTTCGTCGACGGCGGCTTCGACATCCCCGCCGCCAAAACACGGTTGGCCTGGCTCGACGACGACACCGTGCTCGTCGCCACCGAAACCGACGCCGACTCACTGACGACCTCGTCCTACCCACGCCAAGCCCGAGCGCTCCGCCGCGGTCAGAGCCTCGACGACGCCCCGATCGTCGCCGAAGTGCCACGCGACCACGTGGCGATCTTCGTCGGCAGCGACATCCGCCCCGACACCGAGGCCACCGACCGCGCCGTCATCATCGACGCCATCGACTTCTTCAACTCGACGATGAGCTTCCTCGACCTCGCCGACATCACGAGCGCAGACGGTTCGCTGTCAGTCGAACCGACGGCATGGGCCGACGCGCTCAACAGTGTCGACGTCCCCACCGACGTCGAGGTCGGCTTCGAGCGCGACCTCGTGCTCTTCCGACCCCAGTCGACGTGGACGTCCGCCACCACCGAGGTGGCCGCCGGCGGCCTCGCCATCGCCGATATCGATGCCGTCAAGGCAGGCGAGATCGCTCCGCGCGTGATCTTCACCCCCGACGCCCACACCTCCCTGCAGTCCTTCACCTCCACCCGGGACTACCTCGTGCTCGAGCTGCTCGCCGACGTACAGTCGAAGCTCACGGTCCTCGACCTGAACAACGACTTCGCCGAATCCGCACTGCCCGGAGTCCCGGCCAACCATATGGTCGGCCTCGGCGCGGTCGACAAGTACGACCCGGCCACCGCCAACGACTTCTGGATGGTCAGCACCGGCTTCCTCACCCCTTCGACATTGTCGTACGGCACATTGGGCCCCTCGGACGAAGCTGCGGGAACGAACGAGTCCAGCATCGAGGTGATCAAGTCAGCCCCGGCGATGTTCGATGCCGAAGGGCTGAGCGTCGAACAGCACTTCGCCACCAGCGCCGACGGAACGAAGATCCCGTACTTCCAGATCGGAGCCGACGACCTCCCGCTCGACGGAGAGAATCCCACCCTGCTCGACGGCTACGGCGGCTTCGAAGTCAGCCGCACTCCCGGATACTCACCCGTTGTCGGCATCGGCTGGCTCAGCCGCAGCACCACCGGCAACACCCTCCCGGCAGGTCGCCGAGGCGTCTATGTCCTCGCGAACATCCGCGGCGGAGGCGAATACGGACCCGAATGGCACACCTCGGCGATGCGGGAGAACCGCATGCGCTGCTATGAGGACCACTCGGCCGTGGCACGCGATCTCATCGCCCGCGGAGTGACGAGCCCGAAGACGCTCGCCTGCGCCGGCGGATCCAACGGGGGCCTGCTGGTGGGCAATATGCTCACCCAATATCCCGAGCTCTTCGGTGCTGTGTCCTGCGGCGTTCCGCTGCTGGACATGGCCCGATACACGAAGCTCAGCGCCGGCTATTCGTGGAAGGCCGAGTACGGAGACCCGGACGTGGCCGAGGACTGGGCGTTCATCAGAGAGTTCTCTCCCTACCACCTCCTCGAGGACGGTCAGGCCTATCCGCCGGTGCTGTTCTGGACGGCCACGTCGGATGATCGGGTGGGGCCGGTGCAGGCACGAAAGATGGCCGCCCGGATGCAGGCGGACGGAATCGAGAACGTGTGGTTCTTCGAAGACACCGAAGGCGGACATTCCGCCGCTTCGGACAATGAACAGACCGCATTCACCCGGGCGCTGAGCTACCGGTTCATGTGGAACGCACTGACAGGGGAGTAGGTTGGGAGACATGACGAACGAGACGCAGCACTTCCACGGCGAATACAAGGTCATCGGCGGCAAACTCGTCGTCGCCGATGTCACCACCGACGGTCAGACCATCACCGAGGTGAAGATCTCCGGGGACTTCTTCCTCGAACCCGAGGAAGCCTATTTCGACCTGGCACCGGCCCTCGTCGGCGCCAGCGTCACTGCCGATAATGCGGCGCTGCGCGGCCGCCTCGACGAGGCTCTGGCCGGCTACGGTTCGGAGCTGGCGATGCACGGCTTCTCCACCGCCGATATCGCCACCGTCGTGCGACGGGCGCTGGGATCGGCGGCGAACTTCACTGACTTCGACTGGCAGGTCATTCGCGGCGAGGTGCTGCCGACTCAGCTCAATGTGGCACTTGATCAGGTCCTGCTCGAGGAAGTTGCGGCAGGTCGTCGTCAGCCGACTCTGCGGTTCTGGGAGTGGGAGGACACGGCCACCGTCATCGGGGCCTTCCAGTCCTACGTCAACGAGCTGCGGCCCGAAGGCGTGGAGAAGTACGACGTCCAGGTCGTGCGTCGCATCTCGGGCGGAGGTGCGATGTTCATGGAAGGCGGCAACTGCATCACCTATTCGATGTTCGTCCCGCCTGCCCTCGTCGCCGGCCTCGACTATGAGGAGTCGTATGTGTTCCTCGACCAGTGGGTGCTCGCGGCTCTCAAGACCCTCGGCGTTGAGGCGTTCTACAAGCCGATCAACGACATCTCCTCGACCGGAGGCAAGATCGGCGGTGCCGCACAGAAGCGCAATCGCGACGGCACACTGCTCCACCACGCGACGATGAGCTACGACATCGACGCGGACAAGATGGTCGAAGTTCTGCGCATCGGCGAAGCGAAGATCTCCGACAAGGGAGTGGCGAGCGCGAAGAAACGCGTCGACCCGCTGCGGAGTCAGACCGGTGAGGCACGCAAGGACATCATCGATGTCATGGCAGACACCTTCGCCACCCGCTACGGGGCCACTTACGGTACCTACACAGAGGAGGAACTCAAGCGGGCGCAGGAACTCGTCGATGAGAAGTTCGGGACCGAGAAGTGGACGCACCGAGTGCCGTGAGCATCTCTGAATCCACCGCTTTCCGGGGCACGATTGTGGCCCTCGGCGGCGGTGGGTTCTCGGTGTCCGAGACCGGGGAATCGGCCATTGATGACGAGCTGGTGCGCATGGCCGCCAGACGGATCCGCGGCGGCGCTGAGGACGAGGCCGGTGCTCAGAGCGGCTTCGGCGCCTCTGTTGGACTCCCGAACGTCTGCTTCGTCCCGACGGCATCCGGCGACAGCCGCGACTACATCGAGCGGTTCGAAGCGACATTCGAGGCGCGGGCACGAACCCATGTCCTCTCCTTGTTCGGGCAGAGTCCGTGGGACTACCAAGATCCGGCGATGCTGCTCGACATGGACCTCATCTACGTCGGCGGCGGCTCCACGGCGAATCTGCTCAGCCTCTGGCGCAGGCATGGCGTCGACCAACGGATGAGAGAAGCGGCCGCCGGAGGAACGATCCTCGCCGGCATCAGCGCCGGTGCGAACTGCTGGTTCGCGGCATCTTCGACGGATTCATTCGGTCCGCTGGCACCGCTGAACGACGGGCTCGGATTCCTGCGGGGGAGTGCCTGCCCGCACTTCCATGGAGAACCCGGACGGAAGGAATCCTTCCGGGAATGGATCGCCCAGGGCCGGCTTCCCGGCCCCGGAATCGCCATCGATGATCATGCCGCGGTCGTATACGTCGACGGTGCAGCCACCTCGGTGATGGTGGAATCCGCGGGGGCGCAGGCGTTCGTCGTTGATACGGGCGGTCGCCTGCACAACCTCGACGAACAGGGCCCCGTCGCATCTGTCAGCCAAGACGGTTGAGGCGAGGAGAATTTCGGTGCGGACCGGTCGCCGCAACCAGCCGGGCTGTCTGTAGGATTGGGAATCAATCACGTCCCCTTCACTAGGAGAGCCATGCGCCAGGTCGAACCGTCCGTTGAACTGCTCGCCAAGCCCAATATCGATTGGGAAGCGATGAGGACTTACCTCGACGAGGTGGGCGGAACCTCCTGGGCGGACCGGGTCGAAGATGCGGAATCTCCCGACGCCGAGGATCTCCTCGAGTTCTCCGGACGCATGTGCTATCGCTCGTGGGAGCCGGGACTCAACCCGAACGTCTCGCGGGTGCGCACCGATTCCGCGCAGTACCTCGGCAACGTCGTGAAGTCCCAGCACGGATCCGTGCTCGAACACGCGAACTTCACCTTCGTCCTCCACAACGTCTCGCGCGTGCTCACCCACGAACTCATCCGCCACCGCGCAGGATCGGCGTTCTCGCAGGAATCGCTGCGCTACGTCCGCCTCACGGACATCCCATTCTGGTTCCCCGAGTGGGCCCGCGAAGATCCCGAACTCATGGAACGCAGCCTCAAGGTCCTCGACACCCTCGAGGAGCACCAGCAGTGGATGGCCGATCATTTCGAGCTTGACGAGGAGGGCACGAAGTTCTCCCACAAGAAGCACATGACCTCGTTCATGCGCCGCTTCGCCCCCGAGGGCCTGGCCACCGGAATCGTCTACACCGCGAACCTGCGTTCTCTGCGCCACGTCATCGAAATGCGCACTGCGAAGGGCGCTGAAGAGGAGATCCGCCTCATCTTCAACAAGATCGGCGAGGTCATGCGCGAAGAGGCACCGGCAGTCTTCGCCGACTACGAAGTCGTCGACGGAGAATGGATCCCCGGCACGCGCAAGGCCTGAGACCACGCAAGGCCTGTTGCGAAGCGTCCGGAGACTTCCGAGCGCCTCACACCTACAGACACCTGACCCGCCCAGCCACACCTGACGCCGACGTCAGACAGATTTCAGGAGGAACCGTCATGGCAGATATCTACGCAGCTCAGCTCAATCCCGGCAAGCTCGACGTCGTCACCGACTGGGTTGCCAAGCAGGACTGGGCCGCCGAGCTCGACCTCGCGGCGAACCCGCTCGAGACTGTTACCGCGTACCGCTTCGACGACCCTGCCGGCGAAGTGGGCATCGAGATCCACATCGTGAAGAGCGGCGACCAATTGCTGCAGGTGCCGCTGACCTACCGCGGAGCACCGCTCGAAGGCGCCGACGAAGCATTCGTGGCGAACATGGATCACTCGGTGCTCGGCAAGCGGTGGGTCTACGCCGGCATGGGCGACCCGCTGTTCCGGCAGCGCCTCGACCACACCATCGCCACCGCGTCGACCGCAGCGAAGCAGTACCGCGTCGATGCTGAGGGCAACCGGGGCGAAGAGATCACCGAGGTGGCCCACGCCTTCGGGACGGGACCTCTGCCGGGTGCCGGCGACGTCGAGATCCTCTACCGCCTGTCGCCCGAGTCTCCGGCGGAGAAGTCCGACGCCGGTCTGCTGTTGGGCCGCTGGGATGGCCAGGACACGAATGTCGTCCTCGCCATCATGGTCTGAGGGCTCGTCAGCACGATCTGAGGGACTCGACCCAGCACCGAACTGGACAAGTGACTGACAGCAGGGGAGGAATCGGAACTGATGAGCAGCGACTGCATCTTCTGCCAGATCGTCGCAGGTGACGCGCCGAGTGCGCCGATCGCCGAGACCGAATCGACGTTCGCGTTCATGGACATCCAGCCCGGGTCGGACGGGCATCTGCTCGTCGTGCCGAAACGGCACAGCACGGACCTGCGGGACATCCCGGCCGAAGATCTGTCTGCGGTGGCGCTCGAATCCCAGCGCATCGCCAAGCACGCTTTCGACGCATGGGGAGCCGATGGCGTCAATCTCCTCAACTGCTGCGGTGCCGAGGCGTGGCAGACGGTCTTCCACTTCCATATGCACGTCATTCCGCGCTACCGGGACAGGGACAAAGACCGCCTGCGGCTGCCGTTCGAACCCGGAATCCGCGGGAATCAGGAACTCATCGGATTCCTGGCCGCGAGCATGCGGGAGTCACTCGGCGACGAGTGAGGCATTGCCGTGATCGCCGCCGTTGCGCTCGACCTCGCCGAGGCGACTCACAGTGCCCGGACCGCCGGCCGTCTCACCTGGCCAGGTCGATGATCGTCATCCCCGCCGAGGCAGAGGGTGACCCCATCGCCTCCATCGCCGCGGGCGCCTCGTCGAGTCCGATGACAGTAGTGACCAGCTCCTGCGGACGCAATCGTCCCTGAACGACAAGGTCCACGAGCTCTGGGTACTCGGCCGCAGCCATTCCGTGCGAGCCGAGCACGCTGAGCTCGAGAGCGATCACGCGCGGCAGATCGACGACCGGCTCCGCGGGCAGCAGCCCGATCTGCACATGCCGACCCAAGGGTGCCAGAGCACCGATCGCCGCCCGGATCGTGTCCTCCCTGCCCAGGGCATCAACGGTCACAGCCACCCCGTCGGGATCAGTCGACGCGAACTGCGCGACCACCTCGGCGCTCAGCTCCTCAGGGCTGAGATCCCGAGCATTGACGCATCGTGCGGCACCGAACTCACGGGCGGATTCCAAGGCCGCATCGCTGACGTCGATGGCGATCACCTTCGCACCGAGGGCCCGGGCGATCATGATTGTCGACAGTCCCACCCCGCCGCAGCCGAAGACGGCGACAGTCTCGTCCGCGGCAAGGCGAGCCCGCACTCGCAGACCATGGAAGGCCGTGGCGAATCGACACCCGAGCCCGACGACGGCCGCGGCCGGCAGGTCCTCGGGCACGGCCACGAGGTTGGCATCGGCATTGTGGATGACGACCTGATCCGCCCACGATCCGAAATGCGTGAATCCCGGCTGCGTCTGATCGGGGCACACCTGCGCATTGCCGGAAACGCACCACCGGCAGTTCCCGCACCCGCACACAAAGGGAACGGTCACCCGCTGGCCGACGTGGAAGTCCTGTACGCCCACACCCGCCGAGGCGACCCGACCGACCAGCTCATGCCCGGGTACGTGGGGCAGGGTGATCGTCGAATCTTGGCCGGTCCACGCATGATGATCGCTGCGGCACACCCCGGTGGCTTCGACGTCGATGACGACTCCCGCACCAGGTGCGGTCGGGGCGGAAATGTCCGTGAGTTCGGGACGGACGGAGAACTGATCGAAGACGATGGCGCGCATACCGTCGATCGTAGGCTCGCCGGTGCCGCGACCGCGAAGACGTCCACGAAACGGCGCGGCCGCAGCGACTGGTCAGCACAGCGGGCCCGGCGCAGCCGCAGCGGCTAACCAGCGCAGCCCCCAGGCGACTCAGCGCGGATGAACTCCCGCGACCGCCAAAGCATCGAGCAGCCGAGCCCGCAGCGCCTGCGCCCTGCCCGAGAAATCCTTCTGCCGCTCCATGTATACGGCCTTGCCCGCAGCGGTCTCGATGGCGACGACCCCGTAGCCCCAACCACGCAGGTCATAGGGGGAGGCCTCCATGTCCAGGGTGCGGATGTCGAGCGCGAGGTCGAAGCAATCGACGACGAGATCCGAATCAGCGATCGGCGAGATCTTCATCGCCCATTTGTACAGATCCATCCCCGCGTGCAGACACCCGGGCTGCTCGTTGGCGACCATGCCCTCGCGGCTCGGCTGCAAGGTGTTGAGAGGCCGGGCCGGTTCGGTGAAGAAGCGGAACGCATCGTGATGCGAACACTGGATGCGGTGGCCTTCGACCACGGCATCGGTCTCGGCGGGGCTCAGCCGCAGGGGCACCTGCTGATGACGGCGCTGCTCGTCGGTGAGACGGTAGACCATCGCCCATTCGTGGATGCCGAAGCACCCGAAGTTCGCTTCCCGACCCAATGTCGACGACAGCAGCGAGGCGATGAACTTCGCCCCGTCCCCACGGTCGGTGCGCCAGGACTCGAGGTCCACCTCGGCGAAATTCTGCGCATCGTCGATGCGGTACCAGCGGCGGTCGAAATATCGACGATCAGCTGCCGTCTCAAGCGTGACGCGCACACCCGGCCCGGGATGCCACTTCTTCAGCTGCCCGACCTTGAACGGGTAATAGGTGAAGAGGAAGTCTTCGACCGGATGGGTCTCCTGTCGCATCCGCCGCTCGATATGCGCATCGGTGCGCTCGGCGATCCGACGCTCGTGCTCGTCACGCAGCCCGCGCCAGATCTCGGCAGGGACGACACCGTCACCGAGGCGGCCCGACGATGTGCCGGCACGCTCGGTCGCCGCCATGGCTGGGGCGGGAGTCGTGGTCGAGGGTGCGGAAGTCACCGCACCATTGTCCCAGACGGTGGAGTCGGGCTCCAGCTCAGCGACCCGAGCGCTTCGTGCCCTTCGCGGCCGATGCGGTGAGTGGATCCTCCGGCCACGGATGCTTCGGGTAGCGGCCCCGGTTCTCGGCCCTGACATGGGCATACGCATTCGCCCAGAACGACGCGAGATCACTGGTGACCGCCAGGGGCCGCCTGGCGGGGGAGAGCAGGTGCATGGTGACCGCCACCCGGCCGTCACAGACGCGGGGCACATCGGTCCAACCGAAGCACTCCTGGAGTTTGACCGCGAGGATCGGGGTCGGCTCGAGGAGATCGGGATCCGGATACTCGAGGCGAACGTGTGACCCGCTGGGCACCTCGATATGGGTCGGGGCCAGCTCATCGAGCCGGGCCGCCTCGGGCCACGGCAGCAGGCCGCGCAGCGCGGAGACGAGGTCGACGCGAGCAGGATCGGAGCCCTTCGCGATGTGGTCGAGCGCATCAGGACACCACTGATCGAGCGTCTCAGAGAGGTGCACCCACGTCACGTCCGGCCATGGGTCCCCGAAGACCGCGCGGAGCAGTCCCAGCCGGGCGCGCAGCGATTCGAAGGCTTTGGAGGGACGCAGAACCTCGCGGGCTCCTCGCTCGCGCACCGATTCGGCGATGGCACGGCGGGCGAGTTCGCGACCGGCCTGGATCGGGGTGGAGGTCAGTTCGATTCCGCCGAGGCGGCTGCGCCGTACCGCACGGACCTTCCCGGACTCGAACGTCGCCGTCTCCTCCGTGTGCAGCAGCCCGGCGCCGGCGAGTTCCGCGGTGTCGACGTCGATGGGAACAGCAGATCGGATGATCGCACGCGATCCGGCCAGGCCCACTTCGGCGATAGCCAACCATGGGCTGCCCTGCAGCGAGGAGTCTCGGGGCAGGCTCGCCGCCGTGCCGGAAGCCAGTAGGTATTCGGAATCGGAGGCGCCGCGCAGACGCGCGATCTGCAGGGGATAGGACAGCGCCGTGACGAGCCCGAGATCCTCGGGAGTCAGCGATGTGCCGGAACCGCCGTTGACTTCAGCGCGGTCGCCGATTCCACCGTTCCCGGTGTCGCCTCCCGTGTCGCCGCCATCGCCACCCTCGCCGCCATCGGAGGCGAACTCGCGTGCGATCGACGCGAACCGTTTGCGGTCCTGAGCGAATCGAGCGTCCTTGCTGCGTCGCAGCTGCCGCAGCAGCGCGGAGAGATCGGCGCCTGGAGCCCGCTGATCGGATTCGATGACGGCGACTGCTTCTGCCGCACGAGCGGGAGAGAGCAGCGCAGCTCCGTCGAGGAGGCCACGTGCCGACCACACCGAGGCGGGAACCGCCGCGATGGCCCGCCCCGACTGGGTGACGTTCAGTGCTGATATCGGGAAATCGGCAGTGTCGGGGCGCTCACCGGTGGGGCGCTCCCCGGCGGGGCGCTCGCCTCCTGCACCGTCCATTGCCGCTGCCGAGATCTCCATGGCTCCCAAGGCGACCAGGTTGTCGACCGCCTGCCGTTTCGGTCCGGCCGGCAGCGGATCTGGCAAGAGGGTCTCGTCGCCGCCCCACACAGCGAGTGCGAGCACTGCGGAGGTGAGATCGGAGGTCGCAATTTCGGGAGGAGTGTGCTCGGGCAGGCTTGCCCAATCCGCCTCTGACATGCACCGATACGCAACACCCGGTCCCTGCCGGGCGGCACGACCGGAGCGCTGTGTTCCCGAAGCCTTCGACTCCCGCATCGTGACCAGCCCGGACATGCGACGCCGCGTATCCAGCCGTGGTCCTCGGGAGAGCCCGGAGTCGACGACGATGCGGACCCCGTCGATCGTCAGCGCCGACTCTGCCACCGAGGTCGAAACGATGACGCGACGGTTCCGTCCCTCGTCGGTGCGTGGGCGCAGAATCGCGTCCTGCTCCTTCGCGGGAGTCCGTCCCGTGAGAGTGTGCACCTCGATCGTGTCACCGGTACCCGAACCACCAGAGCCGATCGGTCCGCCATCACCCGAACCGCCACCTGATTCCACACGGCGCCGCACGCGAGAGGCCACCTCGTCGACTTCGCGTGCACCGGGAGCGAAGACGAGGACGTCGCCCTCACCGGTCTCAGTCAGCGCACGCACCGTCGTCGCCGCCAGATGATCAAGGAAATCCCAGGTCACACCCCGCGCATCAAGGGGCCGCTCCTTCGCCGGTGCCCACCGTATCTCCAAGGGATGAGGATCGGCGGACACCGACAGCAGCGTCGCCGGCGACTGCGGTCCGTCACCGAGACGCGCGGCCCACAGCTGCGCATCCAAGGTCGCCGACATGACGACCACGGACAGGTCCTCGCGCAGATCAGCCAATTCCCGGCACATCGCGAACGCGAGATCCGTATCCAGCTGCCGCTCATGCACCTCGTCGAGAATGACCCCGTCGATACCGGTCAGCTCCGGATCGCGCAGCAGTCGGGACAGAAGCACACCCGTGGTGACGAACTCGATCCGTGTCGCCCGCGAAGTCCGCGATTCACCGCGGACGGTGAACCCCATCACCTCGCCGAGGCGGGTCCCCGTCAACGACGCGAGCCGCCTGGCCGCGGCGCGGGCCGCCATCCGCCGGGGCTGGGTGACGATGATGCGGCCCGGACCAGTCAGGTGCTCAGCGATCATCGGCGGCACCACGGCGGTCTTACCGGTTCCGGGAGGAGCCTCTACGACCAATCTCGGGGCGGGGGTCGCCTCGGCGAGGCCCAACTCATCGATGAGCGCGGCGGCGGGCAGGCCGGCCCCGATGCGGGCGAGATCGAAGGTGTGCGGGAGGTGCGGATCGGGCATGCCACCAGTCTCTCAGCAGGGCGGCCCGGCCCGCACACGGGACACAGCGGGGGATCTGCTGGGATCCGATCACGGATCGATGAGCACCGACGCGCGGAAGGCACCAGGCACTGACTAGACTGTGACACATGCGTATCGCCAGATTTGTACATCAGGACGAACCCAAATACGGAGTCGTCGAAGGTGAAGTGCCGCCGATCACCGACGGAAGCTGGGACACGTCGGGACTCGAACTCGCCGTTCTCGACTCGGACCCCTTCTTCTCTCCGGCCCAATCGACAGGCGAGAGGCTGAAGATCGACGACGTGCGTCTGGTCAGCCCCATCCTGCCGCGTTCGAAGGTGATCGGCGTGGGCCGCAACTTCGCCGCACACGCAGCAGAACTCGGCAACGAGGTTCCCGTGACCCCGGTGACCTTCTTCAAGCCGAACACCGCGGTCATCGGCCCCGGCGACCCTATCCGCCTGCCCGCGATCAGCGAATACGTCTCCTATGAGGCCGAACTCGCCGTCGTCATCGGCCGTGTGGCCAAGGGTGTGAAGGCGGAGAACGCCTTCGACCATGTCCTCGGCTATACCGCGAGCAACGATGTCACCCTGCGCGACCTCCAGAAGTCGGACAAGCAGTGGACTCGGGCGAAGGGCTTCGACACCTCGGCCCCGCTGGGTCCCTGGATCGAAACCGAACTCGACGTCGACGACCTCGGCATCCGCTCCTGGGTCGACGGGGATCTCAAGCAGGACGGCACCACCGCCGACTTCATCTTCGATATCCCGACCATCATCGAACACCTGTCGGAGACGATCACCCTGCTGCCCGGCGATGTCATCCTCACCGGAACCCCGGAGGGGGTCGGCCAGATCGTGTCCGGCAACCGCGTCGACATCGCCATCGAAGGACTCGGCGTCCTGTCGAACCCGGTCATGGACGCCTGAACCCACCGCCGCCTCGGCGATCGCATCCACGGAACACCAGAGCCGCCGAACCACCAGCGCCACCGCGCACACCACAGACTCACATCACCCAACAGACTCACACCCGAGAAGATCACGCAAAGGACAATCGTGAGCGTCAAAGTTCGTTTCTGCCCATCACCCACCGGCACCCCGCACGTCGGCATGGTCCGCACAGCCCTGTTCAACTGGGCCTATGCCAAGCACACCGGCGGCAAGTTCGTCTTCCGCATCGAGGACACCGACGCGGCACGTGACTCCGAGGAGAGCTTCGGCCAGGTCGTCGATGCTCTCAAATGGCTGGGCCTGGACTGGGACGAAGGCATCGAGGTCGGCGGCGACAACGGACCCTACCGCCAGTCGCAGCGCGGCGAGATCTACTCAGGCGTCATCGAGAAGCTCAAGGCCGGCGGCCACATCTACGAGTCCTACTCGACCAACGAGGAAGTCGAAGCCCGGCACAAGGCCGCGGGCCGTGATCCGAAGCTCGGCTATGACGGCTACGACCGCGACCTCACCGACGAGCAGAAAGCAGCCTTCCGCGCCGAGGGCCGCGAACCGGTATGGCGCGTGCGCATGCCCGATGAGGACATCACCTTCAGCGACCTCGTGCGCGGCGACATCACATTCAAGGCCGGAACCGTGCCCGACTTCGTCGTCGTTCGTGCCAATGGCCAGCCGCTGTACACCCTGGTCAACCCCGTCGACGACGCGCTCATGGGTATCACTCATGTGCTTCGCGGCGAGGACATCCTGTCCTCGACCCCGCGTCAGATCGCTCTCTACGAACACCTCAAGGCCATCGGCATCGCCGAGGCGACCCCCGAGTTCGGCCACCTGCCCTACGTCATGGGCGAAGGCAACAAGAAGCTGTCGAAGCGCGACCCCGAATCGAACTTGTTCCTCCATCGCGAGAACGGATTCATCCCCGAGGGACTCATCAACTACCTCGCCTTGCTCGGCTGGTCCATCGGACCCGACCGCGACGTGTTCAGCGTCAAGGAATTCACCGAGGCCTTCGACATCCACGACGTCCTGCCCAACCCGGCCCGCTTCGACGTGAAGAAGGCCACCGCCATCAACGCCGACCACATCCGCCTCCTCGAGCCGGATGACTTCCGTGACCGTCTGGTGCCGTATCTCCAGGCCGCCGAGGTGCTCCCGGAGTCCCCGACGGAAGCTCAGCTGCAGATCCTCGACGAGGCGGCTCCGCTCGTGCAGACCCGCATGAAGCTGCTCGGAGAGGCTCCCGACCTGCTCGCGTTCCTCTTCACCTCCGATGACGACCTTGTCATGGCCGAAGACGGACTGAAGACGCTCAAGGACTCTGCACCCGAGGTGCTCGCCGCCTCCATCGAGGTCCTCGAAGGGCTCGACGACTGGACCACGGCGAAGCTCGAAGAGGTGCTGTCGGCGAAACTCGTCGACGAGATGGAGATCAAACCGCGCCTGGCCTACGGACCCCTGCGTGTGGCCGTGTCCGGCCGCAAGGTCTCACCACCGCTGTTCGAGTCGATGGAGATCCTCGGCAAGGACTCCTCGCTGAAGCGCCTCAAGGCACTCGCGGCGCAGCTGTGACCATGGTCGAGCAGAAGAACTGGACCCGTGGGGGACTGCACTTCCGTGACGTGACGGTCACCGTGCCCTTCGACCATTTCGGACGGTCGGGGGAGGCCGCCTCGGCGGGGGAGGGAGCCGCGACTGCCGCCTCGGGGAAGGTGGATCTGCCGGACACGATCGGCGTGTTCGCCCGGATCATCGCCACCGAGGCGGACAGTCAGAAGCCCTACCTCGTGTACCTGCAGGGCGGGCCCGGCGTGGAAGCCCCGCGCCCGGGCGTCGTCGGCGGTCCCGGCGGCTGGGTGAAGCGTGCCCTCGAGGAATTCCAGGTCGTCATGCTCGACCAGCGTGGAACCGGAAGATCGAATCCGATCGGCTCTGTCGATGGGGCCATCACCGGACTGGAGACGGTAGGGGACGACCCGGCCGCGATCGCCGAGGCGCTGTCCTTCTTCCGTGCCGATTCGATCGTCGAGGACGCGGAGATCCTGCGCCGCCACCTCGGCGCGGAAACCTGGTCCCTGCTGGGGCAGTCCTTCGGCGGCTTCACGACTCTGCGCTACATCTCCGCGCATTCGAATGCCCTTCACGAGGTGTACTTCACCGGCGGTCTGCCGGCGATCGGCCTCGACCCGGCGACCGTCTATGGACGCACGTGGGAGGGCATGATCCGCAAGTCCGAGCAGTATTACGCAGCGTTCCCCGGCGACCGTGAGAAGCTGCGGCGCCTCGTCGACCTTGCGTCTGTCGGTGACGGTCTCGCCCTCCCCGGGGGAGCGCGGGCGACGCCGGAGCGGATCCGTCTGCTTGGGCACTTCCTCGGCGCCTCGGATGGTCCGGAGAAGCTGCATTATCTGCTCGACCTCGACTTCTCTTCGGGGGCTTTCCGGCATGACCTCGCCGCGTCTCTGCCGTTCTCGGGGCGCAACCCGCTCTATGCCGTCATCCACGAATCCTGTTGGGCCGACGGCACGGTGACGAACTGGGCGGCCAGGCGGGCGATGCCCGATGCCGTGGTCAAGGATCCGACGCTGCTGGCCGGCGAGCATGCCGGGCCGGAGTCGCTGCACGAGGATCCGGAGCTTACGCCCTTCGCCGAGGTGGCCGAGCTCGTCGCCGCGCGTCAGTGGCCCGGTCTCTACGATGTCGACGCTCTGCAGGCCGCCTCGGTGCGTGGTGCGGCGGCAGTGTACTTCGAAGACGCGTACGTGCCGGTGGAGTATTCGCTGGCCACGGCCGAGCATCTCTCCGGGGTGCAGCCGTGGGTGACGAACGAGTACGAACACAACGGTCTGCGCGCCGACGGCTACCGGGTCCTCGACCGGCTCATCGGCCTCGCTCGCGGGTGAGGCCGGGGCCGTCGGGGCCGG
This sequence comes from Brevibacterium sediminis, assembly GCF_013623905.1. Lineage (GTDB taxonomy): Bacteria > Actinomycetota > Actinomycetes > Actinomycetales > Brevibacteriaceae > Brevibacterium > Brevibacterium sediminis. Next base: position 139,115 of record NZ_JABKDD010000007.1, read on the forward strand.
CAGAGCGAGCCTGCGCGCGGGACTTCTGGGCCCGTCGACGGGCCGGGTGCGGTGAGCCTATTCTGTTAAGAAGGTCACACTGAAAAGGAGCCTCTCGGATTTGTCGGGAGGCGGGGTGCTTGTGTAGAGTTATATCTCGTTGCTCAGGGAAATCTCCTCGGGGATGACCTTGAAAAACATTGGGCTATGGTGTAATTGGCAGCACGAGTGATTCTGGTTCATTTAGTCTAGGTTCAAGTCCTGGTAGCCCAGCGGACACAGTCTGGATCAGTCCAGGAGTGTTGTTCTAGCCCCCGTCGTCTAGTGGCCTAGGACGCCGCCCTCTCAAGGCGGTAACGGCAGTTCGAATCTGCTCGGGGGTACGGTTGAGCCCCGCATCGAATTTCGGTGCGGGGCTCACTCTAATTCACGGGCGTTCCTGCACCGTGTCAGCATCTGCGGGTTCAAGATTCATATGCACTGATTGAGATCACCACTTCTGCACACTGAAGCCGCTCCTGCACCAGAAATATAGGGCGCAGTGAGTCAGCGGCCGACTGAATCGGCGATGCGCTTCGTATGTTCGGCAGTCTTGATATTGGAGACGATGAGCTCGAGCACGAGACGCACGCCGATGACCCACAGGGCCGGGATGATCCAGCCGAAGATGATCGACAGGATCAGTGGAAGCACGCTGAAGCTCGGTCCGCCGCTGAGGTAGCTCGACGCCGAACCTGCGGCGATTCCCGTGGTGATGCCGGCGACGATGGTGCCGAGATAGGACAGGACCGCGACCACGATCGCGATGATGTAGATGAAGCCCGCCCACTTCACCGCGATGAAGTTGTCGAAGCGGATATCGAACAGCGACTTGAAGAACCCAGCCTGCTGAGGCGCCGACTGCGGAGCCTGACCATACCCAGGCTGACCATAAGCCTGCTGCTGGGCTGCACCCTGCGAGTATGCGTGCTGCTGATAGGGATCCTGCTGATAAGCGCCGGGCTGCGAATATCCGCCCTGCTGGTACGGCTGCCCCTGTGCCTGATAGGCATTGGGATCATAGGTGCCCTGCTGATAGGTGGGCTGCTCGGGCTGGAACTGCGCATCTTGGCCAGGCTGCGATGCCGGTGCATCCTGGTTGGGCTGGAACTGAGTGTCCTGAGGGTTCTGCCCCGACTGGTTCGAGGCGGACTGGGCACTCTCCGGCTGGTCGCTCGCGCCGGGGTTCTGGCCGTCGAGATTCTGCTCAGCCGAGCTGCTGTTCGGGTCGTTCGGGTTCTGCGGTGTCGACATGGTGTCCCTCTCGAGAAAGGAACGCACCCAGGACAGGGCACGCTCGCCTGATATCTGCCTGTAGTCGCAACCTATCAGGATGCGCCGACTCGCGGCAGGGCGACTGTCATTTCGGAAGGAAGCACGAAGTGTCGTCTGCCCCGGTCAGAGCGATGCTCCACTCGACGACAAGCTCGTCACCCGGGGCGACGACGTCGAAGTCCTCGCCGGCTTCGCCCGCTGCGAATGCATTCGGGGGACAGGTCATCGGCTCGATCGCAATCGCCCGACGTGCCAGATCCTCATCGAGGCCGTCGCCCGTACACGCCTGCCAGGTGCGGAACCCCGGCCCCATCCCGACGACGACCTCGCGCAGATCTGCACCCTTCAGCCGTGCCCGCGACCATCCGTCGTCACCGCGCCGAGGTGAGCCGTACGCATCATCGAGGACCGTGCCGCCGATGAGGCGCAGCGCCCGGAAGTCCTTGCACACCATGCATGCCGAATCATCGGAGGCGTGATCGGCCGGGACGGTAGTGCCGTCATCGAAGGGGCGAACAGCCGTGGGGATAAGCCGCTCATCGGTCTCGTGCCAGTGCGCAGCGGGAATGACGAGCTGAGCCTCATCGACAAGGGCATCGTCAACGGGGTCGGTTGTACCCGGTGGGGCCGTGCCCGGGGAGAGCCACGGATGAAATCCGAAACCGAACGGTGCGGGGGCCGACCCCGTGTTCAGGGCACGTGCGCGCATGCGCAGCTCCGCCTCGGCGAGTTCGAAATCCACCTGCAGATCGAACGCGAACGGATACCCCTCGGTCGGCTCCAGCGTGTATTCGAGACTGACCGTCGACTCGGTGCGCTCAACCACGGACCACGGCACATCGGCGACGAGGCCATGCAGTGCAGCATCCCGCTCAGGCTCGGTGATCGGCAGCCGGTGGCTGTCTCCGGCGAAGTCGTAGCGGCCCCCATCGATCCGATTCGGCCAGGGGGCGAGCACGGCTCCGTCGAAGGCGTTCATCGGCACCACGACCGGACGATCGCCGACGCTGAAGCGAACCAGGCTCGCGCCGATGGGGGAGATGGCCGCCGCTGACTCGTCACAGGCGAGTTCGATGGTGGCGGTCATGGGTCTCCAGGGTGCTCGAGCGCGGGAAGAACAGTTGCAGATATTCTACTCCGTCCACGCGCATCTTGGCCGCCGGATGTTAGCATTATGATCGAAAATGATAACTTTTGGGAGGTCAGATGCCAGCGTCGCATCGCCGGGCGAACCTGTCCGATGGTCGTGAGATCCTGTTCTTCCAGGACCCCGACTCACCTGCACCGACGATCGCTGCCGACCCCCGGCCGCACGATACGCGACCAGACAGCGGAACCCTGCGCTTCGATGTCCTCACCGGCGAATGGGTCGCCGTGGCGACCCACCGACAGACCCGCACCCACCTGCCTGCCGCCGCCGAATGCCCGCTGTGCCCGTCGACGCCGGACCGTCCCACAGAGATCCCGGCGGCAGACTTCGATGTCGCCGTCTTCGAGAACCGCTTCCCCTCCCTCGGCCCCGGCCTCGGTGATGTTCCGTCCGCTCAGAGCGTGGACACCGCCTTCGCCGAGGCGGCCGCCGACTCCGCCGAAACCGTGACCTCCGTGCTGTCGGGACCGGGATACGGCCGCTGCGAAGTCGTCGTCTTCTCCTCGGAGCACACCGGCTCCTTCGCGGGCCTCGGCACCGCGCGCGCCCGCACCGTCATCGACGCGTGGGCCAACAGGAGTGCCGAACTCGCTGCGCTGCCGGGCATCGAACAGGTCTTTATGTTCGAGAACCGCGGGGAGGAGATCGGGGTGACGATGAACCACCCGCACGGTCAGATCTATGCTTACCCCTATGTCACCCCGCACACCGCGATCACCTCGGCCCGGGCGCATGAACACCTGCGCCGGACCGGTCGGCCGCTGCTCGGCGATGTGCTCGCCTTCGAACGCGAGGCAGGAGAGCGAATGATTCTTGAGACCGATCACTTCTCCGCTTTCGTGCCCTTCGCGGCCCGCTGGCCGATCGAGGTCCACCTCGTTCCGCACCGCCAGGTGGGAAGCGTCGACGAGCTCGACGAGACCGAACGCGACGACCTGGCCCGCGTCTATCCCGAGGTGCTGCGACGCATCGACGGCCTCTACCCGAGTCCCACCCCGTATATCGCGGCCTGGCACCAAGCGCCGGTCAACAGTGCCGACCGCCGCGCCGACTGGCTCCACCTCGAGATCACGAGCCCCCGCAGAGCGGAGAACAAGCTGAAGTTCCTCGCCGGTTCGGAGGCCGCCATGGGTGCCTTCGTCGGCGACGTCTCCGCCGAGGAGACCGCAGCCAGACTGCGTTCCGTGACCCTGGAACCCCTCGCCGAGGCGGCCGTACCCGTGAGCGTGAACGCGAGCACGGCTTCGGCACTCGACCCGGAAGACGATCGTTCATGACCACAGAGCCCCCCGAGGCCGTATCCACACCGACCCCCGAACACCTCGCCGAGGAGTTCGAGTCCCTGTTCGGATACCGTCCGATCGGTTCCTTCCGTGCTCCAGGCAGGGTGAACTTCATCGGCGAACACACCGACTACAACGCCGGCTTCGTCCTGCCGATCGCCATCGATCGGGCGGTGTACGTCGCCATCGGTCGGCGACCCGACAACGGCGCTGCCGGGCAAGGCGGGGACGCCGCAGGGCGGCAGGCCGAGGACGCAGGGAACACGGGAACTGTGCAGCCGCCTCGGCGTGGGGAGAGCATTCGCATCGTTTCAGACCATCGCGATGACGCCGGCCAGAGAATGTTCGGCCAGTTCGCGGCCGCGGAACTCGTGCCCGGAAGCCTGCCCGGGTGGCTGAGCCATCCTGCCGGAGTCGTCGATGAGATCGCGAAGACCACCGGCACGGTGGTCGGCGGAATCGACCTCTATATCGAATCCACCGTGCCCGTCGGTGCCGGACTGTCCTCGTCGCACGCACTCGAAGTCGCGGTGCTCATCGCCCTCGACGAGGTGTATGGCCTCGGTCTCGACGACCGGGAGAAAGTCCTGCTGACTCAGCGAGCCGAGAACGACTTCGTCGGTGCACCGACAGGAATCGTCGACCAGGCCGCGTCGATCATGACCGAGGCCGGGCATGCGCTCTTCCTCGACTGCCGCGACCTCAGCGCTCGCCAGATTCCCTTCGACCTCGACGCCGAGGGACTCAGACTCCTCGTCATCGACTCGAAAGTCTCTCACTCGCACAGCGAAAGCGGGTACGGCGCCAGACGGAGGACCTGTGAGGAGTCCGCCGCGATCTTCGGAGTCGACAGTCTGCGGGAACTCGCCGATGACGTCGACCTGAGCGAACTGACCGAGGAGCAGCGGAAGCGGGTGCGCCACGTCATCGCCGAAAACGCTCGGGTCCGCGCCACCGTCGAACTGCTCGAGGACAATGAACGAGCAACCGGCGACGAGCATGGTGCGCGCATCAGTGCCATCGGCGACCTGTTGGTGGCCTCCCACGAATCTCTGCAGCACGACTACGAGGTCTCGTGCGTCGAACTCGACGTGGCGGTGGCCGCCGCGATGGGAGCCGGGGCGCTCGGCGCGCGGATGATCGGCGGCGGCTTCGGCGGTTCCGCGATCGCCCTCATCCACGCAGACCAGGTTGTTCAAGTCGGCGACGCCGTCACCGCGGCATTCGCCGAGCACGGCTACGGGGAGCCGGACATCTTCGCCGTCAGTGCCGGCCGGGGCGCTGCCCGTTTCGACTGAGCTCCTGATTCGGCCGAACCTGTTTCGGCTGAGCCGCCGGTGCAGCCGAGCCGGGCAGGCATTGACCTCTCGAAGCAACGCGGTTCATGCTTGAACCTCAGACGAGGATGAACTCGGAGCGGGGGAGCGGCATGGATATCTGCGACGTCAATGGAGTGAGCCTCGGCGTCGACGAGTTCGGTGAGACGGATGCGCTGCTGGTTCTCTGCCTCGGTGCCCCGACGATGCTGTCCTGGCCCGATGCTCTGTGCGAGCAGCTGGCAGAGCAGGGACGTCACGTTGTGTGCTGCGATCTCCGGGATGCCGGGGCCTCGAGCCATGGTGATCTCGAATCACCGGACTACACTCTGCGAGACCTCGCGGCTGATGCCGCCGAACTCGCACGGACCTTCGATGGCCGACCCGCTCATCTCGCAGGAATCGGTATCAGCGGGATGGTCGCACAGGTCGCGGCGCTCGACCACCCTGAGGCGTTTTCGGCACTCACTCTCATCGGCACCCGACCGGTCGCTCCCGGTCCCGTCGACGATGACCTGCCGGATCATGATGAGGCCACGATGGGTTCGCTCTTCTCCCGACCGCAGCCGGACTGGACGGACGTCGACTCGGTGACCGACTATATGGCCGAAGGTGCACGGATCCTCGGCGACGACCCTGAAGAGGCACGGGCAGTCGCCGCGCGGATCTGGGCACGCACGCAGAGCTCTGATTCAGAACAGGGCTCAGTTCCGACACAGAACTCAGATCCGGAAGCTCACCTGGCCGATCAGCTCGGAATGGTGTTCTCCCGCCTCGACTGCCAGCCACGCTGGCGAGAACGCCTGCCGCAGCTGCGAGTGCCGACGCTGGTCATGCACGGCAGGCGTGACCCGTTCTTCCCCGTGGGCAATGGAGAGGCGCTCGCCCGGGAGATTCCCGGTGCCCGGCTGCTGACCCTCGAGGAGGCCTCGACGGCCGTACCGGTCGCGGACTTCCCCGAGGTTGTGAGAGCGATGGCCTCGCTCTGAGCAGACCGGCTCAGACGGCCTAGGGTCGCTTCTGACCCGGCACCGCGCGGACTCAGGGAATCACTCGGACCCAAGGTCCGCCTCGGCGACGGTGTCAGTCGGTGCTGGCCGCGCCCGCGGCGTCGTCGGGAGTTTCGACGATGCGGATCGGGCGCAGCTTCGCCCAGATGAGGAAGACGGCCGCCGCGATGATGAGGCCGATTCCGGTCCACAGGTTCGCATCGACCCCGCCGGTGCGCTCTGCTTCGTCGGGAGTGAAGCCGATGATTCCGGCGATCGTGAGGATGACGCCGAAGATCGCCAGCAGCGCACCGATGAAGTTGCGGACGTCGAAGGCGCCTGCGGTCTTGGTCAGTTCGTTGGATTTGCTCATGGGTCTCACTGGCTCCTTCAGCCGAATGTCACGTTGAGGATGATGACGAGCACCAGAGCGACACCCGCGACGGGCACGGGGCGCTTCCAAAACGGCGCCTTCGGTTCGCTGAGGTCCTCGAAATCGGACTTCGGGGTCTCCGAGTAGACGAGTCCGCGCAGCTCCGCGGCGGGCTTCGGCGTGGTGAACAGGGTGACGATCACCGACAGAACGATGTCGACGACGAACGCCGTGCTGGCCGCGAGGAATGCGGCACCCTGACCGGGCAGATCGAGGACTCCGGTCTCGGCGAGGATGAACACGAACACGGCCGAGAGCGTGCCGCCGACGAGGCCGACCCAACCGGCGGTCGCCGACATCCGCTTCCAGAACATACCGAGGATGAACGTGGCGAACAGCGGGGCGTTGAAGAAGCCGAACAGCGTCTGCAGGTAATCCATGAGGTTGGAGAAGTTGCCCGCGATGAGCGCCGTGAAGATCGCGACGACACAGGCACCGATCGTCGCCCAGCGGCCGATCTTCAGGTAGTAGTCGTCCTCGCGGTCCTTGACCACGTACTGCTGCCACAGGTCATAGCTGAAGACCGTGTTGAACGCGGAGATGTTCGCGGCCATACCGGCCATGAACGCGGCGAGGAGGCCGGCGATCGCCACACCGAGGAGACCGTTGGGCAGGACCTCGCGCATGAGCAGCAGGAGCGCATCGTTGTACGTCACGCCCGTCTGCTCCAGCGCGGTCGCCTCGTCGATGGAGGCCGAGATCTCCTTGAACTGCGTCATCTGCGGCACGAGGACCGCGGCGATCATGCCGGGGACGACGACGATGAAGGGGATGAGCATCTTCGGGAATGCGCCGATGATCGGGGTCAGGCGCGCGGCATTGATCGACTTCGACGCCATGGCGCGCTGGACCTCGACGAAGTTCGTCGTCCAGTAGCCGAAGGAGAGGACGAAGCCGAGGCCGAAGACAATGCCGACGACCGAGAGCACGGGGTTGGAGAAGCCGGAGAGCTGCTCGCCGGGCCAGCTGCTCAGCTGTTCGGCGCCGAGCATTCCGTCATTGCTCACACGGTCGACCAGCCCGTCCCAGCCGCCGACGCGGTTGAGGCCGATGAGCGTCAGCGGCAGGAGGGCCGCGACGATGACGAAGAACTGCAGCACCTCGTTGTAGATGGCCGCGCTCAGCCCGCCGAGGGTGATGTAGGACAGGACGATCGCGGCGGCGATGATGAGAGTGATCCACAGCGGCCAGCCGAGCAGTCGATTGACGATCGTGCCGAGCAGGAACAGGTTGACGCCGGCGATGAGCAGCTGTGCGACCGCGAAGGACAGTGCGTTGACGAGGTGAGCGCCCGTGCCGAAGCGCTTGCGCATGAACTCCGGAACCGACCGGACCTTCGAACCGTAGTAGAACGGCATCATCACGACGCCGAGGAACAGCATCGCCGGGACCGCGCCGATCCAGAAGTAGTGCATCGTCGGCATGCCGTACTGGGCTCCCGTGGCGGACATGCCCATGATCTCCACGGCGCCGAGGTTGGCCGAGACGAACGCGAGAGCCGTGACCCAAGCAGGCAGGCTCCGTCCGGAGAGGAGGAACTCGATGCTCGAGGAGATCCCGCGCTTGGCGAACCAGCCGATGCCGAGGACGAAGATGAAGTAGATCGCTATCAGCAGATAGTCGATCCACTGTGCGTCCAAGCGGATTGCTTCCAAGGTTCCTCCATATGCGTCAGTGCATCGCTTCGTAATGCGTCAGTGCATGGCTGCGTGTGGTGTATGACACCCGAGTGGACACTTTAGAGGATTGTGAGCCTGATCGCTAGTGATCGAACCTGAACAGTTTTGATCGTTTGCGCCGGAGCCGTGCGCAGACCGCCTGCACGCGCGCTTGTGCGCACTTCTGCGAGCCTGTGAGCGCCCCTGTCGGAGTCAGATCGGTTTCGGCGCGTCGGCCTCGCCGCCTCGGCGTCTCTGCCGTTCTTGGGCCTGAACTCTGGACAGCAGCACCTGAGCAACGGCGACGACGAGCAGCACAGCGCCGTTGACCACGGCCTGCCAGTTCGAATTCGTCAGTCCCATGCGGTTGATGAGGTTGGCCACCACCTGCAGCAGCACGACTCCGACCAGGGATCCGACTACAGTTCCCGCTCCTCCTGTGAGCAGAGTGCCGCCGAGGACCACGGCGGCGATCGCCGTGAGCTCGAGACCGACACCGAGGGTGGTCACTCCCGACGCGGTGTAGGACGCGGTGAGCGCTCCGGCCAGACCGGCCATGGTCCCTGACACAGCGAAGACGATGAGGGTCGACCGCAGCACCGGCAGACCCATGAGGCGGGCGGCATCGGGTTGACCGCCGATCGCCAGCAGGGTCGAACCGTAGGAGGTGCGGTGGAGCACGAGGACGCCGATCGCGAAGAGGACGATGACGTTCCACACCGGGAATCCGAGACCCAGAAAGGATCCGCGGCTGAGCTCGAGGAAGGCGGAATCACCGGGTACCTTGTACGTCTCCGACCCTTCTTCGGTCAGTGCTAAGAGCAGACCGCGGGCGAAGAGCAGACCGGCGAGGGTGACGATGAACGACGGGATCGACGTGAACGCGACGATCGCTCCCTGCACGAGACCGATGAGGGTGCACACGATGAGCGGGACGAGGAGGGCAGCGAGGAATCCATATTGAGATGCCCACGCTGCGAGCACTCCGCCGAGGGCGAAGACCGACCCGACCGACAGGTCGATGCCCCCGGTGAAGATGACGAACGTCAGCCCCAGGGCCACGGGCGCGAGGAATGCGGCCTGCAGAGCGATCTGGCTGAGATTGCCCGCAGAAGCGAACGTCGGAAAGGCGAAGGCAGAGACGACGATGAGGCAGAGCAGAATCACCAGCGCACCGTTGCGCTGAGTCAGCCGAGCCAGCTTCTCGACTCGTGATCGCCTGCCCGCATCGGCGAGAGCCGCCTCGGTGGTGGAGGTAGTGCTCATGTCTTTCTCCTTCCGACCTGGAGGGCGACAGCGACGACGATGACGATCGCCTGAACCATCTGGGACACGGAGTCCGGAATGTTGTGGGAGACGAGAGTGGACACGATGAGCTGCATGAGCAGCGCACCCCCGACAGTGCCGAGGATGCGCACCTTGCCGCCGGCCAGTGAGGTCCCGCCGATGACGACGGCGGCGATGGCCGACAGTTCCATGAGCAGGCCGAGGGTGCGTGGGTCGCTGGCCGACGAGCGGGCGGCCACGAGGACTCCGGCGCACGCTGCGAGCAGACCGGAGAGGACATAGACGCTGACCAGCACGGACTTGATGCGGATCCCGGCGAGTTCGGCGGCCTTCTTATTGCCGCCGATGGCCTCGACCATGATCCCGAAGGTGGTGCGGCGCATGAGGAACGCCGCGACAAGGACCAGGATGACGGCGCTGAGAACCGAATACGGGATGCCGAGCAGAGAGCCGGAGCCGAGTACCGCGAGTCCGGGGTCGGAGAGGTTTTTGATCTCACCGCCGATGACGTTCGCGAGACCACGCCCGCCGATGAGTACGGCCAGGGTGGCGACGATGGGTTGGATGCCGAAGTATGAGACGAGAGCACCGATCATCAGTCCCGAGAGGCCGCCTGCAGCGATTCCGACGAGGATCGCCGGAACGGTCCCGTAGCCGATGTACAGCGGCATGATCGCTGCCGACAGCGCCATCACGCTGCCGACCGACAGGTCGATGCCCTTGGTGCCGATGACCATGGCCATGCCGAGTGCCACGATGAGGACGGGAGCGGTCTGGATGAGCTGCAGGCGCAGGTTTGCGACAGTGAGAAAATGCGGAGTGATGATCGCGTTGATGACCACCATCAGTGCCAGTGCGACATAGACCCCGTAGTTCGCGATCCACGCTCGCACGGACATCGAGCGCTTCACCGGCACCGAGGCGGTGGTGGGCGAGGCCTTCATCGCTGTCCTCCATCGACGAGGGCCGACAGGAGTCGAGAGTTGTCCACCTGGTCGTCGGTGAGGATCTCGCTGACCTCTCCGTCGCGCAGCACGAGGATCGAGTCCGAACCGGCAACGAGCTCCTCGGTCTCCGAGGAGATCAGGACGACGGCCATTCCCTTCTCCGCCAGTTCGTCGATGAGGGCCTGCACCTCCTGTTTGGCTCCGACGTCGATGCCGCGAGTCGGTTCGTCGAGGAGGAAGACCGAAGGCTCGGTGCACAGCCATCGGGCGATGAGCACTTTCTGCTGATTTCCCCCGGAGAGTTCGGAGATGAGTTGTCGGGTTGACGAGACCTTGATGCCCAGACGGCGAATCCAGCGATCGACGAGTTCATCGATTCGGCGGTTCGACAGCACGCCTGCGTTCGAGACCCGCGGCAGGATGCCGAGGATGATGTTGTCGCGGACACTGAGCTCGGGGACGATGCCCTCGGCCTTCCGATCCTCGGACAGCAGTGCGATTCCTGCTCTCAGCGCAGCGGGGACGGAACCCCGTCGGACCGGTCCGCCCTTGACTGTGATCTGGCCTGAGCTCGTATCCAATCCGCCGTAGATCGCTTTGACGGTCTCGCTGCGACCTGACCCGAGGAGACCGGCCAAGCCGACGATCTCGCCTGCCCGGACGGACACGTCAACGGACTGCAGACGGCCGGGCGCGCTGAGATCCTTCGCCTCGAGCACCACCTCGGCGGTCGTTTCGGAAACATCGGTATCGGTGAATGAGGTGACGCCGTGTTCGGTGATGTCACGACCGAGCATTGCCGAGATCAGGGACCGGCGGTCGAGTTCGTGCATCGGACCGGTATGGACGACGCGACCGTCGCGCAGGATCGTCACCTCATCGCAGAGTTCCCACAGCTCATCGAGTCGATGTGAGATGAAGACGATGCCGACTCCCTGGTCACGGAGCCGGCGGGCCACGGAGAACAGCACTTCGACCTCGCGGCGTTCCAAAGACGAAGTCGGTTCATCCATGATGACGACGCGTGCCTCGGTCGTCACCGCGCGGGCCAGTGCGATCATCTGCTGGACGCCGAGGCCCAAGGCTCCGAGCTCCGCAGTCACGTCCACATCGATGCCGAGATCCTGGACCACCTCGGCGGCCTTCCTGTTGAGTGCGCGTACGTCGATGAGGCCGAGGCGTCCCCGCGGCTCGCGGCCGAGGAAGATATTGCGGGCCACCGACAGGAGCGGGACGAGGTTCACCTCTTGGTAGACCGTGGAGATTCCGGCGTCCTGCGCCTGGGACGGATGGTTGAACCGGACCTCGCTGCCGGCAAGCTCGATGCAACCGGTCTCGGCCTGATAGACCCCGGTCAGCGATTTGATGAGAGTGGACTTCCCGGCCCCGTTCTCGCCGACGACGGTGTGGATCGTTCCGGGACGCAGGGAGAAGTCGACGTCGTGGAGGACATGGACACCGGAGAAGGATTTGTTCAGTCCTCTGGCGGCCAGCGCCAGCGCAGCCTCCTCGTGAGGCTGCGCCGGGCCCTGTTGGGATGTGTCGGTCACGTCAGAACGCCTGACCGGCCTGTTCTTCGGCGTTGTCGGGTGTGTACTCGCCGTCCTTGATGATGATGTCCTCCGGGATCTCCTCACCGGAGTAGAACTTGCTCAAGGTGTCGAAGACTAGCGGTCCGAAGCGCGGATTGGATTCGATCACTGCGTTGTACTTGCCGGCGACGATGGCATCGACAGCATTCTTCGTCCCGTCGATCGACACGATCTTCACGTCTTTGCCCGGTTCCTTGCCCGCTTCCTGGATGGCGGCCATCGCGCCGAGGCCCTCTTCATCGTTGAATGCATAGACAGCGTCGATCTCCGGGTTCGACTGCAGCAGCTGAGCCGTGACCTCCTGACCTTCGGAACGGGAAGCATTGGCCGTCTGTTCGGCGACGATCTCGATGTCCGGGTACTCGGCCTTCACCTGATCCTTGAAGCCCTTCTGCCGGCCGTCGGTGACGTTGTTGCCCGAGGGCCCCAACAGTACTGCGACCTTCGCCTTGGAGTCGGTGGCCTCGGCCAGGGCATCCGCCGCGCGCTCGCCCTGCTTGACGAAGTCCGAACCGATGAAGGTGAGATAGTCGTCGCAGGACTTGTTGGTGACCTTCCGGTCGATGGTCACGACCGGGACCTTCTTCTTCTTGGCTGCATTGAGAGCCGAGTCGAGTCCGTCGGAATTGACCGGGGCGATGACGAGCATGTCGACGTCCTGGCTGAGGAGGTTCTCGATATCGCTGATCTGTTTGGGCAGTTCGTTGTTGGCGTTTGTGACGACGAGGTCGGCACCGGCGTCCTTGGCCGTGTCCTTGAGAGATTTGGTTTCTGCAGCGCGGAAGCTCGCGGAATCCGGCTCGGACTGGGAGAAGCCGACCTTCGCACCTTTGATGTCGACTTTGTCGACGCCGTAATCGTCCATCGTGCAGGTCGGACCCGATGATCCGGCACTGTCAGCGGCCTGAGCGGCTTCGCCTCCGCTGCCTCCTGAAGCTTCGGGGTCGCTGCCTTCGTTGGTGCAGCCGGACAGCAGCAGCCCACCGGCTGCAGCGATGGCACACACTCGAATTGCTGTGGAGCGGAAGACCGAATGCGATTCTCTGATTTTCATTGGTGCCTCTTCTGTCGGTACGGCCCCATTGCCGTGACTGATCAAAAGTTATCAGAATCACAATAAAACAATCAAGAAGTAGAGATGTAGTGACGGAGAATGTCAGCAGATCGATATCTCAGACGACCTCGACCTCAACCCCCGCCTCGCGCAGTGCGGTGAGTTCGGATTCTTCGCTCTTCGAATCGGTGATGAGCTGCTGGATCTGCTCGGTCGGAACAGTGAGCACCGACGAGCGGAGGCCGACCTTCGTGTGATCGACGAGTGCAGTGACGCGCCCTGCCCCGGCGGCCATGGCCCGATCCGTATCGGCGACGGGGAACGCCGGTGTCGACAGGCCGAAGTCCGCGGCCAGTCCGTTCCCGGAGAGGAAGACGGTGTCGGCGCGCAGGCCGAGCAGCTGAGACACCGTGCCGCCGCCGACGAAGGCCCGGATCGAATGGCGCAGCAGACCGCCGACGACGATGACCTCGTTGTCGGGGGAGGAGACCATGGCCTCGGCGACGAGCAGCGAATTCGTCACCACGCGCAGACCCGAGCGCGTCACGAGCTCCTTGGCCAACAGCTCTGTCGTCGTTCCCGGCCCCAGCGCCACGACATCTCCGTTGCGCACCTGGGTCGCTGCAGCACGCGCGATCGCCGTCTTCTCGGCCAGAGCCTGCTCGAGCTTCTCCGCATAGCTCGACTCCCGCGCGCTCGAGGCGAGAACGGCGCCGCCGTGGGTGCGGATGAGTCTGCCCTCCTCGGCGAGCTGATCGAGGTCCCGGCGGATGGTCACGGCCGAAGTATCGAGCTTCTCCGACAGGGAAGTGATGGAGACGGCGCCGTCTCTCTCGATCGTATCGACGATGATGTTGCGTCTCTGAGCGGCGATCATGGGGCCATAGTACAAGCCCGGAGGTCGGGCCGACTTCAAGGACGAGGCACGACCGCGGGCCTGGAGGCACGACCGCGGGCCCGGAGGGATGATCCTCCGGGCCCGCGGTCAACACGTTCGCCGCTGGGCGAGGTGCGATGGGAGCTGAGTCGGACTCAGCCGCGCACGAGTGCCTCGGTCAGCGCACGCGCGGCGTCGATGACCGACTTCGCGTGCAGGCGGCCGGGCTGGCGGGTGAGCCGGTCGACCGGTCCGGAGATCGAGACGGCTGCGACCACCCGATTGCTCGGACCGCGCACGGGAGCCGACACCGAGGCGACCCCCCGTTCGCGTTCGGCGATGGACTGGGCCCAGCCTCGGCGGCGGACCCCGGAGAGCATGGTCGCGGAGAACCGGGCACCGCGCAGGCCCGTGTGCAGACGGTCCGGCTCCTCCCAGGCCAGCAGCACCTGAGCCGCAGAACCGGCGCGCATCGACAGCGTCGCGCCGATCGGCACGGAGTCGCGCAGACCCACGGGGCGCTCGGCCGCGGCCACGCACAGGCGCAGATCGCCCTGACGGCGGAAGAGCTGAGCGGACTCACCCGTCTGATCGCGCAGCTGACCGAGCACCGGCCCGGCCGCGGCCAGCAGGCGGTCCTCGCCGGCGGCCGACGACAGCTCGGCCAGACGCGGCCCGAGGACGAAACGTCCCTGAAGGTCGCGACCGACGATGCGGTGGAATTCGAGGGCAACAGCCAGGCGGTGGGCAGTGGGGCGTGCCAGTCCGGTCAGCGTCACCAATTCGGCGAGAGAGGCGGGTCCGGCCTCAAGTGCGGAGAGAACCATTGCGGCCTTGTCGATGACCCCGACGCCGCTACCATTGCTTGTCATAGGCACCATTGTGCGCGTCTCAGTGGGCGAGATGCAAGTTCGCATTGCGATACGGGCGAGTAGATTTCGAATACGCACTCACTCCAGTGCGCACATCGCAGTTCATCGACGCGGTCGTACCTCGGCCCGTCAGGTCTACATCGGGTGCAGAGATCCCTGCACCGGCGGGAGGAACCATGCCACGCACATTGGCCGAGAAGGTCTGGGCCGATCACGTCGTCTCACGAGGTGTTGACGGTGCGCCGGACCTTATCTACATCGACCTCCACCTCGTCCACGAGGTGACCAGCCCGCAGGCCTTCGACGGACTCCGACTCGCCGGGCGCCCAGTGCGCCGCCCCGACCTCACCATCGCCACCGAGGACCACAACACCCCGACGTGGGACATCGACAAGCCGATCGCCGAACCGACCTCGGCCACGCAGATCAACACCCTGCGCAAGAACGCCGAGGAATTCGGCATCCGCCTGCACAGCCTCGGCGACGCCGACCAGGGAATCGTCCACGTCGTGGGACCGCAGCTGGGTCTGACCCAGCCGGGCACCACCGTCGTCTGCGGCGACTCGCACACCTCCACCCACGGCGCCTTCGGAGCGCTCGCCTTCGGCATCGGCACCTCCGAGGTCGAACACGTGCTCGCCACGCAGACGCTGAGCCTCAAGCCCTTCAAGACGATGTCGATCACCGTCGACGGCGACCTGCCCGAAGGCTCGAGCGCCAAGGACATCATCCTCGCCATCATCGCGAAGATCGGCACCGGCGGGGGGCAGGGCTACGTGCTCGAATACCGCGGCTCGGCCATCCGCCAGCTGTCGATGGAAGCCCGGATGACGATCTGCAATATGTCGATCGAAGCCGGCGCCCGCGCCGGAATGGTCGCCCCCGACGAGACGACCTTCGAATACGTCAAGGGCCGTCCCCACGCCCCCGAAGGCGAAGACTGGGACGCGGCCGTCGAGTACTGGAAGACCCTCTACACCGACGAAGGCGCGGAATTCGACGCCGAGGTGGTCCTCAAGGCCGAAGACATCGAACCCTTCGTCACCTGGGGAACGAACCCCGGCCAGGGCCTGCCGCTGTCGGCGAGCGTGCCCAGCCCCGACGACTTCACCGACGAGAACGACAAAGCCGCAGCCGCCAATGCGCTGGCCTATATGGGCCTGACCCCGGGTACGCCGCTGCGCGAGATCGACGTCGACACCGTCTTCCTCGGGTCCTGCACGAACTCCCGGATCGAAGATCTCCGGGCCGCCGCCGAGGTGGTCCGCGGCCGCAAGAAGGCCGACAACGTCCGCTTCATGGTCGTTCCCGGCTCCGCGAAGGTCCGACTCCAGGCCGAAGAAGAGGGCCTCGACGTCATCTTCAAGGACTTCGGCGGCGAATGGCGCTTCGCCGGCTGCTCGATGTGCTTAGGGATGAACCCGGACCAGCTGGCCGAAGGCGAACGCTGCGCCTCGACCTCGAACCGCAACTTCGAAGGCCGCCAGGGCAAGGGCGGGCGCACCCACCTCGTCTCACCGCTCGTGGCCGCGGCCACCGCGGTGCGCGGCACGCTGTCCTCACCGGGCGATGTCGCCGACCTGCCGCGGGATGCCGAACCCGTGGAATGGGCCGACAACCGCCTGTCCCTCAACCTGACACCCGTCTCGGCGAACGACTGACAAAGGAGGACGAGCCATGGAAGCTTTCACCACCCACACCGGCATCGGCGTTCCTCTGCGCCGATCCAATATCGACACCGACCAGATCATTCCCGCGAAGTTCCTCAAGCGGGTCACCCGCACCGGCTTCGAGGACGCCCTGTTCTACCGGTGGCGGACCAACGACGATTTCGTCCTCAACGACCCCGACTTCGCATCCGGCTCCGTCCTCGTCGCCGGCCCCGACTTCGGCACCGGCTCCTCCCGCGAGCACGCCGTCTGGGCGCTCAAGGACTATGGCTTCCGCGTCGTCCTGTCCTCCCGCTTCGGCGATATCTTCCGCGGCAACTCCGGCAAAGAGGGCCTGCTGGCCGCCCAGCTCGAACAGGCCGATATCGAACTGATCTGGAAGATCCTCGAGAACCATCCCGGCACCTCGATCACCGTCGACCTGAACGAGAAGACCGTGACGTGCGACACCGTCACTGTGTCCTTCCAGATCGACGACTACACGCGCTGGCGCCTGCTCGAAGGCCACGACGACATCAGCCTCACCCTGGCCAAGGAAGACGATATCGTCGCCTACGAATCCTCCCGCTTCGCCTTCAAGCCGACGACCCTGCCCGCCAAGGTCTGACCCTCACCTAAGCCGGCCCACCCGTATCGTTTCCACCCCGCCGAGGATGCCCACCGTCACACGTCCGGACGTGACGGTGGGCATCCTCGGCGAATCGGTGGGATACCGTCGGCTGGGTTAGTCTAGGACGGTGCCCGCGGCAATCGTGGGGCACCGTCTCCGGGTGGCATCCCGCCCGGATCCGATCATCGGAATCAGGGAGGAACATGCTCGAAGTACGTGGGGGAAATCCGCTGGACGGCACCGTCCGAGTCCGCGGCGCCAAGAACCTGGTGCCCAAGGCGATGGTGGCCTCTCTGCTCGGTGAGACCCCGTCCGTGCTGCGCGGCGTGCCCAACATCCGCGATGTCGAGATCGTCACCGGACTCCTTGAACTCCACGGAGTCCGCGTCACCTCCGGCCCCGACGGGGACCAGCCTGACGGCGAACTCCACCTCGACCCGGCCGATGTGGCTCAGGGCTCCATCGTCGACATCGACGCCCACGCCGGATCCTCCCGCATCCCGATCCTCTTCTGCGGACCTCTCCTGCACAGCCTCGGTCAGGCGTTCATCCCCGACCTCGGCGGCTGCCATATCGGCGACCGCCCCATCAACTTCCACCTCGATGTGCTCCGCAAGTTCGGAGCCGAGGTCGACAAGACCCCCGGCGGCATCATGCTCAAGGCGCACAGCCGCCTGCAGGGCACCAAGGTCGAACTGCCCTACCCCTCCGTCGGTGCCACGGAACAGGTGCTGCTGACCGCGGTCCGCGCCGAAGGCGTGACCGAGCTGCGGGGCGCGGCCATCGAACCGGAGATCATGGATCTCATCGCGCTGCTGCAGAAGATGGGCGCGATCATCACCGTCGACACCGACCGCGTGGTGCGCATCGAAGGCGTCGACACCCTCCGCGGGTTCATCCACCGCGCCCTGCCCGACCGCAACGAGACCGCGTCCTGGGCCTCGGCGGCACTGGCCACCGGCGGAGACATCTTCGTCGAAGGCGCCAGCCAGCCGGAGCTCATCACGTTCCTCAACGTCTTCCGCAAGATCGGCGGAGAATTCGATGTGCAGGAGAACGGCATCCGCTTCCGCCACCCCGGCGGCAAACTCCGATCCTTTGCGCTGGAAACCGACGTCCACCCCGGCTTCATGACCGACTGGCAGCAGCCGTTGGTCGTCGCGATGACTCAGGCCGAAGGTCTGTCGATCATCCACGAGACCGTGTATGAGAACCGCTTCGGCTTCACCGACGCCCTGCGCGATATGGGTGCGCAGATCCAGCTCTACCGCGAATGTCTCGGCGGCACTCCCTGCCGCTTCGGACGACGGAACTACCAACACTCGGCCGTGATCTCCGGACCCACCGACCTCAAGGGCACCCGCATCGACGTTCCCGATCTGCGCGGCGGCTTCAGCCACCTCATCGCCGCATTGGCTGCCCAGGGTGCGAGCGAAGTCCACGGTATCGAACTCATCAACCGCGGCTACGAGAACTTCCTCGACAAACTCACCGGACTCGGTGCCGAGGTCTCCGCATGAGCGCCGACATCGAACCGGACGCGAACGACCACGATCTCGTCTCCTTCGATCCCGCCTCGGTGCGGTCCCAGAACCGGGCCGGCACCGTCGCCGCCACAGCGGCCTTCGGGCTCATGCGCACGGCCACGAAGATGAGCGTGCGGGGAGTCGAGCACCTGCCGCCGGCCGGCACGGGCATCATCGCCGCCGCCTACCATGCCAACCATCTCGACCCGATCCTCGTGGGGCTGGCGCTGAAGCGCAACGGTCGGATGCCGCACTTCCTCGCGAAGTCGACGCTGTTCACCGGGGTGCTCGGCAAGATCCTCAAGACCATCGGGCAGATCCCGGTGCTGCGCGCCTCGGCCTCGGCCGGGGACTCCCTCGAATATGCGAAGGACGCCCTGGCGAACGGCCAGACCGTCGTCATCTACCCCGAGGGCACGCTGACGAAGGACCCGGAGCTGTGGCCCCAGCACTTCAAGACCGGCACTGCCCGGCTGGCGCTGGAGACCGGAGCCCCGATCATCCCCGTCGCTCACTGGGGACTGGACACGGTCTACCCGCGTGGGCAGAAGAAGGTCCGCTTCCGCCCCTTCAGCCATGACTCCGTCGTGGCCTTCGGTCCCGCCATCGACTATTCGGATCTGTGGGATCACCGGGCTGAGAAGAAGACGATGGGAGACCTCTCCCAGCGTGTGAAGAACACCGTGGCGGCGATGGTGGCCGAACTGTCCGAACGCGAACTGCCGCAGCGTTTCACAGCGAAGGAGACTGGCGAATGAGCGTCGACAAGATCACCGTCCTCGGAGCCGGATCGTGGGGAACCACCTACGCCGCGGTCATCGCCGACGCCGGATTCCCCGTCACCCTGTGGGCCCGCCGTCCCGAGGTCGCCGAAGAGATCAACTCCACGCACACCAACGAGCGCTACCTGGGCGAGCGACTCCTGCCCGAGGGGCTGAGTGCGACCGCTGACGATATCGCCGCGGTCACCGACGCCGAGGTCATCGTCCTCGCCGTGCCCGCCCAGACCCTGCGGGAGAACCTCACCCGGTGGAAGCCGCATCTGCGTGAGGGTGTGAAGCTCGTGAGCCTGATGAAGGGCATCGAAGTCGACACCGGCAAACGCATGTCCGAGGTCATCGCCGAGGTCGCCGAGGTCGCCGAATCCCAGATCGCCGTCGTCTCCGGACCCAATCTGGCGCGTGAGATCGCCGACCGGCAGCCCACCGCCACCGTCGTCGCGTCCTCCGAGATCACCACCGCCGAGGTGGTCGCAGAGATCAGCGCGAACACGTACTTCCGCCCGTATACGAACACCGACGTCGTCGGCGTCGAGATCGGCGGTGCGATCAAGAACATCATCGCCCTGTCCGTGGGCATCGCCGACGGACAGAAGCTCGGCGACAACTCGAAGGCGTCGATCATCACCCGCGGGCTCGCCGAAACCTCTCGCCTGGCCGCGGCCATGGGTGCCGAGGCGCACACCCTGTCCGGACTCGCCGGGCTCGGCGACCTCGTGGCCACCTGCGCCTCGCCCCTGTCGCGCAATCGCACCTTCGGGCGCCACCTCGGTGAGGGGATGAGCCTCGAGGACGTCATCGCCCACACCTCACAGACGGCCGAAGGCGTGAAATCCGCTCCCGCCGTCCTCGCCCTGGGTCGACGCAACGGCGTCGACCTGCCCATCACCGAGGCGGTCTGTGCGGTGCTCAGCGGAAAACTGCAGGTTGACGAACTCGCCGGATTGCTGTTGTCTCGGAAGCGTAAGCACGAAGGACCACCCGCCTGATTCACACCGAGTCTCAGGCACCCGCTGGAAAACTAGGAGCACAAATGAGCGCCAACTCACCGTTCTTCAACCTTCCCGAACTTCCCACCTTCACGCTGACGAGCACCGACATCGAAGACGGTGGGGTGCTCACCGGCCCCCAGCTCTCCGGCGCCATGGGCGTGCCCGGCGGTGAGGACGTCTCGCCGCAGCTGTCCTGGTCTGGGTTCCCCGAAGAGACCAAGGCCTTCGCCGTGACCTGCTACGACCCCGACGCTCCCACCGGCTCGGGCTTCTGGCACTGGGTCGTCACGGACCTCGACGCCTCGGTGACGAGCTTGGAGGCCAACGCCGGTGACCCGGCCGCCGACCTCCTGCCCAGCGGTGCCGTGACCCTGCGCAACGACGCCGGCGAACCCCGCTTCGTCGGTGCCGCCCCGCCGGAGGGCCACGGACCGCACCGCTATTTCTTCATCGTCACCGCTCTGGCCGAACCGCTGGGCATCGACGAATCCGCAACACCTGCCTTCGCCGGCTTCAACATGTTCTTCAAGGGCATCGGCCGGGCGTGGCTGGAATGCACGTACGAGGCCAAGTGAGCTAAAGTCTTTCAGTCCGCGCACACCTGACCCGCTGTGCGCACCCGTGTCCGGTCCGAGTGCACGGGAGTACCACTTCAGCAAGGAAACTCATGGCAGACAACGATCACCGGCCCCTTGTCGCAGTCCTCTTCGGAGGCCGTTCGAGCGAGCACTCCGTTAGCTGCGTCACCGCGGCCGGGGTGATCGGTGCCATCGACGCCGATGCCTTCGACGTACTGCCGATCGGCATCACGAAGACCGGTGTGTGGCGGGTCGTCGACGACTGGGCGAGCATGCGCTTCGACCCGCAAGCCATGCCCGAGGTCACGGACAATGGGACCGAGGTGATTCCTCCGGTCTCTGCCGACGGGTCACCGCTGCTGCACCGCGATGCCGAGGGCAATTACACCGAACTCGGTGCGGTCGACGTATTCTTCCCACTCCTGCACGGCCGCTTCGGTGAGGACGGAACACTGCAGGGACTGTTCGAACTCAGCGACACCGCGTTCGTCGGCTCCGGAGTGTTCTCCTCCGCCGCGAGCATGGACAAGCACTATACGAAGTCACTCATGGCCCACGCCGGAGTCCCCACCTGCCCGTGGGAGCTCGTGACCGAGACGATGTGGGCCGCAGACCGCGCGGAGGCGGAGAGGCGAGTGGCCGCGCTCGGCCTGCCCGTGTTCGTCAAACCCGCCCGTGCCGGATCGTCCATGGGAGTCAGCCGGGTCGCCGAGGCGGCCGACCTCGAAGCCGCCCTGCTCGGTGCCTTCGAACACGACTCCAAGGTCATCGTCGAACCCGAGGTCAGCGGTCGTGAGGTCGAATGCGCCGTGCTCGGTTCCGTCTATGACACGGAGCTGCGAGTCTCCTCTCCCGGAGAGATCCGGGTGAGCGGCGACCACTCCTTCTACGATTTCGACGCCAAGTACCTCGACCTCGCCGCCGCAGAGGTCACCTGTCCGGCCGATCTCGACGAGACGGTGACCACCCGGGTTCAGGAGTTGGCCGCCTCGGTGTTCCGTCTCTTCGACTGCACCGGTCTGGCCCGCGTCGACACCTTCGTCACGGACACCGGCGAGGTCGTCATCAACGAACTCAACACCCTTCCCGGGTTCACTCCCACCTCGGCGTACCCGTTCATGTGGGCGCAGTCGGGACTCGAATACTCCGAACTCATCGGCGAACTCATCTCGATCGCCCTGATCGACCACGCCCGCGCGAAGTAGAAGCGGACGCCGTGGAGCAATCGCGTCTTCGGTGGGCGCTCTAGCTGTACTTCCCCGACACGTTGTGAACGGTAGTTGAAACACAACGAAGACCTCCGATACCGATATGGGTAACCACACTCATGATCGAGTCCCGGAGGTCTTCATGACACACCGTAACGCACCA
>NZ_JABKDD010000008.1 GCF_013623905.1 Brevibacterium sediminis
TCCGGTGGACTCGTTGATCTTCTCGCGGCCGGCTTCTTCGAGAGCCGCCAACTGTGCCGGGGTGTGTGCGGAACCGAGGTGTTCAATAACGGTGAGTTTGCCGTGGCGTTTCGTCACGATCTGGACCGCGGTTGCCCCGGACGCGGTCGGGACTTTCCTCAGTCGCAGGCTCATACACTCATTCTACGGACCCGTTTAGTGTCCCGTTTCTACACTAAGCAGCCGTCTCACCAGTAACAATGCCCAACCTATCCCCAAAATCGGACTAGGTGAAGCAAGTCAGGTGCCTTAAGATCGTTGAAGAGGACGTCGACAAGGTCGAGATCGATCAGGCCCACTAGTGGCGTTTCATCGTTCAAGTGAGGTAACCCGGAGACCGCAACGTTTTGTACGAGTAAATAAACTGCCTGCGTCCGCTTTGAAACGTGGTTGCGTGGGAGAGATTCGGGCGGCGTTGCACTGAAAGTCGTTGGCATGTTCCTCATAATATGCACCGCCTGGTCGCTAGATGCCACAATACTTTCACAGCATTTGACCTGCGCCATTGTGCATAAGTCACAACCATGGCCTCTATGTCAACGTCGTGTCTCCGAACTGATCAAATGCAGGATGCACTCCGCATTCAAACCAAGAGGATCGGTCTCACTAGGGATCGAGCGAAGTCAGATTTCTCAGTCTGTTCGCCCCGCAGTGTCATGGGAATGCACCAAGTTTCACTTAAGTGGTGTTCGCAACACCGAACTATGCAAATCGACTTGGACCGGCGGATCTGAGGCGAGAGGGTAAGGAGCGCCTCCTTAGGAGGCTTCGGTCATGACTACCTCGTGCTCGAACCATTCGTGAGTAAAGGTTCCCGTCCCATTGAGCAACCGCTTCAGGCATAGACGGGCCATTGCCGCTCCGAATTCCTTTGCGCGGATGTTAAGAGCGACGTCGCAATCGATGAGTCGGGTTTCAATTTCACTCGTCGTCAGAACTGCCGTGCGTATTGACTCCGGTTCAATAAGCTCGGTGTACAGCTTCTGGGAACGTGCGGCCATCGACAGAAGCGTCCCTCCGTGAACAACCAGATCATACGATTTCCCGTCGCTGATTCGTCGTGAGAAATCGTCAGAAAACAACCACGAATTCGGGTCTGGAGAGACCGTGAACACATCAGGTTCCAACCCCCGCACGGTGCACCAATATTCGAACGAGTCGATGAGCATCTGAGACCACGAATACTTGTCCAACGGCTCGAACGCGATGAGGAAGGGCGAAGTCACTTCACGTTTCTGTTCGAGCCCGTCGAGTGCCTCGGTTAGCATCTTCCAATAGTCAATCTCGATCAGACCTGCTAACCGACTGTCCGGCAACCCCTCAATTCGACCGGCGGTAAATACGGTTGACCCATTATCGAGATTCTCGTGCAAAGGACCGTCGCCCAAGCACGCGTCTACGACCACCACCGCAGCGAACTGTGTCCACCGCCGCGGTTCCTTCGCATCGGAAATGATCGTCAGGTCGTACCCATACTGTCCCAGCTCGTCTGCGACCGACATCGCAAACGCCATGTAAAACTCCATCCCGAGCACCCGCCGGGGAATGTAGATCCCGACGTTGAGGCTCGACCCGCTACGAAGAGACTGCGCGGGTCGATTTGGCGAGTATCCCAACTCGGCCGCGCCCTTGAGAATCTTGGACCGCGTGGCCTCGGCAACTCGACCTTGCCCACGCAGCGCATCAGACACCGTTGTCACGGACAATCCGACGTGAGCGGCGAGATCATGCAGCGTGGGCGAGGGGCGCGTCATATGAGAACAGTATCAGCACCGATGACGAGCGTCGGACTGCTTGCCTTTCGGTCAGTCAGACAGCCGTTGGCGGCCGAGCTCTTGACACGGAGCTAACGAGCATGACTACACTACATCAATGCCGGAACGTTCCGGCATATGGCATTCAAACGTTTCGAAGGTTGATGCACATGTCAAAGAAGACAAGTCCCACCCGAACGGTCAGAGCAATCATTGCTCTTGCCACCGTCCTCATACTCTTCCCACCCCTGCACTGGATCTTTGGCCAAGCCTGGTGGTCATTTGCCTACATCGTCGGCAGTTCTGCTCTCGTCGCGGCATTGGTTCTCACTCTCAACAGGATCACTCTCACCGCTGAGGGAGGCGACTGAGCATGTGGATCACGTTCGGCATGATTGCCGTCTTCTTCATTTTCGTCATCATCGTCATGGAGCGCACCTCAGCCAAAGACTCTTCCTTTTCTGACTACGCAACTGGCGGCCGGTCGTTCAACTCCGTCTACGGAACCGCCGCGTTCATCAATACCTGGTTGCCGGGTACTGTCTTCATTTCGTTCGCAGGACTCACTGCTGGCAGCGGCGTGACAGGGTTCTATCTGGTCCAGTACAGCGTCTTTGCCGCCATCATCATGTTTCTGTTGGCCAAGCCCGCCTACCTCTGGGGAAAACGTTACGATCTCCGTACCCAAGCAGACCTGCTCGGACTCCGCTACGGCTCGACTCCTGTCCGCGTTATCGCAGCAATCATCGGGGTTGTTGCATCAGTCCCATGGGTCGTTCTGGGAATGCAGTCGCTTGCGCTCATCTTCAGCTTCTCGTCCGACGGAGTCATCGGGCCCGTGCTCGCCGTTGTCCTGGGAGTCATCGTTCTGACTATCCGACAGATCTGGACCGTCAAGTTCGGTATGCGAGGCGTAATGATCTCCGACTTGATTCAGGGAATCGCCGCGTATTTGATGGGGTTCGTTGTCATCTTCGGACTCATCGTCTGGCTCATCGCCAACAACCACGGATTCGCCCAAGTCGACCCGGCGCTCCTCATTCTGCCTGGGCCAGGAAGCGAGCTTGGTCCACTGTATTTGTTTTCGCTCGTTCTTACTGGAGCTCTGGGTGGATGGTGCTGGCCTGACATCTTCGTTCGCCTCTTCACACAGAGCGGTGTGAACACCATCCGGCGCACATCAGTCCAGGCAGTTCCGATCCTGCTCATCTTCGCCACCGCGCTCAACGTGATGGCACTGTTGGCTTCCTCAGTGCCAGAAGTCGCCGCAGCCCCAGATACCGTGTGGTTCGTCTTGGCTTCATTCGGAGGTCCCCTACTGCTCGGCCTCGCCGGAATCTGCGTATTGTGCGGTTCAATGGGCAACGTCGGCGCGAACCTCCAGGCAATCGGAGCCATGACTGCCAACGACATCATCGGACCGATGAGGAAGCAAGAGATTCAGAACGCACGGATCGGCAAGATCTCCGTTGCTGCTGTCACGATCCTTTCCTCGCTCGGGGCGCTGGCAACCGCATCCACCACAACAGGGCTCGTGTTGTGGGCCCAAGTTTCCTACCAAGGAATCTGCCAGCTCGCCCCGACACTGTTCCTTGGCATCTTTTGGCGACGAACAACTGCTCTCAGTGCCATCCTGGGAATGGTTCTCGGCTTCGGTACCGCCGCGATCGTGCAAATCTTCTACCCGATCTCCGTGCCCTGGCTAGGCGGGATGACCTCAGGAATCGCCGGGCTGGTAGTCAACACCGGAGTGATGGTTGCAGTCAGCCTGCTCATGCCCAATAGCGCGAACGAACAGAAGCGAGTCGACAACCTCTTCGACGAACTCAACCAGAATCAGAAGGACGAGAAGCAAGCATCATGACACATGCAGAACACACGACTTCACGCAGGACCGGCTACATTTGGCACGAAAGGTTTGGATGGCACGATACCTCTACCCACGTCGGCTTCCTCCCCGCAGGCGGCTTGCTTCAGCCGCTTGAGCACTTTGAAAGCTCGGCGTCGAAGACCAGAATGGCGAGCCTCATCGAGGTCAGCGGACTTCGGAGAAATCTGACCGACTTGGACTTTGACCCCGCCACAAAGGAACAAATCCTTTCGGTACACACGGAAGATTACGTCGACCGCATCATCGATCAGAGCAATTCAGGAGGCGGTGACGCCGGTGACGGCTCCTCGCCCTTTGGCCCCGGCAGCTATGAAATTGCACAGATGGCAGCCGGAGCAACGACATCGGCGCTCCTCAACGTGCTTGACGGCACCGTCGACAACTCGTACGCGCTCGTTCGTCCCCCTGGCCACCACGCGGAGCCCCAACAGGGTCGCGGGTTCTGCATATTCTCGAATGTCAGCATCGCAATCAACGAAGCCAGACGTCAGGGAAAGGCACGCCGAATAGCTATCGTCGACATCGATGTCCACCACGGAAACGGAGCGCAGAAGATCTATTGGGATGATCCAGAAGTCCTGACGATCTCCGTCCACCAAGATCGCCTGTTCCCTCTGGACAGTGGCATGTTTGACGAGACCGGGAGTGAGGGAGGCAAGCGAACCAATATCAATCTTCCGCTTCCTGCTGGCTGCGGCAACGGCGCGTATGTTGCCACTGTGGCCGAGAACGTTGTCCCTGCTCTCGAAGCGTTTCGCCCCGAAGTGATCATCGTCAGTTGCGGATTCGACGCGTCGATGGCTGACCCTTTGGGTCGTATGTGCGTTACAGCCGCGGGATATGCGCAGATAACCAAAGTCCTCATGTCTGCAGCCGACTCTCTCTGCGAAGGAAAGCTGGTGTTCTCGCACGAAGGAGGCTACTCACCTGCATACGTCCCGTTGTGCGGGCTTGCAGTCGTGGAAACTCTTGCGGGCGTCGACGAACTCTCTCCCGATCCGTTCGACTGGGCATTCGACGAGTACCCCGTTCACGAGGTAACTCATGATCAACGGGAAGCAATAGATCGAGGGCACGTTGTCGTTCAGGAGGCAATTAAAGCGATGCGCTAGGGCGAAATCCGATCGGCCAATCCCACCTGAGGGCCCGCTCATGTAAGCATGAACGGGCCCTCAGGTGTGCACATTTGATCGGATCAGAAGGGCTGATGGTCCTGTCCAACAATGAACGAGTATTCCTCACTAATTTCCTGCTCGAGAACAAATTGCGCGCCGAGCTCACCAATCGCTGGCGACGTCTTGAATCCCTTCCCCGAGAAGCCCGCCATGACGAGGACGTTGTTCGTTGACGGATGCTTGCCCACATACTCGATGCGGGACTGCGTATACGACTCGAAGTAGGGGTTGATTCGCATCGGATACGACTCGAGGTTCGGGAAGAAATCACGGACTAGTTCGCGCACCGCGGTCAGGTCCGACTCAACGACTCGGACGTCAGCGCTGTCAGGAGATTCGACCACCTTGTGATTGGCGAATCCGAGCCCGAGCTTCATCGCCGATCCGTCGGCGGTCGGGAGACCGTACGAGTAGTTCGGAGCAGCCCGGATGTACGGTACGAGCCCGGAAAGGTCACTGCCAGGGCGCGGGAGGAACCACGTCGACAGCAGCCGGCGCGGGGCCAGCAATGGTGCCATTTCAGGCAGCAATGCAGAAGTCCACGCTCCAGCTGCCACGACCACCTTGTCGAACAGTTCGTCGCTGTCGCCAGTCGTCACCCGCACCTGAGCCCCGCGCTGTTCAATCCCGGTCACTCTGGACTCTGTGCGAATTGACGCCCCCATTTCAATGGCAGCGTTGGCTGCGGCTTGGATCGCGCGATCTGGATAGATGGTTCCAGCGTCTCGGTCCAGGATCCCGAACTCGTTCTCATGAAGCCTGAAGTCCGGATATTGGCGTCGCATGTCATCCTGCGAAAGCACTTCGGCTCGGTCGCCTAGAAGCTCGGCTGATTCCAGAGCTGTAGTCGATGCAACAGTGCCTTCTTCGACAATCGTCAGTGCTCCATCGAGGGAGCGGAGTCGAGGGAGGGCCGTCTCCTGCAGCTCATTCCAGAGTTCGTCAGCACGTCGGACCACCGGGAGGTAACGCATGTCTTCGAGCTCGATGTACCTGAACAGACGCGATTCGCCGCCTGCGGCTCCTCTCGGATGACCGGGACTATAAAGTTCGTAGCCGACAGCGTCGACGCCTCGCCGGGCTAGCTGCCACAGCACCTGTGCGCCGATGGTTCCCGTTCCGATGACTGCAATGCGTGGGGTGTTCATAAGGTCCTCCTTCTTCAGGTTCTTCAGTCAGTCCAGCCCGGCGTACAGGTTGCGTTGCAACGGTTTGCGAACGAGCAGAAGGATCAGTCCTACGAGAATTGCGACAGTGCCGATACCAGCGAAATACGTATTGTTCGGGATAGCTGCGAACAGTTGTCCAAGCAGGCCGGAGAGCGATGAACCGAGCGCCAGCGTCAAGAAGTTCACTGCGACCATCTGAGCGGTGAAGGCTTGAGGCGCGATTTGTGTCGCAAGTGCAAGTCCAATGGGCCCGACGAAGTTCTCGGAACTGCCGACGATCACCATGAAAAGCAGGACCAGGAGCACCGGAATTGCTTCCTGGTACACCAGCGCGGAGATGAGGAGGATGAAGAAGAAGCCTACGCCGATCTGGATCATTCCGATTGAGAACTTCGCTCCGGCCCGTGGTTGTCGTGCACCCAACTTCTTCCACAGGGACGCGATGAGCGGCGCGGCCAACACACCTGCCAACGGGCTGACCATGGCGACCCACCCGACTGGGAACGACCATCCACCGAGGTCACGATCCACCCGGTCTTGGATGAGGATCGAGACGGCGGTGAACTTTTGGAACAGGAAGCCGAAGTACAGACCAGCCGCGAGGAACAAGGGAATATACGCTCCAACTCGCCTCTTCTCCGAGCGGGAGACTTTCTTCGACGCGAGCATGACTCCGAAATAGATCGCTGCCGCGACAAGGGCGACCACAGTGGCGACGGTGGAGAGGCTCTCTGCCGCAAGAAGACCGGTCGACGCGGCGATGATGACGGCGATGATGGCGACGACGGTCGCGACGATGGCGTTACGTGCACCAGAGCGTGAGAGAGGGCGAGTGATCTGACCTGCTCGCTCGGGAAGATTCCGCGATGAGAACACATACTGGACGAGGGCGGCGATCATTCCAATTGCAGCGAGAGCGAATCCGGGGTGGAAGCCCCAGCTTTCTTGCACGAACCCTGTCGCGAGGGGGCCGAGGACCGCGCCGGTGTTGATCGCCATGTAGAAGTACGAGAATCCGGCGTCTCTCCTGGCGTCGGTTTCGTTCTCGAGCACGAAGCCGACGATCGACGTGATGTTGGTCTTCAGCGCTCCCGTGCCCAGGATAATGAGGACGAGACCAACTGAGAGCCCTGGCATTCCCGCGACGAATGCCAGCGCGAGGTGGCCGAGGGCGATGACGATTCCACCGATGAGCACGAGCCGCTTCGGGCTGAGGACACGCTCCCCCAGCCATGCGCCGACGAGTTGGGCGATGTAGACCGCTCCCCCATATGCACCGACGATGCCGGCCGAGGCCGCTGAACCCAGCGCCAACCCTCCTTTGTCGAGCTCATAGAGGAGGTAGAAGGCCAAGATGCTTTGGAGGCCATAAAAGGAGAACCGCTCCCAGAGTTCAGTGAAGGCCATTCCTCCAACGCTTCGCGCACGGGCCCGGCGCGCCTCTGGCTTCACGTCATTGTGGATCGATGTCAACGTCTTCCTTCTTTCATGGGAGCAGCGTCATTGGTGCAAACAGCAGGTCTTAGTACGTCGGCGGAGCCATCATCCACACCACACGTGCGGCCGCGGTGCCGGTGGCTTCGGCCACCTTGTGGGGCCGGTCGCTCTTGTAGTGAAGCGAATCCAATTCGGCCAGTCGGTTCGTCGTGCCGTCGACGGTGACCTCGACCTCGCCTTCGATGACGAGAAGGATCTCCTCTGAGGCCCCATGGGTGTAGGGCTCGACTCCGGTGTCGCCTCCCGGCTCGAAATGCCCCACGAGCACTTCAAGATGGTCGAAGTGGGACGGAGAAATCTTGACCTTGGACGCCTCGTTCCCGAATCTCTTGCGTGCGGCATCCGCGAACCGGAGTACTGGACTGCTTTCAGCATTCGGTTCATTGAACAGGTCGCCGACGTTGAGTCGAATCACACCGCAGACGCTCTGGAGGGTCGCCACGCTTCCCATTGCCATGCCGCGCTCGAGCTGGGAGAGATACCCCGTGGTGATGCCGGCTTCCTCTGCGACGTCCTTGAGGGTCAGCTGTAGCGCCAAACGACGTTTCCTTAAGCGCTCTCCGAGAAGATTCTCACTCTGTGGCTCAGATCTCATTTACCAAAAGTACAATTATTTTTACTCTGAAGTCAATCAGGTTGAGTCGGCCTCCGTCTCGCCGATGGAAGTTGCAGGCCAAGGCGAACTTGATCGCTCGATCCTAAGACAGGCACAAAAGATCTCGCTCAGCTCGACCCCAGGCACGTACAAGTTCGCTCCATAGAGGACCATCCCGAGCTGCCATCACTCGGTAAGCTTAAAGTAATTACCTTTACACCATTGCAATCTCTTATCCGTGTGTCTAGCATCACAGTATGGCGACGGCGAAGCACCTAGAGATCCGCGAGAGCATCGAAGCAGATATCCACAGAGGGCTCTTCGACGTGGGGCAGAAACTTCCCACGGAGAAGGAGCTCATGGAGCGTTTTGGCGTCAGTCGCAACCCCGTGCAGAAGGCCATGAACGCCCTGGTTGAAGCTGGCCTCGTCTCTCGCAAACGCGGTTCCGGAACGATCGTCGCCTCAACTGGCCTGCGCACCAACCTGCTCCGGATGATGGATCCATCGCTGACTAGCCCAGAGGTCGACGGCGACCACAAAGTCGTCAGCGTCGAAGTGTCCTCAGCCGAATCATTTCCGCTCAGTCGAAACGTGTTCCCAAAAGGGCAGCCGACAGCTTCGCTGACGAGGATGAAATACAGCGCCGATGGTCAACCACTGGCTCTTGAACGGTGCTGCATCAACCTCAGCCGTGCGCCAGAAGTCCTCTCGCAGAACCTGGAACACCTGACGACAATCGCGTACTACAACTCTCTCGGCCTTGGGATCAGACGAGCAAACACCGTCCTCAGGGCAGCTCTCCTGGAAACGTTCGACGCCAGCCATCTCGAGATTCCTCCCTCGGAGCCAGTCGTCTGCCAACAGCGCACCACCCATCTGGTCGATGACTCCATCATCGAGGTCGCCGAGTTCTACATCCACCCCCGCAATATGACTCTGGAGGTCAGTCAAATTGATAACAGCTAACCCCGAGAAGGTCGCCGTCATCGGTGCCGGCATCATCGGAACAATGACCGCATGGCAATTGGCCACCCGCGGATACGACGTCACCGTGTTCGACCAGTGGAACTCCCCCAACGACCGGGGCGCATCGGCTGGCGAATCCCGCATTTTTCGAACCATCTACAAGGAGGGCCCGGAATACGTGCCCATCCTGAGGAAGTCCTTCGACAAGTGGCAAGAGCTGCAGACGAACCAGAACACCTCCGTGCTCACCATGTGCGGAGGACTCATGATCGGCCATCCCGACATTGAAGACGTCGCGGCCGTCATCGACTGTGCTCAGGCCGCGGACCTTGACCATGAAGTGCTCTCGCAAACGGAGATGGCGAAAAGGTACCCACAGTTCGGGCTCGACAGCGATGAAGTAGGCGTCTTCGATCCGGTTGCCGGAGTGTTTAGGCCAGAAGCTGCCGTCCTCGCCGCACGCAAGGAAGCCGAGCGACTCGGGGCCAATTTCAAGGCCTATACTCGAGTGCTCAACATCCGATCACTGAGCCACTCAGTCATGGTCGACACCGCCGATGGAGCTTACGCGTTCGACAAGATCGTCGTCTCCACCGGCCCTTGGGTGAACGAATTGACCGAGTTCGATTCCAGCACCGTCGAGGCATTGCGCTTGGTCGCCATGTGGTTCCCAGCCAAAGACGTCGCATTGCACACGCCAGAACACATGCCGATCTCCATCCGTCGACATCCAGAGGGCGGATTCTCCTGCTTCCCTGCCCTCGACGGACTCGGAATCAAGATTCTGCCGCACCACCTGGCATGGAAGACTCTCGACTCGGTCGATGACCTCCCTCGTTTCATCGAAAACGAAGTCGTGCAATCGACCGAGCACGCTGTTGCCTGCCTCATGCCCGGGGTCGACCCCATTCCCTACCGCGTGTCCACGTGGACTGAAGGATTCACTGTCGACGGTGCTCCGATCGTCGGCCCGTCAAGTGCCGACTCACGCATCGTGTTGGCTGTGGGCATGTCCGGTCAAGGCTTCAAATTCTCACCGATGATGGGCTCCATCGTCAGCGACTTCGTTGAAACCGGTTCCTCATCAGATGCGATCGCCATCATGGACTCTCAGCGCTTTGATCGGAGCTCGTCATGAACATCGGCACCACAGTCCTCATCTCAGTCACTGCTGCCATCGTCATCGGCATCGGAGCCCTCATCTCGTTCTATGTCGGAAAAAGAGCCAAATCCAACGACTCCTGGGTCGTCGGCGGCCGCAACCTCCCGCTCTACGTCATCGCCTTCACCCAATACGCCACCGCAGTCGGCGGAGGCGTACTCGTCGCCCACGTCGGCATCGCCTACGCCTGGGGCCTATCGGTTTTCTGGTACGAAATCTTCGTCATCGTCGGCCTCCTCATCATTGCTATCTTCGCAGGATGGCTGCGCCGCCGAACCTTCTCCACCATTCCCGAGGTCTTCACGAAGCTCTACGGCGAGCACCGACTCATGCTCTCCATGGTCGCGCTGGCCGTCATTGTCGTCCCGTTCGGCTGGTTGGCTACGCAGTTCATCGCCTTCGCCAACCTCTTCAACGCGGTGACGGGCATCGGGATCACTCCGCTGATCATCATCATGGCTGTGGTCTCCATCGCTTTCGTCCTCCCAGGCGGGCTGACGTCAGTCGCGTGGTCGGACTTCTTCTTCGGCGTTTTCATGGTCATCGCGTCAGTCGTCGTCGGTGTCTATGCGATCGTCAACGCAGGCGGACCGTCGACGATCGTGAAGAACCTTCCGGCCGAGCTGACCACGATGCCCACCGGACTCACGGCCGCAGGTGGACTGACCATCCTGCTGTGGCTATTCTCAATCCTCCCGGGAACTCTGACCAACCAGCTCTACTACCAGCGAATCTTCGCTGCCAGCAACGTCAAACAAGCCCGACAGGGCCTCTATCTCAGCAGCATCCTCATCGGAATCTCCGGAATCTATGCACTCATCGTCGGAGTTTCGGTGCGCAGCATGACCGACCAGTTCGGCGTCGACGGACGCGAACAGGCAGCAGGATGGTTCCTCGCCCAACTGCCAGTCTGGCTCATCGCGATCTACGGTGCGTTCCTCATGGCCACGATTGTCTCGACCACCGGGTCGGCACTGCACTCTGTCGTGGTCAACTTGGTCAATGACCTCAGACCTGCATTCGTCAAGAACAAGGACACATCTTCCGACCTTGTTGCGATGTCTCGCTGGTGCACAGTCGCAGTCTCCGCAATCGCTGCAGTCCTTGCCATCGTCTTTCCGACCGCGCTCAACTGGCTCGTCGCAACGTACGCATACTCGGCTTCGATGCTGGCGGTACCGTTCCTTCTCGGCATGGTCCTGACCAACAAATGGATCCTCGACGTATCAATCGGATACGTCTCAATGGCTGCTGGTCTTGTCGTATGCGCGGTTGCCCACATCGCAGGAACCACCATTCCCTACGCAGTCTTCGGCATCATTGCGAGCTTCGTCGCCTACCTAATCATGCTTGCCGTGAAGAAACCGCAAGCCCGTGCCCTCTCTGAAGAAGGAGCCCTTTCATGAAGATACTCGTCGTCGGTGCAGGAGTCCTCGGACTCACCACCGCATTCAACCTCGTCGAAGACGGGCACGACGTTACGATCGTCGACAAGACTGGACCGTACGCACAAGCGAGCAGTCGCTCATTCGCCTGGATCAACGCCAACCACAAACTCCCCGCCGAATACCACCGGCTCAACCGCGCCGGAATCGCAGCTCACGAGGAGTTCCAGCGTCGTTTCGCCAGTCACGGAACGTGGTTCCACCAGCACGGGTGCATCATGTTCGACAGCACACCCGACAAAGCAACCGGATATGACGAGCGATTCACTGAATCGGCTGAGTTCGACTACCCGGTCGAACGAATTGACTCCGACCGCCTACGCGAGCTTGAACCCGCTGTCAGCTGGCCGACGGACTCAGGATTGTTCTTTCCTCTCGAAGCCCACCTGGACAACGAAGCGTTCGGCAGCCTCGTCGAGAGCTTCCTCGAAGAGGCCGACGTAACGCCGGAAGTTGCAGAAGTTGTCCGCGTGGACACCAACGCAGACGGGGCCTCAGCGGAATTCGCCGACGGAGACACTCGGAACTTCGACCAAGTGATCATCGCCGCCGGAGCAGACTCCGGAGCCATCGCATTTCGATCGGGTCTCCTACTACCAGTGGCCGATCTGTCTCAGCCCGGACCACGGACGCACAGTCTGCTGGGTGTCACTGTTCCCACAGACGTGAGTCTCAGCCGGATCATCATTTCGGACAAGATCAACGTGAGGCCCCGCCATGACGGCAGCATGTTTGTCCAGATCCCTTCAGTGGAAGCTCGTACCGAGGAAGGAGAGAGCCCGGAGCTGCTCGACGAGGTCCGGGTCGTCATGGAAGCCGAGCTTCAGGCACTCTTCGGAAAGCGTATTCCGGTGAGTCGCGTCATCTTCAGCGGAAGAAGCTTCCCCGAAGATGGGCTGAGCATCGTCGGATACCTCGACGAACACCACCGGGCTTATTCGTTAGTCACCCACAGCGGAATGACAATGGCTCCTCTGCTGGGACGGCTCGTCGCTGATGAAGTTCGAGGCGACAGTTCGCACCTCCTCAGTACGTTTCGTCCGTCACGCTTCACAAAGGGAATCACCCAGGAGTCGCCGACGAACTTTATTGGCCGACAGTAATAGCCGCTGGTGTGGAGTGGCCGAACAAGTTCTTCTCCCCAGGCACCGCTAAATTCAAACATCAGCCGTATCTCAAAGCAGTAGAATCAGATGCAATTTTAGCTCGTAGGAGAAGGCGCTGAGCTGGCCTGGACGCGGTTCGACCACGCCCGGTCTCATATCAGTGCATTGTCTGGAGAGTAAAGACACCTCAAACCTGTTGGCCACACACTCAGCATATTGGGCGTCGAATACTTGCGCGTACTAGTCGAAATCGTGAGTATTGACCCATTTGGCGACCGACTCCGACCGTCGTCTGCTGCTGGAATGCTCACGCCCTCTCAAGTTACTGACCGGCAGCGACCGTCCTTCACCTTTCGCCGCACAGCGCACCGCTGCAACGAGGCGATTTGCCACGAACGGTGACGGATTCCTTGGCAGCAGTGTGTTTTGCCACGAAAGGTGACGGAAGCCGAACTGCGTGGAGGACGTGACGCGAACGGTGAGGGATGCTCGATCAACGGCACCGTCGCACGCGTCCGGGCACGACGAAGGCCGGTGGGAACAATCCCACCGGCCTTCGATCAGCTCCGGCTCAGCGCCTCAGCGCGAACCGACTGCCGCGAGTCGGAGACTCACAGCGCAGCCTGGTGCGGCGAAGTCGCCGCTCAGGCCCCGTCTCCTGCGATCAGGCTTCTGCGAGCTGACGCAGAACGTACTGCAGGATGCCGCCGTTGCGGTAGTAGTCGGCTTCACCCGGGGTGTCGATGCGGACGACGGCGTCGAATTCGACCTTTGTGCCGTCTTCCTTTTCGGCGGTGACCTTGACGGTCGCCGGGGTCTTGCCCTCGTTGAGCTCCGTGACGCCTTCGATGGAGAAGGTCTCGGTGCCGTCGAGTCCGAGCGAATCAGCGGATTCGCCGGCGGGGAACTGCAGCGGCAGAACGCCCATGCCGATGAGGTTCGAGCGGTGGATGCGCTCGAAGCTTTCGGTGATGACGGCTTCGACGCCGAGCAGCTTCGTGCCCTTGGCAGCCCAGTCACGCGAGGATCCCGAGCCGTACTCCTTGCCACCGAGGACGACCAGCGGGGTGCCGGCAGCCTGGTAGTTCACGGAGGCGTCGTAGATCGTGGTCTGCGGTCCGCCCTCCTGCGAGAAGTCGCGGGTGAAGCCACCCTGGACTCCGTCGAGGAGCTGGTTCTGCAGACGGATGTTCGCGAAGGTTCCGCGGATCATGACTTCGTGGTTGCCGCGACGCGAGCCGTAGGAGTTGAAGTCCTTGCGCTCGACGCCGTGCTCGACGAGGTACTTGCCGGCCGGAGTGTCGGCCTTGAAGGAACCTGCGGGCGAGATGTGGTCGGTGGTCACCGAGTCGCCGAGCTTCGCGAGCACGCGGGCGCCCTTGATGTCCTTGACGGCTTCGGGCTTGAGACCCATGCCGTCGAAGAAGGTGGGCTTGCGCACGTAGGTCGACTCGTCGTCCCACTCGAAGACCTTGCCCTCGGGGGTGTCGAGCTGCTGCCAGCGCTCGTCACCGTCGAAGATGCGACCGTATTCGTTGTCGAACATATCGGTCGAGATCGAATCGGCGATGACCGACTCAACCTCTTCAGGCGAGGGCCACAGGTCGGCCAGGTAGACGTCGACGCCGTCCGAGTCCTTGCCCAGGGGCTGGTTCTCGAAGTCGAAGTCCATGGTGCCGGCCAGTGCGTAGGCGATGACCAGCGGAGGCGAAGCGAGGTAGTTCATCTTCACGTCCGGGCTGATGCGGCCCTCGAAGTTGCGGTTGCCCGACAGGACTGCGGTGACCGAGAGGTCGTTGTCCTGGATGCTGTTCGAGATCTCCGAGTCCAGCGGACCGGAGTTGCCGATGCAGGTGGTGCAGCCGTAGCCGACGATGTAGAAGTTCAGCGCTTCGAGGTCCTCGATGAGGCCGGCCTTGTTGTAGTACTCGGTGACGACCTTCGAACCCGGTGCGATCGAGGTCTTGACCCACGGCTTCGAGTTGAGTCCGCGCTTGCGGGCATTGCGTGCCAGCAGGCCGGCGGCCATCATCACCGAGGGGTTCGAGGTGTTGGTGCAGGACGTGATCGAAGCGATCGCCACGGCACCGTTGGCCAGCTCGAAGTTGCGTCCGTCGGCGGTGCTGACGTCCACGGACTTCGACTCCTCGCCGGGAGCGGCGTAGTTGTGGATGTCCTTGGCGAACTGGCTCTTGGCATCGGAGAGCTCGATGCGGTCCTGCGGGCGCTTCGGTCCGGAGATCGAGGGCACCACGGTGGACAGGTCGAGTTCGAGGTACTCGGAGTACTCGACTTCGTTCTCCGGATCGTGCCAGAGTCCCTGCGTCTTGGCGTAGTCCTCGACGAGCTGGATCTGCTCTTCCGAACGGCCGGTGAGCTTGAGGTAGTCGATGGTGACTTCGTCGATCGGGAAGATCGCGGCGGTCGAACCGAACTCGGGGCTCATGTTGCCGATGGTGGCGCGGTTGGCCAGCGGCACCTCGGCGACGCCCTTGCCGTAGAACTCGACGAACTTGCCGACGGCTCCGTGCTGGCGGAGCATATCGGTGATCGTG
Organism: Brevibacterium sediminis; assembly: GCF_013623905.1. Taxonomy (GTDB): domain Bacteria; phylum Actinomycetota; class Actinomycetes; order Actinomycetales; family Brevibacteriaceae; genus Brevibacterium; species Brevibacterium sediminis. The sequence continues at coordinate 15,357 of NZ_JABKDD010000008.1, forward strand.
AGCACAACGTCGGTTGCGGTGACACCCGAGGGGATCTCACCGGTGAGCTTGAACCCGACGACGCGCGGGATGAGCATCGACACGGGCTGGCCGAGCATGGCGGCCTCTGCCTCGATGCCGCCGACGCCCCAACCGAGCACACCGAGGCCGTTGACCATCGTGGTGTGCGAGTCGGTGCCGACCAGGGTGTCCGGGTAGGCCCGGAGGACTCCGTCGACCTCGCGCGGCATGACCACGCGAGCCAGGTGCTCGATGTTGACCTGGTGAACGATGCCCATGCCCGGAGGCACGACCTTGAAGTCTTCGAATGCGGTCTGGCCCCAGCGCAGGAACTGGTAGCGCTCACCGTTGCGCTGGTATTCGATGTCCATGTTGAGCTCGACGGCGTCAGCGGTGCCGAAGCGGTCGATCTGCACCGAGTGGTCGATGACCAGCTCGGCCGGAGCCAGCGGGTTGACCTGATCCGGGCTGCCGCCGAGCTCGACGACCTTCTCGCGCATGGTGGCGAGGTCGACGATGCAGGGCACACCGGTGAAGTCTTGCATCACCACGCGGGCGGGGGTGAACTGGATCTCCGTATCGGGTTCGGCATTGGGGTCCCAGCTGCCGAGGGCTTCAATATGTTCCGAAGTGATGTTTGCGCCGTCTTCCGTGCGCAGCAGGTTCTCCAACAGCACCTTGAGGCTGAAGGGAAGCTTCTCCGACCCTTTGACCTGGTCCAGGCGATAGATCTCATAATCCTTATCGCCTACGGTCAGGGTGCTCTTCGATTTGAACGTATCGACGTTGCTCATCGTGATTCTCCTGTTTCATCCGACACTCATCCAAGAAACCGGGTCCGTCCGACTCGGCGGTCGGATCCTTGCATCACGCACCGATTTACGCGACACATATGTTTCCAAAAGTATCTTGACGTCAAGATAAATTCTATCGCATTTGAGGGGCTTTGACCACCATGGCACACGGAGGTGCGAAACCCTGCGATCGGGTTTTCCGCAGGCCCTCGTGCGGTCATCACCAGGGCCGCGGCCGGGTCGCGCGGCCTAGCCTGGACAGCACACTCAAAGCAGCAGCGCACTCGCCTGCCACCCCCGAGGAGATTCCATGGACCCGTTCACACTAGGCGCCGGATTCGGCTTCGGCGCACTGCTCGTCGGCATCATCTTCGCCGTCGTCTGCAGCTCATTCGCGAAGGAGAAGGGCCGGTCGGGCGGCTGGTGGGGGCTGTGGGGCTTCCTCACGACGTTCATCGCCCTCATCGCGCTCGTCATCCTCCCCCGCCGCTCGGTCACCGCCTGAGGTCACCGGTCGGTCACCGCCGGAGCACGGTGACCGTCTCCAGGTGCGAGGTCAGCGGGAAGAGGTCGAAGCCGGTGAGGCTCTCGATCGCGAATCCCCCGCCTGTGAGAGCCGTGAGGTCCCTGGCCAACGTGGCCGGGTCACAGGAAACGTAGACCAGGGTGCGTGCCGCTGATTCGATGATCGCCGAGGTGGCTTTCTTCCCGGCGCCCGCCCGTGGCGGGTCGAGGATGATGACCTCCGAATCGGGCAGTCGGGCCCGATCCACGCTGAGAGCGAGGAATCGGGACTCGAGATCGGCGGCATTGTCTCGAGCATGAGCAATGGCTGTCTCCACCCCTTCGACCCCGAACAGGGGCGCTCCGGTGGCCCGGGCGGCAGTGATGCCGAGGAGTCCGACCCCGCAGTAGAGGTCGGTGATCGCCCCGACGTCGGCAGGAAGGACTCTGACGACCTCCGAGCTGAGCAGTGCGGCCGCATCCCGGTGCACCTGCCAGAAGCCGTCGGCGCCGACGGTGAAGTCACGACCGTCGACCGTTTCGGTCAGGGTGCGGTCTCCACGGATCACGCGCAGGGCGGGAGCGGGCGCATGGGAACGACCGCGACCACGGGGACGACCCCCGCGACCACGACCACGACTCTGCTCCGGTCCGGTCGCCTCGGCGAGGAGGGAGAACGACGTCGGCAGCCAGGACTCGATCTCATCGAGGACCTGCGCAGTGGGCCGACCACGGACGATGAGCGCGCCATGGTCGCCGGCCCACGCGAATTCGAGTCGGCGGACTCCCGGCACATGCAGTGTCGTCATGTCGAGGTCGTGCAAGGGCCCGGCGGCCAGAGGGGGCGTGGTCACAGGGATGACCGCATGTGATCTGGGGGCGAGCATTCCGGCACGGCCCTCATCGTCGACGGCCAGCTGCACACGGGTGCGCCAGTCCGTGCCGTCGGTCTCGCCCGGCGCGGGCAGCACCTCGGCGGCGCGGTCGATATGTCCGATGCGCTGAAGTTGGTCATTCAGCACCTCGGCCTTGAGCGTGCGGGAATGGGCGAGGTCGACGTGGGCGAATTCCATTCCGCCGAACCCGGCCGAATCCGGCACGGCCCCAGCACCGGGGCCCGCAGCGAACCCCGCACCGGAACCGTCGGTCGAACCACCGGGGACATAGTCGAGGCGACGATCGGGGACGCGGTGAGCCGAGGCCTCGATCACCTCGGTGACGGCGGCGCGAAGAAACCGGGCGGGCGGTCCTGCCTGGGTGCGGACTCGGACCTTCTCACCGGGCAGGGCCCCGGAGACGAAGACGACCTGACCGTCGTGTCGGGCGATGGAGGTGCCGCCGGCCGCCGGTGCCTCGATGTCGAGGGTGAGGTCCTGGGCGGGAACCGAAGTGTCGCTCATGCGTCTTCTAGGCCTGTCTGTACAGCGAGGTGTCGGAATCGGGTCCGTCTCCGCCGTACTGTCGAGAGAAGGATTTCAGTCGCCAGGGCACGGAGACCACGACGACGTTGGGCACCAGCAGCAGTCGGGTGCGCAGTTTGAGAGCCACCTGGTTGTGCAGGATGTGCTCCCACCAGCGACCGACGACGAACTGCGGGATGTAGACGATGACGAGGTCCCTGGGCGACCTACGGCGGATGGCGAGGATATGGGCGAGCATCGGACGGACGAGTTCGCGGTACGGCGAGCCGAGCACGGTCAGCGGCACCGGCAGCTCCATCTCGTTCCATCGTTTCTGCAGACCGGCCGCGGCCTCTTCGTCCACGGCCACGGTGACAGCTTCGAGCTGACTCGACCGGGTCACTCGGGCGTAGGAGAGGGCCCGCATCGTCGGTTTGTCGATTTCGCTGACGACGACGATGGCGTGGGTGTTCGACGGGATCGTCCGTGAGTTCACGTCCGCGTCGGGGGCGAGCTCGCGGGCCACCCGCGAATAGTGTCGGTGGATGGCGCCCATGACGAGGTAGAGTCCGGCCATGGCGGCGACCGCCAGCCAGGCGCCGGCGAGGAACTTCGAGACGATGACGACGATGAGGACGCCGGCGGCGAGCACGCAGCCGACGGCGTTGACGACCTGGTTGAAGTACATCCGCATCCGGGTCTTCGAATCGATGACCAGGCGCAGCCGTTTGCGCCAGTGCAGGACCATTCCCGCTTGGCCGAGGACGAAGCTGGCGAAGACCCCGACGAGGTAGAGCTGGATGAGCACCGTCGCCGAGGCGGACGTGGCGACGACGAGGACGATCGCCGCTGCGGCCAGCAGCAGGATGCCGTTGGAGAAGGTGAGTCGATCGCCCTTTGTCGCCAGCTGCCTTGGCAGGAATTCATCGCGGGCCAGCCGAGAGGCCAGTCCGGGGAACCCCTCGACCGCAGTGTTCGCAGCGGCGATGAGCACGAGCGCGGTGATGAGGACGACGATGAAGAACATCGCAGGCGCATTGTCGAAGATCGCGTGCGCCAGCTGCGCGAGGACGGGCTCCTGTTCGTATTCGGCGCTGACCGGGCTGCCGTCGCCGCGGACGAGATAGAGATGCGGGTCGTCGACGTATTTGATTCCAGTGACCGACGCCAGATAGGTCAGCCCTGTGAGCATGAGGGCGGCGAGCAGACCCGACAGCAGCAGGGTGTTTCCGGCGTTCTTGCCGCGCGGCTTCTTGAACGCCGGAACCGCCGTGGCCACGGTCTGCACGCCGGCCAGTGCGACGGCACCGGACGAGAACGCGCGCAGGACGATAAGGACGGTGGCCAGGCCGAGCGTCGCCTGATCGCCGATGTTGCTGTGCACGACCGTGTAGTCGGCGGTCTGGGCGTGCGGGGTGTCACCGAGCCCGACGCGGATGAGACCGACCGACATCGTGAGGAACACGGCACCGAGGAACAGGTAGGTCGGCACGGCCAGCAGCATCGGAGTGGCCCGGGAACCGCGCAGACCGGCGAAGCAGATGAGCAGGATGCCGACGATGGCCACGGGCACACGGTAGGGCGCGAGCATCGGGAACGCCGTGGTGATGTAGGCGGCGAAGACCGTCATCGACACGGCCAGGGTGAGCACATAGTCGACGAGGAGGGCCGCGGCGACGACGAGCCCGGCACCGGAGCCGAGGTTCTTCGAGGCCACCTCGTAGTCACCGCCGCCGGAGGGGTACGCCTTGACGTTGATGCGGTAGCAGGCGACGATCACGAGGATGACGATGCCGACGGCCACACCGATCCAGGGGGCAACGGTCAGGGCCACAAGTGACGTCAGCGACAGTGCCAGCAGGATCTCATCGGGGGCATAGGCCACCGAGGAGAGCATGTCGGAGGCGAAGACGGGCATCGCGATGCGCTTCTTCAGCGCAGGCGCACGCCTGTCCTCACTGCGGAAGGGCCGTCCAACGAGTAGTCTTTTGACGGCATCAGAAAAACTGCTGGCCACGGCAACCAATGGTAGATCACTGCGGGAAGGATTACCCATGCACTTCGTGATTATGGGCTGCGGTCGAGTCGGGGCCTCCCTGGCCAAAGCCCTTGATGCGAATGGGCACTCCGTCGCAGTCGTCGACCGAGACCCCGACGCATTCCTCAAGCTCGGTCGGGATTTCAGCGGTTCGACGATCACCGGCGTCGGTTTCGACCGCGAGACTCTGTCCCAGGCGAAGACCGCCGAGGCCTTCGCCTTCGCCGCCGTCTCCAGTGGTGACAATTCGAATATCCTCGCCGCGCGTGTCGCTCGTGAGACCTTCGGGGTGAGCAATGTCGCCGCCCGCATCTACGATCCTGACCGTGCGCAGGTCTTCGAACGTCTCGGCATCCCCACCGTGCCCACCGTGCGGTGGACGGCCGAGCAGGTGATGCGCAAGCTCGTCCCGCAGGGGTCGATCACCGAATACCGTGAGCCCTCCGGCAACCTCGTCCTGGCGGAGGTGCATCTGGATCCTGGCTGGGTGGCCCGTCCGATCAAGGAGATCGAAACACGGACCAAGGCTCGGGTCTCCTATGTCACCCGCCTGTCCGAGGGCATCGTCGCCCACGATGATCTGCTACTCCAGGACGGCGACCTCGTCCATCTCATGGCTCCGGTCGACCGCCTCGGCGAGATCGAACGGATCCTCGATCAGCCCGTGCGAACCGTGGAGGAAGAAGAATGAGGGTCATCATCGCCGGAGCCGGCTCCGTCGGACGTTCGGTGGCCAGGGAGCTGCTGGACAAGGACCATTCGGTCCTGCTCATCGACCAGAGCAAGGAGGCGCTGGGCCATGAGCGCATTCCGGGTGCCGAATGGCTGCTCTCCGATGCGTGCGAGCTCGCCGGTCTCGCCGAGGCGGGGCTGGAGGAGGCCGATGTCGTCGTGGCCGCGACGGGAGATGACAAGACCAATCTGGTGCTCTCCCTGTTGGCGAAGACCGAGTTCGGGGTGCCCAGGACGGTCTCGCGGGTGAACAATCCGAAGAACGAATGGCTCTTCGACGACAACTGGGGCGTCGATGTCGCCGTCTCCACTCCGCGCCTGATGACCGCGCTCGTCGAGGAGGCCGTGGAAGTCGGCGGCCTGGTCCACCTCATGAGCTTCGAACGCGGGCAGGCGGGCCTGCTCGAGTTCACAGTGCACGAGAACGCCGAACTCGTGGCCGAGCGCGTCGGTGGGATCACCTTCCCGCTCGATACGGTGCTGGTGGCGATCATCCGCAATTCGCGGGCGTTCGCTCCGAGCGCCGATGATGTCATCGAGGCCGGAGACGAACTGTTCTTCCTCTCCTCCCCCGATCAGGAGCCGGCGCTGCTAGCGCTGCTGCAGGAGACTGCGAAGGCCGACGAGAGCGTAGAGGGCTGAGCCCGGTCGTCTGCGGCCGAGATCGTCAGTTCTGCGGCCGACGGCCGCCCGGCCCCTCGGGACGGTCAGTCGTCGGAGTCGTCGCGGGTCTGCAGGAGTTCGTAGACGGGATTGTGTGCGGTGAGCACTCCGTCCTTGCCGCAGAACCGTCCTTCTAAGACGATGAGGGACCCGGGACGGATGCCGCTGATCTCCCGGCGTCCGAGGAACTGGGCGCGGGCTTCGCCGGTGCCATCGGCGACGGTGATGTCGAGCCTGGGGCTGTCGGCGCTGCACGACTGAGTGGTCGCTGAAACGACTCCGGCGATGCGTGAGGTCTTTCGCGCCTCCAGCTCTTCGACCGGAATGACCCCGGGGATCTGGCTGACCAGTCGCAGATCAGCCCGGGCCTCGGCCTCACGGGATCCGAAGTCGCGCACGAGGCGAGGGATGAGGTTCCGCATCAGCGCTCAGCGGACCTCTGTGATCTCGGGGCCGCGTTCGAAGGGGTTGAGTTCGTCCTCGTCCTTCTTCTCCTCCGCCTCGTCCTGGTCGACCTGCGGTGCGGTCAGTGCGATGAGCTCGCGGGGAGCCATCGCCTCCTCACCGCGATCGACGACGACTCCGCGGAAGAGTGCGGAGAGTTCGGCACGCACCTCGTCATCGGTCACGGCCTTGCCGGAGAACACGGCGCGGACGAACCAGCGTGGTCCGTCGATGCCGGCGAAGCGCATGGCGCGTTTGCCGGGGCGACCGGATTCCGTCTTCGCCGGAACCTCGATGGCCAGCTCCTTGCCGAGAGAGGTGTGCAGCTCGGTCGATTCCCCACCCTGTTTGGTCACGGATTCGGCGAGCTGACCGCGCACCGTGTTCCACAGGCCCTCGGAGCGTGGGGTTGCGAACGCCTGCAGCTGGATGCCTCCACCGTCGTGGATGAGGGTGACGGCCAGCACGCGCTGAGAATCGTCGTCCGTGTCCAGGCGCACCTGCATGCCGTCGACGACGGGCACCTTGAGCGCGCCGAGGTCGAGGCGGTCATGCTCCGGGTACTCCTCGGAGATGTCGAAGGGGCCATTCTCGGACCGGTCGAAGGGTGCGGACTTCTCCAGCCGCGCTTCTTCCTCGTCGACATCGTCATCGGACTCGGCCGCCTCTGCGGCGGACTCTGCCTCGTCGTCATCGGCGTCGTCGTCTGCACGATCGGCCGCCTCGGTGTCGGTGTCCTGAGCGTCGAGCTCATCGTCGTCGGTGAGTTCGTCGTCGGCGCGGACGTCGTCATCGGTCGGTGTGGATTTCTTGAACCGGGAGAACAGTCCCATAAGTCCTCACTTCTCCTTTTCGCTGAGGCCGGCGACGATTCCGCCGGTGGATCCGAATCCCCCGGCGCCGCGGGCGCTGTCTTCGAGGGATTCGACGATGTCGAAGTCGGCGTGGGCGATCCTCTGGATCACGAGTTGGGCGATGCGGTCTCCGCGCACGACGCGCAGCGGGGTCTTCGCGTCGAGGTTGATCAGCGGCACCTTGATCTCGCCGCGGTAGCCGGCGTCGATGGTGCCCGGCGCATTGACGACCGTGACTCCGTGCTTGCTCGACAGGCCCGAACGCGGATGCACGAAGGCCGCATAGCCCTCTGGCAGGGCGATCGCGATTCCGGTCGGAACGACACGGCGCTCGAACGGTTCGAGCACGAAGTCGATCGCCGAATGCAGGTCTGCACCGGCGTCGCTCGCATGCGCGTAGCCGGGCGCGCTCATGCCCGCGTCAAGGAGCTGGAGGTTGATCTTCACGGTTTCCGTCACAAAGATGCACTCTAACGCTCCAGCCTGAGCGTGGCCAAACTTCTCGCTATGGGACAATGGCCGCATGGCAACAACTCAATCCGGAACCCACGTGGTCTATCAGGAGAAGGTCCGCCCCTCGGTCGGCATGTGGATCCTCGTCGTGGTGGCCGCTCTGTCCACGGCACTCATGGTCATGCCCGTCTGGCAGCTCGGCACCATCATCCTTCCCGTCGTCAGCTTCGTCCTCTTCGCCTGGTGGCTGAATTCGCTGACGCTGACGATCATCGTCACCGAACGACAGCTGTTCGTCGGCGAAGCTCATATCGACCGCACGTTCGTTCCGGGTGCGGTCGCCTTCGACGGCGAGGAGGCCCGGCAGGCCCGCGGTGTCGATCTCGACGCCCGCGCCTTCCTCAAGATCCGCCCGTGGGTGAAATCCGTCGTCCGCATCGATCTCGACGATGAGACGGATCCGACCCCGTACTGGCTCGTCTCGAGCCGTCACCCCCACAAACTAGCCGCCGCCCTCACCCCCTGATTACTACCTGACGGCGGCCCAGCAACCTCGCGCGAGGTTGCTGGGCCGCCGTCAGGTAGTAAGGGGAGAAGAACGGACCGCGACCCTGTCGAGGGCGCGGTCCGTTTTCGGGTTTTCGCGAAGAGAAGCGATTCAGCCTGCACAGTCTGTGCAGATGGGGACACCGCCTTCTTCGGTCGCAAGCTGAGAACGATGGCGGACCAGGAAGCACTCCATGCAGGTGAACTCATCGTTCTGCTTCGGCAGGACCCGAACGGAGAGCTCTTCGTTCGACAGGTCCGCACCGGGAAGTTCGAAGCCTTCGGCTACTGCAGTCTCGTCTTCGTCGATCTTGCTCGCCTGAGCCTGGGAACGCTGGGCCTTGAGCTGCTCGATCGAATCGCTTTTGATCTCATCGTCTTGCTTGCGAGGTGCGTCGTAGTCTGTTGCCATATGGCCTCATCGCTCTCTGTCCGGAGGGGGTGCCGAAGAGGAGCATCTTCTCCTCTTCCGAGATGTGTCCCCAGCATTGTGCACTGTATGCTTGCCGTTGGCAAGATGGAATGAGCACCTGATGCGGTGATTCTCGTCACCAGCTTGTCCGCATGGACGGAGCACACATAGAGTTCACGAAATGCTCTGCAAGAATGCTTGTGATGGACAGCACCGACAGCACGCTCTGTCGGTCGAATACCGGGTTCGTCCCCTGTGGAGGCGGCCCGAGGAAGGACGGATCCACAATGAGTGAATTCGCTGATCAGCTCGACACACGAATCGATGATGTCCGTCATCGCATTCACGAGGCCCGTTCCGCCGGTGACGACTTTCTCGTCGAAAATCTCATCGACGACCTGCAGAACCTGATGGAATTGGCCGGACGCAACGATGTCGACACCGGTCCCATCGCCGAGGTGATCCAGGCCGAGACGGGAGCCCTGCCGGTCATCCCGAGTCCCGACGACTACTGAAAGAACACACGCAGAGAGAAGAACCCTCCCCCACCGATTCGGTGAGGGAGGGTTCATTCGTCTTCAGGACTCAGTTCGCCATGGCCCAGTTCGGATAGGTTGCACGTTCGATGCGGCCGCGGCAGCAGTCGATGCTGCAGGCTCCGCTGCCAGGCACCAGAGCCTTCGTCCCGGGCAGAGCCGGAACGTCGACGTCTTCCCCGCGCAGCTGAGCCACGCGCTCCTCGACGAGGTCGACGAGTCCCCTGACGAAGGCGACATGAGTGCCGACGGTGTCGACCCGGGTGAAGTCGAGACCGAGTTCCTCAGCAGTCTCCTTCGCTTCGGTGTCGAGGTCGAAAGCGACCTCCATATGGTCGGAGATGAAACCGATGGGCACGAGCACGACACCGGTCACCCCCTCCTCGGCAAGTTCGGTCATCCGGTCGTTGACATCGGGTTCGAGCCAGGGCACCTCAGGTGAGCCGGAACGTGAGCAGTAGACGAGTTCGGACGGAACACGATCGGCCTCATCGATGCGCCCCATGAGGTGGTCGATGAGTTCTTCGTGCTGGGCCCGGTATCCGTTGGTGGTCACCTCTGAGGCGTCCTGCATGACGTTCGGGATCGAGTGGGTGACGAAGAGGATCCGGTGCTTGGTCGAATCGATCTGCCCGACCTTCGACCGGAAATCGGCGACGCCGTCGCCCAGGCAGTCGGCGCAGGCGTCGGCGTAGCCGGGATGGTTGTAGAACTGACGGATCTTGTCGATCGAGACGTTGAGACCCTCGTCCTTGAGCGTGTCGATCGTCTTCGCGAAGTCCTCACGGTACTGCCGGCACGACGAGTAGGAGGAATACGCGGAGGTGTCGATCGAGAGGAACTGCGTGGCACCGTCCTGTGCCAGCTTGCGCACCTCGTCGGTGAGATAAGGATCCCAGTTGCGGTTGCCCCAGATCAGCGGGGTCTCGATTCCGCGGCGATCGAGTTCGTCGCGCAGCGCGGCCAGCAGCGCCTTGTTCTGGTCGTTGATCGGAGACTTGCCTCCGAAACCGAAATAGTGCTCCCCCACCTCCTCGAGCCGTTCCTCGGGAATCCCGCGGCCGGCGGTGACGTTGCGCAGGAATGGAACCACTTCTTCTGGGGCCTCCGGTCCTCCGAATGACATGAGGATCAGGGCGTCGATGGGTGCAGTCGTATTCACCTTCCCGATTTTACAGACTGTAGAGCCGCTCGGCCCGCTGTCCGCACAGTGAGCCGCGCCCACTCACGGTGCAGACGCCGACCGGAGGGTCCGACGCCCGCCCTCGCCGGTGTCGTGGCGACGCCGGCGGCGTGGTGGCGACGCTGTCGGAGCCGACGCGCAGGTTCCCCTTTCGCACATTTCTCGCACGTGCGTGGCCGGTCTCACAGAATCACCCCGCCGGCTCCCGATCTGCCCCGTGATTTCGCGACTCGCGCGGAAATCTGCCCGGCACGACGCGCCGAACGTGACACGATGCTTCTGAGACGCGACAAAGGAGCTTAAGGCAATGCGTGAACTGATCTTGAACGGAGTCAACGCAGACGGCACACATCTGCTGTTGAACGACGAGAACGGGCTTCAGTACCGAGTCGTCCTCGATGAGGCTCTCTTCGCCGCGGTCCGCAGGGACCGCTCCCACCCCAAGTCCGAGACTCCCGTGCGCCCGAAAGAGATCCAGGCCATGATCCGCGGCGGCATGGACGCCGAGGAGGTCGTGGCCGCCACCGGTGCCGACATCGAATACGTGCGCACCTACGAAGGTCCGGCGATGGCCGAACGCGAACGCACCGCCTACCTCGCCAGCCGCCATCCCATCTATTCCGATCATGATCCCAACGGCGAACCGACTCCGCTCATCGAGCTGTGTCAGGAACGCCTGGCGATGCGCGACGTCGATATCGAGACGATGGAGTGGGATTCCTGGAAGCAGCAGGACGGCAACTGGTACATCCAACTCAGCTTCACCGCCGCTGATCGTGTCCGCACCGCCAGCTGGCATTACTACCGCCGTTCGCTGACCCCGATCGACGACGAGGCGAAGTGGCTCGCCGATTCCGGTCCCACCGACACCGGACCGATCCCGAACTACGGCAGCGGTGCCGAACGACAGAGGACCACCGAGGAGGTCGATGTCCTCCCGGCGACCGATCAGTCGTCCGCGTCGATCGCCGCCGACGGACCGGTCCGGCCCACCGCCGGTTCGGCGCCGTCGCAGCAGGCCCGCGATCATCAGGCCGAGACCGGCCGGATCCTGGAGAACCTGCGCAAGCGCCGCCACGCCGAGGAAGAGCCGCGGACCCGTCTGCGTGCAGTCACCGAGGACCCCGAGACTCACCCACAGGGAGCGCACACCGCTCCAGGCCAGCCCGAAGCCGCCACCGATGACGAAGTCTTCGCCTTCGAAGATGCGGCTGCCTCGGCTGAGGAACCGCAGGAGCCGACCGAGAAGGTCGGCGTCTTCGACGACGAGAATCAGCTCTCCCTGCTCAACGAGCCCGGAGTGAGCGATCACGACGACCAGTTCAAGGACTCCGCCTCGGCGAAGGATACGAAGCCGAAGTCGAAGAAGAACTCGCGAGCCTCGATCCCGAGCTGGGACGAGATCATGTTCGGATCGAAGCGGGACTGACCTCAGACTCTCGAGTGTTCGCCCTCGGATCGCGTGAGCCGAGGTCCGCTGCACCCGGTTCGACTGTGCCGAGGTCGACGACCTCATCGCCGTCCGAGATCAGTGTCCTGTCATGGGTGACCATGACGACCGTGCGGTCGCCCAGGCTCCCACGGAGATCGTCGATGAGCAGCCGAGCCGTCTCATCGTCCAAGTGCGCTGTCGGTTCGTCGAGGACGATCACATCGGCTCCGGTCAGCAGGGTTCTGGCCACCGCCAAACGCTGTCGCTGACCGCCGGAGATCTCCGCTCCGTGGTCGCCGACCCACCGTTCGAGCACCTCTGCATCGGCCCAGTCGCTCAGCCCTGCCGCTTTCAGCACGGAGATCATCTCGTCGTCCCCGGGGACCGACCGCCCGGCGAGTGCGAGATTGCCGCGCACTGTGGAGCGGAAGACGTGTGCCTCCTGAGGGCACCAGGCGATTCGGCCGACGAGGTCTTCGGGTGAGCAGGTGAGCATATCGTGGTCGGTCCCGCTCCGGTCACGGGCGCGGTAGCTGCCGGACCAGGGGTCGAGGAACCGCAGGAGCACGCTCAGGCTCGTCGTCTTACCGGTTCCGCTGTCACCGCACAGCACGGTCCAACTGCCGCGTTGAGCTCTCAGGTCCAGTCCTGCGACGACAGCCTGATCGTCCCATCCGACGGTGATCTCATCGAATTCGAGGGCGTCGACGCCGACGAGCTCGACCGGGCCAGAGCGGCACGACGAGTCGTCGCTCTCGCCGGCCGTGGTTCCGGCAGCAGGAGCCTGCACTTCGACGTCGAGTCCCGAGTCCTCGGCTTCGCGGTCCGCCGCACTGTCCGCATTGGGCAGACAGTCCAGTGCCGACCCCAGGGCGGGCAGCTGGCGGAACGCTTCGAGTGCCGAAGCGAACACTTCGCCCAGGCCCAAGGCCATGAGGGAGAGCACCGCGACGATCTCGGTCGGAGCAACCGTGGACACCGCGAGGATCACTGCGGTGGTGAACGTGCTCAGCTGCAGCCACAGTTGGGCGAGCCCGAAGTTGCGGGCAGAGGCCTTCTGCTTCTTCTCGAGGTCGGCCTCCAAGTCGGCCAACAGGCCGAGGACCGCAGAGTCGACCCGGTTCGTGCGCAGGTCGTCCTTTGCGTACAGAGCGCGAGTGAGCACGGACAGGATCCGGTTGCGGTCCTCCCTGATTCCGTACGCCAACCGGCTCTCTGCCCGGATGACGAGAATCGGGACGATGACGAGGTTGACGGCGCCCACCAGGATGAACCAGACCAGTGACCTCACGTCGAGAAGTGCTGCGGTGATGCTCACGCCGATGACGACCATGATGGAGACGAAAGGCGGGAACAGAGTCCGGGGCACCAGGTCGCGGACGTCGTCGGCGTCGGCGACCATGGCGCGCAGCGCCGAATCCGAGGTCAGCAGCCGCCGATCACTCATGCCTACGCGCTCGAAGTGCTCCCACAGCCGTGTGCGCAGTTTCGTGAGCGCGGCGAAGATCGCCGAGTGGAGTCTCAGCCGACTGGCGTAGAGCAGCACGGAGCGGCTGAGCCCGAAGAATCGCACACCGACGATGGCGATCATGAGCAGCATGATCGGCGGCTGGTACGAAGCTTCGACGATGAGCCATGCGGAGACGGCAGTCAGAGCGATGGCCGCGAGGCTGGACGCGCAGGCGGTGAGCGCGGCCACCAGCATGGTCGGGGTGAACAGCGGCAGGCTCGAGCCCAGTATCGACCAGCGACGTCGCAGTGCAGCTGTCCAGGACTCGCCTCCGGAGTGCTGCGTCGAGACATCCGGGTGCCGCTCGACGTCGGACCGAGGCCCGGGCTCGCTGCCCGAACCCGTCCGTTCCGCCGGAGCGGGAACTTCAGTCCGCGCCCTTGTTGCAGGAACCTCGGCGGCGTCGGTTCGGGCCTGATCCGCGATCACGGTCGACTTTGATTCCGCTGGTGCACCGTTCTCTGCCGCTTCAAAGTGCGTCTTCTCCGGGCGGATCTCTGTGTCGGCCAGCGCGCGAACCTGTTCGTCATGGCTGGCGAGGATCACGCGGTGGGTGGCGGCCGCCTCGGCGATCATGTCGATGACGATGGCGGCATTGTCGGCGTCGAGGTGGGCGGTCGGTTCGTCGAGGACGAGCAGCTCGGCCCCGTCACCGAGGCGGTGCCGCACTCGCACGAGGGCCAGCCGACGCTGTTGGCCGGGGCTTAGCGCCGCCGTCTGCACACACAGATCGGTGGGCAGTTCGGCGGCGGACAGGGCCGTCCGAGCTTGGTCGTCGTCGAGTCCGAAGAGTGCCAGTTCGGCGCCGATGGTCTCGGCGAACATGAGTGGAGCCTGCGGCACGTAGGCCGCGCTCACCGGATCGGCGGTGGTGTGCGCGTCGGCAGGCAGACTGCCGACCAGCGCACCGAGCACGGTCGACTTGCCGGTTCCGGACCGGCCGCTGATCGTCGTCACTCCCGGCCGGGTGTCGATGTCGCCCGACCACGTGATGAGTGTGCCGTCGGCATAGCGAACCCACTGGTCCCCCGGCCAGCCGAAGGCATCGAGCGCGCGTGCCCCCGCAGCCGCCGACGGCGTCTCCGCATCTGCCGACCGTGTCTCCGACAGCAGCGACCGGGCTCTCTCACGAGCTTCGCGTCCGTTCTCGCTCGCATGATAGCCGGCCCCGAGCTCCCGCAGAGGGATGAAGCATTCGGGCGCGATGAGCAGGACCAACAGGCCATCGCCCAGCTCCATCGACCCATTGACCAGGCGCAGACCGATGACCACGGCCACGAGCGCCACCGAGATCGTGGCGATGAGCTCGAGCGCCAAACTGGAGAGGAACGCGATGCGCAGCGTCGTGAGGTTCGCCTGATGGTAGCGCTCCCCCAGTTCCCGCAGCCGGCGCGCGTGATCGCGAGAACGGCCGAGACCGATGAGGACGGGCAGCCCCTCGGCGAGTTCGGCCAGGTGATCCGACAGCCGCTCCAGAGCCGCCATGGTCTCGGAGGTCGACTCTGCCGTGTAGCGGCCGATGAGCACCATGAACATCGGCACCAACGGCAGGCACACCGCGATGATGACCGCCGAGAGGACATCGCTGAAGACGATGCGCACCAGCAGCACGATGGGCACCACCGCGGCCGCGGTCAGGGCCGGCACCACCGTGGTGAAGTAGTCGTCGAGATCGTCGATTCCGCGGGTGACCGTGACCGCCGCATTCGTCCGCGGGCGTCCCCGGCCGCGCAGCAGACCGGAGAGGATCGAGCGCCGCAGACCCTGTTTCGAAACGGCTGCCAGGCTGGTGCCCAGACTGCGGTCGAGCCAGAGTCCGCCGCCGCGCAGCAGCGCGCCGAGGGCGCCGAGGACCACCCACAGCCCGGGCGCGCTGTGGCCGATGATGGCTCTCACCAGGGCTTCGGCGATGAGGACGATTCCCACCGACCGGCACAGGGCGGAGAGCACCGACAGTGCCAACCCCCGCCGACCGGTGGGCAGCTCGAGCAGGATCGACAGGGGTGAGCTCACGATCGGATCGCCACCGGCAGCTTGTGAGCTTCGGGGATGTGGGTCTCGGCGATGCGGCCGAGGAACATCCGGTAGCTGAAGATCTGGTAGGCGATGATGATCGGCAGGATCACGATCGTCACGATGAGCATGACGTTCAAGGTGTAGTCCGACGAGGATGCCGCAGCGATCGTCAGCGAGTTCGCCGGGTCGATCGTCGAGGGCAGGACGTTCGGGAAGACACCGGCGAAGACGGCGGTCAGACCGGCGATGAGATAGATCCCGTGCAGGATGAAGGCGCGCTTCTCGGCACCGGCGCGGACCGCGACGAACGCGAAGATGAGAGCGACGACCGCAACGAGCACTGGCACGATGAGCCAGGTCCGCTGGGTGATCGAGGAGGCGAACCAGATGAGGAACGGAATCGCGGCCGGCAGCATGATCCGACCGGCCCAGCGCCGCGACCGCGCCCGGACCTCGCCCTGCGTCTTGAGACCGAGGAAGATGAGCCCGTGGGCCAGGGAGAAGCCGAGCCCGCCGAGTCCGCCGGCGAGAGCCGGCCACGACATCCAGGCGAAGGCACCGCCGATCATGTCGCCATGATCATTGAGCGGCAGCCCGATGGTCGTCAGTGCGAGCATCGCACCGATGCAGAAGGCTGTTCCGGCCGATCCCACGGCCAGAGCCCAGGTCCAGAAGGTCTTCCACCTCTCCGAGTGCCCTTTGCCGCGGTATTCGATGGCCACGGCGCGGAAGATCAGCGCGAGCAGGCAGATGGTCAGTGGAATGTAGAGCGCGGAGAACAGTGAAGCGTACCAGTGTGGGAATGCGGCGAACATCGCTCCGGCCGCGGTGATCAGCCAGACCTCGTTGCCTTCCCAGACCGGACCGATCGAGTTGAGCAGAACGCGCTTGCTGCGTTCGCTGCGGCTGAGGAAGGGCATCATCATGCCCACGCCGAGGTCGAAGCCGTCGAGGAACAGGTACCCCATCCAGAGCACGACGATGAGGACGAACCAGATTGTGGCGAGGATTTCCATCGTGACCTTCCCTCAGTACGCGAACGACAGGACGTCGTCGCCGTTGTCGGTGATCGTGGGTTTCGTATTCGTCTGGTCGAGTTCGGGCATCGCCGAGGCGACTCCCCCCTTGACGTATTTAGTGATCAGCCGCAGTTCGACGACCATCAGAATTCCGTAGACGGAGGTGAGACTGATCAGTGAGAACAGCAGCATCGCCGGTGTCACCTCGGGTGACAGCGCCGCCTGGGTGTACATGTACACTCCGTCGAGCTGAGCCGGGTTCGGTGCGACGACGAAGGGCTGGCGTCCCATTTCGGTGAAGATCCATCCTGCCGAATTCGCGAGGAACGGTGCCGTGATGGCCAGGACGAATCCGCGGCTGAGCCATTTCGACTCGGGCACCGTGCCCTTGCGGGCCAGCCACAGTCCGATGACGCAGACGCCGGCGGCCAGGGCGCCGAAGCCGATCATCATGCGGAAGCCCCAGTAGGTGACGATCATGATCGGCTGGTAGTCGATGGGTTCGCCGGCATGGTCGCCGTACCGCGGGTCGTCGGGGATATGCGTGCCGTAGCGCTCCTGGTATTCAGGCAGCAGCGTCGTCACACCGTGGACCGGGGTGTCGAAGTCGCCGTTGGCCAGGAAGGACAGCAGACCGGGGATCTCGAAGATGTTCTGCACTCCGTCGCAGTCGTTCGACGACGGATCGGCGATCGTGAGGACGGAGAATTGGGTGCCGTCGTGGCAGGCCGCCTCGGCGGAGGCCATCTTCATGGGCTGCTGATCGAACATCAGCTTGGCTTGGACGTCACCGGTGATCGAGACGCCGGCGAAGGCGAGGACCCCGACGATCGCGCCGATGCGCAGGGATTTGATCCACACCGCATGGTCCGTCTTGTCCCGTCCGGGAAGCTCCTTCGAGGAGCCCACGATGACTTTGCCGTCGGCACCGACGGTGTCGATTCCGGCCTTGCGCCGATGGTAGAGGTGGTACCAGGAGATGCCGAGGAGGAAGGATCCGCCCACTGCCAGGGCACCGAAGATCGTATGCGTGAATGCGGCGATTGCGGTGTTGTTGCCGAGGACCGCCCAGACGTCGGTCATCACGGGCCGGCCGTCGACCATTTCGACGCCGACGGGATGCTGCATCCAGGAGTTCGCGACGATGATGAAGTAGGCCGAGATCCATGTGCCGATGACGGCCAGCCACAGCGAGCCGAGGTGAACCGCCCGCGGCAGTCGGCCCCAACCGAAGATCCACAGGCCGAGGAAGGTCGATTCGAGGAAGAACGCCAGCAGGGCCTCCAACGCAAGGGGCGCGCCGAAGACGTCGCCGACGAAGCGGGAGTATTCGCTCCACGCCATGCCGAACTGGAATTCCTGGACCAGGCCGGTGGCCACGCCCATGATGAAGTTGATGAGGAAGAGCTTGCCGAAGAACTTCGTGCTCCGCAGGTACACCTCGTTGCCGGTGCGATGGTAGATGGTCTGCAGGACCGCCACGAGCATGCCGAGTCCCAGGGTCAACGGCACCATCCAGAAGTGGTAGACCGTTGTGATTCCGAATTGCCACCGTCCGATGAGGACCGGGTCCAGCTCCATGGGTGCTCCATTCAGGTTTCACGCGAGCAATGTTTCTACGTCACGTAGAATTCTACAGTCCGTAGAAACGCTGCCCGGGTGGTTTCATCATTCAAGACTCCCCATTCCAAGTATGCTCTCGGGCAAGCTCCCTGACCAGGGCCGCCCCTCTGCCGATACACACGCGCCTATGTGGAATTCGACAGGCTGTAGAGATATACTGGAGCGATCAGACCGACAAAGAAATTGAGGGCGAAAGAACTGTGGGAACACTGGGTGAACTCGAACGCAGCGTCATGGACGCCATCTGGGTCCACGACGACGGGTTGAGTGCCGCTGAACTCCGCGAAGTCCTCTCGGATCGCGAGCTCGCGCTGACAACGGTCCATACTGTCCTGTCTCGACTCGAGAAGAAGGGCTTTGTCACTCGCGATCGCAGCATCCGTCCGCATCGCTACGTCGCGGTATCGACACGTGAGGATCACGTTGCGGAGCTGATGACCGAGATGCTGTCTCAGGCACCGGATCGTCAGGCTGTCCTCGCTCGCTTCCTCGGCACCGTCTCGGAGGCCGACACCAAGGCGCTGCGCAATCTGCTCGGGCGCAATCACTCGACGCAGTCCTGACTCAGGCCGGTCACCTCAATGACCATCGTGGGAATCGTTCTGGCCGTGCTGGCTTTTCTGCTGGCATGGCCTATTCCTGCGGCCCTCGCGCGTTTCCGCGGTGACCCGATCTCAGAGGTCGTCCTCTGGCAGGCTGTCGGACTCTCCGGAGGACTCTCCCTCATCGGCGCTGCGCTCGCCTTCGCGGTCGCCCCGGGGACCACGAGTCTCCCGCAGGGACTCTTCGACCTCATCCGGGGCAAGGACCACACTCAGCTCTCACTCTTAGCCTGGATCTTCCTCGTCATCGCCGTGCTCCTCATCGGTCGGCTGCTCGGCTGCCTGGTCCTGACCCTCTATTCGGCTCGGCAGACTCGCCTGCGCCACGACGAGATCCTGCATCTGCTCAGCGAACCGTCGATCGCCTATCCCGACACGCGCATCATCACCACCGATGAGGCCGTCGCCTACTGCCTGCCCAAGGGGCCCCGGAAGGGCACTGCCGTCCTGTCGACCGGTCTGCTCAAGGCCCTCGACGAGGATGAGCGCACCGCCGTCATCGCCCATGAGCGGGCGCATCTGGATTTCCGGCACGATGTGCTCGTCATCCCCTTCGCCGCCTGGCATCGGGCCCTGCCGTACTTCTCGGCCACGGCGATCGGGTTGAACTCGGTGAATCGGCTCATCGAGCTCATGGCCGATGATCAGGCCCGCGACCATGTCGATCCGCAGATCCTGGCTCAGGCAGTGAGATCGGCCGCCGCGATCAGCCCCGATCACCGCAGTGATCTGTCCGCGCAGCGTATCCAGCGCCTGTCGCATCCCCTGGATCCGGCGCGGATCCCCGTGCGGCTGATGTCGATCGGATTGGCCGTTCTGCTGCTGCTCCTGCCGACCCTGCTCATCGTCACACCGTCCTCATTCGGCATCTGAGCCCGGACCGATTCTCGGTCCGGGCTCAGATCTGTCGGTGCTGACTCAGCATTGGTGCTGACTCAGCAGTCGAGGTCAGCTGTCGATGCGTTCGGCATCAAGGACGGCAGCGCCGGAGACGATGAATTCCTTGCGCGGCCCGACCGATGATCCCATGAGGAGCTCGAAGGTGTTCTCCGCCATCTCGGCATCCTCCATCGTCACTCGACGCAGGGTGCGCATGCTCGGGTCCATGGTCGTCTCGGCCAGCTGATCGGCATCCATCTCGCCGAGGCCCTTGTACCGCTGGATCGGCTCCTTGTAGGTCTTCTTCTGCTTCTCGAGCTTCTTCAGCAGAGCGTGGAGCTCGGCTTCGGTGTAGGTGTAGACGATGTCATTGGGCGTTCCGCGCTTCGTCACGACCTCGACTCGGTGCAGCGGAGGCACGGCCGCGAAGACGCGACCGGCCTCGACCAGCGGCTTCATGTACCGGAAGAACAGAGTCAGCAGGAGAGTGCGAATATGCGCTCCGTCGACATCGGCGTCTGTCATGATGATGACTCGGCCGTACCGTGCAGCGTCGATATCAAAGCTGCGCCCGGAGCCGGCGCCGATGACCTGGATGAGCGCTGAGCATTCGACATTGGCGAGCATGTCGGCCAGAGTCGCCTTCTGCACGTTGAGGATCTTCCCGCGGATGGGGAACAGCGCCTGATGGTCGGAATTGCGAGCGGCCTTCGCCGTACCCATCGCCGAGTCTCCCTCGACGATGAACAGCTCCGTGTTCTCCACCCCGTTGTCACGGCAGTCGTAGAGCTTCGCCGGCAGCGAAGAGGCTTCCAGCGCGGTCTTCCGTCGCTGGTTCTCCTTGTGGGTGCGGGCGGAGATGCGTGACTTCATCTCGGCCACGACTTTCTCCATGAGCACGGCGGCCTGCTGCTTCTCAGCACGCTTGGTCGAGGCAAGCACCTCGCCGAGCTGAGACTCCACGGTCTTCGCCACGATCTGTCGCACTGCCGCGGTGCCGAGGACCTCCTTGGTCTGCCCTTCGAACTGGGGTTCGGCCAGCTGCACGGTGACGACGGCGGTGATGCCGGCGAGCACATCGTCCTTCTCGAGCTTGTCCTTGCCGACCTTGAGCTTGCGTGCGTTGGCGTCGACGGCCTTGCGCATCGCCTTCAGGCAGGCCTGTTCGAACCCGGCGAGGTGTGTGCCGCCCTGTGGAGTGGCGACGACGTTGACGAAGGACTTCAGCTTCGTGTCGTAGCCGGTCCCCCAGCGCAGAGCGATATCGACGCCGACCTCGCGTTCGACTTCCTTGGACTCGAGGTGACCCGAGGAATTGAGGACCGGGACGGTCTCCTTGAAGGTGCCGGTGTTCTGCAATCGCCAGGTGTCGGTGATCGGCGGGTCGATGGAGAGGTGATCGACGAATTCGGTGATTCCGCCGTCGAACTTGAAGACCTCTTCGCGCTCCTCGATGACGGCGCCGGTCTCGTCACGGGCGGCACCGCGACGATCGACGATGCGCAGCTCGAGACCGGGCACGAGGAATGCGGTCTGACGGGCGCGTTCGACCAGATGCGGGTAGTCGAACTGAGCCTTGGACAGGAAGATCTGCGGATCGGCCCAGTACTGGACCCGAGTGCCGGTGGCGCCGCGTTTGGCCTTGCCGACGATGTCGAGACCGGTCGGCTCCTGGAAGGCCTCGAAGGGGTTGTCGGGGCTCGCTGTGCCGGAGGAGTCGTCGAAGCGTCCGGGAACGCCTCGGCGGAAGGACATCTTGTGCACCTTCGATCCGCGGGTGACCTCGACGTCGAGGCGAGCGGACAGGGCGTTGACGACCGAGGCGCCGACTCCGTGCAGTCCGCCCGAAGCAGCGTAGGAGGAGCCGCCGAACTTTCCGCCGGCATGGAGCTTGGTCATGACGACTTCGACGCCGGTCAGCCCGGTCTTCGGTTCGATGTCGACGGGGATGCCGCGGCCCTTGTCGGTGACGGCCACCGATCCGTCAGCGGCGAGTTCGATGAGGATCTCTGAACCGTGTCCTCCGAGCGCCTCGTCGACGGAGTTGTCGATGACCTCCCACAGACAGTGCATGAGTCCACGGGAATCGGTCGTGCCGATGTACATGCCGGGTCGCTTGCGAACCGCCTCAAGACCGGACAGGACGGACAGGTGCCTGGCGCCGTAGCTTTCGTCTTCCACACAATTCCTCTCGTTCGATTAAATTCTAATCGCTGCGCGCTCAGGACCCTATTCCCTCGGGCTCGTGTCGGAAATGCATCCGGTCGACCCCGACCATGGGCACGCCTTTGCTGAAACAATGGAGTCATGCCGCATCGCCTCCTCGTCCCAAGTCTCCTTCTCACCGCCGCTCTCAGCCTGCCCGGACTGGCGGCCTGCTCCCAGGACGCAGGTGCCCCCGAACGAACGAGTCAGGCGGCCGAGACAACCGACGCGTCTCCGACTGCCGGCAACGGTGCGGACGGAGGCGACGACGCGAAGTCGGGCACCGCCTCGGCGAAGGAGGAAGAGGCGGATCTCAAAGGGAAGGTCATCGCGATCGATCCGGGACACAACGGCGGAAATGCGGACCATCCGGAGAGGATCAACCGGCAGGTTCCGGACGGACGCGGCGGAACGAAGGCCTGCAACACCACGGGCACCTCGACGAATTCCGACTATCCGGAAGCCGATTTCACCTGGGCCGTGGCGAAGAAGCTGCAGAAGTCGCTGACCGACGCCGGAGCCGAGGTCGTGCTCAGCCGGAAGGACAACGCAGGAGTCGGACCGTGCGTGGACGAGCGCGGACAGTTCGCCGACGACGCGGACGTGCTGGTGAGCATCCATGCCAACGGCAGCGAGTCGAGTTCGGTGAAGGGCTTCCACATCATCGTCGCCGATCCCGGTGAGGACGAGAAGACCGAGAAGGCCTCCGGGGACCTGGCGAAGTCCGTGGGGAGTTCGATGGGTGAGGAGTTCACCCCGAACAGGGCCTATGGAAAGGATGCGATCAGCCGTCGCCCGGATCTGGCCGGGTTGAACAACGCATCTGTTCCCGCCGTCATCGTCGAATGCGGAGAGATGCGCAACCCGTCGGAGGCAGAGCTCATGGAGTCGAAATCCGGGCAGAGGAAATATGCCGATGCCCTGTTCGACGGCATCGTCGACTGGTTCTGACCCGGAAACGCCGAACGCCCCTGGGACGATCCCAGGGGCGTTCGCAGCTGACTGATCCGGCTCGTGGACCGGCCGAGGTGAGAATCAGTCGAGGTAGTCGCGCAGCACCTGCGAGCGGGACGGGTGACGCAGCTTAGCCATCGTCTTCGACTCGATCTGGCGGATGCGCTCACGGGTGACGCCGTAGACCTTGCCGATCTCGTCGAGGGTCTTCGGCTGACCGTCGTTGAGTCCGAAGCGCATGGACACCACTCCCGCTTCACGTTCCGAGAGCGTGTCGAGCACGGAGTGCAGCTGCTCCTGGAGGAGGGTGAAGCTCACCGAGTCCGAGGGCACAACTGCCTCGGAGTCCTCGATGAGGTCGCCGAACTCCGAGTCGCCGTCTTCACCGAGCGGGGTGTGCAGCGAGATGGGCTCGCGACCGTACTTCTGGACCTCGACGACACGCTCGGGTGTCATGTCGAGTTCCTTCGCGAGCTCTTCCGGGGTCGGTTCGCGACCGAGGTCCTGCAGCATCTGGCGCTGCACGCGGGCGAGCTTGTTGATGACCTCGACCATGTGCACCGGAATGCGGATCGTCCGAGCCTGGTCGGCCATCGCGCGGGTGATGGCCTGGCGGATCCACCACGTGGCGTAGGTCGAGAACTTGAAGCCCTTCGTGTAGTCGAACTTCTCGACGGCGCGGATGAGGCCGAGGTTGCCTTCCTGGATGAGGTCGAGGAACAGCATTCCGCGGCCGGTGTAGCGTTTGGCCAGGGACACGACGAGTCGGAGGTTGGCTTCCAACAGATGGTTCTTCGCGATGCGACCGTCGTGGATGATCCACTTGTAGTCCATCGTTTCGCGCGGGTCGGTCACCTCTCCGCCGTCGAGCAGATGCTCGGCGTACATTCCGGCTTCGATGCGCTTGGCGAGATCGACCTCTTCGGCGGCATTGAGCAGGGCCACCTTGCCGATCTGCTTGAGGTAGTCCTTGACCGGGTCTGCGGTCGCACCGGCGGAGACGACCTGCTGAGCGGGCGCGTCCTCTTCGTCGGCATCGGAGACGATGAAGCCACCGGCCTCGGCCACGGCGGCATTCTTCTCCTTCTCTTCCGAGTTCTTCGTCTCGGTCGCCTCGGCGGGGCTCTCCTCTGTGGCCAGAGCGTCCGCGGCCGGTTCGACTTCCTCGGTGGTGTCGATATCGTCGTCGGCCTTCTTCGCCTTGGTCGCCTTCTTGGCTTCCTTGGCGGCGGTGGCCTTCGTCGTGGTCTTCGCCGGAGCAGCCGTCGACTTCGCGGCGGCTGTCTTCTTCGCAGCAGTCGTCTTCTTCGACGCAGCCGTCTCGGTCTTTGCGGCCGTCGACTTCGCGGTCGTCGGCTTCGCGGTCGCTGTCTTCTTGGCTCCGGCAGCGGTCGTCTTCTTCGCAGTGGACTTCGACGCCGCAGTGGTCTTGGATCCACCGGTCGAGGTCGTGCCGGCCGTTCCCTCCGACTTCTCCGTCACCGTTGTGGATTCCTTGTCGACTCTGGGCACGTGTTCACCTTTCGCGAGCGTTGAAACTTCCCCATGCATTCGGACAGTACTAAGACCCAAGTCAAGTGGTCCGCGTGCGGTCCGGGGCGAACGCAGAGTTCGCCCATCATGCAATGACTGGGTCAACGCTTAATTTTCTCACGTTATTCCCCGCTTTGCGAATCGGCCGTCGAAGACTCCGGGACGATCCGTCCGGCCTGTCCCCGACAACAATGTGACCTGCGAATCTGTTCCCCTCGCCTCCCCCTCACCTTCCCCTCGCAACGATCTCGCCGAGGCGGCCGACCGTCCGCATCGGGGAGACCGACCGTCCGCGCCGTACACGGCGGCCCGATCAGATGGTCGTACGCTGAGCCTCCGTCAGCCAGCGGGGCAGGCACCCCATATCGACCGCGCTGACGATGAGTTCGGCCAGCCCGTGTTCGGCTTCGAGCCCGAGGGCGGCACGGGCATAGTTCAACGCCATCGTCGATCCGCCCAGAGACCATTCGAACCAGGCGATGACGGCATAGGTGTTGGCTCTGGCCCGCGGGTGGCCGGCCTGCAGGTAGTCCTTGAGGAAGGCGATGGTGAGCATGATGTCGCGCGGCCTGGGTGCACGCGCTGAGAGCCCGACGAGCTGTTGAGCCGCCCGTGCTTGAGAGACCACACGGCGGCTCATCACGATGAGTTCGTCACCGTCGAGTCCCTTGACCAGGGAGGGTGGGAAGTCTGGGTGGTCGAAGCTGAGGATCATCTCGAGTGCGTCGCGCGACCATTTCTCGACGAGCAGGGTATCGAGTGCCATCACGGTGGGCAGGTCCATGAGGTCGTGGATGCGCGCCTCGTCGATCGCGTCCTCCTCGCACCGCATGGCGTCCAGGCGCGGGTAGAACTCGGCGAGGATCGCGAAGGCCTCGTCCGTGCCCATCCACTCCTCGGCGTGTCCGCGACGACTGTCGGCGAAGGCTTCGGCGGGCATCGGGGCGATCACGAGATCCTCCGGATCGTTGACTGGATTGGATCCGCCGGCGACAAGTTCCGTGGCACACGCCGAGGTGGTTGCCTCGATCAGCGGTGTGCAGTCATAGCCGTCCTCGTCGATGCGTCCGAAGTGCTCTTGGTTGACCCACCATGCGCTGAGGGCGTCGACGCTTCTGGCGGCGAAGGTGATGGCCAGTTCGTCGATCGCCGCCCGGATGAGACCACGGTGGACCTCTGCGTATTCGGCGTCTGCACCGGCGCCGAAGGCGCTGACCGGCTGATAGTCATCATCGTAGAGAACGAGGAAGACCCCGGTGACCGTACCGGCGCGCATGACGAGGTCGGCGTACCAGCCGCCGCCTTCGGACAGCGTCTGCGCCGCGCTCTCCCGGTCGAAGTCGATGCGCATCGTGGTCGAGCTGGTCTGGGACCCGTTGAGCTCGGTGCCGACGATGACAGCGACGAGGCTGCGACGCGGGGTGTACCCGAGAGTATGGGGGATGATCCCGATGATGTCCTCGGGTGTGCGGGCCGGTGTCTTCACTGCGTCCTCCTTGATCAGTGTGGAACCGGCTGATGCGGAGCGGTTCCTGTGACTGAGGCGAGGCCCATGCCTGGGATGGGCTGCCTGTCTGGGTACCCACTTCAACCGATCCCGCATCCGTTCCTCCAGATCCTGGTCTGCGCCTGTGGATGGACCACACGGGTCCACAGCGCTCTGGTGGGCGAGTCGCATCCGTCATCCCCACGAGAATCCGGGCCGAATTGCCTCACACGCCTTACTGGCATACAAGTGAGGAGTGGCGAAGCGACGGATATACACAGCTCCTGGTTCTCAAGTGGTCGACATCTCGACGGGTGAAGCCCGGCTGGAGAAGCTCGACGGTGAGGCCGATTCCTATGTGCTCCACGTCAATGGGGTCCCTTCTTCGTCGATCACGCTCAGCGATCCGCAGCGACTGGACTTCGAGTACCTGGACTGGATGCGACGCATCATCGACGTTCAGCTCCCTGACCGGACGCTGCGGGCCGCACACATCGGTGCCGCCGGCTGTGCTCTGGCCCGGGCGCTGAACTCGGCACGACCGGGATCGAAGCAGACGGCGATCGACATCGATGCCAAGCTGCTCGACTTCGCTCGCGACTGGTTCGACCTGCCCCGCTCCCCCGCCCTGGCGCTGCGCGCCGGCGACGGAGCGGTGGAGATCGGCAAGTTCCGGCCCGAGACCCTCGACGTCCTCGTCCGCGACGCCTTCGACCACGACTCGGTTCCTGCCTCTCTGCAGACTTCGGAGTTCTTCGCCTCCTGCGCCGAGGCGGTCAAGGGCTCCGGCATCTATGTCGCCAATGTGCCTGACTCAGGTGACCACCGCGTCCTCCGGTCCGAACTCCGCAGCCTCGGCGACCACTTCGCCCATCTTGCCGCTGCCACGGAACCGGCGATCCTCAAGGGACGTCGACGCGGAAACGTCGTCGTCCTCGCCTCCAATACTCCCCTCGACACGGGCGGGCTCGACCGCAGTCTGCGCACCGCCGCCTCCTCAGCGACCTTCCTGGCGGGAGCAGAACTGCGCTCCAGGTTGGGCCTCTGATCTTCACGAGATCGGGACTCTGACCTTCACGTCGGCACCGGCCGCCTCTCGGGTCCCACGCTCCTGCACTTTCCGACCCAGCTGGCTCTTCTCCCCTCGCCCTGCTGACCCGGCTGGCTCTGCCTACCCCCGGCAGACAGGGAATGTGAGGTACGCCCCGGTCCGAAATGACGATGCGACTACAGACACCGGGGAAAGTTCGGCATAATTGAATGCCGACCCAAGAAGGTGAGATGACCGAAACTTCAGAAATTCGTGTCGAGCAGACCAAGCTCGACGAGCTCTATGCCCGCCTCGATGAGCTCCGGGAGGAGACGACGGCCCGCCTGGGCACGGTGAGGGTCTCCGAGGTCGGAGGCAACCACCAGCACCGCACCGAACGCGATGCCTTCGCGACGATGTACGAAGATCAGCTCATCCGTCTCGACGGCGCCGAGGAGGGGCTGTGCTTCGGTCGCCTCGACATCATCGACGAAGACGACCCCACCTACATCGGTCGCATCGGACTCACCGACGAACAGCGTCAGCAGATCCTCATCGACTGGAGGGCACCGGCTGCCGAGCGCTTCTACCAGTCGACGGCCGCCAACCCCGACGGGATCGCCCGCCGACGTCACCTCGTCACCGCGAACCGGAAGGTCACCGGCATCGAAGACGATGTGCTCGACATCGACGCACTCGATGACGCTCAGCGGTCGAATCTCCAGGGCGAAGGCGCACTCCTCGCCGCCCTCAGCACTCATCGCACCGGACGGATGGGCGATATCGTCGCAACCATCCAGGCCGAGCAGGATGCGATCATCCGCCGCCCGCTCTCCGGCGTGCTCGTCGTCCAGGGAGGGCCGGGAACCGGCAAGACCGCCGTCGCGCTCCACCGTGCCGCTTTCCTCCTCTACCGTCACCGGGAGCGCATCGCGAAGTCCGGTGTCCTCCTCGTCGGCCCGTCGACTGTGTTCCTCAAGTACATCGAGAAGGTTCTGCCCAGCCTCGGCGAAACCGGGGCCGTTCTGCTCACTCCCGGTCAGCTGTATCCGGGACTCGATACGGATGCCGCAGATGCACCGGCTGTCGCCGAGATCAAGGGCCGCTCCGTCATGGCTCGGGTGCTGAAGAACCATGTTGCGAACTACCAGCGCATTCCCGATCACGATGTCGAGATGCGGGTGCGTTCGCACACGATCGTGCTGCGTCGTAAGGACGTTCAGTCCGCGCGCGATCGGGCTCGTCGCAGCGGGGACCCGCACAATGCCGCCCGCACCGGTTTCGTCACCGGTCTGCTGAAGATCCTCGCCGAGGATCTCGCCCGTGAGATGGGGATGGATGCGGCCGGCGAACGGCTGCCCGAGCTGCTCGAAGACCTGCGCTCCTCCGTCGACGTCCGACGCGCCCTCAACCTCGCATGGTTCCCCATCGGCCCGGCCGCCGCGCTGCGGTCTCTGCTGGGCAGGCCGCACAAGCTGCAGGCCGCTGCCCGCAAGGTCCTCACTCCTGCCGAGCAGTCGATGCTGCTCGAGCAGCGTCGGGATGAGTTCACGGTCGACGATGTGCCGCTGCTCGACGAGTTGGCCGAGCTGCTCGGTTCCGCCCCGCAGCAGACGCAGGCGCGGGATGACTCGGCACGCGAATACGCCGAAGCCGTCGTCGACATGACCGAGACCGGAGGGATGGTCTCCGCCGAGACCCTCGCTGCCCGCTGGGAGGAACAGGGACCGACGATGACGCTGGCCGAACGCGCTCTCGAGGACCGCGAGTGGACGTACGGCCACCTCGTCGTCGATGAGGCGCAGGAGCTCTCTCCCATGCAGTGGCGGGTGCTCTTCCGTCGCGTGCCGTCGAAGTCGGCCACGGTCGTCGGTGACCTCGCCCAGTCCTCGCAGGTCGACAACGCCCGCACCTGGTCATCGATCCTGAGCGAATTCGTCGGAGATCGTTTCGCCCTCCAGGTGCTCACGGTCTCCTACCGCACCCCGCAGTCGGTGATGGATCTGGCCAATCGCTACCTGCACCGGCATTTCCCGCAGCTCGAGCTCGTCGAATCGGTGCGCCAGGGAGGATCGGATCCGCGCCTGGATACCTTCGCCGACGAATCGGAGATGCTGGGCGCCCTCCCCGAGGCGGTCGCGGCCGAGGTGTCCGCCGCCGAAGGTGGGAAGATCGCCGTCATCGCTGATGAGGAACTCATCGAGCCCATCGCCGAGGCGATCGCGGACTTCGATTTCGGGCGGTCGGTCACGGGCTTGGATCATCAGATCGCCCTCATCACCCCGCAGCAGGCCAAAGGCCTCGAGTTCGATGCGGTGATCATCGTCGAACCCGGCTGCATCGCTCCGCTCGGCGGCGAAGAGGGCGTCGGCGGCCTCTATGTGGCGCTGACCCGCACGACTGAACGTCTGCGTGTCCTGGCATCGGCATCGACGGAACTCACCGAGCTCTTCTCCGCCGAAACGATCCGCCAAGCCGGCTGACCCAAACCCCGTATTACTACCTGACGGCGGCCCAGCAACCTCGCGCGAGGTTGCTGGGCCGCCGTCAGGTAGTAATTGAGGGGTGAATGTGAAAGGCCGCTTGGGTTCGGCTTCCCCTCCGAACCGCAAGCGGCCGCGCGCCGTAGCGCGCACGTTCAATACTACACAACTATTTCTGTACCGCGGTACTCGAAACGAAGATTTCTGACAGAAATCTCAGCAGTCTCAGGATCCGGTCGGCCGGGTCCCCGAGCAGCTCAGTCGGCGAAGTCGTCGGGGGTGGGTTCCCGAGTCTGACCGGACTGCAGCAGCGCATCGGCGCGCAGCGAATCGATCGCTGCCTCGAAGTCCTCGAGCGAGTCGAATCCCTGGTAGACGCTGGCGAATCGCAGGTAGGCGACCTGGTCGAGTTCGCGCAGCGGTTCGAGGATCGACAGTCCCACCTCGTCGGCGTCGATCTCGGCGATTCCGCGCGACCGGATATTCTCCTCCACCCGTTGAGCGAGCTTCGCGAGATCATCGTCGCTGACCGGACGTCCCTGGCAGGCCTTGCGCACACCCGACATGATCTTCTGACGGGAGAATTCCTCGGTGACTCCGGAGCGTTTGATCACCGACAGGCTCGTGGCCTCCATCGTGGTGAAGCGGCGACCGCAATGACGGCACTGCCGGCGCCGGCGGATTGCAGCGCCGTCTTCGCTGGTCCTCGAATCGACGACCCGAGAATCGGACTCACGGCAGAACGGACAGCGCATCTCTACTCCTCGAACCTGATGTCGACAGCCCGGCCGTGGGCCGGCAGCTGTTCGCCGTCGGCGAGAACACCGATGTGCTCTGCCACCGCGGACAGTGCCTGTCGGTCATAGTCGATGACCTGGCTGACCTTGATGAATGAGTGCACGCCCAGCCCGGAGCCGTGCGCGGCGGTGCCCATCGTGGGCAGCACGTGGTTCGACCCGGCACAGTAGTCACCGAGTGACACCGGGGCCCAATCGCCGAGGAAGACCGCGCCTCCGTTCGTGATTCGTGCCCCGACCGCTTCCGCATCGACCGTGTGGACCTCGACGTGCTCACCGGCATAGCCGTTGACGACGGTGATCCCGGCGTCGAGGTCGTCGACGAGCACGATCGCCGACTGCCGTCCGGCCAGAGCCGTCCCGATCCGCTCGGTGTGCATCGCCTCCGGCACCTGCACGTCCAGCTCCTTCTGCACCGCGTCGGCGAGATCGACGGAGTCGGTGACCAGCACCGAGGCGGCCAGTTCGTCGTGTTCGGCCTGACTGATGAGGTCGGCGGCGACGAAGCGCGGATCCGCCTGTTCGTCGGCGAGGATGATGATCTCTGTAGGGCCGGCGACCGCGTCGATGCCGACCCGGGAGCGGACGAGCGACTTCGCCGCAGCCACATAGGCGTTTCCAGGACCGGTGATGAGGTCGACCGGCTCGAGGTCCTCACCGTCGTCGAAGCCATATGCCAGAGCACCGATCGCCTGTGCCCCACCCATCGCCCAGACCTCGTCCACGCCGAGGATGTGTGCGGTGGCGAGCACGATCGGGTGCGGCAGACCATTGCTCTGCGGTGGGCTGGCGATCGCCAACGAGCGTGCACCGGCCGTCTGTGCTGGCACGACGTTCATGATCACCGTCGACGGGTAGACGGCCAGTCCGCCGGGCACATAGAGTCCGACCCGTTCGACCGGCAGGTGACGGGTGGTGACGAAGGCACCGGAGGCCAGTTCGGTGCGGACATCGACGGGGCGCTGATCGGCGGCGACCTTCCGGGCGCGGGCGATCGATTCGTCGAGCGCGGCCCTGACTGCGGGATCGAGTTCTGCCGCTGCTTCGGCCAGCGCGGATTCCGGTACCCGCAGCGTTTCGGGGCGCACTCCGTCGAAGCGTTCGGTGAAGTCCTTCACCGCGGCCGCTCCCCCACCGGCGACGGTGTCGAGGAGTTCAGCCACCCGTCGTTCGATATCGGCATGGGTCTCGGCGGCCCGAGGCAGTTTCTGCGCCAGGAATCGCTTGTTGAGGGTCTCACCACGGAAGTCCAGAATGTTCACCCGCACCATTCTAGTCTCCACAGCAGCACCGCTCTCCTCCCGCCCGAAGTGCGGACGAGGGCGGGCTCGGCGCTCGCGCCTCAGACGCTCAGGCAGCGGGATCCCAGCAGCGCCTTGAGGTCTCCGTAGAGGCTCGGGTTCGGGTCGACTCGGATCGACCTGTCGAGGCGCATCACCGTCTGCCGTCCCGGCTGGGACAGAGTGATGTGGACATCGGTCTGGCCCTTGTTTGATTCGAGGATCTGCTTGAGTTTCGTCGCCATCTCCTCTGTCGCCTTCTCCATCGGCATGATGAGGTTGAGCGGCCGATCGTTGGGGTCGGTGACATCGGGAATCGTCATCGACATCGCCATCAGCGAGGTCGGACGGTCATCGGAGGTGCGGATGCGTCCGGTCAGGGAGATCACGAGGTCGGTCGCGAGAAGGCTCGCCACGGGCTCGTAGGTGTCGCCGAAGAACATCACTTCGATCTCGGCTTCGAGGTCCTCCAAGGTCACGATCGCATAGGGACGCCCGGAGTTCTTCGACACCTTGCGGGTGACCTGCGTGATCATTCCGCAGACCTTGATCTGGGATCCGTCATGACGGTGTGATTCAGGGTCGACCACCTCGGCGATGGAGGCATCGGATTCAGCGGCCAGCACGCCTTCGAGCCCGTTGAGCGGGTGGTCGGAGACGTAGAGGCCGATCATATCGCGCTCGAAGGACAGTTTCTCCTTCTTCTCCCACTCCGGACGGTCGGGAATTGTCACGGAGAATCCGGGTGAGTCGTCTCCCCCGCCGAGACCGGCGAAGAGATCGAACTGACCGTTGGCTTCCTGCCTCTTGACGCCGATGACCGAGTCGACGGCCTCCTCGTGGACTTCGACGAGTGAGCGGCGGCTGTGGCCGAGCGAGTCGAAGCCGCCGGCCTTGATGAGCGATTCGATCGTGCGCTTGTTGCACACGTGACTGGGCACCTTGTCGAGGAAGTCCGTGAACGAGGAGTAGGAGCCCTTCTCTCCGCGGGCCTCGACGATGCCCTCGACGACGTGGGCGCCGACGTTGCGCACCGCTCCCATGCCGAAGCGGATGTCCGTACCGACAGGGGTGAAGTGGAGGGCGGATTCGTTGACGTCCGGAGGCAGCACGGTGATGCCGAGGCGACGACACTCGTTGAGGTAGATCGCGAGTTTGTCCTTGTTGTCACCGACCGAGGTCAGTAGGGCCGCCATGTATTCGGCCGTGTAATGCGCCTTGAGGTAGGCGGTCCAGTAGGACACGACGCCGTAGGCGGCCGAGTGCGCCTTGTTGAACGCGTAGTCCGAGAACGGCAGCAGGATGTCCCACAGGGCTTGAGCGGCGGCTTCGGAGAAGCCGCGTTCCTTCATTCCGCCGAAGAATCCGACCTGCTGCTTGTCGAGCTCGGACTTCTTCTTCTTGCCCATCGCGCGGCGGAGGATATCGGCCTGGCCCAGCGAATAGCCGGCGACCTTCTGCGCGATCGCCATCACCTGCTCCTGGTAGATGATGAGACCGTAGGTGGTGTCGAGGATCTCCTTGAGCGGCTCCTCGAGCTCCGGGTGGATCGGGGTGACCTCCTGCAGACCGTTCTTGCGCAGGGCATAGTTCGTATGCGAATCCGCGCCCATCGGACCGGGGCGGTAGAGCGCCAGGGTCGCGGAGATATCCTCGAAGTTATCCGGCTTCATCATCCGCAGCAGGGCACGCAGACCGCCACCGTCGAGCTGGAACACGCCGAGGGTGTCGCCGCGGGTCAGCAGCTCGTACGCCGCCGGGTCGTCGAGGGCGAGGTGCTCGAGGTCGAGATCGAAATCCCGGTTGGCTTTGATGTTCTCCACCGCATCGGAGATGATCGTGAGGTTCCGCAGCCCCAGGAAGTCCATCTTGATGAGCCCGAGGCCCTCAGATGTCGGGTAGTCGAACTGGGTGATGACCTGACCGTCCTGGAACCGACGCATGATCGGGATGACGTCGATGATCGGATCCGAGGACATGATGACACCGGCGGCGTGGACGCCCCACTGACGCTTCAGCCCTTCCAGGCCCTTCGCGGTCTCGAAGGTCTCCCTCGCCTCCGGATCGGTGTCGACGAGTTCGCGGAACTCCCCGGCTTCCTTGTACCGCTTGGACTCCGGGTCCTCGATGTCCTTGAGCGGGATGTCCTTGGCCATCTCCGCCGGCGGCAGCGCCTTCGTCAGCCGCTCACCCATCGAGAAGGGTTTGCCGAGCACCCGCGCGGAGTCCTTCAGCGCCATCTTCGTCTTGATCGTGCCGTAGGTGACGATCATCGCCACACGCTCATCGCCGTACTTCTCGGTCACATAGTCGATGACCTCGCTGCGGCGACGATCATCGAAGTCGACGTCGAAGTCGGGCATGGACACACGGTCCGGGTTGAGGAAGCGCTCGAAGAACAGTCCGTGCTGCAGCGGATCGAGGTCGGTGATGCGCATGGCGTAGGCGACCATGGAGCCGGCTCCCGAACCACGGCCGGGTCCGACGCGGATGCCGTTGTCCTTCGACCAGTTGATGAAGTCGGCGACGACGAGGAAGTAGCCGGGGAAGCCCATCGAGATGATGATGTCGAGTTCGTAGTCGGCCTGCCGGCGGACGTCGTCGGGTACGCCGTTCGGGTACCGGTAGTCGAGACCCTTCGCGACTTCCTTGATCAGCCACGAGGTCTCGTCCTCACCGGGAGGGCACGGGAACTTCGGCATGTAGTTCGCCGAGGTGTCGAAGGAGACTTCGCACTTCTCGGCGATCTCGAGGGTGTTGTCGCAGGCTTCGGGAAATTCCTTGAACAGGGTCCGCATCTCTGCGGGGGTCTTGAGGTAGTAGCCGGAACCGGAGAAGGCGAATCGCGAACCGCCCTGATCGTAGGTGGGTTCGATGAGCTTGGAGCCGGACTGGATGGCCAACAGCGCCTCGTGCGCCTTCGCATCCGATTCGTGCGTGTAGTGGAGGTCGTTGGTGGCGACCAGCGGAATGTCGAGTTCCTTCGACAGCCGGATGAGGTCCTTCGTCACTCGCTTCTCGATGGACAGACCGTGGTCCATGAGTTCGACGTAGTAGTTGTCCTTGCCGAAGATCTCACGGTATTTCCCGGCGGCCGCCTTGGCCTCTTCGTACTGTCCCAGGCGCAGCCGCACCTGCACCTCTCCCGACGGGCAGCCGGTGGTGGCGAGGAGTCCGTCGGAGTAGCTCTCGAGCAGATCCTGGTCCAGTCGAGGCCATTTCGCCGTCACCGAGTCCAGGGAGGCATACGACGATGCCTTGAACAGGTTGCGCATGCCTGTGTTGTTCCGAGACAACAGGGTCATGTGGGTGTAGAGACCGCCGCCGGAGAGGTCGTCGCTCTTCTGCGATTCGTCGGTGCGCCACTTCACGCGGGTCTTGTCCCGACGGTCCGTGCCGGGGGTGACATAGGCCTCGACGCCGATGATGGGTTTGATTCCGGCGGCTGTCGCCTGCGACCAGAAGTCGAAGGCGCCGAACAGGTATCCGTGATCGGTCGTGGCGATAGCGGACATTCCCGATGCCTTCGTCGCCGCCATCAGATCGGCGAGGCGGGCCGCACCGTCCAACATGGAGTATTCGGTATGGACGTGGAGGTGGACGAAGTCCTCGTTCGGCACTGGGCGCCGCCTTCCTGAAGTTGCCGGTGTTGCCGTTCCAGCTTAGTCCATCGGCACCCGTGGAGCGGGTTCCCGCGACTGTTGTTCCGGGCACTTCACGACGAGGTTCCGGTTTGTGCGGGTCCCGTCGGCGCGTCGCTCAGCAGTCAGTCTCCGACACAGTCCGGCAAGCGGCAGCGCGTGGCCGCGGCGTCAGTGCGGCCGGATCCGGTCGAGCGCGGTCTGCAGGTCCTCGGGGTAGCCGCTTTCGAATTCGACCCACTTCTGCGTGTCGGGGTGGTGGAAGCCGAGTTTGACGGCATGCAGCCATTGGCGTTCCAGACCGAGTTCCTTCGCCAGCACCGGATCGGCACCGTAGGGCAGGTCGCCGACGCAGGGGTGTTTGGTGGCGGAGAAGTGGACGCGGATCTGGTGTGTGCGTCCGGTCTCCAGGTGGACCTCGACGAGTGCGGCGCGGCGGTGGGCTTCGATCACCTCGTAGTGGGTGATCGCGTTCTTGCCTTCGGTGCGCACTGCGTAGAGTCCGTCGTGCTTGGGGTGTCGGGCGATCGGGGCATCGATGGTGCCGAGCACTGGATCGGGCAGTCCCTGCACGACCGCATGGTAGGTCTTTTCCACCGTGCGTTCCTTGAAGGCGCGTTTGAGCACGCTGTAGGCGTATTCGCTCTTCGCCACGACCATGAGCCCCGAGGTTCCGACGTCGAGTCGCTGCACGATGCCCTGACGTTCGGGGGCGCCGGAAGTCGCGATGCGGAATCCAGCGGCGGCGAGCCCGCCGACGACGGTGCGTCCGGTCCAACCGAGAGCCGGGTGTGCTGCCACCCCGACGGGCTTATCGACGACGACGAATGCGTCCTCGTCGTGGACGATGCGCATTCCCGGCACTGGATCGGGCACGACCTCGAGGGGCTTCTTCGGTTCGGGCATCATGATGTCGAGCCGTTCGCCGGCGATGACGCGATCGGACTTGATGACCGGACGCCCGGACATCTCCACTCCCCCGTCGGCGCAGATATCGGCGGCGGCGGTCCGGGAAAGGCCGAGCAGCTTCGACATCGCAGCGTCCACGCGCTGACCGTCGAGTCCCTCGGGGACCAGGATGGAGCGTTCAGTCATGAGAGTCCTCTTTCACGCGGGTGGAGTCCGATCCGTCGATGTCGATGCCTCTGAGACTGACGATGACCAAGGTCACCGCGGCAGCGGAGATCGCGATGTCCGCGACGTTGCAGATGAACAGCGACAGATCGATGAAGTCGACGACGGCTCCGTGCAGGAATGCGGGTTCGCGGAAGAGCCTGTCGACGAGGTTGCCGAAGAGTCCGCCCAAGAGCAGACCGAGACCGATCGCCCAGGCTCTCGAGCCGAGTTTGCGCGAGATCACGAGGATCGCGACGAAGACGCCGATGGCGATGATCGGGAAGATCCACGTCACGCTCGAGCCGAGGCCGAGGGCGGCTCCGGGATTGCGGTAGAAGGTGAATCCGGCCAGCGATCCGATCACAGGCACCGGAGGCTGGTCTTCGAGGAGACTGACGGCGAGGAATTTGGTGAACTGATCGATCACGAGCACGACTGCCGCGATTGTGAACAGCAGGGCCATCATGGCGGCGCGAGGTCGTTTCACCCGTGAGGCAGGATCGTTCATTTGGTTCATTCTAGACCACCGCCGAGGCCGCGGGATTCACCCGCACGACGGTGCAGTGTGCGGACACGACGGAGGCCCGGGTACTCCGCGGAGTTCCCGGACCTCGGTCGGTGATGCGCTGAGATCAGAGCTTGTGGTTCGAGGAACCGCCCAGTGGGCCGTTTCCGTCGAGGGTCTCCGGAGCCAGGCTCGTGGAGTTCTCGAGGTCACGCAGCTGATCGTTGAGGTAGCTCTTGAGTCGAGTGCGGTACTGGCGCTCGAAGTTCGAGAGCTGGTCGATGGAGCGCTCGAGGGTCGACTTCTGCGATTCGAGGGTCGACAGCGTTTCGTCGCGCTTGGATTCGGCCTTGCCGACGATGTCGGCGGCTTCCTTTTCGGCGCCCTTGATGAGCTCGTCGCGCTTGCGCTCACCTTCGGCAACATGCTCGTCGTGGACGCGCTGGGCCAGAGCGATGAGACCATGAGCGTCTCCGTCGCCGCCGACCGCGGCAGCACCGAGTCCGGCACCCGCGGCTCCACCGGCAGCACCGGCGGCCATCGCTGGTGCAGCGGAGTTGTCCTGCGGAGCGGGAGCGGCTTCCTTGACGACCGGGGCCGGGGTCTCTTCGACCGGTGCCGGAGCGGCAGGTGCCTCGGCCGGAGCCGGAGCCTCTTCCTTCTCTTCGGGAGCAGGAACAGCGGCGGGCATCGCCTGAGTGGCGTCGATGTCCTGTGCCGGTGCGGCGGAGGCGCCGCCGGCTTCGAGTTCCTTCACACGCTGTTCGGCGGTGGAGAGCTTCTGACGCAGTTCGTCGTTCTCCTGGTAGAGACGGCGAATCTCAACGACGACCTCATCAAGGAAATCGTCGACTTCGTCCTGGTCGTACCCGTCGCGGAACTTCACATGCTGGAACCGCTTGTTTACTACGTCTTCAGGCGTGAGCGCCATGAGGTCACCTTCGGTCGATCTACATTCATTACGCTGCCGCCCAGAAGGACGGCTTCAACGTCACATTAGCGTAACACCTGCAGTTTTGTCCCGCAGTAATGGCGTGTCTCGCTTCAATGACGAAGTTTTCCGCATTCGAGGCTAACAACTCGAGCACACGAACAGCCAATTCTGGTGGGCATATTCACCATTTATCCGGTATTCGATCAATCGAATACTCTTAATCGACCGGCACATTCTTCACGCGGTCCCCCATATCCATTCACAGTGATTCTTCAGCGGAGAACACTGTGATGGCGGGCATCAGGCGGAGGTGTGCGAAAGGTTGAAGAACACCGACGCGATGATCTGGATGCCGATGAGCAGGACGATGAATCCCAGGTCGAGCGAGACCTGTCCCAGCCGCAGCGGCGGAATGATCTTGCGCAGCAGCTTCAGGGGCGGATCGGTGAGTGTGTACACGATCTCGGCGAGGACGAGGAGGAAGCCGGTGGGCCTCCAATCGCGGGAGAACACCTGGACCAGATCGAGCACGACTCGCGCCAGGAGCACGTAGACGTAGAGGCTCAGTGCAGTACCGAGGATGTAGAAGATGATGGCCACGTGGGTCCCCCGCGCCTTTCGTTGTTGCTTGAGTTCTGAGGCTTCAGCC
Source organism: Brevibacterium sediminis (assembly GCF_013623905.1). Taxonomy (GTDB): domain Bacteria; phylum Actinomycetota; class Actinomycetes; order Actinomycetales; family Brevibacteriaceae; genus Brevibacterium; species Brevibacterium sediminis. Next base: position 53,610 of record NZ_JABKDD010000008.1, read on the forward strand.
TATCGGCTCCAGCTGAGGACGAGTTGAGAGATTCTCCAGCGCACTCAGCTCTGGTTGAAGAAGCTGGCCTGAGTATCCGAATCGGCTTCGCTCTCGCCGGCGACTTCGATGTTCTCGGGGGTGAGCAGGAAGACCTTGTTCGTCACGCGCTCGATCGACCCGTGGAGGCCGAAGATGAGACCGGCGGAGAAGTCGACGAGGCGCTTGGAGTTGTTCTCGTCCATCTCCGAGAGGTTCATGATCACAGGGGTGCCCTCACGGAAGGCGGCACCGATGACCATGGCGTCGTTGTAGCTGCGGGGGTGGATGGTCCTGATGCGGTTCATTGAGGTTCCTGGCGCCGGGGTGTCTACGGGACGGATCGGTGACGGGTGGATCGGTGTCACCGGAGCCGGAGTCCGTTCCTCGGCTGCGGCTGGTTCGTCGTACTGGTCGTCCTCGTCGAAGGTCTCGACGACCTCGCGGTCCCGGCGGGCGGGTTCACGACGGTCGGTGTGCTGGGTGGTCTCGTCCTCTTCTTCGACGAAACCCAGGTATTCCAGCGTCTTCTTGATTGCTGACATGTCTAAAGCTCCTCGGACTTCGGCACTTGCTCACCTGTCGCCCAAACTATCGCACGCGAGCATCTGGGCCGGTGAGTCCTATGGGTGTGTCGCGGTGTTTTCTTCCTGCAGCCAGATGATCCCTGCGAATCGGCCCGTGCGCTTCTGCCTGCGGTAGGAGAAGAGGTCCTCGGATTCCTTCGTGCAGGTGCGCGAGAAATGATCGATGGTCACATCGTTCCGGCGCAGCTGTTCGGCCACGGCTCCGGCGACGTCGAGTGCCGGTGTTCCGGTCACCGACACCGAGGCGGCCGTCGGCTCGATCGCCGCGACCTCGCTCCTCAGCTCGGCTGGGACTTCGTAGCAGCGCGGGCACACCGAGGGACCGATGACCGCGTGGATGTCCCGTGCACCGGCGTCGTGCATCGCGGCCACTGTTCTGCCGACGATTCCTGCGGCCATTCCCGGGCGACCCGCGTGGACGGCGGCGATGACTCCGGCGTCGGCATCGGCGAGCATGACAGGGGTGCAGTCGGCGACCATGATCGCCAGTCCGATCCCCGGGACGGTCGTCAGTTGGGCGTCGGCCTCCACCGGAGTCTGCCGCAGCTGTGCTTCGTCGCCGATGATGTGCACATCGGTGCCGTGGACCTGGGAGACGAACGAGAGCCGCTCGCCGCTCAGGCTGATGACCTGAGCGAGAGCGGCTCGGTTGGCTGCGACGAGTTCGTCATCGTCTCCGACGTGGCGGGCGAGGTTGAACGAGGAGAAGTCCCCGCTCGAGTATCCGCCGTGCCGGTCGGTGAAGGCGATGTGGGCGGTGCGCCCGCCCGGGATGACGAACCTCGAGCGCAGCATATTACTTGAGGAAGTCCGGGATATCGAGGTCGGAGTCGAAGTTCGAGCTGCTGCGTTCGCCCGGCAGCGAAGCGGGAATCTGGTGTTCCTCGCTGCGGCGCGGCGCAGGTGCAGGCTCGTCGGCTTCGGGGGCCTCGGGCTCGGATTCGGCGATGACGGGCGACTCGGACTCGGTCTCGGCCGGAGCGGCGGCCGGAATCGGCGCGGGGATCTGGTCGGATCCGGCGACCTCCGCGTTCGGGGAGGTGTTGTCGAATCCGGCGGCGATGACGGTCACTCGGCATTCGTCGCCGATGTTGTCATCGATGACGGCGCCGAAGATGATGTTCGCCTCGGGGTGCGCGGCCTCCTGGACCAGGCGTGCGGCCTCGTTGACCTCGAAGAGTCCGAGGTCGCCGCCGCCGGTGATGCAGAAGAGCACTCCGTGGGCGCCGTCGATGCTGGCTTCCAGCAGCGGGGACGCGATCGCGGATTCGGCCGCCTGCACGGCACGGTCGTCGCCGGTTGCCGCACCGATGCCCATGAGCGCGGTCCCGGCATCCTGCATGACCGACTTGACGTCGGCGAAGTCGAGGTTGATCAGACCCGGAACCGAGATGAGGTCGGTGATGCCCTGGACACCGGAGCGCAGGACCTCATCGGCGGAGCGGAATGCTTCGACGACGGAGACGCTGCGATCGGAGATCGAGAGCAGACGGTCGTTGGGGATGACGATGAGGGTGTCGACCTCTTCGCGCAGCGCCGCGATGCCGGCTTCTGCCTGCGCGGAACGACGGCGTCCCTCGAAAGTGAAGGGGCGGGTCACGACGCCGATGGTCAGAGCGCCGAGCGACCGGGCCACGCGGGCCACGACCGGGGCGGCACCGGTTCCCGTGCCGCCGCCTTCGCCGGCGGTGACGAAGACCATGTCCGCGCCCTCGAGAGCGTCGCGGATGGCGTCTTCGGATGATTCGGCGGCCTTCTTGCCGATCTCCGGGTCTGCGCCGGCGCCGAGGCCTCGAGTCTGGTCACGGCCGATCTCGAGCTTGACATCGGCGTCGGAGAGGACGAGAGCCTGGGCGTCGGTGTTGATCGCGATGAACTCCACGCCGCGCAGGCCGACGTCGATCATCCTCTGTACAGCGTTGACACCGCCGCCGCCAGTTCCGGCAACTTTGATGTCCGCTCCGGATTGTGGGAATTCAGCCAAGTCGGTTCCTCGTCTCAAGCGCTTGCGCTCCGCAGGGTCTGCGTGCGCATTCGGTCTGTGTTCTCTGCCCTGAGGCTATTGGGCGGGGCAATCTCACTGCAACCATTCTCGCCGGAGTGTCGGGGTTCGGCCAAACTTCACACCCGGTGTGTCGGGGCCAAACGGAGGCAATCGCAGCGACTTGCCCATACGGGGCAGCTCACGGAGGCCCGGGGCGGCCGCGGCGAAGTGTTCGACACCGGCTCGGACCGACGACCGGCCGGGTGGGACTCAGTCGGTCACGGGCACCGAGGGCACGGAGACATCGATCTCGGTGCGGCCCTCGGCGGCCAGCTGGGCGGCGGTGCGCACTTTGAGGCTGGAGTCCGAGGAATCGCCGAAGACGACCGTGGCCTTCTGCTTTCCGGTGTCGAGGCGTCCCTTGAGGCTCATTGCGTCCTTGGCCTCGATCGTCACCAGCTGACGCCTCAGCTCCGGTCGCAGTTCGCCCATGAAGCGGATGACCGCGGAGACGGTCTCTCTGTCCGGCTGGTGTCCTCCGCCGCTGAGCACCGTGAGCTTCTTCGGTGCCGTGTCGACCGTGCCGAGGTCGACGGCTTCGGAGTCGTAGAGGCGATAGCCGGATTCGCCTCTGATGGCGATGACGGGGGTGCGATCGGTGATCTCGATCTTCAGCGCCCTGGGACCCGCGTAGTGGACGGAAGCCGCCTCGGCTTTCGGGAATTCCTCCAGCACGGCGTCCTCGACGCGACCGGGACGCACCTGCGGAAGCGGTCGGCCGCCCTGGTCGTCGAGCACGGAATTGCTGACCTCATCGATGTCAAGCAGTCGACTGCCGCTCACCTGCACCTTCTTAAGTGTCAGCAGGGGCGAGAACCAGGCGACGGCGACGAGCGCGATGAGGGCGGCCACGATGCCGATGCCGATGAGGCGTCGACGCCAGGTCTTGAGGCGGCGGGCCCGAATGACTCCGGTGAGGTCCGCGGTGGAGTTGTCACCGGCCTGAGCCGGGGGAAGCGGCACCATGGGCGTCAGCCCTCCAACGCGCTCAGCAGCTCGGGCCCGAGGATGGTCACGTCACCGGCACCGACAGTGAGCACGAGATCGCCTGGCTTCACGCGAGCGGCGACGAAGGGGACCGCCTCGGCGAAGGACTCCAGGAAGGTCACGTTCTCGTGCGGGACACGGTCGGCGATGAGCGCGCCGGTGACTCCGGGCACGGGATCTTCGCGCGCAGGAAAGACGTCGAGGACGACGACCTCATCGGCCAGACCGAGGGCCTGTCCGAATTCCTCCCGGAATTCCATCGTCCGCGAGTACAGGTGGGGTTGGAAGACGGCCCAGACCCGTCCCCCGTCGGTGACGACCCCGCGGGCGGCGCTGAGCACCGCGCGCACCTCGGTCGGGTGATGGGCGTAGTCGTCGATGACGCGCACGCCGGCGGCGATTCCGCGTTCTTCGAAGCGGCGGCGGGTGCCTCCGTAGCCGGCGAGACCCGTGGCCGCACGTTCGACATCTGCGCCGAGGCTGTGTGCCACGGCGATGGCGGCTGTGGCGTTGAGTGCATTGTGCATCCCCGGCTGCCGCAGTTCGACTCGCAGCTCGCCGTCCCGGCCGGGCAGGTCGAGGACGAAGCTCGAGCCGATTCCGGAGTCGAGGTCACGCAGCACGATATCGGCATCCTCGGACGTGCCATAGAGGACGACGTTGGCTCCCTGACTGCGGGAGTGCAGGGCGACGTCGTGGGAGCCGGGGTCGTCGGCGCAGGCGATGATCGTTCCACCTCGGGTCTGGATGCCGTCGCAGAACTCGATGAAGGCTTCGCGCACCTTCTCCGGGGTGCCGTAGTGATCGAGGTGGTCGGCTTCGACGTTCGTGAGGATGCCGATGGCCGGTTCGTAGAGGAGGAACGACCCGTCGGATTCGTCTGCTTCGGCGACGAAGACGTCTCCAGTGCCCAGATGGGCGTTCGTGCCCGTCGTCGACAGCACTCCCCCGATGACGAAGGACGGGTCGACTCCACAGGCCTGCAGCGCCACGGTGGTCATCGACGTGGTCGTGGTCTTCCCGTGGGTGCCCGCCACGGCCACGGCCCGCCGGTCGACCATGAGCGAAGCGAGCGCTCCGGACCGGTGGAGGATGCGCAGTCCCCGGCGCTGTGCTTCGACGAGTTCGGGGTTGTCCTTGCGGATGGCCGATGAGATGACGAGAGTATCGGCCTCGCCGAGGTTGTCGGCCGAATGCCCGATCGTGACCGTGGCGCCCAGCGTCCGGAGAACGTCGACGACGTTGGATTCCTTCGCGTCCGAACCGGAGACGGTGACTCCGTTCATGACCATGATCCGGGCGATTCCGGACATTCCCGATCCGCCGATGCCGATGAAGTGGACGGCTCCGAGTTCGCCGACGGGAACGATGTTCGCGGGGCTCGTGTTCGCAGAGGTCATGGTCAGCCTTCCAGCGCGCGGTTGACGATGGCGGCCATGCGGGCCGCGGCATCGGTGGGGTAGTTGAGATGCAGTGCCGCCTGGCTCATCTGCGTCAGACGGGGCTGGTCGGCCAGCAGCGGCAGAATGGTGTCGACGACCGTCGACGGTGAGAATTCTGCATTGTCGACCATGAGTGAGGCACCGGCCGAGACGCTTCCGGAGGCGTTGAGTCGCTGTTCGCCGTTGCCGATGGCCAGCGGCACGTAGACCGCCGGGACTCCGGCGACCGTGGCTTCGGAGACCGTGGCGGCACCGGAGCGGGCGACGAGCAGATCGGCGACCGCATAGGCCCGATGCATTCCGTCGACGTAGTCCACGACCTGGTAGTCGGGCAGCTCGGCCGCCGCCTCCCGCAGGGCCTCGCCCTTTCCGGCCCCCGTGATATGGAGGACTTGGACGCCGGCCTCCTGACACGCGGTCGCGGTGGCCAGGAACGCTTCGTTGATCTTCTGCGCACCGGAGGAACCGCCGGTCACGACGAGGACCGGACGGTCGTCGCGCAGCCCGAGATCGGCACGGAACCCCGCGCGCTGTCCCGCGTCGCTGCGGTCGAGATCCGTGATCTCGGTGGGCATGGGCATGCCGACGAGGATAGAATTCCGCAGCTCGGTGTCCGGGAAGGTGATCCCGACGCGCCCGGTGGTGGTCAGTCGGGCGCCGAGGCGGTTCGCCATTCCCGGCTTCGCATTGGCTTCGTGGACGATCAGTGGGATCTTCGCCTGTTTGGCGGCGAGGAAGGCCGGCGGGCAGACGTAGCCGCCGACGCCGACGACGGCGTCGATGCTGCGGGAGGCGATGATCTGCTTGACGGCGGAGATATTGCCGCGGAAGCGTCCCGGGAACTTCAGCAGGGCGGGACTGATCGACCGCGGCATGGGCACCTTGTCGATGGTGAGCAGTTCGAACCCGGCACGCGGTACGATTTCGGCTTCGAGCCCGTCTGGGGTGCCCAACGCGACGACATCCCAGTCGGGGTGCTGCCGGCGCAGCTCGCGGCCGATCGCCAGCATCGGCGAGATATGGCCGGTGGTGCCTCCACCGGCGAGGAGGATACTCGTCATCTCATTTCCTTTTCTTGCGGGCAAGCACGGCGAGTGAGGATCGCAGACGTTCCTTGTTGGCAGCGATGGCCGCCTCGGCGCCCGGTTCGGTGCGAGCGAACGACAGCACCACTCCCACTGCGAGGAGAGAGGCGATGATCGAGGAGCCGCCGTAGGACACGAACGGCAGCGGCAGACCGATGACCGGCAGCAGTCCGGTGACGACGCCGATGTTGATTCCGGCCTGCCCGATGATGAGGGCGAAGAAGCCGGCAGTGGCGACCTGGACCATGAGACTGTTCGAACGCATCACCACGCGGACCATGGCGAAGCCGAGGACGGCGAAGATGAGAATGACGACGAGGGTGCCGACGAGGCCCAGCTCCTCTCCGATGATGGCGAAGATGAAGTCGTTGTGGGCTTCGGGCAGCCAGGACCATTTCTCACGGCTGGCGCCGAGCCCGACCCCCAACCATCCGCCGGAGGCCAGCGAGAACAGCCCGTGGTTGGACTGCCAGGCTTGGCCCATGGTGTCTGCAGCGCTCTGATCCGCGTGACCGGTGAGCATCGCCTGGATGCGGTCAAGACGGTTCTGGGAGCTGAGGACGAAGAAGGTGACCGCCGCGGCGAGCACGCCACCCAGGAGGATGAAGTACTTCATCGGGAATCCGCCGACGAACAGGCAGACGACGGCCATGGCCATGATGACCAGGCCGGTGCCGAGATCGTTGCCGGCCACGACGAGTCCGGCGGCGCCGAGGACTCCGGGCACGACGGGGATCATGGCATGGCCGAAGGTGGTCATCTTCCCGGCCTTCTGGGCGAGGATGAAGCCGAGCCACAGGGCGAGGGCGACCTTGAGGAACTCCGAGGGCTGGATCTGGAATCCGCCGAACCCGATCCAGTTCGCATTGCCCTTCGTCTCTTTGCCGAGTCCGGGGACGAAGACCGCCGCCTGCATGAGGAGTCCGCCGATGATGGCGAACCATGCGATCCGCTTCCAGAACTGCAGCGGCATCCGGCTCGCGATGTACATGAGGACGAGGCCGACCCCGGCGAACATCGCCTGCTTGTTGAAGTAGGCGAATGAGGAGCCGGCTCCCCCGTCGTAGGAAGTGATCGATGAGGCGGAGAGCACCATGACCAGGCCGAGTCCTGTGAGCAGGACGACGGAGGCGAGGATGAGGAAGTAGGTCGTCAGCGGGTGCGCGGAGAGGCTGGAGATGTCATCGCGCAGATGGATCCATGCCTTCTTGAGCACCGAGGCGGTCTTGTTCTTCCCCGCGGCCTTCGCAGGCTTCTTCGAGGTGGCCTTCGCGGCACTCTTCCCCGCGGCCTTCGCAGGCTTCTTCGCCGCCCCCGCCTTCGGTCTGGAGTCGCGTGCGGCAGATGCCGACCTGCCGGTTCCTGACGAGCGCCTGCCTGCGGTCGTCGTCGGCGCTGTCTTCGCGGCAGACGCTGTGCCGGCAGACTTCGCGTTTCGCGCCTTCGGTGCGGTCTTGACCCCCGTCTGCTGCCGCCCGGTCGTCGACCGTGACGTGGTCGACGTCGTCGGAGCGGATGCGGAGACAGACGTCCTCGCCAGCTTGCGGCGGCGGCGTTCATCCGCCTTCGCGGTGGTCTGCCGTCCCATCTCAGCGCTCCAGGTGCGAGTTGACGGCCTCGGCGAAGAGGTCGCCGCGAGTGTTGTAGTTGAGGAACTGGTCCATGCTCGCGGCCGCCGGTGCCAGGAGAACGGTGTCTCCGGCTTCGGCCAACCGTGCGGCTGCGTCGACGGCGGCCGCGGCGACGGCCTCTCCGCGGCGTTTCGGGACTCCGGAGTCCACGGCCAGGGCCGGTTCGATGCGGACGACTTCGAGGTCGGGGATGGTCGCGGCGATGGCCTCACGGTAAGCCGAGTCGTCCGATCCGATGAGCACGAGTGCCTTGAGCCGTTCGCGGTGGTCGGCGAACAGCGAGGTGAAGTCGGCGCCTTTGGGCAGTCCCCCGGCGATCCAGATGATCGAGTCGAAGGCCGCCAGCGAGGCATTCGCGGCGTGGGTGTTCGTCGCCTTCGAATCGTCGACCCAGCGGATGCCGTCCGCCTCGGCGACGGTGACCATGCGGTGGGCGCCGAGTGAATGGTTCTGCAGTCCCGCAGCGATCGCCTGACCGGGCACGTCGATGGCGCGGGCCAGACAGGCTGCGGCCAGAGCATTGGCGACCTGGTGGGAGGCGGGCCGCGAACGCGCGACCCCGGTGGCCGTCGCCACATCGTCGAGGGAGGCGAGTTCGGCGGCCGATGAGTAGCGCTGCGGAATGAACGCCCGGTCGACCAGCAGGTCCTCGACGACGCCGAGCTCGCCGGGGCGAGGCACACCGGTGGTGAAGCCGATGGCCTTGGCTCCTTCGATGACGTCGGCGTCCTCGACCATGTGCAGAGTCACCTCGTCGGCGCAGTTGTACACGCAGGCGAGCTTCGCATTGTGGAAGATCTTCGCTTTGTCCGCCGCATAGGCTTCGGCGCTGCCGTGCCAATCGAGGTGATCGGGTGCGATGTTGAGCACGGCTGCGGCGTCGGCGCTCATCGACTCCTGCCAGTGCAGCTGGAAGCTCGAGAGTTCGATCGCGAGGGCCTCGAGGCCGGGTTCGAGCACGGCTTCAAGCAGCGGGGTGCCGATATTGCCACAGGCCTTGGCCTTGAGCCCTGCTGCCAGCAGCATCGATTCGAGCATCGTCGTGGTCGTCGTCTTGCCGTTGGTGCCGGTGATGGCGAGCCATTTGGCGTCGTTGGTGCCGCGGATCCGCCACGCGAGTTCGACTTCGCCGATGACCGGGATGCCGGCCTTCGTTGCGGCCGCGAGCACCGGCTGGTCCGGACGCCATCCGGGTGAGGTGACGACGAGGTCGAATTCGCCCTCGGGCAGAGCTTCGACGTGTTCGGGTCCCCGTCGGATGTCGACGTCGAAGACCTCGAGGATCTGCGCCTTCTCGCTCACATCGGCGGTGGCGTCGCCGTCGATGACGATGACATCGGCGCCGCGTTCGCCGAGGTGGACGGCAGCGGGGAATCCCGTCACCCCGAGACCGGTGACGAGGATGCGCAGTCCGGCCAGGGATGAACTCGGTCCGTGCAGTGCGGCCGGGATCTCCTTGGTGGTGGGTTCATCAGCCAATGCGCGCCACCCAATCGGCGTAGAACAGGCAGATTCCGGCGATGACGAAGAGGGCGGCGATGATCCAGAACCTCACCACGATCGTCACTTCGGCCCAGCCCTTGAGTTCGAAGTGGTGCTGCAGGGGCGCCATGCGGAACACGCGTTTGCCGGTGGTCTTGAAGGAAGCGACCTGGATGATCACCGACAGGGTGATGATGACGAAGAGTCCGCCGAGGACGATGAGCAGCAGCTCGGTGCGCGACATGATCGCCAGTCCGGCGAAGGCACCGCCGATGGCCAGCGAACCGGTGTCGCCCATGAAGATCTTCGCCGGCGAGGTGTTGAACCACAGGAAGCCGAAGCAGGCCGCGGCCATGGCGCCGGCGACCATCGCGAGGTCGCGGGGGTCGCGCATGTAGTAGCAGGCGTTCGTGGCCTCGGACATGAGATTGCAGTTCTGGGTCGACTGCCAGGTGCCGATGACGACATAGGCGGCGAAGACGACCACCGAGGCGCCGGCGGCCAGTCCGTCGAGGCCGTCGGTGAGGTTCACCGCGTTCGAGACAGCGGTGACGATGAGGTTCGCCCAGATGACGAACAGGATGAGGCCGAGGATCGCCGAACCGAAGGCGAGGTCGAGGTTCGTGTCGCGGATGAACGACACCTTCGTCGACGCCGGGGTTTCACCGAAGGAGTTCGGGAACTGCAGCGCGAGCACGGCGAACGAGATTCCGACGAAGGCCTGGCCGATGAGCTTCGGCATGGGGCGCAGTCCCAGTGACCGCTGCTTCTTGATCTTGATGAAGTCGTCGAGGAAGCCGACGACCGCCAGTCCTGCGGCCAGCCACAGCACGAGCAGACCCGACGCTGTGGGCACGGAACCGGTGAACAGGTGTCCGAGCAGGTAGGCGAGCACTGCGGCGCCGATGATGACGACTCCGCCCATGGTCGGGGTTCCGCGCTTCGTCGCGTGCGAGGTCGGACCGTCGTCACGGACGAACTGGCCGTACCCTTTCTTGACGAGCACCCGGATGAACAGCGGTGTCCCGACGAGAGCGAAGATGAGAGCCAGGCAGGCTGCGAGCAGTACGGCAATCATTGGGCCCCCGATACTCCGGCGATTTCGTCTCCCAGATAGCGCAGACCGGCATCGCGGGAGGATTTGAACAGAACGATGTCGCCGGGAGCGAGTTCGGCGCTCAGAAGGTCCTTCGCCTCGGCCGCGGTGGCGACCCAGGCCGCCTCGTTGCCCCAGGAGCCTTCGAGGTTCGCAGCGTTGAAGATCGGCTTCGCGCCCTCTCCTACGACGATGGTGCGAGTGATGTTGAGGCGCACGACGAGTTCGCCGATGTCCGAGTGCGCGGACACCGATTCGGACCCGAGTTCGAGCATCTCGCCGAGCACGGCGAAGGTGCGACGTGGGCTGTTCTCCTCATCACCGCGGCCCATCGAGGCCAGGGTCTTCAAGGAGGCCCGCATGGATTCGGGGTTCGCATTGTAGGCGTCGTTGAGCACGGTCACGCCCGACGGCGAATCGATGAGCTCCATCCGCCAGCGACTGGCCGCCGAGGAGGTCGACAGCGTCGTGACGATCGATCTGGCCGCTACGCCGCAGGCGTGGGCGATGGCGGCTGCCGCCAAAGCGTTGCCGACGTGGTGCTCGCCGATGAGCGCCAGACGCACATCGCGGGGCTCCTCACCGGGCAGGGTGAGGGTGAACGTCGGATGACCGGAGGAATCCGTGGACACCGAGGTACCGCGCACGACCAGGTCGTCGGCACCGACCCATTCGGGCAGGGACTCACGCTGTGAGAACCACAGGGTGGTCACCTCTGGAGCGAGCACCTCGCGCATCGCCGATACGCGGGTGTCGTCGGCGTTGAGCACGGCGGTGGATCCGGCCGTCAGGGACTCGACGAGTTCGGCCTTCGCCCGCGCGGTGTTCTCGATCGAACCGAAGACTCCGGAGTGGGCGGTGCCCACGGCCAGCTCGACGGCGATATCTGGTCGGATGAGGCTCGTCAGATAGGCGAGGTTGCCGATCGACCGTGCGCCCATCTCGAGGACGAGGAAACGGGTGGTTTCGACCGCACGCAGAGCCGTCAATGGGACTCCGACCTCGTTGTTGTAGGAGTTCGGCGGCCACACGGTCTCCGCCTCACCCGAGAGCAGATCCGCGGCGAGGTCCTTCACCGTGGTCTTGCCGACGGAACCGGTGATCGCGATGACAGTGAGTTCGCCGTCTGTGCGCAGGCCTTCGATGCTGTGCTTGGCCAACTGGCCGAGCGCTTCGGTGGCATCGGCGACGACGACGACCGGCAGAGGTTCGTCGTCGATGGTGGGGACGGATTCGCCGATGATCAGGGCCGCTCCCGCCTCGACGGCGGCGGCGGCGAATTCGATGCCGTCGAAGCTCTCGCCTCGGCGGGCGACGTAGATATCGCCGGGTCCGACTTCTCTCGAGTCGGTCACCACACCGGCGGTCAATGGGGTCTCGGGGTCGATGCCGTACAACTCGCCGCCCAGGGCGGTTGCGATTTCGGCTGCAGTCAGTCGCTTCATATCATCTGTGAACTTTACCTGGTTGTGCGCCGCCCAGTCGCATGGACAGCGCTGAGCGTGTCCTGGCCCGGTCGTCGAAATCGGTGACCGTGGTGCCCACGGTCTGGCCTGTCTCATGCCCCTTGCCCGCGATGAGCACGGTCGCCGAGGCATCTGCTTCGGCAATCGCCTCATCGATGGCGGCACCGCGGTCCGGGACCTCGATGATCTTTTTCACACGGGCCCGTCCCGCATCCACCTCGGCGTCGATTCCCTGCCTGATGGCTGCACGGATCGTGTCGGGATCCTCGGTGCGCGGATTGTCGTCGGTGAGAACGATCACATCGGCTTCACGTGCCGCCGCCTGACCCATGCCGAAGCGCTTGCCGCGGTCGCGGTCGCCTCCGGCGCCGAAGACGATGATGAGCTCATCGGAGTCGGCGTGGAGCGTCGCCAGCGCCTTCGCGATCGCGTCGGGGGTGTGCGAGTAGTCGACGATGGCCCGCGGCAGGATGTCCGGGTGGGATTCGCTCAGCGCCCGCGGACCGGAGACATCGATGATCTCCATCCGTCCGGGCACCGTGGCCACGAAGCTGCGGCCGATGGCATCGATCTCTTCGGCACTGACGCCGGCCTCGATGAGCATCGAGGCTGCCAGGGCCGTATTCGTGACGTTGAAATCGCCTGGCAGCGGTGAGCGGAGCCGGATGCTCTCCCCGTCGTCGAGGTGGAGCACGAAGTCCGAAACGCCTGGGGTGTGCTCGATGCGCCACTGGCTGCGTTCGTCTCGTCCCAGCGTGCGCACGGGCACCTGTGCGGCCGCCGTCATCCGCTCGCCCCATTCGTCTTCGACGACAATGACGGCTTTGTCGGAGAATGTGCGGGTGAACAGCTGGGCCTTCGCCTCGAAGTACTCCTCCATCGTGTTGTGGAAGTCGAGGTGATCCTGGGACAGGTTCGTGAACCCGGCGACGCTGAAGTGAGCCCCGTCGACGCGGTGCTGGCTGAGCGCGTGGGAGGAGACCTCCATCGCACAGGTGTCGACCTCGGCCGCGCGCATCTTCTTGAACAGGGCGTGCAGTTCGGGGGCCTCCGGAGTCGTGCGCACGCTGGGCACCGTATCGCCGGCGATGAGGATGGCGACAGTGCCGATGACGGCGGTGCGGTGGCCCAGTGCCGCGAGCATCCCGTCGGCCAGGTAGGTCGTCGTCGTCTTCCCGTTCGTTCCGGTGACTCCGATGAGCTCCGGCACCGAGGTGGTCCCGTAGACGGCAGCGGAGACGAACCCGAGTACGGCGCGGGGTGCTTCGACGATGAGAGCGGTGACTCCGGCGAGCAGGTCCCGGTCCGCCTCGTCCGTGCTCAGCGCTTCGGTGATGAGGTGCCAGCCGGCGTCGTCGGTGAGGATGGCGTCGACCCCGCCGCGGATCAGCTCGGGTGCGAACTTCGCACCGTGGACGTTCGCACCCGGCAGGGCGGCGTAGAGCTGACCGGGTGAGACCGCTCGCGAGTCGTGGGAGACTCCGGTGACCTCTGTCTCGGGGTCACCGTGGAGGGTGCCGGGTGCGATCGGCAGCAGCTGTGAAAAGCGCATCATTTCCATTCTCGGGCGGGCAGGTCGGGCTTCTGCGTCGACGGTGGGATCTTGAGATGCCGCATGGCGAAGCCCGCGACATCGGAGAACACGGGGGCTGCGGCCTGTCCACCGTAGTAGCCGTTCCGAGGACGTTGCAAAGTCACCGAGATCGCGAGTTCGGGATCTTCGGCGGGCAGGACGCCGACGAAGGAGGCGGTGTATCCGTCATAGCCTCCGCCCTCGGCTGCCGGAGCCTGCGCGGTGCCGGTCTTCCCTGCGACCCTGTAGCCGGAGACCTGGGCGGACTTGCCCGTGCCTTCGGCCACGACGCCTTCGAGCATCCGCAGGGTCTCGTCGGCGGCCTTCTTGCTGACGACGCGTTCCTTCTCTCCTGCGGGGGTGGAGATGGTGCGTCCGTTCGGGGAGATCATTCCGTCGACGAGGCGGGAGGGCACGTGGACTCCCCCGTTGGCGATGGTGGAGATGACGTCGGTCGTCTGGATCGCGTTCGCGGCCACACCCTGACCGAACATCACGGTGTACTTCGTACGTCCGTCCCACTCCTCGTACGGATGCAGAATGCCCGAGGTCTCGGCCGGGAAGTCGATTCCCGAACTGGTGCCGAAGCCGAACTTCTTCATGTATTCGTAGCGCTGGGCTTCGGTGAGTTCCTTGCCCGCCAGCACGGTGCCGGTGTTCGAGGATTGGGCGAGGATTCCGGCGAAGGTGAGCTTCTCGTCGGGGTGCTCGTGGGAGTCGCGGAACTCCTCGTCGTTCGGTGCCTTCCACTTGTCCGGGACGGTGAACTCCTGTTCGGGAGTGACGAGTCCCTGGTCGAGCAGCGCTGCGGCGGTGACCATCTTCGCGGTCGAACCGGGCTCGAACATGTCGGTGAAGATGCGCGAACCGCGGTCGGGGCCGTCGACCTTGCCCGGGGAGTTCGGGTCGACGGTGGGAGCATCCGCGGCGGTGATGATGCGTCCCGTCTTGATCTCTTTGATGACGATCGACGCGGATTCGGCTTCGTGCTTCTTCCGCTGCTCTTCGATGGCCTGCTGTGCGTAGTACTGCATCGCCGGGTCGATCGTCGTCTGCAGGCCCTGGCCGTCGACGGCGTCCTTCATGTTGTTGTCGCCGAGCGGGATGATCTCTCCGCGTGCTCCGCGTTCGTACTGCTGCTGGCCGTCCTTGCCCGACAGCTGTTCGTCATAGGCCGATTCGAGACCGGCCTGGGCCGTGCCGTCGGAGCTGAGGAACCCGACGAGGTTGCCGGCGACTCCGCCGGCAGGGTATGAGCGCACGGAGTACTCCTCGGCGGAGATGCCGAGGACCTCGAGCTTCTTCACCGCACGCCAGGTCTCCGAGGTCAGCCCCTTCGCAACGGGGTTCCATCGCTTGTCGCCGACGAGTTTCGGATAGAGGACACCGGGGTCGGTCTTCAGCGGCTTCGACAGGGCTTCGGCTGCGCCCCAGGCTCCGACGAGCTTGCCGTCGACTTCGTACTGGGCGACGTTCTGCTGATCGACGACGAGCTGGTAACGGGAGACGCTGTCGGCGAGCACTGTGCCGTCGGCGGCCAGGATCTGTCCGCGATCGGCCGGCAGGGTCCGAGTGACCAGGCGATTCGACAGCGCCTTCTCCGCCAGCTTCATCGAGTCCATACCCTGGATCGATACGAGGCGGACGGAGGTGATGAGGAGGACGAGGACCGACACCGCGGCGATGAAGCCCATCCGCCAACGCAGATCGGGGCCACCGCCCTTGCGCTTCTTCTTCAGTCGGGTCTTGGCTGGGCCCATAGCTTGAGTCCTCGGTCCTTGGTGTGGTCGGCGAATGTGTCGGTCAGGCCGTTCCCTGGTCCCGGTGAGCTCGGACTACTTCGGCGCCTCCTGGCTCGGAGCCGCCACGTCCTGGCTCGGGCTGCCCCCGACGACCGGGAGCTTCTCATCCGATCGTAGATTGGGTCGGATGTCATCACGTGTATCGGCGCGCGGGCCGGGCACGACTGTGGGCTCTTTCTCACCGCTGACGTCGATTCCGGGGGCGTCGATCATCTTCCCGGTCTTCGCGTCGAGGAATTCCGGTGAGGAATCACGGACGAGACCGAGCTCTTCGGCGGCCAAGGCGATGTTCTGCGGGGACTCACGGTACGAGTTGTCTTCGACGAGGCGGTCCTTCTGCTCGGCCAGAGCTTCCTTCTCACTCGTCAGCTGGTCGACCTTGTAGGAGGTGTTGGCGACGAAGATGTTGAGCAGCAGCACGGCCACGAGGGTGGCGAGAAGGATCCCCACGCACAGCATGGAGAAGGGCAGACGGGACTTCGGCAGTTCGAACTTGAGCAGCCGCAGCCTCGCCCCACCCTGCTGACCACCGGCCTCTTCGAACCGGCTCGGACGTTCGGGGAAGTTATGCTGACCGGCTCTTGCCGAGGAATTGCTCACGATCGTGCCTCCCTGATCTTCTGCACTGCCCGCAGTCGGACGCTTGCCGCCCGCGGGTTGGTCTCTGCTTCTTGCTCATCAGCCATTTCGGCGCCCCGGATGATCTCGGTCAGCCAGGGCTGGTGCTCTTCGGGCACGACCGGCAGATCCGGCGGCGCCGAGGAGGTCGTGGCCGCTCGGAAGGTCTTCTTCACGATCGTGTCCTCCAATGACTGGTAGGACTCGATGACGGCCAC
This sequence comes from Brevibacterium sediminis, assembly GCF_013623905.1. Taxonomy (GTDB): domain Bacteria; phylum Actinomycetota; class Actinomycetes; order Actinomycetales; family Brevibacteriaceae; genus Brevibacterium; species Brevibacterium sediminis. Next base: position 69,659 of record NZ_JABKDD010000008.1, read on the forward strand.
TCCCCCGATGTGCAGCGCTTCCAGTGCCGCCGGCAGTGCGGTGCGCAGCACCCCGAGCTCGTCGTTGACCTCGATACGCAGGGCCTGGAAGGTGCGTTTGGCGGGGTGCGACTTCTTCTTCGTCTGCGGGATCACTCGGGAGAGCATGGCCGCGAGCTGGTCCGAGGTCTCCCATGGGGTGTCGACCCTGTCGGTGACGATGATCTTCGCGATCTTGCCGGCCAGCTTCTCCTCTCCGTATTCGCGGAGGATGCGGCGCAGCTCGGATTCCGAGTAGGTGGCCAGCACTTTCTCGGCGGTGAGCTCCTGGGTGCGGTCCATGCGCATATCCAGGGGCGCCGGCCGGGAGTAGGAGAATCCGCGTTCGTCCTCGTCGAGCTGCAGCGAGGACACTCCCAGGTCGAGCAGGATCGCGCTGATCTCTGAGATGCCGAGGTCGTCGAGGACCTCGGGCAGCTCGTCGTCGACTGCGTGGACGATATCGATGCGGTCGGCGAAGGGGGCCAGGCGTTTCGCGGCGATGTCGATGGCCTGCAGATCACGGTCGATGCCGACGAGGTGGACATCGTCGAAGGCCGTGAGGACGGCTTCGGCGTGACCGCCCATTCCGAGTGTGCCGTCGACGACGACCGGGGTGAGACCCGCGTCCCTGGCGGCTTCGACGCCGACGCCGATGAGTTCGACCACGCGCGTCAGGAGCACCGGTACGTGCTGAGCTGTCATTCGTGGGTCCTTCATACGGGGGTGGTCGGGGGTGCGCTGCTGGAGCCAGAACCTTGACCGCCGTGGCCCTGCCACCGGGGAAGTGTGTCAGGACGTCCGAGCTTCGGAAACGGGGAAGTTCCCCGAAACTCGAGCACGGCGGGCAAGGATCAAACCCGAGCAGAATCAGATCACTCCGGGGATCACCTCCTCCTCGCGTTCGGCGAAGGCCTGCTGAGCGCCCACGAGGTAGTCCTCCCAGGTCGGTGCATCCCAGATCTCGACTCGGTTGCCCATGCCGATCACTGCGACTTCCCGATCGAGTGATGCGTACTGCCGCAATATGTTCGGGACCGTGATGCGTCCCTGTTTGTCCGGTTGGTCCGCAAATGCCGCCGACAGGAACACGCGCTGGTAATCGCGGGCTTCCTTATTCGTCTTCGGCGCGTTCTGGATTCGCGCGTGCTCGGCTTCGAACTCCGTGGTGGGGAACAGGGTGAGGCAGTTCTCCTGGCCACGGGTCAGAACGAGTCCGGGCGACAGCTCCTCGCGGAACTTTGCGGGCAGGATGAGGCGACCTTTGTCGTCGAGCTTCTGCATATGAGTGCCCAAGAACATGTCGTCTCACCCCTTTCGAAACCCATCGGCTCCGATAGCAACCACAGTACTCCACTTCCCTCCACATATTCCAGCTTTTCGCTTCAACGATGCTCACGACTCATTGTTTTCCCAGGTCAGATAGGTGGAGGAAAGTGGGGAAAATTTCTCGAGGGCGCGTCGCGGGAGTGTCGGACGCGGGAAGAACGGCGGGCCCGCGAAGGCGGTGGGCCGCCTCGGCGAGGACGATGAGAACGGCACAGATCCGCGAGAATCCGGGGATCACGGGCGAGACCCGCGCCGAGGTGGAGGCGAGTGGGGAGGAAAGTGGAGGGTCCGCGTGGAGGAAAGTGGGGAGAGTGGTGGGGAGTGGGGTGGGGCGCCTCGGGGAGGGCGTGGGAGTGGGGAGGCGAAGGGAGTGACGAAGCTGAAAGAAACTCGTGTGGCTGGGGTGTCGGCTTTAAGGGACAATGGAGGGTATGTCGACCAGCCAAGAAGGTACACAGACCAATTCCGTGATCGGCGCCGAACACATCGAGTGGGTGCAGAATCTGACCTCGCGGGCACGCACAGCGATGAACTCGGTCCTCGAGGGCAAGGATGAGGCCGTCGGGCTCTCGCTCATCGCGCTGCTCGCCGGCGGACACGTCCTCCTCGAAGACGTCCCCGGCGTCGGCAAGACCCTGCTGGCCCGTGCCATGGGCAAGGTCGTCGACGGCTCCGTGCGCCGCATCCAGTTCACTCCGGATCTGCTGCCCACCGACGTCGTGGGCGTGAACCTGTTCAACCAGGAGACTCGTCACTTCGAGTTCCGGCAGGGCCCGGTGTTCGCGAACATCGTCATCGCCGATGAGATCAACCGTGCGTCCCCGAAGACGCAGTCGGCGATGCTCGAGTGCATGGCCGAGGGGCAGGCGACGATCGACGGGCAGACCTATCCGATGCCCACCCCGTTCATCGTCGTCGCCACTCAGAACCCGATCGATATGGAGGGCACCTACGCTCTGCCCGAGGCGCAGCGTGACCGCTTCCTCACGCGCATCTCCCTGGGGTATCCGGCGACGTCCGACGAGGTCGACCTGCTGGACAACCAGATCCAGAACGATCCCCTCGAGACCGCCGCCGCGGTGACGAACCTCGAGCAGATCACTCAGGCGCGCACGATCGTCCGCCATGTCTCCGCGAGCCGGCAGCTGCGCGAGTACATCGTGGCGATCCTCCACGCCACCCGCAACGATCAGGCGATCCTGCTCGGCAGCTCCCCGCGCGGCGGCGTCCATCTGCTGCGTGCGGCGAAGGCCCGCGCGGCCCTGTCCGGGCGCACCTTCGTCACCCCCGACGATGTGCAGGCCCTGGCCCCGTACATCCTCGCCCACCGCATCATCCCCCGCGACGGAGACGACGCAGATCTAGCTGCTGACCTCATCGGTCGGGTGCTGTCCCGCGTGCCCGTCTCCGCGAACCAGTGACCGCATGCGACTGAGCACTTCGGGCATCATCTTCGTCCTGGCCGGGGCGGCCCTGATCATCACGGCCTACCGCTTCGCGCTGCCTGGCCTGCTGCCGGCCGGTCTGCTGCTGCTCGGCCTGGTCCTGCTCTCTGCGCTGCTCATCCTGTGGGGCACCCGTCGGGTGTCGATCGCGATGAGCACGAACCTCCACGAAGTGGCGCTGTCTCCTTCGGGAGACCGCTACCCGCTGGCCGCCGAAGGCAAAGAGGTCGAAGTCCAGGCGCGCGTGACGAATGTCGGCCAGCTCGCGATTCCCGCCGCGACGATCGATTTCACCCCGGCCGAGGGATTCGGCGACTCCACCTCCGGTGATGTCCCGGCTCTGGCCCATGGGGCATCGCAGACGGTGCTGACGTCGTTCACCCCCAATCGCCGCGGTGTCTCCGGGATCGATGCGGTCCTCATCACCGTGTTCGGACCCTTCGGCCTGGTGAAGATGAAGAAGAAGGCCCACGGGGCCTTCCCCGTGGCCGTGTCCGTGCCGATTCTGCCTGCGCGCATCCCGCAGGATTCGTCGATCCGGCCCTCCCGCCTCGACGACGGCAAGGTCCGCACCGGACACACCACCCGGGACTTCCACACACGTGAGTACGTGCCCGGCGATGATCTGCGGCATGTGCATTGGCCCTCGACGGCGAAGTCCGGCGAGCTCATGGTCCGGCACGAAGCCGATGAGGAGACGCTCCATTCGCTCATCCTCATCGACCTCGTCGCCGATGAGGGCGCCGAGGAGCCGAGCGACCTCGAGATCGAGTTCCTGCTGGCCGCGGCGACCGCGGCCGGAACCGCGTTCCTCAAGGCCGATTACGAAGTCAATGTCGTCGCTCCCGGACACCAGATCAGATTCAAAGGAGCCCGCGAGATCGACAAGCTGCGTCTGCTCTCCGCCCTTGTGCGCCCGGGCAGGGTCGAACTGCCCTCGCACGACAACCCCAACCACATCGTCATCTGCTCCGTCGGCGACCAGCGCGGGCAGGAACTCGCCTCGCACTTCTCCCGCCGCGTGCCGGTGACTCTGCGCACGCTCAGCGAGATCGACGATCTGACGATGCTCGGTCTCAGCGAGGACCTGCCGGAGTCCTGGACGACGTTCGAGTCCAAGCGCTCTCGCAGCGGCACCGGTCGGACCTCGGCCGAACCCGGACCGGGAACTGCCGGTGCCGGCAGCGCGTCCGCGGCTCCGGGTGGTGCGAGCTCGACTCCGCAGGGGGTGCGCCGATGAGTCTGAATACTCCCGACACACGTCTGCGCGGAGCCGATTCCGAGTCTCCGGCGAACGGCTATTCGGCTCCCTCGTCGACGGGCGATGAGCGCCCGAGCACGGGCTGGCTCGAGGCGATCGTCGTCTTCGTCGCCATGGCCCTTACCGCTGTCGCCGTATCGGCGGTGTTCAAGGACTTCGCCTGGGTCTCGCCCGTCCTGGTCGCCGTCGCCGTCGTCGTCATCGTCGGCGCCGTGTTCCGCACCGTTCCGGCACTGCGCTCGACCGGCACCGCGGTCATCGCCCAGTGCGTGGCCGGTCTCATCGCGGTCTTCATCGTCTGCGCCGGGGATTCGCTTCTGCTCGGGTTCATCCCGACCGGTGAGTCCTTCGGAACGGTGATCGATCTGCTCTCCGAGGGGGTCAGCGACCTCTACGCGACCGCTCCCCCGGCGGCGAGCACACCGGGCTTCATCGCGATGCTCACGATCGCTTTCACCCTCATCACGATCCTCATCGACGGCCTCGTCTCGGATCTGCGGGCACCGAAGGTCGGCGGTGTGCTGCTGCTCGTGCTGTGGATGATCCCCGTCTACTTCGCCGCGCAGGAGGTGAAGTGGTGGCACATCGTCGCGATCCTCGCGGCGTTCCTGCTGCTCCTGCTCAGCCCCTATCTGCCCGCGACCCGGTGGCGCGGAGGAATGACGGCGATCCTCGCCGGAGCTCTGGCTCTGGCGATCGGCATCGGCCTGCCCCTTCTGCTGCCCCCGGTGCCCACCCTGCCCGACCGGGCCTCGAAGGGCCAGGGCGACCTGACGGTGACGAACCCATTCCTCAACCTGCGCCAGAACCTCGGCGACCGGGATGACAAGACGCTGTTCAGCTACCAGACGACGGACGAGGACGCGGATCCGATCCGGTTGACCTCGATCGATGACTTCGACGGTGAGAACTGGGCACCGAGCCCGTTCAGCCTCGATCCGTTCGCGATCGCCGCCGACGGAATGCCATGGCCCGCGGGGATGCCGCGGGACAAGAACTTCAAGGAGCAGACGATCAGCGTCGCCGTCGGCGACGACTACGACCAGCAGTACCTGCCGTCTCCGTATGCTCCGCAGCAGCCGAAGGACCTGAGTCGTCGGTGGATCTTCGACGAGAAGACCTTGACGGTCGTCGGCAACGGTGAGAAGACCGGTGGACTGCAGTATTCGATGGACTATCTGTCCCCGAATCCCGACGTCGAGGATCTGCAGTCGGCAACTCCGGTGTCCGAGAGCGACTTCGAGACCGAACTCGCCGTCCCCGACTCCCTGCCGACCAGCGTGAAGGAGACCGCAGAGCGGGTCACCGCCGATGCGGATAACCAGTGGGAGGCCGCAGTCATGCTGCAGGCGTACTTCCGCGGCGGCGATTTCGAGTATTCGCTCGATGCCCCCGAACGGGCCAGCGGCGACGCGATCTCGGACTTCCTGGCGGATAAGCAGGGCTACTGCGTCCAGTTCTCCTCGGCCATGACGATCATGGCCCGGACGATGGGAATTCCGGCCCGCATCGGCGTCGGATACGCCGGCGGGGACGAAGCCGAGAACGGCGTCGACGTGAGCATGCAGGATTCGCATGCCTGGCCGGAGCTCTACTTCGAAGGTGCCGGCTGGGTGCGCTTCGAACCCACCCCCGGCGGTCCCGCCGGAGATCCGCCGAAGTGGACCCTCGCCGATGGCGCCGACCAGCAGGAGGAGGGCGACGAGTCGGAGTCTGCGAGCCCGAGCGAAGAGCCGAGCGAATCTGCTTCGCCGACCGGTGGCTCCGAGGAACCCACCGAGGAGGAGACGAGCACTCCGGCCGCAGAGCCGGCCGGTTCGAACTTCGGCACTGTCTTCGGCATCGCTGCGATCGTGCTCGTCCTGCTGCTGCTCGCGGCACTGCCTGCGATCTGGCGTTCGATCCTGCGCTCGCGCAGGACGAAGGATCCGCAGAACCTCGAGGCGGTGTGGACTGAGGTCCGTGCTCTGGCCACCGACTACGGGCAGAGCTTGGATTCGAGTCGGACACTGCGCTTCAACGAGCTCGTGCTCGCCGGTGCCGTCCCTGCAACCGGCGCTGCCGGCGGTGGTGGCACCGAGGCTGCGGATACCTCGAGTACCACCGGTACGGATGCCGGCTCCACGGCGCCAGAGATCGATCCGGACACCGGCGAACCGATGCGAAAGACCGCCGCCGAGGCGGCTGCCGGTTCCGGTGCCGCCGTGCAGAACGCAGAAGCTGCCGGTTTCTCGACGTTCGATCGTTCGGATGAACGGCTGCGACGTCTGAGCAGTCCGGCCCCGTCGCGTCCGTCAGAGTCGGGTCATGATGACTCTGCGCTCGGAGCGTTCGTCGATGCCCTCGAAGCTCAGCGCTACGGTGCGGCTACCGAGGCGCTCGATGACTCGGAGGTGCAAGCGCTCGTCGACGAGGTGAGGACGGACTTGTCGGAGCGGGCCACGCCGGGCAGTCGGATCTCTGCGAAGATCTGGCCGGCCAGCCTGTTCAATCGTCCGAAATGACGAGGAGCTGACGATCCAGGCCGATACCTGGCGGTCCTGGTCGATGTGCGAAGAGGCGGTCCTGCGGGGCCGCCTCTTCGCTGTCACGCAGAGCCTGGACCCTCCATGCGAGAGTCTGGGACCTCAGTGCACTGCCGCGTGTTTCGCGTTCTCACGATCGAGTACACGCAGGGCGAGCAGGCCGCGCACGGCGGCGATGGGCTTCACCAGCGGATGTTCTCCGAACCGGTAGTCTCCCCCGCGGACCAGTCGTCGTGCAAGGTCCGGGCGCATCTGCCACAGGTGGTCACGGGCTTTCTCGGCATGATGGGAGTTCGAGACGATGCTGATCGTTGTGGCCGGGGTGAGTTCGCGGTCGATGATGGGGATCGCGTTGGCGATGTTCTCCCACGTCGTTGTGCTCTGCGCTTCCAGCACAGTTCGGCCGGCGAAGCCGAGTTCGTCCCGGGCGAAGCGTTCGAGGATGAGGGCCTCCGGTGTTCGTCCTGTGACGGCCCCTCCGCAGAGGATGAGGAGAGTCGACCGGGCTGTCGGATCGATCGACCGCAGACCCGCGCGGACCCTAAACCGGTTGATTCCGTTCGGTCGCTGACCGCGGTTTGCATATCCGAGGACGATGATGATCTGGTCACTGTCGGCTGTGGTCAGGGCCCGAGTGTCCGGACACGACCACCGGTCGCTCCGTGGTCGCCGGTCAGCAGAGCCAGAGCTATCACAGTCTCCCAGCCGACGACGGCTCGATCGCCAGTGGGCCGCCTCGGCGAAGAGGAAGACGCCGGCAAAGACGCCAAGGACAGTACCGGCGAACACGCGGACCGGCTTTGAAAAAGGCACTCTCATATCGAGAGTGCCTTGATCGTCCTGAGCAGGATCATTCGCCGCGCTGGCGCTTCTCCCACCGGTCTTCCATTCGGCTCATGAAGCCGGAGTTGCCCTTGGCACCGGTCTTCGCTCCGGAGTTCCGAGAGTCCGTCTGAGTGGTGTGCACATGGCCGGGACGGCTGAACGCCCAGTACATTCCGGCGACCATGAGGCCGAAGCCGACGACGCCGAGGGCGATCCACCAGGCGGAGCTGGAGACGAGCGAGATCGCGAGGATCGTCGCGGCCAGCCCGGCGAGTGCGATGAGGATACCGAGGACGAAGCGCTTCGCCGAGAACCCGGGCCCCGTGGCAGCGGCCTGGGTTTCCGAGATATTCCGGGCAAAACGAGGGTCTTCACTGCGCAGCTGCTTCTCAAGTTGATCCAACAGCTGCTGTTCGTGATCGGAGAGTGGCATCTCGAACCCCCGTTTCGCTTCCCAAGTCTTTCCCCCAATCATAGTCTCTGAGGGCCGAAAAAACATCTCCGGGGGCCGTCAGGAGCCGGATTCCCACGGGGTCTTCAGACTGTGCTCCCGCTCACCCGCTCTCAGGCCTCGGGGCGTTTGCGCAGAAGCGAGGCCTGCGAGATCGCTTCGCTGCCGAATCGCCGCCTCACCTCGTCGAGGGCGACCTCGGCTTCACGTCCGGAATGTTCTGGTTCGTCCAAGGTGGCCTGCCGTCCGGTGACGGCGAAATCGCTGAGGCCGGCGGCTCGGACGCCGAGCAGCCTGACTCCCTGGGAGCGCTGCTCACGCAGTTTGCGCAGAGCCGGGCGCAGCGCCTCGTACATCTCCCGGGCCAGATCCGTCGGCGCCGACAGAGTCACAGACCTCGACAGAGTCGTAAAATCGCCGAGACGGTACTTCAGTCCGAGGCTTGTGGCGACCTTTCCTTCTGCGCGGACTCGGTAGGCGACCTTGTCAGCGAGGCGCAGCAGTTCGTGTTCGAGCACGGCGATGTCCCAGATGTCCTCGCCGAAGGTGTTCTCAGCACTGATCGAGTGTTCCTTGGCCTGGTGGTCGAAACCGGACGAGTCCTGACCGTGGGCAGCCCGCCACAGCTGATGGCCGTGCGCACCGAAGACTCGTGCGGCCCAATCCTCGTCGACTGCGGCGAGGTCGCCGATGAGGCGGATTCCATAGCGGAAGAAGCCCTCCTGCGTCTTCTCCCCCACCCCGGGCAGGGCTTCGATCGGCATCGGGTCGAGGAACTGCTGGGTCGCGGCCGCGGGTACGAGCAGCTGGCCGTTCGGCTTCGCCCTCGTCGAGGCGAGTTTGGCCACGACGCGGCTGACGGCGATGCCCACCGAGGCGCTCAGACCGGTGCGCTCCTGGATCTGGGCTCGCAGCTGGGTGGTGATCTCCACCGGAGAGCCGAGCCGGCGCACGGCTCCGGAGACATCGATATAGGCTTCGTCGACGCTGACCTGCCGTACGTCGGGGGTCACCTCGGCGACGAGATCGAAGACTTGGCGGGAGTACGAGGAGTACAGACCGTGGGAAGGCGGGATCACCTCGGCGACGGGGCACAGGTTCATGGCCCGCGACATCGGCATCGCCGCATGGACTCCGAACTCGCGGGCTTCATAGCTGGCCGAGACGACGACTCCGCGTCCGCTGCGTCCGCCGACGATGACGGGGCGGCCGACGAGATGCGGGCGACTGAGCAGCTCGACGGAGACGAAGAACGAGTCCATGTCGAGGTGGAGCATGGTGGCGCCGGAGTCGTCCGTGCCCAGACGGCTCAGATCACCTCCGGATCGTGCCAGCTGCTTCCGACTCATCGCCTGCCCCTCGCGCTTGTTCCTTTCGGCTCCGCCGAACAGTCCAGGTACTCTTGAAGCATGGTATCGCGCACCGCTGTCATGACACTGCCCATCGTTGCCGCGCTCGCTCTCGCGGGCTGCTCGGGAAACGGTGGAGACAAGGCCGAATCGACCCCTTCGGCTTCTCAGGAGGCCCCTGCCTCCGCATCCCCTGCCGAATCCGAGACCGCCTCGGCCGAAGCATCGACCGAGGCCACAGGCTCGGACCCCGATACATCGAACGATGTGAAGGATCTGCCCGAGTACATCAAGCCGTACCCGGATTCCGAGGTGCTCTCCGCGTCGAGCGTCAAGGCTCACAACGACAAGGACAAGAAGCTGCCCGAACAGGTCAGCCTCGTCGTCAAGGCGAAGGCCGATGCCAAGGACATCTTCGAGTTCTACGAGAAGGAGCTCGGCAAGGCGGACTTCGAACGCCTCGGCGAAGAGGTGAAGACGAAGAGCGCCCGCGTGGTCAACTTCAAGCACAAGGACAATGACAGCGTCCTCGTCGTCACGGTCGCCGAGGATTCGGAGGACAAAGCGAATTCGATCGTGACCGTCGGCGGAAACATCGGTTCATGACCTCGCACAGATCGGGGATGACCGGCGACGCCCCTGAGCCCGGCCCGTCCACGGCACCCGGCTCGGCCGACGCCCCTCCCGCCCTCGTCGAGTTCCTCGACTCTCCCGAGTCCATCGCCGCCGAGGTGTCCGCCCAACTGGAGGCCTTCCTCGCTGAGAAGGCTGCCGAGTTCGAGGCGATCTCACCCGATGCGACAGCGATCGGCGACGCGCTCATCGAGTTCACCCGCGGCGGCAAGAGGATCCGCCCCGTCCTGCTGTGGTGGGGCTTCCAGCTCGCCGGCGGTGACGTCCGCGCCGGCGAGGCAGGCGGGACCACAGCCGACCGGACAGCCGGCTCCGCAGCCGACGTCACCGCGGGTCTGGCGCAGGCGGCCGGTTCGCTCGAGCTGCTCCACGCCGCCGCGCTCATCCATGATGATGTCATCGACAATTCGGACACCCGTCGTGGCCGGCCGGCCCTGCACCGACAGTTCGAGGACCGCCATCAGCGCTCCGGCTTCCATGGCGACGGCGCGTCCTTCGGCGTCTCCGCTTCCATCGTCATCGGCGATATCTGCCTGGCGCTGAGCGAGGAGCTCTTCGAACGATCGCAGGAGGCCCTGGGCAACAGCCGCGCCGCCCTCGAGCTGCGCGGAACCGTGCGTCGAGACGTCATGGTCGGCCAGTACCTCGACGTACTCGCCGAGGTCATCCCCCTCGGCGACGACCGGATCGCCGATCGCGCGTGGGAGGTGCTGAGCTTCAAGTCGGCGAAGTATTCGGTCGAACAGCCGCTCCTCCTCGGCGCGGCCCTGGCCGGAGCGGACGCTGGACAGCTGCAGGAGATCTCCGCTTTCGGTCTTCCCCTCGGACAGGCATTCCAGTTGCGCGACGATGTGCTCGGCATCGCCGGTGACCCCGAGGCCACAGGCAAACCCGCCGGCGACGATATCCGGGAGGGCAAGCGGACCGTGCTCATCGCCGAGACCGCGGCCCGGATCTCGGCGGACCAGCTCGAGATCCTCGCCGCGCGGTTGGGCGATCCGGATCTCAGTGACGCCGAGGTGGCCGAATGCGTTGACATGATCACGGACTCGGGCGGGCTCGCCGCCGTCGAATCCTTCATCGCGGACAAGCATGCCCACGCAGCGACGATCGTCGATACGTGGGCAGAAGCCGATGCCGGTGCAGGTTCAGCGGCAGGGCCGACCGCCTCGGCGCAGGTGCGCATCGGATCGGCCGCACAGGAGCGACTCAAGGGTTTTGCGAAAGCGCTGAGCTACCGCACCAGCTGAGGCCGGCGAACAGGTCTGCTCGCTTCGAGGGTGCCGCGTTGACCACGTCAAACGCTGCTCACCTCAAGGGTGTTGCGCTGCTCTCCTCGAGCCCGCGCAGATCAGAACGCGAGGGCTTGAGCGCGGCGGCGCACTTCCTTCTTGTTACCCGAGCGAAGCAGGTCGATGGGCCGGCCGGGCAGGGACTCGTCATGGGTGAAGAGCCACACGATGGCTTCTTCGTAGTCGAATCCGGCGTCGTAGAGGGTGTGCAGGGTGCCTTTGAGCGGTTTGACGACCTCGCCGTCGACGAAGAAGGCCAACGGAACCCGCAGAACCTTCGGATTGCCGATCTTGATTCCGCAGATGGCGCCGTCTTCGAGTAGCCTCCGCACTTGGGAGATGCCGAGCCCGGTGAGCTCTGCGATGTCGGGCAGCGGGGCCCAGTCCTGGACGAGTTCTTCGGTATTCACGCCCTCAAGCGTAGCAATATTCGGCAGAAACACCCCGCCATGCGGTGCCGAATGCTCGGGTCGAGCCCGCCTACTCGTTAGGCTGGAGACCGTAGCTTCCCCACTCGACATGAAGTCAACAGGTGACAGATGACACGACCGCGACGGCACAGGCCCGTCACCGCCGCTCCTGACATCCGCGCCGCATCGAAGGTGAATTCGACCGGTCCGATCCCAGGAGCCGAACGGGTCGACCCCGAAAACGACTCCCCCACCGAGGTGACCCCCACCGCCGAATCCCCCGACGAGAACTCACCGGCCGTCTCGGCGACGATGAACCCGGGCTCTAACGTGTCCGCTGACGATCGGTCTCCCGCCGCCGCAGCAGAATCGGCCACCCCCGACGATCAGTCCGATGACGGCGTCGAGGACACATCCGACCGTCGCCCCGCTGACGAGGACGCAGCCACCTCGAGCACCGGTCCGCAGTGGATCTCGGGCACCACGAGTGCCACCGTTCCCGTCACCCACGGCGGCCGCACATACAAGGTCAAGCAGGGCGACACCCTCTACGGTGTGGCCAGCAAACACGGCGTCTCAGTGCCCGCGTTAGCCGAACTCAACCGCATCTCGCCGCGTCAGAACCTCCACCAGGGTCAGGTCCTGTCCCTGCCGGAGAAGAACGATCTGCCCGATGATGATCCCTCACACGTCGTCGCCCCCGGTGACACCCTGCAGGGAATCGCGGCGCGGCACGGAATCTCGCCGGCGACCCTGCGGCAGGCCAACGCCATGGGCGATGACTCGTTCATCACGGTCGGCGAACTCCTCCTGCTGCGTCCGTCGAAGGCCCGCCCACGTCGCACCCCGGCCGAACCGCCGAGCGACGTCCCCCGCGTTGCCGCCAGCGCGCAGGTCGAGGGCATCCGCCCCTCGGTGCTCCACGCGGCGCGACTGAACAAATACACTCTGCTGCACCGCCGCCATCCGGCCCCGGCGCAGGCGAAGCTGCTCGTCGCCTCGCTGGCTGTCGAGCTCGGCGCCGATCCCGCCCTCATGCAGGCCCTCGCCGCTGCCGAATCCGGTTTCCAGCACACGACGGTCTCGGCCGGCAACGCGATCGGGATCATGCAGATCACTCCCCGATCCGGTCGCTGGGCGTCCGATATCGTCGGTCGCGGACTCGACCTGCTCGACATCGAAGACAATATCGTCGCCGGCACCGTCATCCTCGGCTGGCTCATCGAAACCGCCGAATCGGAGAACGAAGCCATCGCCGGCTACTACCAGGACCTGCGCTCGGTTCGCGCCGACGGACTGCTGCCGGAGACGAAGGCCTTCGTCCGCGCCGTCCAACTGCAGCGCGCGCGTTTGGAGGAGGCCCTGTGACCGCCCGCCGAGATCCCCTCATCGGCACGGTGCTCAATGAGCGCTACCGCATCGATGCCAAGATCGCCCGCGGCGGCATGGCCATGGTCTACCGCGGCACCGACCTGCGACTCGACCGTGAGATCGCGATCAAGGTCATGCATGAGCACCTCATCTCCGATGACACCTTCGTCGAACGCTTCCGCCGGGAGGCCATCAACGCCGGTCGGCTCACCCACCCGAACCTCGTGGCCATCCACGATCAGGCGCGCGACGGCGACATCGTCTACCTCGTCATGGAATACCTGCCGTCGGTGACGCTGCGCCGCGAGCTCAAGCACCGCGGAACCTTCACGCCCAGACAGGCGATCGTCGTCCTCGATGCGATCCTCGCCGCGCTCGAGGCCGTGCACTCGACCGGGATCATCCATCGCGATCTCAAACCCGACAATGTGCTGCTGGGCACCGACGGTCAGGTCAAGCTAGCCGACTTCGGTCTGGCCCGTGCCGTGACCACAGCGACGACGACCAAGACCCTCATCGGCACGGTCGGCTATGTTGCTCCCGAACTCGTCACCCGAGCCGGAGCAGATGCCCGCACCGATCTGTACACGGTCGGCATCATGTTCTACGAGATGCTCACCGGCGCTCAGCCGTATACCGATGACGTCCCGATCCAGGTCGCGTACCGTCACGTCCACGATACGGTTCCGCCGCCGTCGGACGTCGTCACCCGCCTGAGTCCGCGCCTGGATGCGCTCGTGCTGTGGGCGACGTCGAAGGACCCCGAGGACCGTCCTGCCGATGCCGCCGAGTTCCGCTTAGCGTTGGCAGAAGCGCGTGCGGAGATGTCCGAGGCCGAGCTCGACCTCGGAGATCCGCAGATCGCCACCGGTGAGCACTCCCCCGTGCTCACCGCGAGCATCGACCTCGGCGAGGAGGTGCCGAAGGAGAAGCGCTCCCGCACCGACGAGATCCCGTATCTCGAAGGCGAAGAGGACGACACCGAGGCGGACACAGGTGCGGCGGATCCCGACGATGCCGATGACGACGAGTCCTCCGCCGAGGCGGCTGCCGCGGAAGCTTCCCACGACGATGCCGACGGGGTCGACGGTGTCGAATCGGGCGACTCTGATCTTGACGCTGACGCCGACTCCGATGACGCCGATCGTGGCGATGACGACCACACTGACGGTGCCGCCGGCGCGGCCGCCGTCGCTGCGGCCGAAGTCGGAGTGGCCGGCGCCGCGGTTGCCGGTGCCGGTGCCGGTGCCGTCTCGGAATCCCCCGACGCAGACACGTCGGGCGCGCAAGCCGCAGGCGCTGCCGCCGATTCAGCTGATTCTGACGCTTCGGACGGTTCCGCTGATCGAGAGGACTCCGACGACGAACCGGTGTCGAAGGATTCGGATTCCGACCGCCACGATAAGGCTGCGGTGGTCGCCGGCTCCGCGGCCGCCTCTGCGGGGGCATCTCCCGTCCGACGTCGCCGACGTCGTGTCCTTACGGGACTCGTCGCCGTGGTTGCCGTCCTCGCTCTGGTCGCCTGGTTCGTGGTGGCGAACCTGCCGACACCGAAATCCATCGTTCCCGGTGAGCTGGCGGGCAAGCCCGTCGGGGAAGTCACCTCGCAGCTGGAGGACAACGATCTCAAGGCCGAGCCCAAAGAGGTCTTCGACGACAAGGTTCCCGCCGGGACTGTCATCGGCACCGAACCCGTCAGCGGTGCAGAACTCGCTCCTGACTCTTCCGTCACGGTCGTCGTGTCCAAGGGTGAGGAGAAGTTCGCGGTTCCGAAGCTCGAGGGCACGACCCGCGACGAAGCAGAGGCCGCGCTGAAGAAGGTCAACCTCGAGGTCGGCAAGGTCGAGGAGAAGTACAGCGACACTGTCGCCAAGGACTCCGTCATCTCGGCATCGCAGAAGGCCGGAACCAAGCTGTCGAAAGGCGAGAAGATCGATCTCGTCGTGTCCAAGGGCGTCGCGCCGATCCCGGTTCCCAACGTCGAGGGGCTGACCTTCGACGCCGCCTATGCGACCCTGGCCAAGCGCGGATTCCGCGTCGGCAAGGACGAGGTGTTCTCCGACGACGTACCCAAGGGCAAGGTTGTCTCGCAGTTCCCGAAGAGCACCGAGGCGAAGCCCGCGAACTCTCTCATCATCGTCCGCGTGTCCAAGGGCAAGGAGAAGAAAGAAGACTCCGACTCGAAGGATGACAAGAAGGACGAGAAGAACGATTCCAAGGACAAGAAGTCTGACGACAAGAAGGACGACAAAGACAAATAGGACTCGTCGGTCAGACGTGTCGGTCGGTCAGGCACGACGGGCGGACAGGCACGACGGGCGGACAGGCACGACTGGTCGCTCGGGCGCAGATGATTCCGGTCGGTCAGACGACAAAGCCGGGGGCTCCGCAGAGATTCTGCGGAGCCCCCGGCTTTGTCAGTTGTGGCGGTTACTGCCGTCGGGTGAGGTACTCGGCGACCTGGAACGCCATCTCCAGCGACTGATCGTGGTTGAGGCGCGGGTCGACGAGGGTCTCGTAGCGGCGACGCAGGCCCTCGTCGTCGATCTCGGTGGCCCCGCCCATGATCTCGGTGACGTCATCGCCGGTGAGTTCGATGTGCAGTCCACCGGGGATCGTGCCCGCCTCAGCGTGCGCGTTGAAGAATCCTTCGACCTCGGCCATGACGTCTTCGAAGCGGCGGGTCTTGTACCCGGTGTTCGAGGTGATCGTGTTGCCGTGCATCGGGTCGCAGACCCAGGTCACATGCGGCAGACGGTCGCCGATTCCCGACAGCAGAGCCGGCAGCGACTCACCGATCTGACCGGCACCCATGCGGGTGACGAAGGTCAGGCGGCCGGGCTCGGCGTCCGGGTCGAGTTTCTCGGCCAGGGCCAGGGCGTCATCAGCCGTGGCAGTGGGTCCGAGCTTGACGCCGATGGGGTTGCGCACCTTGGACAGGAAGTCGACATGGGCGCCGTCGATCTCGCGGGTGCGTTCGCCGATCCACAGGAAGTGTCCGGACACGTCGTAGGCTTCACCGGTGCGTGAGTCGATGCGAGTCAGTGCACGTTCGTATTCGAGCAGCAGCGCCTCGTGGGCGGCGTAGAACTCGGTGGTCTTGAGCGCATCGAAGTCGGCTCCGCAGGCATCCATGAAGCGGATGGCACGGTCGATCTCGGCAGCGGTCTGCTCGTAGCGCTGGTAGCCGGGGTTCGATGCGAGGAAACCGCGGTTCCAGTCGTGGACGAATCGCAGATCGGCGAAGCCGCCCTGGGTGAACGCACGGATGAGGTTCAGCGTGGAAGCGGAGATGTGGTACGCCTTGAGCAGACGTTCCGGAT
Organism: Brevibacterium sediminis; assembly: GCF_013623905.1. GTDB lineage: Bacteria > Actinomycetota > Actinomycetes > Actinomycetales > Brevibacteriaceae > Brevibacterium > Brevibacterium sediminis. The sequence goes on from NZ_JABKDD010000008.1 coordinate 85,891, forward strand.
CGTGGCGGCGGGATTCCTCGGTGAACTCGTAGCCGTTGACGATGTCGCCGCGGAACGACGGCAGGGTGACTCCGTCACGGGTCTCCATATCGGCCGAACGCGGCTTCGCGAACTGACCGGCCATGCGGCCGATCTTCACCACGGGCATCGATCCGCCGTAGGTCAGCACGGCCGCCATCTGCAGAACCGTCTGCACACGAGCCCGGATCTTGTCCGCCTGGGCTCCGTCGAAGGATTCGGCGCAGTCGCCGCCCGCCAGGACGAAGGCTTCTCCGCGCGAGGCGGCGGCGATCCGCTGCTTGAGCACATCGGCTTCACCGGCGAAGACCAACGGGGGTGAGTTGCGCAGATCGGTGAGCACCTCGTCGAGCGCAGCACTGTCAAGATACGTCGGCTGCTGCTTCGGATCCATCTCTCGCCAGTCGTCGAGACCGCGGAGATTGTCGTGGCCGGCAGCGGCGATTTCTCTGTTGGACAGGACCGGATCGGTGTGGAGACTCAATGTTTCACTTTCATGGGTTTTCGGTACCGGTCTCGAAGTCCTCGGCCGAGACATTGTCGAGGAAGTCTCTGAACTGTGCGACTTCCTCTTCATCGGCCTCGGGGGCTTCGATTCCGGACTCTTCAAGCAATTGTGTTTCGACGAACACGGGGCAGTCGGCTGTCAGCGCCAGTGTCACCGCGTCCGAAGGGCGCGCGGAGATCGACTTCCCGTCATTCGTGTGCAGCTCTGCCAGGAAGATCTGACCGTCCTTGCCGGTGATCGTCACGTCCTGCAGCTCGGCCCCGTACTTCTCGAGGACGTCGAGCAGCAGAGCGTGCGACATGGGGCGCGGCGGGGTCAGTCCCCGCTGCGCGATCGAGAGCGCATTGGCCTCGATCGCACCGACCCAGATCGGCAGATAGTAAGCAGGTTCGCTGGCCTTGAGCAGCAGAATCGGTTGGTTGGCGGGCATTTCGATGCGGACGCCGACAACCTCGACTTCGACTTTTGACATTATCCCCCGGTCAGGAGCGCGGACGCTGCTGGAAGATCATTCGGAACTTGCCGATCTGCACATCGGCTCCGTTCTGCAGTTCGATGGAGTCGATGAGCTGACGGCCCACATAGGTGCCGTTGAGCGAACCCGTGTCGCGCAGAGTGAACCCGCTGGGAGTGCGGATGAACTCGGCATGCTTACGCGAGACCGTGACGTCATCGAGGAAGATGTCGGCATTCGGGCTGCGACCCACCGTGACCACGTCGGTGTCGAGCAGGATCTGTGAACCAGAGTCCGGTCCGGAGACGACGACGAGCAGAGCATCGGCGTCCTGCAGACCTTCGAGGTCGGGCACGGGGTGGATCTCGCCGGTGTGCGGATCCAGGATTCCCTGGAACTGCTGGCTGCCCGAATCGTTCATCGGGTCCTGTCCGCCGTTCGTCGGAGCGCCCTGCGGCTGGCCGCCCTGGGGCTGACCCGACTGGGGCTGACCGGACTGTGGCTGACCATACTGGCCGGGGCCGGGCTGGCTGCCCTGCTGCTGGTTGGGATCGAACTGGCCGTACTGGCCGGCACCGTTCGAACCGTACTGCTGCTGGCCGCCCTGCTGCGGATGGTTCCCGTACTGCGGCTGACCTTGGCTGCCCTGAGGCTGCGCAAACTGACCGGCACCATTGGAGCCGTACTGCTGCTGACCCTGGCCGCCCTGAGGCTGACCGCTCTGCGGCTGGCCGTAGTTCTGCGGCGGATACTGATTCTGCTGAGGCTGATACTGCGGCTGCCCCTGGCTGCCCTGCCCCTGTCCGGCATACGGCTGATTCGCCGGCTGCGACGCACCGTAGTTCTGCCCGCCCTGCGGGGTGCCGCCGAACTGCTGACCATTGCCATAGCTCTGGCCGCCCTGGGGCGTTCCGCCGTAGTTCTGGCTACCTTGGGGCGTTCCGCCGAACTGCTGGCCATTGCCGTACTGCGGTGCCTGCGGGGCACCGTCGGCAGGCTGCTGACCGTAGGGAGGGGTGTTCCCCTGACCGTTCTGGTCGACCTGAGGGTTCATCCGAGTCGCGGACTCGTCAGCGCCATTGCCGTTTCCGGCCCCGAACGGGAACTTCTTCGACTGCGGGACCTGTCCGTTGTCATACCAGGGCTGCGAGGGGGTCGGACGATTCTGATCGTGGTTCTGCGACATTACGCCTCCTCGCTCTGAATGAGCTCTTTGTACGTCTCGCTGTCCATCAGCGATTCGAGCTGTGTGGGGTCACTGAGTTCGACGAGATACATCCACCCGTCTTCGAAGGGAGACGAGTTCACCGTCTCCGGTGAATCGTCGAGTGAGTCGTTGACCTCTGTGACGGTCCCCGACACAGGTGCGATCAGATCGGAGACACTCTTCGTGCTCTCGACTTCGCCGCAGGACTCCCCTGCGGTGACCGAATCCCCGGTTTCAGGCAGGTCGACATAGACGACGTCACCCAGCTGTTCCTGGGCGAAATCAGTGATACCCACACGGACTACTGCGTTGTCTTCCGTGGTCGCGACCCACTCGTGGTCGCGCGAGTACCGCAAAGACACTGGATAATCCAGATCTGCCATGTCGACTCCTCTAGTTTGTCGGTGTACCAAGCATAGCCGCCTGGGCCACTTTCATAACAATCACGAAACGGAAATGTTACTGAGTCACCCTGTCAGGCATCTGCAGGACCCGCTTCTTCGGTATCTACCTGGGATGATACCTGTTTTTCGAAGGTCACGGAACGCGGTTTTGGCAGTTGGCCTCCGATCGGTATAAGCTAGTTCTCGTTGCCCACGAGGGAGTACGGTAACGGGCTATGGCGCAGCTTGGTAGCGCGCTTCACTGGGGGTGAAGAGGTCGTGGGTTCAAATCCCGCTAGCCCGACCACCCGGGTCATCACCCGCTTTCAATAGAATGTGTCGCCACTTCGCTGAGACGAAGGAGCGGCACATTTTTCGTTCCCCGAACCTGTCAGCCCCGCGTTGTGGCGACGTCTATTCAATCCAAGCCAGGGGACTTGACTCGAGCCAGGGAACATCCCGCCCACGCTCGTCAGGTCCGACGGACGTCCAAGCGGTTCGCGAAGACCACGGTCAGGAGGCCGACGAGCACGAGGATGCCGAGTCCCCACCGCAGTCCCGCTCCCGTGGCGACGACCCCGACCAGCGGACTCGTCCCGAGGTACCCCACCCGCATCAGCCAGTTCACCAGCGTCACTCCCCCGGCACGCCCGACACCGGGCAGACGAGCGGCCGCTCCCAGTGCGCCGGGCACGAGCGTCGCTGACCCGAATCCGAGGGCACCCATCGAAACGAGCAGCAGAACGGGTTCCTGGGCTGCGATGATGCCGACTCCGCCGACGGCGATGAGTCCGCCCCCGAGGCGCGCGATCCGACCGGCCCCGAACCTCGTCACGAGCACGTCCCCGCTGAATCGTCCGAGGCATTGGCTGCCGATGACGATGCTGAAGGCGATCCCCGCCGAGGCAGCCGGAACTCCTGCGAATTCGACCGCGGCCAGCCCCGCCCAGTTGTTCGCAATGTCCTCGACCGCGGCACCGCAGATCGCGACGATCGCCAAGGGCAGCGCAGCCCAGAGGACCATCCGTTTCGATCGCCCCACGGCCCCGTCTCCGCCACGGCCAACAGGAGCGGCGTCGGAATCGGCGACCCGCCTCGGCGAGGCGTAGTCTCCGATGAGGCGGCGCCCAACGATCGTGATGACCACGGCTGCGACTCCGATGAGCCCCAGCCACGCCCGCATGTCGGCACCGGAGCTGGCGGCCGCGGTTGCGGCGGCTCCGCTGAGCAGACCGCCGAGGCTCCACAGCGCATGCATCGACGACAGGATCGTGCGACCGGCCCGTTCCTGGACGGAGATGCCGACGACGTTCTGCGCGACATCGACGATGGCATCGCAGCACCCCAACAGGAGCAGACAGATCGCCATCATCACGCCGTTGACCGACCACGCCGTCGCCGAGGCGGCCACACCGAGCATCACCGTCCCAACGATGACGACACGGTGCGCTCCGAATCGGGCGATGAGGGCGGCGGGCAGGACCGAGGACAGCAGCGACCCGCCGGCGAAGCAGGCGACGACGAGGCCGAACTGCCAGGAGCTCAGTCCGAGTCGGTCGACGAGCAGCGGATACCACGGCAGGAGAGCGGCGAAGACGGCACCATTGCCGGTGAAGTAGAGGCCGACGCCGGCTGCGGCCCTCACTCTGCCTTGACGACTTTCGCCGCGCGCAGGTCACGTCCAGCTTGCCCGAGGATCACGAGCGCGACCAGGACTCCGAGCAGAATCCACCACAGTGAACCGGTCATGAAGATGAGCACCATCGAGGCGAGGATCGGCACCAGACGGCGCAGCGACCACCACACGTAGCCGCCGAAGCTCGGCATCGCCACATTCGCCGAATCTGCGACGGACTTGACCATGAAGTTCGGTCCGTTGCCGATGTAGGTGATGGCCCCACCCATGACAGCGCCGAGCGAGACCGCGATGAGCAGGGTCTCGGGCACTCCCGCCACCTTCGGTTCACCCGGCACCTGGGCGGCCATCTCGAAGAAGGTGACATAGGTGGGAGCATTGTCGAGCACGGAGGACAGACCGCCGGTGAAGATGAACAGGGAGATCTCGCCCAGCGGGATCTTGTGGGCGATCTGCCCCAGGTACTGCAGGGCCGGCATCATCGTGAGGAAGATGCCGATGAAGAGCGACCCGACCTCGAGGATCGGCGTCCAGGTGAATTTGTTGAGATTGAACCGTGCACCGCGGTCACCGACGAGGAATGACGTCACCGCGGAGACGAGCATGACGAGCTCACGCCACGGCACGAAGTCCGAGGCGCTCGCATGTCCTGTTTCGATCGCATGCAGGTCGACCGAAGGGATGAAAGCGACGGCCACGATGATGATCGCGAGGAACAGCAGACCGCTGGCGCCGCGCAGGCCGAGTTTGGTCACATACTCGGCATCTTTGGCCAGCGCCTCGGCCGGTTCCTTCGCATACATCTTCTTATCGAGTGCGAAGTAGCTGATGAGCAGCAGGGCGTTGACGAACAGCCAGTACGGCCAGAGCCCGAATGTCCATTCGAATGGCACTCCGCGCAGCATGCCGAGGAAAAGCGGCGGGTCGCCCAGCGGTGTGAGCAGACCGCCGCAGTTCGCGACGATGAAGATCGTATAGATGACGGTGTGGGTGCGGTGCTTGCGGTCCTGATTCGTGTTGAGGATCGGGCGGATGAGCAGCATAGCCGCACCCGTGGTGCCGATGAACGAGGCGAGCACACCGCCGACAGCGAGGAAGATCGTGTTGTTCCGCGGAGTCGCCTTGATGTCGCCGACGAGGAAGATTCCGCCCGAGGCGACGAAGAGGCTGCCGATGAGCATGATGAATTGGAAGTACTCGAGCAGCGCGTGGATGACGGTCGTCGACTCTCCGCTGAGCAGGAACCACACGGCGATCGGCACACCGAGGATGAGCGCGACGATGAGCTTGACGAGGTTGCGATCCCAGATCTTCTCCGTGGCCGGAATGAGCGGGAGCACCGCGATGCATCCGAGCAGCAGAACAAACGGAATGATGCTCCACCAGGCCACGACCATCCGGGGACTCCTTTATTCAGTGTCGACGAGCAGGCTCGTCCAGTCGACGTTGACGCTGTCTTACTCTACTGAACTCGCGCAGCGCATCGGACCACGGTCTGCCACACGGACGTAGCTTGCCCATGGATGCAAAGAGCCGCCGGCGAAGATCGTTCAGTTCGCCGAGGCGGCCGGTGAGTCAGCAGAGGTGCCGGTCAGTTCGCCGAGGCGGAGGCCGATTCCTCGGCGGGAATGCGATCCTTGCGCAGTCCGATGAGCAGACCGCCGATCGCGACGACGAAGACGAGACCGAGCCCGACGGTCAGTCCCGGTTCGGCCTGGTAGGCCTTGGCCACTGCTTTGAAGCCGAGGAACCCGACGGTCGAGTAGATGAGCGCCCACAGCGATCCTCCGACGGCGAGCGCCGGGACGTAGCGGCGGTAGCGCATCCCCGTGGTTCCGGCAGCGAGGTTGACCACGGTCTGCAGCCCGACGGTGAGGAAGCTCAGGGCCACGACGGGCGCCCCGAAGCGGTCGATGGTGTCCTCGGCGCGGCGGTATTTGGGTCCGGCCATGATCTTCTCGACCCGGTGGAACTTGCGGATTCCCTTGCGGGCGAAGCGGCCGAGGACGAAGGTGCCGCCGGCGCGGACGACAATGATGCCGAACATGATCAGCCATGTCACTGCGATCGGAAACGACCAGTCGAGCGGATTCATCGGTGCGGCGCACTCCTCACTCTGGGCATTCCGCTGCGCGGACGCACTGCGGCTTCACGGATCGGTCGCTCCCATCATAGCCCCGTTAGGTTAGGTTTCCCTCACAGAGCGGCCGGTCGAGACCGATCTCACCCACCGAGGCGGTGACCGCTCAGACGCGCCCACCATCGAGGTAGACCGAGTTGACCCGGTTCTCGATTCCACGGACGTCGGCGGTGCGCAGGTCGCCGTCCACGACGACGAGGTCGGCCAGTCCGCCCTCACCGATTCGGCCGACCCGATCTTCATCGAGCAGGCGGGCTGCCACGGAGGTTCCGGCGGCGAGCGCCTCCGTCGTGGACAGTCCCACCTCGGCCAGCAGGCTGATCTCTTCGAGGTTCTCCCCGTGCGGGCCGACTCCGGCATCGGTGCCCAGCGCGATCGGGACTCCTGCTTCGTGGGCCCGGCTGATCGACTCCTGGTGGGCGTCGACGACGCGTCGGGCCTTGTCCACGACGGAGGCAGGCAGCCCGGCACCGGCATCGGCGGCCTTGATGACGGCCTGCGGGGCCTGCAGGGTCGGGACAAGGAAGGTGCCGTGCTCGAGCATGAGGTCGATGGCTTCGTCGTCGAGGTAGATTCCGTGTTCGATCGAGCGCACCCCGGCACGGACGGCGTTCTTGATTCCCGGTGCGCCCTGCGCGTGGGACATCACATACGCGCCTTGGGCGGCCGCCTCGGCGACGATGACAGCGATCTCGGCTTCGGTGAATTGGGAGTGCCGCGGATCGTCGCGAGGGGAGAGCACTCCCCCGGTCGAGCAGATCTTGATGTGGTCGGCCCCGGCCCGCAGCAGTTCGCGGGTCTTCTTCTGCACCTCTTCGAGTCCGTCGGCGACGCCCGAGGGCCGGCCGGGGTGCGGGGCCAGGAAAGGAGACTCCGCCCCGGAGACGAGGTGGAAGTCTCCGTGGCCACCGGTCTGGGACATGATGTTGACGGCGATCGTCAGCCGCGGACCGCGCACCACTCCGGTCTCCACGGCGACCTTCGCACCGAGGTCTGTGCCTCCGGCATCGCGCACGGTCGTCACTCCGCCCTTGAGAGTGGCTTCCATATTCTTCACAGAGTTATAGAACTGGAGCGAGAACGGGTCGTGGAAGTTCGAGGTGGCTGCCGCGCCGCTGCTCGTGAGGTGGACGTGGCAGTCGATGACTCCGGGGATGATCGTCTTCCCCGCGCAGTCGATGTGGTCGTCTCCGGCGTTGTGCGAACCCTGCCCTCCTTCCGCCACCGAGGCGATCCGTCCGCCGTCGATGACGACGTCCCGGGTGCCGGGCAGAAAGCGAGTTCCGTCGAAGACCGTGGCGTGGGTGAGAACTGTGACCATGGGCGTGCTCCTCATCGTTGAAAATCAGCTGGTCGACCGTGAACGGCCGTCCCCTCACATCTATCACGAACGACCTCTCCGTGACGATCAGGGCGGTGACACGGAGAACAGTGACTTAAGATCAGACATCGGAACCGGAACGCGCACTGTTCGCGCCCCGACCCGTGTTCACGTCCGCGACACCTTCCTGGGTTATGGTCACCGGCGGTACCGGTCGGCCCGGCGCCGATCAGCTCCCGAACGACCCGGAAGACACGTGAGAGAATACGCACCGCAGTTCCCGTCCCCCGTAAGGCCCCGTGAGGACCGCACCCTCATCGACGTCCTCCTCGAGTCGGCCGCCGCGCATCCCGATCAGCCGGCCCTCGACGACGGCACCCGGGTGCTCAGCTATTCGGAGCTCATCACTGCGATCCGCGATCTCGCACTGGAGATGGCCGAGACCGGGATCGGCCCCGGTGACAAGGTCGGCGTCCGTGTCCCCTCGGGGTCGGTGGATCTGTACCTGGCGATCCTCGCCACGCTCATGCTCGGCGCGGCCTACGTTCCCGTCGACGTCGACGATCCGGATGAGCGGGCGCGCACCGTGTTCGCCGAGGCGGCCGTGACCGGAGTGATCACCGCCGGACCACACATCGAATCCCGCACCGACCGCGGACCCCTCGACCGTTCCGAGCTGCGGTCCCCCACTCCCGATGACGACTGCTGGGTGATCTTCACCTCCGGGTCGACGGGCACCCCGAAGGGCGTTGCCGTCACCCACCGTTCGGCCGCGGCCTTCGTCGACGCCGAGGCGGCCCTGTTCTGCGTCGAGGAGCCGCTGGGTCCCGGCGACCGCGTTCTGGCGGGACTGTCCGTGGCCTTCGACGCCAGCTGCGAGGAGATGTGGTTGGCATGGCGGCACGGAGCATGCCTGGTCCCGGCCCCGCGTGCGCTGGTGAAGTCCGGGATGGATCTGGGTCCGTGGCTGTCGTCGCGGCAGATCACCGTCGTCTCGACCGTGCCGACCCTGGCCGCGCTGTGGCCGGCGGAGAGTCTCGACAATGTCCGCCTCCTCATCTTCGGCGGCGAGGCGTGTCCACCCGAACTCGGACGGCGGCTCAGTGATGATGACCGCGAGGTGTGGAACACCTATGGTCCCACCGAGGCGACCGTCGTCGCCTGTGCCGCCGTGCTCGACGGATCCGAGCCGGTGCGCATCGGCCTGCCGCTCAAGGGCTGGGACCTGGCCGTCGTCGATGCCGAGGGCGTGCCCGTCGCCGATGGAGAGACCGGTGAGCTCATCATCGGCGGGGTCGGTCTGGCCCGCTATCTCGACCCGGCCAAGGACGCCGAGAAGTTCGCCCCCATGCCGAGTCTCGGCTGGGAGCGGGCGTATCGGTCGGGCGACCTCGTCGTCAACGATCCGGCCGGGCTGATCTTCGTCGGTCGCGCCGACGAGCAGATCAAGCTCGGGGGCAGGCGCATCGAGCTCGGTGAGATCGATGCCGCCCTGCAGGCTCTGCCCGGAGTCGAGGGTGCCGCGGCGGCGGTGAAGAAGACCGCGGCCGGCACGGACGTCCTCATCGGCTATCTCGCCCCCGGTGCCGGTTCCGGCGAGGCCGATCTTTCCGCCTGGGAGGCCCGACTGCGTGACGAGCTGCCGGCCGCGCTCGTTCCCCGTCTGGCTCTCGTCGAGGATCTGCCCACGAAGACCTCGGGCAAGGTCGACCGCAATGCCCTGCCGTGGCCGCTCGATGACGGCGCCGAGGCGGCCGGATCCGATGAGGTCTTCGACGAGGACACGGAGTGGGTCGCCGAGCAGTGGGCCGCGGTCCTCGGTGCCCGACCCGGCAGCGCTACGGACTTCTTCACCGCCGGCGGCGGTTCACTGGGAGCAGCGCAGCTCGTGTCCCGGCTGCGCACCCGCCATCCCAGCGTCACCGTCGGCGATATCTACGCCCATCCGCGCTTCGGCGCCCTGTCCAGGCTCTGCCGCGGCGAAGAAGGATCCGGCATCGGACCGACGGGTCCCAAGCGCACGATCACACGCACTTCCCGGGGGATGCAGGCCTTCCAGGTTCTGCTCGGGATCCCGGTGCACATCCTCGGCGGGGTTCGGTGGGTGGTGCTGGCGATGCTGGCGGCAAATATCGGTGTCGGACTAGGCGCGGATCTGCCGCTGACTCCGTGGCCGGTCATCATCGTCCTCTTCCTCGTCTTCGTCACCGCCTGGGGACGAATGCTCATCTCTGCGGGAGCGGCGCGTCTGCTCATGATCGGGATCCGGCCCGGGGACTATCCGCGATCGGGCTGGGTGCACAAGCGACTGTGGCTGGCCGAGCATATCGCCGATCTTGCTGCGGCGGTCTCGGTGGCGAGCGCACCCTGGGTGACCTGGTATGCGAAGCTGTTGGGCAACCGCATCGGGCCCGATGCCGATCTGCACTCGGTGCCGCCGGTGACCGGTTTCCTCACCCTCGGCGAGGGTGCGGCGGTCGAACCCGAGGTCGATCTCAAGGGCTGGTGGGTCGATGGCGATCTGCTGCGCATCGGACCTATCGACATCAGTCGCAATGCCACGATCGGCGCCCGGTCGACGCTCATGCCCGGCGCCGAGGTGGGCGTCGGGGCCCTCATCGAAGCCGGATCCGCAGTGACCGGGCGGGTGCGGAAGAATCAGATCTACTCGGGTTCACCGGCCGTGCGCGTCGGGAAGGCGAAGAAGTCCTGGCCTGCTCCCCCGCCTAGGCGGCGTCTGCCGTTCCTGTTCTATGCCATCGGTTCGCAGATCAATGCGCTGCTGCCGTATCTCGCTGTGGTGCCGGGCATTGCCTTGATGCTCGCGCTGTCCGGGATCGAGGTCGTCGAGTCGCCCTGGCTGTTGGTGGCGTGGTCACCGGTCGTGGCCTGTCTGTGGTTCTTCACCACTGCACTGTTCATCCTCATCGCTGTGCGGATCCTGGCGATCGGCATGGAAGAGGGAGAGTTCCCTGTCCGCTCGGCCCGCGGTTACCGGGTGTGGGCGACGGAGCGGCTGCTCGACATGGCCCGGGACCTGCTGTTCCCCCTCTACGCGTCGATGCTCACCCCGTGGTGGCTGCGCCTCCTCGGTGCGAAGGTAGGTCCGGGCACTGAGATCTCCACCGTTGTCTTCGTTCCGAAGATGACGACGATCGCGGCCGGTGCCTTCCTCGCCGATGACACCATGGTCGCCAGCTACGAACTCGGCCACGGCTGGATGCGGGCCGGGCGCGCGAAGGTCGGCAAACGCGCCTTCCTCGGCAACTCGGGAATCGCCTCACCCGGCCGCAGAGTGCCGAAGAACTCCCTCGTGGCGGTGCTGTCGGCGGCACCGGCGAAGGCGAAGAAGGGATCGTCGTGGCTCGGCTCTCCCCCGGTGCAGCTGCGCCGCGCCGCCGTGGAATCCGACGAGTCGCTCACCTACGCTCCGACCTTCGGGGTCAAGGCCGCCCGTGCCTTTTGGGAGACCCTGCGGATCTCATCGATCATCGCCGGCGGCGTGCTCATCACAGCTGTCGTGCTCACCATCTGGTTCTTCCTCGGGCTACCGGGCGGGGTGGCCGCTCAGTCGACGACGTTCCTCACCTCCGTGCTGCTGGCCCTGCTCACCTCGGGGGTCGTGATGATGGCCGCCGGTGCCGTGGCGGCGGGACTGGCCGTGGCTGCGAAATGGATCCTCGCCGGTCCGATCCGGCCCGGGGAGCATCCGCTGTGGTCGTCATTCATCTGGCGCAACGAGGTCGCCGACTGCTTCGTCGAGCTCGTGGCCGCTCCCTGGTTCGCCCGGAACGCCGTGGGCACGCCGGCGATCGTGTGGTACCTGCGGGCGATGGGTGCGAAGATCGGGCACGGCGTATGGTGCGAGTCCTACTGGCTGCCGGAGGCCGACCTCGTCGACCTCGGGGACAACTCGACGGTCAACCGCGGCTGTGTGGTCCAGACTCACCTGTTCCACGATCGGGTGATGAGCCTTGATACCGTTCAACTCGATCCCGGTGCCACTTTGGGACCCAACAGCGTCATCCTCCCAGCCTCCACCCTGGGGGAGAACGCCACTGTCGGGGCGACGTCGCTGGTCATGCGCGGCGAGTTCGTGCCGGCCCATGCCTACTTCAGCGGCAATCCTGTCATACCCTGGGTGGATGCCCCAGAACTTCCCTCACTCGAAGAAGAAGACCGAGACGGCGACCGATCGAGCCGATCGCATGCTTGATTCCTACACCCAGGGCGTCGGCAATGCGGACCTTCACATCGACCACTACGATCTCGACCTCGACTACCGGATCGGCCCGAATCGGCTCTCCGCCAGGGCGGTGCTCAAGGGACGCGTCCTCACGGAAACTTCGTCGATCGTCCTCGACCTCACGGGTCTGCGGGTGACGAAAGCCAGCGTCAACGGCAAGAAGGTCCGCTTCTCCGCACGAGGGAAGAAGCTGCGGCTGACGACCCCTGCACTAAAGAGCGACCAGCCTGTGGTCATCGACATCAGCTACACGGGCAATCCGGAACCGGCGATCGGCACCTGGGGAGACGTCGGCTGGGAGGAGCTCGAAGACGGGGTGCTCGTGGCCGGTCAGCCCGTCGGTGCCTCGACCTGGTTCCCGTGCAATGACCATCCCTCGAACAAATCCCAGTACAGGGTCTCGGTGCTCGTCGAGTCCGAGTACACGGTGGTGTCCAATGGGTCGCTGACGAAGAAGACGCGCAAGGCAGGGCGGACCCGCTGGACCTATGAGTCGACGACTCCCCTGGCGACCTATTTGGCGACGGTGCAGATCGGTCGCTACAAGTACGGGCAGATTCCATTGAGCTCCGGTGCGACGAGGTTCGGCGCCGCGATGCGCGGGGCGGCGAAGGATGCCGTTGCCGGTTCGGCCAGAGACGCCCTATCGAGCGCTGTCCGAGGAGTCGCCGGCGCTGCCGGCAAGGACGTGTCTGTTCACGATTCGTCGGGCAAGCGAACGAGGCACAGCCGCAGCGAGTCCCCTGTTTCCCTCGGTGTCTATGCCGATGATCATTGGGATGTGGCAGTCGAACGCCTCGGCGTCCAACACGGAATGATGAACCTGTTCATCGACCGCTTCGGACCCTATCCGTTCGACGTCTATGACGTGGTCGTGACCGATGATGTGCTCGAGATCCCGCTCGAGTCGCAGCCGCTGTCCGTGCTCGGTCCCAATCATCTGGGACCGGAGTGGGAGGCCGAGCGTCTCGTCGCCCACGAGATGGCGCACCAGTGGTTCGGAAACTCGCTCACACCGTCACGGTGGAGGGACATCTGGCTCAATGAGGGCTTCGCCTGCTATGCGGAGTGGCTGTGGTCGGAGGAGTCCGGGCGTGCGAGTGCCGATGAGCGTGCGCGGCAGTGGTGGGAGGAGCTGTCCGCTCAGCCTCAGGACATCTTGCTCGGTGATCCGGGTGGGCCGGACATGTTCGATGACCGCGTGTATAAGCGCGGTGCCCTGTGCCTGCATGCTCTGCGCATCGAACTCGGCGATGCGGAGTTCTTCACCGCCGTCGGCGAGTGGACGAAGCGGTACCGTCATTCGTCGGTGAGCACCGAGGAGTTCATCCGCTGTGTCTCCGAAGTGGCAGACCGTGACATCGCCGAGGTGGTCCGGCCTTGGCTCGAGGAACTCGAACTTCCGAATCTTCCGGACCTTCCATAAAAGGGCCAGGGGGCTGAGGAGCTGACTGCGCCTAAGTAAATTCCAGCTCCAGAAGCTGTTGCGAACTCTCGGCAGCGGTGTGCCTCAGCCGAGCTTGCGGACGAGCACGTTCGAGTCGCCGTTGCGTCCGACGGACACGAATCCGTGGTCGGTGTAGAGTTTCGCCGCCCCGTTGCCGTCCTCGACGGACAGGCTGACGGCGGGAAAGCCGCTCATCCGCGCCAGCGCACAGACCGTGTCGAGAAGGGCTCCGCCGATTCCCTGCCCCTGGTGGTCGGGCAGCACTGCCATCGAGAGTTCAGGAATGTCGGCTGCGACCCAGCCGTACCCGGTGAAGGGCATCTGCTCATCCGACGGCGTCAGATCGGCGGCCGCTGGCTCAGTGGCTGCGTCGTCTGCGTCAGCGGACCCGTCGGTGTCGGTGCCGGCCGGTACGTCTGAACCCGAGCCAGCCACAGCCCCAGCATCAGCATCAGCATCAGCATCAGCGTCACCCTCGGTCACGACTTCGCTGCGCACCACCTCGGTGCCGGTCTTGTCCAGGGCGGCGGCGAAGTCTCCACCCACCTTTTCGTCGGCCCTCCCGACGACATCGTCGATATCGGCCAGGCGAACCCAGGCGAGTCCAACGATCGGTGACTGCGCATCGGCTTCGGCGTGCGCGGCGACGGCGATATCTCCCTCGCGTCCCCAGCCGCGGTAGTAGAAGACGGCATCGCTGCGGTACCGGAGGTCCTCGATTTCGATCCGGGGTCTGTCCATCGACCAGTTGAAGCACAGATCGAGGAAGGGCAGGAAGGTCTCGTCATCGGTCTCGGCCGGGAGCGGACGGATCCGTCCGCGCAGGGAGGCGGCGGCCGCCTCAGCGGTGGTGTCCGGCGAATCAGCGGTGGTGTCCGGCGAATCAGCGGAAGTGTCCTGCGAATCAGCGGAAGTGTTCTGCGAATCATGAGCGTCAGTGTGTGCAGCGTTCATGAGATTCCTTTCTCGACGGCGCGTTCGATCCACGCCCGGTTGCGTACTCGCCAGCCCAGTGTCAGGGCGCGGAAACCGACGAATCCGATGCAGAAGCCGGCCCAGAGTCCGGGTGCTCCCGGCCAGATGCTGATGATCGGGATGAGCAGAATTGCGTATCCGATCACAGCGACCAATTGTGCCAGAGCCAGATACTTCGCGTCCTCAGCTCCCATGAGCACTCCGTCGAGGACGAAGACAAAGCCTGCGATCGGCATGCTCAAGGCGAGGACCGGCAGGAGGGCGGCCAGTGCCGCTACCACGGCCGGGTCCGAGGCGAAGGCACGGGGGATGATTCCGGAGCCGGCGAACAGGACGACGCCGACGACGATGCCGAAGACGATCCCCCACAGGCACAGGCGGCGGTTGATCGCGGCGACCGCCTCGGTGTTCTTCGCCCCCAGCTCGAGGCCGATCATCGCCTGGCCCGCGATGGCCAAGGAATCGAGGGCGAGAGCGAGAGCGAAGAAGATGCTCTGAGCGACCTGGATCGCGGCGAGGTCCGTCGTGCCCATCGCCGTGGCCAGGAAGACGAGGAGGATGAGGGCAGCACGCAGCGAGGCGTTGCGCACCAACAGCCATCCGGAGGTCTTCGCCGAGGTGAACACGCCTGTCCAGTCAGGGCGGATGCTGGCGTGGAGGCGACGGGCCGCGCGGATGGAGATGGTGAGGTAGACCGTGCACATTCCGGCCTGCGCGATGACCGTGCCCATCGCCGATCCCGCGACTCCCATGTCGAGGCCGTAGATGAAGATGGCGTTGAGGCCGATATTGGCGATGCAGCCGGCGGCCGCGACGAGTAGCGGGGTCTTCGTGTCCTGAAGTCCGCGCAGCAGTCCGGTGGCCGCGATGACCATGAGCATGAATGGCAGCCCCCACCATGAGATCGCAAGGTAGGAGTGTGCACCCGCGGTGATGATCGGATCCGGGTCGAAGGCCTCGATCGCTGTATTCAGCAGGGGCAGCCCGATGATGATGAGCAGGACGGAGGTTCCCAGTGCCAGCCAGATTCCGTCGAATCCGGCCGTGATCGCGCCCGGCCGGTCCCCCGATCCCATCCGTTTCGCCACCCGCGGCGTCGTAGCATAGGCGAGGAAGATCATCAGGCCGAGCACCGTCTGCAGGATCGTCGAGGCGATCGCCAGCGATCCCAGGGCACCGGCACCGAGGTGGCCCACCATGGCCGTGTCCGTGAGCAGGAAAATGGGTTCGGCGATCAGGGCTCCGAGTGCGGGTAGGGCCAAACGGAGAATGTCTTTGTCGATCGCTGCCACGTCCCCGATTCTAGCGAACCGGTGCGCCGGGGACGGTTTCGCAGGAATGCTGTAGCGGGGACGCGAGTTCAGGCCGGATCGCAATGTCGTGTCAGTGCCGAACTGTAGAGTCGGACGACAAACAGGTCAGTGACCGACCGGACTCAAACTAACAACCTTGGACGCAACATTATGTATTATCAGTTCTATTTGCAATCGAATTGTGACTTTCAATTCATTCTGGGGATCGTATAATTGAGATAGCCGACTTCCCTGACGACTGACTTCCACAGAGGCGTGGAGAGGTGAGAGACCGATGAAGAACATCGGAGACAGCGACGGACAGGCATTCGGTCTGCCCACCGCTCCCCCTGCAGGGGCTGACCGTCGAGCTCTGTCCCAGTTCCGCCGCGCTCACGGACGTCGCATGGAGATCGCCGAGGAGAATGAGCTTGTCGACCTGCTGAGCACCTATGCGCAGAGCAGCCTCGCCCAGGTCAATTCCTTTATCGCCACCAGCCACGTCGTGGCCCAGGATGTCGCCTACGCTCTGGGGCTCATGGGCACTCGGCTCGATACGGTCTACGAATTCGCATCTTTTACCAGAACCGCTGCCCGGCACCGTCTGCCCGAGGACAAGGGAGTCGATCGTGAGTCCGACGGCGACGACTGCATCGTCGACGTTGCTGACGACGACGCATTCTCGTCGACCAGAAGCTGGACCCGAAGAGAGACACGTGCATGGACCCAGGCACTGGCCGCCGTCGAGGCCGAAACCGGGAGGAAGATCGACGCAGACAAAGGACGGAAGAAGGACCGCGCTGCCGGTCGCCGCACTCGTCGCGTGAAGAAGCTGGCAAAGCAGCTGCTGACCGACCCCGCTCTGCTGCCCGACTTTCCCGGCTACGACCCGAAACTGACGTTCTTCACGTGGCTGCGCGGCAGCATCGAACCGACCGAGGCCGGGGTCTATTCGAGTCTCCTCGGGGCAACGACGAGTAACTCGCTCAGGCATATGACCTCGTCGATGACGCTGACCCAGGGACTTCCGAAGTTCCTCAAGCGATGCCTCGATGGGGACTTCACGATCGAGCACGTCGATTGTGTCACTCGCGCATGCCGTGACCTGCACTTCGAGCACCTGCCGGAGTTCGACGATTATCTGGCGCACAGACGCGCCGACATCACGATCGAGACGTTCAAGCGCTCGGTCGCCTTGAAAATCGCGGTAATCCAACCGGCCGAGGACACTCTGAAGAGTGTTTCACTGCGTCGTCGGGTCGATTTCAGCAGCGGCGACGATGGGACTGCGTACCTCACCCTGACCGGGCCCGCACCGGAGCTTCAAGCGTGCTTCAGAAGGCTCGACGCCTTTGCCCGGGCAGTGCATAAGAGCAATACGAGTGCGTTCTCAGGTCAGTTGAAGGCTGGAGACTGCTTTGATGAGGAGCGTACGATCTCGGCTCTCATGTTCGACATCCTCACGCGCACGCGTCCGCAGCTGAAGCTGCGCATCATCAGCACGAACGACACCGACAGCTCGTCGACAAGCACCGATTTCCCTCTCGACGGCCTCTTCGCCGGACCCGACGGCACACCGATGCACGAGGGTGAGTCCCTGCTCGACTACATCGAGCGGGTATTCGACGACATGGACAAGACCGGCTGCCAATCACAGGCTCAACCTGTGCCAACCGATTCGGAAACCTCCGCTCAAGATGGCTCCACCACCGATGCACCCACCACACCGGCCGACCGCGTCTTCGAATCCCAGATGCTCGAGGCCATCCTCAGCAGCAACAGCGCCACGGACCGCGACAAGGTCGACGCGCTCTCAACTTTCATCGGATCGCGTGCCAGCGGAGCTCGCCCCGCAGTTGAGGGCACCGGAGCAGAGACAGCGGGAGTAATCGATGCTTTCGGCAATCCCATCCTCGACGCCGGCGAGCGCCGCATCAGTTTCGAGTTCCTGCTTGATATGCCGACCAGTGAGTATTGGCTGGCAAATCAGGCCAGCACCTTCATCACCGTTCCTCTGCTGACTCTGCTCACCCAATTCCAGTCGGAAGACGGCAACGTTCCGCCACCTACCGCCGATCCCCCGGGTGCGCCGCCGCCGACAAACGATCCGCCGGGTCCACCGCCACTGAGCACCGATCCCCCTGATGCGCCACCGCCGCCCATAGTTTCCCCGGACCTGCCGCCCACGGCCGAACCACCGACCGCACCGACCACACCGACCAACTCAAACACACCGACCACAGGACCTGACGGACCGCTGACCTCAAATGAGGTGTGCGATCTGGCGGGCATGCTTCCAGACGGGTCGCCGATTCCCGCCGACATGGCACGGCGGGTCGCAGGATACTCCACCACCTGGACCCGGCTGCTGACCGACCCTGCGACCGGAACACCGGTCGATGCGAAGGCAACGTCCTACGCCATTCCCAACAGCGTACGCAAAACACTCGTCGCTCAGTTCGTTACGTGCACCTTCCCCGGGTGCACTCAGCCCGCCGAGGTGTCAGAGGTGGACCACATCGACCCGTTCAACCGCTCCGACCCGACCCAGGGTGGTCTTACTCGCTTCGGAAATCTCCATTGCCTGTGCAAAGCCCACCACATGCAGAAGACCAACGGCAGTTTCGACGTGCGGATGGCCGAACCCGGCCACCTGGAGTACGTCTTCCGCAAGGGCGTCACCGTGGAGGTCGTCTCACCGGACAACCCGATCAGCGTTGAGCATGCGCGGCTGTTCCTCGAACGGTTCGGCAGGGGCCTCTCGCGCACGGGACGAGCAGCAGCACCGGAGGATTTGAGCACAGAGGGTCCTCTGACTCGCGAAAGCGCTCCAGTAGCCGAGCACGAGTCCGGCAGCGGTCCTGGGTCCAACAGCGGTCCTGGGTCAAACGGCGGTCCTGGGTCCGGCAGCGATCTTGAGTCTGGCGCCGAGACGTCGTCCGCACAGGGCGGCGATGCACACAGCGGCGATGCACACAGCGGCGATGCACACACCGCTGATCCCGCGCCCGGCGATCGGAAGCGAGCACGGGAATGCCCTGAACCGGCCGCGGCCGACGGATCCCCTGGCTGGAGGGAGCTCACCGGCGAGGACCTCTTCGCTTTCACACCCGCACCTGCTCCGAGCAGTTCCGGCACCACATCTGGCACCGCGCGTACAGACGAGGACAACGCCGAACTGCGCAGCTGGTTCTGGGACAACGGCGAACCTCCACCGTTCTGAGACGACTCCGACAACCCCGCAATGCCCTGAGGCAGGTCCTCTCAACCTGAGAGTCGTCGCTCTCCACATCAACGGAGCACGCAGAAAGGGCCGGCGGTTCTCGGTCAGAATGACCAGAGAATCGTCGGCCCTCCGTTCCTGCTGAGCTGCCGGCGGAATGCCTCAGCAGACCTCAAACAGTCCGGCTGCGCCTTGGCCGCCGCCGATGCACATCGTGACGACGACGTACTTCACTCCGCGGCGACGTCCCTCGATGAGAGCGTGACCGACGAGACGGGCACCGGTCATTCCATAGGGATGTCCAACGGAGATACCGCCGCCGTCGACGTTGTACTTCTCCGGGTCGATGCCGAGGCGGTCACGGCAGTACAGCGCCTGCACGGCGAAGGCCTCGTTGAGTTCCCAGAGTCCGATGTCATCGATCGACAAGCCATGGGTCTTCAACAGCTTCGGAATAGCGAACACCGGTCCGATGCCCATTTCGTCCGGCTCACAGCCGGCCACGGCCATACCGCGGTAGACGCCCAGCGGTTCGAGTCCGCGCCGACTGGCTTCGTCGCTCGACATGACCACCGAAGCAGAGGCTCCGTCGGAGAGCTGCGAGGCGTTGCCGGCGGTGATGCTCGGAACCTTCGACGCCACGCCGGGATCGAGCACCGGATTGAGTCCGGCAAGGCTCTCAAGCGTCGTCGATGGGCGGTTGCCCTCGTCGGCTTCGAGGAGCACATCCTGGCGCGAGGTCTCCTTCGTCTCCTTGTCGACGACGACCTTCGTCGTCGGCAGAGGCACGATCTCGTCATCGAACCGTCCGGCCTCCTGAGCAGCGGCGGTACGCTGCTGCGAAGACAAGGAGTACTCGTCCTGAGCCTCACGGCTGACGCCGTAACGTTCGGCCACGACCTCGGCCGTCGCCAGCATCGGGTAGTAGATGCCCGGGATGCGCTCCACGAGCCACGGATCCTTGGCCCGGAACGTGTTCATCTTGTCATTCTGGACCAGCGACACCGACTCCACGCCACCGCCGACGGCGATCTCCTGGCCGTCGAAGAGGACCTGCTTCGCCGCGGTCGTGATGCCCATCAGCCCGGAAGCGCACTGCCGGTCGATCGACATGCCTGGAACCGTCACAGGAAGACCGGCTCGCAGCGCTGCCTGTCGAGCGACATTCGTCCCTTGGCTGCCCTGCTGCAGAGCGGCACCGAAGACGACGTCCTCGACCTCACCGCCTTCCAGACCGGCGCGCTCCACAGCATGCTTGATCGCATGGCCGGCCAACTCCTGAGCCTGGGTGTCGTTGAAGGCACCACGGTAGGCCTTGCCGATCGGCGTGCGAGCCGTCGACACAATCACTGCTTCTCTCATGGGTCTCACCTTTCGAAGATGTTCGTGAACTCGTCGTGAGGACGGTGGCGATCAGTCCTTCGGACCACCGGCGACGTAGATGACCTGACCGGAGACGAATCCGGCACCCTCGGAGGCGAGGAACGATGCCGTGTGGGCGATGTCTTCGGGCTTGCCCGATCGTGCCACGGGGATCTGCTTGACCGAAGCTTCGACGAACTCCTCGAAGCCCATACCTACGCGCTCGGCGGTGGCCTTGGTCATATCGGTTTCGATGAAGCCGGGAGCGATGGCGTTCGCGGTGATGCCGAACTTGCCGAGCTCGATCGCCCAGGTCTTCGTGATTCCCTGGATGCCGGCCTTGGCAGCGGAGTAGTTCGTCTGTCCGCGGTTGCCCTGAGCCGAGGTGGAGGACATCGAGATGATGCGGCCGAACTTCTCTTCGACCATGTACGACTGCACGGCCCGAGCCATGAGGAACGCTCCCCCGAGGTGGACGGAGAGAACCTTGTTGAACTCCTCGTGAGTCATTTTGAACAGGAGGTTGTCACGCAGGATCCCTGCGTTGTTGACCAGAACGGTCGGCGCGCCGAGGGTCTCGGCGACCTGCTTGACCGCAGCGTTGACCGAGCCTTCGTCAGAGACATCGGCTTCGAGGCCGAGCGCTTCGCCGCCGGCTTCCTTGATGGCGGCAACGGTCTCATCGGTGGGGCCCATATCAAGAACGGCGACCTTGAGTCCGTCGGCTCCGAGTCGCTTGGCGATGGCGGCTCCGATGCCGCGGCCTCCACCTGTGACGATTGCTGTACGAGTCATGAACAAGCTCCTAAAGATGATGTTGCGTCATTGCCGTGGGGAACCGAGTGTTCGACTGCGGTTCGCGTCTGCACCGGAACCGATGTGACACAGCTCTCCCATGCAGCTAAGGCCACTGTAGACCAATTCCGTCACTGAACGATTGTTTGCTCATCTTTCAGACATATAGCTGGGTCCAGCGACTCAAAACCTCGACGCCGTTCTGCGAAGCTCCGCTCACAAGCACCCCGACCTCGCCTTTTGTTCTCCCTGCCCGGCTCGCCCGGCAGATTATCGAACGTTCAAAAAACTAGCTCAAAACCATTGACTTCACCAGAGTGATTTGGAAGTGTTCACATCAGTCGAAGTCCATTACGGATTGCCGACGACTCCGAGCACCGTCACTGACGACGGCTCGGGCAACGTGTGGAGCGAGCCCGCTCCAGGAGCTTTTCAAAGGAGAAAAGATGAACTCTGTCTCGCGAAGTCGCCGCCGCAGACTCTCGGCAGCCGCAGTTTTGGGAGCAATCGCATTGACTGCCACAGCCTGCGGAGGAGGTGGTGGCTCGGGTGAGGGTGACACGGTTGTCATCGGCTACACCGGACCGCTCAGCGGAGGAGGCGCCGCGTACGGCGAGAACGTGAAGATCGGTCTCGAAATGGCCATCGACGACCTCAACGCAGACGGTGTAGAGGTCGACGGCAATCCCGTGACACTGGAGCTGAAGTCCCTCGACGACAAATACGCACCATCCACCGCGGCAAGCAATGCTCAACGATTGGCCGATCAGGACAAGGCCCCGGTGGTCGTCTCCCCGAACGCCGGAGCGATCAAGGCGATTCAGCAGATCAACAGCGGCAGGTCGAACTTCCTCATCTCCGCCTACACCTCTGACCCGGCGATCGTGCAGGCCGACAACCCTCTGACGATGATGATTCCTCCGAACTTCGAGTCCTATGCCGAGGAATTCTCCGAAACTGCCATGGAGCACGGAGGCAAGAAGCTCGCTCTGCTAGGTACTCAGAGTGAGTACGGACAACAGTGGACCAAGTCGATCAAGGATGCCTGGAGTGAAGCCGGCGGGAAGATCGGCGGCGACAACAGTGTCGACTACGCCACCGTGTCCGACTTTGCGGGCCCCGTCTCGAAAGCCCTGTCAGAGAAGCCCGACGCCATCTTCGTCGGCGGACCTTCCCAACCGACAGCGCTGATCATGGAAGAAGCTCGAAAGCAGGGCTTCAAGGGCAGCTTCCTCGTCATGGACCAGGCGAAACTGGATGAAATGGCCACGGTGACGAAGCTCGACAATCTCAAGAATTCGGTCGGTGTCCTGCCAGTCTCCGAATATGAGGATCCCGGTACCGAGGACTTCCTGAAGAAATTTGCTGAGAAGGCCGGAGAGAAGAAGGTCCCGACCAGTGAAACGGCACTGAACTACCAGGGAATTGCGATCATCGCGAAGGCGATGGAAGCTGCGGGGACGACCGACGACCCCGAGAAGATTCGCGAAGCCATCAGCGAGGCACTGCCTGAGGTCGATGACAAGTACAAGGTCAATGGCTTCCCCGACGAGATCACAGAACAGGGCCACCTCCTCAATCCCAACCTGGAAGCAACCTTCCTCAATGAGGACGGCAAATACACCAAGGTGCCGATCGAACAGGTATCCGACGACAAGTAATCTCCGTCAACGGCCGTTCTTAAGGTGAGGCGCATCGGTGCGCCTCACCCGGGCCGCACTCATGCCTGCAGAGGACCCGACAATCATGACCCTCTTCATCCAACAACTCTTTAATGGCCTCGCGCTGGGCGGTGTCTACTGTCTCGCTGCGATCGGGCTGACATTGGTATTCGGAGTGCTGCGCATTCCCAACCTGGCTCACGGTGCGCTGTATATGCTCGGCGCCTACATCACCTACTTCTTCCTGACAACCGTCGGCGTTCCCTATATCGCCGCAATCGGCATCGCTGCGATCATGCTCTTCATTGTCGGAGTCGGTCTCGAGCGCCTCGTCTTCCACCCCTTGCGCAACTCCCCGCATACTCACCACATGATCGCGGCCGTCGGTGCGATGTTCTTCTTCCAAGCACTGGCTCAAGCGATCTGGGGCGCTGACTTCCGACGCATGGACACACCGATCACCGGCGAACTCCGCATTCTCGGCGCCGAGATCTCTGCGCAGCGAATCGTCATCATCGTCACCGCTGTGATCGTCTTGGCCCTGTTGGCGCTGTTCATCAAGCGGTCCATCCATGGCCAGACGATCGAAGCGATCGAACAGGACCGCGTCGGTGCATCGCTGGTCGGCATCAACCCGTCGATGGTTTCAATGCTGACACTGGGGCTGTCCGCCCTCCTGGCCACGATCGCGGCGGGCCTCGTCGCACCGATCAATCTCCTGTCTCCGACGATGGGCGACGCACTCAATCTCAAGGTGTTCGCCATCATCATCCTCGGTGGTCTGGGGTCGCTTCCCGGCGCCATCGTCGGCGGTTTCGCACTCGCTATCGCAGAGACGATGACGGCGACCTACATCTCCTCAGCCGTCGGTGAGGCCGTGGCATTCATCGTTCTCGTCGCCGTGCTGGCCATCAAGCCGAACGGACTGTTCACGAAGGCGGTGCAGCGATGAACCCAATGAAGAATCCTCGAATCATCGGCACCATCGCCGTCATCATTCTGCTCGGTCTGACGCCCCTGGCGTTTGCACAGGAGAACTACGCGATGCGAGTGATCACCGTGGGCATGTGTGCGGCGATCGCTGTCTACGGCCTCAACATCATCCTCGGCTTCACGGGACAGCTGAACCTGGCTCAAGGCGGGTTCTTCGGAATCGGCGCCTATGGAGTCGGGCTGCTCACCACCGATTACGACTGGAGCTTCTGGGCAGCCTTCGTCGTGTCAGTCATCGGGACTGCGGTCATCGGCTACCTCTGCGGGCTGATCGCCCTGCGGACCAAGGATGAGTACTTCGCCATCTTCACAATGGCCATCGGCTTCATCATCTTCCTCGTCATCAGCCGCTGGGAGCCCGTGACTCATGCCCATTCCGGGGTCAACAATGTGAAATTCCCCGAAGGCGGAGGGCTCATCGACTTCGAATCTCCGGTCGCGATGTTCTACCTGGTGTTCGCAATCCTGCTCATCTGTGTCTACACGACCTATGCGATCAGGCGTTCGAGCGTAGGCCGCACACTGCTGACCATCAGGACGAGCGAAGACCTGGCGGATGCGATCGGAGTGCGCGTCGGCTTCAGCAAACAGCTCGCCTTCGCCGCCTCGGCTGTCTTCGGCGGAGTCGGCGGCGGCCTCTACGCAACAGTGGTCGGTTTCATCGGACCCGACGCGGCATCGATCGACAAGACCTTCGAATTCCTCATGTTCATTCTCGTCGGAGGCATGGGCACTGTCGCGGGTCCTCTGCTCGGAAGCATGATCGTGACATTCCTGTTCGAACTCTTCCAGGACTTCCAGGCCTATCGATTCATCGTGCTGGGTCCCATCATCGTCGCCCTCGTGATCTTCGCGCCGCGGGGAATCGTCGGATACCTCGGCGGTTTCGTCGACAGACGCAATCGACGGCGCAGGGCGGAGGAAGCCCGTGGTGCCGACGACGATCTCGATTCGACAGGTGCTTCGACCTCCGGCGGAACAGGCGACCACCGCGCACGCAACGTCGCCGACGGGATCGAATCGGGTGCCGGCCGGACCGGAGGCACCCCCTCTTCCGAGGAGACGAAATGACAATGCTTGAAATACGAGACCTCGGTAAGCGCTTCGGCGGGCTCGATGCGGTCAAGGACGTCAATCTGGACGTCGAGGCAGGTCAGATCACTGCAGTCATCGGTCCCAATGGAGCAGGCAAGTCAACGCTGTTCAACCTTGTCCATGGATTCTATCGGCCCACAGCCGGGACCATCAGCTTCAAGGGTGAGGACATCACTCATTCCTCACCACACCGGACTGTGGCCGGCGGCATTGCCCGCACATTCCAGACAACGAACCTGTTCGATGACAGCACTCTGTTGGAAAACGTCTTGGCCGGTCGAATCGTCCGTTCGAAGTCCAACGTCTTCGACGCGGTCTTCCACACGCCTCGCCATCGTCGTGAATCACGTATCAACGAAGACAAGGCGATGGAAGCTCTTGAGTCCTGCGGGGTCGCGGAATATCGGCACGATCTGGCGTCCAATGTTCCGCAGGAGGTGCAGAAACGCACCGCAGTGGCCATGGCGCTGGCCACGGAGCCCGAGCTGCTGCTGCTCGACGAACCCGCCGGCGGCATCCCCGAAGAGGAGACCGTCGATTTCGGCAACCTGATTCGGTCGTTGCCACAGCGAGGCGTTTCCGTCCTCCTCGTCGAGCACAAGATGACGATGATCATGGACCTCGCGGACACGATCCTCGTCCTGGACCACGGGCAGAAGCTGGCGCTCGGCGCACCGGCGGAGATCCAAACGAATCCGGATGTCATCCGTGCCTATCTCGGTTCGACAGCACAGGAGGAGAACTGATGCTCACGCTCGACAATGTCAGCACCGGGTACGATGCCACGAACGTTCTCCACGGGGTGAGCATCACGGCGAATCCAGGAGAGCTCACCGTGGTCCTCGGAGCGAACGGGTCAGGCAAGACGACACTCTTCAGAACCATCAGCGGACTGATGCGTGTCCGTGCCGGGTCGATCACCTATGAGGGTCGTCAGCTGCAACGAGCTCGCCCGAATGCCATCGTCAAAGCCGGTATCGCGCACTGCCCGGAAGGTCGCCACCTGTTCGGCAAGATGTCGGTGGAGAAGAACCTGCGTCTGGGGTCCTATCCTCACCGGAACAGATCGCGAACAGAAGAGGTCTACGCTGAGGTCCTCGATATGTTTCCGATCCTCAAAGAGAAGGCGAAGCAACCAGCAGGCTCCCTGTCCGGCGGACAGCAGCAGATGGTCGCAATCGGACGAGCATTGATGTCCGACCCGAGCCTGCTGATCCTGGATGAGCCGTCGATGGGCCTGGCTCCCATCGTCGTCGAGCAGGTGCTCGAGTCAGTCGCCCAGATCAATCGAAACGGCATCGGCGTCCTGCTCAGCGAGCAGAACGCGAAGGCATCGCTGGCGATCGCCCACAGAGGATACGTCCTTGCTGAGGGGAGGATCGTCCTCGCTGATGATGCCTCTCGGCTGCTCGACAACCCCGAGGTGCAGGCGGCTTACCTCGGCCTCTGACGAGCGGACGCCTCCCATTCGTGCAGGAAGACTGCGCAGTACAAAGATCTCGCCGAGGCGGCCCGGCCACCTCGGCGAGATTTCGCTGAGTTGATCGTTCCGAACGTCCAGAACGGTCAGTCACACTCATTCAATTCGGTTGGGCGTGCCCGGCCGTCTCACTCATCCTGGAACCGGGAGACGTCCCCGGCTCCGACGCGAGCCACCTCGGGGTACCGTCCGGTGAAGTCGATGACCGAGGTCGGCACGACTCCGGGGACACCGGACTCGATGACGATATCGAGGTCATTGCCGAGCTGGTCCATGACATCCTCGGCGTGAGTCAGCGGATCCTCATCGCCGGGCAGCAGCAGCGTCGAGGACAGGATCGGCTCCCCCATCGCCTCGACGAGGGCGAGGGCCGTGACGTTCTGCGGAATCCGAGCGCCGACCGAATGCTTCTTCGGGTGCATCATCCGGCGCGGGACTTCCTTCGTCGCCTTCATGATGAACGTGTACGGCCCCGGCGTCATCGATTTGATGGCTCGGAAATCGGAATTGTCGACGATGACGAACTGACCCAGCTGAGCGAAGTCATGGCACATCAGCGTGAAATGGTGCTTCGAACCGAGATGCCGGATGCGGGTGATCCGTTCGATGCCTTCTTTGTTGTCCAATGCGCAGCCGAGGGCATAACAGGAATCAGTCGGATAGGCGATCAGGCCACCGTTCCTGAGTGACTCAGCGGCCTTCTCGATCAGTCGGTCCTGCGGGTTCTCCGGATGGATATTCAGTAGTGTCGCCATACTTCATGCTAACCACTCTGCCGCCACAGTGCGAGGGGTTGACGGACAAGTGCCCGGCAATGCGAAAACGGTGGGCTCTTCGAGCCGAAACCTTTCGGCGGCGTCGGGCCGGTCCGTCAGATTCCCAGACCGAGCAAGAGGTATTGATCAGTCCGCCGTCACTGGCTTCTTCAGGCCCTTGACCAATTCGGCTCGGCCGGTGCGCGGATCGGAGGCGAGAAGGATATTCACCCACCTGGCTCTGGGATCCGCGTCGACCAGCAGAGCCTTGATGAGCAGTGTCGCCGGCAGTGCGAGCAGAGCGCCGAGCCAGCCGAGGATCCACACCCAGAACAGCAGTGACAGGAAGGAGATCAGCGGGGTCACCCCCACCGACTCACCTGTGAACTTCGGCTGGATGATCGCCTGGATGACGAAGTTGAGCACACTGTAGGCGATGACCACCCACAGAGCCGACTGCCAGCCGCTGTCGACCAGTGCCAGCAGGGCCGGTGGGACGAGGCCGATGACGAAGCCGATGTTCGGGATGTAGTTCGTCAGGAATGCGAGCACTCCCCACACCCAGATGAGCGGGACGTCGATGATCGCCAAGGCGATGACATCGAGGAATGCGACGATGAGGCCGAAGACCGTGGCGACCACCCAGTAGCGGCGGACGCCACTGGCGAAGTCGCCGATCGACGCCGTCAGCGAGGGCTTCACATCGAGCAGCATCGCCATCCGCTTGTCGATGCCCATCGAGTCCATCGCCACGAAGAACACCGCCATGATCACCGTGGTCAGCAGGCCCGCAACCGACGACAGGTTCGTCAGCAGCGGATAGACGGCGTCGAGGACGGAGCGGACGTCGAAAGCCGAGAGCTGCTGCTGGATCACCGAGGATGTCACCCCGATGTCCGACAGCAGCGCCAGAGTGCTCTGGTAGGTGGCCACGAGTTCATTGCTGTAGCTGGGGATGAGGATGACGAGCTCGGCGACGGACCATGCCGTGAGGCCGAAGAAAGCGAAGATCATGCACAGCACGAGCACGACCGAGATGCACGCCCCGATCGCCCGCGGCACCTTGATCCGAGTGAGCAGCCTCTGCACCGGGTAGACGACGATATAGAAGTTGAGCGCGAGGAACACCGGAGCCACGATGTCCTGGAGTCCGCGGAAGAACATCAGCGCGTACGCCAGGCCCGCCAGCGTCACCGCGATCATCAGCGCCCGTGCCGGCGGCCGCGCATGCCAGGGCCGTGCCTCGCCCGCTGCGTCGGAGGCGGCGTATCCGACCTTCCCTGACGCAGAGTCAGCGTGTAAAGACTCCGAGTCCGCCACAGGGCCCGTGTGCCCGGACGTCGAACCGGCTAACGGTGTTGAGGACGGTGCAGGCTCGGCCGGGCGCGCGGCATCGCCGGCTGATCCGACCGCACCGTCAGCGGCGCCCGACGCCTGCGCCCGCTCGTCCTCGTTCATTCAGCGTCCCCGACGCTTTTCGCGAATGCGCATCGACACCTCGATGGGAGTGCCCTTGAAGCCGAAGGTCTCACGCAGGCGACGGATGATGAACCGGCGGTAACCGGGATCGAGGAAGCCGGTGGTGAAGAGCACGAACTTCGGCGGACGCGACTGCGCCTGAGTGCCGAAGAGGATGCGCGGCTGCTTACCGCCGCGCACCGGGTGCGGGTTGGCCGCGACCAGCTCACCGAGGAACGCATTGAGTCGTCCCGTCGGAATACGGGTGTCCCAGCCTTCGAGAGCGGTCTCCATCGCCGGTACGAGCTTCTCCGCATGGCGGCCGGTCTTCGCCGAGATGTTCACGCGCGGTGCCCATGCCACATGGCCGAGATCCCGTTCGATCTCCCGCTCCAGATAGAAGCGACGTTCGTCATCGAGCAGATCCCACTTGTTGAACGCCAGCACCACGGCACGTCCCGCCTCGACGGCGGTCGTGACGATGCGGACGTCCTGCTCGCTCAGGGGATCCTGGACCTCCATGAGGACGAGAGCCACCTCGGCGCGTTCGAGCGCGGTCTGCGTGCGCAGCGCTGCATAGAAGTCGGCACCGCTGGCCTGATGAGCGCGACGGCGGATACCGGCAGTGTCGACGAAGCGCCACTGCTTACCGCCGAGCTCGATGAGCTCGTCAACCGGGTCACGAGTGGTGCCCGCGACATTGTCGACGAGCACCCGGTCGGAACCGATGAGCTGGTTGAGCAGGGACGACTTGCCGACGTTCGGACGGCCGACGAGGGCCACACGACGCGGTCCGCCCTCCTCGACGCGGGTGTCGACGGCCGAGACCTCCGGCAGGATCGTGAGCACTTCGTCGAGCAGGTCGGCGACTCCCCGACCGTGCAGAGCCGAGACGGTCCACGGCTGGCCGAGGCCCAGGCCCCAGAGTTCGGCGGCCATGAGCTCGCCGCGCTCGTCGTCAACCTTGTTCGCGGCGAGGAGGACCGGCTTCTTCTTCCGGCGCAGCATCTTCACGACCATCTCATCGGTCGAGGTCGGGCCGGTCGTGGCATCGACGACGAGGAGCACGGCATCGGCCATGTCCACGGCGACCTCGGACTGGATCGCGATGCGCGAGGCCATGCCCTTGGAGTCCTGGTCCCAACCGCCGGTGTCGACGAGGGTGAATTCCTTCGTGTTCCATTCCGCCCGGTAGCTCACGCGGTCACGGGTGACGCCCGGAACGTCCTCGACGACGGCTTCGCGGCGGCCGAGGATGCGGTTGACCAGAGTCGACTTGCCGACGTTGGGGCGACCGACGACGGCCAGCACCGGTGCGGCACCGAGCGTTTCATCGTCGTCGTCATCGAAGCCGTAGGCGCGCAGCAGCGCACGGTCCTCGTCTTCGAGCTCATAGCTTTCGAGTCCGGCCTCGAGCGCGGTCGCCCGCTGCTCGGCCTCCTCGTCGCTGATGCTCTCGACACGATCGACGAGGTCTTCGTCGGGTGTCTCGTGGAATTCGGATTCGCTCATTGTGAGTCCTTCACCAGCTGCAGCACCGTCTCGACCACCTGGTCGAAGTCGATGTCACTGGTATCGAGTGTGAACACTCCGTCGGCGGCCTCTAAGAAGCTCGTCGTGGCGGAGTCCTTGGCGTCACGGCCCGTGACGAGGTCTTGGGTGGCGGCGATCGCCTCGGCGTCGGCATTGCCGTGCACTTCCTTGGCCCGGCGGGCCACGCGGACCTCATCGCGGGCGGTCATGAGGATGCGCACATCGGCATCGGGGGCCACCACTGTGGTGATGTCCCGGCCCTCGACGACGATGCCCTCGGGTGCGGCGGCGATATAGGCTCGCTGCATCTCGATGAGCTCCTCGCGGGCGTCGATGACACCGGAGACCGTCTGCACGTTCGCCGAGACGTCCTCACCGCGGATGTCCTCGGTGACGTCGATGTCGTCGACGGAGACGAAGAATTCGTCGGGGCTGAGCGAGATCTCCAGATCCGCTCCGCGCACCTGCTCGAGCACGTCGACGGGGTCGGTGACTCCGCGGTTGAGGCACAGCCACGCCATCGCCCGGTACATCGCACCGGTGTCCAGGTACTGGTACCCCAGTCGCCGCGCCACCTCCTTGGCGGTGCTCGACTTGCCCACTCCGGACGGTCCGTCAATGGCTACGACGCTCATGCAGTTCCTTCTTTCTCGATGGCGGACTCGGGGATCTGCCATCCCTTCGACAGCAATCCGATCTCCAGCTCCTGCTGGATGGCCGGGACCACGGACACGTCGACCATGCCCAGTTTCCGACCGGAGGCGTGATCCATCCGGAAGTCCTCGACATTGACGCCGAGGTCGCCGATGTCCTTGAACAGCCGGGCCAGCATTCCGGGCGTATCCGGAACCAGGATCGTGACAACAGCATAGGTGGTCGGCGGCTGTCCGTGCTTGCCGGGAATCCGGTCGTGTCCCTCGTTGCCCAAAGCGATCGCCTTGGCGAGCAGCCCCGTCGACCCGGGTCCGAGTTCGAGTGCGCCGATGACCTCGTCGAGCTCGGTGCGCAGATCGATGAGCACGGAACGGACCTCCTCGGCGTTTCCGGTCAGGATCTGCGTCCACAGACCCGGGTCCGAGGCGGCGATGCGCGTGACGTCGCGCAGTCCCTGCCCGGCCAGCGAGATCTCCTCCAGAGGCGCATGCCGCAGCTGAGAGGCGACGAGGGAGGACACGATCTGCGGCACATGCGAGACCTTCGCGACCGCGGCATCGTGGATGCGCGGATCCAGGTGGAGCACCGAAGCACCGGTGTCCTCGGCCATGGCGATGACCTCGCCGAGGCGGTCGGCCGGGGTCTGCTCATCCGAGCAGATCACCCAGGGCCGGGCCGTGAACAGATCCGACTGGGCTGCGATCGCCCCGGACTTCTCGCGTCCGGCCATCGGATGGCAGCCGATATAGCGATCGAGCTGAGGTTCCGTGACCAATTCGCGCACCGCCTCGAGGAGGCGGGTCTTCACGCTGGCGACGTCGGTGACCGTAGCGTTCGGGTAGTCCTCGAGCGCCGAGGCGATGACCCGTGCGGCGACGTCGGGCGGGGTGGCCACGACGACGATGTCCGGGAGCGCGGCAGGCGATGCCGCGTCGGCGGCGACGGTCGGGTCGGCCGCCTCGGCGAGGTCTTCGGGAGGATTGACGACCTGACCGGCGCCGAGATCCGCGGCGAGCTGCTGCGCGGTCGGTGAAGTGTCTTCGAGGGTCACCTGATGGCCCTTCGCGCTCAGCGCCAACCCCAGGCTGGCACCGAGCAGGCCGGTGCCGATGATGTGGACTCTCACAGACCGACGGCCTCGAACAGTGCACCTACCTCATCGGAGCGCAGCGGGCGGATCTTGCCCTGCTTCTGCTCGTCGAGGACGATCGGTCCGAACTTCAGCCGCACGAGCCGCTCCACCGGGTGGCCGATCTCGGCGAGGAGGCGGCGCACGATGCGGTTGCGGCCGGAATGGAGGGTGAGTTCGACGACGGACTTGCCCGGAGTCGAATCGACGAGCTTGAAGTCGTCGACCTTGACGAACCCGTCTTCGAGGTCGATTCCGGCCTTGAGGATGGCACCGGCATCCTTCGCCAGCTGTCCCTTGACCTTCGCGAGGTAGGTCTTCGGGATCTCGTAGCGCGG
Organism: Brevibacterium sediminis; assembly: GCF_013623905.1. Classification (GTDB taxonomy): domain Bacteria; phylum Actinomycetota; class Actinomycetes; order Actinomycetales; family Brevibacteriaceae; genus Brevibacterium; species Brevibacterium sediminis. The sequence continues at coordinate 117,994 of NZ_JABKDD010000008.1, forward strand.
GTGGGCCAGGCGGTTGCTAAGCTCCCCGTCGTTGGTGAGCAGGATGATGCCCTCGGTCTCGGTGTCGAGACGGCCGACGTGGAAGAGGCGCTCATTGTTGTTGCGCACATAGTCGGCCAGGCAGGGTCGGCCCTCGGGGTCGCTCATGGTCGATACGACTCCCGCTGGCTTGTTGAGCACGAGGTAGACCTTCTTGGTCTGTGTCGAAATTCTCACTGTGTCCACGTACACGGACTGTGTTTCGGGGTCGATCCGGGTGCCCAGTTCGGTGACGATGGACCCGTCGACCTCGACGCGGCCATCGGCGATGAGCTGCTCACAGGCACGGCGTGATCCCAGTCCCGCCTCGGCGAGCACCTTCTGCAGCCGCACACCCCCGCTGACGTGGGCGTCTGATGTCTGGCCGGCTCCCGAACCGCCCTTGTTGGAGGCCTGATTCGCCGTCGCTGCGCGCTGTTTTCGGCTGGGTCGGTTCTGGCGCCCGCCGGGGGCGCGGTGATCACGGTAGGGACTCATACATCCATTCTCTCAAATCAATCAGCGACTCGTGACATCTCGGCGGCCGAATCGGAGTCATCGTCGAGATCGTCGTCGAGGGCGCCGTCGATCTCGGCGAGCACTTCGGTGTCTTCGGCGCCGAGTTCGGCGACGTCGGCGTCTTCAGGCAGGTAGGGGGCGATATCGGGCAGGTCGTCGATCGCGTTCATGCCCATCGTGTCGAGGAACGTACGCGTGGTGGCGTAGAGCAGCGCCGAGGTGGACGCTTCCTTGCCTGCTTCGACGATGAGTCCGCGCAGCAGCAGGGTGCGGATGACGCCGTCGACGCTGACGCCGCGGATGGCTGCGATGCGGGGCCGGGAGATCGGCTGCCGGTAGGCGATGACTGCCAGAGTCTCGAGCGCAGCTTGGGAGAGCTTCGCGCTCTGCCCGGCCGTGAGGAAGTCCTTGACCACCTCGTGATAGTCGCCGCGGGAGAAGATGCGGAAGCCGCCGGCGACATGGCGGATCTCGAACCCGCGCTGCCGGTGGTGCTCGTCCCCGTCGTAGTCGGCTTTGAGCGTCTGGATCGCTTCGAGGACGGTGTCCTCGTCGAGGCCGAGGGAGCCCGCGAGGTCTTCGGCAGTCACCGCCGAATCGGCGACCATGAGCACGGCTTCGATGCCGGCGAGGATCTCGTCATCGATCATGATTGTTCCCCTTCTGCTTCGTCTCCGCTCCAGTCGCCTTCGGTGCGCAGGTCGACTCCGTCTTCGTTCATCTCGGTGCGGTGGATGAGCAGCCGTCCCAGAGGTTCGGGCTGGTCGAAGTCGCAGAGGCCGACCTTGAACAGTTCGAGCAGGGCGAGGAACCTCGCCACGACGACCAGGGTGTTCTCGGCTGTTTCGAGCAGATCCTGGAAGTCGACGTCTCCGGCGCGCAGCAGGGACAGGATGTGCCCGCGCTGCTCGGACACGCTCACGAGCGGCAGGTGGATATGGTCGACGGCGACGCTCGGCGGGGTGTGGTCGCGTTGGAGCACGGTGGCGAAGATTCCGGCGAGCTCACCGGGACCGATGTTCAGCTCCAGCGGCGGCAGCACGTCCTGGAACTCCGGCTCGAGGTCGACATCGCGTGGGGCCCGGATCGAGCCGGCGGCCATCGCTTCGGCCAGGTACCCGGACACGGACTTGTACGCCTTGTACTGCAGCAGCCGGGCGAAGAGGAGGTCACGGGCCTCGAGCAGTTCGAGGTCGAGGACCTCTTCACCGTCTTCGTGGGGCAGCAGCCGTGCGGTCTTGAGGTCGAGCAGGGTCGCGGCGACGAGGAGGAACTGGGAGATCTCGGCGAGATTCGCCTGATCCTTCAGCTCTGTAGTGTAGGCGATGAACTCGTCCGTCACCTCGGCGAGGGCGATCTCTGTGACGTCGAGGCGTCGTTTCGAGATCAGTCCGAGCAGCAGGTCGAAGGGGCCGGTGAAGTTGTCCAACCGCACCTGGAATCCCTGTGCGGAGTCATTCTCGGAAGCCGTGTCATCGCCGGGCGCTGCGCCATCGCCGGACACGATGTCAGTGCCGGATTCAGCGCCATCGCCCGAGGCGACGCCACCGCTTGAGGCAGATGCCGCTTCCTCCACGTCTGTTACGGAGTCGCTCAGGGTGCGCCTCCGCGGGCGATGAGCTCCCGGGCGAGTCGGCGGTAGGCTTCGGAGCCGGCGTGCTTCGGGGCGAAGCTCGTGATCGGTTCGGCGGCCACGGAGGCGTCGGGGAACTTCACGGTGCGGTTGATGACGGTCTCGAAGACCTTGTCGCCGAAGGCTTCGGTGACTCGCGACATGACTTCCTTCGAGTGCAGGGTCCGCGAGTCGAACATCGTGGCGAGGATTCCGTCGACCTCGAGTGAGGGGTTGAGCCGGTCCTGGACCTTCTCGATGGTCTCGACGAGCAGGGCGACGCCGCGCAGAGCGAAGAACTCGGTCTCGAGCGGGATGACGACACCATGGGCGGCGGTCAGAGCATTGACGGTGAGCAGTCCCAGCGAGGGCTGGCAGTCGATGAGGATGACGTCGTATTCGTCGGCGACCTTCGACAGGGCACGGGCGAGCACCTGCTCGCGGGCGACCTCGCCGACGAGCTGGACTTCGGCGGCGGAGAGGTCGATATTGGCCGGCAGGATGTCGATGTTGTCGAAGTCCGTTTCGACGATGACCTCGTGCGGGTCCAATCGCGGGTTCATCAGCAGGTTGTAGATGCTGATGTCGAGCTCATAGGGGTTGAGTCCCAGTCCGACGGACAGTGCGCCCTGCGGGTCGAAGTCGACGAGCAGCATCTTGCGGCCGTAGGCGGCCAGAGCCGCACCGAGGTTGATCGACGAGGTCGTCTTGCCGACCCCGCCCTTCTGGTTGACCATCGCGATGATGCGGGCGGGTCCGTGCGAAGCCAGGGGTGCCGGCTCCGGGAAGTCCTGGGGCTCGCTTGCGGTCCGCTGCTGGGGGATCTCCAACGCCTCTTGCGTATTCATCTCTCGAATGGCCACCTTTCGTTGCTCTACGTCCAACCCTACCGCGCTCGGGGGTGCGAGGTCGCGTACACTTCCCGCAGTGTCTCCTCGGAGACTTTCGTATAGATCTGCGTCGTCGTCACCGAGGCATGGCCGAGCAGCTCCTGGACGACGCGGATGTCCGCACCGCCTTCGAGCAGATGCGTGGCGAATGAGTGGCGGAAGGTGTGCGGAGACACCTCGGCGTCGATCTTCGCCGCCTCTCCGGCGTCCTTGACGATCTGCCACGCCGAGACTCGGGAGAGCCGGGTTCCGCGTGCATTGAGGAACAGTGCCCCGGCCGGGGCCGAGGATCTCGCCTTCGCCGCCATCGACGGACGCACCCGTGACACCCACGCTCCCAGGGCGCGCGCGGCGTGGGATCCGAAGGGCACGATCCGCTCCTTCCCGCCCTTTCCGTAGAGCCGGACGAGCCCTGAGTCGAGGTCGAGATCGTCGAGGTCGACGCCCACGGCCTCGGAGATGCGTGCACCTGTGGCGTAGAGGAGTTCGAGTAGGGCCGCGGCCCGGATCTGCACGGGTTCGTCGCCGTCGGTGGTGGCGATCATCGATTCGATCTCGTCGAGCGCCAGTGCCTTGGGCAGTCGCAGTCCTTCCTGCGGTGGGCTGACCTCGGAGGCCGGGTCAGTGGGCGCGAGGTTCTCCCCCAGGGCGAAGGTATGGAATCGTCGCACCGCGACGAGTGCGCGGGCCCGACTCCGCGGTGCCAGTCCCGAATCGAGCAGGTGAAGCGCAAAGTTCTCCACCTTCTGTCGATCGACATCGCCGAGGCGGCTCACCCCGTCCTCGGTCAGCCAGGTTCCGTACCGGGCGAGGTCACGAGCATAGGCGTCGATCGAGTTCATCGACAGTCCGCGTTCGAACCGCAGGGAGGCGAGATAGGACTCGAAGGCGCGCCGCAGGTCTCCGGGCAGGTTCTCCGGCAGGAGTTCGGCGCCGTGCCGAGCCACAGGGTCTCAGTCCTCGCTCGAACCGATGGTCTCGACCTGAGCACCACGGCCGAATTCGGGGCGGCCGTCGACGAGTCGCCTCGGCGCATCGACGGGACGGAACTCCACCGGTGCTCCTGCAGCTTCGGCGCGCAGCACCCGGTCGACCTGGAAGATCGCGAGCTGGGCGATCGCGTTGGTGATCCGTCCATCGATCACGGCCGCGAGTGCTTCGTCGATGCCGACCCAGGCGTAACGGAATCCTGCCTCTTCTTCGCCGCGTTCGTGACGGTCGGCTTCGGGAACAGAGGAGAGTCCGCGTGCCAGGTAGAGACGCATCGTCTCGGAGCTGCCGCCCGGGGTCAGGCAGGAGTCGCTGAGGACGTCCCAGTGGTCGGCCGTGAGGTCGGCTTCCTCGACGAGTTCCCTCTTCGCCGCTTCGAGCGGGTCCTCTCCGGGAACGTCGAGCAGACCGGCCGGGACCTCCCACAGCCTCGCTCGGACGGGATGCCGGTATTGCTGGGCCAGGAGGATCCGCTGCTGGTCGTCGACGACGGCCACGCCGACGGCACCGGTGTGCGCCATGAGATCGCGGACGAGCCCGGACGCCTCGGGCAGGTCGAAGGTCTCTCTGCGGATATCCCACACTGCGCCTTCGTAGACGACCTCGGAGGAGGTGATCGGCGGGATCACCGGATCGTCCTGCAGGATCTCATCGTGCTGGGTGCTCATCGGCTGCCTCCCGAAACTCGACGGTGGTGGAACGGCGAATGCCGCCGGCGCTCTGGCCGACGGCATTCGCTGTGAAGATGGACAACGGTCACTGACGCTCGAGAGCGGCGGCGACCAGACCCGCGAACAGCGGATGAGGTGAGGTCGGACGCGACTTCAGCTCGGGGTGCGCCTGAGTGGAGACGTAGAACGGGTGCTGCTCGTGCGGCAGTTCGACGAATTCGACGAGCTCACCGTTCGGTGAGGTTCCGGAGAACTCGAGCCCCGCCTCGGCGAGCTGATCCCGGTAGGTGTTGTTGACCTCGTAGCGGTGACGGTGACGCTCACTGATCGTCGTGTCCCCGTACACGCCGGCCACGACGCTGCCTTCGGTGAGTTTGGCTTCGTAGGTGCCCAGACGCATGGTGCCACCCAGGTCGCCTTCGCCTTCGACGATCGAGAGCTGCTCGGCCATGGTCGCGATGACCGGAACCGTGGTCTCGGGGTCGAATTCGGACGACGAGGCCGCCTCGATGCCGGCGACGTTGCGTGCGTATTCGATGACCATGCACTGCAGACCCAGGCACAGGCCGAGGGTCGGAATGCCGTTGGTGCGGGTGTATTCGAGTGCGCCGAGCTTGCCTTCGATGCCGCGGATGCCGAAGCCTCCGGGCACGCAGATCGCGTCGAGGCCGGACAGTGCCGACGCGGCTCCGGCTTCGGTGGAGCAGTCATCGGACTGGATCCACTTGATCTTGACCTTCGCATCGTTGGCGAAGCCGCCGTGGCGCAGCGCCTCGGTGACGGAGAGGTAGGCATCGGGCAGGTCGATGTACTTGCCGACGATGCCGATGGTGACTTCCCGGGACGGGTTGTGCACGCGTTCGAGTACCCAATCCCACTTCGTCCAGTCGACGTCGCGGAACGGCAGGTTGAGGTTGCGGATGACGAACACGTCGAGGCCGCCGTCGTGGAGGACCTTCGGAATGTCGTAGATGCTCGGGGCGTCGACGCAGGACACGACAGCTTCGGTCTCGACGTCGCAGGCGCCGGCGATCTTCGCGCGGATCGAATCCGGCAGCTCGCGGTCGGAGCGGAGCACGATCGCATCGGGCTGGATGCCGATGGAGCGCAGGGTGGCCACCGAGTGCTGGGTCGGCTTCGTCTTCAGCTCTCCGGAGGGCCCGAGGTAGGGCACGAGAGAGACGTGGATGAAGAACACGTTGTCCCGGCCGATGTCGTGACGGACCTGGCGGGCCGCCTCGAGGAAAGGCTGGGATTCGATATCGCCGACGGTGCCGCCGATCTCGGTGATGATGACGTCGGGGCGGTCCGCCTCGGGGCGTTCGGCCTGGGCACGCATCCGCGCCTTGATCTCATCGGTGATGTGCGGGATGACCTGGACGGTGTCGCCGAGGTACGCACCGCGGCGTTCTTTCGCGATCACCGAGGAGTAGATCTGTCCGGTGGTCACATTCGCTGCGCCGTCGAGGTCGTTGTCGAGGAAGCGCTCGTAGTGGCCGATGTCGAGGTCGGTCTCGGCACCATCCTCGGTGACGAAGACTTCGCCGTGCTGGAAGGGGTTCATCGTGCCGGGATCCACGTTGAGGTAGGGATCCAGCTTCTGCATGGCCACGGTGAGGCCGCGCTGAGTGAGCAGATGGCCGAGGCTCGATGCCGTCAGACCCTTGCCCAACGAGGAGGCGACGCCTCCCGTGACGAAGATGTGCTTTGCCGTATGTGTGCCGCCTGGGCCAGTTCGATTCACCACGGGATTTGATTCTATCAAAGTCCGGCTCACGAATCCGAGACGGCGTCGACCTCGGCGTACAGGTCGAGCAGCGTCTCGGAGATCGCCGCACCGTTGCTCACGTCGATGACCCGCTTCTTTGCTGCCACAGCGGAGGTTCCGCGTCCGGCCGGGTCGTCGAGAAGATGATTGATCTCACGCAGCAGCGCCTCCGTGTCGTCGGCGGGAACGGCCTTCGCGGCCTCTCCCCAGATGCCGGCGCGGCGTTCGCTGCCGATGAAGACCGCGGGCTTCGACAGCTGCATGAGGTCTTCGTGGGACAGTCCCGTCATCGTCTCGCTGGCGATGACGACATCGGCAGCGGCCGCGACATCGACGAGGTCTCCAGCCGGTGCCACAAGGACGCCGCGGTCGGAGAATTCGCGGGAGATCGTCGACCGGTCCTTGCCGGTGCCGGTGAGGACGAAGACGACCTTGCGGTCGCGGCGGCGCTGGTTGATCTGGTCGGCGGCGTCGAGGACCGTCGCCAGGGCAGTGTGGTCACGCAGCGCGATGGGGCTGGCGACCATCCAGGTGCCTTCCGCGAGGCCGAGTTCGCGACGGACCTCGGCGCGCGGGGTGCGGACCGTGAGGTCGGCGTCGATGTCCGGGTGGACGAGTTCGGCGCGTTCGACGACCGGGACGCGGCCGCCGTAGTAGTCGACGACGGGTTCGGTCGTGCCGAGCACTGCGGTGGCCGTGCGGCCGACGATCTCGGCTCCGGTCTTCTCGATGACGTTGGCGGAGTCGAAGGATTCGATGGTGGCGACGACCTTCGGGTGCAGGCGGGCGGGCAGACCGGTGAAGGCCAGTCCGGCGAGCGTCGCCGCATGCAGTCCGTGCGCGTGGACGATGTCCACGTGCTGGTAGTACTTGTGAAGAGTGAAGGCGGAGCCGGGGTCAGCGGTCGTGAGTCGGCGACGGGCGGTGAGTTCGATCTCGCGGAATTCGCCGGCCAATTCCTCAGGGACTCCGAAGGTGCCCAGCAGTGACCGGTGCGCGGCGACGGCGACCTTGAAACCGGCCCGGAGGTGACCGAGCACGGCGAGCTTCGCCACTTCGACGACGGGACCGGTGGTATCGGCGAGCACGTGCAGAATCCTCGTGTCTGCGCTCAGTGGGTTGACCTCGCCGGATTCGCTCATTTCCTCATCCTCTTCTTTCGTTCGACGCTGCTTCTAGCCTACCTGGGCAGGCACGAGTTCCGTGTAAAGACCTGCGAGTTCTTCGGCAACTTCCCTCTCATCGGGAAGCTCCGCTCCGCGTGCCCGTGCCCTGGCTCCGAGTTCTGCGCGGCGGGCAGGATCGATGGCGAGTTCGGCCACGGCAGCGGCGAAGGCGGCATCGTCGTCATGGTCGATCAGTATCCCCGCATCGCCGACGAGTTCGGCGCTGCCGCCGGTGGCGGTGGCCACGATCGCCTTGCCGGTCATCAGCGCCTCCTGGAGCACGAGCGCCCGGGCCTCCCACACGCTGGTGAGCGCGTAGATGTCCGCAGCCGCTGCGAGTTCGGCGATGTCATCGCGGGGTCCGAGGAAGTGCAGGGCCGGAATCGCCGAGGCGGCTGCGGCGTCGTCGTACTGAGCGCGGACGTCGGCGAGCACCTCCTCATCGGCGGCACCGGCGATGAGCGCGACGATCTCGCCCTGGTGGTTCTCCTCGCCGAGGCGAGCGAGTGCGCGCACGAGCATCGGGTAGTTCTTCTGTTTGGCGACGCGGCCGACGGCAAGCACGATCAGGGCCCCTGGCGCGAAGTCGAACTCCTCGGCCAAGCTCGAGCGGGTGGTGGCGGCCGCCTCGGCGGATACGGGGGTCACCTCGGGGGCGGCGGCAGGGAGGAACCGGGCGGTCTGCGCACCGAGTTCGCGGGCGCGGTCGACGAGGTCGGTGCTCGCACCGAGGACGAGGTCGGCCCCGCGGGCGAGCATCGTCTCGACTCGGGTTTCGACCCGTCCGCGCAGTCCCTGTCCGCTGGCCTGGTTGTGGAGGCTGAGGACGAACTTCGGTCGGGTCTTCAGCGTGCGCAGGGTCAAGAGGGTGATGAGTCCGGCGCGGAAACCGTGGGCGTGGACGATCTGCGGGGAGAAGCTGCGCAGCAGTGTGCGCTGCCGGCGGACGAGGGCTGCGTCGGAGGCGCCGATTCCGGTGCCGAGTTCGAGGACGCCGAATCGGACTCCGGGCAGCAGCGAGAAGCCGAAGTGTTCGTCGGTGGCGGCCGGTCCGATGACGCCGATCTCATGTCCGGCGGCGGCGAGGTCGCGGGCGAGTGCGTGCACGTGGGTGCCGACTCCCCCGGTCGAGGTGCCGATGGTGAAGACGATTCTCATGAGTCTTCCTCCCTGTCGGTGTCGCTGGGTCTGTCGGTGTCGCTGGGGCCGTGGTCTCTGGTCTGCGCTTCGGCGGCGTGCACGGTCGTCTCGTCGTTGACGCCGGCCCGGTTCCGGTCGGCGAGCAGGCCGCGGACCTCTCCGAGGAACCCGCGGTCGATGACGAGCACGATGAGTCCGAAGACGATGCAGCCGAGGAGGGCTGCGACGATTCCGGCGATGACCGCGGAGCTTGCGGAGTTGTCGAGGAGTCCCCCGAACCACTGCGAGGTCACCACTCCGGCGGTGCCTGCGACGATGGCGGCACCGAGCGCGAGCAGCGATCGACGTCCGACGAGGGCGAGTCCGGTGGGGCCGAGGACGCGGCGCATGTTCACGAGCAGGAACACTCCGGCGACGGTCATGCCCAGCACATAGCCGCTGCAGATGCAGACGAGGGTCAGTCCGGGATTGCCGTTCGAGCCGGTGACGAGGATGGCTCCGACCATGCCGACGATGACGAGGATCCACCCCGTCGTCGTGGCTGCCGCCGAATAGCGGGAGCGTTCCACCGCATAGAAGACGCGGGTGCCCCACGCCACGAAGGACCACCCGGGCACAGCCAAGGCCATGACCATGATCGCCGTGGCCATGGAGTCGAAGGGTGCGGCGGATTCGCTTTCGGCGTCGATGGCGATGAAGAAGGTCTGCAGGGGGCCCGCGGCCGAGAGCAGGATGACGGCGCCGAGTCCGCCGATGGCGATGATGAGCGCCGTCGTCGTCGAGGTCACCGACCGCATCCGCACCCCGGCTTCCGCACGTCTGTGCTCGGTCGCCTCGGGGTCGGTGGATCGTCCCACCCAGGTCGACAAGGTCGGGAAGACCACCGTCGCCACGGTCACGGCGAGCACCGCGTAGGGCAGCAGGTAGACGGCGTTGATGTAGCTGAAGAGGACGAGCGTGCCGTCCCCACCGACATGGTTGGCCAGGCTCAGGGTTGCGAGCACAGCGGCCTGCTGGGCGAGCAGGGCAGACATTCCGGCGCCGGCCAGGCGCAGCGCACGATGGGCGACTCCGGGTGGGAAGGAGAAGGTGGGACGCAGCTTCAGCCCGGTCGTGGCCATCGGCAGGGCGAGCGGCAGCGCGAGGGCTGCGACGCCGACGGTGGTGCCCCAGCCGAGCCAGCCGAGGTGGGTCTGCCAGGTGTCGTCGCTGCCGCCGACGGAACTGTAGGCGATATAGCTGCCGATGACGATGAGGCTGGAGAGCAGCGGGGCGAACGCCGGCCACAGGAACTTCCGGTGGGCCTGCAGCACTCCGGTGAGCACGGCGCCGATTCCGTAGAGGACGAGCTGCGGGGAGAACATGAGCAGCAGCTCCACGGTCGCCTGCACTCCCGCGGCGCTCGTCTTCGTGTCGACGAGGATCCTCGCGATCTGCGGGGCGAACACGGCCAGCAGGATCGACAGGGGCAGGGTGACGCTGACCGCCCAGGTCAGCAGGCCCGAGGCGATGCGTCCGGCGGCCTCCCGGTCCGATCTGGCCAGTGGCACGGCGAGAAGCGGGACGACCGCTCCGGCCAGGGCGCCTCCGGCGACGACCTCGAAGAGGATGTTCGGGACCTGATTGGCACTCTGGTAGGCGGTGCCGACGGTGCCGGCGCCGACGTTTGCCGAGAACACCAGCCAGCGCAAGAAGCCGACCAAACGGGTCAGCAGGGTGATGATCGATACGAGCAGCGCCGTGGAGGCGAGGACTCGAACGAGCTTGTTCACTTATCCTCGCGGCCGAACGAGTCGATCTCCCGCAGTCCCGGAGTCGATTCGATGACGGAGGTGAAGGAGACCTTCTCGCTGGCCAGGGTGAGTCCGGCGAGGACAGCGAGGATGAGGCGTCGCTGTGCCGGTGTGGCGGTTTCGGCGAGGATCACGCCGATCGCCGCTCCCAGGGCATTGGCTCCGGTGTCGCCGAGCATCGCATCACCGGCGAGGTCGTCGGGCCAGGCTGCGGCCGTGGCTCCCGCGATCGCTCCGGCTGGTGCCCAGGACACGCGGCGATGGTGGTCGGTGAAGGCCAGGGTCAGTGCTCCGGCCTTGAGTGCCCGGCCCGGCCGCAGGTCGAGGAGGTTGAACAGGTTCGCAGAGCCCGCGATCACTCCCCCTGTGACGATGACATCCGCGGTGGCCGCGTACCAGGGTCGGTCGCTTGTCGAGTGCGTGGAGCCGAAGAGCCCGGACGGCCGGGTGCGGCTGCGCAGGATCGCGGCGGCCGCGATCGAGGCGAGCGGAATGCCGGTGACCTTGATCGTTCCGGTTGTGATCTCCCCGCGGGCCAGGGCCGACAGATGACCGCGCAGTCCTTTGGAGGATCCGGATTCGCAGAAGTCGTCGACGGCGCCGAGGCTGCCCGCCGCGGCCGTGGCCAGCAGGGTCGCCGACCGCTGCCGAGGGTCTTCGATGAGCAGGCTGCCAGCCAGCAGTCCCGCCGCGACGGCAGGGCCTTCGGCGAGTGAGACGTCGTGTCCGGCGTGGTTGGTGCGCACCACGGAATCGTGGGTGCGCAGCCGTGATCTGAGCACGGCTTTCGTCGCGGCGAAGCCGGCGAGTCCGGCGACGGCGGTGCTGACGATGGAGCGGATCATTTCTCGTCTCCCTTCGGGGTGTCGTCGGACGGCTTCTCTTCGATCTTGCCCGGCAGGATGCCTTCGGCGTCCTCGGCGAATCCGAAGTGTCCGTGCTTTCCGGCTTCTCCGGAGGCCAGTGCCCGCACGGTGATGACGGGACCGGCGCCGAGGCCGAGGCCGTCGACGGTGCTGGCGCGGGACTTCTCCGTCCGCAGCACGTTGACGAGTCCGTTCTGTGCCGATCCGGCGTCGCCTGCGACGACCACCGAGGTGGCTTCGGCGGTGAGCGCGGTGATGAAGTCGGTGACGAGGGTGCGGGTGCCCTTGTCGTCGGAGGCCTTCGGGCTGGGTTCGGTGTCCTCGGCCAGTGTCGAGTTCTCATCGTCGATGACGATGAACAGCGAGGTGGTCTTGTGGTCGGTGTCGGTGCGCAGACGGTCGGCTTCGACGAAGACGTCGTAGAGCTTCGCCGCCTGCTTCTCCGCATCGGCCTGATCGTCCTCGTCTTCGAGCATCGAAGCGTCACCGGTCAGGGCGATGACGAGGGCGGCGCGGATCGCGGTCGAGTCGTCCTTCGGCAGGTGCGGCACGACGGTGCGCAGCCGCTTGAGGAACTGGGTGGAGTCCTCGAGGCTGAGCGTGTTCGGCACGAACGAGACGTCGCCGGCGATGGTGCCGTCGGCTTCCTTGACCCGGTTGCTGACCTCTTCGACCTGTTCGGAGTCCGCCTCGGGGGCGGCGATGATGCTCACTTCCTGCCCGTCGAGGGTGCCGTCGATGAGTTCCGGGGCCGCGGCGGTGACGAATTCGTTCTGCTTGTCGATATTGCCCTTGGCGGCGTCGAGGTCGGAGCGCAGGTTGTCGCGGTCCGAGCGCAGCGCATCGACCTGGCTCTGCAGGGACTCCCCGATCGGTTCCTTCAGCGGTCCCGCGCCGAGGACGATGCCGACGGCGAGGGCGAGGAACACCGAGACGAGGGAGACGAGGTGGTAGCGGAAATCAATCACTGGTCAGTCCTTGGATGAGGCCGGCGGAGTCGGTGGATGCTGCGGGGTCGCCGCCGAAGAGGGAACCGATCCAGCCGAAGAGGCCGTCGAGTTGGGCGCCGATGAGGCCGAGGAAGGTCTGTCCGGCCGAGGTCGCGGTCATCGCCACACCGAGGGCGACGAGTCCGGCGATGATGAGCACGGCCAGCTGCAGGCTGGAGATGCGCTGCCGGTAGAGCAGGGACACACCCTTGGCGTCGATGAGCTTCGAACCCACGCGCAGTCGGGTGATGAAGGTCGAGGCCATGCCCTTGCGGCCCTTGTCGAGGAACTCCATGACGGTGTCGTGGGTGCCCACGGCGACGATGAGTTCGGCACCCTTGTCATCGGCGAGCAGCATGGCGATGTCCTCGCTCGTGCCCGAGGCTGCGAAGGCCACGCATTCGACTCCGAGGGCTTCGACCCGTTCGGTGCCCGGGGCGGTGCCGTCGCGGTAGGCGTGGACGACGATCTCGGCGCCCGAGGTCAGAGCGGTGTCGGACACGGAGTCCATGTCCCCGACGATCATGTCCGGTCGGTAGCCGGCTTCGATGATGGCATCGGCTCCGCCGTCGACGCCGATGAGCAGCGGCCGGTATTCGCGGATATAGGAGGCCAGCATCGCCAGGTCCTCCTTGTAGTGGTATCCGCGGACGACGATGAGCACATGCCGGTCGGTGAACGTCGTCTTCACTTCGGGCACGACGAGTTCGGCCGAGAGCAGGTCGGAGTCCTTGCGGATGTATTCGATCGTATTGTCGATGAAGTCCACGAGCACGGAGTTCATTCCGGCTTCGGCGGCGTGCATGTCCTCGGAGATCGTCTCCGCCGTCTGCAGGACTCCCGTGGCCACCTCGGTTTCGCCTGCGTATACGGTGGCGCCCTCGATGGAGATCTCGGCGTTTTCGTCGACCGTATCGAAGATGTCGGCTCCGGCGGCGTCGATGAGGGGGATGCCGGCGTCGACGATGATGCTCGGGCCGAGGTTCGGGTAGCGGCCGGAGATCGACTTGTCGGCGTTGATCACCGCGGCCGGCCGGCAGGCGACGAGGGCTTCGGCGGAGATGCGGTCGATGTCGGAGTGCTTGATGATGGCGATGTCGCCTGCTTGGAGGCGTTTCGTCAGATTCTTCGTGCGTCGGTCCAAGCGGGCAGGGGCGGGGCCGAACCTGGTCGGTGCGGTGAGGTTCTCACGGTGTCTGCGCACTTTCATGGTCCGCCCATTCTCTCATCTGCTGCCAACGCCGGCCTCCTTGACCTGCCGAGCGTTGTCGAGCAGTTCGGCCGCGTGGGCCTTCGCCGAGGCGGAGTCGTCCATGCCTGCCAACATGCGGGAGAGTTCGACGACGCGTTCTTCGTCGGTCAGTTCCTGCACGCCCGAGCGCACGGTCTCGGCGTCATCGTCCTTGACGATGGTCACATGGGTGTCGGCCCAGGCGGCGACCTGCGGCAGGTGGGTGACGACGATGACCTGGGCGTTCCGGGCGAGTTTGGACAGCCGGCGGCCGATCTCCACGGCCGCTTTGCCGCCGACTCCGGCGTCGACTTCGTCGAAGACGTAGGTGGGGATGGATTCGCTGGCGGCTCTGACGACTTCGATGGCGAGCATGACACGGGAGAGCTCACCGCCGCTGGCGATCTTCGCGATGTCGTCGGGGATCGAGGATTCGTGGGCGGCGAAGGTCAGCCGGACTTCGTCGGCCCCGTGGGTGGTGGGTTCACGTTCGGAGATCTCGAAGGCGACCGTGGCTTTCGGCATCGACAGGGCGGTGAGTTCTTCGCTGACCGCTGCGGAGAATTCGTCCGCGGTGGCCTTGCGGATCTCGGTGAGCGCCGAGGCGGCCGCCTCCATGGTCTCGCGGGCTGAGTCGAGCTCGGCGTCGAGTCCGTCGAGGTCGCGGTCCTCGGCTTCGAGTTCGGCGAGCTCCGCGGCCGAGCGGGTTTCGAAGTCGAGGACTTCGGCGACGTCTTGGCCGTAGGGAGCCAGGGTGCCGAGTTCCGCGCGGCGTGCTTCGGTCTCTTCCAGCGAGGTCTCGCCGAGTTCGTCGAATCCGGAGAGGTAGGAGGACAGTTCCGCGGCGGAGTCGGACAGGCGCAGCACGGCGTCGCCGAGGGCTTCGCGGATGGTGACGAGTTCCTTGTCGGAGCCTTCGACATCGGCGATCGTGCTGATGGCCTGGTGGACGAGGTCGACGGCGGCGCCGGCATCGTCGATCTCGGAACCGAGCAGCAGGTCGTGGGCGGCGCCGACGGCGCGGGTGATCTCGGCGGCGGCGCCGAGTTTCGCCGACTGTGCGGCCAGGATCTCGTCTTCGCCGGGTTCGGGGCGGACCTTGTCGATGGTCTCCAGGCAGCCACGCAGCCACAGGATGCGTTCGCGGCGGGCGGCGGTGGAGTCTTTGATGCGGCTGACGCGGGCTTCGGTCTCGCGCCAGTTCTCGAAGGCGGCACGGTAACGGTCGGCCACCTCGGCGAGTGCAGTGCCACCGGCGGCGTCGAGAAGGTGACGCTGTTGGGCGGCGCCTTTGAGGCGCAGCTGTTCGGACTGGCCGTGGAGGGTGATGAGGTCTGAGGAGATGTCGGTGAGCACGGAGATCGGCACGGTGCGACCGCCGGCCGTGGCTCGGGCGCGGCCCTTGAGCGCGACGGTGCGGGAGATGATCGCTTCGTCGTCGGCGCTGCCGCCGGCCTCTTCGATGCGTTCGCGCACGGGTTCGGCCACATCGGTGAAGATGCCTTCGACTTCGGCTTTCTCCGCGCCTTTGCGCACGACTCCGGAGCCGACCTTGCGGCCCATGAGCAGGGACAAAGCGGAGACGAACATGGTCTTTCCCGCACCGGTCTCACCGGTGACGACGGTGAAGCCGGTGTCGAGTTCGACGGCGGCTTCGGCGATGACGCCGAGGTGGGAGATGCGCAGTTCGGAGATCATTCAGGCCTCCTTGATCGGTCCTCGCCAGCCGGAGACGGGCAGGCGGAACTTCGCGACGAGTCGGTCGGTGAAGGGGCCGGTGTGGAGGCGGGCGAGTCGGATCGGTGACTTCGAGCGGGTGGCTTCCACGCGGGCCCCGGACGGCAGTTCGAGGGCGCGGCGGCCGTCGCACCACAGCACGGCTGAGAATTCGGGGTTCATCTGGGAGATCTCCACGCCGAGGCGGGAGGTCGGATTGACGACGAGCGGTTTGGAGAACAGCGCGTGGGCGGAGATCGGGACGAGAATGAGTGCTTCGACCTCGGGCCAGACGATGGGTCCGCCGGCGGAGAACGAGTACGCGGTCGAGCCGGTGGGTGTGGCGAGGATGACGCCGTCGCATCCGAAGGAGGACACGGGTCGGGCGTCGACGCCGAGGACGACGTCGATCATCCGGGACTTCGAGGTCTTCTCGATGGTCGCCTCGTTGAGGGCCCAGGCGTTGAAGATGTTCTCACCTTCGTGCCACACGGACACGTCGAGCGCGAGTCGCTCCTCGACGGAATAGTCGCGTTGGGAGGCACGGTGGACCGCCTCGGCGAGGTCTTCCTTCTCGCTTTCGGCGAGGAAGCCGACATGGCCCAGGTTGATGCCCATGAGCGGGGCGCCGGAGCCGTGGAAGCGTTCGGCGGCGCGGAGGATCGTGCCGTCGCCGCCGAGGACGATGACGAGTTCGCAGGCGTTCTTCCACTCACCGAGTTCGGAAGGGTCGATGATGGTGCAGTGGTTGAGGATGGGTTCGTCGTCGACGGCTTCGGCCTGGCGGGCGCGGATGCCGACGATCTCGTCGGAGAGGACGACGGGGGTGATTCCGTCGTCGAGGAGGGCCTTGAACACGCTGACGGCGGCCACGGCCGACTCATCTCGTTGGGGGTGCAGCAGCACCATGATGTGTCTGGTCACGACTCTCCTCTCATCATTTCGTCCAGGTGGGCGGGGATGTCTGCTTGGTCGAGCCTATCGGACTGGTCATGTGTTCGGCCTGGGCGAACACGCAGGAAGTACTCTCGGTTCCCGCTGGGGCCCGGCAGCGGTGAGGGTGCGATGTCGGTGACGCGGGCGTCATTGTCGGTCACGGCGTCGAGGACGGAGTCGATGGCGCGGCGGCGTTTCTCCCGGCTGGTGACGACTCCGTGTTTGTCCAGCGATGCGCGTGCCAGTTCGAATTGGGGTTTGACCATGAGGAGGAGTTCTCCCGCGGCCGCGGTGGCGGCCAGCAGCGGGGCGCTGAGCAGGCGCAGGGAGATGAAGGAGACGTCGGCGACGACGAGGTCGACGGTCGGCACGTCGGAGTCGGTCAGTTCGCGGAGGTTGAGCCCTTCGCGGACGTGGACGCGCGGATCGTCGCGGAGAATGGTCGCGAGTTGATCGTGGCCGACGTCGACGGCCCAGACGTGTGCGACACCGTGATGGAGGAGGACTTGGGTGAAGCCTCCGGTCGAGGCGCCCGCATCGAGGGCCGTCAGTCCCTTCAGTCGATCGGTGAGGTCGAATGCCTCGAGTGCGCCGAGGAGTTTGTGGGCGCTGCGGGCGACCCAGGGGTCGGGTTCGGTGACGGCCACGTCGTCGGCGTCTCGCACATCCTGGGAGGCCTTGGTCGCGGTGCGGCCGTTGACGCTGACGCGACCGGCGGCGATTTCACGGGCGGCGCGAGAGCGGGAGTTCAGCAGCCCGCGGTCGACGAGTGCCCGGTCGAGTCTGCTCACAAGGAGCCCACCTGCGCGTCGAGGTCGGCCAACAGGGAGTTGAGAAGTTCGTGCCGCTCGGCCGCCGGTGCTTCCTTGGCCTCGGCGAGGCTGGACCGCCAGGTCTCGATCGGCACGTCCCCGCTCACCGAGGCGGGTGTTGAGGCAGAAGCAGGGCCGGGTGTCAGGGTCGAGTTCGTGCCGAGAGTCGGTCCGGGTCCTGGGCCGGGTGTTGGGATCTGGCTCATGAGTGCTCCCCGATCCGGCGGGGCAGGCGTCCTTCGGTCAGGACCGCCTCGGCGTCGGTCTCCCCCGCATCGATAGCTGCCCAGGCTCGGCGGAGTTCGGCTTCGATCCGGGCGGACTCGCCGCGGTCGGTGCCGGTGATGAGCGCTTCGAGTCCGCGCAGATTCGGCAGGATGAACGTCGGTCGACGCTCCAGGCCGGCACGCAGGGCATCGTGGATGTCGTGGATTCCGGTGAGGACGAGGGCGGTGTCGATGCCGGCGGCACAGCCGCCTTCGATATCGGTGTTGAGGCGGTCGCCGACCATGAGGGGCCGATGCGCGCCGAGGCGGCCGGCCGCGAAGTCCATCATGTGCGGTGCAGGTTTGCCGACGATGACGGGGGTGGCATCGGTGAGTCGGGCGATGAGGTCGACGAAGGCACCGTTGCCGGGGACTTTCCCGGTTTCTGTGAGGAGGGAGAAGTCGGGGTTGCTCGCCCACCATTCGGCGCCCGAGCGGATGATTTCGCAGGCGCGGACGATCTTCGCGTAGTCGATCTCCGGGTCGAGACCCTGAGCGACGGCGACGGGGCGCGCGTCGAGTGAGTCGGTGATCTCGAGGCCCGCCTCTTCGAGTGCGACCCGCAGTCCGGTCGTGCCGAGGAGGTGGACGCGGGCACCGGGCCCGAATCGTTCGGCTAAGCGTTCGGCGAGCACCTGCGCCGAGGTGGTCACTTCGTCCGCGGAGGCGTCGACACCCATTCCGGTGATCTTCTCGGCGGTGGCTGCGGCCGTACGAGTGGCGTTGTTCGTGACGTAGCTGACCGGGATCGACCGGGAATGGAGCCAGTTGATGCCGTCGACGGCGCCATCGACGGCGTGAGTGCCGTGGTAGACGACTCCGTCGAGGTCGAACAGGACACAGTCGATGGGCGTGCCCGATGATTCGGGCAGGCGCCCATCTGCTGAGTTGTGCTGTTCGGCGGTCAGTGTCACTGCTCTCCGTCGGCCTCGGCTGCTGTTGTGTCGGGTTCGGAGGCTGCGTCGGCGTCGGCTTCGGAGCCTGCGTCGGCGTCGGCCTCGGCGAGGATCTCGTCGAGTTCGGCTTCGATCTCGTCGTCGGTGACCTTGACCGACTTCAGTTCCTTCGCCGAGACATGCGTCTTCGACTTCGGCGCTGCGGCTGGGGCGGCGGTGTCGTCCTCGGCTTCCGCGTCTTCCGCGGGAGCGTCGGCAGCGTCGGATTCCACCTGCGGCTCCTCGGCTTCGGACTCGCTGGCGGAGCCTTCTTCGACTTCGGCCGTCTCAGCGGTTTCAGCGTCGGCAGCCTCAGCGTCTGTTGCCTCGTCATCGGCGGCCTCACCGTCGGATGGCTCTGCGTCGGCGCCTTCGGAGGTCTCGGCTTCGGGAGCTTCGGGCTCGTCCTCGACTTCTTCCACCGTTTCGATTTCGACGCCGGCGTTCAGGTCAGGCTCTTCGTCGCCGAAGAGGGTGCCGGTCGCCTTGGCGGTCCGGCGGGAGAGCTCTTCGTATTTGTCGGCGAGTTCGGTTTCGCCGTCGATGCGCAGCACCTCGGCGTAGGCGGCCATGAGACGGACGAGTCCGCCGCCGGGCTTCTGGGTGAAGTCCTCGGCTTCGATGAGTCGGCGCGCACCGGCGATGTCGTCGAGGTCGGACTTGGCTCCGGCCGCGACGATGACGAGTTCGGTGCGGGTGTCGTTGTCGAGGTCGAGTTCTTCTGCGTTCTTCAGCAGCTCGATGGCCTTTTCGGGCTTGCCGCGGCCGCGCTCGGCGTCGGCGATCAGCGCGATGTTGTCATTCGAACCGGAGATGCGGCGGTGGGTGCGCAGTTCGCGGACGGCTTCGTCGTAGTTCTCCACGTAGTACGCGGCGATGCCGAGTGCTTCGCGGACGACGGCGACACGACCGGCGCGGGCCATGGCGGCTTTGGCGTGTTCGTGGGCGCGTTCCGGGTCGAGGTCGAGCAGCCCGCCTGCGGCGACGAGGTGCTTGGCGACCATGTCGGCGTTCTCTTTGTCGAGGGAGCGCAGCTGCGACGAGATCTCTTTGTCGAGTTCACGGCCGGTGACGCCTTCGGGAATCTCGGGTTCCTGAATTCGCGGGCGACGAGCGCGCTGTTCGCGTGCGTAATCGCCGGTGTCGGTCTTGCGGGATGCACGGCGGTCGTTGTCGTTGCGACCGTAGCCGCCGCGTCCTCCGCGGTTGTCGTCCCGTCGGTTTCCGCGGTAGCCGCCCCGGCGATCGTCACCGTCGCGACGATCACGGTTGAAGCCGCCCCGGCGATCGTCATCGTTCCGGCGGTTGCCCTGGTAGCCGCCTCGGCGGTCATCGCCATCACGACGGTCACGATTGAACCCACCGCGACGGTCATCATCGTTCCGACGGTTCTGACCATAGCCGCCTCGGCGATCGTCGTCGTTGCGGCGATTGCCCTGGTAACCACCGCGACGGTCGTCATCGCGACGGTCTCGATTGAATCCGCCTCGGCGGTCATCGTCGTTGCGACGGTTACCTTGGTACCCACCTCGGCGGTCATCACCGTCACGGCGATCTCGGTTGAATCCGCCACGGCGGTCATCATCGTTTCGGCGGTTCTGTCCGTAGCCACCTCGGCGGTCGTCGTCGTTGCGGCGATTGCCCTGGTAACCACCGCGACGGTCGTCATCGCGACGGTCTCGATTGAATCCGCCTCGGCGATCATCGTCGTTGCGACGGTTGCCCTGGTAACCACCGCGACGGTCATCGTCGTTGCGACGGTTGCCTTGGTACCCACCTCGGCGGTCATCACCGTCACGGCGATCTCGATTGAATCCGCCACGGCGATCATCGTCGTTGCGACGATTGCCCTGGTAGCCGCCTCTGCGGTCGGACTGGCGTGGCCCGCGGCCGTCCCGGTTGTCCGGACGACGGTTGCGATTGTTGTCGCGATCTGAGCGGTGACCGCCATCTGCGCGGCGGTTGTCCTGGCTGTCTCGCGAATCCCCTTGGGCCACGATTCTCCCTATGAAGTCTTTTCGGTGTTCCGCTCTATTCTAGTCCACTCACCGCTTCGACGCCGTGTGGGCGGGGACACGTCAGCACCTCGATTCCACTCAGCGCCGCGCCCGTTGTTCTGTGGGTCAACGCCCAGGTCACCGCCTCAGCGCTCTGTTAGAATCAAGGCGAATCCAGTGGAACGGCCGACGGCAATCGAAGAGGCTCGGCGGCAGCGGATGTCCGCGCCGCCTCGACACCAGGGGACGAATGACACCTGACGTGGAAGCTCATTGTGCGGATGACGGATGTCTCCGCGATTCCACGATCAGAATTTCAGGCCCCGTTGCCGGCCCGTCCCCCAGTACGGCTAGTGCTTGCCTGTCCCCCATTGCCGCCGCTGTCCCCCGCCATGTGATGACCAAGATCACTTGCCGGTGTGACCAGCATCATCGGATTGCGCGTTCGGCCCCTGATTTCGCCTATTGTGATTGCCGGAAGCATGTGAATGAATGCCGCCGAAGCAGTTCGAGTCGCAGGCCAAACGGCAGATCAGTGGCCATCCGGAAACTCCCCGACACCACAGGCTCCACTGCCGCGACTGCGCGTTCGGCCCTTCAGATCGCACAACCGTTCACCCGCTAGGAATAGGAGAAATCGTGCCAAACACACTCTTCATCGACGGACAGTGGGTTTCAGCCGTCAACGGTGGAACCCGGAAGATCCATAACCCGGCCGACGGCAGCTTCGTCGCCGAGGTGGACGAAGCCAGCCCCGCGGATACCGAGCTGGCGATCAGGGCCGCTCGCCGCGCCTTCGACTCCGGCGTCTGGTCGTCCGTTCCCGCCAGCGAACGCGGCGATCTGCTGCTGAAGTTCGCTGCCGTTCTGCGTGAGCGCAAGGACGAATTCGCGCGTGCCGAGTCCCTGGACACCGGCAAACGCTTCGTCGAATCGCAGATCGACATGGACGACATCGCGAACTGCTTCGACTACTTCGGCAAGCTCGCCGCAAACGATGCCGGCCGCGTCGTCGACGCCGGCACCGACACTGTGGCGTCGAAGATCGTGCACGAGCCCGTCGGCGTCTGCGCGCTCATCACCCCGTGGAACTACCCGCTGCTGCAGGCCGCGTGGAAGATCGCCCCGGCCATCGCCGCCGGCAACACCTTCATCCTCAAGCCGGCCGAGCTCACCCCGCACACGGCGATCCTCACAATGCAGGTCCTCGAGGAACTCGGTCTGCCGGCAGGGGTGGGCAACCTCATCCTCGGCGCGGGTGCCGATGCCGGTGCCCCCCTGTCGACGCACGAGGACATCGACATGGTCTCGTTCACCGGTGGCCTCGTCACCGGTCGACTGCTGTTCCGCAACGCCGCCGACTCGATCAAGAAGATCGCCCTTGAGCTCGGCGGCAAGAACCCGAACGTCATCTTCGCCGATGCCGACTTCGATGCGGCTCTGGACAATGCTCTCAACGGCGCCTTCGTCCACTCCGGTCAGGTGTGCTCGGCCGGTGCCCGACTCATCGTCGAGGAATCCATCGCCGAGGAGTTCGTCAACCGCCTCGTCGAGCGTGCCGAGCAGATCCGCCTCGGCGGTCCCTTCGACGAGAACGCCGAAACCGGTCCCCTCATCTCCGCAGCACACCGCGACAAGGTGCATGCCTACGTCGAGAAGGGCATCTCCGAAGGCGCTCGTCTGCGCTGCGGCGGCAAGTTCGGTGAAGGTGACTTGGAGAACGGGTTCTACTACCTGCCGACCGTGCTCGACCAGGTCAAGCGCGGAATGTCCGTCGTCTCCGACGAGGCCTTCGGCCCCGTCGTCACCGTCGAGACCTTCTCCACCGTCGATGAGGCCGTCGAGATCGCCAATGACACCTACTACGGTCTGGCCGGAGCAGTGTGGAGCCAGGATGCGGGCAAGACCCAGCTGGTCGCTCAGCGTCTGCGCCACGGCACCATCTGGATCAACGACTTCCACCCCTACCTGCCGCAGGCCGAATGGGGCGGTTACAAGCAGTCCGGCTTCGGTCGCGAGCTCGGCCCCACGGGGCTGGCCGAATACCAGGAAGCCAAGCACATCTACCAGAACCTCGAGCCGGCAGTCACCGGCTGGTTCCCCGATCGCACCAAATGATCCGCCGCAGCCTGTAGACGAATACCGCAGTACAAGGAGAGATGAACAGTGAAGACTACTCATAGCTTTGATTACGTCGTCGTGGGCGGCGGTTCCGCCGGCGCAGCGGTCGCGGCCCGACTGAGCGAGGACCCCGAAGTCACCGTCGGACTCCTCGAAGCCGGCCCCACCGACACGGACAAGGACGTCGTCCTTGAGCTCAACCGCTGGATGGAGCTCCTCGAATCCGGCTACGACTGGGACTACCCGATCGAAGAGCAGGAGAACGGCAACTCGCACATGCGCCACGCTCGCGCCAAGGTGCTCGGCGGCTGCTCGTCCCACAACTCGTGCATCGCCTTCTGGGCTCCGCGCGAGGATCTCGACGAATGGGAAGAGAAGCACGGCGCAGCCGGATGGGGTTCGAAGGACACCTTCGGCCTGTACAAGAAGCTCGAGAACAATGAGCTGCCCGGCGACCACCACGGCCACGACGGCCCGGTCCGTCTGATGAACGTGCCCCCGGTCGATCCCTGTGGCGTCGCACTCCTCGATGCCTGCGAGCAGGCCGGCATCCCTCGCGTGCAGTTCAACGAGGGTCAGACCGTCATCAACGGTGCGAACTTCTTCCAGGTCAACCGCAAGGACGACGGCACCCGGTCGTCCTCCTCGGTGTCCTACCTCCACCCGATCCTCGACCGTGAGAACCTCACGATCCTCACCGACACTCAGGCCAAGGAGCTCGAGTTCGACGAGGACGACAACTGCACGGCCGTGCTCGTGGTCAACAACGCCTTCGGCAAGACCAACCGGATCGAGGCGAAGAAGGAAGTCATCGTCTCCTCCGGCGCGATCAACACCCCGCAGCTGCTCATGCTCTCGGGCATCGGCCCGAAGGCCCACCTCGCCGAGGTCGGCATCGAAGCTCGCGTGGATTCGCCGGGAGTCGGCGAGCACCTGGGCGATCACCCGGAGGGCGTCATCTCGTGGGAGGCCAAGAAGCCGATGGTCGAGGATTCCACCCAGTGGTGGGAGATCGGCATCTTCTCCCCCACCGAGGACGGGCTCGACCGTCCGGACCTGATGATGCACTACGGCTCGGTGCCCTTCGATATGCACACCCTGCGCCAGGGCTACAAGACCTCGGAGAACTCCTTCTGCCTCACCCCGAATGTCACTCATGCGAAGTCGCGCGGCACCGTGCGCCTGCGCTCGAAGGACTTCCGTGACAAGCCGAAGGTCGATCCCCGCTACTTCACCGATCCGGAAGGCCATGACATGCGCGTCATGGTCGCCGGCATCAAGAAGGCCCGCGAGATCGTCGCCCAGGACGCCATGTCCGAATGGGCCGGCGAGGAGCTGTTCCCCGGCAAGGACGTCCAGACCGACGAGCAGATCGCCGACTACATCACCCGCACCCACAACACCGTCTACCACCCGGTCGGCACGGTGCGCATGGGTGCTGCCGATGACGAGATGTCGCCGCTGGATCCGCAGCTGCGGGTCAAGGGCGTCAACCGTCTGCGCGTCGTCGATGCCTCGGCGATGCCGGAGATCACCACGGTCAACCCGAACATCACCGTCATGATGATGGGTGAGAAGTGCGCGGAGATGATCAAGAACGGTCAGTGATCTGACCAGGCCGTGAGATGCTCAGACCACCGAGGCGGCCCTGCGCTGATTCGATAGCCTGAGTGGGAACTTCGGCCCAGACTCGCGATGACGAAGGGGGCGCTGCGTTTGCAGCGCCCCCTTCGTCATGTCCGGCAGCGACGATCGGCTGTCGCCTCTGAGCCGAAACGCCTCAGTCGGCGTCGCCGCCCTTACCGTGACTGCCCGGACGGCTGCCGGTGCGGCTGGCCAGTGTCCCCTCACGTCGCCCCTTCTTCTCATGAGGGATTTCGATATAGGGGTCACGGAACTTCGGTGCCGGTTCGACGGCCTGCGGTTCGGTGACGACCTCCTCATCGTCGTCGTATTCGTGACCGAACTGTTCGTCCCCGCCTTGGCGGCGTTCGACCTCTTCGGGCGGCAGCACCTTCTTCCAGCGGCGCATGCGCACCCGCGGCAGAATGCCTGCGTCCTCGCGCAGCGCTCGCATGAGGGCGTAGATCTGGAAGTAGGCGATGATGAAGAACGGCAGACCGACGAGGATGATCGTCGACTGCAGTGCCTCGAGTCCACCGGAGCCGGAGAACACCAGCAGTGCCGCGGTGACGACGGCGACGGCTAGGGCCCAGAAGATGCGCTGCGGCAGCGGGTTGAAGTCCTCGTGGCCGTTGTTCATCGTGTCGACGACGAGCGCTGCGGAATCCACCGAGGTGACGAAGAAGATCACCACGAGGACGATTGCGATCACCGACACGGGTCCGGCCAGCGGGTAGTGGTCGAGGAATGCGAACAGCGCTCCCGGAATGTCTCCCTGATCGACGACTCGGTCGACCAGTCCCCCGCCCTGGTTGAACTCGATGTCGAAGGAGGCGTAGCCGAAGATGCCGAACCACAGGATCGAGAAGGCTGAGGGAATGGCGAGCACGCCGATGACGAACTGGCGGATGGTGCGTCCGCGGGAGATGCGGGCGATGAAGATACCGACGAACGGTGACCAGGTGATCGTCCACGCCCAGTAGAAGACGGTCCACGTGTTCTGCCAGCCGGTGTTGGCGAACGTGTCGTTCCATAGCGCGAGTTCGGGCAGCTGGTGGATGTAGGTGCCGAAGGATTCGAAGACGCCCTTGGCCATGAACAGCGTCGGGCCGAAGACGACGATGAAGATGAGCAGCAGCACGGCCATGACGATATTGAGGTTCGACAGGACCTTGATGCCTTTGTCGAGGCCGAGAGAGACCGAGATCGTGGCCAGCCCGCAGACGACGCCGATGATGATCAGCTGCCACAGGGCGTTCTCCGGAACGCCGATGACCTGAGCGAGTCCGCCGTTGATCTGCAGCGTGCCCAGACCGATCGAGACGGCGATGCCGAAGACGGTGCCGATGATGGCGACGACGTCGATGGTCTTGCCGATGGGACCGTGGATCTTCTCACCGAGGATGGGCTGGAAGATCGAGCTCACCCGCGGCGGCAGGTTCCGTTTGTGGATGAAGTAGGCGAAGCACAGCGCGGGCAGGGTGAAGATCGCCCAGGTGTGCAGGGTGAAGTGGTAGTAGGTGAAGTTCATGGCATCGACCGCGGCGGCGGGCGTTCCCGCTTCGATACCGAGGGATCCGCGCGGTGGGTCGCCGAAGTGGCTGACGGGTTCAGCGACACCCCAGAACATGAGGATCGAGCCGATGCCGGCGGCGAAGAGCATGGCGAACCAGGCGCCGTTGGAGTGCTCCGGCGGTTCGTCATCGGGACCGAGTTTCGCTCGCCCATACCGGGAGGCGGCGATGTAGATGAGGAATGCGACGAAGACTGTGACACCGAGGATGTAGAACCATCCGAGGTTCGTCAGCAGCCAATCCGAGGCGACAGAGACGCCCGCGTCGAGCTGGTCGGTGAAGAAGATCGTCCCGAGGACGAAGATGATAATCACGGCCGCAGAGGAGAAGAATATGGCCGGGTTGGTTCGGAGTCGAAGTGCGTCGTGCAGCTTAACGAGCATGGCGTACCTTCCGTAGGGATGTTGCCGTCCACACTACAGAAGCATCAACTGATTTCAACACAATCGCTTGTCACGGATTCGCCTCACTGCACTCATGGCCACCCCCTCGCCGAGGCGGCCCTCCCCTATGTTCGTCCCGTTCATCTGCGGTACCCGGAAGTCCGGATACAACGAGACGGTGCCCGAACCTTGATGGGTTCGGGCACCGTCTCGTCAGCCTCAGGCAGCTCTTTCGCCGGCGGGGGAGGCGTGTCAGTGTTTCGGCACGTCTGGCTCTCCACCGTCGTCGAGAGGATCCACCCGTCCGTCGTTCTGAACGTATGGGTCTCGCGCGCCGCGGCGGTCCGCACGAGGGTCGTAATCCTCGGCTAACGGTTCCTCGGCACGAGGACGAGCGCCCTGTTCCGGCATCTGCTGATCAGCACGGACGTCCTGGTGCTGGGCGTAGGGATCGCGGCGCACCGGTTCCTGACCGCCAGACTGGTCCGGACGAGGCGCATCCTGCCGAACAGGCTGTTCAGGATAAGCGTCGTTCCGTTGAACTGGCTGATCGGGACGGGATGCACCCTGCTGAACAGGGTGTTCGCGGCGAACGTCGTTGCGCGGTACCGACTCGTCAGGGCGATGTCCGCTCTGTTGCGTGTACTGATCGCCATACGGATCAGCCTGGTGGACTGAGGGATCCTGACGCGCGTAATTCTGCTGCGCCTGCGCATCATGCCGAGTACCGTTCGGCGGAACTTGCTCGTCCTGCCGAGGAGCGTTCCGCGGCGCAGCTTCATCGGCAAGCTGTTCGTTCTGGTTGACTGCCGACGCTCCGTGAGCGCCAGCGCCTGCCGCCCCAACAGCACCGGTGCCGTCTGCACGACGGGTGTCCCCCGCGTTTTCCGGCGTGTCCGGATCCAGTTCGTCAGCACGCTGCAGCTTGCGATCGTGTTCGACGCGTTCAGCTTTCACGGCTTCTTCGCGTTTTGCTGCCTCAGAGTCCAGCTGCTCGGCCTCTGCCGCCTGACGATCAGCCTCGGCAGCACGAGCGTCGGCCTCAGCCTTTGCGCGCTTGGCCTCTGCTCTCTGTTTCTCGACTTCGGCCTCTCGAGCACGAACATCATGTTCGGATTCAGCGGCCTCCTGCCGAATCTGTGCGGCCTCTTGCCGCTGGTGCTCGCGCTTCTTCGCTGCCGCCTTGCGGCTGACTGCGATGATGATCCCGACGATGATCAGGACCACGACGATGGCGACGACAATCCAGATGATGGTTGACGCGTTCATGCGCTCTCTCCTTTACTGTCTGTTCGGACGGCATTGTTGTGATGCATCCGACACAGCGGACAGTTTCATCGTCGCACGGTGCTGAGCCCGGAACATGTACAGCGGCTGAGAGTCTGCTGATGGTCGACGAGCTTCACCTATCAGATCGGATTGCCGCGAACCATCAGTTCCATGACGATCCATTTGGCGAGAGTCTCCGGGTCGACTTCGAGCATATGGGGCATCCGCAGCGTCCGCCGGCGGTCGGGAGTATCTGGAGTTCTGATGCTCACGTCGATATAGGAGCTGACGTTGACCTTGGTGATGTGGACTTCGAGGATGCGCGCCCACGGCACGCCACCTTCAGGGAAACCGTCAACAGCAGCCCAGAGACCGAAGTCAGTGACGGTCACTTGTGGTGCGGGCTGCCTGGTCCGCCGTAGTCCAAGGAAGCCAACAGGATTGCGCAGAAACTGCTTAGCCCGGTTGAACCCGATTGCGACCTCACCGTCGCGAGCAAGTTCGGCCTTAAGCACGTAAATTGTCTTCATCTCCATCCCTTCCCCTCCTCCCCTAATTACTACCTGACGGCGGCCCAGCAACCCCGCGCCAGGTAGCAGTACCCCCATCAGGTAGTAATAAGCACCGGGCATCCCACCCACACACGAACACAAACACCACACCCATGCGTGAATACAGTAATGGCCCCGCCCAAAAACTGGACGAGGCCATCACCACTAAAAAATATTGCGGCAGTCACTTACTCTCCCACAACCACCAAGTTGCAGTACCATCAGCGCGAATGGGCT
>NZ_JABKDD010000009.1 GCF_013623905.1 Brevibacterium sediminis
ATGGAGTATCGGACCAAGACCGCCACAGCCGGACAGCCGGCAACTGCTTCATGCTGACCTCACAGCAGTCCAACTATTGGGGACCACTCCAGCGCGAGGTTGCTGGGCCGCCGTCAGGTAGCGGTGAGGTTCCGTTCAGATCGTCGAGATGATTCCTCGTTCCGTCAGACGAGAGGCCAGACCAGCACCGTCAGGGGCGTAGATCCACGGCACGCCTTGGCCGCGACCGTGGCGCTTCGACCGTCCACCGGCCCACACGGCCTCACCGACGGTGAGCTGTCGGATTGCCACGGCGGCGACATTCTTCGGATGATTCTCGACGAACTCCCCGTAGATCTCCTCGTCGTTCTGCCCGTCGTCACCGATGAGCAGCCACTTCATCCACGGGAACTCCCTGGCCAGACGTTCCAGCGAATTGCGTTTGTGCTCCTTGCCTGACCGGAACACCCGAGTCGTCGTCGGACCCCAGTCGGTGAGCAGCAGCGGGCCCATCGGATAGAGGTTGCGGGACAGGAAGCGCTTGAGCGTCAAGGCAGAGTTCCACGCCCCCGTCGACAGATAGACCATCGGAGTGTCCGGGCGCATGAAGGTGATCCGGTCATAGAGCACGGCCATTCCCGCCACCGGGGACCTCGCATGCTCGCTGAGGACGAAGGTGTTCCACGCGGCGAGGAAGGGACGCGGCAGCGAAGTGACCATGACCGTATCGTCGATATCGGAGATGATGCCGAAGGTCGAGTCCTCGCCGATGATGCGCACAGCGGCAGAGTCGACGAGCGAGCCGTCGGTCCACAGTTCGATCTCCGTCTCCCCCGGCTCGAAGTCTCCGGGGATCACGGTGTCGATGATTCCTCCGCGATCGGAGGTGACCATATGCTCTTCGTCGTTCACGCGCACCCATGCGGTGTCATTGGGCAGAGGCACACTGACGAAGGACTTCCACCCGCGGATGCTCGCGTGGACATCGGCGGCCGGCTGACCGTTCGGGGTGAGCACCAGGCGTCCGAGCACCCGCACCCAACCGGTCCCGCCGTAGGTGTCGTAGGCGATGACGGTGCGATGATAGGCGTGGTCTGTGGCCCGATTCTGGATCCAGCCGTTGAACCGGTCCTCCACCCGCGCAGCAGTGTGGAGCATATCCGGTGTGAGGTTGAGCGGCCCCTCTTCGGGTTTCTTCTTCGCCACGATCAGATGAAGCCGATCTTGTCATAGACCTCGCGCAGGGTCGCCTCGGCGATGGCGCTGGCCTTCTCCGCCCCGCGATCGAGGATCGCCTGCAGCTGGGTCCGGTCCTCGAGGAGCTCCAGCGTCCGCTCCCGCACCGGTGTCAGGGTCTCCACAGCCACCTCGGCGAGGTCGACCTTGAGGTGACCGTACATCTTCCCTTCGTACTCGGCGACGATATCGTCGACCGAACGTGAGGTCAGGGAGGAATAGATCGTCAGCAGATTCGACACGCCCGGCTTGTTCTCCGGGTCGAAGGCGATCTCGGTTCCGTCGTCGGTCACGGCGGACTTGATCTTCTTCGTCAGGGCCTTCGCATCGTCGAGGATGTCGATGCGTCCCTGCGGGCTGGGCTGGGACTTCGACATCTTCGCGCCCGGATTCTGCAGGTCATAGATCTTCGCGGTCGCCTTGAGGATCTGCGCCTCGGGGACGGTGAAGGTCTTGCCGAACCGATAGTTGAAGCGTTCGGCGAGGTTGCGGGTCAGCTCGAGGTGCTGGCGCTGGTCCTCACCGACGGGAACGAGCTGCGGGTTGTACAGGAGGATGTCGGCGGCCATCAGCGCCGGGTAGGTGAGCAGCCCCAGGGACACATGCTCCTGCTTCGCGGACTTGTCCTTGAACTGGGTCATCCGGCTGGCCTCACCCATCGAGGTGGTGCATTCGAGGACCCAGGACAGCTGCGGATGGGCGGGCACCTGGGACTGGACGAAGATCGTCGACTTCTCCGGATCGAGACCGGCGGCGATGAACTGCGCGGCCGTGCGCAGGGTGCGTTCCCGCAGTTCGGCCGGGTCCTGCTCGACGGTGATCGCGTGCATGTTCGCGATGAAGTAGAAGGCATCGTGCGACTCCTGGTGAGTCACGAACTGCTGCAGGGCTCCGATGTAGTTGCCGAGATGAAGGGAATCGGAGGTGGCTTGGATACCTGAGACAGTGCGTGGCTGTGAAGAGTTCGTCATAGTCCTATGATGCCATCTCCCCTGTCGGGTCTGTTCAGGCGTCCGGTCTGGTGTCGGAGATCACGCTCGGCCGCGGACCAGCGGTATAGTTCGTACCAGATCACATGATTCGCCAAGGTGTCTCCCAGTTCTCGAACATCTGTCGAGCAGCGGCCAGCGAAGGTCTGATCATGCTGAGAACTCAACAATCCCGACGCGTCATCTCCTACGGACCTGATGCGTCGTCTCTCAAGGAGGAGGACTATGTCGGTCGAATACATCAAGACCGAGGGCGACCTTCCGCCGGTCGCCGTGGTCGAGAAGCCACGCTGGACACCGGCGAAGATCGTGCTGTGGGTGGCCATCGCCCTCATCGCCGGCGCGGGCTGGTCGATGATCGCGTTCGTGCGCGGTGAAGAGCTGTCGGCCAGCTGGTTCGTCGCCGCAGCCGTCGGCAGCTACCTCATCGGCTTCCGCTTCTACGCGAAGCTCATCGAATGGAAGATCTGCCGCCCGAACCCGAAGCGAGCCACCCCGGCAGAGCTCAACGACAACGGCCGCGATTTCGCGCCGACCGACCGCCGGGTCCTGTTCGGCCACCACTTCGCGGCGATCTCCGGTGCCGGCCCTCTCGTGGGACCGATCCTCGCAGCCCAGATGGGCTACCTGCCCGGAACCCTGTGGATCGTCTTCGGCGTCGTGCTCGCCGGCGGTGTCCAGGACTATATGGTGCTGTTCTTCTCCATGCGACGCAACGGCCGATCGCTGGGTCAGATGACCCGCGATGAACTCGGTCGAACGGGCGGAATCATCGCCTCCATCGGCATTATCCTCATCATGGTCATCCTCATCGCGGTCCTCGGCGTCGTCATCATCAACGCGCTGGCCGAAAGCCCCTGGGGCGTCTTCTCCATTGCGATGACCATCCCGATCGCTGTGTTCATGGGCATCTACATGCGCTACCTGCGCCCCGGCAAGGTCGTCGAGACCTCGGTCATCGGCATCGTGCTGCTCGTCATCGCGATCATCGCCGGCGGTTGGGTCCACAACTCGCCGTTCTGGTCCGAGATCTTCCACCTCGACAAGGTGACTCTGGCCTGGTGCCTGATGATCTACGGATTCCTCGCCGCCGTGCTTCCGGTGTGGGTGCTGCTGGCACCGCGCGACTACCTGTCGACATTCATGAAGATCGGCACCATCGTGCTGCTGGCTGTGGGCATCCTCATCGTCAACCCGACCGTGCAGATGCCTGCGCTGACCGAATTCGCGTTCAACTCGGCCGGTCCGGCGTTCGCCGGTGCCCTGTTCCCGTTCCTGTTCATCACCATCGCCTGTGGAGCTTTGTCGGGCTTCCACGCTCTCATCTCCTCAGGCACGACTCCGAAGCTCATCGAGAAGGAGACGCAGGCTCGCCTCATCGGCTACGGCGGCATGCTCATGGAGTCCTTCGTCGCCATCATGGCGCTGGTCGCCGCGATCTGCCTCGACAAGGGCCTCTACTTCGCGATGAATGCCGCCGAACCGCTCACCGGCGGAACAGTGCAGGGCGCAGCGGACTTCATCAACAACTCCTTGGGCATGTCCGGGGTGGAGACGAGCCCGGAGATCCTCGATCAGGCGGCCAAGGACGTCGGTGAGGAGAGCATCGTCTCTCGCACCGGCGGCGCCCCGACGCTGGCGATGGGAATGGCGCACATCCTCCACAACGTCTTCGGCGGGCCCGCCTGGATGTCTTTCTGGTACCACTTCGCCGTGATGTTCGAGGCCCTGTTCATCCTCACCACGATCGATGCGGGTACCCGCGTGGCCCGTTTCATGCTCTCGGATGCGCTCGGCAACTTCTCGAAGAAGTTCCGGGACCCCTCGTGGACTCCAGGTGCGTGGCTGACGACGGCCATCATGGTGGCCGCCTGGGGATCGATCCTGCTTATGGGAGTCACCGACCCCCTCGGCGGAATCAATACGCTGTTCCCGCTCTTCGGCATCTCGAACCAGCTGTTGGCCGCGATTGCCCTGGCCGTCGTCTTCGCCATCGTGTGCAAGATGGGTCTGGCCAAGTGGGCGTGGATCCCCGGCATCCCGCTGGTCTGGGATCTGGTGGTCACGATGGTCGCCTCGTGGCAGAAGATCTTCTCCTCCGACCCGAAGCTCGGCTACTGGGCTCAGCACTTCGCATACAAGGACGCGCTGGCCGCCGGAGAGACCTCGATGGGCAATACCGAGGGCATCGCGGCGATGAGCGCAGTCGTGCGCAACACATTCGTCCAGGGCACCCTGTCGATCGTCTTCGCACTTCTTGTCGCGATGGTCGTCGTCATGGCAGTCTGGAAGTCCATCGAGGCCATCAAGAAGGGGTCCCTGCCGACGACGGAGGAGCCCTTCGTCGAGACGAAGATGTTCGCTCCGGCCGGTCTCATCGCTCGCAAGCCCGAGCGCGAGCTGCAGGCGCAGTGGGACGAACACGCAGCAGGAAGGCAGAAGGAATGAGCACCGCACATCCGCTCGCCCGCATCGCCAGCGATCCGTGGGGATCCCTGCGCCGAGGCGGGGCCTGGCTCCACTGGTACCTCAAGGAGATCATGGGCGAGAACGCCTATATCCACTACCTCGAATCCTACGAGCGCCGACACGGCACCCGTGAGGGTGCGATGGAGGAGAAGGCCTTCTGGCGAGATCTCACCGATGAGCAGGACCGCAATCCCAAGGCCCGCTGCTGTTGAGATTCTGAAGCTGCCTGCGTCTCAGATCGCAGAGAGGACAGCAAAGAGCCCGGGGCTCAGGACATTTCGTCCTGAGCCCCGGGCTCTTCGTCTGTCGTTCGGTCTGCGGTCAGGCCTGGACGGACGGGAGGTCGTAGTCGATGACCAGCGGAGCGTGGTCCGACCAGCGTTCGGCCCAGCTGTCGGCTTTGTCCACGGTGGCCTTGACCGCGGTTTCGGCCAGGGCCGGAGTGGCCATCTGATAGTCGATGCGCCATCCTGTGTCGTTGTCGAAGGCCTGACCGCGCATCGACCACCAGGTATAAGGTCCGTCGATGTCGCCGCTGAGTTCGCGGTGGACGTCAACATAGCCGATCTCTCCGAAGAACTTGTCGAAGTAGGCTCGTTCCTCCGGGAGGAATCCGGACTTCTTCCGGTTGGCTTTCCAGTTCTTCAGGTCGCGTTCGGTGTGGCAGACGTTGAGGTCGCCGGTGATGAGCACATGGTCGGCGGTCTTCGCCAGCTGCGGCATCCGTTCGATCATGCGGTCGAGGAACCGGTACTTGTCGTCCTGTTTGGGGGTGTCGGCCTCACCGGAATGGACGTACGCGGACACAAGGGTCAGAAGCGATCCGTCGCCGAGGCGGAAGTCCGTCTCCACCCAGCGTCCGGCCCGGTCGAAGTAACCGTCGTCGCCGAGTCCTTCGCGCACCGCCTCGGGTTCGGTGCGGGCCATCACGGCGACGCCGGCGCGGCCCTTCGCCTCGGCATCATGGCTGATCGTGGTGTATCCGGTGTCGGCAAGGACACCGTGCGCGATATCGTTCGCGGCGCGCACTTCTTGGAGGGTGATGAAGTCCGGTTTCGCTGCATCGACCCAGGTGGGCATCCCCTTTCGCCATGCTGCGCGGACTCCGTTGACGTTGACTGAAGCAATCCGAATCATGTGATCTATGATGACATGGAGCGCACTATTCTTCCGGGACGGGGCGTTATAGAGTGAGGGTAAGTACGAACACATCAGGAGGCGCAATGGCCGTTGACGAAACTATCGACACCGAGCAGCTGAGCATCAGTCCGCTCGATGAGGTCGACGCCCGCGAGATGCGCGAATTCCTGCTCGACGCCCAAGCCAACTTCTGGGGAGACCGCGATCTCAGCGGTGACCATGATGCCTACTGGTTCCGTCAGTTCGTCACCTCGGGGCTCGTCGCCCGCTACCGTTCGGAGATCGTCGGGTACCTGCTCGGCGTCATTCCCCATGATGGTCCTGCCTACATCCACCTGGTGGCAGCGCGGTCGGATTTCCGTCACCAGGGAATCGGCCGTCATCTCTACCAGCACTTCATCGACCATTCCCGTCAGCTCGGTTCCTCCTCGGTGCAGGCGACGACGATGCCGGAGTCCTCGGGTGCGATCTCGTTCCACTCCTCCATGGGCTTCAGCGGAGAGCTCATCGAGGACTATGCCGGCCCGGGCAACCCGCGCGTCTTCTTCGAGCTCAAGTTCCCCGAGGACTGAGCACCCGGCACCGTCCACCCTCCCAGAACTACCTGACGGCGGCCCAGCAACCTCGCGCGAGGTTGCTGGGCCGCCGTCAGGTAGTAATAGGGGTCAGTTTGCTGAGCGTTGGGCGGTGTCGACGACATTCTTGAGCAGCAGGGCTCGAGTCATCGGTCCGACGCCTCCGGGGTTCGGTGAGACCCAGGACGCCACCTCGGCGACCGCCGGATCCACGTCTCCGACGATCTTCGACTTCCCCGTCTCCGGATCCGTCTCACGCGAGACTCCCACGTCGAGGACGATCGCTCCGGGTTTGACCGCCTCCGCCTTCACGATGCGAGCCGCCCCGGCGGCCGCGACGATGACATCGGCCTGAGCCAACAGCTCATCAAGATTGCGCGTACCGGTGTGCGTCAGAGTCACGGTCGCATTGTGCTCACGCCGAGTCAGCAGTGCACCGATGGACCGGCCCACGGTGACCCCGCGACCGATGACCACGACATGCTTGCCGGCCAGATCGATGCCGTTGCGGGTGATCAGCTCGATGACACCGCGCGGAGTGCACGGCAGCGGAGTGGTGATCTCCGAGTTCACGTTGAGCACGAGTCGGCCGAGGTTGGTCGGATGCAGACCGTCGGCGTCCTTAGCCGGATCGATGGCTTCGAGGATCGTGTCCGTGTCGATATGGTCCGGCAGCGGAAGCTGCACGATGTAGCCAGTGCAGGCGTCATCTTTGTTGAGCTCGTCGATGACCGCCAGCAGCTCTTCCTGGCTTACCGACTCGGGCAAGTCGCGGCGGATCGAACTGATTCCGACCTCGGCACAGTCACGGTGCTTGCCCGCGACGTACCATTTCGAACCGGGGTCCTCCCCCACCAGCACTGTGCCGAGGCCCGGAACGATTCCGGATTCTGCCAGGGTCGCCACCGCCTCGGTGAGTTCGGCCTTGATCTGCTTCGCGCAGGCTCTGCCGTCGAGGATCTGTGCACCCATCAGTACTGCTCCAGTCCTTCGTAGAGGGGGAAGTCGTCGCTCAGCTTCTTCACGCGTGAGGCGAGTGCCTCGACGTCGGCACCGGGCTTGAGCGCCTCGGCGATGACGTCAGCGACCTCGGTGAATTCGTTGTCGCCGAATCCGCGGGTGGCCAGTGCCGGGGTGCCGATGCGCAGCCCCGAGGTGACCATCGGCGGACGCGGGTCGAAGGGCACGGCATTGCGGTTGACGGTGATGCCGACCGAGTGCAGAAGATCTTCGGCCTGCTGTCCGTCGAGGGCGGAGTTGCGCAGGTCGACGAGCACGAGGTGGACATCGGTGCCGCCGGTGAGCACGGTGGCTCCGGCGTCAGCGACGTCGGAGGCCAGCAGGCGCTCAGCCAGGATCTGAGCACCGCGCACGGTGCGTTCCTGACGTTCCTTGAACTCGGCAGAGGCCGCGAGCTTGAACGCCACGGCTTTCGCGGCGATGACATGCATGAGCGGTCCACCCTGCTGTCCCGGGAACACGGCGGAGTTGAGCTTCTTCGCGTACTCCTCCTTGCCGAGGATGAAACCGGACCGGGGCCCGCCGATGGTCTTGTGCACCGTCGAGGACACGACATCGGCGAACGGCACCGGGTTCGGGTGCAGACCGGCGGCGACGAGTCCGGCGAAGTGGGCCATATCGACCCACAGCTTCGCACCGACTTCGTCGGCGATATCGCGGAAGGCCTGGAAGTCCAGCTGACGAGGGTAGGCCGACCAGCCGGCGACGATGACCTCGGGGCGGTGTTCGAGAGCCTTCTCGCGCACCTTGTCCATATCGATGCGGTAGGTATCGGGGTCGACCTCGTAGGAGGCGACATCGTAGAGGCGTCCGGAGAAGTTGATCTTCATACCGTGGGTGAGGTGCCCGCCATGGGCCAGGGACAGCCCGAGCATCTTGTCACCCTGACGGGCCAGAGCGTGCATGACAGCGGCGTTGGCCGAGGCACCGGAATGGGGCTGGACGTTCGCGTAGTCGGCGCCGAAGAGGCTCTTGGCGCGGTCGATGGCGAGGTTCTCCGCGACGTCGACGTATTCGCAGCCGCCGTAGTAGCGCTTGCCGGGATACCCCTCGGCGTACTTGTTCGTCAGCACCGACCCCTGTGCTTCCAGCACGGCGCGCGGGACGAAATTCTCCGAGGCGATCATCTCGAGCGTCGACCGCTGGCGGCCCAGCTCGAGGTCGAGGACTTCGGCAATCTGCGGGTCGATGTCGGCAAGCGAAGCCTGCATCGAGTTTTCGGTCATGAGTACTCTCCTGTGGCATCCGATGATGGGAGCGAGGCAGCGCGCAAACCGCGGCCGTCACCCGGCACCATGCTAACAGCGACGCCGCCTGCTTCCGGGGCCGCGACCGCCATCCGGATGCCGACTCGGAGTGGGCGTTGAGCGCAGCCACCGATTAGGATCGAGTCCATGAGCTGCGAATGGATCCTGAGAGTCACCTGCCCCGATTCGACCGGCATCGTCCACGCCGTGACCGGGGTGCTCGCGGGCCTGGGCGGCAACATCACCGAATCCCAGCAGTTCTCCTCCCCCGATTCTCGTCAGTTCTTCCTGCGCCTGCAGTTCTCGACGCCTGCAGAGACCACGGCCCAGACCGTGGAAGGGGCACTCGCCGAGGTGGCTCCCCGGTTCGCGATGACTGTGAGCCTGCAACCGGTGGAGAAGAAGACCCGCACCCTGATCATGGTGTCCAAGGCCGCGCACTGCCTCAACACTCTGCTGTTCCGGCATTCGGCCGGTCAGCTGCCCATCGACATCGTCGGCGTCGCCGGCAACCATGCCGATCTGCGTCCGCTCGCCGAATTCCACGGCCACGATTTCCACCATATTCCGATCACCCGGGAGACGAAGGCCGACGCCGAGGCGAGGCTCTCGACTCTCGTCGATGACCTCGAGGTCGAACTCATCGTCTTGGCCCGATACATGCAGATCCTCTCCCCCGACCTCTGCGCCCGCCTCGAGGGCCGGGTCATCAATATCCACCATTCGTTCCTGCCGAGCTTCAAGGGCGCGAAGCCCTACCATCAGGCGCATGCCCGAGGCGTGAAGATCATCGGCGCGACTGCCCACTACGTCACCAGTGACCTCGACGAGGGGCCGATCATCGAACAGGATGTGGCCCGCGTCGATCACAATCAGGCGATCGCCGATTTCGTCAGGCACGGTCAGGACGTCGAAGCGGCCGTGCTCGCTCGGGCCGTCGCTTGGCATGCCGAAGGCCGCGTGCTCATGGACGGCCATCGCACCGTCGTCTTCGGCTGAGCCTGCCGCTCCAGCAGTGTCGCTGTGTACTCTCGCAACAAGGAGGTGCACAGGAAATTCACACCTGCGACCTCTTGTCCTGTAAGGTCGGCTCGGCCTATCGAAGGAGCTGAGCTCAAATGTCGGAAACCACTTTCCGCACGATCGCGATCGTCCTCTACTTCATCGGCATGCTGGCCATCGGCTGGTTTGCCTACCGCAAGACGAAGAACAACCTCGACGACTACATGCTCGCGGGACGTGGACTGCGACCCAGCGTTGCCGCGCTGAGCGCCGGCGCCTCCGATATGTCGGGGTGGCTGCTCATGGGTCTGCCCGGCGCCATCTACGTCTCCGGGCTCATCGAAGCCTGGATCGCTATCGGCCTGACCGTCGGCGCCTGGGTCAACTGGAAGATCGTCGCGCCTCGGCTGCGTGCGTTCACGGAGAAGGCCGGCGACTCGATCACGATCCCCAGCTTCTTCGAACAGCGGCTCAAAGACCGGACACGACTGCTGCGCATCGTCTGCGGCATCATCATTCTGGTCTTCTTCACCTTCTACGTCTCGTCGGGCATGGTGGCGGCCGGCAAATTCTTCGAGTCGAGCTTCGGACTCAACTACCTCGGTGGAATGCTCCTCGTCGCCGCGATCACGATGATCTACACCCTCTTCGGCGGATTCCTCGGCGCGACTCTCACGGATGTCGCCCAGGGTCTGCTGATGTTCGCTGCTCTGGTGGCTGTGCCGATCGTCGCCGTCATCAACGCCGGCGGGCCGACGACGGTAGTCAACAACGTCACCGAAATCGATCCCGGTCTGCTCAGCCTCTTCGGCTCAGACGAATTCTGGACCTTCGCGACGATCGCGTCGATCGTGTCCGCCCTGGCCTGGGGACTGGGCTACTTCGGCCAGCCGCACATCATCGTGCGCTTCATGGCCCTGCGCACTCCCGCCGATGCCACCGTCGCTCGGCGCATCGGCGTCGGCTGGATGGCGATCTCGGCGCTCGGTGCCGTCGCCACCGCCATCGTCGGCATCTCCTACTTCTCTCAGCACGCGGATATGGAACCCGCAGACGCCGAAACCGTCTTCCTCGACCTCGCGCAGATCCTCTTCCACCCGTTCATCGCCGGCCTCGTCTTGGCTGCGGTGCTGGCAGCTATCATGTCGACGATCTCCTCGCAGCTCGTCGTCACGTCGTCAGCGCTCATCGAGGATCTGTTCAAGATCGTCGCCCTGCGCACCGGATCCACGAGGACGCTGCAGGACAAGACCTACGTACTGCTCGGCCGCCTCGGCGTGCTCGTCGTCGCCGTCATCGCGGTCGTCCTCGCGATCTCACCATCGAACAGCATCCTCGACCTCGTCGCCTTCGCGTGGGCAGGCTTCGGCGCCTCCTTCGGGCCGATCGTCCTGCTCACTCTGTTCTGGAAGCGTCTGAGCAACTGGGGAGCCCTGTTCGGTCTGCTCTCCGGCGCGGTCGTGGCCTTCGTCTGGGGCCAGGTGAGCACACCGATGACGGATGCGGTCTACGAGATCATTCCCGGCTTCATCGTCAACCTCATCGTAGCCGTCGTCGTCAGTCGCTTCACCTACAAGCACGACGAGGCCTCTGACATCGAGTTCGACGAATCCGTGGAACTCTCCCGTGTGAGGTGAGAACCGACGCGTGAAGCGAGAGCCGACGCGAACTGATCGAGGGCCGGGACACGACGGTGTTCTGGCCTTCGTCATATCGAGCCGTCAGTATGACCCATGGCTTGCCCACCGTCCGTGCACTGAACGGATCGCGGTACGTCTGCAGACGCCTGCCCGATCAGACGGGGCGCCGGTCACTCATGCGGTGACATCACATTGCGTTGAGAACCTCAGGTTGCGTACCGGAGTAATCGCTCTTCGTTCCAATCATCTGAATCGAAACCGATGATTGGAACGAAGAGCAATCATTCACGCCGAGGTGGTCGGACAGGTGCGTGAGAACTGACCCCACCGAGGCGGCCTGCAGGTCCTTGTCGGTCCCCGCGCCAGCGGTGAATACACTTCAGGCGGGCACCTGTGTCGGTGCCCGCCTGAAGTGTGTGACTCACGGCTGCGGAGATCCGAGCCGTGAGTCGGTCGAGGAGCTTACTTCTCCTCGGCAGCCTCGGAGGACTCTTCAGCGGTCTCGGCGTCAGCCTCGGCTGACTCTGCCTCGACTGCGGCGTCTTCGGCCGGAGCCTCGTCGACGACCTCAGCCTCAGCCGGTGCCTCTTCTGCCGGAGCGGCAGCGGCGGTGGCCTGTTCGGCTTCCTTCACGGTTGCCTGCTTCGGCGAGTAGGGCTCGAGGACCAGTTCGATGACGGCCATCGGGGCGTTGTCGCCGGGACGGGGGCCGATCTTGGTGATACGGGTGTATCCACCGGGACGCTCGGCCATCGTTTCGGCGATCGAGGTGAAGAGCTCGTGCACGATCGACTTGTCGGAGATCTGGCCGAGCACGCGACGACGTGCGGCCAGGTCACCCTTCTTGGCGTTCGTGATCATGCGCTCGGCAACCGGACGCAGGCGCTTGGCCTTCGTCACAGTCGTCTTGATCTGCTTGTGCTCGAACAGCTGGGCTGCCAGGTTGTTGAGCATCATGCGCTCGTGTGTGGGCGAACCGCCGAGGCGGGGACCCTTGGTTGGGGTTGGCATTGTCAGTTACTCCTAGGTCTTAATCAGTACTGTTCGTCTTCGACGTAGGACTGGTCCTCATCAACGAGACCGGCTTCGAACCCGGCAGGACTGTCCTTGAGGCTCAGGCCGAGCTCGTTGAGCTTCGCCTTGACCTCGTCGATCGACTTCGAACCAAAGTTGCGGATATCCATCAGGTCGGCTTCGCTGCGAGCAACGAGTTCGCCGACGGTGTGGATGCCTTCGCGCTTGAGGCAGTTGTAGGAGCGCACGGTCAGGTCGAGATCTTCGATCGCCAGCGCCAGGTCGGCGGCGAGTGCCGCGTCCACAGGCGAGGGTCCGATCTCGATGCCTTCAGCTTCGACGTTGAGCTCTCGAGCCAGGCCGAAGAGTTCGACCAGGGTCTTGCCCGCAGATGCGATGGCATCGCGCGGGGTCATCGAGGGCTTGGTTTCGACGTCGAGGACCAGACGATCGAAGTCGGTGCGCTGTTCGACACGCGTGGCTTCGACCTTGTAGGTGACCTTGAGAACCGGGGAGTAGATCGAATCGACCGGAATCCGGCCGATCTCTGCATCCGCGTTCTTGTTCTGAGCGCTCGAAACGTATCCGCGTCCACGTTCGATGGTCAGTTCCATGTCCAGACGACCCTCACCATTCAGTGTGGCGATGTGCAGGTCCGGATTGTGGATCTCGACCCCGGCAGGAGCAGAGACATCGGCAGCGGTCACGGTGCCAGGTCCCTGCTTGCGCAGGTAGGCGACGACCGGTTCGTCGAATTCGGACGATACGACCAGGGACTTCAGGTTGAGGATGAACTCGGTGACATCCTCTTTGACTCCCGGCACGGTGCTGAACTCGTGGAGCACTCCGTCGATCCGAATGGACGTGACGGCGGCACCAGGGATCGAGGACAGCAGGGTCCGGCGAAGCGAGTTGCCGAGGGTGTAGCCGAATCCGGGCTCGAGCGGTTCGATGGCGAACCGTGAGCGGTTATCGGAGACGACTTCTTCCGTGAGCGTTGGGCGCTGTGCAATGAGCACGTGGGCTTCCTTTCAGCGAACATCCGCTATATGACGTTCGCACTGCACGTCATGGCCTCAAAGACCATGAAGAACGGTTCGGGTTATCTGGGAATCCGTTCTGCGACCGATGTCGGGCTCTCACCCGTCATCCGTTGCAGTTCCACGGAAGGATCAGCCGCGGCGGCGCTTGGGGGGACGGCAGCCGTTGAACGGAACGGGAGTGACATCCTGGATGGTTCCCAGTTCCAGGCCGGCGGCCTGCAGCGAACGGATGGCGGTCTCGCGGCCCGAGCCCGGTCCCTTGACGAACACGTCGACCTTCTTCAGGCCGTGTTCCTGCGCCCGGCGAGCAGCCGATTCAGCAGCCATCTGAGCGGCGTACGGGGTCGACTTGCGCGAACCCTTGAAGCCGATCTCACCTGAGGAGGCCCAGGAGATGACAGCACCGGTCGGATCGGTGATCGACACGATGGTGTTGTTGAAGGTTGATTTGATGTGAGCCTGGCCGGCAACGATATTCTTCTTCAGCTTGCGGCGAGGCTTGCGCACTGTAGCGGCGCGTGACTTGGGAGGCATATGTCCTACTCCTGATCGAGGTGGTTGGCCTCAGCCAACCGAGTGAGCGTGTTACTTCTTCTTACCGGCCACGGTGCGCTTCGGTCCCTTGCGGGTACGCGCATTCGTCTTGGTCCGCTGACCGCGAACCGGCAGACCGCGGCGGTGACGCAGGCCTTCATAGCTTCCGATTTCGACCTTGCGGCGGATATCGGCGGCCACCTCACGACGGAGGTCACCCTCAACCTGGAATGTGCCCTCGATGTAGTCACGCAGCTGGACGAGCTCTGCGTCGCTCAAGTCCTTCACACGGGTATCAGGGCTGATTCCCGTTTCGGTCAGGGTCTGGCGCGCACGGGTGCGGCCCACACCATAGATGTAAGTCAAGGCGACTTCCACGCGCTTTTCACGCGGGATGTCGACTCCGGCAAGTCGTGCCATGGGTACTGTCTCCTGTTGTTGTTTCGGAGGTGCTGATGCAAACCTGTCCTCGGTCTCCCAAGGTCTCCGGCCCCCGACCGGAGGTATCGTCCTGTGTCCGTTCCCCGGAAGCTCTCACTTCTCATGGCTCCGAACGCAGATGGCGAGGTTTGCGCGGGTGTGGTGCTGCTGAGGCTCCGCTGTGGAGCCTCGATCTGCTCGAAACGAGCTGCTCAGCCCTGGCGCTGCTTGTGGCGCGGGTTGGAGCAGATGACGATGACCCGGCCGTGACGGCGGGTAATCTGGCAGTTCTCGCAGATCTTCTTGACGCTGGGCTTAACCTTCATCGTTTTTCCTTCTTTCGGTCCCTGCCCGGCCGGACAGGACGCGAATGATCGAAGATCCTTACTTGTAGCGGTAAACGATTCGTCCGCGCGAGAGATCGTATGGAGACAGCTCCACAATGACCCGGTCCTCGGGAAGGATGCGGATATAGTGCTGACGCATCTTTCCGGAGATATGTGCGAGCACCTTGTGCCCGTTGCTCAGCTCAACCCGAAACGATGCGTTCGGCAGTGCCTCGACAACGGTGCCTTCGATCTCAATGACCCCTTCTTTTTTGGCCATATCGTTCGCTAACCTCGTATTCCCGCGAAACCTTCGCGTTCGACGTAATCGTGTATCACCGACTCAATACCGGTGACCCCTCGGTCTGCAGTCCTCGTCACCACATAAAAGAAGTGGATGGCAGAAGCCGCCCACAACTGGAAAAGGGTGAGTTGAATGAGAACAGACCAATCATCAACCCTACACTACGGAGAAAGAATCTTCCACACGGTGTTCGCTTCTGAGCGTGAAGTCCCTTACAATCCCATCTTCGCCGAGGCGGCGCACCGTTCCCATGTCCCCTGACGACGAATGGAGCGCACCGCGGCCGCCCCGACTGCTAGCGTGAGAACCGCACCCGACGCAGTCCCCAAAGAGGAGCACAGAGATGTCCGATTTCGATGCCATCACCGAGGAGTCCCTCGTCGCGAAGGGCGGCCGCAAGTGGTCGTCCTTCCCCGGCTCCATCGGCGCCTTCATCGCCGAGATGGACTTCGGGGTGGCTCCCGCGGTACGGCAGTCGCTGCAGACCATCGACGATCGCGACCTCTACGGCTACGCTCCCGCCGACCTGACCGCCGACCTGAGAACAGCGACCTCGAGCTTCTGCTCCGAGCACTACGGCTGGCGGATCCCCGTCGGTCACATCGAACCGGCCAGTGATGTGCTGGCTGCGTTCCTCGGCGTCCTCACCCACCTCACACCACCCGACACTCCGATCGTGCTGCCGACACCGGCCTATATGCCGTTCTTCGATGTCGCGCGAGTGACAGGCCGCGAGCTCATCGAAGTCCCGATGCTGCGATCGGAATCCGGCTGGTCATTCGACCTCGATGCCATCGCCTCCGCTCTGACCCCCGGAGCCACGTTCGTCCTGTGCAATCCGCACAATCCGATCGGCAAGGTCTGCACCGAGGCCGAGCTGCTGGCCCTCGCCGACGTCGTGGAGAAGGCCGGTGCCCGGGTGTTCTCCGATGAGATCCATGCACCGGTCGTCTATGCCCCCGCGCGGCACATTCCCTATGCCACTCTCACCGAGGCCACCGCCGCCCACACCGCCACAGCGACAGCCGCGTCGAAGGCCTTCAACATCCCCGGCCTCAAATGCGCCCAGCTCATCCTCACCTCCCCCAGCGACCGCGAGGTCTGGGCGAAGAGGGGACAGTTCGTCTCGGGAGCCGCGTCGAACCCGGGGATACTCGCCACCACCGCCGCGTACACGCGTGGGAATGACTGGCTGAGCGAAGTCAGCGGCTACCTCAAAGGCAACCGCGACCACTTCACCGATCTCGTCGGGTCACTGCTGCCGGGTGCCGCCTATATCGAACCGGAAGGCACTTATCTGGCCTGGCTGGATCTGCGCGGCTATGGACTGGAGTCGAACCTGTCC
Organism: Brevibacterium sediminis; assembly: GCF_013623905.1. Classification (GTDB taxonomy): domain Bacteria; phylum Actinomycetota; class Actinomycetes; order Actinomycetales; family Brevibacteriaceae; genus Brevibacterium; species Brevibacterium sediminis. The sequence continues at coordinate 16,284 of NZ_JABKDD010000009.1, forward strand.
GATCACATCCGATCCCGCGCCGAGGTGGCCGTGACCGAAGGTCAACTCTGCGGACAGGTCGGGGCCGGACATATCCGCTTCAACTTCGCACTCCCCCGACCTCTGCTCACCGAAGCGGTCAAGAGGATCGCCCGGATACTCTGACCACCATGCCCTGGGCCCTCTGACCGACATGTCCAATGGCCTCCACACCCGACACTGATCAGTCTTCGGGCAGCCATTCGATGAGTTCGAAGGATGAGCTTGCTCCCGCGCACTCGCGGATCAGCTGATCGAAGCGCAGATAGTATTCGAGATTGCACTGCCGCATCAGCGCACGGAACCGCAAAGCCGGCTGAGTCCCGTCGACGAGAGTTTCCGGCAGCAGCGGGTGGGTCATCACTGCACGGGCGACGTCGTAGTACAGATCGAAGAAGCTTCCCAGGCTCAGCCCTGCGCAACCCGTGCCGGGTGCCGAACCCCCCGAACTCAATGCGTTCATGCGCTCTTCCAGAGGCGGCAGCTGGGCGAGAGCAGCGTCGAGTTCGAATGCCCGAGTCGTCATCCTGCGTGCCGCCGCGAGGGACTCGGGGGTCAGCACTCCTGCCTCCGACCAGCCGGGAACAGGGATGTGGGGCAGTCTCTTCGAGAGCAGTCTGGACTGGTCTGCGAAGCCGATGAGGATTCCCGGTCTCAGCTGTCTGTATCCCAAGCTCCGCGCAATGTACTGCAGTCGGTCGCGCAGTCCGCGTTCAGCTTCCGGAACCGAATACACGATGGTGTGGAAGCGCCCCGCATAGTCGGGGAAGACGTGATCGCCTGCGATGTCACCGAAATCTGAGAGGATCTGTTCGCTCAGACGGTAGATGGAGACCCGCCCGATTCGTTCGCTGCTGATGATGCCACGTTGGACCATCCGTACGAGCTGATTGTGAACGCTCGAGGAGGAATACCCGTGTTCACGCAGCACGCTGACGATGACGGGTCCCGGCAGTCCACTGGCTTGCAGGCACCCGAAAACGGAGACTACGTCGAAGGCGATCCGCGTCATCCGATACCGATCACCCACATCTGTCCGACGTTTCGGGACATTGTGGACACTCGTCATGGCCGGATTCTACCGTAAAGACACAAGGATCGGTGCCGACAGGACCGAGATCGCAGCCAAGCGACGAGGAGCCACGACATGCATGACGAGAAGCACACACTGGATCAGCGCGCCTACCAGACGGCCCGCACCTCCGGACTGCTGGCGGGAGCGATCACGGCTTTCATCGCCTTCTGCGCATTCCAGATCTTCGGATTCACCATCGCCGAGACGGCCACGTGGATGTTCGCACTCGCACTGATGGCGGCGTCCGGAACCTTCGCCGCAGTCTACTTCGTCGGCAGGTCTGCCCTGAGAAAGCAGATGCCGGCCGCCTGAGTTCTCCCCTCAGGCGTCTTTCGGAGCCACGGGAGTGATTCCGAACGGCGCCAGCCCGGCCGCTCCCCCGTCGGCGGCTGTGAGTACCCAGACTCCCCCGTCATGGCGGGCCACGCTGTGTTCCCAGTGGCTCGCCCGTGACCCATCCGCCGTCACGACAGTCCAGTCGTCGGCGAGAGTGCGCGTGTCCGCACCTCCCGTGGTGAGCATCGGCTCGATCGCCAAGCACATTCCGGGCTTGATCTTCGGGCCGTTCGAGCGTGCACGGTAGTTGAGGACCTCAGGCGCCATATGCATGGAGGTGCCGATTCCGTGTCCGGTGAATTCCTCGACGAGGCCCAGGTGGGGGAATGATTCGGAGACGAAGTCATCGATGGCGTCGCCGATGTCGCTGACCTTCGTACCGGTCGCGAATGCCGCGATGCCTGCCCACATAGCCGCCTCGGTGGCAGAGGACAGCTCACGGTCGGATGCAGTGCCTGCTTCGTCGCCGCCGACGATCATCGTCAACGCTGAGTCCCCGTGGAAGCCGTCGACGACGGCGCCGCCGTCGATCGACACGATGTCCCCGGCGTTGAGGACACGGGATCCCGGGATGCCGTGGACGATCTGCTCGTTCACGGATATGCACACGACTGCAGGGAATCCCTGATAGCCCTTGAAGTTCGAGCGGGCGCCGGCGGCGTCGATGACGGCTTCCGCAGCGGCGTCCACCTCGGCGGTGGTGGCTCCGGGAACGGCCGCGGACCGGGCCGCTGAGAGCACTTCTGCTGTCAGCTGCCCGGCCCGATGCATGAGCTCAAGCTCTGCGGGAGTCTTCAGCTCGATACGTGGTCCGAAGATCATCGAATGGTCGAGAGGATGCGTTCGGTGATGTCGTTGACTTCGCCGAGTCCGTCGACCTGGCGAAGCAGACCGCGGCTGCGGTAGATATCGGTCAGCGGTTGGGTCTGCTCTTCGTAGACGTCGAGGCGATGGCGGATGACGTCTTCGCTGTCGTCGCTGCGGCCCTCGGTCTGAGCACGCGCGAGGAGACGAGCGACGACCTCGTCGGTGTCGGCGGTGAGCTCGACCACGTGCTCGATCGCCTTATCCTCTGCAGCGAGGATCCTGTCGAGTTCGTCGACCTGGGCGCTGGTGCGAGGATATCCATCGAGGAGGAAGCCTTCGGCTGCGTCGTCCTGTGCCAGTCGATCTGCGACCATCGAGTTCGTGACCTCGTCGGGCACGTACTCGCCGGCATCCATGTAGCGCTTGGCCAGCTTGCCCAGTTCGGTCTCACCCTTCACATTCGCCCGGAAGATGTCTCCGGTCGAGATGGCCGGGACGCCGAGCGCCTCGGACAGGCGTGCGGCCTGGGTGCCCTTGCCGGCTCCGGGAGGGCCGATCAGGATGATGCGTGAACTCATAAGGTGTCCTTCCAATGGAATGTCCGCTGAACGTCAGCGTCCGGTCGAATCAGCGCAGCAGACCCTCGTAGTGGCGCTGCTGCATCTGCGCGTCGATCTGCTTGACCGTTTCGAGGCCGACGCCGACGACGATCAGCAGTGAGGTGCCGCCGAACGGGAAGTTCTGGTTGGCGTTGATGAGAACCAGAGCGATCAGCGGAATGAGGGCGACGAAAGCCAGGTAGAGCGAGCCGGGGAAGTTGATGCGGCTGAGTACGTAGCTGAGGTACTCGGCGGTCGGGCGACCGGCACGGATACCCGGGATGAAGCCGCCGTACTTCTTCATATTGTCCGCAACCTCTTCAGGGTTGAAGGTGATCGCTACGTAGAAGTAGGCGAAGAAGATCGTCAGCAGCGCATACACGGTGATGTAAAGAGGATGGTCACCGCGGGTGAAGTAGGTGTTGATCCATTCGACTGCCTTGGATTCGGGGTCGAAGAACTGCGAGATCAGACTCGGCAGGTAGAGCACCGAGGAGGCGAAGATGACGGGGATGACACCGGCCATATTCACCTTGATCGGGATGTAGGTCGACGTTCCGCCGAACATCCGACGTCCCACCATGCGCTTGGCGTACTGGACGGGGATCCTGCGCTGCGACTGCTCGACGAAGACAACGAGGGCGATGAGGACGAGTCCGACGGCCATGACGATGATGAAGATGTCGACACCCTGCTCGCGGAAGATCGCGCCGAGCGAGGACGGGAAGGCAGAAGCGACGGACGTGAAGATGAGCAGCGACATTCCGTTGCCCACACCGTGTTCGGTGATCTGCTCGCCCAGCCACATGATCAGGCCGGTTCCCGCGGTCAGTGTGAGGACGAGGACGGCAATGCCCCACCAAGTGTCGTTGGCGATGAGATCCTGGCAGTTCTGGACGTCGCCGAACAGTGCACCGGAGCGCACGGTCGCCACGAGGGTCGTCGAGTTGAGGATCGCGAGGCCGATGGTGAGGTAGCGAGTGTACTGAGTCAGCTTCGCCTGGCCAGAGGCACCTTCCTTATGGAGGGCTTCGAAGCGAGGAATGACCACTCGCAGCAGCTGGACGATGATGCTCGCGGTGATATACGGCATGATGCCCAGGGCGAAGATCGACAGCTGCAGCAGCGCGCCGCCGCTGAAGAGGTTGATCATGGCGAATCCGCCCTCATTGAGCTGAGGCGAAGCCACGCACTCCTGCACCTTGGTGTAGTCGATTCCAGGCGAAGGAATGAACGAGCCGAGTCGGAAGATGACAAGAATGCCCAGGGTGAAGAGGAGTTTCTTCCTCAAGTCGGGCGTTCTGAAGGCCCTCCGGATTGCGCCGATCAAGCGTCCTCCTCGTTGGGGGATGAAAAGTCAGAGTCGTGGTCGCGACCTGGCGATTGAGACAAATACCTGCAAAAGACTACCAGGGTATGCCCTCCAGGCCGAAACCGGCGAGGCCCCGCGGCGACTCGGCGCAACCTGTGTTCGAGGCGGTCACAGAGCGGTTTCAGACAGGGGTTGAGATGGCATCGGAGCGGTTTCACGCGGTGTTCGAGAGGGCGTCTGGCCGGTCTCGGCCTGGTATGCGGACCACCGTCGCCGGCGTTCAGGGATGCAGAAGGGGGCGGCCACCGAAGTGACCGCCCCCTTTGACCAGCGTTGAAGCCGGGAATCCGTTCCGAGTGGAACGGATCAGGCCTCGTTGGTGCTTCCGCCTGCAGCCTTGATCTTCTCGGCTGCGGAGCCGGAGAACTTGTCTGCAGTGATGTTCAGGGCAACGGTGATCTCACCGGTGCCGAGAACCTTGACGGGCTGCTTTGCACGCACAGCGCCCTTCTCCACGAGATCGGCGACGGTGACGTCTCCGCCCTCGGGGAACAGGCTGGACAGCTTGTCGAGGTTGACAACCTGGAACTCCACCTTGGCGGGGTTCTTGAATCCACGCAGCTTGGGCAGACGCATGTGCATCGGGGTCTGGCCGCCCTCGAAGCCGTGCGGAACCTGGTAGCGGGCCTTCGTGCCCTTGGTTCCGCGTCCGGCGGTCTTACCCTTCGAAGCCTCACCACGACCGACACGGGTCTTGGCGGTCTTGGCTCCGGGAGCAGGGCGCAGATCGTGCAGCTTCAGCGAGTCGTTGTTCGACATATCAATCGACCTCTTCCACAGTCACGATGTGGCGGACAGCGTTGATCATTCCCCGGATCTCGGGGCGATCTTCCTGCACCACAACGTCGTTGGTCCGCTTGAGACCGAGCGAACGCAGCGTGTCACGCTGGCTCTGACGGTATCCGATTGCGGACTTGCGCTGAGTAATCTTGAGCTTTGCCATCAGGACTTCGCCCCACTTTCAGCAGCTGCTCGCAGCAGTGCGTGCGGAGCAACTTCGTCGACGGGCAGGCCACGGCGAGCCGCGACCTCTTCCGGACGCTCAAGGCCCTTCAGCGCGGCGATCGCAGCGTGCACGATGTTGATCGCGTTCGCCGAGCCCAGCGACTTGGACAGGACGTCCTGGACGCCTGCCGCATCGAGGACCGCACGAACGGGTCCACCGGCGATGACACCGGTACCCGGAGCGGCCGGACGCAGCAGGACGACGCCTGCGGCTTCCTCGCCCTGGATAGGGTGCGGAATGGTCTTCTGGATGCGGGGAACGCGGAAGAAGTTCTTCTTCGCTTCCTCGACACCCTTGGCGATGGCGGCAGGAACTTCCTTCGCCTTGCCGTAGCCCATGCCGACCATGCCGTCGCCGTCACCGACCACGACGAGAGCCGTGAAGGAGAACCGACGTCCACCCTTGACGACCTTCGACACGCGGTTGATCGTGATGACGTGTTCGATGAACTGGTTCTTGTCTTCACGGTCGTTGCGACCACCGCGTCCACGGCCTTCGCCGCGTCCGCGACCCTGACCGCCCTGTCCACCCTGGCCGCGGCCACGGGAGGAACGGTCACCGCTGTTGTCGGTGCGGGTCTCAGCAGTTGCCTGCTGTTCCTTGTTCTCTTCAGTGCTCATAGGGCCAATCCTCCTTCACGGGCACCTTCGGCGATTGCCTGCACACGGCCGTGGTAGGCATTGCCTCCACGGTCGAAGACGACGGAATCGATTCCGGCGTCCTTGGCGCGCTGAGCAACCAGCTCGCCCACCTTGCGGGCTTTGCCGGTCTTATCGCCTTCGAATGTCCGCAGGTCGGCTTCCATGGTGGAGGCCGAGACCAGGGTCTTGCCGACGGTGTCGTCGATGACCTGGACGAAGACGTGGCGCGTGGAGCGAGTCACTGAGAGGCGAGGGCGCTCGGTCGTGCCGCTGACATGCTTGCGCAGTCGAGCGTGACGACGCTTGCGAGCAGCTGCCCTGCCTTTGCCGTAGCTTTCCTTCTTGCCAAAGGCCATCGTTACTTACCAGCCTTTCCGACCTTGCGACGGACGATTTCGCCGGCGTAGCGCACACCCTTGCCCTTATAAGGCTCGGGCTTGCGCAGCTTCCGGATGTTGGCAGCGGTCTCACCGACGAGCTGCTTGTCGATTCCGTGGACAGCAACCTTGGTCTGACCGTCGACGCTGAAGGAGATTCCCTCCGGCGGTTCGACGACGATCGGGTGGCTGTAGCCGAGGGCGAACTCGAGGTTCGATCCCTTGGCCAGGACACGGTAACCGGTTCCGACGATCTCGAGGGCCTTGGAGTAGCCATCGGTCACACCGACGATCATGTTGTTGATGAGCGTGCGGGACAGTCCGTGCAGAGAACGCGATTCGCGCTCTTCGTCCGGACGGGCAACCGTGATGACACCGTCTTCGAGCGATACGGTGATCGGCTCGGCGATGGTGACGGACAGCTCGCCCTTAGGTCCCTTGACGGCGACATCCTGGCCGTCGACCTTGACCTCGACGCCGCTGGGAACGGAGATCGGGTTCTTGCCAATACGTGACATGTTCTTCTCTCCTTCCTTTACCAGACGTAGGCGAGGACTTCCCCACCCACACCCTTCTTGGCGGCCTGACGGTCCGTCAGGAGGCCTGACGAGGTCGACAGGATGGCGATGCCGAGGCCGCCGAGAACCTTGGGCAGGTTCGTGGACTTCGCGTAGACGCGCAGTCCCGGCTTCGACACACGGCGCAGGCCGGCGATCGAACGTTCCCGGTTGGGTCCGAACTTCAGGTCCAGGAGCAGAGTCTTGCCGACTTCGGCGTCTTCGACGCTCCAGCCGGTGATGTAGCCCTCGGTCTTGAGGATCTCGGCGATGTTCGACTTGAGCTTCGAGAACGGCATACTGACGTCCTCGTGATAAGCCGAGTTGGCGTTGCGCAGACGCGTAAGCATGTCTGCGACTGGATCAGTCATTGTCATTTGGGCACTTGCCCTTCCTCGTTACGGTTTCCGCCCACGTACTGTGCTTGGACCTGCAACGTAGCGATTATTTTTGTTTGAACGGGAACCCGAGGTGACGCAGCAGTGCACGTCCCTCGTCGTCGGTTGCCGCGGTGGTGACGACGGTGATATCCATACCGCGGACGCGGTCGATCCGGTCCTGATCGATCTCGTGGAACATGGACTGTTCGGTGAGGCCGAAGGTGTAGTTACCGTTTCCGTCGAACTGACGATCCGAGAGTCCGCGGAAGTCGCGGATACGCGGCAGTGCCAGAGTGATGACGCGGTCGATGAACTCCCACATCCGGGCTCCACGCATGGTGACGTGGGCGCCGATGGGCTGACCTTCGCGCAGCTTGAACTGTGCGATGGACTTGCGGGCACGTGTCACGACAGGCTTCTGACCGGTGATCAGAGTCAGGTCGTTGATCGCGCCTTCGATCATCTTGGAATCGCGTGCTGCGTCACCCACACCCATGTTCACGACGACCTTGGTCAGTCCGGGAACCTGCATGGGGTTGGCGTAGTTGAACTCTTCCTGCAGCTTCGCAACGATCTCTTCGCGGTAAATCTGCTTGAGACGCGGTGCGGGACGGCTGGTGGTTGTTTCCGTCATCAGATCTCCTCCCCGGTGCGACGCGAGATGCGAACTCGAACGGTCTTGGTGCGACCGTCGCGCTCGACGCTCTCTTCGCGGTATCCGACGCGGGTGGGCTTGTTGTCCTTGGGATCAACGAGCGCCACGTTGGACACGTGGATGGGGGCTTCGTGGGTCTCACGGCCACCAGCGGTGCCGCCGGCCTGAGTCTGCGTAGCCTTCTTGTGCTTGATCACGCGGTTGACGCCCTCAACGAGGACGCGGTTGCGTTCGGGGTAGACGGCAAGAACCTTGCCCTGCTTGCCACGATCGCCACCACGGGACTGCCGAGCGCCGGCGATGACCTGGACGAGGTCGCCCTTCTTGATCTTGAGCTTGTTCGCCATGCTCACAACACCTCCGGTGCCAGGGAGACGATCTTCATGAACTTCTTGTCGCGGAGTTCGCGTCCCACGGGCCCGAAGATACGGGTTCCGCGTGGTTCCTCATCGTTCTTGAGGATGACAGCTGCATTCTCATCGAACTTGATGTAGGAGCCGTCGGGACGACGACGTTCCTTGGCAGTGCGAACGATGACGGCCTTGACGACGTCACCCTTCTTCACATTGCCGCCAGGGATTGCATCCTTGACGGTTGCCACGATGGTGTCACCGATCGAGGCGTAGCGCCGACCGGAGCCACCCAGGATCCTGATTGCCAGGATCTGCTTGGCGCCAGTGTTGTCGGCGACTTTGAGTCGCGACTCTTGCTGAATCACTATTTTCTCCTGTCGTCGCGCTGGTTCTCACGCCTGAGCGCGAGCCTTGCGGAACGGATTCATTGACATTTCACCCCGTTCCCGGTAGCCGCCCACGGCCTGCAGGAGGCCGCGGGCGGGACCGGGTGGGTGGGGTGGCGTTGACTACTTGGCGCGTTCGACGATTTCGACGAGCCGCCAACGCTTCGCGGCCGAAAGGGGCCGCGTCTCGGCCACGAGGACGAGGTCGCCGATGCCGGCGGTGTTCTCTTCGTCGTGAACCTTGTACTTGACCGACTTGCGCATGACCTTGCCGTAGAGGCGGTGCTTCATGCGCTCCTCAACCTCGACGACGATGGTCTTGTCCATCTTGTCGGATACGACGTAGCCACGTGCGGTCTTGCGGGAGTTGCGTTCCGCAGCAGTGGACTCGGTGTTCGTGGTCTCCGCCATCACTTGCTCTCTTCCTTGGCATCAGCGGGGTTCGGACGGATGTCCAGCTCCCGTTCGTTGAGCACGGTGTAGATACGAGCGATGTCGCGACGCACGGCCTTGAGGCGACCGTGGCTCTCCAGCTGGCCGGTGGCCGACTGGAAACGCAGGTTGAACAGCTCGGCCTTGGCCTTCTTGAGCTCTTCCTGCAGACGCTCGTTGTCGTAACCGTCAAGCGCGTCGATGGAAAGGTTCTTCGAACCGATAGCCATTCTCACTCACCACCTTCGCGGGCCACGATACGGGCCTTCAGCGGAAGCTTATGGATCGCCAGGCGCAGAGCCTCGCGAGCAACTTCCTCGGACACACCGCCGAGTTCGAACATGACTCGACCGGGTTTGACATTGGCGATCCACCACTCCGGCGAACCCTTACCGGAACCCATGCGGGTTTCGGCAGGCTTCTTCGTCAGCGGGTGATCAGGGTAGATGTTGATCCACACCTTGCCGCCGCGCTTGATGTAGCGGGTCATGGCAATACGTGCGGCCTCGATCTGACGGTTGGTGACGTAAGCCGGCTCGAGAGCCTGGATGCCGTAGTCACCGAAGGACACCGTCGTGCCTCCCTTGGCGGCACCGCCCCGGTTGGGGTGGTGCTGCTTGCGGAATTTCACTCGACGAGGGATCAGCATTTCTCAGCCCTCCGATCCGGCCTCAGCCGCGGGGGCTTCGGCGCTGTTCTCAGTATTACGGGCCTGGTCGCCACGGCGCGGTGCGCCTTCCTGACCACGTCCGCGGCCTCCACGACCGCGCCCACGGCCACGCGGGCCACGAGCAGCAGGAGCCTTGGCCTGCTCGGCGGCAAGCTCCTTGTCGGTCATGTCGCCCTTGTAGATCCACACCTTGACGCCGATGCGTCCGAAAGTGGTGTGGGCTTCGTGAACGCCGAAGTCGATGTTCGCGCGCAGGGTGTGCAGCGGCACACGACCTTCGCGGTAGAACTCGGACCGGCTCATCTCAGCACCGCCGAGGCGGCCCGAGCACTGCACGCGGATGCCCTTGGCACCTGCGCGCTGGGCGCTCTGGATCGCCTTGCGCATCGCGCGGCGGAAGGCCACGCGGCTGGCGAGCTGCTCGGCAACACCCTGGGCGACGAGCTGAGCGTCGACCTCGGGGTTCTTCACCTCAAGGATGTTGAGCTGAATCTGCTTGCCGGTGAGCTTTTCGAGCTGACCGCGGATGCGGTCTGCTTCGGCTCCGCGACGGCCGATGACGATGCCCGGGCGTGCGGTGTGGATGTCGACTCGGACACGGTCACGCGTGCGCTCGATGTTGACCTTCGAGATGCCGGCCCGTTCGAGGCCGGTGTTCATCATCTGGCGGATCTTGACATCTTCGAGCACGTAGTCGCGGTAGCGCTGCCCCGGCTTGGTCGAGTCAGCGAACCACTTCGACTTGTGATCCGTGGTGATTCCGAGTCGGAATCCATTCGGATTGATCTTCTGGCCCATTAACGGTTCCCCTTCCGGCTCTTGCGCTGAGGCAGGTCGTCACCGCTGGCCAGGACCACTGTCACGTGGCTGGTGCGCTTCTCGATGCGAAAAGCGCGACCCTGGGCACGCGGACGGAACCGCTTCATGGTCGGCCCCTCGTCCACGAAGGCTTCGGAGATGACCAGTTCGTTCTCGTCGAACGCAACGCCTTCCTCGTCGGCCCGGACACGCGCATTGGCGATGCCGGAGGCCACGAGCTTGTAAATCGGATCTGATGCCGACTGTTCTGCAAACTTCAACACTGCAAGTGCTTCGGTCGCCTGCTGACCACGAATGAGGTCGATGACGCGCCGAGCCTTGCGAGGCGTAACGCGCAGGTACCGCGCCTTAGCCTTGGCTTCCATCGCTTCCTTCTCTCTTCTCTAGGATCGAAAGAGTGCCCCGCCTCAGCGGCGGCGACCCTTGCGATCGTCCTTTTCGTGGCCACGGAACGTCCGTGTCGGTGCGAACTCGCCGAGCTTGTGTCCGACCATCGACTCAGTGATGAAGACGGGGACATGCTTGCGTCCGTCATGTACTGCGATGGTGTGTCCCAGGAAGTCCGGGATGATCATCGAGCGACGAGACCATGTTTTGATGACATTTTTGGTGTTCTTCTCGTTCTGACGAGCCACCTTCTGGAAGAGGTGTTCGTCGACGAAAGGACCCTTTTTGAGGCTACGAGGCATAAGTCAGTACTCCAATCAGCGCTTCTTGCCGGTCCGGCGACGGCGCACGATGTACTTGTCGCTCTCTTTGTTCGGCCGGCGTGTGCGGCCCTCCAACTGACCCCACGGGCTGACTGGGTGACGACCACCCGAAGTACGGCCCTCGCCACCACCATGCGGGTGGTCGATCGGGTTCATCACGACACCGCGGACGGTCGGGCGCTTGCCCTTCCAACGCATGCGGCCTGCTTTGCCCCAGCTGATGTTCGACTGCTCGGCATTGCCGACCTCGCCGATCGTCGCACGGCAGCGCGCATCGACGTTGCGGATCTCGCCCGAAGGCATCCGCAGCTGTGCGAAACGGCCGTACTTAGCCACGAGCTGCACGGACGAACCGGCAGAGCGAGCGATCTTGGCACCGCCACCGGGACGCATTTCAACTGCGTGCACCACGGTGCCGACTGGGATATTGCGCAGGGCAAGGTTGTTGCCCGGCTTGATGTCTGCACCCGGACCGGCTTCCACCTGTGCGCCCTGCTTGAGGTTCTGCGGGGCGATGATGTAGCGCTTCTCTCCGTCTGCATAGTGCAGCAGAGCGATGCGAGCCGTACGGTTCGGGTCATATTCGATGTGTGCGACCTTCGCCGGAACGCCATCTTTGTCATGGCGGCGGAAGTCGATGACACGGTACTGACGCTTGTGACCGCCGCCCTGATGGCGGGTGGTCACGCGTCCCTGGCTGTTGCGGCCGCCGCGCTTGGGCAGCGGGCGCAGAAGCGACTTCTCCGGTGTAGACCGGGTCACTTCGACGAAGTCGGCGACCGACGAGCCACGGCGGCCCGGGGTCGTCGGCTTGTGCTTACGGATTCCCATGAGTCTTGTCCTTCTTTGACGAAGGATCGCTTAGAGCGATCCACCGAAGATGTCGATCGATCCGTCCTTGAGGGCGACAATGGCACGCTTGGTGTCCTTGCGCTTTCCCCAACCGGTGCGGGTGCGGCGGCGCTTGCCCTGACGGTTCAGGGTGTTGACCTTGGCGACCTGCACATCGAAGATCGTTTCAATGGCTTGCTTGATCTCGGTTTTGTTCGAGTCCTGGTCGACGAGGAAGGTGTACTTGCCTTCGTCCATCAGGCTGTAGGTCTTCTCCGAGACGACCGGTGCGACGATGATGTCGCGCGGGTCCTTGAAGTTCAGACTCATGATGCGTCCTCCGATTTGCGGTTTCCGCTCAGGAACGCGGCAAGAGCTGCCTCGGTGAACACGATGTCGTCGGCGAGCAGCACATCATAGGTGTTGAGCTGATCGGCGGTGAGCACGTGGACGTGGGGCAGATTGCGCACGCTCAGGTATGTGAGCTCGTCGTCACGATCGAGCACCACGAGGGTGTTCTTGCGTTCGGACAGACCGGCCAGTGCGGCCTTCGCCTGCTTGGTCGACGGGGCGTCGCCGGTGACCAGGTTCTTCATCACGAAGACCTGATCGAGGCGTGCACGATCCGACAGGGCTCCGCGCAGAGCGGCGGCCTTCATCTTCTTGGGGGTCCGCTGCGAGTAGTCGCGCGGGACCGGTCCGTGCACGATTCCACCGCCGTTGTACTGGGGAGCGCGGATCGAACCCTGACGGGCGTTGCCGGTTCCCTTCTGACGGTAGGGCTTGCGACCGCCACCGCGAACTTCGGAGCGGGTCTTCGTCTTGTGCGTACCCTGACGGGCCGCAGCCAGCTGTGCAACGACGACCTGGTGGATCAGGGGCACATTGGTCGGCACACCGAAGACCTCGGCGGGCAGATCAACGGAGCCGGCCTTGGCACCAGCGGCATCGATGACGTCGACTGTCTTGACATCAGTCATGACGTTCAGGCCTCCTTCGCGGCCGAGCGAACGAGGACGACTCCACCCTTGGGGCCGGGAACGGCGCCCTTGATGAGCAGGAAGTTGTTCTCGTTGTCCACGGCGTGGATCGTGAGGTTCTGGGTGGTGTGCTTGACAGCGCCCATACGGCCGGCCATGCGCATACCCTTGAACACGCGACCAGGTGTCGCGGCTCCGCCGATCGAACCTGGCTTGCGGTGGTTGCGGTGCTGACCGTGGGAGGCACCGACACCGGAGAAGCCGTGACGCTTCATGACACCGGCGGTTCCCTTGCCCTTGGTCTTCGCGGTCACATCAACCTTGAGTCCGGCTTCGAACGTGTCGACGCCGAGTTCCTGGCCGAGCGCGTAGTCAGCAGCATCTGCAGTGCGCAGCTCGACGAGGTGACGGCGTGGGGTCACACCGGCCTTCTCGAAGTGGCCTGCAGTCGGCTTGTTGACCTTGCGAGGATCGATCTCGCCGAACGCGATCTGCACAGCGGGGTAACCATCGGTTTCCTCGTTGCGGACCTGGGTTACGACGTTGTTACCGGTGGCCACCACGGTCACCGGCACGAGGTTGTTCTGCTCATCCCAGACCTGGGTCATGCCCAGCTTGGTTCCCAGAAGGCCCTTGACCTTGCGGGTGGTCGGGAGAGCGGATGAACGAGTGTTCGCCATTGCTGCCTCCCTTAGAGCTTGATCTCGATGTTGACGTCGTCAGCGAGGTCGAGACGCATCAGCGAATCGACTGCCTTCGGCGTCGGGTCGACGATGTCGATCAGACGCTTGTGCGTGCGCATCTCGAAATGCTCACGGCTGTCCTTGTATTTGTGCGGCGAACGGATGACGCAGTAAACGTTCTTCTCCGTTGGCAACGGCACGGGGCCCACAACAGTCGCACCTGCGCGAGTGACGGTGTCCACGATCTTGCGTGCAGCACTGTCAATCACAGCGTGATCGTACGACTTGAGCCGAATGCGGATCTTCTGTCCCGCCATGGCGTCGTCTCTTTCTTTAGTTGCTTCCGGCCATCAACTCGCAGAGTGTCGGAGACTCTCTGCCGTCTGTGCCGGCTGACCATGACCGACCCCCGAGGTCGGGCGTGTCGGCTGGTCCTGGCGGAGAAATTCTCACTTCTCCCCCAAGCGCCGACGGCGCTTCTACTCATTGGCTGCTCGGTCCGAACCCGCATCATGCAGATTCATCGATCCGATAGTGTTTCAGGCTGTTCGCGGTATCACTACCGCAGTGCAGGGGTCAACGCCCAAAACGCAACTTCACTATCTTGTCATAGAGCACTTCACCCGCGCAATTCCGGGGACGGCGGCTGTGAGGGAACTCTCAAGGACGGCGCGAACCCGAATCATGCCGGTCCCCATTCTGACGGCGCTGCGGAACTTCCCCAAACTGCATCATCCTACCGGTGCTCGGCTGTTACGGTCCGAACATGCGGAAGGGCCGCAGTTCCGAAGAACTGCGGCCCTAGCCGGTGGTACTCAGTGAGTCAGATCAGGCGTTGATCTTGGTGACTCGACCGGCGCCGACGGTGCGTCCACCCTCGCGGATAGCGAAGCGGAGGCCGTCCTCCATAGCGATCGGCTGGATGAGCTCGACCGACATGTCGGTGTTGTCGCCGGGCATGACCATCTCGGTGCCCTCAGGCAGCGTGATGACGCCGGTGACGTCCGTGGTCCGGAAGTAGAACTGCGGACGGTAGTTCGAGTAGAACGGGTTGTGACGTCCGCCCTCGTCCTTGCTCAGGATGTAGACCTGAGCTTCGAACTTGGTGTGCGGGGTGATCGAACCCGGCTTCACGATGACCTGACCGCGCTCCACGTCTTCGCGCTTGGTGCCGCGCAGAAGCAGACCGACGTTCTCACCTGCACGGGCATCCGGCAGGGTCTTGCGGAACATCTCGATGGCGGTGACGGTCGTCTTGGACGACTTCTCCTTGATGCCGACGATTTCGATTTCGTCGTTCGGCAGGAGGACGCCGCGCTCGACACGACCGGTGACGACGGTTCCACGACCGGTGATCGTGAAGACGTCCTCAACAGGCATGAGGAACGGCTTGTCGACATCGCGCTCCGGCTCGGGAACGTTCTCGTCGACGGCTTCCATGAGTTCCTGAACGCTCTTGACCCACTTCTCGTCGCCTTCCAGCGCCTTGAGAGCGGACACCGGGACGACAGGAGCGTTGTCTCCGTCGAATTCCTGGCTGGAGAGCAGATCGCGAACCTCGAATTCGACGAGCTCGAGGAGCTCTTCGTCATCGACCATGTCGGACTTGTTCAGAGCCACGACGATGTAGGGAACGCCGACCTGACGAGCGAGCAGCACGTGCTCACGGGTCTGGGGCATCGGGCCGTCGGTGGCGGCAACGACGAGGATCGCACCGTCCATCTGAGCGGCACCGGTGATCATGTTCTTCACGTAGTCGGCGTGACCCGGGGCATCGACGTGAGCGTAGTGACGCTTCTCCGTCTGGTACTCAACGTGCGAGACGTTGATGGTGATGCCGCGCTCCTTCTCCTCAGGTGCGTTGTCGACCTGGTCGAAGGCGCGAGCCTCGTTGAGATCCGGGTACTGATCCGCCAGGACCTTGGTGATCGCAGCGGTCAGGGTGGTCTTTCCGTGGTCAACGTGGCCGATGGTGCCGATGTTGACGTGCGGCTTAGTCCGTTCGAAACTAGCCTTTGCCACTGGGTTCCTCCTCGTGGTTGTCAAAAGATATGCGGTTCATATCTTAGACCTTTTGTTGGTTATCTTTCATTCCGGCGACCATGTTCTTGATCACCGGGGCGACCGGAATTCGGAGATTACTCTCCGCCGCGCACCTTCTGGATGATCTCCTCGGCAACAGCCTTCGGGACCTCCGCATAGCTGGAGAACGTCATCGAGTACACCGCACGGCCCTGGGTCTTCGACCGCAGATCACCGATGTAACCGAACATCTCCGAGAGCGGGACCACAGCCTTGACGACCTTCACACCGGAAGCATCGTCCATCGACTGAATCTGTCCACGCCGGGAATTCAGGTCGCCGATGACGTCACCCATGTATTCCTCAGGGGTACGCACCTCGACGTCCATGACCGGTTCGAGAAGAACCGGGTTCGCCCGCTGGACAGCCTCCTTGAAGACCATCGAGCCGGCGATCTTGAATGCCATCTCCGAAGAGTCGACATCGTGGTAGGCGCCGTCGACCAGAGTGGCCTTGACTCCCACCATGGGGTAACCGGCGAGGGCACCGAACTGCATGGCGTCCTGGATGCCGGCGTCGACGCTCGGAATGTACTCGCGCGGAACGCGTCCGCCCGTGATGGCATTCTCGAACTCGTAAATCGTATCGCCTTCGACCTCGAGGGGCTCGAAGGTGACCTGGACCTTCGCGAACTGTCCCGATCCACCCGTCTGCTTCTTGTGGGTGTAATCGTACTTCTCGACAGTGCGACGGATGGTCTCGCGGTAGGCGACCTGCGGCTTGCCGACGTTCGCCTCGACCTTGAACTCGCGACGCATGCGGTCGACGAGGATGTCGAGGTGCAGCTCGCCCATTCCGCGGATGACGGTCTGGCCGGTCTCGTCGTCAAGCTCGACCTGGTATGTCGGGTCTTCCTTGACGAACTTCTGGATGGCCGAGGACAGCTTCTCCTGGTCGCCCTTGGTCTTCGGCTCGATGGCCACGGAGATCACAGGCTCCGGGAAGGTCATCGATTCGAGAGCGATCGGGTTCGCCGGGTCGCTCAGGGTGTCGCCCGTCGTGGTCTCCTTGAGACCGATAAAGGCGTAGATGTGACCTGCGAATGCCTCTTCGACAGGGTTCTCCTTGTTGGAGTGCATCTGGAAGAGCTTCCCGATGCGCTCCTTCTTGCCCGACGAGGTGTTGAGCACCTGATCACCGGACTTGACGTGACCGGAGTACACGCGCACGTAGGTCAGCGATCCGAAGAACGGGTGCGAGGCGACCTTGAAGGCCAGAGCCGAGAACGGCTCGTCCGTCGAAGGCTTGCGGGTCAGTTCCTCTTCGTCGTTGTTCGGGTTGTGTCCGATCATCGGAGGCACGTCGAGCGGCGACGGGAGGTAGTCGATGACCGCGTCGAGCATGGGCTGCACGCCCTTGTTCTTGTACGCGGAACCGCACATGACCGGGAAGGCCTCGGACTTGATGACGAGTTCGCGGATACCGGCCTTGACGTCAGCCGTCGTGAGCTCTTCGCCCTCGAGGTACTTCTCCATGAGCTCCTCCGAGCTCTCGGCGACGTCCTCGACGAGCTGCGCACGGTACTGAACAGCCTTGTCCTTGAGATCCTCGGGGATCTCGATCTCGGTGATGTCCTGACCCATCTTGGTCTCATCGGGCCAGACATAGGCCTTCATCTCAAGCAGATCGACGATACCGGCGAAGTCGCTTTCGGCACCGATCGGAAGCTGAATGACCAGCGGCTTCGCGCCGAGACGTTCCTTGATGGTGTCGACGGTGAAGTAGAAGTCAGCACCGAGCTTGTCCATCTTGTTGACGAAGCAGACGCGCGGAACGTCGTACTTGTCGGCCTGACGCCACACGGTCTCGGACTGGGGCTCAACGCCCTCCTTGCCGTCGAACACAGCGACAGCGCCGTCGAGGACGCGCAGCGAACGCTCGACCTCGACCGTGAAGTCAACGTGACCGGGGGTGTCGATGATGTTGATCTGATTATCGTGCCAGTAGCAGGTCGTCGCGGCCGACGTGATCGTGATGCCGCGTTCCTTCTCCTGGTCCATCCAGTCCATGGTGCCGGCGCCGTCGTGGGTCTCGCCCATCTTGTAGTTCACGCCGGTGTAGAAGAGGATGCGTTCGGTCGTAGTTGTCTTACCGGCATCGATATGGGCCATGATGCCGATATTACGGACCTTGTTCAGGTCGCTGAGCACGTCAAGTGCCACGGTGTCTCTCTCTCAATCGATGATTTGCTCGACTCCCCTGCGCTGCCGGCCGACAGAACTCACGGACGAGGTCCGCCGACCGGCGCACAGGGCAGGCGACTACCAGCGGTAGTGGGCGAAGGCCTTGTTGGACTCGGCCATCTTGTGAGTGTCCTCGCGGCGCTTGACTGCTGCGCCGAGGCCGTTGCCGGCGTCCAGGATCTCATTCATGAGTCGTTCGGTCATGGTCTTCTCACGGCGCTGGCGGGAGTATCCCACGAGCCACCGCAGAGCCAGGGTGGTCGAACGAGCCGGACGAACATCAATCGGCACCTGGTAGGTCGCGCCGCCGACACGGCGGGAGCGGACCTCGAGGGACGGACGGATGTTGTCGAGAGCCTTCTTCAGGTTGACAACGGGGTCGTTGCCGTTCTTCTCGCGGGTGCCTTCGAGGGCACCGTAGACGATCCGCTCTGCGGTCGAGCGCTTGCCGTCGAGCAGGATCTTGTTGATCAGCTGCGTGACGAGCGGTGAGCTGAAGACCGGGTCAACGACGATCGGTCGCTTGGGTGCAGGACCTTTACGTGGCATTACTTCTTCTCCCTCTTCGCACCGTACTTGCTGCGGGCCTGCTGGCGACCCTTGACACCCTGGGTGTCGAGCGAACCGCGGACGATCCGGTAGCGAACACCGGGCAGATCCTTGACGCGGCCACCGCGCACGAGCACGATCGAGTGCTCCTGCAGGTTGTGTCCCTCGCCCGGGATGTATGCGGTCACTTCGATCTGGCTCGAAAGCTTGACACGAGCGACCTTGCGAAGAGCCGAGTTCGGCTTCTTGGGGGTAGTGGTGTACACACGGGTGCACACTCCACGACGCTGCGGGCTGCCCTTGAGGGCAGGAGCGTCCGATCCTGCTGTATTGACATGCCGTCCCTTGCGGACGAGCTGTTGGATAGTCGGCACTAAGCGTTCTCCATTTGCTTCTCGATAGACCTAATTCCCAATTCCGGCCACGACCGCAGTCGTCTCTGTGAACCGTGGGACATATCCGACCGGACACCGGGTGAAGCTTGGCTCCCGATGCCAGTAACCACGCGAGTCATCGACCCCTGCGCCCGGGTGTGTCGCAAGGACACGGAAGCGCAGCGACGACTTCTCGGCGGCCTGCAGCGACGACTTCTCTCAAGGATTCCGGGCCTCACAGAACACCCGGCAGGATCGATCGACGACGCAGATAACACAATCAGTCGCCTACCAGAATATCTCTCTCGAGCACGTCTGGTCAAAATGGCGATCATGCATCCTACCCCGCCCTGCCGCGGAAATCACGCTCCAGATGGTTCACCCCGAGGATCACGCCTCTCACCTCGGACGACTCAGAACCACGTCATGTTCCTCGACTGCCGTCGAACCGCACCACCCGGACACCGGCACCCGCAGCGCGTCCCGACGGCCGCCTCGGCGAGAACCTGTCATCACTTTCCTTGACTCGTTCAAGAGAAGCAGGCATTCTGGTGCTGTGAACGGGACGAAGCATGAACACGACGAAGACGCCGCCGCAGCTCTGCGGCAGACGTCGCTGCGTGTGACGAAACAGCGGGTCGCAGTCCTCGATGCCGTGCGGGATCACCCGCATGCGGATACCGAGACCGTGATCCGCTCGGTGCGGGAATCGCTGCCGGCGGTCTCCCACCAGGCTGTCTATGACTCGCTCCACACTCTCACCGAGGTAGGGCTGCTGCGCTGCATCAAGCCTTCGGGCTCGGTGGCTCGGTACGAGCGCCGGATCGGGGACAATCACCATCATCTGGTGTGCCGGTCATGCAGTCTCATCGTCGATGTCGACTGCACGATCGGTCAGGCTCCGTGCCTGACGCCGTCCCACGATGCCGGCTTCGTCATCGATCAGGCCGAAGTGACATTCTGGGGCATGTGCCCCGACTGCACGGCCGCCGGTGCTCAGCTGACCGGCGACGATCAGTTCTCGGCCGTGTGACCCCGGCTTCCGTTCACCACCACCCGTCCTCTTTCGAGGACACGACTATGCCCTTTCTGCGAGGGTTGCCCATCCCGTCATCCGAGTCGTCGAACGCGACTCGACTGTGAAAGGAACACGATGACCCAGACGACCACCGGCGGCTGCCCGGTCGCCCACACTTCCACGGAGCCGGCCGCGGCGCCGGATTCCGACCAGCTGGTCAACCCCGTCCAGGGTGATGCCAACGCTCAGTGGTGGCCGAACCGCCTCAACCTCAAGATCCTCGCCAAGGGTCAGCCGGCACGCGACCCCATGGACCCTGACTTCGACTACGACGCGGAGTTCAACAGCCTCGACTACTTCCAGCTCAAGGCCGACATCGAAGCCCTGCAGAAGGACAACCAGGACTGGTGGTCCGCTGATTTCGGACACTACGGTCCGTTCATGATCCGCATGGCCTGGCACTCGGCCGGCACCTACCGCGTGCAGGACGGCCGCGGAGGCGGCGGCGAGGGTCAGCAGCGCTTCGCACCTCTGAACTCCTGGCCCGACAATGTCTCGCTCGACAAGGCTCGCCGTCTGCTGTGGCCGGTGAAGAAGAAGTACGGAAAGAAGATCTCCTGGGCCGACCTCTTCATCCTCGCCGGCAACGTCGCGCTCGAGTCGATGGGCTTCAAGACCTTCGGCTTCGCCGGCGGACGCAAGGACGTCTGGGAACCCGACAATGATGTGTACTGGGGCTCCGAGACCGAATGGCTGGGCACCGACAAACGCTACGTGGGCAACCGTGAGCTGCAGAAGCCCCTGGCGGCGACGACCATGGGCCTCATCTACGTCAACCCCGAGGGCCCGGAGGGCGAACCCGATCCGGTCAAGGCCGCGATCGACATCCGCGAGACCTTCGGACGCATGGCCATGAACGACGAGGAGACCGTCGCCCTCATCGCCGGCGGACACACCTTCGGCAAGACGCACGGCGCCGGTCCCGAATCGCACAAGGGAGCCGACCCGGAAGCCGCTCCGCTCGAAGAGCAGGGCCTGGGCTGGAAGTCCGATTTCGGCACGGGGCAGGGCAACGACTCCATCGGCTCGGGCATCGAGGTCACGTGGACCTACCACCCGACCCGCTGGGACAACGAGTTCTTCCACATTCTCTTCGCCTACGAGTGGGAGGTCTTCGAGAACGAAGGCGGACACCTGCAGTGGCGTCCCAAAGACGGCGGCGGGGACGATATGGTCCCCATGGCCCAGGGCGACGGACGTCGCGAGCCCCGTATGCTCACGACCGACCTGTCGCTGCGCTTCGACCCGGCGTACGAGAAGATCTCGCGCCGCTTCAAGGACGACCAGAAAGCGTTCGAAGATGCTTTCGCTCGCGCCTGGTTCAAGCTCACCCACCGCGATATGGGCCCGGCGACCCGTTACCTCGGCCCCGAAGCTCCGAGCGAAGAGCTCATCTGGCAGGACCCGGTTCCGGCCGGCACCCCGCTCGATGACGCCGGCCTCGAAGCCGTCAAGTCCGCCGTCCGCGAGTCCGGGTTGACCGTCTCGCAGCTCGTGTCGACGACATGGGCCGCGGCCTCGTCGCACCGCGTCTCGGACATGCGCGGCGGCGTCAACGGAGGTCGTCTCCGTCTCGAACCGCAGCGCAGCTGGGAGGCCAATGAGCCTGCCAAGCTCGCCGAGGTGCTTCCCGTGCTCGAGGGCATCGCCGAGTCCACCGGCGCATCGTTTGCCGATGTGCTGGCGATCGCCGGTGCTGTCGGCGTCGAGACCGCTGCCGCGGCGGCCGGTCACTCGATCACGGTTCCGGTCTCCACCGGACGCGGCGACGCCACCCAGGAACAGACCGATGTCGACTCGTTCGGCTACCTCGAGCCGACCCACGACGGTTTCCGCAACTACCTCACCGAGGGACTTCCGCTCAAGGCCGAGTACCTCCTGCTCGACAAGGCCAGCCTGCTGGGTCTCACCCCGCCGGAGCTCACGGTCCTCATCGGCGGGCTCCGCGTCCTCGGTGCGAACTACGAAGATTCCGAGCTCGGTGTCTTCACCGATCGCCCCGGCGAGCTGACGAACGACTTCTTCGTCAATCTGCTCGACCTCGGTAACGTCTGGAAGCCCGTCGGACCGTCAGAGACGGCCAATGTCTACGAGTGCTTCTCCCCCGAGGGCGAGAAGCTGTGGACCGGCAGCCGGATCGACCTCCTGTTCGGAGCGAACTCCGAACTGCGTGCGATCGCCGAGGTCTACGGCTCGGATGACGCGAACGAGAAGTTCGTCGCCGACTTCGTCAAGGCCTGGACGAAGCTCGTCGAAGCCGACCGCTTCGACCTCAAGCGCTGATCCGGCGACGGTCACCGAGGTGACCGACGCGTCAGCATGACGATGCCCCCACCGATCGGTGGGGGCATCGTCTTTGCTGCGCCGATATCAGACAGCGTTCACTCCTCCCGGTTGAGGACGGCGAATCCGGTGAAGATCCGGTCGAAGTGCGTGACGGCTGCGTTCTCGATCGTCGTCTCGTCGGTGTCCGCCGACGTGGTGCCAGCGCCTGCGTCCGATCCGTCGGAGTCAGAGGCGCTGCCGTCCGAGCTGGATCCGTCAGAGCTGGATCCGTCAGAGGAGCTCCCGGAGTCGGCGCTGCCGCTCTGATTACCCTGCATTCCGTTGGCCTGTCCGCCGGGCATGCCTCCGCCGTTCGATTGTCCTCCGGGCATTCCGCCGCCATTCGACTGTCCGCCGCCATCCTGAGCACCGCCCTGTTGGCCGCCCATTCCACCGGGTCCGTTCTGGCCTCCCGGGCCCTGACTCGTCCCCGAATCGTTCTTCGCCATGACCGCCGATGCACCGATCGCTCCTCCGGCGAGACCGCCGACGACGAAGAGAGCCGATCCGGCGAGCACTGCGGGGATGAGCGGGACGCGTCGCTTCTGCTTACGTGGTCCCTCGGAACCGCCGGACTGGGCGATCGGAGCGGACCGGTCATAGGGGTTCACCCACGGCCGCTGTCCCTCCGGGCTCCCGGCCCGCGGATCGGGTGCCGAGCGGGTCGTCTGCTCGCCCCATTCGTTCGCTCTGCCCTGGACCCCCGGATCCGATTGCATCGCCCAGTTGGGTCCGGCATGAGGTCCTGCCGTGCCCTCCTGAGCTTCGACCCTACGGGTGCTGTCTGCGGCGTTCGGGCCCGACGCTGTGTTCTCCGCGTGGTTGCGGTCCGGACCGGGGTTCTGGTCGGGGTTCTGGTTCTCGGTCATGGAATCTCCTCTGGTTGTCGGTGATTCCACTCTCCGCCGACTCGCTGTAGCCCCTCCCAGTCGTGCCTGTGGCCAACCTGTGCGACTCGCCTCAGGCGGCAGGCAGGCGCAGCTCGAAGCTCGTACCAGCGTCCGTGGTCGACATCGAGATGCCGCCGCGCATGAGTTCGACGAGTCCGGCGGCGATCGACAGTCCCAGCCCCGAGGAACCTCCCTTGGCTCCGTCCTGCCGTGCCCGCGAGGGGTCTCCACGCACGAAGCGGTCGAAGACCCGGTCCCGGATTTCGGGCGGAATGCCCCCACCGTCGTCGCTGATGCGGATCGCCACGACATCGCTGGGCAGCTGCCCGGAGACCGGCTTCCGGGCCGCCAGTGCCTCGACGTGCACGCTGGTGCCCGGGGGCGTGTGCACACAGGCGTTGGTGAGCACGATCGACACGACCCGACGGACCTGATCGGCTGCTCCGCGCACCTCGAGGGCCTCCGGGGGAACATCGAGGGAGATCGAATGGTCGGGATTGACCACATGGGCGTCCTCGACGAGTTCGACGAGCAGGGAGGAGACGTCGACGGTGTCCTCCCTCGTCGGCTGGCGGCCGGCTTCGAGTCGGGCGAGGAGGAGGAGATCATCGACGAGGGAGGACATCCGCATCGCTCCTGAATCGATCTTGCCCAAGGAGGTGGCCACCTCGGCGGGCAGATCATCACGGTACGGGCGGGTGAGGTCGGCCCAGCCGCGGATCGTCGCGATCGGAGTGCGCAGCTCATGGGAGGCGTCGGCGACGAAGCGGCGCATCTGCTCCGTGCCGCGGTAGCGCTCTTCGAGGGCGGAGCCGACGTGGTCGAGCATCCGATTGACCGAGGCTCCCACATCGCCGACCTCCGTGCCCGGCACCGCCAGCTCGGCGGGAACCCGCAGCGCGAGCTCGGGTTTGCCGGCGCTCAGCTCCAGGTCGGCGACCTCCCTGGCAGTGCGGGCGACGTCGCGCAGGTCCCGCAGCTGGCGGTGGATGATCACCGCCATGAGCGCAGCCGTGGCGATGACGCCGATGAGGACGACGAACGCGGTCGTCCAGGCGGTGCGTTCGAGCGCGGAGTCCACGCTGCCCTGCGGGACACCGTAGACGGTGGTGGTTGCGCCGTCATCGAAGGCCACGACCCGGTAGGCGCCGAACCCGGGCACCCGCACGGACTCATGGGCGGATTCGCCGCCGTGAGCATCGACGTCGAGCAGGGCATCGATCGCTTCGGCGGACAAAGAGCGCGGACGGGTCAGCCCCGCCTCGGCGATGAGCCCCTCTCCCCCGTCGCCGGAATCGACGACGACGAGAGCTCCGTCGCCGACCCCCGGCTGGAAGAGATAGCGCAGAGCCGAATCGACCGCCGCCACCGAGTCGTCGCCCCCACCGGAGGCGCCCGGATTGCCGCTCGTCCCGGGGCCCGCACCGGGGCCGTCACCCGAGCGTGCATGCGAGGTCATCGACGTCAGCTGGGCGTCGAGGTCGGTCATCAGAGATCCGCGCACGCTCAGCCAGGAGGCGGTGCCGATTCCGGCGCCGACGAGGAGGAGGACGAGACCGGCGAGGACGATGAGCCTCGTCTGCAGCCGCCAGCGACGCAGAGTCACTGTTCCGCCCGCATGATGTAGCCGGCCCCGCGCTTCGTGTGGAACAGGTTCGGCAGGTCCGGGAACGGCGCGTCGATCTTCTTCCGCAGATAGGAGACGTAGAGTTCGACGATGTTGCCGTTGCCGCCGAAGTCGTAGTCCCACACGCGGTCGAGGATCTGGGCCTTCGACAGCACCACCCGCGGGTTGCGCATGAACAGCAGCAGCACCTCGTATTCGCGAGCCGTCAGCTCGATCGGATGGCCGGCGCGGGTGACCTCGTGGGAGCGTTCGTCGAGTTCGAGGTCACCCACGCGCAGCACATCATCCTCATCGACCGGACCGTTCGAGGCCCCCCGGCGCAGACGCACCTCGATCCGGGCGATGACCTCATCGAGGTTGAACGGCTTCGTCACGTAGTCGTCCCCGCCCAGCCGCAGACCCGTCAGCCGGTCATCGACCTCGTCTCTGGCAGAGAGGAAGACCACCGGAGTGTCGATGCCCTCGGCTCGGATCTTCTCGATCACGGCGAACCCGTCGAGGTCGGGCAGCATGACGTCGAGGACGATCGCGTCGAAGCGTTCGCTCCTGGCCAGCGCCACGGCCTCGCGGCCGGTGCCGACTCCCTCGGCTTCCCAACCTCTGACGTGGCAGGCCATGACGAGGAGCTCGGAGAGGTTCGCCTCGTCGTCGACGATGAGGATGCGCGCCGGCGGATTCGCTGTCGGGTTCATAGCTCGATTATCCCCTCAACCCGCACTGAGATCGTAGAGCGAAACGGAGTCGACGGTCGTCACCTCATAGTTCGCCTCCACCCAGGCCGCGATCTGGGACGAGGCGGAGTCCTCGTTCCCGCCGCCTGGACCCTGACCGCCGCCGGAGCCCGATCCGATGTAGTAGTGGATCTTGCCGTCGGTCACGAGCTGTTTGAACTCGGCGAGGGTGGGCGATGGATCGGTGCCGTTGAACCCGCCGATCGCCATCACGGGCTCTTCGAGCGCGAGTTGGTATCCCGCCGCCTGATTCGCCCCCGTCGTCGCAGCCACCCACGTGTAGTCCGCGGCATCCTCTTCGAGCAGCTGCGTGAGTTCGTCGGAGGGTTCGGAGGCGCCCAGCAGACCGCCCATCCCGCCTCCTCCGCCGGGCATCCCCCCGGTACTGCCCGTGCCGGCTTCGGAATTGCGTGTCCCACCGGGCGTGCCACCGGTCGTGCCATCCGTGCCGCCGGCGCCTCCGCCGGGTCTGACGCCGCCGCCGGACATTCCGCCACCGCCGGGTCCACTGCCCATGCCCGAGCTCGTGCCGGCGATCGTGACGATCGATCCCTGCGTCGTCCCGGCGATCGTGCGCACGGCCAGCTGAGCCGGAATCGCAGCGCTGCCGAGGATGGCCAGCGCGACGAGCACCGAGGCGAGCGCCGTGCCGATCCGCCGGTGCGCGGTGACGATGAGGACCAGAGCGCCGAGGATCGAGACGATGAGCACGCACCAGCGCAGGACGCCCGGGACCCCGGTCATCTGCGAGCTGATGATGAACTGCCACGCTCCGGTCAGGGCCCAAGCCACCGCCAGCAGCAGACGTGGGAGGAATCCATCACGGGCGAGCAGCACCGCGACGCCGAGGCCGATGACGGCGGCGATCGCGGGAATGAGCGCAACCGTGTAGTACTCGTGGACGATCCCGTTCATATTCGACAGCACGAGCCACGTGACGATCAGCCATGCACCCCACATCAGCAGTCCCGCGCCGAGGCTGACCCCGCCGATTGCGCCGGACGCGCGCACCGCGAGGCCGGCGTCCTTCTCACCGTCCGTGACGGTGTCCGGGATGGTGTCCGTCGAACGTGTTCCGGTCGGAACGGTTCCGTCCGTGACGGTGGGGACACGGCGACGGCGGGCCGCCTCGGCGAGGATGAGGAGAACGATCGTCACGATCAGGAGGAACAGTGCGGTGGGCAGGAACCACGACACCTGCTGGCCGAAGCTGCCGGTGAACAGGCGGGTGACGCCCGTCTCGCCCCATCCGCCGCCCTGGCCGCCGCCTCCTCCGCCGACCGACCCGATCTCGTTGCCGGTCAGCCGTCCGAAGCCGTTGTAGCCGAAGGTGAGCTCGAGGAAGGAGTTCGACTGCGAGCCGCCGACGTAGGGTCGGGAGCCTGCAGGGGTGAGCTCGACGAGGGCGATCCACCAGCCGGCGCTGACGATCATCGACCCGAGCGGGACGAGCAGCCACAGCAGACGGCGTGGCCAGGAGGTGCGGGCGAAGAGCACCCAGGACACAGCGAGGCCGGGGACGATGAGGAGGACCTGGAACTGTTTGGTCAGGAACCCCAGGCCGAGGCAGACTCCGGCGAGGATGAGCCAGCCGGCGATGCGGCGGGACGGGCGTCGCCGGTGGGCCTCGGTGAGCGTGCGCAGGGCGTGCTGGGTCGCGACGACCGCACCGATCATCAGGGTCACGAGCAGCGCGTCCGGGTTGTTGAACCGGAACATCAGCGCCACGACCGGGGAGACGGTGAAGATCACGCCGGCCCCCAGAGCGGCTGCCTTCTCAAGCCCTGGTCCGACATGGGACCGCAGGCTCAGCCGCACCGAATGGACGATGAGGAGCACACTCACCCCGGCCAGGAGGACCTGGGGCAGGAGCATCGAGAACGAAGAGAAGCCGAAGACCCGGGCGCTCAGGGCCATCAGCCACAGGGAGGCCGGGGGTTTGTCGACGGTGATCGCGTTCGCCGAGTCGAGGGAGCCGAAGAGGAACGCCTCCCAGTTCTCCGATCCGGCCTGCACAGCCGCCGCATAGAAGGAGTTCGCCCACCCGTTGGCCGTGAGGTTGGCGAGGAACGCCGCGATCGTGCCGAGTGTGAGCACGGTGAGTGTGATCGGGTACCAGTGCCGTCGCAGTCCGCGGGTGCGGGCATATCGGGTGGGGGTCTCAGACATGGTCGATGTCCTTGTCGTTCGGGAGCGCCGTTCCGGCTGCAGCAGTCGTAGTGGCGGGGTGGACGCTCTGGTGGGAACCGCGGGCGAAGACCCATGTGCGCATGAGCACGAACCGGACCACGGTGGCGGCGAGGTTCGCCGCCGTCAGCACGGCGAGCGTGCCGACAGTTGCCCAGGGTCCGGAGAATCCATCTGCGACGGCCAGACCTGCCGAGGTGAAGGCCAGGCACAGGCCGAAGGCCGCCAGACCCTTCAATTGGGAGGTCAGTCGGCGGTGCGGGGATCTCACCCCGAAGGTGTGGCCCCGGTTGAGGGCGGTGTTCGCGATCGTCGAAAGGAGCAGCGCAATGATGTTCGCCGTGGGTTCCGAGACGAATTGGATGCCGAGGAGGAACAGCACGGCGTAGAGCACGGTGCTGATGATCCCCACGTCGATGAAGTGGAGGATCTGCGCCCCGGTGTTCGGTGCCGGGACTTCGTGACTGGTCCGGATGCGTCCGCCCGTGCGCAGCCGGACGATGCCCTTGATGTCCTTCCACGCCGTGCTGACCACGTCGACGGAGGAGTCGGGGTCATCCGTCCAGTCCGTGCCGAACTCGTGGATGCGGTACCCGGCCCACTCGGCGATAGCGAGCAGCTCCGTGTCGAAGAACCACTCGCTGTCCTCGACCTGCGGGAGCAGGTCTCTCGCCGCACGCTGCGACAGCGCTTTGAAACCGCATTGAGCGTCGCTGAAGCCGACTCCGAGGCTGAGCTTGAGCAGTCGGTTGTAGCAGCGGGAGATGATCTCGCGTCTGATGCCGCGTTCGATCTCGAGACCCGGCTGCAGGCGCGAGGCGATGGCCACATCGGCCAGTCCCGAGCGGATCACCTCGACCATCGGCTCGAGGACTCGGATGTCGGTGGCGAGATCGACATCCGTATAGGCGACGATATCCGCCGTCGAGGACTGCCACACCCGGGACAGTGCGCGCCCGCGGCCTTTCTGCTCGAGCCGCACGTATTCGACGTTCGGGTGTTCGGCCGCTAGCGCTGCGGCGATTCTCGGGGTCGAATCGGTGCTCGCATTGTCGGCGATGATGATCGTGACCTCGATTCCGCGACCGGTATCGGCGGCGAGGAGAGTCTCGATCGAGACGGCCAGCGAAGCCTCCTCGTTGTAGACCGGGACGACGAGGTCGACGGTCGTGGGCGTTCGCAGGGACGGGGCTGCTGGGTGCGCTGCGGGCTGGTTCCCGGCGCTGCTCTCGTATCTCATGGAGACCACATTCGCGTCCCTGCTTAGGCCCACCATCGGTCGCAGCTGTGGCCCGGCTGTGGACGGGACGACACGACACAGCGCCCTGTCCGACCGCCTCGGCGGAAGGCCCGGTCCGTGCGGGTGATTCCCGCTACACTGGTGGCCATGGCCGAAGATGACTCCCCTGCCCCGAAGCGCCGGATCCGTGCCTCCGACAAGGACCGGGACGAGGTCCTCTCCGTGATCACGGAGGCGGTGACGAACGGACGCCTCGACCCCGAGGAGACCGCGCAGCGGCAGGATGATGCCATCTCCGCGAAGTTCCTCGACGACCTCATGCCGCTGATCGACGATCTGCCGGAGGGCCACCGACTCCACCAGAGGCTCGCCCGCCAGACCGGTCATGATCAGGAATCGGGCCCGGGGTCGGCTCTGCAGCGACGGGGACCGGCCGAGCTCAGCCCGGCCGTCGATCCTGGTTCCGCCCCACCCACGAACTCGGTGGCCATCATGTCCGGTCGTGAGATCGACGTGGCACCCGGCACCGGACAGGTCACCACATATGCGCTCATGGGCGGGGACAATATCGATCTGTGCGCCGTCATGGGACCGGGTGTGACTGTCGAGCTGGTCTCCTACTCTATGTGGGGCGGCAACGACATCTACGTCCCGCCGGGTGTGCGCATCCGCGACGAGACGATCAACATCATGGCGGGCAATGAGGTCCGTCAGTCCGCGCGGGGCGACGGATCGAACGGCACCGTCGTGCTCAAGGGCTTCTCACTCATGGCCGGACACGATGTCCATCTGGCCAAAGGCTACCGAGCAAAGGATCAGGGTCAACTGGAATGAAGATCGGCGTACTCACATCGGGCGGAGACTGCCCGGGCCTCAACGCTGTCATCCGCGGCATCGTCCGCAAGGGAATCCGCACCCACAATGCCTCATTCGTCGGCATCCGCGACGGCTGGCGTGGCCTGCTCCACGACGACATGTTCGATATGACCATGCTCGATGTCCGAGGCCTCTCCGGGCGCGGCGGCACCATCCTCGGCACCTCACGCACCCACCCGTATGAGGACGGCGGTCCCGAGCGCATGCGCGAGGTCATGGCCGCCCACGGCATCGATTCGCTCATCGCCATCGGCGGCGAAGGCACACTCGCAGGGGCCTCGCGTCTGGTCAACGAGGAGGGTCTGCACATCGTGGGCGTGCCTAAGACCATCGACAACGATCTCGGCAACACCGACTACACCTTCGGCTTCGACACCGCTCAGTCCATCGCCACGGAGGCGATCGACCGGCTGCGCACCACCGCCGAATCGCACCACCGCTGCATGGTCATCGAGGTCATGGGACGCAACGTCGGTTGGATCGCCCTGCACGCGGGCATGGCTGCGGGTGCCCATGCGATCCTCATGCCCGAGTTCCCCGTCGACTTCGACCAGATTGCCGAATGGGTGACCTCGGCCAAAGATCGCGGACGCGCACCGATCGTCGTCGTCGCAGAAGGGTTCGTTCCCGAGGGGTTCGATTCCCAGGTCGCCGACCACGGCGTGGACAACAAGGGCCGCGTCCGCCTCGGCGGGATCGCGAACTACCTCGCTCCGAAGATCGAAGAGATCACCGGAATCGAATCCCGGGCCACGATCTTGGGACACCTGCAGCGAGGCGGCTCCCCCACTGCGTACGACCGCGTACTGTCCACGCGGCTGGGCATGGCGGCGGTCGATCTCGCCCAGCATGGCCACTGGGGGAAGATGGCCAGCCTCAAAGGCACGGACATCGTCTCCGTGGAGATGTCCTCGGCCGTGCACAGCCTCAAATCGGTGCCGCTGCATCGCTGGGAAGAGGCGCAGGTGCTCTTCGGCTGAACGCTCGCGACATCTTCATCGAGAAACGGGTGGAGTGTCGAGATACGGGCACACGCCCGTGTTTCGACACTCCACCCGTTTCTCGATGCCGCAGACATGAATAGCGGGAGGGGCACCCACCGAATGGTGGATGCCCCTCCTGTCTGCCTTACGGCCGGGAGATCAGCTGATCAGCTGAATGCTCCGTAGTCGTAGTCCTCCAGCGGGATGGCGGAACCGGAATCGGCTCCGATGCCTGCGTAGAAGTCGCCGTAGCTGTTGGTGAACATCTCGGCCTTGGCCTCTTCGGTCGGCTCCACCACGAGGTTGCGGTGGGTCTGCAGGCCGGTGCCGGCAGGGATGAGCTTACCGAGGATCACGTTCTCCTTCAGCCCCATGAGCGTATCGGACTTGCCTTCCATGGCCGCCTCGGTGAGGACGCGGGTGGTCTCCTGGAAGGACGCGGCCGACAGCCACGACTCGGTGGCCAGCGACGCCTTCGTGATGCCCATCAGCTCGTCACGAGCCGATGCCGGCTGGCCGCCTTCGGCGACCACACGACGGTTCTCCGCCTGGTAGCGGCCGCGGTCGACGAGCTCACCGGGCAGCAGGTTCGTATCGCCCGACTCGATCACGGTCACGCGACGCAGCATCTGCCGCACGATGACCTCGATGTGCTTGTCGTGGATGCCCACGCCCTGCGAACGGTAGACCTTCTGAACTTCCTCGACGAGGAAGCGCTCGGCCTCACGGCGACCGCGGATGCGCAGCACCTGCTTCGGATCGACGGCACCGACGATGAGCTGCTCTCCGGCCTTGACGTGCTGACCGTCCTCGACCATGAGACGGGCACGCTTGGACACTGCGTGCTCGATCTCTTCGCTGCCGTCATCAGGGGTGATGATGACGAAGCGGGTCTTGCGGCTGTCGTCGATCTTCGCCCGTCCGGTCGCCTCGGCGATGGGGGCGAAGCCCTTCGGTGTGCGAGCTTCGAAGAGCTCGGTCACACGCGGCAGACCCTGCGTGATATCACCTGTCGAAGCGGCGGCACCACCGGTGTGGAACGTACGCATCGTCAGCTGGGTACCGGGCTCACCGATCGACTGTGCTGCGACGGTGCCGATGGCCTCGCCGATGTCGACGAGCTGGCCGGTCGCCATCGAGCGTCCGTAGTGCTCGGCGGAGATCTGCGCATCGGAATCGGCAGTCAGCACGGAGTGGACCTTGAGCTCCTCGACGCCGTTGGCCACGAGCATGTCCACCACTGCACCGGTGACATCGGACTTGGCCGGAAGGAGCACATTGCCCTCGGCGTCGGTGACATCGGAGACGGTGAGACGACCGTAGACGCTGGTCTCGGCGTACT
The DNA here is from genome assembly GCF_013623905.1 of Brevibacterium sediminis. Taxonomy (GTDB): domain Bacteria; phylum Actinomycetota; class Actinomycetes; order Actinomycetales; family Brevibacteriaceae; genus Brevibacterium; species Brevibacterium sediminis. The sequence goes on from NZ_JABKDD010000009.1 coordinate 48,438, forward strand.
CGTGCGGAACCAGATTGCCCTCGTGATCGCGTTCGGCGATCGGCAGGGTGATGCCCTTGTTCGACTCGGCCTCTGCCGCGCGGATGATGACATCCTGCGAGACGTCGACGAGACGACGGGTCAGGTAACCGGAGTCAGCGGTACGCAGAGCGGTATCGGCCAGACCCTTACGAGCACCGTGCGAGGCGATGAAGTACTCAAGCACTGCGAGTCCCTCACGGTAGTTCGAGACGATCGGTCGCGGGATGATCTCACCCTGCGGGTTCGTCACCAGTCCGCGCATACCGGCCAGCTGACGAACCTGCATCCAGTTACCGGAAGCACCGGACTCGACCAGACGCAGCACCGAGTTCTCCTCAGGGAAGTTCGTACGCATGATCTGGTCGACCTTCTCGGTCGTCTCCGTCCACAGCTTGACGAGCTCGTTGCGGCGCTCGTCGTCGGTGAGTGCACCGAGTTCGTACTGCTGCTGGACCTTCGTGTCGATGACCTCGGCATCGTTGATGATCTCGGTCTTCGCCTCGGGTGAGACGACGTCCGACATCGCGATGGTGATGCCCGAGCGGGTGGCCCAGTGGAAGCCGCCGGCCTTGAAGTTGTCCAGCGTGTGGGCGACCTCGACCTTCGGATACTCCTCGGCGAGGTGGTTGACGATCCGGCTCAGAGCCTTCTTGTCGATCGTGGAGTTCACGAACGCGTAGTCGGCAGGCAGGTACTCGTTGAACGTCGCGCGGCCCAGGGTGGTCGCCACGTCCAGCGGGTCGCCGGCCTCCCAGCCCTCGGGAAGCTCCATGTCCGCGTTGGGAACGACGTCTTCCAGGCGGATGGTGATCGGCGAACCGAGGTCGAGCTCTCCGCGGTCGAAGGCCATGATGGCTTCGCCCATGCCGGAGAACGCACGGCCCTCGCCGGCCAGTCCCTTGCGCTCGGAGGTGAGGTGGAACAGACCGATGATCATATCCTGCGAAGGCATGGTCACGGGCTTGCCGTCCGAGGGCTTGAGGATGTTGTTGGCCGAGAGCATGAGGATGCGGGCCTCGGCCTGCGCCTCGGGGCTCAGCGGCAGGTGCACAGCCATCTGGTCACCGTCGAAGTCAGCGTTGAACGCCGAGCAGACGAGCGGGTGCAGCTGGATGGCCTTACCCTCGATGAGCTGCGGCTCGAACGCCTGGATGCCCAGACGGTGCAGGGTCGGTGCACGGTTGAGCAGCACGGGGTGTTCGGTGATGACCTCTTCGAGGACGTCCCACACCTGCGGATGCTGGCGCTCCACCATGCGCTTGGCCGACTTGATGTTCTGAGCGTGGTTGAGATCGACCAGGCGCTTCATCACGAAGGGCTTGAACAGCTCGAGAGCCATGGTCTTCGGCAGACCGCACTGGTGCAGGTGCAGCTGCGGACCGACGACGATGACCGAACGGCCCGAGTAGTCCACACGCTTACCGAGCAGGTTCTGACGGAAGCGTCCCTGCTTGCCCTTGAGCATGTCCGACAGCGACTTGAGCGGGCGGTTGCCCGGTCCGGTCACCGGACGTCCGCGACGTCCGTTGTCGAACAGCGAGTCCACGGCCTCCTGCAGCATCCGCTTCTCGTTGTTGACGATGATCTCGGGAGCACCGAGGTCGAGCAGACGCTTGAGGCGGTTGTTGCGGTTGATGACGCGACGGTAGAGGTCATTGAGGTCCGAGGTCGCGAAGCGTCCACCATCGAGCTGCACCATCGGGCGCAGCTCCGGCGGGATCACCGGAACGACGTCGAGGACCATGCCCTCGGGGTTGTTGTCGGTGGTCAGGAACGCGTTGACGACCTTGAGGCGCTTGAGCGCACGGGTCTTGCGCTGTCCCTTGCCGGTGGCGATGAGCTCACGCAGCTTCTCGGCTTCGCCTTCGAGATCGAAGTCGATGAGGCGCTTCTGGATGGCTTCGGCGCCCATGGCACCGGTGAAGTACAGGCCGAAGCGGTGGAACATCTCGCGGTACAGGCTCTCGTCACCTTCGAGGTCGTTGACCTTGAGGTTCTTGAACCGGTCCCACACCTGCTCGATACGGTCGACCTCGCGGTCGGCGTTCTTGCGCAGCTTGTCCATTTCCTTCTCAGCGGTGTCGCGCAGCTTCTTCTTGGCCTGGGCGGTTCCGCCTTCGGCCTCGAGCGCGGCGAGATCCTCTTCGAGCTTCTTGGCACGACGGTCGATGTCGGCGTCACGGCGGGTGCCGATCTGCTGCTTCTCGACGTCGATCTTGTTCTGCAGGCTGGGCAGATCACGGTGACGGGAATCCTCGTCGACCGAGGTGATCATGTAGGCCGCGAAGTAGATGACCTTCTCGAGGTCCTTCGGAGCCAGGTCCAGCAGGTAGCCCAGACGCGAGGGCACACCCTTGAAGTACCAGATGTGGGTGACGGGAGCGGCGAGCTCGAGGTGGCCCATCCGCTCACGACGCACCTTGGCACGGGTCACCTCGACGCCGCAGCGTTCGCAGATGATGCCCTTGAAGCGGACTCGCTTGTACTTTCCGCAGGCGCACTCCCAGTCACGGGTGGGGCCGAAGATCTTCTCGCAGAAGAGTCCGTCCTTCTCCGGCTTCAGGGTGCGGTAGTTGATGGTCTCAGGCTTTTTCACCTCACCGTGTGACCAGCCGCGGATGTTCTCCGTGGTGGCAAGACCGATGCGCAGTTCATCAAAGAAATTGACGTCAGGCACGTAAATCCTCTTTCCTTGCGATGAACGAATCGTTCATCAAAAAGTTGTGTCGGTTGAAGTGGAAGTACTCAGACTTCTTCTACGGTCTGTGCTTCGCGGCGGGAGAGGTCGATGCCGAGCTCTTCGGCGGCGCGGTAGACCTCGTCCTCCGACTCGCCCATCTCGACATGGCCTCCGTCGGAAGACAGGACTTCGACGTTGAGGCACAGGGACTGCATCTCCTTGATGAGGACCTTGAACGACTCCGGGATTCCCGGGTCGGGCAGGTTCTCACCCTTGACGATGGCTTCGTAGACCTTCACACGGCCTGGGATGTCATCGGACTTGATCGTCAGAAGCTCCTGCAGGGTGTAGGCGGCGCCGTAGGCCTCGAGGGCCCAGACTTCCATCTCACCGAAGCGCTGACCACCGAACTGCGCCTTTCCACCGAGCGGCTGCTGGGTGATCATCGAGTACGGTCCGGTCGAACGCGCGTGGATCTTGTCGTCGACGAGGTGGTGGAGCTTGAGCATGTACATGTAACCGACCGAGATCGGGTACGGGAACGGCTCACCGGAGCGTCCGTCGAACAGCTGGGCCTTGCCCGATGAGTCGATGAGGCGGTCCCCATCGCGGTTCGGGGTCGTCGAATCCAGCAGTCCGCGCAGCTCCTGCTCGTGCGCACCGTCGAAGACCGGGGTGGCCAGGTTGGTGCCGGCCTCGGCTTCGCGAGCGGCCTCGGGCAGCTCGGCAGCCCATTCGGGGTTGCCCTCGATCTTCCAGCCCTGCTTCGAGATCCATCCGAGGTGAACCTCGAAGACCTGTCCGATGTTCATACGACGGGGAACACCGTGCGGGTTGAGGATGACGTCGACAGGGGTGCCGTCGGCGAGGAACGGCATGTCCTCGACCGGCAGAATCGTCGAGATGACGCCCTTGTTTCCGTGACGGCCGGCCATCTTGTCACCGATGGTGATCTTGCGGCGCTGAGCCACGTAGACGCGGACCATCTGGTTGACGCCGGGCGAGAGCTCGTCGTCGTCCTCGCGGTCGAAGACGCGCACACCGATGACGGTGCCGATCTCGCCGTGGGGAACGCGCAGCGAGGTATCGCGGACCTCACGGGACTTCTCACCGAAGATCGCGCGCAGCAGGCGCTCTTCCGGGGTCAGCTCGGTCTCACCCTTCGGTGTGACCTTGCCGACGAGGATGTCACCGTCGGTGACCTCGGCGCCGATGCGGATGATTCCGCGATCGTCGAGGTCGGCCAGGGCATCGGGCGAGATGTTCGGGATGTCCCGAGTGATCTCTTCGGCACCGAGCTTGGTGTCGCGCGCATCGACTTCGTGCTCTTCGATGTGGATCGAGGAGAGCACATCGTCCTGGACGAGACGCTGCGAGAGGATGATCGCATCCTCGTAGTTGTAGCCTTCCCAGGACATGAACGCCACGAGGAGGTTCTTGCCCAGAGCCATCTCACCGTTCTCGGTGGACGGTCCGTCGGCGAGGACGGTGCCGGCCTCGACGCGGTCGCCTTCGTCGACGAGGATGCGCTGGTTGTACGAGGTGCCGTGGTTCGAACGCTTGAACTTCGCCGCCTTGTAGGTCAGCTGGGTTCCGTCGTCGGCGAGCACAGTGACGTAATCGGCCGAGACCTCGGTGATGACACCGGACTTCTCAGCGGTGATGACATCGCCGGCGTCGACGGCGGCACGGTATTCCATGCCGGTGCCCACGACCGGGGATTCGGCCATCACCAGCGGCACGGCCTGACGCTGCATGTTCGCACCCATGAGGGCGCGGTTGGCGTCGTCGTGCTCGAGGAACGGAATCAGAGCCGAAGCCACAGACACCATCTGACGTGCGGAGACGTCCATGAAGTCGATCTGGTCGTGCTGGACCAGTTCGGCCTCACCGCCGCCGCCCTTCGGACGGGCCAGGACCTCGACCTCTGCGAAGCGCTGGTCGTCGGTCAGCGGTGCGTTGGCCTGGGCGATGTTGAACTCGAGTTCGTCATCGGCGGTCAGGTACTGCGTCTCATCTGTCACGACACCGTCGACGACCTTGCGGTAAGGCGTTTCGATGAAGCCGAAGGGGTTGATGCGGGCGTAGGACGCCAGCGAACCGATCAGACCGATGTTCGGACCTTCGGGGGTCTCGATCGGGCACATGCGGCCGTAGTGCGAGGGGTGCACGTCACGGACTTCCATGGCGGCACGGTCACGCGAGAGACCGCCGGGTCCCAGTGCTGAGAGACGGCGCTTGTGGGTCAGACCCGCGAGCGGGTTGTTCTGATCCATGAACTGCGAGAGCTGCGAGGTGCCGAAGAACTCCTTGATCGCAGCCACCACGGGGCGGATGTTGATCAGGGTCTGCGGGGTGATCGCCTCGACGTCCTGAGTGGTCATGCGCTCACGCACGACGCGCTCCATCCGGGACAGACCGGTGCGGATCTGGTTCTCGATGAGCTCACCGACGGCACGGATGCGGCGGTTGCCGAAGTGATCGATGTCGTCGAGCTTGACGCTGATCTCGACCTCTTCACCGTCACGGGTGCCCTTGGCCGTGTCCACTCCGGCGTGCAGAGACACGAGGTAGCGGATGGTGGCGACGACGTCCTCGGTGGAGAGCACCGAGTCCGACAGCGGGGCTTCGACGCCGAGCTTGCGGTTGACCTTGTAGCGGCCGACCTTGGCCAGGTCGTAGCGCTTCGGGTTGAAGTACAGGTTGTTGAGCAGGTTGCGAGCGGCCTCGGCGGTCGCGGGCTCTGCCGGGCGCAGCTTCTTGTAGATGTCGAGCAGCGCTTCGTCCTGCGTGGTGACGGTGTCCTTGGCCATCGTCTCGCGGATCGATTCGAACTCGCCGAACTCTTCGAGGATCTTCGCTTCGGACCAGCCGAGGGCCTTGAGCAGAACAGTCACGGACTGCTTGCGCTTGCGGTCGAGACGAACACCGACCTGGTCGCGCTTGTCGACCTCGAACTCCAGCCAGGCACCGCGGGACGGGATGATCTTCGCGGTGAAGATGTCCTTGTCCGTGGTCTTGTCGACGCTGGATTCGAAGTAGGCGCCGGGCGAACGCACGAGCTGGGAGACGACGACGCGCTCGGTGCCGTTGACGATGAACGTGCCCTTGTCGGTCATGAGGGGGAAGTCACCCATGAACACGGTCTGGCTCTTGATCTCGCCTGTGTTGTTGTTCATGAACTCGGCGGTGACGTACAGCGGCGCCGAGTAGGTCATATCGCGTTCCTTGCACTCATCGATCGAGTACTTGGGAGCTTCAAACCGGTGCTCGCGGAACGACAGCGACATGGATCCGCCGAAGTCTTCGATCGGCGAGATCTCTTCGAAGATGTCTTCGAGTCCCGAGGTGGTTGCGACGGAGTCGTCCCCGATCTCGATGGCCTCGGCGACGCGGTCCTGCCACGCCTCCGATCCGATCAGCCAGTCGAAGCTGTCCGTCTGCAGACCGAGCAGATCGGGAACCTCGAGGGGCTCGCGAATCTTCGCGAAGGAAATTCTCTTGGGGGGATTAGCGGTCCTGGTGTTGTCGTTGGCGGCGGCCAATTGGTTCCTTCCGAGTGCTTCACCATCTGATACTTCGTCTGCCCACTCGCTCCGGCGACGTCCGGACATCTCCGACATACACGGGGTGTGTCAGATTTCGACTCCCGGCGTCGGCATGGTTCACTTGAGTGGAAATGCTGTGCCCACCGCTATATGAAGGCACACCACAGGCAGAACGATGCAAATATCAAGCTTATAGCATCTGGTCAAGTCTGGCAAGACGGTTTCAGTGCAGATTCTTCGTCCACATCCCCACCCAGGCCCACGTGGCGAATCCCGCCTGATCGTTGATCGCCAGCATCCACGAATTCTCCACGGCGTTCCACGTGTACACCCGGTCGACCGCCGTGTTCTCGGCGAGACTGCGATGATTGGCGATCTTGAGCCTGGCACCGAGGCGGTGGCCACGATGCTCGCTCAGCACCAGAGTTCCGCCCTGCCACCCGACGGTCGGCCGATCGGCCGAGTGTCCGACCTGCGTGTATCCCGCCGGCTCCCCGTCGAGGAGGGCGAGCGCCGTGGCCATGGTTTCGCCTTTTGCTTCCTTCTCTGCGTCGAGGGCCCTCACCCGCTCACCGTCCCAGGTCTCCTCTCCCCCGAATTTCGCTGCTCCCGGCACGTCGGTGCTCAGCCGGCGCTTGCACAGTGCGATGTGCTCGAGCCGCTGTTCCGGGACGGGCCCCAACCACGTCTCGATGACGTAGTCGTCGGCCTTGGCACCGAGGTCGAGCTCGGCCGCAGTTGCGGTCGGAGCGACGGAGCACCGTTCGATCTGAGCGAGCCCGTATCCGCGAGCGCTGAGGAACGACACTTCCGGCAGAGCGACCGGCAGCGTCCCGGCACCGGTATCGGCGGCAAGATGGGCCCCGCGCAGATCGGCAGTTCTGACAGACTCCGGGATCTCACAATAGGTCGACAGCGCGGTCCGTCCGTCTGCCGCCAGATCGGACTCCATCTGCTCGAGCAGGGCCGCGCCCAGTCCTCGTCGGCGCAGATCGGGTCGGACCGCGCACCAGAGCTCTGCGGTGTCGGTGTTGCTCGTCAGACGCAAGTCGGCAGTGCCCCTGGCGACGATGTCTCCGTGGTTGCGACCGATCCAGGTGAGCGTGGCCCGGTACTCGCTCCTGCTGGTCAGCGAGTGCCGCAGGTCTTCGGGAATCGGGTCGAAGTCCTCCCCCAGCCCGGATGCTCGATTGATGACAGTGTCGAAAGCCAGCAGCTCGGGTATCAATGCCTCGATTGCCGCCGGGTTGCCGTGTCCGGACCTGATCCGAGTGATCTCCATCTGTGGCCTCTGTCGTCGCTGATGGCCGCCTCGCATTGCAATGTCTCTTTCGCGCATCGTCGCGCTGACAGCCGGTGGGAGACATTCTAGACTGCGACCATGACACGAGTGAGTATCCTCAGCTTCGATCCGGCCGCAGTCAACTGCGGAATCATCGTCGGCACCGATCGCTCTCTGCTCGTCGACGCGGGCCCCGGCCCCGCGGCCGCCGCACATCTGGTGGAGCGGGCGGGCCGCCTCGGCGAGGAGATCGGAGGCAGCCATCCCCGCGCGATCGAGCTCGCGATCACCCATGATCATTGGGATCACTTCTTCGGCGCCGCCGCAGCCGTCTCAGCCGGGGTCACCGCCGTGTACGCATCGTCATCGTTCGCCGCCGATCAAGAGGCCACGGCCTGGATCGCTCTCGACGGAGTCGCGGTCGGTGACTTCCCGGCTGAATATCGGTCGAGCCTACCCACGGATCCCGGTGAGCTCATCGTCGACGTCTCGCCCGTCGATTCGACACCCGGTGATGTGTGGCACCTCGACCTCGGTGGCTGTCCGGTCGAGTTCCATGTGCTCGGAGGACATTCGACGGCCGACCTCGTCGTCCGACTGCCCGAGCTCGGCATCGTCTTCACCGGCGACCTCGTCGAAGAGGCGGATGCACCTCAGGCCGGGGCCGATGCTTCCTTGAGCGAATGGGCATCGAGCCTGCACACCCTGCTGGCGTTTCCTGAGGCGAGGACCTTCGTTCCCGGTCACGGGACCCCGGTCGACCGTGATTTCGTTTCCCGTCAGCTCGCCGATATCGAGGGGATGAGGGTCGATCAGGGAGACGCCGAGGTGGCTCTGCCCGCCCGCTCCATGCCGGGTGACCATGATCGGACGATTCCCCGGGAGCACCGCCTGGTCTGATTCCGGACCCGCCTGAGCAACGGTCGGACGTGCACTGACTGAGTGGACTCAGCCGGCCGGTTCCCTAGGAGCCGTGCCGGTGCAGGGCGGTGACGAGATCGCCGCCGATCGCTCCGAACAGCGTCTGTGCCCAAACGCTGCGGCCCTCGACGTAGGGTCGGTCGCCGTCGAAGATCCACTGCAGTTCGCGGCCGGAGTGCAGATCGGACAGGCAGCTGCTGCAGACGGGGACGCGAACGCTCTTTCCCGCCAAGTGTCCCTTGCGCTCGGTGCTCACCAGCTGATTCGATCGCGCCTCTCCGTGGAGAGGGTTGACCGTGCACAGACTCTGCGGGAGTCCCCGCGTCTTTGCTGACTTCGTCGAGCCAGCAGAACGGGCAGAATCGGATTTTCCGGTCCTCGCCCCGCGCTTGGTCGATCTGTGCAGCTTCACCTCGGCGATCTCGCGTCCGGCCTGACGCAGCAGCACCATGGCCCCGGCGAGGTCGATGCGTTCGGCCTCGGTGTCGTCGACGATGGATCTGGCCATCTGGTAGGCGTCGAGCGCTCTTTCCACTCCCTCGGCATCTGTGGTGCTGAGGTCCTGGGTCTGCAGCTGCGTGATCTCGTCGGCCAGCTCTGTCGTGTCCTCGTTCAGTCCTTCTCGCAGGGTCTTCCGCTGCAGGTCATCGACTCGGTCGAGCAGTCGTGCCGGCAATTCGAAGCGGCGGCGGGTGCGGGCGGCTTTCGCCCGCTCTCGCCGTGACCTGGCGAACCAGATGACGGCGATGACCAGCGCCAGCACCAGAACCGCTCCCCCGAGGAACAGAGTGGCTGTCGAGTTCGAACCGTCGACCGTCTGCACCTCGCTGCCCGAGGCCTCCTGTCCGGTTTCGTACTCGGGTGCCTCCTGCGGATCGGCGTAGAGGTCGAGGAGCATGTTCAGCTTCGTCTGCGACGGAGTGCTGTGGCTCCATTTTTCGCGCCCGACGGACATCTGCTCCATCACCTGCATCTGCAGATCGTGCTGGTCCTCGAAGGTGTAGTCGACGGCGAGGTCGGTGTTCGTATCGATCATGATGAACGCACCCTCATCGCCGTTGAAGACCTTGACCTGCTCGAGCAGATCCCTATCGGCACCCTCGCCTCCGGTGATGATGACGTAGACATCGAAGTCGAGGCTGTCGATCTTCGTCTCCGCCTTCTGCAGCAGCGTTTCGTTGATCTCCCCCTTCGCGGCATTCGTCACGTAGACGGGATCGGTGTTGAGCGCCTCGGCGATCGACTGGGCCTGTTGGGTCACTGCTTCGCTGTCCGTTTCTTCAGTGCGCGGCGGATGAAGTATGTTCCGACGCCGATTCCCGCGCCGACGAGGATGCCGAAGACGGCTCCGGCCACAGCGCCGCCGGTGCTGTACGACAGCGTGTGCGGGTCCTTCGTCGTGTCCTCGGAGGTCACCTCCGGGTTCCCGTCGTCATCATGACGGTGCGAGTAGCGCGATTCGACGTCCTCGGTCTCGGCAGCACTGATCTTACGCACTCCCGCGAGCGCGGCATCGGAGTCGCTGTCGTCTAAGCCCCCCGACAGAGTCAGCAGCGAAGGTCGGATGAGGCCCTTCTCCGCCAGTCCCATGCGCCCGGTGGCATCGACCGTGAGCACTGCAGCCTCGGGGTCATCCATCTCGGTGACGATCCGAGCCGCCAACAGATCGAGGTCTCCATCGGCGTCGTCAAGATCCGAGACGTTGAGGAACGCCACATAGATCGGGCTGTCGGCCTCGGCGATCTCCGCGCGGATGGAGTCGACATCGCCCTCGTCGATCTCGAACTCCGGGTAGCCGTCGAAGTAGACGGGATCTGCTGCGAAGGACGTCGCGATCGCCTGGTAGCGGTCTGTTGCGTAGTTCGGATCATGGGCGCCTTCGATGCGGTCGTCGTAGATCGAGTCGACGACGATCGCGTCACTGTCGGCTGCGGTGATCCTCTCGGCCTTCGCCTGATCGAACAGATATGTGCTCAGCAGAGTGGCGCCGATCGACACTGCAGCGACCGCGACGACGGCGATGAGCCAGTCGAGAGGGGTCTTCGAACGCACGCTTCCGGCGGCCATCATCGGCTCCTTCCGACAGCGGCGGAGCGCTGAGGGCTCATTTCATCCAGCACCGCCTCGTCGAGAGGTTGGAAGCTGCCGAAACCAGAGAGTGCGTAGGCGTCATCGCGTTGGAAGTACGGAACTGCACGGGTGGAGCCGGGACGTTTGGGCACCATCAGTCGTTCCGGGTCGTGGCCGGTCGCCAGCTCCTGACGACAGTCGGCGCACAGCCCTACGGTGAGGCTGCGGCCCGACTGTTTGAGCACATGGTCCTCAATGTCCTTGCGATGATGCGGGAAGAGGAAGCAGAAGCGCGGTTCGTCTTCGACTCGGCTGGAGCGCCTGCGCAGCTGTCGGCGCAGCCAACGGTCGAGGGCGACGAGGACGAACACGCCGTTGCGGTGGGCGAAGTCGACCGATTCTGCCCAATCCGGGTGGGCCGCAGTCAGAGCCGCCAGCGCATCCTGGATTCGTCTGCCTCGGTCATGCAGGGCCCACGTGTCGTCATCGGGATGGTCGGGTTCGGGGATCGGGGCGGCCGCCTCGGTGACGGCCTTCTTCAGCTTGTGCGACGTGACCAGTTCGGGTTTCGTGGTCAGCTCAGACCGCCAGGAATAGCGATGACGGCGATGCAGCAGCCACAGGGTCGCACCGAGGGCTGCGACCGCCGTGGCGCCGAAGACGAGCGTGTCTGGGTCGGAGTTGTCGAGGCCGAAGCGTTCGATGTAGTCCTCATCGCGGTCACCGACATCGCGGGTGTCGAAATCCGGTGCCTGGGGAGGTTCGGTGCCCTTGGCGGCGGCGACGAGGACCTGCAGATAGTAGGGCACGGCGAGTTCGACAGAGATGAAGTCGTCGCTGCTGGACTTCATGAGTTCCGGGGCACCTGTGGGGACGACGGGTCCGTTGTCGGTGACGAGGTAGGCGAACGAGCGGGCGGAGGTCTCGCCTTCACTGAAGAGGACGAGGGTCTGCTTCTCCCCCGATTCCTGATGCATGTCGAAGGCGAAGTCGGAGGTGAACTTCGCCCAATCGCCGTAGCCCATGGTCAGGAGTCCGGGGACGATCGCGAGGTAGTGGGTGAGGCCGGTGTCCTCGGTCTGCTGTGAGGCTTGCCGAATGGCCTTGATCTGATTCTCGGTCAGTCCGGGCCTGATGATCTCGTCGATGTAGAGGGGATGCTGCGCCCAAGTTCCGCGGATGCGTTCGCGCAGCTGCTGTTGTGCGCGGGCGTAGCTCGTCATCTCAGTCACCAGTCAAGAATAGTTCAGCTTCTGCCCGGCCCCTGTCGATCGGTGTTCCGAATCGGTCACATCGACATGGGACGGGCGAACATCCTCGGCGAATGAGGGCATTCCTAGGGCATTCCTGTTGGAGTGGGCATCCCCGGTGGGGATGCAGAGAACCCCCACGGCGGACCGTGGGGGTTCGAAGCCTATGCAGCAGTCAGGCTACTGCGCAGAAGATCACTTGAGGGTGACGGTGGCGCCGGCAGCCTCGAGGGTCTCCTTGGCCTTCTCGGCGTCTTCCTTCGAAGCGCCTTCGAGGACGGCCTTGGGAGCTCCGTCGACGAGATCCTTGGCTTCCTTGAGTCCGAGGGAGGTGAGTCCACGGACTTCCTTGATGACGGGAACCTTCTTCTCGCCGGCCGATTCGAGGATGACGTCGAATTCGGTCTGCTCTTCAGCAGCGGCTTCGCCGGCTCCGCCAGCGGCAGGAGCAGCGGCGACGGCGGCCGGAGCGGCAGCCTCGACGTCGAACTCTTCTTCGAACTTCTTGACGAACTCGGACAGTTCGATGAGGGTGAGCTCCTTGAAAGCCTCGAGGAGCTCGTCGGTGGTGAGCTTAGCCATGGTGGCTAGTCCTTCCTGTTTTGGTCACGATCAGCGACCGGTTCGGTTTGTGGTGATGCTCAGGCGTCGGAGGCAGGAGCGTCGTCCTGCTTCTCGCGGAGGGCATCGACAGTGCGCACGGCCTTGACCAGCGGAGCGGTGAAGAGGTAAGCCGCCTGGTGGAGGCTTGCCTTCATGGCACCGGCTGCCTTTGCAAGCAGCACTTCGCGGGATTCGAGGTCGGCGAGCTGGTTGACCTGTTCGGGGCTGAGCGCGGCTCCATCGAAGTAGCCGCCCTTCACCACGAGCTTGTCGTTCGCCTTGGCAAAGTTACGCAGAGCCTTGGCAGCCTCAGGTGGTTCGCCGTTGACGAACGCGATCGCGGTGGGCCCATTGAGGTGCTCATCGAGACCGGTGACTCCGGCTTCCTTGGCTGCAATCTTGGTCAGCGTGTTCTTTACCACGGCGTAGCTGACGTTCTCACCGAGAGAGACGCGCAGTTCTTTCATCTGCGCGACGGTGAGACCGCGGTACTCGGTCAGCAACACAGCGTCGGAGTTCTCAAACTGCTGTTTGATCTCCTCGACTGCGGCTGCCTTGTCTGGCCTCGCCATGGTGTTCCTTTCATAAGTCGTCCGGTCTGTCCCGACAACAGAAAAAGCGCTCCACGCAGGAAGGCGTGAAACGCTTGGCCGTCGATTCCAGAAGAATCCGACGGAAGGATTTCGGCTCACCTGCGCGGGTCACTCACTAGGAGTCTTCGTCTGCGGGCACCGGGATTCGATGGCGAATTCCGATGATTCCACAGAGACCGACGGTCTTGGGTGGTTCAAGTCTAACGAAGTCCGTCCCGGCAAGTCCAATCCGATCGCCGAGACCCCTCCCACACTACCTGACGGCGGCGCAGCAACCTGGCGCGAGGTTGCTGCGCCGCCGTCAGGTAGTTCTGGGCGCGGGTGTGCAGGTTCGTCAGTATTCGATGACGACACGGCCGTCGATCTTGCCGTGTTCCATCTCGTCGAAGATCGCGTTGATGTCCTCGAGAGGTCGCTTCGTGAACGTCGGGTGGATCTTGCCGGCGGCATAGAATTCCAACGCCTCGACCATGTCCTGTCGGGTGCCGACGATCGAACCTCGGATCGTCAGGCCCTTGAGCACGATGTCGAAGATCGGTGCCGGGAAGTCACCGGGCGGCAGTCCGTTGAAGACGATGGTGCCGCCTCGGCGAGTCATTCCGATCGCCTGACCGAACGCCGCGGGGTGGACGGCGGTGACGAGGACTCCGTGTGAGCCGCCGATCTTGTCCTGGATGATCTCGGCCGGATCCTCGGCGAAGGCGTTGACAGTGATTTCGGCACCGTGCTTCTTCGCCAGCGCCAGCTTGTCGTCGGCGACATCGACGGCGACGACGCGCATGCCCATAGCGACGGCGTACTGGACGGCGATGTGTCCGAGTCCGCCGATTCCGGAGATGACGACCCATTGGCCCGGCTGAACCTCGGTGCGTTTGAGTCCTTTGTACACGGTGACGCCGGCGCAGAGGACCGGGGCGATCTCATAGGGATCAGCACCGTCGGGGATGATGGCGGCGAACTTCGTGTCGACGAGCATGTACTCGCCGAAGGAGCCGTCGACGCCGTAGCCGCCGTTGACCTGGGATTCGCAGAGGGTCTCCCATCCCTGACGGCAGTGCTCACAGGTCCCGCATGCGGTCCACAGCCAAGCGTTGCCGACCATCTGTCCGACCTCGACATCGGTGACGCCCTCGCCGACCTTTTCGACGATGCCGACTCCTTCGTGTCCCGGGATGAGCGGCACCTTCGGTTTGACCGGCCAATCACCATGGGCGGCGTGGAGATCGGTGTGACAGACGCCGGAGGCGACGAGCTTGACCAACGCCTGCCCCGGGCCGGGGTCGGGAATCGCATTGTCCCCGACGACGAGTTCCTGGCCGAAACCCTCGACTACTGCAGCTTTCATTGCGGACATCATTCTCTCCTTTGTGATGATGGTTCACGAAGCGATGCGGGGTTTGAATTTGAGGTGGAAGAACTACCCGACGGCGGCCCAGCTACCTGGCGCGAGGTTGCTGCGCCGCCGTCGGGTAGCAACTCGGGTCAGAAGAAGCCTTGGGCGTTCTCCGAGTAGCTGACCAGCAGGTTCTTCGTCTGCTGGTAGTGGTCGAGCATCATCTTGTGGTTCTCGCGTCCGATGCCCGAAGCCTTGTACCCACCGAAGGCCGCATGGGCCGGGTAGGCGTGGTAGTTGTTCACCCACACACGCCCGGCCTGGATCTCACGACCGGCCCGGTAGGCGGTGTTGCCGTCGCGCGACCAGACTCCGGCACCGAGGCCGTAGAGCGTGTCATTGGCCGTGGCCAACGCGTCGCCGTAGTCGGAGAACGTCGCGACCGAGACGACGGGCCCGAAGATCTCCTCCTGGAAGATGCGCATCTTGTTCGTGCCTTTGAAGATCGTCGGCTGCACGTAGAAACCGCCGGCCAGATCCCCGTCGAGCTCGGCCCTGCCGCCACCGGTGAGCACCTCGGCGCCTTCCTGACGGCCGATGTCGAGGTAGGACATGATCTTCTCGAACTGGTCGTTCGAGGCCTGGGCGCCCATCATCGTGTCCGTGTCGAGGGGGTTGCCCTGGACGATCTTCTTCGTCCTGGCCACGACCTTCTCGAGGAAGGGATCGGCGATCGATTCCTGGATGAGCGCACGCGACGGGCAGGTGCAGACCTCACCCTGGTTGAGGGCGAACATCGTGAAGCCCTCCTGGGCCTTGTCCGCGTACGAGTCGTCCTTGGCCAAAACATCCTCGAAGAAGATGTTCGGCGACTTTCCGCCGAGTTCAAGGGTGACCGGGATGATGTTCTGCGAGGCGTACTGCATGATCAGGCGACCGGTCGTCGTCTCCCCGGTGAACGCGATCTTCGAGATCCGCTTGTTCGACGCCAGCGGCTTGCCGGCTTCGAGACCGAAGCCGTTGACGACGTTGAGCACGCCCTCGGGCAGCAGGTCGGCGATGAGTTCGACGAGGACGAGGATCGACGCCGGAGTCTGCTCGGCGGGCTTGAGCACGATCGCATTGCCCGCGGCCAGCGCCGGAGCGATCTTCCACACGCCCATGAGGATCGGGAAGTTCCAGGGAATGATCTGACCGACCACGCCGAGCGGCTCGTGGAAGTGATACGCCACCGTGTCCTCGTCGATCTGCGAGAGTCCGCCCTCCTGCGCCCTGATCGCTCCGGCGAAGTAGCGGAAGTGGTCGACTGCCAGCGGCAGGTCGGCGTTGAGGGGTTCGCGGATCGCCTTGCCGTTGTCCCAGGTCTCGGCGACGGCGAGCGTCTCGAGGTTCTCCTCGATGCGATCGGCGATCCGATTGAGGATGTTGGCCCGTTCGGCCACCGCCGTTTTGCCCCATGCCGGAGCCGCCTTGTGCGCGGCGTCGAGAGCGAGTTCGATATCCTCGGCGGTGCTGGCCGGGACCTCCGTGAAGGTCTTGCCGGTGACCGGACTGGGATTCTCGAAATAGTTGCCCTTGACCGGCGGCACCCACTGACCGCCGATGAAGTTCTCGTAGCGGGACTTGAACGTGACGAGCGACCCGTTCTGACCAGGCTGTGCGTAGACAGTCATTGCAACTCCTTTGATGCGTCTGATTCCACCGGATTGTCTCCGTGTGACGACGACGCTACCGAGCGCAACGTTGCATGTGGGTTGCATCATATCGCCGAGGCGGTCGAACCGTCCCGCACGCCGAACCGCGATGGGTTCGCCGAGTTCAGAGACCCAACGCCTCCAGACGCACGACCGCGGCGTTGCGTTCGGCAGCCTCGGGCGGGGCCAGACGCAGCACGGTCATAAGGACTTCGACGTCGTCACGGAAGTCCGGGAGATCTGCAAACCGCCACAGCTGCTGCCAGGTTCCGTCCTGCAGTAGGGTCTCGCGCATGAGTGCGTTGACTTCCGCTCCGATCTCCCGCACTCCCGGAGCATCGGAGTCCGGCAGGACGGTTCCGATGAACTGTTCGAGGGCCGAATCCGCGTCACCGTTGGCCAGTGCCTGAACGGTTCGCTCAAGATCCGAATCGACGTCCCCGCGAAGTCGATAGGGGCGCGCGTCGATGCGCAGATCGCCGAGGCTGTCGATCGTTCTGCGCAGACGATTGATCTCCGCCCGGACCGTGACTTCGCTGCCGCCGACCGTCCACAGCCGCTCCACCAGCCCGGCTCCGCTGATGCCGTCGGGATACCGGTGCAGCAGAAGCAGGATCTCGGCGTGCCTGCGGGTCAGCGGAATCCGGGTGCCGTTCGGGCCTTCCAGGGCGGGGCTGGGACCGAGCACGGTGAGTCTGGTTCCGGCCGCCTCGGTGTCGGTGTGCATCTGCTGCGGGGTGAAGAGCTGGGACAGCTGGGCACCTGCGGCTTTGGCTGTCGAGGACAGCAGCGGCAGCACGATGGAGGACACGGCGTCGTCTCCCCCAGTGACATCGATGATGCCGATGACCTGCCCGGTCAGAGGGTGGGTGACGGGGACCGCGCTGCAGCTCCAGGAATGGACGTCGGGGGCGAAATGCTCGGCGCGGCTGACCTGCACCGGACGGCCCGAGTGCAGGGCCAGCGCCGGGGCGGAAGTGCCCATGACCTCTTCGGACCAGTCCGAGCCGGAGACGAATCCCATGGCTTCGGCGCGGTTCCGGACGCCTCGCTCCCCCTCGACCCAGAGCAATCGCCCCTGTTCGTCGCCGAGGGCGGCGAGCAGACCGGCATCCTTGGCGGGTTCGATGAGGTGGGATCGCAGCAGCGGCATGATCGCGTGGAAAGGATGGCGCCGGCGCACCTCGGCGAGGCGATCGGCTTCGAACGGGACTTGGACCTCCACGCTGTCGGGGTCGCGCAACCGGGCAAGAGACCGGTCCCAGGATTCCAACACCGAGGCGCGCACACCAGGCCCCGACGATGGTGCAGGGAGGAGAGGATCCGGTGGCCCGGCCAGACGCTCATGTGCGCGGCGAACGGCACGCTGATAGGTGTCTTCGAGCAGCAGCGTCGAATCCATGGCGGACGGTCCACCTCCATCGGCGGGTGTCGGAAGAGAGCCTCAACTGCTCATAATCTAATCGCGAACCCGTCCGTGGACAAGAGCCCGTCCACTCCCCGAACTACCTGACGGCGGCCCAGCAACCTCGCGCGAGGTTGCTGGGCCGCCGTCAGGTAGTAATTGGGAAAGAGAGAGGGCGGGAAGCGAACGAATCGCTTCCCGCCCTCTGCCGGTGCATCGATCAGATCAGATGCGCAGACCCGAGTGGTCGACCGGAACGGCTGGGCCGTTCGAGGTCGTGATCGTGGCCTTGCTGATGTAGCGGCCCTTCGAGGAGGACGGCTTCAGACGCAGGATCTCTTCGATCGCAGCATCGAAGTTCTCCTGCAGAGCTTCCTCGGAGAAGGAGACCTTTCCGATGATGAAGTGCAGGTTCGAGTGCTTGTCGACGCGGAATTCGATCTTTCCGCCCTTGATGTCGTTGACGGCCTTGGCGACATCCATGGTCACGGTGCCGGTCTTCGGGTTCGGCATCAGGCCACGGGGACCCAGCACCTTACCGAGACGACCGACCTTGCCCATCATGTCGGGGGTCGCAACAGCGGCATCGAAGTCGGTGAACCCTCCGGCCACCTTCTCCAGCAGGTCATCGGAGCCGACGTAGTCAGCACCTGCTTCACGGGCAGCTTCTGCACGGTCGCCGGCAGCGAACACCAGGACCCGAGCGGTCTTACCGGTACCATGCGGAAGGTTGACGGTGCCGCGCACCATCTGATCCGCCTTGCGGGGGTCAACACCCAGGCGGAGAGCGACCTCGACCGTGGCGTCGTACTTCGCCACGTTGGTCTCTTTGGCCAGGGCGATCGCCTGAGCCGGTTCGTAGTTCACATCTGCGGCGATCTTCTCAGCCGCGGCCTGATAGGCCTTCGAACGCTTTGCCATCTGCTTTACTCCTTGCAGTCGTGGTGTGGGCTGCGTGGGCCCTGCCACTGTGTGGGGTGAGGTCTCAGACCTCGATGTCGGTGGTGATGCCCATGGAACGCGCGGTTCCGGCGACGATGCGGTCGGCCTGATCCAGGGTGTTGGCGTTCAGGTCGGGCATCTTCGTGGTGGCGATCTCGCGCACCTGGTCGGCGCTCAGGTGAGCGACCTTGACGGTGTGCGGAGTAGCCGAACCCGACTTCACTCCGGCGGCCTTCTTGATCAGCTCGGCTGCCGGCGGGGTCTTGAGCACGAAGTCGAACGAACGATCTTCGTACACGGTGATCTCGACGGGAACGATGTTTCCGCGCTGGGATTCTGTGGCGGCGTTGTAGGCCTTGCAGAATTCCATGATGTTGACGCCGTGCTGGGCAAGCGCCGGACCGATCGGAGGAGCCGGGTTAGCGGCACCTGCCTGAATCTGGAGCTTGACGAGGCCGGCTACCTTTTTCTTGGGAGGCATGTACGGTCCTTAATCTTGAGGTTTCGATGTGCCAGACATATACAGCACATTGTTCGACAGCGGCCTTCCGATAAGGGCCGCAATCAAACCACACCAGTATTCCATGCGCGCCCGCCTGCGGGCAAATGCTCGTGAGGGGCATCACCCGATCATTCCCTCGCCGAGGCGGGACAGCGTCGCCGGCTGATGTGACCGCCTCGGTGCGACCGCCTCGGCGCCGTCGTTCAAGCGCGGGCCCGGATATCGCCCCGTAGACGGTTCGACAACTGCGCTCAGCCTTGATCGACACAATCCCTTCCCCAACGACACAATCCCCTCGCCGAGGCGGCCGAGCCAGTGAACGCGGGAACGCCGAAGGGGCCCGGAGAATTCCGGGCCCCTTCGGTCACGATCGCGTCGAGGCGATCAGTGAAACTATGCGGCGATCAGAGCTTCGAGACCTGGTCGAAGCCGAGTTCGACGGGAACATCGCGTTCGAAGATCGACAGCAGCACGGTGAGCTTCTGCGATTCCGGACGGATTTCCTGGATCGTCGCGGGGTGGCCCTCGAAGGAGCCCTCCTTGACGAGCACGGACTCGCCGACCTCGAACTCCACCTCGGTGATGGGCGCGGACTTCGCAGCGGCTTCGGCGGCGGGGCCTTCGGCAGCGGCGGCTTCGGCCTGACGCTCTTCGAAGATCGGGGCGAGCATCGAGAAGACCTCGTCGATCGACAGCGGAGTCGGGTCGTATGCGTTGCCCACGAATCCGGTGACACCCGGAGTGTGGCGCACGGCGCCCCACGACTCGTCGGTCAGTTCCATGCGCACGAGCACGTAGCCGGGGATGCGCACACGACGGACCTGCTTGCGCTGTCCGTTCTTGATCTCGACGACGTCTTCCATCGGCACCTGCGACTCGAAGATGAACTCTTCGAGGTTGAGGCTGACGGTGCGGTTCTCGAGGTTCTGCTTCACGCGGTTCTCGTAGCCTGCATAGGAGTGGATGACGTACCAGTCACCCTCCTGCATGCGCAGCTCGGCCTTGAATTCTTCGGCCGGGTCGACCTCGTCGGCGGCGGCGACGTCTTCGGCAGCATCGTCCTGCTCGCCGTCGGCTTCGTCAGCGGAATCGGCTTCGTCAGCGGAGTCGGCAGCTTCTGCGGAGTCAGCGTCAGCGGACTCGACGGGGGCGGTCGCCTCGGCGTCGATGGCCGCCTCTTCGGTTTCGGGCACCACAGCGGCACCCGACTCCTCGGGAGTGACGTCCTGGGTCTCAGGGGTCTCCTGCTCAGGTGAGTTGGTATCCGACACCGATCAATTCCTCGCTTCGCGTTTTGTGATTCCCGGTAGGGAGTGAAGTTTGAGCTTGGGGTGGTTCACGGCTGAGGCCGTATCACCACAGGGGCCACAGCGGAGTTCCGCCGAACACCCAGCCGACGAGCTTGCCGAAGACCAGGTCGAGGCCCGTGACGAGAAGCATCATGAACAGAATGAAGCCCAGCACGACGAGCGTGTAGTTGAGCAGCTGCTTCCGGGTCGGAGTGACGACCTTCTTGAGCTCTGCCACCACTTCGCGGAAGAACTGCAGGATTCGTCCGAAGAATCCGAGCTTCTTTGGACCGGAGGCACTGTTGGGTGCGCTGCCAGTCTGCTTTGCCGGTGTGTCGCTCACACATCCTCACTCGGTCGGTTTCGTTTGGCTTCACAATTGTTCGTGCCGGTCGAGGACGGCGCCTGGCCGATGAGACTTCGGCAGAGTCAACTGCGCAGGGGTGACAGGACTCGAACCTGCAACCTACGGTTTTGGAGACCGTTGCGCTACCAATTGCGCCACACCCCTCTGATCGGACTTGAGCGATCGTGTCGATCCCTGTGGTGTCCGACCACGAGAAACGAGCATACCGTGCTCGACCGTTATTCGTCGAACCGAGTGCCGAAGCAATGTCTCGAACGTGTCGACGCTCACTCACCCACCGACTCATCGACAGGCGGCTGGCCCACGAGGGGCCTGGGTTCGGGGAATCTCACCCAGGGGTCGATCTGCACCTGTCTGTCGGGTGTGACGGTGATGATCTGCACGTCGATGGGGCGCTTCGTCCCATTGTCGACGCGGATGATGCTCAGTTCCGCGTTCATCTTCAGCGGTCCCGGTGTCAGGGCGTTCGCCAGTGCGCCCCCGGTCGTCGAGCTGACGTAGCGGGTTCCCGAACCGAAGTTCTCCGGTCCGACCCGTCGGTGCCAGTGTCCGCTGAGAGCGTAGTCGGCGCAGCCCGAGCGCAGGCTCGGTCCGCCGACGGCGGGATCGTGGATGAGCATGATGTCGAAATCGGCCCGGCAGGCTTCGTCTCGCAGCCGCTGCGCGTACTGGTCGGCGGTGAGGTCGGTCTCCAGCTGCGGACCGGACCCGAACACGGTCCGGCGCGGGTCGGCGGCACCGAAGAAGGTCACCCCTGCCATCTCTGCGCTGGAGTCCTCGAGCACGTTCCACCCGCGCGCCCTCGCGTGCCTCGTCGTTTCCATGGAATCGTGGTTGCCTTTGACGATCATGCGCGGCAGCTTCTCCGGCAGTTCGTCGTCGACGACGTCGAGGCAGTAGTTCTCGGCCGAGGTGCCCGTCATGGAGATGTCTCCGCCGTCGATATAGGCATCGGCCCGACTCATCTCCGCCACCGCACCGACGACGCGGGCCATTCCGATATTGCAGTGGATGTCGGAGCCGTAGACGAACGTGGACACACCCTTCTTCCCTTCGCCCTCACCGCCGTCGGCAGCGGGTGCGCCGACGCCGGCAGGCGGGACGAGTCCCCGATCGGTCCAGTTCCCGGTGATCGGGCGGTCGTTCCATTTTGTCCGCAGGGCTGCGAGAACCTCGTCGTAGAAGGCGTCGTTGTCATCGGCGAAGTCCTGCACTGCACCGAATGCGGTGTCGATGATTCCGCCGAGGCGGCCCGTGACCTGGGATCCGGCCAGCGGCGTGCCCTCGAACGCCGGATCGGCCGCGATCGGCTTCGGACGGTTGAGCACGACGGTGCCCAGTCCGGTGAGGACGAGCACGAGCACCAGTCCGATGCCGAGGAGTTCCTTGCCGACGAAGGCGCGGATGATGGTGTCGACCCGGGCGGGCCCGAGGAAGAGGGCCAGTCCAACGAGTCCCCCGGTGACGATGCACACGGCCAGCGCCCATCGGGTGAGGATCTCCTGGCTGAGTCCGTCGATGACCTGGTCGATCTGCGCCTGCGGGGCCGAGAACAGCGAGGCATAGGAGGCGATGTCGCCGCCGAGGGCGTCGATGGTTCCCCCACCGGGGTCCGCCACTTCCGCGGGATCGGCCGCAGGTCGTTCGTCATCGCCGGAATCACCGGACACGGGGATCTCACCGATATCGACGTGCAGTCCCAGGCCGAGAGGGATGACATCCTCGGTGGGGACGAGCAGTCTGCCCAGGGGGCCGAAGTCGACGGTGAGTCGGGAATCCGCGGTGATCCGGTACTGCGCCTCATGGGGGCCGAAGGTGAGATCGGCGCGCGAGGTGAACAGCGCCCAGGGCAGGGTCACAAGCGCAACCGCAGCCAGGGTGATGACGAGTGCGGTGGTTCTCCGACGTGATGACACGGCCACCAGTCTAAGGACGTTTCCCGTCGTCGATGGAGCAGCCGATGAAGGTCGGTTCGGGTTCGAGGGTGATGCCGAAGGCGTCCTCGACGCCGGCGACGACGGTCGACGCGAGATCGATCACATCGGCTGTGCTCGCGTGTCCCCGATTCGTCAGCGCCAGGGTGTGCTTGGTCGACAGCGACGCCAGTCCCGCACCGAGGCTGAAGCCCTTGGAGAACCCCGCATGCTCGATCAGCCAGGCCGCTGAGGTCTTCGTCTTCCCTTCGATCTTCGCTCCGCTGAGCGGGTCGGTCACCGGGTAGCGAGGAGCTTCGGCGGGCAGGATCTCGGCGTTCTCGACGATGGGGTTGGTGAAGAAGGATCCCGCCGACCAGGAGTCGTGGTCGGCGGCATCGAGGACCATGCCCTTCGATCGGCGCAGCGCGATGACGTTCTCGCGCACTCGTACGGCCGGGACGCGGCTGCCGATCTCGACGTCGAGGGTCGATGCGAGCTGGGCGTAGCGCACGGGCAGCGACTCGTCGCTGCGCTGGAGGTCGAAGGTCACCGAGAGCACGACGTACTGCGGGGTTCCGGCTGCGATCTGGGCGCGCTTGAGCGCCGAGGTGCGGTAGCCGAATTCGAGTTCGACTGCAGTGAGGTGGCGGATCTGACCGGACACCCGGTCGAAGACCTCGACGGAGGAGATGAGCTCGCCGACCTCCGTGCCGTAGGCGCCGACGTTCTGGATCGGGGTCGCACCGACCGACCCGGGGATCCCGGACAGTGCTTCGAGCCCGGACAGCCCCAGGTCGAGGGTGTGGGCGACGAAGGCGTCCCAGTCCTCCCCCGCCTCGGCGGTGACCCGGGTGTCGGTCGTCGTGGTCTGGGTCGTCTCCACTCCGGTGGTTCGGACCACGCAGACGGCACCGTCGAATCCGGCATCGGCGATGAGCAGATTCGATCCGCCGCCGATGAACAAGACGCGGGACCGTTCCTGACCGTTGAGTTCGAGCGGGTGGGCGGCGCAGAAATCGAGCAGTTCGTCTCGGGTGTTCGCAACCGTGACCTGCGGGGCCGGGCCGCCGAGACGGAAGGTGGTGAAGCCGGAGAGTTCCTGCGGGTGGGCTTCGGTCACGCCGAGATCCGAACCTGCGTGCGGCTGAGGACATCGGCCTCGCCGGACTTCACGGAGATGTCGATGCGGGCCGTGCCGACGGCAGGGTCGACGGCACCGACGGTGGCGGTGAGCTTGAGCGAGGTCGTCGGGGTCGTCGGTGATCCGGTATCGGCGTCGGGGACGACGACGGGGGCGGAGAAGCGGGTCCGGTAGTCGACGATCGCACCGGGGTCGCCGAGCCATTCGGCGACCGGAGCGATGACCGCCGCCATCGAGAGCATCCCGTGGGCGATGACATCGTCGAGGCCGACCTCGCGGGCGAAGCGTTCGTTCCAGTGGATCGGATTGTGATCGCCCGAGGCTGCGGCATAGTCGACGAGGGAGGCGCGCGACAGTGGGATCTCGGATTCCACGACGGTGTCTCCGATGGTCAGTGTGGAGAAGTCGATGGCGCTCATTCTCCGTCTCCTCTCACGACGATGGTCGAGGTCACGGTGACGACAGGCTGCTCCGCGACATCGGTGATCTCGGTGCGGGTGGTGATCATGGCGTTGCTGCCGGCGGCCCGGACTCCGTCGACGTGAGTGACGGCGGACAGGGAGTCACCTGCGACGATGGGACGGGTGAACGAGAACTGTTCGGAGCCGTGGACGACCTTCGAGAAGTCGATGCCCGATTCCGGGTCGGAGATATAGGAGGCTTCCGATTTCTGCGCGATGATCACGGCGAAGGTGGTCGGGGCGACGACGTCGCGGTAGCCCAGCGCGGTGGCCGCCTCGGCGTCGAAATGGTAATCGGCCTTCGCTCCGGTGGCGAGCGCGAAATCCGCGATCGCCTCCCTGGAGACCTCATAGGGCTGAGGCAGGGAGAACGTGGCCCCCTGCTTCTCCGTATTCACCGGCATATGCGCTCTCTCTTCCACTGGGGTCGGTATCGACACCAGCCTAAAGCACGGCCTCAGGATGAGGCTCACCGGCGAAGAATTGATCGCGCGTTCGTATCCGGTTCACACAATTCCTGCACCATCGGGCTCATGGCTTCGAAACTGGTATATGTTGTCCACATCACATTTGGTAAGGAGTAGTGCGATGACGAACGAATCCCCCAGCGCTGACCCGAAGAGTCCCGAGGCACAGACGGTGACGCCCGGCGCACGAGTCAAAGACGCAGTCGCGGTCCCCTCACCGCACACACCTGGCCCCGGCGCCCCCGCTGCACCTGCACCAGCAGCCGGCGGTTCTGATCCGGCACCGGCACCCGCCGACGTCGACCCGCCGCAGGTCGAAGTGGCGGTGGCCACCGACGCCGCCTACGCCGGCAAAGAAGCCGACAGAGTTCAGCTGCGTCGACCGCTGCGCAACGTCTCCGAGGTCCGGCACTTCTTCCGCACGAATCAGACCCCGATCTTCTTCGTCGGAGCCACTCCGTTCAACCTGCTCGGTCTCGACCGGTGGGTGCGCAACTTCTCGTACATCACCTACTACGACGGCTGGGACGGCGGTCACCCGCGCGTCTTCTCCCCGCGCTACAAGCCCTATGTCGAGTTCGAATCGGGCGAGGCGATCAACAACTGGCTGCTGCTGAACGCCGAGGTGCGTGCCCATATGACGCGCAACGTCCCCCACGGTGAGCGGGTCAAGGTCGCGATGGTCTTCTTCGACGAGGAGACCGAGCGGATCTGCCGAGAGCTCGGCTACGACCTCATCCTGCCGTCGGCAGCCCTGCGCAATCAGCTCGATTCGAAGATCGAGACGACGAAGCTCGGCAATGAAGCCGGTGCGTTCTCCGTCCCGAACGTGCTGACCACTGCCGACACCTATGAAGAGCTCAATGAGCGGGCCGCCGAGGCGGGGCTGGGCACGGATCTCGTCGTGCAGACCCCCTACGGTGATTCCGGGAAGACGACGTTCTTCATCTCCGATGTCTCGGGCTGGGAGGCGCACAAGGACGACATCATCGGCGAGCAGCTGAAGGTGATGAAGCGGATCAACAACACTCCGGTCGCCGTCGAGGCGGTCATCACCTCCAGCGGTGTCGTCGTCGGTCCGTATCTGACCGAGCTGGCCGGCTTCGCCGAGCTCACCCCGTACAAGGGCGGCTGGTGCGGCAACGAGATGAAACCCGATGTCCTCAACGCAGAGCAGCGGGCGCAGACCCGTGAGCTCGTGCGCAAGATGGGCGAAGGCCTGCGCAAACGCGGCTATCGCGGATTCTTCGAAGTCGATGTCCTCGTCGATCTCGATAACGACGACTGCTACCTCGGTGAGCTCAATCCGCGCATCTCCGGGGCCTCGGCGATCACGAACGTCACGGCAGGCGCCTATGCCGATGTGCCCCTGTTCCTGTTCCACCTGCTCGAATATCTCGACGTCGAATTCGATCTCGATGTCACCGAGATCAATGAGCGGTGGGAGGAACTCTCCGGCGCCGACGAGTGGAGCCAGATGATCATCAAGGAGACGGCTCCGATCACCGAGTACATCACGCATTCCCCGCTGACCGGTCAGTACTATCTCGACCAGTACGGGACGCTGACGTACAAACGTGCGGCACTCGACTGGCACCCCCTGCAGAACGGCAGCGAGGTGTTCTTCCTGCGTATCTTCGGGGCCGGGGACTACCGGTGGAAGGGCGCGGACCTCGGAGTCCTGGTGACGAAGAATCCGCTGCAGACGAACGTCGGCGGACCCGATGCGCTGAGCATCCGGGCCAAGCACTTCATCGATTCGATCAGGGCGATGTACGCCGGAGTTCCGGTCGTCGCCGACGATCCGTCGCCGGCCCTCGGCGGACCCGGAGCCAAAGGCGACTGAGCCCGGCGCCGCTCCCTTGGACGCGAAGGGCAGATATACGCGAAGCGCGGAGCCGCCTCGGTGATAATCTCAACACGACCCGAGGCGGCTCTCAGCTGCCGTCCGCGGAGCCGTTCCGCGGACAGACCGATGCGAGAATCAGAGGTGAAGAGTGATCGAACCGTCACCGGACCAGCCCGCGGCCACTCCCCCGGCGGACCAGCCCGTGGCCCCATCGGCTCCCGTCGATCCGGCGGCCGGAATCGACCGGGACAACTGGCAGGATCCCGACAATGTGCGAAGGTCGTTCCAGAACGTCGCACGGGTCCTTCCCACGACGCCGATCTCCCGCGGCACCGGTCCTGTGGCCGAGCTGCCCGCCGATCCACAGGATCTCGGCGAGGTCGAGGTTCCCGCGACGGAGTACTCGGAGGCCCGCAGCGTCCGCAGCGTCATCGAATCCACCGACACGGATGCCTGGATGCTCATGCACAACGGGACCGTGCTCACCGAGGAGTACTTCGGGGAGATGACCGCGTCGACCGAGCATCTGCTCATGTCGGTGTCCAAATCGCTCGTCGGCACCGTCGCCGGTGTCCTCGCCGGTTCGGGTGACCTCGACCCGAACCGCCTCGTCACCGATTACGTGCCCGAACTCGCCAAGTCCGGCTACGCCGGTGCCACAGTGCGCCATGTCCTCGATATGCGTTCGGGCATCCGCTTCTCCGAGGACTATCTCGACCCGAAGTCCGAGGTCCGGCAGATCGAAGAGTCGATCGGCTGGTCCGAGGCGAAGCGGGAGAACCCGGGCATCGGCATGTACGAGTTCCTCACCACCCTGGAGGCGAAGTCCGAGCACGGCGGGGTCTTCGAATACCGGTCGTGCGAGACCGATGTGCTCGGATGGGTGTGCGAGAAGATCGCCGGCGAGCGCATGCAGTCGCTCATGTCGCGGGTGCTGTGGTCTCGGATCGGCGCCGAACAGGACGCGATCATCGCCACCGACCAGTACGGGGTCAGCATGTTCGATGGCGGAATCAATACGACTCTGCGTGATCTCGCCCGATTCGGCTACGTCTACACCAACCGCGGGCAGTCGCTGACCGGACAGCAGGTGGCGCCGACGACGTGGATCGGCGATACGCTGACCACCTCCGAGGATGTGCGTCAGGCGTTTGCCGATGGGCCCGGGGACAATCGGATGCCGGGCGGGGCGTATCACAACCAGTTCTGGTTCCCGTTCCCCGATTCTCATGCGTTCCTCGCCCTCGGCATCCACGGGCAGATGATCTATATGAACCCGGGTGCCAATGTCCTCGGCGTCAAGCTCTCGAGCTGGGGGCTGCCGCAGGACGCTACGAAGCTGTTCCCGACGATCCGCGCATTCGAGGCTCTCGCGAAGGCCGTCAACTCCCCCGCCGCGGAATAGCCGGAGCCGGTCGCCGTGGAGCGGGCCGGATCCGGCTCCCTCCCGCCACCGGACCCGGGGCCATCTCCCGGTGCGGATGTGCCCGAATCGCCACAGGTGTCGCCGGATCCGCACACCGACCCCGGGTTCGCGGCAACCGGCCGTGGCAGAATCGTGGTGTATCGACAACGCTTGTGATCGCCTGAGTGCGAAGGAGAAACACGATGACCCCGATTCGCCGGTCCACCTGGATGCCCCGCCTGCTGACGGCCACCGCTGGAACCGTTCTCGCCTTGTCCCTGACCGCCTGCGGAGGCTCCGGAGGGGACAAGCCCGCCGAGGATCAGAAGTCCGAGGCCTCGCAGACCGAAGAAGGCGGATTCGGCGGAGGTGCTGTCGAATCGAAAGAGGCCGAGGCCCCGGGATCCGAGCCCGCCGAGGCGGAGCCGACCGACACGAAATCGACCGATCCGTTCGCCGATGCCGCGAAGACGACGAACTGGGCCAGCGACGACGGGATGAAGATCGACAAGAAGGGCAACGGCATCGTGCCCGCTTCGTCGATCGAGGCCGACCTCATCGACCTGTTCGAGAACAAGCTCGATTGGAAGGTCAAAGAAGCCAAGTGCGATTCCGATATGGAGCTCCGCGAGTGGTACGGCTTCAAATCGTGCCAGGTCACCGTCAAGGACAAGGACGCGTACAAAGGCAGGAAGAAGTACTTCGGCACGGTGAAGATCGTCGATCACAAGGATCAGATGATCAAGTACGAACTCATGTTCCCCGGCATCGACAAGGAAGACTTCGACTTCAAGGACTGATCACCGAGACGGCCCCGCCCCTGGTCATCGATCGGTTCCTGAGGTTGCGACTGCACGCTCATCATCGCCCGTACGACCTTCGTCCGTGCGGGCGACGAATCGTCTCCGCGGATGTCCGGACGAACCGGTGATGACAACGCTGCCGGCCGCCTCGGCGGGTGATCGGCTCTCCCCGTCCAAGGCACGATCGGAACGCTCAGCCGAACCCGGGGCAGCAGTCTCCGAGCTCCGAGCGCTGCCCGGCTCATCCAGGGCCTCTCGGATGATTCGGCGCGGATCGTACTGTCGCGGATCAAGCGTTCTCCAGTCCTCGGTGCCCATCGATTCGGCGGCCCGAGTCCGCGCCGTGTCGATCTGGGCACGGAGCAGGCGGGCGAACTCGCCGAGCTTCTGCGCGTAGTGCGGCAGCCGCTGTGGGCCGATGACGAGGGCAGCGAAGATGCCGACGATGATCAGTTTCTCGAAACTCAGGCCGAACATGTCCGAGTCCTTTCCGTTGGCGTGATCCGCACTCGACCGGACCGTTCCTCCTCCACGTGCGGATCACCGGCCATCCGGTCGTAGCCTCGGGCCCGGTCGTGGATGCACGCGATGACGAGCGCAGCGAGGAACAGCAGCGCCATCGGGGCCGCGACGAAGAACATGGAGAGCACGTCGGCGGCCGGGGTGACCAGTGCGGCGAAGACCACGATGGCCACGATGGAGACCCGCCAGGCCTTCGCTATTGATCGGGCAGAGAGCAGGCCGATGACGTTGAGGACGACGAGGAAGACCGGGAGGACGAAGGCGACGCCGGTGGCGATGACGATCTTGAACACGAAGTCGAAATAGTAGGACGCCTGCAGGATGGTGCTGTCCTCGCTCGCGGCGAACGAAGTGAGCACTTCGACCATCCGGGGGAAGACGTAGAGGCCGGTGAGACAGCCGGCGACGAAGAGGGGCACTGCGGCACCGAGGAAGCCGAACGTCACCTTCTTCTCCTTCGCCGTCAGCCCCGGGGTGAGGAATCCGAAGATCTCCCCCAGCCATACCGGGCTGGAGAGGACGATCCCGGAATACACGGCGATGCGCAGCTGAAGGTCGAAGGCGCCGGTGACGCTGTCGTAGTTGAGCGAAGCGCTGCGGGACTCGGCGAGCTCGGTGATCGGGGCCCGGAGGACGTCCATCACGAAAACGGAGGTGAGATATCCGATGACCGTGCCGATGAGCAGCGCCACCGCCGCGCGCACCGCCCGTGTCCGCGCCTCCCGCAGGTGCGCGGACAGCGGCATCTTCTCCGCGGCGGTGCTCATGAGTGGGGTTCCGTCTCATCACCCGCCCGTGAGTCGGATGATTCGTCCTTGAGGATGCGCACAGACTGCCCGAGGCTCTTGGCGAGTGCAGGCAGCTTGGCTGCGCCGAAGACGAGGATGATGATGGCGAGGATGACGAGGGCGTGCCAGCCCGTGAGGTTGTGCAGCATGATGGTGGGCCTTTCTCGGAGTTGTCAGGGCTTTTCGGGGGCGCCGTCGGGTGGAGCTTGTCCTTCACCGCCGCCTCCCGGGGCTGTGCCGCCGGTCGGTTCGGTGTCGGTGTCGACGGGAACATCGAGCGTGGCGGTGTATCCGGAGTCCGTGTCGCCGCTGATCGTGGCGAGCTGGTGCTCTCCTCCGTCGTCACCGAAGACGTTGTCGTCGTCGAGGGAGATGGCAGAGAGGTTCTTCGCCGATCCGTCGTAGGTCTCGAGGGCGAAGACTGCGTTGCAGGCGTCTTCGGGCAGGGCCATCTGCGAGGTGGCGATGGCGTTCTCGGCATCGGTGATCGAATCGACGTCCGGGTAGACCTCGAAGTGGATGTGGGTCCAACGACCGGAGTAGCAGCCGGGGAAGACGGAGGTGAAGGTGACTTCTCCTGCTGAGTCGGCGACCTGGACGCCGCGCAGCCAGGTCGCGTCTTCGACGCCGTCGGAGTACATCGAGTAACGGCCCTGAGCGTCGCAGTGCCAGGCGTAGACGGCTGCGCCTTCGAATGGAGCATTGTCACCGGCCATATCGGTGACCTTGAGGGTGAATGTCAGGGGCACACCGTCGACGGTGTCGGTCCCGTCGATGTTCGAGCGGAGGTCCGAACGCACGATTCCGGAGTCTTCGAGGATGTCCGGTCCGTTCGATCCGTCCGCCGGATACGGACCGGCCGTTTCGTCGGGGATCTCGGTGACCGATCCGCTGCCGCTCGAACTCGATTTCGTCGATCCCGCGGCCCCGGAGGTGCAAGCGGCCAGGGCCATGGTGCCGACACCGGCGCCGACGAGCCCGAGAACTCCTCGTCGGCTGAAGAGGGTGCGGATGTCGAAGGAGGCGCCTTGGTCGACGACCTCCTCGTCGGGACGGTCGAGGAGCCTGCCTTCATAGGCGGGTCCGTTGGGGGTCTGGTCCGGTTCGGGTACGCGAGCCATGAGCTGTCCTTCCTTCGATGATGTGTGATGACACCATCGTGGTGACCGGCTCTGGCGTGGGACTGTGGCGTTTCTGGGCCGCGGCTGTGGATGCTCAGTCGGTTTGTGTTCCGTCCCACCAGTCGAGGACTCGCTGGGCTTGCAGGGTCACCCATTTCGAGGGTTCGCCGACCGGAGCGTCGACGTGGAACCAGACGTCGCCGTCAAGGCGGTGGTCCTGAGTCCAGGTGCCGTCGTCGGAGCGTCTGGCTCGGATCATCCCGACCGCTTCTTCCATCCGCGGGTCCGGGCCGGTTCCGTCCGCGCTCGTCGCTTCGCGGAAGTAGTCGAGTGCGGGCAGGATTCCGTAGAACCAGCGTCGGGGGTGGAAGAGAGCGAGGGCACGGCCATCGAAAGGATCACCGGTGCTGCGCGTGCGGAACAGGTCCCGCGACAGCAGGTACTCCTCTCCCCTGGCTCGGGCCTCCTGCACACGCGCGGCGTCGCCCGTAGCCAGCTGATAATCGAGCAGCGCGACGAGGGCGTTGAGGGTGGAGTGGAACGACGAGACCTTCGAGCCTTCGACCCATTCGCAGTTCCATCCGCAGTCGGGCTGCTGGTGGCCCAGGAACCAGTCGACGATGCCGTCGACATCGGCGCCGAGCCACAGGCCGTTCGACAGCGTCCAGGAATTGATGCAGACGTCGACTTCCCCGCCCCAGTACGGCAGATTCTCGTATTCCCAGCGTGCGGATTCGAGTTTCTCTGCCGTTCCCTCCAACGCCGAGGCGGTCAGTCCCCACTGGCGCAGGTCCTTCAGAGCCCACGTCGTCGCAGTCCACGGCTGTGATCCGTCGTCATCGAATGCGAAGTCGGAGGGGAAGAAGGCCCCGCCTGCCCATTGTCCGTCCGGGTCTTGCTGGGCCAGCAGCTCTGCGCCGAAGCCTTCGTGTTCCACGCGTGCGCGGGTCTCCTGCCAGGTCGTCTCCTCTGCTCCGAGCAGGTCGCGTTCGACCTGCCAGCGCAGGGCCGGGTCCGAGTCGAGGAGCCAGTCGGACAGTTCTGTGCTGATCATCGTTGATCTCCCAATTCGGTCGAACAGTCACTTCGAGAGTAGGCGCCGAATCGCGCGAAGACCATACCCCTGTCCGTCGAAGTGGGATTCACCAGCTGTCGTCGGCCTTGCGGTGCTCATCCGCGCAGTGACCGCTCCCAGGCCAGGGTTGCAAGCGCCGCAGCCTGGTCGGGCAGGTGCGCATCGTCGAACTGAACTTCTGGCGAGTGATTCGTCGCCGCCGAGGCCGGATCGATGCCTTCGGGCGTCACGAAGAAGAACATGAAAGCACCGGGCACCTGCTCGAGCACGAAGGAGAAGTCCTCGGAACCCATGAGCGGGTCCGGCACCTGCACGGCCAGCTCGGCCCCGAAACGATCGGCCAGAACTCTCAGGGCGAAGTCGGCTTCGCCGCAGTCGTTGACCGTGACGGGATACTGCTCGGTCCACACCACCTCGGCCGTGCATCCGTGTGCGGCCGCAATCGACTCCGCCAACTGTGTGGCGCGCTCGGGGAACCTACGCGTCGACTCGTGGGAGAGCGTGCGCACAGAAGCTCCGAGCTTCGCCGAGGCGGGGATGACATTGACGGCCTCCCCCGCTTCCAACTGCGTCACCTGGGCGACGATGGGGTCGAAGACGCTGAATGATCCGGTGACCATCGATTGCAGCGCCTGTCCGAGTTCGAGAATCGGACGCACCGGGTCGACCGCATCTTCCGGTCGCGAGCTGTGACCTCCGCTGCCGTGCATCGTCACGTGCAGAGTATTCGCTCCGGCCATGATCGTGCCCGGTCTGGTGACGAAGGTTCCCGGCACCCCCGGTGCCACATGGATCGCGTAAGCCGCATCGGGCTTCTGGCCGATGGTGTCGAACATTCCTTCTTCGAGCATGATCTTCGCACCGCCCATCCCCTCCTCGCCGGGCTGGAACATGAAGGCCACCGTGCCCTTCAGCTCGGACTGATGAGCGGACAGCAGCTTCGCGGCTCCGACGAGTCCGGAAACGTGGAGATCATGCCCGCAGGCATGCATGTTCCCATTCGTCGACGCGAAGTCGAGTCCGGTCGCCTCGTCGACGGGCAGAGCGTCCATGTCCCCGCGCAGGAGCACCGTCGGGCCGGGGTGCGCTCCGCGCAGGACGGCGATGATCGAGCTGAGCTCCTGACCGAGCGTGATCTCAAGCGGCAGACCTTCCAGGGCGTCGAGGATCCGACGTTGGGTCTTCGGCAGATCGAGTCCTATTTCGGGGTCCCGGTGCAGGTCGCGGCGCAGTTCGCGCAGATCATCGGCAAGTGCGTGGGCTTCGCTGGTGAAATCGAGAGTCATTGTGTGCTTCACTCGGCAAGACTGGCACGGCCGGAATGAGTCGCGCAATACCGTCTCGAGGAGTTCGCGAATACAGAAACTTTCCCATCGGATTCGTCATCCTGATGAGGGAGTTGATCGGTAGCGGGAGGGGGACTCGATCCCCCGACCTCACGATTCCAATCTGGTCGAAACCAGAGCGGACATGAAAGACCATGAAAGCATATGAAATGACCGCTTGACCAGGAACGATGCACGAGAAAAGCACGAGTCCCCCGACAATGCGAGTCTCGCCGACTTCCACCCAAAGCGCATCGTAAACGCATCTTCCTCCTCATCAGCAGGCACTTCCGAACCTATCGTCGCAACCGTCTAATCCTGCACCATGAACTCGTCCCGCCATGCCTGAATGCGCTCCTCGAGCTCGTCGAGCCCCGGCCCACCGGGCGTGTAGGCGAGTTCAGCTGCTTCCCGCGCTGTGCCCTCTTGGATGCGGAAGAACGCCTCCGCGAGTGGCTTTGCTGCCCGCTTGATTGCTTCTTCGTAGGTGGTCATGTTTGCCTCCTTCGGCGCTCGTGAATAGAGTCCAAGGACGCCTCTGGGTCTCGGCTAGGAGTGCGCTCGGACAGTCGTGCTCGTGAACAGGGTCTACCGTCACCCCTTCATTGCCGAGAACATCGTTGCCTGAGACGCTAGGACGCTCAGCCGACCGAATTCAGTCCTGAGTCGTCAAGAGCAAAACGACTTCGACCAGGGCAAATGCTAGTCTCAAACCGAGCTTTGCTTACCGTGTAATCATGACAGCGACGGACCTGCAACGGAGCGACCTTGCCAACTCCAACGAAGAAGATCACTGAACTACTCCAACGCCCAGAAGTCACGACCGATCTCCTCCAGATCGTCAAATCTGTCGTCGCGGCAACGGCAGCATGGTGGCTGTCAAACGCAATACTCGACTCGGCGATGCCTTTCCTCGCGCCATGGACTGCACTGCTCACCGTCCACGCGACGGTCTACCGATCACTTTCGCGAGGCGCCCAGTCAACAGTGGCCTCTGCAATCGGCGTGGGCTTGTCCTTCCTGATTGGCAACTACCTCGGAGTCAGCCTGTGGACGTTCGCCCTGGCGCTCTTTGTTGGTCTTCTCGGAGCCAGGGTGACATGGATCCGAGACGAGGGGATCGCCATCGCCACCACCGCGATTTTCATCCTCGGAAGCGGATTCGACAGTCAGCAGCCCCTCCTTCTAGAACGAATCATTGAGATCGCGCTGGGCGTCGCTGTCGGGCTCGCCGTCAACTTGATCATCATTCCCCCGATCCGGGACCGGCAGGCCTCTCGCTACGTCGACAGTATCAATCGGCGCATGGGCGACGTCCTGACCAGCATGTCCGACGAGTTCAGCGACTCCTGGGACACAGACCGCGCCGATGAGTGGTTCCGCGAGACCGAGTCCATGAGCGACGAGCTCAACACAGCATGGCAGTCCGTTCGCTTCGCAAGGGAAAGCAGGCGAGCAAACCCGAGAGGCGATTTGAGGAAGTCGCTTAATCCTCG
Source organism: Brevibacterium sediminis (assembly GCF_013623905.1). Taxonomy (GTDB): domain Bacteria; phylum Actinomycetota; class Actinomycetes; order Actinomycetales; family Brevibacteriaceae; genus Brevibacterium; species Brevibacterium sediminis. Next base: position 83,307 of record NZ_JABKDD010000009.1, read on the forward strand.
GGTTCGCAACCAAGCACAGTCTCAGGCGGAGGAAACGAGCTACGAGAATATCCTGCAGCGGGTCGATGAAGGGATCTCGCATCTGAGGAATCTGACGCGCACGCTCCGCGACGCGACGTACGCCGAGGGCGAGTGGGATGACAGCTTTCGCCGCGAGTGGGGAAACATTGTCAAAGATGCCGGGCGCTCGATCAGCGATCCCGATTCTGACGTTGAACCCGTGCATGAACGCCTCGACTCACTGGCGAGAGCCCTCTCCGATGACCAGCATCTCCCGACCGCTTCGTGGCCCCTCTACGGGGCGTTGATCACGAGCATGCGTCATATTGCTGTTGTCGTCGATGACGTTGCCTCTGCCAGAGAAGCTCGAGAGCCGAACAAGGGTTGAAGATGTGCCTGTTGCGAAGATCGTCGGAAGACTCTAAACCCCTCTTGCAGCAGTCTGACCAGCAGTTTAGAGTCTTTTTCATTCAGTGCTTTGACAATTCCACAGAAGGAGTGTGTCTCGTGTACACCATGCTCAACAACCAGGAACAGTCGAAATTCGACCTGTACCTGCCCGGGAAACTCGTTGCATCGCTGCATTACAAGATCGACGACGAAGTCAACGAAGTCATGTTCGTCTACTGCGAGGCGATCGAGGACACCGACAAGGACGCTCACTGCCAGGAGATTATGAAACGAGCTCTGGAAGATGCTCGCGGCCGGTGGCTAAAGGTGAACGTGACATGCCCAATCGCGCTCAAGTATATGGAGCAGAACGCAACTGAGAACTGACAGGCTTCCCCTCCCACCACACATCATCCGGCGGCAACCACGCCCCGATCGCCTGGACTCGTCGATCTTTGATCTCAACGAATATCGCACCATCGAAACCGAGTCGCGTCGCGGTGCCGTCGAGCCATACTTCACCGTCGCGCTCGAACATGACATGAGCACGCACCGGCACGGGCGGACGGCTCTGGAAGGAACCGCGGGCGCCGGCGTCGTTGCGGATCTTCTGCCAGTACCGCCAGGTAGCTGTGCCGTAGTCCTCATATTCGATCATGTGTTCTATTATGCATCCGCCATACTCCACCCACAGCCAAATGCCGAACCGGACACGAGCGCACGCGACCCGAGCTAGCACCGACTTCCCACCGAAAGCATCGACGCCAGCAGTACGCAACAGAACCATGTTGAACCAGTGACGCGGACTTGGATATAGTCAAACTCGGAGACTATCGCCGAACCACCTGAAATCTCAGGAAGAAAGGAATGGTGGCCCTCGTGGCCTGCTTCTAGTCCTGCTGCCCTAGAATCACCCGAACTCCGCATTCACAGCCGGTCGGGTGATAGGTGACCTGTGCCTAAACACAGTCGACCTAGCCTCTACCCATTCCCTGTTGCCGTAGCTGATAGCCAAGCTAACCATCCTCAGTTAGCCACTCGCGTTCACCGGTCATGCTTGGTGCGAACAAAGCCCGCCAGCACCCCCAAAGAGCTGCCCGCAAGAATGCGCGAAGGCTAAACTGCACCGGCTTCACGGCTATTCAACTTCAGGCAACTACTGAAATCAGAGAAAGCCAGTCATGCAGCAACTCAATGCCACCCAGATTAAGAAGTCCTTTATCAACACCTCTCGCCGCGAAGTGGAAAAGATCACACTGCCACCCAATCTCGCTGAGATCGAGTGGGCCGAGCTCGACTACTTTGGTTGGGCTGATGCGAAAATTCCTCAACGGGCCTATATAGTCGTCCCCGTAGACGACGTCCCACGCGGACTGATGCTCAGGGCAGTGCCCATGGCGAAGTCCCAAGCGATGTGCAGTTGGTGCGAGGACTTGCACGAGACCACCGGCGTACGGATGTTCACAGCGAAGAAGGCCGGGCCTTCGGGACGAAACGGCAATTCGCTCGGGACGCTCATACACGGCAATTTCGAGTGCTCCGAGATCGTCAGGAATCCTCCACGCGCAGTCGAAGGTCACAATGACTTCGAAGCCCATGTGTCAATGCGCGTCGACAAACTGAACGAGCGTGCCACCAGCTTCGTCAAGAGAGTGCTAGGCGAAAAGTAGCCCCCACTCGGGCCCGTCAAACCACGGCGATCCCACCATGAAACAACGTAGGCCCCCGCCGTAACCACGGTGGGGGCCTACATTGCATCCGCTACCCTATTGCCATGCCCTCAACGATGAGCCCAGCATGAGCACCTGTGCCGCAGTGTGGTGTGACCGGGATGAGTCGCCCCGGGGATAATAGAGGCAGGGAGATTGGAAGAGGGAGATTCTCTCTTGCCATTGAAATATACCGACGAACTCAAGGCTCGCGCCGTCGAACTCGTCATTCATGCTCAGGCCGATCCGGAGACGGCGGACGGGGCAATCACCCGTGTCGCCGGCGAGCTCGGTCTGAGCAAAGAGACCCTGCGAGTCTGGGTCCGTAAGCACAAAGACTCCGGCAAGGCCACACCGACTGAGTCAGTCGATTTGGAAGCGGAGAACCGTCGGCTGCGGGCGGAGTTGGCTGAAGCGAAGCGGGCCAACGAGATCTTGAAGAGAGCGTCGGCTTATCTCCCGCGGCGGAGCTCGACCGCCCATCGAAGTGATTGTCCTCTTCATCGACGACAATCGTCACGAGTTCGGAGTCGAGCCAATCGTACGCGCCCTGTCCGGGAATGCGGCACGGATTGCTGTGAGCTCGTATTACGCGTTCAAGAAACGCGAACCATCGGCCAGGGCCAGCCGAGACCAGGCGCTGATGGTCGTCATCCAGGATGTCTATGAGGCGAACTACTCGTGTTACGGGGTGCGGAAGATGTGGAAGGCGATCAACCGCGAGTACGCCGATCAGTTCGGCCCGGTGGCCCGCTGCACGGTGGAGCGGTTGATGCGCCAGTTAGGCATCGACGGTATTCGACGCTGGAGGAAGCGCCCGAAGACGGCTTCGGCTAGGGCTGAGGAGTGTCCGGATGATCTTGTCGAGCGTGAGTTCGCAGCACCGGCACCCAATTGTCTATGGGTCGCGGACATCACCTATGTTCCGACGACTGCTGGGTGGGTATACACGACGTTCATCCTCGATGTCTTCCACAGGGAGATCGTCGGCTGGCAGGTGACGAACCACATGCGGGAGTCCCTGGCCAGGGACGCTCTGACGATGGCTCTCGCTGCGAAATATCGGGCCGGTGAAGACGTTTCCGGGCTGGTGCACCACTCGGATCGCGGAGCGCAATTCCGATCGATTCGCTATGGCGAGACCCTGGCGGAATCCGAGGTCGTGGCGTCGGTGGGGTCGCGTGGGATTCGTACGACAACGCCATGGCCGAGGCGCTGAACTCGGTCTACAAGGCCGAACTCATCGACCGGAAGGGGTGGTCGGGGTTGATCGAGGTGATGGCGGAGACGTCGAAGTGGGTGGCTTGGTACAACCAGTCCAGGTTGCATTCAGCGATTAACTACCGACCGCCCGTCGAGGTCCATTCCGAATGGATCAACCAGTCCGGGACAGAACCCGCGGCTGCTTAGGAAACCAAGAATAGGAGCCTCTACGAAACCCGGGGCTTGACATCTCCCCAATTAAGCCGAAGGCGGGGCAGGTGCGAGCCATGACTCAAGCTGAGGTGGTAGCGCTGCGCAATGCGGCCCGACAGTGGGAGGCGACCCCACATAAGTCATTCAGGCCGTACCGGCGCGACATCCTCGACAGTATCGACGTCATGCTCGGCACCGGCGTTTGCACCGGCGAACTGCTCGGCATTCGATGGCAGGACATCGACCTCGACGCGGAAGTGCCGACAGTGTCAGTCATGGGCACCGTAACACAGGCGAATGGCCAAGGCGTGGTTTGGAAACCGGCGCCGAAGTCGGAGACCTCGAAACGGACCCTCTACCTCCCGTCGATTGCGGCGGAGGCGTTGCGGAGGAAGGCCGCGGAGCGCGAGTTCCTTCCCGAATCGGAGGCAGTGTTCGCGTCCGAGGTGGGGACGTGGCGGAACCCGTCGGCGTACCGTGTTCACTTCCGGCAAGTGCGGAAGATCGCGGAACTAGATTGGGTGACGCCGAAGACGATCCGCAAGACCGTCGCGACGACGATATACAGTTCGGACGGCCTCGACAATGCGTCTCAGCAGCTCGGGCATTCGGAGGTGGGAGTGACTGCGAAGCACTATGTGCAGAAGCTCAGTATTGGGCCGCAGGGCGTGGTTGGGGTGCTCGACGAATGGTTTCAAAGCGCATCGTAACCGCATAGATGTCGGGAATCGGGCAGAAAAATAGCCCCTCACCGGGACTCAATCCCTGGTGAGGGGCTTATCGGTAGCGGGAGGGGGACTCGATCCCCCGACCTCACGATTATGAGTCGTGCGCTCTAACCAGCTGAGCTACCCCGCCCCAGCACCGCATTCTAGGCGGCACGAGAGCCCCGAAAGGGAATCGAACCCTTGACCTTCTCCTTACCATGGAGATGCTCTGCCGACTGAGCTATCGGGGCAACAGGTAAGAATTTACACGGGTTCGCTCGCTCTGGGCAAATCGGATTTCAGTGACGTCACTCACACGCCCTGGAATCGGAGGCGAAAACGTCCACCGATCCCTACCCCGCATCGGTGCCATTAGCGAAAGCATCTATTTCACCGGGTCGAATCGCCCGGCCAGGAATCCCTGCAGTCGACCCGGATGGTTCGTGATGATCCCATCGACCTCGGCACCGAGGAGTTCCCGCCATTCGTTCATCTCATCGGCAGTCCAGACGAAAACGCCGAGGTCGTTGTCCATGATCTCTGTGACGACCGATTTGCGCATCGAGAATCCCTTGTACGAAGGATTGATCGCCACCGCCCCGAGTTCGCGAGCGACCTCGATGTCCTCGGGCTTGGGAACCATGCGCAGAAGGAAGCGAGCGACCATCGGCAGCAAGTCCCGACAGGTCTCCAGCGTCTCGATGTTGAACGACTGGACGATCATCCGGTCGGCAATCCCGGTTTCGACCACCAGTTCGGAGATCCTCGCCACCGCACCCGATGACCACTCCCCTTTGAGCTCAAGGAGGAGTTCCCCGCCTCGGTGCTGGATATCCCTCATCACGGCCGACAGGGTCGGGATGCGCACTCCGTTGAATCCGGGGCCCATCCACGAACCGGCGTCGACGAACGACAGCTCTTCGGCGGTGAGATTGACGACGGGACCTCTGCGATTCGTGGTTCGGTCCAGATCCGGATCGTGGAGGATCACGGGAACACCGTCGGCGCTGGTCGAGGTGTCGACCTCGATGAAGTCGACCCCCAGGGCGCGCGCCGCGTCGACCGCGGCGAGGCTGTTCTCGGGCACAACAGCCGAATAGCCGCGGTGCGCGATCACCAGTGGGCGACTTCCGGATCCGGGGCGCTCGACGATGCCCCGTTCGTGGAGGAACTGCAGAAAACTCATGGCTTCAGCCTATGCCCTGAGCCCTCATTCCACTGCCTGCACGACGTCAGAAGTCCCAACTATCGGAAACTCCGGTCGAATCCCCCACAGACCGATTCTGAACGGATAGGTTGTGGGAAGCATCACACTCCCAACTCGAAGGGCACACCATGGAAGCTATCTACGCTGCCGCTATCGTCCTCGCCTTCATCGCGCTCGGTGAGCTGGTCTCGATCTGGTCGAAGGCGCGTGTCCCCAGCCTTCTGGTTGCGATGCTCGGGATCTTCATCTTCGCCAAGATCGGCGTAGTCCCAGAAACCGTCATCGATGACTCCCTGCTGCTTCAGGCCTACTCGTTCCTCGTCGCGCCGCTGCTCTTCCATATGGGGTCACTCATCCCCCTGCGTGTGATGCTCAAGCAATGGCGTTCGGTCATCATCGCAGTCTCGGGCATGCTCGTGGCGGTGCTGCTCATCCTGGCTGTCGTGGCCCCGCTCTTCGGTTTCGAGACCTTCGTGGCCGGTTCCGGCCCCTTGGCCGGCGGCATCGTCGCCACCAGCTTGACGACGGAAGGGCTGACGGCGCACGGTGCCGCCTCGTCGATCATCGTTCTTCCCGCGCTTGTTCTGATGCTCCAGTCACTGCCCTCGATGCCGTTGACGAACTACTTTCTGCGTCGTTATGCAAAGAAGCTGCGCGACAGCGGAGAACTTCAGGAACTCGCTCGCGCCCACAAGGAAGAGGAAGAGGAAGAGGAGGCAGCCAAGAAGAAGAAACTCGTCAACCTTCCCGACTTCCTCGTCGACAATCAGCTGTTCATGCTCTTCCTCATTCTCGTCGGCGGATCGGCAGCGACACTTCTGGCGGTCCCCACCCATATTCCGTCGTCGATCCTCGCCCTGATCCTCGGCATTCTCGCCACTGCGGTGGGATTGTCCCCCGATAAGGCCATGGAACGGTCGAACTCATTCGGCATCGCCATGGCCGGCGTCATCGCCATCGTCATGGCCCCGCTTGTGACCGCCTCGGTGCAGGACGTCATCAACGCATTCGTCCCCACCATCACGATCCTCATCGTCGGCGGCGCCGGCATCGTCCTCGGCGGATTCGTCGCCACAAAGCTTCTGCGCTGGAAGTCTGGACTGGGAGTGTCAGTGGCACTGACGGCGATGTACGGCTTCCCTGCCGACTATCTGCTCACCAACGAGGTAGCACGCTCCATTGCCCGTGACGACGACGAAAAGGAAGCGCTGCTCAATGTCATGCTCCCGCCGATGCTCGTCGGCGGATTCACCTCGGTCAGCGCCGGGTCCGTCGTCATTGCCAGTGTCCTCGTCAGTATGCTCTGACCCCGACCGGCCCCAATCCCCGCCAGTTCCAGGCCCTCGGCACACCCCGGGCTCTCATACGAAAGGACCCCATGCACGATCTCATCGCACAAGGACAGACCCTGCTCCCTGAGCTCCAGAACTTGCGGCGTTCCCTCCACGCGGACCCGGAGATCGGTCTCGACCTGCCCCGCACGCAGGCGGTGGTCCTGGCCGCCCTGTCCGGCCTCGACCTCGAGGTGACCACGGGTGAGGGCGCCACCTCGGTGATCGCCGTTCTGCGCGGAACCCATCCGAACAGACCGGCCGACGCTCCAGCGGTGCTGCTGCGCGGAGACATGGACGCCCTTCCAGTGACAGAGGAGACGGATGAGCCCTTCGCCTCGACGAACGGATGCATGCACGCCTGCGGTCACGATCTGCACACAGCCGGACTCGTCGGAGCCGCTCGGCTCCTTCACGCTCTGCGCGACCGGCTTGTCGGGGACATCGTCTTCATGTTCCAGCCCGGGGAAGAGGGCTGGAACGGAGCGTCGGTGATGATCGACGAAGGCGTGCTCGACGCAGCCGGGACGCGGGTGATTGCTGCATTCGGGGCGCATGTGCTCCCCGGTCCGCGCGGCGTGGTCGCCACCCGGCCGGGCACCCTCCAGGCGGGTTCGAACACACTGCGGGTGACGATCCACGGACGCGGCGGTCACGGTTCCCAACCGCAGACCGCCGTCGATCCGGTGCCGGCGCTGGCCGAACTAGTCACGGCCCTGCAGAATATGGTCAGCCGCCGCATCGACGCCTTCGACCCCATCGCGCTGTCCGTGACCCAGTTGAGCGCCTCGGACGCGATCAACGTCATCCCCGCCTCGGCCACCTTGGGTGCGACTGTGCGCACACTGTCGGACTCATCACTCGACATCGTCCGCACCCGCTCGAAGCAGCTTGCCGACGGCATCGCCGCTGCCCATGGATGCAGCGCCGAAGTGGACTTCGATGTCCAGTACCCGGTCACGGTCAACGACGATGACGAGACCGCATGGGCGATGGAAGAACTCCGTTTCCTCCTCGGCGAGGATCGGGTGAAGCTCCTCGAACAGCCGATCATGCCGAGTGAGGACTTCTCCTTTGTCCTGGCCGCGGTGCCGGGCACGTATCTCATGCTCGGCGCCGAGCGCACGGACGTTCCAGCAGAGCGCCAGGGCAACAACCACTCCCCCTTCGTCATCTTCGACGATTCGGTTCTCGGCGATCAGGCGGCGCTTCTTGCTCACCTCGCGATCGAACGACTGGCGAAGGCGATGCGAATGTCATAGCCGTGCGGGGGAAGCACGACGCTGTGCGGCTGCCGGCGAACAACACGCTTGCAGGCCCGCACTCCACCGCCGCAGCGATGCAACTGATCTGACACATCGTCGTCACCCGCCAAGGCGCGAACCCACCTACCGTAGACGCTGTGTCCGCTTCGATCCCCCGCCACCGTGATCTCACCCTCGACCTCGCCCGCGTCGTCTGTGTGCTCGTCGTCGTGTTCGTCCACCTCCTGCTCGTCGGGGTCGGCCGCAACCCGGACGGCTCGCCTTTCATCATCAACCCGGTCTCGGGCGAGCGCTGGTTCGCCCCGGCCACCTGGATCGCCGAGATCATGCCGATGTTCTTCGTCGTCGGTGGATTCGCGGCCAAGGTCGGCTGGGAATCTGCACAACGTCGCGGCGAATCGGCTTCGACCTTCGTCCGCACCCGCTTGCGACGCCTCGCGCTTCCGGCGCTGCCGCTATTCATCGTCCTCACCGCCGCTCTCACCGCCGTCCTAGTCCTCGGCGTCGACCCGGACTTGGCCGATGCCATCGCCGTCCCCGTCGGTTCCGTCCTGTGGTTCCTCGCCGCGTACGCTCTCGCCCAGGCCTTGGCACCCTGGATGATTCGCTGGCACGAACGCAATCCGTGGCTGGCCCTCGTCGTCCTCTTCGCCGGAGCGTTCTTCGTCGACGTCGTCCGCCTCGTCGTCGGCATCCAAAGCCTCGGACTCGATCGGATCCCAGCCGACGGCTACGGCATCGGCGACGAACTCTTCGGACTGCCCAACGTTGGCTTCGTCTGGCTCTTCGCCCAGCAGATCGGCTTCTGCCTGCGCGACGGCTGGTTCTCCCGTCTCCGCTGGTGGAACCTCGTCATGATCGTCGCCGGATTCGCCTGCCTGGGACTGCTCGTCGTCCTCGGTGAGTACTCGGCGTCCATGCTCACGAACCAATGGCCGCCGACCCTGCCGCTGGCCGTCCTCGCCGTCATCCAAGCCGCCCTGCTGACCCTGCTCCACCGACCGCTGACAGCGATCATGGACCGTCGCTTCGCCCAGGCCATCGTGTTCTTCCTCGGCAGCCGACTCATGTCCGTCTACCTATGGCACGTGCCGGCGATCGTCCTGCTCACCGGAGTCCAGCTGCTGTGGCTGCCGATGCCCGATCCCGGCACCGGAGCCTGGTGGCTGACCCGTCCGGTCTTCGTCATCGCCGTCCTGCTCGTCGTGTGGGCGATCTCGACGATCACGAAACGTTGGGAGAGCCCGCGCCCGGTTCTCTCCCCGAGGTGGCCCTCCGATGCCGTCACCGTCACCGCCGTTGCTCTCTTCGTCGTCCAATCCCTGGCGATCTCGAGCTACGGACTCGACCTGCCACTGGCCATCCTCGGCCTGGTGTGCACCACGATCGCAGTCAACCTCACTGAAGACAGCGCCACCGCTCGTTCCCGCATCAGCGACGGAAACGATGCCACCATCGCCGAGGTGAACCCACCGATTCCGGAGCGGCGGGCTGGTCCCCCGGTTCCGCCTCGGTGACGGTGTCGTTCTTCTTCGCATTCCGACGCCGCCGCCATGCGGTTATCTCCTTCTCCACATCGCGGGGCGGAGTGAACACGGGCGGGCCGTCGCGCAGATCCATCACGGCCTCGCGCACCCGGGCGTTGAAGCCGGCGAGGTAGTCGCGGACCTCGGACTCGGTGGAGAAAGCGTCGACCGTGTCTTCGAGGACGGCGTTCTCCTTGCGCAGCTGAAACGCCTCCGGAGCGACGCCGTTGATGCCTTCGGTATCCATCTTCTGCTTGATCCACCAATCAGGATCAGATGAGCTGTGCAACCCGGACAACGGCTTGCCCAGACCCGGCAGATCATCGAAATCACCACGCTTGATGGCTCGGTCGAGAGCGGATTCGACGACAGCGTTTCGGTCCTCGAGCGAATTCAGACGCCGAGGCGACTGCGTGTCATCCGTGTCATCGCTCATCGGTTCGCCCTCCTCGGCGGAGCATTTCCACCCTGTCCTCACACGGTAGGCGTCGGCCGGGCGCCGGGCAAGGGAAAGCGCGGAAAACGAGAAAAGCTCCGTGACCTCTCGGTCACGGAGCTTCTCCGTTCTGCGTGGCAGATATAGGATTCGAACCTATGAAGGCAATGCCGGCTGATTTACAGTCAGCTCCCTTTGGCCGCTCGGGCAATCTGCCGCAGGTGGCGCTCGATGAGCACCTGAAAAGAATACAAGGCTCGGACCCGAATCTCCAACTCTGTAGACGCAGATCACAGTTCGGGGCCTCGACTAGACTCGGGGGCAACAGCCACGCCCGTTTCCGACGGGCATCAACGATCGCAGACAAAGGAGCATTCATGGCCAGCGAATCCTCATTCGACATCGTCAGCAAGGTCGACCGCCAGGAAGCCGACAACGCACTCAACCAGGCCGCGAAGGAGATCAACTCCCGCTATGACTTCCGCGGCACCGATGCGTCGATCGCCTGGAGCGGCGAAGCCGTGCAGCTGAAAGCCAACAGCGAGGACCGGGTCAAGGCCATTCTCGACGTCTTCCAGTCGAAGCTGGTCAAGCGCGGAATCTCGCTGAAGTCCCTGGAAGACGGCGAACCGTACCCCTCCGGCAAGGAGTACCGCATCGATGCGTCCCTCAAGGAGGGCATCGACAAGGACAATGCGAAGAAGATCTCGAAGATCATCCGCGACGAGGGCCCCAAGGGCGTCAAAGCCCAGATCCAGGGCGACGAGCTGCGCGTGAGCTCGAAGAAGCGTGACGACCTGCAGGAAGTCATCGCTCTGCTCAAGGGACAGGACCTCGACGTCGACCTGCAGTTCACGAACTACCGCTGATCGCCAGCGCACCACGCCGGCCCGGTCCGCACTGCTGAGTGCGGACCGGGCCGGTATCGTATTCGCCCGTAACGCTGTGACCCGAAAGAGGCCGGTCAGTGTTCGGGGAGCTCGAGCGGGATGTAGTACAGACCTTTCGAGTCCTCTTCAACGCTGGCCCGGAGGCGATCGTCGAGGTGGATGAAATCGTTGACCTTGATGGTGCCCTTCTGGCCGCTGAGGCGACGGATGGCGAAGGCTGGGATGAGCCCCTGCCGTCCCGAACCGTCGACGGCGAGCGCGTATTTCGGGCCGGTCGCGCGGACCCGGACGTCGATGCCCGTGTCCTGTTCCCGCAGTTCGTCGAGTTCGACGACGGGTTCCGGGTTCGTCAGCGCGGTGAGCTCGACGGCCAGGGTATCGGCCATGTCATCGACGGTCGCGAGCATGTTCGCCATGGCACGGGCGAATTCGCCGTGCAGCTTGCTCGGCTTCATCGCCGCGCCGGGTTTGTACATGTCCTCGTGTGTCAGTTCGCTCCAGGCGTCCTGGAGCCGGGTCTTGACCTGGATCTCGGCGAAGACAGGAGGCCCCTGGTCGGAAGGAATGCGCAGTATGACGTGGCAGGCGCGGTACCCGCTGGCCTTCGGCGGGTCCGTATAGTCTTTCCACTCGATGAGTTCGAAGGCGCCCAACTGATCGGGGTCGCGCAGCGCGGCGAACATCATCGACTGATCGCGCGGTGATTTGCACAGCACCTTGACGCCGACGATGTCGCGGATCTGGTCTTCGACATCCTCGGTGGAGGTGATCGTCAGATCCGGATCGTCGTCGGTCTTCTCCGTCAGCTTCGCCAGGGTCCGTGCCGCGTCCTTAATCCGATGGCCATCGACGTCGAGGCGGGAGATGTCCTTGTCCTTGAGCAGGCCCTTCTGCTGTTCGGTCAGCCAGTGTTTGATCCGCACCGCCGCCGTCTGCCAGGCGTTGAGCCGTTCGACATAGGCACGTTCGACGATCGTCTTGAGCTGCGATTCGTTTCTCACGCGGTCTCCCCTGCCGGCCTTCGGTGCAATGGTTCACGCTCGCTGGTGCGATCTGCTGCACGCGGGCATGACTTGGTGTGCGCTGGCGTGATCTGGACGTCTCCGACTCTACGCGGTGGAAGCATCAGACACCGGCAACGACTCGTCTCCCCGTTGCAACGAGGCGAGAAGTCACTGCCGGTGCCAGATGACCCCAGGAGTGGAGGAAATGTCGCGAAATGCTCCGCAGGCTCAGCTGCCTGCGGACGGCTGGCCGACGGATTCGGCGGTGACGTGTCCACGCGCCTCGGCGAGCATGGCTTCACGGGTGGCGAGCTTGATGCGCTCACGGCCCTCGACCTCGCCGGCCGCCTTCTCAGCGGCCTCGACGCGGTGGTAGCCCTCCCAATCGGCGAAGTCGACGCCCTTGGATTCGAGGAGCTCGATGATGGCCGATTCGTCCGGGTACACCGGCTCGGTGAGCACACCGGCGGCACGGTCGTCGAGGATGTGGCCGATGGTCTCGAGCGCATCGCCCTTTGTGTGGCCGATGAGTCCGACGGGTCCGCGCTTGATCCACCCGGTGGTGTACACGCCCTGAACGACATCGGCTTCGGCGGCCGTGGTCTGATCATCGGAGTCGACGACGCGACCCTCGTGGTTCGGGATCACACGCTTGCGATCGTCGAAGGGCAGCTGCGGCAGCTGAGTGCCCGCATAACCGACGGCACGGTAGACGGCATCGAGCTCCCAATCGTGGAAGCTGCCGGTGCCGTTGACTCCGCCGGAGCCGTCGAGTTCCATGCGTTCGGTGCGCAGCCCCGTCACCTTGTCCTCGCCGAGGATGGCGACCGGTGAGTGCAGGAAGTGCAGGTGGAGACGCCGCTTCGCTCCGGTGGGTTCGCGCATGGTGAAGTCCGTGAGCGTCTTCGCGACCTGCTTGGTCTGGTTGCTCGACTCGATCGCCTGCATCGACCCTTCGTCGAACTCGAAGTCCTCCGGGTAGACGATGAGGTCGACGTCCTTGACGGCGCCGAGTTCGCGCAGCTCCAGCGGCGTGAACTTCGCCTGAGCCGGTCCGCGACGGCCGAAGATGTGGACATCGGTGACCTTCGAGGACTTCAGCCCCTCGTACACGTGATCGGGGATCTCCGTGGTGTGCATATCGTCGGCCTGCTTCGCCAGCACGCGGGCGACGTCGAGGGCGACATTGCCGTTGCCGATGACGGCGACGCGTTCGGCGTCCAACGGCCAGGACTGCGGGACGTCGGGATGCGAGTCGTACCAGTTGACGAAGTCCGCGGCGCCGTAGGATCCGGGCAGATCGATGCCGGGCAGATCGAGGGCGGCGTCGACGAAGCAACCGGTGGAGAAGATCACCGCATCATAGCGGTCGGTGAGCTCTTCGAGGTGGAGGTCGACTCCGTACTCGACATTGGAGAACAGGCGGATGTCGCCTCGGTCGAGGACCTTGATCAGGGCGTTGATGATGCCCTTGATCCGCGGGTGGTCGGGAGCGACGCCGTAGCGGACGAGCCCGAAGGGAGTCGGCAGACGATCGAAGAGATCGATGCTCAGATCGAAATCACGTTCCGCCTTTGTCATGAGATCGGCCGCGTAGATCCCAGCAGGACCGGCGCCGACGATGGCCACCCGGAAGGGACGAGTCATTCTCACACCTCTCTATTCAGTCCCATCGAGTCTATCGTCAATGTAGGTCATCCTTACAATGACGTGACGAAACTCGCATCACCGCCGCCCGGTCGGCAGACTGCACTCCTCACCGCCCTGCCATCTCACCGGCGATCCCGCCGGCTCCCCCGAACCCAGCCCTCGCTAGACTGAAGCCTGTGAGCCAGAACCCTGCCCCCGATGAGAGCGCAATTCGCCGTGCCGGCCTGATCTACGGATTCTCCGCCTACCTGCTGTGGGGTGTGATGCCGCTGCTCTTCGCCGCCGCTGCCCCCACCGGCGCCCTCGAACTCGTCTCCCATCGCGTCATCTGGTCGCTGGGCTTCTGCGCCATCCTCCTCGTCTTCACCGGCGGGTTCCTGCGCACTTGGCAGATTCTGCGCTCGCCGCGGCTCATCGGCCTGCTGCTTCTGGCATCGGTGCTCATCGCCATCAACTGGACGACGTTCATCTACGGGGTCGAAACCAACCAGCTCGTCGAGATCTCACTCGGCTACTACCTCAACCCGCTCATCTCCATCGGCCTGGGCGTGATCTTCCTCGGTGAGAAGCTGCGCCCGCTGCAGTGGACTGCCGTGGGCTTCGGTCTGCTCGCGGTCATCATCGTCGGCATCGGCCTCGGCCGAGTCCCCTACCTCGCGTTCACCGTCGCCCTGTCCTTCGGCCTCTACGGGCTGGTGAAGAACAAGGTCGGCAGCCGAGTCGGCGCGCTCGAAGGCATGGCCGTCGAAAGTCTCGTCCTCGCTGTTCCCTCGGCGATCTACCTCATCGCCCTCGGCTCGCTGGGACTGCAGACGTTCACCGACTTCGGCGGCTGGCACATCTTCGTCATCATCATCACCGGGCCCGCCACCGCGATCCCGCTCATCCTCTTCAGCGCCGCCGCCCGCCGCATCCCGCTGTCCTGGGTGGGCATGCTCCAGTACCTCACTCCGACCATCCAATTCACCCTCGGCGTCACGGTGCTCGGCGAGATGATGTCGACGACCCGCTGGATCGGGTTCTTCGTCATCTGGATCGCCGTGATCCTGCTGTGCACGGACATGATCCGCCACAGCCGGCGCCGCTGACCCCCGACATCTCTCTATTGCTACCTGACGGCGGCTCAGCAACCTCGCGCGAGGTTGCTGAGCCGCCGTCAGGTAGTAATTGGGGCGGGTTCCAGGATTACCCGATCGAATCGTCTCCGGCCCTTGACACCACCATTGGCACCATGGTTCATTAGTTAAGCAACTAACCAACCTACATGGAGGCGAATGTGATCGACGACGCCAAACCCCTGTTCACTCAGATCGCCGAGAAGGTCGAGGACTCGATCCTCAACGGCACCCTGCCCGAGCTCTCCCGAGCACCATCGACGAACGAGCTCGCGACCTTCTACTCCATCAATCCGGCTACCGCCGCCAAAGGCATCAACCGACTCGTCGACAAAGGTGTGCTGGAGAAGCGCCGCGGCATCGGAATGTTCGTCACCGAGGGGGCCCGCGCTCTGCTCATCAACGAACACCGAACCACCTTCTCCGAGAACTTCATCAGCCCCCTGCTGAACGAGGCCAATCGCCTCGGGCTGGGGTCGAAGGACGTGATCGCGCTCATCGAAGAGCGCTCCCGAGAACTCCACCTGACCACCGCACTCGATCCGACCGCAGCGAAGGGATGACCCATGAACTCCGTCGTCGAGGTCCGCCGCCTCACCAAGACGTATAAGACCACCACCGCCCTCGACGATGTCAGCCTGAGCATCGACGAGGATTCGATCTACGGCCTGCTCGGACGCAACGGCGCTGGCAAGACCACCCTCATGTCCATCCTCACGGCCCAGAACTTCGCGACCAGCGGCGACGTCGAGGTCTTCGGGGAGGACCCGTACGAGAACGCCCGCGTACTCAATCGCATGTGCTTCGTCCGTGAGAGCCAGAAGTATCCGGACGACTCGAATGCCCGGCATGCTCTGACCAACGCCCGCCTGTTCTTCCCCCACTGGGATCAGGACTTCGCCGACCAACTCGTCTCGGACTTCGATCTGCCGCTGAAGACGCCGATCAAGAAGCTCTCCCGCGGTCAGCAGTCGGCCGTCGGAGTCATCATCGGCCTCGCCTCCCGGGCCGAGATCACGTTCTTCGATGAGCCCTACCTCGGCTTCGACGCCGTTGCCCGGCAGACTTTCTACGACCGTCTCATCGCCGACTACGCCGAGCACCCGCGCACCATCGTGCTCTCGAGCCATCTCATCGACGAGGTCGCCGATCTCATCGAGAAGGTCATCGTCATCGACCACGGCCGGATCATCATGGATGAGACCACCGAGGAGGTCCGCAGTCGAGCGGTCAACGTCGTCGGGGATGCCGACGCGATCAACCGGCTCGTCGCCGGTCGCGAAGTCATCCACCGCGAATCGCTCGGCCGAGTCGCCTCGGTGACGATGCTCGGCCACCTCAGCAATGCCGACCGCGAACTCATCGACGACGCCAACCTCGACCTCACTCCCGTCTCCCTGCAGCAGCTCGTCGTCCGCAGCACTCAGACGGACCTCGCCGAGTCATCGGCAGCGGAGACCGACTCAAGGAGCCTGCAATCATGACCGCCGTCATCGACCACCCGCCCGGAGCCCGCACGTCGCGACCGAAGAACCGGATCCTCGGCGTCGTCCGTCTGCAGTTCACGAACACACAGACCTTCGTCTGGGTGCCCTTGCTCATTCTTGTCGCCGCGTGGCTCATCACGCTCATCATCCATTGGATCATCGCCTCCGCAGGCGTGGACTCCCAGATGTACAGCGGAGGTTCGCAAACGCCGCTGTGGTACTTCGCCGTCGTCGGTGCACAGGCGGTGAATCTCACGTTCTACTTCTCCCAGGCGATGAGCCTCACCCGACGGGAGTTCTGCCTCGGCTCCCTCACGGCGGCTGCGATCAGCGCCGCGGGCATCTCCGCAGTCTTCGTCGTCCTGGGACTCATCGAACAGGCCACCGACGGTTACGGCTTAGGCGGCTACTTCGCCTACCTGCCGTGGGTGTGGGAACACGGCCCACTCGGTGCCGGGTTCGTCTACTTCGTGCTCACAATGCTGTGCTTCGTCCTCGGCTTCTGGTTTGCGATCTTCTACAAACGCGCCGGCGCTCTCATCCTCACAATCTCCCTCACCGTCATCGCCTTGGCTCTGCTGGCCGGAGCCGCGTGGATCAACGTCAATCGGGCCTGGCCAGAAGTGTGGGCAGCGATCGTGGGTGCGCAGGCGATCGGCCTGGCCCTGTGGGCGCTGGGGCTGACCGCGGTCTTCGCCCTGGGCTCGTACCTCACCCTGCGCCGCCTGACGACATAGTCCGCTATCGCCCTCACCGAGGCGGCGCCGCGGTCGGCAGCTCAGCTGAGCAGGGCCAGCGCTCCCCCGGCCAGTACCGCGGCAACCGCCACGGCCGCACCCATCGCTGATGTCGTCTTCCACCCCATGGCCCGTCCGACCATGACCATCGACGGGATGCTCAGCGCCGGCAGGGCGATGAGCAGAGCACCCGTGACACCGGCCCCGACCCCAAGAGGAACGAGAGTGAGGATGATCGGGATCTCTCCGCCGGTGGGGATGACCAATAGGGTCGCCACAACCGCCACGATGAGGACGGCACCGGCACCCAATTGGGCTTCGAGCCCGAAGACACCGGTCAGCCACGGTGCGATGAGTCCGATGACGAAGACGAGCGCGAGGTGTTCGGGCACGAGGATGAGGGTGAACCTGGCCAAGGACCGCAGATAGCGCGTGGGCAGAGACAGCAGATTCGCCGAGGCGGGTGCGGGCTCGGGTGCCGCCTCGGCGGGGCCGTTCACCCACCGTCCGATGAGCGCGGCGGCACCGACCGCGACGAGGAGCGCGAAGACGATGCGCACCGCCATGTACTGCCACGGCAGGACGAGGGCCAAGAAGATGATGACCGCGGGGTTGAGCAGCGGATTGCCCACCCAATAGGCAAGAGCGGACGAACGGCGCACACCCGAGTCCCGCAGGCCTGCGGCCACCGGTGCCGCGCAGCAGGTGCACATCATCGACGGCATCGACAAGGCGGCACCCACGAGGGATTGACCTGTGTGGCTGCGGCGGTTGAGCAGCCTCAGCAGCCAGTCACGCGGCACCAGTGCGTCGATTGCCGCCGCGACGAGCAGTGCCACCAGCAGCGCTTTCCACACGGCGGTGAAGTACACGAGCGTGAAGTCCCACGCGCCCGACAGCGATACCGTGTCCCCGGCGGCGTCGAACAGCGGGGTACCGTCCCACAGGGACGTCCGGCTCATCGTCCACGCCTTGTCCCAGTACGGCAGCCATTTCGACCAGCTCAGGCCGACGACGAGCAGCACCGCGAGTACGCCGAGTCCGATCCAGTCGGCGGCGCCGAGCCTCTGCGGAGTCCGAACCGGTGCCGAAGCCGAGGTATGCGTCATCGCGGTATGTCCTTTGTGCCTGTGCCGAAACGGCTGAGAGACAGTAGAGAAACGGTGAGGGGTGGGAGCTCAGGAGGTGCGGGCGACGACGGAGTCGGCGAAGGCGAACAGCGATTCCTTGATCTGGCCCTCCGGCAGCGGCGCCAGAGCCGCCTTGGCCTCTTCGGCCCAGCGCGCAGCCTCTGCTCGGGCCTTCTCCGTCACCGGATGCGCTGCCAGCGCCGCACGGGCGATCTCCAAAGCGTCATCGGAGGTCAGATCCGCGTCGAGGAGGCCGACCACCTCGGCGGCGGCGGCATCCCCGTCGGCGGCAGCAGCCCGAACGTAGAGCACGGGCAGGGTGGGAACGCGTTCGCGCAGATCCGTGCCCGGGGTCTTTCCCGACTCAGAGGATGTGGTGGTGAGGTCGATGATGTCATCGGCGAGCTGGAAGGCCACACCGACGCGTTCGCCGAAGACCCGGACGGGTTCGGCCAGGGCAGAATCGGCTCCGGAGAACATGACGCCGAAGCGGGCCGAGGTGGCGATGAGCGATCCGGTCTTGTCGGCGAGCACTTGGATGTAGTGCTCGATCTCGTCGGCGCCTTCGGGCGGGCCGGCGAATTCGTTGAGCTGACCGAGGACGAGGCGCTCGAACGTCTCGGCCTGGATGCGCACGGCTTCGGGACCGAGCTTCGCGGTGACGCCGGAGGCCTTGGAGAACAGCAGATCGCCAGTGAGGATCGCCACCGAATTGCCCCACACCTCATGGGCGGCCTTCGCACCGCGGCGGACGGGAGCATCGTCCATGACGTCGTCGTGGTACAGCGATGCGAGGTGGATGAGTTCGACGGCGACGGCCGCATCGATGATGTCGTCGTTCTCCGCATCGCCGAGGCGGGCGGTGAGCAGCACGAGGTTCGGGCGGGCGCGTTTTCCGCCGGCGGCCAGCAGGTGCTTCGATGTCTCGTCCGGCAGTCTCCGCGTCTGTTCGGTGACCTCGTAGAGACGGGCCTCCACGGTTTCCAACTGAGTCGAGAGCTCTGCCGCGAGCTGGGCGTCGTCACCGGTGAAGGTGGCCGGAGAGGCTGGGTGGCTCATGTCCTCGTCATTCGTCGTAGTCGGTGTCGGCATGGTGTTGTCGCAGCCCTTGCGCTCAGAGTTCTTCACTGTGGTCTCACCGTGGTCCTTGCGCTCAGACATTGCTGGTGGCCGGGACGATTCGGGTCAGGGCCGAGATGATCCTGTCGATGAGATCGGCCTCGGAGACCTTCGGGTCGCGGTAGAGGTTCGCCAACAATTTGACGACGAACTCCATCACAACGTCAACTCCCATACCGTACTTGATTCCGAACTGCATGAGCGCAGGATGGCCGATGATCGAGGCGAAAACGCGTCCCAGGGTGAAGTAGCCGCCCAGCGATTCTCCGAGCAGAGCCGGGTACTCCTCCAACCGACGACGCATCACGGACTGCGGGTAGCGCGAATAGGTGGAGATCACCTCGGCGGCGATGCGTGCGGATTCCAGGGCGTAGTCGATGCCTTCGCCGTTGAACGGGTTGACCATTCCTCCGGAGTCGCCGACGAGCAGCAGTCCACGGTGGAAGTGCGGTGTGCGGTTGAAGGCCATCGGCAGGGCCGCGGACTTGATCGGACCCAGGGAGGTGGTTTCGTCGATGCCCCACTCGTGGCCCATGTCGGCGATCCACTGGTTCATCATTCCGCGCAGATCCACGGATTTGAACTGGGGCGAGGAGTCGAGCAGTCCGGCACCGATATTCACCGTGCCGTCGCCGAGGGGGAAGATCCACCCGTATCCGGGCAGGGTCTCGGATTCCCCGGCCGCGTTCGTCGACCGCATCTCCACCCAGGATTCGATGTAGTCATCGGCATGCCGTGGCGTCGTGTGATAGGCGCGAGCGGCGATTCCCATCGGACGGTCGTCGCGCTTCTCCAACCCCATCGACACGGCCAGGCGGGAGGAGACTCCGTCGGCGGCGATGACGATCGGT
Organism: Brevibacterium sediminis; assembly: GCF_013623905.1. Taxonomy (GTDB): domain Bacteria; phylum Actinomycetota; class Actinomycetes; order Actinomycetales; family Brevibacteriaceae; genus Brevibacterium; species Brevibacterium sediminis. Next base: position 103,277 of record NZ_JABKDD010000009.1, read on the forward strand.
GCCCGGAAATGGGCTCCGGGGCCCACTCGGCGACCTCGGTGGTCTGTCCCGGAGGCGTGGACTCCGCGGATCCACCCGTCGTCGCCCACGTCCGGAGACATTGCGCGAACCTGTTCGAAGAGCCGGGCCCCGCTGCGCTGGGCATGACGAGCGAAGGCTTCGTCCATACTCATCCGTGGGCGGGTCACCCCATAGTTCGGGGTGCCGTCGATCTCGGGCCAGTCGAGTTCGAGCCGGTGACCACCGCCGATGAGGCGCAGCCCTCTGTTGCGGTGCCAGCCCTCGGATTCCGGCAGGTCCATTCCGAGATAGCCGGCCTCCTTCACCGCGCGCGGGGTCAGAGCGTCGCCGCAGATCTTGTCGCGCGGGAATCCGGACTTCTCCAGGATGATGACCTCGTGCCCGGCCTGGGCGAGGTAGGCGCCGATCGCCGAGCCGGCCGGGCCGGCACCGACGACGACGACTTCGGCATCGAACTCATTCATCGTCAAGGCTGGGCCGGCTCCGTGGCGCCTGCCGCCTCGGTGGGTTTGAGGGCATGGTGGACTGCGACGATTCCGCCGGTGAGGTTGCGGTATTTCACCTGGTCGAAGCCGGCGTCGAGGATCTGATGGGCGAAGGCGTCCTGGTTCGGCCAGGCACGGATCGACTCGGCCAGGTAGACGTAGGCTTCGGGGTTCGACGACACGGCACGGGCCAGCGGCGGCAGGGCTCTCATCAGGTACTCCTTGTACACGAGGCTGAAGGCATCGAGCGTCGGAGTGGAGAATTCGCAGATCACGAGACGTCCGCCGGGCTTGAGCACGCGCAGCATCTCGGTGAGCGCCAGATCGACATCGTGGACGTTGCGGATGCCGAAGGAGATCGTGACGACGTCGAAGCTCGAATCGGCGAAAGGCAGGTCCATCGCATCGGCGTAGATGAAGTCGATCTGCGGGTGCCGACGGCGTCCCTCGGCGAGCATTCCCGTGGAGATGTCCCCGGCCACCACCTCGGCGCCGTGGTGGGTGAACGTCATCGAGGAGGTGCCGGTGCCGGCAGCCAGGTCGAGCACGCGCTCACCGGGCCCGGCGGCCACGGAATGGGCCACGGTGCGCCTCCAGGCACGGGCGAAGCCCAAGGAGAGGACGTCATTCGTGAGGTCGTAGCGGGAGGCGACATCGTCGAACATCGACGCGACGTCTGCGGGCTGTTTGTCCAGCTTGGCACGGTTCATGACCATATTCTCTCAACACCTGAACCGGGAGGGCGAATCCGGATCCCTGGTACTCGCGATCCTCAACTAGAATCGAGGCGACATGACTACGACTTTCGGCACTTCCGACATCCTCTCCGCCCCTCCGCGCCTGCATGTGCGGTCCCGTTTCGTCGACGATGTCGATCCGGGGCCCGGCTTCCCCTTCGAATCGGGACTGCCCACGACCGTGGAGCAGACGCTCGAACTGCTGCCCACCGACGGCTTCTCCTGCTGGGTCCGTGACACCTCCGGCCTCATCGGGTTCGGCCGCACTCTGCGCATACGGGCCCGCGGCCCCGAGAGGTTCACCGAACTCTCGGATGCGTGGAAGGCCATCACCGAGGCGGCTGAGATCGAGGATGAGGTCGATCTGCTCGGTTCCGGACTCATGTGCTTTGCCACGGTCGCCTATTCGGGGGAATCCGCGGTCGATTCGATCATCCATGTCCCCGAATTCGTCCTCGGCCGCCGCGGCGGCCGCGTGTGGCTGACCTCGATCTCGACGGCCGAGGTACCTCCCCTGCCGCCGATCCTCCATGCCGAACCGCTGCAGCGCGTGCACTCGGCCCATGCCGAGGCCGGCGAGCTCGATCCCGACAAATGGTCCCGGCTCGTCGAGCAGGTCGCCGCCATGCTCACTCCGATCGACAATTCGGCGGAGGTCGACGCATTCTCGGATGATCCGACTCTGCGCAAGATCGTCCTCGCCCGCGACGAGGTCGTCAACACCGGAGAGGACATCGACGTGCGTGCGGTGCTCGGGGCACTCAACCGCAGCTACCCGAGCTGTTGGACCTTCGACATCGCCGGTCTCATCGGGTCGACCCCGGAGCTGCTCATCGGGGTCGAGAACAACAGAGTGACCTCACGAGTGCTGGCCGGAACCTACCGGGTGGAGAAGAACCCGATGGAGGAGATGCCGGCGGCTCGGAAGCTGCTGAGCGCGCACAAGGACAGCACCGAACATGCGTTCGCCATCGCCTCGCTGCAGCGCAGTCTGGGTTCGGTCGCCGAGGATGTCACCGTCGATGAGCGCCCCCACCTGCTGCCTTTGGCCAATGTCATCCATTCGGCCTCCGATGCGCAGGCGAACCTCTCCCCCGATTCCGGGCTCACCGCCCTCGACGTCGCCGCAGCGGTCCACCCCACTGCCGCCGTCGGCGGCTACCCGCAGGCGAGCGCCGTGGCCCGCGTCGATGAGCTCGAACCCCTCGACCGCGGCCGCTACTCCGGTCCCGTGGGATGGATGGACGGGCGCGGCAACGGCCAGTTCGGCATCGCCCTGCGCTGCGGCCAGCTCGAGGACCGCAACCGCATCCGACTGTATGCCGGTGCCGGGATCATGCCGGATTCGGATCCCGCCACCGAGGTGGCCGAGACGAACGCGAAGCTGGCCCCGATGCGCCGGGCGCTCGGTCTCGACCGAGACTGACTTCTCGCGCTCACCGCACCTCCCCTGCTTTCGGAAGACCGGTGACAGTTCCGTCGCCTAGTGCGGTGCCGTCACCTCGATGATGCGACGGGCACCGGCGTCTCGCTGTCCGTCGATGCGGCCGAGAGCCGCTTCGAATTCCTCAGCGCTGGTCACCTGTTCGTGATCCCATCCGTACCCTGCAGCGAGGTCGGCGAAACCGCGACCGTGGGGAACGGTGAAATATCGTTCCAAGAAACCTTCGAGGTGGGGCTGGGAATGTTCGAGCCCGGAGAAGATCGCTCCCCCGTCGTCGTTGAGCACGACGATCGTCACGTCACCGGCATCCTCGGCGCTCGGGGTGAGCAGTCCACCGATGTCGTGGAGCATGGCGATATCACCGATGAGCAGGACGACCGGCTCCCCCAGGCCCAGCGACAGTCCTGTCGCCGTCGAGATCAGTCCGTCGATTCCGGCGAGTCCGCGTGAGGCGTGGATGCGGGCGCGGATATCGGTGGCGTCGCTGAGGTAACGCACCGAGTTCGAGCTGGCAACGAAGAGAGTGATGTCCTGGGCGGCCAAATGCTCAGTGACCCTCCGCGCCGTCGCCTGGAAATCCTTCGCCGAGGCGGCACCCGGGTTCTCTCCCTTGTCCGGTTCCGGGGATCGTTCCGCAGACCGCTCTGTTCGTGCGGCTGCGACCAGCGACGTCCCGGCGTCGATCCAGGCACGCACCCAGGTCTGCTCCGAGGCGGCGGTGCCCTGCGTCTCGCCCGCAGCCGTCTCGTCGTCCGCGACGGTTCTCTCGTCGCGGACGGTCAGGTCGAATGCATCGACGGCGTCGGGAATGCGCTGCACGGTCACGGTTTCGTCGGCGAGCAAAGCGGCGACGGGCCTGGTCAGGGTCGGTTTTCCGTGGACGATGACGGTGCGGATCGACTCGCGCAGCTCGGAGTATTCGCTGAGCACGCGGGCATGGGCGGGCACGAGGGTCGACGCTTCGGCGGCTCCTGCGGCCGACGAGTTCGAATGATCGGCAGAGGTGCGGGCCAGCGGGCTCGAGGGTTCGGCCAGCACCGGAAGATGATGATCGGCGGCGAGCGCGCGCAGGGACTCGGCCGAATGCCCGCCTGCGTCTCCGACAACGATGACGGTTCCTTCGGTCACGGTGATACCGAGGTTCGGATGAGACTCCGACGCGGTTGTGGTCGTGGTCGAACGTTGCCCGGCGCCGTTCCCAACCTCTTCGACGATCTCGTTCTTCCACGTGTCCAGCTCGTTCGGGGTGGGAACCAAGGGGGTGTCGAACTGCACATTGATTTGGACGGGGCCGGCCGCCTCGGTGCCGGTGTCCCTGCGTGATCCCAATGCTGCGGCCACGGCGTCTGACATCGCTCGGTGGACCGCCTCCGCGGTCTCACCGGCGGATATATCGAACCGGGCGCGGACATCGCTGAGCACCTGCGACTGGTCATCGATGGTCTGGTTGGCTCCGGTGCCGCGCAGCCGAGCGGGACGATCGGCGGTAAGTGCTAGCAGCGGCAGGTGCCCGTACGAGGCCTCGAGGACGGCGGGATGGAGATTGGCCACGGCCGAGCCGGACGTCGTCACGACCGCCACGGCGGACTCACAGCCGCGCGCACGCAGACCGCGGGCCAGGCCGAGGGCGAGGAAGGCGGCATCACGCTCATCGACGCGCACGTGAGTGCGGATGAGCCCCGCCTCGGCGAGCGGAGCCAGAGCATAGACCAAGGGGGCGGACCGTGAACCGGGGGCGAAGACGACATCACTGACCCCGGCATGGACCAGGCTTCGGGCAATCTGCTGCGCCACCGCGCTCGAATTCGACATCACCTGTTATTCAACCACCTGACCACCTGTGGTTCACCTCCGCCCTCTAACCTCGAAAAATGCGCCGCTCGTTGATCATTGCGATGGGAGCACGAGCCATCCGCACTCTGACCGCGGCCCGCTCCCATCGCGGACGCTATCCCGCTCGCGACCAGACCACCTCCTTCCTCGGCCCCGAACCCCGCGGGAAGGACGCCCGGACCTGGCATATCCGGGACATACGGAAGCTCTCGCCGAGGCTGCGCGAATTCTTCCTCTACTCCCCCGCGCTCGGTCGCACCGTCGGCGTGCGTGTACTGTTGCCGGGGATTCCCGCCGAGGTCAGCCCCGTCATCCACCTCTTCCACGGAGGCGGCGATGATTTCCGGTCGTGGACGGATTTCGGATCCGCCGAGGAGCTCACCCTCGACTCCCCGTACCTCGTCGTCATGCCCGACGGCGGGGCAGGAACCTATTCGCGTTTGGCTGTCGGAAGCGAAGTCCACGACTGGCCGCGCTTCCACACCGAGGAGATCCCGGCGTTCCTCAAAGCAAATTTCTCCGTCGACTGGGCGCCTGCCAGCCAGTTGGCGGCGGGGCTGTCGATGGGCGGGTACGGGGCGATGAAGTACGCGGCCTGGCATCCCGACAGGTACGGATCGGCCGCCGCGTTCTCGTCTCCTCTGGATCCCCTGTCGACCGTGCCCGCCTTCGACATCATCGCGATGCGCGAAGGCGCGCGATCACTGAGCCTGTTCGGCGATCCCGCTCTCGACCGCAGCGAATGGCTGGCGAATTCCCCGTACGCTCTGGCCGAGAACCTCCGCGGCCTCGATCTGTGGTTCAGCGCCGGTTCCGGCAGCCTCGAGGGGGCGAAGGATCGCGACCTTCTGGAATCGATGATCAGCTCGCAGGGCGAGCGCTTCTCCGCCCGTCTCAATTCCCTCGGAATCCGCCATTCCTGGTTTCCGCGCACCAGCGGCCTGCACAACTGGACGAGCTGGGAACGGGAACTCGGGGCGTGGCTGAAGACCCTCGCCAAGCGGCGCAACTATGCGAGTTCGGATCGCCGTCGGACCGATCGCGTGGCCGACGGCGGACAGTTCACCTTCCTCACCGGCCATGCCCTCTTCGACATCCATGGGTGGCGGGTGGAGATCTCCCGTCGTCGCGCGCAGGTGGTGCGCTTCGACGCAGTCAGCGCCGCCGGATTCTCTCTGACCGGGACCGGCAGCTTCCGCGTGCGCACTCCAGGTCTCTTCGATCCCGGCCGCCGCTACGACATCAGCGTGTCCGGTCCCAGCGGGGACAATGCCTATCAGCAGAAAGCCGACAAGAAAGGGCGGCTGACATTCACCGGCCGCCTGGCCGCGGCCATGCACGATCCGATCATCCCCGGAAAACGCACCGCTCACTTCGCCACGCTGGGACAGGACGAGGTGACCACGGTGAGGATCGCCTCGGCGCGGGTTGACACGGCAGGCGACCGTCGCCACGGTGCGGCAGCGGACGACGGTGCGGCAGCGATCGATGGCGAAAGGTCCACAGCCGATGTTCCAGATCCGTCACAGACTGAAACCACGGACGATCCCACTGGCGTTTATATTGAGAGCGGTCGCGAATCGACGGCCGCTCAATCTTCAGAACGCTGACTCGAGAGGTCAACCATGAAACGCATACTCCCAGCCATCGCTCTTTTCGCCGGACTCTCCCTCGTCGGCTGCACGGGTGGAGGAGACAAGCCGGACCAGGCTGACAGCGGCGGTGACTCCTCGCAGGCGTCAGCCGAAGAGACCCCGCAGGCAAGCAAACTCGATGAGGCGAAACTCAAGGAGATCCTTGAGTCGACCAAGGCCGAGGGTCAGTCGTTCAAGGCCGTCGACGGTGCCGGCAATTCCTCCAGCGAGGCCGTCAAGGCCCTGGAGAGTTCTGAGTTCGAACCGGCCAAGTGCAAAGACATCACCATGAACCTCCTCAACGCCAACCTCGCCTCCAAAGGCACCACGGTCGCTGGAACCTCCACCGACAACATCCTCTCCGCGGCACTGTCGAGCTATGACGATCTGGACGGCGCACAGACTCAGATCGAGGGCGCCTCGAAGATCGCAGAAGAATGCAGCGAGGTGAAGATCAAGACCGCCGGCGTCGAGATGTCGATGAAGTACAAGACCTTCGACGCCAAAGTCGACGGGGCAGACGAGACCAATGGAATCGTCGCCTCCGTCGAGGCCGGCGGACAGACAGCAATGAACCTGCGCATGGTCTACGCCCTCGTCGGCAACAATGTCGTGGCCGTTTCCAATATCGCCGATGTCGAAGAGGCCACCGTGACGAAGACCGCCGGTGCCTTCGTCGACGCGGTGAAAAACGCAGGCTGAGCCGGTTCGCCCGCGAGTCGATTCAGGCGGTATCAGTTCAATCAGAATCGGCTCAGTCTCGCAGGGCGCTCCAGCAATCCTGGAGCCGGTCGGCCCACCACGCGAATCGTCCTGGATCCACCGCCAGCTGCTCCAGGCGGTCAGGGTCCGGGACGATTCGCGTGACCGGGATGGCGCCGTCGACCGGAGTCAGGGCCGCCTCCTCCGCGACGACATCGGCGGTGAAGAGGCGCCCGGTGCCCAGCCCGCAGGCCACCCGATCGCCGAGGATGTCCCGGCTGCGATCGGTGCGAGGCAGTCTGGCGGCGAGTTCAGCTCCGGCGGCCAGGCCGACGGATGACTCAAGAGCCGAGGACACGACAGCAGGCAGGCCCGAAGTTCCGATGACTTCGAGGGCGGCGCCGATCCCGCCCAGCGGCTGGACCTTGACGATGATGACCTCGGCCGCTCCGAGTTCGGCCACGCGCAGCGGGTCCTCGGCTTTGCGGATGGATTCGTCGGCGGCGATGACGATCGGCAGTCCTCGCCGGGCAAGCTCAGCGCGCAGTTCGGCCAGCTGCTCGACCTCGGGCACCGGCTGTTCGAAGTATTGGATATCGAACTCGGCAAATGTCTCACAGGCATCAAGGGCCTCGCTGAGCGTGTATCCGGCATTCGCGTCCAGGCGCAGCGTCGTCTCGGGGTAGAGCCTGCGGAATTCCCGTAGGCGTGTCAGATCCTCGTCAAGGGAGGCGAATCCGTACTCGGCGACCTTCGCCTTGACGGTGCCGACCCGGTCATAGCGCGACAGGATCGGTGCGACCTGATCAGGTGGACAGGCGGGCAGGGTGCCGTTGACGTCGACGGTCTCACCGCTCGTCCCCGCCTCAACCTGCACCGGAAAGGAACCGCGCACGGGAATGGTGGAGGGTGCCGCCTCGGCTAGGCCGGTCTTCTGCGGGATCAGCCCGGAGAATTCGAGGGAGGCACGCAGCCACCGGCTGGCCTCCTCGGTGCCGTATTCGACGAACGGGGAGAACTCCGCCCACCCGGAGGGGCCGGTGAAGAGCGCCACTTCCCGCTCCGTGATCCCCCGGAACCGGGTGACCATCGGCAGCCGCACCACATGCAGGTCCTCGATGACCTCCTCGAAGCGCTGCGGCAGAACAAGAGGTGCGGCAGCCGGAGCCTCTGAGTCCAGTGCGCCAGTGTGCGAACGTGCGAAATCGGCCATGAGCCCAGACTAACCTCCGCCGACCCTGCCACTCCTGTCTGCCGTTCGGAACCTCACCGTCCGCCGCCCGGCCCCGAACCTCACCTCAACGACCAAGCGCTAGGCTGGGGTCATGACGGTTTCTGAAATCTTCGACCCTTCTGCTTGGCGCGAAGTCTCCGGCTTCGACTTCACCGATATCACTTACCATCGGGCCATCGACCCCGCCACCGGCAACGACATCGGCTGTGTGCGCATCGCCTTCGACCGCCCCGAAGTCCGCAATGCCTTCCGTCCGCACACCGTCGACGAGCTCTACCGCGCCCTCGACCATGCCCGCCAGACCTCCGACGTCGGCGCCGTGCTGCTCACCGGCAACGGCCCGAGCGAGAAGGACGGCGGTTGGGCCTTCTGCTCCGGCGGCGACCAGCGCATCCGCGGCCGCTCCGGCTACCAGTACGCCTCCGGTGAGACCCGCGAAAGCGTCGATCCGGCTCGTGCCGGCCGCCTCCACATCCTCGAGGTCCAGCGCCTCATCCGCACCATGCCGAAGGTCGTCATCGCCGTCGTCCCCGGCTGGGCAGCCGGCGGAGGCCACAGCCTCCACGTCGTCTGCGATATGACGATCGCCTCACGCGAACACGCGAAGTTCAAGCAGACCGATGCCGATGTCGGCTCCTACGACGCCGGCTACGGTTCCGCCTACCTGGCGAAGATGGTCGGGCAGAAGAAAGCCCGCGAGATCTTCTTCCTCGGCCGCACCTACTCCGCGCAGGAGATGGCCGATATGGGTGCCGTCAACGAAATCGTCGACCACGCCGATCTCGAGACCGCAGCCCTGCAGATGGCGCGGGAGATCCTGGGCAAGTCACCGAACGCGCAGCGCATGCTCAAGTTCGCCTTCAACCTCGTCGACGACGGGCTCGTCGGCCAGCAGGTCTTCGCCGGAGAAGCCACCCGACTGGGCTATATGACCGACGAGGCGGTCGAGGGCCGCGACGCCTTCCTCGAAAAGCGCGATCCCGACTGGTCGCCGTTCCCCTGGTACTACTGAGCGGCCGGTTCCCATAACTGTGTCCATGCGCGAACTCAGCCCTCACGAGTTGCCCGAGGCGATTGATCGGGCACTGACCAGGACCTCGATCCTCATCCTCCCCTCGGATCGGGACGGTGCCGTCACCGAGGCGTCCCCCGGCAAGTGGGCAGGACCTGGTCCCGCTCCGGCCCTCATCCTCTTCACCTCCGGGTCGACAGGGAAAGCGAAAGCGGTGGCGTTGTCAGCAGACGCGCTGACAACCTCGGCCCGGGCGACCGAACGGTTCCTCTCGGGGCCGGGTGACTGGCATCTGTGCCTGCCGGTCAACCACATCGCCGGGTTCCAAGTCGAACTGCGCGCCCGTCTGGCGGGCCGCGCCCCGGTCAGGGCCGCCTCAGCGAGGTTCACCGCCCAGTCCTTCGCCGCCGAGGTCGCGACTCTGCTGGAACGGGCGGGCGACCGACCGACGTACACCTCGCTCGTGCCCACCCAGCTCCACCGCATCCTCGAGGACGACGCGGCGACCGCTGCAGCCGCACGGATCACGCACATCCTCCTCGGCGGGGCGGCGATCTCACCGTCCCTGCTCGAGCGCGCCGAGGCCGCGGGCCTGGCGATCGTACGGACCTACGGGATGAGCGAGACGGCGGGCGGCTGCGTCTATGACGGGGTTCCGTTCGACGGCGTCGACGTCACCATCACCGAGGCGGGAACGATCGATCTGAGCGGCCCCGTCGTCGCCGACGGCTACGTCGAGATCGCCGACGACGGAACCATCCGGCCGGTCGACTCCCCCAGCCTCACTGTCGACGAGGCGGGACGGCGGATCATGCACACCAGCGATCTGGGCCGGATCGATTCCGGTGTGCTCAGCGTGCTCGGCCGAGCCGATGACATCATCGTCTCCGGGGGCACGAACGTCTCCCCGCACGCCCTGGAGACCGGCCTGCTGCCGAGCTGGCAGAAGGCGGGAGTCGAGGAGATGCTCGTGACCTGGGTGCCCGACGAGGAATGGGGCAGACGGATCGTCGCGCTCGTCCGCCTCGCCGATGGCGGAGGTGGTGTCGGAGCCGAGGATCCGCGAGAATCGGCACGGAGGCTCAACGCCCTCGACCACGGGATGACGGGGCAGCTGCTGCCGCAGCTCGTCTTCCCGGTCGCCGAGATTCCGAACCGGTCGATCGGCAAACCCGATCGCCGGGCGGCGGCCCGCATCGCCGCCGATCTCATGGCGGGTGACGCGAATACCCATACCGGTGAACTACCGGTAACATGAGACGGCTCCACAATTCGACAGGAAGGTGAGCGAGGACTATGGCTGATGCCGCCCAGTGGATTTCTGGAGCTCGACTGCGAACTCTGCCCCTGGCTCTCGCACCCGTCCTCATCGGAACCGGCGCCGCGATCGGATCGCTCGGCGGATTCACCGCCTTCATCCTCGACGACATCTCGGGCAAGGACGATCACGTCAGCTTCGGACAGATCCTGCTGCGCGGATTCCTCGCCCTCCTCGTCTCCCTGTGCCTGCAGATCGGCTCGAACTACGCCAACGACTACTCCGACGGCATCCGCGGCACCGATGACGAACGCGTCGGACCGGTCCGGCTCACCGCGACCGGCCTGGCCGAACCTCACGAGGTCAAACGGGCCGCCTTCCTCTTCTTCGGCTTGGCCGGGGTCGCGGGCATCGTGCTCATCCTCATCTCACAGGCGTGGTGGTTCCTCGTCGTCGGAGCCGCAGCCGTCGCCGCCGCCTGGTTCTACACCGGGGGCAAACGCCCCTATGGCTATATGGGCCTCGGCGAGGTCTTCGTGTTCGTGTTCTTCGGGCTCGTGGCGACCTTGGGCACGATGTGGATGCAGGTCGGTCATCTCAGCCTCAGCGGCTGGGCCGGTGCCGTGGCAATCGGGTCTCTGGCCTCGGCTGTGCTCATGGTCAACAACCTCCGCGATATCCCGACAGACATCGAGGCAGACAAGATCACCCTGGCCGTGAGGATGGGCGACAATGCCGCACGCATCGCCTATGCGGTGCTCGTGCTGCTGCCATTCGCGCTGCTGGCGCTGGCGATCCTCGACGGACATCCCGCCGTGGCCTTGGCGATCCTTGCCCTCGTCCCAGCGCTCAACCCACTCAAGACGGTGCTCAGCGGCACAACGGGCCCTGGCCTGATTCCGCCGATCAAATCCACGGGACTGACCGGTTTGGCCTTCTCCGCACTGATGGGTCTCGGTCTGGCGCTCTGAGGCATTTCAGTGCTGGCGCCTGGCATTCCAAGGATCAGCCGCCTGGCGTTCCCAGGCTCAGCGCGCTGAACGGCCCCAGCTCATTCGGATCTGAGCCGGCTCAGCCGAGCCGCAGCTCATTCGGCTGAGCCACAAGTTCATTTGGACTGGTCGCCGTCTTCTCCAAGGCGCTCCTCGACGATCTCATCTTCTGCCGCTTCATCGGCGCCGACGCGCTTGGGCTTGGAGGCTCGCTTGGCGACCTTCGCTTCGATCTCGGTCGCTGCTTGGGCGCGCATCTTGCCGAGCAAGAGGTAGCTCAGCAGCGCGCCGATGATGATGGCGGCGATCGCCATGACGAGATTGAAGCCGAGGAACGGGAACAGAACGAGGCCGGCGGCGATGATGAGGCCGAAGCGAGCGAGTGTGTAGAGCCAGAAGGTGCGCATTGAACTCATTTTAGCCTCCGATCGTGACAGTCTTGTCACCGCCCGCTGGAGGCCGCGCTCAGGTTGGTGGACTATCCTTGTTGCATGGCTCGACTACTCATTGCCGCGATCGTCCTGGCGGCAGCGGTGACACTGTACGGACTCTTCGATTGCCTGTTGCGCGATCGGGGTCTGATTCGAGTCCTGCCCAAACCTGTATGGGCGCTCATCATCCTCTTCATTCCCGTCCTCGGGTTCATCCTCTGGTATCTGTTCGGACGCGGTTCGGAAGACAAGCCCACCCGCGGCACCCGCCCTCGCGGTCAGGTCGCCCCGGATGATGATCCGGACTATCTGCGACAGGTCGATCGCGAACTCAAGCTCGGCAAGCATGCGCCTCCGGCTCAGGACAACGACGAGAAGGAATCTCCGCGCGATGATTCTGGCAAGCCGGAAGATGACGGCGATCCCGCTGATTCCTCCGCTGATACATCAGCCGATTCCGACGACCGGGGCACCAAGGGCGACGGCCGCAGCCGCTCGAACTGAGCACATCCTCGGCGCACTATCGCCGCAGCGGTGCGAGACCATGGTCGCGTGCTGACCCATCTGGCGAGCTAGACCATCCTCGCGTGGTGACGCCCCTGGCGTGTGAGACCATCCCCGCGTGAAGACGTCTCCGCGGTAAGAGACCCCCGCGGGCCAACTCCTGCTGTGAAGCAGACAGTCTTCGCGGACAAGTAGCTTTCCCACCCTCGCCCCCTGCCGCAGCCGCGCCGCACTGCCGCTGTTCGACAACGGCATCGATATCGCAGGCGCGTTGCCATGCTGCGATTCAACGAATAGTCATTGCTTTCTCTGAAATACACACTGAGGAACGTCGTGATTTCAGAGCAGCCCGAGCCGAAACGGTCGTCCGCCGCCAGATCACGGCATCGAATCAGCACGCAAACGGCCCAGTCTGAGGCGGAGAGCCCTGTTTCAAACATGGGCTGTTCGCCTCAGACTGGGCCGTCAGCAGAATTCGGCTACGTCAGAGCGGCTTTGAGAGCGACCCAGCGCCTCAGTCGAGCCCGGAGTACGAGTGCAGGCCGTTGAAGTACATGTTCACGACGGTGAAGTTGAAGATCACCGAGGCGATGCCGATGAGGTTGAGCACGGCCACCTTCGTCGGGCCCCAACCGCGGGTAGCACGAGCGTGCAGGTAGGCGGCGTAGATGACCCAGACGACGAACGTCCAGATCTCCTTCGAGTCCCAGCCCCAGTAACGGCTCCAGGCCACCTCGGCCCAGATGGCGCCGGCAATGAGTGTGAACGTCCAGGTGATGAAGCCGACTGCCGCGATCCGGTAGGAGATCCGCTCGAGGTCGGTGCTCGAGGGCAGACGGTGGAGGAACCGCAGCCACTTCGGATTCTTGGTCTCGTGCACGCTCTTCAGAATCTGGAAGACTGCCAGGATGGCAGAGATGTAGAGGAGTGAGGTCGAGAGGATCGCGATCGGCACGTGGATGGCGATCCAGTACGAGTCCAGCGCCGGGATGAGCTTCGCGGCAGGCGTGTAGAAGACGGTGATCGCCAGTCCCAGGCACAGCAGCACTCCCCCGGAGACGAATGTTCCCAGGTAGCGCACGTCCTTCTTCGTCAGCACGACGAGGAAGACGATGACGGTGATCGCGGTGGCGGTGAGGACGTACTCCATCATGTTGCCCCACGGCACGCGGGAGACAGACAGGGCACGAGTGAGCACGCCGCCGACGTGCAGCAGCATGGCGAGCACGAGCAGCGAGGTGCCGATGCGGGCGCCCCGGTGCTTGTTCTTCCGGGACGACTTCACCGTCGCGGAGTCGTCGTCACCGGGCCGGTCGAGGACGGCAGTCGTCGCCGTCTTCCGGTTCGTCCGCCGCACCGTGGTGGCCTTGGCCGAGGTGGCGACCTCGGCTTCGGAGGTCTTGAGCTCACGCGCGCCGAAGAGATCGAAGGCGTAGAAGATCATGGCGACGGCGTAGACGATCATCGCCGAGATGATCAGCTGGTTCGACCACATTGCGAGGTCAGTGTTGACGTCCATTCATCCTCCGCACCGCTGAAGTGCTCTTCAGTCGCAGGTTGCTGCTGCCAGACTCTCTGTCTGACCATATGTCGGTGCGCGCGCTGCCGACTCCGTGACGAAGCCACCGGCGACGCGCACTCCGCGGCTATTCTACTCCGCGTAGTACTTCGGGTTCATCTTTCGTCGTCGTCACCGTGCTCACCCTCATCGGGTTCCGGATCGCGCAGGTCCTTGACCAGGTCATCGACGGCACGCTCGACCATCGGATCCTCACCGCGGGCCAGGGCGGCCACCTCGGCGTCGCCGTTCTTGATCCGCACCCATACGCGTCGGCGGGGAACGAACAGGGACAGGCCGAGCCCAGCCAGGACGAGGATCGCGCTGATGAGCATGAGCGCCTGTGTCGGGTCCTGGGAGATGTCGACGGCGATGTACTTCTTGACTCCGTCGAAGGTCACCGAACCGCCGTTCGGCAGCTTCTGCGTCTCCCCCTCGGCGAGCTGGATGACGAGCGGGTTGCCCGACTCGTCGGTCATCTCCGTCATGTTCTCTGCGTCGAGGGAGTACACGGACTGCGGGACTCCGGAATCGAGGCCGAGGTCGCCGGTGTACCCGCTCATCACGAGGTAGGGGTTGCGCAGCTCGGCGAAGCTCGAGATCAGCTCACCGTCCTCATTCTGCGCGGCCGTCGGCAGGAACACCCCGACGAAGCCCATCTGCGTGCCGGCCGAGTCCGGGACCTTGATGACGCCCTCGGACGTGTAACCGGGGTCCCCTCCGTCCGGGATGAACACCTGCGGACCGGACTGGACGATATCGCCCTTCGCATCACGCACGGTCACCTCGGGGGCGTAGCCGTTGCCGGTGAGATAGACGCCGACGCCGCCCACGCGCACCGGTTCGTTGACCTTGAGGACGTGCGATTCGGTCGTCCCGTCCGCCGTCGTCGTCACCTTCGCATCGAAGGTGCGCGGCTGACCGAACTGGTTGCCCGCCGCCTGATCGTCGAAGGTGGAGGTGAAGGAGTCGAGCTTGAGCCGGAAATCCGGCAGGTTGTCGGCATCGTAGTAGGAGCCGGGTTCGAAGGAATCGTAGGAGACCAGCGAATTCGAGAACGTCTCGCCCTCGACGAGGATGCGCTGACCTTCGTAGCCGAACAGCGATCCGATCGCCATCGTCAGGGTTGCCATGAGCAGCGCGATGTGGAAGACGAGGTTGCCGGTCTCGCGGAGATAGCCGCGTTCGGCGGCGATGTGATCGGACTGGCGGTTGATGCGGTACCCGGACTTCTTCAGCCGGGCCTCCGCTGCGTCGAGGAACGCCTCATCCGCATCCTCACGGGTCTCTGCTTCTGCCTGCGCCGAGGTGAAGGCGGCGTATCCGGGCATCCGGGACAGCCGCCTCGGTGCTTTGGGCGGGGACGAGCGCATCGCCTTCCAGTGCTGCTTCGTCCGCGGGATGATGCAGCCGATGAGGGAGATCATCAGCAGCAGGTAGATCGCGGAGAACCACACCGAGGAGTAGACGTCGAACATCTGGATGGTGTCGAGGAACTGTCCCCAGGCACCGTTGTTCTCCAGGAAGGTGTTCACCCGGCCCGGGTCCTGGATCCGCTGCGGCAGCAGAGATCCGGGAATCGAGGCGAGGGCGAGGATGAGCAGGAGGATCAGTGCCACCCGCATCGTCGTCAGCTGGGTCCAGGCCCACCGGCACATGCCGATGAACCCGAGCTGCGGCTGCGTCACGGTCGACTTCGCGGCAGGCTTGTCTCCCTGCTTCGCCGTCGTCTTCGCACCCGATTTCGGCTGTGTCTTCTCCGAGCCTTCGGTTGAGCCCGCCACTAGATCACCACTTCGAATCCATTGATGAGACCTTGCAGAGAGGTCATCCACATGTTCCATACGCCGCTGGCCATGAGCACACCGAGGATGATGAGCATGATGCCCCCGGCCCGCACGATCGCGGTCTGATGCTTCCGCACCCAAACGAGTCGCCCCGCGCCCTTGTGGATCGCCAGCGCCAGGAGGATGAACGGGATGCCCAGGCCCAGACAGTAGACGAAGGCCAACATTGCTCCGCGCCAGATCATCCCGTCACCGCCGAAGCTCACCGACATGCTCAGCACCGCCGACAGGGTCGGTCCCACGCAGGGTGCCCACCCGAGGGCGAAGGTCGCTCCGAGCACCGGTGCGCCCCAGAGTCCGGCCTTCGGTCTGGCACGGATGCGACGTTCGTTCTGCAGCAGACCGAATCCGCCCATGAATACGAAACCGGCGAGGATGACGATGACGCCGAGGACGCGGAGGATGACCGACTGCCATTGGGAGAACAGCGCTCCCAGCGCGGAGAAGCTGGTCCCCAGCAGCACGAAGACGACGGTGAAGCCGAGGACGAACAGGCTGATGCCCACGACCACTCGCCACGTCTGCTTGTCCCTCAGCGATGATCCGGACAGCCCGGTGACGTACCCGACATAGCCGGGGACCAGGGGCAGCACGCACGGGGAGGCGAACGAGACGAGTCCGGCCAGGGCCGCTGCGCCGGCAGCCAGCAGCAGCGGTCCGGAGAGGACGGTCTGGGCGAAGTCCGCCCCGAGTCCACTCACTCGGCCAGCACGTCCTCGATGAGTCCCTTGAGAGTCGAGGCATCGATCTCACCGACGACTCTGGCCGCGGCGCGGCCCTTCGCGTCGAGGACCACCGTCGACGGGGTGGCCTGCGGGGGCAGGACTCCGGAGAGCAGAGACACCATCTCACCGTTCGAATCGAGCATGTTCGGGTACGGCACCTGGTAGTTCTGGATGAACGCGTTGGCCGCAGCCTCTTGGTCGCGGACGTTGACGCCGATGAACTGGGCCTTGTCCCCGAATTCCTCGGACACGGACTTCAGGTCCGGGGCTTCCTTCCGGCACGGCGGGCACGCCGCGTACCAGAGGTTGACGACGACCGGGGTGGGACGCAGATCGGCCAGGGACATCGACTTCCCGTCGAGGGTCTCGAAGCTCAGGTCGAGGGGGTCGCCGCGGTCCTCGGCCGCCACCTGCGAGACGACTCCCGAGCCGGAGACGTACCCCTGGTCGGATCCGGCCTGATCGGCCAGCTCATCGTTCTCGCTGCAGGCGCTGAGCGCCAGGGCCGTTCCGGCGGCGAGCGCCGAGGTGAAGAGGGCCCGACGGTTGAGGGAATGGCGTCCGAAGCTCATGCTCCCGCCACCGCGGTGCCCGGCTGCAGATCCGCGCAGATGCTCTCATAACTCACGGACACCAGTGTGGAGGAATCGAATGTGAAACTGGTGATAGAAGCCAGGTCACATTCGCGTCTGCGCGGGTCGTGGACGAGCGATCGTCCCTCCCCCGACAGACGCGTCATCCAGATCGGCAGCTGGTGGGAGACGATGACTCCTTCGGCGTCCGGACCGTGGAGGTCGAGTTTGGCTCTCAGACTGGCCATCGCGGCCCGCATGCGCAGCACGATCTGCTTGTACGGCTCTCCCCAGGACGGGATGAGCGGGTTGTAGAGGCGCACCAGGTTCTTCGGCTCGGCCAGCCGACGAGCGTCCAGCTTCTGTCCCTCGAAGGAATTCGCCGCCTCGATGACCCGGTCGTCGTCGAACACCGGCAGGTCGAGGGACTTCGACAGGGGACGAATCGTCTGCTGTGCCCGCAGCAGCGGGGAGGCGACGAGTTCGACCGGACGAGTGGGCGCGGTGTGGAAGTGCTCGGCCACGCGCACGGCCATCTCGTGTCCGCGCTCGGTGAGACCGAAATGCGGCAGACGCCCGTAGAGGATGCCGTCGGGGTTGTCGACTTCGCCATGGCGGACGAGGTGGATGGTCGTCATGACTGCGCCTTCCCGGCCTCCGGAACCGCGGCCGCTGCCTTGGCCGCCGCCGGCAGGGCGCTGATGATCCGGTCGAGGATCTCATCGGTGTGGGCGTAGGACAGGAACCAGGCTTCGAACGCGCTCGGGGGCATATGGATGCCCTGATCGAGCATGGCGTTGAAGAAGGCGGTGTAGCGGTCGACGTTCTGAGCCCGTGCCTGGTCGTAGTTCGTCACGTCGGTGTCGGTGAAGAACGCGGAGAACATCGAGTTCGCCGACTGGATGACGTGGGCGACGCCTTCGGCTTCCAGGCTTGCAGCGACGGCCGGGCGCAGAATGTCCGCGGCGCGACCGATGTGCGAGTACACGTCGAGTTCGGTCGTCAGCTTGAGCGTGGCCAGACCGGCAGCGGTGGCCACCGGATTGCCCGAGAGCGTTCCGGCCTGGTAGACGGGGCCGGAGGGGGCGAGGTGGGCCATGATCTCGGCGCGACCGCCGAAGGCCGCTGCCGGGAAGCCGCCGCCCATGACCTTGCCGAAGGTGAACAGGTCGGCCGGGCCCTCCGGGTAGCCGAGAGTCTCGGACTCATAGCCGTACCAGCCGGCGGCGGAGACGCGGAAACCGGTCATCACTTCGTCGCTGATCATCAGCGCACCGTGGGCCTTAGTCAGCCGGCGGATGGTGTTCGTGAAACCGTCGCGGGGAGGCACGACGCCCATATTGCCGGGACTGGCCTCGGTGATGACGCAGGCGATGTCCTCACCGTGTTCGGCGAATACGGCTTCGAGACCGGCGGCGTCGTTATAGTCGACGACGATCGTGTCCTGTGCCTGGGCTCCGGTGACTCCGGGTGTGTCGGGCAGAGAGAAGGTGGCCAGCCCGGAGCCGGCCTGGGCCAGCAGCGAGTCGACGTGACCGTGGTAGCAGCCGGCGAACTTCACGACCTTGGACCGTCCCGTGTAACCGCGGGCCAGACGGATCGCCGACATCGTCGCCTCGGTGCCCGAGGACACGAGGCGCACCTGGTCGACGGGATCGACGCGGCGCACGATCTCCTCGGCGAGTTCGACCTCACCGGTCGACGGGGTGCCGAAGGAGAATCCCTTGACGGCGGCTTCCTGGACGGCGGCGACGACCTCGGGGCGGGAGTGGCCCATGATCATCGGACCCCACGAGCCGATGAGGTCGATGTAGTCGTTGCCGTCGGCGTCGCGCAGCCACGCACCGGTCGCCTCGGTGATGAAACGGGGGGTTCCGCCGACGGCCTTGAACGCGCGGACCGGGGAGTTCACTCCGCCGGGGATGACCGCCTCGGCGCGGGTGAAGAGGGCGGCGGACCGATCGGTGGTGTGACCGTTCGTCTCTGCTGTCGTCATGGTTCTCCTCTGATTCTTCGCAGGTCGGGTTTCGTCCCGGGATCGTTCTCAGTGATGCGTGGGGACGGCTCAGGAGCCGTCGATGTCTGTCATATGGTCGAAGACTTTGGTGAAGATCCGCCCCAGGGTCTCCATCTCCTCGGGGTCGAGGAGATCGACGAGGTGGCTGCGGACTCCAGCGACATGGTCGGGGGCCGCAGCCCGCAGCAGCTGCCATCCGGCCTCGGTCATCACGCAGTTGACCCCTCGGCCGTCCTCGGGGATGGCGGAGCGCTCGAGCAGTCCGCGCTTCTCCATTCGGGCGACGCTGTGGGTCAGTCGTGATCGGGACATCGTCGTATCGGTGGCCAGCAGCGCCATCCGCATCGTCCGGTCGTCGTGTTCGGACAGACGCACTAGGATCTCGTATTCGGGCAGACCGATGCCGTGCTTCTCACGCAGCTCCTTGTCCAGCTGTGTGCTGAGCAGCTGAGAGCCGTTGAGGTAGCTGCGCCAGGCCCTCTGGTCAATTGCCGACAGCCAGCGAGGCTCGGTCATCACCGGCCTCCGTCGGCACTGCGCTTGGTCAGATGGCCTGCGGCCTCGGACTGGAGGCGCTGGGCGACCTCGGTTGCCCAATAGGTGAGGATCGCATCGGAACCGGCACGTTTGAAAGCGATGAGGGACTCCTCGATCGCCTTCTCCCGGTCGATGGCTCCGGCGGCGGCCGCGAATTCGATCATCGCGTACTCTCCGGACACCTGGTAGGTCCATACGGGCACGATGGATTCCTGGGCCACCTCGGCGAGCACGTCGAGATACGGCAGACCCGGCTTGACCATGACGATGTCGGCGCCTTCGGCCAGGTCGAGGCCGAGTTCGCGCAGCGCCTCGCGACCGTTCGCGGGATCCTGCTGGTAGGTCTTGCGGTCGCCCTTGAGCTCGGAGTCGACGGCTTCGCGGAAGGGACCGTAGAAGGCGGAGGCGTACTTCGCGGTGTAGCCCATGACGACGGTGTCGGTGAATCCGGCGGCGTCGAGGGCTTCCCGGCAGTAAGCGACCTGGCCGTCCATCATGCCTGACAGCCCGAGCACCTCGGCCCCGGCGCGAGCTTGGGCCAGCGCCATCGAGGCGTAGCGGTCGAGGGTGGCGTCGTTGTCGACCGCACCGGCCTCGTCGAGGACTCCGCAGTGGCCGTGGGAGGTGTATTCGTCGAGGCACAGGTCCGCCATGATCACGGTGTCATCGCCGAATTCGCCGGCCAGCAGCGACAGCGCCCGGTTGAGGATGCCGTCGGGGTCATCGGCCTGTGAGCCGATCTCATCCTTGTGTTCGGGGATGCCGAAGAGCATGAGTCCGCCGACTCCGGCCGCCACCGCTTCTCGGGCTGCCTCGACCAGTGAGTCCATCGTGTGCTGGACGACTCCGGGCATTCCGCCCAGCGGCAGAGGTTCGCTCAGGCCCTCCTTGACGAACATCGGCAGGATGAGCTCGGTCGGGTGGAGTCGCACCTCGGAGACGAGGCGACGCAGTGCCGGGGTCGACCGCAGCCGACGGGGACGGACGGTTCCGGGAACCAATGACATGTCAGGCCTTCCTTCTGCGGCGCTTCTGGCTGGGACGCTGCGGGGAGATCCCGGCTTCCACGTCATCGGCGCGCTGGGTGAGTGCGAATTCGACGAGACCGTCGATGAGAGAGGTGAGGTTGGCTTCCTCGGCAAGGACGTCGACGCGCAGTCCGTGTTCGGCTGCAGTGTTCGCCGTTGCCGGGCCGATGCAGCAGATCACCGAGGTGGGGGCGGGTTTGCCGGCGATGCCGACGAGGTTGCGCACCGTCGATGAGGAGGTGAAGAGGAAGGCGTCGAAGTCTCCGGCCTTGATCGACTCGCGGATCGGAGCCGGCGGCGGAGAGGCGCGCACGGTGCGGTAGGCGGTGACGTCGTCGGGGTCCCACCCCTTCTCCAGCAGTCCGGCCACAAGCACCTCGGTGGCGATATCGGCACGAGGCAGGAGGACCGTGTTCATCGGGTCGATGTCATCGACGAAGTCCGGCCAGGCCGCGGCCAGCCCGCGTGCGGAGTGCTCCCCGTCGGGGACGAGGTCGGGGGTGATCCCCCAGTCGACCAGCGCTGCCGCGGTGCGACCGCCCACGGCGGCGACCTTGACGCCGGCCATCGAACGGGAATCGAGTCCGAAGTCTTCGAACCACATGCGCACGGCACGCACGGCGTTCACCGAGGTGAAGCCGACCCATTCGTAGGATCCGTCGACGAGGCCGCGGATCGCCTTCTCCATCTGGGTCGGGGTGCGCGGCGGCTGCACGGCGATGGTCGGCACCACAGTGCCGACGGCGCCGAGCTCGGCCAGGGCTTCGGCGGTGGATGTGCCCTGTTCCTTCGTCCGCGGGATGAGCACCTGCCAGCCGAAGAGCGGTTTGGATTCGAACCAGCTGAGCTCTCCTCTGGATTCCACTCCCTGCCCCATGATCACCACCATACGATCCGAACCTGTCTGCGCCATGGACAGCGCCTGCTGCAAAGTCGTCTCCACGCTCGTCTGCTCGATGGTGGAGATCCCCCACCCGAGGAGGACTTTCGTGTCCTCGTCCCAGCCGTCGGCGAGCAGGGCTTCGATGGCCTGTTCGTGGGCAGCTGCGCTGCCGGTGAGCACGTGGGTCGTGTTCCGGTGGCGAGAGACGTCGACATGGGTCTGCGGTCCTGCTTCGATGAAGCGCACCGACCGGACGCGGTTGGTCGTCAGAGCCGTTCCGGTGTAGGCAGCCGTCGAGGCGGAGAGTCCCACTCCGGGCACGATTTCGACCTCGACCTGTTCCTTGCGGCAGACTCCGGCTTCCGCTGTCGTGGTGGTGAAGATGATTCCGTCGTCCGAGCTCAGCCGCACCACGGTCTTGTCCGGGCGGGCGAGTTCGGCCAAGCGGCGACCTCGGGTCGAGGCGGCGACTCCGAGGTCGGCGGCATCGATGAGCGTTGCGGCCTGCGGCACATAGGCGGTGACGATCTCCGAGTGCACATCGGCGTCATAGACGACGGTTTCGGCGGTGGCGAGGATCTCGGCGCCGCGCATCGTCATCAGACCCGATTCGCCGGGCCCGCTGCCGATGAAGACGACGCGCGGAGCAGCCGGCAGGAGTCGGCGCGGCTGCACCTGGCCCGTTGTCGGTTCGCTGTTCATCCCTGCTCCTGAGCCTTGACGGGGGTGAGGTGTTCGGCGCTGGCGGCCGGGTCGATGCCGAGGCGTCCCAGCAGATCCTCGGCCGCTGCGGTGCCGAGTTCGTCGGCGATACGGGCGAGTTCCTTCGCGGTCACCGACAGCTGCTGCTCGCCGGTGCTGCTCCAGTCGACGTCGAGCAGGGCGGGCAGCTCGGTGCTCTGACGCGTGCGGGCGAGCTTTCCGTCATCATCGGCCATCACGGCGTCGACGATGAACTCGGTGCCCTCGATCTTCGCCAGCGCGCCGATCGGGGCCGAGCAGCCGGCTTCGGCACGGGAGAGGATCGAGCGCTCGCAGGTCACGGCGAGGTCGGTCGTCTGGTCGTGGATCCGGCGCAGAGCCGCCCGCACCTCGGCGTCGCTGTCGAGGATGTCCGCAGTGGTGGCGAAGGCGCTGTCGGCGCTGCGAGTCTCGACCGCCAAGGCTCCCTGGCCCGGGGCCGGGAGCATGACATCGAAGTTGAGCGAATCGGTGGCCTCGGCCAGCCGCCCGATGCGACGCACTCCGGCGGCGGCGAGGACGACTGCATCGAGGCGGCCGTCGCGGACATGGGCGATGCGGGTGTCGACGTTTCCACGCACTCCGCGGACCTCGATATCGGGACGTGCGGCACGCAGCTGAACGGCACGACGCGGCGAACCGGTGCCGATGACGGACCCGGAGGGCAGGTCGTTCAGGCTCAGCCCGTCGCGGCCGATGAGGACATCGGCCGGGTCGACGCGCGGTGGGATGGCTGCCATCTGGATTCCCGCCTCGGGGGTGGTGGGCAGGTCCTTGAGCGAGTGCACGGCCAGATCGATCTTGCCCTGGTGGAGGGCCTGGCGGACGGCGGAGACGAAGACTCCGGTGCCGCCGAAACCGGCCAGAGGCGACATGTTGACGTCGCCCTCGGTGACGACCTCGACGATCTCGACGCGCCAGCCGGTCAGAGCCGCGATCTGGTGGGCGATCGCCGTGGACTGGGAACGAGCCAGCTGTGACCGGCGGGTGCCCAGACGCACGGTGCGGCCGGTGAAGTGTTCGGGTTCGACGATGTCGAGGGTGTGATCGGCGACCGGGCGGATGCCGTCGGCCTCGACATGATGCGCGCTGGCGGCCTTCGCGACCTTCGTCTCCGGAGCGGTCTTGGCGTGGGCGACTTTGTTGACCGGCAGGTCGAAGAGCTGCATGAGAGCCTGGGCGTAGTCGACCTCGGATTCGGTCACCGCGAGTTCCTTGACCTTCACGGTCGGGGTGTGGATGAGCTTCTCCGCCACCCGGTGCAGGGATTTGCGGATCTCTGCGAACGCCTTCTCGTCGACGGAGTCGCCGAGCTTCTTCTCCAGGCGCTGGGTCTCGGAGGCGAGCACATCTTTGGCATGGGAGCGCAGAGCGGTCACGGTCGGAGCGACCGAGCGCTCTTTGTTGCCGGTGGCGATGTTCTCCAGCTCGGCGGCGATGATGGCGCGGACTTCGTCGATGGTGCCGGCGACCTTCGCATCGCTTTCCCGGTCGGAGCCGCGCAGGAGTTCGCGGATCTCGCCGAGGCCGAAGAGGGCGACATGTTCGAACTCGCGGACGCTGGGGTCGATGTCGTGCGGCAGGGCGAGGTCGATGAAGGCCTTGTTCGCTGCGCCCTTCGGGTTCTGTGAGAGTCCGGCGACGATGTCGTCGCGGCTGACGACGACTCCGCGGGCACCGGTGCAGGAGACGATGAGGTCGGCGTCGGCGATCTCCTCGGCCATGATGCGCGGGGTGAGTTCGCGGGCACGTCCACCCACCTCGGCGACGAGGCGTTCGGCCTTGTCCAGCGTCCGGTTGAGCACGGTGATGTGGGCGACGCCTTCCTTGTGCAGTCCGGACACGACGAGCCCCGACATGGCGCCGGCGCCGATGACGAGTGCATTCGCGGCACGCAGGGACCCGATGTGCGCGGCCGATGCCTCGATGCCTGCACCGAACAGGGACCGTGCGACGTCTCCGAGGTCGGTCTCCGAATGGGCGCGCTTGCCCACACGCAGCGCCTGCTGCAGCGCCTGGGAGAGTTCGGAGGTCAGTGCCTTGTCCGACTGCGATTCCGTGAACGCCGTCCGGAGCTGACCGAGGATCTGGGCTTCGCCGATGGCCATGGAGTCGAGTCCACAGGCGACCTTGAGCAGGTGCTCCATGGCCTGGTGGTCGTAGTGGGCGTAGAAGTGCCCGGCGATATCTGACCATTCTTTGTCGATCGACGACACGAGCGCGTTGCCGAGGTCGGCCAGTCCCCCGTGGAAGGCGGAGACGTCGGCGATGAGTTCGAGGCGATTGCACGTCGAGAGCACGGCGAGTCCCTCGATGTTCTCTCCGGCCAGGGCGTCCCGTCGCAGAGTGCCGACCTCACCGGCGCCGAAGGCCATTCGATCGAGCATGTCGATCGGAGCCGACTGATGTGAAATGCCGAGAACCAAGAGAGTCAATTTCTGTGCTCCTCAAAACCAGGGTTGAGCGGTGCCGTGTCCAGCGCCGAATAGTATGCGAGTACTTGCAGCTCACTGGCCAAGTCGACTTGATGGACACGCACGGTATCCGGTGCGTCGAGCACGGTGGGTGAGAAGTTGAGAATGCCGCGCACACCTGCTTCGACGGCCTTCTGGGCCGCCGCGGGTGCCGCGGCTGCGGGGACGGCCATGACCACCAGGTCGATGTGTTCGGACCAGGCGGGAAGGTCGTCCAGGGAAGAGACGGTCAGGGCACCGATGGAGGTGCCGATCTTCTCCTCGTCGATGTCGAAGACGGCGGTCAGACGCAGGCCGCGCCGACGGAATCCGGCGTAGTCGGCCAGTGCCGAGCCGAGACGTCCGGCGCCGATGATGGCGACGCGGCGGTCGCGGTCGAGGCCGAGGAAAGTCCGCAGCGTCGCGGCCAGCTCCGGACAGGAGTAGCCGACCCCACGGGTTCCCGATCGTCCCAGCTGGGACAGGTCTTTGCGCAGAATCGACGGGGACACACCGCTGCGGGCGGCAAGGTCCTCCGACGAAACTGTGTCCTGGCCGGTGGCGGCAATCGTCTCGACGGTCTGCAGATAGATCGGGAGTCGGGATATCACGCGCTCGGGTACGTCCTTGCGAACGACACCCTCAATCCTGTTGGCGGACAGAATCTCGCCCACGAATCCGCCTCACTCCTTCAATCGATCTCATGCGCCCAAGGCGTCAAGCGCCTTGGACAGCCGATCCCTATCGACTCGATGAAAACTGTGTTGTCGCCCGTTGAGGAGAACGACCGGAACGTCCCAGCCGTACTGCGCGGCCAGATCGTCATCCGTATCGATGTCGATCTCGGTCACGGTCACATCTCTGCCTGCAGCCACCTCGGTGACGGTCTGCAGCGCATCAGCGCACAGATGGCAGTCGACACGTGTGAGAAAGGTCAGATCGACCATGGCTCACTCCTCATCGGGTGCAACAAACCCCGCCGAGAAATCACTCGAGCGGGGGCGTAGGACCGTTGGGTCTTACTTCTTGTTGCGACGCTGGTGACGTGTCTTGCGAAGCTGCTTGCGGTGCTTCTTCTTCGACATACGCTTGCGGCGCTTCTTGATGACTGAGCCCACTCGGGTACCCCTTGTGCTTGTCGGTGGAGGGTGAACATCAGGTGCCCACCCATTGAACTAACCGTGCAATTCTATCGCTTGGCCGCCTGCTTTCCCAAAACTGTGTCCAGATCCACAACGGCGGTGCCAGGCGATCCGCGCGGACGCTGGGATCGGGTTCGGCCCGGGTGGCGTGCACGGCAGGGCCGGACTCGCGTTCGGCTGGGTCGACGGGCGTCGACCGATCTCGCTCAGTCGAAGTAGGGGTCGAGTGCGAAGAAAGGGAAGATGTTCTTCCGAGTGCCCATCACGGCACGGTCGAGTTCGACTTCGGGGTCGAACCCCTTCGACCATGGTTCGAACGCCCCGTCGAAGCCGTCCGTCATCGACAGCGGCGCCTCGCGCCCGGTCTTCGTCTGCGCGTAGGAGGCCCAGCGTCCGGGGATCCGGGCTCCGGGATCGATATCGCGGCCGGCGGCGACGGCGAGGAGGTTCGTCCATGCGCGGGGCACGACGTCGATGATCGCGTAGCCCCCTCCCCCGACGGACAGCCAGCGTCCATCGGCATGGTCGACGGCGAGGTCGCGGATGCGTTCGGCGGCGATGCGCATCGCGTCGACGCTCAGGCGCATATGGGTCAGCGGGTCCGCGCGGTGACCGTCGCAGCCGTGCTGGGAGACGATGACCTGAGGCTCGAAGGCTGCGACGACCTGCGGGACGGTGGCGTCGAAGGCGCGCAGCCAGTCCGCGTCTCCCGTGCGCGGGGGCAGAGCGATATTCACCGCCGAGGCGGCCGCCTTGAGTCCCCCGATATCGGCGGGGAATCCGGTGCCGGGGAAGAGGAACTTCCCCGATTCGTGGATCGAGATCGTGAGCACTCGCGGGTCGTCCCAGAAGAACGTCTCGACGCCGTCACCGTGGTGGGCGTCGATGTCGAGGTAGACGATGCGCTCGTATCCGGCGTCGAGGAATTCGGTGATCGCTCCGGCCGCGTCGTTGTAGACGCAGAACCCGCTGGCCTTGCCCGGCATCGCGTGGTGCATTCCGCCGCAGAAGTTCACCGCGCGCCGAAAGTCCCCGGAGATGATCGCGTTCGCGGCGTTGACGCTGCCTTGGAACAGCAGCGCCGAGGCGGTGTGCATATTCTCGAACCCGGGAACATCCTCGGTGCCGATTCCGTATCTGTTCGCGTCCTGCTCCTCGAGGCCCTCCTCGGTGCCGGCCTGCTTGACCGCGGCGATGTAGTCGGGGTCGTGGAGGCGGGCGAGCTTCGCCTCATCGATCTCACCGATGGGATTGATGTGGACGTTGTCTGCGTCGAAGAGTCCGAAGTCCTCGGCGAGCTTCGCTGTCAGGTCGAGCCTGAGAGGGTGCATGGGGTGGCTGGGACCGAAGTTGTAACCGGTCACTTCGTCGTCCCAAACGACATACACATCATTTTCGGCCATGCCCACCATGCTATATGGCACAGCTCACTTGCGCCGATTCCGGGGCCACCGGCTCTACCATGGTGCTTGTGTCCAAGAATTCCTCGCCGCGCTTCGATCGGCTGCTGAAGCCGGGCCGGTGGGTCCGTGACTTCGTCGACGACCTCGCCGTGGCCTCACCGGCACGATTGGCGATCGGGTCCTTCGTCGCCGTCGTCGCGGCGTTCGCGATCCTGCTGATGCTGCCGGCGAGCATGCGCGACCCCGGTTCGGTCGATCAGGCCACGCACATCGCGAACTCGGTGTTCGTGGCGGTCTCGGCCGTGTGTGTGACCGGGCTGACCCCGGTCGTCACGGAGGAGTACTGGTCGGACTTCGGGATCTCGGTCATCACCGCCGGCATCCAGGTCGGCGGTCTCGGAATCCTCACCCTCGCCTCGGTGCTGGGCATGGCGGTCTCCAGGAGGCTGGGAGTCCGGCAGCGCCTGATCGCTCAGCAGGCCACCTCGGCGCTCAATCTGGGCCAGGTCGGCTCGCTGCTCAAGACAGTGGTCATCACCATCTTCACCGCCGAGTCGATCCTCGCGGTGCTGCTGTTCCCACGGTTCCTCATCCGCGGGGAATCGCTCGGCGACTCCATCTGGTACTCGGTGTTCTACTCGATCTCGGCGTTCAACAACGCCGGTTTCACCATCCACGAAGGCGGGGCAGCGTACTTCGCCTCGGATCCGTGGATTCTGTCCCTGCTCATGGCGGGGGTGTTCGTCGGGTCGCTGGGGTTCCCCGTCGTGCTCATGGTCGCGATGTTCTGGAACCGGCCCAGCCGCTGGGATCTACATACGAAGCTGACATTGACGACCACGACGACGGTGCTGGCGATCGGTCTGCTCCTGTTGGCGCTGTTCGAGTCGGCGAACCCGGCGACCCTGGGCGATAAGAATGCCGGCCACACCTTCGTCGAAGTGCTGTTCATGGCGGTCATGCCCCGGTCCGGCGGCTTCGCGACGATGGAGGTCGCGGACATGAGCCAGGCGTCGCATCTGCTCATGGACCTCATGATGTTCATCGGCGGCGGTTCGTCGTCGACGGCTGGCGGAATCAAGGTGACGACGGTGGCCGTGCTTGTCCTCGCTGCGTATGCCGAGGCCAGGGGTCTGCAGGACGTACACGTGTTCGGTCGGCGGCTGACGTCGTCGACGATCAAACTGTCGATCTCGATTCTGCTCACCGGTGCGATGATCGTCTTCATCGGCACCCTGACGATGCTGCAGATCAGTGCGGAACCGCTCGATCGGGTGCTGTTCGAGGTGATCTCTGCCTTCGGCACCGTGGGTCTGAGCTCCGGGGTGTCGGCGACCTCGCCGGATTCGGGACTCTATGTTCTGTCGGTGATCATGCTCATCGGTCGACTCGGTACGATTACACTGGCGGCTGCACTGTCTATGCAGGATTCGGTGCGCCTGTACCGCTACCCCGAGGAAAGGCCGGTCGTTGGCTAACGAACACACTTCAATCCTGGTCATCGGACTGGGGCGTTTCGGGTCCTCGACCGCGGCGACTCTTGCCCGCCTGGGGCGCGAGGTCATGGCCATCGAGCACAACCCCGAGCTCGTCAAGGATTGGAGCGGCAAACTCACGCACGTCGTCGAAGCCGATTCGACGAACATCGACGCACTGCGGCAGGTCGGTGCCGGTGACTTCTCGACTGCCGTCGTCGGGATCGGAACCTCGATCGAAGACAGCGTGCTCACGACCGCCAACCTCGTCGACCTGGGCGTTTCGCAGGTGTGGGCGAAGGCGATCTCGCCGTCGCACGGCAAGATCCTCCACCGCATCGGCGCCCACCATGTGCTCTACCCGGAGTCGGACGCAGGTCGCCGCGTCGCCCACCTGGTCAGCTCCAGGATGATGGAGTACATCGAGTTCGATGAGGGCCATTTCGCCGTGGTGAAGATGCGGCCGCCGCGGGAGATCCAGGGCTTCACTCTCAGCGAGTCCGGTGTCCGCGACAAGTACGGAGTGACGATCGTGGGCATCAAGAGCCCCGGCCGCGACTTCACCTACGCCGATCCGACGACCCGCGTGGGCAAACAGGATCTGCTCATCGTCGCCGGTCACGTCGAGCTGCTCGGCCGCTTCGCCGGCCGCCCGTAGGCTGCGAAGCGGTGCCAGAGGTAACCGCGGGTTCAAAGCGTGAATGCAGTGAC
Organism: Brevibacterium sediminis; assembly: GCF_013623905.1. Classification (GTDB taxonomy): domain Bacteria; phylum Actinomycetota; class Actinomycetes; order Actinomycetales; family Brevibacteriaceae; genus Brevibacterium; species Brevibacterium sediminis. The sequence continues at coordinate 132,656 of NZ_JABKDD010000009.1, forward strand.
TTCGATCGGGGCATCTGCATTTCGAAGCAGTTGGCGCACCGGTCAGGTCCGACACCACCGCGGCGGCACACGCTGCGAGCGGCGATCACCCCGCATCGTGGGTCTCGGATCGCTGGCATAGCCAGTGTGGGTGCGCGGTATGAGAGCGGGCGACGGGAATCGAACCCGCGTCATCGGCTTGGGAAGCCGAAGCTTTACCATTAAGCTACGCCCGCACATCACCCGTGGTCGGCAGACATTCACCCAGGTGAAACCCGGTGCAGACATACCGCGATCGGCAACTCGAACCAGTCTACAGCTTCCCACCTCGGGTGCATCACATCCATTCGCCATATGCGCACCCACGACGCCCACCAAGCTGCATTCCACTGGCCATTCTGCCGCGGCCAGCGACAATCGCTGGTCAGAAGTGTGGACGCAGTGACTTCGGTCAGGGCATCTGCATTTCGAAGCAGCTGAACACTTGTCTGGTCGCACAGCAATGTCTCGCCACGGCTGTTAAGTCCGGCTCTGCCGGGCACCGGACCGTTTTCGCGGGGCGATGAACGCCCTGAGCTGCGGGGCCTGCCCGAAGAGTTTGGTTGCGCACTCTTCAAGGTGGGTCACCTCGTCGAAGCTCAGACGGACGATTCTGTACCCGAGCTCCAGCAGCCGATTGAATTGACGGACCTCTTTCCGAATGAGCCGAACTCCGTTATCGGCATATTTGGAGAAGCCGTCGATGAGCACGATAGTCCGCGACTTCTCGTGCAGAAAGTCCACGCGAGCGATGACCGTGTGCCCGTCCCGGATCCTGACTTGCTGGCTGAATCCGGTCAGTCTCAGCTGCATGAGGTTGTACACGAAACGGCTCTCTGCGTAGCTTTCCGACAGCGGCCCCGCTGAAGACAGCAGACGTTGAGCTCTCGCTTGGCCCTTTGACAGCCGGCCGAGCACAGGCATGAAGTCTTCAGCAATGCAGAGCTCAGCTAATCCCAAAGTGTCCGGCGGATATCCGAATCTTGCCGCCTCGTCGGCCCCTTCGTCAGACCCGAATGCTGATCTGCGCAGACACCGTTCGAGTGCGACGAAGCCCTCCGGTTCACCAAGTTGGCCGATAAGATCGAAGGCGGTGCGAATGGGTGAAGTCAACGACATCTTGCCTATGCGAACGACGTCCGCTTCAGGAACGGTCTTCGACGTCCTCGACACGTCGGCGCTGTTGTGTCGCTTCTTCGGGTGAGCGATGAAGACCTTCCCCCGAGGCGGTCGATGCAGCGGAAGGTCATGGACGAATGCGGCGGAGACTCCCCAGATCACGTCGTCAAATCGGTAGTGCGGGTACGAAGCCACTCGCAGCTTCTCGAACATGTCGAGGAGTTCGAAACGAGGCCTCCCCGACTCCGGGTCGGTCTGCTCGACGACTCTGTGAATCCACGCTTCGTCCGTGATGAACTCCGCTATCGCACCATGTCTGAGATTCGAGCAGCGGGCGATGACAGAATACATCCCTTGAGTGAGTGCCAAAAGGCAGCAGTCTTTGGCGTCACGGATGCATCTGCTCTGCACCCCACGCGCCCTGAGTTCACTGGTGCGGACCACGTTGTACATGCGGCAAGACTGTCGCTACGAATGAGACTCCGACAAGGCCTCCTCAACCGCCTGTGGAATCGCCCTCGGCATCCACACCCATAAGACGTCCGAGTCCGCATGCTGTCAACAGTCCACGGCGTTTGAGTCAGCGGCGCCTCCGCCCCCGCGTGGTACTCGATTGCAGCCGAGTTCTCAGCGCAAGGGTGCGTGCGCCGAGATGGTCACGACGCGGCCATAACGCTGCGGTATCCACAACCGCGTGTTCGAAGTGCATGCGTGCTGATCGGAATCGGGTCGTCTGCACTTCGAACACGCGGATGGCGGAATGGGTCAGTGCTCGACAGCCTCCTCGGCGCCGAATCCGGTGTGGGCGCGGACGTCCATTTCGGCGGCCAGCTCGGGACTCTCCACCGTTCGATCCGTCACCGAGGCGATCCACCCGAGGATGAAGCCGAGCGGGATCGAGATGATGCCGGGGTTCGACAGCGGGAAGATCGCGAAGTCGGCACCGGGGATCATCGCGGTCTCGGAGCCGGAGACGACCGGCGAGAAGGCGATGAGCACCATCGCCGAGATCAGTCCGCCGTAGATCGACCACACCGCACCGCGAGTGGTGAAGCGCTTCCAGAACAGCGAGTACACGATCGTGGGCAGGTTCGCGCTGGCGGCGACGGCGAAGGCCAGCGCCACAAGGAATGCGATGTTCTGCCCCTGCACTCCGATGCCGCCGATGATCGCGACCGCACCGATGACGACGACGGTGCGACGGGCGATCTTGACCTCCGCCTCGGAGTCTTCGACCTTGCCCTTCTTGATGACGTTTGCGTAGATATCGTGAGCGAACGAGGCCGCCGCGGTGATCGCCAGGCCCGCCACCACCGCGAGGATCGTGGCGAACGCGACCGCGGAGATGAAGCCCATGAGCAGCGGCCCGCCGAGCTGAAGCGCCAGGAGCGGAGCCGCGGAGTTCACGCCGCCAGGAGCGTTCTTGATCGCGTCGGCGCCGACGAGTGCGGCCGCACCATAGCCGAGCACGAGGGTGAAGAGGTAGAACGCACCGATGAGCCAGATCGCCCACACCACGGATCGGCGAGCTTCCTTAGCCGTGGGGACGGTGTAGAAGCGCATGAGCACGTGGGGCAGACCCGCCGTGCCCAGCACGAGCGCCAGTGCCAGGGAGATGAAGTCGAGCGGATTCTCGCCGTACTGCAGACCCGGGTTGAGGACGCCTTCCCCGACTCCTTCGGCTGCGTTGTCCACGGCCGAGGCCAGCAGGGTCGAGAGGTTGAAGCCGTTGAGTGCGAGCACCCAGATGGTCATGGCGAAAGCACCGGCGATGAGCAGAATCGCCTTGACGATCTGCACCCAGGTGGTGCCCTTCATTCCGCCGACGAGAACGTAGATGATCATCAGCGCGCCGACGACGGCGATGACCAGCGACTGGCCGACCTTGCCGTCGATCCCCATGAGCAGAGACACGAGCCCGCCGGCACCGGCCATCTGCGCGAGCAGGTAGAAGAAGCAGACCGCCAGGGTCGACAGGGCTGCTGCCATGCGTACGGGGCGCTGTTTGAGGCGGAAGGACAGCACGTCGGCCATGGTGAATTTGCCGGTGTTGCGCATGAGTTCGGCGACGATGAGCAGAGCGACGAGCCAGGCGACGAGGAAGCCGATCGAGTAGAGGAATCCGTCGTAGCCGTTGACGGCGATCGCACCGCAGATGCCGAGGAAGGATGCGGCAGAGAGGTAGTCACCGGCGATGGCGAAGCCGTTCTGCGGTCCGGTGAACGACCGGCCACCCGCATAGTAGTCCGAGGCGGATCTGTTGTTGCGGCTGGCCCGCAGAACGATGAACATCGTGACCGCGACGAATGCGGCGAAGATCGTGATGTTGAGGACCGGGTTGTTCTCCACCTCGGTGGTCGCTGCGCTGAGGAGGTCGACTCCCGAAGCGACGAAGTCTCCGATTGCCAGAGTGCTCATGAGCGGTGTCCTTCCGATTCGGCCTGCAGTCGTTCACGGATCGCCTCCGCGGGAGGGTCGAGCTTCTTGTTGGCGAACGAGACGTAGAACATCGTGATCGCGAAGGTCGTCACGAACTGCAGCAGCCCGAATACGAGTCCGATGTTGATCTCCCCCACGACCTTCGTCGACATGAAGTCGTGGGCGTACGTGCTGAGGATGACGTAGAGGAAGTACCAGACGAGGAACGCGATCGACAGCGGGATCACCACCGAGAAGCGCTTGCGTTTGAGGGCCTTGAACTCCGGCTTCTCCTCCTCTGCGAGGAAGTCAACACCGGTGTTGACAGGGTCAGTCATTCTTTCTCCTTTGAATGGGCAGAACATCAGTGTCCTGAATCACATGACCCAAAGGTAACGTTCAGCATGCGCTAGGGAATACCACCGAAAGTTGGTAGCTTGTTCACATGAATGCGCACGCCAAGGAAACGCGGGCACTCAAGGTCGAGACCCGTCGCCTATTCGTCGAAGCCGTCGATTCCCTGCACCAGAGCGGCACCGGTGACGTCGTCTTCGGAGGCATGGTCGAAGAGGATTCGGTCGCGGTCGAAGCCGTCGCCGGCGCCGACAAGGACCTGCTCTCGACCCTCATCGTCAGCACAGGGCGCGGCCTAGGCGGTCGGGCCATGACCGAAGGCACTCCGCAACTGACCCGCGACTATGAGATCGACCCGCTCATCACCCACCATTACGACGAGGAGGTGCTCGGCGAGGGCATCCGCGTCCTCGTCGCCGTGCCGACTCTGCACGGCGGTGAGGTCACCGGTATGGTCTACTGCGGCCACCGCGCGGACTACAACGCCGCCGCCCCGCAGACGGGAGACCTCGTCAGACGGGTACGACAGCTTTCGGTCGATCTCGCTCGACTCGGATACCGGCAGGAACCGCGCGGCCCTGTCAAGGAGGAACCGCTCTACCCGGATCTGGATCCCTCGGGACGCGAAGCTCTCCGGCACACCTATGCCGAGCTTAGGGCGATCCGCTCCGGGATCGTCGATGAGGAGACCAGGGAGAAGCTCACCGGCATCGAGGCGCGCCTGGCCGATATTCTCTCCGGACACAATCCGGAGAGCTTCCAGACGCCGGTACCCGCAGTCAGGCTGTCGCCGAGGGAGACCGACATCCTCTCGCATGTTGCCTTGGGATGGCCGAATGCCCGCATCGCCGAGGCGCTGTCGCTGCGCGAGTCGACGGTGAAGTCCTATCTCAATACGGCGATGGTCAAGCTCTCGGCACGGACCCGGCATGAGGCCGTGTCGATCGCCCGCTCGTCCCACGTCCTCCCCTGAACAGGGAGATCCGGCTCAGCCGTTGATGACCTCGGAGTTCTCCTGTTCCATCTCCAGGGAACGGTCCGCTGCCGCCTGCGCGGCCGCCTCGGCGATATCGAAGATCCCGGAGTCGAGAAACTGCTGGAGACCGGCCAAGGTCGTTCCGCCCTTGCTGCTCACGGCCTGACGTTGAGCGGCGGGATCGGGTTTCTCGGTCAGGAGTCGGCCGGCACCGTCGGCGGTGGCCACGACCATCTGGCGGGCGACGTCCTCGCTGAGACCCTGCTTGACGCCCGCGGCGATCATGGCTTCGGCGAGGAGGAAGAAGTACGCCACTCCGGACCCGGAGATGCCGGTCATGGCCGGGATCTGGGATTCGTCGAGATCGACGACGAGGCCGGCGCCCGACAGCAGGGACTTCAGTGTGTCCACACTGGCGGCGGTCACCTCGGCGGTGGGGGCCAGTGCGATGACGCCGTGGCCGATGGCGCTCGGCGTGTTCGGCATGATCCGCACGATCGGATTCTCGGGGGCGAGCTTCGCAAGGTCGGCCGCGGCGACGCCGGCTGCCATGGACACGAGCACGGAGTCCCGGTCAAGGTCGTCGGCGAGTTCGCGCAGGGTATCGGCCATCATCCACGGCTTCACACCGAGGAAGACGAAATCGGCACCGGACACGGCTTTCCGATTCGCGTCGGCGTCATCCTCCAGCGAGGTGACCGTGGCGGTGGGCAGATCACTGCGGAGCCGCTGCGCCGAGTCGGTCGAGTTCGTCGTCGCGCGGACGGTGATGCTCGCGTCGGCGGTGAGGATTCCCTGGATGAGGGCCGTGCCCATGTTGCCGGTTCCGATGGAGGCGATGGTGGTCAAAGTGCGTCAGCCTTTCGATATCTGATGTGCGGTGGTCGGTGGGTGTCCATGCGCTGAAGCGTGCCGATACGTGACCGAGCGAAGCGAGGCGAAGACGGGCAGGGTGATGTGCGAGGTCGCGGTCGCTCGCAGGGTCAGCTCTCGGCGCCGGCCCTTCCGGACCGCGAGGGCTTGTGCTCGGAGGTGCGGGTGTGGCTGTGGGCGTTGCGTCGTCGAGTATCTGCGTCGAGGCCGAGGTGCTCACGGGCGAAGGCAATGGAGTCGGCGAGCATCTTCTCGCGCGCGGCCTGTCTGCGGACGAATCGGGTGTTGACCTCCACGACGACGTCGCCCTGCCAATTGTGTTTGGCGAGGTACTGCAGGGTCTCGGCGACAGGCATGGTGCCTTCGCCCGGAACGAGATGTTCGTCCTTGAGCGAGCCGGCCCCATCGGTGAGGTGGACGTGACGGAGCTGGTCGAAGATCTCGCCCACCGTCTCCAATGCGTTCATGCCGGCGGTGGAGGCGTGGGAGAAGTCGAAGGTGAGGTCGTCGTAGTCCTCGTCCAGGGGGTTCCAGTCGGGGTAGTAGACCTGGATCTCGCGCAGGCCGGCCCGCCAGGGGTACATGTTTTCCACGGCCAGTCTCACACCGGTCTCCTGGGCGACCTGGCGGACGCCGTCGACGAAGCCGAGGGCGTATTCGCCCTGCCAGCGGAACGGCGGGTGGAGGACGACCGTGTCGGCGCCCACTGCCTTGGCGAGGTTCGCGGTGATCCGCAGCTTCTCCCAATGGTCTTTGTGCAGCACTCGGGGCAGGAACAGCAGGGTCGGGGCGTGCAGGGAGATGACGTCGAGTCCGGTGTCGCCGGCGAGTCCGTTGATGAGGTCGACGTCGCGGGTCTCGGTGTTATGGGTGACCATGATCTCGACGCCGTCGTAGCCGTGTTTGGCTGCCTGGGTGAAGGTCTCTTCGACGGTCATGGGTGAGACGGAGGAGCTGGAGAGGCCGAGCCTGATCCGGTTATCGGAGACGTGATGGGCGTCTTTCTCATAGACGTCGTGTTTGTCGAAGTACTCCTTATGGCGCTTCGAATTCGAGCGCGCAGAATTCTTGGTGGTCAACACCTTCCGCTGGGACTTCGACTTCTTGCTCATCTCTTCCAGTCTAACGCGGCTCCCCCTCCCCAGAACTACCTGACGGCGGCCCAGCAACCTCGCGTGGAGTGGTCCCCGAAAGTTGGACTGTGATCAACACAAACCAACTTGAAGGGACCATTCCATGCGTCAGGACTGTCTGATCACCAACGACCAAGCCAAGGCCGCGATCGAACTCTTCGACC